>NZ_CM178652.1:0-3023959 GCF_058599365.1 Acinetobacter sp. CAU_H_78
ATGCTTTGGACAGACTGCTTAAATCGCTTGCGACAAGAGCTCTCTGGAAATGTCTTTACAATGTGGATTCGCCCATTGGTTGCGGAAGAGCTGGACGATACCCTGCGTCTTTATGCACCTAATCCGTATTGGACGCGCTACATTCAAGAGCATCATCTGGAACTGATTTCGATTTTGGCCGAACAGCTGTCTGAAGGTCGCGTACGTAAAGTTGAAATTCTAGTGGATTCGCGTCCAGGTGCAATTTTATCTGCCAGTGAACAGCCAGCGACGACAACAGCGGCTTTGGAATCTGCACCTGTGGTTGCGCCTGCGCCGCGTCCTAAGAAAGAAAAAGAAGATTCAGGCAAAAATAGCCGTAAACGTCAGTTGAACCCTTTATTTACCTTCTCGTTATTTGTTGAAGGCCGTTCTAACCAAATGGCAGCTGAAACCTGTCGTAAGGTGTTAACCCAACTTGGGGCTTCACAGCATAACCCGCTATTTTTATATGGTCCGACTGGTCTGGGTAAAACCCACTTGATGCAGGCCGTCGGGAATGCATTATTACAGGCCAAGCCGAATGCCCGCGTGATGTATATGACCGCGGAAAGCTTTGTGCAGGATTTTGTCAGTTCCCTACAACAGGGCAAGGTTGAAGAGTTTAAGAAAAACTGCCGTTCACTGGATCTTTTGCTAGTCGATGATATTCATTTGCTGGCAGGTAAAGAAGCCAGTCTGGTTGAGTTTTTCTATACCTTTAACGCGCTATTGGATGAATCGAAGCAAATTATCCTGACCTCGGATCGTTATCCTAAAGAATTGACCGAACTGGATCCACGTCTGGTTTCACGTTTTTCCTGGGGCCTTTCTGTGGGTGTGGAACCACCGGATATCGAAACCCGAATTGAAATCTTGCTGAAAAAAGCCGAGAACACCGGTGTAGATTTACCACGTAACTGTGCGCTATTTATCGCCCAACAAGTAGTGGCGAACGTACGTGAACTTGAAGGTGCGCTAAACAAAGTGGTAGCGATCTCGCGTTTTAAAGGAACGCCGATTGATCTGGATGTGGTACGTGAGTCTTTGAAAGATGTCCTCGCAATTCGTGCCCGTACCATCAGTACTGAAAATATCCAGCGTGTCGTGAGTGAATATTTCCGCATTCCGCTTAAAGAGTTGGTGGGTCCCAAACGTACCCGTATTTATGCTCGTCCACGTCAGCTCGCAATGGGTCTGGCACGTGAACTGACCGGCGACAGTTTCCCGGAAATTGGTATGGCTTTTGGTGGTCGAGATCACAGTACAGTCATGCATGCCTGCGAAAAAGTACAGAGCCTGCGCGAGGAAGATCCGATCTTCAATGAGGACTATAAAAACCTGCAACGCTTGTTGCAGAGTTGACCTAAAACGCTCAAATTCTGTTCTTGCTATGCGGCCTGTTTTGCCGCATAGTTAACTGCTAAAAATTCAACTTTTATCTTATTAATCTTCAGCTTTAGAGGAATGTACCGTGCGTTTAAAAATCGCGAAAGAAAGCTTACTGAATGTTCTCTCACATGTCGTAGGAGCGGTTGAACGTCGCCATACCTTAAATATTCTTTCAAACCTGAAAATTCAGGTGACTGCTGAAGCTTTGACCGTCACTGGTTCCGACTTGGAAGTAGAACTGGTTGCCAGCACACAGTTGGCTGAAGGTGCATGTCTGCAAGCCGGTGAAACCACAGTTCCAGCACGTAAGCTGATTGATATCTGTAAATCTTTGCCATCAGCAGCCCTGATCGACCTGCAAATTACTGATGACCAGCGTTGTATCTTGAAATCTGGAAATAGTCGTTTTGTGCTCGGTACTTTGCCTGCGGATGACTATCCATTACTGAATACTGAAAATACCCAAGGCACGCAAGTAACTGTGACTCAGCGCGAATTAAAGCGTCTGTTTGAAAAAACGGCTTTCGCAATGGCTGTGCAGGACGTGCGTTTCTATCTGACCGGTACTTTACTTGAAATTGACGCCAGTCAGCTTCGTGCGGTAACAACAGATGGTCACCGTCTGGCACTGTGTGAAACAGCAGCCCAATCGACAGCAACTCAACCGATTCAAGCCATTGTTCCACGTAAGGCGGTCGCTGAATTGCAACGTTTATTAAGCGTTGAAGATGAGCAGCTTTCTCTGCTGATTGGTCGTGAATTATTGAATGTAACCATTCGTATGGCCAGCCGTGATAAAGAACAGGCCGATATTACGGTTCGTTTCACCACGAAACTGATTGACGGTAAATTCCCTGACTACCGCCGTGTGATTCCACGTGGTGGCGACAAGAATGTGATTATTGCGCATGACGTGTTCAAGCAATCTTTACAACGCGTGGCTATTTTGAGTAATGAAAAACTGCGTGGCGTATTCCTGAACTTTAATGCCGGTTCATTACAACTTCGTGCCAATAACCCAGAACAGGATGAGGCGATTGAAGATCTGGCCATCCAGTATGCAGATGCACCACTGGAAATGTCATTCAATGCGCAATACCTGATTGAAGTGCTAGGTGTACTAGATGGTGAAGATGTATCAATGACCATGACTGAAGCGAATCAGTCTGTACTGGTTCAGGATCCATCTCATACCGATCAGACCTATGTCGTGATGCCAATGCGTGTCTAAGCGACAGCTGAGCTAAGCCAACGCTATGCATATTACGCGTCTTTATATTGAACGTGTACGAAATTTAAAAACGGTTGCACTCAAGGGATTGCAACCGTTTAATGTTTTTTATGGCCAGAATGGTTCAGGCAAGACTTCAGTACTGGAAGCTATTCATTTACTGGCCACAGGACGTTCCTTTCGTACCCATATCCCGAAAAATTACATTCAGCATGGCGCCTCGGATGCGATTGTGTTCGCCCAATCGGAAACTGAAAAAGTCGGCATGCAAAAAATGGCCAGCGGAGAACAGCTGATCAAGGTCAATGGTGATGCGATTGCGACTCAAGGCCAGCTTGCCAAAATGTTGCCATTACAACTGCTTGATCCACAAAGTACCGATATTATCGATCATGGTGCCAAACCACGTCGTCAGCTATTGGACTGGTTAATGTTCCACGTGGAACCAGAGTTTTATCATGCCTGGCAATATTATTCACGGGCCCTAAAACAGCGGAACAGTCTGCTTAAATCCAAACGTTTTCTAAGTTTGTCTGATCTGGAACCGTGGAACCAGATGCTGAGTGAATATGGTGAGATTTTGCATTCCCAACGTGTCGGCATCGTGGAACAGTGGAAGCCCTTTTTTGAGGATGATCTCAAGCATCTATTACCGGATCTGGAGATCTCTCTGGAATACAATCCCGGCTTTCACAGTGAACATGGCCTGCTGAATGACCTAACCAATCATCATGACAAAGATGTAGAACGGCGCTATACCGAATATGGTCCACATCGCGCAGATTTGCGTCTCAAGACCCCTTTGGGGGATGCCGATGTGATCTTATCTCGCGGACAAAAAAAGCTTTTAATGATGGCACTTAAACTGTCGCAAATCGCAATGCTGCATTCTTGTAATAAGGAAACTGTGGTATTATTAGATGATGTGACAGCAGAATTAGATTTAACCGCACAACAACGTTTAATTGAGCGATTGAGCCAGCTTGGTAGTCAAGTTTTTATTACCACTTTAGACCATGAATCAGTACAAAAGCACCTACATGATCTGTCTATCTCATATCAGTTATTCAATGTTGAAAACGGTACAGTTCAAGTTGTTGTGCAATAGTTTTTAAATTTTTACCTATCTTTGGATAAACCTATATTTCACTAGGGAGAAACCATGAGTTCAGAAGATCAAGCTGCTTCTCAAACAGAACAAACCACTGAAAAAGCTTATGATTCCTCTAGCATCAAGGTATTACGTGGTTTAGACGCAGTACGTAAGCGTCCAGGCATGTACATTGGTGATACAGACGATGGTACCGGCTTACACCACATGGTCTTCGAGGTCGTAGATAACTCGATTGATGAAGCGCTGGCAGGTCACTGTGATGAAATTTTAGTGACTATTCATGAAGATGAATCAGTTTCAGTATCGGACAATGGCCGTGGTATTCCGACTGACATTCACCCTGAAGAAGGCGTGTCTGCTGCAGAAGTCATTTTAACCATCCTGCATGCTGGCGGTAAGTTTGATGATAACAGCTATAAAGTTTCTGGCGGTCTGCACGGTGTGGGTGTTTCCGTAGTCAACGCACTGTCTGAAAAATTACTACTGAATATCAGCCGTGCCGGAAAAACCTATGAACAAGAATACCGTCATGGTGATCCTGTTTATAAATTACGCGAAACAGGCACAACAGATCAATCGGGTACTACCGTTCGTTTCTGGCCAAGTGCAGAAACCTTTAGCCAGACCATTTTCAATGTTGATATTTTGGCACGTCGTTTACGTGAACTGTCCTTCCTGAATGCAGGTGTACGAATCGTATTACGTGATGAACGTATCAATGCCGAATACATTTTTGACTATGAAGGTGGTTTGGCTGAGTTTGTTAAGTACATTAATCAGGGTAAAACCCACCTGAATGACATTTTTCATTTCACCACTCAGGCGGAAAATGGCATTGGTGTGGAAGTTGCACTGCAATGGAATGATTCTTATCAGGAAAATGTACGCTGCTTTACCAATAACATCCCGCAAAAGGATGGCGGTACTCACTTAGCCGGTTTCCGTGCAGCACTGACCCGTGGTTTAAATAACTATATGGACAGTGAAAATATCCTGAAAAAAGAAAAAGTTGTGGTATCAGGGGATGATGCGCGTGAAGGTCTGACTGCCATTGTGTCAGTGAAAGTACCGGATCCGAAATTCTCTTCACAAACTAAAGAAAAACTGGTATCGAGTGAAGTGAAATCTGCCGTTGAGCAGGCCATGAACAAGGCATTCTCTGAATATCTGTTAGAGAATCCACAGGCGGCTAAATCAATTGCAGGCAAGATCATTGATGCAGCGCGTGCCCGTGATGCGGCGCGTAAAGCACGCGAAATGACACGTCGTAAGAGCGCGCTCGATATCGCCGGCCTTCCAGGTAAATTGGCCGATTGTCAGGAAAAAGATCCAGCTTTATCTGAACTGTACCTGGTCGAAGGTGACTCTGCGGGCGGTTCTGCAAAACAGGGCCGTAACCGTAAGATGCAGGCAATTCTGCCGCTAAAAGGTAAGATCCTGAACGTGGAACGTGCCCGTTTTGACCGTATGATTTCTTCTGCAGAAGTGGGTACGCTGATTACGGCACTCGGCTGTGGTATTGGTCGTGAAGAATATAACCCGGACAAGCTTCGTTATCACAAAATCATCATCATGACCGATGCTGACGTGGATGGTTCACACATCCGTACATTGTTGCTGACTTTCTTCTTCCGTCAAATGCCGGAGCTGGTCGAGCGTGGTCATATCTATATCGCGCAGCCACCGTTGTACAAGCTGAAAAAAGGCAAACAGGAACAGTACATCAAGGACAATGATGCACTGGAAACTTACCTGATTTCGAATGCGATTGATGAGCTGGAACTGCATATCAGTGCCGATGCCCCTGCAATTCGTGGTGAAGCTCTGGCCAATGTGATTACCGATTATCAAACTTCACAGAAGAGTCTGGCACGTTTAACTGTACGTTATCCTGCAAGCTTGCTGGATGCCTTGATTTCACTGGAAGCATTCAAGCTAGATCAGCTGGAAGATAAAGCGTATGTGGAAACCTGGGGTGAAGACCTGCGTGCAGCGATTGAAAAAATCCAGCCAAGTTTACGTCCTGAATTGAGCCTGGAACGTTTTGAAAAAGACGTTGATGGTCAGACAGTAGAAAGCTGGTTGCCACGGATTACGATTTATGTGCATAACCTGCCGCATCATTATCTGCTAGATGCTAGTCTGCTCAGCTCAAGTGAATATGCGCGTTTACTGAAAAACTCGAAAAGCTGGTTCACGCTGCTTGAAGAGGGTGCTTATTTACAAAAAGGTGAGCGCAAGATTCAGGTCAGCAGCTTCCATCAGGTTTGGCAGCACATTCTGCAAGACTCTCGCCGCGGCATGATGATCCAGCGTTATAAAGGTCTGGGTGAGATGAACGCGGACCAGCTGTGGGAAACCACGATGGATCCGGAAAACCGTAACATGCTACAAGTGACGGTACAGGATGCGATTGAAGCAGACCGCATGTTCTCTTGTCTGATGGGGGATGATGTGGAACCGCGTCGTGCCTTCATTGAAGAAAATGCCTTGAATGCCGATATTGATACCTGATCCATCGGAATAAATCGAAACGAAAAAGCGCCTTTTAAGGCGCTTTTTTTACGTAAATTTTCTATTAATGCCGGATGAACTGTTTAGAATAATTTTAATCTAAGTAGTTTTTAGACCAATGATCCGCTGATATTAGGTTTCAAAAAAGCCTGGTTCAGTAGAATCTAGTCTTATTTATAAAGAGGTTTATCCATGGATAGCCAGCTTGAAGAAATACGTGAGATCTGGGCCAATGCATTCTACAGTGGTGACTATGATGTGCTACGCCACTATGAACATCAGGACTTTCAGGTGGTTTTTGAACAGGAAGGCCGCGTAGAAGGAAGTTATCTGCGTTATGACCGGATTGCTCATGCGGTACAAAACGGCGTATGGAAACCGCTGAAGCCAGACATAGAATATGAAGAATACGAGTACAATGAAGATCAGACCGAATGCCGGATCTTGATTGGACTGGAAAATAATAAACAGCGTTTTCAGGAAGTCTGGAAGCTAGAGGATGAATGGAAAATTCTAGAACTTAGATTTTTGAAATCCTAAAGTTTCAATGATTTATTAAGTTGCTTCGAAATTTTCTAAAAATATTTGAATAGTGTTGTTTTAAATCTTGCTTAAACCCTGATCAATCATGTGGATAACTGAAAAGTTATCCATATTTTTTATGTGAATAAGATAGTATTTATCCACAAGTCATATTGTCTTTCTTATCTCTCATTTTTTAAATTCAAATTTAATTTCTGTATCTTGTGGATAAGTGTTTTTAAATTTAAAATAGGTTTTTGAATTTAAAAGCTTGATTAGAGCCATATCCTCTATGTTCTTTAACAGCAACCAGTCCAGATGAATTTTTATCTGTTTTTAATGAAAAATTATATAAATAACTTAAAAATTAATGCTTTATTTTGATATTGTAGATTTAATTAATAATCAGCGTGGAACATATTTTAATTATAAAAATCTTCACTGTAGTTAAACTACATAATTAATTTAATAATTAAGTGAACTTTCATTTTTTATCAATAAATCATAGGGTTATAGATTTTTTTAACTTTTAATCCTATAGCTTAATTCTTTTTTAAGTTTAGTGATCACGTGACCTAGAGCCAGTTCATCTGATAATAGGCAATAGATCTGAACTTTTAAAACTGAAAATAGAAAAAATACGATTTATAAAATAAGTGTAAAAATAAAAAAAAGCGCCTAACGGCGCTTTCTATTTTTTTAACCATTCTATTTATGGGGTCAGAATAATCTTGCGGCAGTCTTCTTCACGTTTATCGAAAATACGGTAGCCTTCTGCAGCTTCTTCCAGTTTCATGCGATGGGTAATAATCACTTCTGGAGACAGCTGGCCATTTTCTACATATTCAAGTAATTGTGGCAGGAATTTATGTACATGCGTTTGACCCATTTTAAAGGTCAGTCCTTTATCAAAGGCATCACCAAACAGGAAGCCGTGAATTGGACCCGCATATACGCCTGGTACACTCACCACACCACCACGGCGTACTGCCGCAATACATTGACGTAGGGCAAAGCCACTCGAACCTTCAATTTTTAGATTGGTCATCACTGTTTCAAGCAAACTGCCTTTGGCCTCGAAACCAATCGCATCAATGACGGCATCAACACCACGATGACCGGCAGTATTCTGAATAATATATTCAGCTGCATCAACTTCATCAAAATTCACCGGAATAGCACCATAAGTTTGATGGGCGAAACGCAGGCGGTAAGGGTGGTGATCGACCATAAAGATTTGCTCTGCGCCCAGCATACGTGCGCAGGCAGCCGACAGTAAACCAACCGGACCAGCCCCATAAATCGCAACACTGGAGCCGCGAGTGACCTGAGCATTGGTTATAGCCTGCCATGCAGTAGGCAAGATATCAGTTAGGAACAGGACTTTTTCATCCGGTAATGATCCCGGTACTTTAAATGGGCCTACATTACCTTTAGGTACACGGACATATTCTGCCTGTCCGCCTGGTACACCGCCATATAAATGGCTATAACCAAATAGAGCGGCACCTGGTGGAATCTGTTTCTTATTAATAATCGCACCACGGCCAGTATTGGTGTTTTCACAGGCAGCCATCAGCTCATGTTCACAGAAAAAACAGTGACCACATGCAATCACGAAAGGAATAATGACCCGGTCGCCTTTTTTGACTTCTGTGACTTCAGGGCCGACTTCTTCTACAATTCCCATAAATTCATGGCCGAAAATATCGCCATCTTCAGTGGCCGGAATTTTACCCCGGTATAGATGCAGATCTGAGCCACAGATGGCAGTCGCTGTCACCCTTAAAATGACGTCATCTGGTTCCTGAATCACTGGATCTGGAACGGATTCAACTCGTACATCCCGAGCACCATGATAGGTAAGAGCACGCATGCGGATTTCCTCTCTCTAGTTCAACATTAAACAGACTCGTATCAAGGCTGCCAAAAATAAAAACACTTTTATTAGAGCCTTATGCGCCAAGAAATCGCTGTAAATTAATGTATGAAATAAGACATCCGAGTGTTTAAAAAATAAACCTATATAGGATTTGCGTAATTCACTACAAAATATGTCAAAAACGGTTTCGACGAAGAAATGAGGGAAAAGACGGAGAGAGCAATATATAAAAAGTATAAAAAAAGAGATTAGCTCCAGTTGCAGCTAATCTCTAAGATTTGAATCAAGGTTTAAAACTTAACCTTCCTGAAAAGATTGCTCCAAACTTTCCAGCTCCATCATCAGTTCTAACATTTGCTCTTCGGCAGTTTCCAGTTTCTGTTTCAGTTCAGTTTGCTCGTTCATGAGTTTCAGCAAGCCATCTTTACGTGCAGCTTCATATAAAGCGCTATCTGCCAGCAATTCTTCAATTTCTGCCAGACGCGGTTGTAACTTGTCGATTTGCGCTTCACATTTTTCAATATTCTTGCGAATCGGGCGAGTCTGCTCACGACGCTGAGCAGCCAGTTTACGCTGTGCTTCTTTATCTACTTTGGCGACAACCACAGGTTTAGCTTCTGTTTCTACTACCTGTGCTTTGGCCAAGGCATTCTGCGCATTGATCTGCTGTTGACGCGCTTCACGTAACCATTTGGCATAGTCCTGCAGATCGCCCTCAAATTCAGTACAATGTCCGGCATGTACTAACAGCAATTCATCACATACTGTCGCAATCAATTGACGTTCATGCGAGACCAGTACCACCGCACCTTCAAAATCCTGCAAAGCCATAGTCAGGGCATGGCGCATATCCAGATCCAGATGGTTCGTCGGTTCATCGAGAATCAGTACATTTGGACGCTGCCAAACAATTAAAGCCAAAGCCAAACGGGCACGTTCACCCCCAGAGAAACTCTCACATGGGGTATCCATGCGCTCACCGCTAAAACCGAAACTGCCGAGAAAAGAACGTAAAGAAGCTTCACTGATTTTTGGATCGGCGATGCGTGCCAGTTGCAGCATTGGGCTAGCATTAGCATCCAAAGCATCCATCTGGTGCTGAGCAAAATAACCGATATTGAGTAATTCTGAGGCCTTACGTTGACCATTTAATAAGGGCAGATCTCCGACTAAGGTTTTGATCAGGGTTGATTTACCTGCACCATTCATTCCCAGTAAACCGATACGTGAATTTGGAGTAATTTGCAGGTTAATTTTGCTGGCAATCGATTTATCGCCATAACCAATTTCCGCCTGTTCCAAGGCCAGAAGTGGTGAACTCATTTTGGTCGGTTCACGGAAACTGAAGGTAAAAGGTGTATCGACATGAGCAGGGGCGAGATCCTGCATGCGCTCCAGCATTTTAATCCGACTTTGGGCCTGACGTGCTTTGGTCGCTTTGGCTTTAAAACGGTCAATAAATTTTTGTAGATGTGCCCGGGCTTCCTGCTGTTTCTCAAAGGCCTGTTGTTGTTGCGCCAGACGTTCACTACGAGTTACTTCAAAAGTTGAATAATTACCGGTATAGAGGGTGAGTTCCTGATTCTCAATATGCAGAATATGATCCGTCACGGCATCCAGAAAATCACGGTCATGCGAGATCAGCACCAAAGTGCCTTCATACGCCTTTAACCAGTCTTCGAGCCACAAAATTGCATCCAGATCCAAGTGGTTGGTTGGTTCATCCAGTAATAACAGATCTGAACGGCTCATCAGGGTACGGGCCAGATTCAGACGCATCCGCCAACCGCCTGAAAAGCTGGAAACATCCAGACGGATCTGATAATCCATAAAGCCTAAACCAGCCATCAACTGTGCTGCTTTAGATGGAGCAGAATAGCCATGAATCTCGTCAAAACGGCCATGTAGCTGTGCCAATTCTGCATCGGACAGCTGTTCCGGATGCGCTAATTTAGCCTGTATATCCCAATACTCTTCATCGCCTGACAGAACAAAATCAATGGCTGGCATATCCAAGGCTTTAATTTCCTGAGCCATATGCGCTACGGTCCAAACGGATGGACGAGTCAGCGAACCTTCATCTGCACTCAGCTCACCTAAAAGAGCCGCAAACAGGGTAGATTTTCCTGCGCCATTCACGCCGGTTAAACCAATTTTCCAGCCGGGATGAAGCTGCATGGAGGCTTTTTGAAATAACACTCGCCCACCACGGCGTAACGAAACTTGGTCTAACTGAATCATTGAACTTACTGACAAGGGCAAAAGAGAATGCCGCTATTCTAATGGAAAGCCGGAAGAAAACAAAAAATCTTCGTTGCAGTTTATCCTGTTCAGGCTTTAAAAATTTATAGATTCATATATGATGAACTATGTTTTGAGTAAATACTCTATTTTGTTTAAAAACCGAAAGATAGAGCCATCAAGGTTCATAATAATATTGAGTAGAATAAAAATGAAAAAAGGATTTTTAATTTTATCTGCACTGGGCCTATGGGCTTCGAGTGCACATGCTGCCCCAGTCAATGTCTGTGTATTTGATTTACTGGGGAAATCGGGTGAATCCTTCAAACTGCTGGAAGAATGGGCATTAGCCAGCAAGCAGTGGGGGGCTACGGTTCAATTGATTGCTTATCAGGACGAAGCCAAAGTCGATCAGGATGCCAAAGCCGGAAAATGCGATGGCTTCTATATGACATCCATGCGCGCGCGAGCTTATAACAAATTTGCCGGTTCGATTGATGCGATTGGCGGCGTTCCTAATAATGATATTGCCATGAAAGCGGTGAGTTATGTGCTGGATAAACGTAATACCAAACGGATGACCACCCAGATCGGCAAGGAAAAATTTGAAGTAGCCGGTATTGGCCAGATTGGTCCTGCTTATATCTTTGTCCGTGATCGTAATATGAATAAGTTGGAACATATTAAAGGCAAGAAGTTTGCGGTTCTACATTATGACTATGCCCAAACGATTATGGTGAACCGGGTAGAAGCCGTACCGGTGAATTCGGAAATTTCTAATTTCATCCGTAAATTTAATCAGGGTGAAGTGGATATTGTGGCAGCACCCGCTTATGCCTTTAAACCTCTTGAAGTGACCAAAGGACTGGGGCAGAAAGGAGCCATGATTAACTTTCCGGTGGTCAATGTCACAGCAGATCTGATTATTCGACCGGATAAATTTCCGGAACAGTTTGCAGCCAATTCCCGACAATGGTTTGTTAAGCAGTTACCCCGTAGCTTCGCGATGGTGAAACGTATGGAAGCAGAAATCCCGCGTAAATATATTCTGAACCTGAGCCGTGAGGAACAGGTCAGTTATCAAAAAATTCTGCGTGAAGGACGCATGGATTTAACCAAACAGGGCATCTATGACGCTGGCATGATGACAGTATTAAAACGGGCACGTTGTACTGTAGAAAGAACTAATTTCGAATGCTCAATCAGTGGTGAATAATTTTAAAATCATGTATATCTTTGTAACTACAGCGAATGAAATGTAATTCAAAGTAGCCAAGTTAAAACATTAAGATACTGATATATTTATAAAAAAATTAGATAAAGGAAATTGGATAAAGCTCATTTATCTTTATAGGCCAAAAAATGACTTTTATCTGGAGTAAATGCTCTATTTTTTTGAAATAAATTTGCTTAATATTTGACGCGTGTACGGACACTCAGCTAACAACAAGATTTCAAAGGATAACTAAAATGAAAAAAACACTCTTATCATTGGCTGCATTTTCTGCATTTGGTTTTGCAGGTGTGGCACATGCAGAAAAGGTCGATATCTGTGTGTTTGACCTACTTGGTAAATCTGGCGAGTCTTTCCAGATGGCTCAGGAATGGGCACTGGCAGCAAAAGGCTGGGGCGCAGATATTAATCTGATCGCCCGTCAGGATGAAGCCGTCGCTGACAATGACTTTAAGGCTGGCAAATGTGATGGTGTATTCATGACCGCCATGCGTGCCCGTCAATACAACAAGTTTGCCGGTTCAATCGATGCCTTAGGTGGTGCTCCAAGTAATGCCATTGCACAGCGTGCGATTAGCTTCGCTTTGGATAAGCGTAATGCCGCTAAAATGGTTACGACCATGGGCGGTAAAAAATATGAGGTGGCTGGGATTGCGCCATTAGGTTCAGCTTTTATCTTTGTACGTGACAAAAACATTAACTCCATTGAAAAAGCGGCAGGCAAGAAGTTTGCTGTTCTTGGCTATGATGATGCGCAAAAAATCATGGTTCAACGTGTAGGTGCTCAGGCTGTAGTGTCTGATGTATCCAACTTCGTGGCCAAGTTTAATAATGGTCAGGTCGATATGGTGGGCGCACCGGCGTATGCGTATAAGCCACTCGAAATCTATAAAGGTTTGGGCAATAGCGGTGCCATGTTTAACTTCCCGGTACTGCATGTCACTTCTGACTTTGTGATTCGTCCGGAAAAATTCCCGGCTGGTTTTGGTCAGAAGTCTCGTGACTGGTTCATTAAAAATCTGCCTAAGAGCATGGCGATGATCAATCGTCTGGAAGCCGGTATTCCAGCGAAATATAAGCTGAATCTGAGCGCGGAAGACAAAACCAAGTACCAGAAGCTATTACGTGAAGGGCGTATGGATATGACCAAGCGTGGAATCTATGATGCCAGCATGATGTCAGTACTGAAACGTGCGCGTTGCTCTGTCGATAAAGCCAACTTTGAATGTTCACTTTCTGGCGAATAATTTGATTTTTAAGGAAAAAAGCTTAGATTTATCTAAGCTTTTTTATATTAAACAAAGTCAGATCTGCCATTGCAGATCACGGCAAAGCAGTTAAGCTGATTAAAAATAATGCTTTCATGTTTAGTATAAAAAACAATAACATGTAGCACTTAAAGCAGATAACAAAAACAAGGCAATCAAGGAAAGCAAAATGATGCAGAGAGGATGGAAAGCCCTGGCTGTAGGTGCAGCACTCGTGGCAGTTTCAGGTCTGGCTCAGGCAAAACAGGTGGTATGTGTATTCGATCTGGTCGGCAAAAATGGCGACGTCTATGCCGTAATGAAAGACTATCAGCTGGCCGCAAAAAATTGGGGCGCTGATATCGAGCTCAGGGTAAATACCAATGAAGCCGTCGTCGCAGAAGATTTTAAAGCCGGTAAATGTGACGGGATCAGTGTCACTGGTATGCGCGGCCGTCAGTTCAATCGTTTTACCGGTTCGCTCGATGCGATTGGTGCAATTCCAGATCTGAACCTGGCAGTTAAAGTGATGCAAGGCCTCGCGAGTCCGACTTTTGCCAAGCTCATGGTTCAAGGCAAGTATGAAGTCGCAGGGGTGATTCCGGTAGGTGATGCCTTCCTGATGGTCAATGACCGGAGTATTAATACTGTGGCGAAAGCAGCAGGTAAAAAAATTGCTGTACTCGACTATGACGAAGCACAAAAAATCATGGTTCAGCAGGTGGGTGCACAGGCAGTCAGCGCCGATGTGACCAACTTTGGCTCTAAATTTAACAATGGCCAGGTCGACATTATTGGCGCGCCGGCTGCCGTATTTAAACCGCTAGAGCTGCATAAAGGTTTGGGTAGCAAGGGTGCTATTGTGAATTATCCGGTATTGCAGGTCACCGGTAATATTATTATTCGTCCAGATAAATTCCCGGCAGGATATGGACAAAAATCACGTGAATGGGTGAAGAGCCAGTTACCACGTGCTTTTGGAATTTTAGGTAAAATGAAGGCAGATATTCCATCTAAATACTGGATGGATATTCCTGAAGCAGATAAACCAGGTTATCAAAAGCTGATGCGTGATTCGCGGATTGATCTGACCAAACGGGGTATTTATGACAAACGCATGATGAAGTTACTCTGGCAATTCCGCTGCAAGCAGAATCCGAAAAACTTCGAATGTGCATTACAGGATGAGAACTATAAACAATCCTGATAAAATTACTCTGATTTGACTTTTAATCTGTACAGACTGACCATATATTGAGTGTGTTATACTTGAAATATGGTCTTTTCTTTTTAAAGACATTCCATTCAACAGAGGAATCCGCCATGAATGCTCAAGCGCTTGTGCTCACCGACAATGCCGCAAATAAAGTACGCCAGTTGCGTGACAGTGAAGGTAACCAAGACTTAATGCTCCGTGTGTATGTCACCGGTGGCGGCTGTTCAGGTTTCTCTTATGGCTTTAACTTTGCGGAAAGCCAAAATGAAGATGATGCAGAATTCGTCAATGGCGATGTCAAAATGCTGGTCGATTCTCTGAGCTATCAATATCTGGTTGGTTCAGTGGTTGACTATGTTGAAGGCCTAGAAGGTTCACGTTTTGTGGTACAAAACCCAAATGCTACCACTACTTGCGGTTGTGGATCTTCATTCTCGATCTAATACATATCAAGTTGAATAAAAAAGTCCTCGTATGAGGACTTTTTTATATCTGAAGAAAGCTTAGCTTTCCAGTTTGACCGCTTCAAGCAAGTCAAAAATCACTGTAGTGACATCCTGACTCAGTTCACGGTTATTAAATATCTCGTAGGCTGTAATGGTAATGTCCGTATCGCTCGGCAACAGACGCTGTTCTTCCTCAATCAAGTCATTGATCGGCAATAAGGTCTGTTTCACTTGCAGATGCAAAATATCCTTAAATTCAAGATTTTCATCATCCAGCTCGATCAGCTGTTCATTGAAATAAGGCAGCAAAATTGAATGAAGATAAGGTTGAATATCCTCGATATCAAAGATCTCGATATCACGGGTTTCATCAATCGTACTAATGTGGTCATTTACTTCAATTAAAATATGGTAGTAACTCACATGAATCTCCAAGAAAGTTGGCCTAAGACGTCCTACTGTTCTTCACAATAACATGAAATGAAACCGGGTTGTATTTTTACTAGCCTAAACACATAAATAATATAGGGAATTAAAACCTGAATTTTATCGAGTATACAACAAGGTCTTGTCTGCCGGACGCAGTTTGAAATCTTGCAGATTCTGTTCACCCAATACCGGATACATCAAGGCTTCCGGATCATTATGATGATAGAGGCCCAAGGCATGGCCCAGCTCATGTGCCAAAGTTAAAAGTAAATCATCTTTGGCATCAAACTGGTAAATCTGGATCTTATCTCCCATAAAAATACCCTTATGAAACTGGCGTGGGGGAAAGCGCTGCTGGGCCTGCTGGATATTTCGCTGATGGCTTTGCACACTGTTTTGATGAACAGAAACCTGCTGGTTAAACGAGGATAGCTGTTCTTGAAGATAAGCATATTCGCGCTTAAAACTTTCCAGTTTAGGCTTGAGCATTTCCATCTCATACTGAAGCTGTTCACGCTCGGCAGATGAGCTGGCCTGTTGACGGCGTTGCAATAAGGTTTGAAATTCAAACTCAAGCTGACTTTTTTGCTGGATCAGTCGTTGCTGCTGATCTTCCAGATTTTTCTGTGAAACTTGCAGATTGCTGACTTCACGCTGATATCTGGCTTCATCGGCAAGTAGCTTTTTTTCGACCTTTTTAAAGGCTTCATAGTCCTGTTGGCGCTGATCATAAATCAGTTGAATGGCCAGCTGAGCATTCTCATCATAGACCATCAGATCATCGCGATTGGTTCCTTCATGCCAGATCTGAATAGCTTCCTGACTTAATTGAATGACCTCATCACGGGTCAAGCCAAAACCGGGATCGACTTGGTCAATCCGGAAACGTAGGCGCGTATCAAAAGGATGGGTCAAACGGTCAGCCAGGGAATTAAATTTTAATTGTGGATGGGTCTTGGTTTGTAGATGCAAAAACAGTGACACAATGAAAACGACAATCCCCAGAAAGCTTAAAAGACGCATAGTATTTTTTTAAATATTGTTTGGCTCAATGTAGCTAAAAAAACAGCAAAATCCTAGCGTCAGAGCGATAAAGAGTGGCAATAAAAACCGTGCTTATGCACGGTTCTGCTCAGGCCAGATTATGATTTTTTGCCTTTCCATTGCTCAACCTGTCTTGGCATATTGGAATGATAGATAAAGCCAAGGCCTATACCATTCAATAAGAAGATCATAAATTCAATTAAATATTTCAGGTTATAGGAATGTCTGGTTTGGTGATTAAAGGCATACAGTGTGATTTCAGATTTAAAGATCTGGAAAATAATATAGCTCAGCAATCCAATACCTAGAATGATAAAACCTTTTCCGGAAGGATAGCGCTGAGGTACAGCCAGAATCAGCAACACAATGATGGCAATCAGAAAGCCTAAGGAAAAAGAAGCTTCAATTCCGAAGGTTTGCAGGTAATTAAAAGGCGCGAGTACCACATTCGGCGGTAAGATCAGAAGCAGATTGCCCATCGGGTAGAGCAGCATGATCGCAAGCCCGGAAGCCAGAAGAAAAAGCTTAATAAAATTCTGCATACGTTTTTATTTTTAAGTTATTTATTTCATTATAGTTTAATTAAAAAAGATTCTATTGCCTATGCATTGAGCAAAAAAAAGACCGCATAAAATGCGGCCTTTTTCTCAAAATGACAAATTATTTTTTGTCATCTTTTACTTCAGTGAATTCAGCATCAACTACGCCATCATCTGCTTTTTGAGCTTGGCCTTCGCCGCCTTGGAATGCATTAGGATCGAAACCTTGTGCACCGCCTTGGCCTTGAGCTGCTTCATAAGCACGTTGAGTGATCGGCATAATAATATTTTGCAATGCTTCAGTTTTCGCTTTGATTGCTTCAACATCATTTTCTTTCGTAGACGCTTCTAACTCAGAAACCGCAGTTTCGATTGCAGTTTTTTCGTCAGCAGTCACTTGTTCGCCAAGATCTTTTACTGCTTTTTGAGCAGAAGAAACTAACGCATCCGCTTCGTTACGTGCTTTAGCCAGTTCTTCGAACTTGCGGTCTTCTTCAGCATTCGCTTCAGCATCTTTGATCATTGCTTCGATTTCAGCATCAGACAAACCTGAGTTTGCTTTGATCTGAATCGATTGCTCTTTACCAGTGCTCTTATCTTTCGCAGATACTTTCAAGATACCATCCGCGTTGATGTCGAACGATACTTCAATTTGTGGCACACCACGTGGAGCAGGTGGGATGTCGCCTAACTGGAAGTTACCCAACAATTTGTTTTGTTGAGCCATTTTACGTTCACCTTGGTAAACTGAAATGTCTACAGCAGGCTGGTTGTCCGCAGCAGTTGAGAACACCTGAGATTTCTTCGCAGGAATCGTCGTGTTTTTCTCAATGATTGGAGTCAACACGCCACCCATGGTTTCAATACCAAGAGTTAGTGGAGTTACGTCAAGAAGAAGTACGTCAGTTTTGTCGCCAGACAATACCGCACCTTGGATCGCAGCACCCATTGCGACTGCTTCGTCCGGGTTCACGTCTTTACGTGGTTCACGACCGAAGAATTCTTGTACTTTTTGTTGTACAAGTGGCATACGAGACTGACCACCTACCAGGATTACGTCAGAGATGTCAGAAGTTGAAAGACCAGCATCTTTCAGCGCAATCTTACAAGGCTCGATGGTACGAGCTACAAGATCAGCAACTAAACCTTCAAGTTTTGCACGAGTTACGTTGATCACTAAGTGTTTAGGACCAGTCGCATCTGCAGTGATGTATGGAAGGTTGATTTCAGTTGCGTTAGAAGAAGAAAGCTCGATTTTTGCTTTTTCAGCTGCTTCTTTCAGACGTTGTAACGCAAGTGGATCGTTCTTCAAGTTCACGTTTTGTTCTTTCTTGAACTCTTCAACCAGGTAGTCGATCAATGCATTATCGAAGTCTTCACCACCCAGGAAGGTATCACCGTTAGTTGATAACACTTCGATTTGCTGGTCGCCATCAAGATCCGCAATCTCAATGATTGAAACGTCGAAAGTACCACCACCCAAGTCGTATACCGCAACTTTACGGTCGCCTTCTTTCTTGTCCATACCGAACGCAAGTGCCGCAGCAGTTGGTTCGTTGATGATACGTCTAACTTCTAGGCCTGCAATTTTACCTGCATCCTTAGTTGCTTGACGTTGTGCATCGTTGAAGTAAGCAGGAACAGTAATCACCGCTTCAGTGACTGTTTCACCTAGGTAGTCTTCTGCAGTTTTCTTCATTTTTTTCAGAACTTCTGCAGAGATCTGTTGTGGAGCAAGTTTCTTGTCGTTTACTTCAACCCAAGCATCACCATTGTCAGCTTTCAGGATTTTGTAAGGAACCAGACCGATATCTTTTTGTACCGCTTGGTCTTCATAACGACGACCGATCAAACGTTTGATCGCGAATAATGTGTTTTTAGGGTTGGTTACCGCTTGGCGTTTAGCTGATTGACCAACAAGGATCTCGCCATCTTTGTACGCAATAATAGATGGAGTTGTACGTGCGCCTTCAGCGTTTTCGATAACTTTAACTTTGTCGCCTTCAAGTACTGCAACACATGAGTTTGTAGTACCTAAGTCAATACCAATGATTTTAGCCATTTGGATGTTTCCTCAAAAATTTTTTTGTGATTTACACTTGTTATCCGATATGAGAGCCGTTCAATTTTTTTCAAGTAAATTTTTAGAAAAAATTTCACAAACTCCCGATTTATTTCGCTTAAGCGCCAACCATGACCATTGCAGGACGTAATAAACGACCATTGAGGGCATAGCCTTTTTGCAAGACTGTACCGATTTCATTAGATTTAGCATTTGGATCAATACCGACTGCCTGATGCAGGTCTGCATTAAAACCATTTGCGGTATCAACTGCGACTACACCAAATTTCTCTAGTGTATTGAGCAACGCTTTCAGCGTCAGTTCTACGCCTTCACGTAACGGGCCCTGTTCTTCGCCTGCAGCAACAATCGCGCGCTCCAGGTTATCTACTGTATCTAGCAGCTCTTTAGAGAACTTTTCCAGAACAGTGTCTTTATGTTTTTCTGATTCACGCTGAATACGTTCTACACTTTTTTGTGCTTCGTAAACTGCATTGGCAGTGCGTGCTTTTTCTAACTTTAAGTCACCTTCAAGTTGTGCAATCTGCTCTTGTAAAGATTCAACGGTAACTTCTACTTGTTCAGGTTCAGCTTGAGTTTGCTCTACCTCTTGTGTCACTTGCTCTTGCTCAAGATCTTGAACTTGTTCGTTCTGCTCAGTTGCCATTGATTTACTCCGTTTAAATGGGTTTTTAAACATGTACAGTCCTTGGGCGTCAGAGTTAACTGCGTTAATACTGAACTGCCATGATTGAAATTTTTAATTATTTAAAGAAATCGGGGCAGGGGTAAAAAATTCAAGCACAAGTACAGATTAATTTTAGGATTTATTTAGATTTAATGACTTTCATAAAAGCAGCATCGTATTTTTAGATAGAAATAATAATTTTTATCTGTTTTAAATATTTTTAGAACAGGTGCATCATAGCATCATTAACAGCGGCCTTGTTCTGAGGAGAGAGCTGGACCAGGTTGCTGTTGCCTTATTTTTTAAGCTGTTTTTTCCAGTCGGATCCCTCACACATGGTCCGGCTTTTTTTATCCAGATTATTTTTTAGACATAAAAGCGATTAATAACTAAGCAATAAAGTATTACACAAAAAATGAGCAACGCTATATTATTTATTTCAGATTCTATCGCTGTAGTTTCTTCTCTTTTTTAGAAATGTGTTTTCGTGGCTTATCTTTTCTCTAGATAAGCCTTTTTTTTGCCTGAAATTTGCTCCGGTTTTTCGACTTATAAAATGGGATCATCTTAATCAAGACTATGCTGAGTGAAAACATTTCTTTTATTAAAAGAAAATAGCTTGGATGAGATCAAAACAATAAAACCAAGTCCATAAAAAAAGCCCTGATCTAAATCAGAGCCTCTTTTTTTATTTAATATTCTGCCTAATCACGACGATTACGTGGTCGCTGCTGTTCCTGTTTACGTCGCTGATCATTCCAGCGTGGATTATTGGAGCGGTTTTGCTGAACCCGTTTACGCTGCTGTTCTGCCACTTTTTTACGTTGTTCCAGCTGTTGGCGACGTTTACGTTCGGCCTGCGCCTGTTTCTGACGCTGGTTACTCAGATTCTTGCGTTGCTGTTCCAGACGTTGTCGTTCCAGTTGAGTTTTACGACGGTCCAGTTCTATTTGCCGACGTCGTTCCTGTTCCCAGTTACGCTGCTGAATATTTTTGCGACGTTCCAGTTCCAGTCTCTTACGCTGCTGTTCGTATTCCCAGCGCTGCCGGTCATAGCGGCGGTCTTGATCATAACGATAGTCATAACCTCGATCGCGACGGTCATAACGTCCGTCATAATAACCATCATCAGGAAAAGCCACACAGCCTACGGCTAAAAATGCAGTGGCTAAGGATACCGTTATTATTCTTATCGCCATAAGCTATCTCCTTTTATACAGACTTCTACATCAAAGTCGCAAAAGTGCTGTAAAAATCTCACTTAAACTGTCAATGACATCTGATTAAATTCAGGTTAGCGTATTTGGCAGATAATCTATGTACATTGATATTAAGACTTATATAAGAATATGGTCACTAAAACCCTAATCATGTAGAAAAAATGAAGAATTATGGGAAAAGGATGAAAACTCATGGGTGCGAATAATCCGGTCACAAAATTTGTAATGGATAAGGGGCAGGGCACTGCAGCACGTTTGCTGGATTGCCTGCCGAGCTTTGCACAAGAACGTCTGGTAAAAGCATTGGATTATCCTTATGACTATCCTGATTTGGATCCTTATATAAAATGCTTGATGGCGATTCAGATCAAACAGGGACAGCATAGTTTTATTAGTGAAGATGCGGTGCAGTCACGTCAACTGTTTGATGAACGCATGAAAGCTATTCAGGCGAAACCGACGCCGGTCAAGGCAGTCGAGGATCTGCGTCTGCCATTGCAAAATGGCACTATCTTTGCCCGACATTATCATCCGGCACCACAGAAAAAATTGCCGATGGTCATTTTCTATCATGGTGGTGCATTTATAGTGGGTGGTCTGGATACGCATGATGAGTTCTGCCGTTTATTGGCGGTGCATGCCAAGGTGCAAGTACTCAGCGTGGCTTATCCGTTAACGCCAGAATACAGTCCTTTGCAGATGGTACAGGTCTGTGAAGATGCTCTGGCTTGGGTGCATCAAAACATCAAGCAGCTGAAAATCTATAAAAACCAGATTGTAGTGGCAGGGGATAGTGCAGGTGGAAATCTGGCGGCAGTGGTCGCCCAGCGGAGTGCCGATAAAATCTATGCACCTCGTGCACAGTTATTGCTTTACCCGGCTGTCGATTTTAAAAGCCGCCATCCTTCTTTTTATGCATACAATCAGGGCCTGGTACTTTCAGCTCAGGATATTGATCTGGTGACCAAGCTATATGCTGAAACGCATCAGGTCGAACTGGACGATCCGCTGATTTCACCTACTTATGGTGAATTGAAGAATCTGCCACCTGCCTATGTGATTACTGCCCGTCATGATGTGCTGCATGATGAGGGTTCAATCTATGCATTGAAGTTACGTGAGAATGGGGTACGAGTGTACTATCAGGAATATACGGATCAGGCACACGGTTTTATTAATCTAACCCCAATTCATAAACGTTCGAAAAAACAGGTCATCGAACTCAGCAAGAATTTCCGTAAATTCCTGGATAAAAAGATCTGATTCAAAAATAGATGTAGAAAAGGTGTTTCACGTGAAACACCTTTTTTATTTTTTATGGATCTTGGCTTCTGGAAAGACTAAATTAAATTTGGGCACATAAAAGCTTTGTAAATATTTAGCTTTAGAAAAATCCGGGAATATATCCTGAGTATCTTGCCACTCTGCCTGAGTAAGCTTGGATAAATAACCCCGAAATTGAGGGCTAAACTGATAATGTTGGGATTTCCAGGTTTGCCGGATTTTTAGCATGGAGCTTGGAAGATGATGACTATTTAAATAGAAAGAACGAGGAGATTTAGGTTTTTTAAGACGAAGCGTCATGCTTTGCCCACGATGAGTAATGCGACAAATCGTTTCCTGTCCCTGTTCTTGCCAGTCAAACTCTGCATATTCTTTAGGAATACCCCACAAGTGCTGACCATGCACAATAGATTCATGAGTAGAGACATAAATTTTCGGAATAGTCGAAAGACGTCGTCTGCTAATTAAAGGATGATCCATAATCAGTAATTCATCATAAGGACCCACAGGAGAATGATGATAGCGCACTAATAGAATCTGAACGACACGGCCGAGTGGAGATGGCGCAATCCGAAAACTCTGAAATTCACGAATAAAATGAGGGGTAATCCAGTAATTCAGAATAAAACCCTCCCCTTGCAAATGCCAGGGTGGAAATTGATGGACGCTTTTCTCCTGTAGTAATGCATGGCTCATTATTATTCTCTTGTCTTTAGTCGGCAGGTCACTGCATTATTAGTCATGAAAGATTAATATGTTGTGAATCTCAACCTTTCTTTATCAGTAGATGAGTTAAAAAATGTTAAAAAAATCATTATCTGCTATCGCGTTGATCGCATTTAGCTTGCCAAGTTTTGCTGCCAATACCCTGATTGAGATGAAAACCTCATCCGGTAATATCGAAATTGAACTCTTTAATGACAAAGCACCGATTACGGTGAAAAACTTTGAAGAATATGTCAAAAGCAACTTCTATACAGGAACCATCTTCCATCGGGTCATTCCAGGCTTCATGATTCAAGGGGGAGGCTTTGATCTCAACATGCAGGAAAAAGCCAATAATAAAGCTTCAATCAAGAATGAATCAGATAATGGTTTGCAAAACAAACGTGGCACTTTGGCCATGGCACGTACCAATGATCCTAATTCGGCGAAAGCGCAATTCTTTATTAACCTGGTAGATAACAGTTTTCTGGACCGTTCACCAAGAAATGCTGGATATGCGGTATTTGGGCGGGTTACTAAAGGTATGGAGGTAGTCGATAAGATCGCTCAAGTACCTACTCAGAACTATGGCATGCATCAGGACGTTCCCAAAACAGCCGTAAAAATCAACAGTGTGACCATTAAAACACCAAGCGTGAAAAAGTAAGTGAAAAATAAAACATAAATGTTTTGTTTGTATTTTCTTTGGAATATTATGAACTTATGTAACAATTGGTAGAAAAATGAACCAATTTGGTGCATAAAAATGAAACAGTCATGATTGGTGTGCGTTAAAAGCACTTGCTTGTGTAGGAAATTGCCCTATAATGAGCTCATACCGACGAGATAGACGGAAACAAACGAAACGCGAAGCGTTGAGTTGTTGAGTTTATCGAAGTCCAGCTTCTAGCATTGACGAGATGTTAGAAAGATCATTAAGAGATTATGAAGAACAACTTGTGTGGATTTTTACTGGTTGATTGATCGAAATTATTTTCATTGATTGAATGGTAGAAATTACTCGAAGTTTATTTGAGAAATATTTGTCAGAAAATTGATGAGCCAAGTTTAAGAGTTTTACTTATAAAACTCGAAATGATTTTAACTGAAGAGTTTGATCATGGCTCAGATTGAACGCTGGCGGCAGGCTTAACACATGCAAGTCGAGCGGGGATAGGGTGCTTGCACCTGATTCCTAGCGGCGGACGGGTGAGTAATGCTTAGGAATCTGCCTATTAGTGGGGGACAACGTTCCGAAAGGGACGCTAATACCGCATACGTCCTACGGGAGAAAGCAGGGGATCTTCGGACCTTGCGCTAATAGATGAGCCTAAGTCGGATTAGCTAGTTGGTGGGGTAAAGGCCTACCAAGGCGACGATCTGTAGCGGGTCTGAGAGGATGATCCGCCACACTGGGACTGAGACACGGCCCAGACTCCTACGGGAGGCAGCAGTGGGGAATATTGGACAATGGGGGCAACCCTGATCCAGCCATGCCGCGTGTGTGAAGAAGGCCTTTTGGTTGTAAAGCACTTTAAGCGAGGAGGAGGCTTACCTGGTTAATACCTGGGATAAGTGGACGTTACTCGCAGAATAAGCACCGGCTAACTCTGTGCCAGCAGCCGCGGTAATACAGAGGGTGCAAGCGTTAATCGGATTTACTGGGCGTAAAGCGCGCGTAGGTGGCTAATTAAGTCAAATGTGAAATCCCCGAGCTTAACTTGGGAATTGCATTCGATACTGGTTAGCTAGAGTATGGGAGAGGATGGTAGAATTCCAGGTGTAGCGGTGAAATGCGTAGAGATCTGGAGGAATACCGATGGCGAAGGCAGCCATCTGGCCTAATACTGACACTGAGGTGCGAAAGCATGGGGAGCAAACAGGATTAGATACCCTGGTAGTCCATGCCGTAAACGATGTCTACTAGCCGTTGGGGCCCTTGAGGCTTTAGTGGCGCAGCTAACGCGATAAGTAGACCGCCTGGGGAGTACGGTCGCAAGACTAAAACTCAAATGAATTGACGGGGGCCCGCACAAGCGGTGGAGCATGTGGTTTAATTCGATGCAACGCGAAGAACCTTACCTGGCCTTGACATACAGAGAACTTTCCAGAGATGGATTGGTGCCTTCGGGAACTCTGATACAGGTGCTGCATGGCTGTCGTCAGCTCGTGTCGTGAGATGTTGGGTTAAGTCCCGCAACGAGCGCAACCCTTTTCCTTATTTGCCAGCACTTCGGGTGGGAACTTTAAGGATACTGCCAGTGACAAACTGGAGGAAGGCGGGGACGACGTCAAGTCATCATGGCCCTTACGGCCAGGGCTACACACGTGCTACAATGGTCGGTACAAAGGGTTGCTACTGCGCGAGCAGATGCTAATCTCAAAAAGCCGATCGTAGTCCGGATCGCAGTCTGCAACTCGACTGCGTGAAGTCGGAATCGCTAGTAATCGCGGATCAGAATGCCGCGGTGAATACGTTCCCGGGCCTTGTACACACCGCCCGTCACACCATGGGAGTTTGTTGCACCAGAAGTAGGTAGTCTAACCTTAGGGAGGACGCTTACCACGGTGTGGCCGATGACTGGGGTGAAGTCGTAACAAGGTAGCCGTAGGGGAACCTGCGGCTGGATCACCTCCTTAACGAAAGATTGACGATTGGTAAGAATCCACAACAAGTTGTTCTTCATGACGATGTATCTGAGGGTCTGTAGCTCAGTTGGTTAGAGCACACGCTTGATAAGCGTGGGGTCACAAGTTCAAGTCTTGTCAGACCCACCACTACTGACGAAGCGTTAATTGCAGAGCGAACAGAAACGGAACGATACATTGACTTATTGATAAGCTGGGGACTTAGCTTAGTTGGTAGAGCGCCTGCTTTGCACGCAGGAGGTCAGGAGTTCGACTCTCCTAGTCTCCACCACGTATTCGTTCGAATACGTAATAAGCAAACGGTTTGATAGCTTATAGAGCTTAGTAAGAAAGCGGCGTATAATGCGCGGCATTGTTATTAACCTCTGTGATTTATCACAGTTTCTCGATCTGACGAAGACGAGAAAAATCATTAACAGAATATATTTGAGTTGAAATAATTTGTTCATACTCATACAAGAGCGGAAACGACACGACTTCGGTTGTGAAGTTGAAGTGATTGAATGAGAACTAGCGAAATTAACTGAATCAAGCGTTTTGGTATATGAATCTAATTGAAGCTGTACAGTAGTTAAATCTACGAGATGCCAACTGTATGAGAGTGATGAGTAATCATCACAATCTGTTGCTCATCCTACTTGTAGGGATGAACGACTGTTTGGGGTTGTATAGTCAAGTAATTAAGTGCATGTGGTGGATGCCTTGGCAGTCAGAGGCGAAGAAAGACGTGATAGCCTGCGAAAAGCTCCGGGGAGGCGGCAAATATCCTGTGATCCGGAGATGTCTGAATGGGGAAACCCACCGGCTATAAGGTCGGTATCATAAACTGAATACATAGGTTTATGAGGCGAACGCGGAGAAGTGAAACATCTCAGTATCCGTAGGAAAAGAAATCAATTGAGATTCCCTCAGTAGCGGCGAGCGAAAGGGGAACAGCCCATTAAGTCATATCAGTTTTAGTGGAATGCTCTGGGAAGTGCAACCATAGTGGGTGATAGTCCTGTACACGAAAGGGCTGATATGATGATGTCGAGTAGGGCGAGGCACGTGAAACCTTGTCTGAATATAGGGGGACCATCCTCTAAGGCTAAATACTCCTGACTGACCGATAGTGAACCAGTACCGTGAGGGAAAGGCGAAAAGAACCCCTGTGAGGGGAGTGAAATAGATCCTGAAACCGCATGCATACAAGCAGTGGGAGCCACTTTGTGTGGTGACTGCGTACCTTTTGTATAATGGGTCAGCGACTTATATTCAGTAGCGAGGTTAACCGAATAGGGGAGCCGTAGAGAAATCGAGTCTTAATAGGGCGTTTAGTTGCTGGGTATAGACCCGAAACCGGGTGATCTATCCATGAGCAGGTTGAAGGTTGGGTAACACTAACTGGAGGACCGAACCCACTGTCGTTGAAAAGCCAGGGGATGACTTGTGGATAGGGGTGAAAGGCTAATCAAACTCGGTGATAGCTGGTTCTCCCCGAAAGCTATTTAGGTAGCGCCTCGGACGAATACCATTGGGGGTAGAGCACTGTTTCGGCTAGGGGGTCATCCCGACTTACCAAACCGATGCAAACTCCGAATACCAATGAGTACTATCCGGGAGACAGACTGCGGGTGCTAACGTCCGTAGTCAAGAGGAAAACAATCCAGACCGCCAGCTAAGGTCCCTAAATCATAGTTAAGTGGGAAACGATGTGGGAAGGCATAGACAGCTAGGAGGTTGGCTTAGAAGCAGCCACCCTTTAAAGAAAGCGTAATAGCTCACTAGTCGAGTCGGCCTGCGCGGAAGATGTAACGGGGCTAAAACTATGTACCGAAGCTGCGGATTTGCAATTTATTGCAAGTGGTAGGGGAGCGTTCTGTAAGCCGATGAAGGTGTGTTGAGAAGCATGCTGGAGGTATCAGAAGTGCGAATGCTGACGTGAGTAACGACAAAACGGGTGAAAAACCCGTTCGCTGAAAGACCAAGGGTTCCAGTCCAACGTTAATCGGGGCTGGGTGAGTCGACCCCTAAGGCGAGGCCGAGAGGCGTAGTCGATGGGAAATTGGTTAATATTCCAATACTTCAGTGTAATGCGATGAGAGGACGGAGAAGGTTAAGTCAGCCTGGCGTTGGTTGTCCAGGTAGAAGGAAGTAGGCATGCATCTTAGGCAAATCCGGGGTGCTCTATGCTGAGATCTGATAGCAAGCCAGTTTACTGGTGAAGTGGCTGATACCATACTTCCAGGAAAAGTCTCTAAGCTTCAGTTACACTGGAATCGTACCCGAAACCGACACAGGTGGTCAGGTCGAGTAGACCAAAGCGCTTGAGAGAACTCTGCTGAAGGAACTAGGCAAAATGGTACCGTAACTTCGGGAGAAGGTACGCTGTTGATGGTGATGGGACTTGCTCCTTGAGCTGTTGACAGCCTCAGAAACCAGGCCGCTGCAACTGTTTATTAAAAACATAGCACTCTGCAAACACGAAAGTGGACGTATAGGGTGTGATGCCTGCCCGGTGCTGGAAGGTTAATTGATGTGGTTAGCGCAAGCGAAGCTATTGATCGAAGCCCCAGTAAACGGCGGCCGTAACTATAACGGTCCTAAGGTAGCGAAATTCCTTGTCGGGTAAGTTCCGACCTGCACGAATGGCATAATGATGGCGGCGCTGTCTCCAGCAGAGGCTCAGTGAAATCGAATTCGCCGTGAAGATGCGGTGTACCCGCGGCTAGACGGAAAGACCCCGTGAACCTTTACTGCAGCTTGACATTGAACTTTGATCTTACTTGTGTAGGATAGGTGGGAGGCTTTGAAGTGGTGACGCTAGTTGCCATGGAGCCGTCCTTGAAATACCACCCTGGTAATATTGAGGTTCTAACTCTGCTCCCTGATCGGGAGCGAGGACCATGTCTGGTGGGTAGTTTGACTGGGGCGGTCTCCTCCTAAAGAGTAACGGAGGAGTACGAAGGTGCGCTCAGCGTGGTCGGAAATCACGCGTAGAGTATAAAGGCAAAAGCGCGCTTAACTGCGAGACCCACAAGTCGAGCAGGTACGAAAGTAGGTCTTAGTGATCCGGTGGTTCTGTATGGAAGGGCCATCGCTCAACGGATAAAAGGTACTCTGGGGATAACAGGCTGATACCGCCCAAGAGTTCATATCGACGGCGGTGTTTGGCACCTCGATGTCGGCTCATCTCATCCTGGGGCTGAAGCAGGTCCCAAGGGTATGGCTGTTCGCCATTTAAAGAGGTACGCGAGCTGGGTTTAGAACGTCGTGAGACAGTTCGGTCCCTATCTACCGTGGGCGCTGGAAATTTGAGAGGATCTGCTCCTAGTACGAGAGGACCAGAGTGGACGAACCTCTGGTGTACCGGTTGTGACGCCAGTCGCATCGCCGGGTAGCTATGTTCGGAAGGGATAACCGCTGAAAGCATCTAAGCGGGAAGCCTACCTCAAGATAAGATTTCCCCGAGACTTTATGTCTCCTAAAGAGCCGTTGAAGACTACGACGTTGATAGGTTGGATGTGGAAGTGCAGTGATGCATGAAGCTGACCAATACTAATTGCTCGTGAGGCTTGACTATACAACACCCAAGCAGTTGTATATAAAGCATCAATTGATTTCATATTGATCTAACGATCAGACGAAACCTTGATTTGGTTAAGCTAATCGAACAAACTACAGCAACTCAGATACATCTGTTAATGCATTCTATTTGAAGAAAGCTAGGCAAACGAAGCGCAAGCAACGTAGATAAGACCATAGCGAGTAATCATACCAGTTGTGCTGGCGACCATAGCAAGAGTGAACCACCTGATCCCTTCCCGAACTCAGAAGTGAAACCTCTTAGCGCTGATGGTAGTGTGGGGTATCCCATGTGAGAGTAAGTCATCGCCAGCTCATTATTCCTAAAAAGCCCTCTGCTTACGCAGAGGGCTTTTTTTATGCGTGAGATTTCTAGGAAAAGAAGTAAATATACTCCTAATTGTGCCTAGATAATAAAAATATAAATAACGTGAAAAGTATAATTAATCAACTTCGTCTTATTTTCTTATTGGTCTGTCTAAAAAATATTCGATCTACGACTTTAGCCTAAATTTTATTAAAAAAATCTAACTTGGTAAGTTTTGCAGTAGACAAGGTTTAAAGAATCATCCATTTTATATACAAAAGTGAATGAACGTTCATTTTTTCATAGAATAAAAAAGCTCACAATTGGAGGTGAGGAAAAATGACAGCAACAACAGTGAATGTGAATGCTGTAGTGGATGAAGCAAAGTTTAAACCTTTTCATTTGAAGATCGTACTTTGGTGCGTATTTGTCGTTATTTTTGACGGTTATGATCTGGCAATCAACGGTGTTGCTTTACCCCTACTGATGCAAGAATGGAATATGACGGCAGTTCAGGCCGGAATGCTTGCAAGTACTGCTCTGGCGGGCATGATGTTTGGTGCCATGCTCTTCGGTATGCTGGCAGATAAAATTGGACGAAAAAATGTCATCTTGATTTGTGTGACCTTATTCAGTGGATTTACGTTCTGGGGCGGGTTTGCCTCTGGTCCAACTGAATTTGGCATCCTGCGTTTTATTGCGGGCTTAGGTATTGGCGGTGTATTGCCGAATCTGGTCGCACTCACTTCTGAATATGCACCACAAAAAATGCGCAGTACCTTAGTCACTACCATGTTTAGTGGTTATGCAGTTGGCGGGATTATGGCGGCGTTATTAGGTGCCTGGTTTACCCCAAGTTTTGGTTGGGAAATCATGTTCTATATCGCAGGTATTCCATTATTGATGCTGCCTATACTGTATTTGTATTTACCAGAATCTTTAACTTTCCTGGTAAAAAAACAGCAAAATGAAAAGGCTAGTAAAATTGTTCAACAGATCAGTCCTGAGCAAAATGTCACTGCAAGTACCCAGTTTGTACTGAATGAAGTGCATGCGCCCGATGCTTCCATTGCGGCTTTATTTAAGCAGGGTCGTAGCATGAGTACTTTATTATTCTGGTGCTGCTTCTTTATGTGCCTGCTTATGGTCTACGCATTGGGTAGCTGGTTACCAAAACTGATGATGGCAGCGGGCTATTCTCTGGGTAACAGCTTAATGTTCCTGATGGCCATGAATATTGGTGCAGTGGTTGGAACTATTGGCGGTGGTATTCTGGCGGATCGTTTCCATCTGAAACCTGTCATTATTGGCATGTTCCTGCTAGGTGCTGTATCCCTAGTTGGATTAGGCTTTAATTCTCCACAGGCTGTGATCTATCTGTTAGTCGCTGCTGCAGGTGCTTCGGCAATTGGTAGTAGTATTCTGCTCTATAGTTTCGTGGCTCAGTACTATCCATTGGCAATCCGCTCTACCGGTATTGGTTGTGCGTCCGCAGTCGGTCGGGTAGGGGCAATCGTTGGTCCAATTATTATTGGATTCCTGTTGGGTATGGAGCTGCCACATAAAATGAACTTCCTGGCAGTTGCGATTCCAGCCATTATTGGTGCGATTTCAGTGGCGATGATTGTACGTAAAGATCTGAATGCAGAACGAAATGCTGAGACCTTACTGGCGAAACAGAAGCTGAATTCTATTAAAACCTAGTCACTTTTTGCCAATCCACTTGCTATAAATCTGAATTGAGTCAAAAGATCCCTTTCATAAGAAAGGGATTTTTTGTTTAAAGTATAAAAATCATTCATAAAAAATCGAATAAATCAAAAAATCATTGGTCTATAGACTATTTATATAGGCATTTTAATGAGAATAATAAATGTCTAAATATTCAATTATTTAGCTTTATAAAAATGTGATAAATCACACAAATAGCCGCTATTTTATAGCTGAAATAGCTCCATCATTTGGTCTTATTGTATGCTAAATCTCACTTGCGTATATTGCTAAAACTTGAATATTCCCCCGGATATTCATAAGGATTTTATGGACAAGTACTCATGGGAGATGAGAACGATGACCACGGAAACAGTAGATATAAATTCTGTAGTCGATAATGCGAAATTTACGCCTTTTCACTTCAATGTAGTTGCTTGGTGTTTACTCATTATCTTGTTTGACGGCTACGATTTAGCAATCAATGGTGTTGTTTTACCTTTATTAATGCAGGACTGGGGCCTAAGTGCTGTTCAAGCGGGAATGCTTGCCAGTACTGCACTTGCCGGCATGATGTTTGGCGCGATGATCTTTGGTTCTCTAGCAGATAAAATTGGCCGTAAAAAAGTGATCATGATCTGTATCGTATTATTCAGTGGTCTGACCTTTGCCGGCGGTTTTGCTTCAAACCCGACTGAGTTCGGTATTTTACGCTTCCTTGCCGGTCTGGGCATTGGTGGTGTAATGCCCAACCTGGTCGCACTCACCTCTGAATATGCACCACAAAAAATGCGTAGTACCTTGGTGACGACCATGTTCAGTGGTTATGCAGTGGGTGGTGTGATGGCTGCCTTATTAGGTTCATGGTTTACCCCAAGTTTTGGTTGGCAAATCATGTTCTTTATCGCAGGTATTCCATTATTTTTATTACCTGTGATCTGGAAATTCCTGCCGGAATCTTTAGCTTTTATCGTCAAAGACAACAAACAGGAAAAAGCACGTCAAATTGTACGACGTTTGGCTCCAAATCTAAGTGTTACAGACAATACAACCTTTAAACTGCCACAGGAAAATGTACCTGAAGCAGCAAACGTGGTGAGCCTGTTCCGTCGTGGCCGTGCAGTAAATACGTTATTGTTCTGGGTTGCTTTCTTTACTTGCCTACTAACTATGTATGCGCTGAGCAGCTGGTTACCGAAGCTAATGATGGCAGCGGGTTACTCAATGGATAACAGCCTGATGTTCATGATGGCGATGAACGTGGGTGCAGTGGTTGGTATTGTGGGCGGCGGTATTTTGGCTGACCGTTTCCACCTGAAACCGGTATTGATGTTCCTCGGTATGATGGGTGCGATTGTGATGAGCTCAATGGGCTTTGCATCTAACCAGTTCCTGCTTTACATCTTGGTGTTCTTGGCGGGTGCAGCGTCGATTGGTTCGCAAATGTTGCTATATAGCTATGTTGCGCAGTTCTACCCACTTGCGGTACGTTCGACAGGTATTGGCTGGTCTTCTGCGATTGGTCGTATGGGCGCGATTGTAGGGCCAATCCTGATCGGTGGTTTACTGGGTATGAACCTGCCTGCTTACTTTAACTTTATGGCAGTCGGTTTACCGGTTCTGATTACTGCAATTGCGGTTGCCTTGATCATGCATGACAATGAATCTGAAAAGATTGGTTCAGTCGAGCTAGCAGTGTCTAAAGCTTAAAGCTAAGTATTAAATAAGAAGTCTCCGAAAGGGGGCTTTTTTGATTTTTGAATAATAGTATTCTATAAAGAGAATCAGTTTTATAAAAAGAGATATAACTTTTATGAGAATATTAATTTTAGGTGCAATATTTTTAGCAAATTCTTTTGTGTATGCTCAAAAAATAAATAGTTATGAATGTGTAATAGAAGAAATATCTAATAGTTATGATGTGAAAAATTTAGAGAATCATTACCTCGGTCAAATTTTCAATGTTAATCGTAGTACAGGAATCATAAGTGGGGCTTTGAAAAATGATTATGTTAATAAACCAATTATTATTGATCCAGGCTCCAAAGATAATAGTTTTAAAGTCATTAACTATTTAAAAATAGGGGAAGGATTAGGAAGAGGAAGCAATGTATATTCCCTTATTGTTGAGGAGTACCAAAGTAAACCTATCAAATCCTTTACTTATATGGACAATGCAATGGTATTTCGCGGTAATTGTAAAAATAAATAATGGATTTTGATTCTTCTCCAAGTAGTTCTCTCTTCAAACATTAAATACATAGTTTTACCGTATTTTCCTATACATATTCATAGCTATAGTTTTTTATTTAGTAGAGCGCGTTAGAATCAATCATAGATATTGAATAAATAGGATTACTTAGATGAACATCAACTCATTCTCCCCAATCCCAGAAGATGATGATGAACTGCATCTTCCTGAATTAGTGTACTGGGCTTCCTTAGGTGATGTTGAACAGGTCGAGCAGGCGTTACAGGAAGGTCTGGACGTCAATTCTGCCGACGAAGAAGGCTATAGCGCCTTACAGGCCGCCGCTGAAAATGATCATCTAGACGTAGTCAAACTTCTGGTTAGCAAAGGTGCAGATATTGCCCATCGCAGTCCACATACGGCACTAGAACTGGCCGAAATGGCAGGCAATAAAGAAGTGATGGTTTATCTAAAAAGCCTGAAAGGCGGCATTTAAATAAAATAGATCAAGAAAATAAAAAAGCCTCCAGATGGAGGCTTTTTATGGTTTGAACTTAGGCAGCATTGTCTTCCAGTTCTTTTAAGATGGCGTCATTGAAAGCAGGAATATCATCCGGATTACGTGAAGTAATTAGCACCCAGTCACCGGTATTGCAGCGATGAACCTGTTCATCGACCCATTTACCACCGGCATTTTCCAGATCCAGTTTGATGCTCTTATACGAGGTCAGGTTTTTATCCTTAATTCGCTGTGCATCAATCAGAACCCATGGCCCATGACAGATTGCGGCAATTGGTTTTTGCTGATCAGCAAAATGCTGCACGATTTTCTGGGCAGATTCATTGATTCTTAGCGTATCTGCATTCACAGTGCCACCAGGAACAACCAAGAGATCATAATCATCCAGTGTGACATGATCAAAACTGGTATCAGGCGTATATGAGGTAGTAGCTTTGGTATCGCCTTTTACAGTTGCCACCTCTTCATTTTTTTCTGCCGCATGAATCACTTCAAATCCTTTGGATTTTAGAAAATTTAAAGGCTCGACCAGTTCATCATGTTCAACGCCTTGGTTTGAAGTAATAAAGAGGACCTTTTTTACCATGATTGCTGTTCCCAAAAAATGTGAGGATTTTCAGATTAGCAACAAGGTGATTCTTACAATGTTGGATTTTTAGCTCGGAACTGTTAAACAATGCTAAGAATTTATAGATAAAAAAAGCCCCAACATCCTGTTGGGGCTTTTTTCGTATCTCGTGCTTAGGTATAACTCCTGTCGTACCTCACGTCCTGGTGCACTGCTTTATTCTTCTTGTTTTTAGGTATTTGGGCTTCCTGCTCTATATGTCTGTAGAATAGTCTGAACCTGAAAGCTGGCATAGACGTCGATGACATCTATTATTGTATGTCTGGGCTTACAGGGTGAAACCAATTTTCATAAGTCATTATATTATTTAGAAGTGTATATCTAAGCCGATATAAGGACCTTTAAATTCCAGTTCTAAATCTGGCGCATTATTTTGTTCGGCATCAATATTCATGATGCGATAACCGACTTTAGCCCCTACATCGACCAGCAGGTTATCAATGAAGTCATATTGCAGTTCAGCCTGAACATCTGTCTTTTTAATATCGCTACCATGACTGTAAACCGCTTCAGCTTTAGCACTCATGCCAGTAAATGGCAGTTTTACCCCAGCGGTAGCATAGAGTAATGGGCTATATTCATCTAGATCGTATTGAGTCAGGGCACCTGCATTCAGGTTTCTGACTGTACCATCCAGATTAGTCAGACCTGCACCGATATCAGCATGGACAATGGTATCCAGCAGTTCGTAATACAGAATATAGTCGATATTATTGAGTTCGATATCGGCAGCACTCAGCGGGGTGCTTTGTTCGCTATTATTGTCCAGATTCACATATTTGATTTTGGCATTTGGCAGTAGTGGTACTGGATGTTCAAATGCGACAGACAGTTGAGCCGTGCCTTGGCGATCCAGATCCTGTTTGCTGGCATTGGCAGACTGGCTATAACCGTCAAAATTCCAGTAGCTGGCATCTGCTTTAAGACCAATCACATCCGCATGGCCTATGCTGCTCAGTCCTAATCCTAGTAATAATGCAGTGAATAATTGTGTACGCATTTCTAATTTTCCTTACGCTTTCTTTAAATTGAGCGATTTTGTTACCTAAATACATCTTCTTAAACGTAATCAGTAAGTGCATGATATAGGTAATTTCTAAAATGTATATGCTAATGTGAAGGGCAGAATAATGGGATCGACAGCAGCACAACATCATCAAGACTATCCATTATATGTGGCAGGACAGCCGGTACAAACGGGTGAATGGCTGGAGGTCAAACATAAATATAGTCAGGAGCTTTATGCACGTGTCGCGTTGGCAGATGCTGAAACTTTAGAAAAGGCAATTCAGTCTGCGACTCAGGCAGAAGCAGAAATGGCAGCGTTGGAACCTTTCCAGAAACAGAAAATTCTGCTGCATTGTGTGAAGCGGTTTAATGAAATCCGTGAAGAACTGACTGAAATCCTGATTGCCGAAGGTGGCAAACCACGTAAAGCAGCTGGCGCAGAAGTAGAACGTCTGATCAATACCTTCCAGATTGCGGCAGATGCGGTCACCCAGATGGATCAGGGCCGTATTTTGCCTCTGGCAGTCACCGCCGCAGCTTCCGGTTATCAGGGCATGGTGAAACAGGTACCGATTGGTGCTGTATCCCTGATTAGTCCGTTTAATTTTCCATTAAATCTGACTGCACACAAAATTGCACCGGCAATTGCTGCAGGTTGTCCATTTGTATTAAAACCGGCGAGTCTGACTCCAGTTTCAGCCTTAAAAATTGCCGAGATTCTGGCAGAAACCGATTTACCGAAGAATGCCTTCTCAGTTCTGCCGTGTCCACGCGATCTGGCGGATGTACTGGTCACAGATGACCGTTTTAAATTGCTGAGCTTTACCGGTTCCGATGTCGTGGGCTGGGATATGAAAGCTCGTGCTGGCCGCAAAAAAGTTACTCTGGAACTCGGTGGGAATGCCGCAGTGATGATTGAGCCAGATACTGAACTCAGTGAACAGCTGATTGACCGTCTGATTGGTGGCGCTTATGGTCATGCAGGGCAGGTGTGTATTAGTGTGCAACGTATACTGGTGCATCAGGATATTTTTGAAGAAGTGAAAGACAAGCTGGTTCAGAAACTGCAACATCTGAAAGCCGGTGATCCGGATCTGGAAACGACTTTGCTAGGACCAATGATTAAGGAAGCTGAAGCTAAACGTTTGCATCGCTGGATGGAAGATGCCGTAGCGCAAGGTGCCCATGTACTGACCGGTGGTGAAGTGAAAGGTGCGATGTTTGAACCGATCCTATTGGAAAAGGTAGATCATCAACTGGAAATTTACCGTAATGAAGTGTTTGGTCCGGTTGCCATTATTGAAGCTTATAGCGATTTTGAATCAGGGATTGCCTGTATTAATAGCAGTCGCTTTGGTCTGCAAGCCGGTATCTATACCCAGAATCTGCAGAAGATGATGTATGCCTGGGATCATCTGCATGTGGGCGGTGTGATTATCAATGATATTCCGTCATTCCGTGTTGATAATATGCCTTATGGCGGTGTCAAAGATTCCGGTCTGGGCCGTGAAGGCATTCAGTCTGCGATTCGTGACATGCAGGAAGAACGTATGCTTGTCATCAAATGTTAAGCTGACCGAATCAATCAGTACTGTTCCACAATTGGCATAAGAAAGGCCGGTTGTGGAATTTTGCTTTTTATTGCTTAAAAAGGTAGCAGAGTAGGCAGAAAATATAGACTGAATAAATTAAGACACAGCTCTGTTTTTATTCAGAAGAAAATGAACAAAGAAGATTCAAAAACACTTTTTCAATTTCTATTTAACACTTGATGAATTAAGAGCGAAAAATTGCATGAAAACTGTAGTAAAACTTAAAAAAATATATTCCAAAAAGTTTGTTAATATATAACTAAGAAAATCAAGAGCTCAGCGTAGAATTATTGAGCATTTGATAAGAATAGATTATAAAAAAAGAATGTTTTAAGCAGAAATTACAGAAAAAATTTGAAAAAGTCAGTATTGTTGAACCATCTACAAGGTCGGCTTTCTGCTCAGACTTTAAGCAAGCTGTCCGGCTAGCTGACCTGTTTGTATATTAGAATTCGATGCCCAAAAGGTATAACTCTAATTCAAACACCCGAAATAATTGAAATGCTTCTTCAGTGCTCGCGACATAACCATAACAAGCAGTATTGAATGAAGTTTAAAGTTTAGGTGTTCTATGACAGATACTCGAGAGAATTGGTCGGCACGATCAGGATTTATTATTGCAGCCATTGGCTCTGCCGTTGGTTTGGGGAATATTTGGCGCTTTCCATACGTTGCCTATGAAAATGGCGGCGGGGCATTCCTGATTCCTTATCTGATTGCGATTTTTGCAGCAGGTTTACCTCTATTATTTTTAGATTATGCAGTCGGACATAAGTTCCGCAAAGCACCACCAATGGCCTATAAAAAACTCATGAATGCAGAATCTCTGGGTTGGTGGCAGGTCATGGTGACCCTGATCATCGGGATTTATTATGCCAGCGTCCTGTCTTGGGCCGGCAGCTATATGATTTATTCTTTTGGACAGCAGTGGGGCACAGATACTCAAGGCTTCTTCTTCAATAGCTACCTGCAAAATGGTGAGGGCTTAACTTTCGGTTTTGTACCGGTACTGTTCTTTGGTCTGGTGATCGTTTGGGCAGCCGTGATGCTGATTCTCTATGGTGGGGTACGCCGTGGGGTGGAACTGGCGAATAAAATCTTCATGCCTTTGCTGGTAATTTTATTCACGATTCTGGTGATTCAGGCGGTACGTTTACCGGGTGCAGTCGATGGCTTAAATGCTTTCTTTACCCCAAACTGGGAAGCCATGACCAATTATAAAGTCTGGCTGGCTGCGTTTGGTCACATCTTCTTCTCACTCTCAGTGGGCTTCGGGATTATGTTGACCTATGCCTCTTACCTGAAACGTAAAACTAACCTGACCGGTTCAGGTGTCGTAGTAGCATTAGCTAACTCGTCGTTTGAAATCTTGGCAGGTATTGGGGTTTTTGCAGCGCTTGGTTTTATGGCGTTCAGTTCAGGTGCGAAAGTTGAAGATGTGGTCTCTGGTGGTATCGGTCTGGCCTTTATTGCCTTCCCGAAAATCATTTCCAGCTTAGGTGCAGGCGGTGACCTGTTCGGCTTCCTGTTCTTTGGTTCATTGACGGTGGCAGGTATTACCTCCATGGTGAGTATTCTGCAGGTACCAATTGCGGCATTCCAGGACAAGCTGGGTTGGTCGAAGAACAAGTCAGTGACGATTATTGCGGGTGGTTCAGCAGTTGTATCCACCTTGATGTTCTCAACGCATAGTGCCATTACATTTGTCGATATCATTGACTACTTTGCCAATAACATTGGTATCGTGGGTGGTGGTCTGTTATCGATTATTTTACTGTCCTGGTTCCGCCGTCCATTGATGAAAGAGCTGGAAACACATGTGAACGAGTTTGCCAGCCTGAAACTGGGGGGCAGCTGGAAGTTCATGCTGACCCTGATCACGCCGTTGTCTTTATTATTGGCATTGGCTTTAACCCTGAAATCAATCATGGCAGAAGGCTATGGTGGTTATCCTGCAAGCACGCTATGGCTGATCGGTGGGGGCACCATTGCATTCTTTATTCTGGGCGCCATTTTTTTCAGTCTAGTTAAAGATCGTCATAGTTAGGAGAACGAATATGAATACATCTGCATTGATTATGATGATTTTCTCCATGGTTTTATTATGGGGTGGTCTGGCACTGGCTGTCATGCATCTGGCAAAAAATCCAGAAGAACCAGAAGACTAAAAATCTTCACATAAACACATTGTTGCTGTAAATGAAAGTCATTATCATCTTTGGTGATAATGACTTTTTTAATGGGCAGACTTATGGGAATTGCTCCCGTTACCGATGTGCAAGTCTATACTGCTTTTGCAGTGACATTTTTGGCAGGTCTGGCTACCCTAGTAGGTGGGGGATTAGTGCTGTTCTTAAAAAAACCGAATTACCGGGTTTTAGCCTTCGGACTGGCCTTTGCTGCGGGAGCAATGATCTATGTCTCGCTCACAGAAATTCTAAACAAATCGATCAGTTCATTTAGCCTGGCCTTTGATGAAAAATCCGGTTTTGCTTATGGTACTTTTGCCTTTTTATTGGGGGTGGTACTGGTCTTATTGCTGGATCGATTCGTTCCTAATCCGCATGAAACCATTGAGGCACAATCGAAACAGGATCTGAGTCAGCCGCAACTGCTAAGAACCGGTCTGCTGACATTATTTGCGATTAGTGCACATAACCTGCCAGAAGGATTGGCGACTTTTTTTGCAACTTTGGAAAGTCCTGCACTCGGTGCACCTTTGGCGGTCGCCATTGCGATTCATAATGTACCTGAAGGTGTTGCGATTGCATTACCGGTTTATGGTGCAACAGGCCGTAAAGATTATGCACTTGTGGCCAGTCTGGTTTCAGGCCTTGCTGAACCTCTGGGCGCTGCGCTGGGTTATTTCATTCTGGCGCCGTATATGAGTCATACCATTTATGGCATGGTGTTTGGGATTATCGGTGGGGTGATGGTTTATCTGGCACTAGATGAACTCTTACCGACTGCAAAACGTTTTTCTAAAGGTCATGAAACCGTGTATGGTCTGGTCAGTGGGATGGCGGCATTGGCGACCAGTCTAGTGATTTTTAAATTTGTACAATAAGAATTTCAAATCAAAACAATAAAAAAGGCAGCCAAAGCTACCTTTTCTTTTAGCAATATCATTTAAGCAGTTTTTTCAATCCGGCAATAGAAGAAGCCATCGCCTTGACCGGTTTTAGGTAGCAGCTGACGGCCATGGATCTGTTCAATGCCCCAATTAGCTTCAATTTTAATTTCTTTAGCCTCGGGGTGTTTGCTAAAGAATTCGACCATCTGCTGTTCATTTTCCGCTTTGAGAATTGAGCAGGTGATATAGAGCAGGGTGCCGCCAACTTTGAGTTGCTGCCACATATTTTCCAGAATCTGCTTTTGCAACTCTACTGTCTGGGTAATATCGGTTGAATGACGTAACAGACGAATATCTGGATGGCGACGCATTACACCGATGGCTGAACACGGCGCATCCAGCACGATACAGTCCGGCTGTTCCGGTGCCTGCCAGGTGATGGCATCTGCGGCTTTAATTTCAACATGATCGCCTTCAAGTAACAGACGTTCAAGATTCTCAGTGACACGCGTTAAGCGCTTGGCATCCTGATCCAGAGCAATCAGTTTACGCGGCTGATATTTTTCTAGAATATGCGCCGTTTTACCACCCGGTGCTGCACAGGCATCAATAACATACTTATCATCCAGATTTGGCAACAAGGTAGCGCAGAGCTGGGCATGTTCATCCTGTACCGAAAAACCACCGACATCAAAGCCGGGTAAATCAGGTACTTGTACATTGGCATCGAGAATAATCCCGACCTTGGAAACAGTACAGGCATGGGCAGGAATTTCGTGCTCGTCCAGAATTTCCAGATAGTCTGCGCGGCTAACCTGACGTTCATTTACGCGCAAAGTCAGTGGAGCAATCTGCTTTAACTCATGACTCAGTTCAGTGAGCTGTTCTGGCCAGTCTTTTTTCAGACGTTTAAAGAGCCAGCTTGGCAGGCCATGAGCCTGATCCAGTGCTGCCTGAAATTCCGATGTTTCACGTGAAACACGGCGCAGGATGGCATTCACTACGCCACTTAAAGCCTGATAGCCGAGTTGCTTTACAGCAGTCACGGTTTCAGAAATGGCAGCGTGTGGCGCGATTCGGGTTTCCAGTAACTGGTATAGGCCGACATAAAGACAGGTTTCAACCGTGTCATTATTTAAAGGTTTGACCAGCAGAGGCAAGGTAATACTTTTAAGTGCATACCATTGACGCAAAGTACCCAATACCAGTTCATGGAACAGGGCACGGTCACGGTCGGCCACTTTCTTTAAATGCAGCGGCAAGATACTGGCCAGAGATTGTCCTTGCTGTACAGCAAGTAAGGTACGAATCACTTGGGCACGCAAGTTAAGGTGAGATGTGCCTGATTCAGAATGACTCATGCCAATAATTGTCCTACATGTAATTTTTGGGTCTGGTTAATTTGTACCGGATTGAGCGGTTTGCCGCCCGGCCATTGCAGTGAAGTTAAACATACTGCTTTTTCATCACCACAGGCTACATGCACACCCTGTTTATCAATCGCCAGAATTGTACCAGCGGCATGACAGTGCGCATTTTTTTCTGAAAGTACCGAACCCCAAACCCGCAGGTTGTTATTTTCATCCAGAGGAATAAAAGCGACTGGCCAAGGATTAAAGGCACGGATATTACGGTCAATATTAGAGGCAGTACAGCTCCAGTCAATTCGGGCTTCTGCCTTAGACAGCTTATGAGCATAGACGGTAAGTTCTTCGTCCTGCACTTCCCGGGCAGCTAAATACTGTTGTAATTTTTCTTCAGATTCCAGTACCGCTACAATTGCTTCAGCACCTTGAGCAGCCAGTTTATCATGCAGGCTGGCTGAGGTATCTTCTGCAGTAATTGGACATAAGGTTTTATACATCATGTCACCAGTATCCAGCCCGGCAGCCATTTTCATGATGGTCACGCCAGTTTCGTGATCACCTGTTGCAATTGCACGTTGGATCGGCGCAGCACCACGCCAGCGTGGCAGCAGTGAACCATGAATATTCAGGCAACCATATTTAGGCGTATCCAGAACCACTTGCGGCAAAATCAGACCATAGGCAGCTACAACCATCACATCAGCATTCAACGCTTTTAACTCAGCCTGAGCAGCAAGACCTTCTTCAGTTGAAGACTTAAAATGAAGTGGCTGATATACCGGAATGTCATGTTCAAGCGCCAGCTGTTTCACAGCAGAAGCGGTAAGTTTCTGACCACGGCCGGCTTTACGATCCGGCTGAGTATAGACCGCCACAATTTCATGATCGGTTTTGAGAAGCGCAGCCAATGCAGTTGCTGCAAATTCTGGTGTGCCTGCAAATATGATTTTCACACATGAAATTCCAAATAAACTTGGCAGCTATTATAAGCTAAAAGCCAAATGGCCGCCTAATCTACAATGCACTTAACTGTTACAGCGATTATAGATTCCTACTTTTAATTAAATTTTATATAAAAAAAACTCATGCAAATTCTAAAAATTATTCATGAAAGTTTTGTATTGTCCGATCCATGATGGCGGTATAGTAGCTTTATTAAGAGATTTTTATTGTCAGCTCACCGAGACCTCTCTATAGACATTTTTGTCTGCATCTACAACGAATAGGTCATCTTGTAAAACAATGGCTTGTAGTATGATAGGTCTAACATTCGACTGATTTAAGCTCATTGTCAGTATGATCTAGCCAGAGTGAACCTTTTTTGGTTCATTCCAAGCTCAAACTTTGTTGGAAATATAAAATGCCTGACTATCGTTCAAAAACATCGACACACGGAAGAAACATGGCGGGTGCGCGTGGCTTATGGCGCGCAACTGGGATGAAGGATGAAGACTTCGGTAAACCGATTATTGCAGTGGTGAACTCATTCACCCAGTTTGTACCGGGTCATGTTCACCTTAAAGATCTAGGTCAGCTCGTGGCACGTCAGATTGAACAGGCAGGCGGTGTAGCAAAAGAATTCAATACCATTGCTGTCGATGACGGCATCGCGATGGGTCATGACGGTATGCTGTATTCACTGCCTTCACGTGACCTAATTGCTGACTCGGTAGAATATATGGTCAGCGCACACTGTGCCGATGCGATGGTGTGTATCTCGAACTGTGACAAGATCACTCCGGGGATGTTAATGGCAGCAATGCGCCTGAACATTCCAGTGGTATTCGTGTCTGGCGGTCCGATGGAAGCCGGTAAAGTGAAAATCCGTGGTAATGATAAAGCCATCGACTTGATCGATGCCATGATCGTCGCTGCAGATGATAACTATACTGATGAAGAAGTGGCTGAATACGAACGTTCTGCATGTCCAACCTGTGGTTCATGTTCAGGCATGTTCACTGCGAACTCAATGAACTGCTTGACTGAAGCATTGGGTCTATCGCTTCCAGGTAACGGTTCAACTTTGGCAACTCATGCGAACCGTAAAAAACTGTTCGAACGTGCAGGTTCTCTCATTGTTGAACTGGCAAAACGCCATTATGAACAAGACGATTACAGCGTATTACCACGTTCAATGGTGACTAAAGCTTCGTATGAAAATGCCATGACTTTGGACATCGCAATGGGTGGTTCAACCAATACCGTTCTACACTTATTAGCTGCTGCAAACGAAGCGGGTGTGGACTTCACCATGGATGACATCGATCGTCTATCTCGTAAAGTACCAGTGCTTTGTAAGGTCGCTCCTGCGAAGAATGATGTACATATGGAAGACGTGCACCGTGCCGGCGGGATCATGTCGATCCTCGGTGAACTAGATCGTGCAGGCCTGTTAGATACCTCTGTCGGTACGGTTCACGAAGCAACATTAAAAGATGCTTTAGATAAATGGGACATCATCCGTACTGAAGATGAAGACGTATATCAATTCTTTAAATCAGCACCAGGTGGCGTACCAACCCAGACTGCATTCTCACAAGACCGTTACTACTCACGTTTGGATGGCGACCGTGAAAATGGTGTGATCCGTAATGCAGAACATGCATTCTCTAAAGACGGTGGTCTGGCTGTACTTTATGGCAACATCGCGCTAGATGGTTGTATCGTAAAAACGGCCGGTGTAGATGAATCAATCCTGAAATTCAATGGGACTGCACGTGTATTTGAAAGCCAGGATTCTGCGGTAGACGCGATTCTGGGTGGCAAAATCACAGCAGGTGATGTGGTTGTGATTCGTTACGAAGGCCCACGTGGTGGCCCTGGTATGCAGGAAATGCTGTACCCAACCAGCTACCTGAAATCGAAAGGTTTAGGTAAGGAATGTGCACTGTTAACTGACGGCCGCTTCTCTGGCGGTTCATCAGGTCTGTCGATTGGTCACGTTTCTCCAGAAGCGGCTGAAGGCGGTGCGATTGGTCTGGTTGAAGATGGCGATCGTATCGAAATCGATATTCCAAACCGTACCATTCACCTGGCAGTAGATGATGCGACCATGGCCGCTCGTCGTACAGCACAGGATGAAAAAGGCTGGCACCCAGTGGAAGAACGTCCACGTAAGATTTCTAAAGCATTGAAAGCTTATGCGATGCACACTACAAGTGCTGCAAAAGGTGCGGTACGTGAAATCTAAGCTGTAAATTTTTATAGCGCGAAAAAGCACTCCAGATGGGAGTGCTTTTTTATTCCTTAGCGATTTAAACTTAAGTAAAACACCTAAACTTTCAATAAAATCAATGGAGAGAGGGCTTTAGATACTTAAAACCGATAAAGTCTTGAAAAAAGTATGTGTATACTAAAGCGACAGTATCAATGCAAAAGTGATTACACGCATGTCCATGAAATTTATTAGCCGCTTTGTGGCAATTTTAGCGCTCATTATGATTTTAGCTGCACTGAGCATTCAATTTTTCTTTGATCCACATTATACCGTCGTCTTTTGGATATTAGCTGTTCCTGTGATTTTGGCGGCTCCGATTCTGGCATCTGTGGTGTTGGCTTCCAATGAAGAACTTGGTCTGCATCAGGTGAATTAAGTACGCCTACACTAAAAATTTATAAGTAATTGATTTTAAATAGTGTAAAGATGAATCTAATCAGAAATCATCCCATGACTGATTTACAGTCTCAGTAAAAGGCCCGGCTTGAAAAGACCGGGTCTTTTATTATGTATGGCAACTTCGTACTTCAAATACTCATCTAAGAAAATAAAAAATAACTGAGTCAGATACACAGAGTCTTACTTTTATGTCGAGATTGCTTTCTATACAATCGGATAAAACCTAGCCAATATTTAGGCTTCTCAAAAATTACACTCAGGACGAATAAAATGAGTAAAGACAATATCCGAGAACATTCCGCGCCTGTTTATGAAGGCATTGAAAATGCACCGGCCCGATCCATGATGCGTGCCACCGGTTTTCAGGATGAAGACTTTACTCGTCCTTTTATTGGGATCGCTTCGACCTGGGCCAATGTCACTCCCTGCAACATGCATATTGATGGTCTGGCGCGTACAGTCGAGCAGGGCGTTAATGCTGCCGGTGGTAAGGGGATTATCTTCAATACCATCACTATTTCCGACGGGATCTCCAACGGGACTGAAGGGATGAAATACTCCTTGCTGTCGCGTGAAATTATTGCCGATTCGATTGAAGCGGTGGTCGGTTGTCAGGCCTATGATGGCGTGATTGCGATTGGGGGCTGTGACAAAAATATGCCGGGCTGCATCATGGGCTTGGCACGTTTAAACCGTCCAGGTCTGTTTATTTATGGTGGCACCATCAAGCCGGGTGAAGGGCATACCGACATGATTTCGGTATTTGAAGCGGTGGGTCAGCATGCCAAAGGCGAAATTAATGCGATTCAGGTGAAACATATTGAAGAAGTGTCTTTGCCAGGGCCGGGTTCTTGTGGGGGGATGTATACCGCGAATTCTATGGCCTCTGCGATTGAAGCTCTGGGAATGAGCCTGCCGGGTTCCTCTGCACAGGAAGCGGTGTCTGAAGACAAGCAGATTGACTGTGCCCGTGCTGGTGAAGCAGTGATGAATCTACTGCGTCTGGATATCAAGCCACGTGACATCATGACCAAAGCGGCTTTTGAAAATTCAATTAAAGTATTGATTGCATTAGGTGGATCAACCAATGGTGTACTGCATCTGTTAGCCATGGCGCATACGGCGGGTGTGGAACTAAGCCTGGATGACTTTGTACGAATTGGAAAAGAAATTCCTGTCGTGGCCGATGTCCGCCCATCCGGTAAATATCTAATGTCAGAACTGATTGCTATTGGTGGAATCCAGCCATTGATGAAACGCATGCTGGATGCTGGCATGCTAGATGGTTCCTGTCTGACCGTGACCGGAAAAACGCTGGCAGAAAACCTGGCCGATGTAGAAGATTATCCAGAAGGTCAGCAGATTATCTTGCCATTCGACAAACCGGTGAAAAAAGACTCGCATCTGATCATTATGAAAGGCAACCTGTCACCGAATGGGGCAGTCGCCAAAATTACCGGTAAGGAAGGCCTATATTTCAAAGGACCGGCACGGGTGTTTGAAGGTGAACAGGGCGCGATGCGCGGGATTCTGGATGGCGAAGTTCAGCCAGGTGAAGTGGTCGTAATTCGCGGTGTTGGCCCGAAAGGTGGACCGGGCATGCCGGAAATGCTAAAACCGACTTCTGCTATTATTGGTAAAGGTCTGGGGGATTCAGTCGCACTGATTACTGATGGCCGTTTCTCAGGCGGAAGTCATGGTTTTGTGATTGGTCATGTCACACCAGAAGCCTATGAGGGTGGTCCGATTGGTCTGGTGCAAAATGGTGATGAAATTTCCATTAATGCGGAAACCCGTGAAATGACCTGGCATATTTCGGATGAAGAGCTTGCTGCACGTCAGGCGGCCTGGGTGAAACCGAAACCGAATTACACTCACGGGGCACTGGCGAAATTCGCCAAACTGACCTCTGGGGCGGAGACCGGGGCCGTGACTGACCTAAATCTTGAAATCTAAAGTCTTAGAAAACATTGAACATTTGTTGCTGACTTGATATAAGTTTTGCACAAGACTTATATCAGGTCATAAACATCCTCATAATAGGATGTTGAATAAAACGATCCTGCTGGCAAGGGCTGGCATGACAAAATCTTTTCGAGGCACCTCTCATGTCCCTGCTACGCCGTTGGTTTGATCCAATCCGATCGAGTTGGTTTTACCAGAAACCAGTTCGTCAAACGGTGTTATCTATTGAAGATGGCTTGAGCATCCATTTAAGACTGGATGATGTTTATAGTTATCTGGCGGTACAACAGTTACCGCAACTGGAAGAAATTCTCAGTCCGGAACTGAAGCCACTCAAAGTCATTATTTCAGATCAGCGGGCTGAGCCGCCTAATCAGATGTCTTTTGATGAATGGCAGCACTATTGCCTGAATGATGCCAAAATTTTATCTAAACAGCATCGTTTCAGCTTTCATGAGACCCCAGAATTACCAACAGCTGAAGCCTTAAAGCAGGCAGAAACCATCCTGAGAAATACGCCATTACGCGGACAGGATTTTCTGTATTTGCTAGAAGATGTCTTTCATATGCTCTGGCAAAAACAGAACGGAAAATTACGCACTTTATATGCGATGGCCAGCCGTCATCATGCGCCGCAGAATTTTCCGGAACGGATTTTTGAGCATAGTCCGATTCTGGCCAGTTATTTCCAGTTTGGCGGACGTCAGTATCAGGCGGTAGATGACTTGTTACGTCTGACCCGTCGCCTAAAACAGCAAAGATTACTGACCGGCAATCCGATTTTCCTGATCAATCATATTGAATGGCGCGAGCATCTGATCAGTGATGCCGAAGAGCTGAATGAAATCCAGTCCATGGACCCGGAGCTAGACCTGTATATCGCTCTGGAAGATCCGATTTCCTGGTTGTTGCTGGCTTATATCAAGGAAGAGCTGGCTGATTTTTATAATATCCAGTTGAATGTCTATCCGTTGTCTTATCAGGGACGGGACTGGTTTGACTGGAGTCTGGCGACGCGCTTATCCAAGCGGACTGAAGTTAAATTTACCCCATTCTGCCGGCCAACCGAGCAGGCCGTGATGCCGATGGCGCAATTGTTTTATAGCTGTCCGGAAGAGCAGCGGATTGAAGCCATGTACCAGATTCTGGAAGCGGTCTGGACCCGTGGCTATGATCTGTCTTATGCAGCGCATTTCAAGCGTATGCAGCAGGAACTGAATATTATTGAACTGACCCAGGAAGATGTTCTGGCCAAGTTGCAGGAAAATGACACCTTATGTGAAATGAAGTCCCAGCCGAATTTACCAGTGCTGGAACTACGTATTGATGGGCAAAGTTATACATTTAATAGCTTATATCGTGTCTGGATGATTGAAAGTATTTTCAGTAATGTGTTAGAAGAAAAGTATAAGAGTGATAACTAAACTGAAAGTGACTGAATAAACATGGAAAAAATCAAAGCTGGATCATTACAACATGCACGTCAACAGATCGATGCCATTGATACAGCTTTAGTCGAGCTGATCGCTGCGCGTCAATTTTATGTTGATCAAACCACCCGTTTTAAAAAAACTGAAACTGATCTGCAATCACCGGAGCGTGTGGAGCAGATTGTGGAAAATGTCAAAGCCTTGGCACAACAGCAGGGTGTGGATCAGGCGTTTATTGAACATTTGTACCGGGAAATGTTCCAGTATTTCATTCAGCGTGAACTGAAAGAATTCCGTCCTTAAACAATTTTCATATCCGATTTTTGCTGATGAATCTGATGAGTTTCGGCACATCCATCTGAAGCCTCAATATTTACTTGAGGCTTCCTTCTTAAAACCCTGATTTTACTCTATTCGTGATTTCTATAGCATGGGCTTAAGTTAATTTAGGGTCATCAGATGACTGCTTTTGTTATTGCTATTTTTGCTCTGGCTGGCCTGATTAAAGGCACCATTGGATTAGGTCTGCCTGCGGTGTCCATGGGTTTGTTGACCATATTTATGAGTCCATTTCAGGCAGCAACTTTACTGATTGTACCTTCGATGCTGACCAATTTCTGGCAACTCTTTGCCGAAGGTCATGTGCTGAAACTGATTCGCCGTTTCTGGCTATTGCTGGCAGGCATTATCGTGGGTTCAGTCTGGAGTATTTTCCCGACCTTGGGTCATTCTGAATTTCATAGTGAAGCCTTACTGGGCGGGATGCTTGCCCTGTATGGCCTATATGGTTTATTGGCGAAACGGATGCCAGATTTAAGCCAGCATGAAAAGTGGCTTTCTCCGATTATGGGATATCTCGGGGGTGCTTTGACCGTGGCAACTGGGGTAGTGGTAATTCCGGTCGTGCCTTATTTGCAAACCCTGCATTTAAAACGTGATGATCTGGTTCAGGCCTTAGGATTGGTATTTACTACCTCGACGGTATGTTTGGCAATTTTCCTGCACCAAAACCCGGTGGAAGATATGCCGATTGATTATGCCATGTCGGCGATTGCACTGATTCCAGCCTTGATCGGGATGTGGTTCGGCAAAAAAATCCGTTCCCGTATCCCTGAACAGAAATTCCGGACAGTATTTTTTATCGGCCTGATTGCCTTAGGCAGCTATATGATGCTGCATCAATTCGGCTGGATTTAATTCAGGATTTTTTGTACATCCGCAGAAATGAGGAACTGACTAAAGTGCTGATAGGCCGTGCTCAGTTCATCAAAGTTCTTTGCAGCTAACAATAACTTGCGGTTGGCCCAATCTCCAGTCAATTGGATTTGCTGAAATGCATAGAGCTTCGACAAACGTTGTGCAGCACGTTTTGGCATGATCGCGATACCTACACCATTGGCCACAACCTGGGCAATGGCGGCAAAATTTGGTAAGCGTAAGCGGTATTGAATTTCACAGTTCAGCAAGCGAGCCTGAGTTTCGATGGATTGCTGCAAAGAGTGATATTGCATCAAACCAACAAAGGGATAATTCAGACAGTCTGCTAATGTTAATGCCTGATTCGTTGCCAAATCATGTTGTTCAGGGCAGATCAGCACCAAAGGATCATCTGAAAATTCCAGAGTTTGTAATTGTGGTGCAGGAAAAAAGCTGGAAATAAGTCCTAGCTTGGCAGTACCACTCGCCAAAGCCGCAATGATGTCATTGCTCTCTGCTTCTTTGAGGTCGATCTGGATATTTGGGTTATTTACCAGATACTGTGGCAATAAGAGGGGAAGGTACTCACTTTGTGCTGAAGAGTTACACCATAAGCTGATATTGGAATGGAGTCCTTCACTAAAGCCGGCCATGGCTTGAGACAACTGTTGTCCCTGTTGCAACAGGGCTTGGGCATGTTCAGCAAAGACCTGTCCCGCAAAAGTCATTTTCACCCCGCCAGAATGGCGGCTGAACAGACTGACCTGATATTGCTGTTCCAGCTTTTTAATCCGCTCACTGGCTGCCTGTAAGGAAATAGCAGAGCGTTCAGCACCTTTGGTCAGACTACCTGTGTCGACTATATTGAGAAAAAGACGTAAATCAAAAAAATCCAGACGCATCGGCAGGATGCTCATATAAAAGATCAGGCCTATTTAAACAATTCTTGCAATATAAAAAAAGCAGCCTGGCGGCTGCTTGAAAATTTAAGTCTTCGAATTATTTTTTATCGACCAGGCTAAAGAACCAGTTCAGGAATAACGCAGCAAAGGTCGCTGTACCAATTCCACCTAGGTTAAAGTTACCGAAGGTCAGGGCAAAGTCACCCGTACCCAGAATAATGGTCACTGCTGCTACCATCAGGTTTTTGTTCTGTGAAAAATCGACTTTATTTTCGATCCAGATTTTCGCACCGGCAATAGTAATCAAACCAAAGACCACAATAGAAGCACCGGTTAAAATCGCCGTTGGAATGGTATGAATAATCGCACCAAACTTCGGTGATAAACCGAGGAATACCGCAAACACACCCGCAACAGCAAAGATAATCGTTGAGTAAACCCGGGTAACTGCCATCACACCGATGTTCTCACCATAGGTGGTCATACCCGGTGCGCCCACACCACCTGCCAAGGTAGTTGCAATACCGTCCGCCACAAAGGCTTTACCAATATGCGGATCCAGATTTTCACCGGTCATGGCGCCCACGGCTTTAATATGTCCCAGGTTTTCTGCAATCAGAATCAGGGCAATCGGCGCAATGATCAGCATGGCATTGGTATCAAATACAGGCGCATGGAAGCTCGGAACACCAAACCAGCCCGCTTGCTGAATGGGCGCAAAATCAATCGCAGTGCCATAGCCCATTACATTACTTAAAATGTAGTAAATGAAGTAAGCCAGCAATAAACCGATCAAGAGCAATAAACGCTGTACCAGACCTTTGGTAAACACCGCAATGGAACCCATACACAGTACGGTCACCAGTGACATCCACATATTAAAGGTATTGCCCATGACGTTTTTCACGGTCACAGGGGCCAGGTTCAGACCAATAATCATTACCACCGCACCGGTCACGACAGGCGGCATCAATTTTTCAATCCAGCGGGTTCCCGTTGCCATCACCAGAACACCCATCAAGGCATAAAGCACACCACAGGCAATAATCCCGCCGGCGGCGACACCAATATTTGGATTCAGTCCGCCAGCACCTGCATAACCGGTTGCCGCAATCACCACCCCAATGAACGCAAAGCTTGAACCCAGATAACTTGGTACACGACCACCCGTGATCAAAAAGAACAGAATGGTACAGATCCCCGACATTAAAATGGCCAGATTGGGATCAAAACCCATTAGAAATGGCGCCAGTACCGTCGCACCGAACATGGCAAAGGCATGTTGTACCCCCAAGATCAGGGTCTGGGCAGGCGGTAAATACTCTGCGGTACCTACTGGTCGTGCATCGATACTACCCTCATAAGGGCGCCACTTGGGAAACCAATTGGACATAAAATGAGCACTCAAAAGATAAATTGTGCACATCATACTCTTGTTTTTTAGAAGATTTAATCACTGAAACAAAATTTTTGTTCAAATTAATTCTATGACTTTATTTGAGATTTTACCGTGCGGTAAAAGTTTTTTAAATCAAAACTAAAGTTAAATCAGTGGATTAATTCCCGGACAATTCATATTCAACTTCTATAAGTAATTTTAATTTGATATATAAATAAAGCTTTTTTTGGCTATTGACTGATCAATAAAAAAGCACATCGTGTAGATGTGCTTTAAATGAAAGGGAAAAAATCAACCGGTATTTCGTAAACCGGCGGCAATGCCGGCAATACTCACCATCAGGGCATGATCGACCGGAGTGTGTTCAGCCTGCTGCTGTTCCAGATATAACCGACGACGTTTCATCAGTTCGGCTTGTAGTAAATGGAGCGGCAACAGATAAGGTTTACGCACCGTCATGGACTGGTCCAAGACGCCATTACTGCTGAGCAGTTTTGACTCACCTTTTAAAGTGAGTAGGGTCTGGATTGCATCCTGTAAACGTTGACGCAATTCCGTACCAAGCTCTTTCAGGTCTTCATCCTGAGTCAGATGCGATTCGTAATAGAGCGCGACATTGCTGTCTGCTTTGGACAGCACCATTTCCAACATATCAATCAGGGTCTGGAAATACGGCCATTCAGTTAGCATTTCATCTAGAATCGTACGTTGCCCTTGATCCAGTACCTCATTTAATGCGGCACCGGTACCCAGCCAAGCCGGTAACATCAGACGGATCTGGGTCCAGGCAAAGACCCAGGGAATGGCGCGCAAGGATTCAATTCCACCGCTGACCTTACGTTTGGCAGGGCGAGAACCCAGCGGTAACATTTGTAATTCCAGTTCTGGGGTCACGGTACGCAAGTATTTCACGAAATGCGGATTTTCACGTACTGTCTGACGATAGACCTGTACCGACAGATCGGTCATCTTATGCATCAGATCACGCCATTCCGGTTTCGGTTCAGGTGGCGGTAATAAAGTCGCTTCCAAAGTCGCTGCAGTATAAATTTCCAGATTTTGTAGCGCGATTTCTTCCAGACCAAATTTAAAGCGAATCATCTCACCTTGTTCAGTCACCCGAATGGCCCCTGAAATCGAACCCGGCGGTTGCGAGAACAAGGCTTGCTGGGTGGGTGCACCACCACGGCTGATCGAGCCGCCACGACCATGGAACAGGGTCAGCTGGATACCATGCTGTTTGGCGACTGCGGTCAGTTCTTCCTGCGCACGGTACTGTGCCCAGTTGGCTGACATAAAGCCGGCATCTTTGGCCGAATCCGAATAACCAATCATGACTTCATGCTTGCCCTGAATATGCTGTTTGTACCAGTGCATATTAAAGAGTGTCGACATGGTGTCAGCAGCACCGTCGAGATCTTTTAAGGTTTCAAATAAAGGTACTACCCGTAAAGGCTGTTTAATCCCGGCTTCTTTTTGCAGCAGCAAGACGGCCAGCACATCACTTGGGTATTCGGCCATGGAAATAATATAGGCACCCAGAGACTCACTTGGCTGTTCGGCCAATGTGCGCATGGTGATAAACACTTCTTGTACATCTGGATGTTCAATCAGGCTACCCGCTGGTTCATTCAGGTGCTTAGGTAGTAAAGGACGTTTGCTTTGCAGTTCCTGCAACAGGAAGTTTTGACGGGCCTGTTCAGTCCAGGTTTCAAAATTACCCAGACCCAGATATTCAGTAATGGCTGAAATGGCCTGACGATGACGACCCGATTCCTGACGAATATCCAGTTTGAGAAGTTCAATGCCGAAACAGTTCACCCGGTAAATCAGGTCCAGCAGACTGCTATTGGCAAGTTCTGCCAGATTGCACGCCATCAATGAGTGATAGCAGGTCAGTAAAGGTTTTAATAACTCATCTTTACTTTTAATGACCCGACTATCATCAGCATCTTTGCCATGCAGTTTTTCAGCCAGCCAAGCCCGGGTAATTTTTAGACGTTCACGGATATCGCGTAAATATTCACGGTACGGTTCAGGATGTTGATGGCCTAACGCCTGTGTAATTTCATCGCTGCATTGCTGAATAGAAAGTTCCCAGCGCAGGTTTTCAATATCACACAGATAAAGATCAGCTGCTTTCCAGCGTGACAACCACAATACTTCCTGAGTCACATTATGCGTCACATTCGGGTTGCCATCCCTGTCGCCACCCATCCAGGAAGCGAAACGTACCGGAGCAACATCTAGCGGCAAAGTCTGGCCACATTGTTCCTCAACCATGCCGTTCAGTTCACGAATGAATTTGGGTACCGCATTCCAGAGGGTCTGTTCGATTGTCGTAAAGCCCCATTTGGCTTCATCCACCGGGGTTGGGCGATGTTGACGGATTTCGTCCGTTTGCCAGGCAGAACTGATCAGCTGTTTTAAGTCAGCCAAGACCGCCTGACGTTCACGCGGGGTCAGTTTCTGCTGGTCAAATTTGGACAGGGCATTATTGATACCATCATATTTCTGGATCAGGGTGCGTCGGCTGACTTCTGTTGGATGTGCGGTCAGCACCAGTTCAATCTTTAATTCACAAATTTGCTGATATAAGGTTTCTGCAGAAATTTCTTGCTGTTTGAATTTTTCAAATAAAGGCATCAGAGGATTTGGAGATTCTGTGCTTTCCTCAAATTCGCTTTGACGGCGACGACGTACCACATGGTACTGTTCGGCAATATTGGCAAAGTTTAAGAAATGGGTGAAGGCACGGGTCAATGGCAGGATTTCATGATCTTCTAAAGTCAGGAATAATTGTTCCAGCTGTTTTTCTGCTTCAACCTGTCCATCGCGAGCACCTTTCGATAAGGCCCGAATTTGCTCGACCTGATTAAACAAATCTTGCCCCGCATGTAACTTCAGGGTTTCTCCCAGCAAATTACCCAGTAAACGTACGTCTTCGCGTAGAGGTGCATCAATCTGTTGAACCATTTTTTATATCCCTCCGATTCTTCCTTTGACTATACCCCGACTGCATGACAATCCAAGTCTTTTGCAGACAAAAGTTGAATATCATTTGTTGATAATTGAATGAATTTTAGTCTTTACGCTGTTGCAAGGATCCGGCCAGATAGAAGAAATTTAACGGGAAATTGCATATTTCAGCATAAAGATCTCGATGGCCTGCTGAATGATCTGATGGCGTTGTTGCATGTCGGGTAGCGGACTTAAGCCCAGTAAGACTTTGTGATGTCGCATACCTAGCAGTAAGGACACCATCAGTTCGGTCTGATGCTGCGGATCATCAGTCTGGATAAATTGATGTTGCTGCGCCTGCTCAAAGAAATCATGCCAGGCCTGATTCAGCTTGATATGTGAGGCCGTATAAAAACGTTCCGCCAACGGATTTTTTTCATAGGCCAGTTGCATGATGAGCAGGTCCAGTTTGAGAGCTTCCGGCAGATTGGCAATATTGAATGAGCGCAGACAGATCTGATATAGCTCCTGCTGAAAATCACTATCAGGCTGTAGAACTTTAGGAGATTCCTGCAGAATTGCCTCACAGGTTTCTTCAACCGCACAGCTAAACAGCGTGGCCTTATCCTGAAAATGATTATAGACAGTGAGTTTGGTCACACTGGCTTCCAGCGCAATCTGGTTCATGCTGGAACCATGATAACCATGCTGTAAAAACAGCTGTTTAGCTGCGTTCAGAATACGCTGGCGTTTTTCCAGATCCTTGGGCCGTCCAACCGGTATTTGCACAATTTCATCCAAAAAAATTCAATATGGTCATTGTTTTAACTGCAGAATCCTAATTAGTGTACCGAGTGGTATATTAATTAAAAAATAAGCAATTTATATATCTACCTATTTTGCCCTAAAAATGATGATTAGATAAGAGCGAACAATAATGAGCACGATACAGAGCGCACTGGCTGGCATGATCGTCCTATGCAGTATGGCTTTCTCAGGATGTAGCAAGGACAGCGCTGCAGCAGAACAGGAAGTTCCATTTGTCATGGTGACCACACCGAAAACTTCACATCAGGAATTGAAAAGCTATGCCGGTGATGTCCAGGCACGTCAGCAAACGGCACTGGCATTCCGGGTAGGCGGACAAGTCACCCAGCGTTTTGTCGATGTGGGTGATCAGGTAAAAGTCGGGCAAGTCTTGGCGACCCTAGATGTGAAAGATGCTCAACTTCAATTAAATGCAGCACGTGCCCAGCTAGAAAGTGCTCAATCGGCCAGTAAAATTGCTCAGGATGAATTACAGCGTTTCAAGCAGCTGTTACCGACCAATGCTGTGAGCCGCTCGCAATATGATGCGGTTGAAAATCAATATAAGGCAGCTGCGTCAAATCTGAAACAGGCTCAGTCCAATTATGATACGGCCAAAAACCAGACCGCTTATAACCAGCTCATTGCCAATAAAAATGGGGTAATTACTGCACGCAATATCGAAATTGGTCAGGTCGTTGCAGCAGGGCAGGCTGCCTTTGAACTGGCGATTGCCGGTGAGCGTGAAGTCGTAATTGGGGTTCCTGAACAGGCGATTTCCGAAATTAAAACCGGTCAGCCGGCCTGGGTGACGTTATGGTCCAAACCGAATGAAAAATTTGCTGCCTTTGTTCGTGAGATTTCACCAGCAGCAGATCAATCGCGTACCTTCCGGGTGAAAGTGGCTTTACGCGAAGGTAATAGCCAGATTCAGCTCGGTCAGAGTGCCCGGGTGTTCTTCCAGAACAGTCAGGACAATGTCCTTAGCGTTCCTTTATCCAGCGTTTCAGCGACTGATCAGCAGGCCTATGTGATAGTAGTCAAGCCGGATCATACTATTCGCAAAGTGCCGGTGCAGCTGGGTGCTTATGGCCGTGATTCTGTGCCAGTCTTCAGTGGTTTAAAGGCTGATGATTATGTGGTGATTGGTGGAGTGCATCTGCTGCGTGACCAGCAAAAAATCAATCCGATTGACCGTGAAAACCGTAGTGTGAAAATTCAGGCAGGGAGTTAAATATGAACTTTAACCTGTCTGAATGGGCCTTAAAGAATAAAGGTCTGGTACTGTATTTCATGATCCTGCTCGGTTTGGTGGGCATCGTATCCTATTCCAAACTGTCACAAAGTGAGGATCCGCCGTTTACCTTTAAGGTGATGGTAATCCAGACCTACTGGCCGGGTGCCAGTGCTAAAGAAGTGTCCTTACAGGTCACCGACCGGATTGAAAAAGAGTTGATGACTACCGGACAGTATGACCGGATCATGGCCTATTCCCGTCCGGGAGAATCCATGGTGACTTTTATTGCCAAGGATTCTTTGGCTTCCAAGGATGTCGCAGATGTCTGGTATAACGTCCGTAAGAAAATCAATGATATTCGGCATGAATTACCGCAAGGCGTACAAGGTCCATTTTTTAATGATGAATTTGGCGATACCTTTGGCAACATCTATGTTATTAAAGGCAATGACTTCGATTATGCGACGCTTAAAGAATATGCAGACCGTTTACAGTTACAGTTGCAACGGGTCAAGGATGTTGCCAAAGTTGAACTGATCGGCCTGCAGGACCAGAAAATCTGGATCGAAATCTCCAACACCAAAGCTACCCAGCTCGGTATTCCGGTGACTGCCATTCAGCAGGCACTGCAGCAGCAAAATGCCATGACTCAGGCGGGCTTTTTTGAAACCGGTTCTGACCGGATTCAGGTGCGGGTCAGTGGGGCGCTGAATAATGTCGAAGAACTGCAGCAGCTACCTTTACTGGTAAATGGCAAGACCATCCAGCTCGGCGATATAGCTGAAGTTTATCGCGGCTTTACCGATCCGGCACAACCGCGTATGCGCTTTATGGGCGAAAATGGCATCGGCATTGCCGTATCGATGCGTAAAGGGGGTGACATTATTGCCTTGGGTAAAAATCTGGAACAGGAATTTGCCCGGTTGCAGAAAACTTTGCCTCTGGGGATGGATCTGCAAAAAGTCTCAGATCAACCAGTAGCGGTGAAACGCAGTATTAATGAATTTATGAAAGTTTTGGCCGAGGCCGTGATTATTGTTCTCTTAGTGAGTTTTTTCTCACTCGGGTTCCGTACCGGTCTAGTGGTGGCTTTTTCGATTCCGCTGGTACTGGCAATGACCTTTGCCGGGATGCAGCTGTTTGATGTTGGTCTGCATAAGATTTCTCTGGGTGCCCTGATTCTGGCACTTGGCCTTCTGGTGGATGACGCGATTATTGCCATTGAAATGATGGCAATCAAAATGGAGCAGGGCTTTAGCCGCTTACAGGCGGCCGGTCATGCCTGGCGAACCACAGCATTTCCAATGCTGACCGGAACCCTGATTACTGCTGCTGGTTTCCTACCGATTGCGACAGCAGCATCCAGTACCGGGGAATATACCCGCTCGATTTTCCAGGTGGTGACGCTGGCACTATTAGTATCCTGGATTGCCGCAGTTCTGTTTGTCCCTTATCTGGGTGATAAACTCCTGCCAGATTTCAATAAGGATCTGGTGCAGAGAGCGCCATGGTATCAACGTCTCTGGGCGCGTTTACGCAAACGCCCTGAACCGGAGCCGCTGGTACATCATGCCGGTGAACATCATGATCCTTATCAGACTAAGTTTTATCAGGGCTTTCGTCGCTGGGTAAATATCTGTGTCACCTACCGTAAAACGGTCATCGCGGCGACTGTCGGGATTTTTGTGCTATCCATTTTGATGTTTAATCTGGTGCCCAAACAATTCTTCCCGCCATCGAACCGTGCCGAAATTCTGGTGGATCTGAAACTGGAAGAGGGCGCTTCATTAAAAGCGACTGAAGCGGCAGTGAAAAAAGTTGAAAACTTCCTGTCCAAACAGGAGGGGATTGATAACTATGTGGTCTATGTCGGTACCGGCTCACCGCGTTTTTATTTACCTCTAGATCAGCAATTGCCGCAAGCCAGCTTTGCCCAGTTTGTGGTCTTGGCTTCATCACTTGAAGACCGCAATGAAATCCGTAAATCCTTAAGTGACCAGATTCGGGTGCTGTTACCAGAAGCCCGTACCCGGGTATCTCTACTGGAAAATGGCCCACCCGTTGGCTATCCATTACAGTTCCGTGTATCGGGTGAAGACCTGGGATTAGTCCGTCAATGGGCACAGAAAGTTGCAGCAACGGTCGGAGACAATCCAAATACCACCAATGTGCATCTGGACTGGGGCGAGCCAAGTAAAGTGATTAAACTGGATATCGATCAGGACCGTGCCCGTCAGCTTGGCGTGAGCAGTAGCGATTTGGCCAATTTCCTGAATAGCTCGATTTCTGGAACTGCGATTGATCAATACCGTGAGAAACGTGAGCTGATTGAAATCCGTTTACGGGGTGATCAGGCTGAACGTGTCGATGTCGGTTCACTGAGTAGCTTGGCCGTACCAACTACAAATGGGAGTTCAGTTCCTTTGGCCCAGATTGCCAAGATCGAATATAGCTTTGAAGAAGGCCTGATCTGGCATCGGAATCGTTTGCCGACTATTACTGTACGGGCTGATATCCGGACGCAACTGCAACCGGCAACCGTGGTCAACGAGCTGAAAGATCAACTTGAGCAGCTCAGATCAGAAATGCCAAGTGGCTATCTGATTGAAGTAGGCGGGACAGTCGAAGAATCTGCACGTGGGCAGAATTCAGTAAATGCAGGTATGCCATTGTTCCTGGCAGTGGTGATGACTTTGCTGATGATCCAGCTTAGAAGTATTTCACGTGCCTTTATTGTCTTCCTGACGGCGCCATTGGGCATTATTGGCGTGGTCTTATTCCTGTTAATTTTCAATAAACCTTTTGGCTTTGTGGCTATGCTAGGCACGATTGCTTTGTCAGGCATGATCATGCGTAACTCGTTGATTCTCATTGACCAGATTGAACAGGATATTCAGGCAGGTGAATCGCAATGGAATGCAATTATCAATGCCACAGTGCGCCGTTGCCGTCCGATTGTTCTGACTGCACTGGCTGCCGTTCTGGCCATGATTCCTTTATCTAGAAGTATTTTTTTCGGGCCAATGGCGGTTGCAATTATGGGCGGATTGATCGTTGCGACGCTATTAACGCTGTTTTTCCTGCCAGCCTTATATGCACAATGGTTTAAAGTGAAAAAAAGTTTAAATTCTGTTTAAATTTGTCATAATTTCAGGTGCGAAATATTGAAAATTTCAATATAGTAGTACCTGATTTTTTAATAATTCAAAAAAGACATACTGCTGCGGAACTCGCTTGTGCTGGGCCGCACACTAAGGTTGACTAAACATGACTCAAGACACACTCACCAAGATGCGACGCTCCGTGGCGATGGCTTATGTCTTCATGTTTTTTGCTTTGTTTACAGTGGTGAGTGGTGTATTTGCTTACTGGTATGCACGTAAGGTGACCCAGATTGATTATGCCGAAGTCTGGTTACAGGCACAGGCACTCTGGATCATGCGCAATATTGTGATTTATTCAGTACTCGCGATTTTTGCTGCGCTCTGGTTTATTCCATTATTTTTCTTTGCCTGGGATAGCCAACTTTGGGTGAAAGCCTGCACAGTCGCAGGTGTGGTATTCAGCTTTATTGCCATTATTTTCCTCATTAATGCCTGGTTCAAAGGCATCTTCAAATTTTCTCAAAACAAAGCCGTATTCTAAGCTTTCAATTTTTTTTCAGAATTCCCCTTGTAAAGCTGGGTTTAACCCCAATTTTAGACCACAGTCAATATTAAATAGAATTCCGTGAGGAGCATCGCCAGACATGGCTAAACGTGATTATTATGAGGTTTTGGGCGTTTCTAAAACCGCTAGTGATGATGAAATTAAAAAAGCCTACCGTAAGTTGGCGATGAAATATCATCCAGACCGTAACCCGGACAATCCTGAAGCTGAAGAGAAGTTTAAAGAAGCTTCAGAAGCGTATGAAGTTCTGTCAGACAGCGAAAAACGTAGCATGTACGATCGCATGGGCCATCAAGCCTTTGAAGGTGGTATGGGCGGTGGTGCTGGCGGCTTCGGTGGTTTCAGTGCGGAAGATATTTTCAGCCAGTTTGGGGATATTTTCGGTGGAGCCTTTGGTGGGGGTGGCCGTGGCCAGCAACGTCAACGCCGTGGTTCAGACTTACGCTATGTAATGGAACTGACGCTCGAAGAAGCAGTGAAAGGCGTTAAGAAAACCATTACTTTTACTGCACCAGCGCCATGTGATGCCTGTGATGGTAGAGGTTCTAAAAATCCGAATGATGTTGAAACCTGTCCAACCTGTCATGGTGCCGGCCAGGTACGTATGCAGCAAGGTTTCTTCTCGGTACAACAAACCTGTAGTACCTGTCGTGGCCAAGGCAAGATCATCAAGAACCCATGTAATAAATGTCATGGTTCAGGTGTATCTGACCGTCAGCAAACCCTGGAAGTTACTATTCCAGCCGGTGTGGACAATGGCGACCGCGTACGTTTGACTGGTAAAGGTGAAGCGATCCGTGATGGCCAATCAGGTGATTTATACGTTGAAGTCGTGGTACGTGAACACGAAATCTTCCAACGTGACGGTGCGGACCTGTATATGGATGTGCCGATTTCAATTGCGGATGCAGCTTTGGGTAAAGAAGTCCAGATTCCGACATTAGATGGTCGTGTCAGCCTGAAAATTCCTGAAGGTACGCAAACCGGTAAACTGTTCCGCCTACGTGGTAAGGGCGTGAAACCAGTACGTTCAACCATGCAAGGTGATCTGCTTTGCCGTGTTGTTGTAGAAACACCAGTGAACCTGACTGCACGTCAACGTGAACTGTTGAAAGAGTTGCAAGCGACCATGGAAGATGAGGGCAGCCAGTCTTCTCCAAAGAAAAAATCTTTCTTTGATCGGTTGTTTGACTGATCTGGATAGATAAAAAAGGACGCTCAGGCGCATTGCTGTCCCACAATTTTTCACAAGAGGAAGCTCAAATGAGCTTCCTCTTGTTTTATGGGTATTTTATCGGGTGAAAATAAAGCTTTTAAAGTTCTTCTTTCAAACAAATTCACTTGAATTATTCTGAGTAAACGTTGAACTGTCCAACCTGTTTTTCCTAAATGTTGAGCGAAACTCACCAATAAATAGGCGATCATCGCAATCCAGATTTGTGTCTGAATTGCGTTCCTGCTGCGGCCTAGAAACGCTTTTAATTTGAGATTCTGCTTAATCGCCTTAAAGAACAGCTCAACTTTCCAACGATCTTTATAAATCGCCGCAATGGTGGAGGCGGCTAAATGAAAGTTATTGCTGAGAAAGTTAAAGTGCTTGCCACTTTGCTGATCTCTATATTCAATTCTTCTTAACACTGGGGCTTTTCTTTTTAGGGCATGTGCGCTATTCAGCTGAATGGTTTCATCTTTTAGAATACCTTTGGATTCAAGCACTGGATGTTGCTGGATCACCTGATACACAGATTTAGGCCTAAAACGTGTGACAAATCCAATGTTTTGAGCAGTCAGATTTGCATACCATTGGTAATCGACATAGCCTTTATCAAAAACTACAATGCTGCCAGCAGGAAACTGGAATTTGCGGCCTTGTACCATGTCATTTTCTTTGCCATTTTCAACTGCAACAAACTCAGGAATATCATTGCTGTGATTCAATCCTATACTGAGTTTCATGCTGGCTTTTGAGTCGTGAACTTTGGCCCATTCACATAAGGAAAGCGACAGGTCAATATGACTGGCATCCAAGGAATACAAGGGATTCTTAAAGCGAAATTTATGAGCGACTTTTGAGTGTTCATAGTATTTAAGCAACTTGTAAAATAGCTGTTGATACAAGGCAGCAGGCTGCTGCTCATTGATTCGTGCCAGCGTGCTTCGGGGAATAGACTTTGCTCCGAGATGACTTAGCTTTTCCTGTTGGCACTCCAAATTGGATTGAATATCTCTCAGACTTTGCCTACAAGAGAATTGAGACATCAATATGGCAATAAACTGATCCCACCGGGAAGCTGCTCTAAATTTCTGTCCAACATGGTGTACTTTAGCAAGTTGTTCAAAATCCTGTCGCACAACAGGTTTAATTAGCTCATGAAATACGGTATTCTGATGTGACAAAACCTGAATCCTGGTCGTTAAAGTGTTTGTTTGCACTCATATTTTAACTGTTAGGACTCAGGTTTTTTTATTTAAAGTAAACTATGGGACAGCAGTGGCTCAGGCGTCCTTTTTTATAGCTTAAATTCGGAAAAGATGTATAAGTTAATTATTAGATAAAAATAATGAGAAAATTATTCTTTTAATGATATTGGCTTTTTAAGAAGGATTTATACCCCTCACGCAGAGAAATATAAATCCTGTCATATTATTGCGCTTCAGTTGCTTGAGCTTCTGATGCTGGAGCTTCGCTTGCAGGTGCTTCAGCAGCTTGAACTTCAGATGCAGCTGTTTCAGTTGCAGCAGGAGCTGTTTGTGCTACTTCTTCAGCAGCAAAAGTTTGTGATGCAGCAATTAACGCTACCCCGGCAAAAGTTAATTGAACTAATTTCATATGAATTTCCTTGTATTAAAAATAGTGTACTACTCAGTACACTTGGCAAAAATGTTGACATAAAATGTAGGTATTGATGTTTTTTTGTGTGTACTTATGTTTACTAATGTAATTTGATGTTATTTAAATAATTGAAATATAAGATTAATCATTAATCTCATAAAATTGAGCTAGTGGCAAAAAATATAAGAAAATGGGTTTTTTAATGTGATGTATATCACATATTTGCACATTTAAAGGATGAAATTTAATTTAAATTCTAAAAGAAAAACCCCAGCATCCTGCCGGGGTTTTTCGTATGGGTTCGCTCGGTATAACTCCTGTCGTACCTTACTGTCCTTGTGCTGATCTATTGTTATTCTTGTTTGGAACTTCCTGTTCCTGATGAATTCATCATAGGAAACTTCCAGTATTCTGGGTAGCAGCAAAAGGCCGAGATTGATGTGAGCCAAAGCGTACAAAGAGTCTGGTTTTACCTTTGCCAGATAGAAAAAATACTTTGTCTTTTAAGACCTCATCACCAGGATATGAAAATCCTGAATTAATGATTTCTCCATTCATTTAACCAATAAAATATTATGAATAATCTGAAATATTAAAAGAATTGTTACAAAAACTGGTTCCTATTAAATTTTTAGCAATCATGCTCTTATTAAGAATTTGATATATAAAATTAATTTTTAGGCTGACAATCTTGCTAAATAGGCAGGATTTAGAAGGTTATTTAATCTGTCAATTCCTCAAAACTTGCAGAACTTTTTCTAATTTGTAATCCTTGCAACCAAGGGTGTCTAGCTGAGCTAAGGCAGGTATTTGTTGTAGTCGGGCCGCTACAATTGATAACAGGTGCCTATATGTTTAATTTAAAGATTTTTAATAAGATCTCTACAGAAGTTTTGACCTTAAAAAATGACTTGGAGCTGAATTCCGAGATTCAACTCATCACTAAATATAAAACATCTATTTGTGAAGATTATAAAAAAGCGATTATTTTGATCTTTAAAGAACGTGGATATACCAGCTTGGAAGTTGGTCAACTACTTGATGCTTAATCCTTAAACATTCCTAAATTTAAGAAAGTATGGATTTACCTTTCCATTTACCCAAGCAATAAATCGTGCTTCATCGAAAATAATGCCATGCGCTAAGGGCATATGCTTCAGTACGCGATGATGGGTATTTAGTTCAATAATATCAGTGGTACTTATATTGCTGAGGCGGTCAAACTGGAGTTGCAATATATTTCCCTTAAATGCAAATGATCTAAATATGAAAAATCAAGATCATACTTATTATGGATAAATATTTTTTATCTTATTAAATTCAATTATTTATAATTAAAAATTAATTCTTATTAACTAGAATTTTCTTTAAATAAGTTTATCTCTGACTAAGCATTTAATCATTATTCCTCTAACAGAATTATTTTTCTTTTTACTCGTCCATAAAATATTGTTTATATGGACTGCATATCAAAATCCCTCATGACCTTCTTTAATTCTTTTCATTGATTTTTATGCGATCAATCTTAGTGTTATGAGCGAGTTTTGCTATAGTAAGAGCAATTTCGAATCAACATCAGGACTATGTTATGTCAGCGACACCACGCATTGGGATTTTAGGTGCAGGCGGCCGTATGGGACGCATCCTTATTCAGGCGGTGAAAGAAGCCGGTTACCAATTGGCAGCAGCTGTTGAGCGCCCTGAAAGCTCACTCATTGGTGCAGATGCCGGTGAACTGGCTGGCGTAGGGAACTTGGGTGTAAAGGTTGTCGGCCATCTTGAAGAAGTGGTCAAAGACTGTGACGTGGTGATCGACTTTACAGCACCTGCTGCGACGGTGAATCATCTTAAAATCTGCCGTGAAAATGGCGTTGCGATCGTGATTGGTACTACTGGTATGAATGACGAACAAAAGGCTTATCTGGATGAATCTGCAAAAGAAACACCAGTGGTCTATGCAGCGAACTATTCAGTTGGTGTGAACGTTTCGATCAAACTGTTAGAACTTGCCTCTAAAGTCTTTGGTGATACGGTCGATATTGAAGTGATCGAAGCGCATCACCGTCATAAGGTAGATGCGCCATCAGGTACAGCTCTTATGATGGGTGAGGCGATTGCTGGAGCACTGGGTCGTGATCTGAAAAAAGATGCGGTATATCATCGTGAAGGGCATACGGGTCCTCGTGAACGTAAAAGCATTGGTTTTCAGACCATTCGTGGCGGTGATATCGTCGGTGAACATACTGCAATGTTTATTGGCGAAGGCGAGCGTGTTGAAATTACGCATAAAGCCACCAATCGTATGAACTTTGCAGCGGGTGCCGTACGTGCCGCAGCTTGGGTCGTTGGTCGTGATGCGCGTAAATATGACATGAAGGACGTACTTGGTTTTAACGATATTCAAGTATAAATTTTCGTCAAAATCCTATATAAAAATAACTTAAAACTAAAATAAGATGACAATGGAATGAAGAAATTAATATTAATGGCGTGTGCTGTAGCCTTTGCCGCTACAGCACAGTCGACCTCTGTGCAGAATGCCAAGCTCAGCATTAATAAAAATAATATTAAAGTCTGGACCTATCAGGATGAGCGTAATCCTGTTTTTCTCTATAAAGCCGAAACCACCTACAATGTTCCGATTGAGAATGCCGTCTCTTTAATCCTGGATGTTGATCATGCAGTGAAATGGGTGCCTTATATGGGCAGTATCAAGGTGCTATCCCGTGATGATAAAAAAGGCGATTTTACCCTGTATATGGTGCTGGATTTTCCATTCCCTTTAAAAGACCGTGATCTGATTGTGCAAGGCAAAATGATCAAGGATGCCAAAGGACAGATTACGATCAAAAATAAAGCGATTCAGACCGGTTATGCCCTAAATCCGAATTATGTACGTTTGACTGATTATCAGGGAGACTGGACTTTCCAGAAACTGGCCAATAACAAGGTCAAAGTATCTACTTATGGCTATGCCAATCCTGAAGGTTCGATTCCTTTAACCTTTGTGAATATGTTTGTGCAGCAGCAGCCTTATCAGATGCTGCAAAAGATGAAAACCGAACTGGCTAAACCTGTGGCAACGCCTGTGTTACCTGAAGCTTTACGCTAAATAGCCAATAAAAAAAGTCCGCATCAGGCGGACTTTTTTGTGAAGGAAATTTTAAGAGCATTGCTGCGTAGTCATATCTTGCTGTGGAGCCAGTTTCATTTGAATCACGACCAGAAGCAAAGCAACAGCACTCAGACTAGCACCGGCAAATGAAACCGCACTATAGCTAAGTCCTAGATTTAGCACACTGGCACCCGCAATTGCCCCCAAAGCATTACCGAGGTTAAAAGCACCAATATTTACTGAAGAGGCCAGTCCAGGCGCATCATAAGCCACGGACATGACTCGCATCTGTAAAGGTGGGACCACGGCAAAGGCAGCAGCACCCCAGATGATTAATGCCAGACCTGCGCCAAGAGCCGTGCTTGCCAGAATCGGGAAGAGCAGCATCATCAGCATGAGCAAGATTAAAAAGCCAATCAGGGTTTTATCTAAGGATAGGTCTGCAAACTTGCCACCCAGATGATTACCAATCGAGAAACCTACTCCAATTAGTACCAGCATCAAAGTAATCAATGCAGGGGAAGCCTGAGTAAAGCTTTGCAGACTTGGCGCAATATAAGTATAGAGAGCAAACATGGCACCCGCGCTCATCACGGTGGTCAATAAAGCTAACACCACTGGTAAACGGGTCAGGACTTGCAGCTCCTGCCTTACATCCGGTTTTTGGCTGCTTTGACCTTCAGGCAAGGCTTTCCATAGGGAGAACATGGTCAGCAAACCAAGCAGGGAAATACCCAGAAAAGCCGTACGCCAGCCGATATGTTGTCCTATCCAGGTTGCCAGTGGTACCCCGCCAATATTGGCAATGGTCAGGCCCATAAACATCATGGCTACGGCGCTGGCCTGTTTATCTTTCGGAACGACACTGGCCGCGACAACCGAACCAATTCCGAAGAAAGCACCATGGTTCAGGCTGGTGATGATGCGTGCTCCCATCAGCCCCAGATAATTAGGCGCTAATGTCGCCAGAATATTGCCAGTCGTAAAAATCGCCATCAGTAAAATGAGAGATTTACGTTTGGAATAACGGCTTAACCACAGGGTCATTAGCGGTGCACCTAGCATTACCCCTAAGGCATAGGCACTGATCAGCATCCCGGCACGAGGAATCGAAATCTCCAGATCACGGGCGATTTCCGGCAAAAAACCCATTGGAGAAAATTCAGTGGTACCAATTGCAAAGGCACCAACTGCCAGTGCAAGCAAAGGAAAATTAATTTTCATGGTTTCTGTTTAATCCCAGATAGGCGCAAGCTGGTCCGGATCAACCTCACGGCCATTGCGCTCCAAGGTGCTGATCAAAGCCATTTCTTCCTGGGTCAGCTGTATCTCCTGCGCTGCCAGATTGGCAAGCAGATGTTCACGTTTGGTTGAAGATGGAATCACCGCAAAGCCTTTTTGTAAGGCCCAAGCCAGTGCAATTTGTGCAGTCGAAGCCTGATGTTGGGCAGCAATTCCTTGCAGGACAGGATCATTTAGCACTTTGCCATAGGCCAGTGTCATATAAGAGGTGACATCAATCTTCTGAGATTGTAGGAAATTGACCAGACGCTGATTTTGTAAATAAGGGCTGAGTTCAATCTGGTTAGTGGCGATATGCTCCAGACCAATCGTATCAATGGCTTGTTGGGTCAGCTCAATATTGAAATTGGACACACCGATATGCTCTGTCAGACCTTGCTGTTTGGCTTCTAATAAAGTCTGCATCAGCTCAGGAATTTGAACGCCTAAGCGAGGAGCAGGCCAGTGAATGAGCGTCAGATTGACTGCATCGGTACGCAGTTTATGCAGGCTTTCTTTGAGGCTTGGAATCAGTTTGTCAGGTGCGTAATGATCTGTCCAGATTTTGGTGGTAATGAACAGCTCGTTACGATTAACTTGGCTTTCTACAATAGCCTGACCCACTTCCGCTTCATTGGCATAAATCTGTGCCGTATCTACAGCGCGATAACCGACTTCCAATGCTGTTTTGACTGAATCAATGACGGTCTGTCCAGACAGGCGAAAGGTACCAATACCAAATTGAGGAACAATATTCATAGCTTTAATCTTTAAGTATTTTCGATGCTGAGTATTTTGTGCTTTTTATTGTTGCGAAAAAATAGCTGAATTTGCAAAATATTATTGACTGAAAATCAATAAAAGAGTGACAAATGAAATCGACGATTGAAGAATTACAGGCTTTTGTCACTATTGTGGATAGTGGTTCTATCGTCATGGCGGCAGAACGTTTGGGGCAAACCACTTCGGGTGTCAGTCGGGCGCTGCAACGTCTGGAAAATAAATTAAATGTGACTCTTTTAGAAAGAACCACACGTAAACTCAAACTGACTCAAGAGGGCCAGCTATTTCTAGAAAAGGCGCGCAAAATTCTCAATGATTTGGCAGAAGCTGAGGATGCTTTGCTGAAATCAGATAGTGATACGTCAGGATTGATTCGGGTTGATTCAGCTACACCTTTTGTACTGCATGTAATCGTGCCGCTAATTCAGGAGTTTATGCAGCGCTATCCCCAGATTGAAATTGAACTGAATAATCATGATCAGGTGATTGATCTGCTGGAACATAAAACCGATGTCGCGATCCGCTTTGGAGAACTGCATGATTCCAGCCTGCATGCCAGATTATTATGCCGCAGCCGTTTGTATATTGTGGCCAGCCCTGAATATTTACAGCAAAAAGGCAAACCGCAATCAGTGGCGGATTTATCGGAGCACACTTTGCTGGGATTTAGTCAGCCTACGCATTTGAATACCTGGCCGATTCGGTTAGATGGCGAACCTATCACTGTGAAGCCAAAGATTAGGGCACCTAATGGGGAAACGGTTCGTCAATTGGCTTTATATGGGGTGGGTATTACTTGTCTGTCACGCTTTCTGGTCGAGGACGATTTACAGGCGGGTCGTTTAGAGGCGCTATTTGAAGACCAGATTGAGCTGCATTATCAAAAAATTCATGCAGTCTATTACCGTCAGGAGCATCTGCCTAAACGAGTACATCTATTTATTGAATTTCTGGCTCAGAAGCTGGCTAAGTATCTATAAATATAGTCATAAAAAAAATCTGCCCTAACATGAGGCTAGGGCAGATCTAGATTTACTGATAATTAGTACAAATTAGAAATCGGCTTTTAGTACAATCCGGTAACGGGCTTTGCCTGAGTGCAGACGTTCAATCGCAGCATTAATTTCCGACATTGGGAATAACTCAATTTGTGGCGCAATATTTTTACGTGCCGCAAATTTTAATAACTGACGTAAAGCTGCTGGTGAACCTGTTGGCGAGCCAGTCACTGATTTAGCACCGCCAATCAGTGAACCTGCAGAAATTTGCATGGGTTCCAGTGGTAAGCCCAGCATATGTACAGTGCCATTTGGCGCTAAAGTTGATAAATAAGCCTGCCAGTCTAGTGTGACATTCACAGTACTCATTAATAGATCAAATTTACCACGGAGCGGTTTAAGCGCTGCTGGGTCGCGACTATTCACTACGTGGTCTGCACCCATAGCTTTCAGCTCATCGGTTTTATCCAGATTTGAAGTAAAGGCGGTAATTTCACAACCCCATGCTTTCAGCAGCTTGATCGCCATATGTCCCAAACCGCCAATACCAATGACACCGACGTGATGAATGGCCTGAATCTGGTGTTTCAGAATCGGATCAAATACAGTAATCCCGCCACAGAGCAGGGGACCTGCACTTTCCGGGTCCAGATCTTCGGGTAAGGGAATTGCCCATTGCCAGCCAGCACGGACTTTATCTGCAAAACCGCCTGCATGACCGACGATGGTTGCAACCTGACCACCGGTACACAATACTTGCTGGCCTGAAATACAAGGATCGCAATGTTGGCAGCTTTCCGCAGTCCAGCCAATACCGACACGTTGACCTACTTTTAGACCTTTGGCTTCAGAACCCAGTTGCGTAATGGTGCCAATGACTTCATGTCCGGCCACCACAGGATAGACCGAAGATCCCCAGTCATTATTGAGTACTGAAATATCAGAATGGCATAGACCGCAGTATTCAACTTTCACTTCAACCTGATGCGGCTGAAGTTCACCCGCATCAAATTGATAAGGTTCCAGAGCGGCGCCGGCAGACATTGCGGCATAAGCGTGAATGGTATTATTGGACATAGATTCAGCTCTTATTTGAATGGGAGGATATTGTTTTAAAGTGACAGTGATTTTCATGGTCATCGACCATGCCGACTGCTTGCATAAAGGCATAACAGATCGTAGGACCGACAAACTTAAAGCCTGCTTTTTTTAAGGCTTTGGACATGTTCTGGCTTTCAACGGTTTGTGTCGGAGCCTGGCGATAATCTGCAACATCATTATTTAACCGGGGCTGCTGGGCAAAGGCCCACAACAATGTGACCACATCAATTTCTTGAGATTTAAGCTGTTGCCAGGCCCGAGCATTATCGCGAATTGCAGTCAGTTTACCGATATGCCGGATTAGACTAGCATCTTGCAGTTTTGCGGTGAGTTGCTCATCTGTAAATGCGGCGATGGTTTCAATAGAATATTGAAAGAAATGTTTGCGATAAGATTCACGTTTTCTGAGTACGGTAATCCAGGCTAAACCGGCCTGTTGGCCTTCCAGACACAGCATTTCAAATAGGCGTTTTTCATCATGCAGCGCCTGTCCCCATTCCTGATCATGGTAAGCAGTATACAGAGAATCATCAGAGCACCAGCCACAGCGTTGGATCGTCAAGGGATGCTCCTTTTTTGATTATCTTATAATTTAAATGTCGTCCACTGATCTTGCTGATTGTCCCAGTAGGAGAGTTCTGCCTGCTGCAGATCACTGAACTGGATCCACATATCCTTACCACTTTTATCGGCATAACCAGTACTGATCAGAAGCGCCTCTTCGGTAATTTCCATGATCCAGCCCTGATAGGTCTGGCCATTGAGCACGATTTTCTGTTGATTGCCTGATTCAGCAAATTCGACCAGACGGTTGATCAACGCTTCTGACATGTAAACTTCCTAAAATTAACGTAAATATGGATAGGGGTTAACAACACCACGGCCCTTACCACTTAAATAGAGACCATAATGCAGATGTGGCGCGGTATGCCGGGCATTGCCAGTATTACCGACATAACCAATGACATCGCCCTTTTTGACATAGTCACCAACTTTCAGGCCACGCTTATGACCATCCAGATGTGCATAATAATGCCAGGCACCACCTGGACCCAGAATCCAGACTACTTTACCACCCAAATTGTTATTCCGTAAATCCGCGATCAGACCAGGCGTCGCACTGCGAACCTTGGTTCCACGTGGAGCCAGAATATCAATGCCCTCATGCAAACGGCCACTACTACGCGAAGCTCCCCAAGTATCTTTCAATTCACGAGCCTGGACCCGATCTACCGGAATCGGCAGAGAAGAGGGCATACGCATATGATTCAGTTTTTTGACCAGTGCCGGATTAAGCTGAACCGCAGAAGGATGTTTCGGTGCGCTATTACACGCCACCAGAAATAACATCACCAAAGAAAGTCCGACAAACGCAAGAGAATGGCGCAAAATATTTATCCTTAAATGAGGCCAGTATGATTCTTCTTGTTCCAGACTATGTCATAAATTTACGGTAGAAATCAATTTTTTCATGGCGGTTGGAATACCTGCATTGACTGCAGTTTCCGGGTTCATCCAGATGCCTTGTAACTCAATCGCCAGATGTTCCTGCTGATCTTCATCGACTGCAAAAACCATGGCTTCAAGCTGCCAGGTAAAATGGGTGAAACTGTGGCTGATCTGGGCTTTTTGTACGAGATTTTTCAGACCGAGTTGCTGGCACAGTTGTTCAAATGCATGAGTGTCTTCAATAATGGGCAGACACCAAAGCCCGCCCCAAAGACCACTATTAGGACGCTGTTGCCATAGCCATTCATCACCTGACTGGATCAACAGCACTTGAGCTGCTTTGACCGGTACCGGCTTTTTGGCTTTTTTAAAGGGCAATTCATTTTCCAGACCCTGCTGATGTGCCTTGCAATGTTGCTGCATCGGACAATACAGGCATAAAGGCTTTTTAGGAGTACAGACGGTCGCACCGAGATCCATAATCGCCTGGGTATAGTCATGATTCCGCTCAACCGGACATAATTGTTCAGCAAGCTCCCACAAGGCACGTTCATGAACCGGTTTAGACAGATCATCTTCGATCGCAAAAAACCGTGCCAACACCCGTTTGACATTGCCATCCATGATCACGCCGTACTGGCGTAGACCTAAAGACATTAAGGCTCCAGCGGTTGAGCGGCCAATGCCGGGCAGGGCGATCCATTCTTCCAGGCTCGTCGGGAAATGGCCCTGACTTGCCACAATACCGGCTGCCTTATGCAAATTGCGGGCACGAGCATAATAGCCCAGCCCCGCCCAATAGGGTGCGACTTCATCCCAAGAAGCTGTACCTAAGTCCTGTACCGTCGGAAAACGCTGAATAAACCGCTCAAAATATTGCAGCACGGTTTTGACCTGAGTCTGCTGTAGCATAATTTCAGAGACCCAGACCTTATAGGAATCATCAGCCACTTGCCACGGCAAATCATGGCGGCCATGCACATCAAACCATTCTAAAAGGGCATCTGAAAATACAAACATGAAGATAGAACGAACTGAAAAACGAGGCCTAGTATAACTGAAGAGACCCAGCTAAAAGATGAAAAGTCTGCTAAAACAGCAAGACTGAAAAAGAGTAAAAATGAATAAATAGAAGGGACAAGTGAACACTTCAAAAAGCATTCACTCAGCAAAAAATTAAATTCTTATTCTTCAATGCCCCAGCGTGCATCTAGCTTTAATACTTTGCCTTCATAACGCGGGATTATATGAATGTGTAAATGTTCTGATTTTTCCTGAAATACTTCGCCATCATTAAACCCGACATGAAAACCGGAAGGCTGATAGCGTAATTGCAGTTCATTACGAGCCTGTTCGAGTAAGGACATCATACTTTTACGTTCTTTATCTGTGATTTCAAAAAATGACGCCACATGACGTAATGGAGTAACTACATAATGTCCTTTGGACAGCGAGTTGGGTTCAGGTAACACGACAGCAAAATCATTTTTAGCCAGAATATCGTATTCGTCAAAATTACAGTACGGGCAGTTATTTTCAGTCATGATATTGGCTCCTTTCATTGAATTTATTTTTTTCATGTATGACCCAGCTCGATCATGAGCCGGATCAATTTATCTGTTATCAAGCGAGTTGTCGTGCCAGTAATTCATACATGGCAGCCAAGCTTTGTTTCTCTGCTTCAGCATTGTAGCCCAAATCGACACCATTGGCCTTGGCGCGCTCATCCGCAAGCGGGTTGCTAAATCCATGCTTGGCATTTTCAAATACAATCACATTATGCTCGACCTTAGCCGCCTGCATTTCTTCTTTAAAGCTGGCGACATCATCCAGACTGACCATACTGTCCTTTTCACCATGTAGAACCAGAATTTCTGCCTGTACTTGGCCTTCTTGTGCAGGTGCTTTAGGAGACAGGTTTGCATGGAAAGTAGCCACAGCTTTTAACGGTGCATTTGAGCGAGCCAGATCCAGAGCCACTTTACCGCCGTAGCAGAAACCAATCGCAGCCAGTTTTTCCGGATTGACTTCATCCTGTGCCGCCAAAGTATCTAAAGCAGCTTTCGCACGGTTCACAATAGTGTCCGGATCTTCAAACGTCTGCATCATCCATTGATAGGCCTGATCAGAGTTGGCGGTCACTTTCTTGTCACCATACATATCAATTGCCAGCGCTGCATATCCATGTTCCGCCAGTTCACGGGCACGCTGTTCAGTATAGTCATTGCGGCCCCACCATTCGGGTGCCACAATAACACCTGCCACAGGTGCATCAGTTTCTGGTGCGGCAAAATAACCAATCAAAGTGCTGCCATCCTCAGCAGTATATTGAATTTCGCGGGTCTTGATTGCTGCCATGCTGAAGTCCTCTATTGTTGTTGAATATTTTGATTAAACTATAAAATAGCAAAACTGCTATGAATATACATGAAAAGCTCCAACTAATTCGTTTCTCATCAGTACAAAAAAAGAGAGGCAAATAATTTGCCTCTCTTTTTAATTTTTAAAATTAAAGGAATTTTTATTTAATAATTTCCAGTAGTTCGATATCAAAGATCAGGGTACTATTTGGTTCAATAATATCTCCCGAACCAATCTGTCCATAGGCCAGATCAGCAGGAATAAAGAAACGGTATTTAGCACCGACTTTCATGAGCTGTAAGCCTTCTGTCCAGCCAGTAATCACCTGGGTGGTACGGAAATCGACTGGCTGCTGGCGGGCAATCGAACTGTCAAAAACGGTACCATCAATCAGGCGACCTTCATAATGCACGCGGACATTACTGTTAGCACTTGGTGATTTCCCTTTACCTTCTTTCAGCACCAGGTATTGCAGACCAGATTTGGTGGTTTTAACGCCGGGCTTTTTGGCATTTTCCTGCAAGAAGGCTTTGCCAGCTTTGGCATTTTCTTCAGCTTTCTGTTTCAGCACAATCAGTTCTTTGGCATCACTTTGACGTTTATACTGAGTCAGCACTTGTGTCATTTCTTCATCACTTAAACTGGATTTTTGTCCAGCAGCGGCTGTCTTTAAGCCCTGGCTAAATGCATCTAAATCAAGATCCTTTAAAGTGTCTGCATTACTGCGACCCATCAGATAACCAAAGCTGTAGCCAATCTTCTCAGCTTCACTACTTGTATTATTGATCTCTTTAGCAAAAAGGCTGCCTGAACTGAGCAGCAAAACCATTAAACTGATTTGTATTTTCATTATCAATTCTCAAAAATAAAGGAGAGCTGATCGCTCTCCCTATTTGTATTATTTTACTTCGATTAATTCCACATCAAAAATCAAAGTGCTATGCGGAGGAATCGTACCAGGAACGCCCTGTTCACCATAACCCAGATTTGACGGAATATATAGAGTTGCCTTACCGCCTTCTTTCATCAGCTGCAGACCTTCAGTCCAGCCTGGAATGACTTGATTTAATGGAAACTCGATCGGTTCACCGCGTTCTACTGAACTGTCAAATACAGTGCCATCTACCAGTTTACCGGTGTAATGTACTTTCACAATTGAAGAGGCTTTTGGCTGTTTACCTGTACCTTCTTTAGTGACTTGGTACTGTAAACCGGAAGCAGTTGTTTTAATGCCTGCTTTTTTCGCATTTTCAGTCAGGAAAGTATCACTTGAAGCTTGAGCTTGTTTTGCACTATCAAGCTGCTTTTGTTGCATTTCTTTCTGGAACTGCTCATAAGCTGCCTGTAATTCTTCTTCCGTATAGGCAGGTGCAGAACGCGCATGTCCTTCACGTACACCGGTCACAAAACTGTTAATGTCCAGCTCAGGAGGAGTCTGATGCGCCACTTCATAACCGAGTGCATAGCTGATTTTAGAGACAGCAGAGGCATCTTTAGATGCTTTTGTAGTTTGAGTAGCAGGGTTTTGAGTTGCATAGTAAACAGGTACTAGCGCGGCACCGCCTAAAAGAACAGCGACGGCAATCGGTAAGGCCTTACTCATGTATTTGTCCAATCTAATGTTATCGTTGAGGTTCAGTCCATCTTAGCAGAAAATTTTAAGAAATCTTGTAGAACGGGTGGTTTTTTAGCAAGTGAATACCTGCATTTGGTACGACTCAAAAAAGAAAAAACCAGCAATGATTGCTGGTTTTTTGGGAGCTATCAGATTAGCTGGTTTTAGCTTTCGGCTTATAACTATACGTATAATCATAGCTATAGCTGCCACCTGCTGAACGCTGGATATCATTTAGGATCAGACCATTAACAGTACTACCAGCCTGTTTAAAGCGGTTTACTGTAAGTGCCAGTTCCTTCATCTGGGTTTTTGCATAGCGCGCCACAACCAGATTGAGTCCGACGTATCGGGATACAATGATCGCATCCGTAACAGCCAGTACCGGTGGAGTATCAATAATGATATGGTCATAGTGTGGAATCAGTTTTTGCAACAATTCCTGGAAGCGTTCTGAATTTAGAAGCTCGGCTGGATTAGTTGCATTTTCACCACAGCTGATGACATTTAAGTTCGGCACATTGGTGGTTTGTACCACTTTATCCAAAGATACGTGTTCATTCAGATATTCAGTTAATCCATACTGGTTATCCAGATTAAAATATTTGTGTATATGACCACGGCGCAGGTCTGCATCAATGATCAGTACACGCTTATTTTTCTCTGCCATGATGACTGCCAGATTGCTGGAAACAAAAGATTTTCCAACTTTTGGTGCTGGCCCTGAAATCATCATGATATTGTTTTTAGCCTGAGTCAGGGCAAAGTGGCTCGCTGTACGAATGCTTCTTAAGCTTTCAACTGCCATATCATCACTGTGTTTCAGTGCCAATAAGAAAGGCATTTTTTTCTTTTTCAGTAATTTCAGGCCAGGCTTCTGAACAGTAGAGTGAGCGATATTGGCATAGACTGGAAGATCCAGCTGGTATTCGATCTGACTGCTATCTTTCACACCAGACCGTAACATGTTACGGAATAATGCCACCAGGATGCCCAGGAAAATACCAAAGCAGAAGGTTAAAAATAAAATCAGTGGCTGTTTCTGTTGAATCTGGTCAACTGGCTCAAGTGCGGTATCAATAATATGAACATTACCGCTTTCACCTGCTTTAGCAACACTCAGTTGCTGATAAGAATTTACTAGATTGGTATACAGTTGCTGTTTCACCTCAACATCACGAGATAGTTGTAAATACTGGCGTTGAATCTCTGGAATATTTTTAAGTGTTGAATTCAATTCACGAATCTTGCCATTCACTACGCGAAGTTGGGCGGTAATTTCACGCATGGCTGGATGGGCAGCTGCATACTTGGCACCTATTTCCGCCTGTCTCTGTTCAAGTAGAGCTCTTTGTGATTCTAAATTAACACTTTGATTTAAATATAATTCTGACTCTCTGGTGATATCAACAGTATTATATTTTTGGCGGAAGCGATTGAAGGCAAACTCTGCATCATCAAGCTGTTTCCGTAGATCAGGCAATTGTTCATCCAGGAAAGCCAGTGTTCGTGCAGTGTCTGTTGAACGGCGTGTAATATTATGCTGGCTGTAAACTGCTAAAATCGTATTCAGGACTTTAGTAATGTGCTGTTTATCTTGACCCTGATAGCGAAGTTGCAAAACGCCGCTCAGATCACCTTTTTCTGTAATCGTATAATTGGCAAGAATAGAATCGATCGCTGCAGGCAATGAGAGCTTTTTCACCTGATAGCTGTTATCAAGATTATCTTGAGTAAAGATGGCAATTTTCCAGTCACCCTGTGCAGCTTTAGCCTCAACCGGCTGGTTTAATGCGCCTTGAAAGACGATTTCTTCGGTCAGTGGATTGATCAGGCTAAAGCTCTGTTGTTGAAATTTCAGCAGCAGATTTTTATCCAGATAAGCTACAGGGACTTCAAACTGACGGATATCAAAACTTTTTTGACCATCTTTAAAGCGTACAGTTTCGGTCTGATATTCAGTTTGAGAAGTTCTGCCTTGAATCAAACGGTTAATAAAAGAGTCTTCGGTGCTGGCAATATGCAGATCCAGATTTAAACGGTCAATTACGGATTCGAGAATCGTACGTGATTTTAAAACCTCAATCTCGGCATTGGATGAAGACATCTGACTCACAATGCTGGATAGGCTACCAAGTAAAGCAGCTGAAGAGCCTCTACTTTCTTCGACCTGGACGATTGCATCAACCTTATAGTTAATCGCTGCGGTACGTATGTAAAGCAGCACTACAATCAGGCTGAGCAAACCACATAGCAGGATGAGCTTCCATTGCGCGAGCAGGGAAAAGAACACCCCTTTTAGGTCAATCATATTATCGGTATTGTTATTTTTGTTCATAATTTTACTATCTAAAAGTTTAAAAGTGATTTTTCCAGTCATTGATGCCGTTTTGAATTAACCCAAAACGGCATCAATGACTTGCTGCCCCTGCGAGAAAGGATCCTCAATATTCTGTTTTTTTATCCTCTCTGAGTATGTCGAGTCCGCTAAAGACCAGACATTCTGATTATGATCAGAATAATGTTGTCTTTAATTTAATCTGTTTCATATTCGGTTTTTGAGCACCATGGAGTTGCAGGTGAAGTCCATGGAGGAATTAAAAATAGTGTTTTTATTGCTAGTCCCGGTCATTATTTCAATGACCCAACCTTATAGATTTAATCTGAAAATACGGGTAGATATTATAAATAAATGTTTAGCTATTGATTGATGATCAACATGTCCAAAACAGATTGCTAAAAGATTTTTAATTTTCATACTTTCACCTATCGTATAGCTGAACCAGCGACATATGAAAATGGAAGAATCTGGCTCACTACACGTTCCCAACGGGTCAGACCGGTAGCATCAACATAGACAATATCGTTACTATTCATCTTGAACTGTTTAGCCAGACCAAAATCTCCCAGATTTTTTAGACTTAAGTGATAGATTTCAGTCATCTTGTTGTCAGAATTGCCACGCAAGACATAAATTCGACTCGGATTGGCAGAATATGGATTAATCCCTTCGCTTTCACCCAGTACATCAGCGAGTGTCATGCCCTGATCACGGATAGGTAATGGTTTATTGGTGCCGGCTTCACCCATGACATAGATTTTCTGGTTTTCCCGAGGACTGATATACAGCGTGTCATTGGGTTGAATCAGTAGCTTATGCAAGGAATAACCCGCTTTTTCCAAAGCAATCGTATTCAGATCATAGGTCACTCCTTGGCGTACGAGCTGGATTGAAGTGGAATCACCTTGCTCATTAATCCCGCCAGCCAGGCCCAGCGCCGTATACACACTTACCGGCTGATCAGTCAGATAAAATTGTCCAGCTGATTTCACATTCCCTACTACTGAATAACGCTGTCCCTGATAGGAAATCACTCTCACGACCACATCTGGATTATTCAAATAAGGAATTAACAGACGTCGTACTTCCTGATTCACTTGTGGAAGGGTTTTTCCGGCTGCTTTATAACGATTGATAAATGGAAACTGGATATAACCATTCCGGTCAATCTGATAACCATTGTTATTGTCACTAGCTGTAGGAACTGCACTAATTTCAGGATAAGCCCATAACTGGAAAGATAAAATATCTCCTGGATTCAAGCGGTAATCCTGCACCTCAGTCTGAAAGAGAGGAGTATAATGACTGAGATTATGCGTTTGCGCAGACTGTACTACAGGTAATGTATCCTGAGTCAGTTTCACCAGATTGACTGGAGTTCCCAGTTCAGTTTGATAGATTCCTTCTGTCGGTAAATCATACGTTTGAAAGCCGGATGTTGCTGCACATCCAACCAGAGATAGGCTTAAGGTAAAAGTACCTAAAAGGTGTCTATAGTTCACTTGAAACCCCTTTATTTTTATATGTTCAGAATTGGTATTTATTAATAATTATTAATTTTTTTGAATTCGGTTTATGTGATTAACGTCTAAAAAATATAATAGATCACATACCTTGTCTATAGCTATTCTTAAGTCAATTTAATAAGTCTGAGCTGAAATTTAACTGTAAGATTGACGAAAATAGACGTGAAACCGTGATTAAATAAGCTGTAGAGATATAGTGAATTGCTTAAGATGACATAAGAATATTAATTGTTTCCAATTGTTATTTTTTAAATAAGTACTGTTCTTCAGTGATAGAAGGAATTAAGCCCTGAAATTAATATAGAAAAGTATTTTCATATAATTTTTATTTAATCTAGAGGTTTTTTAGATCATTGATTTTTCTTAATATTCAATTATATTTTAATGGATTTTAAAATAATTTATTTTTATAGTAATCAAAATAATCTGTTGTTAATTAAAATAATATTTAATTAGTTTAGGTGATTGTTAAATTAATATTAGTGGAAAATTATCTAAAAACTTGAAACCTATATCAGATGGATTAAGTTTAAAAAAAATTATCCAGATTTTTAAAATGTAACTACATTTGATGATTAGCTGTTCTATGGGTGGTTTGTGTAATAAAATTAATATATCTTATAGACAAATCAATAAAAACAGATATGCCTAGACGGCAACAACACATTAAAAATAATTTGTGAAAAGTAAAATAAAAAATATTAAAGGATAATCAAAATGGTGATGAATATATTGGTAACCGGTGGGGCCGGTTTTATTGGATCTGCCGTCATTCGACATCTCATCAACGAGACGGAACATCATGTATTAAATGTTGATAAGTTAACTTATGCAGGTAATCTGGAGTCACTGATTTCTGTATTGGATCATCCCCGTTATCAATTTGCGCAAACTGATATTTGCGACCATGTACCTTTAACCCGATTATTCTCAGAGTTTCAGCCAGATATCGTTATGCATCTGGCTGCAGAGTCTCATGTGGATCGTTCGATTGATGGTCCGGCAGAATTTATAAATACAAACATTGTGGGAACTTACACCTTACTAGAAGTAGCTCGAAAGTATTGGCAAAACCTTTCTACGATTAAAAAGTCTAGATTCAAGTTCCATCATATTTCAACGGATGAAGTATATGGAGACTTAGAAGGTACAACAGACTTATTTACTGAAACTACGCCTTATTCACCAAGCTCCCCTTATTCAGCGAGTAAAGCCAGTTCGGATCATTTGGTTCGGGCCTGGCATAGAACCTATGGTTTGCCAGTCTTAGTCACGAACTGTTCGAATAATTATGGTCCTTATCACTTTCCTGAAAAATTGATTCCTTTAATGATCTTAAATGCCCTGGATGGGAAGTCATTGCCAGTTTATGGCAATGGTCAACAGATCCGGGATTGGCTTTTTGTAGAAGATCATGCGCGTGCTTTATATCAGGTTGCTACCGAAGGCACCGTAGGGGAAACCTACAATATCGGGGGACATAATGAAAAACAGAATATTGAGGTGGTTAAAACCATTTGTAAAATTCTGGATGAGCTCAAGCCCCGTCCGGAGGGAAAAACTTATGCAAGCCTCATTACTTTTGTTAACGATCGGCCAGGGCATGATTTGCGTTATGCGATTGATGCTTCAAAAATCGAGCGCGAACTGGGCTGGAAGCCACAAGAGTCCTTTGAAACAGGTATCCGGAAAACGGTGCAATGGTATCTGAATAATCTGGAATGGTGTCAGCGTGTTCAGGATGGTTCTTATCAACGTGAACGTTTAGGGGAGGCAGTATAATGTTAAGAACGACAAAAGGGATTATCTTAGCGGGCGGCTCAGGTACACGTTTGCATCCTATTACCAAAGGAATCTCAAAACAGTTACTTCCAATTTATGACAAACCAATGGTTTATTACCCATTGTCTGTATTGATGTTGGCAGGTATCCGTGAAGTCCTGGTGATCAGCACACCAGAAGATATTGAAGGATTTAAGCGCTTGTTAGGGGATGGTTCACAATTTGGCATGGAGCTGAGCTATGCGATTCAGCCTCGTCCTGATGGTCTAGCACAAGCCTTTATCCTGGGTGAAAAATTTATCGGTCAAAGTAATGTATGTCTGGTATTAGGCGATAATATTTTCTATGGTCAAGGTTTTACACCGATGTTACGTCAGGCGGCAGCACGGCAAAAAGGTGCAACAGTATTTGGCTATCAGGTGAAAGATCCTGAACGCTTTGGCGTCGTAGAATTTGATGAACAGCAACGGGTAATTTCAATCGAAGAAAAACCCCAAAATCCAAAATCTAACTTTGCGGTGACGGGTTTATATTTTTATGACAATGATGTCATCCAGATTGCCAAACAGGTCAAACCTTCTGAACGGGGTGAGCTGGAAATTACCTCGATTAACCAGGCTTATCTGGAACGCGGTGATTTAAATGTTGAACTACTGGGACGTGGATTTGCCTGGTTAGATACAGGTACCCAAGGGAGTTTGCTTGAAGCCGCTCAATTTGTTGAAACATTGGAAAGACGTCAAGGCTATAAAGTTGCCTGCCTGGAAGAAATCGCCTTGAACAATGGCTGGTTGAGTAAAGAGCAAGTTTTAGCGATTGGCCACACCATGCATAAAAATGGCTACGGTCAATATTTGATTTCTTTGGTGGGGTAATGACCATGAACTTAATTGAGTGGATTGAATTACCTAACCTAGGAGATCACCGCGGCAGTCTGATCGTCGCAGAAGCCAATCGGAATATACCTTTCAGTATACAGCGACTTTATTATATTTCTGGTGCTCAACCCGATGTTCCACGCGGTTTCCATGCACATAAGCAACTTCAGCAAATCGCTTTTGGAATTCAAGGGAGCTGTAAAATGCTGATGGATAATGGCAAAGAAAAACAGGAAGTTTTAATTGCTCAATCTAATAAGGGATTATTGATCCCACCTATGGTTTGGCATGAGATACATGATTTTTCAGAAGATTGCATCCTATTAGTACTGGCAAGTGATTACTATGATGAAAGTGATTACATTCGTAATTATGACCAGTTTCTAAAAGAAGTAGACCAGACTTTGGTTGAGCAGATCATTAAATAATAAAATTAATTCATTAGAATGAAGGCCTTGCTAAAGAAGAAGCTTTAAAAGATAGAATTAAAAAATAATAATAAATATCAAGGAGATATATGACGTGATTAAGCCGCTTACATCATTGCGTATGTTTTTCGCACTTTTTGTTTTTCTGAGTCATTTGGCTTTTCTAAAAGAAACAGACTATGCCAATATTTTTAATAGTATCTTTGACGAAGGCTTTTTAGGGGTCAGCTTTTTTTTCATTTTGAGTGGATTTATCTTAGCCTACAATTATAAAGAAAAGTTTTTAATCGGAAATATTTCAAAAAGAGAATTTTATATTTCTCGTCTAGCTAGAATATATCCCGTACATATTGCCACAACCGCACTGGTATTTTTATTAACTTTTGCTCAGTCTGGGAAAGGTTGGGAATATTTAATTCAGCATGTTTTTCTGATACAAAGCTTTTTTACATCAGAAGAGATCCATTTCTCATTGAATTCTCCTTCCTGGAGTATCTCGGATGAAATGTTCTTCTACCTGCTGTTTCCATTTGTATTTTTGATTTCTGAAAAAATCAGAAGTTATATTTTTATATTATATCTTATAGGTATTTTGATTCTAAATATTCAGCTTGATAAAAATCAGGATCACTATTGGTTATATATTTCGCCATATATACGTTTTTCTGACTTCTTACTCGGTATTATTCTTTTTGATATTTTTGAAAAAGTAAATGTGGGCTATTCCAAAATTAAGCAACCTATAGTTATATTTGAATTAGGGGCTATTTTACTTTTTATTTTATTCTTTTTATTTCATAATAAAATAGATATAAGTTATAGATATTCAATTTACTATTGGGTGCCTATAGCAGCAATTATTTTAATTTTTGCCCTGTCTCATGTTGCCCAGAAAAAAAGTATAATTACCCAGTTTTTATCAAATAAATACATGGTATTAGCAGGAGAAATCAGTTTTTCTTTTTACTTGCTACATGTTTTGGAAATACAAATTTTAAATTATATAAGAAAAATATTTTCATTGAATATGGACTTAATGCTGTTTTCCTTTTTTATATTTATTGTCACTCTAATCGCTAGCTTTTTAATGTATAGGTTTATTGAAAAACTACTAAATAAGAAAGTAAAACAATTTTTATTGGAGCCAAGCTTTAAATATAAAGGTTATGAACTAAATAAATAGGATTGTATTTAAATACTATAGGTATATTAATTTTAATTAATATGAGATTAAAAAATAAATATAAATTTTTATATGAGATTGATAAGAATGATTCCTTTTCTTGATCTGAAAGCAATAAATACTCAATACCGTGATCAAATGATTACAGCTTGCACTCGGGTAATTGACTCTGGTTGGTATATCTGTGGCAAAGAATTAGAAGAATTTGAGTATAATTTTGCAAATTATTGTGGGACAAAATATGCCATAGGTGTTGCTAATGGCTTGGATGCTCTTATTTTAACGCTACGCGCATGGAAAGAATTAGGAAAACTCAAGGAAGGAGATGAGGTCATTGTCCCTTCAAATACCTATATTGCAAGTATCTTAGCAATTTCACAGAATAATCTGAAACCGGTATTGGTTGAACCGGATATAACGACTTTTAATATTGATACCAAGAAAATTGAAGCAGCCATAACTCCAAAAACAAAGGTAATTTTGCCTGTGCATTTATATGGACAACTTGCTGCAATGCCAGAAATTATGAGCATTGCTGAAAAGTATAACTTGTTAATTTTAGAAGATTCGGCCCAAAGTCATGGTGCTGAAATAAATGGTCAAAAAGCAGGAAATTGGGGAGATGCTGCAGGTTTCAGTTTTTATCCAGGTAAAAACTTAGGCGCACTCGGTGATGGGGGAGCAATTACCACTAATGATGCTGAGTTAGCGCAGATGCTTAAAGCTATACGTAATTATGGTTCACATGAAAAATATAAAAACCTGGTACCGGGTGTAAATAGTCGTCTTGATGAAATTCAGGCTGCCATCCTGAATGTGAAACTTAAATTTTTAGATCAGGAGAATCAGCATCGTCGACATATTGCAGATCTATATTTAAAAGAAATTCACAATCCAGCAATTGAGCTACCGTGCAAAAATATAGATACCGAGACTTATGCTCAACATGTCTGGCATTTATTTGTGATCAGAACAAAATATCGGGAAAAATTACAACAATATTTAGCAGAAAACGGGGTACAGACACTTATTCATTATCCAATTCCACCTCATAAGCAGCAGGCTTATCAGGAATGGAATGGCTTAAGTTTTCCAGTTTCAGAACAGATTCATGCTGAGGTCCTAAGCTTACCAATTGGACCCACTTTATCTATGGATGAAGCAAAGCAGGTTGTTCAGTTATGTAATGGTTTTCAGGCATAGATGAATCTATTTAGGACCAGTGTACTGAATGGTGTAGCCGTTTTGATTAAAACCATCACCATGTTTGTACTAAATAAAATTCTGGCTGTATATCTAGGACCCACTGGATATGCAGCGATCGGCCAATTCCAGAATTTTATTCAAATGGTGACGACCTTTGCTGGTAGTGCCATTAATACCGCCGTAGTTAAATATACGGCTGAATATCATGAAGATGAGACTAAACAACGTGCGGTCTGGAAAACAGCAGGAAGTATTGTTTTTCTATTTAGTTTCGTTTTCGCAATTCTCATACTTATTTTTCAAAAGCAGCTGGCATTATATATATTTCAATCACTTAAATACCAAACAATTTTTATATGGTTTGCTGTTTTTTTAATATTTTTCAATTTCAATACGCTATTTTTAGCCATATTGAATGGAAAAAAAGAAATTTTAAAGCTGGTGTTTGCAAATATTGCTGGTAGTTTATTTGCACTTGTGATCACTGGTGTTTTGGCAATCAAGCTGCAGTTATATGGGGCTTTAATTGCATTATCCATCTATCAGTCAATTGCATTTATAGTGACATTAATACTCTGTCATAGAGCAGACTGGTTTGAGTTTTCCTCTCTATTAGGAAAAATAGACTTAGGAATTACCAAAAAATTTGCTTCGTTTATCCTTATGGCATTAGTTAGTGCGATCTGTGTGCCGCTATCGCAAATGTTAATTCGGGCCTACTTAACCCAAGAATTTAGTCTGGCTTATGCAGGTTATTGGGAAGCGATGATCCGTCTAAGCACAGTATATCTTTTGCTTGTAACCACTACATTAGGCGTGTATTACTTGCCGCGCTTATCAGAACTAAATGCAATTGATGAAATTAAGAAAGAGGTCTATTTAGGCTATAAGTTTATTTTTCCACTTGCTGTTCTAGGCGGAATTTGCGTTTTCATACTACGTGATTGGATTATCAACTTATTATTTAGTCCATCTTTTGCCCCTATGCAGGATTTATTTCTTTGGCAAATGATGGGAGATGCCTTGAAGATAGGAAGCTGGATACTGGCTTATTTAATGCTCAGCAAAGCAATGACTAAACTCTATATTTGTACAGAGATTATATTTACAGTGTCTCTCATTGCTTTAACTTATATATGTACTCAAGTATTTGGTTTCGAAGGTGTTTCTATTGCTCATCTCATAAATTATGGGCTGTATTGGATCGTAATCAGTTTATTTATATTTAAACAATTAAAATAAAGAGGGAATAATATGATGATAAGTGAACAACCCTTAGTCTCTATAGTTATACCAAGTTATAATCACGAAAGGTTTATACGTGATAGCATCAAGAGTGTTATTGACCAGTCTTATCAGAATATTGAGTTAATTATTATTGATGATGGTTCTACAGATGCTTCAGTAGAAAAAATACAAGAATTAATTCCATTATGTGAAAAACGATTTACCCGATTTGAGTTTAGACATCGTCCAAATAAGGGCTTAAGCGCAACTCTAAATGAAGCATTAGAATGGGCACAGGGGGAATATTTTTCCTCCCTTGCTTCTGATGATATAATCTTAAAAGATAAAATAAAAATACAAACCAAATTTCTAAGCCAGAATAAGAACTGTATAGCTGTATTTGGAGGAGTATCAATTATTGATAATGATTCTAATCTTGTGAAAAATAGAGTTAAAAAAAGGAAAAGTTATACCTTTGATCAGATTTTATTGTTAGAACATGATTTGCCGGCTACTACACAACTTATCCGTACTCAAGCTTTAAAAAAAATAGATGGCTACAATGCAGAAGTACAAATAGAAGACTGGTATATGTGGCTACTTTTAGCGCAAGCAGGGGAGTTATGCTATCTTCCTGTGCTTTTTGCAAAATATAGGTTGCATGATAATAATATGCATAAGCAAACGACTCTTATGCACGATTCAAGAATGATGATTCTAAGTGAATATCAACATCATATTTTATTTAATAAAGCAAAAAAAAGAGCTTTATGGATTAATGCATTTGAGCTTGGGCTATTATCTAAAAAGAAATCATTAGAAAAGATGATAAAAATTTTAAAAGAATATCCTTCAGAAATTTTAACATATGATTTTTTTAGATTTTTTTATTGGCTCTTAATAAAAAAAGATTTTTAATAATTAAAAAATTTTATATAAATAATTATATTTTAACTATGTTTAATCAAATAATTTAGTTAGTAATATAAAAATATTAATCATTTCTTTTGCTGATTCTAGGCATTAGATAATAATAAAAGGAATGGATAATGATTATTTTAAATGAAAGTAATTCAAAAAATAACATTATTTTTTTAGATGATATTAATTTAAAAGATAAAGTGGTTATATACTTTGTCTTGCTGTCATTTTTCTTATCTCAGTTTTATTTTTGGTCTAGTGGGGTTCCACAATTTAGTCACCTTTTTATTATGGCGGCTATATTTTTATTATTCAGCCGTAGCTCAAAAATAACCATCGAATACTCAAGTGTAGCCTTAATCTTTGTCGCATATACAGTTTGTGTAAATTTTGCTTGGTATTTGATCGTTCTAGATCCTAGTTATATGGTTTCTACCATTTACTGGATCTTTAACTTGTTGTTTTTTTTATTATTAATGAATTTGAGTTCCTCTCAAGTTAACTTTTTTTATGAAAAAATACTGTTTCTTATTCCATTTTCCTATGTAATAGAAATTGCGATCTGGGCAAGTGGATTAGGTCGTTACAATTTTGAACCACGATACAATGGTCTTTTTAATGACCCCAATCAGATGGCATTTTGGGTTTTAACTACCTGTGCTATTTTTTTATATATTTCTGAAAGTAATTTAAAAAAGATAATCGTTTATTTTTTAGCTTTATTCTTAATTCTTTTGACCATGTCAAGATCTGCTTCAATTGGCTTCTTAATGCTGACTTTAGGATTTATATTTAGTCAAAAAGGAGATCTGAATAAAAGAATATTTGTATTTTTTTGCATATTAGTCATTTTTAGTACCCTCAGTTACTTTTTATATCATTTAGGAGCTTTTGATAGTGTTGTTCTGCGTTTTGTCGAAGCCCTAGATCAAAAAGACAGCCAGGCGGAAGGACGAGGTCTTTTTAACTTCCTTGAATATCCTCAATATTTAATTTTTGGTGCTGGCCAAGGTGCACACTGGTTATATAATCCGAAAGGAAACGAAATTCATTCAACCTGGTTAGGTATCCTTTTTTATTATGGGATCGTCGGTATCTCTTTATTTTTAATATTTTTATATCAAATATTTAAAAAATTATCATTTTCAAACAAGCTGATATTCTTGGGGCCGATGCTATATGGGTTTACAACTTATAGTGCGCGAACACTCATTTTTTGGTTTTTATTGGCCGCGTTTTTACTATTTTCAAATAATAATAAGGAAGAATAACAATGTATATTTCTATAGGAATTCCATTTTTTAATGCTGAAAAATATTTAGAAGATGCGATTAAATCGGTATTAGCGCAAACTTTTCAAAATTGGGAATTAATTCTGGTAGATGATGGGTCAACAGACCGATCTTTAGAAATTGCCCGCTCATTTAATGATCCGAGAATCCGTATCATAGCTGATGGGTATAATAGAAGATTACCTTACCGTTTAAATCAGATTATCAATGAAGCCAAGTATGATTTTATTGCACGTATGGATGCTGATGATTTAATGGCAGTGGACCGTCTTGAAAAACAGATTAAAGTACTAAATGATAATCCAGATATTGATGTCATAGTGACCAGCTTATATTCAATTGGAGATAAGAATGAAATTTTAGGAAAAAGAATCTATTCTAATCATCAAATGCAACCCAAAGAAATTTTGCAAGGTGTTACTAATATACTGCATCCTTCATTACTTGCCCGAAAAGAGTGGTGTAAAAGAAACCCGTACCAAGTCGATAATTGCTTAGCTGAAGATTATGAACTATGGCTTTCAGCTGCGATAAAAAATGATTTTAATTACATAGTTTTACAGGAACCCTTATATTTTTATAGAGAAGTTGAAAATATAAAAAAAGAAAAAATGATCCGTGGTTATAATACCCAGATCGAAGTAATAAAAAAATATTATAAAAATATTATCTCGGATTTTGATAAAAATAAAATTATTTTAAAATTTCAGATAAAAAAAATAATTGTAAAAATATTAAGCTTTTTTAATTTAATACAGATTCTACAAACACGCAGAGTAATATCTGTTTCTGAACAAGATAAAAATTTTTATACTGCACAATTAGAACTTATAGGACAATTAAAACAATGATAACTAAAAAAATCGCTATTATAGGATCTACCGCTTACAACCTTTATAATTTCCGTAAAGATTTTATTTTTGCTTGTCTAGAGCATGGTCATCAAGTTTATGCTTTTGTATCGGAATATGATGATCATTGGTTAGATACAATTAAAAATCTTGGAGTAATTCCTATAACTTATCAACTTAGTCGCGGTGGATTAAATCCATTGGCTGATTTACGCTCGACCTTTCAACTTAAAAAGAAAATAAAAGAAATTCAACCTGATATCGTATTTTCATATTCAACAAAGCCTGTTATTTATGCAACTTTAGCTGCATATAAGACTCAGGTTCCTTATATTTATGGAATGATTGAAGGCTTAGGTTCACCTTTTACAATTCATAAACATGGCCAAAGCCTTAAAGCTAAGTTAGTTCGCATTATACAAGTTTTTTTATATAGATTATCATTTCCATATCTGGATAAAATTATTTTCTTAAATCATGAGGATCCTAAAGATCTAGTTCATCGATATAATATTTCACATAAAAAAAATGCGATTGAAGTATTAGGTCCTATTGGTCTTAATTTAAAAGATTTTAGTTATACTAAATGGAATGATCAAAAAAAAATATCTTTTATATTTATAGCTAGACTGATAGCTGAAAAAGGGATATTTGAATATTTAGAAGCTGCGAAAATAGTTAAAAAAAAATATCCTGAAGTTATATTTAAAATTATTGGTTGTTTAGATGTAGAAAATCCTACAGGTTTAAAACAGAAGGAGTTAGATCGACTAATTAAAATCGGTATTATAGAATATGATGGATTTGTCAAAGATGTGGCTCAACGGATATGTAATAGTGCAGTATTTGTATTACCGTCATATTATCGTGAAGGTGTTCCACGTAGTATGCAAGAAGCAATGGCAGTTGGACGACCAGTAATTACTACTGACGTTCCAGGCTGTAATGAAACAGTAGTAGAGGGAGTAACAGGTTTCATTATTCCTAAATGGAATGTAAATGCTTTAGTTGAAAAAATGACTTATTTTATAGAACATCCTGAACAGGTAAATAAAATGGGCTATCAAGGATTTCTCTATGCTAGAAAGAATTTTAATGCGGATCATATAAACCATAGATTATTACAAATGATGGGCATTAATAGGCTTTAAAAAATTATGAGTATTTTCCTTAATAAATAGAAAAATTATATTTTATTTAAAAATAATAGCTGAGATATAGATATGGGTATCATAATGAAAGAAGACTTAGGTTTTCAAATACATAAATATGAAGCTTCTGACAAAATTATATGGAATGAGTTCTTATTAAAATGTAAAAATTATCATTTTATGTTTAATCGCGATTTTATGGAATATCATGCTGATCGATTTGAGGATTTCTCACTAATATTTAAAAATGAAAAAGGGAAAATTGTAGCCTTATTGCCTGGAAATATTAAAGATAATATTTTTTATAGTCATCAAGGTTTAACTTTTGGTGGTTTTCTAATTACTAGAGATGTTCATGCAGCTGACATGCTAGAATTATTTAATTTATTAAAAATTTATTTAAAACAAAAAAATATTGATAAGATTATATATAAATGTATTCCTGTTATTTATCATAATTATCCTGCTCAAGAAGATTTGTATGCTTTATTCCGAAATGATGCCAAGCTTTATCGACGAGATATTAGTGTTTCTATTGCTCTAAATGAAGAATATTCATACTCGGAAAGTAAAAGAAGATCAGTCAATAAGCTCAAAAAAAATGGGATCAGCTGTGAGGAGGTAGAACAGCCTAGTATGATTTGGGGAGTAATCCGGGAAGTACTCCGTCAGCATCATAACCAACAACCTGTACATAATGAAGATGAAATAGATTTATTAAAAAGTCGTTTCCCTAATAATATAAGAGCATATAAATGTTGTATTGATGGAAATATTGTGGCAGGAGCAGTAACTTTTGAAACTGCAAGAGTAGTTCATACTCAATATTTGGCTAGTAATGATAAAGGTAGGGAGAACAAGGTATTAGATTATCTCATTGATCATTTAATAGACAAAAGTAAGAAAAATGCCAAAATATTTGATTTCGGTACTTCCAACGAGAATGAAGGGAAATACTTAAATATAGGATTGATTGATCAAAAAGAAAGATTTGGTGCACGTGGGATTGTACATGATTATTATAGTATAGATTTATGATCACCTAGTTTTAACTAAAATTACTCCACCTCATTATTATTAGCAAGGAGGTGGATTTCTAGTTTTCTTAAATTTAAATAATTGGAAATAAAAATTAATTAAATATTATATTCTTATAAATTTTATATCTTATCTTATCTTATTTTATATATTTAAGGTTTCTGCAATAGAATAAAAATAACGTTATCTTGGTTATATAATTAATTAGAAATATATTAAATTATAAGCTTAAAATAGGATTTTATTGTGATATAGCGCTCACTAATTATTTATATATTACATTTTGTCACATTTTATTTAGTGTGAGATTTGCTATATTTTAAAAAAATATTTCTCTTAATAATGAAATATATTTCATTATCAACTGATCTATTGTAATTATAAATTATTTACTTTAATTTGGTGTAAGTAATTAATATTTATACAAAAAAATATAAATTTAATTTTATTATTAAGTGAATTTTAATTAATTTTAGTTAAATATATATTTTAATAAAAATAATAATAATATTTTTAAAAAGCAAAAATATGGAATTGGCTAACAATAGTCTCTCTACTTTAATAAAAATACAATTGATATGATGCGTAGATAGACATAGTGAGGTGTTTATTAATGGATCTACAACAAGAAAAAAATAAGATCGAAAACTTTGTAAAAAGCTCTATTACAACACGTAAATCTTTATTTATTGAAAAAGATAATATTTTCTTAAAAAAAAACCTTCTAGAAAAAGAAGGATATAAGAACCAGATCATTCAATTTTCTCCACGGATAAATAAAGTGGCTAAACTAGAGAAAAAAAAATCTTGGTATTATCGAGGGAAGAAAGATCTAATTTTAAAAAATTCTTTAATATCTTATCCTCATCAATATTCTAGTGCTGACTTTTTTAGGAGTGATATAAAAGTTGCTAAGCGATTAATCGATATTATTATTTCTCTTACTGCTATATTTATATTATTGCCAGTTTTTATTGTCATTACTTATAAAGTACGTAGAAATCTAGGCTCACCAATTTTCTTTTATCAAGAACGACCTGGTAAAAATGGAAAGCTCTTTAAAATGATTAAGTTTCGTTCTATGAGAAATGCATTTGACCAAGAAGGTAATCCTTTACCAGATAAATTTCGAATTACACCCTTTGGTCAAAAACTACGTTCTACCAGCTTGGACGAAATGCCTCAGCTTATAAATGTCTTAAAAGGTGATATGAGTATTGTTGGGCCTAGACCTCAAATGAAAGAATTTCTAGAACATTATACCGCTGAACAAATGCGAAGACATGAGGTAAAACCCGGTATGACAGGGCTTGCCCAAGTCAGTGGGCGTAATAACTTATCTTGGGAAGAAAAATTCGACTTAGATGTTCAATATGTTGAGCAAAATAACATTTGGCTAGATTTTAAAATTATGTTTAAAACAGCTAAGGTGATGTTTAATCAAGAAGGAATTAATGCGCCAGATCAAGAAGTTGGTGCAGCACGATTTCGTAGAAAGGAGGTCACTGAAAACCCTTTACGTGCAAAAGAAGTGAAATAATTTAATAAAGTTCATTATTACTAAAAAATATTTTTAACTTCTCCTAATTATTTTTTAGAAGATTTCTTTTATTTTAATAAAGGTTTATTATTTTTTTAATTATTTCTGGTTGAAATATATTAATCTTATTATTAGATGCTTTTACTAGTTATATTTAATATCTAAGAAAATTTTATAATATTGTATATTTAAGATTTTCCATATTAAAAAAATAAGCAAGTAAGCTGATAAAGGCTTATCTAATAAAAATTATTCATTTAAAATAGAGTTTATTAATAATTTAATATCTAAAAAAGATGCTAATGATATTAATAATAAAAAATAGATAGTTAAATTTTTGATATTTTAGAATCAAGGTTAGTGTTTAAATTTATTAAAGTAAAAAAATTATATTAAATATTATTTTTAATTTTATTAGCCATTATAAGACTATAACTAATTTCATAGTAGGATAAGTATAAAAAGCTTCAAACTAATTTGACTGATTTAACTTAGTTTGAAGCTTTATAATAATGAAGTTATTCTTATATTTTAAGTAAATTTAACTCCTATAAATTAAATTTACTTAGTCTCCATCTTTTGAGGCTTTATAAGCGTATGCATAATTATAGCCATAACTACCAGCAGAACCTTTTTGTACATCATTCAGAATAACACCATTAATTTTCACATTAGCTTGTTCAAAACGAGTGACAGTAATCTCAAGCTCTTTAATCTGTGTTTTACCATGACGTGCAATTAATAGATTTACACCAGCATACTGTGCAATGATGATACCATCGGTTACAGCTAATACTGGTGGTGTATCAATCAATACGTAATCAAAACTAGCAGAAGCTTGGTCAAGAAAAACCTTAAACTTATCTGTACTGAGTAATTCAGATGGATTTACTGGGCTTTTACCTCGAGTAACAAAGAATAAATTATCAACCTGTGAGTTTTGAACTACATCTTCATAACTATTTTGATGATTTAATAGTTCGGATAAACCTGGTTGTACTTCTTTATTAAAATATTTATTTAAATAACCACGACGTAAATCACCATCAATCACTAATACCCGGCTTCCGCCTTGAGCTAAAATAGTTGCTAAGTTAGTAGTAATGAATGATTTGCCGATTTCAGGAGCTGGACCTGAAAGGGCGATAATATTATTTTTGGCATTACTCAAAGCAAAATGAATTGCAGTACGCATACTACGTAAGCTTTCGATTGCAATATCACTACTATCCTTAACCGCAAGAATAGGAATATTCTTTTTCTTCTTCAGCAAATTGATACGACTTTCTTGAATAGGAGACCGCGGAACTGTTGCATATACAGGCAGATCCAGTTCTCTTTCAATTTGTGCTGAATCTTTGATGCCTGAACGCATCATATTACGTAATAAAGCAAGTAGTGTGCCTAAGAAGCCACCAAGGAAAATCGATAAAATCAGAATTAGTAGTTTCTTCGGTTTAATCGGTTCAATTGGTTCTACGGCAGTATCAACAATACGTACGTTGCCAATTTCACCTGCTTTAGCAATGCGAAGCTGCTGATACGTATTAAGCAATCCGGTATATAACTGTTGTTTAACTTCAACCTCACGATAGAGTTGTAAGTAACGACGCTGTAAATCAGGAAGTTGTTTTAATGTATTACTCAATGCTGCAATTTTACTATTAATTGCACCGAGTTGAGCATTCATTTGTTCCATTACTGGATGTTCTTCAGTATAACGTGCAGAAGCTTCAGCAACTTTAAGTTCAAGTTCAGCTTTTTGTGTTTCTAGAGCAATACTTTGAGTCAAATACAGTTCTGATTCTTTAGTTAAGTCCACAGTATTATATTGCTGACGGAACTGGTTAAATTCACGTTCTACCTGATCTAGCTGCTGGCTCAACTCAGGGAGTTGTTCATCTAGAAACTTCAATGTTTGGGCAGATTCAGCTGAACGACGCTCAATATTTTGCTGGCTATAAGCTAATAAGATTGCATTCAATACTTGCGTAATATGTTGTTTATCTTGGCCCTGATAATTTAATCCAAGTACACCCGTCATTTTACCTTTTTCAGCAACTGAGTAATTATCAAGTACACGTTGCACTGCAGCAGGTAAAGTCAGCTTTTCAATATTATAAGTAGAATCTAAAAGATCTTTGCTATAAATGGCAACTTTCCAAAGACCATACCTTGATTGGAGTTGACTGGTTTGGTTTAAAGGAGCAGTAAATATAATTTCATTTGTCTCAGCATCTATTACATTATATTTACTATGATTAAAACTTAATAACAGATTTTTATTTTTATAAAAATTTGGAATATCAAATTGTCTTACGTCGAAACTAAGTTCATTATCCTTAAAGAGTACTGATTTTGTCGTATATTGGATATCATAATTATGATTTTTTAATAATCGATTCCAGATCGTGTCTTCAGTTCCAGAAATTACAAGGTCCAAGTTTAACTGGTTAATCACTGAGCCAAGGACAAGACGTGATTTCAAAATCTCGATTTCAGCTTGAGCAGGAGATTTCTGCTCAATCATATTAGAAAGATCACCTAATAAAGCTGCTGATGCTCCCTTACTATCTTCTACTTGTACCAATGCATCTACATTGTAAGTATCTGGAGTGATCCGTAGATATAATAGAGCTGCAATTAAACTTAATAATATGCAGATCGTGATCAGTTTCCATTGAGCAATTAAGGAAAAAAATAATTCCTTCAGATCAATAGTATCTTCGGTATTGGCAGTTTGGCTCATAATTTAAATATCAAAAAGTGAAAATATTAAAAAAACTTAAATATATTTTTTCCAGTCAGTAATACAGGCTTGAATCAATCTACATGTTTCATCAAAGACTGTTTGATCATGCTGATAAGGATCGGCAATATTTTTACTTTGCCAATGTCCCAGTCTAAAGGTTTTACCTTTAGCAAAAGGCCAGGTTTGTTCTATATGTTTTTGCTGATTCTGACTCATAACTAATATTAAGTCAGCTCTTTTAACGAGTTCTGCATTCAGTTTTTTTGCAACATGAGGACTCATATCAATTCCAAAGCGTTGCATGCATAGACTCGCTTTTTCATCAGCTGCTTGTCCAGTTAAACCAGAAATACCTGCAGATTCAATATTTAAATGAGGATATTCCTGTTTTAAAAAATATTCTGCCATTGGGCTACGACAAATATTACCAATACAGACTACTAAAATATTATTAATTTTCATTATTTACCTACATTATCTAGTTGATAAAGAACACTAGAGAATGGAATAATTTGATTCACTATACGTTGCCAGCGTGCAAGACCTGAAGCATCTACATAAACAATATCATTGCTACGCATTCTAAACTGATTTGCTAGGCCAAAGTCCCCAATATTACTAAGATCCATATGGTATATTTCTGTCATTGGAGAATTGACATTACTACGTACTACGTAAATTTTACTGCGACTCGCAGAGAGTGGATTCAAGCCTAGGCTTTCACCTAGGACATCGCTAAGACTCATACCTTGATCTCGTATAGGTAGTGACTGGTTTTTACCTGACTCACCCATAACATAAATTTTTTGATTTTCACGATTATTGATATATAAGGTGTCATTAGGCTGTATTAATAAATTATGTAGAGAAAATCCTGCTTTTTCTAATTCTAAGGTATTTAAACTATAGGAACGCCCCTGACGTACTAATGTGATAGAAGTATTATCGCCTTGTTCAGGATTAATGCCACCTGCCATTCCTAATGCTGTATAAATACTAATTGGTTGATCATTCAGATAAAACTGGCCACCTTTTACAACATTGCCCTGAACCGAATATCTTTTACCTTGATATGATAATACTCGAACAATGACATCTGGAGTCTTTAAATAACGTGACAATTGACTACGTAATTCACGATTGACCTGAGCTACTGATTTTCCTGAAGCTTGATAGCGTCCAATAATTGGAAAATGAATATAGCCATCTGAATCGATCTGGAAGCCATTCGCTTGTGCAGACTGATCACTCGTAATATTACTTGCAGAGGTAAGTTCTGGATAAGCCCATAAATAAATAGATAAAATATCACCCGGACTCAACTGATAGCTGCGGTGCGATGTACTAAAAAGATGAGCATATTCTTGTTGAATATTATGTACAGCAGGCTGAGCAGCCATAATTGATTCTTGATCTAGCTTAATGACATTTACTGTAGTGCCTAGATCAGTTTGATAAACACCCTCACTAGGTAAGTCATTTGTTTGTAGACCAGAGGTGATTGCACACCCTGTAGTGGTGATACCACATGCCAATAAAACAGCTAATTGAAAGTGTCGCACAGGCTTTCCTAAATATTAATTTTTAGATTCATTCAAATTGAAGCTATTCTACCGAAGTTACTGGTTATATACATCACAATTTGTGACTTATTACGATCTTTTAGGAGAAAAAAATTAAGTCTATAAGAGACAATAATTATAATAAAGAAAATACCAAATTTTCACAAAAAATATACATTACTTTATATTATGAGTTATTTGAGCACAAATCATAATAGAAGTTTTATTGTTTTCTGATACTATTCGTGCCGGAAGATTTTAATCTCTATAAGCACAGTATAAATAAGGCGTTGACATGCTATCTATTGCAGATTTAAAAGTTGCGGTGATTGGTTTAGGTTATGTAGGTTTGCCACTTGCAGTAGAATTTGGGAAAAAATTACCTGTTGTAGGGTTTGATATTCACCAAAAAAGAATTGATGAATTAAAAGGTGGCCAAGATCATACATTGGAAGTATCTTCAGAAGAATTAAATCAAGCTAAAAATCTTAGTTACTCTGCTAATTTAGAAGATTTAAAAAACTGTAATTTTTTTATTGTTACTGTTCCTACCCCGGTAGATGAAGTAAATAGACCTGATTTAACTCCTTTAAAGAAAGCCAGTGAAACACTTGGTAAAGTGCTGAAAAAGGGCGATGTAGTAGTATATGAATCCACTGTATACCCTGGCGCGACCGAGGAAGTTTGTATTCCCGTATTAGAAAAAGTATCTGGTTTAACTTTTAATCAGGATTTTTTTGCAGGTTATAGCCCAGAGCGAATTAATCCGGGTGATAAAGTTAACACCCTGACTAAAATTAAAAAAATTACCTCAGGTTCTACCCCAGAGATCGCTGAGCTGGTAGATCAGGTATATAGCAGTATTATTACTGCAGGTACGCATAAAGCTTCGAGTATTAAAGTCGCAGAAGCAGCAAAAGTCATTGAAAATACCCAACGTGACTTAAATATTGCTTTGGTGAATGAGCTATCGGTTATTTTTGATCGGCTTGGTATTGATACTTTAGATGTGCTAGAAGCCGCAGGTAGTAAGTGGAACTTTTTGCCATTCCGTCCAGGCTTGGTTGGTGGGCATTGTATTGGCGTCGATCCCTACTATTTAACCCATAAAGCTGAAGAAGTGGGCTATCATCCACAGGTGATTTTGGCCGGGCGTCGTATTAATGACAATATGGCACGTTATGTGGCGCGTAATACAATTAAACATATGCTTAAAAATGGTATTGATGTTCCGCGTGCAAAAATTGGTGTATTAGGAATTACCTTTAAAGAGAATTGTCCAGATATCCGTAATAGCAAGGTTGAAGACCTGATTAAAGAGTTTCAAACCTGGGGTGCACAGGTTGTAGTCTGTGATCCATGGGCAGATGCAGAAGAAGTACGACAAGAGTATGGGGTAGAGCTTTCAATTATTGATGCAGAGCATCCTGTAGACAGCTTGGTTGTTGCTGTCGGACATAAGGAGTTTCGCCATCTTAGCCCCGAGCAGCTACGTAGTTATGTAAATAATCCTAAACCTGTGATTGCTGATGTCAAAAGTCTGTTTAATCGTGATGAATTAACAGCACAGGGTTTTACTGTATTCCGTCTTTAACATAAATTAATCAATTATAGTGAACAACATGAAAAAATTTGCCCTCATTGGTGCTGCAGGATATATCGCACCACGTCACTTAAAAGCAATTAAAGAAACAGGTAATACTTTAGCCGTTGCTATGGATGTGAATGACTCTGTTGGAGTTATGGATAGTCATTTTCCTGAAGCCGAGTTTTTTACTGAATTTGAAGAGTTTGAGGCTTATGTAGAAGATCAAAAGCTCAAAGGTGAAAAGCTGGATTATGTTGCGATTTGTTCACCAAACTATCTACATGCACCTCATATGAAATATGCCTTAAAAAATGGCATAGATGTGATTTGTGAAAAACCATTGGTACTTAATTCAGAAGATTTAAATCTGTTATCTGAATATGAAAAACAATATGGCGCAAAAGTAAACTCGATTTTGCAGTTACGTTTACATCCTTCAATTATTGCATTACGTGATAAAGTCCAAGCTGCGCCAGCAGATAAAATTTTTGATGTAGATTTAACTTATCTTACGTCACGGGGTAAGTGGTATTTAAAATCGTGGAAAGGTGTAGATAAAAAATCTGGCGGTGTAGCAACCAATATTGGTGTGCACTTTTATGACATGCTGCATTTTATTTTTGGCAAAATTGTGAAAAATGAAGTGCATTATCGTGATGAAAAAACAGCATCGGGTTATTTGGAATATGAACGTGCCCGTGTACGCTGGTTCTTGTCGATTGATGCTAATAATTTACCTGAAAATGCTGTACAGGGTGAAAAACTGACGTATCGTAGTATTACTATTGAAAATGAAGAGCTTGAATTTTCAGGTGGTTTTACAGATTTACATACTCAAAGTTACCAACGTATTTTGGAAGGCAAAGGCTACGGTGTGGAAGAAAACCGCGCAGCAATTGAAACAGTGGAAGTCATTCGTGTTGCTCCTATTGTGGAAAACCCTGCGAACCCACATCCATTATTAGCTAAAGTAAAATAAATCAGGGAATGATTATGAATTTTTATCAACATGAAACAGCGATTGTTGATGAAGGTGCGCAAATAGGAAGCGATTCGCGAGTTTGGCATTTTGTTCACGTATGTGGCGGTGCCAAAATCGGTCAAGGCGTATCTTTAGGACAAAATGTATTCGTTGGCAATAAAGTCGTTATTGGCGACCATTGTAAAGTTCAAAATAACGTGTCGGTATACGATAACGTGACCTTGGAAGAAGGTGTATTTTGTGGACCAAGCATGGTTTTCACCAATGTGTATAACCCACGCTCTTTAATTGAACGCAAAGACCAATATCGTAATACCTTGGTTAAAAAAGGCGCAACACTGGGTGCGAACTGTACCATTGTTTGTGGTGTAACGATTGGTGAATACTCGTTTGTTGGTGCTGGTGCGGTAATTAATAAAGACGTACCGGCGTATGCATTGATGGTAGGTGTTCCAGCAAAACAAATTGGTTGGATGAGTGAGTTCGGTGAACAATTAGATTTACCATTAGAGGGTGAAGCACAAGTTGAATGCGAGCATACAGGGGCGATTTACCGACTGAATGGTAAGGTTGTAACAAAAGAGCCGGTTGCAGTATGATTGAATTTATTGATTTAAAAGCACAACAATCACGTATTAAAGCTGAAATTGATGCAGGTATTCAGCGTGTTTTAACGCATGGTCAGTACATTTTAGGGCCAGAAGTTGCAGAGCTAGAAGAAAAGTTAGCGGCTTATGTGGGTGCTAAATATTGTATTACTTGTGCCAATGGTACAGATGCTCTGCAAATTGCCCAAATGGCATTTGGTATAGGGCCTGGTGATGAAGTCATTACCCCAGGTTTTACCTATATTGCAACAGCAGAAACTGTGGCAGTGTTGGGTGCGACACCTATTTATGTAGATGTGAACCCGAAAACCTACAACTTAGATGTAGAAAAATTAGAAGCAGCCATTACGCCACGTACTAAAGCAATTATTCCAGTAAGTCTGTATGGACAATGTGCTGATTTTGATGCAATAAATGCAATTGCTGCTAAATATAATATTCCCGTGATTGAAGATGCTGCACAAAGTTTTGGTGCGACTTATAAAGGGCATAAAAGTTGTAACTTGACTACTGTGGCATGTACTAGCTTTTTCCCAAGTAAGCCTTTAGGTTGCTATGGCGATGGTGGTGCTATTTTTACCAATGATGACGAATTGGCAAAAGTGATTCGTCAAATTGCACGTCATGGGCAAGACCGTCGTTACCATCACATTCGTGTTGGGGTAAACAGTCGTTTAGATACGTTGCAAGCGGCTATTTTATTGCCAAAACTGGCAATTTTGGACGATGAAATGCAGGCGCGTCAGCGTGTGGCGGATATTTATAGCAAATTATTAAACGAAGCAGGTATTTTAACAACTCCGTTTATTGAAGAGCATAATCAGAGTGCGTGGGCGCAATATACCATTCAGGTAGAAAACCGCAGTGAAGTTCAGGAAAAGTTAAAAGCGCAAGGTATTCCAACTGCTGTGCATTACCCAATTCCGTTAAATAAGCAGCCTGCTGTAGCAGATGCAAATGCAGTGTTACCTGTGGGTGATGTTGTGGCAGAACGAGTAATGAGTTTACCGATGCATCCTTATTTAAATATGGAAAAATTACAAACTATAGTCCAGAGTGTTTCTTTATTATGAAAAATTTGGTAATTTTAACGCATAGTTTTCCATACGAAGGTGGCGAGCAATTTATTGAATCCGAAGTGCATTATTGGGCTAAGACAGGTTTCGATAATGTATATATTTTACCAGGAATATCACCTACACAAGTTGTAAGGTACTTTCCCAAAGAGCTTATGGTTTTACAAAGGTTTGAGATAAGCTCTTGTTCAAAATTATTTATTTTATTATTTATTGTGTTTTATTCTTTGTTTTGGAAAGAGATTTTTTATTTAATTAAGAATGATAGCCTTAATATCACCAATGTTATTAATGCAGTTAAAGCGGTATTTGCTACCAAAGTTAGAGAAAAGCAACTCAGGCACAGTTTAAAAAATATAGATGGAGATATATTAATTTATTCATATTGGAATGATGTTGATTGTTACGCCGCATGTGAATTAAAAAATAAAAATAAAAATAAAATAAAAGCAGTAGTTTCTAGATCTCATCGGTATGATTTGTATGAAGATTTTAGGGAAAATGCATATATGCCCCTTAAACGTCAATATAGTGAAAAAATTACTAAAGTTTTTTTATTAACTAAATCGGCATCTAATTATTATAATCGTACATATGGCTATCCAAATAATGTATTGGATGTGGCTAGTTTAGGGGTTTTTTTACCTGAAAAAACATTGCTCTATAGTAAAAGTGGGGGTGTTTTAAGAGTATTATCAGTTTCAAACTGTATTCAGATTAAAAGAATAGATAAAATCATAGACGCATTAGATGTATTTTCGAAGGCTAATCATATTGAAGTTCGATGGACTCATATTGGAAAAGGTGTGTTATTAGAGAAACTCAAGCAACATACTAAAGAAGTGGTTGGAGGGAATAAATTATTGAAATATAATTTTTTGGGATTTCTACCAAATACTGAGGTTAAACAATTACTCTCACAACAGAGTTTTGATTTGTTTATTAATGCTAGTGAGTCCGAAGGTGTTCCTGTTTCTATTATGGAAGCAATGAGTTATTCAATTCCAGTGATTGCCCCTGATGTGGGTGGTATATCTGACATTGTGAATGATTTAACTGGTAAATTATTAAGCTCAAATCCTTCGGTAAAAGAAATTGCAGATGCAGTTCAAGAGATTTATTACTCAAGTAGCTATCCAAGCTATCGAGAAAATGCTTTTTTAATGGTTAAAGAAAATTATAATGCTGATAGTAATTATATAAACTTCATAAAAAAGTTAAGTCAAATTCCAAATGAATAAGAAAACTATTTTAGGATACGCTATAGGACCTATTGGTGCTGGGATTCTAGGATTTATTAGTCTGCCGATAATTACTTGGTTTTATTCGGTAGAAGATGTGGGGCGTATATCTATGCTCCAAGTTTTTACAAGTCTTTCTGTTTTATTATTTTGTTTGGGCTTAGATCAGGCGTATGTAAGGGAATATCATGAAGCACAAAATAAGCATGTTTTATTAAGGGCTGTACTGCTACCAAGCTTGTTTTTGAGTCTAATTTTTTTTAGTTTACTGTTGTTATTTGATATTCGGCTGATATCAGAGTTAATGTTTGATATTCCAAGTGCTTATTTAAGTATTTTGGTGGTTATTTGCTTTATTGTTGCATTGATCTCTAGATTTTTATCTTTAGTACTCAGAATGCAGGAGAGATCCATTGCATTTTCTATGAGTCAGCTATTGCCTAAGCTGCTCTTTATTTTAATTATCGTTAATACGGTGTGGTTAAATTTTTCTAGAGATATTTATAATTTAATTACAGCAAATACAATTTCTATAGTTTTGGCATGTTTAATATTTTTTTGGAATACTCGTCGGGAGTGGCTTCAAGCCTTAAAAGAAAAAATAGATAAAAATCAATTGAAACAATTATTGCATTTTGGAGCGCCTCTTATCGCTGCTGGTTTCGCCGCATGGGGGCTTAATGTGATGGATAGATTGTTTCTTCGTCAGTATTCTAGTTATAGTGAATTGGGTATTTATTCTGTAACTATGAGTGTGGCTGCGGTTGTGACTATATTTTCAGGTATATTTAATACTATTTGGTCACCTATGGTATATAAGTGGATTGCTACTGGACAATATGATGAACAAAAAATGAAATTAGTTTTAAAGTATCTAGTTATGTTTATTTATTTTTTTACTATTTTAGTCGGTTTGTTTGCTTGGGTGGTTACTTATTTTTTACCAGAAAACTATAATGCTATTCAATATTTGTTACCTATGTGTTTATTGGCACCAATGTTTTATACATTATCAGAAGTAACAGGAATTGGAATCGCTATTTCTAAAAAGACTAAATTTTCTATGCTTTGTGCTGTTGTGGCTATGTTGTGTAGTGCGGTTTTAAACTACTTTCTAGTTCCATCATTTGGTGCAGCGGGGGCTGCACTCTCTACGGCTGTTGCTTTTTATGTGTTTTTTATATTGCGTACATGCATTTCGGCTTTAATTTGGAAAAAAATTCCTTATTTAAACGTCTTGATGATCACTATGAGCTTATTGGTGGTGAGTGGTTTACATCTTTTTTCTACTAGTTGGAGCTATGAGATTTATTACGTGTGGGGAGTGATGCTTTTTTTCGGAATTATATTGTTTAAAAATATACTAATGGACATATTTTTGAAAGTGAAAAAAAGAGAATTTATCTAATGACAAAAAGCTCTTTATTTAAAATATTTCTATTGTTAGTGGTGTTATCACCATTCCTCGCCTATCTTTTTAATAATGGACTGTTGGCATATGGTCCAATGTTGGCAGTAACGATACTTATTTTATGTTTTGAGGCGGTTGAACCAACTCTATTGACCTATAAAGAGTGGTTTTCAATTCTAGCTTTTATACCTTATACATTAATTGCAGAATGGTATTATTTTTTAAATCCTTATGAAGGAGAGTTTCTATCAGGGTATTCATTTACATTTATAGTCCTTCCTTTTTTTATTTTTATATTCTTGGTTCTTAGAAGAAAGTATTGCAGTGATGATTATTATAAATTGATATCTAAAATTATTTTTATATTTTTAATGGTGCAGTTAATAGTATGTTTAGGACAAATTTCAACCTATGTTTTAGGTATTGGTTTGCCAGTCGTTCAAGAGTATAAAAATAATTTTATGGTGTCGGGTACTTTTAATAATTCTAATGACCTTGCAGCTATAGTGTTGATAATATCTTTAATTGTAACTAAATTAGAGTCTGTACTGAAAAAAAATATGATTTTTACAATATGGATAACAATAGCTTTCCTTTTAATAGTCTCTAGTTCACGCTCTGCATTAGCTTGTGCATTATTAGTGTTTATATTTTTACGAAATATTAATTATAAAAGTATTGTTTTATTACTATTAATGCTGTTAGCAGTTATTCCTATATTGGGGGACGCTCAAAACGATAGTGATATTGTAAATCGAATATCTTCTCGAATTAATACTTTTCAAAATATTTATGAGTATGGTCTCAATGCAGATAGTTCAGTAAATTTAAGATTAGACTCCTATATTTACTTTATCAAAAATCTTAAGAACCTTGGTCTGGGCTCTGGTGAGATTAATAATTATTATATATATGCAACGAATACTAACTTTGAGAGTTGGTTAGTGTTTCAAAATCCGCACTTTTTAATTATTGAAATTGGTTATTGGTTAGGTTGGTTGGGATTAATTAGCTTTCTTTCAGCTTTTCTTTTTCTGACATTTACTTATTACAGAAGTATGTGGTTCTTGTTAATTGCTATAATATCAATGTCCATTCCTTCGAGTGTTTTAGGGTCGCATGTTTATTTCTTTTTTTTAATAATGTGTATTTTTAGTAATATTGAACAGACTAAAAATTCATAATATTGATATGTATTTATCTTTATAGGAGTTTACCTTGAAAATTCTTACCGTTATTGGTGCACGACCACAGTTTATCAAAGCAAGCGTAGTTTCAGCTGAAATTGAAAAAGCAGCTGGCTTAGAAGAGAAAATTATTCATACTGGACAGCATTTTGATGCGAATATGTCGAATATTTTTTTGAACAATTAGATATTCCACGGCCACATTATCAGTTAGATATTAATAGTAGTAGTCATGGAGTAATGACTGGGCGGATGCTTGAGGCTATTGAAAGAATTTGTTTGAAAGAAAAACTAGATCGTTTAATTCTGTATGGTGATACCAACTCAACTTTGGCAGGTGCCTTGGCTGCATCTAAGCTACATATACCAGTTGCCCATATTGAAGCTGGTTTACGTAGCTTTAATATGCGTATGCCAGAAGAGATCAATCGTATTTTAACCGATCATGTTGGTGATATTTTGTTTTGCCCCACAGAAACTGCGGTTAAAATTTAAAAAATAGAGGATTTGATCAAAAACCTGTTCAAATTTTTAATGTTGGTGATGTCATGCAGGATTTATCAATGTTCTTTGCAGAGCGTGCTGTAAAGGGTGAAGCACTTAAAAATGTGCCTGAGCATGACTTTATTGTGGCAACTTTACATCGAGCTGAAAATACAGATGACTCTATACACTTAAAAGCAATAGTTGATGCATTAAATTATATTCACCAGGGGTTGAAACTTGAGATGATCGTATTAGAGCCTGTTGGCTATTTGGAAATGCTTTGGTTAGTTAAACATTGTAGCGCAGTTGTTTCTGATAGTGGTGGTGTACAAAATGAGGTTTTTCTTTAAAAAGCCATTGTATTACTATGCGTGATCAAACTGAATGGGTCGAACTGATTGAAAATGGTGTAAATGTATTGGCAGGTGCGGATACTCAAAAAATTATTACATCGAAACTTGAAAATAGGTAAAATATGAAATTCATTTTTTTCTCTAAATCTATGTATGATGAAACCCCTAGAATTAGACACCAACTTGCCAATTTGTTAGTGAAATTTGGTCATAAGGTCATATTTTATCAAAAGCCAGATTATTTTTTATCTTCCTCAAAAAAACTGATCAATAAAAAAATTAATGATGATGTAGAAATTCGTCAAACTAAACAATTAATTCATCATCAATTAAGATTGTTTAATTTAATTGCAGGTATCAATGCTAAATATGAAGCTAGACAGATTCTAAGCTCACTTAAAGATATACAGGATGAGGATATAATCGTAAACTTTAATTATGATTACTTCTTTTTAAGATATTTATTTCCAAAAAATAAAATAATTACCTTGATCAATGATGACTTCATTGCACAAGCTAAATTTTTAAAAGGTGCTCATGTTAAAGAGATCATGAGGGAAACTTTAATAAATAGTGACACTAACTTGACAGTTTCTTATCCATTATTTAATCAAATTAAAAATTTAAATTGTCAGGTGAATTTATTTTTTCCATGGACTGAAAATTATTATGTAAGACCAAATTTGTATAAAAAAAATAAGAATATTGTAATTTGGGCGAGTATTAACTCAGTCATTGACTTTAACCTTGTGATTTTTCTCTCAGCTAAGTTAAAAGATTTTAATTTTTATTTTGTAGGACCTTTAGATGATAGTGTGAAAAATACAGTTTCGGAGCTTTGTAAGGCCGATAATATTTATTATCACAAACCAGTTAATTTAACGGAGCTTTCAGGAGTTAGCAGTTTTTTCATGGGCTTAATGCCCTATAGGGCGAATGTGAAATCCACAGAAGCTGTTACTATGGCGAATAAAACTTTTAGGCTTATGAGTTTAGGAATGCCTCTAGTTGTACATGGAATGCCCAATTTTTTTGAGCATGCTGCGATATTTAAGTCTGAGACCTATGATGAAGTTGTATCAAATATTCAATATTGTTTTGATAACTTTGAAAATCTTCAAGATGATATAAGTGAGTTAATTTCTCAGAATACTGATGAAGTTAGATATAACCAGTTTATTAAATATATTTGAATTTTAATTTAGAGTACTTCTATGTTTGGCAATAAAACCCTACTCATTACAGGCGGCACAGGTTCATTCGGAAATGCTGTTCTAAAACGCTTTTTAGAAACAGATATTAAAGAAATCCGTATTTTTAGCCGTGATGAAAAAAAGCAAGATGATATGCGTAAGAAATACCAGTCATCTAAGCTTAAATTCTATATTGGTGATGTACGCGATTATAACAGTGTATTGAATGCAACGCGGGGGGTAGATTATATTTACCATGCGGCTGCACTTAAACAAGTACCATCTTGTGAATTCCACCCTATGGAAGCGGTTAAAACCAATGTGCTGGGTACGGAAAATGTATTGGAAGCTGCGATTCAAAACCGTGTAAAACGTGTGGTTTGCCTAAGTACAGACAAAGCTGTTTACCCAATCAATGCAATGGGTATTTCTAAAGCCATGATGGAAAAAGTCATGGTGGCAAAGTCACGTAACCTAGAAGAACTAGAAACTGTAATTTGTGGTACACGTTACGGTAATGTCATGGCATCTCGAGGTTCAGTCATTCCACTATTTGTAGATCAAATTCGTCAAGGTAAACCGCTTACCATTACAGACCCTAACATGACTCGTTTCATGATGACTTTGGAAGACGCAGTTGATTTAGTTTTATATGCGTTTGAACACGGTGAAAATGGTGATATTTTTGTACAAAAAGCACCGGCAGCAACCATTGAAGTCTTGGCACAGGCATTAAAAGAATTGCTGAATGTAGAAGAACATCCAGTTTCAATCATGGGTACACGTCATGGCGAGAAAGCCTATGAAGCACTACTTAGCCGTGAAGAAATGGTTGTCGCCATAGATCAGGGTTATTACTTCCGAGTACCAGCAGATCAACGCGATCTGAACTATGAAAAATATGTAGAAGAAGGTGACTCAAAAATTACAGAATTTGAAGATTATAACTCGCATAATACTGAACGCTTGGATGTTGAAGGTATGAAAAAGTTATTATTAAAACTCGAATTCGTACGTGCTTTAACTCAAGGTCAATATGTAGATCCAGAGGCTTAAACATGAATATTCTAGTTACCGGTTCAAACGGCTTTATTGCAAAAAATCTGATTCAGTTTTTGGCTGAAAAGCCAGAAGTTGAAGTTTTAAAATTTAACCGTAATTCTACTCCAGCAGAGCTAGAACAATCGGTACTTGCTGCAGACTGGATTGTGCATTTAGCAGGTATTAACCGCCCTTTAAATGAGCAAGAATTTATTGAGGGGAATATCACCCTTACCCAGAAAATTGCAGATATTCTCAAGCAGGCAAAAAAGCAGACTCCGGTTATTCTTTCTTCATCAATTCAGGCAGAACGTGACAATGCCTACGGGCAGAGTAAACTCGGTGGTGAGCAGGTATTATTAGAGCTAAATCAGCAACAAGGCAATCCTGTATATATTTGCCGTTTAGCCAATGTATTTGGTAAATGGTCACGTCCTAACTATAACTCGGCTGTGGCGACCTTTTGTTACAACACTGCACATGACTTACCTATTCAGATTCATGATGAAAATGCCATGATCCGTTTGGTCTATGTAGATGATGTGGTGGAATCATTCTGGAATATTATTCAAGGTACGCAGCAGGTAGAGCAAGTTTTTGCCATCCAGCCTGAATACCAAATTAGCGTGGGTGATTTAGCAAAAACCTTGGCAGGTTTTAAACAGTCCCGTGAAAGTTTAATTACAGATCGAGTCGGCACAGGTGTAACTCGCGCTTTATATTCGACGTATTTAAGTTTCTTAAAACCTGAACAATTTGACTATAGTGTACCTAAATATGGTGACCAACGCGGTGTATTTGTAGAAATGCTAAAAACACCAGATGCAGGACAATTTTCTTACTTTACCGCACACCCAGGTATTACCCGTGGTGGGCATTATCATCACACCAAAACAGAAAAGTTTTTGGTCATTAAAGGTAAGGCATTATTTAAGTTTAAGCATGTAGTGACAGGCGAGTTCTATGAGCTTGAAACGTGTGGTGATGAACCACGAATTGTAGAAACTGTACCAGGCTGGACGCATGACATTACCAATATTGGTGAAGATGAAATGGTGGTGATGTTGTGGGCAAATGAAATATTTGATCGTGAAAAACCAGATACGTATGCTATGCCATTAACGAATTAAGAGTTGAAATTGTGAAAAAACTAAAATTAATGACAGTTGTAGGTACACGCCCTGAAATTATCCGTTTATCCCGAGTAATGACAGCCTGTGATAAATATTTTGATCATGTATTAGTACATACAGGTCAAAACTATGATTATGAACTGAATGAAATTTTCTTTACCGATTTAGGTATTCGTAAGCCAGATCATTTTTTAAATGCTGCGGGTGCAACCGGTGCTGAAACGATTGGTAATGTCATTATTGCAGTCGATAAAGTTTTGGAAGAAGTCCAGCCAGAAGCCTTACTTGTATTAGGTGATACCAATAGCTGTATGGCGGTCATTCCTGCCAAGCGTCGTAAGATTCCGACTTTCCACATGGAAGCAGGAAACCGTTGCTTTGATATGCGTGTACCCGAAGAAATTAACCGTCGTATTGTTGATCATACTGCTGACATTAATTTAACCTATAGTACAATTGCGCGTGATTATTTGCTTGCTGAAGGCTTATCCGCAGATCAGGTGATTAAAACCGGCAGCCCGATGTTTGAGGTGCTACATCACTATAAAGCTAAAATTGAAGCTTCAGATGTATTAGCACGTTTAGGTTTAAAAGAGCATCAATATTTTATTGTCAGCGCGCATCGTGAAGAGAATATTAACTCTGATCAAAACTTTTTAGACCTGGTTCAAATGCTGAATTCAGTTGCAGAGAAGTATCAGTATCCTGTAATTGTTTCAACACATCCACGCACGCGTAAGCGCATTGAAGAGCTGAATATTGAGTTTCATCCACTTATTCAGTTATTAAAACCACTTGGGTTTAGTGATTACAATAAGCTGCAACTTTCTGCCAAAGCAACTTTATCGGACAGTGGCACCATTAATGAAGAATCTTCAATTCTAAATTTCCCTGCTTTGAACTTGCGTCAGGCACATGAGCGTCCAGAAGGGATGGAAGAGGCTGCCGTGATGATGGTGGGCCTAACGGCAGAGCGTATTTTGCAAGGCTTAGAAATTCTAGACCATCAACCTCGTGGTGAAGATCGACTGCTACGTCTGGTGGCAGACTATAGTATGCCAAATGTGAGTGAGAAGGTGGCTCGTATTATTCTAAGCTATACCGATTACGTGAACCGTGTGGTGTGGAAGAAGTATTAAGGCTCATATTGTGAAAAAAATTCTCGTTATTTCAGAATTTATTTTACCTGAACAAAACTCGACAGGTTACTTCTGGTATAAGATTATTCAAAAGATGGCGCAAAGTGCAATCACAGATGATATATCTGTGATTGCACCTGTTAATGAGCAAGATGTTGTAAAGTACTTTGATAAGAAGGTGAATCTTAATCTTTTTAGCTCACCTGAATATAATAAAAATAGCTTGGCTTCTAGAGTGTGGGGGCAAGTTAAACAAACCTATTTGTTTTATAAAAAAATAAAAGGTAATTTACATGCGGGTACAAAAATTGTCTCTGGTACAAATCCATTATTTTTAATGGTATTGATTGCAATATTAAAAATATTTAAACCTTTTCAATGGCATCTTCTAGTACATGATGTATTTCCTCAGAATCTCGTGCCTGCAGGTCTGTTAAAGAAGCACTCCATAATTTATAAAATACTTAATACTATTTTTAATCTGATCTATGCGCAGGCTGACCATATTATTGTAATTGGTCGTGATATGGAAACAATATTACGCCAAAAAAAATATGAAAAAGCTATTACAGTTATCCCGAATTGGGTCGATTTTAAAGAAATAGAATTACTAAATAAAAATGACTCAGAACTTATAAAAAAACTAAACTGGGAAAAAGATATTGTCTTTCAATTTTTTGGAAATATTGGGCGAGTACAAGGAATTGATCATTTAATCCAAGCAATCCAGTTAGTTAAACATCCGCAAGCAAAATTTTTATTTATTGGGGGAGGGAGTGCTGTTGAAGTAGTTCAATCCTATATTGAGAATAATCAACAAACTAATAAGGTTGCTTATATAAATGAGCTACCAAGCAGTCAGCGTAGTTTGGGTTTGAGCTCTTGTGATATTGCAATCGTTACTCTGGCGGAAGGTATGTTTGGACTAGGGGTACCAAGTAAGGCTTATTTTAGTATGGCTGCAAATCGACCAATTTTGGCTATTATGGATGAAAATGCAGAAGTTGCATGTATGGTGAAAGAGCATCAAATTGGTTGGGTGGAGTCATCAAATCAACCGCGACAGCTGGCACGATTAATAGATGATATTTGTGAGCGTGAATTAGCAAGTGGTGTAAATTCGCCGAGAGTTATTTTAGAAAAATATTACCATCAAGATGTTTTACTTGAGAAATTTATAAAAGCTTTGAGGCTAGATAATGATTAAGATATTAATTACAGGTGCCTCTGGCTTTGTAGGGCAAACATTAATACAAAAACTACACCATAATAGAAACTTAGAGTTAATCGTCTTATCAAGAAAAGCGGTAAAGACACTACATAATGATATCCATCAACTAGTTGGGAATGACATTTTCTCAATACAATGGTCTAAAGATATTGATGTTGTTATCCATTTGGCAGGCCGTGCTCATATTCTAAATGAACAAACTACAGATCCATTGAGCGAATTTCGTAAAGTGAATGTAGAAGGTACTTTGCAATTAGCGCGTCAGGCTCTGGATAAAAAAGTAAAACGTTTTATTTTCATGAGCTCTATAGGTGTTAATGGTTCAGTGACTTCACAACAACCATTTACAGAAGATGCTCCAGCACAGCCTCATGCAGATTATGCTGTCTCCAAGTTAGAGGCAGAACAAGAGCTGCAGAAACTATTTGCTGGATCAGAAACAGAGCTAGTCATTATCCGGCCACCCTTGGTTTATGCGGCCCATGCACCAGGTAACTTTGCTCGACTGCTCAAATTAGTTGCAACCAATTTACCTTTGCCTTTTGCAGGGACAAAAAACAGACGCAGTTTTGTAGCACTCGAAAACTTGGTAGATTTTATTCAAATCTGTATTGAACATCCGAATGCAGCCAATCAGACATTTTTAGTGGCAGATCAAAGTCGTATTTCTACACGTGAGCTGGTGCAATACTTAAAGCAGGGCATGGGAAAACCCGCACGTTTTATTTATCTCCCACAACCTCTTATGAAATTAGGCGCAGCATGTATTGGTAAATCTAAACTCTATGAACAGTTATTTGAGTCACTAGAAGTCGATACTACAAAAGCTCAAAAGCTGTTGGGTTGGACAGCGCCATTGAGTACCCAGCAAGCGATGCTGCAAGCGGGTCAAAATTATTTAAAAATGAAAGAGTAATTCACGTATGTCAATTTTTGCACTGAGCATCGTATTTTTTATACTGACATTACTATTCACAGGTTATATGCGGCATTACGCCCTAAAGAAAAATATTATAGACAATCCTAATGAACGTAGCTCCCACAGTGTACCGACGCCGCGAGGCGGCGGTGTTGCGGTCGTATGTAGCTACTTATTGGCTTTAATTATTTTAATGTATAGCCAGCAGCTGACAGTACATATAGGTTTAACCCTCATGGTTGCAGGTTTTGTTATCGCTTTGCTGGGCTTTTTAGATGATCATGGCCATATCAACTCCATGCTGCGCTTAGCCATACATTTTTTAGTGGCGATTGGCGTGGTGATCAGCTTGGGTGGTTTTGCTGAAGTGACCGTTTTTAATAGTTTAGAGCTGGGCTTTATTGCCAATATTATTGCTGTACTGTTTTTGGTATGGTTATTAAACTTATATAACTTTATGGATGGGATTAATGGGATTGCCAGTGTCGAAGCTATTACTACGACAGTAAGTATAGCAATTTTGTATTTGTTACTGAATACCTCACTTAACTCTGACATGCTCTGGTTATTAGCCGCCTGCGTATTTGGTTTTCTATTATGGAATTTTCCCAAAGCTAAAATTTTTATGGGTGATGCTTGTAGTGGATTTCTTGGCTTGACACTGGGTATTTTGGCCTTAATTGCTCTAAAAGAAAACTTGGCGCTATTTTGTGCATGGATTATATGTTTAGGAGTATTTGTGGTTGATGCTACCTACACTCTGATAAAACGAGTTGTAAATGGCTATAAAATGTATGATGCACATCGTAGCCATAGCTATCAAATCTTGTCGCGTAAGTGCAATAGTCATACACCTGTGACTCTGGTTGTGGTAGCAATTAATCTACTATGGTTGTTCCCAATAGCGTACTTAACGGTGATGCAACAGTGGACGTATCCTGAGATAGGTGTATTAATTGCATATTTACCTTTAATTTTCATTGCAGTGAGATTAAAAGCAGGAAATCCTGATGCCTAAAAAAAACTTACTGATATTAGGTGCAGGGGGCTTTGGTCAATCTATTGCTGAGATTGCTCAAATTTTGGATCGATGGGAATGTATTTATTTTGTTGATGATCGCTGGCCTGAACAGAAACAGGCCGGATGTTATAGTATGATTTCGAATATTGAGAATCTTGAATCTATAGATCATAATAATTTTGATGCGATTGTGGCTGTTGGAAATAATCAAGTACGAAGAAAATGGCACCAATTATTATTTGATTTAGCTATCCCTTTAACCAAAATTATTCATCCTAATACAGTTATTTCTCCTAGTGTAAAAGTTGGCCAAGGGGTATGTATTATGGCTGGGTGTGTTATTGGAGCAAATACAATTATTCAAGATGGTGTTATTTTAAATATAGGCACTTTATTGGATCATGACGTAGTAGTTGAACATTTTGCACATTTAAGTGTAGGTGTGAAAGTTGCAAGTAATAATATTATTCGTGCATCTACTTTCCTAGAAGTGGGAAGTATTATGGAACATAAGGCTTAATAACGATTTCTTCAAATTAAGATATGACGTGCTGAAAATATATGAAATCTATTGTAATTCCCTTGGTTGAATCTCCTCGTGTGGCAAAACAAACCTTTCTAGTGATTCTAGATTTTTGTATTTTCCCTATACTGATCTGGCTTTGTTATGCTATTCGCCAATTTGACCTAGGTGCAGAAGTCGTTCCAAATATTCCTTTTGGTACAGTTTGGGTCAGTGCCATTGCCGTATTGGCTTTATTTGTTTGTGGCGTTTATCGTTTTATTGTTCGTACTTTTAATGAATTTTTTATTGTCAAATTAGGGCTGGCCACTGTTCTGGCAGTCATTGGTTTGTATCTGCTTGCGTATGCGACCCATGCATTTATCCCTACTTCTATTCCTTTGATGTTTGGCTTCATGATGTTTGCCTGGGTCTGGTTTAGTCGGGGAATAATCCGCTTCATTGTTCGCTCTTATTTATATGCAGGCATATCTAAAAAACGGATTGCAATTTATGGTGCAGGTTATGCAGGACAGCAAGTTGCAGCAACTTTAAATCGTTCTAATGAACATTTACCAGTAATGTTTATTGATGATAATCCTTCATTGAATGGTCAGAATATTGGCGGAATTCAAGTTTATGCACCAGAAACTGCATTAAAATCTTTTACCAAACTTCGCATTGATGAAATTCTGATTGCACTTCCTTCAGTGGGACGTATCCGTAAAAGCGAGATCGTAAAATTCTTAGAACCTGCACATTTAAAAATTACTGAAATTCCAGGGCTGACTAAACTGGTCAATGGTGAAATTCGAGTTTCTGATATTCAGGAAGTTGATATTATTGACCTATTAGGGCGTGATCCAGTTCCCCCTGTAGCGGAGTTACTAGAAAAAAATATTAAAGATAAAGTCGTGATGGTTACAGGGGCAGGGGGCTCCATTGGTTCAGAGCTATGCCGTCAAATTATTAAAAATCAACCGGTAAAACTTATTATCTATGAGCTGACAGAGTTTGCTTTATATAGTATTGATAAAGAATTACGTCTTAGTGCCAGCTGTGAAATTATTCCGATTCTTGGTTCGGTAGTGGATGAAAGTAAACTGGAACGGGTCATTGAGCAATATGGCGTTCAAACCGTCTATCATGCTGCTGCTTATAAGCATGTTCCTTTAGTAGAATGTAATCCATTGGCCGGCTTGAAAAATAATGCGGTAGGGACGGCCTTTAGTGTCAACGCAGCAGTCAAAAAAGGCGTCGAGACTTTTGTACTGATTTCAACTGATAAAGCAGTACGTCCAACCAATGTGATGGGGGCTACCAAACGTATGGCAGAGCTTTATTGTCAGGCCATGGCGGAAGCACAGAATCAAACCCAGATCAGTATTGTGCGTTTCGGAAATGTCCTAGGCTCATCGGGTTCGGTTGTCCCATTATTTAAACAGCAGATTGCCAAGGGTGGTCCAATTACTGTCACTGACCCTGAAGTCACACGTTTCTTTATGACGATTCCTGAAGCTTCGCAGTTAGTGATTCAGGCAGGGGCTCTAGGCACAGGTGGAGATGTATTCCTGCTCGATATGGGAGAACCGGTAAGAATTCAGGATCTGGCCCGTCAGATGATTTCACTGAGTGGCTTAAAGGTGAAAGACAGTCAAAATCCCGATGGTGACATCGAAATTCAATATACAGGCTTGCGTCCAGGTGAAAAGCTGTATGAAGAGTTGTTAATTGACCAGGAAAATACAGAGATTACTTCGCATAAGCGAATTTTAAGATCAGTAGAAAAGCATTATCCTTTAGCTGAAATTCTGGAAGTATTTAATCGTATGCATGTGCTGACAGCGACTCAGAGTGATGTGGACTGGGCATTAATGCAGCTTGAACATTATGTCGATGGTTATCAGCGTGGTCAGGAAATTAAAGTAAATTGAAGTTGGAAATAATTAGGTTGAATAACATGATTAAAAAAGCAATTCTCCCCGTTGCAGGACTTGGCACACGTTTTTTACCAGCCAGCAAATCCATTCCCAAAGAAATGGTGACGGTAGTTGACCGTCCGGCCATTGAATATGTGGTAAAAGAAGCAATTGCGGCGGGGATTGAGCAAATTATTTTGGTAACACATTCTTCCAAAGCATCGATTGAAAATTACTTTGATCGTAATTTTGAACTTGAAACTACACTTGAGCAAAAAAACAAAACCGATTTACTTAAAGAAATTACTGAAATTTTACCCCCTCATGTTAGTGTGATTAGCGTACGTCAGCCACAGCCTTTAGGTCTTGGTCATGCCGTGCTTTGTGCTAAAGCTGTCATTGGTGATGATGACTTCGCTGTCCTGTTACCGGATGTTCTGGTTAAGGATCAAGATACTCAAAATGACCTGTCTCGTATGATTCAACGTTATGAACAGTCTCGTGCATCGCAAATCATGGTTGAGGCAGTTCCCGATCATCTTGTTGATCAATATGGGATTGTGGATGTTTCAGCTTCGCTTGCGGAAGGTGAAAGTACGGTGATGCAAGGTATTGTGGAAAAGCCGGCGATTGGTACGGCACCGTCGAATTTATCTGTTGTAGGCCGTTATATCCTTCCTGCAAAGATTATGCATTTACTGGAGCAGACACCGAAGGGGGCAGGCAATGAAATCCAGTTGACTGATGCGATTGCACTATTGCAGCAAACAGAAGTTGTCGAGGCTTATCGGATGAAAGGTCAAACCTTTGATTGTGGTAGTAAGCTCGGCTATCTTAAGGCTGTATTGCATTATGGTGTAGATCATCCCAAACTCGGTGCTGAATTTAAAGCATTGATTCAGGAACTCGCCTTATAATAAAAAAGGGATACTATGAAAGTCGCAGTATTAGGAAAAACCTTATTCTCAGGGGTCATTTCGGCCCTTTTGTCTGAATGTGGTCATCAGGTGGTGTGGTGTAACAGCTTCAGTGCAGATGAGCCGGCCCGGACTTATTTTCAGGATGAATCCTTGCAGTCATTGCTGCACAAACAGGAAAAATCTGGTTTTTTAAACTGTTGTGATTTTCAGCATCTAAATTTTAATCAGGATGTCTTTTTCTTCAGTTTTAATGCGACAGAAGAGCAGCTGGCATTTCAGATGTTAAATACCATTCATCATGCCTGCTTTGCGCACCCTAAACTGATGATTAATGCATCCACCTTTGGTTTGCATGGTACAGCGCGATTCCAGCAACTTTTACCGAATGATGACTGGGTCTATCTTCCAGATATTATTCAGGAAGGAAATGCTATTCGCAGTTTCGTTCAAGCAACTCAACTGATTGTAGGTTGCGATCAGTCAGATGTGCAGCTCAAAGTCAGAGAGCTGTTACGTCCCTTGTTCCCTCGTGCCCAGCAATATCTATTTATGTCTATTCTGGATGCAGAATTTACCAAGCTGAGTATTTCCGGCATGCTGGCTACGCGCATTAGTTATATGAATGATCTGGCAAGCGTTGCGGAAAAACTGGGGATTGATATTGAGCAGGTCCGTCAGGGTATGGCGGCAGACAATCGTATTGGTTCAGCTTATCTATTTCCTGGCGTTGGTTTTGGTGGAGAAAACTTTTCTCATGATATCCGGACATTGACCCACGCTGTGGCAGATTCAGGGGTAAAAAACCAGTTACTGGAACAGGTTTGGGATATCAATGAGCAACAAAAAGAGTTGTTATTCCGAAAGCTATGGAATTATTTTCGTGGAGACCTGCAAGGAAAAACAGTCGCTATCTGGGGAGCTGCATTTAAGGAAAATACTCCAAGTATCCAGCAATCTCCAGTACATGCCATGTTGGCAGCATTATGGGCACAAGGTGCGACAGTGAAATTGCATGATCCACAGGCTTTGACCAATATTGAGCAGATTTATGGTCAACGTACCGATTTAATTTTATGTGAAGACCAGTATCATGCTGTAGAAGATGCAGATGCATTATGTTTAATCACGGCCTGGAAACAGTATGGTAGCCCGGATTATGCTTATCTCAGCAAGTTGATGCAGCATCCTTTGATTCTGGATGGACGTAATCTCTATGACCCTGCTTATATCAAGTCACGCGGTTTTAATTATATCGGGGTGGGACGTTGATGTTAGACCAGCTTAAATCAGACCAGAATACCAATAATGCTTATAAAAAGCTGAATTCTGTAAAAGAACAATTGAAATCGATCCATTTACGCCAACTCTTTGCAGCAGATCCTGAACGGTTTAACCAATACTCGGTGCAATTTGAGCAGGTAGTTTTTGACTATAGCAAACATAGAGTCAATCATGATGCTGTGCAGCATCTGATTGAATGGGCAGAGACACAAAATCTAAGATCCTGGATCGGGTCTTTATTTTCCAATCAGACGATTAACTATACTGAACAACGTGCAGCCATGCACTGGGCCTTACGTTTGCCAAAAGAGGACCAGCAGCATGAAGATCTGGCAGCTGAAGTTCATGCCCAGCTAGACCGTATGTATGCTTTGGTCGAACAGATTCATGCCGGACAACGCCGTGGAGCTACTGGTGAAGTCATTCAGGATGTAGTGAATATCGGGGTAGGGGGATCTGACCTAGGACCGTTAATGGTTAGTCATGCGCTCTCGGATTTCAAATATCAATCTGCCAAACCCCTGAATGTGCATTTCGTTTCCACGATGGATGGTAGTCAGCTATCTGAATTGCTTCATCAGTTACGTCCAGAAACCACGCTTTTTATTATTTCTTCCAAGTCATTTGGAACGATTGATACCTTATCCAATGCCCAAACAGTGCGTTTATGGCTGGAAAAATCTTTAGGCCAGCATCCTTCTATTGTGAAGCATCATTTTATTGGGGTATCCACTAAACCTGAAAAAATGACAGCCTGGGGAATTGCACCTGAAAATCAGCTGTTGTTATGGGATTGGGTCGGTGGGCGTTATTCTCTCTGGTCGTGTATTGGTTTGCCGATTGCACTCAGTATTGGAGTGGACGGTTTTAAACAACTGCTTGCTGGTGCTTATGCCGTCGATCAGCATTTCCAGTACAAGCCTCTGGAACAGAATATTCCAGTATTAATGGGCTTACTAGGTGCCTGGAATACAAATTTTCTGGATATTCAGACCCATGCCATCTTGCCTTATGATGGACGTCTGAAATATTTCGCGTCTTATTTGCAGCAACTGGAAATGGAATCCAATGGTAAATCCATCCAGCGCAATGGTGAAAAAGTACAGCTCGACACTTGTCCGATTATTTGGGGCGAAGTTGGACCAAATGCTCAACATGCCTTTTATCAGCTGTTACATCAAGGCACCCAAGCAGTCAGCTGTGATTTTATTGCTCCTGTTAAACGTTATAACAGTCAACAATATACTTATGTTGATAATGCTGATGCTTTGATTGAACAGCATCATCTGGCTTTATCTAACTGTTTGGCACAATCACGTTTACTGGCATTTGGTAATGATGCCTTGGATCAAACTGAATTGCAGGGTTTACCAGCTTATAAACAATATGAGGGCAACCAGCCAAGCAGCACTATTTTATTACAGGAATTAAATCCTTATAGTCTGGGAATGCTGATTGCGTTATATGAGCATAAAGTTTTTGTGCAGTCGGTACTGTGGAATATTAATCCATTTGACCAATGGGGCGTAGAAAAAGGCAAAGAAATTGCCAACCAGCTGTTGCCTATACTGAATGGTGAGCAAACTGATATTAGCGGTTTAGATGGTTCAACCCAGGGTTTGATTAAAATCCTAAAAGCTTGATTAAAATTGAATTAGGAAAGATATGGCTAAAATTTTAGTAACGGGTGGAGCAGGTTATATTGGTTCACATACCTGCTTGGAACTATTAAATACGGGGCATGACGTCGTAGTATTAGATAATTTATCCAATAGCTCGGTTGAGTCTTTAAATCGTGTCCAGCAGTTGGCTCAAAAAAGCCTGAAATTTGTCGAAGGTGATATTCGAGACAGTCAGATCCTAGACCGAATATTCCAGGAAAATACAATTGATGCGGTAATTCATTTTGCTGGCTTAAAAGCAGTGGGTGAGAGCCAGCAAATCCCTCTTAAATATTTTGAAAATAATATTTCCGGTTCAATTAGCCTGGTACAGGCCATGGAGCGTGCTGGAGTCTTCTGTCTGGTCTTCAGTTCTTCAGCCACAGTCTATGGTGAGTTCAACCCTTCACCTTATCAGGAAGATATGCCTCTAGGCATGCCAACCAATAACTATGGCTACACCAAAATGGTGGTTGAACAGTTATTGGAGAAGACTGCTCAAGCCAATCCACAGTGGTCGATTGCCTTGCTGCGCTATTTTAATCCGGTAGGCGCACATAAAAGTGGCCAGATCGGAGAAGATCCACAAGGTATCCCAAATAACCTGATGCCGTTTGTTACACAGGTGGCGGTAGGGCGACGTGAAAAGTTGTCGATCTTTGGTCATGATTATCCGACTGAAGATGGGACATGTGAGCGGGATTTCATTCATGTTGTCGATCTGGCCAAAGCACATGTATTGGCAATTCAAAACCGTTTGCAACAAAAGGGTTGTCGTGCCTGGAATATCGGTACAGGAAAGCCTATTTCAGTACTGGCAATCAAGAATACCTTTGAGCAAGTAAATGGAATAAATATTGCATTTGAATATGCACCAAGGCGAGCTGGTGATTTGGCCAGCTTCTATGCAGATAGCCGCCGTGCGACAGAGGAACTTGGATGGACGGCTGCTTATACTCTCGAGGATATGCTAGCTGATAGTTGGAACTGGCAAAAGCAGAATCCCCATGGATATGGATAATAAAATATGAATTTTATTTATGGGATTATGTGTCATCAATTAACTAATCCACTTGTTTATCTTGTAAATGAGCTGATTAAAAGTCCTAATAGTAAAATTTTAATTCATGTAGATAGAAAATCAGATCTTGATCATATAAAAAAATCGTTACCAAGCAGCTCACAAATAGAATTTTTGACAGAAAGAGTGGATGTGTATTGGGGTGGTTATACTCAAATTAAGGCCACTCTAAAACTTTTAAATTATGCCAGTCAATTTGAATATAAGTATTTTTCTTTATTGTCCGGTGATGATATTCCATTAATGTCTATTGAAAGTATAGAAAAATATCTTTTAAGCAGTGATCAGGAATATATCGGTTATGAACTTCAAGCAGATCCAAAAAACCGGATTAAATATTTGTATCCAGACTTCTTTTTTATTAAAGAAAAATCAATTTTAGAAAAAATCAAATGTAAGCTAATTATTTTTTTACATAAACTTGGTTTATATACTCAAAATATAGAAGGGTTGCCGAAACTCTATAAAGGATCTTTATGGTTTATATTAAGCCATCAGGCGGTTCAATATATTTTAGACTTTATAAAAAATAATAAAGACTATGATTTGGCCTTTAGAAAATCACTGTGTGCCGATGAAGTTTATTTCCATACCATTATTCAGAATTCATATTTACAGGAAAGAATTTACCATCCAGAAGATAAGGAACAAGTATCTGAAGGGGGATTAAGATATATCGACTGGATGTCAGGACCAGATTACCCCAAAATTCTAGATGAGTCTGATTTTGATAAGATGAAACAATCAGGCATGCTATTTGCCAGAAAAGTGAAGGCAAATATCGATATAGATCTGCTCAAACAATATTTTCAATATTCATAATAAAAAGCCCCTTCAAAATGGACAGTTCTTCTAATCTGAAGGGACTTTTTTAAGTTTTTTCTAATGGGTAGAATTATCCCTGAATTAACTGGGTGAGCTCATCTACATAAGACTGCATTGGACGAGGGTTCTGGTCACGACGACTTTCAATATTTAAGCGTAGTAAAGGTTCAGTATTGGAAGCACGAACGTTAAAGCGCCACCCCCCAAAGTTCAGGCTGACACCATCTGTCTGATCGATTTCTGGTTGCTGGTCGGCATAATGATCAAAGATTTTTTGGATCGTCGCCTGAGTATCTGCGACTTTAAAGTTGATTTCACCCGAACATGGGAATTTGGCAATCATTTCCTCAACCAAAGAAGATAGTGATTTTCCAGTTTTAGATAAAACCGCGATGGCAAGCAACCATGGAATCATGCCACTATCACAATAAGCAAAGTCACGGAAATAGTGATGAGCACTCATTTCACCGCCATAGGCTGCGTTGTGTTCACGCATGACATCCTTAATAAAAGCATGTCCTGATTTCGACTGAATAGCTGTTCCTTGATATTGTTCGACAATATCAAAAGTATTCCAGACCAGACGTGGATCATGCACGATTTTTTCGCCAGCTTGTTTTAGCAAGAAAGCCTGTGCCAGTAAACCGACAATATAATAGCCTTCAATAAACTGACCTTTTTCATCAAATAGGAAGCAACGGTCAAAATCGCCGTCCCACGCAATGCCCATGTCAGCTGAATATTTAGTCACAGCATCACGTGTACTGGCACGATTTTCAATCAGAATCGGGTTAGGAATACCATTTGGGAAATTACCATCCGCCTCATGATGAATCTTAATAAATTCGACTGGAATATTGAGTTCTTTAAATTTAATCTCAATTGCATCAATCACGTGACCTGCTGCACCATTACCTGCATTCACCACTAGCTTCATTGGTCGGATTTTTGCTGGATCAATATAACTCATCAGATGATCAACAAATTCAGGCAGGATATTATATTTTTTTGTCGTACCCTTACTTGTAACTTCAGCGAATTCATTATTTTCAGCTAGTGCCTGAATGTCTTTAAGGCCGGTATCTGCGCTAATCGGACGAGCATTTTCACGAACCAGTTTCATTCCGTTATAATCCATCGGGTTATGACTGGCAGTAATTTCAATACCACCCTGAACATCCAGATGAAATGCACCAAAGTAAACTTCTTCAGTGCCGGTCATGCCTAAATCGAGGACATCGACACCCGCATCATTTAAACCACGAATGGTCGCCTGTTTTAAGTCTTCACTGGTAAGGCGTACATCACAGCCAACTACAACGGTTTTTGGTTGATAAATCTGTCCATAGGCACGACCAATGCGGTAAGCAATATCTTCATTTAATTCGGTACCTAACTTGCCGCGAATATCATAAGCTTTGAAACAAGAAAGTTTTTTCATAATTTATTATTTAAGAGTACAATTGAAAAATATATTCTAACCCAAATAAAGATTTTTACCATTCAGCTAGTTACATAATATTAAAATAATGTTTCATTTGAAAAATAAAGTATTGTATTAGAAAAATTATAAGGACGAAAAATATGTCTAATAATAAATTATATTCAATTAATATATTGAGATTTATTGCTGCAAGTTTTGTCTTGCTCAGTCATATAGAAAATAAAGTTCATCAGTATAATATCCTGTCCTTAGAATGGTATCGATTTAGAGGGCCTGGTGTTGATATTTTCTTTGTGATGTCTGGGTTTATTATCTGTTTAACGACAGCTAAAAAAAATATAACCCCTATAAAATTTTTAAAAGGACGTATGCAAAGAATATTGCCTCTATATTGGTTTTTTACCACTGTGGCTCTTTGTATTTTTTTATATAACCCCGACCTTATTAATATGAGTGGTGGATATACAAATGTTATAGCTTCTTATTTATTAATTCCAGGGGAGCATAAGTTCCTTGTTCAAAATGGCTGGACCCTAAGTTATGATGTTTATTTCTATATCATTTTTGCTTTATCTCTCTATTTCTTTAGAAATAAAATAAATTATATTGCATTAATAGCGGTATTAACCTTTTTACCTGCTGTAGGGATATTGGTATTAAATTTAGATAAAGTATTCTTTTTTAATGTAATTGTTTTGGAGTATGCCTTGGGTATTTGTGCATATCTCATTTATATAGAATGCAATTTAAACTTTGTGCTGAATATTATTCTGATTCTATTGGGAACTGCATTTATTTTCTTTCAGAATATATTTAATGTGTTTGAAACTGGATTTGGTCGTGCTTTGGACAGAGGAGTGCCAGCCTTTTTATGTGTGGTTGGTGTGATTGGTTTGGAAAGCTTTTTTAAAAACCATTATCATAAATTTGTTAACATTCTAGATAGATTAGGGAACACGTCTTATTCTATTTACCTGAGCCATCCTTTTATCCTGGTCATAGGAACAAAATTATATATAAGCTATTATTTTTTTCAAAATCTTAATTTTGCTTTATTTTTATATGTGATCTGTATTTTCATTGGGTACTATGTAAATAAATTTATTGAAGTGCCTTTAAATAGGACAGTTAAGAATTCATTTAATTCAAATTCTATATGGATATTAAAGATTAAAATATTTATTCAAAATTTAAGAAATATATAGTTAACCTGTTATATGAGAGTAATCAATATCCTCATATAACAGGCTAATTTTATGGATTATTCCACTGTTACTGATTTTGCCAGATTACGTGGCTGGTCAACATCAGTACCACGCAGGACTGCCACATGGTAAGACAGTAGCTGTACTGGAATACAATAAACAATTGGTGCTAAAACAGCATTTACTTCAGGAATATGTACGACATGCTGGCGCTCTTTGGCTTTAATGCCGCTATTTTCATCAGCAAAAACAAAGAGCTCACCGCCACGTGCCTGAACTTCTTCCATATTGGATTTCAGTTTATCCAGCATGTCATCTTGCGGTGCTAGAATTACTACTGGCATATCATTATCTACTAAAGCCAGTGGACCATGCTTCAGCTCACCTGCTGCATAACCTTCAGCATGAATGTAGGAAATTTCCTTCAGTTTAAGTGCGCCTTCCAGTGCGATCGGGAAGTGTGTACCACGACCTAGGAATAGACAGTGCTGTTTCTCTACAAACAGTTCAGAGAGACGCAGAATTTCATCATTATGACTTAAGGTATCCAGAAGTACCTTAGGCATATGCCATAGTCCAGTGGTGATCTCAGTCATCTGTTCAGCTGAAATGGCATTTTTCACTGTACCAATTTTCAGTACCAGTAACATCAGAGCTGCGAGCTGGGTGGTAAAGGCTTTGGTTGAAGCCACACCAATTTCAGGACCCGCTAAAGTCAGCAGGCTGTAATCTGTTTCACGTACCATTGAAGATGTAGCGACATTACAAATCGTCATCGTAGTAATGTTTACACCTTTTGACACAGCACGTTTTTGGGTATCACGCAGAGCGGCCAAGGTATCGGCTGTTTCACCTGACTGAGAAATACATACATAGAGTGTGTTATTGACAATCACTGGCGTACGGTAGCGGAATTCACTGGCAATTTCGATCTGACAAGGCAGATCAATCAGCTGTTCAAACCAGTATTTGGCAATCATACCGGCATGATAGCTGGTACCACAGGCAATGATCTGAATCTGCTGGATTTTTGAAAAATCCTGTTCAGCATTTACCAGAAAATCTTCACGCAGTGTATTGCCATTCAAGGCTTGTGAAATGGTCTGTTTTAGGGCTTCAGGCTGCTCATAGATTTCTTTGAGCATGTAGTGCTTATATTCACCCTTAGAAGCATTGCTCACGGTGGCATCCAGTTCTTTGACTGGGCGATCCACCAGTTGACCATCCACAAATACTTCAATGGTAGTGCGGGTCAGACGTGCAATATCACCTTCTTCAAGATAGATAAAGCGATTCGTGATCGGTAATAAAGCAAGCTGGTCAGAACTGATAAAGTTCTCGCCAATGCCTACACCAATCACCAATGGTGAACCTTCACGTACGGTAATCAATTCATCTGGATGATCTGTATGTACGATCCCGAGTGCATAAGCGCCTTTCAGCTGTGGTACGACCTGACGTACTGCTTCAAGCAGGCTAGGGGTAGATTTCAGTGCATCGTTGACCAGATGTGCAACCACTTCAGTATCAGTTTGTGAAGTGAATACATAGCCTAAAGCTTCAAGATCATCTTTCAGCTCCTGGTAGTTTTCAATGATACCGTTATGAACCACAGCAACATTACCCGAAATATGGGGATGAGCATTGTTTTCAGTCGGTTTACCATGAGTTGCCCAGCGTGTATGTGCGATGCCTAATGAACCATTAATCTGTGATTCATTAACAGCTTGTTCAAGGTTCGCGACTTTACCCACACGGCGTTCACGTAGCACCTGGCTATTATTGATTAAGGCCAGACCCGCAGAGTCATAGCCACGGTATTCAAGACGTTTTAGGCCTTCAATTAAGATATTGCTGATATTACGTTCCGCGATGCCACCGACGATACCACACATACTAACTTCCTCTTATTTCTTGATTTTTTGCGGACGCTGATAGTTTTCTTTGGCAAATTGCTTGGAACGTTCTACCGCTAAACTGTTCTCTGCCACATCACGGGTAATTGTTGAACCCGCTCCCACTGTCGCGCCATTACCGATCTGGACTGGTGCAACCAGAGAGCTGTTAGAACCAATAAAAGCATGATCCCCAATGATAGTCTTAAATTTGTTGGCACCGTCATAGTTGCAGGTAATCGTCCCTGCACCAATATTGGAACCGCTACCGACTTCAGCATCACCTAAGTAAGTGAAATGATTCGCCTTAGAACCTAGACCAATACTAGAATTTTTCACTTCAACAAAGTTACCAATATGGACTTCAGCTGCCAGTTTTGCCCCTGGCCGCAAGCGTGCAAATGGACCAATCTGTGCTTCTTCACCCACAATTGCCTGATCAAAGATGCTATATGGCTGAACTTTAGTACCCGCAGCAATCTTGGTATTTTTAATTACGCAGCCTGCACCGATTTCAACATTATCACCGAGTTCGCAATCACCTTCGATAATGACATTGATATCGATCCGCACATCTTTACCAACAGTGAGTTGACCACGTAAGTCAAAACGGCTTGGGTCAATCAGATGTACACCTTGCTGCATCAGCTGTTTAGCCTGATAAGCCTGGAACTGACGCTCTAAAGCAGCCAGTTGCACACGGTCATTGACGCCTTCCACTTCAAAAGCCAACGCAGGTTCTACAGATGCAACACTCATACCATCTGCCAGTGCCATTGCCACGATATCGGTCAGGTAATATTCACCTTGTGCATTGTCATTGCTTAAACGTGGTAGCCATTCATGTAATTTGGCATTGCTGACTGCATAAATACCGGTATTAATTTCTTTAATTTGACGCTGTTCTTCAGTCGCATCTTTATGCTCAACAATAGCTTGAATCTGACCATCTTTACGCACAATACGACCATAACCACTGGCATCAGCAAGCGTTAATGTCACTAGGCCAATGCCTTGCTCTTGAGTAGCATCGAGCAGATTCTGAAGCGTCTGCTGGCTAATACAAGGGACATCACCCGACAGGATTAGTGAAATACCATCTTTAGGCAAAACAGGTAGTGTCATTTGTACGGCATGACCGGTACCAAGCTGTTCAGCCTGTTCTACCCACTGGATATCCTGGTCTGCAAATGCGGAATGAACTTGCTCACCGCCATGACCATAAATAGTAATAATATTGTCTGCATTGAGTTTTTTTGCTGTGTCGACCACATGACCGAGTAAAGGTCGTCCTGCAAGCGGTTGTAATACTTTCGGTAAGTTGGAACGCATACGGGTTCCTTTACCTGCAGCAAGAATAATCACAGTCGTAGACATGTTCTAATCCTAGATATGGCTTAAGCCATCGTAAAGTAAAAATAAATCCAAATACAAAGTGCTGCCCAGAGGCCAGCGATAATGTCATCCAGCATGATGCCAAAACCACCACCAACCTGACGGTCAATGACCCGAATCGGCCAGGGTTTCCAGACATCAAATAAACGGAACAGGGCAAAACCAATGAGTAGCCATAACCAGTTCATCTGGGCTAAATAGATCAGTGGTAAAAAGGTGATGGATTGTCCTGCAAACTCATCCCAGACAATGCGTCCATCATCATGTACACCCATGACCTTGGCAGTTTGGCCACAGATATATATGCCAATCAGGGACATGATGACAATGGCAAAAAGACTATTTACAAAACCTAAGTAGAGCCAGATGGGTACAAATAAAAGTGCAAAAGCTGAACCAAAAGTTCCGGGCGCTTTAGGTGCCAGACCAGAACCAAATCCTACCCCACTAAAGACAATGAGCCGGTTGGTCCATGACATGCTTTTAAAATTGATCGCAGGTTTATGCAAAATGTTGATACCCGTTAAATTGAAGTAAATGATCTACGCCATTTTTTTCAAAAGTTAAACCGTGTTGCTGCTGAATGGAGCCAATTATATTAATCGAAACATCCAGCTGTTTTTGCAATAATTTTTCATAATTTTGCGGGCTTATTGTAAAGCATAACTCGTAGTCATCACCACCCGCGAGTGCATATTGCCAACGCTGTTCATCACTTACTGCCTGCAGGGCAGGACTGATCGGCAATTTTTCAAGCGTTAGCTTTGCACCTACACCTGATGCCTTAAGAATATGCCCTAAGTCTTGTGCCAAGCCATCCGAGACATCAATCATACTGTTGGCTAGGCCTTTTAAGGCAGTACCCAACTGACAGCGTGGGGTTGGATAATCCAAACGTTTCTGTAATGGGTGACCGAGATGATTTAAGGCGAAAGCTGCATCACCCACTGTACCGGATACACAAATCAGATCATCAGGCTTGGCACCTGAACGTGGCACAGCTTGTCCTGTATCTACCCAACCAAGGGCAGTCACAGATAAGGTCAAATGAGGGCTTTGGGTGGTATCACCACCAATTAAACTCACACCAAATTGATCGCAGCAATCATAGAGACCCTGACTAAAGGCTTTTAGCCAGTCATGATCAATTTGGGGTAGGCTCAAGGCAAGTAAAATACTATGCGGGGTCGCGCCCATCGCAGCAATATCAGAAAGATTAACAGCGACAGATTTCCAGCCAATCGCATGAGGATCGGTGTCTAAAGGAAAATGACGTCCAGCAACGAGGGTGTCGGCACAGATGACTAGTTGTTGCTGTGGAGGAGGGGTGAGCAAGGCTGAGTCATCGCCAACGCCTAAATCAACAGAATTTTTATTCTGACGATTAAAATAGGTATCGATAATCGAAAACTCAGCCATACAACAATTCGACTAGACTAGTTGGCTTGCTGTTTTTCTGCTGCACGTAAAGTTGTCGCTAAACGGTCCAATACACCATTGATGTATTTATGGCTGTCTGCACCGCCAAAGTGTTTAGCTAACTCAATTGCTTCATCCAGAACCACGCGGTATGGAATCTCAAGGTGTTCTTTGAGTTCATAAGCGCCTAGGCGAAGTGTAGCGAGTTCTACACCATCAAGTGCAGAAAGTTCGCGATCCAGCACAGGGATAAGCAAAGCATCCAATGCTTCATGATTGGCAACCACTTGAGTCAACAATTCATGATAATAGCTGAGATCCACTTTGTGCATGGCATTATCTACACGAGTACGTGCTTCAATCTCATGCACCGGATTGTGGCTCATCTGCCATTCATAAATTCCTTGTACAGCAAAGCGACGTGCTTTACGTTTTGCTGCATAAGTTGCTTGAAGTGTTTGCGACATAGCGTTAAATAGCCTTTAACAAGTTAACCATTTCAATAGCAGTCAAGGCAGCTTCACTACCTTTATTTCCTGCTTTTGTACCCGAGCGTTCAATCGCCTGTTCGATACTATCCGTAGTCAATACACCATTAATCACTGGTAAGCCAGTGTCCAGGCCAACCACGCCCAAACCTTTGGCACATTCACCAGCTACAAAATCGAAGTGAGGCGTGCTGCCACGAATCACAGCGCCCAGCGCGATGATGGCATCGAAACGATCTGAAGCTGCCAGTTTTTTCGCAACCACAGGAAGTTCCCAAGCACCAGGTGCATGAACAACAGTGATATTATCCTCTGATACGCCATGGCGTTTCAATGTATCAATGGCACCTTCTAACAGATGTTCAACAACAAAGCTATTAAAACGACCAACTAAAATCGCATAACGGTCTTCGTTCGCGAGATGCAACATACCTTCAATACGGCGAACTGCCATAGGAACCTCGATTATTTCTCTGATGTTTGTTGTGCGGTGATGTATTCCACCACTTCTAAGTTAAAGCCGGACAGGGCATTGAAACGTAATGGAGAGCTAAGCAGCTTCATTTTTTCCACGCCGAGGTCACGTAAAATTTGTGCGCCCACACCAATGGTCTGATACTGCTGGGAAAGTGCAGCATTGGATTTTACATTTTTTGGTGCGGTAAGTGCATCTAGGGCAGGGCCTAAGTCCTGTAAATGACGCTGGCCAATCCAGACCAGAACACCACGATCACTGTTTGAAATTTCTTTTAAGGCACGGTCCAGATTCCAAGCCGGTTCACCATCTTGCTTGTTCAGCTTTAATAGATCACGTGTCGGATTAAAGCCATGCACACGTACAGTCGTCACGCCATCTTTAGGCTGACCTTTTACCAGTGCTAAATGAATGTCCGGGTTGCCAATTTCACGGTAACGATAGAGATCAAACACACCGTATTCAGTATCTATGGTTTGCTGATCAATACGCTCAACCGTTTGCTCATTGGTCATACGGTAATGGATCAGATCAGCAATAGTCCCGATTTTCAGGCCATGTTTTTCTGCGAAAATTTCAAGATCTGGACGACGTGCCATAGTGCCGTCTTCTTTAATGATCTCGCATATTACAGATGCAGGTTCCAGACCCGCAAGACGAGACAGGTCACAACCGGCTTCAGTATGACCAGCACGGTGCAATACGCCACCTGGCTGTGCCATTAATGGGAAGATATGTCCTGGCTGTACAATGTCACTTGGTTTGGCATGCGCAGCCACCGCAGTTTGAATGGTATGCGCACGTTCAGCTGCAGAAATACCGGTAGTAATGCCGTTGGCTGCTTCAATTGAAAGGGTGAAGTTGGTTCCGTGCTGAGCACCGTTGGCATCCACCATCAAAGGTAGATTTAACTGCTGGCAACGTTCTTTGCTTAAAGTCAGGCAAACCAGACCACGCGCATGGGTGATCATAAAGTTGATGTCTTCAGGACGCACGTGGGTCGCAGCAATCACCAGATCGCCTTCATTCTCACGGTCTTCGTCATCCATCAGGATAACCATTTTTCCTGCACGGATATCTGCTACAAGCTCTTCAACTGTATTGAGCGGCATCAACCTTCACCTTCTTTTTTGATCTATACCAGACCGAATCATGACATTATTACTGCATAGTCTAACGCTTTTTAAGCAATTTTGCCTATGCTTATTGCTTTCCCTCAGGGGTTCATTGTTATACACAGTCTTGCGTAGCATGAAAAGTCGACTTTAAATGAAAGCACAGGCTTTATGCTGGATTTTTAAACGATCAGAAAGCATAAAAAATAACAAACTTATTTAAAATCAACATAACTATAAATAATCTATTATTTTTTATGCAGTTTTATTGATTAGTTTAATACAGCCCCTAAAAATACGTATACCTCCCCCCATTCTTCCTTTTATGAATTTTTTACCAATCAGTTTAAAATTCTGTTTGAAATAATAAATGAATCAGGCGGACCGAAGTCCACCCGAATTTAGATCAGTTTAGAAGAAGCCTGCTGGTTTGGTTGAATAACTCACTAACAGGTTTTTGGTTTGCTGATAATGATCCAGCATCATGCGATGGTTTTCACGGCCAATCCCGGATTTTTTATATCCCCCAAAGGCTGCATGAGCAGGGTAGATATGATAGCAGTTGGTCCAGACCCGACCGGCCTGAATCGCACGACCCGCGCGGTAAGAGGTGTGTGCTGAACGTGACCAGACACCGGCACCGAGTCCATAAATGGTATCATTGGCAATCTTGATGGCTTCATCAAAGTCTTTGAACGTGGTCACTGCCAGTACCGGTCCAAAAATTTCCTCCTGAAAGGTGCGCATGTCATTGGAACCTTTAAAAATCGTTGGCTCGATATAAAAACCTTGTCCCACTTCCTGACGCTCATTACCGCCTAACAATATCTCCGCACCTTCTTCACGGCCCGTTGCAATACAGCCGAGAATCTTGTCCTGCTGTTCCTGAGAAGCTTGAGCACCGATCATAGTCTCGGTATCCAGCGGATGGCCGGTCTTGATCTTTTTCACTCGCTCTACTGCGAGTTCCAAGAATTGGTCGGCAATACTTTCCTGAATCAGCGCACGTGATGGACAAGTACAGATTTCACCCTGATTCAGGGCAAACATGGTAAAGCCTTCTAGAGCTTTTTCCAGGAAGTCATCTTTCTGATCCATGATGTCGGCAAAGAACAAGTTTGGTGATTTACCTCCAAGTTCTAAAGTCACAGGAATAATATTTTCAGTCGCATACTGCATAATCAACTGACCCACAGCGGTAGAACCGGTAAAGGCAATCTTGGCAATGCGTGGATTAGTCGCCAGTGGACGGCCGACTTCAACGCCGTAGCCATTCACGATGTTTAATACGCCTTCAGGCAACAGATCTTGGATTAACTCAACCAGCACCAAAATACTCACCGGTGTCTGTTCAGCGGGTTTCAGCACAATACAGTTTCCGGCTGCAAGGGCAGGTGCCAGTTTCCAGGCAGCCATCAGAATCGGGAAGTTCCACGGGATAATCTGACCCACGACGCCCAATGGCTCATGAAAATGGTAGGCAATGGTGTCTTCATCAATTTCCGAGATGCCGCCTTCCTGGGCGCGAATGCAGCCGGCAAAATAACGAAAATGGTCAATGGCTAAAGGAATATCCGCTGCCAAAGTTTCACGGATCGGCTTACCGTTATCCCAAGTCTCTGCGACTGCCAGCAGTTCAAGATTTTCCTCAAGTCGGTCGGCAATTTTTAATAAAATATTGGAACGGGTAGTAGGGGAGCTGTTATTCCATTGCTGTTTGGCGGCATGAGCCGCATCGAGCGCCAGTTCAATATCTTCCACTGATGAGCGCGGAACTTTGGTAAAGGCTTTACCATCTACGGGCGAGACATTATCAAAATATTCACCTTTGACTGGTGGAACCCATTTGCCGCCAATGAAGTTTTCGTATTGGGATTTAAATTGCACTTTTGAACCGTCAGTATTGGGATCTGCATAACGCATAATTCTATTCCTTAATATGATTATTATTGATGAATGCCGAATCACTTCTGTCCTGCAAAAGCCCTCAGATTCAACATCTCAGCTCTACTATAGAGAGGGAAAAAAATCGCAGGATAGATACTTACAAGCTTGCTACAAAAGGCAACATTTGGATAAAAATAGAATTAATTATCTTTATAGATTTCAATATCTTATTTTTATCATGAAATGATTTTAATATGTGAAAAGCATTACTGATCAGCTTGATATTTTTATTTCATATCCAAGAAAAATAGGTAAATAAAATCATTGGAAAATAAGATAGGCAGAGCTTGCTACCTATCTTATTCATCTGGCTTATAGGGCTTTATTTTCCAGCCATTGAAATAGCTGCTGATAGACCTGCTCACGAACCGGTTTTTCTGAAAGAACCAGATCATGTACCCCATTTTGAATCGAACAGAGTTTCACATCGCCCTGAATTTTTTGCGCATGTTCAATCATGTCATGTACCTGAAGAATCACATCACTGGTTTGAGCATTACGGTTAAAACGTAAGGGATAAGTGGTTTTATGGGCATGCATCAGCAAAGTCGGAATATTTAAACGTACACCTTGATGAATTTCTTTTTGTGCTTCGTGAATGGCATGTACAAAACTCAGACGCACCCAGTGATAGCTGGGTTTTTTCCATTCCAGATCAAAATGCCATTCCCCCTGATAGCTGATATGCAGACTTGGCACATAATGACGGTTTAAGCGGCTAGGAAATAGCATTTCCGGAAAACGTTTTCCCAGACGGCTTAATTTAGGCACCAGAAATTTTTTCTCAAAAGGCGTCATATTAAAGTCATAAAAAGGACTATTGAGCCATAAGCCTTTAATTAAGGGATGATCCGGATGGTGTGCTGCATACAGGGTAGTAATCAGTCCGCCAGTAGAATGGCCACTGAGTAAAACCGTATCATGGCCTTCCTGTCCAATAATTTCAAGAGCCTGGCTGATTTCTGCATCATATTCTGATAGATGATAGACATTATAAAGTTTCTGATGTGACAAATAGGATCGGCCATATTTACGTAAATCCAGTGCATAAAAATCAAAACCTTGCTGATTAAAACGCTCTGCCATTTCAGTCTGGAAAAAATAATCAATAAAGCCGTGAATATAGAGGATAGCTTTAGAGGTGGGCTGGTCTGCCTTTTTGCGGACTAAAGTGGCAACTACTGTACCTTCAGTATCTGGCGGGAATTCTAAAGTGGCCTGTTCATAACCTTCACCCAGAATGTCAGGTTGATATTCAAGGCTGGAAAGCGGATGGGACATATTGTTCTACTCATGATTATTTTTATTCGCTTATCCTTGTGGATTGGCTTGCATTTGTCAAATCCTGCTGTCTGACCCATTCGAGATCAGTAGCACCATGCAGAGAATAGCCAAATATAAAATTTCAGGTCATTGGCAGCCTGATTGACTAAATAAAAAAATAATAAAAAACCCCGGCATCCTGCCGGGGTTTTTCGTATTGGTTAGCTCGGTATAACTCCTGTCGTACCTTACAATCCTTGTGCTTATCTATTGTCATTGTTATATGGAACTTCCTGTTCCTGATGTAAGTATCATAGGAAAATTCCACTATTGGGGATAGCCGTAAAGAACCGGAATTGATGTAAGTCAATGCGTACAAGTCTGACTAAAAATTATCCGTATTTTTCTGTAGAAGTGAAAGTTTATTCTGAATCATGCGCTTCGATAAACTAGCCGATTATGGCTATTTTGCTTGTTTTTAAGACAAATTTTTTATTTTAATGCCGTTAGAATACACTGATCGATGAGGGGATAAAAATGAAATCTATTGCAGTCTTTTGTGGTTCAGCTATGGGGAATAGCGAAAATTTTAAAGAGCAGGCCCAAGCTTTGGGTGAGTCTATTGCGAAACGGGGAATCACGCTGGTTTATGGGGGTGGCCGAGCTGGACTGATGGGCGTTGTGGCTGATAGTGCCTTACATGCTGGTGGAACGGTCATTGGAGTGATTCCGCAAAATCTGGTCGATGCAGAATTGGCTCATCCGCTGTTAACAGAGCTGCATGTAGTAAAAAATATGCATGAACGTAAAACAAAAATGTCTGATCTGGCGGATGCATTTATTGCCTTGCCGGGTGGGGTGGGAACTTTAGAAGAAATTTTTGAGCAGTTGACCTGGGGGCAGTTGGGCCTTCATCAGAAACCTTGTGCATTTTTAAATATCCACGGATTTTATGATGAATTGCTGAATTTTTTGATGAAAACGACTGAGGCTGGATTTACCCAGTCACGTTTTACCGATGCCTTGATCTCCTCAAGTTCAATTGAGGAAGTACTGGATGCTGTGGAGCATTATCATGCGCCTGAACCGAAATGGAATAAAAGCGTAAAGGCAGTAGAATCAGTATGAGTAATAAAGTGATTACGATTGCTGCGGCTATCATTCTCAATGAACAGAATCAGATTTTGTTGGTTCGTAAAAAAGATACCGATTTCTTTATGCATGTGGGCGGAAAGCTGGAACCCAATGAATTGCCTGAAGCTGCACTTTCTAGGGAAGTTCTGGAAGAAACAGGCTGTGAGATGGAAATACTGTCTTATATTGGCAAATATGAAACCGTGGCTGCGAACGAATTGAATCATTCGCTGGTCAGTTATTTGTATCAGGTTAAGTTAAAAAGTCAGCCACAGGTTCAGGCTGAACTTGCGGAAATGCAATGGGTTGATCTTAATCATCCAGACTTGCCTTTAGCCCCTTTAACTCGGGATATTTCAATTCCATGGTGTAAGCAACTATTGGGAATCTAATGGGATCTCAAAAAATTTTAATCTATAGATATGAAATTTAACCAGATTGTCATATTAGAGCGTTAATATTGATGTTTACAAAAGCCCATTTCCCCTCAAATGGGCTTTTTTTATGGTTTTTTATCATTAATTGCTTGGATGAATTAGATGCTTAAACCTGTATGAAGTGCAATCCTTTTAGCAGGAGTTCCCTAAAAAGATAAATCGAACCAGAGTTCTAGAGATTCAAGATTTAAAGAAAATTTTCTTAATTTGAGAAAAAAGCAGGGTTAGTCAGAATATTTAGTCATTGAGAACGACAATAAAAAAAGCCCCAATCTTTCGATCAGGGCTTTTTGAATCTGGAGCGGGAAACGAGACTCGAACTCGCGACCCCAACCTTGGCAAGGTTGTGCTCTACCAACTGAGCTATTCCCGCAGGGTCGATCGATTTTTTACTTTAAAAAATGAACAAAAAAGAATTTGGAGCGGGAAACGAGACTCGAACTCGCGACCCCAACCTTGGCAAGGTTGTGCTCTACCAACTGAGCTATTCCCGCATGCCGTGTATAATACAGCATGCAAAAACAGGGTCAATAACTTTATGAAAAATCTTGTGTCGATTGCATAAAATAAAAGCAATACTCTCTGTGCTTCCAGACAATTAGACAAAATTTATGCAAAATTTAATGAAATCTCGGCACAATCAAATAATTGCAGACATTTCTTGCACCGAAATAGCGGATAGAACAGGGTATACTGGACCCATATCTTGAATCGGAGTCAGGCCATGAGCTTAGAACAACAACTGAAAGACCGTTTGGCACAATTGTCACCTACCTATCTGGAAGTCGTGAATGAATCTTCGGGTCATGGTGGATATTTTCCGGGTAAGGAATCGCATTTTAAGGCGGTGATTGTCAGTGAAGCCTTTGCTGGCCTGCGTGCGGTACAACGCCATCAAAAGGTCTATGCTGCGGCAGGTGATTTGCTGTCTAAAGCTAAAATTCATGCCTTGGCAATTCATGCTTTCTTGCCTGAAGAGTGGACAGGACAGGATACGTCTAGTCCGGAATGTGCACATGCACCAAAAAACTAAGAGGACTTTATGGATACCCAGCTTTTAGTCAAGATTATTCATATGTCTGCGGCAGGACTGGCCATTGTGGCCATTCTTGCGCGTGCTATTACCCTGTTTATGGGTACACAGGGCAATCAACCGAATCCAAAAGCACGTGTATTTCTGGTCGCTTTGCAGCACCTGATTATTAGCGTGATTGCCTTAACTGGGATTATTGCCCTGTTTTTAAAGAATTTTGATGTACAGCCTTGGTTTTATGCCAAAATCATTTTATTCCTGGTGCTGATTTCATCCCTGGGCAAAGCCTATAAAAAAGATGATTCAATCCTGCTGGTACAACGCCGTGCTGGCTTATTTATTGCTGTGGTTTCACTTATTGCGATTATGGTATTGGTCATGATCAAGCCGAATTTTGGCTAAATTATTCATCAGTCAATGAACTCAAACATACTGATCATTAGAAAAATAAAGAGGGGTGTTTATGCATACTCGTGTGGTATTTAACCAGAAAGGTGGGGTGGGGAAGTCAAGTATTGCAGTCAATCTGGCTGCAATCAGTGCGCATCAAGGGTTTAAAACTCTGTTAATTGATCTTGATCCGCAGGCAAACTCCAGCCAGTATTTACTAGGAGATGATGCAACTTATTCGAGTGACAAGCCGGCGCTGGAGCCGAATATTGAAAACTATTTTGAAGATGTATTGGGGAACCAGCAGAGCAAAAGCTTAATTGGTAATGCGATTGGCTCCATTCTCAAGACCCGGGCTAAAGGGCTGGAAAGTTATCTGCATCAATCACCTTTTAAAAATCTGGATGTCATTCCGGCAAGTCCGAGTTTGGGCACATTAGCCCATGCACTGGAATCAAAACATAAGATTTATAAGCTGCGCGATGCCTTGCAGCCGCTTTCTGAGCATTATGATCGGGTGTTTATTGATACTCCGCCGGCATTTAATTTCTTTACACTTTCAGCCCTGATTGCTGCAGACCGTGTCCTGATTCCATTTGACTGTGATGTGTTTTCTAAACGGGCCTTACAAACTCTGATTGAGAATGTCATCGAAACTCAGGACGATCATAATGAGCGTCTGGAAATTGAAGGCATCGTGGTCAACCAGTTTCAGGCTCAGGCAAAACTGCCGCGAGAAGTGGTACAGCAACTGAAAGATGAAGGTCTTCCGGTGCTAAATAGCATGTTGCCGCCGTCGGTGCTGATGAAAGAGTCACATCAAAAAAATCAGCCATTAATTCACTTGGCAACTGATCATAAATTGACTCAGGCCTATCAATCATTGTTCAATGAGATAGAGCAGCATTAAGATCGAGTTAACTATGAAACTTGTGAAAATAAGTCTGGCAATCAGCATACTTAGCTTGCTGAGTGCCTGTGCAACGACGGTCAAACCGACCTATGTTTCACCGACCCATTATCAAACCCTCAACTGTCAGCAGCTTCAGGGTGAATACAACCGTATTCAGCAGTATCTTGATAATGGTGTTGAGCCGCCTAAACGTACAGGTGTCGGCGTAGGGGTAGGCGTCGGTGGTGGCTGGGGCAGCCGCGGCGGCTGGGGCATTGGTCCGAGTGTATCAGTGAATATGGGACAATCTTCCAATACCAAGCGCACTGAAACGGCACGTCTACTGGGTGAACAGGAAGCTATTGTACAAGCTGCAAAATTTAAAGCTTGCCCAATTGTGATCCGTCAAAACACCAATAAATAGCCCTCTAAACATCAAAAAAATGCTGACTTTAAGTCGGCATTTTTTCTATCTTAAAAGTGATTGGTCAAGTGACAGAATTCACAGTATTTGCCAGAAAAATGACCGATGCGCATAAAATTTTGAAAGATCTCGTCTTGTGATCAGAACACGAGATTGGTTAAGGTAATCACCTTGTCTGATATGTTTAACCACCATGATTGAAAACTGGCTCTTTGTTTTTGCAACAATAGCAGTGCTGATGATCCCTGGACCTGCCAATGCATTGGTGGCCAGTTCTGCCTATCAGCAGGGAACAGCCAAAACCAGTCTGTATATTCCCGTCATTCTGGTGGGGTATTTATATGCGATCAATGGGTGGGCTCTGCTGGTTCATCTGTTTTCACCAATCTGGCCGAGTTTTCAGGAACTGGTGCATGTGCTGAGTGCAATCGGTGTGGGCTGGATGACCTTCCATTTATTCAAGGCGCGGCAACTGGAACAATATAATCAGAGTCATCCTCAGATCCGTCCCTGGCAGATGTTTAAGGAAACCCTAAAAAATCCCAAAGCAGCGCTTCTGGCGACCGGAATCTTGCCGCTCTCCACTTGGGAAAGTCCGAATAACTTTGTTCTGGTCTTTGCGATTTTTATTGGGATTGCCTTGCTGGTTGCGTTGTTCTGGATGATCTTCGGACAAGCGATTCTGGCGGGAGAGTCGGCAAAAAGAAAAGCCGACCTGATTTATAAAGGGTCGACTCTGTTTTTACTGCTTTGTCTGGTGCCCTTGTTGATTAATTGGCTGGAATAAATTTTCAATCAATAATTCTAGGCTTTCAGGCGATTTTATTTTTCTTGAGTTTCTGCTGAATAAAGCCAATCACACCTGGCATGACACTTAAAATAATGATGCCGAAAATCAGATGAGTGAAGTTGTCTTTGACGATTGGCATGTTGCCAAACAGATAACCCAGGATCACAAATGAACTGATCCAGAGAAAGCCGCCGATCATATTGTAGGTCAGGAAATATTTATAATTCATACTTCCCGCACCGGCAACAAAAGGTGCAAAGGTACGTGCAAAAGGAATGAAACGGGCAAAAATAATGGTTTTGCCGCCGTGTTTGACAAAGAACTGCTGGGTAGCCAGCAAATGTTTTTTATTAATAAAACGTGATTCAATTTCAAATACACGTGGCCCAATGTATTTACCAATATGATAATTCAAGGTGTCGCCCAGCACTGCCGCAGTGAACAGTAGTGGAATCAGTACCCATGGATCCATAGCACCCGTTGAAGCCGCCAGCGCACCTGAAGCAAATAGCAAACTGTCTCCCGGCAGGAACGGCATCACCACCAGTCCCGTTTCAACAAAAATAATCAGGAAAAGAATGCCATAAATCCAGATGCCGTAATTGGTAATGAATTCGAGCAGGTGATCATCAACGTGGAGGATAAAATCAAGCAGTTCCATAGGGAAAAAACAAGCGAAAAGGTGATCAAATCCTAACAGTCTGGGGCATGAAAGTCAGTACCGAAAAGGAAAATAATTGCCCGCTCATCCCTGAGGGGTGAATTAAAAATTTATCTTACAAATTGGCGATGAATTCCTATAAAACAGGCTTAGCATGAAAATGTCATTAAAATAAAAATCAAAAGGTGGCTCCCATGTTTACCCCTAAACGCTATCCCAGTGAAGACCGTGATAGAGATAGATGAAATAAACTTTCAATAGCTACTTAACTTGCCGATCTTAAAATGGTTGAAATCCAAATAGCGTAAATATATTGAATTCTGGGGAGAGAAGGGAAGACTCTTCTGCTGAATCGAAAGCGTTATTCCATCTAAAAAATAAACTGCTTAATTATTATGCTGATGGGAATAGTGTGCTTAAGCCTAATAAAAATGCTAGAATACGGCGCTTATCTTTCGTTTGCCTTTCATAGTTGTTTGTCATGACTACCAATACTCAAATTACTGAAGATCGTATCCTGATTCTGGATTTCGGTTCTCAATATAGTCAGCTCATCGCACGTCGTGTCCGTGAAGCTGGTGTATATTCTGAAATGTATGCCTATGACATGTCTGAAGAAGACATTCGCGCATTTAATCCAAACGGTATCATCTTGTCTGGTGGACCTGAAAGTGTTCACCTGGAAGGCAGCCCGCGTGCGCCGCAAGTGGTATTTGAGTTAGGTGTACCTGTACTGGGTATCTGTTATGGCTTGCAAACCATGTGTGAACAGCTTGGCGGTAAAGTTGAGCCAGGTACTGTACATGAGTTCGGTTATGCAGAAGTGGATATCGTGGTACGTGACCAGCTGATTGGTCAGCTGCAAGACCGTGAAAACCAGCTGCATGTCTGGATGAGTCATGGTGACAAGGTTGCACGTATTCCAGAAGGCTTCCAGGTGACTGCAAGCACACCAAGCTGCCCGATTGCCATGGTGTCTGATGAAACTCGCCGTTTCTATGGAATCCAGTTCCACCCTGAAGTGACACATACTTCGAAAGGTGCAGAATTACTGTCTAACTTCGTACACCAGATTTGTGGTTGTCGTGGTCTGTGGACACCAGAACATATTATTGACCTGCGTGTAGAACAGCTTCGTGAACAGATTGGCAATGAAAAAGTATTGTTAGGTCTTTCAGGTGGTGTGGATTCATCAGTTGTGGCTGCGCTTCTACACAAAGCAATTGGCGATCAGTTGACTTGTGTATTTGTAGACAACGGTCTGCTTCGTTTGAACGAAGGCGATCAAGTAATGCAGATGTTTGCAGACAACATGGGGATTCGCGTGATCCGTGCTGATGCTGAAGACCGTTTCCTTTCTGCATTGGCTGGTGAAGTTGATCCAGAGAAAAAACGTAAAATCATCGGTCGTGAATTCATCGAAGTTTTTGCTGAAGAAGCACGTAAGCTCGATGGCGTAACCTTCCTTGCACAAGGTACGATTTATCCAGACGTGATTGAATCTGCTGCCAGTAAACAAGGCAAGGCACATGTCATCAAGTCGCACCATAACGTAGGTGGCTTGCCAGAAGACTTGGCATTTGACCTGGTTGAACCATTGCGTGACCTGTTTAAAGATGAAGTACGTAAATTGGGTACAACTCTAGGCTTGCCACACAGCATGATTTATCGTCATCCGTTCCCAGGCCCAGGCCTTGGTGTTCGTATTCTGGGTGAAGTGAAAAAAGAATATGCAGATATTCTTCGTCTTGCTGATGACATCTTCATGCAAGAGCTTCGCGCAAGCGGTTGGTACGACAAAACTGCTCAAGCCTTTGCCGTATTCCAACCAGTGAAATCTGTGGGTGTGGTCGGTGATGGCCGTCGTTATGCATGGGTGATCGCACTTCGTGCAGTTGAAACCATCGACTTCATGACAGCTCGATTTGCACATCTCCCATATGACTTGGTTGACCGTATTTCTACACGTATCATGAACGAAATTGCTGAAGTTTCTCGTGTGGTGTATGACGTTTCATCTAAGCCACCAGCAACAATTGAATGGGAGTAATTTTCTAACGAAAATTACCTATAAAAAAGAGCGCTTAGGCGCTCTTTTTTATTATTTTTCAAATGACATTTAAGCCGGTTTAACCTGCCAGTTTTGAAGTTCTCCAAGCAAACCTTGGTCAAGTTCAGGATCATAACACTCGACTCGGTTCCGACCATTGGCTTTAGCCTGATACAGGGCAATATCAGCCTGTTTAATCAGCGCCATTAAATCCGTTTCACTACTTTCCAGAATGGCTGCACCAATTGAAACGGTGAAATCGAGACGATGCCCATGTTCCAGATTGACCATAATATTCTCGATTTTGTGTCTTAAACGCTCGGCAATTTTGAGTGCATCATCTAGTGAAGTTTCAGGCAGGCATGCGATAAATTCTTCACCCCCATACCGTGCCAGCACATCATGGCGTCGCATTTCATTGCGTGTAGTCTGTGCAATCATCTGCAATACCTGATCTCCAACATCATGCCCATAACGGTCATTGATCTGTTTAAAGTGATCGACATCAAAGACCAGCAAACTGATTGGAGCAGGCTGTTTGAGATTCTTTTGGATCAGCTGTTGCACCAGATATTCAAAACAGCGTCTATTATTCAGGCCTGTCAGCGAATCAGTATGGGCGAGATTTTCAAAGGTCTGACGATGATATTCATTCAGGGTATGTTGCAGGAATACTAAACGGGATTTTAGTGTAGAACTCCAGCTGATATATAAACTGAAGGTCAATACCGGCATATAGATCAGGGAAAACAAGAACATCTGATACAGATCAGCTTGGGTATTGAAATACACACCAATATAAATTACCAGTGTAATCAGACCAGAATTAATCAGGCTAGGCCAGAAGCGGATCTGCACACATAAATTGGCCAAGACAATAAAGACCAGTGAAGCATATTGATAAATGAGCGTATGCGGACTTTCAGACTGATTCAGATTAAAAAACCAGATCGCACTTGCCCCGATAATCGAGGTCGGCAACAGCAGGTCAAATATAGGCAAATTCCGGTAAAAATGATACATCCAGATGGTAATCAGCACGATCACCAAGGTATAGCCTAACTTGGTCAGAATGAGTAAATTCATAATGTCATTCAGTACCAGAATATCGGCAAGGGTGTAGGAGGCATATGCTACCTGTGCAAATAGATTCACCTGCAACAGGTATTTTAGGGTGAGCTGTTTCTGATGGTTAAAGTAGGCAGGTTTTAAAGACCCAGGAATACGAACAAGAGGATCTTGAAGGGCATCCTGAAGCAGGAGGCGAGCTTCTTCTTCATATTTATCTGGCATATCGCCTTCCCACATTAAATCCAAAGAAATGAATAAGATGAATATTTATATTTGTATGAAAAATATTCTATTCTTTTAGGGGTTATTTGAAAAGCATCACAAACAGATTTAGGCCTAATTCTTAAATTCTTGTCTAACAATCTTGGTTTTGCTATCAGCTTACAAAGCAGACCAAGACTGTTTCGCTTTATGATGAGCGCCAGACTGCTCCTGTTTATTCAAAGGTTTAAATACATTCCAGGGATTTGGAGAGAGCGGTTTAGTCGGTTGCAGCATATTAGGATGATAGACCCTAATCCGGTTTCTTCCCGCTTTCTTAGCTTCGTAAAGCGCAATATCTGCATGCTTAATCAGGTCTTCAAGTTCCTGTTGCGGAGATTCAAGTTCAGCAATACCAATAGAGATCGTGAACTGGATTTTCTGGTCGGGATTGATGTGCATCACCTGCTTTTGAATCGAACAGCGAATCCGTTCTGCAATCATCAGGCAGTCCTGTAGCTGGGTATCTTCCAGCAAGGCAATAAATTCTTCTCCACCAAAACGTGCCAGTACATCGCTAGAGCGCATTTCTTTACGGGTAATTTCAGCAATCAGTTGTAGCACCCGGTCACCCACATCATGACCATAGTTGTCATTGATTCTCTTGAAATAATCGACATCAAACATCAATAGACAGGTGCTGGCAGGCTTCGGCCATTGATGGATTGAACGTTCAGCCATATCCACAAAATGACGTCGGTTAAATAACTGCGTCAGATCATCAGTATGGGCAAGATTCTTTAAGGTTTGATAATTCCATTCATCCAGCAAAGTGCGTAGAAAAGAACGCCGTATGTTGATGATATTATTCCAGTTAATATAAATACTAAATGCCCAGAGAGGCGTGAACACAACGGTAAAAATAAAGGCCTGCGATAGACTCATGAGATGAGTCACTCCAATCATGATAAACAGGGCGATAAAAATAGAACAATACAGTGCACCCTTAAACTCGGTCTGTACACAGAGATTGGTAATTAAAACAAAGATCGCAGAGGCATAGATATAAGTTGACACATGCGGGCTACTCGACAGCAGGAGCAGGCCAATCCAGGTCGCTGCAGCCACAGTCGTGCCCACAGGCAAAATCATGTCCAGAACCCGGATATTCTTTTGATGCTTAAACAGGTAATAGCAGCAAAACATGACAGCAATGACCAGTGATACCCGGATCAGGCCAGACAGGAAAAACATGTCAGGAATAATAAAAATATCGGCAAAGAAATACAGCAAAAAGGCGATCTGCGCCATGTAATTAATCTGGCGAAGATTTTGATGACGATGCACATAAAGATAATTATAAAAGTACTGCTGGAATTGCGCAGGAATAGGTGCAGCGCGATGTGCAAGCGCATCTTCAATTAACTGGCGATTTTGCAGATCACATTCGGCCAACTTTAATGATCTATCCGTGGTCGAGTTTTGAAAAGACATATTCGCCGTTGAATATATATTTTCATTCGAGGATGACATGTCCTGATCCAATCTTATTTTTATTGGGTCCTATTATGGACCAAATGAGTAAAAAACAATCTCCCTAGAATCAGGGGGTAGCACGATTTTTAAAAAGAAAACGTAACAAAATTTTTGTTTTGTGAACATAAAACTAGACGGATCACATTTTTATAGATTGCTGATTTTAAAAGTTTATATCAATAAAAATGAGCGTTTCACGTGAAACATGAGCATGATGAATAAGTTGATTTAAACGAGATAATGCTGGTTACTTGAATGATTATATGATTCATCACCAAGATCTTGATTACAGGATTTGAAAGACTGAAGCCTTTAAGTATTTGAACTGTTCTGATGAGTAGCACATTTTATACGTATCGAAATATTTCCAAAGATAGATTTTGCGGGTAGACGCGGTACATTGTTGTATGAGGTAGACATCTTGTGATGATCAGGGAAAGATGTCTTGATGCAGCATACAGCCAGAATGAACTTGCCGAGGTCAGCTCAACCATGTCGAATAATAATGATATTGAACTGTCAAATTCAGATGATTGTGAAAAGTATATCAATCAGTTCATACAGGAAGTTCCTTTACGGCGTGCAGAAATCGGGCAGGGAACTGTCATTAAACGCGCCTTGCCGAGTCGGCATAAACGCATGATTGGCGCCTGGTGTTTTCTGGATCATGCCGGTCCTACTCAGTTTCCTCAGGGAGATGGTCTGGATATCGGACCGCATCCGCATATTGGCCTGCAAACTTTTACCTGGATGATTGAAGGCACCATGATGCACAGTGACAGTCTGGGTAACCGGCAATTGATCCGGCCGAAACAGGTTAATCTGATGACTTCAGGCTATGGCATTTCGCATACAGAGGTTTCACCGGAAACTGAAACCAAGATGCATGCAGCACAGCTCTGGATCGCCCTGCCTGATGACAAGATCAATATGGCTCCCGCATTTGATCATTATCCGGAATTACCTGTGATCGAAGAACAAGGCATTCAATGTACGGTCCTGGTCGGGGAATTCCTAAATACACAATCCCCGGTTAAAGTGCATACCGAACTTTTGGGTGTGGATCTGTTTGCTGCTGAAAGTACCCGTGCCCATTTGAGTTTAGATCCAAGATTTGAATATGGCTTTATGGCCCTTGAGGGTCTGGCAAGTATTAATGGGCATGAACTGACCGAAGATAATATGGTGATTCTTGAGCCTGGATTACAGCATGTGGATGTTGAAATTCATGCGCGTGGACGAGTTTTGCTGATTGGTGGAGAGCCGTTTGAAAGCCTTATTTTATTGTGGTGGAATCTGGTTGGTCGTGATGTGGAAGAACTGAAGCTGGCCCGTGAACAGTGGATGATGGGGCACCCGCGTTTTGGCACCATTCCAAGCTATGATGGGCCGCGCATGGAAGCACCGGCATTTCCAGAACATATGCGTGTTTCTCGATAAATCTTTCATATAACTATAAGAACAAAGGATCAGTATGGCCCGTATCGCAATTGCCAAAATACAGAGCTTAACCATACCGTGGCAGGGAGAAATCAGTCATGGTCAACATCATTATCTGACCGATAAACCTGAATCCTTCGGCGGGCAGGATGCAGGTCCTGCACCTTATGATCTGCTTTTAGGCAGTCTGATCTCTTGCACCATGATTACGTTGCGCATGTATGCCAAGCATAAGGACATTGAACTGGGCGACTTTCAGGTTGAAGCAGAATTCTTTGCCAATAAAGAAGGACAGGAATGGATTGAACGACGCTTAAGTTTCGATATTACTCATGATTCGGCTTTGCAGCAGAAAATTCTGGAGATTTGTGCCAAAACCCCGGTGACCAAAACCCTGTTACGTAGTCTGGAGATCCGCACTAACCTGATTTAAGCTAAAAGAGGGTACGTTATATCCGGTAGGGAAAATGTAAGTAGACTGATAAACTCTTTAGTTAGAGCCAGACTTTTTGCTATGCTCACGCAGTAATAACAATAAAATCATGAGTCTAATATGCGTGTTTTACATCATCTCGAACAATCAAGATCATTTCGAATCATGTGGGCCTTGGAAGAGCTGGAACTTGATTATGAGATCAAGTATTACAAACGCCTGCCTAACTATTCTGCTCCGCCTGCTTTGAAACAGGTTCATCCTCTGGGTAAAGCCCCGGTTCTGGAAGATCAGAATCTGGTACTGGCTGAGTCTGCCGCCATTCTGGAGTATCTCCAAGAAACCTATGATTCGACCCATCAGTTTCAGCCGATCAGTGCCGAGAACAAGGCGCAATACCGCTACTGGATGCATTATGCAGAAGGGTCTTTGATGCCTTTACTGGTGATGCAACTGGTGATGACCAAAGTTCCTGAGCAAGTGCCATTTCTGGTACGTCCGGTTGCTAAAACAATTTGTGAAGGGGTGAAGAAGCAGTTTGTGCAAAGCCGTTTAAAAGACCATATCCAGTTTCTGGAAGATCATTTAAGCCAGCATGAATATTTTGCCGGTCGTTTCAGTTTTGCTGATATCCAGATGAGCTTTCCGCTTGAAGCCATGCAAAGCCGTACCGGTAAAAGCTATCCGGCGATTCAAGCCTATCTGGAACGGATCTCGCATCGAGCGGCTTATTTCCGGGCCTTATCCAAAGAGCAGGCATTAAAGTCTTAAAGCCTTCGCTAAAAAAGAAAAGGTGCGACTTGCACCTTTTTTTATTTTTGCATCAGTCTGGGAAACTGAGGCGTTCTTTAGGGAAAATCACCTTAAAGGTGGAGCCCTGATTTTCACGGGAATCAATTTCGAGCTGGGCCCGATGTTGCATCAGTACATGCTTCACAATCGCCAGTCCCAAACCTGTACCACCAGTACGGCGACTACGGTCAGAATCAACCCGGTAAAAACGTTCAGTCAAGCGAGGTAAGTGTTTAGGATCAATGCCAATTCCAGTATCTTCTACGACAAAATAGGCCGATTCACCATCATCATGCCAGCCCATGGTGACGGTTCCACCTTTAGGCGTGTACTTGATGGCATTGGTAATCAGGTTACTGAAGGCACTGGCAATTTCCATATCTGAGCCAATCAGGTCACAGTGACTGTCAATATCCAGATTTAGGGTATGGCCATAATCCACGTTATAGGCTTGCGCATCATCAAACAGCTGGTTCATCAGATTCGGCATATCAATAATCTGGTTCTTGGCAATATTCTTGTCATTTTCCAGACGGGATAGCAGCAACAGGTCATTCACCAGTGCATTCATGCGACGGGTCTGGGATTGCATCTGGTCAAAGGCGCGTTTCCAGCGTGGGCTAATATCTTCCTGATTGGTAAAGGTTTCGATATAGCCGCTGAGCACGGTCAAAGGTGTACGCAGCTCATGCGAAATATTATCGACAAAGTCCTTACGCATCTGTTCCAGATTATGCATCCGGGTCACATCATAGGCGACCAGTAAACGGCTTTCACCGCCAAAGCGGGTCATTTTAATCTGTACGTAATGATCTTCGAATATCGAAGACTTCATTTTAAGGCCATCGGGCGCATCATCAATATGATGATAGTAGTCAATAAAACTCGGTTGGCGGAGCAAACTCAGGATATTGCGGCTGCGATCTTCCTGACCAATCCCTAGTAACCGTTCTGCAGCCGGATTCCACCATTCAATCTGCTGGTTTTCATCAATCAGCACTACAGCTTCTTGTAGGGCGACTAGCGAGGATTGTGCACGGTCAATCAGCTCAACCATTTCAGCCTGAACGACACGTTCCTGACGCTGGGCGCGATAGACATTGAACAGTAAAGCGCCCCAGATCCCGTTAATATTTGGCGGTACATCATAGGGACGGTTCGAGATCCATTCATTGACCAGGTAGAGTGAACGCAACTGTGTGCCAAAGAAGGCAACAAAGGCCAGAACGATACAGATCCAGAAATAGCCAATGCCTAGGCCAATACAACTGGCAATCACTAGGAAGAGAAGAAGTAAACGCAAATCTTGCTTGGCAAAATCCCATAAGCTGCTGTAACGGAGTCTTTTGTGCTCGTGTGACAGTTCGGGAACAGGATAGGGCTCATACATAAAACAAGATTTACCTAAAAACAATTAACCCAGTGCAACATCGGTACGGGTCGAGAAACGGTAACCGGTGCCACGTACAGTTTGTACATAGCGGTCAGCGCCATAAGGTTCAAGCACCTTGCGCAGACGACGGATATGCACATCAATGGTCCGGTCTTCAATATAGACGTTGCCGCCCCAGACCTGATCCAGCAATTGCGCACGGGTATAAGCACGTTCCGGATGGGTCATGAAAAATGCCAAGAGACGATACTCAGTCGGTCCCATGTCCAGAATAGTACTGCCAAAATTCACGCGCTGACTGACCGGATCTAATACCAATCCATTAGCATCAATAGATTTTTCACCGCTGAGGGCGTTGGAGCGACGTAGTACGGCTTTAATGCGTGAAACCAGCTCACGGGTCGAAAAAGGCTTAGTCATATAGTCATCGGCACCGGCATCCAGTCCTTGAACTTTATGATCTTCTTCACCACGCGCGGTCAGCATGATGACCGGAATTTCGGACAGGTTTTCATCACGTTTTAGACGACGACAGAGATCGACACCACTCACGCCGCCAGGCATCATCCAGTCCAGCAAAATCAATGCTGGACGCTGGTCCACAATCATTTGATGAGCCTGCTTGGCATCTTCTGCCTGTAAACATTGAAAGCCCGCCATATCCAGAGCAGTATGGATCATTTCACGAATCGGCAGTTCATCATCAACAATAAGAATGTAGTCATCTTTCACAGCGCAATACCCTATTTCATGCAAACGGTGGACCGTTTTATATTTATGACAGGCTTATTACAAAGATTAATTATGACAGTATCATTGCAGAATAGGTAGTTCCGTGGCCTTTCGCAAAGATTTGTCACAATTTAAGCTGTTATTTTATAAGAGGGTCTTAATTCAAAATTCTATAAATCACTGAAAGCTAGATCTACATAGACCTTATCCTGATTTAAAAATTATCTAACCGGATCCGCCGGTTTTTCTGTACCCAAAGTATCTAGTAAAGCAAAGAATACCAAGCTACAGGAAGACAGAATTTCTTCCAAAGACTGCTTAAAGCCGCTCATGACCCAACGAATGGCAATCTGGGTAACATAACCATTGAGTCCGGTCGAGACCAGGGAAATCTCTCTTTCAGAACGATTCAGGTTCGGCATCATTAGCATGACAAAGGCCTGAATCATACGGTCGAAACGGCCCATGGTTTCATGAATCGTGGCCTGATTATGCAGTTCCTGAACCAGCATCGCATCGATATAAATAATTCGTGCCATACCCGGATTGTCACGTAAGGTCGCTAGCAAGGCAGTCAGACCGGCTTCGATCATTTTCTTTGGATCAGAAGAAGCCTGCATCATCGCCTGCATGACATTTTGCTGTAACTGGTCAATCAGCTTGAGGAAAATAGTCTGGAACAGATGTTCGCTTTTCTTAAAGGATTCATAAAAATAACGTTCAGTCAGTTTGGCTTCGTTACAGATATCCTTTACTGTGACTGAAAAGAAACCATGACGACCATAAGCCTCGATCCCGGCCTCAATCAGCTTTTCACGACGTGCCTGCTGACGCTCAGCCATAGAAAGTCCTTTAAACTGGCGTTCTTTACTTTTACTTGCTAGTTTTTGTCCTGAATTTACTGCATCCGTCATAAAGACCATAGACTCATGTGCTTGAGATTTTAAGTATCTTATCAATAAATCCGGCTTTGACCTATGCTGAAATTCAAACCTGAAAATTGGCCCGTAGAGACATGCTGGAATTATTGACAATATGGATTGTCAAAACTATATTGAAACGGTGTGCTGTATCCCTATGCGACAGAAAAACAGGCTGTCATGGAAGGGCAGTGTTTTAATCAAGGAAATTCAATGAAAAATTTTAATAATAAAGTCGCGGCCATCACAGGTGCAGGTTCAGGTATCGGCCAGCAACTTGCGGTGCTTTTAGCAAAGCAGGGCTGTCATTTAGCTTTAAGCGATGTGAATGAACAGGGTCTGGCTAAAACCGTTGAGCTGCTGAAAGGTACTGATGTTCGTGTCACAACCAAAAAGGTCAATGTGGCTAATCTGGAAGAAATGCACGCTTGGGCCGCTGAGGTCGAGAAAGATCATGGCAGCGTGAATATGATCTTTAATAATGCTGGCGTGGCACTCGGTTCTACCGTAGAAGGCGCCAGCTATGAAGAGCTGGAATGGATCGTAGGCATTAACTTCTGGGGCGTGGTCTATGGTACCAAAGAATTCCTGCCTTTAATCAAGAAAACCGGTGATGGTCATGTCATCAATATTTCCAGCCTGTTCGGTTTAACTGCCCAGCCAACTCAGTCTGCTTATAATGCCACTAAATTCGCTGTGCGTGGTTTTACCGAATCCTTGCGTCAGGAACTGGATATGGAAAACTGCGGCGTAAGCGCACTCTGTGTACACCCAGGCGGAATCCGCACCAATATCGCCATTGCAGCGAAAATGAATGACAGTATCCGTAGTCTGGGAATGCATCCGGAAAAATCTGCACAGAATTTTAATAAGCTGCTGCGTTGCCCACCAGAAGAAGCAGCCCGTCAAATACTGGATGCGGTACAAAAAGACAAACGCCGTCTGCTAATTGGAAATGATGCCAAAGCGATTGATTTAATTCAGCGCCTCATGCCAACTGGCTATCAGAAAGTCACGGCTTTAGCTACCCGCCTCGGCAAGCAGAAGAAAAAGTCAGCTTAAAACACTCTGATCAAAGCCCGCGTAAGCGGGTTTTTTTATGCCCGAAAACTTAAGCAGCTAAAGTATTTTATAAATCAAAAATGGTGCATAAGAATGTCAATAAATTGACAGCGTTAGATAAGCCGATTCGGCATGATGATTTCACAGACCGAAGGTCGACATAATTATAGATAGAGGAAATGATCATGGCTTATGAATACAAACACATCCAGGTTCAACCAATTGGTGGCCGTATTGGCGCTGAAATCCAGGGCGTAAAATTGTCAGCAGATTTGGCTGATGAAGTGGTGAATGAAATCAATCAGGCATTATTGCAGCATAAAGCGATCTTCTTTAAAGATCAGCAACATCTGGATGATGTCGCCCAAGAAGCCTTTGCAGCACGTTTAGGCACACCGTTGAATCACCCGACTGTACCGGTAAAAGATGGCTCTGCACATATTCTAGAAATTGATTCACGCGGTGCACGTGCAGACAGCTGGCATACGGACATCAGTTTTATTGATGCCTATCCAAAAGCTTCTATCCTGCGTAGTGTGGTTGCGCCTGCAGTAGGCGGAAATACCGTATGGGCAAATACAACCGCTGCCTACAATGATTTACCTGAAGAACTGAAAACACTGGCGGATAGCTTACGTGCAATTCACAGCAACAACTTTGACTATGCTGCAAAAGTCAGTGTGCCAAAAGAAGCTTTGGAAAAATATAAAAATTATTTCAATTCAACTGAATACGAAACTGAACATCCATTAGTACGCGTTCATCCTGAAACAGGTGAAAAAACCTTGTTATTGGGCCATTTCTTTAAGAGCTTTGTCGGTTATAGCTCAAGTGAATCACGCCGTTTATTCGACTTGTTCCAACGTTATGTGGAGAAGCTGGAAAATATTGTCAGCTGGCGCTGGAGTGCAGGTGATGTGGCAATCTGGGATAACCGTGCGACACAACACCGTGCGATTAATGATTATGGTGACCAGCACCGTGTAGTACGCCGTGTGACTTTAGAGGGTGATGTGCCAGTCGGTGTGGATGGCCGTCCAAGCCGTGAACTGCGTAAAGATGTCAAGCAGGATATCAGCAATTTCCGCTATAACAGTGAAGACGGTATTTATGAAAAAGTTTCATAAGTAATTCTTATTGAATTGGAAACTTTGCATATAAATAGCTAAATAATCAAGAATAAATGATTCGCCAGTCATTAATGATCCATCTAATATTTAAATAAAATATAGGGTGGATCATTTTATGCAAATTCATACTGCAAAAAATAATGTAAATTACGACATATTAAAAAATATATTTAAAAATATCTCTGAGGATAAACTGGATTATATTTTAAAATGTTCAACGATTCGAAAATATCAAAAAGGCGATTTAATTTTAAATAAAGAAAACTGCCATACTGCTTTATATATATTACTTGATGGGATTATACAGATTGGATATTTAAGCCCGTCGGGTCGTTTTCATGCCTTTAATTATTTCTCGGAAAAGCATCTGATTAACCTGCTTCCGTGCCTCAATACACAAGTGATTGATTATGATTATTATGCTTTTAATCAGGTTAAAGTCCTGCAAATTCCACAGCATATATTTATAGAAGAAATAAATGATAACAATCACTTAAAGCAGGATGCTTTAAATATTCTCAGCCATCGGATGCAATATCTGATCCAGCAGGTTAAATTCCTGCAAGTCGCTAATTTACATCAAAAAGTGTGTAAGGTTTTGCATGACCTTTCGATTCAGTACGGTCGATCTCATCCTCTGGGAACTGAAATTAAGCTCAAAATTTCCCAGCATGATTTAGCAGATTTACTCTCTGCTTCACGCCAAACTATTAATAAAGAAATAAAGAATCTGGCCAGTCAAAATATTCTGGATTGGCAATATGAAAATATCGTGATTAAAAACAAAGAATATTTAAATTATCAGATTAACTGGATTTAAAATAATATTTTTAGATTTTATAAAATAATATATAAAAATCTATTTATATTATTTTTCTGCATATTAAAAATCATGCATATTAATTCCAACCAAAACAACAGGGATTAATAATGACAATTCAATCTATTAATGTGCGTAACCAGTTAAAAGGTACTATTCAGGAAATTGTAAAAGGTGATGTGGTTTCTGAAGTCGATGTGGTGACTGCTTCAGGTATTTTCACTTCAGTAATTACGACACGTTCTGTAGAAGAGCTGGATTTGCAGGTAGGAAGTCAGGTGATTGTGCTGATCAAATCGACTGACGTTTCACTGGCAAAACTGTAGGTGTGTCGATTGTATGAAGCAATATTTTAAACAAGGGGCAACGGTACTGACTCTGCTGAGCGCGAGTATTGGCTTAACGCATGCAGATGCGGAGGTAGGTCAGTTACAACAACAGGTCAGTCAACTCGAGCAGTCATTAAAACAATTAAAAACCCAGTTGGCGCAGATTCAGAATCAGAACGAAGCCGTTACAGAAGCCACTACTGCTGATGAGATTGAGCTGGCTACAGAAGCTGACACTGACGATGACCAAAGCTTTGTGACACGTGCCGAGTTGCAAGGTCTGCAAAGCGATCTGGAAAACTATAAATATCAGGTACAACGTGACCGCGATACCAAAACGGCATTATCAACACGTCAGTTATTGATTAACGGGGTGGTACAAGCCAAAGCCTCTTATATCGATGAAGCACAGCGCACTCCACCTACGGGTACCAATACCGGGATGGCAGTTCAAGACCGCCACTCTTCGTTTGATTTAGGTGCAGTCCAAATTGGTTTTATTGGCAACCTGTATAAAGACTATGAAGAAGGCAAAAACCTGGACTTCAACCTGCGTTTTGGTACTTCTCCACAGACAGGAACCAATAACAGTTATCTGAATTTATTGGATGCGCAACTGACTTATCACGTATTGCCAACCTTAAGTGCCGACACAGGGCGCTTGAGCGTCACATTAGGTCAGCAACTATTGCCATTTGGCCAAGAAGTTCAGGCCACTGAAGATTTGAAGCCCACTATTAATAATGCCTTGTTCAGTTTGCCGGGCCTCGGTTATGGACTGGCACTGCGTGAAGTCGGTCTGATTGTGCGTGGGGATGCCTTACCAACCGTGGACTATGGATATAACTATCGCTCGCCAATGATCAGCTATGCCTTTGGTCTGGTGAATGGTAATGGTGCCAATAAATCGGATGACAATGATGACAAAAACTTTATTGGACGTCTGTGTTATACCTTGCCTGCAGAATATAACTCATGGCTGCGTGAACTGAGTTTTGGTCTGTCCTGGTATCAAGGTAAGAGCAATCTATTTGAAATTGATGGCACCAGTGCGGCCTTTGCTGGTAAAGGCGATGTGCTGCGTAAAGGCTTCGATATTTACTATAACCACCATCCATTCGGTGTGACCTATGAATATGTGCAAGGTGAAGATGATACCTACATTTCACAAACTGCACAGACCTATAAGCGTGAAAGTGAGTCGCATACAGGCACCTTGTTCTGGAACTTCGGTGAGCAGTTTGTCAAAGGCTTCCGTAATCAGGGCCGTTATGACGACTGGTGGCCAAAGTCTTACCAGGCCTTCTATCGCTACGACACCATTGATCGTGACAAAAATTTAGCCGATCAAACGGTTGATATTCACAGTCTGGGCCTGAATGCATTTTTTGCGGAAACCACCAAGTTTCAGATCAACCTGAACCATGTCAACAACGACATTATAAACAAGAGCTATAACGAACTGGTCGCACAATTCCAGTACGGATTCTAATTTTATATTTTGAGGAATTTTCACATGTTTAAATGGTCAAAAGTATTATTTGCTGGCCTTCTCTCCACAGCAACACTGGTGCCTGCTGTCCAGTCCTTTGCCGCAGAAGCCAAACCGACCGTGATTCGTCTGGCATCTCCATTAGTCGGCAGCGGTAGCCGTCCTGTAGGCTACGGCAACTTTTATTCCACCACACAAACCTTAGGTTTGCTGGAAAAAGAATTCCAGAAAGACGGGATTAAAGTGCAGTGGAACAACTTTAAAGGTGCAGGTCCTGCGATCAATGAATCTTATGCCAATGGTTTGGTAGATATTACCTGGCTAGGAGACTTACCGGCTTTGATTGGTAAGGCCAGTCGTCTGGATACCAAGCTGATTTTAGCGGGCGGTACACATGACAATACCTATCTGGTGGTGGCACCGGGATCATCCGCAAAAAGCTGGGCAGATTTAAAAGGCAAACGTATTGGTTTCTTCCGCGGAACTAGCGTGCATCTTGCCTTAAACCAGATTATTAAAAAACATGGTCTTACTGAAAAAGACTTCCGCTTTGTCAATGTAGATGGTCCAGTTGGCTATTCAGCACTGGCGAGTGGTGATCTGGATGCTTTATTTACCAACCAGTCGATTTTCCCTGTGACTGATCGCGGTGTTGCTAAGCTGATTTATAGTTCTAAAAAGGAACCGGCACAGTATCAGAGTTCGGGTTATATTTTGGTCAATTCTAAATTTGAACAGAAGTATCCTGAAGTCGTACAGCGCGTTGTGAATGTGCTGGTCAAACAGGCAGCTTGGGATTCGAACCCAGCCAATAAAACTGAATTGTTCAAAATATGGTCGAAATCAGGCCTTTCCTATAACACTTTTGTGCGTGCCAATGATGGTGTGGATCTAAAACGTCATAGTGCTCCGATTCTGGATGCTTTCAACGTTGCTGTAATTAAGAAAAAACTAAAAGCGGGTCAAGACTTGAAACTGATTCGCGGCAATATTGATGTCGACTCCTGGATTGAGCCGAAGTATGTCAATAATGCTGTAAAAACGCTGAATTTACAGAACTATTGGAAACCTCTGAATGCCAATGGGCAATAACCATCATGCCCTTGAGTTGAGGAGGTTGAGTGATGTTACAGGAAATCGAGCTTGAAACAGCCAAGACACCGACACAGGACAATGCTGCATCCAGATTGAACCGAAAAAGTATTCTGAATTTTTTAAAACAGAATCAGGTGTTCATATGGGGAATCGGAGCAATTTTCCCCATCGCGTTGCTCTATCTGTGGCATGTGTCGGTAGAACGGAACTGGGTGAATCCTTTATTGCTGCCTGCACCTGAACTGGTCTGGGTGGCCCTGAAAGATCTGTATCAAACTGGCGAACTGTGGAGCAATTTGAGTGTCAGTCTGAGCCGAATTGGCTATGGGTTCAGTGCCGGCATTGTACTGGCACTGGTCTTAGGTCTGACCATGGGACTATCGCGTCGAGCAGAAGCCTATATCTGGCCCACATTCAAAGCCATTAATCTGGTACCTGTGATTGGCTGGATTCCACTGTTAATTTTACTGGTCGGGATTGATGAAGCCCTCAAGATTATTCTGATTGCTAAAGCCGCGCTGGTACCGATGACCATCAATGTATTTAAAGGCGTGCGCAATATTCCACAGCAATTGACCGAAGTCGCGGAAGTTTATCAGTTGAGCACCTGGTCCAGATTTAAAAATGTGGTTCTGCCGGGTGCTTTTATCAGTTTTATCGGTGGTCTGCGTTTATCTCTGGCAAGTTCATGGGGCGCTCTGGTTGCAGTAGAACTGCTAGCTTCGAGTGAAGGGATCGGCTATGTGATGGTCTATGGCCGTCAGATTTTCCAGCTCGATGTGGTGATGGCAACTGTAGTGGTGATTGGACTGGTGGGGTTTGGCTTTGACGTCATTATCCGCCTCATACAAAAACAGTTCCGTGGTTGGGATCAGGCTAGATAGAGAAAACATCATGAAAAAAATAGATTATCGCGGCTGGGTCATTCCTCTGGTTCTGTTGGTTGCCTGGTGGATCGCGACTGCAAAACAATGGGTTGATCCTGCTTTGCTGGCACCGCCAGCTGCTGTATGGCAGGCCTTTGTAGAAAGCTGGCAGGCAGGCGAGGTGACAGAAAATATTATCGCCAGTCTACTTCGCAACACGGCAGGGTTTATTGCCGGTGGAGTGATTGGTGCAGTGCTGGGTTTGACCCTGGGTCTAAACGTCTGGCTGGATCGAATCTTTTCTCCAACATTGAACGCTATTAAACACGTGGCAGTATTTGCGTGGATTCCATTGATGATCATGTGGTTTGGACACGGTGAAGTTTCAAAAGTGATTTTTATTGCCTTGGTGGTGTTCTATCCGGTGTTCTTTAATACCTATGACGGGGTGAAGAATGTGCCGGTCAAAATTAAGGAAGTGGCGCAGATCTTCCAGCTCAGTCCGGTACGTACTTTTTTTAAAGTGATTTTACCCGCAGCAGCTCCAAGTATTTTTGCCGGTTTGAATATTGCGCTGGTGTTTTCATGGGTGGCGACTGTTGGCGCGGAGTATTTCTTTGTGTCTTCGGTTGGCGTGGTCAATCCAATCATGGATGGACAGAACCTGTTCCAGATGGAAGTGGTGCTATATGGCATGGCCATTATTGCGATTGTCGGGCTGTTATTTTCCAAGGCAGCACAATTCTTTGAAAACTATAACTTACGCTGGTGTCAGGCGGCCAATAAATAAAAGATGTGAGATAACAACATGAATCAACAGGCGAATATTAAGGGTCATGTCCAGATCCAGAAACTCGACAAGTACTTCCCTAAAGACGGGGAGGAGTTACAAGTATTAGATCAGATTAATCTGAATATCCAGCCAGGCGAGTTCATTAGTATTGTCGGTAATAGTGGCTGTGGCAAATCAACCTTATTGCGGCTTTTGGTGGGCCTTGATGCCGAGTTTCAAGGCAGCATTTTGATTGATGGTAAACCGATTCAGGGCACCAGTCTGGATCGCGGGATTGTGTTTCAGGATCACCGTTTGTTCCCTTGGCTGAGTGTCGAGCAAAATGTAGCTTTAGCGCTGGAAAAATCAGGTCTGAGCAAAGCCGAAAAGCAGGAACTGATTGATTATCATCTGGAACTGGTACAATTGAGCCACTTTAAAACCGCCTATCCAAGCCAGTTGTCCGGCGGGATGAGCCAGCGTGTGGCAATTGCGCGTAGTCTGGTGAATCGTCCACAAATTTTATTGCTGGATGAACCTTTCGGTGCCTTGGATGCCTTGACCCGTGCCAACTTGCAACAGGAATTACAGCGGATCTGGCAGTCGGAAAAGATCACCTCTATTCTGGTCACTCATGATGTAGAGGAAGCGGTATTGTTAGGTGATCGCGTGGTGGTAATGCAGCCGCATCCGGGACGAATCAAGCGTATTGTGAAAGTGGATCTGGAACGTCCGCGTAAGCGTGAAGACTACCGTCTGGCGGCCATTAAAAATGACATTTTGCTTGATTTCCAGGATCAGGTCGAGCTTGTACAGCATGAATTAGAACAATATAAATTGGCCTGGTAAGCTGAGCCAATTGAATACCCGCATTCGCGGGTTTTTTTATTGCCCTAAGCATTGTTGCGATTTGGTTATGCGGAATATTTTAAATAACGTTTTCTAGAAGAATTAAATTTTAAGATATTGAAATTTATTAACTTATATTTAACTATTAAAATCTATACATGCTTTTGATAACCAAATAAAAAATCAAGATAACTCCTTACCCCAAACTCTTTTATAGTGAAAAGAGTCCTATTTTGGCAGATCTAAAAGAGACAGAAATTTATCCAAGTTCGTAAATAGGATAGATCCAATCTAGAACAATGATTAAATGTGTATTACAGCAAAAGGTAAGGAAAAATGACGGAGCACTCTCAATGTAGAATCACGATTCAAAATTTGCATAAAAGTTATAGCACAGCACCAGATCAGCAGACTCAGATCCTCGAAGATATTAATCTGGATATTTATGCAGGCGATTTTGTCAGTGTGGTAGGGCATTCTGGCTGCGGAAAATCCACCTTGCTACGTTTACTGATGGGCTTAGAGCAGCATCAACAGGGTCAGATTCTGATTCAGGGAAAACAGCCAGCTGAACATCTTCCAAATCTCAGTATTGTCTATCAGGACCATCGTCTATTTAACTGGCTCAGTGTGACGGAAAATATCCGCATGGCCTTACATCAAATCCCTTTAAGCAGAGAAGAGGAAAACCGAAGAATTCAGGAACAGCTGGAATTGCTGCAACTGACGCCGTTTAAGGATGCTTATCCATCACACTTGTCTGCTGGCATGAATCTGAAAGTGGCAATTGCCAAAAGCCTGGTTACTCAACCGGATACTTTATTATTAGATGATCCTTTTGCTGGGCTGGACGCGCTAATGCGTCATCATCTGCATGAAGAATTACAACGAATCTGGAAAACTAAAAATATTACCGTGATTTTAGCGACCAAAGATATTGCTGAGGCCTTATTACTGAGCAATTCAGTAGCCGTGATGCAGGCTAATCCTGGACGAATCGAACAGGTTTTAAAAGTGCCCTTATCTTATCCACGCAAGCGCCAGAATACGCGTCTACAGCAGTTGAAAAAAGAAATTCTAAAAGTATTAAATTTTTCAACTATAAAGGATCAGCCGCTACTCACAAGCTTTGGTCAGTTTTGCTGGTAGACTAGGAGCTTCATTCATTTCAAGTTATACAGAAATCAACAGCGACACAACTTCGCCCATATTTGTCATTTCCATTAGCACCAATTACCCCAGTGCTTAACTTAAAGAAATAAAAAATGCCCTATCGGGCATTTTTTATAATGGCTGTTTTAAGAGGCAACCGCAGTATTTTGTTGCGCAATCACATACTGATTTTCTGGACGTTTCAATCCTAAGTTTTCACGTAGAGTTGTGCCTTCATATTCGGTCCGGAACAGGCCACGGCGTTGTAGCTCGGGTACGATGAAATCGACAAAATCATTCAGACCGGCAGGTGTCGTTGGTGGCAAGACATTAAAACCATCAGCCGCTTCATTTTCGAACCATTCCTGTAGCTGGTCGACTACCTGTGCAGGTGTCCCGATCAGCGTCCAGTGACCGCGAGCAGAGGCAATATATTCATATAGCTGGCGAATACTAAAGCGATGCTTCGCTGCAATTTCGAACATCATTTGCTGACGGCTAGACTTGATCTCAATATCTTTGAGAGGAAATAGGGCGTCCAAATCATAGTTTGAAAGATCAATATCACCTGCCAGACCAGACAGTAAGCCTAAACCGACATCTGGATGAATCAGACGATTCAGCAATTCATATTTTTCTTTGGCTTCCTGTTCGGTTTTAGCCACAAAGACAGAAACCCCCGGCATTACTTTTAGATCATCCGGATGACGGCCATATTTAGCCAGACGACCTTTGACATCACGGTAGAAGGCTTGGGCATCAGATAGACTTTGCTGGGCGGTAAAAATCACTTCGGCATATTTGGCGGCCAGCTCACGTCCATCTTCAGACTGGCCTGCCTGAACAATCACTGGATAGCCTTGTGGTGGACGAGGGACATTCAGTGCACCCTGGACATTAAAATATTTGCCGCTATGCAGAGGTTCATGCTGTTTAGATGCATCAAAGAAATGACCGCTTTCTTTGTCATAGAGGAATGCATCATCTTCCCAGGAATCCCAGAGCTTCTGTACAACTTCAATAAATTCATCCGCGCGCTCATAACGGACTTTGGCATCCGGATGTGCACTGAAACCAAAGTTCCGCGCGGTTTCAGCAGATATAGTGGTGACGACATTCCAAGCGGCACGACCCTTACTGATATGGTCTAAAGAGGCATATTTTCGTGCCAACAGATACGGTTCTTCATAGGTGGTCGAAGCAGTGGCAATAAAACCAATATTTTGGGTGACGGCTGAAATCGCTGCGAATAAGGTAACTGGTTCAAAGCCCACGACTTTATCGCTATAACCGACATTCTTATTATGTTTGGAAGCGCCATGACTCCAGTTGACTGCCAGACCATCTGCAAGGAAATAGGCATCAAACAGGCCGCGTTCAGCAGTTTTCGCTAATTCAATCGCATAATCAATGCTTAAATGATCCTGAGGACGAGATTCAGGATGGCGCCAACCTGCTGCATGTTGCGAAGTCGTCGGAATAAAAGCACCCAGTTTAATTTGTCGTTTAGCCATGAGAAGACCTTATGTTTTTATGCAATACACTGCTTATAGCAAGGATCTTCATAGCTGAAAAATATAATAAAAATGAATCCATATAAAAAATATGGATTAAGCAGGAAATACGCTCTTTAGAGGTGGTTTACTAAGGTTTATCCAGTAGTTCAGGCCGGAAGATTAAACCAGTGCCTCGATGGTCTTTTTCTTCCAGATGAACTGGTAATACAGCCCTTGCATGATGCACAGACAGACAAAAGCGAGAGCATAACCATACCAAATGCCCTGTAACCCCCACCATTGACTAAACATATAAGCTGCCGGAACTTCGATCCCTATGATGGCAATAATATTGATGACCATCGGTACCGTTACTGTGCCACTGGCGCGCATAATTGAAGCAAAAATTGCGCTAGCACCAAAGAACAAAATCGACCATAGGACAATGAAGAGAAGTTGCTGACCCAATACCACGACCTGTGGGTCAGTGATAAATAGTGCCATGAGATATTTAGAAAACAGATAAGCCAGAATTACCAGACTACCTGTGAACAAGATATTCATACTTAAGGCAGTTCGGGTCACTTTATTGAGCAAATCATTTTTACCAGCACCAATGGCCTGTGCCCCAAAGACAGAAGCTGCAATGGCAATAGAAAGAGCAGGGAACTGAATATAATTCAGTACCTGATTCACGGCACCATAGGCCGCTGTTGCTTCGGCACCATAACGGTTGACCAGGCCCACAATGACCAGACCAGCGACTGAAGTCGTCACCATTTGAACCCCGGTTGGAATACCTAAGCGCAGGATAATTTTGCTGAGCTGGGGCTGATGACGGATATCTTTGATCAACGCCCAGTCTGGTCTTAGAGGATGACGCTTATAATTTAAATAGAGAATGAGAAATAACAGAACAGCCAAGTTGCCCAGAATGGATGCAATTGCTGGAGAGATGATCCCCATCTTAGGAAAACCGAAATAACCGGCGATCAAGACTGGTGTTACTACCAAGCCTACACCAATCGTTAAGGCAGAGGCAAACAGTGGCGTAGTGCTATCTCCGACACCACGTAAAATTGAAGTATAAATAATATAAATAAAAATCAGTGGGCTACCAGCCAACATCCATTGCACATAAGGCAAAGAAAGGTGCATCACATCCGGATCTGTACCTAATAATTGCAGGATATTTTCAGCAAAAAATACACCCAATAGGGCAATCAGGCTGCCACCAATCAGCGTCATAAACAGGGTAGAGCCAACTACACAGCGCACTTTTTCCAGGTTTCTGGCACCCCAAGCCTGTCCTACCAGAACCGTAGAACCTGCAGAGAGACCAATCACAAAAGCCATCAGACAGAACAGAATCGGGAAAAATACTGCAACTGCAGCAATCGCTTGCACGCCGAGCATTTGCCCCACAAAAACAGTATTAATCGTACCGGACAGGCTTTGCAGGATGTTGGTAACGACCAGCGGTAACAGGAAAATAAAAAATGTTTTCCATAAATTCTGCTGGTGAACCAATGCTTGCTGTGCCATATGACATCCTGTTCTTGATTTTTCATATATTTATCAGGACTAAATTATCCTTGATCCGCATCAAGAACGCCTTAGCTTTTCAGTAACCAATAAGTCTATTTTTTTTAAACTTTGGAAAGAATATGTGCTGCTTCTATTAAGGTTTCATCCTTTTTGGCGAAGCAGAAGCGTAATAAGTGTAAATCTTTAGGCGGTTCCTGATAAAACGCTGATACCGGAATCGCCACAACACCGTGTTGTTCCGCCAGATAATGGCACATAGACAGTGCATCCAGATCAGGACGAATTTCACTGTAATCCAGATTCTGGAAATAGGTGCCTTGTGACGGCGTCCAGTGAAAACGGGAATCTGTAAGTGCATGATTAAACAAATCCCGTTTGGCCTGATAAAAACCGGACAGCTCATGAATATGTTCAGAATGCAGCTGCATATATTCGGTCAGAGCCACCTGAATTGGGGTTACGCCACAGAAGCTGACAAACTGGTAAATCTGTCTGAACATCTGCATTAAAGCTGGCGGTGCAACACAGAAACCAGTTTTCCAGCCGGTCACATGAAAGGTTTTACCAAAAGAACCAATCACAAAACTGCGTTCACGGAGTTCCGGAAATGATGCTGCGGAATGATGACGAATTTCATCAAATACCAGATGTTCATAAACTTCATCGGACAGAACTACAATATTGCGATCACGAATCAGTTCAATCAGCTGTTGCCAGTCTTGCTCTGTCCATACCGTTCCGGTGGGATTATGCGGTGTATTCACTACAATCATGCGGGTACGGTCATTGATTGCATCTTTGACCTTATTCCAGTCCACAGAAAAACCAGGATATTCCAGAGCGATATGTACCGGTTTGGCACCGACCAGCTTCACGCTTGGCGCATAACTATCATAACTGGGATCAAAAATAATGACTTCTTCACCCGCCCGTACCGTTGCCTGAATTGCACAGAAGATTGCAATCGTTGCGCCAGGGGTAATGGTGATTTCCTCTACCGGATCTAAAGTGAGCTGGTCACGATGCTGATAAAGATCAGCGACCAGCCCACGTAATACTAGTAAACCATCACCCGGTGCATATTGGTTAAAACCATTTTCAGCTGCCCGACTGAGGGCTTCAATCAATTGCGGTGGAGCAGGAAAATCCGGAAAACCTTGTGACAGGTTAATTGCCCCGAGTTTTTGTGCCAAGGCCGACATGGTGCTAAAAATGGTGACGCCCAGATTGGGAAGTTTGGAATGTAATTCAAGCATATCCTTGGCCTCTGGCTTATCCTGTAATCGAGGATGATGTAGGAGATATAAAGTATTCGGCTTTCAGTGTAGCAGTAAGTGAATCAGCAAATAATCAGAAAAATCGAAAAGGTTGAAACAGAATACATCTTCTATTTCATAAGCATAGAGAATATAAGGTCAGGATAAGGCTATTTGTGGTTTTAATTCATGTGAAATAAATACCAAGATGGATTGTTCTAAGCTTATTCCCTAAAATCAGTGCGATAAAAATAACCTCAAATAATAATTATAAAATGCTACAGAGTATTTATACGGTGCTTGAGGGCTTGGGTCTAAGCTCACAGAAGCGTGCACTTCATCTCCGATTTTCCAATGAAATTTTAAATTCTCAGGTTCTGATTCAGCGTATTGAAGGCAGGCGCTGGATCAATGAGGGGCTACATGCTGAATTACTTTGTCTATCCACCCATCCTTATATTGCCTTAAAACAGTTTATTGGCTGTCAGGTTGCTGTTGATCAGGTCACTGATCAAGGTGAGCTTTTCCGGACTACAGGTATCATTACCGCAGCTAAACAGGGGCATAGCGATGGTGCTTTAAGTGTCTATCAGCTGACTCTCGAAGATGCGACTTCACTTTGGCATAAACGCCGTAATAGTCGTGTGTTTTTGAATAAAAGTGTCAAAGCGATTAGTGAAATTCTGTTTGCCGAATGGCAAAAGCGAAGTGGCTTATTTGCGAAAAGTTTAAGTTTGGATCTTTCCGGACTAAATCGTGAATATGATGTACGGCCATTGGTTATACAGTCCAATGAAAGTGATTATGACTTTCTGACCCGCTTATGGCGTAGTGAGGGCATTAACTGGCTGATTGATGAAAAGGAATTAATCATTTCAATATCAGCCCAAAACATTCAGCCACAAGTCCTGCGTCTTGTTGATGAGCAGCAATATTTTCAAGCCTTAAAACGCCGTTCTATCCGCTTTCATCGCAGTCATGCAACTGAGCAAATTGATTCTATAAAATATTATCCCTATTTAAAAAATATTAAAATTTCAAAACCTATAAAAGAAAAAAGTATTGATATGGGGGATAATGCTAAACCAGAAATTTATAGAACTATGAATGAAATGATTAATGGGAAAATAACAGGGAAATATACTTTTATGTCGCAAGGTTATCTTCTTTATAATGTGGAATATTTTAACTTAAAAACTAAGAAAAAACTTTCTTTGAAAAAAATGATTTAAGAATTAAAGGTATAAATTGTATTTAATTAAGATGTGCAATTGATGATAGTAAATTAGAAAGATTAGGGCTAATTGATATCAATTAGCCCTATTATTTACCCTTCCAAAATCTCTTCCAGTAACTCCTCACTTGGTGCAAAGTAATATGCTCCATCCATTGGAGTCACGAAGTGTAGCAAGCGATCATGAATCCCATCGCCTGATGTACCAAACATACGCACTAACATGGCATCAATGATTTTCAAGTCTTTGGTATAAGCAATAAAGAATAGGCCTTGGTCACCACGACCATCTCCATAAGGCAGAGAGTGACGTAGAATTTCCATTTCCTCGCCTTCCTCATCTTCAACGACAGTACGAGCGATATGTGCATTGGCAGGTTTTACCTCATCCTCGAGCTCAATCGATTCAAGTTTGGTACGACCCATCACTTGTTCTTGAGCATCGACTTTGAGTTTTTTCCATTTATCCAAGTTATGGGCATAACGCTGCGCAAAAATGAATGAACCGTCTTGGAAAATGCCAGCATCTTCACCCAGTAAAGCCACTTCAGCTCGATCATCCGGGAATTGCGGATTTTCAGTCCCATCGATGAAACCGGTAATATCACGGCCATCAAAGTAACGGAAGCAAACACGCTCATCTAGTACTTCAACCTGATCGCGAATACCTTCAAAGAAAGACTGACTCAAGGCGAAACAGATATCAGCACGCGCACTGGCAATATGAATCAGTACATCAGCGGGAACCACAGGCATATTAAATGAACCTTGAATTGGCTCTAATTGTTTAAAACCAGCAGGTGCCTGTTCATACAACTTTGACCAGAGTTCAGGACCAAAAGCGACAGCCGTTTTAATTTGCGCATTCGGATGTTGGGTAATCAGGCGATCGCGTGTGGTAAAGAGCTGTGCTAATCGTTCCTTAAAATCTTCAATACTGAGATCTTTCAGACGTAAAACAATAAAGCGAGCATGATCTGAAGGTAATGGCAAAATTACAGATTGGGCTGTCATTCATGGCTCCTGTAATAAATTTCTGTATCCAATCCTGCTATTGTGCCTGAAGCGCTATAGAGTGAATAGTATGCAGTCTGATGTTTAAGCAATTTTTTTGGCTGAAAATATTGGAAAAGTCATATAATTAGATCCTGAATTTGAATGAGTTAAATCTCCATGTCCTATCAAGTCTGGTTTGCTTATATGTTAGCCTGTTGGGTGATCAGTATTTCTCCAGGTGCGGGTGCTATTGCTTCGATGTCGAGCGGACTAAATTATGGCTTTCGACATGGATACTGGAATGCGCTCGGCTTGCAACTCGCCCTATTGGTTCAAATTGCCATTGTGGCTGCTGGGGCAGGGGTATTGTTCGCGACTACACCTTGGGCATTTCTTGCAGTGAAATGGTTTGGAGTTGCTTATTTACTGTATCTGGCCTTTTTGCAGTGGAAAGCACCAGCGCAGTCGATTGAAATTAAACATGAGCTCGCACGAAAATCAGCTGGAAAACTCATCATCCACGGTTTTCTGGTCAATATGAGTAATCCCAAGGCAATTGTATTTTTGCTGGCAGTATTGCCGCAATTTCTGGACTTATCTAAACCGCAATGGATTCAGTATGTGATTATGGCCGCGACTATGGTAACGATTGACCTGATCGTGATGGCAGGTTATACCGGTCTGGCTGCCAAGGTTCTGCGTCTTCTGAAATCGCCAAAACAGCAGAAAGTCATGAATCGAACTTTTGCCAGCTTGTTCGCTGGAGCTGCGTTTTTATTGAGTTTGGTGCATCAGTAGGGAAACCTCTCCTTAAAGGAGATGGAATTCAACGATCTCTTAAAGAATCATCTGTAAAAATTCATCTTCAGTCATGACCTTAATATCATGCTGTTTAAATAATGCAGCCGTTACGCCATCACCCTGAATTTTATTGCCAGTAAATGAACCATCATAAATCAGCTTGCTGCCGCAAGATGGACTATTGGCTTTTAAGACTGCATGGGTGACTTGAAATTTCTGTGCTAGTTCCAAGGCAGCATAAGCTCCCTGTATAAAAGCAGTAGATATATCTTGTCCTTGAATATCTGTTATTTGAGCTAAACCTTTAAGAACTTCTAATCCTGTACCGCCTTGAATTTCTGCGGCGGGTCGGGGGATAGGCAAATCACCACTGACTTCAGGGCAAATCGTGACATATTGCTCCGGCAATAAATAATCGACCAACTCTTTTACCAGACAGTCGCGACTATCATAACGGACCTTGTGTCCGAGCAAGCAGGCACTAATTAGATAAAATTTGCCTGTCATGCCTTAAGCCAGTTTTTTAAACTTCTGTAGGATAAAAATAGCGGTAAACAGCACTGACATGGTCAGCACAATGGTCAGACCTGTTGACGTATTCAGACCTGCACTTGACCAGAGCCCGACTGTCACACCAATTTGTGCAATCACAAAAGCCCAGATCACCATTTGACGAGGAGAATTTGCCAGTAGGCGAGCCGTCAAAGCTGGAATCACCAGCAATGCACCCATCAAGAGTGAACCGACCGCACGTAATGCCAATACAGTAAACAATGCCAATAACAGCATAAAGATCAGACGTTGCAGTTTTGCATTCACCCCTTCACTGATCGCCATATCAGGATCAATTGCAATTTGGATTTGTGCCTGCCAGCTTTTATATAGAACGGCCAATGCCAAGATAATCACGACGGCAAAAGTAGGAAGATCTGTCCATGAAATGGTGAGTAGATCACCAAACAAATAGCTAAGCAGTTCCGGTCTTAAATTCGGTAAATGCTGAATGAATAACAGCCCTGAACAGAGCAGGGTGGCGGAGCAGAGTGCAAGCAGCGCATCATTTGGCAAGCGTGGGTCATACAGTACCCAAAGTACAGCGACCAATAAGACTGCAATAAAGCTGACACCCATCCAGAGTGGCAGGCTCATCGCACCGGCAATAGCAACGCCGAGCAAAGTACCATGTGCCATCGTATCTGCAAAGAAAGACATACGACGCCACAGCATCAGACAGCCGAGCGGTGCGGTCAGGAACACCAAGAGTGTTCCCATAATCCATGCAGGTAATAGGAGAGATAACCAATCCATCATGGCTTAAGCTTCCGGCTCGGGGTGAATGTGGGGACGTGAATCGTGCTGGCATGGTGTCGCGGAGTCACCATGCGCACAATGGTCATGATGATGCTGGTAGAACACCCGGTTGGTACCAAAAATGGCCTGATATTCTGGATGTTGCTGCACACTTTCCGGTAGCCCGCTACAGCAGATATGTTTGTTGAGACATACCACACGATGCGTACCTTGCATCACCCATTGCAGGTCATGCGAGACCATTAAAATGGCACAGCCATATTTTTCCGGCAGGCTACGCACATATTCATACAGTTCAGCCTCAGACTGAATATCTAGACCCTGCATCGGTTCATCCAGTACTAGAATATCCGGCTGACGTAATAAGGCACGAGCCAACAACACACGTTGACGTTCACCGCCAGAAAGCTGTTGAACTTTGGAATTTTCCAGCTTGGCAATGCCAGTATCCCGAATGATTTCAGCTTTAATAGCTGAAGGGCATTTTTCTAGTGCCAGCAGATCTTTAACCCGTAGCGGCAGACTATGTGACGGATTGAATTTTTGTGGCACATAAGAAAATTTCAGCTTACGCGCCGTTTTGATTTCACCGGATTTCGGTTTGACGATCCCAAGCATGACCTTTATTAAGGTCGACTTACCGGCACCGTTCGGACCAATCAGCGTAACAATCTCTTTCTCCTGTAGCGAGAAATCAATAGCCTTTAAAATGTCACGATCATCAATATTGACCCAGATCTTGCAAAGCTGGATCAAGGGTGATGCATTCAAGCTTTGTTGCGACACTGCTGACAGATTCCTGAAATTTCGATAATGCTGTGGTGTGCACTAAAATCGTCTGAAGCCGCCAAGGCATCCAGTTGTTCTAATAAACCTTGTGCAGATGCTTCTTTGACTGCTTTACATTCAGTACAAATCAAGAATGCCGCCTGATGGCCTTCACGCGGATGGCAGCAGGGAATATAGGCATTAATAGAGGTCAGGCGATGAATAAAGCCTTTTTCTAATAAAAAGTCGAGTGTACGGTACACGGTCGGTGGGGCAGCGGGACGGTCGCTGGCATTTTTCATTTGTGCCAGCAGATCATACGCACCCATCGGGCCGCTTGCATTCAGAATCAGTTCCAGTACCTCTTTACGCAAAGGAGTGAGGCGTGCGCCACTTGCCGCACAAAGACTCTCTGCTTCGGCCAGGCGTTGCGCGACATTTGGATGGTCGTGTACGCCGTGCAATGCATTGTGGTGTTCGTGCGAACATGAACCCATAGTTCACCTCAGGTGCGAAACTGAAAATTAAAAGATTTCAAATCTTAACATGAAGCGCCCAGAGTTTCGATTGGGCATAGGTATTTTTATAATTTTGTTATATTATAACACTATTAAATTTGTCCTTATATAGCGATTTCTCTTCATGTTCCGTTTCCTTGCCCTGTGTAGCCTGGCTTTGTTCAGTACCCTTAGCTGGTCGCAAAGTCTGGTGGTTTCAACGCAGCCGATTTATCTGATTGCCAAGACCATTACTCAAGGCGTGGAACAGCCGACTTTATTATTGGCCAATCAAAGCGGTCATGATGTCAGCCTGACCCCGGCACACCGTAAAACGATTCAGGATGCTGGCTTGGTGATCTGGTTAGGGCAGGCACATGAAGCACCGTTGGCAAAAGTGTTGAACAATAACAATAAAAGTATCGCGATTTTAGATTCGGGTATTCTGACCACTTTGCCAATGCGTAATCCACGTGGGCAAGCATTAAAAGATACTGTTGATACCCATGTCTGGCTCGATCCCAACAATGCAGTGCGCATCGGTTTCTTTATTGCTGCATTACGTTCTCAGCAGCTGCCTGAGCATCGGGAAGCCTATTGGAAAAATGCGCGTGAATTTGCCCAAACTATGTTTTTGACTGCACAGCGTTATAGTTCTACAAGTAAAGCTAAACCTTACTGGTCCTATCATGATGCCTATCAATATCTGGAACGCCCATTGAATCTGAAGTTTATGGGAGCCTTAACCGATGATCCACATGTGTCACCAACCGTGGCGCAGATCAAGTATCTGCAAGACAGTCGTGTGCAGAGCAAAATGTGTCTGCTGGCAGAAGCACATGCTGGTGAAAATCAGTACCGTAAACTGAAACCGATTGTGTTCCAGAGTGTCGATGAAAGCATGAGTGGGGCAGGGGACTTTATCCAGGCCTGGCAGAAATTGGCCGAGCAAACCCGTAAATGTGTGTTAAATGCCCATCAATGATTTAAAAATAATCAAGTTTTGATTAGTTTGCCAGCATTTGATCTGTTGAAAAAAACACGACTAAGGTCGGGAAAAGATTGCATGTTCAGGGGTGTAACTCTATAATGCCTGCGATTAAAAATAATCATCAGCTAAACTTGTCAAGCATGCTTGCTGTGAGTGAATAAATAATGAGCCGAACTAGTCGCTTGATTGACCGACGATTAGCGAAAGCTTTAGTCCTCTTACAAGCATTAATGATTCCTGTTTCAGCCTTGATTGGCTGGGTCGTGAAAGACTCAACCGTAGCCTTGAGTGCCGCTTTGGGGGCGTTCGTCTGCTGGCTTGCGAGTTGTTATTTTTCATGGCAATCATTTCGAGCGGCAGGAGCCCGGGCATCTAAGCAGGTTCTTTCGAACATGTATAAAGGCCTGATGGGCAAGTTTGCAATTGTGATTGTTGGTTTCATTTTAATTTTAAGCAATGTCAAGCCGTTATCCCCGGTTGCGTTGTTTTGTGGTTTTATGCTCGTTCAAGCCATGTCGTGGGTCGCTCCTTTTTGGGTGTCACGTCTACAAAAACGAGTTTAAACACAACAAAAAATTGAAAAGTTTTTTTAGGAGCAGGCGAGATATCAAGCAGCACGCGATATTCGTTTGTTCTATAGTTTTTTGACATTGACCAGGTGTGATTTATGGCTGCTGAAGAACATGCCCTTACTTCGACCGAGTATATCAAGCATCACTTGACCAACATGACCTATGGCAAAATGCCAGACGGTTCATGGAAGTTGGCTGAGTCTGCTGAAGAAGCTCAACAGATGGGGTTCACTGCTATTCACTTGGATTCAATGGGTTGGTCTATCGGACTTGGTCTGATCTTCTGTTTATTGTTCTGGATTGTCGCGAAAGCTGCAAATTCAGGCGTGCCTGGTAAATTCCAGTCAGTAATTGAAGTGATTATCGAGTTTGTAGATTCAAGTGTACGTGATACCTTCCATGGGAAGTCTCGATTAATTGCACCCTTAGCATTAACCATTTTCGTGTGGATTTTCCTCATGAACTTGATGGATTTAATCCCTGTTGACTTTATTCCTTATGTAGCTCAACAGGCGATTGCATCTATGCTGGGTGTGGACCCTCATCAGGTTTACTTTAAAATTGTTCCGACTACAGATCCAAACATTACCTTAGGTATGTCTATTTCTGTATTCTTCTTAATTATTTTCTATAGTATTCGTGAGAAAGGTGTTGGCGGCTTCGTTGGTGAGTTGGCACTTAACCCATTTAACCCAAGTAATCCAGTTGCTAAAGTGCTTTTAATTCCATTCAACTTATTGTTGGAATTGACTACTTTCTTGGCGCGACCAGTTTCATTGGCTCTACGACTGTTCGGTAACATGTATGCGGGTGAGTTAATCTTCATTCTTATCGCGTTATTACCGTTCTGGATCCAGTGGGCATTGTCTGTGCCTTGGGCGATTTTCCACATTTTGATTATTACGCTACAAGCATTCATTTTCATGATGTTGACAATCGTGTACATGAGCATGGCAAGCGAAAAGCATTAATGGTATGGCCTAACTGTCATCGGGCGGTTGGGCACACAATTTTTTAACTTAATTTGGTATAAAACCTAACCTCTGAGGAATTTTTCATGGAACTCACTTTAGGTCTAGTTGCAATTGCATCTGCTATCTTGATCGCTTTCGGTGCTTTAGGTACTGCGATTGGTTTTGGTCTTCTAGGCGGCCGTTTCCTTGAAGCTGTAGCTCGTCAACCAGAATTGGCTCCACAACTTCAAACTCGTATGTTCTTAATCGCGGGTCTTCTTGATGCTGTGCCTATGATCGGTGTTGGTATTGGCTTGTTCTTCATCTTCGCTAATCCATTTGTAGGTTAATCAGCTTAATTCCGAAATTCACTATTTGAGGAATTTGCAATGAATATCAACCTCACATTGTTTGGCCAAGCGATTGCGTTTGCGATTTTTGTCGCATTCTGCATGAAGTTTGTATGGCCACCACTAATCAATGCGATTAGTGAACGTCAGCGTAAAATCGCTGATGGCTTAAATGCTGCTGAAAAAGCGAAGGCTGACCTTGCAGATGCGCAAGCACAAGTGAAAGCTGAACTAGACGCGGCAAAAGCTCAAGCGGCTCAATTGATCGAACAAGCGAACCGTCGTGCAGCACAATTGGTAGAAGAAGCGCGCACTCAAGCATCTGCTGAAGGTGAACGTATTCGTCAACAAGCGAAAGATGCTGTTGATACTGAAATCAATGCTGCTCGCGAAGAATTACGTCAACAAGTGGCTGCTCTTGCAGTAGCTGGCGCTGAGAAAATTCTTAGCCAACAAGTTGACGCAGAAGCTCACAATGCCATGCTGACTCAGCTGGCTGCTAAACTTTAAGAGAGGCGGATTATGGCTGAACTCTTGACGTTGGCACGCCCTTACGCAAAAGCAGCATTTGCTTACGCTTCTGAGCAAAGTGCAGCTGACACTTGGTCAACTGTACTTGAATTGCTTAGTGCTGCGGTGCAAGACGAAGCATTTTCAGCTTATCTAAATCGCCCTGAGCTTACACCTGCTGAGCAGGTGGCTCTTTTCGCTAAAGTTTTAGGTGAAGACCAAACTGCATCAGTGTCAAACTTTTTGACATTGCTTGCTGAAAACGATCGTTTGGTTCTTCTTCCTGAGATTGCAGCAGAATTTGAGCAGCTTAAATCACAGAATAACAATACTGTGGATGTAGTGATTGAATCTGCATTCCCATTAACTTCTGTTCAAGAACAATTACTTGCGCATGCATTAGAGAAAAAATTCGAAGCTGCCGTAAATGTTTCTGTAGAAGTTAACCCAGCGTTAATCGCGGGTGTGGTTATTCGTGCAGGCGACCAAGTGATAGATGATTCTGCGCTTAATAAGCTTGAAAAAATGCGTACTCGTCTTCTTGCTTAATAAATAAGAAGACTGAACTTTAAAAAGATTGAGGTATAGCGCAATGCAACAACTGAATCCATCCGAGATCAGTGCGCTCATTAAACAGCGTATCGGCGATCTGGACACCAGCGCGACCGCTAAAAACGAAGGTACCATTGTTATGGTATCCGACGGTATTGTGCGCATTCACGGCCTTGCTGATGCAATGTACGGTGAAATGATCGAATTCGACGGCGGCTTATACGGTATGGCACTGAACCTAGAACAGGATTCAGTGGGCGTCGTTGTTTTAGGTAACTACTTAAGCCTTCAAGAAGGTCAAAAAGCTCGTTGTACAGGTCGTGTATTAGAAGTTCCGGTTGGTCCTGAACTTCTTGGCCGTGTCGTAGATGCTTTGGGTAACCCGATTGATGGTAAAGGCCCTATTGATGCAAAACTTTCTGATGCTGTTGAAAAAGTAGCACCAGGTGTAATTTGGCGTCAATCAGTGGATCAACCTGTACAAACTGGTTATAAATCAGTAGATACAATGATCCCAGTAGGCCGTGGTCAACGTGAGTTGATCATTGGTGACCGTCAGACTGGTAAAACAGCTATGGCGATCGACGCGATCATCGCTCAGAAAAACTCTGGCATTAAATGTATCTACGTTGCAGTTGGTCAAAAACAATCAACTATCGCAAACGTAGTACGTAAGCTAGAAGAAACTGGCGCTATGGCGTATACAACTGTTGTAGCAGCAGCTGCAGCCGATCCAGCAGCAATGCTGTTCTTGGCTCCATACTCTGGCTGTACAATGGGTGAATACTTCCGTGACCGCGGTGAAGACGCTCTGATCATCTATGATGACTTGTCTAAACAAGCTGTTGCGTATCGTCAAATTTCATTGCTTCTTCGTCGTCCACCAGGTCGTGAAGCTTATCCAGGTGACGTGTTCTATCTACATTCACGTCTACTTGAACGTGCTTCTCGTGTATCTGCTGACTACGTTGAGAAATTCACTAACGGTGAAGTTAAAGGCCAAACTGGTTCATTAACTGCATTGCCGATTATTGAAACTCAAGCAGGTGACGTATCTGCATTCGTACCAACCAACGTAATTTCGATTACTGACGGTCAGATCTTCCTTGAAACATCATTGTTCAACGCAGGTATTCGTCCTGCTGTGAACGCGGGTATCTCTGTATCTCGTGTTGGTGGTTCTGCGCAGACTAAAGTCATCAAGAAATTGTCTGGTGGTATCCGTACTGCACTTGCACAGTACCGTGAATTGGCAGCGTTTGCTCAGTTCGCTTCTGACCTTGACGAAGCAACTCGTAAACAGCTTGAACACGGTCAACGCGTAACTGAGTTGATGAAGCAAAAACAATATGCTCCATACTCAATCGCTGACCAAGCTGTATCAGTTTATGCATCTAACGAAGGCTACATGGCTGACGTAGAAGTTAAGAAAATCGTAGACTTTGACGCTGCGTTAATTGCTTACTTCCGTTCAGAACACGCTGCGTTAATGCAAAAAATTGACGAGACTGGTGCTTGGGATAAAGATATCGAAGCTGAATTCAAAGCTGGTATTGAAAAATTCAAAGCGACTCAAACTTACTAATTTAGCAACTTGCTAGATTGGTGTTGGTTTGGTTCACGGAATCAACCTTCGAGGGCTCGTAAGGGCCTTCGAATACTAGGTTAAGCGTATGGCAAATTTAAAAGAAATTCGCGCCAAAGTAGCTAGTATCAAAAGCACGCAGAAAATTACTCGCGCGATGCAGATGGTAGCAGCTTCTAAGATGCGTCGTGCGCAAGAGCGCATGGCTCAAGGCCGTCCGTATGCCGAAAATATGCACCGTGTAATTGCTCATTTGGTACAAGCGAATCCTGAATATAAACACCGTTATATGGTTGAACGTCCTGTTAAGCGCGTTGGCTATATCATTGTGTCTTCAGATCGTGGCCTTGCTGGTGGTTTGAACATTAACCTGTTCAAGAAAGTGGTAAAACACGTTCAGCAGCAACAAGAGCAGTCAATTGAAGTTCAATTTGCTTTGATTGGTCAAAAAGCGGTTTCGTTTTTTAAAAACTACGGCGGTAAAGTGCTTGGTGCGACCACTCAAGTGGGCGACACTCCAAGTCTTGAACAGTTATCTGGTTCTGTACAGGTGATGTTAGACGCTTATGATAAAGGCGAATTAGATCGTATTTATCTGGTTTCTAACGGCTTTGTCAACGCCATGACTCAAAACCAAAAGATCGAACAGCTTGTTCCTTTGGCAGCTGCTGAAGAAGACAAGACGCTTAACCGTCAATACGGTTGGGACTACATCTACGAGCCTGAAGCTGAAGAGCTTTTAAATGGCTTGTTGGTTCGTTACATCGAGTCTGTGGTGTATCAAGGTGTGATCGAAAATATCGCGTGTGAGCAGTCTGCTCGTATGGTTGCAATGAAAGCTGCAACTGATAACGCGGGTGAATTGATCAAGAACCTGCAACTTATTTATAACAAGCTGCGTCAAGCCGCGATTACTCAGGAAATTTCTGAGATCGTTGGTGGTGCCGCTGCCGTTTAACATATATTAGTTTGAATTGAGGAGACAGCAATGAGTAGCGGTCGTATCATTCAGATCATCGGCGCGGTTATCGACGTCGAGTTTGAACGTAACAGCGTTCCTAAGATCTATGACGCTCTCCAAGTTGACGGTACTGAAACTACATTAGAAGTTCAGCAACAACTTGGTGATGGCGTAGTTCGTACTATTGCAATGGGTTCTACTGAAGGCCTTAAGCGTGGTTTGAACGTAACTAACACTAACGCTCCGATCTCTGTACCAGTAGGTACAGCGACTCTTGGCCGTATCATGGACGTTCTTGGTCGCCCGATCGACGAAGCTGGTCCTGTTGCGACTGAAGAGCGTTTACCAATTCACCGTCAAGCGCCTTCTTATGCAGAACAAGCGGCTTCTACTGACCTTCTAGAAACTGGTATTAAAGTCATCGACTTACTATGCCCGTTCGCGAAAGGTGGTAAAGTTGGTCTGTTCGGTGGTGCCGGTGTTGGTAAAACTGTAAACATGATGGAGTTGATCAACAACATCGCGAAAGCGCACTCAGGTTTATCTGTGTTTGCTGGTGTTGGTGAACGTACTCGTGAAGGTAATGACTTCTATCACGAAATGAAAGACTCTAACGTTCTTGACAAAGTAGCAATGGTCTACGGTCAGATGAACGAGCCACCAGGTAACCGTTTACGCGTAGCGTTGACTGGTTTGACTATGGCTGAGTACTTCCGTGATCAAAAAGACGAAAACGGTAAAGGCCGTGACGTACTATTGTTCGTCGATAACATCTATCGTTATACACTAGCAGGTACTGAAGTATCAGCACTTCTAGGCCGTATGCCATCTGCAGTAGGTTACCAACCGACTCTTGCAGAAGAGATGGGTGTTCTTCAAGAACGAATTACATCGACTAAGTCTGGTTCTATTACGTCAATCCAAGCGGTATACGTACCTGCCGATGACTTAACAGATCCATCGCCTGCAACTACGTTCGCTCACTTGGACGCAACTGTTGTATTGAGCCGTGACATCGCTTCTCAAGGTATTTACCCTGCGATCGATCCACTTGACTCTACTTCACGTCAGCTAGATCCACTTGTAGTTGGTACTGAGCATTACGAAATCGCTCGTTCAGTTCAAAACGTTCTTCAACGTTATAAAGAATTGAAAGACATTATCGCAATTCTTGGTATGGACGAATTGTCAGAAGAAGACAAACTTACTGTATACCGTGCACGTAAGATCCAACGTTTCTTCTCTCAACCGTTCCACGTAGCTGAAGTGTTTACTGGTGCTCCTGGTAAACTTGTACCGCTTAAAGAAACGATTCGTGGCTTTAAAGGTCTTCTAGCTGGTGAATACGATCACATCCCAGAACAAGCGTTCTACATGGTTGGTGGTATTGACGAAGTGATTGCTAAAGCTGAGAAACTTTAATTAGTTCCCTAATTTAGGAGATTCTCATGGCGACTATGCAATGTGACGTTGTAAGTGTTCAAGAGTCTTTGTACTCAGGCACTGTAACTATGCTAATTGCTAAAGGTGCTGGCGGTGAGTTAGGTATTATGCCTGGTCATGCTCCGCTGGTAACTTTGCTCCAACCTGGCGCGATCCGCGTTATTTTGGAAAACGGTACAGAAGAATTAATCTATGTATCTGGTGGTGTTCTAGAAGTTCAACCGCATGTTGTTACGGTTCTTGCTGATACAGCAGTCCGTGCAGAAAACTTGGATGAAGCGGCAATTATTGAAGCGCGTAAACACGCTGAACAATTGCTGGCAAATCAAAAGAGCGATTTGGACTCTGCTGCTGCTTTGGCTGCTCTTGCAGAAACTGCTGCTCAGCTGGAAACGATCCGCAAAATCAAAAACCGTGCAATGTAATTGCTGGTTTGAGATTGAAGAAACCACCCGAAAGGGTGGTTTTTTTATGCCTAAGGTATTTGAAAAAACTGATCAATCTAAAGTTGCATGTATTTTATTCATGTTTTAATTTATTCTCATTCAATTCAACTGCCTAATACTGCCTTATGAATCTCATCGCTTTTGAACCTCACTTTTGGGAACTTTACCAAGACTTTGATCAATATTATTTAAGTATTGCAGTCGATATGAGTTCGGTGGTGTCTTGTTGGGATGTGGAATTGACGCATGAAGAAGTGCAGCAATATGAGCATCGTGGTCGTGTCAGTATTCAAGAACTGGCAAAAGAGATGGTGGCTGCAACCTATAGAGGTGATTTTAGTTCTTTGGAAAGTCGCTTGGTGAAACCGTATGAACGACAAGCCATGCAAGCTGCGTTTAAAACATGGCAACAGCAGCAAGCTGAATAACTGGTTTATGCGGTTATGGGTTCATCGGTAAGATTGAAAACTCGCCATTGGCAATAATTTTAAGCTTAAAAATTTCAGTAAAACCTTCTGCATAGCAGGGAATTTCTAATTTTTTATAGGTGGCTCGAATCCCAATTTCAGGAATATTGGCCTTACCTTCTCTATAACTATTACGCTCTAAAGTACTGGCCAAATCAGTGTCAAAATAATAAGCAATCACGTCAAAGCCAGCATCTCGCGCACGTTGAATATAACGTGCACGATCCATACGTGTCGGGTTGGTATTATCAATCACCATTTTGGTTTTAGACACTAAACCAGCTTCAAAAATTATATTTTCACGATGTCGAGTTTTCAGCATATCAAGATTAATACGCAAATGACTGTGGTATAAATTCAACATATAAAATGTGGATTTACCCGATGCTTGTACGCCGGTAAAAATAATCAGTTGCATAGTGGATGAAAAAATCTGTAGGCCTTATATTGCATATTAAAGCAGCTACAGGCTTTTGCTACAATTTCTGCACTACCAATAACAACAAAATAGGTCAGGACTTTTTATGTATACACTTCGATTATGTTTCTGCTTATTGCTGGCAATGCCGCTGCTTGCCTGCCAAAGCCAATATGTCACCACACCGAATGTCGCAACTGAAGCCGCATTGGTGGCAGAATCGGTGGATAATGGCATCAGTACAGAACTTGAAATTCCCTATTTATCCGCTTTTCGCAACCTAAGACAAGCCTATAACCATTGTGTGGCGTTCACCTCAGCAGAAGCTTATGTGTATACCGACAATCGGCTGGAAGAACATTTGGAGCAGGGCACGCTGATGGCGCGTACAGAAAATGGTACTTTTCTGCATAAAATGTTGGTGGAGGGAATGGGAGCTGACAAAACTCGAATTACCCTGTTCCTGCCAGCCAAATATCATTTTGCTCAAGCCCGTTTTAAGCAAGATGTGCAACGTGCACTCGGACAAGATAAAAACTGTAATACTTATGAATTTGCTCAATCTTAAAGTAAGAAAAAGAGGCAGTTGTTTATTTTCTGGTTGAGAGATTTCCCATGCTTAAAAACTCTCAATTTTTCAATGGATTTGGATATGGTCTATCAACAACATGCGGAAAATTTTAGATTAAAAATATTGTAAATTTACAGCATGACATTTTGTGAGGTGTAGTCGATAAACCGATCATCAGGCAGTGAATCACAAGAAGTAGCAAACCGAGAGAATTGCTTACAAATTCATCACGCTGACCTATTTATTCTTCCTCTATAGTAGAACAAGGTTGTTTAAAAAATAATCTCAACACTTATAAGATGGAGAGAATAAATATGGCAACAATGAAAGCAGCCGTAGTGACTGCATTTAATCAACCACTACAAATACAACAAGTCGAAATTCCTAAAGTCACGCCGGGCAAAGTCTTGGTCAAAATTATCGCGACAGGTGTCTGTCATACCGACTTACATGCCATGCATGGCGATTGGCCTGTTCAGCCAACCTTACCTTTTATCCCCGGGCATGAAGGGGTGGGTGAAGTAGTTGAAATTGGTGAAGGAATTGAACATTTAGAAGTTGGTGATATCGTCGGTATTCCTTGGTTATATTCAGCGTGTGGGCATTGTGATCATTGCTATGCGGGCTGGGAAACCTTATGTAAACAACAACAGAACTCAGGCTATTCGGTCAACGGCAGTTTTGCAGAATATTGCTTAGCCGATGGTGATTATGTCGGTGTGATTCCTGAGGGTGTCGATCTACTGGAAATCTCACCTATTCTATGTGCTGGTGTCACCGTTTATAAAGGACTGAAAATGACCGAGGCTAAAACTGGGGATTGGGTTGCCATTTCCGGTATTGGCGGTCTAGGTCATGTGGCGGTGCAATATGCGAAAACAATGGGTTTTAATGTCGTGGCGATTGATGTTGATGACTCAAAACTTGAGTTGGCCAAAAATCTCGGCGCCGATGTCGGCATTAATGCCTTAAAAACCGATGTGAAAGAGGCGGTATTGCAGGCAACGGGTGAAGGTTGTCATGGTGTCTTGGTGACTGCGGTTTCTCCGAAAGCCTTTGAACAAGCCGTGTCGATTATACGTCGCGGTGGTACGATGGTCTTAAATGGTTTGCCGCCCGGCACTTTTGACTTGTCGATCTTTAACATGGTGCTGGAGGGAATTACGGTACGTGGTTCAATTGTTGGGACACGTCTGGATTTAAAAGAAGCGCTAGATATTGCCGCGCGCGGTAAAGTCAAAGCACATATTCATGTTGAACCGCTTGAAAATATCAACGATATTTTTGATCGTATGGAAAAAGGTAAAATTGATGGCCGTATCGTGATTGATATGCGGCTTTAATGCAAAATCCCACAGCAACATAACATAGAGCAAAATCAAGACAGACCAGTTCAGTATGATCGAAAGGTCTGTCTTGCATGTTTAGAGCTAAGAGAAAATTAGCTTTCTGATGTTTTTTCTTGAGCTGAATGATCTGAAATGATCATGCTGGCAAGTTTCACCATCTCCAGTTGGATATTGCCCATTTGATTTTTAATTTTCTGAATATCCACTTGAGTTAAATCCATTTGGCCATTCAGGAAAGGCGATGCCAATGCCTGCTGGTTAGCACTTATCAGGTTACTACGTACCTGATCGACTTCCTGACTCTTTAGATTCAAGCCATTTAAAGTCTGGTTAAAGCTTTTTAACTGCTGCTGTAACTGTATTGCGGCGCTCTGTAATTGAGAGCTATCTTTGGCGTTAACTGCAGTTTCCAGTTCAGTCTGGGTTTGCTTTAGCTGTGCCACATAATCACCAGCTTTTAACTGTAAGTCGGCCACATCACGTACGATATAGAACATATTGCCGCTTTTCAGGTCTGCAGCAGAATGCTGTACTTCAGTATTTAGTACTTCTGTCTGTTCAGCCTCTACATTGTGCTGGTCCGGTTTTTCAGTATAGGAAGCAGGAGCAGCAACCTGATCACAGCCCAGCAAACTCAATGCACCGGTAAAAAGGGCAAAAGGTAATACGCTATTTTGGAGAATTTGCTTAAATTTCATCGGGGTGCTCATCGTTTGCTGCTTACAGACTTTAATATAGGGATGAAAGTTGTAGAAAATAGGGAGAGTTGCAAATGAATAACAAAAAAGCCTGAGGACAGATATTCAAATATAAAAAAAGCGCCAAAGCGCTCACTACTGTCCCACAATTTTAACTAGATTTGTATGAAGCAATAAAAATATCTCTAACTATATGAAATTTAATTAATATTTATAGTTGAATATTACACAGCCTCATATTTTGTTTAAAAGTTTAAATGACTTTGTGTAGGCAACACCCTACTTTGGAAAGACCCAAAGTAGGCAAAAGTCTTTTATTACCCATACACGACGTCCTGTCGTGATGGGTAATGTGTGGCATCCCTGCCACACGCGCGTAGCTTAAACTGCATCACTTCAACTATGGGACAGCAGCGCCGAAGCGCTTTTTTCACCGAGGAGGGCAGCGTTTAAGCTGCGATAATTTTCACGATTTTATGGTTCATTACATTGGTCAGGATATAGTCACCATTTACTTTGATCCATTGCTGGTTCTTGCCGGGTTTACTGAGTTTTTTGTATTTGCTGTGATCTACCTTGTACACTTTACTCTGGAATTGAGATGGTACTTTTTGACCTACGCGCCAATCGCGTGAAGGATCTACTTTTTTATACACCTGTTTATACTGTTGAGCGTGTGCAGGAGATTTATGCTGCGCATGCTGCTGAACATGTGTTTTTTGTGGCTGATGATGTTGCGAGTGATGCTCTGGAGCTGCAGCAAAAGCTGAAGTCGCCACAAGTGCACTAGATAATGAAAATACGACTGCTTTTACTAAGTTTTTCATGTTTTGAACCTATCGTTATCTCTCTTGGGATAACTGCATATTAGGCTCAACTCATTGATAAATATGGAATGAAGTGTTGTAGAAAAATAAAAATTAAGCGTAAATCTTGGAGATTTTAGAGCTACGTAAATATGGTTATAAGTATTTGATTTTAATATAAAGAATAAGTATCTATTATTGAAATAGATACTTACATTACTGTTACAAATTATTTAGCCAATTCTGCATTGATTACATCTTGCAAGCGAGCATCATCTGCCGGAATATTGGGTGCAAAACGCGCGACCACTTCACCTTGCTTGTTGACCAGGAATTTCTCAAAGTTCCACAGCACTTCTGGTAATTCATTTGGCGTATTGCCAAAACTTTTCAGGCGCTCTGCAAAATCTTCGCCCCCTGTACGTTGCGGCTGAGCTTGGGTCAGATAATGGTAAAGAGGATGCTGATCTTCACCCACGACAGAGATCTTGGAGAATAGCGGGAAATCCACATTGTAGTTCAGACTGCAGAACTGCTGGATTTCCTCGTCTGTACCCGGTTCCTGACCTTTAAAGTTATTCGCAGGAAAAGCCAGAATTTCCAGTCCTTCGGTTTTCTTCTCATTATAAAGTTTTTGCAGTCCTTCATATTGTGGGGTTAGACCACATTTTGATGCGACATTCACAATCAGCAGGACTTTGTCCTGATAATCGGACAAAGTCGTATTTTCTCCAGTGACGGTTTTTACCGGAATCTCATAAATGGACTGGCTCATATTATTTTACTCGAGTTGTTATGGAAATAGACTCTTGTTTTATCGGGTCTGGGCGGTTTCAGCAAACATAAATTTTAGATAAGTTTGTGAAAAAAATATGAAATTCAATGTTCATGCCTATGAGCCAGGTCGGCTAAACTGGTCATCAGTTGCAACCGACCTATTTAAAAAAGACTTATTTAGCAAGCTCGGCATTGATTGTATCCAGCAGGCGTGGATCATCTGCCGTGATATCCGGTGCAAAACGTGCAACGACTTCACCCTGTTTGTTCACCAGGAATTTTTCAAAGTTCCAGAGGACTTCAGGCGGTTCATTTGGAGTCAGGCCATAGTCGACCAGATCTTTCCACCATGGACCTTCACCGATACGTTCTGGCACCGCCTGAGTCAAAGTGGCATACAAAGGATGTTTAGCTTCACCCACGACCGGAATTTTGGCAAACAGCGGGAAATCCACCTGATAGTTCAGGGAACAGAATTCCTGAATTTCCTTTTCACTTCCAGGTTCCTGTTCCAGAAAATCATTGGAAGGGAAACCTAAGATTTCCAGTCCTTCGGCTTTTTTATCCTCATAGAGTTTTTGCAAGCCTTCGTATTGTGGAGTGAGGCCGCATTTTGATGCCACATTCACCAATAGCAAGGCTTTGCCTTGATACTGGTTCAGCGTCGTGTCCGTTCCTTGAATCGTTTTTACCGGAATGTCATACACAGAAGTGCTCATCAGATTTCCTTTTTATTAAATGAATGAGGGCTATTTGTTTTAACGGGTATTTAAATACAGTACAAGTCGGAATCAGTGAAATGCTTACTTGCCGGCTACAAATAGCATTAATTTTAGTTGAAAAATCAATTATGCTTAGGCACTTGCCAAGAGGGCATAGATTAACAATAGATAGAGACAGGGATGAAGTTATGACGCAGCAGCAAAAAACAATGTGGTGGGCCATGCTGCTTCCCTTGACTGCGGTCCTGATCTGGTCATTGAATATGACCGTTAACCGTTATGTGGCGGATTATATTTCTCCCTTAAGTATCAGTTTTTATCGCTGGGTTCTGGCTCTGCTGATTTTAACGCCGTTAATGTGGCCTAAGGTTCGCAAAGCCTGGCCAGAAATTCGACCACATCTGGGGCATCTGGCTGTCTTAAGTGCATTGGGCATGGTGTTGTATCAAGGGCTGGCTTATACCTCGGCACATTATACCAGTGCCACCAATATGGGCCTGATCAATGCCTTTATTCCGATTTTTACCATTATTGTCGGAATCTTTCTTTTACATGTTCGTCCCACCTTAATGGCAGTAATTGGCAGTATTTTGTCTTTTATTGGTCTGATGTATGTGATGGGGCAGGGGCAGTGGGCACATTTGCTTGATGCAGGGGACCATTATATTGGTGATCTGTTAATGCTGATTGCGGTATTTTTCTATGCTTGTTATGGCGTTTTGCTCAAAAAATGGCAGATCCAGATTCCGCTATTGGTTAGTCTGTATATGCAGATTTTTTTGGCCGTTCTCTATCACATTCCTTTAGTGCTGTACTCAGGCTTGGATGCCATCAATAGCAATAATGCGGCAAGTATTATTTATGCCGGAGTTTTTCCCTCTATTGCTGCCCCATTCTTATGGATGATGGCTGTACAACAACTTGGCCCAAACCGTAGCAGTATTTTTATGAATCTGATGCCGGTCTTTACGGCGTTAATCGCTTATTTATGGTTGTCTGAAGCCTGGACGATCTACCACAGCCTTGGTGGTGCCATTATTCTGGTAGGTATTTTATTGGCGCAATACCCTGCTAAACCCAAGGTTTAAGCTATTAAATACAGGGCTGAAGTTTTGTTTGTTTAATATTTGAACAAATGATTACATTATTTTTACAGTATTATTCCTGAAATTTAGTGATTATGGATATAAAAATAAATTATTAAAAATTAACTTCATTTTAAAACTGAAACAAAAATAGCAAGATATTTTGAATTTTGATTAAATTTTAAATATTTTTAATAGAAAAAATATATTAATACATTGTTTTATTGTATTTGCTGTTGTAACGGATTTCTCGCATAATGCCCGCATCGAGAATGATGAATCAGAAAAAACCTAGATTTATCAAACTCCCAGAGATTTACAGACCCTCTGGATGTGATAATACACATCCTTTTTTATGCTCAACCATCCCTATATGGTTGAGCTTTTTTTTGTCTTAAAACTTTAGTCGGCTTGAAAAGAAAAATGACTGAGCAAAGGCTCAGTCACGAATAATTTCACCTGTTACCGCATCAATAATCCGGCTTGGTTTCTGGCTCAGTCCCAGATCGCCATTCAGATAATTTAGATCCTGGTCAAAATAACGCATGGCATCTTGCAGGGAACGTGCAGGTTCTAGGCCGGCAGGATTGGCACTGGTTGAAACAATAAAACCGCCAAAGGCTTGGCACAAGGCTACACAAAGAGGATGAGTAGTCACGCGTACTGCCACTTTAGGGTGTTTGCCTTTAATCCAGCCTGGAATATCGTTATTGGTAGGGAGTAACCAGGTGGTTGCCCGGTCTGTAGGTCGATCATTACTCCAGGACGCAATTACTTTTTCACGCATTTCTTCACTTAGATCCTGAAGTAAATGTTCCACTTGTGAAATATGAGCTGCGAGTAAAATCACGCCTTTTTCAATCGGGCGCTGTTTTAAGGTTAAAATCTGGTGAAATGCCTGTTCATTGTAGGGGTCGCAACCTAAGCCCCAAACAGCCTCTGTAGGGTATGCCAAGACCTGTCCAGCTTTGAGACATTCAGCTGCTTCGGCAACAGAGGTGGTGATCATGTGTATACCTTATCAAAACAAGAAGTGTCTATTGTGAACCTTATTTATGTGGACGACAACGTAGATACATACCAGCTTGCTGGGTACAAAAGCCAAGTAGCTCCAGTTCCATCAATTGACTGGTCAGAGAAGACACATCCTGTTGCAGATGATGACTGAGATGATCCAGATCCTGTCCGACCCAGTCCAGCTGGTTATAAAGTCTGAGCAGATGAGGCGGTATGTGTGCAGGAAGTTCATCCGCCATGTCATGTTGTACTTCATTTTGTAAGGCTTGCCATTGAGTCGCCAGAGCCAGTTCTTCAATCACCTGTTGCGGGTGATCAATCAGAATCGCGCCTTCACGAATCAGCTGATGGCAACCTTTATGATATTCACTATAAATATGTCCCGGAATGGCAAATACAGTCTTGCCTTGTTCGGCAGCCAGTTTGGCCGTAATCAGAGAGCCGCTTTTTAAGGTTGCTTCAGCCACAATGACCCCGAGACTTAAGCCACTGACAATCCGGTTACGCCGTGGAAAGTGATGCTGCAACGGTGGAGTCTCTGGCAGAAACTCGGTAATGACCGCACCACCATGTGCAATGATTTCCTGGCGCAATTGTGCATGTTGAGAAGGGTAGGTTTGATCCAGCCCGGTTCCCATCACCGCAATGGTTCCCTGATGTTTTAATCCTGCCCGATGAGCAGCTTCATCTATGCCTTGTGCTAATCCACTATTAATATAGAAACCCTGTTCACTCAAATAAAAGGAGAAATCATAAGCTACTTGCCGGCCGTGAGGACTCGGCTTGCGACTTCCTACAACCGCAATTTGAGCCTGAAGCAATGTATCCGGCTGACCTTGACCAAAAATAATTGGTGGTTTGTCTACATAGTGGCTGAGTTGCTGCGGATAGTGCAGATCATGATAGAGCAGGATGAAATCACTATCTCGTTGAATTTTTTCCAGACAGCGCTGAAATTTCTGCTGTGATTCTGGAAGCGAGAAGTCTTTTAAGCGTTGGACATGATTGGCATGAATGCCAAGAGCCTGCCAGGTAGGCACCTGATCAGGCTGTATGGCTGTGGTCAGACTTGAATAATGCTGACTGATTTTATAGAAGCTCGAAAGAGAATGCTGAACCAGATACCATAACGTCAGTGTTTCCAGTTGCACGCATGATAACGAGTTCAGCATATCGAGACCTATATCTGTGTCTTCTTATTCTTTAAGTTGTAAAGTTAGATCAATCTATTATTCATCTAACAATGGCGCTTGAATATTGGCACCCACCTTGATTGGTAATTCACTTTCCAGCACATAAGCATAGCTCAGCTGGTCAAAAGTTTTAAAGACCATCACATTGCCAATGCGTTCACCTGGAAGCTGTACGCGTTCCTTGGTTTTCGGATCAGTCACGACTTCACCTTTCTGGTTTACGCTGAAGACATGACCAGTCTGAACCCCATGTGCTGTACCACGGTCAATCGTTACGACACTATGACGTGCTGCTGTACCAATTGAACCCAGTACACGCACAATCTGACCACCAGCAACCGTATTTTCTGCATTCACTGGATAGAACAGGGTAGGCAACATCGGATCGTATTCAGGTAATACACGGTCACCGCGACGCACTTCTGCATTATAGCTATCTGTCAATTCCAGCGTGGTGACATCACCTTCGCCACGTACTGCGATTCCGGAAGCAACCTGTTGCAACTCTAGAGCAGCTGTGTATTTCTTGCCATTGGCATCAGTAAATACATAAGGGTCTGCTTCACGATACACCGCATAACGCTGACCAACCACCAGACCATTGCCGCGTGCATAGACCTTCTGGCCTTTACCGGCCAGTACGCGCTGGTCTGCAGTGCCGAGAATGTAAGGCGTACCCTGAACTGAATCAGCTGCCACTATGGTATAGCGTTCCAACCATTGCTGGATATGCGCTAATGGAATCACTGGAATCGTATTATTTAAAGATTCAACGCGAACCTGTGGTTGTAATGAAGTACTACCGATATAACGACTGATGATGCCTTCACAACCATCACCTTCATCTTTACCGATAATTGGACGGCCTTGATAGTCACACATCAACAGGCGGTCACCCGGGAAAATCCAATGTGGATTTTTCACGTGCTTGTTACTGGCCCAGATTTCCGGCCAACGCACCGGATTTTTTAAGAAACGTTTTGAAATATCCCACAATGTATCGCCTTTTTTGACCACATAGACATTGGGCGCACTGGCTTTTAAAGCAGGTGGATTGACGTTACGGGCAGGAGCTGCCTCGGCTGAATACATTGTCCCCATACTCACTCCGACACAAACTGCCAGTGCGAGCATTTGATTTTTTAACCCCAAGGCACTAAAAAATGGCATGCCCTTCAAAACCTTTTTCATTATCATAATTCCTAAAATTATGTGCGTAGTTGCGTTATAATAACGATCTTACACACATTTTTTTGATGAAGCATTCCCTTCATTTGGTTTTTTGATCAATGGCATAATTGAGGACGCAGTATGGCCTTATTACCTATTTTAAGTTTCCCGGATCCCCGTCTTCGTACCATTGCACAACCAGTCGAAGAAGTTACTGATGAAATTCGTCAGCTCGCTGCAGATATGTTTGAAACCATGTATGAAGCGCCAGGCATCGGACTCGCCGCGACCCAAGTCGATCGTCATATTCAGCTGATTGTGATGGACCTGTCTGAAAACAAAGATCAACCCATGGTGTTCATTAACCCCAAAATCACACCATTGACTGAAGAAACACAGCCTTATGAAGAGGGCTGTCTATCAGTTCCTCAAATATACGATAAAGTTGAGCGTCCGTCACGCGTAAAAATCGAGGCAATTGGTCTGGATGGTCAACCCTTCGAACAAGAGGCTGATGGACTTCTCGCTGTGTGCATCCAACATGAAATGGATCACTTAAATGGTAAACTTTTTGTAGATTATCTGTCGCCATTGAAACGTCAGCGTGCCCGTGAAAAAGTAGAAAAACTGGTTCGCCAGCGCAATAAAGAAAAAGTTGCAGTTAAACGCTAGGATTATTTTCCCAAGCAATTTTTTATGATTCAACAAGCCCAATTTTGATTGGGCTTTGTTATACTCAGCCTAGACAAATTCAAGGGTTTGCCTATGGTTCTGCGGGGAGGTCTGCTACTTTCCTTTGTAGCGGTATTTCTACAAATTGCTGTGTTCTTACAGCCTTTGCTGCCGAAGCAATATCAGGTTGCTCCGGTCTGTGAAACCATCACGCGCGCCCTTTTAGTTTCTTCTCATGTTCATTCTGAACATTCTGCCCATCATCACCTTGATCAGCATCCTATTTCCTCAGACTCCATGGCGCATGAACACGATGCCAGTCATCAGTGTCAGTACTGTACTGTCTATGGCAACCTGGTTTTGCCGCCTGAGCTTGAGGTGAAAGAAGTCCTGGACCGGATTCAGGTCAGACTCCTGGCTTTTGAACAAGCCTTTAAGCATGTCTGGTTTATCCTTCAACGACTCTTTCTGATCCCGCAAGGACGGGCACCGCCACTGTTTGCATAAATCCACGTTGTTTTGCCTGGGTCTTGAATGACTCGGGCCGTGTTTAATTTATATATTCAGTGAGATAGAAAATGGCTCAGCCTAAATTCTCGTTACAGCCCCTTGTGGCTGCGATGTGTATTGCCTGTTATTCATCAGTGGTTATGGCCAATGAAAGCATGCCTGTACAAACCATGGCACCGATTGTGGTGACTTCAACTGCCGGTAATGATGCTAATGGTCTGATTGTCCGTGCTGATCCGAAACAGCCGATTCAGCCAGTGCCGGCAACCGATGGTGCAGATTATCTGCAAAGTATTGTTGGTTTTAGTGCTGTGAATAGTGGCGCAGGTGCCAATGGTGATGTGACTTTCCGTGGTATGTTCGGTTCGCGTATTAAAATTCTGACTGATGGCACAGAAAACTTGGGTGCTTGTCCAAGTCGAATGGATTCACCAACCTCATATATTTCCCCGGAAAGCTATGATCGTATTTCAGTAATTAAAGGTCCACAAATGGTTCAGTATGCCAATACCGGTTCGGCCGCAACGGTGATTTTTGAGCGTAGCCCGGAACAGTTTGATCAGGATAAAAAATACCGTGGTCAGGCCAGTGTACTGATGGGATCTTTTGGTCGTCTGGACCAGAACATTGAAGCTGCTGCTGGTGATGAAAAGAAATATATCCGCCTGAACACCAATCGTTCGGTATCAAACAGTTATCAGGATGGTGATGGTCAAACTGTACCTTCAGATTGGGAACGATGGAATGCAGATCTGGCACTGGGCTGGACGCCGGATGAAGACACTTGGGTAGAACTGACCGGTGGTAAAGCTGATGGTGAGGCGGTTTATGCTGGCCGGATGATGGATGGTTCCAAGTTTGCCCGTGAAAGCCTAGGTTTGCGTGTCGAAAAGAAAAATGTCACCGATGTTATTAAGAAAATCGAAGCGCAAGTGAATTATAACTATAACGACCATGTGATGGACAATTATAGCCTTCGTGATTTTAAACCAACCATGATGATGCCAAAGGAAACAGCAACGAATGTTACGCGTAAAACCTTAAATGCACGTATGGCTGTTACCCAGGAATGGGATAAATTTGAACTGATCACGGGTGTAGATACGCAGAATAACGAGCATACAATTCGGAAGACAGATACTGATCGTAATATTCCTTATCAAAATCTGCCACGCAGCAAAGATATGGAATTCCAGTCAATTGGTGGTTTTGGTGAATTGAGTTATCAAGTCGGTGACAACAATAAACTGGTGTCGGGCTTGCGTTTGGATCAGGTTAAAGTTGACGCTGTTCAGTCAAATCAGGAACGTAAAGAAACATTGCCAAGTGCGTTTTTCCGTTTTGAGAATCATCACCCAGAATATGACGATGGCAAAACCTATATTGGTTTAGGCTATGTAGAACGTATGCCGGATTATTGGGAATTGTTCAGCCCAAAATCAGGTAATGGGCAGTTAAATACCTTTAAAAATATTGATACCGAAAAGACATTACAGCTTGATCTTGGTTATCAGCATGCACATGGAAAATTCAACTCCTGGGCATCCGCTTATGCTGGGCTCATTCAGGATTACATCCTCACCACTTATTTGCCAACAGGTGATATGGGAATGCTAGAGGCACATACCCGTAATGTGGATGCAACCATTGCAGGTGCAGAAGCCGGTATTGGTTATCAGTTTACTGATGCAATTCAGGCAGACGTCAGTGCCATGTATGCCTGGGGTGAAAACACCACAGATAATACGCCGTTGCCACAAATTTCGCCTTTGGAAGCGCGAGTGAATCTACGTTATATCCAGGATAATTACACTTTAGGTGCTTACTGGCGTCTGGTCGATAGTCAAAACCGCATTAGCGAACGTGAAGGCAATATCGTAGGGTATGACCATAATAAGAAGAGTGCAGGTTTTGGTACACTGTCTTTAAACGGGACTTATCATGTGAATGAAGGCGTGGATTTATCTATAGGTGTCGATAATGTCTTTGACCGTACTTATACTGAACACTTAAATAAAATGGGCAATGCTGGAGTTGGATTAGCAGCGACAGAACAATTTAACAATATCGGACGAAATTACTGGGCGCGTGTCAGTATGAAATTCTAATTGTTGCTCAGTACTCCAAAAGCCATTGCTAAATAGCAGTGGCTTTTTAATTTTTAGCGTTGTAATCAATTTTTCCATATTTAAATCGGGTCTATGTATCTTGGAAGAAGACCAGATAAAATAAGTTTTGTATATAAACGCCAGGTTGCTGAAGAATCAAACAAGAATAGAATGTGAATTGAACGATACAAGTCATGTGATAAAAATTCTTATAATTTAAATTCAAATAAAACAATATCTTATTGTGTTTATGGATGGGTTTTGTTGGTTGTACTCAATAAAATTCAAAAATAATGAAAATAAATTAACTATATATAACAGTATCTTATGTTTTTATTGGTTTGAAAAATAAACACACGATAAAAAATCTTTGCAAGAAGTGTTGCAAGGGATCTGAAATGCTGTAGAATGCACATCCATCGGCGGTGATGAAGATTAAAACTTCTGATAAAACAGTAACTTAGCATGAAATGGTTGAGTTGAGTTTTAGAAAGAAAGTTTAAAAATAATTTTCATTACTGGTTGACTTTCTAGAGATAGAGAGTAATATAGCCGACCTAGCTTGCTACTGACGAAGTAGTAAGAAGATCATTAAGAGATTATGAAGAACAACTTGTGTGGATTTTTACTGGTTGATTGATCGAAATTATTTTCATTGATTGAATGGTAGAAATTACTCGAAGTTTATTTGAGAAATATTTGTCAGAAAATTGATGAGCCAAGTTTAAGAGTTTTACTTATAAAACTCGAAATGATTTTAACTGAAGAGTTTGATCATGGCTCAGATTGAACGCTGGCGGCAGGCTTAACACATGCAAGTCGAGCGGGGATAGGGTGCTTGCACCTGATTCCTAGCGGCGGACGGGTGAGTAATGCTTAGGAATCTGCCTATTAGTGGGGGACAACGTTCCGAAAGGGACGCTAATACCGCATACGTCCTACGGGAGAAAGCAGGGGATCTTCGGACCTTGCGCTAATAGATGAGCCTAAGTCGGATTAGCTAGTTGGTGGGGTAAAGGCCTACCAAGGCGACGATCTGTAGCGGGTCTGAGAGGATGATCCGCCACACTGGGACTGAGACACGGCCCAGACTCCTACGGGAGGCAGCAGTGGGGAATATTGGACAATGGGGGCAACCCTGATCCAGCCATGCCGCGTGTGTGAAGAAGGCCTTTTGGTTGTAAAGCACTTTAAGCGAGGAGGAGGCTTACCTGGTTAATACCTGGGATAAGTGGACGTTACTCGCAGAATAAGCACCGGCTAACTCTGTGCCAGCAGCCGCGGTAATACAGAGGGTGCAAGCGTTAATCGGATTTACTGGGCGTAAAGCGCGCGTAGGTGGCTAATTAAGTCAAATGTGAAATCCCCGAGCTTAACTTGGGAATTGCATTCGATACTGGTTAGCTAGAGTATGGGAGAGGATGGTAGAATTCCAGGTGTAGCGGTGAAATGCGTAGAGATCTGGAGGAATACCGATGGCGAAGGCAGCCATCTGGCCTAATACTGACACTGAGGTGCGAAAGCATGGGGAGCAAACAGGATTAGATACCCTGGTAGTCCATGCCGTAAACGATGTCTACTAGCCGTTGGGGCCCTTGAGGCTTTAGTGGCGCAGCTAACGCGATAAGTAGACCGCCTGGGGAGTACGGTCGCAAGACTAAAACTCAAATGAATTGACGGGGGCCCGCACAAGCGGTGGAGCATGTGGTTTAATTCGATGCAACGCGAAGAACCTTACCTGGCCTTGACATACAGAGAACTTTCCAGAGATGGATTGGTGCCTTCGGGAACTCTGATACAGGTGCTGCATGGCTGTCGTCAGCTCGTGTCGTGAGATGTTGGGTTAAGTCCCGCAACGAGCGCAACCCTTTTCCTTATTTGCCAGCACTTCGGGTGGGAACTTTAAGGATACTGCCAGTGACAAACTGGAGGAAGGCGGGGACGACGTCAAGTCATCATGGCCCTTACGGCCAGGGCTACACACGTGCTACAATGGTCGGTACAAAGGGTTGCTACTGCGCGAGCAGATGCTAATCTCAAAAAGCCGATCGTAGTCCGGATCGCAGTCTGCAACTCGACTGCGTGAAGTCGGAATCGCTAGTAATCGCGGATCAGAATGCCGCGGTGAATACGTTCCCGGGCCTTGTACACACCGCCCGTCACACCATGGGAGTTTGTTGCACCAGAAGTAGGTAGTCTAACCTTAGGGAGGACGCTTACCACGGTGTGGCCGATGACTGGGGTGAAGTCGTAACAAGGTAGCCGTAGGGGAACCTGCGGCTGGATCACCTCCTTAACGAAAGATTGACGATTGGTAAGAATCCACAACAAGTTGTTCTTCATGACGATGTATCTGAGGGTCTGTAGCTCAGTTGGTTAGAGCACACGCTTGATAAGCGTGGGGTCACAAGTTCAAGTCTTGTCAGACCCACCACTACTGACGAAGCGTTAATTGCAGAGCGAACAGAAACGGAACGATACATTGACTTATTGATAAGCTGGGGACTTAGCTTAGTTGGTAGAGCGCCTGCTTTGCACGCAGGAGGTCAGGAGTTCGACTCTCCTAGTCTCCACCACGTATTCGTTCGAATACGTAATAAGCAAACGGTTTGATAGCTTATAGAGCTTAGTAAGAAAGCGGCGTATAATGCGCGGCATTGTTATTAACCTCTGTGATTTATCACAGTTTCTCGATCTGACGAAGACGAGAAAAATCATTAACAGAATATATTTGAGTTGAAATAATTTGTTCATACTCATACAAGAGCGGAAACGACACGACTTCGGTTGTGAAGTTGAAGTGATTGAATGAGAACTAGCGAAATTAACTGAATCAAGCGTTTTGGTATATGAATCTAATTGAAGCTGTACAGTAGTTAAATCTACGAGATGCCAACTGTATGAGAGTGATGAGTAATCATCACAATCTGTTGCTCATCCTACTTGTAGGGATGAACGACTGTTTGGGGTTGTATAGTCAAGTAATTAAGTGCATGTGGTGGATGCCTTGGCAGTCAGAGGCGAAGAAAGACGTGATAGCCTGCGAAAAGCTCCGGGGAGGCGGCAAATATCCTGTGATCCGGAGATGTCTGAATGGGGAAACCCACCGGCTATAAGGTCGGTATCATAAACTGAATACATAGGTTTATGAGGCGAACGCGGAGAAGTGAAACATCTCAGTATCCGTAGGAAAAGAAATCAATTGAGATTCCCTCAGTAGCGGCGAGCGAAAGGGGAACAGCCCATTAAGTCATATCAGTTTTAGTGGAATGCTCTGGGAAGTGCAACCATAGTGGGTGATAGTCCTGTACACGAAAGGGCTGATATGATGATGTCGAGTAGGGCGAGGCACGTGAAACCTTGTCTGAATATAGGGGGACCATCCTCTAAGGCTAAATACTCCTGACTGACCGATAGTGAACCAGTACCGTGAGGGAAAGGCGAAAAGAACCCCTGTGAGGGGAGTGAAATAGATCCTGAAACCGCATGCATACAAGCAGTGGGAGCCACTTTGTGTGGTGACTGCGTACCTTTTGTATAATGGGTCAGCGACTTATATTCAGTAGCGAGGTTAACCGAATAGGGGAGCCGTAGAGAAATCGAGTCTTAATAGGGCGTTTAGTTGCTGGGTATAGACCCGAAACCGGGTGATCTATCCATGAGCAGGTTGAAGGTTGGGTAACACTAACTGGAGGACCGAACCCACTGTCGTTGAAAAGCCAGGGGATGACTTGTGGATAGGGGTGAAAGGCTAATCAAACTCGGTGATAGCTGGTTCTCCCCGAAAGCTATTTAGGTAGCGCCTCGGACGAATACCATTGGGGGTAGAGCACTGTTTCGGCTAGGGGGTCATCCCGACTTACCAAACCGATGCAAACTCCGAATACCAATGAGTACTATCCGGGAGACAGACTGCGGGTGCTAACGTCCGTAGTCAAGAGGAAAACAATCCAGACCGCCAGCTAAGGTCCCTAAATCATAGTTAAGTGGGAAACGATGTGGGAAGGCATAGACAGCTAGGAGGTTGGCTTAGAAGCAGCCACCCTTTAAAGAAAGCGTAATAGCTCACTAGTCGAGTCGGCCTGCGCGGAAGATGTAACGGGGCTAAAACTATGTACCGAAGCTGCGGATTTGCAATTTATTGCAAGTGGTAGGGGAGCGTTCTGTAAGCCGATGAAGGTGTGTTGAGAAGCATGCTGGAGGTATCAGAAGTGCGAATGCTGACGTGAGTAACGACAAAACGGGTGAAAAACCCGTTCGCTGAAAGACCAAGGGTTCCAGTCCAACGTTAATCGGGGCTGGGTGAGTCGACCCCTAAGGCGAGGCCGAGAGGCGTAGTCGATGGGAAATTGGTTAATATTCCAATACTTCAGTGTAATGCGATGAGAGGACGGAGAAGGTTAAGTCAGCCTGGCGTTGGTTGTCCAGGTGGAAGGAAGTAGGCATGCATCTTAGGCAAATCCGGGGTGCTCTATGCTGAGATCTGATAGCAAGCCAGTTTACTGGTGAAGTGGCTGATACCATACTTCCAGGAAAAGTCTCTAAGCTTCAGTTACACTGGAATCGTACCCGAAACCGACACAGGTGGTCAGGTCGAGTAGACCAAAGCGCTTGAGAGAACTCTGCTGAAGGAACTAGGCAAAATGGTACCGTAACTTCGGGAGAAGGTACGCTGTTGATGGTGATGGGACTTGCTCCTTGAGCTGTTGACAGCCTCAGAAACCAGGCCGCTGCAACTGTTTATTAAAAACATAGCACTCTGCAAACACGAAAGTGGACGTATAGGGTGTGATGCCTGCCCGGTGCTGGAAGGTTAATTGATGTGGTTAGCGCAAGCGAAGCTATTGATCGAAGCCCCAGTAAACGGCGGCCGTAACTATAACGGTCCTAAGGTAGCGAAATTCCTTGTCGGGTAAGTTCCGACCTGCACGAATGGCATAATGATGGCGGCGCTGTCTCCAGCAGAGGCTCAGTGAAATCGAATTCGCCGTGAAGATGCGGTGTACCCGCGGCTAGACGGAAAGACCCCGTGAACCTTTACTGCAGCTTGACATTGAACTTTGATCTTACTTGTGTAGGATAGGTGGGAGGCTTTGAAGTGGTGACGCTAGTTGCCATGGAGCCGTCCTTGAAATACCACCCTGGTAATATTGAGGTTCTAACTCTGCTCCCTGATCGGGAGCGAGGACCATGTCTGGTGGGTAGTTTGACTGGGGCGGTCTCCTCCTAAAGAGTAACGGAGGAGTACGAAGGTGCGCTCAGCGTGGTCGGAAATCACGCGTAGAGTATAAAGGCAAAAGCGCGCTTAACTGCGAGACCCACAAGTCGAGCAGGTACGAAAGTAGGTCTTAGTGATCCGGTGGTTCTGTATGGAAGGGCCATCGCTCAACGGATAAAAGGTACTCTGGGGATAACAGGCTGATACCGCCCAAGAGTTCATATCGACGGCGGTGTTTGGCACCTCGATGTCGGCTCATCTCATCCTGGGGCTGAAGCAGGTCCCAAGGGTATGGCTGTTCGCCATTTAAAGAGGTACGCGAGCTGGGTTTAGAACGTCGTGAGACAGTTCGGTCCCTATCTACCGTGGGCGCTGGAAATTTGAGAGGATCTGCTCCTAGTACGAGAGGACCAGAGTGGACGAACCTCTGGTGTACCGGTTGTGACGCCAGTCGCATCGCCGGGTAGCTATGTTCGGAAGGGATAACCGCTGAAAGCATCTAAGCGGGAAGCCTACCTCAAGATAAGATTTCCCCGAGACTTTATGTCTCCTAAAGAGCCGTTGAAGACTACGACGTTGATAGGTTGGATGTGGAAGTGCAGTGATGCATGAAGCTGACCAATACTAATTGCTCGTGAGGCTTGACTATACAACACCCAAGCAGTTGTATATAAAGCATCAATTGATTTCATATTGATCTAACGATCAGACGAAACCTTGATTTGGTTAAGCTAATCGAACAAACTACAGCAACTCAGATACATCTGTTAATGCATTCTATTTGAAGAAAGCTAGGCAAACGAAGCGCAAGCAACGTAGATAAGACCATAGCGAGTAAGCATACCAGTTGTGCTGGCGACCATAGCAAGAGTGAACCACCTGATCCCTTCCCGAACTCAGAAGTGAAACCTCTTAGCGCTGATGGTAGTGTGGGGTATCCCATGTGAGAGTAAGTCATCGCCAGCTCATTATTCCAAAAGCCCTCTGCTCATGCAGGGGGCTTTTTTTATGCGTGGAGTTTAGGAAAATTAATTATTCGATGGTTATTTAAACTGAATCATCACATAAAAGGCGAATTGAGAGGCGTATACTGGGCAGGTTCATGGAGCGGATATGTCCTCAAATTTATCTTCAAGCCATATCGCATATGGTTCATCTGCTTTTAAAGCTATTTTATTCTCCTTATTTCTGGCGGGTTTTGCGATTTTCTCATCGCTGTATTGTGTCCAACCCATGATGCCGATTCTGGCGGATTATTTTCATATCTCTCCAACACAAAGTAGTTTTCCACTTTCCTTCTCTACCATTGCCTTAGCTATTGGCCTGATTTTTACAGGACTTATTTCAGACCGTTTTGGCCGTAAACCAATTATGGTTTGGTCTTTATTCTCTGTATCAGTCTTATTATTACTCAGTGCTTTATTACCTATCTGGTCTATATTTTTAACAACACGAGTGTTAATAGGTCTCACGGTCAGTGGCGTGGCAGCCGTGGCGATGACTTATATCGGAGAGGAAGTGGCGGAGCAGGATGTGGGCTTTGCCATGGGACTGTATATTTCCGGGACTGCGATTGGTGGTATGAGTGGTCGATTGATTGCTGGGACATTGGTCGATTTTATTTCCTGGCAATCCGCGACTTTGATTATTGGATTGCTGAATCTATGTATCGCGACAACTTTTTATTTTCTATTACCGAAGTCCAGGCATTTCAAAGCTTATCCAATACAATTCAGCCGTTTTATCAGAGCATTTCAACAGAATCTGAGTGATCCTAAATTAAGAATTCTGTTTTTACAGGGCTTTATCCTGATGGGGGGATTTGTCTCGGTATTTAACTATCTGAGTTATCGTTTGATTCAAGCGCCATTTGAATTGTCTCATGTCTGGATTGGTCTGATTTCGATTACTTATCTGGCCGGAATTTATAGCTCGCCACGAGCCGCAGCTTGGAGCAGGAAGTTTGGACGTTATAGGGTACTTGCCGCCATGCTTTGTACCATGCTGTTTGGCTTAGCCTTAATGTTGATTAATAACTTGGCTTTGGTCTTTAGTGGTTTGCTGATTTTTACCTTTTCCTTTTTTGCGGCTCATTCAACTGCCAGTAGCTGGGTATCGGTGCAATCCTTACAGTATCGTGCGGTAGGTTCGTCCCTTTATTTGTTCTGTTATTACTTAGGTTCAAGCTTACTTGGAAGTTCAAGTGGACTGGTCTGGGAAAATTCCGGATGGTTAGGACTAAGTATATTTATTGCTATTATTTTAGGATTGGGCTTATGGATAGCACAGTATTTAAAACCTGCAACTGAACATTCAAAATCAGGATGAGTATATATTCCTGATTAAGGACTTAAAGCTAATATTGTATAAATTATAATCAAGCAACCTGAGCCGAATTCATGCTAAAATACTCGGCTTTCATCTTTGATCACTTTTCTGATCTTCCATCTGCCAGCCGAGAATTGCTAGCCATGTCTACTGCTTATACCGCTCAGACTGCGCCTAAAGCGTTGTTTGATTACGACAAATATTGGGCGTCATGTTTTGAACCCGCGCCTTTTTTGCCGATGTCACGCGAGGAAATGGACCAACTCGGTTGGGACAGCTGTGACTTTATTTTTGTCTGCGGTGATGCCTACATTGACCACCCGTCATTTGTGACCGGGATCATTGGACGTGTGCTCGAAGCACAAGGTTTCCGCGTCGGGATTATTGCCCAGCCAGACTGGACCAATGTAGAAGCCTTCCGTGTACTCGGTAAGCCAAATATTGCCTGGGGTGTTTCTGCCGGTAATATGGACTCAATGATCAACCGTTATACGGCGGATCGTAAGATTCGTTCAGATGATGCTTATTCTCCAGATAACCAGCCGAATAAACGTCCAGACCGCGCAGCAACCGTCTATTGCCAACGTTGTCGTGAAGCTTTCCCGGATGTGCCGGTATTACTCGGTGGTATTGAAGGTTCATTACGTCGTATCGCACATTATGACTACTGGTCAGATAAAGTCCGTCGTTCGATCTTAATGGATTCTAAAGCGGACTTGTTGATGTATGGCAATGGCGAACGCTCGATCATTGAAATCATGCATCGCCTAGCCAAAGGTGAAAAGATTCATCAGATTACTGATGTCCGTGGTACTGCATTCATTATTAATAAACATAACCGTGTGGCTAAAGCTCAGTTTGTTGAAATTGCATCCAATGATGTGGATACCATTGGCCGTGTTGATCCGATCATCAATCCTTATGTAATGAGCGAAGATATTGATGGCTGTGAAATTGAAAAAGATAAAGGCAACAGCTTAAGCCAATACCAGAATTTCCAGAAAGAAGTCGTAGCCAATCCAATCGTGCGTGAAGGGGACAATTTAGATCCAGATACGCAAATTGTGCAGCTACAACCAACTTCTAAAGCCATTAAACATAAATTACCACCACGTGAATTAGCAGTGATCCGTTTACCTTCTTTTGAAGAAGTGGCAAATGATCCTGTGCTGTATGCGCATGCCAACCGTATTCTGCATCTGGAAACTAACCCAGGGAACGCACGTGCGCTGGTACAAAAACATGGTGAACGTGATGTCTGGATCAATCCACCACCGATTCCACTGACCACCGAAGAAATGGATTATGTGTTTGACCTGCCTTATGCACGTCTGCCACATCCATCTTATGGTAATGCACGCTTCCCGGCTTTTGACATGATTAAATTCTCGGTGAACATCATGCGTGGCTGTTTTGGTGGCTGTACTTTCTGTTCGATCACCGAGCATGAAGGTCGTATCATTCAGAACCGTTCTGAAGAATCTATCCTGCGTGAAGTGGAAAAGATTCGTGATACGGCTCCGGGCTTTACCGGCATTATCTCGGACTTAGGTGGCCCAACAGCCAATATGTACCGTTTGGCATGTAAAGATCCTGAGATTGAGAAGAACTGTCGTAAACCTTCATGTGTATTCCCGGGCGTATGTCAAAACCTGCATACCGACCATGCACCGTTGACCCAGTTATACCGTAAGGCACGTGCCTTACCGGGCATTAAAAAGATTCTGATTGGATCAGGTCTGCGTTATGACCTTGCTGTATTGAATCCGGAATATGTCAGAGAGCTGGTCACCCATCATGTGGGTGGTTATCTGAAGATTGCGCCAGAGCATACCGAAAAAGGTCCATTATCCAAGATGATGAAACCGGGCATCGGAACGTATGATCGCTTCAAACAGATGTTTGACCGTTTTAGTAAGGAAGCCGGCAAGGAACAGTATCTGATTCCTTACTTCATCGCGGCGCATCCGGGTACGACTGATTACGATATGATGAATCTGGCAATCTGGTTGAAAAAGAACGGTTTTCGTGCCGATCAGGTACAGACTTTCTATCCGTCGCCAATGGCCACTGCAACCACCATGTACTACACCGGTAAAAATCCGCTGGCGAAAGTCGCGCGTTATACTGAAGATGTGGACATCGTGAAAGGTGAGAAACGTCGTCGTCTGCATAAAGCTTTCTTGCGTTACCATGATCCAAACAACTGGCCTTTATTGCGTGAGGCTTTAAAGGAAATGGGGCGTCAGGATCTGATCGGTAACTCGAAGCAGCATCTGATTCCGACCTATCAACCTGCTGGTACAGAGGGTCAATACCAGTCTGCACGTAAGAAGAATTCGACGGTTGCAGGCGATTCACAGAAACGTACTGCTAACCCAGGTAATCGTAGTCAGGCTCAAAATAACCGTCCGAAAAAAGGCCAGATTCTGACCCAGCATACCGGTCTGCCACCGCGTGAAACGGGTGATGCGAAAAAGCCATTTGGTGGCCCTAAACCGAAAGGAAAATCAAAGCCAAAATCACGTGCTTGATTAAGCTGATAAAAAAGACACTTCGGTGTCTTTTTTTTGTGTTCAGACTTTATTGATGCAGCTTTCGGGTTCTCAATTAAAATGTAAAATATTTTATTTTTAGTCGATTTAAATTTTTGAAAAATGATATAAAAATAACACTTTGTCGGAATTGTCTTACAGTTCAACCGATTTATATTGCGATCTATCAGGAGACTATTTTACAGTCGCGTATAAGGATTTAACCCTAATTTCTATTGAAATAGCAAAAAGCGGTTTTTAAGTAACTGGCAATCAAGTTTTGCTACGAATTGTATTGGTCTCTACACAGAATAGTAGCAGGGCAATTTTAAAAATAGTATGGGTTTATACTGGATAACAATAAAACAAGAATGATTATAAGAATGCAAGGATTGAGTCATGACCACCTATATGATTATAGGGAGTTTCTTGGTGTTCTGTGTCGTGCTCATGGCATGGAAGCAGCTAAGGAATAGCCCAAAACCACAAGACAGCGCCTTAAAACAGCGCGCTATTTTTAATCCAAATGAACAACTGACGTTTACACGCCTGAAAGAAGTATTGCCAGATTACATTGTACTGGCACATGTTTCTTATGATGCACTACTTACCACTAAATTTGGTCGTACCCGGCACAAATATCGTGATCTGATTGCAGATTTTGTGATTCTGGATCAGCAATACCAGATTGTTGCCATTGTAGCTGTAGATGATCCGGTAATTTTAAAACGTCCACAGCAGGCGCAATTTCAGGATGCCTTGTTGACTATGGCCGGTTATCGGGTCATTCGCTATGAAGATGTACCGGAATATTATCAGTTACGAGGAGATTTCCTGCGTGAGCAGGAGCATTCCAGTAAGGACCAGAGATTTACCGCTGTGAATGATCTCAAAAAATATCATCTCTATTCAGATCTGGAACGACGTAAAGTCAAAGCATTAGACTGATAGAACCTAAACGAAAAAAAGTATGCCAAGTGCATACTTTTTTCTATTTTACATGAGTAGAAATTAGGCCTGAGAAGTCTATTCAGGTTTGACGGCTACGACAGTCAGTTCCACTAACACACGTGGATCATACAGTTTAGCTTCGACACAGGTGCGGGGCAGGGCTTGAATATCCGATACCCAGGCGTCCCAGACTTCATTAAACGCTGCATAATCTTTTTCAATATCTTTGAGATAAATCGTCACCGACATGATCTGGCTTTTATCGGTACCGGCATCCGCCAGGAACTGGTCGATGATATCCAGTGTTTGCTGGGTTTGACCTTTGATATCCAGATCCAGGTCTGTGGCCAGTTGGCCGGCAAGATGAACCAGATTGCCGGCAATGGCGATCTCAGAAAAGCGTTGTGAAACATGCAAACGTTGAACAGACATCAGCTTAATCCTTGGTTTTTGGCATCAAGGCTGCGACTAATGCAGTCAATAGGCAGCCTATCGCAAGATAGATGGCTACATAATGCCATGAACCATCACCCCAAATCACTAAGGAGGCTGCAATCATTGGGGTAAAACCACCACCAATAATACTGGCAACCTGATAACCGACTCCGGCACCGCTATAGCGATATTCTGTACCAAATAGCGAGGTAAAAATCGGTTGATGTACGCTGACCACCATGTCATGTGCAACATTAGCCAGTAGAATGGCGCCAACAATAATCATCCAGGTATTTTGTGCATCCAGTGCCATAAAGAACGGAAAGGCGGATAATGCACCGATTAAGCCACCCCAAACGCACATGGTTTTATGCTGGATTTTATCCGATAGCCAGGCAAAGAAAGGAATACTGAAACAGCTAATCGCACCGACCATCAGGGTGATATTCAGGAAGAACTGTTTGTCCATGCCTAGGTTATTGGTGGAATAGTTCAGGGCGAAGTTGGTGACCAGATACATGGTCAGCAGTTCGGTCAAACGCAAGGCAATAATATAAAAGAAAGCTTTCGGATGTTTGCTGATCGCCTGTAATATCGGCAGTTTTTCTGGGTGATGATCCGCCTTAATCACTTTCTCTACGAATTCTTGGGATTCATCCTGATCACGGCGAATCCACATCGCAATTCCGATTAGTACGATACTGGCAATAAATGGAATCCGCCAAGCCCATTCAGCAAAAGCCTCTTCACCCAGTGTGGCAATAATAATGGATACTGCACCCGTTGCCAGTACCAGACCTACGCCATAGCCGACCTGAACACCACTGCTATAAAAGGCTTTTTTGCCTTTAGGGGCATTTTCTACTGCCATTAGGGCAGCACCACCCCATTCACCACCGACTGCAAAGCCTTGAATGGCACGCAGGGTCACCAGTAAAACCGGTGCCCACCAGCCAATGGCTTCGAAATTAGGTAAAAAACCAATCCCGACGGTGGAAATCCCCATCAGGACCACAGTCAGAACCAGCATTTTCTTGCGGCCGAGCTTGTCGCCGAAATGACCAAATACCACACCGCCTAGAGGGCGAAACAGAAAGCCAACACCAAAGGTCGCTAGCGCCGCCAAGGTGCCCATATTGGCGCCAATGCTTGGGAAAAACTGGTCTTTAAAAATTAAGGCTGCAACAATACCGTAAAGGAGAAAATCATACCAATCGACAACAGCACCAACAAAACTGGATAACGCCGCTTTACGCGCGCGTCGTTCTTGAATAACAGAAGAATTTACAGAGGACATGCAGGGAGGGATTCCATGAGATACATCAGAGTTGCCCTGTAATATTCGGATTTGATCGTCACGCCAATCACAGGACAGTATGCTGAAAGTAAAGGTGATTTTCAGCATCTCAGCACATACATGGATAATGCATTGCGCAGATAGAGTACTCCAAAAATTCAAAATGTAAAAACAAAGTTGCCGTATTTTTAAACTAACGTCTAATACTTGTACAAAATAGGCCTAAAGCAGCGGCAATTGTGTTTCTGTTTCACGTGCAGCGAGCTGATAAACGCCAAGCCCAATCAGCCGGAATTGCAGTTGAGGAGTAATATGCATCTCTTGAAGCAGTAAGTATAAAGCCTGCTCCAGTTCTTGCGGGCTACGCAGCAGCTGGCTGAAACTTTTACTATGCTGCATGGTCTGAAAATTCTTCATTCTCAGTTTTACAGTAACTCCGCGGGCAGAAAGCTGCTTTTTTTCCAGACTCTGCCAAAGCTGGGCAATTAATGGCTGCCAGTAAGGCTGGCATTGCGGTAAATACAGATCATCATCGAAAGTCGTTTCCTTGGAAATCTGCTGGCGTTCCCGTTCAGCTTCGACTGGTCGATCATCAATGCCTTGAGCATAAAGAAAAAGACGCCGTCCATATTTGCCAAAATGTTGAATCAGGATCGCTTCTTCAATCTGCTGTAAATCTCCCAAGGTTTCCAGATTCAAACTTTTTAGTTTTTCTTGAGTGACTTTGCCTACACCGGGAATTTTCTTCAGTGGAAGATCCTGAATAAAACGCTGTACCTGTGAAGGTTTGATGACACAGATTCCATTTGGTTTATGCCAGTCAGAGGCGATTTTAGCGAGAAATTTATTCGGGGCCACGCCAGCAGAAGCGGTTAGTCCAGTAGTTTGAAAAATATCTTCACGAATGCGCATTGCCACTTCAGTGGCACTCGGAATCTGCTGCAAATTTTCGGTGACATCCAGATAAGCTTCATCTAGTGAAAGCGGTTCGATGACCTTGGTATAAGTTTGAAATATTTGATGAATCTGAGCAGAGACCTGACGGTATTTGGCAAAATCCGGTTCAATCACGATGACCTGAGGACAGAGCTTACGTGCTTGAGTCATCGGCATGGCAGAACGCAGTCCGAACTCGCGGGCCGGATAGGAGGCAGCTGCGACCACTGCCCGCGGATGATACGAGGCAATCACCACAGGCAGAGCGTTCAGCTCCGGACGCTCACGCAGCTCGACCGAGGCGTAGAAGGCATCCATATCGATATGAATAATTTTGCGCATATCCAGTATCTTAAGTGGCTTTAGCTGGATTGGGAAGAGACCGGATTGACAAGTAAACAGGCTAAAGCATTATTCAAGACGAAGCATATCCTGCCTAAATAATTCAATATCCATTTCATGGTTGAATCAGGGAGAAATTGGATTTATTTCTTGGCCGGAGGCTGGGACTGATCTGGGGTGGGAATACTGTTCTGCTGTAAAAATTTGATCCAGTCCTGCTCCGAGCCATAAAACACATTCAGATCCACAGTACGGGCAATGCCGGGAATTTCACCCTGACTGCTATGCTGCCAGAAAGTCCATTTAGGCTGACCTTTTAAATCTGGCAAACCTTGGTATTCACGTACCCAGAGCGGTACGTCAGCAAACTCTCCCGCCAGCACAATGTTATAAAAAGATTTGGACACATAGAAGATCGGCTGCTTGCCATAATGGTGTTTTAAGGCATCATGCATGATCCGGATTTCCTTGAGCAGCTGCTCTTTGGAGTAGTGATTGATGCATTTGCTGTCATATTCCAGATCCATGACAGGAGGCAGGGCATCCGTTTTACGCGGAACCGATTCTATAAAATTCTGAGCCTGAATGCTGCCATCACGGCAAAGCCGGTAAAAATGATAAGCACCGACCAGAAAGCCCTGTTCGCGGGCCTGCAGCCAATATTCCTGAAACTTGGTATCTTTAAAATCACCGCCTTCTGTGGATTTTAAATAGACAAATTTATATTTCTGTTTTGGGATTTTCTTCCAGTCTATTTCTTTCTGATGATGGGAAACATCGAAACCATGAATCGGATAATCTGCTGCATGCGCTGATGGCTGCTTGAAAACCAGCAGATAAAGCACAGTCGTCACCACAAGTGTAATCAGCAGCCCGACTGCAATCACTGAGCATTTTTTCCAGTTGCTAGAGGTGGGAGCTGCTTTCATTGTGAATGGTGGCCTAATCTAGAGATATTCATATCGAGTTTATATTCTGCCTTAGACTGGCGTATTTTTGGGAATATGCCAGAAAATATAGGCAGCAATAATATTAATACAGCCCAGACAGAGCAGCGAAACATGGAAGGCATTGTCCAGCTGTTCAGGGCCGAAGTAGGCACTAAACATATTCACCAGCGTACCCGCCAGTGCCACCCCGATACTCATCGACAGCATCATGATCATCGACAGGAAACTGTTGCCACTGCTGGCATCCTGCTGGCTTAAATCTTTTAAAGTCAGCGTATTCATTGAGACAAATTGCAGGGAATTCAGAATCCCGAACACAAAGAAATGAATGGCTCTTAGCCAGATTGGGGTTTCCGCCGTAGTTAAGGCAAAACTGGCGATACATAGACCGACCAGCAAGGTATTGATTAATAAGACTCTGCGATAACCGAAACGCTGAATGATTTTACGGATAATCGGCTTAGATGCTAAAGAACCGAGTACCGTTGGAATCATCAGTAAACCGGTAATAAAAGGTTCAAAACCAAAAGCGACCTGCAACATTAAAGGCAGCAAAAACGGAATCGAGTTACCGCCGAGCCGGGCAAAGAAGTTACCTAGAATGCCAATCGAATAAATTTTATTTTTAAATAATTTACTGCGAAAAAGCGCGTTCAGATGAGTATGCGAATGGTAGGCGTAGATGAGTGAGGCAATCAAACCACTTCCGACTAGGCTTAAGCTCCACCACAGGGGATATTGTGGATTAGCAAAGTTTTCAATCCCTAGACACAGGCCAATCATTGCGATGACCAGCAGAATAAAACCGCTAAAATCAAAATGCTGTACCGTCGGTTCAGTGATATTCGGCATAGCTTTAAAGGTAATTAGGGCACCCAGCATACCAATCGGCAGATTGATCAGGAAAATCCAGTGCCAGGACAGGTATTCCACCATCCAGCCACCTAAGGTCGGACCGATCAAAGGACCCATCAGTCCTGCCAGACTCATCAGGCTCATGGCGGACAGAAACTGGGTACGAGGAATGATTTTCAGCATGGCCAGTCGTCCGACTGGAAGCAGCAAAGCACCGCCAATGCCCTGAAATACCCGATAAACCAGCAGTTCATTCAGATTCTCAGACCAGGCACAGCCCAGTGAGGCCAGAGCAAAAATAATGATCGCTGCAAAATAGATATTCCGAACCCCAAAGCGATCAGCCAGCCAGCCACTCAAGGGAATACAGGCCGCTACTGAAAGTACATAGGCCACCACCACACTATGCATCCGTAACGGATCTTCCTGCAGGTTACTGGCGATCGCAGGCAGGGCCGTATTGATAATCGTGGTATCCAGGCCCTGCATGAAAAAGCCAATCGACACCAGCAAGACCAGCAGTCTGAATTCAGGTTGTAGGGATTGATGCGTAGGAGTGACATTCATGGATTTAAAAAATCATCTATTTTGAATAGTTTAAAGAAATCTATGCAGCAGTGTGACTGAAATAAAAACGATTGTGAATAGGAGTCGTGTAGACAAAATGCTAATGAATTCACAGCCTGATTTCAGTTATTGAAGAGAAAGGGTAAAAGATATATTTCTATACTGCGAACATCTCAAACTTATACGGATTTATAAATACGTCATTTTTGGAACACTTCAAGCTTCTTTTTAAGGAGTAGGCTACAAAAAAATATGACGGAAATGTCATGAAAATGAAATAAAACCGTCATAATCTGGGGCAAACTTCCAGAACTGCTGTACTGGGAACTGTCTAGTAAAAGGTTTTGTACTTATGACCATCGAGATTCTGATGGTAGTTGGCTTCTGTCTGGCCGCCTATTCCATCGTGGGGAATGATGTTCCGCAAACATTAGGAACATTTATTTCATCGAACTCACATCGCCCATGGTGGGTACTCTGGATTTACATCAGTACTATTCTGGTTGTGGTGTTAATTTATGGCTGGTTTGCTTCTGGAGTAGGGGATGCCTCTTATGGACGTTTGGAAACCATTCCTTTTCCTGAGGATGGGGTCACCTGGCTATATGTAGTACCGCCTCTTTTACTGATCATTTTGACCAAATATGGTATTCCGGTGAGTACTACTTTCTTGGTGCTCACGATCTTCTCCCCGAGCAGTCTGGGTTCCATGCTGACCAAGTCGATGATGGGTTATGCCGTCGCGTTCTTTGTGGCGATTGTGATCTATCGTCTGGTCATGAAAAAACTCGCGGTCTATTTCAGTGAAACCCGTGATCAGCAACATTCTCCGATGTGGATGGCTTTACAATGGCTATCTACGGCATTTCTGTGGAGCCAGTGGCTAATCCAGGATCTGGCCAATATCTTTGTTTATGTGCCGCGTCAGGTGCCGTTTGAGTTCCTGATCTTTGCCATTTCTGTCTTTGTGATACTGCTAGGCATGATTCTTTACCAGCGTGGTGGAGCTATCCAGAATATTGTCGATACCAAGACTGGGGTCACCGATGTCCGTTCTGCTACAATTATCGACTTTATCTATGCGCTGATTCTGCTGGTGTTTAAAGAGTGGAGTAACATCCCGATGAGTACCACTTGGGTATTCTTGGGGTTACTGGCCGGTCGTGAATTTGCCATTTCGATGCTGGTGACTGAAGTCAACAAGCACCGTACTTCACGTAATGTCAGTAAAGATGCCATGAAACTGATGTTTGGTCTGGCGATTAGTGTATTTCTGGCGACGACTTTGCCATGGTTCTATCACACGATTTCCGGTTAATGTCTTTGCATGTATAAATGAAAAAAGCGAGCATCAAGCTCGCTTTTTTATGGCTTTAAATATTTGCTATTCAAAGCAGATGAAAAAATTTAAACCACAAAACGTTGTGGGGCATCCAGATTCAGCAAGGTGGTATAAATCTGATCTGCATGTTCACAGACAATCAATTTAGCCCGATGTTGGGGCGGCAAGAAGCCTTCCTGCACCGCAAGATCAAGCTGGGCAATCAGGGGATTATAAAAGCCATTGACGTTATACAGCATCATCGGTTTTTGATGCTGGTTCAGCTGACCCCAGGTCGCAATTTCCAGAATTTCTTCAAATGTTCCCAATCCACCCGGCAAGGCGACAAAGGCACAGGCTCGATCTGCCATCATGGCTTTACGTTGATGCATGCTGGTGACGATATGCAGTTCAGTCAGTTGAGGATGAGCAATCTCATAATCCAGCATAAATTCCGGAATCACACCCACCGCTTCACCACCATGCTGAATCATGGTATCTGCCACCTGACCCATCAGACCAATACTGGCGCCGCCATAAACCAGACCAAAACCATGTTCGGCCAGACCTTGAGAAAGTTGAATCGCTTTTTCCAGATAAATCGGTTTGTTGCCGGCACGAGAGCCACAATATAAAGCCACTAGCGGGCGTGTTGTTTTTGGGGAGTTATCATTAAAATAATCGGTCATTTCCATTACACTTTGCATTTATTTTTTTCACCTTATCATTTTTTTATCTACTTACTATAACTTAGTTAACAAATATGACAATTCCATGAGCAGACCTCATTTTAGGACAAAATCTTTCATTCAAATTCATCCATAATCCTGGATGAAAACAGGTGAATTTCATGGTGTTCTTGATATACTGAAAGTCTGTCTTACTACAATAGAACTCACATGGGTAGTCGAAGTTGGCGCTTTAATTTAATAAAACGTCACATTATCAAGTCTTTAATTCAAGTCGGGTATCAACCTGTATCTCATCATGCAAATACTTGCCTTTCTCCTCGGTTAGGGGAGCAGATGCGATGATTTTTGAATGGATGTCAGATCCCTCTGCCTGGATTGGCTTACTCACACTGATTGTTCTTGAAATTGTACTCGGGATCGATAACTTGGTCTTTATTGCAATTCTGGCTGAAAAACTTCCACCCGAACAGCGTAATGTGGCGCGTATTACCGGTCTGGGCTTAGCCCTGTTAATGCGACTGGTGTTGCTGGCATCGATTGCCTGGGTGGTGACGCTTACCGAACCGTTATTCCATATCTTTGAGCATCCATTTTCAGGACGCGACCTGATTTTATTATTTGGTGGTGTGTTCCTGCTGTTTAAAGGCACCATGGAATTGCATGAGCGTCTGGAAGCCAAACCTGTAACCAAGGAAGAAAATCCGGTTCAGGCGGTGTTCTGGATGGTGATTGTGCAGATCGTGGTACTGGACGCCGTGTTCTCGCTCGACAGCGTGATTACTGCAGTCGGTATGGTCAAAGATCTGTCTGTGATGATGATTGCCGTGATTATTGCGGTCGGTATCATGTTGTGGGCTTCTAAAGCCCTCATGGATTTCGTTAACAAGCACCCGACAGTAGTGATTCTCTGTCTGGGCTTCCTTATGATGATCGGTTTCTCGCTGGTGGTTGAAGGCTTCGGTTTCCATATTCCGAAAGGCTATCTGTATGCCGCGATTGGTTTCTCGGTGATTGTCGAGTTTATTAACCAGACCATGAAGCGCAATCAGGAAAAAATGGTCACCACTACTGATATGCGTTACCGTACTGCATCTGCCGTAATGCGTATGCTGGGTGGTAAACCGGCTCAGGACAATGATTCTTCTGAACCGGAAGATGTACTGGCGACTCGTGCCTTTGCTGATGAAGTCTTTGATGATGACGAAAGTGGGGTCTACCATAGTGTCATGGTTCAAGGTGTACTTGGCCTGTCAGAACGTCCGGTGAAATCGGTGATGACACCACGTCCTGAACTGGAATGGATTGATCTGGAAGATGATCATGCCAGCATCAAAGAGCAGTTATTGCATATGAGCCATTCACGCCTGATTGTGGCGCGTGGCGAACTGGACAATATTGCTGGGGTCGTGCTGACCCATAAAGTTCTGAACGAATACATCGAAACAGGTATTTTAGACTTCGAAAAGCATCTGCGTGAACCAGTGATTGTGCATGAAAATGCTCAGGTCTTGATGGTCATGGATCAGCTACGTCAGGCACCGCTACAAATGGCATTGGTATTGAACGAATATGGTTCCATTGAAGGGGTGGCGACACCGATTGATGTGCTGGAAGCTATTGCTGGTGAATTCCCAGATGAAGACCAGCTAGAAGCAGCGGTAGAGAGCCTGGAAGATGGCAGCCTGATTCTGGATGGTTCAACTGATATTCGCCATGTGTCACTGCTTCTGGATCGTGATCTGGTCAATGAAACTGAAGAATATTCAACTTTGTCGGGTTATATCCTGTTCCATCTGGGACGCTTGCCGGAAAATGGCGAAAAGCTCGAAGCAGATGATTATATCTTTGAGGTGGTTACTATGGATGGCCACAAGATTGATAAGGTACATATAATCGCGCCTGCGAACCGGAAAGACTAGTTCAACGCCCGAAGAGGTCAGCTAAAAGTTTGCTAAAATAGCCCGCATTGTCGGGCTATTTTTTATGGAATTGAAATGTCAGAAGCATGTCCATGTGGACGAGGTGAATATGCAAGCTGTTGCCAGCCACTACATCAGGGCCAGCAATTTGCCCAAAGCGCCGAGCAATTAATGCGCTCGCGGTATAGTGCCTTTGCCAAGCATGAAATTGATTATATCCAGCAGACTACCGCCCGTGGACAGCAGCAGGCTTTGGACATGCCAGCTATTGCTGAATGGAGCCGAAGCAATCAATGGCTGAAGCTGGAAATTGTACAAGCCAATGAAAAGCTGGACAAGACCCATGCGCTGGTCGAGTTCAAAGCACATTATCACGATGGCAAGCAGGCCCAGATTCATCATGAAATTTCACATTTTGTGAAGTTCGAGAATCGCTGGTATTTTCTGGATCCAACGACAGATCAACAGCTTACAATGAAACAGCCGTGCATCTGTGGCTCCGGGAAAAAATTTAAGCAATGTTGTGCGCATTTTTTATAATTTTCACATAGATTTAGCTTAGAATAGCCGCCATCTCAAAGCCTCAGGTGGAAGCAGGGCGATGTTACTGACCGTCATCTATATTATTGCAATTACCGCTGAAGCCATGACCGGAGCCTTGTCTGCCGGTCGGCGTAGTATGGACTGGTTCGGGGTTACGATTATTGCCTGTGTCACGGCGCTCGGTGGTGGTTCGGTACGTGATGTACTGCTTGGCCATTATCCCTTGACCTGGGTTAAACACCCGGAATATCTGGTACTGACCTGTTGTGCCGCCTTTGTCACCATCCTGATTGCCAAATGGATGCGCCATTTACGCAATATCTTCCTGGTACTGGATGCCTTGGGCCTCATCGGCTTTACTATCATTGGCTGTCAGATTGCGCTGGAAATGGGGCATGGCTTTGTAGTCAGTGCGGTCGCCGGTGTCCTAACTGGGGTATCGGGCGGTATTTTACGTGACATTTTATGTAATGATGTGCCCTTAGTCTTCCGCCGTGAACTGTATGCCAGTATTTCCTTCGTTGCAGTTATTTTCTACTGGCTCTGCAGCAATTTCGGTCTGTCACTCGAACTGACCATTATTTCTACCTTAATTTTTGGCTTTAGTTTGCGTCTGATTGCGATCTATTTCGGTCTGGAAATGCCGAAGTTTATTTATAAGGATGATGACGAACAGTCCGCTTCATCCAAAGACGAGTCTTGATATGAATTATGGTAACCGCGGGAGGGAAAACTTCCCGCAGGCGTACGTATTCATAGTATAAAAAAATAAAAAATCAAACTTCCTGTTGGGACAGCAGCATCTCCCGTTTCACCTGATCAGAGATTTTTGTTATGGATTTAGTTTCTCGGATACAGCGCTTGCCGATCGGCAAGTTCCACTACACTCTTTTATGGGTGATTGGTCTTGGCTGGATGTTTGATGCCATGGATACGGGATTGATTTCCTTTATTCTGGCGAAAATGGCTGAAGACTGGCAGATGAGCGCTGACCAGAAAAGCTGGGTGGTTTCGATCGGTTTTATCGGTATGGCGATTGGGGCGATTTTCTCAGGTGGACTCGCAGATCGCTGGGGACGTAAAACGGTATTTGCCAGTACGCTGGTGGTTTATAGTCTGGCGACTGCTGCCTGTGCCTTTGCGCCGAATCTGACCTGGTTACTGGTATTCCGTTTTATTGTCGGTCTGGGATTAGGGGGGCAGTTGCCGGTTGCGGTGACACTGGTCAGTGAATATATCCCGGCAAGGGTACGTGGTCGTTTCATTGTGCTGCTGGAAAGTTTCTGGGGCTTGGGCTGGTTGGTGGCTGCACTGGTGTCACGTTTTGTGATTCCTGATTTTGGCTGGCAAGCTGCATTCATGATTGGCGGGATACCGGCACTGTATGCCATCGTAATCTGGAAACTGGTGCCTGAGTCGGTGCCATATCTGATCAATCATGGCCGGGTAGATGAAGCGCAGGCTCTGGTTAAAAAGATTGAGCGCAAATGCGGCGTCGAAGTCATGGAAATCTTTGAAGTTAAACCCGTGGCTGCCAAGCAGAATATCTCGTTTACCCAGCTCTGGAGTGGTATTTTTGCCCGCCGCACCTTGATGCTGTGGCTGATCTGGTTTGGAATCGTTTTCTCCTACTATGGCATTTTTACCTGGTTACCCAGCCTTCTGGTCAAGGAAGGCTATACCATCGTGCAGTCTTTTGAATATGTCCTTGTTATGATTCTGGCGCAATTGCCAGGTTATATTGCGGCAGCATGGCTAGTTGAAAAACTCGGTCGTAAGGCGACTCTGGCTGGCTTTATTGGCATGTGTGCGATTTCAGCCTATTTCTTTGGCCAGTCCGGTAGTGTCACCGAGATCGTGATCTGGGGTTGTCTGATGTCCTTCTTTAATCTGGGGGCATGGGGCGTTCTTTATACCTATACCCCAGAACAGTATCCAACCAATATCCGTGCTTTTGGTTCAGGCTGGGCCGGTGCAATTGGTCGTATTGGCGGGATTGCTGCACCCTTTGCCGTAACCCATTTGATGGGGATGCCAAATGGTTTCAGTTATGTCTTTACCATGTTTACTGCAGTATTAATCGCAGTAGCTGTGGTCATTTTAGTCCTGGGTGAAGAGACCAAGGGCAAGACGCTAGAATCTATGGGTTTATAAGGTTGGTGATTTTTTAGTTGCTCAGCTGCTATAAAGTGGATATTTTTAGCCCATAAGACACGATTTGTCGCGCTGTGTAGTTTACTGCCCTTGTGCAGCACACAGCTGAGTCTTAGCATAAGAAACATTGATACAAAAACGAATTTTAGGATTATAGGTTGTTATGACAAGCCTTGCGCATCATGCGACAGAAAACCGTTCCGTAGCCGAATTTACCGAACAAGCTTATTTAAATTATGCCATGTACGTGATTATGGATCGTGCATTGCCACATATCAGTGACGGTTTGAAACCGGTACAGCGCCGTATTGTCTATGCCATGAGTGAACTGGGTCTAAAATGGACCAGCAAACCGAAAAAATCGGCACGTACTGTCGGGGATGTACTGGGTAAATACCATCCACATGGTGACTCGGCCTGTTACGAAGCTATGGTCCTGATGGCGCAGCCATTCAGTTATCGCTATCCATTTATTGAGGGACAGGGCAACTGGGGTTCACCGGATGATCCTAAATCTTTCGCGGCGATGCGTTATACCGAAGCCAAACTGTCGCAATATAGTGAACTGCTTTTATCCGAGCTGGGACAGGGCACTTGTGACTGGCAGGATAACTTTGATGGTTCGATGAAAGAACCGATTAACTTACCGGCACGTGTTCCGAATATCCTGTTAAATGGTACCACCGGGATTGCTGTGGGGATGGCGACTGATATTCCACCGCACAACTTGCGCGAAGTGGTGAAAGGTACTATCGCCCTGATCCGTAATCCGAACCTGACCGATGCCAAAATGGCAGAATACATTCCGGGACCGGATTTACCGACCAAAGCGGAAATCATTACGCCACCCTCCGAACTGCTTAAAATTCAGACGACAGGTCGTGGCAGTTACCGCATGCGTGCGGTATATACCATTGATAAAAATGAAATCGTGATTACTGAATTACCATATCAGGTATCAGGTTCAAAAATCATCAGCCAGATTGCGGATCAAATGCAGGCGAAAAAATTGCCATTGGTCACTGATGTTCGTGATGAATCCGACCATGAAAATCCAACACGTTTAGTGGTGGTATTGCGTTCGAACCGTATTGATGCTGAAGCGGTAATGAGCCACCTGTTTGCGACCACAGATCTGGAATCCAGCTATCGTGTCAATATGAACATGATTGGCGCGGATGGCCGTCCACAGGTGAAATCGATTCGTCGTATTCTGCTGGAATGGATCGAAATCCGTAAAACTACAGTGACTCGCCGTCTGCAATATCATCTGAACAAGATCGATAAACGCCTGCATATTCTCGGCGGTTTGATTATTGCTTACCTGAATATTGATGAAGTAATTCGGATTATTCGTGAGGAAGATCAGCCTAAACCGGTGTTGATGGAACGTTTTGGTATTGATGAGATTCAGGCCGAAGCCATTTTAGAACTCAAGCTGCGTCATCTGGCCAAGCTTGAAGAAATGGAACTGCGCCGCGAACAGGAAGAACTAGAAGCCAAAGCTGCCGTAATTCGTGAACAGTTGGCCAATCCTGAGTCTTTAAAAACCTTGATCATTAATGAGCTAAAAGAAGATGCCAAGAAATTTGGGGATGATCGCCGTTCTCCAATCGTACAACGTGCCGAAGCCGCTGCTATTGATGAAACTGAAATGCTGCCAGCGGATCCTGTAACGGTAGTATTGTCTGAAGCGGGCTGGATTCGCTGTGCTAAAGGGCATGAAGTGGATGCTGAAAATCTGAATTTCCGTGCGGGCGATCAGTATCTCAGTCATGCTCAAGGTAAATCTAATCAACGCGTCTATGTATTAGACGATAGTGGCCGTAGCTATGGCTTACCAATCAATAGCCTGCCATCGGCACGAGGACTTGGTGAACCATTGAGTTCAAAACTGTCTCCGGCAAGTGGGGTAGGCTTCAAGCAGGTGTTGGTCGCTGAAGATGATGCGGAAATCCTGGCAGTCAGCAGTAAAGGCTATGGATTTAAAACCCAGGCCAAGCAGCTGGATACCAATGCCAAAGCTGGTAAGTCTTTCCTGAATCTATCTGAAGGTGCACAGGTCATGAACCTGCAACCGCTGGAAGATGCAACTCATGTTGCACTACTCAGTTCAGCTGGCCGTCTGCTGATTGTTGATCTGTCGGAATTACCTGTACTCAATAAAGGTAAAGGTAATAAATTGATACAACTTGAAGATAAAGATCAAATTTTATCCATGACAATATTGAAACTTGATGAAATAATTCAAGTGCTTGCAGGACAGCAACAATTAAAACTTAAAGGGGATGACCTGCAAAAATATATTGGGAAACGAGGCTCTAAAGGAACCCTGTTACCACGTGGATATCAAAAAGCAAATAAACTGTTGATTCAAAGATAATACTAGCATCCATGAATCGAAATACGTTATATATGAGTAACGATTCGACAAATGGATACAATGTTGCACATATACAAGTCTAAAAAATGACGTGCAGCATTGAAAAAAACAGTTGAACTACTAAGGATTATGATTGGAGAGATTGGCATTATGGAAAAGATTTGGTTCGCTGAATACCAAAAAACAGGGATTCCAGAAACTGTAGAATTACCAGCAGAAAATACATCTCTGGTTGATATTTTTGAACGCAATTTCCAAAAATTTGGCTCACGTGATGCCTTTATCTTTATGGATAAGACTTTAACGTTCAATGAGTTGGAAGAAGCTAGTCGTAAATTCGCAGCATATTTACAAAGTTTGGGTCTGGCAAAAGGCACACGTGTTGCCGTAATGATGCCAAACGTTCTTCAGTATCCGGTCGTAGCATTGGGGGTGTTCCGCGCTGGTTTAGTGCTGGTAAATGTAAATCCACTGTATACATCACGTGAGCTTGAGCATCAGTTAAAAGATTCTGGCGCTGAAGTTCTGGTCATTATTGAGAACTTTGCCAGCGTTTATCAGTCAATTATTGGCAAAACGCCTGTGAAACACGTGGTTGTTGCTTCTGTGGGTGACATGCTGGGTGCTTTAAAAGGTACTTTGGTGAACTTTGTATTGCGTTCAGTACGTAAGCAGATTCCGGCATGGGATATTCCAGGTCACATCAAGTTCAATGCTGCACTGAACAAGGTAAATCCAAGCAACTATAAACGCCCTGAATTAACTTTAAGTGATACTGCTGTACTTCAGTACACAGGTGGTACTACTGGTGTTTCTAAAGGTGCTGAACTGACCCATCGTAACCTGGTTGCTAACCTGTTGCAGTGTGATGGTATCTTCCAGAGCAAATTCGGTGCACAAGATGGCCAGCCAGATGACCGTATTTTCTGTGCTTTACCGCTTTATCACATCTTTGCTTTCATGGTCTGTGCACTTTACGGCATGTATAAAGGTCAGGCCAACGTTCTGATTCCTAACCCGCGTGACCTGCCTGCGGTGATGAAAGAGTTACGTAAATACCAGCCAACATTCTTCCCTGCTGTAAACACGCTGTTTAATGCGCTTGTAAACAATGAAGAATTCAAGCAACTGGATCATAGCCGTTTAAAAATGGCGATGGGCGGTGGTATGGCGGTTCTGCCTTCTACTGCAGAAGCTTGGAAGAAAATTACCGGCACTAACATCATTGAAGGTTATGGCCTGTCTGAAACTTCTCCAGTGGCAACTGCAAACCCACCAGCATCTGAAGAATTCAGCGGTACGATTGGTATTCCGTTGCCTTCAACTGAAGTTGCTATTCTGGATGATGACGGTAATGAAGTTGCACTCGGTGAACAGGGTGAAATCTCAATCCGTGGTCCTCAGGTGATGAAAGGCTATTGGAACCGTCCGGATGAAACCGATAAAGTGATGGTGAATGGCTTCTTCCGTACTGGTGATATCGGTGTAATGGATTCACGTGGTTATATCAAAATCGTTGACCGTAAGAAAGACATGATTCTGGTCTCTGGCTTCAACGTTTATCCTTCTGAAATTGAAGAAGTCGTTGCAAAACATCCGAAAGTACTGGAAGTGGCTGCAATTGGTGTACCAGATGAAAAATCAGGTGAAGTGCCAAAACTGTTCGTTGTGAAGAAAGATCCTTCATTGACGACTGAAGAAGTTCTGGCATTTGCGAAAGAAAACCTGACCGGTTATAAACGCCCACGTTATGTTGAATTTATGGATGAATTACCGAAATCTAACGTAGGTAAAATCCTGCGTAAAGACCTACGTAAGACTGCATAAATCCTGCAATAAAAAAGCGCCTGAGGGCGCTTTTTTTTAATTCTATTTTTTCATTAGCCAGCGGTCAAAGTAAGGACGTCCTACACCGATCACACCCAAGAAAATAAACATGGTACCAAACTGGCGGTTAAATCCTCTCAAATTAAAACTGCCGTAACTGAGAATATTATCTATGAGGCAATAGATGATGATCGCGACTACCCAGTGCCAGATCGGCATACGCTTGATGCCTACCGCATAGAAGGCAATCCATAAGATGGCAAAGGTAAAGAGGGGAGACCAGATATTCATATTGGCACAAATGACGGCCATCAGAAATGCAACAATCGGCAATACGATTTTTAATACGCGATCCACTTGACGTTGATGCTGGCGCTGTTTCTCGAGGACATCGAACATTTCATTTTGATCAGGGCTGACCATAGTGAATCCTTAATCATTTATAAAAACACTCTATTTAACAAAATTTATTCACGAAACGCCATGCTATGATAGACATAAAAATTCTCAAGAGAAAAATCAGATGCATAGCATTAGTGGGGTTATCTATCTCATTTTGGCAGCTTGTCTTTTACCTTATGTTTTTACCTTGATTGCTAAAAAATCGGCAGGGTTTCGTGCAAAAGACAATCAGAATCCGCGGGCATTTTTAGAACAGTCTACAGGCCTGGCCAGTCGTGCCAATGCCGCTCAGCAGAACAGCTTTGAAAGCTTACCACTCTTTATCGCCTCGATTCTGATGGCAGAATATATGGTCGTTTCACAAAGTCTGGTGATGACCTTTGGGATTGCCTATCTGGTTTTTCGGGTCATCTATGGGATCTGTTATCTGGCGAACTGGTCGACCTTACGTTCAATTGTCTGGCTGTTGTCCTTATTATGTCCAATAACTTTACTGCTATTGATTATCAAGATCTCTTAAGCCAAAAATAAAGACAGGCCGAGATATTTACAGTTCGATATTTTAAAATCAAAAAAAATCTGTAAAAACCGTTATAATTGTCGCGGTTTTTAAAAGATATAACTTGTTAAAGAGTGATGCTATGAGCTACAGCAATATCCCAGCGGGTAAAGATGCGCCAAACGACATCTATGTAATTATCGAAATTCCTGCAAATGCAGCACCAATCAAATATGAAATCGATAAAGATTCTGATGCATTATTTGTAGACCGTTTCATGGGTACAGCAATGTTCTACCCAGCAAACTATGGTTATGTACCAAATACACTTTCTCTAGATGGCGACCCTCTAGACGTATTGGTGGTAACTCCACATCCAGTAGAGCCAGGTTCTGTAATTCGTTGCCGTCCTGTCGGTAAACTAAACATGGAAGATGACGGTGGTGTTGATGCGAAACTGGTTGCAGTTCCACACGACAAACTGACTCCGATCTACAAAGATGTTCAAGAATATACTGATCTTCCTCCATTACTGATCAGCCAAATCGAACACTTCTTCCAGCATTACAAAGACTTGGAACCAGGCAAATGGGTTAAGTTAAGTGGTTGGGAAGGTGCTGATGTTGCGAAACAAGAAGTACTCAGCTCAATTGCAGCTTATGCAGAAGCAAATAAATAATTCATTTGCTTTTCAGTTTAAGTCTTTAACTTTTTAAAGCTTAAACAAAAAAACCTGCACATTGTGCAGGTTTTTTATTATGGCTTGAAATTCGAGTGAATTAGAATAATTTCACAGGAATATCTAACCAGATACGCCATTCGTTGGTGTCACCAATGTAGTTAGATTGGTAATCATTGCTTGCACGGTAGTAAGAGTGACGTAAACGCAAGCTTGCATCTTTAGCAAAACCAGATTGAACAGTGTATTTCACCTGGTTAAAGAATTCACGTTCATGAGCATCGCTAGTCGCTAACACTGAACGATCGCCTTCAGGGTCTGCTGGTACATCAATATCCCAACCATATACAAATGCTGAAGTCCAAGATAGACCAGGAACATTTACAGCACCGAAGTCAAATGTGTATTGAAGTTGTGCTGATTTTTCATTATTACCAATGAAGTCAGACAGGTATGAGTTTGGTAGATAAATTGTTTGATGACCATCACCTACACCGCGACCCAAACCATAGTCATAGCCTGTGTTACCAGTATTTTGTTGGTAAGCCACCATGACATTGTGCGGACCAGTATTGTAAGTAGTAGAAATAGCCCAGATATTGTTGCTTAAGTTACTTAAGTCATTTGTGGTATGAGAATAAGTATATGCACCACCGTCAGCTTTTTTATCCCATTCAGTATGATAGCCACTGAAATCATGAGTTAAAGTGCCGCCATTGGCTACTGCATAGCTATAATTCGCATTCACATAATGACGGTCTAAACGGTCTTTAATATCTGTACCATAGTAAGAAGCGTTTAAAGCATCGCTAAATTTATATTTTGCGCCCCAAACAACCGCACGATCCAGCTCGTTACCATCAGAGTCGATTTGGTCTGAATATTGGTTTTTAGTAAATTTACCAGCTGTTAATGACAGGTTATCAATTTCATTACTAGTAACTAATACACCTTCAAAGTATTCAGGAACGAGACGTGCAGTATTTGATGCCAATACAGGAAGATCTAAAACTTGGGTACCATATACAGCAGTGGTATTAGATACACGAGCTTTCACATAAGCACCACCACGCGCCCAATGATCATAAGTATCGCCAGCGCCTTTAACGTAATCACCTTTAGCATTGAAACCATTTTCACGAGGAATCATGCCATTACCGGCATTTTTGTTGTTTCCTAGTTTGAAAGAAGCATCACCGATGATCCCGGCACCAAAACCGACTACACCTTGAGTAAAGCCAGAATCCAGTTTCACGATTGCAGTTTGTGCAGCTGAACTTGTATCTGCTACGCCATTTTTCTTATCACGAGATAAATAACCAGTACGGAAAAGTACAGATCCTTCTGCGTCTTCTACAAAACCTTTAGACTCACTTTGCTCGCTAGCAAAAGCGGTTGAGATCAATGCAGCCTGAATTAAAACTGCCAATGTTAATTTTTTTGTGTTTTGCATTGGGAGAGAGCCTTATACAAATTGATGGAAATTTTTAGGAATTGTATAAGATTCGCTGAATAAATGTCATTTTTATTTACGATATTCCACTAAAGTCGAGGGATTTTTTTTAATCTAAAGTAAATAATAGTAAGATATCTAACAGTATAAATCCTGACCATATAGTAAAAAAACAAATAAAAACAAAGATGTTTTTTAAATATAAATTCTCTGAAGGATTTGACTCATGAGTGCATCAATAATATTTAAAATTAAAATTCTTAGAATGAAAAAGTTAAGTATTCAAAATCTTCATTTTCTGTATCAGACTCTTCATTAATAATTTCTTAAAAGTAGAAATTTGTTATAAATTATTGAATTTTAATATATAAATACTTAATTTAAATATTTATAAATCCAAAAATGCGCAGAGATTGCCGAATAATAAAAAGTCATTCTATGAGAGTCACTTTTTGTTGCTTAGCACTATTTTGAACTTTTTAATCCAGAAATTTCTGAGTTTGGGCAAGAATCAAAAACTCGAATAGAGTAATCTGCTTCTTTACCTTTTATTTCTGCACCTTTTTTTAGCACAAAATTTAATCAAAGCGAAAATAGTTTCAAAATGGCGCAACTTGTAAATGATTATGTATAAGGGCGAAAAAAGAAAATAAATCTTTGAAAAAGGACCAATGTTAAAAAGAACCTATCAAAGTGCTTTTTTTAAAAATTTAAATATAATTTAAAAACAAATACCTAGTGATTTATTTTATTTATATTCATCAGATTTCCGTTGTTTTATTCCAGATTGGCATAGCTCTTGCAAATTTCGAACTTGAGTTTAATCAATATCATAAAAACGTCTCAGACGATCTGGGGGAGTCATACAATGAAATCAACATTAAAAGTATTATCTTTTGCTTTACTAGGTGCTGCATCTTCTTTCACTTTCGCGGATGAACCAGCTGCTGAACATTCAGTTTCTGGAAATATCAGTGTACTTTCAAGCTATAACCTGCGTGGGATTACCAACACACCTGAAAATAGCGGAGCTACTTTACAAGGTGGACTTGACTATAATCATGCCTCTGGCTTCTATGCAGGTTGGTGGGGCTCTACCTTAGATTATTCTTTGGTTGAGGAAGGCCGTGATGCTTTTGAAAATAATTTCTATGCAGGCTATAGCCATTCGGTAAATGAAGATTTGGGTTTAACGATCGGTACGACTTACTATTATTATTATGAATCTGATGAAGAAACGAATGGATTTGAGCTGTTATTGGGTCTGAGCTATAAAGATTTAGGTATTACAGCACAAACTCTTCTTGAAGATACGACTTGGGGGAATGCAGGGGATACTTATATCAAAGGTACTTATAGCTATGCACTGCCGAATGACTTTAGCTTAGACACCGCTTTAGGTTTATATGCTTATGAAAAGTCAGGTGACTATGTAGAAGAGACCAGTGAAAGCTTTGGTTTCCGTCATTTTGATATCGGTTTAAGCAAACCTCTTGCAGATACTGGTGTTACTGCAAGCATCAATTACATCATCGGTGGTTATGATCGTATGGATGTGAAACAAAAGAACAAAGTAGTATTCGGATTAGGTTATAGCTTCTAATTTTCTCTGAATAAAAAAGGCGACTTTAGGTCGCCTTTTTTATTGTTTAAATGTGCTGCCCGCGATAAGACAAGGCTTCTGATAAATGCCCAGTCTGAATATCTGGACTTTGGTTAAGATCGGCAATGGTTCGGGCAACACGCAAAATCCGATGATAGCCTCGTGCTGATAAATTCAGTTTCTGCTGAGCCAGTTCAATCATTTTCTGAGCTGGTGGATCGAGAGGGGCATATTGTTCCAGTTGTTTCGGACTAAGACTCATGTTTAAGGCGTTTTGCCGTTCGATCTGAATATTATAGGCGCTGATCACACGCTGTCTGACGGTTTCAGAGTTTTCGACGGGTTTATTGTCCTGTAACTCCTGTGCCTGTAAAGGTGGTACGTCAATATGCAGGTCAATCCGATCCAGTAATGGACCAGAAATCCGGTTCTGATAACGCTTGATGCTTTCAGGTGAACATTGACAGCGGCTGTCCTGATTAAATGCATAACCGCATGGACAAGGATTCATGGCTGCCACCAGTTGAAAATTGGCTGGAAAAGTAATTTGCCGGGAAGCACGTGAGATTACAATTTCTTTGGACTCAAGCGGCTGACGTAATACTTCTAAAACCTTGCGGTCAAACTCAGGCAGTTCGTCTAGAAATAAAACGCCCAAATGTGCCAGTGTGATCTCTCCAGGTTTAGGATGTGAGCCACCGCCGACCAGTGCAATGGCAGACGCAGTATGATGCGGTGCCCGAAATGGCCGCTGGCCAAAGGGATGATTGGCATTGGCAATTGAATAGATGCTAGCAACTTCCAGATTTTCCTGAGTATTTAAGGGAGGTAAAATACTGGCGAGGCGCGATGCTAATAAGGTTTTACCTGTACCAGGTGGGCCGCGGAACAGCAGGGAATGGCCACCTGCAGCTGCAATTTCCAAGGCACGTCGTGGTCGCAATTGTCCTTTCACATCCGCAAGATCAAATTTATAAAAAGAGTGCTGATCTAATGGGCTGGTCTTAAACGGGGGCAAGGTTTCTGCTTGAGCCAGATGTGCACAGACTTCCTGTAAATGATTGGCAGCAAATACCTGAAAATCCGGAAGCTGAGAGGCTTCCTGAGCATTCGGACTAGGCAAGATCAGTTGATGCTGTGCCTGCTGGCAGGCAATTGCAATACTCAGGATTCCTGTTACTGGCCGCAATTGACCATCTAGGGCGAGTTCACCAATAAACTCAAGGTTATCTGTGCAATTTTCTGGAAGCTGTCCTGAGGCCACTAAAATTCCTAGCGCAATCGGCAAGTCCAAACGTGAGCCATCTTTAGGTAGATCGGCAGGTGCCAGATTAATGGTCAGGCGTTTGGTCGGAAACTGAAAGCCACTATTCAGAATAGCTGATCGAACCCGATCCTTACTTTCCCTGACTGCGGCTTCAGGAAGCCCCACAATGGTGAGGGAAGGCATGCCAGAACTGACATGAACTTCGACTTCAATTAAAGGTGCATGCAGGCCTAACAGGCCTCGCGTATAAATTTTGGCAAAAGACATATTGTTGTTCCAATATAGTGCATTATTTTTATTGTTCTCGTGTCTTTTGTGCACTGTAGTTGTGCTTATTTTTTAATCGAGACTTTTTCTTCTAGCTCTTCGACTTGTTTTAGTAAATCATTTAAACGCTGATTGGCATTATTTAGGGCAGTACGTTGACGTTCGAGCTCTTCTTTAGACACTAAATCCATTTTACTGACGGCTTCATTGAGCAGGGCACGCAGGTTGTGCTCCAGATCCTTTTTAGGTTGTTCAACTTGCTGCAAAATTGCTTGTAACAGGGTTTCAATCATAATCTGATCCATCGCCATATAAATGCGCGGACAGTGTAGCATTGCTGCAAGAGTGACTGACAGTATTTCAGATAAAATATAGGCTGCTTCGATTAGTAATATTGTAAAAATCCACATAAAAAATATCCAATTTGTGCAGATTCCAATACGTTATAAGTATAAAATAAAAGAGCAAGAAACATCGTGCCGGGCTTTCTAATTTCCCCCGACCTTAGGAATCTTGGCATGAAATTTGAACATAAAACCTTACTGGTGAAATAAGCCGAAGGAAAACAAACATGAAGCTCGTAACTGCAATTGTAAAACCTTTCAAATTGGATGATGTGCGTGAAGCATTATCTGAAATTGGTGTTCAAGGCATCACTGTGACTGAAGTCAAAGGCTTTGGTCGTCAAAAAGGCCATACTGAACTTTATCGTGGCGCTGAATACGTTGTAGATTTCCTACCGAAAGTCAAAATTGAAATCGCAATCAGCGATGAAATGGTTGATTCGGTAATTGAATCAATTACTCGTGTTGCAAGCACTGGCAAAATCGGTGACGGAAAAATTTTCGTAACTAACTTAGAACAAGTCATCCGTATTCGTACCGGTGAAACAGGTGCAGACGCTGTTTAATTTGGCACGAAGTTTGCTGAGTACCTAATAACTCACAAAAAACATGGTTGGGGGATACGAATGAAAAAAATGCTAATGGCGTTCGGCTTGTCCAGCGCTCTTTTAGGTGGTTCTGTTGCGTGGGCTGAAGAGGCCGTAACAGCACCAACACCTACTGAAGAAGTCGCACTCGTTGCAGAGACTGGTGATACTTCACTTACAACAACAGACACAACTACAGCAGAGATTGCTGAAGTGGCGCCAGCTGAACCAGCAGCGCTTACAGAAGAAGAAGCTACTCTCGATACTGGCGATACAGCCTGGATTCTCACTTCAACTGCTCTTGTATTACTGATGACCATTCCAGGTTTAGCCCTATTCTATGGCGGTATGGTCCGTAAGAAAAACGTGCTGGCAACAATGGCACACAGTTTTGTTGCTGCAGCCGTAGTCAGTATTGCCTGGGTCGTAATTGGTTATACATTGGCCTTTGGTGAAGGAAATGCCTTTATCGGCAGTCTGGACAAGCTCATGCTGGCTGGGATAACCACCGATGCACTTTCAGGCACAATTCCTGAAATCCTGTTCGTGATCTTCCAAATGACGTTTGCCATCATTACGGTTGCCATCATCAGCGGTTCAATTGCGGAACGTATGAAGTTTGGTGCTTTCGTGGCATTCATTACACTCTGGGTGATTCTGGTTTATGCGCCAATTACTCACTGGGTATGGGGTGGCGGCTGGTTAGGCAACGACGGTGCGCTTGACTTTGCTGGTGGTACAGTCGTTCACATCAACTCAGGTGTAGCGGGTCTGGTTGCAGCCTACATGCTTGGTAAACGTATGGGCCTTGGCCGTGAATCAATGGCGCCACATAATCTGACTTTAACTGTAGTCGGTGCAAGCTTACTTTGGGTAGGCTGGTTCGGCTTCAACGGTGGTTCAGCATTGGGTGCAAATGGTTCTGCGGGTTATGCGCTGATCGTAACTCAAGTTGCAGCAGCGGCAGCAGCGATCTCTTGGTTAATTACTGAAAAAGTGGTACGTGGTAAAGCCTCTGTATTAGGTGGTGCATCTGGTGCAGTAGCAGGTCTGGTGGTGATTACTCCAGCAGCTGGTTTCGTTACTGTCGGTGGTGCACTGGCAATGGGTCTGATCGGTGGTGTGGTATGTTTCTGGGGTATTACTGCTCTGAAACGCGCACTGAAAGCCGATGATTCTCTAGATGCCTTTGGTCTGCATGGTGTAGGTGGTATCGTTGGTGCGATTCTGACAGCATTCTTTGCCAGCGAATTCATCATGGGTGATGCTGCTCCAGCAAATGTAATGAGCCAACTTTGGGTTCAGGTTGAAGGTGTACTTGCAACCATCGCTTACTCTGCAGTATTGACTTTCGTGATTCTTAAAGTGATCGATCTGATCATCGGTATCCGTGTTTCTTCTGATGATGAACGCATGGGTCTGGACTTGAGCCAACACGGCGAACGCGTAGAATAATCTGCTAAAACAATAATCAATATATTGTGTAAAACAGCCCATCTGGGCTGTTTTTTTTCTATATATTGCGTAAAACTCTACAAAGTTTAGAATTTTTGCTACACTCGGAAATCATCAGGATTTGTTCAATTAAACCGCTATGCATTGCCCATTTTGCAATACACCAGACAGTAAAGTGATTGATTCACGCCTGGCCGCTGAAGGTTGCCAGATTCGCCGCCGTCGTGAATGCGTCAGTTGTAATGAACGCTTTACCACCTTTGAAAGTTATGAAGTGGTGATGCCGCGTGTCATCAAATCTGATGGCAAGAATGAACCCTTTGATGAAGCCAAATTACGCCGTTCCCTGATGCATGCCTTGCAGAAACGTCCTGTGACGCAGGAACAGATTGAAACGGTGCTGAGTGATATCCAGTTGCAGATTCGCCGTCTGGGTGAGCGTGATGTGAAATCACGTACCATTGGTGAAATTGTCATGCAATCTCTATTTGCACTTGATCATGTCGCTTATGTCCGTTTTGCTTCGGTCTATCAGGATTTTCAGGATGTCGAGGCTTTTCGTCGTCAAATTGAACAGATGCAGCAACGTGGCGAATTTCAAGAATAAGCATGTCTGAACTCAATCAAGATCAAGTCTGGATGCGCCGTGCCATCGAACTGGCACGTCAGGGACAGTATTCCACTAAACCGAATCCGAATGTCGGCTGTGTCATTGTCAAAGATGGCGTGATTGTCGGTGAAGGTTTCCATCCTAAAGCTGGTCAGCCACATGCTGAAGTCTTTGCCATGCGTCAGGCTGGAGATCAGGCGCGCGGTGCAACAGCTTATGTGACCTTGGAACCTTGTGCACATTATGGTCGTACACCACCGTGTGCCAAAGGTCTGGTCGAAGCAGGCGTAGCCAAAGTGATTGTGGCTTGCCCTGATCCGAATCCACTGGTGGCTGGAAAAGGCATGCAGATCCTGAAAGATGCCGGTATTGAAGTGGAAGTTGGCATCTGTGAAGATGAAGCGCATCCACTGAATTATGGCTTTCTGAAAGCCATGGCGACTAGGATGCCTTATGTACGACTGAAAATTGCATCAAGTTTAGATGGCCGTACCGCAATGGCATCGGGTGAATCAAAATGGATTACTGGTGTAGAGGCCCGACAGGATGTACAGCATTGGCGTGCGATTTCTGGCGCCGTAATTACTGGTATAGATACGGTATTGGCAGATGACTGCCAGCTCAATGTACGCAATCTAAATGACGTGGATGACCTCAGTACCATCGTTCAGCCCAAACGGATTATTCTGGATCGCCAGGGGCGTTTGCCACTCACTGCCAAGCTCTTGAAAAATCCAGAAACGATAATGGTGATGGGGCCTTATCGTCAGGAGCTGGCTGAGTTGGGTGTGATCCAACTCGAAATTCAGCCTTTAAAAGAATTATTACAGCAACTGGTTCAGCAGCATCAGATTTATGAGGTGCTGGTTGAGTCAGGCGCGACCTTATCTACCGCATTTTTACAGGCAGGACTGGTGGATGAACTCATCAGTTATGTTGCACCGACCTTATTGGGGCAAACTGCGCGTAGTATGTTCAATGCAGAATTTAGCCGAATGGCAGAACAACTTCGATTCAAGTTGCAGGACGTGACCCGTTTGGGTGACGACGTGCGCTTCAGGTTAATTCCTTCTCAAGAGACACTATGAATTCAGAGTCTACGGTTTATCACAAACGTCGCCATGCGGCACGTACCACAGATGAATATCTTTTCCATCAATTGGTTCCTTATTTGGGGAACAAACGCCGTTTACTACATTTAATTCTGGAAGCACTTGAGAGCACGGGAACCTTAAAACGTGAAGATGGCCGTGCGCCGATATTTGCCGATTTCTTTGCCGGTTCTGGTGTGGTATCACGTTTAGCACGTCAAAATGGCTATCGTGTCATTGCCAATGACTGGGAACCCTATAGCCATGCGCTGAATCATGCAGTTCTGGCATGCACTGATGCACCTGCATTTAAAGAACTGGGTGGCTATCAGAAAGCGATCGACTATCTAAACCGTCTGCCTGAAGTCAAAGGCTGGGTGACGCATAACCTGTGTCCACGCAATGACGAAATCTATGATCCGACCCGTGACCGTTTGTTCTTCAAGCGCCGTAATGGCATGCGTATTGATGCGATCCGTCAGCAGATTGCCACCTGGCAAGCGCAAGGTGCGATTGATGACGTGGAAATGAGTGCCTTGCTGGCACCATTACTTTATTCAGCCAGTTTTGTCAGCAATACCTCAGGCGTATTTAAAAGTTTCCACCATGGTTGGGGCGGTAAAACCCAGACTGCACTAGAACGTATTGAATCTTTACTTTGGTTAACGCCAAGCCGTTTCTGTGAAGATGCTAAGCACCAAGGGCCTGCCGCAGAAATGTGGTGTGTCGATGCCCAGCATCTGGCCAATCAGATGAGTGGTTTTGAAGTCGATGTGGCTTATCTGGATCCACCGTATAACCAGCATGCCTATAGCAGTAACTATCATGTGCTGAATGCTTTAACACTTTGGGATCAGGTCGATTTACCAAGTCCGGATACCAAAGGCTTCAAGAGCGGGATTGACCGTGCTTGGCGTAAAGAACGTCCAAGTCAGTACAACTCGTCCAAGCATGCCAAAGAGGCCTATGAAACCTTGTTGGCGACCATTAATGCGCGTTTTATCCTGACCAGTTATTCGACTGATGGTAATATCAGTGCCACAGATTTGCTGCAGGCTAACCTGAAACGTGGCCGTGTAACTTTGCTCACTCAGGACGTACCGCGTTATCGTGTCAGCAAACAGCGCCAGTCTGAACGTGCACGTGTACTGGAATTTATTGTAATTACCGACACACATGCCAAGTCAGGTCCGCCAATCCGTCAGTTACTGAGCCAGTTGCATCATTATGCCGAGCTGGGCGGTGTGGATACGACCGGGGTGAGTACCCAATTGGCCTTGTGGTAAGCGCAGAGAAAAAGGAAATAAAGATGTTTACAGGTATTATTGAAAGTCTGGGCAAGGTCGAGAGCCTGCAAAGCGTTGGCGGTGATGTGCGTTTACGTATCCAGACGGATCTGGATATGTCTGATGTACATCTAGGCGATTCAATTGCCACCAATGGCATCTGTCTGACCGTAATTGACTGGGGTGAGAACTGGTATGCTGCAGACGTATCACGTGAAAGCCTGGACCGGACTACACTGGCTAACTGGAAAGTCGGCCAACCTGTAAATGTCGAAAAGGCGATGCTGCCCACTACACGTTTTGGTGGACATATTGTTTCTGGTCATGTCGATGCTGTGGGTGAAATTACGGTGGTACGTTCCGATGCCCGTTCCATCTACTTTGAAGTGACTGCACCAAAAGAAATTGCCAAATATCTGGCAGAGAAGGGCTCTATAACAGTAGATGGTATCAGCCTGACCATCAATCACTTACGTGGAAATATCCTTAGTCTGAATCTGATTCCGCATACAGCCGAACGTACCAATATTAGCACTTGGAAATTAGGTACTAAAGTCAATCTGGAAGTAGATGTGTTGGCGCGTTATATCGAGCGGTTATTACTGGGTGACAAGGCCGCAGAAACTACAGAACAGTCTAAAATCAGCATGGAATTCTTAGCCGAAAATGGTTTTTTGAAATAAATCCGCTGCGCAATTACCAGACAGTCTAATTGAAAAATTAGACTGTCTTTTTATTTTTCGGGATAATACGTAGCTCAACTCGCGATTTTAGCCCCAGTGGACAGGTCGAATGCTCGATTTTTTACTTCATCTTGAACAGTCTTTACCCTTATTGCTGGAGCAGTATGGGGTGTGGATCTATGCAATTTTGTTCCTGGTGATTTTTGCAGAAACAGGTTCGCCATTTTTCTTTTTTTTGCCCGGTGACAGTCTGTTGATTGCTGTCGGTGCGCTGTGTTCCAGCTCTGACCTGATTACCTTGCACTCTATGGGTTTATTGCTGCTGATTGCTTCGATTCTGGGTTATACCGTGAATTATTATTCGGGCAGGGTGCTCGGATTAAAGTATTTCAATGAACATTCACGGTTTTTCAAACCCGAATATATGGTCAAAACCAATCATTATTTTATGAAACATGGTGGCAAGACGATCTTAATTGCGCGTTTTATTCCTTTTGTACGTTCCTTCGGCCCTTTTGCGGCAGGTTCTGGCCATATGAGCTTTGCGACTTTCAGTTTTTATAATGTGACCGGGGGAATTCTCTGGATCAGCACTTTGCTTGGGACAGGCTATCTGCTTGGCAATACCGCATTTTTACTGGCTGACTTGTTTTAATTTTAAAGTGAATTTTATAGTTAGATAAAATGAGTTTAAATAAGGCAAGCAGGGGTTAAGGCTGAAAAATAAAAAGACTCTTTCAGCCAACTGACTATCAACTTTACTCAGCCAGATCAGAATTTTTCAGAATATAGTCAATTTCTTCTTTAGCTGCAGCGTGTAATTTCTCACGCAGTGCATTGATGGTTTGTTCAATCACAGTTTCTGCTTCGAGTTCCAGACGTAACCGTAAGCTTTCCAGCTCAGACAAAATCTGGGTATCGTCGATATTTAAGCGACCTTTGGCAAAGTCGAGCACCTGATCCGGATTTTTCTGATAGCGTGCGGCATAATCCTGAACTTCAGTATCCAGCATATGACGCATTTCAGCCAGCTTCTGAGTTTGCTCGGCAAATTTTCGCTCTTCATCACGGCGTAGCTGTTCGGCATAGGCCTGTTCTTCAGCACGTTTTTCGGCTAAGGCTTTTTCAAGCGCTAATTGTCTACGAATGCGTGCTTCTTCAATCAGTTCAGCCTTGCGCTGTGCATACGCTGCTTCAATTTTACGCTCAGACTCTTTCTGTAACTGCTGGTCGCGGACCAGCCATTCTTCTACAGCGGTTTCAGGCTTAAGTACTTCACAGATGCGCGAGAGGTCATCGATAAAGGTCTGACGTACAGCCTCAGGCGTGTTTAACCAGCGCTGTTTAAAATCTGGACCTACATTTAATGCCACTTGCATCTCCTTGTTCACGTGATTACTTAGAGCTTAAAGGTATTTGGCTGAATGCCAAAGCGACGATATTGTTTATATTTCTCACGTCCCAGCTGTTTGGCCGGTTCATTGTTTTCAATAATCTCAATAATGTGACTAAATTTCGCATCAGGTTCAAGTGCTTCCGGATTAAAATTAAAAATAATCCAGCCCGACTGCTCTGGTAATTGAGCCGAGATACAAACGGTTGCATCTGGCTGATCGATTCCATGCGGAATAAAGCTGGCGGGATCAAAGTTCCACAGCTTTTCATCCAGTTCCTGCTGTAAGGCAGGATCGGCACACAGCAGCCAGATACGCTCTGGCTGACGCAAAATTTTACGGCATAAACGACAAGTGCTGTCCACTTGTCGTTCAGGGCTTTTTTCAAATAAATAAAAGCTGACCTTAGCCATGCTTTTGAACGCGATTAGCCAGGAATTGCATTAATAGAGGTACTGGACGGCCAGTTGCGCCTTTATTTGGACCTGAATTCCATGCAGTGCCTGCAATATCCAGGTGAGCCCAACGATAGTCACGCGTAAAACGTTGCAGGAAGCATGCAGCCGTTACAGAACCGGCTTTAGGACCACCAATATTGGCAATATCCGCAAATGGGGAATCCAGTTGTTCCTGATAGTCGTCCAGTACTGGCATGCGCCATACACGGTCAAATGCATTTTGGCCAGCGGTTTCAAGTTCTGCAGCCAGCTCATTGTCTGGCGTAAACATACCGGTCAAGACTGAACCTAAGGCCACTACACAAGCACCGGTTAGAGTTGCAATATCAATCACCAGAGCAGGGTTGAAGCGTTTCACATAAGTTAGCGCATCACAGAGTACCAGACGGCCTTCAGCATCAGTGTTTAGAATTTCAACGGTTTGACCGCTCATAGTCGTTACGATGTCACCTGGACGGGTGGCTTTACCAGAAGGCATATTTTCCGCTGCAGCAATCGCACCCACCACATGAATTGGTAAACGAGATTCGCATAGTGCACGAAGCGTGCCTAGAACTGAAGCCGCACCGCACATATCGTATTTCATTTCGTCCATGCCAGCGCCTGGTTTTAATGAAATACCGCCGGTATCAAAAGTAATGCCTTTACCTAGTAAGACCACTGGTGCTTCTTCACGGTGCGCCAGATATTCAATCGTAATAATACGGCCTGGACGATCTGAACCTTTGCTGACTGCAAGGAAGGCACCCATGCCAAGGTCAGCCATTTGCTGTTCATTAAGTACAGTTACTTTAAGCAGGTCCGGATATTGAGCCGCCAGCGCTTGCGCCTGTTCTGCCAGATATTCTGGGAAACAAATATTGCCAGGACGATTACCCAGATCACGCGCCAGATTCTGACCAGTCTGAACGGCCTGAATCAATTGCAACTGTTCAGCTGTTAGCGGAGTTTCGGCAGCGATGAAATCAATCTGCTGCAGAATAAATTCGTTCTTTTTTGACTTGTATTCGTCATAGCCGTAGCTGGCCTGAGTTAAAGCCAATACAAACAGATAGTGCAATTCTTGTGGAAGTTGTGTCAGATCAACAGAAATCTGTTTGAATTTTTTTTGAGAGCCTTTAATAATGGCCTGGGCAATTTTCGCCAGTTTTCCCGCTTGTAATTCGGCAGTCTTGCCGAGGCCGATCAGGGCCGCATGCTGAGACTGGCTGACCTGTCCAATCAGGCTTAAACTTTCTGCTAGACCAGCCTTGAATTGAGATGCTTCAATTAATGTATCTAGGCTATTGATTTGGTATGTTGATGCAGCGCTCTGAATCTGTTCTGAGTCGACTAAAATCAACAAAGATTGACTTGATCCATTCTCTGGGAATGACGTATTAATTGTAAGGTTCATATCTTGTTTTCACGCCTGTTTAGATTTGCAAATCATTCAAGCATTGAAACATTTATCCGAATAGATTTTCAATGGGCAGAGCCACCTAGGTTTTATATTTTTGCTATTCGGGTAAACTAGCACTCGTTTTATGGAGCTCATTTTGGAAGAACTAATTTGATTATTCGGCGTTATCTGGTCAAGCAAGTGGTATCGACCTCCTTGGTGGTGATTGCCTTACTGACCCTTATCATGATGGGCGGTCGTTTGATCAAGTATTTTGGTGTGGCCGCACAGGGGCGTCTGGATGCTGGAATCCTGTTCAGCATCATTGGTTATCGTTTGCCTGAATTCCTGACCCTGATTCTTCCACTTGGGTTCTTTATCGGCTTAATGCTGGTCTTTGGCCGTCTTTATGTTGATCATGAGATGGCGGTCTTAAATGGTAGCGGAATTAGCCGGCATCAGCTGGCACGTCTTTTGATTCCAATGACTTTGGTCTATCTCCTTGCACAAGGCTTTCTCATGCTGTGGGCTTCGCCGTGGGGGATTCGCCAGTTCGAAGCCTTAACCAGTGAGCAGGCAGTACGAACCGGTTTTGATCTGGTTCGGCCTAAAGAATTTATCTCTTCTGGACCCTATACCATTTATGCCGGAGATCTATCCGAAGATCGCAAAAACCTGAAAGATATCTTCTTCTATCAGCGTGCGGAAAAAGAAGGCAAGCCGGATGTGATGATTCTGGCGCAGGAAGCGACCCGAATTGAAATGCCGAATGATGCAGCCAATGTGGTTGATCTGGTCAATGGTCGCCGCTATGAAATTTATCCAGGCACGCCGCAATATACCCAGGCTGAATTTGAAAGCTATCGTTTACGGATCGAAAGTGATAAAGAAGCAGAACTGGCCAGTGATGAAGTTGAAGCCTTGCCGACCGGACAGCTTTGGAAAAACCGTCAGGATCCTGTCGTAGCCAGTGAGCTTGGCTGGCGTGTCTTTGTACCGTTTGCCATTGTGATTGCCCTGATTTTGTCTGTAGCGCTGTCTGAAGTGAGCCCACGTCAAGGTCGCTATCTCAAATTATTCCCGGCACTGATGATCTTTGCCAGCCTGATTGTGGCCCTGATGGCGATCAAAACCCGGGTCAGCAAGGCGGAAATGGGCATTTGGGCTTATCCACTAGTCCTGATCATCTATGCGATAGCCGGTGCATTGTTCTCACGTAAACAGAATTTGGCGCCAAAAATTAAAAAACGGATTCAGCGAGTGAGGTCTTAACAATGTTAGCACGTCGTATAGTTGCCAAACATGTGACTGGAACCACTGCGCTGGCGATGCTTGGGGCAACAGCTGTTCTTTCAGGTCTGCAGGTTTTATTTACGTATTTAGGTGAATTGGGCTCCCTGAAAGAAGGCTATGGTGCCTGGGATGCCTTGAAATATGTACTCTGGGGCGCACCGAATTATCTTTATGAAATTCTGCCAATTTCGGCACTGATTGGTGCGGTACTCGGTTTGGGTACATTGGCTTCCAATAGTGAGCTGATCGTAATGCGTTCAGTCGGCGTTAGCCTATGGCGTATTGTCGGCTGGGTTATTCGATCAGCATTGTTATTGGTCGTATTGTCGTTTGCCCTGAGCGAATGGGTGATTCCATATACCAATGAACAGGCCAAAGCAGTCAAAAGCTATAACAAGCCAGTCAAAATCGGTGAAGTGAAAGGCTATTGGACGCGTGAGGGCAATCGCTTTATCTATATTGATTATGCCAACGCCAAAGGCCAGCTGAAAAATGTACAGATGCTGGACTTTGATGACAATTACCGTCTGCGGGGTTCTCTGGATGCCAAACAGGGTGAGTTTGTCAAGGATGGAGCCTGGAAACTAGATAGCACTGAACAGTTTGATATTTTACAAAACGGCAATGCGACACTGGTACAGCATGATGAGCAGCCACTGGCTTTGGCCTTGCAGCCGAAATATGTGCATATGGTCACGATTGATCCGGAAGATTTATCACCAAGCCAGCTGGTGAGCTTTATGAGCTATATGCATGAATATAGTCAGGTACCTAAAACCTATCAGCTGGCCTTCTGGCAGAAAGTCGGTTCGCCATTTGCCCTGATTGCGCTGGTAGTGATTGCCTGTTCATTTATTTTCGGACCATTGCGTCAGCAATCCATGGGTTTCCGTTTGGTGATTGCATTATTCGCAGGTTTAGGCTTCTTCTACCTGCAGGATTTTCTTGGCTATGCCAGTCTGGTCTATGCGCCGTCACCGGCATGGTTCGTATTTATTCCTATTTTGCTGATGTTTGCTATTGGCGGCTACTTGCTCCATCGGGCCCGCTAAGCTATAGGAAAATAGAAGAAATCAATTGCAACAAGAGGCTTAAACCATCGTCTGGTCATGGCCTCTTTTTGCAAAATTCGGTAAACTAGAGCGATTAATTCGTAGACGAAAAGAGTATTTCATTATGACGGATGCAACTGCTGGCAAAATCCCTCACGTTTTGGTGATTATGGATGGTGTGGGTCATCGCGAAGCGGTCGAAGACAATGCGTTTTTAGCGGCTAAACGACCAAATTTAACTGCTATGCAGGAAAAGCATCCGCATGGTTTGATCTCAGGTTCAGGTGAAGATGTCGGCCTGCCTGATGGTCAGATGGGGAACTCTGAAGTCGGTCATATGAATCTTGGTGCTGGCCGTGTGCTGTATCAGGACTTTACCCGTATTACCAAAGATATCCGTACTGGGGCTTTCTTCGAGCATGAAGTGCTGGTAGATGCGGTTGAGAAAGCCAAAGCAGCAAATGGCGCAGTCCACATTATGGGTCTGTTGTCTGAAGGCGGTGTGCACTCACACGAAGATCATATCGTGGCGATGGCTGAACTGGCTTTAAAACGCGGTGCTCAGGTTTATCTGCATGCGTTCCTCGATGGCCGTGATACACCACCAAAAAGTGCGGAACCCTCTTTAGAAAAACTGGATGCATTATTTGCTCAATATCCGGGCCAGGGTCGTATTGTCAGCATGATCGGTCGTTATTTTGCTATGGATCGTGACAACCGTTGGGATCGTGTAGAGCAAGCGTATTGTCTGCTGACTGAAGGCGAAGCAGTGCGTACTGCAGCTACTGCAGTTGAAGGTCTGGAACAGGCTTATGCTGCAGAGGAATCAGACGAATTCGTAAAAGCGACTCGCATTGGCGACACTGTGAAGATTCAGGATGGCGACAGCGTCGTATTCATGAACTTCCGTGCTGACCGTGCCCGTGAATTGACTCGTGCCTTTGTTGAAAAAGATTTTGCCGGTTTTGAACGTAAGGTTGTACCGAATCTGGCGAAATTCGTGATGTTGACCCGTTATCAGGCGACCATTGATGCACCTGTGGCATATATGCCAGAAGCGCTGGTAAATTCTTTAGGTGAGTATCTGTCTAATTTGGGTAAAACCCAGTTGCGTATTGCAGAAACTGAGAAATATGCACATGTAACGTTCTTCTTTAGCGGCGGCCGTGAAGAAGAGTATCCAGGTGAAAAACGTATCCTGATCCCATCTCCAAATGTTGCGACTTATGACCTGAAACCGGAAATGAGTGCCTATGAAGTAACAGATGAACTGGTGGCAGCGATCAATTCAGGCAAGTTTGACCTATTGGTTGTGAACTATGCCAATGGTGATATGGTCGGTCATACTGGTGTATTTGATGCAGCAGTGAAAGCCGTTGAAGCTGTGGATACTTGCTTAGGCCGTGTTTATGAAGCTGTGATGGCGAAAAAAGGCCATATGATTATTACTGCAGACCATGGTAATGTGGAGCAAATGCAGGATTATCAGAGCGGTCAGGTGCATACCCAGCATACCACTGAACTGGTTCCATTTATCTATGTGGGTCCAAGCTCTGCAACAATCGCAGAAGGTGGCGTATTGGCGGATGTCGCACCAACACTACTAAACTTGATGCAAATTCCGGTACCAGCTGAAATGCAGGGCCGCAATCTTATTGAGTTGCACGCTTAATCTTTTATAAAACAGGTATAAGAATGATAAAAACATATGGCAAGTCTGTAGTCTTATCCTGCTTACTGATGTGTTTGAGTCATTCCGCCTGGAGTGCTGTTTCGACCGAGATGGCACTCGATGAACTGGAAATGGATGAACAGGTCTATAATGAAATTCCTGTTACATCCATCCAGGAATTTGTTCAGATTTATGGCATCGTCAAAGATAACTATATTCAAGACAAAAATGACGATGTGCTTTTCCAGCAAGCCATTCAAGGTTTGGTGAGTGGCTTAGACCGCTATTCCCGCTATTTATCTCCTGAAGACTATAAGCAGCTGCGTGAATATACCGAAGGTGATTTGGCCAGTATTGATTTTGATCTGCATTTTAATCCGCAGCTAAAACAATGGATGGTACAAGGCTTGAGTCCGGATGCTGACTCTGCCAAGCAAGGTCTTCGTAACGGTGTCACAGTTTACAAGATTGATGATCAGGTCTTGAGTGCGCTGAAACGTGAGCAGGTGCGAGATTTATTGACTGGTGCCATTGGCTCTACTTTAACGCTCCAGCTTTCTGCGCAAAGTGTACCGATTACACTGGTCCGCAATACCAAAGTAGATACCGAGATTAAATCGACCTTACACAGCAATCAGGTTCTGGTGCTGCAGGTCAAAGTCTTCCAGCAGGATACTGCTAATGAAATCAAACGGATTATTGAAAGTTATTCAAGCAATCGCCTGAAAGCGGTGCTGTTTGACTTACGTAATAATCCCGGTGGTTTATTGTCCGCAGCCGTTGAATCGGCAGATTTGTTCCTGAATCAGGGCATTATTGTCTCGACCAAAAGTCGCTCGGAAGGCAATCAGCAATTCCAGGCACTACCAGGAATTGAGTTTCAGAACCTGAAAGTCGGGATTCTGATTAATAACCGCTCTGCTTCCGCTGCAGAAGTATTTACTGCTGCTCTGAAAGAACACAATCGTGCCTGGGTGGTAGGGGAAAAGAGCTATGGCAAAGGGGTAGTGCAGAAGCTATTCCCTTTAAGTAATGGCTCTGCTTTGCAGATGACGGTGTCGCAATACTTTAGCCCGACCGGCAATATGATCGAAGGACAGGGGATTCAGCCACATTTCACCTATCCTCTCGGTCAGGATGCACGTGAGGAGAGCTATCTGGAGCACGTCACAGACTTGCTGCTCCTGCAAAAATAATTATTCCTCTTCTTCGGTATCCAGTCCGAATTTTTTCAGACGGTAACGTAAAGAGCGAAACGACATACCGAGTTTTTTGGCGGCCAATGTACGGTTCCAATGGGTCAGATTTAAAGCATTCAGCAGAATTTCTTTTTCAATCTTTTCTAAATATAGTTCCAGACCTTCTTCAGGTAACTTTTTCGGAAGAATGATCTGATCCGAAGATGCTATAGGCTCTGCCAGATTGGCAGTTTCTGATAAGACAGGAGCCAGATGACGCAGTGGAGCAGTTTGCAGATGCTGAAGATCAATCTTGTCTTCATCACTCAAAGTAATCGCACGTTCAATAATGTTACGCAGTTCACGCACATTGCCTGGATAATATTGCTCCAGTAAAAATTCCTTGCTCCGTTCTGTCAGCTTTTTTGCAGGAATCTCCCATTCCTGACAGATCTTTTGAATAAAATGCTCAGCGAGGAGCAGAATATCCTGGCCGCGCTCACGCAGTGGTGGTAAGACCAGATCCATCACATGAATACGGAAGAATAAGTCCTGACGAAATTTGCCTTGTTGTACCAACGCATCAAGATCCTGATGGCTGGCACTGATGACACGGAAATCGACATCAATTTCGGTATCGGAACCGACTGGACGAATGCGTTTTTCCTGGACGGCACGGAGTAATTTGACCTGCATACTGAGGGGAAGTTCAGCGATTTCATCCAGAAACAGGCTGCCTCCATGTGCAGACTGGATCAGGCCCTGTTTGTCTTGGGTCGCGCCAGTAAAGCTGCCTTTCTTATGCCCGAATAGCTCGCTTTCCATCAGCTCGGTAGGAATCGCGCCACAGTTAATTGCGATAAACGGGCCTTCGCTGCGGTTACTGAGACGATGCACCAGATTAGCCACGACTTCTTTACCGGTTCCAGATTCCCCGGTAATAAACACCGGTGCTTGAGAACGGGCGATTTTGCGTAAAGTCGCACGCAGTTGCTGAATCGGTTTGGACTGGCCGATCAGCATCTTGTATTCAAGCGTGTCTTCCTGATTGGAAGCATAATTGGCCGGTTTATTCAGTGCTTTCTGGATTAATTGTTCCAGATGTTTTTGATTGATCGGCTTGCTGACAAAGTCAAAAGCCCCGGCTTTCAGAGCAGCAATAGCAATATCCATATTGCCATAAGCCGTTAGAACAGCCACCGGAAGGTGAGAAGAATGCTGGTTAATCCAGTCCAGTAATTGCAGACCATTGCCATCAGGAAGATTTAGATCCGTCAGACAGGCATCATACTGATGATCGGTCAAGCGTCTTTTGGCATCCTCAAGGCGATGTGCGATGTGCGTGCGTATCCCCATACGCATCAGTGACATCTGCATCAAGGTACACAGATCTTCTTCGTCATCGACCAAAAGTACCAGTGGTTGTTGTTCCACAATTTTCCCCTTAAATTTCAAAAATTAAACAGTAATGCGCTGGCAGCTGATCCTGAAGCAAGCACCCTGTTCTTGTTGTATATAATTCAATTGTGCCTGATTGGCTTCACAGAAACTATGGGAGAGATAGAGCCCGAGTCCTGTGCCATTAATCGAGTTACTGAAAAACGGTTTAAATAATAAGCTTTGATCGGCTGGCGTCACGCCATCGCCAAAATCTCGTACATCAATCCAGACCTTATGCTCATAAGGATGTACCTTTAACTCAACTGGTCCTACAGTCGGGTCATTATGCCGTACTGCATTGCGTAACAGATTGATCAGCACCTGTCGCAGCTGGGCTTCATCAAACTGGATATCCAGACGCATGTCGATATTGAATTTAATGTGATCCGCAATATCAGCCAGATCCTCATGTAGGCATTGCGGAATAAATTCATTGAGCTGAATCGGTACTGGGCGAGTTTCTTTATTTTTCACCATATTCAGCGTGTCTTCAATAATCCGGTTAATCCGGGTGGCCTGTTTGCTGATCATGCTGTGCAGGACTTCCTGCTGTTCCTGTTCTGAACCGGGCAACAGGTCATTGGCCTGCACAATGGCAGCTAAAGGATTACGGATTTCATGCGCGATACTGGCAGAGAGCTGACCCAGCGCTGCCAGTTTAAGTTGCTGCACCTCTTGATTGATTTTTCGTGCATCCTGTAATACCAGTAGCATTAAGGTCTGGTGCGGCACGATCAGTTTCTGGACTTGTATATGGATATTGAAACGGCTCTGCTGTGATTCAAACTGGAAACGCTCACCATTTTCCAAATTCTCAAAGCGAATCAGTTCAAACAGATCGGGTTGAAACTGATAGAGTGGAAACTTGTCAAAAGAGTAGGTCTGCTCAATTCCAAGCAGATGACAGGCGGCTGGATTACTCAGCACTACATGGCAGTTCTCATCCAGCACCAGATAGCCGGTATCAATCTGTTCCAGAATATAGCGGTTAATATTCTGTAAGCGATATAGCTCCAGCGATTGAGAAAAATTCAGGTTCTCCAGAATCTGAAAACGTCGTACTGCAATTTGTCCCGAGCCATAGACGACAAAAAACAGAAAGGCCAACAGGGCACTATTTCCGATATTAGTAAGCGAGGAAAAGGCAAAAATACTGCCAATAAAATGCTGGTAGATGATACTAATCACCGCAATCAGGGTGATGATCAGGGCCTTCTTGGCATCGAGCAATAATGAGGCTGAAAAAATGGTAATAACAAAAATCAGTCCGAGATGGACATTTGGACCCTGACTGGCCAAGGTTAATAAACTGAGAAAAAAGACATCGCTGGCAAAAATCAGAATGAACTGTGGCTGAATCAGGCGCTTTACCCATCTTAGTGTAAATAGCTGAACAGTATTGACGGCGACGCCAATCATTAAGGCATAGTGATAGAGTTTAGGATACTGATAATCCGCGGTCATATCGGGATAAGTCAGCAGGAAAATCAGCAACAGACCCGTGCTGATAATCAGGCGGTAGGCGCTATACCATAGGCCCAGATGATATTGATTCAGTTCAGAATAACTGGATTTTTGCGCCATAGAAACCGCATTAAGCAGAGGGTTAAATTAAGGTTTAATCAGGCCATAGCGCATTGCAAGATGGGTCAGTTTAACATCACTATCGATATTCAGTTTTTCGAAGATCCGGTAACGGTAAGTATTGACTGTTTTAACACTTACAAACAGCTTGTCGGCAATTTCCTGCGCGCTGATACAGTTCACTACCATCATGGCTACCTGCATTTCACGTTCAGACAGTGCATCAAAAGGAGATTGCTGGGTATCGGACAGGTAGGAGCTGGCCAGCTGTTCCGCGATATCAGCACTGAAATATTTACCGCCCTGCATGACTTTATTGATGGCACGAACCATCTCTGATACAGGTGCACCCTTGGTGATATAGCCTTTGGCACCTGCCTTAAGTAAAAGAGAAGGATAAGGCTCTTCAGCTAGGCCACTCACCGCAAGAACTTTGGTTTCAGGAGCAGTCTGTAGTAAACGGCGTGTGGTTTCTACACCACCGATACCTGGCATGTTGACATCTAATAGAACCACATTGGGATGATGCTGACGGACGAGGGTAATTGCTTCTTCACCAGATTCAGCCTGTCCAATCACCTGAACATCCGCATGGTCTTCCAGCATTCTGCAAATTCCAGTACGAACTAATTCATGGTCGTCGACAACTAAAACTGTGATCACCTAGACTCTCCCTCATTAAAAAAACATTTTTTTTGTTACATAAAGCAAAATAAGCTTGCAATGAAACTACAAAATTAGCAATCCTATTCGCAGATTAAATCTGAAACTTATCACATAGTGTCAAGAACAAAAAATGTTCGGCATTGTGTTTAAATGTAAGGCATATTAGAGGTAATACGCAAATCAATCTTACCTCTGTTAGTTGAGTGAAGGAATAGTGAAGAAAATAAACAAGTCTTTAAGGCATCTACTCGGCCTGTCCGTGTTAATCAGCATGAGCACGACAAGTTTTGCTGAAATCATTATGAATTCTGGCACAACAGAGGGCGGATCCAGCATCAGCTGGTCTTCTGATGAAGTCAATCAGCTCATGAATGATAATTTGAGCGTATCTGCTGCAGAACCTTCACCACCAGGTTCAGCAACTGTTACGACGACGATTCGTCAGGGCGGCGCACCAGCACCAGTACCAACAAAACCTGTGCAGATTATTGATAATAGTCATTTTATTAATCAACCTGCTGTAAGTGCGCGTGCAGCTCTGGTGATGGATTCACAGACGGGTGAAGTGTTATTCAGTAAGAATACCAATAATGCTTACCCGATTGCGTCGATTACCAAATTGATGACTGCAGTAGTGATTTCAGATGCGCGTTTGAATATGTCTGAAAAAATTACTTTGCAACAGGCTGATTTTTCCTGTGCAGGCTGTAAGAGCTCAAGTTCTACCTTAAGAGCCGGGGATAGCATGAATCGTGCTGAAGCCTTATTATTTGCCTTAATGAAGTCTGAGAACCCGGCTGCAGCAGCATTGGCGCGTACGTATCCAGGTGGTCGTGCAGCCTTTATTGCGAAGATGAATGCCAAAGCTAAAGAGCTGGGCATGAATTCAACCCACTATATGGAATCTACCGGCCTGCATCCTGGTAATGTGTCTTCTGCACGCGATTTGGGGATTCTGGTGAATACCGCTTCACAGTATGGCCTGATCCGTCAGTTCTCTACCACTGCCAGTTATGATTTTAATCTTGGCTATCGTGTATTGAAATCGAATAACACCAATTCACTGGTGCGAAATGGTGGCTGGAACATCAACCTGTCTAAAACCGGTTATATTAATGAGGCAGGACGTTGTGTCGTCATGCACACGACCTTAAATAACCGTCCTGTAGTAGTCGTGGTATTAGGCGCGGATTCAACTGCTGCACGTACCAATGATGCGACTCGTCTAATGACCTGGGTGTCTAGCCTGCCTAAACAACGTGTTTAATCTTTTTTAAGCGCATATAAAAAGCCCTGCAAGTGCAGGGCTTTTTTGATTCTGTATCTTACATATTAGAAAGAATAGATTCACGAACCTGTTCTAAAGTTGCGTCGATAGACAGCATTACAGCATCAGAACATTGTTTGATGGCAGTATCTGGATCTTTCAGACCGTTACCAGTTACGGTACACACGATCACAGAACCTTCAGCAATTTTACCTGCTTTAATGTCACGGATTGCACCACCGATAGACGCTGCAGATGCAGGTTCTACGAATACGCCTTCATACATAGAAAGAAGACGTTGCGCTTCCAGAATCTCGGCATCAGTCAGTTCATCGAACCAGCCTTTAGAATCACGAACAACCGCTTTCGCATGGTTCCAGCTTTGTGGATTACCGATACGGATTGCAGTTGCAACAGTCTCAGGATTTTTAACAGGTGCACCACGAAGGAAAGGTGCAGCGCCAGAAGCTTGATAACCTACCATTGTTGGCAGACCTTCAGGTTTAGGACCAGTGAAGGCATCAGTGGCAGCGTCGTAAACCACTTGCTCGAATTGATCAGCAGGTTGATTCGCAACAGCTTCAGTATAACCCATCCAGTGTGCAGTAATGTTACCTGCGTTACCTACTGGCAGGCAGTGGTAATCTGGTGCACGGCCCAATTCATCCACGATTTCGTAAGCAATGGTTTTTTGACCTTGCAGACGGTACGGGTTGATTGAGTTTACGATAGTTACTGGTGCTTTATCAGCGATTTCTTTTACCAGACGCATACCGTCATCGAAGTTACCGCGGATTTGCATGGTGATCGCACCATACATCATTGCTTGCGCCATTTTACCCATGGCAATTTTGCCTTCTGGGATTAAAACAAACGCTTTGATACCTGCACGCGCTGCATAAGCCGCTGCAGCTGCTGAAGTATTACCTGTAGACGCACAGATAATCGCTTTAGAGCCTTCTTCAACCGCTTTTGTTACCGCCATGGTCATACCACGGTCTTTAAATGAACCAGTCGGGTTTAAGCCCTCGTACTTCACATAAATTTCAACATTTTTGCCAATAATGCGCGGAATATTCGCAAGCTTAATCAGTGGCGTGTTACCTTCACCCAGAGAAACGGCTTTAGTAGTTGCAGACACTGGTAAACGGTCGCGATAGCGGTCAACTAAACCAGTATAACGATTGGCATTCGACATGATGATGTTCCAATTGTGTGTAGAGCTTGGCAAGGGGAGAGTGTCCCCTCGACCCGATTAATTATCAAGCGATTCTAAACGAATTCGTACAATTTCGCCATGAATGACAGGAAGAGCTTGAATTTGTTTTAACGCTTCATCCATTTTCGCTTCCTTGACTGGATCAGTCAGGATCACGATAGGAATAAGATCTTTTAGACGTGACTGCTGCAGAATTGCATCAATACTGATGCCTTCGCGGCTTAGGATAGAGGTTACTTCAGCCAGTACTCCGGTCTGATCTTCAGCATTGATCCGGATGTAGTATCCAGTCGTCATTTCTTCGCGTGGCAGGATTGGCAGGTCACTTAAGCTTTCAAAAGCCAGTTGTGGAATTGTACCAGCACCGTCTTCAGTATAAGAAATATCACGTACGATATCCACGACATCTGCAACTACTGCAGAAGCTGTAGGGCCCGCGCCAGCACCCGCACCGTAATACAGTGTAGGACCAACCGCATTGGCTTGAACCAGAACTGCATTTTTCACACCATTCACATTAGCGATCAATTGCTCTTCAGGAATCAGGGTAGGATGTACGCGGAGTTCAATACCGGTTTCAGCACGACGGGCAATACCGAGGTGTTTGATACGGAAGCCCAAGTCTTCAGCATATTTCACGTCTTGTGCAGTAATTTTGCTAATGCCTTCAGTAAAGACTTTATCAAACTGCAACGGAATACCAAAAGCAATAGAGGCCAGTAATGTCAGTTTATGTGCTGCATCGATGCCTTCTACGTCGAAAGTTGGATCTGCTTCTGCATAACCCAGCTCTTGTGCTTCTTTCAGTACATCAGCAAAGGCACGGCCTTTATCTCGCATTTCAGTCAGAATGAAGTTGCCTGTACCGTTGATGATACCAGCCAGCCAGTCAATCTTGTTGGCTGCCAGACCTTCACGCATCACTTTAATAATTGGAATGCCGCCAGCCACCGCTGCCTCGTAAGCAATTTGCACAGCGTTGTCATCGGCAAGTTTGAACAGTTCATTTCCATGTTCAGCCAATAGGGCTTTGTTGGCAGTTACGACCTGCTTGCCATGCAGGATGGCTTCTTTAATCACTTCATAAGCAGGGTGAATACCGCCCATGACTTCAACCACCACATCTACATCAGGTTGACGTACGATGTCGAGCAGATCTGCACTTTGTTTGACTGATTCAGGTAGATCCAGATCAGGACGCGGACGACGCGTACCAACATGGGTAATTTGAATTTCACGACCGGTGCGACGTTTAATCTCAGCAGCATTTTCTTTTAATAGTTTAAGGGCACCACCACCCACAGTACCAAGACCGAGGATTGCCAGACGAACTGGTTTCACGTCACACTCCAAATATAAACAGTTTTTTACGAGAGCCTAGATCATAGCTAAAAAAGCGGCCTGACTCTAGGGTCATTTCAGAATATCTTTATCTATAAAATAAAGTTAAATAACTAATTAAAATGAGTTATTTAAGTCGATCCAATAATTCTGATGTGCTCATATAGCCACCGAGGTAAAGTCCTTCAGAACTGTATACGCCCGGGGTACCATTGACGCCAATATTAAGACCCATTTGATATTGATCTTTCACAGGATTTTTACAAGTAGTAGGAGTGATAGATCCACCAGCGATGGCTTGGTCGAAGGCTGCGCGACGGTCGGAATTACACCAGATGGCTTCCATGGCAGGCATATGCTGCTCGCCACGTGGCCAGGCAATATAACGCACCTCGATGCCTTTGCTGTTCATTTCATCCATTTGTTCATGGAATTTGTGACAATACGGACAGCTGACATCGGTAAAGACATAGATCACATGCTTGGTTTTACCTTTGGCTGGATAGATCAACAGGTCTTCAGCTTTAAGATTTGCAAAGATTTTCTTGTTCACGTCAGATTGCAAGGTTTCGCTGACATTATGCAGCTCTTTATCACCAAGACGAATGACATCGCCCTGAATCAGATATTTACCGTCATTTGTCACATAGACGGGTGCCATACCTTCCAGGCTGACCCAAGACATGTTGGGTACTTCAGTAGTTTTAATACCTGTGATTTTTGCGTTAATTCCCGCTTTTTTGAAATGACTTTCGAGCGTTGAAATCAGGCGTTGCTGTGCATTACGTTCGCTAAGGTTAGAGGCTTCACCCGTCGCCGGTGCACTTGCTGTAAGCGTATCTTGCTTTTTATCTGAATTATTGGAATTGGAACATGCGCTCAGTCCCAGACCGGTAGCAAGCAGACAAGCGATAAAAATTTTGGTGCGGGCAAATGTCATAATAACCCTTTTTTTCTTGGACTAAAAACAGAGCATTAGCATAGCAAAAAAAGATAGAGCTACGTCAAACTTCTCAGTTTATTCTATTTGAATCAGCTCTTAAGCCCGTGGATGATGGGTCGCGTGTAGTTGTTGCATTCTGACTTGTGCCACATGGGTATAGATCTGTGTGGTGGATAAATCACTGTGACCTAGCAACATTTGTACTACCCGTAAGTCAGCGCCATGATTAAGTAAATGCGTGGCGAAGGCATGGCGCAAAGTATGTGGAGACAGTTCAGCCTGAATTCCGGCTTGTAGTGCATAGCGTTTAATGGCATACCAGAAATTCTGCCGGCTCATGATGCCGCCATGCTGGGTGAGGAACAGATAATCAGTCGCTGTCTTATACAATTGCGGGCGTGCCTCTTGCAGGTATTTTTCCACCCATTCACAGGCCATCTGTCCCATTGGCACCAGACGTTCTTTATTGCCTTTACCGACAATACGCAAATAGCCCTGTTTTAAATTAATCAGATCCAGACGCAGATTAATCAGTTCCGTTACTCGTAAACCGCAGGCATAGAGGACTTCAAACATGGCACGATCACGTAAACCGAGGGCAGTATTAATATCGGGTGCATGAATTAGTGCTTCGACATCAGCTTCAGACAGGTCTTTGGGCAAAGCACGGCCCAGCTTCGGTGTTTTATGGGCAGCCACCGGATTGTCACTCCGCAGTTTTTGTTCCCGCAGGAATTTATAAAAAGAACGTAAGGCGGACAAACATCGTGCAATTGAACGTGGACTTTTTTGCTGTTTGGTCAGTTCAATCAGCACATCGGAAATATCATCATGGTTCCATTCTGGTAAAGGTTTAACTAGACATTCAGCACACAGGATCAGATCAGATAAATAGGCATTTCGGGTATGAGGACTCACTGTCTGGGCAATCAGATAATCACGAAAACCCTGTAAGTAACTGAAAGCTTCAGGAATCTGAACTGGACTAGGAATGCGAGGTTTTTTATTCAGCATGATGTTTAATGAAGATGATTTTTAAAAGCGAGAAGCCTGATTGCTATTTTCCACTCTAGTTTAATTTTACTGACATGTCGATGTGCTATACAGTCAAGAAGAAATGTAATTAATACTTATTTGTTAATTATTCTCATTTGTTTGTATACTGTACAAAAGTCTTAGGAATTTTCACGGTGCGTTTGTCTGATTTGAAAGCAAAACAAACTGCCATCATTCGAAAAGTTAATCGAACTACTGATGGTAAAGGCGCTTCCCACGATGTTGTGGCCAGTCGCTTGGAAACTTTAGGTTTTGTACCAGGGACTCAGGTACAAGTCATTACCAAAGGTATTTTTGGTGGGGATCCGATTCTTATTCAGGTGGGGTTTACGCGTTTTGCTTTACGAAAATCGGAAGCGGCCAAGATTGAAATTGAACAGGGAGCGGCGGCATGAGTGATACCTTACGTATTGCCCTTGTCGGTAACCCAAACTGCGGTAAAACTTCTTTATTTAACCATTTAACTGGATCTCGTCAAAAAGTCGGCAACTATGCCGGGGTTACGGTTGAGCGTAAAGTCGGGAATTTTACACTTCCTTCAGGTAAACCGGTACGCGTACTGGATCTGCCAGGAACTTATAGTCTGGATGCGACCAGCCCGGACGAAGAAATTACCCGTAATGTGGTTCAGGGTAAAATTGCAGAAGAAGGCCAGCAGGATACTTTCCTGTGCGTGGTAGATGCAACAAATCTAAAACTGCATCTGGGACTGGTACTGGAAATGATTCAACTGGGCCGTCCAATGCTGGTTGTGCTGAACATGATGGATGAAGCACGCCGTCGTGGCATGCAGATTAATACTCAGAAACTGTCTGAACGTCTGGGTGTACCTGTGGTTGAAACGGTAGCTGTGCGTACTTCAGGCATTGAAAACCTGAAAAATGCATTGGATAAAAACAAGTTTTCTGCCCCGCAAACTGAACTCAGCGGTTTGAGTGGCGATCATCATCATCAGATTGCCAGTATCCTGAAAGATGTGGTGAATTATGCCGATCAGGAAGATAAACGTACTGATTTCCTGGACAAGATATTCCTGCATCCGGTATTGGGCCTGCTTAGCTTAGCCATTATGATGTTTGTGGTGTTTCAGGCGGTTTTTGCCTGGGCTGCGCCATTTATGGACGGAATTGAAACTTTCTTCGGCTGGCTGGGCGAGTACATGGGTGGACTGATCGCTCATCCTTTACTAAACAGCTTGGTGGTTGACGGGATTATTGCCGGTGCAGGTGGAGTGGTAGTCTTCCTGCCGCAGATTCTGATTCTATTCTTCTTTATTCTGGTTTTGGAAGAGTCCGGGTATTTACCACGTGCCGCCTTCCTGCTAGATAAATTGATGTTTAAAGCAGGTCTTTCGGGCCGTGCTTTCATCCCTCTATTGTCCAGCTTTGCCTGTGCCGTGCCGGGGATTATGGCTTCACGGACGATTAGTGATCCACGTGACCGTCTGACCACGATTTTTGTGGCGCCACTGATGACCTGTTCGGCACGTCTACCAGTATATGCCTTGTTAATTGCAGCGTTTATTCCTGAGCAAACTGTTTGGGGCTTCATGAACCTGCAGGGTCTGGTGTTATTTGGTCTGTATATGGCCGGTATTCTGAGTGCACTGATTGTTTCCTTTATCCTGAAATTTTTCCATAAAGACAAGTCACAGCACATGCTGTTGATGGAGCTGCCAAGTTACCGCTTCCCGGATGTGAAAAACGTCTGGATTGGTTTGCTTGATCGCGGCAAAATCTTCTTGAAGCGTGTCGGAGGCATCATCTTTGCGTTATCCATTCTGCTATGGTTCCTGTGTACGTTCCCGCAACCACCAGAAGGTGCAACTTTACCGGATATCGATTATTCCTTTGCCGGGATGCTCGGCCATGTGATGCAACCTATTTTTGCGCCATTGGGCTTTAACTGGCAGATCTGTATTGCACTGATTCCGGCGATGGCAGCGCGTGAAGTTGTCGTGGCAGCACTGGGTACGGTTTATGCCTTGTCTGCAGTTGATGAAGATGCCATGTCTGAGGGTCTGGCGGTACTGATTAGTGGCGGTGGTGATCTGGGCTGGTCGATCGCGACCGGCTTGTCTCTACTGGTCTGGTTTATCTATGCGCCGCATTGTCTGGCGACTTTAGCCACTGTGAAGCGTGAAACCGGTTCATGGAAAACGGTCAGCTTTATGACCTTCTACTTGTTTGGTTTGGCATATTTCATGTCATTCCTGACTTATCAAATTGCATCACATTATTTGGGTTAAACTGGCTGAAGAGAAACCTTGGCTAGATCTGACTGATCATGTGAATGGGAGATTGAGATGATTGAAATTCTGATTGTAGCGGTACTGGTTGTCTGGAGTGCGCTCGTGGTATTTAAAAAGGTATTTCCGAATACCTCACGCTCAGTCTTCCAGAAGCTGTCTGATGCCTGTGCAGCCAAGGACTGGCACACGCTGGCGAAATGGTTAAAACCGGCTATGGCTGGTGGCTGTGGCGGTAACTGCGCTTGTCCGGCATCGGAACAAAGCTCAAGTACAAAACCTAAAGCTCAGGCAGTGAAATGGAAGTAAACTTTCATTCTGTTTGAGAATAAAAACTGAGCATACAAATGAGTAAGGGAGTTTAGAAATAAACTCCTTCATTTTTTATTTTTTAAAAACTTATTGATTTATCTGGGTAGGAAGAATCCACTATTTTTCTTTATATGAATGGAAGCGTTGTCTGATTTTCCTTTCAAGTTATGGCTAGCATGGTCTTAACTTTTATTCCCATGATGACGCCAATAAAAATTTATTAATTATTAAACCGATTAAAGATGAAGATTGAACGATATTTTTTTACGCCCTGACACAAAAAATGCCAGAGAAAGTCAAAACAGAAAAAGCATTCAAAACAGCAAAGTGCTACCATTTCGTCAGTTTTAAAATAGACCAGAAAATGGGGCGAAAATGTTAATACAACGTGGTGGATTAAAAGTCGTTGCAGGACTCGGGATTTCAGGTGTTGCAGCGGTCAACTTCTTACATGACCAGGGCTACCGCGTTGCAGTAACGGACTCAAGAGCCACCCCACCGGGACATGACCAGATTCCTGCGGAAGTACAGACCAGTTTTGGCAAGTTTGACCAGAATCTGTTGCTCTCTGCTGAAGAAATTATCATCAGCCCGGGACTCGATCCGAAACTGCCTGAGATTCAAGCAGCACTGGCTCAAGGTATTCCTGTGGTAAGTGAAATCCAGATTTTACGTCGTGCGACGGATAAGCCGATTGTGGCCATTACCGGTTCCAATGCCAAAAGTACAGTCACTACTTTAATCGGTCTGATGGCAGCGAATGCGGGTAAAAAAGTGGCAGTTGGGGGGAATCTTGGTCGTCCAGCACTGGATCTCACCAAAGATGATCCTGAACTGTATATTCTGGAGTTGTCAAGCTTCCAGTTAGAAACGACCTCAAACTTGCAGGCTGAAGTGGCGGTTGTTCTGAATATGAGTGAAGACCATCTGGATCGTCATGGCGACATGATGGGTTATCACACCGCCAAACACCGTATTTTCCAAGGTGTGAAAAAAGTGGTGTTTAATCGTGATGATTCACTGACCCGTCCACTGGTTCCAGATGCAACACCGATGCAGAGCTTTGGTTTGAATGCACCGGACATCAACCAGTACGGTATTCTCAAAGATACAGACGGCACAATCTGGCTGGCACGTGGTCGTGAACGTCTGCTCAAAAGTTCTGACATGTATATTCAAGGTACCCATAATGTGGCAAATGCCTTGGCTTGCTTAGCTTTAGGTGAAGCAATTGGCCTACCAATGGACGTTATGTTGGACACTTTAAAAACTTTTAAAGGTTTGGAGCATCGTTGCGAATTTGTTAAAGAAGTCAATGGGGTACGTTATTATAATGACTCCAAAGGGACCAATATTGGTGCAACACTGGCAGCACTTGATGGCTTGGGCATGGCAATCGAAGCTCAAGGTGGCAAAGTTGCCATTATTCTTGGCGGTCAGGGTAAAGGTCAGGATTTTACTGCCTTACGTGACTCATTATCTAAGTATGCAAAAGTAGCTGTATTGATTGGTGTGGACCGTCCAATTATTGAAAAAGCCATTACTGGTACAACTGAGCTGGTGCATGCAGAAAGCCTGCAAGAAGCAGTAGAAATTTGCCAGAAGCGCACTCAGGCACATGATGTCGTGTTATTGTCTCCTGCATGTGCAAGTTTTGACATGTTCTCCGGTTATCCGGAACGTGGTCGCAAGTTTGTGGCCTATGTGAATGAACTCAATTAAGAATAACAAGGATTCGTGATATGGCTGAGTTTGCTCAGACTGCGATCAATAAAATTAATCAATTTTATCAGCAGTGGGTACCTAAGCTGCCCGCTGAAGTTAATCCGCGTAATGTGCTGATTTTTTGTGTGCTGGCTTTGCTGTGCATTGGTTCGATCATGGTGGCCTCGGCATCCATGCCTTATGCGGAACGGATGCATGAAAATGCTTTCCACTATGTAACCCGGCATGCGATCTCGATTCTGGTTGCGGCGGGTGCAGCCTTTTTAGCCTATAAAGTTCCATTAAAAGTCTGGTTCAATAACACTTTCTTTTTATGGATTATTACTATTGTTTTGCTGGTCGCCGTACTCTTTGTCGGGACTGAGGTAAACGGCTCCAAGCGCTGGATTCGGGTAGCCGGTTTTACCTTGCAAGCTTCCGAAGTCGCCAAGATCATGATGGCGATTTTTACCGCAGACTACGTCGTGCGTCGTGCTGAAGAGGTTCGTAATAATATCAAGGGCTTGGTACGTTTAAGTGCCATCATGGGTGCAACCGTTGGCCTGATTATTCTTGAGCCTGACTTGGGTGCAACGGTGGTTATTACCCTGACCATGCTCGGTGTATTCTTCCTGGCTGGTGCACCCTGGATTCAGTTCGGTGTTGCTTTTATAACCTTATTAGGTGCGTTTGCTGCTGCGATTGCTCTGGAACCTTATCGTTTACAACGTTTACTGTCTTTCTCGAATCCCTGGGAAGATCCGCTTGGTACCGGTTATCAGCTTTCCAATGCCTTAATGGCCTTTGGTCGTGGCGAATGGACGGGAGTAGGTCTAGGCCACAGTATCCAGAAAATGTCTTATTTACCGGAAGCGCATACTGACTTTATGTTGGCGATCTTAGGGGAAGAATTTGGTTTCTTGGGTATTTCTACTATTCTGATTCTGTCCTTCACCGTGATGGTCTGCTGCATCCGGATTGGGCATCGTGCCTTGCAGCATCAGTACTTGCGTGCAGGTTATCTGGCTTATGGGATCAGTATCATTTTCCTGTTACAGATTCTGGTAAACGCTGGGATGAATATGGGGCTATTGCCAACCAAAGGTTTAACCCTGCCATTTATTAGTTATGGCGGTTCATCACTTATTGTTTGTGCAGTGATGATCAGTTTGATTCTGAAAATTGATTCGACGACCCAGCAGGTCAATCCAAGCCGGGAAGAATCAAGCTTCTAGATTAGACGGACGCTGTGGATCAGGCTGAGCATGGTCAAGTACTGTGCTCGGCATGACAGTCCCACAATTCAGGCAACGCACAAAAGCACTTTTTGCCTTGGAAAGTGGAACCAGCGGAATAAAAAATAAAGAAAAATAATTACGCTGCTGTTTGAGTTCATACCCAGAACGGGTTCGGCAGATTGGACAAAGAAACTGACTTTTCTCAATGACCTTGGTTTTCGGTCCTATACCAAAAATAAAAAACATTTTTATGATCCTCACTCGCCTTGGTTATTGCTTTTAGCTTAAGTGAAAACCCGTTTTTATAAATAGTGACCTTGTAGCTCAGTTGTATGCGGGATTCGGGAGATGTCCCATTGTGCGACGGCTTGTTCGAGCATATGAGCAGGGCGATCCAGTTCTATGGGCACCTGACATAGAGCTTGAAGTGCTTTTTGCAAGAGCAGGGGAGCCTGATCAAGATTGAGGGCTTGAGCCAGGTTTTGTTTGGACAGTTTCTGGCCTTGGTCATTCATTGCGAGCGGTAAATGCATATAGCTTAAACGCGGATAACCCAATAATTGACCTAGGTAAATCTGACGTTCGGTATTATCTAAAAGATCTGCACCACGCACCACATGGGTCATGCCTTGCAGATAGTCATCGACTACGACTGCCAACTGATAATTGATGATGCCATCACGGCGTTTTAGGACAAAATCGCCCAAGTCTTTTTTCAGCTGTGAACAGTGTTGACCTTGCAGGCGATCTTCAAAACAGATTTCAACATCTTCGACTTTGACCCGAATCGCCTGATGTTCGAAAGGCAAACCGAGGTCACGACAGGTGTCTTGGTAAATATGATTGGAGCCCAGTATTTTACGGGTACATTGGCAGGCATAGACCAGACCCTGTTGACGCAGTTGCTGGATCACATTTTCGTAAATATCCAGACGGTCTTTCTGGTAGATGATTTCGCCATCTGGCTCGAATTCAAAAGCATCCATTGCACGTAGAATATGTTCTTCGCTGCCGGGATAAATACGAGGGATATCGGTATCTTCAATGCGGACTAGCCAGCGCCCCTGATGGGCTTTGGCATCGCAGTAGCTAGCGACTGCGGTAATGAGGGAACCAAAATGCAAAGGGCCGGTTGGCGATGGCGCGAACCGGCCCACGTAATTCTCTTCAGCTTTCCCTTCCTTTGATAAAGGGAGGGTCAGGGAGGGATTACTTAAAGACATGCTTAACCGTTATTTTGCTTCTCTTTGATCTCTGCCAAAGTTTTGCAGTCGATACATAAAGTTGCAGTTGGACGTGCTTCCAGACGGCGCAGACCAATTTCGATACCACAAGTTTCACAGAAGCCGTAGTCATCGTTTTTAATCGCTTCGATAGATTGCTCGATTTTGCGGATCAGTTTACGTTCACGGTCACGAGTACGAAGTTCGATGGCAAATTCTTCTTCCTGAGTCGCACGGTCGTTTACATCAGGGAGCGCAGTGTTTTCGTCTTGCATCGTATTTAAAGTACGATCAACTTCTGACATCAGTTCAGCTTTCCATGCCATCAAGATTTGGCGGAAGTGTTCAAGCTGCCCTTCAGACATGTATTCTTCATTTTTTTTAGGTTGATAAGGTTCAATACCAAATAAGCTAGCAGTAGAACCACCCTCAGTCGTTTTCGGCTTAGATTTGCGCACACGTTTTGTAGGTTTTTCCTCTACAACATCAGTTTGTTCGTCTAAGACTTGATTTTGGTTGTCATTCGCCATTTAGGGCATTCCTCATCATATGCGTATGTTAATACGCAAAAAATATGGTGATATGCAATTTTTATCCACCCTGTAGAAAGATTATCCTCCTACGGGGGTCGTCATCATATAGACTTTTTATGCTTTTTGATAGTCTTTGATGTCTGGATTATAGATATCACATTTCCTTTGGTTGCAATAAAGTAATTAAAAAAAAATAAAATGCAAAGTTAATAACCTGAAATTTCGGTATTAATATTTTGCTGGCTTAAGGCCACACGTTCGATATGTGTATCGAACTCCCCATTTTGTTTCAAATGTAATACACGATAGCCAGGTGCCGCCTGGTCTAGCGCGAATTCATCACTCTTGGGTTTGAACTGTACGCTGGTCGATGGCGTCGATAAAAACTGGATACCGTGCCATTCATTGCAGGAATCCTGATGCACATGACCAAACAGAACCAGCTTCACATTCTGGTGCCGGGCCAGTACATCTTTCAGATCTTCAGCATTCTTCAGTCGGTGCTGGTCAATCCAGTGCGACTTCATCGCAAAAGGATGATGATGGCAAGCCACAACCACATGCTGATTTCGGTATTCAAGCAATAATTGGTCTAGCTGTTCCAGTTGAGCCTGTTCTACCCAACCATCTATCCGATCCTGGACTGCACTATTTAGTAAAATCAGGGTCCAGCTGCCAAAATGGATCGCATGTGCCTGATCCCGATCCTGATAAAAAGGGAAGACCTTAATGTCATCATGATTGCCCGGAATCTGATAATAGGGCACCTGGCAAGACTGGATATATTTTAAATAACGCGTATAGGTTTCTGCGACCGGCACCTGTGCCAGATCACCGGTATGTACGAGTGCATCCATTTCTGGAAAATTGTGTTGAATATGCTGCATGACTTCATGGAAGCTCTGCTCGGGATTCATATTCGCGAATTCCAGATTGGGCTGATCCATCAAGTGGGTGTCAGAAATCTGGATAATGGTCCATTCTTGTGGTGATGCAGGATTGAATTGTTCCGATGTCATGTCTGCCCCCTTAAACCTGACGGGACAGTCTGTTGATGCTGTTGTAGCCATTGTAGCGCCATAATCACAGGCGCATTTCTGAGGCGACCATTACTCAGCAGGGTCGGAATATCGGCATAATCCAGAATGTGCAGCTGGATATTTTCCCCTTCATCCGGCATGCCAAAAACACCGCCTTCTTCAGGCAGTTCAGTCTGGGCGACATAAAGATGAAACAGTTCCGAGCAGGCACCGGCAGAAGGATAGAAACTGAAAAGATGCTGCAAGGAATCAACGGTGCAGCCTGACTCTTCGAGAGCTTCGCGGCGAATACAGGTCTCAGGCGTTTCATAGCCATCCAGTACACCGGCAATGACTTCTAGTTGCCATGGCGTATCCTGATCATCCAATCCCCCAATACGGAACTGTTCAATCAAGCCGAATTTTTGCTGTTGATCGTTATACAGCAGTACCCCAGCGGCTTCAGGACGATGGATGAGCTCACGCTGCAATGCAGGTGTATAAGATTCCTGATGGAAGACACGGTGACGTAACGTGACTTTTTCCACCTGAATAAATCCCCGATATAAAAACTCACGGGCCTCTATCCTAAAATCTTTTTTATTATAAGAGGCTTGTTTAATAATATTCATAACTCAGAAAAGGATGAAATAACTTATTTTTTTCATCCTATCTGAGATTTTTATGAAAACAACTGTTTTTTTTACGGTTTTACACCTTGTGGTACAATTTTTGACCAGAGCTGTGGAAATCGTTTTTCATCTGCTTAAGGCCGGCTTCAATCTCTGCCTGCGTTACAGCCGGGGTTTCATCAGCAGATAACTGGCTGGCATAATCCCGCACATTTTGCGTGATTTTCATTGAACAGAACTTTGGTCCGCACATCGAGCAGAAGTGAGCCGATTTATGTGCCGCTTTTGGCATGGTTTCATCATGCATGCTGCGTGCTGTGTCCGGATCCAGGCTCAGGTTAAACTGGTCTTCCCAGCGGAACTCAAAACGGGCTTTAGACAGGGCATTGTCACGGGCTTGAGCACCTGGATGACCTTTGGCTAGATCGGCAGCATGTGCGGCAATCTTGTAGGTAATGATGCCGTCTTTCACATCTTTCTTGTTCGGCAAGCCTAAATGTTCTTTCGGTGTCACGTAGCAAAGCATCGCGGTACCGTACCAGCCAATCATCGCGGCACCAATGGCCGAAGTAATGTGGTCATAACCCGGTGCGATATCTGTGGTTAATGGCCCCAGTGTATAAAAAGGTGCTTCCTTACAGACTTCCAGCTGCAGATCCATATTTTCCTTGATCATATGCATCGGTACATGCCCCGGACCTTCGATCATCACCTGAACATCATGTTCCCAGGCACGATGCGTTAGTTCACCCAAAGTGCGCAGTTCAGCAAATTGTGCTTCGTCATTGGCATCCTGAATACAGCCCGGACGTAAGCCATCCCCGAGGCTGAAAGACACATCATAGGCTTTCATGATTTCGCAGATTTCATCGAAATGGGTATAGAGGAAGTTTTCCTGATGATGTGCCAGACACCACTGTGCCATGATCGAACCACCACGTGACACAATACCAGTCAGACGATTCGCGGTCAGCGGTACATAACGCAATAACACACCGGCATGAATCGTGAAGTAATCTACGCCCTGTTCAGCCTGTTCAATCAAGGTATCTTTAAAGATTTCCCAAGTCAGGTCTTCAGCTACACCGTTGACTTTCTCAAGAGCCTGATAAATTGGGACTGTACCAATTGGCACTGGTGAGTTACGGATAATCCATTCACGAGTTTCATGAATATTCTGACCAGTCGACAGATCCATAATGGTGTCGGCACCCCAGCGGGTCGCCCAGGTCATTTTTGACACTTCTTCTTCAATACTTGAACCCAGCGCAGAGTTTCCGATATTGGCATTAATTTTTACCAGGAAATTGCGCCCGATGATCATTGGTTCCAGTTCAGGGTGATTGATATTGGCAGGAATAATGGCACGGCCTGCAGCGACTTCCTGACGGACAAATTCAGGGGTGATTTCCTGTAAATTTTTGGCACCGAAATTCTGTCCCGGATGCTGACGCATATCGGTACCTTCCAGCTGACGCAGGTTTTCCCGAATCGCGATATATTCCATTTCCGGCGTAATAATGCCCTGTTTGGCATAGTGCATCTGGGTCACATTCTGGCCAAGTTTAGCCCGGCGTGGTTTCTGGATATGGGCAAAGCGGATATTGGCAGTACGGATATCGCGCAGACGTTGGCGACCAAACTCAGAACTTAAATCATCCAGCATTTCTGTATCATTACGCTGTTCAATCCAGCCTTCACGCAGATTTAGCAGGCCTTTATTCAGATCAATTTCAACGTTTGGATCGGTATAAACCCCTGAAGTGTCATAGACCATCAACGGTGCATTATATTCACCGCCCAGACCAGTCGGGGTTTCGCTGAGAGAAATTTCCCGCATGGGCACCTGAATATCAGGACGTGAGCCTTGCAGATAGACTTTACGGGAAGCCGGCAGAATGCGGGTCAGATCACGCGCTTCCTGTTCGTGTGGAGTAAGGGGAGTTTCAGAAGAAAGATTCGTTAACTGGCTCATTGCAATGATCCTTATGAATGACATCAACGAATCAAGCACGACCAAAAACGTGGACGGAATTATCTGGGAGTAGATAAAACAAGGGTAGTCGTTTTTAGATGGCTTGATTCCTACGCAGGTATTAACCTGATCAGGTTCAACGGTACTCACTATCAAATGGCCGAAAAGGCTGATTTAAGTGATCTCAGCGAGTTATTACTCGCGCTCCGTCAAGCGAGGCTAAATCTTAGCTTAGTTGGTATTTAAAAAGTAGCTTTAAATTGGGAGGGGTTACTGATTTTCGGCTATCTCATCGATTTTTAAGAAAAGATTGTTTTAAAGACAGATCGCATCTTTAAAGCAGTCTTTACCGTAGTTCTGTGAGGGTGGGGTGACTTGGGCATAATATAAAATCTGTTCAGTGCTGGAACGGTCACGATAATCCGCAGCTAAGGCACGCTGACGCTGTTCAGGATTCATGTCCAGAAACTCTAAAAACAATTGCGCCTGTGTCGATAACTTGGATTTCTGACCCCGCGCTAGACCAATAATAGTTTCCAGATGGCTGGTTTCTACCGAATAACGGTCACGATAATCCTCAGAGATTGGCGATTGCTCGCTGCCTCTAAACAGGAAATAAGTATATTGTTTCAGCAGATATTCGGCATCGCGCTGATAGCTGCTTTTCGGATAGGTTTGTAGATAATCTTCCCAGAATAGAGCGCGAGCGGCAATATTGGCGGCTTCAAGCTGCAAGCGTTTTTCGACCAAGACCGGTTCCATATTCTGCTCAGCCAGATTCTCAATAAATACCTTTTCGGCAGCTGGTAAATACGGCGCGAAGATACGTGCCAGATATTCCGGGCTACGACGATATTGTAGCGTGCCATTGCCCTGATCCAGCAGTTCTACATAGGCCTGACCTTTATGCTTCAATAAATACTGGTCGCGCGTAGTCAACTGTTCAAAGTGGCTTTGTTGGATGGTGGGATGCTGAGCCATATCCAAGGCATATTGCTCGAAAGCACGTTGCTGGAATTCGGTGCGTTCCACATGCAGGAAGCGTTGATACATTTCGGTAGAACGCTGCATCAGGTGTTTCTGCTCGGCCAGTTCCATGAGCGGCAGACACACTTTAAGATCCTGATTAATCTGTTCCAGTGCAAAAGTGGTGCGCTGTTCATTAATCTGGGACATGTTTTTTTCAATATTTTCACACATGAGGGTGAAATCGTTCGCGGGAGACTGAACGGTTTTAACCTCGGCCTGTTCCATTTCAACTTGCGGTTCTGAGGGTTGCTGGCATCCGCCTACGAACAGCAAGCAGCTGAAAACAAAACAAACTTTGAACATCGAATGAATTCGCGTTAACACTATGCTTCAGGACTCTATATAGATGAAATCAGAAATAACTGCCTTACTGGGAGCTATATTGTATAGATCTAATTCAAGTTCTATGTGTAGTATTGTGAATGGCTTTGTTAAGCTAGGATGCGGAATGGGGAAAATAGGAGGAATATTGAATAAAATCGTGGATATATAAGAGAAAATTAATAAAAGTCATACGTAAAAAATCAAAAGAAATCTTTAGTATTGCTGGGTTTAAAGCGCCTTAATCTGATGATTTAAATGGCTGTAGGGGTGAAAACTATAAAATGAAATTAAAACTCATCGTCAGTGTCTGTTTATTGGGTGTCAGTCCGACACTGTTTGCGCTGGATCTGCTTGAAGCTTATCAGCGTGCCCAGCAAAATGATCCGAACTGGCAGGCGAATCTGTTGCAATACCAGTCGGATCAGCTCAACCTGGGCATAGCCAGCGGAAATTTATTGCCGACTGTGACTTTATCTGGAAATGTGACCCGTAAAAACCAGTCTGCCGATAATTCATCGATAGAAGGTTTGCCTGCCGAATTTGGAGAATTACAAGGTTCGAGTACGACTACACGTCAGATTGCAGTCACTGCACGTCAGCCACTATTTCGTTGGGATGCCTGGCAGGGTTATAAGCAGGTCAAAACCTCGGTAGAACTCAGCGAAGTTAACCTGCGCCTGCAAAAGCAGCAGCATATTTTGCAGGTGGCAGAAGCCTATTTTAATGTTTTACGCCAGCAGTCTTTAACTACGGCTTATCTGCAAGAAGAGCAAGCTTTATCAGAACAGTTAAGGATGATGAATGCCAAACTTCGAGAAGGACTCGTGGCGAGAAGTGATGTCAGTGAAGCCAATGCCCAATACCAAAGTGCACAAGCTAACCGGATTTCTACACAGGTACAACTGGTGCTGGCACAGGAACAATTGGCTCAGTTAATTGGACCTTATCAGGAAAATCTGGCGGTTCTACGTGAGGATTTCCAGTTTCAGAAACCTGTTCCGAGTAATATCGGCTCCTGGACCGAACTGGCACAAAACCAGAATCTGGAAATTTTGCAGGCACGTTTGCAGAAACGCTATTCTGAAGATGCCAAACGGGTGGAGCAGGCGGCTCTCTATCCTCAGGTTGAAGCTGTCGGAACCTATGGCTATTTAAAGCAGACTCCTGAAACAGTGTTATCAACCAATGGGGATTTTGACCAGATTGGCGTCGAGGTCAACTGGAATCTGTTTACCGGGGGGCGAACCCAAAAGAGTATTCGTCAGGCGGGCGTGAACGTACAGAGAAGTGAAGCCCAACTGGATGCCGCCATTCGCAAAGCTAATACTGATGTTAAACAGTCTTATCTGCAGGTAGAAACGGATGAGGCCAAACTGAATGCACGTAAAGCAGCGATGCAGTCTTCAGATATTGTGTCTCAAGCTTCCAGAGCTCAATATCAGGAAGGTTTAAAAACCATGGTGGATGTATTATTGGCGCAGCGCAATGCCTTCTCTGCCAAAACCGATTATCTGAATGCCAAATATGATTATTTGCTGCATGTACTGCAATTACAGGCTTCGGTAGGACAATTGACAGAAAAAGAACTGGCAGAGATGAATGCCTGGCTCATTGAATATGACCGTTCTTAAAGAAGGCTAACAAGTTGTCATCAAACTTTCATGATGGTCATGCTTTAATGATATTTCATGATGTGTTCTTGCCTTTTCCTGTTCAGGAGTAGATTTCCTTGAGTCCAAATAATCCTGTATTAAGTCATCACATTTCTTCGCAATTTAATGAAGAATTGCAGGACGTAAATACCAAGTTCATGACCATGGGCGGCATGGTAGAACAGCAGGTGACCAATGCCATTCATGCACTGCTGGATACAGATGCTGCAATGGCGGTTGAGGTGCAGTTTCAGGACAATACCGTGAACCGTCTGGAAAGTGAAATTGATGAGGCACTGACCCTGATTTTGGCTCGCCGTCATCCCGCTGCCATTGATCTGCGTATGGTGCTTGCCATGTCCAAGGCCAATACCGATCTGGAACGGATTGGAGATGAAGCATCGAAAATTGCTCGTATTGCCCAAACCTTGTGTGAAGAGGGTGGTTCACCACGCGGTTATATGGAAACCCGACATATTGGTAACCAGGTTCGAGTGATGATTCATGATGCATTGGATGCCTTTGCCCGTCTGGATGTAGACCAAGCGCTGCGCGTGATGCAGGCCGATGCCGACATTGACCGGGAATATCAGTCCGCTACCCGTACCTTAATGACCTATATGATTGAAGATCCACGGCATATTAGTCGGGTGATCAATGTACTTTGGGTACTACGTTCGCTGGAACGCATTGGAGATCATGCACGTAATATTTCGGAACAGGTCATTTATATGGTCAAGGGCCTGGATGTACGGCATAGCAGTGTCGAAGAAATTGAGCAAAAATTTCAGCGTTAATTAAAACTAAATAATAGTAAAAAGCCTGCATCGTGCAGGCTTTTTTATTTCAAAAATATGTTCTTGATATTGTGAAAGCTAGATAGGATAGGCGTTCCCTAATATTACTATGAGAAAAATCACATAAATAACAATTACTAATAAGCTTTATAAATTTAATTAAAAGAAATGTGAGCTATTTATCAAAAAACATACAAAAGTTGTATATAATTTAGCAAAATGCGGGTTGATTTATGAAAATGGAATTATTTTCAGAAAGTGAAAAGATTTTTTCATGTGCTCATCAAACCAATAGATAAGAAAGAAAAACGAAGCTCTTTTGTTATCAGTCACATACTTCTGGTCTAAACCTAACCCTGCATTAATTTACTCAGTGAAATTATATATTTAAGAGAAAATTCATGATCATTGATGAAAGTCAAAGAGAAGCTTCCCGAATTTACTTTTCTGTGCAGTTAAAGTTTGTGATCGCGTTAATGGGTGCGTGTTTCTGGACCGTATTTTCCATCTGGATTGCTCAGGACTGGTTGCATGATTTGAGCACTTATGTTGGTTACTTTTGGGCTATTTTTCTGATTTATGGTATTGCCATTATTCCAGGATTTATGAACTCATTTGCGGCCTTAAGCCTAATGATGGACAGACGACCTAAACGTCAGCCATTGGCGGTTTATCCAGGGATTACCATGTTGGTGGCTGCTTACAATGAAGCCGCATCAATTGAAGATACTTTGGTCAGTATTAGCCAGCAAAAATATCCGGGAAAATTACAGGTTATTGTGATCAATGATGGCTCTCAGGATGAAACCGCAGAGATTGTTCGCAAAGCAGAATCAAGATTTCCCTGGCTGACTTTACTGGATTTAAAGCAAAATGCAGGGAAGGCGCACGCCTTAAACGAAGGTCTGAAACTTGCGGAACATGATCTGGTAATTACCGTCGATGCGGATTCCTATCTCCATCGTGTTGCCCTGATCAATATTGTTGAGCGCTATGTGGAAGATCCTCCAAATACACGTGCGGTTGCGGGTAAAATTCTGGTACGTAACTCACGTACCAATCTGCTGACCAAAACTCAGGAATGGGACTATTTTCTGGGAATCTCGGCAACCAAACGCCTGCAATCTCTCTATCAGGGAACTCTGGTAGCGCAAGGTGCTTTCTCTATTTATGACCGTAATGCCCTGATTGAAGTCGGTGGCTGGCCTGAATGTGTAGGTGAAGATATTGTGCTGACCTGGGCCTTATTAAATGCAGGTTATCGGATTGGCCATTGTGAGGATGCCTGCCTGTTTACCAATGCACCGACGACGCTTAAAGTGTTTGTTAAACAGCGTCAGCGTTGGGCTCGTGGCATGATTGAAGCATTCATTAAACATCCTAGTATTTTAATCAAGCCAAGACTCTCTACATTTTTTATTTACTGGAACCTGTTTTTCCCATGGCTGGATATTGCCTTTACCTTTGGCTTTATTCCAGGAATCATTCTGGCATGTTTTGGACATTACTGGATTGTCGGAATCATGACTTTAGTGCTATTGCCAATGGCATTCCTGTTGGGTTTCTTAAATTATTCAATTGAACGCAGAATGTTTAATGACCTGGAGCTTAAGGTCCGGAAAAACTTCAGTGGTTTTTTATTGTATGTGTTGGCCTATAGCTTCCTGCTTCAACCAGCCAGTATTTTAGGCTATATGGATGAAGTGTTGAGAACACGAAAAACCTGGGGAACAAAATGAACACTATGAAAATCGGATATGTATGTGTTCCTCTACTCATGAGTTTAAGTACTGCCAGCCTGGCCAATGGATTAGATGAAAATCAGACATCAAGTGAACGAGCGGCTGGAACAGAATTCTTTTTGAGTGACGATAGCGAAGGCTTCCAGACTCGTAAATTATCAGCGGAATTCTTGCCTCAATATGAAGATGCTGATCATTATGTGGGTATCCGTGGCAGCGCCTATCAATATAGGGCAGATGACTGGAAACGCGATGGTCAGAAGATCTCATTTATTGGGCGTGATATTGAGTCCGCTACAGCCAATGGCTGGAACTTGGAAGCAGGATTATTTGAGCAAGGTGATCATACTTTATTGACCTTTGATGGCAGTTACCGTACAGCACTTGCAGAAAAGACAGCAGTAGAACTTTTTGCCAATCGTGACTGGGTCGAAACCCAGCCTGCACTTGATGCAGGAACGAACTTTACTTTTGTCGGTGCGGCATTAGATCAAGGTTTAGGTGAACATGTCACGCTTGTAGGTTTAGCGGGAACACAGTTTTTCTCGGATGATAACCGCCGTGATCATGGCCGTCTTAGACTGATTTATCAGCCTTCACTAGATCTGGGTCTAACGCTTCAGGCTCGTTATCGTATGTATCGCAGCAGTGAAGAAGATGTGGGTAGAGAGTACTTCAACCCAGAAGATTATCAAGAATCGATGTTCGCTCTCGGTTGGCGTCAGCGTTTCGCTGGCTGGTCTGCAGGCTTAACGGCAGGCTTTGGCCGAGAAAAAATCAATCAGGATCCGAGCCAGTCTACCCGATTATTCGAACTCAACCTACAAAGTCCTGTTCGTGGCTCGCAATTTCTGCGGATGAATGCCGGCTATAACCGCAGTGCTTCTTTTTATGGCCCGAATTACGATTATCGTTATATCAGGGGTGAATGGATTATGCGGTTTTAAATCTGGCTAATGATATTTTGATTTTAAGCGGTCTTTAAAGACCGCTTTTCTTTTTTAGAGATAGTTGAATGAAGAGCTAACTATGCGTTTCTTCCTCTGCATCATCTTCAAAAGTCTTGGCAATTTTTTCAATATTCAGGCTCTTCGCCATCGCATCAAAAATTTCCTTATATACGCCGTCCTGATGATAAAGCGCATCATGTTCACCGTGTTCGGCAATACAACCTTCTTTCATCACATAGGTATAGTCTGCATCAATAATTTGAGACAGGCTATGCGAAATGATAATCACGGTACGGCCTTGCTTGATCTGATCCAGACTCTGTTTGATCTGTTCTGTCGCAATGGCATCCAGGCTTGCCGTCGGCTCGTCCAGAAAAATAATCGGTGGGTTTTTCAGGAACATCCGTGCGATGGCAATCCGCTGTTGCTGACCGCCGGACAGTTGCAGGGCATCGGAATCATAGCCATCCGGTAGCTGTAAAATCTGTTCATGAATCGAGGCTTTTTGAGCAGCTGCAATCACCTCATCCATACTGGCATTGGTTTTACCATAACGGATATTGTCAAAAATCGTGCCCTGAAAAATATGGTTTTTTTGTAGCACTAATCCGATATGATCACGCAGATATTGAGTGTCATAATCTTTTAAGTCGATCCCATCCAGTTTGATCTGGCCTTCCTGTGGTTCATAAAATTTATCGAGCAGACTGATCAGGGTTGATTTACCCGCACCAGACAACCCTACTAGTGCAGTAATCGTATTGGGACGAATCTCCATATTGATATCCTTTAAGGCATGATGCCCATTCGGATAATAAAAATTCACGCCACTTAGCTCAAATCGGCCTTTAACTGGCGGTTTTTGCTGTCCGCTTTGCTCAATTTCAGCATCAGCTTCCAGAATATTGAAGAAGCTTTCTGAATAGATCATGGCATCATTCACTTCATCATAAATCCGGTGCAGCGAGCGAATCGGAGCAGAAACGTTATTAAAGAGCAGCACATGGTACATGATCATGCCGATACTCATCTGTCCATCCAGTACAAAATAGGAGGTCAGGATGATAATCAGGACTATGCCGATCTGTTCAATAAAGGTTTTCAGACCATCAAACAGGAAGCTGGTCTGCCGGGTTTTCATCTGGTTATCGGTCAGTTCACGCTGCAAGCTCAGCTGCTTGTCTGATTCAATCGATTCCCGGTTAAAGGATTTGATGACTGTAATTGAATTGATGATGCTGAGAATGCCCTGGCTCTTTTTTTCCCGGCCATCTCTCAGACTACGGCGCCATCCACCAAGTTTTTGTGCCTGTTTATAGGTGAGCCAGAAGTAGATCGGTACAATTGCTGTGGCGACCAGTCCGACATAAAAATTGGCATAGTACATCAATCCGAGCGCGACAATTGCACTGGTAAATAGAGGAAAAATATCAATGAAAAAGATCTGAACCAGTCGGGTGAGGGAGCCAATTCCGCGATCAATACGGGTCTGTAATTTTCCAGCCTGATTATTATCCTGATTAAAAAATGCTAGCCGGTATTTTAAAAACTTTTCAATAATGCCTTGAGCCAGATCTTGGGAAATAAAAATCCGCAGCTTTTCTCCATAAAACTTCTGCCCAAACTGGACCAGTGCATTCACCACTTCTTTACCGAGTAAAATGGCAGAGATAGTAATCAGGATATGCCAGCCTTCATCCAGTCCCTGTCCTTGTTCCAGCAGTGCATTGATGCTATCGACTGCATATTGCAGGGTCAGTGCATTGACCTGAGCAGTAAAGGAACCGATCAGGGTTAAAATGAGGGTCGCAATCACCAGGAGCCGATAAGGGCTGACAAAGGGACGAAGTTTTAAAAACAGCTGCCATAAATTCATAAGCAATTATTTTTATTGTCAAAGTTGGATTTAGTCTAGGCAGGAATAGAGGTACTCACAAGAGTAAATGTTGTATTTATTTGTGAAATTAGATTGTAATTTTTCTGGATAAGTCTCAATCTTTTCAGCAAGATACTGAAATTTTTAGACTGATTTTAAAATGACTTTGGACCTGTTTGCGCCAGAATCTCAAATGAATTTATTACCCTTTGATGGGGTGGTAGAGGATTATGGCCAGATTTTAAATGAGCAGCAGAGCCAGCAATATTTACAGCATTTTCTAGCTCATCTGGCCTGGCAAGCGGATGAAGTCACTTTATTTGGCAAGCATTATATTACTGGGCGAAAAGTTGTCTGGTATGGCGATGAACACTATCAATATCATTATTCCGGAAGTTTCAAACAAGCTCATATCTGGACACCGGGGCTATTTCGGTTAAAGCAGCATATTGAAAAATTGGTGGGTCATTCCTTTAATTCCTGTCTGGCTAATTTATATGAAGATGGGTCGCAAGGTCTGGGCTGGCATAGTGATGATGAGGCAGCTTTATATCAGGGAACGTCACAGGAAAATGTGATTGCATCCCTCAGTCTGGGTGCAACCCGCAAGATGAGCTTTAAACATAAAACAGAGAATGAAACAGTGGATCTGCTTTTACAAAGTGGTCAGTTGATTGTGATGCGTGGACAGGCCCAATACTACTGGAAACATTGTATCCGGAAAACGACTCGGGTTTTGGAACCCAGAATTAACCTGACTTTTCGTTATTTTTTTCCTTAATTAAATTATCTTTGATAAAACAAAAAATACTAGTTCATTCGTATTTAAAGTTTCTTCTCTCTTAGGGAGAAAGTGAGGATGAGGGAGTTCCTTTGCTCATTGTTGAATGATTAAAAAATGATTGATGAAGGCACTCTATTTTTTTAGATTGAAAGTATCCCAATGAACTAAAAAAGAGATTCTTTAATTCAAAAAAATAGCATCTCGAAAGATGCTATTGCTTCTATTTAAAAGAAATTTAGGGTTGCAGTCCAGCCGGATGCCGATACCAGCTTTCAATCAAGAGGGCAGCAGCAATACTGTCCGCAGATAATTTTTTGCCGCAACCTTGAGCTTGATAATGATCCAGTTCATCCCGTGCTTCACGAGTGGTCAGGCGTTCATCCACCATCAAGGTTTCAATATTGGTCTGATGACGTAAACGGCGGGCAAATTTTCGTGCCCGTGTCGACAGTTCAGATTCACTATCATCCATATTCAGTGGCAGTCCCACTAAAAATAGGCTTGGCTGATGGTTTTTTACAATTTTCAGTAATTCGTCCCAGTTCGGAATCCCGTCTTTCATAGGAAATAAAGGGAGGGGATTGGCACTTTCAATCAGGGATTGGCCGACTGCCATTCCCATTTTCTGTGTACCAAAATCAAACGCCATAATGGTGTTTGGCGCGTTTACATCAGGCATGTCCAATCTCGGAAGATAACCAGGTTCGGTCTACGCCCATTTTTTTATAGGCAGCATCCCAGCGGTCGTTATAAGGTAAATTAAAAATCAGGTCCATATCGGATTCACAGATCAGCCAGTCACCCCGGGCAATCTCTTCTTCAAGCTGATGTTTGCCCCAGTTCGCATAACCCAATGCGATCTGATAGCGGCCTACACCTTCATTATGCGCAATCGCATCCAGAATATCTTTAGATGTGGTAATACAAACATTTTCACCCACAGCAATAGAGGAATGCCAGGTCGGCTGACCGGTATGCAGGACAAAACCGGCCTCAGGTCGCAAAGGTCCACCTTGCAACACTTCATGGGGATTGACATTATCCGCCTCAATATCCAGGTCATTTAGCAATTCTTTAATTTGAATGCCAGCAGGGCGGTTAATAATGATCCCTTGAGCGCCATCTTCATCATGACGGGCCAGATAAATGACCGTATGGGCAAAAAAATCGTCACTTGCATGGGGTGGCGCAATCAGACAACGATGAGTCAGATATTGTTTAGTCACCTGAGCGGCTCTCCAAAAGTCTATATCGTTTGTGATCGTGGTAGATGATTTATCAGGGCAAAAGACTGGATTTTCAATTCTGCAAATTGTCTATTCCTTATTTACTTATCCCACAAAAATGCACCACTGACAACTTAGCTTTGTAGATACTGAGTATAAAAAAACTACAAATAGGTATTTTTTTTATTTTTTCAATAAATCAATAAAATCAGTTTTATTTTATTGAATGGTAAATTCTGGGGTTCATTTATTATCGACTAAGAATATAAAATAAATTTAAGAAGGAATAAGTTTATATATTTTTAATTGTTTAATAATTAAACTAAATAATTAAATAGAAGAAAATATTAAATTTTATATTTAAAGCGAAGTGCTTTATTTTTTATTAATTTTTTATAAGTTATTTTATTAATGAATAGGTATAATGAATTAAACTTATATAGCAATAATAGAAAAGATTTTTCATACTTAAAAACGATTATAATTTGTAAATTTTATTCAATATTGTTTAATTTAGGTAAATATAATGTGTTTATTTAGAGTTAAATTTTACACAATATATACATGAACTACATATTGAAACAATTTAGCTTTGTTTGTAAGATGCGCCGATTTTTAATCTTCTATTATTTTAACGGATCGTTATGCATCATTTTTTTAAAGGGACTTTAATTTCTGCTCTATGTTCAGCGTCTATTATTTCCCATGCGGCAGTATTCAAAACATATAATGAAGAAGGTAATTTTTTTCGTAGTCATTTAAATGCAGAGCTGTCTGAAAATTTAATTACAGATTTCAAGAATAAAGCTAATTCAAAAGATGGTGTTTTATATCTGTTAGAACAAGCCCGGTTATTACAGGTCAATCATCAATATGATCAAAGCCAGGAATATTATAAACAGGCTTTTACTTTGCTAGATAAACAGCAAAATCGTGCCAAAGTCAGTGTATCTCGTGTGGGCTTTAAAGCTCTGGCTTTGATGAGTAATGATTCAATTGTTCCTTATCTGGTACCCCCTCATGAACAGGTACTAGCACATATTTCTCAGGCAAAAAATTATATTTTTCTCAAAGATTTAGAGGCTGCATCTGTAGAAATGCGGGTTGCACAAGGCCTACAGCGTGAAATTGAACTGGCTCATCAGAAAGAGCTGGAAAGAAAAAAAGACAAAGTTAAAAAACCGGCTACTGAAGGAAATCCGCTTAGCGCACTGGATGAAGCATTTATAGGTCTGGACCCTATTGCCGGCAAAATTAAAAACAGCTACCAGAATGCGTATGCGTTCTACATGGCTGCCAATTTATGGGAAACCTTGGGTGAATATAACGACGCCTTGGTAGATTATAAAAAGGCCTATGAATTACAGCCAGATGCACAGATTGCCCAAGACGTAAAACGCTTGAATCAGTTAGTAGCAAAACCAAAAAGTGGCAGTGTGCCGGTCATTGTCTTTATCGAGCAAGGTATTGTGCCGCAAAAGGTTGAAAACAAGATTGATGTGCCAACACCGGGTGGTTTGGTCAATATCGCTTTTGCGACTTATGAGCCAAGTACCTATGTGGCACCGAAAAGCCTGAAGGTCAAAGTCAATAATAAGCCTATGCAAGACAGCTACGTGATTAGTGATATTGGCGCTCTGGCAGTTAAAGACCTGAAAGAAAAAGTAGTAGGCAATCTGACCAGTCAAATCATGCGTGCAAGCGCCAAATATGCTGCACAAAAACAGTTAGGCAATCAGCTGGGTATTTTGGGTCAGGTGGCCGGCAATGTCCTGAATATGTCGACTGAACGTGCCGACTTGCGTGGCTGGAGTACCTTGCCAAGCAATGCCCAGATTGCGCGCTTAAATCTCGCTCCAGGCAACCATAAATTACAGCTCTCTAGCGGCAGTCTTTCCAGTTCAGCTGTCAATCTGGATGTCAAAGCCAATCAAACTGTCTTTGTCTATGCACATCACGTCAATGACAAGATTACCGCCAGCGTAAGCACCATCCCACATTAATAAAACCTAAGAGAACGATATGAAACGTCAATTCAGCTTTGCAGTACTTGGTTTAGGGGTACTGTTAATGGTGGGGTGTACTGCACCGAATGCCTTGTCGACCCAGACCAACTCAACTAATGAAATCAGCATCCGTACGATCACCAATAACCCGATCCTGAGTACGGAAGTATTTGTAGAACGCGTAAATATGAGTGCGGCAGGTGATTTGAAACGCGCATCGATTGCAATCAAAAACCGTCGTTTTAATAACAAAGACTTTAGCTACAAGATCGTGTGGGTGGATGCGCAAGGTGCGGAAGTGAATCCTGAAGGCGCCATCTGGAAGCCGATTCAGTTAACTGGCCGTGAAACCAAAGGTGTGCAATCCCTAGCACCAAATCCGTCTGCTGTCGATGTTGTTGTGTACTTGAAAAAATAAGAGAGATTGAACATGAATGCAAAATTGATTTTCGCTGTATTGGCAGCAACGACTCTGGTTAGTGGCTGTGCGTCTACTGGTGCAGTGAGTTATGGCGATGCGCAAGCAGTTGAAACTTTGACGACTGACTTTGGTTCGACTGACCTGCAAATGATTGCAGCGAAAATGGTAGATGACATGCTGATGTTCCCGCCTATCGTGCAGATGACACAAAACCGTCGTCCGGTGATTGTTGTAGATCGTATTCACAATAAAACTCAGGAACATATTGATACTGAATCCATTACTGACAGCATTCAGAACAAGCTGATCAACTCTGGAAAATTCCGGTTTGTGGATATGAAGTCTGTGAATGCGATGGCGCAGCAACTGGCCTATCAAAAACAGAGCGGCATGGTGAATCAGGCAACCGCTGTGCGGAGCGGTGGTCATATCGGTGCTGAATATATGCTAAATGGCAACTTGTCGAGCATTGTAAAAAATGCAGGCGGCAAGAGCGATGTGTACTACAAGTTCACCTTTAAATTGCAAAACCTGCAAACTGGAATCGTTGAGTGGACTGGCGAGAAAGAAATCCGTAAAGCAGGCAAGCGTTCGACTTTCGGTCTGTAATTTAAATTAAGGTTGCTGTGCTTTGGCGCAGTGACCACAGAAGAATTCAATATGAAAAAAATATTACTTGCAGGCTTATTGTCCGGATTGCTCAGTTCATCTGCTTTTGCAGCAATTAAGGAAGTGGTCAAAGAAGCCAGCGGCAGTGGTCCTACACAGCATCAGGCCATTTCTGAAGCTTTATTGGTAGCGGTACAATCAGTAAATGGTGCTTCTGTTTCTTCGCAAATGGATTATGAAGAAACCGTTTCTTTGTCAGTGAACCATCAAGGCTGGACCTATACCGGCAAGGTATCGCCAGTCTTTAGCGTAGCCAATCAGGGCTCGGGTTCAGTTACTAAATTCCAGGTACTTAGTGTGTCTGGAGCGAAGAATAATTATCGGGCCAAAGTCCGTGCTCATGTGGTCAAGTTTGAATCTACTGTGCAGGATCAGCATTTACACCGGATCGCTGTTTTACCATTCCAGATGGCAGAAAAAAATAATCGACTGGCTGGAGGAGGATCTGCCCGTGAATTTAGTCAGGAATTATCCGATACACTGGGCACTTATCTAACCCAAAGCGGACAATTAAGTGTGGTTGATCGTCACTATATTGAGGAAATGCAGTCTGAAACTGATTTCCTGTATTGGGATGGCGCACCACAGGAACTGGCACGTATCGGTCAGAAAGTTGGCGCAGATTATTTGCTGGTTGGTCAGATTAAAGATTTATCTACCGCCAGTAAGCAGCAGATGTATGGTCTGAATGCTGGCGCGGCTCAGGTGCGTTTAAGCTGGCGCGTGATTGAAGCGGCGACCAGTAAAGTCGTTGCAGCCGGAATCTTTAACCGTACCTTGTCTAATTTAATGACACAGAATATTTTGACGAACAGTTTAAATGACAGTACTGCAGACAAAATTGCTCAAGGTCTTAATCCAGAGATTTTACAAGGTTTGAAATTGCAGCCTGTACAAACTCGTCAAGCTTATGATCAGTCACCCGGTTATGGAATGACGCCAGGTTCTAGTGATCAACCAGTCAAATGGTAATTTTTGGCTTTAACTAAAAGCTGTTCATAAAAAAATCCCTGCACTAGTCAGGGATTTTTTATTAAGCATAATTTATGCTTGCTGAAACTTTAACTGTCTTAACTGACGTGCATGCTGCAAGGTGGTTTCATTAATTTCCACGCCACCCGTCATACGGGCAAGTTCCTGTACAATTTCACTTTCTTCCAGATTGATAATGGTACTGCTGGCCGGATCAGTCTGGCATTTTTTCACCAGTAAATGCTGGTCGGACTGTGCAGCCACCTGCGCTTGATGGGTAATACATAGAATCTGTACATGCTGTGCCAGATCAGCCAATAAGCGACCCACGATTTCCGCAGTTCCGCCACTGATCCCGACATCGATTTCATCAAATACCAATACTTCAGCTTCGGTTTTTTCTGCATTCATCACCTGCATCACCAAGGCAATACGGGATAATTCACCGCCTGAAGCCACCCGTGCCAGAGGTTGGGCTGGAATGCCCTTGTTGGCAGTAAACAGAAGCTGAATAAAACTCAAACCTTCACTTGATGGATGTTCCAAAGGCTCAAATTTAAATTCAAAATGCGCTTCAGGTAGGGCAAGCTGTTTCACCTGTTCGGTCAGTTTTTTCGCCAGCGGTTCGGCTGCATCACGGCGAATCTGATCCAGATGTTGAGCTTTGCTTAGAAACTCCTGATAAGAGACCTCGACCTGTTCAGCCAGAGTTTCCGGGTCTTCCAGCTGATGCAGCTGCTCAAGCTCAGCCTGCCAGGCCTCATATTCTTCTTTCAGCAATTCTGGCTGGGTGCGGTATTTGCGTGCTAAACGGTGAAACACCTCCAGTTTGGAATTCAGTTCTTCCATACGCTCTGGATCAAAGCTTTGCCGATCCATAAACTGGCGTAAGGTTGCCGTTGCATCTTCAAGTTCGCTTTGGGCATTCAGCAAAGAAGTATAAATCTGGGAAAGCTGTTCGCTACGACCGGCATGCGATTCCATACGGCGTAAAATTGAAGCCAGTTCCTGCGAAATATTTTGTTCACCTTCGTCCAGTCCATTCAGGCTATAGACACAGTCCTGCATAATCGCTTCGTGATGGGAAAGGCGGTCAAATTCCTGCTCAATTTCCTGATAATCCGTTTGGACGACTTCTTCTAATTCTTCGAGTTGCAGCTCCAGAGTTTCCATACGTTGCTTACGAGTTGCTTGTGCATCCAGCGCGGCCTGATGCTGGCGAATATTTTTATGCCAGATACTGTAAGCATCACGTACTTCCTGAGCGGGTGCATAAAAATTGCTATAGCGATCCAGCCAGTGTTTGGGATAAGGTGGCTCTAGAAGTTGCTGCTGGCTATGCTGGCTATAAAGCTGGACCAGTAGTCGGCCAATTTCTTTCAGTTCAGACAGACTGCTGGGGCGGCCATTGATCCAGGCCTTACTGCGACCAGTAGCGAAGATCACCCGGCGTAAATGAATTTCCCCTGACTCATCATCGAGTTCATGCTCTTTTAACCAGCTCGCCTCAGGGCTGTCTTCCTGATAGCTAAAGCTTGCGGTTACATCCGCTTTTTCGGTGCCATAACGCACATAATTGGTATCGGTTCGCTCACCTAGACAGGCAGATAGGGCATCCAGTAACAGGGATTTACCTGCACCGGTTTCACCAGTAAGAACGTTAAAACCTTTATCAATATCAATAGCAAGATGCTCGGCCAAAGCAAAATTGATCAGAGTTAAATGTGTCAGCATAAACGCATCCGGGCTGCGAAAAGTTTGAATGAAATAGCATGTCAGTTGCTTCAGTCTAGCAACGCGGCTGTTATTATAAATCAGGATAAATCGATTTCATTCTATCTTAAATTTCAGGGATTAATACACGCTTATTTGAATGTTATGTCACAGGAACCAAGATTAGGCCACTGAAGTTACAAAAGATATTTTCATTTTTCTGACATACATGAAATTTAGATTAAATCAGGTCGGAATATATTTTGCTTATAAATGGCGGGAAAAATCACGACATTTTCCAAGATCTGCCGAAATCGCTCAAACAGGCTGGAATTAAGGCAAGCAGAGGCACTCAATAATTTCATTCAAGTCCGATAAACTTCGATTGATTAGTTGCGGGTGCACATTTAAACTACAGCAATCAAAATATTACAAAATGCTTTATCTGGAGAAATGGCATGTCAGCTCAGTTTGATCATGTATCAGTACTTAAAAAATCGAATGTGTATTTTGGCGGGTTATGCATCAGCCATGTGGTGCAATTTGAAGATGGCACTAAAAAAACCTTAGGGGTAATTTTACCTTCAGAAAATGCATTAACTTTTGAAACACATGTGCCTGAGCGTATGGAAATCATCTCAGGTGAATGCCGTGTACAAATCGCTGACAGTGAAGAGAAAGAACTGTTCCGTGCGGGTCAGTCATTCTATGTGCCAGGCAATAGCCGTTTCAAAATCGAAACTGATGACGTGCTGGACTATGTTTGCCATTTTGAAGGCTAAATAGACCTACAGATGAGCTGTAACCGATCAAGAAATTTTGTTCTGAATCGGTTAAACTAAGCTTGATACAGAATCCTGTGAAGTTGGCTTTGCAGGATTTTTCTTTTGTTACCTATTTCCCCATTTATTTTCGAGGTCGTTCATGGCTAAACCTGAGTATTATTATGGCGTCCATTCAGTAGAATCACTGCTGGAGCTTGAGCCTGAACGTGTCTTGACTCTTTTTACCCTGAAAGGCCGTGATGATCAGCGTCTGAAACGTGTACTGGAATTGGCTGAGCCTTTCGGCATTAGTGTCCAGCAGGCTAGTCGTGACAAGCTGGAAAAACTGGCAGGTTTGCCTTTTCACCAAGGCGTTGTGGCGGCAGTTCGTCCGCATCCAACCTTAAATGAAAAGGATTTGGAAGATCTATTGAAGCAAGATTCTCAAGTACTTCTATTAGCACTCGATCAGGTAACTGATCCGCATAATCTGGGTGCTTGTATTCGTACTGCCGCAGCGATGGGGGTAGCGGCTGTGATTGTGCCGCGTGACCGTTCAGCAAGCCTGACGCCGACTGCACGTAAAGTGGCAGCAGGTGGTGCAGAAAAAGTGAAGTTTATTCAGGTGACCAATCTGGCGCGTACTTTGGGTCAAATCAAAGATGAATTTAATGTACGTGTGGTTGGTACGATGCTGGATGAAAAAGCTTTACCTATCCAGAAATTTGATTTTACCGGAACAGGTGTATGCGTGGTGATGGGTGCGGAAGATACCGGTTTACGTCCAATTACCCAAAGCCAATGTGATCAGACGGTTTATATTCCGATGGCAGGCAATCTGCAAAGTCTGAATGTGAGCGTGGCAACAGGGATGGCTCTTTATGAAGCCTGTCGTCAGCGTCAAGCTTAAGTCCTTTTTATTATTTACCTAAATACTGTTAAAGAAGAAGTCTATGTCTCCCCGAACGCAAGGTTATGCCTTTGTCTTAATTACCATGTGTATTTGGGGAGGTTTTACCTTAAGCACGCGCTTAAGTGCCCAGTGGGGGATTAGTGCCTGGGATCTGGTTGGATTACGTTTTCTATTGGCTTTTCTGATTCTGATGCCAGTCTTAATTTATAAAAAGGATACAGCCTTTTTATGGAGTAAGGAATCCTTTCTCTTAGCCATGATTGGCGGGGTGGGGTATTGCCTGACTGCTTATACTGCTTTCCATTATGCACCTGCAGCTCATGCTGCCGTATTTCTAAATGGCTGTATTCCACTTTGTACCGCAGTGGCTGCTTTTGTGTTATTTAAACAGGGATTTGACCGACATACTTGGATCAGTATGGTGATTATGCTGCTTGCGATTGGCAGTATGAGTTGGCTGATGTTCCGAGAGTCCGGTGTGGCCTTGGGATTAGGCGATCTGCTATTTTTCATCAGTGCAATGTGGTGGGGTGTATTCACTGTACTGCTACGTCAATGGAAGCTATCTGCCTGGCATTCTATGGCCAGTGTAGCGATCTGGTCAGCCATCGTTTATGTGCCAATTTATCTGCTATTCTTCCCCAAACATCTGGATGCTGCTGAACCTTGGCAGATGGCTTCCCAAGTGCTCTTTCACGGTATTTTTGTGGTGATTATAGCGACACTAACTTATGTGGAAGCAATTAAACGTTTAGGTGCTTTTAAAGCGGGCAGTATTGTGACCCTAGCGCCATTTATTGCTGCCATACTGGCTGTACCGTTATTAAATGAGCCTCTAAGTCTCGCGCTTGTCTCTGGCTTAGTGGGTATGGCAATTGGTGCCATACAGCCTTGGCGCTGGTTGATGCATCAAGACAGTCTCAGCCAAAAACTGGAACAACAAAAAAAGCAGTCCTAAAAGGGCTGCTTTTTATTTGAACTCTGACTGAGTTCGGGTTAATGATTTTGAGCAGCCATCTGAAGATACTTTTCATGTAAAGGCGTGAGATGGGCATAGAGATGTTCCAGTTCGCCATCATTCAGCACAATATCATCAGCCATGGCACACTTTTGTTCACGCGGCATTTGTGCGGCAATGATCTTCTGAATTTGCTCCACATTTTGTCCATCACGCTGCGAAGCCCGTTGAATTTGCAGTTCAATAGCGGCATCAATTAATAACGTATGTTGTGTCAGTTTATGCTGATTGGTTTCAAATAATAAGGGAGAAACTAAAATCGCATAAGGACTTTGTGCTGCATGCAACTGTTGAATAATTGAAGTGCGAATAGCAGGGTGAGTGATATTTTCCAGCGTTTTTCGTGCTTCTGGAGACTGGAAAATATGGTTACGTAAAGCACGGCGATTCAATGAGCCATCCTGAAGTAAGACCCAATCACCAAATACTTCTCGAATTTGCTGCAGGGCTGGCTGTCCGATATTGACGACTTCACGGGCAACAATATCTGCATCTACGACAGCAATTCCTTGTGCTTCAAACCATTGGCTGGCTGCAGACTTGCCACTGCCAATTCCACCAGTTAAACCGAGTACAAATTTCACTTTACTGACCTAAATAGATTTTCATGATCTGCTCACCCCATAAAAAGGCAATCCAGCCGGCAATAGCAATATAAGGGCCAAAGGCAAAGGGCTGATTTTCTTTACGAACTTTAAGCAGGATAATCCCAATAATCGCACCCACCAATGATGACAATAATACAATGAGCGGTAGGAGCATAGGCCCCATCCAGGCACCTAAGGCAGCTAACAGTTTGAAATCTCCATAGCCCATACCTTCCTTGCCGGTCACCAGCTTAAACAGATAGTACACCACCCACAAGCATAAGAAGCCAATGATATAGCCCCAAATGGCAGAATCAGGGGTAGTATAAATCGCATAACTATTAATACCCAGGCCGAGTGCAGCCAGTGGCAGGGTATAGCGATCAGGTAATAATTGGGTGTCGAAATCAATAAAGGTGAGCGCAATCAGGACATAGGTAAAAACTAGACCAAACAGCATCTGTACTGTAGGTCCAAATACTGCCACCACCATCAGTGCACAAGCAGCTGTCAGAAGCTCGATAAATGGATAGCGAATACTGATTGGATTCTGACAGTTACCACATTTACCGCGTAATAAGATCCAGCTAATCACTGGAATATTCTGATACCAGCGAATAGGTGTCTGACATTTCGGGCAGGTTGAAGCCGGTTTGCTTAAAGTGATTTTGCTCTCATCAATGATGGGCTGGTCTGGATGCAAAAACAGCTGGCAATCCGTACGCCATTCCTGTTCCATCATTTTAGGGGTGCGGTAAATGACAACGTTTAAAAAGCTACCAATACAAAGACTAAAAAGCCCAACTGCGAGATAAAGCGCAGTTGGGTTTTGACTGAAATATAAAATAAAATCTTGCATTAAACCACGGAACCCATTTGGAAGATTGGAAGGTACATGGCCACCACCAGGCCACCAACAAGGACACCAAGAATGGCCATAATCAAGGGCTCCATCATGGAAGTTAAACCGTCGACCGCATTGTCGACTTCATTTTCATAATGGGTGGCGACTTTATCCAGCATGGCATCCAATGCCCCTGATTCTTCACCAATCGCAACCATCTGTACGGCCATAGAAGGGAATTTATCGGTGACACGCATGGCAAATTGAAGCTGTTGACCGGTTGCTACATCTTCCTTGATTCTTAATACTGCCTCCTCATAGACTACGTTATTAGTCGCACCAGCAGTCGATTCAAGCGCATCAATTAATGGCACACCGGCAGCAAAAGTGGTGGCGAGAGTACGGCTATAACGGGCAATAATCGCTTTATAGACCAGATCACCAAAGATGGGTGCTTTGAGCGCGGCCTTATCCAGTAAATCACGGAATTTTTTGCTACGCTTTTTCGCTTCAAGGAAAGCAGTAATCACTACGCCAATTCCAATAATCAAAAGGAACCAATATTTTTGCATCCATTCGGACATATTGACTACCATTTTAGTAAATGCAGGTAAGTCCGCACCGAATGAAGAGAATAAGTCCTGGAATACAGGGACTACTTTCACCATCAGGATAATTGTTACGATCACAGCTACTACAATTACTGTAGCTGGATATTTCATGGCCTTTTTAATTTTTTGCTTTAATAGCTCACTTTTTTCTTTATAAATCGCGACACGATCCAGCATGGTTTCCAGAGCACCCGATTGTTCGCCAGATTCGACCAAAGAGCAGAATAGATTATCGAAATATTGCGGGTACTTACGTAGAGCACCAGCGAAAGTATTCCCGCCTTCGACTTCACCTTTAATTCCAAGCACAACCTCGCGCATAGAAGGATTTTCCAAACCTTCTGCAACAATTTCAAAGCCTTGTACTAAAGGCACCCCGGCTTTCATCATGGTCGCTAACTGACGGGTGAAGATGGTGATATCCAGTGTGGAAACTTTTTTCTTCATTAAACCTTCGAGAATATTTTTTTTCTTTTCCCGGATGGTTTTGATCGTAATGCCTTGTTTGCGCAAGTTCACTTTTGCCAAGGCCATATTTCGTGCCGGCAATTCCCCCTTGATCTTTGCGCCTTTGCGGTCAACCCCTTCATAACTGAAGATCGGTGTCATCTGGCCTTTTTTTACTGCTGCCATAGCTTTATCCTTATTTTATATTCAGCACGATCATTCGCTGGTTACACGATTGACTTCCTGTAAAGAAGTCACCCCCTGCATAACCTTCACTAACCCTGATCGGCGTAAATTGTTAAATCCTGCACGTGCAGAAGCTTCAGCAATTTCAATTGCATTGCCATCTTCCATAATAATTCTTGAAATTTCAGGTGTGACCTTCATGACTTCATAAATACCGACCCGGCCCTTGTAACCTTCACGGCATTCATTACAACCAACCGGTTCATAAATCTGAAATTCCGGGCTTTGTAAATCTGCTTCGGTAAAGCCCATTTCCAGCAAACTTTGCTGAGGAATATCAGCCGGCTTTTTACATTGTGAACACAAGCGACGGGCCAGACGCTGCGCAATCACCAGATTGACCGAGGTCGCAATATTGAAAGAAGGGACGCCCATATTACGTAAACGGGTCAGAGTTTCCGGAGCACTGTTGGTGTGCAGGGTTGACATCACCATATGACCTGTTTGCGCTGCTTTAATTGCAATTTCAGCTGTTTCCAGATCACGGATCTCACCAACCATAACAATATCAGGATCCTGACGCAGAAAGGATTTTAAAGCAGCTGCAAACGTCAGGCCTACTTTAGGGTTGACGTTCACCTGATTAATCCCTTGCAGGTTAATTTCGACTGGATCCTCTGCAGTAGAAATATTGGTATCTTCACGGTTTAAGATGTTTAAGCCTGTATAAAGCGATACGGTTTTACCGGAACCAGTAGGACCGGTAATCAGTAACATCCCTTGCGGTTTATCTAAGGCTTCCATGAATAACTCTTTCTGCTCAGGTTCATAACCCAAAGCATCAATTCCCAGCATGGCACTAGACGGATCTAAAATACGTAGAACCAGTTTTTCACCAAACAGGGTAGGGAGTGAGTTAACACGGAAGTCGATGGCTTTGTTTTTAGAAAGCTTTAATTTAATACGGCCGTCTTGAGGCACGCGTTTCTCAGAAATGTCCATTTGCGACATAACTTTTAAACGTGATGCTAAACGGTTTGCTAGTTGTAGAGGCGGGGTTGCAATCTGACGTAAAACGCCATCGACACGATAGCGAACCCGGTACATTTTTTCATAGGGTTCAAAATGTAAATCCGATGCGCCCATACGAATGGCATCAATCAGTAATTTATTAATATATTTAACAATCGGGGCTTCTTCACCCTTCTCTTTTTCATCTTCTTCTTGAGTTGGATCAGCTGTATCGACATTTACATCCAGATCGAAATCATCATCAAAATCAAAAGTACTTTCTTCAGTAAAGTTTTGCTCAATCAGTTTTTCGAGTTTATTGTGTTCAACAATAACGGTTTCGATATTCAGTTTAGTCGCAAAGCGGATGGCATCCGTTGCTTCGATATTGGTTGGATTGCTCGTGGCAATATACAGAACATTGGAGTTCTTATAAATTGGCAGAATACGATGTTTGGTGATCAGCTTTTCATCGATATCTTCACGCAGGATTTGCCCCGGGTCATAAGCGCCAATATCAAATAGAGGCTCACCAAATTCTACTGAGATCGTTTCAGCAATGGTGGTAGGAGAAAGATTATGATGACTGACCAAATAAGCCACAATATCTATTTTTTCTTGTTTGGCATTGGCTAAAGCAGTCCGCATATCTTCAGCCGATAATACCCCTTCATCGACCAGGCGACGAATAAACCCCGTAAATCTTGGTGACCCCTGCAATGCTGTCATGCTTCAATATGCCTATCAATTCAATTTTTTTAATTTGCTATTCTAAAATTATACGTTTGTTATACAAAAATACCATAGCTGAGAATGCTGCAATCTTCCTGATATTCAGTAAAAGCTTGAACTGGTCGGAAGAACTGGACATTTTTTTCAGTGATAACAAAAAATAACCATTTTGAATAGTCTAAACTGAGAAATAGGATGAATAAAACTATTCTTTAAATTTTACAATTCCGTGTAGAATGTGCCCAATTCAAGATATGTCAGTGAAATAGGTTATTTATGTCGGTTTCGACGATTACCCCTTGGGTGGTGGGCAACTGGAAAATGAATCCAATGCAGGCAGATGCCCAGGCTTTGGTTCAGAATTTAAAAGACTTGCTTGAGTCTGCACCAGTTTCAACAGAGAATTGTCATTTGGGTGTGGCACCGACAACCCTTGCCTTAACTCAAATTCAAACTGCATTTGCTTCTGCTAATCGCCCTGTATATACCGTAGCACAAGATGTATCACGTATTTCAGGTACAGGCGCTTATACCGGGGAAGTGAGTGCTGAATTATTGGCTGATAGCCAGATTCACTATGTATTGATTGGACACTCTGAACGTCGTGAAATTTTTGCTGAAAGTTCACAGATCTTAAATGCTAAAATCAAGAATGCCTTAAATGCCGGTTTAACTGTAATTTACTGTGTGGGCGAAAGTCTGGAACAGCGTGAAGCAGGGCAGGCGGAAGCAGTGGTCCTCCAACAGATTTGTGATATCGCGACTGTAGTTGCAGGCGAGCAGTGGAAAAATATCGTGATTGCTTATGAGCCAATCTGGGCCATTGGCACCGGTAAAACTGCCTCTCCAGAAGATGCGCAGGCCATGCATGCCCAGATCCGTCAAGGTTTGAGCCAGATTACAGGTTATGCTGCGACTATGGCGATTTTATATGGTGGTAGTGTAAAACCGGAAAATGCAGTAGAGTTAGCAGCTTGTCCTGACATTAACGGGGCATTGGTGGGTGGTGCATCGCTCAATGCTGAGTCGTTCCATCAAATTGCTCAAGCATTTGCAAATACACAATAATTAGGAGTTCAGCATGCAAACTTTTGTGCTGGTAGTACATATTATCTTAGCGATTTTGATGATTGTCTTGATTTTAGTTCAGCATGGTAAAGGTGCGGATGCAGGTGCATCATTTGGTGGTGGCGGTGCGGCAACGATCTTTGGTGCCTCAGGTTCGGGTAATTTCATGACCCGTTTGACGGCAGTTTTTACCGCATTGTTCTTTGTGACCAGTATTACTTTGGCGATTCTTGCCAAGAAACAAACCACTAATGCGTACAGTTTATCGTCAATTCAATCAGCACCAACTGCGCCTGCGCAACCGGTTGAAACTTCACCAACTGCACCACAAACGACCGAATAATTTTAATTAAACCTTTCTTTTTTTCAGTGATGCGACTAGAATGCGTCACAGCTGCGGTGGTGGTGGAATTGGTAGACACGCTACCTTGAGGTGGTAGTGCTTTCGGGCGTGGGGGTTCAAGTCCCCCCTTCCGCACCAACTTATAATCCAGAACATAAGTTGGTGTATGCAGCTAAAAAAACTTCTGTTGTTGCGGGATGGAGCAGTCTGGTAGCTCGTCGGGCTCATAACCCGAAGGTCGTTGGTTCAAATCCAGCTCCCGCTACCAATCAATCCTTTTTTAAAGACGCAAACTTTTAAAAGGCAGCTTAAATCTGATTTAAGTTGAGAAGAATTATTTGCATGTTGTTGCGGGGTGGAGCAGTCTGGTAGCTCGTCGGGCTCATAACCCGAAGGTCGTTGGTTCAAATCCAGCCCCCGCTACCAATCCTTTAAAGATGCAACTTTAAAGGCAGTTTAATGATAGAATATTAAGCTGAACGTTATTTGTATGCTGATGCGGGATGGAGCAGTCTGGTAGCTCGTCGGGCTCATAACCCGAAGGTCGTTGGTTCAAATCCAGCTCCCGCTACCAATTTTTCAGTAACAGATAACAAATATGCAGAATGATGTGGTTGTGATTGAAAAGTTCGCATCTTTTGTATATAATTTTTGCACGTTGATGCGGGATGGAGCAGTCTGGTAGCTCGTCGGGCTCATAACCCGAAGGTCGTTGGTTCAAATCCAGCTCCCGCTACCAAGTTTCTTAAAAGAGGCTCACAACTATGGTGGGCCTTTTTGCACAGTGGGATTTGAAAAAAGTTCAAATTGTGCATTAATTGGGGCGATTTACGCCCTTTTTTATTGGCTATCGTGTAGTGTCGACAATATTTGGTCAAATCTCCATGTTTCACTACTACTATAGTTTGTATTGGTTTGTAGTGGTCAAATAGATCATAAAATCGCACCAGATGACGAGAGTAAATGAAGCTATCAAATAAAACTCAAGCACTTCAGGACTTGATTGCACCAGCAGTTGAAGCCTGTGATGTAAATCTGTGGGGGATTGAATTCCTGCCACAAGGCAAACGTTCATTATTACGGATCTATATCGACAAACCGGTCGATGAAAATGCAGCACCTGTTGTCAATGAAGATGGCGAAGAAGAGCAGGGGCGTGGTATTGGGGTTCAGGACTGTGTGCGTGTCACACAGCAAGTCGGCGCGATCCTGGATGTACATGATCCAATCTCAGGTGAATATTCGCTTGAAGTGTCTTCACCAGGTTGGGATCGTCCATTCTTCCAGCTGGAGCAGATGGCTCATTATATCGGACAAATGGTTGCGCTGCGTTTGATCAGTGCCGTCGATAATCGTCGTAAATTCCAGGCAAAACTGGTTGCAGTCGACCTTGAAAATGAAATGATTCAAGTTGAAGTAGAAAAGCAACAGATTTTGGATATCGACAGTCACAATATCGATAAAGCAAATTTGGTCTATCAAGATTAATTCAATTAATAAGAATCTGAACGAATAGGTGACTTATGGCACGTGAAATTCTTACCGTGGTTGAAACGGTTAGTAACGAAAAAGGTGTAAGTCGTGAAGCAATTTTTGAAGCGCTAGAACAAGCTTTGGTTGCAGCGACTAAGAAGAAATTCTACGAGGGGACTCACTCGGAAGAAGCTCGTCTTCGTGTAGAAATTGACCGTAAAACTGGTGATTACCGTACTTTCCGTCAATGGGAAGTGGTGGCTGATGAAGATCATGAAATGCCTGCTTGTCAGGATGCGATCTCTGATGTTGATCCGGCACAATGGTCAATTGGCGATATCCGTGAACTGGAAGTAGAATCAATCGATTTCGGTCGTATTGCTGCTCAGATCGCGAAACAGGTGATTGTACAGAAGATCCGTGAAGCAGAACGTGCACTGGTTGCCGATGCGTATGAATCTAAAGTCGGTGAGCTAATCTACGGTGAAGTGAAAAAACAAACCAAAGATGGTTTTATCATTGACTTGGGTGACAACGCAGAAGCGTATCTGGCTCGTGAAGAGATGATTCCGAAGGAAATCCTTCGTCCGAAACAACGCGTGAATGCGATTCTATATAGCGTTAACCGTGAAGGCCGTGGTGCACAATTATTGTTGTCACGTGCTAAACCGGAAATGCTGATTGCATTGATGAAAAAAGAAATTCCTGAAATTTCTGAAGAAATCATTGAAATTAAGGCCGCAGCTCGTCAACCGGGTGTTCGTGCTAAAATTGCAGTGAAAACCAATGACCACCGTATTGATCCGGTGGGTGCTTGTATTGGTATGCGTGGTACACGTATCCAGGCTGTACAGCAAGAGCTCAATGGCGAGCGTATTGATGTGGTAGTTTGGTCGGATGATCCTGCGCAATATATCGCAAGTGCATTAGAACCAGCAGATGTCTCTAGTATTGTCATCGATGAAGATGCACGTACTGCAGACATCATTTTCGCGACTAGTGATCAGCTAGCTCGTGCAATTGGTTCACAAGGTCAAAACGTTCGTCTGGCATCTGAATTGACTGGCTACAAGCTGGACATGATGCTGGAAGAAGAGTACTACGCACGTCAACAAAGCGAAGCACAAAAATACCTAGACATGTTTGTTACACGTCTGGATATTGCTGAAGATTTGGCGATGGCGTTGGTAGAAATGGGCTTCACCTCGCTTGAAGAAATTGCTTACGTACCGCCAGAAACGTTTGATGAAATCGAACTGGATGCGGAACTGGTTGAACTACTGCAAAGCCGTGCGAAAGAAATTGCACTTGCTGATGCATTACAACAGCAAGAAAACGTACAAGCGCCAAGTGAAGAACTTGTTGCAATGGAAGGCATGACAGCAGAGATCGCGCAAGCTCTCGCAGCTCGTGGTGTGGTAACCGTAGATGACTTAGCTGACCAAGCGACTGATGATATCGAAGATATCGAAGGTCTCGGTGCTGAGAAGGCCGGTCAACTTATTATGAAAGCGCGCGAATCATGGTTTAACTAGGAGGTAGTATATGACGGACAAGTCGATTAAAGAGTTAGCACTCAGCGTGGGTCGCCATGTTGATAAGCTCCTAGAGCAGGTTCGTGAGGCAGGTTTACCACAGCGTAAAGCTGACGATATTATTACCACCGAACAACAAGATCGCTTAATGAATCATGTGAAAAAGACACAAGGTTCGGATGGCCATGCAGGACAAATCACGTTGAAACGTAAAACGACCAGTACTGCTAAAGTGGCAAGTACTTCAGGTAAGGCGAAAACGATTAATGTAGAAGTTCGCAAGAAACATACATTCGTCAAGCCAGACCCGGAACAAATTAAAGCAGAAGCTTTAGCGAAGGCTCAAGCTGAACAGCAAGCGAAAGCAGAAGCTGAACAGAAGTCAGCACCAGCTAAAAAACCTGCTGATGCACCTAAGTCAGGTACAAACAATGCAAGCAAAGCGCTAGAAGCAATGCGTGCAGCTCAGAAACAAGAAACTGAGAAACAGGAAACACCTAAAGCAGCTGTTGTGGTAAAACGCAAATCAACTAATAAACCGATTGTGAAAGCAGCGGTTAAACAAGTTGAAACAGCAGAACAGAAAAAAGCGCGTGAAGCTCAAGCCGCTCAATTAAAAGCAGCTGAAGAAGCAGCACGTCGTAAGGCAGCTGAAGAAGCACAGCAACGTACCCTTGAGCAAATGCGCAAGATGGCGTCGAAGTATTCTTCTGAAGATACCACTGCAACCATTCGTGTGATTGATGATTCTCCACTTGCTGCTGGTCTGGTTGGCCAGGCATATGAAGACTCATTTGCGAAAGAAGACCGCGAAATTAAACGTGGTACTAACACTTCAAATACACGTTCACCGAAGAAAGGTGGTCGTCGTGGTGAAGAGCAGTCTTTCCGTGATAACTCGCACAAACGTGGTCTGAAATCTAGCCAAGCGAACAAGCATGGTTTTGAAAAACCAGTGAAAAAACAGGTTTATGACGTTGAAATCGGTGAAACGATTGTCGTTGCTGACCTGGCTGCGAAAATGGCAGTTAAGGTTCGCGAAGTGATCAAGTCACTGATGAAAATGGGTGAACTGGTTACTCAAAACCAGGCAATCGATCAGGAAATCGCGGCTCTTGTGGTTGAAGAAATGGGCCATAACCCGGTACTGGTTTCTGAAACTGCAGTCGAAGATAACCTGCTTGAACAGGCTGAAGAAGCACGTGGTGCGCAAACTACTCGTGCGCCAGTTGTTACGATCATGGGTCACGTTGACCATGGTAAAACATCGCTTCTTGACCGTATTCGTCGTGCCAAAGTGGCGCAAGGAGAAGCAGGTGGTATTACCCAGCATATCGGTGCTTACCATGTAACGACTGATAAAGGTATTATCACATTCCTTGATACTCCGGGACACGCAGCGTTTACTGCAATGCGTTCACGTGGTGCCAAAGCGACTGATATCGTAGTCCTGGTTGTTGCAGCAGATGATGGCGTGATGCCACAAACTGCCGAAGCCATCGATCACGCACGTGCAGCGGGTACGCCAATCATTGTTGCAATCAACAAGATGGATAAAGACTCTGCTGATCCAGATCGCGTATTGAATGAATTGACCACCAAAGAAATCGTACCTGAAGAATGGGGCGGTGACGTTCCTGTAGCGAAAGTATCTGCACATACTGGTGCCGGTATTGACGAACTTCTTGACCTGATTTTAATTCAGTCTGAATTGCTTGAATTGAAAGCGTCTGAAGAAGGTGCAGCACAAGGTGTTGTGATTGAAGCGCGTGTTGATAAAGGCCGCGGTGCAGTAACTTCTATTCTTGTACAGAACGGTACGTTGAAAGTGGGTGACCTGGTACTTGCTGGCTCATCTTATGGCCGCGTTCGTGCCATGACCGATGAAAACGGTAAGCGTATCAAGTCTGCAGGTCCTTCGATTCCAGTTGAAATTCTGGGTCTTCCAGAAGCACCGATGGCAGGTGACGAAGTTCTGGTTGTGAATGACGAGAAGAAAGCACGTGAAGTTGCCGATGCGCGTATGGATCGTGAACGTCAAAAACGTCTTGAACGTCAATCTGCAATGCGTCTTGAAAACATCATGGCGTCTATGGGCAAAAAAGATGTGCCGATCGTCAATGTGGTATTAAAAACTGATGTACGCGGTACATTGGAAGCGCTGCATGTTGCATTGGCTGAGCTTTCAACTGATGAAGTAAAAGTACGTATCATTGGTTCTGGTGTTGGTGCGATTACTGAATCTGACGTGACACTTGCTGAATCTTCAGAAGCGGTTCTTCTGGGCTTTAACGTACGTGCCGACAATACTGCACGTCAAAAAGCAGATGCAGACAGTATCGACATTCGTTACTACTCAGTGATCTATCAATTGATTGATGACGTGAAAGCAGCGATGAGCGGTAAACTTGCTCCTGAACACCGTGAAACGATCTTGGGTGTTGCTCAAGTGCGTGAAGTGTTCCACTCAAGCAAATTCGGTGCTGCAGCAGGCTGTATGGTGCTTGAAGGTGTATTACACCGTAATAAACCGATTCGCGTATTACGTGATGACGTGGTGATCTTCCAGGGCGAGCTAGAATCTCTTCGTCGCTACAAAGAAGTGGTGGAAGAAGTTCGTGCCGGTATGGAATGTGGTCTTGCGGTGAAAGGCTATAAAGACATCAAACCTCTCGACAAGATCGAAGTGTATGATGTGCAATTGATTAAACGGAGTCTTTAATGGCGGGTAGTCAACGTCTGAAGCGTATGGCGGATACGGTACAACGCGAGTTGTCTGAACTGATCCGTCAGGAGCTGAAAGATCCACGTCTGGGTGGTCTGGTGACCATCTCAGCCGTGAAGGTGAGCCCAGACTTAGGATATGCAGAAGTTTATGTCACAGTAATGGGTCGTGAACTTGGTGATGAGCAAAGTGAAGCCGCAAATAAAGAAACACTCGATGTCCTGAATAAGGCATCTGGGTTCCTGCGCCATGAACTGAGCCGTCGAATCAAGACACGTATTACACCTCGTCTACGTTTCCATTACGACAAAACCAATGCATATGGTAACTATATGTTTGGTCTGATTGCTGAAGCAGTGAAGGATTTACCTCCTGCTGACGACAAGAAAGATGAAGAATAAGCTTTTATAAAGCGCAATAAAAAAGCCACCTTAGGGTGGCTTTTTTATTGCTGAACTTTTAAGTAGAACTGGCTAACTATTACTTTGAATCTTGATCATTCATTTTCTTTTCATAAAATGCACGACGGCGGGTTTTCTGCCAAGGTAATGGACGTTCCAGCGTTTCTGGCACTTCACCACTCATCGAGCGCAAACGTAAATGCAAGGCCGCTTGCGCCATCAGGTTGGCAGATACCGGTGCAGTAATAAAGGCAAATAGGGTAATTAGTACTTCAGCAAAACCTAAACGACCATAGATAGCCGAAAAAATAATAGAAGCGATCAGAAAGCTTCCTAGACCTAAGGTACTGGATTTGGTCGGTGCATGCAAACGCATAAACAGGTCGGGTAGACGTATCATCCCAATGCCGCCCACCAGCATAAAGAAAGCGCCAATCAATAAAAAAATCGAAACTAGTATTTCTAAAATTAAAGGCATTTAAAAACTCCTAGTCGATGACATGGCCAGTAGTGAAATAGCGGGCAAGGGCAGCGGTAGAGACAAAACCTAGCATAGCCACCAGTAGGGCACCTTCAAACATAAAGGTACTGCTCCAGTAGATTCCCAGAATCACCACCAGACAGGTTGCATTCAAAAACAGGGTATCTAATGCTAGGAGACGGTCAACAATTGAAGGGCCCATGACCAGCCGGATCAGACACAGCAACATGGAGATCGTGACAGCACCCAGACAAATCAGCAATGCATATGGCAGAATGGTCATGCTTCAGCTCCTGATTGTGCGCTAAAAATTTTAATCAATGGTTGTTCATAGCGCTGTTTAATAGTTTCAATTTCGGCCTCTTCATCATCCGTACTTAAGGCATGCACCAGAATATCGCCACGGTCCTGATCAATCCCCGCAGAAACTGTACCAGGTGTGGTGGTAATGATCATTGCCAGCAAAGTATTTACTTCTTCATGCTCGGTATCCAGAGGTACCCGGAACCATTTGGGATGCAGATTTTTGGTCGGTCCCAGTACTAAAATCGCGACTTTAATATTAGCGACAATGATGTCCCAAACAACGACCCAGAATAAGCGCATCGCTGGGATCCATCGGATATTCGGCGTGTAATCAATAAAAGGAGCGACCATTCGTGGAATCAAGATGGCCAGAAATATTGCCATGAGCAGTGTGCCGGCTTCCATATTATGGGCTAGCATGACCCAGCTCATCGCCACAATCACGGAAACGAAAGGATGAGGAAACCAGCGTTGAAGTAATGATTCAGCCATTAAAGTCCCTCCGCCGGTTTAAGTTGATTGTCGTCGTATTTGTTCTGTTCAATATACTGCTTATCAATCTGACGTTGTTTAAATTCAGAAATATGATCGCCATTTAAGGTGTTTTCTGAAATGACATAAGGAATCAGATGCGCATTTGGATCAGGTGTTTCACCACCATATTTGGTTTCTGGTAAATAACCTGGATCAAATGGCTGAACACTGATGAACTTACCTTCAGCATCACGTTTTAACAGTGCTGCTTCATAAATCGGATTGGTTTTAATCTGTGCTGCGGTCTGATAATTATATTGATAGATCGGTGCAGCAAAAACCACGTAGGCTGTCAGACTGAGCAATAACAGATAAATAACCCGGTCATTTCGTGCCGGTGCCTTGCTCGGTAAGGCTTCATACTTGCTGAATTCTTCAGAATTTTCATCCTGTTCCGGTCGGCTTGAACGCCAGAACAGAATAAAACCGACCCGGGTAAAAGCCAAAATACTCAGTAAGCTGACCAGTAGAACCGTAAAGATAATCAGCATTTGATGCTCAGACTGTCCTGAAGCTTGCAGGATAAACACTTTACCGAAGAAGCCGCTGAAAGGTGGCAAGCCAGCCATCATCAAGGCAATGATGAAATATACAATGGAAACCAGCTTATTCTGTTTCATCTGTGGGGCAATCTTAAAGTGATCTTTAAACTCGCCACGCTGTGAGGTGATCCAGCCACACAGAATATAAAATGCCGCGCCAATTAGGGTGCTGTGCACCATGTAATACAGTGCACCTGCCCAGGCCTGAGTGCTATTCATCGCAATGGCAATCAAAATAGTCCCAACTGAAGACAGCACCATAAAACCGACAAAACGACGCAGGCGTTCGGTACCAATTGCACCGATTACCCCATAGACCGAAGTAATCAGACCAATCACCAGCAGACAGTTCATCAGAATCTGGTGGCTATATTCATCATCAAATACAGTGCCATTGACCCGGATAATCGCGTAGATCCCGACTTTGGTCATGATGGTAAACAGGGCAGCCACCGGAGTAGTTGCAACAGCATACGTTTTAGGAAGCCACAGGCCTACCGGTAACATGGCTGCCTTGATCCCGAACACCACAAATAGCATCAGTCCGCCTGCAACGGCCAGCTTATGTTCATCGCCTGCCAAAGTTGGCATCAGGCGGGCAACATCAGCCATATTCAGGCTGCCGACACTGCCATAAATCATCCCGAGTCCGATCAGGAACATAGCAGAAGCGAGCAGGTTAATAGCCACATAATGCACAGCGAGCTGGAAGCGTGCCTTGCCTTGCCCATGCAAAAGTAGAACATAGGAGGCCATTAACAGGATCTCGAAGAACACGAACAGGTTAAACAAGTCACCGGTCAGGAAGGCACCACTAAGCCCCATTAATAGAAAATGGACCATGGTGTGGAAATAGCGCCCGCGAATATCCCATTCTTTGCTGGCATACCAAACGATTGGCAAAGCGAGTGTATAGGTCAGTACCAGCATCAAGGCAGAGAGTTGGTCCAAGACCAGTACAATACCAAAAGGGGCGGCCCATTCACTTAAAGTGTAGACACTGATCTGCCCTTGGCTGCTATTGATCAGATAGCCAACCGCCATAATCAAACCCAATAGGGTCGAAATATGACTCACGCCACGACGCCACGGCTGACGCCAGTCGGTAATCAGAGAACCGGAACCCGGGTTACCCAACAGTACTAAAATAAAGGCAGTAAAAGCCGGTAAAAGAATACTGAAAATAGGAGTGTGTTGATTCAAGAAGTTGAGAAGATCAGTCATTACGGCTCATCCTCACGTGGGTCATGTTGCGGTATCTCTTCTTTGGAATCAACGTGATCTGTTCCTGATTCATAACGGCTACGTAAGGCCAGCTGTACAATAAAGGCGGTGGTGGCAAAACCGATTACAATGGCGGTCAGCACTAGCGCCTGAGGTAAAGGGTCGGTGACCTGCGTGGCTTCGGTGAGCACTGCAGGCGAATTCATCTGAATACGACCCATGGCAAATAAAAACAGGTTCACTGCATAACCAATCATGGCCAGTCCAAGAACGACCGGAAAGGTACGTGCCCGCAGAATCAGATAGATCCCGGTGGCAGTAAGTAGGCCAATTGCTGAGGCTAATAAAAGTTCTAAACTAATCATTCTATTATCCTCTTGGTACTGGGCCAGTCATACTTGAGTGACGGGAGTCACCTAGAACGGAAATCATCAGCATGGTCGCCCCGACTACGGTGACATAGACACCGACATCAAATAGCGCGGCAGAAGCCAAATGCATATCGCCAAGTAATGGTGGATGAACATGAATATGGGCACTGGTCAGGAATGGACGTGACCAGAACCAGGCTGCAATACCAGTTAGGCCTGCAATAGTCAGGCCGACGCCAATCCAGATTTCATAGAGACGTCCAGATTTAGCTCCCAGCATTTTCTCTGCATGATCCTGACCAATGGCAACGTATTGAATGATCAAGGCCAATGAGGTAACCAGACCGGCAATAAAACCACCACCCGGAAGATTATGGCCGCGCATAAAGATATACAGACTCACCACCAGGGCTACCGGTAAAATCCATGATGCAGTAATACGCAGCATCAAAGGGGAGGGGTTAAAACGGTAAGTCAGACCTTGGGTAATGGTAGTGCCATGGGCACGCATGCCATCCATCAGACTCAGTACACCGATTGCTGCAATCCCGAGTACGGTAATCTCGCCGAAGGTATCGAAACCACGGAAATCGACCAGAATTACGTTGACGACGTTTGTACCGCCACCAAGCGGAATCGATTGTTGGATGAAGAACCAGGAAATTGAATTATGGTCACGTGTCATAACTAGCCAAGCAACCGTTGCAATTCCTAGACCCCCGCAGACCGCAATCACTGCATCTCGCCAGCGTCGGGTCGGGCTGGATTCATAAGGCGTGAGTTGTGGCAGTAGAGACAGGCTCATTAGTAGCAGAACCGTCGTTACTACATCGACTGTAATCTGGGTCAAAGCCAGGTCGGGTGCCGAGAAACCAATGAAAACCATGGTGACGACCAGACCGACCGCACCACTGATCAGGATGGCCTTAATCCGTTCATGATGGAACCACAGCATCATCCAGCAAGCTGAGAACAGCAATAACCACAGTACAATGGCAAGCACTGGTGCATGGGTCAGTTCGCGGCTACCGGTGTCGATCCCATTGACGACGAGTGGGTAACCCACCAGACCAATGGTAAACAGTACAATCCACAAAATATAACTTTGCAGTTTGCCATTTTCAGTCGCACGGCGGAAACGTCTTGAATTCAGTAATAGATTTTTCAGAAACAGATCAAATAGTACACGACCTTGCAGTTTGCCCAGTTTCGGATCCAGATCAATTTCCCGGATTGTGCCACCTTTGGCCAGTGCAAAATAGAAAATCGCACCGCCGAATATCGCAATAATACTCATCACCAAAGGCAGATTAATACCGTGCCAAAGGGCGAGGTGAGTACCTTCAAAGGCGAAATTCTGGGTTGATGCTTGTGTGGTGCTATTTACAATCTTTTCAACCAGTAATCCTGGTAACAGGCCGACTGCGATACACAGGAAAGCCAGTAAAATAGCCGGTGCACGCATACCGAATGGCGGTTCATGCGCATCTTTATTTGGGACTTGCTGGCCTAAGGGGCCATCAAAAAATACGCCATGCACCAGACGAATTGAATAGGCGACAGCAAAAATCCCAGCCAGTGTTCCTGCAATGGCGGCACCGACCATCACTGGTCCACTTAAGTTTGCGACCAGTTCGGTAAAGAACATCTCTTTGGACAAGAAACCATTGGTTAATGGAATACCAGCCATGGAGGCCGCTGTGATCATGGTCAGTGTTGCGGTAAAAGGTAGCATTTGCCAAAGACCAGACAATTTTCGCAGATCCCGGGTACCGGATTCATGGTCAATGATCCCGGCAATCATGAACAAGGCAGCTTTAAAGGTTGCATGGTTAATGATATGGAAAATTGCTGCTGCGACGGCGAGTGGTGAGCCAATACCCAGCAGACACATGATCAGGCCTAAATGGCTAATAGTTGAATAGGCCAACAGACCTTTCAGATCTTCTTTAAAGATGGCAAAGAACGCTGCCACACACAGGGTAAATAACCCAATAAAAGTAACAATATTATGGAACAGTGCCGCGCCTGCAAAAATCGGCAATAAACGTGCAACTAAAAACAGGCCTGCTTTAACCATGGTTGCAGAGTGCAGATAGGCAGACACCGGCGTCGGTGCTGCCATGGCATTTGGTAACCAGAAGTGAAACGGGAACTGCGCACTTTTGGTAAAAGCACCGAGTAAAATTAATAATAATGTCGGTACAAATAGGGCATGCGCCTGAATCTGTTCGCCCATCATCAGGATCTGGTCAATCTGATAGGTACCTGTCATCTGTCCGAGCAGAATAAAACCACCCAGCATAGATAAGCCACCCATGCCGGTAATGGTCAGAGCCATGCGTGAGCCGCGTTGAGCCGCTTCATAATTGCTCCAGTAACCGACCAGCAGGAAGGAGGAAATACTGGTGAGTTCCCAGAAAATCAGGAGAATCAGAAGATTATTAGACAAGGAAATGCCGAGCATCGCTGCCATAAACAGCATCAGCAGGAAATAGAGTTTACTCAGGGAGTTTTTAGGGCTGAGATAATAATAGGCATAGATATAAATCAGGGTGCCAATTCCACTAATCAGCAGAGCAAACAGCATGCCCAAAGCATCCAGCCGGAAACTGAAATCGATTCCAAGCTGGGGTAGCCAGGACCAGGTCTGGGTAATTACCGTTCCATTAAATACAGCAGGCGCCTGACTCAACAGTAATAAGAAACTGCTGAGGCTGACGGCAATTGCTCCTAAAGCCGTTACCCCGCGTGAAAATTGCTTCAGCCACGAGACAAGGGTTGTGCCTAATACTAACGGTAACAATATAATAATTGGCAGCACACTCGTATCCATTGTCGTGATATAGGTTAAGGTCAACCTAGGGTGAATCTTTATCTTTCAAGGATTACAGGACCGCAAAGAGCGACCCAAAACTTCTCGATCTTGAAAGCCAGAATGATATTCAAACAGAATAAAACAGTTGTATTGCGCAACTTATAAACGATAGCAAATTCCGATTTTACAACGAAAATTGCAAGTAAAACCGATCATATTACAGGATAACCACAACATCAATGTTTTTATGTAGAACTTGTAGATTATACGTAAGCTTGGTTTTGATATGGGGTGCATGCTTGAACATCTCGTACAAATTTGACCGAAAATAAAGATCAAACTCCCTGCATTTATTGATAAAAATTTATAACTTCTTGATCAGGAATGCAGAAAATCCAAACCTATTCTTGCATCCTGATTTTATTTTTTAAATTGCATTATCGTTTCAGCACTATTTAAGAAGATTGAGGCAAGCTTTGTGAATTATCCTGACTCAACAGTTGTAAAAGTTCTTGCTGCTGTTCTGTGCTTAGCTGCTCCTGAATCAGTTGCAAAACAGATTGAGCCGTCAGGTTGACTGTTTCTGGTTCCTGAAGTGCATCTTCAACTTTTTCTATATCTGAATGATGTTGGCTAATCTCAAGCGGCAACTTCGCATAGAGATGATCATATTGAACCTGCATTGGATTCAGATGGATGGGATGCAGCTGTTTATTTTCCAGTTTTAGACACTGAAAATCCTGAGCCTGTTCCAGCAATTCCGGCCGGTTTCCAGTCACAATAATCTGCAAGTTAGGAAACGCCTGATGCAGACGCGGTAAAATGACGGCAGCCATGTCCTGATCCAGTTGATGATCAATTTCATCAATCATTAAGATGCCAGTACCTTCCTGACAGGGAAATAAGCTGTGCGGATTAAGCAGACAAAGGCGTCGTACGATATCTCCCACCAGTGCAATCCAGTTCCGGATACTGCTCGACAACTGCTGAAAGCTAAAGGTGTGATCCTGATAACGCACCATCAATTGCAGCTTGGGCTGGTAATCGAGATAAATCTGGCTAAGTTCTGGTAGTACAATGGATAGAGCTTCACGCAAGGCAGTTAAGCTCGGTGTATGCATATGCGCTTTGGCTTTTTCAATTTGCTGGGCCAGTTGATCTGCCTGTATATCATCCGATTGCTGTAGTGCCTGATCTAGAATCTGGTCAATGATCTTGGCACTTTGTGCATTTTCAATATCACTAACTTCACGAAACCATTCAAAGAAGCGCGCAAAAGTCGTAAAAGGAATGGCGGTAATTTCATAAGCATGCGCAGTCTGAAAAATGGCCTGATTATTTTTGCTGAGTAAATTGATTTCATTGACGAAGCGTTCAGCCGGATAGTAGGCGACCATAGGCAGACCGAGCAAAGGGTCATGTTGCCTTGCCTTCTGATAAAGATTCACCATGGCATCGAGTTGCTGGGTTTCTGCTTTGGCAAAGCCAATTCCCTGACTATTTAAGGTTTTATATAACTGCCAGGAACAAGATTGGGCAGGGGCCGCTTCTCCCTGTGCTGATTCAGGAAATGATCCCAAATCATCAGGAAAACGCACCAGGATATCAATTTTGGATTGCAGACGATTTTGCAGGATATCCTGATCCAGCATACTTAAACCTGCGGTACGCAAGTCACGAAAACGTGCAGAAAACCAGGTCAAAGCCTGATAACTTAAGCGCAGCAAGGTAGTTTTACCGGAACCCTGATCACCCAGAATTAAAGTCACAGGTGATTTTTGCAGATCAAAATCGAGCTGGATATTAGAAAAGTGCAGAGCATGTTTGAGTTGTATTTTTTCGATGTGCATGGATCACCTGTAGCGTGATTTTTACATCTATGTTTTACCTTAGCCGACGGCTTGGCGCAGTGACTGTGGCATCCTGATTTTCAGTTGTTGAATGAGGTCATAAATGTGATGAATATTTAAGCTTACTTTAGCACGAGTACAGGCCACGTACAGCAGACGTAACTCTTCGTCACTAATTTTATGGTCTTTCTCATTCAGCTTAAACTGGTAATCATCTTCAATGTGTACCCGATCCCATTCCAAACCTTTGGCCTTATGCGCGGTAGAGATAATGTAGTCCGCTTGCCCGATTGGGGTGATTTTGGCGAGAGCAGTTTTCAGGGGATCAGTACCATGTTCATCGACCAGTTTGACTAAAGGTTTGATATCACTACCTTCATTGGTCTCGCAGTACTCGTGCACATCATGCCAGGAATTAAACCAGGCCAGTTCAGGTACATCAACCACACGTTTGCCCTGTTTCAGCATCGCAGCGGCATCAACAAAACGGTTCAGTTTGACATGATCCGCTTGCAGGCTGACTTTATCACCACGTACTAAACCAGCGAGTAACAGTTCCATAGCACGTGCATTGGTCCGGCATAGAATCGCATCGCGCAATTTGGTATGTGGTTTATTGACCACTTTAGAATTTAAGTGCGGATTACCGAGTAGGGGCACGGTTTCATTCAGTGCTCCCAAAATCGCATTGGCATTCAGCGCAATTTCAGGCCCGAAACGGAAGGAAGTGGTCAGACGAGATTCAGGTAGTGGCAGCTGCTGCATGGCATTCACTGCACCACGCCAGGCATAAATTTGCTGATGTGCATCGCCGACATAGATGACCTGAGTGCTACGCTGTTTCAGCAAAATTCCCAGCATCAGTGGATCAGCATCCTGTGCTTCATCAAACAGCACATAGTCGGCAGGAATATTGGGCTCAGACAATGCCCAAAGTTTCAGGTAAATATCATGCCCAATCCCGGCCTGATGATTGGGATCAATTGACTCTAACCAACGCCGTTCAACTGCTGGATAAAGTTTCTTTTGCAATGCTTCAATATCATCTGGGTGTAGCCAGCTCGGTGCCTGAATATGTCGCGGGGCGGGATATTGCGAACTGGTTGAGCAGAAATAGCCAACTGCATTCGCGACCAGACTGGCCAGACGCGAAGGCATCAGTACATATTTTTCATAACGTCCGCCCATCATCCGGCGCAAGGTCATCGGTTCAAGGCGATATTCTTTGGCAATAAAGCTTGGACTTAAACGCGGTAGGCGTAGTTTATCCGTGACTCCACGTGGAACACTGCGAAAAGCCAGGGAGTGGAAAGTACGGCAGTCGACACCACGATGAAACTTGTTTTGTGCTTCTGAGGCAATGGATTTATTAAACGCCAGATACATGCCGCGCCGTTCCGGCATGGCATCACTGATCATTTGCAGGGTCGTGGTTTTACCTGTGCCCGCATAGGCAATGACTTTAAAAGATTTTCCCAGGCGTGCGTTATCAATAGCAGTTGCCTGCTCATAGGTCGCTTTGGGTTTTTGCAGATCAGACACAGGTAGATTCATTCACGATTTAATGTTGGCGATTGGCTTTTTCAACCAGACCGGATAGACCCTGACGGCGTGCCAGTTCATTCAGGACCAGTTGCGGATCCAGGTCGAAGTAACCGAGCATCACAATGGTATGGAACCATAGATCAGCCACTTCATAGATCAGGTCATTCTTGTTGTCTTCAGAGGCTTCAGTTTTGAAATCTTTAGCCGCGATCACGGTCTCAAAGCTTTCTTCACCGACTTTTTCCAGAATCTTGTTGAGGCCTTTATGGTACAGCTTGGCCACATAAGAAGATTCCGGATCAGCTTTCTTACGCTCTGCCATCATCTCGCCCAAGTATGACAATACTTCAACCTGTTCAGACTGAGCGGTTGAGGCATTCATGGCAAGCGTATGCGGATTTGTTGATTTTTCACCGTAAATCGCAGCAGGATCTTTGATTTGTGCATCCACAATTTCCCAGCCATTTGGTGTCAGTTTACGGTAGAAACATGATTCACGACCAGTATGGCAGGCAATACCACCATGCTGTTCAATCTGTAAAATAATCACGTCAGCATCACAGTCCAGACGGATTTCATGCACAGTCTGGAAATGACCAGATTCTTCGCCCTTATGCCATAACTTGTTGCGCGAACGGGAGAAATATACCGCCTGATTTTTTTCAGCAGTTAAAGTCAGCGCTTCGCGGTTCATCCAGGCGACCATCAATACACGACCAGTTTGATGGTGCTGGGCAATGGCAGGGATCAGACCTTGTTCGTTAAATTTTACTTCATCGAGCCATTGCACGTTGTTCATAAGGGTTTCCATTAATTGAATCAGAATATAAAAAGATGGATAGGAAATATCCGTCCATAGTGTACGTGATCTCGTCGCATTTGCGGCAAAAATCTGTGCCTGAAAAGACAGGATGTGTCGTTAAGCGCATTCAGATTATAAACCTGAGCGACTGAATCTCTAAAGTGTAGAAATAAAATAGCCGCCCTTAGGCGGCCAGAATATTCTTGAAAAAATTACCAGTGCTCACCTGGGAAGATCCGCGCATAGGCCTTTTGCACCCAGTTCAGTTTTTGCGGCTGACCCACTGATGCTGAAGAGCTTGGGAATAGGTTATAACCGATCGACATCAGGACATTGTTGATGTCTGGCGCAATCGCATAGGTAATCGAAGCCAGACGTCCCAGATGGGTTGCGACTTTCTTCGGACGTTTCACAATCGCATAAGCAATCAGTTCGGCTGCCTGTTCCGGAGACAGGGTAGGCACATATTTATAAATTTTGGTCGGTGCGATCATTGGCGTACGAACCAAAGGCATATAAATCGAAGTGATCGCAATTTTATGTGAATGGACTTCTGCAGACAGACAGCGGCTGAAAGCATCCAGTGCGGCTTTAGATGCGACATAAGCCGAGAAGCGGGTGGCATTCGCCAATACCCCAATCGAGCTGATATTGATGATATGGCCTGCACGGCGAATCATCATTTGCGGCAGGATATTCATCACCAGACGTACAGCACCAAAATAATTTAGCTGCATGGTACGTTCAAAATCATGAAAACGATCCACTGATTCATGCACTGCACGGCGAATCGAGCGGCCCGCATTGTTAATCAGGATGTCGATATGATCGACTGAAGCAATAATCTGTTTGGACACTTCATCAATGGATTCCATATTATTGAGATCACATGGAAATACTGAAGCTTTACCGCCTTTGGATTCAATTTCTTTTTTTACTTGTTCTAGGGTGTCTTTGGTACGCGCGACCAGTAAAACATGTGCGCCAGCATCTGCCAGCTGATGTGCTGTCGTTAAACCTATACCACTGGATGCGCCTGTAATAAGGACAGTTTTACCTGCAATACGTTTTTCCAATTGTTTCTGTAGTCTAGTTTTCACGTTTGTTATCCCTAATTTGAAGACTGCGTTCAAATTATTTTTATTAAAAAATCAAAGATGGCTCTAACAGAGATAAGAGCGAAGATGAGTACTAATATGATAACTAATTATTTAAGAAAATCCATACATTAAACTATTGAAAATAAAATAAAAATTAGAGTAATTGCTCTATTTGTGTTCGCCGTTTCAATTGATTTTTATCATGAAAATAAATCACAAAGCAAGTGATTGTATTCAAAAAATAAATAAAAAAACCCCAGCATTTTTGCTGGAGTTTTCTGCTTTAAAATGAGGCTTAAACTGCTGCAAGAGATTGTTCCAGATCCGCAATCAGGTCATCAATGTGTTCAATCCCGATCGATAAACGCACCATATCTTCACTCACACCTGCTGATTTAAGCTCTTCAGCATTAAGCTGGCGGTGGGTGGTCGTTGCCGGGTGGCAGGCCAAACTCTTGGCATCCCCAATATTGACCAGCCGAGTGAACAATTGCAGGGCATCGATAAAACGGGCACCGCCTTCACGGCCACCTTCTACACCAAAAGTCAGAATGGCAGACGGTTTACCTTTCACATATTTTTGTGCCAAAGCATGCTGCGGGTGATCTTTCAGACCGGCATAATTGACCCATTTTACTTTCGGATGTTGTTGTAAATATTCTGCAACCTTCAGCGCATTTTCTGTGTGACGTTCCATACGCAGGCTCAAAGTTTCCAAGCCTTGCAGAATTAAAAATACATTTTGTGGGCTGATCGCTGCCCCGGTATTACGCAGAGGTACGACACGAGCACGCGCGATATACGCCGCTTCACCTAAAGCTTCGACATAATTCACACCATGATAACTCGGATCCGGTGTATTCAAAGCAGGGAAACGCTCGGCATGCTGCCCCCATGGGAACTTGCCACTATCCACGATAATGCCGCCAATCGAATTCCCATGACCACCAATATATTTGGTCAGTGAATGCACCACGATGTCGGCACCGAAATCAAAAGATTTCTGTAGAACTGGGGTCGCTACAGTATTGTCGACGATGACTGGTACGCCATATTCATGGGCAATCTTGGAAATCGCTTCGAGGTCAATAATATTGCCCAGCGGGTTACCGATTGATTCCACAAAAACCAGTTTGGTTTTGCCGTCAATCAGATTACGTAGAGCTTCCGGATCTTGATAGTCAAAGAAACGAACTTCGATCCCTTGTTTAGGCAGGGTATGTGCAAACAGGTTATAAGTGCCGCCATATAAAGTAGACACCGAAGCAATATTGTCACCCGCTTCAGCAATGGTCTGAATCGCATAGGTAATCGCAGCCATACCTGAAGCTAAAGCCAGCGCACCAATACCACCTTCCAGAGCTGCAATACGTTGTTCCAGCACTGCCGTGGTTGGGTTCATGATGCGGGTATAGATATTGCCCTGAACTTTTAGGTCAAACAGATCGGCACCGTGCTGAGTATTGTCAAAGGCATATGAGGTGGTTTGATAAATGGGAACCGCAACAGCTTTAGTGGTAGGTTCCGGGCTATAGCCTGCGTGAATCGCTAAAGTTTCTGCTTTATAAGTCATGATCGTTGGTCTTCTTGTGTTTTTAGCTGTAATGAAACTGCTCAAATATTAACACTTGAAATATGAAGAAAAGTGCATATTTATTCAAATGAATATCTTAATTAACGATATAGCATCAGCAAAATAATGCAAGTTTAGGTGTCAGAAATACTGTTTGAAAAATAAACAGGATTAAACTTGTAACAAGGCATTAACTTCACGTGAATGGCTTATGTTTTGAAGACTTTCTGCGTATAATAGCCGATTATTTTTTCGCTCATGATTGAGCAGGGGAAGTTTGTTTCTTCCCCATTTGGTTTTTCAATTGAGGAGTCCTACGTGGCCCAATATATTTATACGATGAACCGAGTGTCCAAGATGGTTCCGCCAAAGCGCGAAATCCTCAAGGATATCTCCTTATCATTTTTCCCAGGCGCAAAAATTGGTGTGCTTGGTCTGAACGGTGCAGGTAAATCTACTTTGCTTCGTATTATGGCGGGCGTAGATAAAGATTTCTCTGGTGAAGCACGTGCGCAACCGGGTATCAAAATCGGTTACCTCGAGCAAGAACCACCACTTGATCCAACCAAAGACGTTCGTGGCAACGTTGAAGACGGCGTACGTGAAGCACTTGATGCATTAGAACGCCTTGATCAGGTATTTGCAGACTATGCAGATCCGGATGCAGACTTCGATGCTTTGGCGAAAGAACAGGAAAAACTGGAAGCGATTATCCAGACTTGGGATGCGCATAACCTGAATAACCAGTTGGAACAGGCTGCAGCAGCATTAAATCTGCCTGCATGGGATGCAGATGTAACCATGCTTTCAGGTGGTGAACGCCGTCGTGTTGCATTATGTCGTTTACTGCTGTCTAAACCAGACATGCTGCTTCTCGACGAACCGACCAACCACTTGGATGCAGAATCTGTATCTTGGCTGGAACGCTTCCTGAAAGACTTCCCGGGCACTATCGTGGCGATTACGCACGACCGTTATTTCCTGGATAACGTAGCCGAGTGGATTCTGGAGCTTGACCGCGGACATGGTATTCCTTACCAAGGTAACTATTCTTCTTGGCTGGAACAGAAAAATGCGCGTTTAGAACAAGAGAACAAGCAGGAAGAATCTTTTGCTAAAGCATTGAAAAAAGAACTTGAATGGGTTCGTTCAAATGCGAAAGGCCAGCAGAAGAAAAACAAAGCACGTATGGAGCGTTTCGAAGAGCTTAACTCTCGCGAATTCCAGCAACGTAATGAAACTTCTGAAATCTATATTCCGCCTGGTCCACGTCTGGGCAACAAGGTGGTTGAAGTTGAAGGGATCAGCAAATCGTTTGGTGACAAACTGCTGTATAAAGACTTGTCTTTCACAGTACCACCAACAGCGATTGTCGGTATCGTAGGTCCAAACGGTGCAGGTAAAACTACATTGTTCCGTATGATGACGGGCGAACAGCAACCCGATACTGGTACAGTGACTTTGGGTGATTCTGTAAAAGTTGCTTATGTGGGTCAGATTCGTGACACCCTGGATGACAATAAAACCGTTTGGGAAGAAGTGTCTGGCGGTCTGGATATCCTGAAAGTAGGCGATTACGAAATTGCATCTCGTGCTTACATCGGTCGCTTCAACTTTAAAGGTCAAGATCAGCAAAAACGCGTAGGTGAATTGTCAGGTGGTGAGCGTAACCGTTTACAACTTGCGAAAATCCTGCAACAAGGTGCGAACGTAATCCTGCTCGATGAACCATCAAACGACTTGGACGTAGAAACTTTACGTGCGTTAGAAGATGCAATTCTGGTATTCCCGGGCTGTGTGATGGTGGTATCGCATGACCGCTGGTTCTTGGACCGTATTGCGACTCACATCTTGTCATTTGAAGATGAGACTCCAGAATTCTTCACCGGTAACTATACCGAGTTTGAAGAATATCGCCGTAAGAAATATGGCGATGATCTGGCAGCGAAGCGTCAGAAATACCGCAAAATTGGTGCTTAATCCAAGCGCATAAAAAAACCAGCCTTTGGGCTGGTTTTTTTATTTAATATTGGACACTCATTTGGCTATAAGTATTTGATAACAGCCGCGCAGCTTTTAAATGACCTTGCTGTTTAGCCTTATTCAGCCATTCTTCAGCATGAAAATAATTCTGATCTAAACCTAGACTACCTTTAAGAAAGTGTTTACCCAGTCTATATTGCGCTTCGGCGTGTCCACGTGTTGCTGCACTTAAATAGTTCCAGAAAGCATTGCGTTGATAACTTTCTTGCTGCTTTAGCTGCGCAATTTGAAAATGTTCGACTTGGCGTTGCTTTAAAGCATGGCAAAGCTTTTCAAGCTGTACAGCTTCCAGATAATAGGTGTCTGCTTCAGAAATAGAATTCTCCACTTCTGAACCTGTAGGCTCATCATGAGAAAACAGAAAATGTATGACTTTTTTAAGTTTAAGCATTTTTATTCCTCACGTTTGCCATTATTAACAATTAATTAAACTATCCACTAAAGACTACAATATAAAGCGGTTTTATTACGGTAATGAATTGCATGCTTTTAGTCTCATGTTGATATTTTTGTGTATTTAATGAGCAAAAACAAGAAGTAAAAATAAAAAAACTTCATTTAAAAAGTGAATTAAATTAGAAAAAATATGAATTTGTTGTTCTAGTCGACATTTTAATATTAGGGGCTAGAAGATTTAGTTTTACTAATAAAAAAAATCTTGCATAAGCATGCAAGATTTTTAGCTTTAAAAATGAGTGAACTATAGAAATCAGATTTCCCACTCATGATTGCATTCACGGCATTTCCATTTCTTTTGACTTTGCATGAAAGCTTGCATGGAAATTTTAAAATCAGGCAAATCTTTATAGAACATGAAGCCTGCGATCAGACAGATTATAAACACGATCACAGTAGCGGTCTGTAAAGTCGTACCTGCACCATCTCCAAAAATCCACATCGCGATGCTAATGATGACCAGCAGCAATAATACAAACAGGGCAGGCACCAGCATGATCAGGCTTTTAGGCACAACAGGACGCGCCGCTGGTTGACCTGGCTGAGCAACGGGCATGATTTTTGGGCTTTGACATTTAGGGCAACGATATTGCATTACAACTCCAAAATTCTAAATTACTGATTATTTTATCGGAAGATACGCAAAAACCGAAATACCGCCAATATAAAACAGACAGACAATAAAAAACCCAAGTCACAATGCTTGGGTTTTTTATTAAGATGTTGCCATCTTGAATATGGCGTCCCTACGGGGATTCGAACCCCGGTTACCGCCGTGAAAGGGCGATGTCCTAGGCCTCTAGACGATAGGGACAAATGAGGCAAATACACAGGTAAAGCAAGACTTATTTGGTGGAGTCAAGGAGGATCGAACTCCTGACCTCTACAATGCCATTGTAGCGCTCTACCAACTGAGCTATGACCCCAGTCTGTGTGAGCGCTATATTATGGATATAACGCTCAGCCGTCAACTAAAAAATAAATCAAGCTTGATCAACTGCTTCATTTTTCGGCAGTTTCAGACTCTCATTCAGCTTTTCCCAAGCTTTTACTTCTTTCTTGCTAGGACCACCCACAACTTCCAGCGCGTGGCGCAGACGGGCAAAAGTCAGATCCGGACCAATGGTAACCATGGTCTGCATGACTGGGGTAGAAGCGGTTGAACCGGCAATCGCAATAAAGAATGCTGGCATAAAGTCACGTAATTTAACGCCCATCTGATTTGCCAGATCCATCAGCGTTTGGCTGACAGTGTCATTGTTCCAGGTGAACAGGCTTTCCAGACGCCAGATCGCAAATTGCAGGCTTTGACGCACTTGTTCTTCAGAAAGTTTTTTGCTTTCAAACTGTTCTTTAGTCAAAGTCGGGAAATGGTTGAAATAATGCGCTGACCAGTTCACTGCTTCAGACAGCAAATTGATCCGTGGTTGAATTGCAGCAGCGATTTCTTCCAGTTTGGCACGGTCTGCTTTCCAGGCTAGTAAGGTATCTAATAGTTCAGCAGGAGAAAGGGCTTTAATCCACTGACCATTTAACCAGTTCAGTTTCTCAACATCAAAGATTGGACCACCCAGAGAGACACGGTTAATGTCAAAGTGTTCAATCATTTCAGCCAAAGTAAACTTTTCACGCTCATCTGGCATTGACCAGCCCATACGGCCCAGATAGTTCAGCAATGCTTCTGGCAATACACCGATGTCTTTATAGTAGTTAATTGAAGTCGGGTTCTTACGTTTAGACAGTTTTGATTTGTCCGGGTTACGCAGTAGAGGCATGTGGCACAGGACTGGCATGTCCCAACCAAAGTATTTGTACAGCAACTGATGTTTCGGTGCAGATGGAATCCATTCTTCACCACGAATCACATGTGTAATTTGCATCAGGTGGTCATCGACCACGTTTGCCAGATGGTAAGTTGGCAGACCATCAGTTTTCAGCAGAATTTGCATGTCGACTTGCGCCCATGGAATTTCCACTTCACCACGCAGCATATCATTGAACGTACATACCCCTTCAGTCGGCACTTTCATACGGATCACGTGCGGTTCACCAGCTGCCAGACGACGTGCCACTTCTTCTTTAGACAGTTTTAGACCGCGGCCATCATAACGTGGAGTTTCGCCACGTGCCTGCTGTTCAGCACGCATTTCATCCAGTTCTTGCGCTGTTGCGAAACAGTAGAAGGCATGACCTTTATCTACGAGTTCTTCTGCGTATTTTTTATAAATGCTCATTCGTTCTGACTGGCGGTATGGTGCATGTGGACCACCGACATCTGGGCCTTCTGACCAGTTCAGGCCTAACCAGCGTAGTGAGTCCAGAATCATTTTTTCAGATTCAGGAGTAGAACGTAGCTGATCCGTATCTTCAATACGAAGAATGAATTCGCCACCGTGCTGTTTGGCAAAACACAGGTTGAACAGGGCAATATAGGCAGTTCCCACATGCGGGAAACCGGTAGGAGAAGGTGCAATACGAGTACGAACAGTCATAACCGGATCTAATCTTAAATATAAAATTGCAGCTATTATAACGAAAAAGCCACATCACTTAATGCTTTATTCAACATTGAATGATGCGGCTTTTCAGGATGAGCAAAATATAACGAATGTGGAGAACTAAAACTAAGTCTTATGAATTGCTCGGAGAAAAAATACTTTGCACAAAGCGGGTAAAGCGCAGGTTTTGAGCTGCAAAAAAGCTTTGAGTCGGATTTGATTTGAACGCAGTCAGCGCCTTAAGTTCATCCTCAGTATGAAAAGCATTTTTATCAGCTTTATGTTGCTGAATCGCTTTTTCAATTGGTGAGGTTTTCACTTCAATTGCACTTGCAGAGGCTTTAGGTAGCTCTGTTTTTACAACTACGGCATGGCCAAGTTGAATCGAGAACAGCATGATAAGACTTAGGATGCTGGCTGTGAATATTTTAAATTTCATATCCAAACTTCCTCCTTGGCTCTGGTTAATCTTGTTTTGTTAAAAATGTTGTTATAATACTGGCTACAATCTAATCACATTCAGATATAAAAAAGTAGAACCAGGTCACATTTTTTACAAAAAACTAATATTTCTCTGTGGAAAATTACTAAATCTCAAAATTTCCACATTTAAGTTGCCTATTTGTAACAGATAACTGTGTAGAGATCGTGAAGAACTGTCTTATATTGTAGCAGGATATTAAATTTTTAGGGGAAAATGTATCCGAAATGAATTGTGAGCATATATATCAAAAATAGAATATGATTGGATAAAATATTATAATCATCTGATTGTTAAGTAATTTTTTTGTTTATATAGTGCTGGGTAAATTAGCAATGAGTGCCCATCATGAAAAAGATAATAACTTCTACTATTTTAGTATTACTTGGCGGAAGTGTCATTCCTAGCTATGCTGCAAAAGACTTTCTCAATGTTTCCTATGATCCGACCCGCGAATTCTATCAGGAATATAATGAAGAATTTGGCAAGTTCTGGAAACAGAAAACCGGGCAAGCGGTCAACTTTAAACAGTCGCATGGTGGTTCAGGTAAACAGGCACGCTCTGTGGTGGATGGTTTGCAGGCCGATGTAGTCACTTTGGCACTGGCCAATGACATCGAAGAAATTGTCAATGCAGGCTTAATCGAAAAGGGCTGGCAGAAAGAGTTCCCAAGTAATTCGGCTCCTTATACCTCTACGATTGTATTTCTGGTTCGTAAAGGCAATCTAAAACAGATTAAAGACTGGAATGACCTAACCAAACCAGGCGTTGAAATTATTACGCCAAACCCAAAAACCGGTGGTGCACCGCGCTGGATTTATCTGTCGGCTTGGGGTTATGCCTTGAAACAGCCGGGTGGTAATGATGCCAAAGCCAAAGAACTGGTGAAAAAACTCTATGCCAATGTCAAAGTATTGGATTCAGGTGCGCGTGGTTCCTTAACGACCTTTGCTGAACGCGGGATCGGCGATGTATTACTCTCTTGGGAAAATGAAGCGTTATTGGCGACGCAAGGTCTGGGTAAAGATAAGTATGAAATTGTTTATCCTTCGATTTCCATTCTGGCTGAGCCTTCAGTGGCGATTGTCGACAAGACCGTGGATAAAAATGGTAACCGTAATTTGGCCAAAGGTTATTTAAACTATTTATATTCACCAAAAGGGCAGGAGTTGGCAGCGAAATATTACTTCCGTCCACGTGATGCCAAAGCAGCAGCAAAATATGCGGCGCAATTCCCGAAAATTCAGACTTTTACCATTGATAAAGTCTTTGGCGGCTGGGCAAAAGCGCAGAAAACCCATTTTGTGAATGGGGCAATTTACGATCAGATCTCTGCGGAAAACCGTAAATAATTTTAATTACTGAAGCAAAGTCAGAAAGCGGATAGTTTATTATCCGTTTTTTTTATATCTAAAGCATAAAATGCTATAAAAATGGGATAAGCCTTTAATCTAGAAATTTTTATTATATAAAACATGAAATTAAAACAAAAAATAACTAAATATTACCCTGTATGCACTTTGTTTGCTCAATTGCGAAAAATAACTTTATTTCATATAGTTATATCTAATGAAGATAATCTCCCGATACTCTTATGAAAACTCAATTAAAATCACTGGTTAGTGTTGCTTTATTGGCAACAGGTCTGACATTTACTGCAACTGCAAGCCAAGCTGCGGATCGTGAATTCCTGAACGTTTCTTATGATGCAACCCGTGAATTCTATGATGAATTTAACAAATCTTTTGGAGCCTACTGGAAAAAACGAACCGGTATTGATGTGAACTTTAAACAGTCTCACGGCGGTTCAGGTAAACAGGCGCGTTCTGTGGTCGACGGTTTAAAAGGTGATGTGGTTACTTTGGCATTGGCAAACGATATTGAAGAGATCGTAAGATCTGGTCAGATTCAGCCAGGCTGGCAAAAAGAGTTCCCGCATAATTCTGCACCTTATACTTCAACGATTGTCTTCATGGTGCGTAAGGGTAACCCTAAAGGAATTAAAGACTGGAAAGATCTGACTAAACCGGGCGTAGAAATTATTACACCAAACCCGAAAACTGGTGGTTTGCCACGTTGGGTTTATCTGTCAGCTTGGGGTTATGCAGAAAAACAACCAGGTGGTAGCAAAACCAAAGCCCAAGAATTTGTCGGCAAGCTTTATAAAAACGTCAAAGTGATGGACTCAGCCGCACGTGCCTCAATGACGACATTTGCTGAACGTAATATTGGTGATGTGCTGTTAACTTGGGAAAATGAAGCTCTGGTAACGCAAAAAACTTTAGGTAAAAATAAGTTTGATATCGTTTATCCATCTTTGACCATTCTGACTGAACCTTCTGTAGCCATCGTAGATCGTACGGTAGATAAAAATGGCAATAAATGGTTAGCTAAAGGTTATATCAACTATCTTTATTCTCCACTTGGTCAGGACATGGCAGCACGACATTTCTATCGTCCACGTAATGAGAAAGTCTTAGCCAAATATTCATCACAGTTCCCGAAAATTAAAACCTTTACCATTGATGAAGTATTCGGTGGCTGGGCCAATGCACAGAAAACTCACTTTGTGAATGGTGCAATCTTCGACCAGATCTATAACTCGAAGCGTTAATTTGTTGATTAAAAAATAAATTTAAAATATAAAAAAAGCTTCCTCGATGGAGGCTTTTTATCGGCTGTCGAAAAATAAAAACGGTTTTCTCTATAGAAATTAATATTTATCTACAAAAAGTCGTTTGGAGCTTTAGCTAAACAGAGTGATAATGTGCAGTTAAATTTTTCGCCCTATTGATTGAGTTTTTATGTCACATATTTCTGTATTACTTCACGAAACGATTGATGCCTTACTGGCTGGTCGCAATACGGGAATTTATGTGGATGGAACCTTTGGCCGTGGTGGGCATACACGTTTATTACTTTCCAAATTAGATGAAAATGCACGCGTCTATGCTTTCGATAAAGACCCGCAAGCATTGGCTGTTGCCGCAGAACTGGAACAGGAAGATTCACGTTTCAAAATTATTCATGCCAGCTTCGCTGATTTAAAACAGGCACTGGCTGAGCAGGGCATTGAAAGTGTGGATGGTGTGATGGCTGACTTAGGGGTGTCTTCACCGCAGCTGGATCAGGCAGAACGCGGTTTTAGCTTTATGAAAGATGGCCCGCTGGATATGCGTATGGACAACTCGCAAGGTCCTACTGCAGCAGAATGGCTGGTAGATATTGAAGAAGAAGCACTGGCTAATGTGATTTTTCAGTATGGTGAAGAGCGTTATAGTCGCCGTATTGCTAAAGCAATCAAGGCTGCCGGATATATTGATACCACAGCTAAACTGGCGGAAATTGTAAAAGTTGCCCATCCAAAATGGGAAAAAAATAAACATGCTGCCACCCGAACTTTCCAGGCAATTCGTATTGCTATTAATAAAGAATTAGAAGATATTGAAACTTTCCTCCCTCAAGCGGTTGAGATTTTGAAACCGGAGGGACGTTTGGCTGTGATCAGCTTCCACTCATTGGAAGACCGGTTGATTAAGCAGTTTATTCAAAAAGAATCAACGCTTGAAGAAGATTCAGGCTGGGGAATGCCGCAACAACAAAAGGATACGCGACGTTTAAAGAAAATTGCCCGGGTCAAGGCAAGTGATGAGGAAGTTAAAGCCAATCCTCGTTCACGTAGCGCATGGCTGCGCGTGGCAGAACGTTTAGCTTAATAGGCACATCATGAAAACTGAAGTGGTTGATAAAAAAACAGAAAAGTTATGGCTGAAAAAAGTCATTGTTTACCTCATATTGATATTGATGGTCTTTATCAGTGCGGTATTTGTCGTCTTCCAGGTCTTTGAATACCGTCAGGATAATCGAGAACTAAGTACCTATCTGCGTGAACGGGATGATTTGAATGCAGAGTGGGGACGTTTGCTGATTGAACAGCAGACCTTTGGTGCGACCGCGCAGATTGGTACCCGTGCAGTGACCCAGTTAAGGATGTATTCACCTCCGATTTCACAGAGTGCCGTGATTTCCTTACCACAACCTTCAGATGAGAAAAAATAAGGCTAGCGCTCGAACATGGTAGACAAGAGAAAGAAGCAACCGGTACGTAAAAAGCAGTCCGTCACCGAGAAAAATGCCTTAAATGTTTATATCAACCGTTTTTACATCATGTGGGCCGTGGTGCTGCTGTGTTTTGTGACACTGATCGGCCGAGCTTTCTATGTGCAGATTATCAATAAAGACTTTTTGCAAAATAAAGCCAATGCCAATATTTTACGAACCAATACCATCAAGGCCATGCGTGGCGTAATTTATGATCGTAATGGTATTCCGCTGGCAATCAGTACGCCGATTATGAAAATCGTGATTGACCCACGTGACTATTTTGATAATAAAAAACTCTATGATGAAACCATGCTGGCGCTACAGAAAGAGCCGAATAGCCGTAAACTGAAACGTCAACTCCCAGATAAAAACCTGAATCTGGATGAGCTGGCTGATGCAGTAGGTATGGATCGTGCTGAATTGCGTAGAAAGATGGAAGAGCGCCCACGTTCACGTTATCTGATCCTTAAAAAAGAAGTGCCGCCACAACAGGCGGAACTGATCATGAAGCGTAATTTCCAGGGTGTGTATACCGAGAAAAACTATAAGCGTTATTATCCGCAGCCACAGCCAAACTCCCAGATTATTGGTCTGACCAATAGTGAAGGTACAGGTATTGAAGGTCTGGAGATGCAGCTGAATACCCGTCTTGCCGGTCAGGATGGAGAACAGCAGATTATTCGTGACAAAAAAGGCAACCGGGTTAAAGAACCGGAAGTGATTAAAGAAGTTGAGCCGGGTGAAAACATTACCCTGAGTATCGACTCACGTTTACAGTACATTATGTATCGTGAACTGACTGCAGCAGGCGTCGCCAATAATGCCCGCTCCGCAACAGCGATTGCAGTTGATGTCAAAACTGGTGAAATTCTGGCAATGTCTTCTTGGCCATCTTATAACCCGAATGACAAGAATGGCTTATTAAATAAAGACGCAATGCGTAACCGTGGCGCTGTCGATTCCTTCGAGCCGGGTTCAACCATGAAGCCGCTAACAGTGGCGATGGCTCTAGAGAGCGGGAAATATACGGCCAATTCGGTGATCAATACGAGTCCAGGTAGTATGCGAGTCGGGAATCATACTATTCGTGATACGCATAACTACGGTCAGTTGACACTGGGTGGTATTATCCAGAAATCATCAAACGTCGGTGTAGCTAAATTAGCTCTGTCACTGCCGTATGAAACTTTACCGACTTTCTATAAACGTCTTGGTTTTGGTCAGCGTTCCGCAGTGAAATTTCCGGGTGAAAGTTCCGGTTTGATTCTGCCGCCAAGTAAATGGAATGTGTCTGAAGTAGCAACCATGGCCTATGGTTATGGTCTGAATGCGACTGTGCTGCAATTGGCTGATGCCTATGCCATGCTGGCGAACAAAGGTGTGAAAGTGCCTTTAAGTCTATATAAGTTAGAAGAACAGCCACAAGGCGAGCAGATGATTGATCCACAAATCGCAGAACAGGTTCTGCTGATGATGGAAACAGCAACTTTGCCTGGTGGTACAGCAACCCGTGCAACCGTACCTGGTTATCGTGTTGCAGGTAAAACCGGTACTGCGCATAAATTGCGTGCCGATCGTAAAGGCTATTCAACCAGTGAATACCGTGCCTTATTTGCCGGTGTAGCGCCAGTAAGTGATCCGCGTATTGCCATGGTGGTGGTCGTGGAAAATCCGCAAGGGTCTTATTATGGTGGTATGGTATCTGCACCTGTCTTTGCCCGTGTGATGCAGGAATCTTTACGCCTGCTGAATGTCCCGTTGGACAAACCTTTAGAATCTCCCAAAGTCCAGTAAATAGGTGATCAATGTCCATTACATTTCAAGATCTCTACGCCGTTCAAGAACCTGCTGAGTGGATGCGACAATCCTTTCAGGGTTTCGAACTGGACAGCCGCAAAGTTAAACTGGGGCAAATTTTTATTGCCCTGACCAGCTTGTCTCAACCTGAAAAAACCGCAGAATATGCCAAGAAAGCCCTGTCATTGGGTGCACTGGCCGTGATTTCAGAACAAGAGCTGGGTGTTACTCCAGCTTTGGTAGTACCCAATGTCCGTCACTTGATGGGCGAGTGGCAGAAGCGCTATCTGCAAGCGACTCAACCAGTCAAGGCTGCTCGTATTCTGGCTGTGACCGGCACCAATGGTAAAACCACGATTTCCCGTCTGGTTGCTGAGTTGCTGATGCTGCAAGCTAAAGCCTGTGCAGTTATGGGGACTACAGGGAATGGTATTTTGCCGAATCTGGAAGCCTCTTCTCATACCACGCTTGATGCACTGCATTTGCAAAATGCCTTGCATGCCTATGCACAGGCAGGTGCGGAATTTGCCTCAATTGAAGCGAGTTCGCATGGTCTGGAGCAGGGCCGTCTGAATGGTTGTGCAATTGAAATTGCGGCTTATAGCAATTTAAGTCGAGATCATCTGGATTATCACGGTACGCTGGAAGCTTATGCAGAAGCAAAATCGCGTTTATTTAGCTTTGAATCTCTGAAAGTTGCAGTCATCAATATTGATGACGCACATGCAGAGGTGATGCTGAATGCTGCAAGAACCAATCCAAACCAACCGAAAATTCTGACTTATTCTTTGTCACAAGCAGCCGATTATCAGGTTCAGGATATCCAGTACAGTATTTCCGGTGCTGAATTTAAATTGATCACTGCACAAGATACATTTACTGTGCATAGTCCTTTGCTGGGTCATTTCAATATCGAAAATCTGGTTGCGAGCCTGATTGTGGCAGAGCAGGCGGGTTTTGCACTAGCCGATTTAATTGCAACTGTACCTGAGCTAAAAGGTGCTCCAGGCCGTATGCAGGTGATTCGTGATGATGAGCGTTTATTTGTCGTGGATTATGCACATACTCCAGATGCCCTGACTCAGGTCTTGCTTACACTGAAGCGCCATGTCAGTCAAAAACTCTGGGTTGCTTTTGGTTGTGGCGGTGATCGTGACCGTGGTAAACGTCCGCTGATGACTCAAGCGGCTCTCGAAGGTGCTGATATTGCAGTGCTGACTTCGGACAATCCACGTACTGAAGATCCAAACCAGATTTTCGCTGACATGAAGCAGGGTATCGATTTTTCAGACAAAACCTATCATGAAATTCATGACCGTCGTGAAGCAATCCGCTTTGTAGTCGACCAGGCGCAGCCAGGTGACATTGTGGTGATTGCCGGTAAGGGACACGAAAATTATCAGGAGATTGATGGGGTGCGACATTGGTTTGATGATGTGGTCGAGGTACAGGCCGCAATTGATGCCCAGCATCACAACTGTGATTTAGCATTTCCAGCGCATTAGGATTTTACATGCATACTTCAACAACAAGTACCGTGCCTTTAGAGCCATGGACAATTGAACAATTACAGCAAGCCACTCATGGTTATTGGCTGAATGATAAAAAACCTGAAGGTCAGATTAAGCGGATTTTAACTGATTCCCGTCATGCCGAAGCAGGTGATGCTTTTCTGGCATTGAAAGGTGAGCGTTTTGATGCACATGACTTTATCGCACAAGTGGCTGAAAAGGGCTGTGGAATCGCGATTGTCAGCCAACCTGTTGATGCAGAGATTTGCCAGCTGGTGGTTGAAGACACTCGTCTGGCACTGGGTCATCTTGGCGCTTATCGTCGTCAGCAAAACTCACAGCTTAAAGTCATTGCTTTGACTGGCAGTAGCGGTAAAACCACGACCAAGGAAATGCTGGGCAGTATCCTGTCACGTCTGGCACCGACTTTAGTCACTCGCGGTAACCTGAATAATGATTTGGGTGTCCCAATGATGTTGCTGGAACTGCGTGCTGAACATCAGTATGCAGTGATGGAATTGGGTGCGAGCCATCAGGGTGAAATTGATTACACTTCCAATCTGGTGCAGCCGCATGTGGCCGGTATTATTAATATCGGTACCGCACACTTGGGTGAGTTTGGTGGCCGTGATGGGATTTGTCGCGCCAAGTCTGAAATCTATTCGCATATTTCTGAAACTTCGATTGTGCCTGCAGCAGATGATTATGCCGAGCAAATCCGTGCAGCCGTCAAAACCGAGAAAGCTTTGAGTTTTGGTCAGGGCGGTGATGTCTATGCAACTGACGTAGAACTACATCCGCAATCTGCGACTTTCACGCTAAATACACCACAAGGCATTAAAACCGTAAATCTACCATTTGCTGGTGAACACAATGTGCAAAACGCAACTGCAGCGGTGGCTTTTTCTTTGGCAATTGGTATTAGTCTGGATGATATCGTGGCTGGCCTTGAACAGGCCGTTGGTGCCAAAGGTCGTTTGAACTTTATACCGCATAAAGAATTTTTATTTATTGATGATACCTACAATGCCAATCCAAGCTCGATGCGTGCAGCGGCTGAAGTTTTAGCGCAGCAGCAGGGTATTCGAGTGATGGTGACCGGTGATATCGGTGAACTGGGTTCATCTGCTGCAATCGAGCATTACAAGCTTGGTCGGGATCTGGTATCGGTCAAAGGCATTAATTTTGTGGTGGCTGTGGGTGAATTTGCTCCAGCTGCACAAGAAGGTGCACGTAGTACGCAATATGGTAAGAAAATGCAGGCTTTCCTGAAACAGGAGCAGGCTTTACCATTTTTAATTGATTTGATTGAAACACATCATCCCCAGCCAATGTCTTTCCTATTTAAAGGGTCGCGTTTTACCCATATGGAAACATTGATGGCTGCATTGATGGAGAAACTTTAAATGCTGTTATGGCTATTTGATCATCTGGCGGGCTTTGATAGCACGTTTCAGGTGGTTCGTTATCTAACTTTACGTGCTTTGCTCAGCGTCTTGACCGCTATGACTATCGGTTTGGTCTTGGGTCCGATCATGATCCGCAAATTGCAGGCACTAAAATATGGTCAGGCAGTAAGTTCGTTTGCTCCTGAGAATCATGCCAAGAAAATGGGTACACCGACCATGGGTGGGGTATTAATCCTGCTCTCAATCGGGATATCCACCTTACTATGGGCAGACCTGACGAACCCTTATGTCTGGATTGTGCTCTCGGTGATGGTGATTTTTGGCGCCGTGGGCTGGGCAGATGACTGGATTAAAATCCGTTATAAAGACAATGCTGGTTTACCTGCACGCAAGAAATTCTTTTGGACGTCTGTAGGTTCAATCGGTGCTGGTATTGCACTGTATGTGATCGCACAGCAGCAACCGAATCCGGTAGTGACTGCCAATATGCTGGATGTGCTGATTCCATTCTTTAAGGATCACACCATTCCATTGTCTGTGATTCCGCTGGGAATTGGCTTCATTATTTTCACTTACTTCGTGATTAATGGTGCATCCAATGCCGTAAACCTGACTGATGGTCTGGATGGTCTGGCGATCATGCCAATTGTTCTGGTTGCAGCAGGTTTAGGGGTATTTGCTTATCTGGCAGGCGATGTACGTTTCGCTAACTACTTACATATTCCTTATGTGAAATATTCTTCCGAACTGGTAGTCATCTGTGCTGCGATGATTGGTGCCGGTCTGGCATTCCTCTGGTATAACGCTCATCCAGCTCAAGTGTTTATGGGTGATGTGGGTGCATTATCTTTAGGTGCAATGCTGGGTACGATTGCCGTGATGGTGCGTCAGGAAATCGTGTTTGCGATTATGGCAGGTGTATTCCTGGTGGAAGCGATTTCAGTCTTCCTGCAAATCGGTTCATTAAGAATGCGTAATAAACGGGTATTCCTGATGGCACCTTTGCATCACCATTATGAAAAGAAAGGTTGGCGTGAAACTCAAGTCGTCATTCGTTTCTGGATTATTACGATTATGCTGGTAGTTTTAGGCCTAATGACCTTAAAATTACGCTAAGAAATGCATTTAAAAAAAGTCGGCGCATGCCGGCTTTTTTGTTTTGGAGAAATTAAAAAATGAACCTACTGATGTGTCCTGTTTGTCGTGAGCAGTTGCGCTTAAATGAACGTACATGGCGCTGTGACAATCAGCATAGCTATGATGTGGCCAAGCAGGGTTATGTGAATCTGCATGTGGTGCAGCATAAACATAGTAAAAATCCGGGTGATACGCCTGAATCTGTGCAGGCACGCCGTGCATTTCTGAGTGCAGGTCATTATGCGCCTTTGCAACAGGCTGTGGTCAAGAAAATCCGTGAGCTGCGGATTGAAAATCTGCTCGATATTGGTTGTGGCGAAGGCTATTACACCAATGCCATGCAGGCTGAAGTCATGCAATGTGTCGGCGTAGATATTGCCAAAAATGCAGTTCAGGTTGCAGCTAAACTGAATAAAGAAATTACCTGGGTGGTAGGAACAGGGGCGACCTTGCCGGTATTGGATCAATCCATTGATCTCTGTACCAGCTTATTTAGCCCGATTCCGAAACAAGAAATCTTGCGGGTATTAAAGGCAAAATCTTATTTGATGGTAGTGACACCTGCACCACAACATTTGTACGCGATGCGTGAAGCCTTATTCGAGGAAGTGAAAGCACATGAACCACATAAATTTGTCGAACAGTTGCAGGATACATTTAATCTGGTAAGTGAACAGGTGATTGATGCGCCAATGACTTTGGCTCAAGCGGATTTAAAAAACTTGATTACCATGACTCCTTATGCTTATAAAGCCAAACCTGAACGCCGTTTGGCACTTGAGCAGCAGGATCAATTCGATTTAATGGCTCAATTCCAGATTTATGTATTTCAGAAGAAATAAATTTAAAATCTAGAAATAAAAAATCCCTCAATAATGAGGGATTTTTTATTGGTTCAGATTATTCAAGTTCTTCAATCAAGTTTTCCAAAGGATCCACCACCCGATTTGGCTGTGGTGGCTGGTCTCTTGGCGCCACTCTTTCATCATCCGGTATGCGAATTTCCTGATCAGGCAAATCTTCAAAATCATTGCTTTGTCGCTTAGGTGCTACAACCGGGGCAGGGCGATACAGAGGCGTCGCTAAAGGTGGAGAAGACGGATCATGCTGTTCCTGCTCACCTTGCACTACCTTATTACGGTTAATTGGTGCTTTAGCATTACGATCCAGGCGAACCCAAGCTTCTGGTGTGCCTTTTAAGGCATTCCCCATAAAGTCGGTCCAAATTGGCAAGGCTGCTACGCCACCGTATTCACGTCGACCTAAAGTCTTCGGCTGATCAAAACCGACCCAGGCAACGGTGACCAGTTTGCCATTAAAACCTGCAAACCAGGCATCTTTGGCATCATTGGTGGTACCGGTTTTACCCCCAATATCGCTACGACCAATTCTTAAAGCAGCACGCCCCGTACCATGCTGAATCACATCGCGTAAAATATTGGCCATATCATAAGCAGAGCTAGATTTTAGAATACGTTCTGCCTGACGGTAATTACTGTCTTCCGCCGAGATTTTTGGTGTCTCTGGTTTCTGTGCCAAGGTTTTGTTATTGATTTCAATGGCTTCGTCATCAGGAGTGAGTGCGCCTGTTGGTTGAGGGCTTTCTTCCTGAGCATTAATACACGAGATGCAGGCATATTCAGGCTTAGCCTCAAAAATAGTCTTGCCATAGGCATCTTCGATACGCGTAATAAAATGTGGCTGAATGCGATAACCGCCATTGGCGAACGTAGCATAACCAGTGGCCATTTGAATTGGTAAAACCTGAGGTGTGCCTAGAGCAATGGTGTAGTTACGTGGAATCTGATTATCCTGCAAGCCAAAATCCATAAATAACTGACGGGTACGCTCAATACCAACGGTTTGTAATAGGCGTACTGAAACCGTGTTACGTGACAGATATAAAGCACGACGTAAAGGAATCATCCCTAAATAACGACCATCCGAATTACGCGGACTCCATTTACCAATGGTAATAGGCGCATCATTGACCATGGTATGCGGAGTCATACCACGTTCTAAAGCCAGAGCATAAACAAAGGGTTTAATGGTTGAACCCGGTTGACGCCAGCCTTGAGTCGCGCGGTTAAATTTGGATTGATAAAAATTATAACCACCGACAATGGCTTCAATCGCACCATTATTTGGGTTCAATGCAATTAATTGGCCCTGTACCTGAGGCGTTTGTACTAGTGCCCAGGAACTTTTATTTTCATTAGGTCTTAAACGAACAATATCTTTAACTTTAACAATCTGTGAAGCTCTGCTTGGTGTAGCACCTACACTATCTGCACTACGATAAGGGCGAGCCCAGGACATGCCGGACCAAGGCACAGTTACAGTGGTGCCATCCTGCATCAACGCTTCAAAGCTATTATTATTGACCTTGGTCACTTCAGCAGGGTAAGTGTTGGCATAGACACGGAAATTTTGCAGGGGCTGATCATGAGCCTCAGCACCTCGCCAGCCATGACGACGATCATAGGCCTCTAAACCATCCTGTACTGCCTGTTCAGCATAAGCCTGACGTTCACTATGGATCGTCGTGTAGACTTTATAACCTGAATCTATGGCCTGTTCACCAAAATTTTCTACCAGTTCAGAGCGAACCATTTCGCCGACGTAGGGAAATTTGTTGCGGGTACTACGGTCAGGCATATCCAGGTTAATCGGTTCAGCAATGGCTTCCTGATATTGGCTCTGATTCAAATAACCCAGTTGCAGCATACGACCTAAAATCCAGTTGCGGCGTTCCAAGGCACGCTTAGGGTTGGCCACCGGATTATAACGAGAAGGTGCTTTAGGAAGACCAGCAATCATCGCCATTTGCGCAATCGAAAGCTCATCTAAACTTTTGTTGTAATAGATTTTCGCTGCTGCCGCAATGCCATAAGCATTTTTCCCCAAGAAAATTTTATTGACATATAAAGTCAGAATTTCTTCTTTACTTAAATTCTGTTCTATTTTACGTGCCAGGAAAATTTCAGTCAGCTTACGCTTTAAAGTACGTTCGGGACTTAAATAGTAGTTTTTAGCGACCTGCATGGTAATGGTCGAACCACCAGTCTGTACATCAGAGCCGGTAATGGTTTCACTGACTGCACGTCCCAAGCCTTTAAAGCTGATCCCGCTGTGTTCGAAGAAACTGGAATCTTCTGCAGCGAGGAAGGCGTGAATAAATTCTTTCGGAATCTGTTCATAATTCACAGGAACAGAAAGCTTGCCACCATACTCTGCAATGAGCTCATTATCTGAGCTAAAAACTTGTAAAGGCTTTAATAAAGGTGCCTTTTTAAGCGTAGACATTTCAGGCAAAGATGGGGCAATATAGAGATACATGCCATAGAAACCCATCGGAATTGAGATCAAAATAATGATAATGATCAAAAAAAATGGATGAACAAGGCCTGAACAAGATAGCTTTTTCATAACAAGTAAGTTTTAATAAGAGCTAATGGCAAACTAATTACCGGTCAGTATATCCTTTAGATATGCATATTGTTAGATGAGTTATTGTATCTATATAAAATTATAGACCGGCACAGATTGGTGAGTTTGTTTTTATTGGGGATAAAAAAATAATAGGAATTGTATTGTGCGCAGGTTATATCGTAAGCCAAATAAGGGGTTAATAGGAGTGGATATTAGTTCGACTTCTGTTAAAGTTTTAGAGCTCTCTGTAAAGAACGGTCGGTACTGGGTAGAAAGTTATGCTTTGGTCCCACTACCAGAAAGTAGTGTCGTTGAAAAAAATATTTTAAATCCAGAAGCGGTGGGTGATGCGTTGGGGCGTGCGATTAATTTGGCCAATACCCAGTCCAGTCAGTCAGCCTTTGCGATTCCAACTTCTATGGTCATCACCAAGATCATCGAAATGGATGCTGATATGTCGGATGATGAACGTGAAATTCAGATTCGTGAAGATGCCGAACAATATATTCCTTTCCCACTTGATGAAGCCAGTCTGGACTTTGAAGTTCTGCCAGACCGTTTAACCAATCCGAACCGGGTCAATGTCCTGTTGGTAGCGACCCGAATCGAAAATGTTGAAGCACGTTCTGAAGTACTGCAAATTGCCAATCTCAACCCAAAAATTGCAGATGTCGAGAGTTTTGCACTAGAAAATGCATTCAAGGTGTTTTCAGATACCTTGCCGATGGGGGTAAATACTGTCGGGATCCTGGATATTGGTCATAGTATGACGACTTTATCCGTCATGCAGAATAACAAGATCATTTATACTCGTGAGCAGGTTTTTGGTGGTAAGCAGCTGACTCAGGAAATCCAGAACCGTTATGGATTGTCTTTTGAGGAAGCAGGGCGTGCTAAAAAAACCCGTGCCTTACCCGATGATTATGACATCGAAGTGCTGGAACCTTTCCTGGATGCAGTCGTGCAACAGGCAGCACGTTCATTACAGTTCTTCTTCTCTTCATCTCAGTTTAACGAGATTGACCATATTTTATTGGCAGGGGGGAATGCCAATATTCCAGGTCTGGCAAAACTATTACAGCAAAAACTCGGCTACCGGGTCACGATTGCCAATCCGTTCCTGCAAATGGGCTTTTCTCCTCAAATTGATATTAAAAAAATTGAAAATGACGCGTCCTCACTCATGGTTGCATGTGGTTTGGCATTGAGGAGTTTTGATTAATGGCAAAGATTAACTTACTCCCTTGGCGCGATGAGCTAAGAATTAAAAGAAATAATGAATTTGTAGCGATTTGCGCAGGGGCACTTTTTCTAGGATTGGCAGCAGCAGGTTCAACCTGGTTCTATTACGATCAAAAACTTCAGGATCAGGAACAGGCCAACCAGCTGGTGGTCAGTACTAACCAGAATCTGGATGTACAGCTGAAAGCATTGGATGGTTTACAAGACCAGCGTAATGCAATTGTTGAACGTATGAAGCTGATTCAGGGTCTACAGACTCAACGACCGATCGCAGTTCACCTGATTGATGAAATTGTACGGGTCACACCAAGCAATATGTATATTACGAAATTTCAGCGTACCGGTGATAAATTTACCATTGAAGGTAAGGCGGAAAGTCCGAATACAGTGGCTGAGTTGCTACGTAATCTGGAAGCTTCTAGCTGGTATCGTAATGCATTTATGAATGCCTTTATTGTCGCAGACGAAGCAAAAAATAAAGCGCCATCCTCGGTGATTCCTCGAGTAGAAGAATCTTATGGCAGCTTTACGGTCACGGTTGATCTAGATCAAATTGCTGAGCCAACACTTAAAGAAGGACAAACGCCAGCCACAACTACAGCGGAGGCATCATCATGAGTAATGACGGATTCGATGAATTAAGCCAAGACGTAGTGGCTGTTCCTAGAAAAAAAATGACTGTTGAAAAGTTCTTTCAACAATTCAATACACTAGATCCAAATAATTATGGCAGCTGGCCATTATCAGTCAAAATCACCTGCTGGATCTTTATTGTTATTCTGGTTTTTATGCTGGGGTATTTCGGGTTTATTCGCGGCAAAATAGAAGCAATTTCACAAGCCAGTGCTCAAGAACAAAACCTGTTAAATGAATTCCGGGAAAAGGAATCCAAGCTGCGGAACTTACAACAGTACCAGATTCAGTTGCAGGAAATGGAAGCACGTTTTAATCAGCAATTAGAACAATTGCCGAAAGAAACTGAAATTCCTGGCCTGGTTGAAGATATTAACCTGAGTGGAGTGAACTCCGGACTGAAATTCAAGAATATTCGCCTGGAACCTGAAATCAAGCAGGAATTCTTTATTGAGCAGCCGATCGCGATTGAAGCCACTGGGGATTATCATGCCTTTGGTTCTTTTGTGAGCAGTATTGCAGGGCTTTCGCGCATCGTTACACTGCATGATTTCACCATTACAGGAACTGAAAATAAAGAAAAGAAATCTGAAATTCCTGTTATTGATTATGTAGTGAAAGCGAAAACCTACCGTTATGTAGGCAATGCAGATGCTTCATCTACTTCAGCTACAACTGATACGCAGGGAGCTCAGTAATGAATATCATTAAAATTACTTCAGCTTTAACGCTCGGATTTTTATTGGTGGGCTGCGAATCAAGAATTGATGCAGTCAATCAGGAAATGGCCAATATCCGTAATCAACCACCATTACCAATTGAACCGGCGCCGGATTTTATTCCGACAGAAATGTTTAATTATGCAGCTCATCAGCTGAAAAGTCCTTTCCTGCCAAGCTCTTTAGCAGCCGAATTGAAAATTATGGCAGGTAAGCGGGTTTATCCAAACTTGTCACGCCAATTACAGCCTTTAGAGAGTTATCCACTGGAAACCTTAAGCATGAAAGGCAGTATGCGGAATCAGGCGGGGCAGATTCTGGCTTTAATTCAAACGCCTGATGGGGAAATTGAACGGATACAACGTGGCAGCTATATGGGACTTAATCACGGTCGTGTAACGAGAATTACGCCGACACAGATTGACTTGATTGAGATTATTCCAGATGGCCGTGAGGGATATGTGGAACGTCCACGAAGTCTGGTTTTGATTGGGCCAGCGCCATAAGTTTTAAGGAATAAAAATGAATAAGAGTATTAAAGAATTTATTTTTGGGGATGCTAATACAATGAATCATGTGTTTCGTCAGTTTTCTATGGGGGCTGTCGCGATTGCTGTGATGCAAGCAGCGAGTGCGCAAGTTTCAATGACCAATGTGGTGCCAATGCAGATTCCTGGACAGGGAACTGAAATCCGGGTGATGTTTAATGGCTTGCCACCTCAGCCTCAAGCTTATCAGCTTGAATCTCCGTCACGCCTGATTCTGGATTTTAATGAGGCACAACAAAATCTAAAACAGTCTAGTATTCCAGTCGCAACTGCTGAAGCTAGTTCAGTGGATGTTAGCTCGGATGCACAGCGTTCTCGTTTGACAGTGAATCTTGCTAATGCAGGTGCATTTACGACGCGTGTGGAAGGCAATACCTTTATTTTAAAAATTAATTCTGCCACTCCAGTCGCTATTGCTCAGCCTGTACAACAGCAGGTCGCTCAGGGGATTACTAATATTGGTTTCCAGCGGGGTGCGCAAGGTGAAGGACTGGTGGTAATTGATCTGGCAGGTCAGAACACACCAGTCGATGTACAGCAGCAGGGAACCAAAGTGATTGTACGGACCTTGGGCTCCAAGATTCCAGCACATTTGACCCGACGTTTAAATGTAAATGATTTTGCTACACCCGTTTCAACGGTAGATGCAGTCAACCAGAATGGATCAGGTGTGATTACCATTCAGTCTGCAGAAAGTTATGAATATATGGCTTTCCAGACGGATAATAAGCTGACCATTAGTTTGAAGCGTCCAGAAGTTAAAAATCCGCTGCGTCCTAAATCAGTCGCTTATACAGGCAAGAAAATTTCCCTAGATTTTCAAGATATTGAAGTTCGTCGAGTTCTACAGTTATTAGCCGATTTTACCGATATCAATATGGTTGCTGCAGATAGCGTACAGGGTAATATTACCTTACGCCTCAAAGAAGTGCCTTGGGATCAGGCTTTAGATATTGTTTTAAAAACCAAAAATCTGGATAAACGCCGTAATGGTAATGTCATCTGGATTGCACCGGTTGCAGAACTGATTAAAGCTGAAGAAGAAGAAGCCAAGGCTTTAAAACAAAGCGTTGCACTTGCGCCAATTCAAACTGAATATATGCAGCTCAGCTATGCAAAAGCGGCAGATATTGAAAAGCTGATTACTCAAAATAAGAGTGCATCAGGATCAGGTAGTTCAAGCAATACAAGTAACAGTGATGATAGAGAAAGTTTATTAAGTTCACGTGGCTCTATCTCTATTGATGCTCGTACCAATACCATTATTGTGAATGATACCCAGCCTTTCATTGATAAAATTCGTAACATGGTAGACTTGCTTGACGTGCAAGTGAAGCAGGTGATGGTTGAAGCGCGAATTGTCCGTGCAACCACTGACTTTACCAAAGAAATGGGGGTCAAGTGGGGGCTACTATCACAAGGAATTATGAATAATAATCACCTACTTGTTGGTGGAAGCGATACGACTCTTTGGGATCTTAGAGAACCACAAGCGAATGAGTTTGGTGGTTGGACATATGATATTCAACGTCCAGATAACCTGAATGTAGATTTGGGTGTTACTAGTCAGGGGGCTAGCCGTATTGCTTTTGGTTTAATTAGCCTTTCAGATTTTATGCTGGATCTTGAACTTTCTGCGCTTCAAGCAGATGGTTATGGTGAAGTGATTTCTACACCAAAAGTACTCACTGCTGATAAACAAAAAGCGACTGTGGCATCTGGTTCACAAATTCCATATCAGTCCGCAGAAGGTGGTGGTGCCAATGCAGTGTCGACTACAGAGTTTATTGATGCAACTTTAAGTCTGGATGTTACACCAAGTATTACTCCAGATGGCAAGGTGCAGATGGAGTTAAATATTACCAGTGACTCACCAGGAAATCCTACACCAACTGGCCAGTTAACGATTAATAAAAACCAGATCAATACTAATGTGCTGGTTGATAATGGTGAAACAGTAGTACTTGGTGGTATTTTTGAGCAAGAAACCCGAAATGCACAAACTAAAGTTCCTTTCTTGGGCGATCTACCTTATTTAGGACGTTTATTCCGTAAAGATGTAAAAGCGGATAACAAGCGTGAGTTACTGATTTTTGTTACACCTCGAATTGTTAATGACAGTGTTTCAAGAAATCATTAATATATTTTGAATTTAACAAAATGAATAGGTGACTCCTTGCCAAGCAAAGAGTTTGAAACCCTGCCAAATATCTATTTGGTAGGGCCGATGGGGGCCGGTAAAACAACAGTAGGACGACATTTAGCAGAACTGTTAGGACGAGAATTTCTGGACAGCGATCATGAAATTGAGCGTAAAACAGGGGCTACGATTCCCTGGATCTTTGAAAAAGAGGGTGAAAAGGGTTTTCGTCATCGTGAAACTGTTGTAATTGATGAGTTAACCTCACGTCCACAACTTGTACTTGCGACTGGTGGTGGTGCAATTACTCAGGCTCCTAATCGGGATTATTTAAAGCAGCGAGGCATCGTTGTTTATCTTTACACTCCAGTTGAAATTCAGCTTCAGCGAACCTATCGCGACAAAAACCGTCCCTTGTTACAAGTCGAAAATCCTGAACAGAAACTCAGAGATCTGCTTGCAGTACGGGATCCGTTATACCGGGAAGTCGCACATTACATCATTGAGACCAATCAGGGGGCTGCACGGGATCTGGCGCAGCGTATTCTGAATCTCATCCTTCCGAAAAAATAAGTTCAGTTGAAAAAGTGGTTATCCCCTCATGAAAACCTTATATGTCGAACTCGGTGAACGTCGTTACCCCATTTTTATTGGCAGTAACTTGAATCCTCAGGAACTGCTTGAACCTTATATTCATGGCAAACAGGTGATGATTGTCAGTAATGATACGGTGGCACCACTTTATCTAGATCGCTATAAGGCTGCATTGGAAAATCTGGGTAAAACTGCGGCGACCTGTATTTTGCCGGATGGTGAGAAATACAAAAATATTGAGCATTTAAACCTGATTTTTGATGCATTGCTTGAGGCGGGTTTTAACCGCGATTGTACAGTTTTGGCACTCGGTGGTGGTGTTATTGGAGATATGGCCGGCTTTGCTTCTGCCTGTTTCCAGCGCGGAGTATATTTTATTCAGGTGCCAACGACTTTACTCTCTCAAGTGGATTCCAGTGTGGGGGGTAAAACCGGTATTAATCATCCACTGGGTAAAAATATGATTGGTGCTTTCCAGCAGCCACAAGTGGTGCTGGCAGATATGTCACAACTTGCAACTTTGCCGGATCGTGAGCTGTCGGCAGGCTTGGCTGAAGTGATCAAATATGCCTTGCTCGGCGATGAAGAATTTCTGGTCTGGTTAGAAGCTAATATGGAAGGTCTTATTGCCCGTGATGAGCAATTGCTGGCCGTAGCGGTTTATCGTTCATGTGCGCATAAAGCCCGTATTGTAGCGAATGATGAAAAAGAGCAGGGTGAGCGTGCTTTACTTAATCTCGGTCATACTTTTGGTCATGCGATCGAGTCTTATCTGGGCTATGGTGAATGGCTACATGGTGAAGCTGTAGCAACCGGTATGGTAATGGCAGCAGATTTATCCCATCGCATGGGTTGGATTTCATTAGAAGACCTTGAGCGTACAAAAAAAATCATTTCTCGTGCGCAATTACCTATTGTTTGTCCTAAAATCCCACTTGACGATTTTCTGGCTTATATGGCTCACGACAAGAAAGTTTTAAATGGGCAGCTTCGTCTTGTATTATTGCAACAACTTGGAAAAGCGGTCATTACTCGAGACTTTAATGTCGAGTTGATGCAACAGGCGATTTTAGCTCATCAGGCATAGGTTTAATTTTTATGACAGCATTACGTTCTCCTTGGCAAAAGATTCAGCATTATTTCTGGCTGGTCTGTGGCGTATGCTGTCTATTTACTGCCTTGGTTTGTTGGGCTATCACTGATACAGATGAAGTTGTAGAAGTAGAGAAGAAGCCGGAAACGGAAGTTGAATTACAGATTCAACCAGAAAAAGTGGCCTCGATGACCCATCTTGGTGCACTTTCTGATGAGGTTAAGCCTCTTGATCTCAATACTCGAATTGTTGTCAATGTTAGTCATGAGCCTGAATTCCGTGGAACCAAATATATTGGTGAAGTAAAGAAACAGCATGCGATTGAGCTATTTCGTGTAGGTAATGAAGCCATTCTAAAAACCTTCCTGAAAAAGCAGCAGGATCGTAAGCCTTTTGTTTATTTAAGGCTTTCGGGTGAGAACCAGCCTGAACAATATGTATTGTTATATGGTCTGTATAAAACTGCAGCAGAAGCTCAACAGGCTTTATCAGCGCTCAATCTGAATTTGCCTAAATCCGTCCAGCCTAAAGTTGTGGCCATGCAACAATATGCCAGTCTAGTCAACAGTATGGGTTCGGAAGAACTGGCAAGTAATCAAAAACTTTATGAAATTCAGTTGAAAAATGTACCTTTACCGAAAGTCGATGAATCCGTACAGATCAGACCGAAAGCTCAACCTTCAGCCCCTATGGTCACCCCTAAAGAAAGCACCACGAGTACCACGATTGTTCGACGTGATCAGGAAGGTAATGTAGTGGATGTACAGAAATCTCAAAGTCATGTCGAAGGAAGTCCGCGCTCATCAAATGGCAATTCTCGAGCTCAAGAAAACGAGATTAGTGATCCATTTAACTAGGCCGGTCTAAAATAGCGCACGGACACTTTATCTTTATTATAAATGTGCGCTTTTGGTGCAAAAAATACGCACCATAAATAATCATAATTTTCCTTTTGTAGGCTAAATCTTTGTCATTTGTGTTGTTTTGATTTTTGCTCCTTAAGTTGGCATGAAATTTGCTTTATTGGTGCATGAATTGAATTAATCTCCCTGTTTTAGCGCGAAAATGATTCGATGAATAGGCGTAATTGTCATCTTTGTTGCTTATTTTTATCTTATCCATCAGCAAAATGAATGTTATTTTTCATGCATTCCGTCTGAAAAAGGATTATGTTGAAAAGATACTCAATGATATTTTGCTCTATAAAGCTGCTTAGCTTGCGGAGTAAATCAGACAGTCACGCACAGCAGAATTTAGATTGTTTAATAGCCTATCGGGCTTAGTGAAAAAGAAGGGTACGCTATGCACATGCCATCGCCTAATAATGTAGCTCCCGCTCAAGGTTTATACCAACCGGATGAGTTTAAAGATAACTGTGGTTTCGGTTTGATCGCCCATATGCAGGGTGATGCCAGTCATGATCTGGTCAAGACCGCAATTCATAGTCTAAGTTGTATGACCCACCGTGGCGGTATTGCTGCTGATGGCAAGACCGGTGATGGTTGTGGTCTATTGCTGGCAATGCCTAAAGAATTCTTCCGTGAAGAGGCCAAACGCTTAAGCGACATTACCTTAAGTGAGATTTTTGCTGTGGGTACAGTATTCCTGAATCTGGACCCCGCATTAGCCGCACATGCAAAACAGGTCCTGACGAAAGAAATTGAAGAAGAAGGCTGTCGCGTTATCGCATGGCGTGTTGTACCGACGAATAATGATGCGCTTGGTGAGATTGCAATGCAGTCTCTACCAGCTTTTGAACAGATCATCGTGAACTGCCCAATTGGTGTAACTGAAGTTGAATTCAACCGTAAATTGTTCCTTGCACGTCGTCGTGCTGAACAGCAGTTAACCAGTGATCCATACTTCTATGTGACTACCTTATGCTCAACTGTAATCAGCTATAAAGGTCTGATGATGCCAGCAGCTATTGCTGACTTCTATACTGACCTGGCTGATGAGCGTCTGGCATCACATATCGTGGTCTTCCACCAACGTTTCTCTACCAATACATTGCCACGCTGGCCACTAGCTCAGCCATTCCGTTACTTGGCCCACAATGGTGAGATCAACACTATTACGGCTAACCGTAACTGGGCAATGGCGCGTACGCCTAAATTTGAAAACCCATTACTGCCAGGTTTGACTGAGCTGAATCCAATCGTAAACCGTACTGGTTCAGATTCATCTAGTCTGGATAATATGCTGGAAATTCTAGTGGGTGGTGGTATGGATTTGTTCCGTGCGCTACGTATGCTGGTTCCACCTGCTTGGCAGAACGTTGAAACGCTTGATGCAGATTTACGTGCATTCTATGAATTCAACTCTAAACATATGGAAGCATGGGATGGTCCTGCTGGTTTAGTTATCCAAGACGGTCGTCATGCGATCTGTATGCTGGATCGTAACGGCTTACGTCCGGCACGCTGGGTCATCACTAAAAATGGCTACATTACACTGGCTTCAGAAATTGGTGTATGGGGCTATGAACCTGAAGATGTCATTTCTAAAGGTCGTGTGGGTCCAGGTCAAATGCTGGTGATCGATACTTATACCGGTAAAGTATTAGATACTCAGGATGTGAATAATCACCTGAAACGTATGCGTCCGTACCGTGAATGGTTACGTGAAAATGCTGTACGTCTACAAGGCAGCCCTGAGCTGGAAGAATATCTATGTGAGCGAGGCTTGAAAGGTGACAACCTGAAAGCGGCACAGAAAATGTTCATGGTGACTTTCGAGGAACGTGACCAGTTGCTGCGTCCAATCGCTGAAAGCGGTCAGGAAGCTGTGGGTTCTATGGGTGATGATACCCCGATGGCGGTTCTGTCACGTCAGGTACGTCATGTATCAGACTATTTCCGTCAGCAGTTCGCACAGGTAACGAATCCGCCAATCGATCCATTACGTGAATCGATTGTGATGTCGCTGGAAACCTGTTTAGGTCGTGAACAAAATGTTTTCGAGCAAGGTCCAGAACATGCAGACCGTCTGATTATTTCAAGTCCGGTTCTGTCTAACTCAAAAATGCACCAGATCCGCACGCTAGGCCGTACAGGTTATGAGATTGCGGATATTGATCTGAACTATGCTGAAACCGAAGGTCTGGAAGCTGCGATTGCTCGTATTTGCGAAGAATCAGCGCAAGCGATTCGTGACGGCAAAACTTTATTGGTACTTTCAGACAAGAAAATCCGTGAAGGTTACTTGCCAGCCAATGCTGTGATGGTCACTGGTGCAGTACACCACCACCTAATCAATACTGGTCTGCGTACTGATGCGAACCTGATTGTTGAAACCGGTTTTGCACGTGATCCACATCAATTTGCCGTTCTGCTGGGCTTTGGTGCGACAGCAATTTATCCGTACCTGGCATATGACGTGATCAATGATCTGGTGGCTAAAGGTGAATTGCTGGGCGATCCGGTCTATGCACAAAATAATTTCCGTAAGGGTATTGAAAAAGGCCTGCTGAAAGTCCTGTCTAAGATGGGTATTTCAACCGTGGCTTCTTATCGTGGCGGTCAGTTATTTGAAGCAGTCGGTTTATCCAATGAAGTTGTGAACAAATGCTTCGTAGGTGTTCCGAGCCGTATTCAAGGTGCAACTTTTGCTGATCTTGAAAATGACCAGAAGCAACTGGCAGATTTAGCCTGGAAAAACCGTAAGCCAATCGATCAGGGCGGTATGCTGAAATTTGTCTTCGGCAAGGAATACCATGCGTTTAACCCGGACGTGATTAACTCACTGCATAAAGCAGTACGTTCTGGTAATTATGCTGACTTTAAAGAATATGCAGAGCTGGTAAACAATCGTCCGATTGCAACCATCCGTGACTTATTCAAGCTAAAAACTGATAACTCAATTCCAGTGGATCAGGTTGAGTCTGTAGAAGATATCCTGCCTCGTTTTGACTCTGCGGGTATGTCTTTGGGGGCGTTATCTCCTGAAGCACATGAGGCGATTGCGATTGCCATGAACACCATCGGTGGTCGTTCTAACTCCGGTGAGGGCGGTGAAGATCCAGCGCGTTATGGCACCATTCGCAACTCGAAAATTAAACAGATTGCATCCGGACGTTTTGGTGTAACCCCAGCGTACTTAACTTCAGCAGAAGTGTTGCAGATTAAAGTGGCTCAAGGTGCGAAACCGGGTGAAGGTGGTCAGTTACCTGGTGGTAAAGTGAATGGTTTGATTGCCCGTTTACGTTATTCTGTTCCAGGTGTGACTCTGATTTCACCACCACCACACCATGATATCTATTCGATCGAAGATTTATCTCAGTTGATCTTTGACTTGAAACAGGTCAATCCGCAAGCGATGGTATCGGTGAAACTGGTATCTGAACCGGGTGTAGGTACGATTGCAGCAGGTGTAGCAAAAGCTTATGCCGATTTCATTACCATTTCTGGTTATGATGGTGGTACAGCAGCATCTCCATTGTCTTCGATTCACCATGCGGGTTCTCCATGGGAATTAGGTTTAAGTGAGGCGCATCAAGCACTTCGTGTAAACGACCTGCGTGGCAAAGTACGCGTTCAAACTGATGGTGGTTTAAAAACTGGTCTGGACGTCGTAAAAGCAGCGATCTTGGGTGCAGAAAGCTTCGGCTTCGGTTCGACTCCAATGATTGCTTTAGGTTGTAAATACCTGCGTATCTGTCACTTGAATAACTGTGCGACCGGTGTTGCGACTCAGCAGGATCATCTGCGCCAAGAGCACTACATCGGCGAACCACAAATGCTGATCAATTTCTTCACTTTCATTGCTGAAGAAACACGTGAATGGTTGGCGGCACTTGGCGTATCTAGCCTGAAAGACCTGATCGGTCGTACAGATTTGCTGGAAATCCTGCCAGGTGAAACTGACAAACATGCTCACCTTGACCTGAGCAAACTGCTAGAGTCACATCCAGCAGCAGAAGGTAAAGCACAGTACTGTGAAGTACAGGGTAATGAACCGTTCGATAAAGGTATTTTGGCTGAGAAGATGGTAGAAGAAATTCTGCCAGCAATCGAAGCAGGTACAGGCGGTCAATACAGCTTTACCGTAGGTAACTGTGACCGTTCAATTGGTGCACGTCTGTCAGGTGAAATTGCCAAACGTTATGGCAACCTGAGTATGGAAGCACATCCGGTTAAAGTAAATCTAACTGGTACAGCGGGTCAGTCACTCGGTGTCTGGAATGCCGGTGGTCTGCATCTGAAACTGGAAGGTGATGCGAACGACTACGTGGGTAAAGGTATGGCAGGTGGCCGTATCTCGATTTTCCCACCGAAAGGTTCGCCATTCCAGACTCAAAATACTGCGATCATTGGTAATACCTGTCTGTATGGTGCGACTGGTGGTAAATTGTTTGCTGCAGGTACGGCTGGTGAGCGTTTTGCAGTTCGTAACTCTGGTGCCTTCGCAGTCATTGAGGGTGCAGGCGATCACTGCTGTGAATATATGACTGGCGGTATTGTGACCGTCCTAGGTAAAGTAGGCCATAACTTCGGTGCAGGTATGACCGGCGGTTTCGCTTATGTATTGGACCTAGACAATGATTTCGTAGATCATTATAACCATGAGTTGATTGAACTGAACCGTATCTCAACTGAAGCGATGGAAGAACATCAGACCTTCTTGCTTCGCATTTTAGATGAACATATTGCAGAAACAGGTAGTGCTTGGGCGTACAAGATCCGCCATGAGTTTGATTTCTATAGTCGTAAGTTCTGGCTGGTAAAACCAAAGGCAGCTAACTTATTGACCTTGTTGAAAACAACTCAAGCTGATCCACAATAATTCCACTACTGCAGATATAGGCAGACCTAAGGTAATGCGAATAAAGCCTTGGGTCTACCCACGGAGAGAGAGATGGCAGAGCGCCTAAATAATGACTTTCAATTCCTGGATGTCGCACGCCAAGATCCAGAGAAAAAAGAGATTGACGTCCGCAAAGCAGAATTTGTGGAAATTTATAAACCTTTCACAACAGAAGTGGCTGCAAATCAGTCACATCGTTGTCTAGGTTGTGGTAACCCATACTGTGAATGGAAATGTCCGGTTCATAACTACATCCCAAACTGGTTGAAGTTACTGGCAGAAGGCCGTATTTTCCAGGCAGCAGAATTGTGTCACCAAACAAATACTTTGCCAGAAGTCTGTGGTCGTGTTTGTCCCCAAGACCGTCTGTGTGAAGGTGCTTGTACCTTAAATGATGGTTTTGGTGCAGTCACCATTGGTAATGCTGAAAAATATATCAATGACACCGCTTTCGCTTTAGGCTGGCGTCCAGACATGTCTCATGTGAAATGGACTGATAAAAAAGTGGCTATTATTGGGGCAGGTCCTGCCGGTCTAGGTTGTGCTGATATTCTGGTACGTAATGGTGTGAAGCCAGTTGTATTTGATAAACGTCCTGAAATTGGTGGTCTGCTGACTTTCGGTATCCCAGAATTCAAGATGGAAAAAGACGTGATGAAACGCCGTCGTGAAATCTTCACGGGTATGGGTGTTGAATTCCGTCTGAATACTGAAATTGGTACCGATGTCACTATCGACCGGTTACTTGCGGACTATGATGCTGTCTTTATGGGTATGGGAACATACACTTATATGAAAGGTGGCTTTGCTGGTGAAGAGCTGGATGGTGTGTATGATGCACTGGATTTCCTGATTGCTAACGTTAATCGTTGCCAAGGCTGGGAAAAAGATCCATCGGAATACATCAGCGTTGAAGGCAAGAAAGTGATTGTCTTAGGTGGTGGTGATACCGCGATGGACTGTAACCGTACTTCAATCCGTCAAGGTGCTGAGTCAGTGGTTTGTGCTTATCGTCGTGATGAAGCGAACATGCCGGGTTCACGTCGTGAAGTAAAAAATGCGCGTGAAGAAGGTGTGGAATTCCAGTTTAACCGTCAGCCTATCGAAATCGTGGGTGAAAATGGCAAAGTGACTGGCGTAAAAGTGGTAACGACTCAACTGGGTGAACCAGACAGCCGTGGCCGTCGTAGCCCAGAACCAATTCCAGGTTCAGAAGAAATTCTGCCTGCAGATGCGGTATTGCTGGCATTTGGTTTCCGTACCAGCCCTGCGGACTGGTTTGCTGATGTAAGTATTAATCTGGATGGTTCAGGTCGTGTCGTTGCCGCTGAGCAGCAGCAATATAAATTCCAGACCTCGAATCCAAAAATCTTCGCGGGTGGTGACATGGTGCGTGGTTCAGATCTAGTAGTCACTGCGATCTGGGAAGGTCGTCAGGCTGCAGAAGGTATTCTGGATTATCTTGATGTTTAATCTAATTTAATCATTTATTTAAAAAACCCGCTACGGCGGGTTTTTTATTTTTCCTCATTTTACTAATTCAGTCAGCTTAGTTCTAAGAAGTTATAGTAGATATGGATTTTAACTTATAGATATATCCAATATTAATTCGTAGCTTTGAAGCATAACGAAAGGAATAAGAACGATATAAGTAAAAAATTATAAAAATTAACAAAAAATGAGAAAAATATGTTTAAAATCAAATTAATTAAATAAATATCAATAAAGAATTGAGGATAAAAGATGATCCCTGTATTAAAAAAATCTTTCATTGCTCTGATGTTAGCTAGTACCCTGACGCTTACAGGTTGTGGCTATAACACCTTACAAGTCAAGGATGAGGCAGTAACTGCGGCATGGTCTGAAGTGCAGAACCAGTATCAGCGCCGTGCTGACTTGGTGCCAAATTTGGTCAATGTGGTTAAAGGTTATGCCAAACATGAAGAGCAAGTACTGACTGAAGTAACTCAGGCACGCGCCAATGTTGCAGGTTTGAAAGTTGATCGTGAAGTGCTGGAAGATCCTGAACTGTTCCAGCGTTATCAGGAAGCTCAGGCACAAATGACCAGTGCCTTATCGCGTTTATTGGCCGTAACCGAGAATTATCCTGATTTGAAAGCTAATGAGCAGTTCCGTGATCTGCAGGTACAACTTGAGGGTACTGAAAACCGTATTGCTGTAGCGCGTAATCGTTACATTACGACGGTACAAGACTATAACTCTTATGTGCGTCAATTCCCGCAAGTGATGACTGCAAAAGTGATTGGTATGGATACCAAGCCAAACTTTAGTGCTGATCAAGCTGCGCAAAATGCACCTAAAGTCTCTTTTGATTAAAGTAATTTAATCGGGAAAATCTAGATGCTGAATTTCAGGAAAAAACAGACCATGTGGAATATCACTCGACATCTGATCATCATATGTATGCTGATGATGAGTCATTTGACGTGGGCTGAAGTCGCGACTGCTACGGATACAGCAGAAGAGGTTGTGGTTGCGAGTAAAATTCTGAAAGATCAGCAGCAAAACAATCAGCAAGCCCAACCCCCAACAGACTCTGAATCAACCGTTCAGCAACCACAGATTGCCAATGATATGGCAGAAGGTCAGGTTCAGCGCGACTTGCCCAGCATGAATGAGCCGGTGATTGATCAGGCAAATTTATTAACAGCAGCAGAAAAACAGCAACTTAGTCAACGAATCATCAATCTTTATCAGGCAGATAAGGCTCAGATCGGCGTGGTGATTGTACCTACCACGGGCCAGGAAGATATTTTTGACTATTCCATGCGTGTGGCGGATCGCTGGCAATTGGGCTCAAAAGAACATGATAATGGTTTGTTAATGACCATTGCGGTAAATGACCATCGTATCCAGATTTTAACTGGATATGGGTTAGAAGGTGTTCTGCCGGATATTGTGGCTGGACGGATTATTAATAACAAAATTACACCTTTGTTTAAGCAGGGTCAGTATGCACAAGGGATAGATGCGGGACTGGCAGAAATCGAGCGTATTTTAAATCTGGATCCTGAGATTGCAGCTCAAGCAGCGGCTGAGCTTAAAGAGCGTCAGGAGCAGGCTTATAAAGCGCAGCAAGCATCTCAAGCGACTTTTGGTTCGGTTATTTTTATTATCGTCGCTGGTGTCATTGGTTCCATGATCTTTGGCAGGAAGCTGAGTGCAGCGACTGCTGCAGTAGCTGGTACCGCAGCTGGATTAGTCAATGGTATGGGATTGGTCGCTAGCCTATTAATTGGTGCTGGAGTTTTCTTTTTGCTCGTGACCTCACTTGCTCAGTTAATCCTGCATGCCTTTATGGCAGGTGGAGGCCGTGGCGGTGGTAGTGGGCGTGGTGGTTTTGGAGGCGGCGGCTTCGGTGGAGGCGGCGGTGGTTTTGGTGGGGGAGGAGCATCAGGCTCATGGTAACAACTACAGATACAACAGATATTGTCACGCAGCCTAAGCTGGAAGAACATGCTCAACCAAGTTTTAAGCGCTGGCTTAAGCACTTTTTTTATATGCCTGCAACCAAACGGTTTTTCTCCAAGCAGGATCAGCATGCGATTGCATTCGCTGTAGAAGAAGCAGAGCATGGGCATGTGGGGGAAATTCAAGTCGTGATTGAAGGGTGTCTGCCTTCTCGTTCTGCTTATTACCAGGATACGCTTTGTCGTGCCCGCCAGCTCTTTGCTGAACTAGGGGTTTGGGATACAGAGCATAATAGTGGTGTACTTGTATATTTAAACCTCTGTGATCATAAAGTTGAAATTGTGATTGATCGGGGAATTAAGCAGGCAACTACACAAGATGTATGGGATCAGATTTGTGAAAATATTATTCAGCAGTTGAAGCAACAGAAGTATAAGAATGGGGTGATTTTGGGTGTTAAGCAGATTGGAGAAATTTTAAATCAATACTATGATCGAAAAATGGATGATTTAAAGAATGAATTAGGGAATAAACCCATCATTCTAGGGTGACTTTAGTCAAATAAATGACAATTTTTGTCAGTTATCTACACAAAATGAAACCTAAAAATAACAAATTGAAAAATATTTTTTTAAACTGCTGTTTTTTCTGTCAAAATTATTATAATAAAAGTTGGCACATTTAGTGCTAAATACAAAATAGGCTAAATTAGCTTTTGCTTAAGCTTATAAATAAACAAAAAAACATTTGTGGAGAATGTTATGAAAACTATGCAAAAGGGTTTCACCCTTATTGAATTAATGATCGTGGTAGCGATCATCGGTATTCTTGCTGCGGTTGCACTTCCTGCTTATCAAGATTATACAATCCGTGCTAAAGTTTCTGAAGCGATTTTAGCAGGTTCTACTTGCCGTACAACGGTCTCAGAAGTATTCCAATCATCTTCTGGTTCTTTACCAGCTGCTGGTGCATGGGGATGTGAAGCTGGTAGTGCTGCTTCGGCTGCAACTAAATATGTGCAATTTGTAACTACTACGGAGCGAGGGGAAATTGCTGTTAAAACTTCTGCAGATACCAGCTTAAAAGATGCAGCAAGTAAAATGATTTATATGATCCCTACAGATAATGCTGGTACATTATTAGCTGCTCAAGGTGGACAAGTAGTAAATGCTTGGAAATGTGGTGTATCTGGCGCTACAGGAACCCCAGCGATCACAGCTACAACTGCACTTGCATCTAAATATTTACCAGGTTCATGTCGCGGTCAATAATAGATTATATATAAAGAGAGGCTTAGGCCTCTCTTTTTTTATGGATATATAATGAAAATTACCTTACTATTACTCATCACAGTTAGTGCATTTTTGAGTTGGCTGAATCCATTTCATTATGGGATTTGGGTGACGGCTCATTCAGAGTTTTTTATTTTTTTCAGTCTAATTAGTCTATTAATTTATCTGTTGTATACACAAAAAAAAATTACATTTCTATATTCGGATTTGATTTTTTTAATAATTGCTATAATTCCTTTATTTCAATATTGCTTTGGGAAAATTATATTTTTTGGTGATGCTCTGCTTGCATGTATATATATCTTAAGTTTTGTTTTTGTGCTCGCAACGGGAAGAAATTTAGCAATCATTCCGGAGCAACGTGAAAAAAGCTTTATTATATTTTCAGGACTGATAGTATTTTCTGCTTTAGTCAGTTTTTATGCTCAAATTTCACAATGGTTTATGTTTGGAAAATATATTGTATTTATTTCTGAACTCCCACCAAATGCAAGACCTTCTGCAAATTTTGCACAACCAAATACATTAGCTACTTTCTATGTATTAAGTATTTTTTCTTTAATTTATTTATATGAGAAAGGGAGGGTTAATACCTTAATTACTTCAGTGGCGCTAATAGTTTTAATATTTGGTGTCGCACTAACTCAATCTAGGACACCTTGGGTATTTATTTTATTTTTTATCATTTGGTGGTGGTGGAAGGGTAGGTTATTACAATCGACTAAAATAAAAACCAAGAATGTATTTTGTTGTGTCAGTGTTTTTGTTTTATTTACATTTCTAGTACCTTATTTTTCGGAAATCCTTCTATTATCAGCATATTCTTTGGAAGATCGTATTAATGGAGGAATGGCCCGTATAAATATGTGGCAACAAATGTTAGTGGCGATTTTAAATCAACCAATTTCAGGATATGGTTGGCAACAAGTGGGGCTTGCTCAAGTAGAAACGACTTTGCAATATCCATATTATGAGTGGACAGAACATGCACATAATATTTTGTTGGATTTACTGGTTTGGAATGGTATTCCACTAGGTTTAATTATAATATTTTTTATATTTTCCTGGTTATTTAAATTTATTCAATATGCTAATAAAATTGACAATTTTTGGTTTTTATCAGCAATAGGTGCAGTAGTTGTACATGGTATGTTTGAGTATCCTTTAGAGTACGCTTTTTTTCTATTACCTATAGGATTTTTATTTGGTTTAATTCAAGGAGAAACATCGCTTAATTCTGAAGGGATTGTACTAAAAAAGAAAGCATTTTTAATTTTATTTTTTGGAGGTATTTTATATATTGTTATTTTTATAGACTATCTAAAGTTAGAAAAAGACATGATGTTAGCACGTTTTGAAATTCTAAATATAGGTGAACTGCATGCAGATAAACAATCACCAAATATTATTTTTTTAACTCAATTAAAAGCAAAAATTGCGTTAATGAGAACTCAGCCAAACGAGTATATGAGTGAAATAGAAATTAACAAAGTAAAAGAAGCGACGTATAGATATGCTTCATCTTCTGCACTTTATCGTTACGCACAAGTTTTGGCGCTTAATGGTCAAGAAAAAAGTGCACAAGATCACTTGGATATTTTGGAAAAAATGCACGGTAAAAAATATTCTCTGGCTTCATTATATGATGTACAGCCAACCTTAGCATTTGAATGGATGAATTCAGGAGCTTCCAAATGACTATTAATAATAGAATTAGATTTTTTATTGGTCATTTTACATTATCCATATTTATTGCATTTTTGGCTTTAGTACTAGTATTCTTGTTTTGGTATCCATCTCCGCTTGCACAAGCAGTAGGGGTAACGCATTTATTTTTAATGATGCTAGCGATAGATGTGATCGTGGGTCCAGTGCTTGGCTTCATTGTTTATAAAGAAGGCAAGAAAACTTTAAAAATGGATTTGGCTATTATTATTCTGATTCAGCTCTCAGCGCTGATCTATGGTTTGTATAGTATTGAAAAAGGGCGACCAGCCTATATTGCATACAACATAGATCGCTTTGAACTTGTCCGTAAGAACGAGATCGCGAGTAATGATTATCAACACAATGACAATTTTGGATCATATCCAAGCTATGTGGCGGTGCAATATCCAAAAGATCATAAACTAAAAGAAAAAGTCATGTTTGATGAAGTCTTTGGCGGAGTGTCTTTAAGTCAAAGACCTGAGTTTTACCAAGCACTAGAGAGTGCTAAGCAACAGATGACGGAAAAAGTGCTTAGTTTGAATGATTTATCAAAATATAATTCACCTTTGCAGGTAGGTAAAATATTATCAAAATATCCAACAGCCATTGGTTTCTTTCCACTAAAAGCAAATAATTTAGATATGACTGTATTGGTGGATAAAGAATATAAAGTCATTAAAATCGTCGACCTCCGCCCTTGGAACTAGTCTAATGTCGCACGATCAAAAAAGCAGATTACCTATTAATCTGCTTTTTTGATTATCATGTGTAAAATTTCTTTTTCCTGAACTACACATGAAATTAACGCTTGCCCTTATCGCAGCAATTCTGATCGCCCTGGCATGGCTTATGCCCATTCATTACCGGCCTTGGGTGACTTATACTGGTGAACTCTATGCCTTTTTTGCGCTATTTACATTAGCTGCAATTTGCTTAAAAGAAAAACTCAAAATTCCTGCGGTCAGTCTGTCCTTATTAGTGCTTGCCTGTGTCCCGCTGATCCAATTTCTTATGGGACAGGTGTTTTTCTTTAGCGCCGCCATATTGGGCTTTATTTTCGTGTTTAGCTTTTGGCTGGCTAGCGTGTTGGGTTATCACTTTTCAACAGGAAACTATGACCGAGAAGAAACTTTTACCAACTTAAGCTATGTATTTTTAGTTTCAGGAACAATCACAGGTTTAATTACTTTGTGTCAGTGGACTAACTTGGATGCAAGCTTACCTGGTATGGTTAATATCAGTGGTAATCAGCGACCTTATGCCAACTTTGCTCAGCCGAACAATATGGCGACTTTTTTGGTCATGGCATTGATGAGCTGTCTTTATCTGTATGAGAAGAAAAAAATCCAGATTAAATGGTTATTTGCATGTGCGGCAATCATTGTTGTTGGCATGGCTTTAAGTCAGTCACGAACTGCATGGGTGGCTGCGATTACGATTATCCTTTATTTAGCTTTCTATCAATATAAAGGTGTGATCCGTCTGAAATGGTATTACAGTATTATATGGTTTGTTTTCTTTATTGCATGTATTGCTGTTTTTCCATTACTTAGCCAGTTAGCTGCTCAGGCGATAGATGCAGATGTGGTACAAAGCCGCGATGTAGTAGCACGTGCGACAGGCGATATGTCTCGTTTAGCGATTTGGCAGCAAATGCTAGCGGCAATTCAGGCACAGCCATGGTTTGGATATGGCTGGTATCAGACCAGTGTTGCCTTTGTCTCGATCAGTGATACGGTGCAAGGTCCAGTTTGGATTCGAAGTGCACATAACTTTATTATTGATTTCTTACTATGGAATGGGCTGATTGTTGGTCTGCCTTTTTTAGCCTATTTCGGCTATTTAGGTTATCAGCTTCAAAGATGGGTGAAAACTCCTGAGTCTGTCATTGGTATTTTAATGATTGGAGCTTTTCTTACTCATGCCATGTTTGAGTTTCCACAGCACTATGCCTATTTCCTTTTACCGGTTGGGTTTATTATTGGTACGGTTCTAGCCCAAAATCCGAATATTAAAACCGTTAGTTTGCCCTCTGTAGCAATGAAAATCATTTTTGGATCTGGGCTGCTGTTATTGATTGTGATCTATCGGGATTATGATGTCGCTGTACCAAAACTTGGGCAAAGTATTCGTTATGAGCAACAGCCTGAAAAAATCACCAATCAACAGCCAATTTATTTATTAACAGAATTTAATCATCGTATTGACTGGATTCGTCTTAATCCTTATAGCAAAGCATCTCCTCAACAGGTTCAAGCAGGTGAGCAGATGGTATTAAGTTATCCGACTAAGTATAACCTGATCAAATATGCCAAATTACTGGCTTTTAATGGCTATGAAGATGAAGCCAAGCATCAGTTGCAACGCTTAAAAGTCATTCAGAAAACCGAACTCAGTTATGAGGAATTAGTTCAGGATATGCCAAGATAAATTCCATATAAAAAGCCAGCAATTGCTGGCTTTTTTATTGATTCATTTTAGGTTTAGAGCTGGCTTTGAATATAGTTTTCGATACCAACACTTTCGATGAGATCTAGCTGAGTCGTAGTCCAGTCCAGATATTCCTCTTCTTTTTCCAGAATTTCTCGCACTAAGTCTCGAGTCACATAATCCATCTGTGTTTCTGCCAAAGCTACAGCCTGCTGAATGACTTCAATATTTTCTTTTACTTTGCGTACATCACAGTGCAGTACTTCTTGAGTATGCTGGCCAATATATAATTTGCCCAGATGTTGCAGGTTTGGTAAGCCTTCCAGAAATAAAATACGTTCAATGATTTTATCGGCGTGCTTCATCTGGCGGATGGATTCTTTATATTCTGCCGAACCCAGTTTTTCAATGCCCCAGTCATTAAACATGCGTGAATGCAGGAAATACTGGTTAATCGCTGTAAGGTGGTGATACAACACCTGGTTCAGCTGATTAATTACATCACGATTGCCTTTCATCGTATCACTCCATATAGCCTGTTGACCCATTTATCGCTATGGGTTTTTGATTAACTTATCTTAAATCATTCGAGCGAGCAATGGCGAGTAATTTATTGAACTGCAAATGAAAATCGCAATCAAAAAGCTTCAGGTGAAATATAAAGCAATAAAAACCCGCCAGAGTCAGAGGCGGGGGAGGAGTAATGATACGAGACCATTGATTTTATAATTATCGTTATCCGCTTTAGGCAGCAACAGCCAGCCGGGCAGCAATCTGGGAAATTTCATCACTGATGATCATACGGGCTTCTGGAGCACAACGACCACAACAAGTACCTAAGTCAAGCATTTCACGTACATCACGATAACTTTCGGCGCCATTTGCAATAGCATCTTTAATGTCTTGATCTGTAATGCCACGGCATAGACAAACGTACATAGGATACAACCACAGTGAATAAATAAGATAAGAGATATTATTGATAATTGTTATCGTTTGTCAATAAAAATCATTTGAAAATGCTTTTTATAATGATTGATGATTTAGATAAAAAAATACCACCTGATAGGTGGTATCTCTTAATTCAATGTAACTTATTGATTGATAACAACGATGCCATCCATCTCAACTAAAGCACCTTTCGGTAAGCTTGCTACTCCTAAAGCAGCACGTGCCGGATAAGGTTGAGCAAAGTATTCCCCCATAATCTGGTTGACGAGCTGAAAATGAGAAAGGTCAGTTAAGAAGATATTTAATTTCGCAATATCAGCCAATGAGCCACCTGCTGCTTCACAAACCGCTTTCAGGTTATCAAAAACACGACGAATCTGAGCTTCGATGCCTTCAACCAGTTCCATACTATATGGATCCAGACCAATCTGGCCGGATAAATAAAGCGTATCCCCGACTAGAATTGCTTGTGAATAGGTGCCTATGGCAGCTGGGGCATTTTCAGTATGGATCACTTGGCGGGACATCAATTTCTCCTTTTATCATCAACATACATCATATTAGATCAATTCAACTGACAAAAGCATTATCGTTTTAAATGATTAACTGGCTTTAGAGGTTTCAGCAATATTGAGCGGCTGTTCTAAGCGGGTAATACGTGGAAAACCAAAATGCATGCGTAAATCACGAATAATCTTGGCAATCTGTTTACGGTTATGCACCACAATATTTACATAAGTTTTGCCATCATAATTACGTACCATCTCTACACCTGTATGGCCTTTACGACATTGATAAATCAGATCAGAAATCTGTTCATCGTCCATGGCCTGATCAATACAGAGATAGGCAGTAAAGCTGACATCATCCAGATCTTCAGTCGTCCATTGTAGAGGCATAATATTTTCAGGATGCATATGTTGTTCCTGCAATAAATTATGACATCGGGCACGATGTACAATCAGGCCACGACGAGTCAGATGGCCTTGAATTGGATCACCAAGTACCGGGTTGCAGCAATGCGCGTATTTAACATCTACACCTTCTGTACCCTGAATAAGACGACCTGAACTATTCGCATTTTGATGCTGGTCATGTGCGAATAAATGGTTGGCAACCAGTTGAGGTAATAAGTCACCTACAGCAATCTGCTCAAATAGTTGCTCTTTAGTCGGGACATGACGCCATTCCAGTACATTTTTCCAGTCAGCTTCGGTCAGATCACGAATAGAACACTGAAAAAGTTTTAAGGCACGGTTAAGGGCCTGTTGACCCACAAGGCGCTGTTCATCAATGTCCTGATCACGCAGGATATTCTGAATGGCACGACGGGCTTTTTGGGTATTAATAAAGCTGAGCCAGTCCGGGTTTGGGGTTGCAAGAACATCGGTGATGACTTCAACCACCTGACCACTCAATAATGGCGTAGAAAGCGGCTTGGTTTCACCATTAATTTTGGCGCCAATAGCATGGTTACCGAGGAACAGGCTGGCAGCATAGGCAAAATCAACTGCAGTCGCACCTTGCGGTAATTCATGCAGATGACCGTGAGGGGTATAAACCCAAATTTTTTCTTGATGCAGATAATCCAGTAATTCACTGAACGTGGTTTTGGCACATTCACCATCAACTAGTACGTTCAGATTTTGCATGGATGCCTGAATGGCAGAGCGACAGGCTTGAGGGGCATTTTCACCAAGTACGACGCCAAAGCGTGCAGCTTTACGCATCAGTTCAGTTTGAATAGTCAGCGACAGGGTGGTCTTTTCGCCTTTTAATCGCATGGTTAACGACTGGTTGCCGCCTGGAAGGGGACGGCGAATATTGTCCTGATAATTTTGAACCGTAAAACTTTCAGTCAGGATATCGGCAAGGCGGTCACAGTCAGCAATACTCTGTAAGATAATTTCAAATGCGTGGCTATGGGTAAGCTCTTGTAGATCAATATCATTTTTTACAAAGTGACGTAATAGCTCGATATTATTGTTTTTCTTTTTAACCCGGCCTTCAATGGCATATTGCTGTAGTAATTCGTTAAGTTTCTGTTCCCACTTGGCCTGATATTCACAGCGTTTAGGCTTGGTCTCCAGAAGGGCAGCCTGGACATCGTTATACATATCCAGATCCAGATTCTGATAACAGAGATGTTCCAGATTATCTGCCATTTCATTCATGCCGACCAAACGTGCCATTGGAACGAAAATTTCAAAGGTTTCGCGGGCAATACGGGCGCGTTTATCCGGGCGTAATGCTTCCAGCGTAGTCATATTGTGATAGCGATCTGCTAGTTTCACAATAATGACACGTGGATCCTGTAGAGTCGCTTGCAGAATTTTACGGAAAGAGGCCGCTTTATTATATTCCTTATCACTAGAATGGCTGAGCTTGGTGACACCATCAACCAGCTCTGCAACCGTGCTGCCAAATTTTTCAGTAATGTCATCTTTATTGAAGTCGGTATCTTCAATGACATCATGCAGCAGCGCTGCCATTAAGGTTTCAGTATCTAGACGCATATGGGCCAGAATACAGCTCACTGCAATAGGGTGCAGAATATAGGGTTCACCACTTTTACGGGTAATGCCATCATGGGCAATATCGGCATAATCACAGGCCGCAAGCACACGTTCGACATCGCTTTCACTTAAGTACGCGTCGATGATGATTTTTAACTGTTGCTTAGCTTCACTGACCTGTGGGCCTGGCATAAAACACCTTTAAAACTGGATTTTTTAACAAATAAAACAGAGAAAGCTCGTATGAAATGTATAACATAAAGTGGGTCAGTTTTTTCATATCAACGAGTGAAAAATTTATACTGACTTTAGAGCTAACTCTTATGTTATAACCGTTCTGCGCAAAATATAAAAGTCACAGAACAAAAAAAGCCTAGTTTAAAACTAGGCTTTTTGGAATGGTTTATTCTTATTGGAAAGAAAAACCATCTAAATTTAGATTATTTGCAGAAAGAGCAAGGTCTAAACTTGAAGTTTGATAATCTTGATCACGTTGTTTCAAAATATCTTTTGATACATGACCTGCAGCGATTTCACGTAAAGCAACTACAGTCGGTTTGTCATTGTCCCATTCTACAGTTGGTTCAATGCCTTGACGTGCTAATTGACGCGCGCGTTTGCTTGCCACTAGTACAAGCTCAAAGCGGTTGTCTACATGGTCTAAACAATCTTCAACGGTTACGCGTGCCATAAGAATTCTCGTTTTGAATAGTAAATTTCAACAGACTGCACAGTATAAAATGCTTTGTCTGGAGACTCAAGTTTTAATCACTGTTCGCTTGGAGTAATTAGAGCCTGGATCAATTTTTCATGGCGGGTCGCTTGTTGGGAAAGTACCAGACGATTGGCGATAATCACAGATTCAAGATCATGTAATGCCTTATTAAAGTCATCATTGATAATGACATAATCAAAGTTGACATATTGCTGCATATCTTCGACTGCACAGCTAAGACGGTGTTCAATCACTTCAACAGAGTCTGTACCACGGTTGGAAAGACGCTGACGCAAATCAAACTGGCTTGGCGGAAGAATGAAAATCTGTTTAGATTCAGGAAAAAGTCGACGAACTTGTTGTGCACCTTGCCAGTCAATTTCAAGTAGTACATCATGACCTTTAGCAAGTTGTTCTTTTACAGTCGCTTGTGCTGTGCCGTAATAATTACCAAAGACTTCAGCATATTCTATAAAACCACCTTCTTCGACCAGGTTTAAAAAGTCTTCTTTAGTCGAGAAATGATAATGTACGCCATCTAGTTCGCCAGGTCGTTGACCGCGTGTCGTATGAGAAACAGAAACATGAAGATTGTTGACGCGTTCAAGTAATGCTTTAACGAGGGATGTTTTGCCCGTTCCAGACGCTGCAGAAACGACAAACAAGAGACCCGACATGATATTTTTCCTGATATGATAAAATATCTTCTCTATTTTAGAGTAGACCGGCTTTAAACTAAATAGTTGTACGTCGATTGTTTTACATTTATTTCAATTGTAGCGCCATAAATTGAGTGAGTATTGAGGATTTCTATGGAAATTGTTTTAGCTAACCCGCGTGGTTTCTGTGCCGGTGTGGATCGTGCCATTGCGATCGTGAACCGTGCCCTAGAATGCTTTAATCCACCCATTTATGTGCGTCATGAAGTGGTTCATAATAAATTTGTGGTCGATGACTTACGCCAGCGTGGCGCAATCTTTGTAGATGAACTCGATGAAGTGCCAGATGACAATATCGTAATTTTTAGCGCGCATGGTGTATCTAAAGCAGTCCAGCAAGAAGCGGAACATCGTGGTCTAAAAGTGTTTGATGCCACTTGTCCTTTGGTGACAAAAGTGCATATTGAAGTGACCAAATATGCCCGTGAAGGCATTGAAGCGATCCTGATTGGTCATGAAGGTCACCCGGAAGTTGAAGGCACCATGGGGCAATATGATAAACGTAATGGCGGTGACATTTATCTGGTCGAAGATGAAGAAGATGTTACTGCTTTAGTGGTACATAATCCTGAAAAAGTCGCTTTTGTTACTCAAACAACTTTGTCAATTGACGATACAGCGAAAGTCATTGATGCACTTCGCAAAAAATTTCCGAATATTCAAGGTCCACGCAAAGATGATATTTGCTATGCGACACAAAACCGTCAGGATGCTGTACGTGATTTAGCTGCACGTTGCGATGTTGTGTTGGTTGTAGGATCACCGAATTCATCGAATTCAAACCGTTTGCGCGAACTCGCGGAACGTATGGGTAAAGCAGCTTATCTGGTCGATAATGCAGATGAGCTCAAGCAGGAATGGTTTACCAATATTTCTAAAATTGGGGTAACTGCAGGTGCTTCCGCCCCGGAAATTTTAATTAAGCAGGTGATTCAGCGTTTACAGGATTGGGGTGCACAGGCACCCAAAGAACTGGATGGGCGAGAAGAGAATATTACATTTAGTCTACCAAAAGAGTTACGTATTCCTGTAACACAGGCTTAAATTGTTAACTATTTAACAATTTATTTTTTATTAAAAAATAAACAGATAGCTATAATATGACAGTTATCTGTTTTTTTATGCCTTTTATCTACTCTGTGTAGGTTTTGTAAAATTTATAGATATTATTTTTAATAGGGTGAAGTTTTGGAGTTGGGGAAGAGTGTGCAAAAGAATAAAGGTTTTACGTTAATTGAGCTCATGGTGACAATTGGGGTGCTTGCTATTATTGCAACGCTGGCAGCTCCTTCCTTTGGCAATCTGATGAATCAACAAAAATTAAAAACAAATGTCATGGATTTAAAATCTCAATTGCAATTAGCGAGAAGCCAAGCATTATTAACGCGTGCTGCAACAGTGGTATGTATAAATAAAAGCAATACAGATGGGGATATTACCTCTACTACTTGTGCTCAGAAACTTCCAGGGTTCGGTTCATTGTCAACTGCTTTAAAGTCCTCAAATGTATTTATTGTGGAGCGAGATAATAAGGTTGTCTTTGATGCATCTATTAAAGATGATTTTTTTATATTTAATAATCTTGGTAAAACCTCATCAAAAAAAGTAAAGCTATGTAGTGGTAGCAAGTCTTATACATTGACATTGTCGGCAGCAGGGACAGTAGAAACTGAGTCAGGGGACGCATGCTAATGAAGGAAGTTATTCGATCTCAAAAAGGCGTTGGTCTGATGGAAGTCTTGGTTTCTCTCTTTATATTGTCTATTGCAATTTTAGGCTTCGTGGCCTTACAAGTAAGAGCAACAGTAGCTACTGAAGAATCGATTAAACGTTCTGATGCTTTAATTATCTTAAATGGGTTAGCGGAAAAAATGAGGTTAAATCCAAGCGCGGTCTCAACTTATAAAGAAAGTGCTCCTTCCTCACAGCCTTCCTGTGTAGCTAATAAAAATTGTAATGCTGCAAATCAAGCTAGAGCAGATTTGTATATGTATACAGAAAATGCAAAAGCTAAAAATATATATTTACAAGTTGTCGATTGTCCTAATACCTCTAATTTACAAAATCGGGCCTGTATTATTGCGGCGTGGAATGATACTGAGCCTGAACAAGCTACGGATACAAGTACAACTAAATCATGTCTAACATCAACTGGTAAATATGCTGATAAAGCAGATTGCTTAATATTAGAGGCGTATTGATATGAATAAAATTCAAGGTTTTACGCTAATTGAATTAATGATCTCTCTGGCTTTGGGGTTAATTCTTGTTGCTATTGCTATGCAACTTATATTAAGTGGTCAGTCAAACTATAGAATTCAACAAGCCGCAGCTACTATTCAAGATAGTGGGGTATTTAGTCTTAATGCGGTAACAAAAAACATACGTCTTGCTAATCATGGAAATGCTGGGGCCATCAATGATGAAACTCTATATGGTGGAATAGTTTTATCAGCACAAAGTGCAAAAAATATTACTCCTGTAAGAGATGGCAATCTAAATAATCTGAAAGTAGGTGGAACTCTGCTTAACTCTGCTTCAGCAATCTCTGCAAGTGAAAATGATGCTAGTGGTTTTGGTTCTTTAGATAGTGATCAGTTAGTCATTATTTATCAAGCACCAATGCAAATGTTTACTTGTACTGGGCGTACTGCACAAGGACCTCAACGTACAGTAGATACTACAGAAGGATCAATTAAACTGTACAAAGGCTGGTTTGTTGTAGAACGTTACTATATTAAAAAAAATACAGCAACGAACTCTGCTGATTTGTATTGTGCCGATGCAATGTTTTTAGCTAAAGGTGAGGAAATACTTGCTGGCAGTGGTTGGACTGCAACAGAGGTATTAGACCGAGACTATAGCCAATTATCAGGCGAGTTAGTTGCTCCTAATGTTGACTATATGCACGTGCAGTTAAATGTGAGAAATTCTGATGGCACTTACGGAACTATGTCAATTGCAGATTATCAAAGTTTACCGGTAACCACCACAACTCAGCGTCCATCGATTACTGGTATAAATATAGGTTGGTTAGTCCGGTCAAGTCAAAAATTACCTTCTTTAGATGTTAGGCCATATCAGGTTTTAGATACAACTTTAACTCCACCAGATGATAAATATATGCGGCATGTTTATACAACAAGTGTTGCACTTCGTAATGGTGGTGTAGGAGTGATGCCATGATCAATAAAAAGCAACGTGGTGCAACACTCATTGTGGTAATGATTTTATTACTTATTATTAGCGTGATTGGATTATATGCGATTCGTCATAGTTTATTTAGTTTAAAACTGGCGACGAATGCTCAAGTACAAGCTTTATTAATGCAAACCTCTGATGTGGCTTTAAGTCATTTGGAGCGAAATTTTAACCAAAATGAGGCGACCAATATCGCTAGAACGCCTGTAGGGCAAGTGTTATTGAATGGTAATCAAGGAAAAGAACTACAGTTTTGTTATAAACCTACAGAAATTAACTCAACTAATAAATCTCTAAAAAATAGCATGTTTTTTAATCTAGGAGATTTTAGGGTTATTGAGCGCAAGGCAGCCAATTCAGTGTTAGCCGCAGAAACAGTTAGTTCAGGTGATATAGATGCATTTTGTGATCCTGAAACGATGTTTTCAATTAGCCGTAAAGCGTTAGTTACTCAAGTAGCTGTAATCAATCCAGATGATCCTGCAGTTGAATTAAACCGATTTGATCTAACAGCACAAGGCACAGATTTAAAAGATGTGAATGTAGAAACTAAGCGTGTCAGAGTAATTGTTACAACACTTGCTCCAGCATTATCTACAGCATCTGTTAGCGAAATTAAAGCATGTTTAAAAACACGTCTTTTAGATGATGTTTCACTACGTAATCAAGCGGATTTAACCACAGGTCAAGTGAAAGTGGAAACAGCACATGAGTGCTTAAGTAAACTTGGTGTTCCAGTAAATACCCAAGTTGCGGAATATGTAGTTAATTTGTCTGAAAGTAGAACTTAAGCCAGGAAGAATTGGGGAAATAATATGAAATTAAAACCATTAGTTAGAATGATGGCAACGCTTCCAATTATGGCTTTGCCAGTTATACCAGCATCACATGCCAGTGATTTAAGTATTTATAAGCCGAACTCAGGCGGAAAAACCTCAATTTTACTCATGCTAGATACATCAGGCAGTATGGGGATTAGTTCTTTGGTACTCCCTGATAATAACAGTTATGGTAGCCCAGGTGATGTAGGTAGACCTTTATGTCAGCCTGAACCTGTAAAGGAAAGGGATGGTGATAACTCTAATCCTAGCATATATTTTACACAATGGCTTTATAATGCTGTTGACAACAGACCAGGTAGTGATACCAATGGGAAGACAGCATTTAAAAAGACTGTGACTATAGGTGGCGAAGTCATTCCTTACTACTTAAGAGGTTGTGGTACTGCATCTATAGATGCTAATGGTGTGTTGGTTGAAGCAGATAATGGAAAATTTGACCGTTTATCTCGTTTAAAAGATGCAGTGATTCAACTCTTGGCTAATTCAGAGTTAAAGGATGAAGTTAGAATTGGCTTAGGTCATTTTTCAGCTAAAACAAGTATTAAAATAGGTGATGCTCCTTCAACAGGTAATGCAGATACAAGAAGAGAGTTGATTGATGGACACTCAGGCAAAATATTAGTACCAGTAGCTGAATTAACCCTTGATCAAAGAAAACGATTGATTAAAGAGCTTGCAGCAATTGAATCAGTTGATACTCAAACCATGGGGAATGGAGATTCAGCACCAAAAATAATAGTCAAGGTTAGAAATAATAGGGGGCAGCTTGTTGATCGAGAGGTTCAACAGGATTTAACGTTAACGAGTAAGGCGTATCCTAATACGTTCAAAGCATCCAGTGGTACACCAACTGCGCATGCCTATGCTGAGGCAGGTGCTTATATGATGGGTACGAGCACAGGTACTTTAACTCCTCCTGATAAGCTTGGTGTATTGTATGATGGGTCATCTATAATTAGAAACACGAATACTGGTGAGCAACTATATTATGTTTGTGTAGCACTGGATGGGAAAAAAGGTACTGCTCTAGGTGCAACATCGATGTTTTGTGATAACCAGTGGAATAGGGGGATGGATTCTGCTTACCCAGGAGTTTTTTATGACTCAACCACTAAAGGCCCAGGCGCACGGCGGGTTAACAATAAGGATGAGTCAGTTAAAATTTATAAACCAGATGGAAATGGGGGGTGGCGTTTAGTAGCGCCTGCAGATTATAAAAATGAACCAGAGGTTCAGGCACACCTTCTGAAAAAATACAATGCTAATACTGATAGTATCAATAGTGTTTGGACATTACATAAATCATTACCTGTAGGATGGCGTTGGGGCGGGTGGATGAAAGTAGAAAATGAGCCAATGGATATTGAACCAATTGGTGCGAAAGTTTGGGGTCATCATGATAATTATGTAAAAAATATGGTGTCTTACCGAACTAGTCCATTCTCAATCGCTGCAGATAATAGTGATAACTTGGTAGGTGGGTTTTATTATTCTCATGCTGACACTAAAAATGGCAACCTATATAAAGCAGCAGGTGTGGCATCACAATGTAATGGTAATGGTATTTACTTCTTAACTGATGGTGCTCCAAACTCGACTAAGAATGATATGGCGAAAGCCATCATGAATAGAACGCTAGGAGACTCATATAAATTTAATAATACACTACCTTCAGATACGCTAACATCACCACGATTACAAGCCAGTGTATTTACAGATGAAACAGGAGGGTGGGAGTACATTGGTGCTTACGCTAAAAAGTTGAAAAATTCGACTCAAAACCAAGCGAACATGTCAATTAAAACTGCTGTGGTTGGGTTTGGTGCATCTTTCAAAGGAATACCAAAAAATGCTGATGGTACTTACAACTGTGAAGCGGTAAAAGATACCAATAAAGATGCATATAACGCCTGTAAATGGGGCAGTGATGATTATGGTGATGGCGGTTTCTATTATGCAGAGAATGTGGAAGATATTCAGCAGAGTATCTTAGACTTTGTTAGCAAAGTTGAAGTGCCATTTACGGCAACAAGCCTTGGTACTGTTTCAGTTCCCCGTGATCCTTTAGACCAAACACAGATTGCGACAGAAGGATTTTTCCCAATGATCAGCCCGTTCGATGATTCTGAAGCGGCTGTCAACCAAAAACATATGGTTTGGGCAGGCAATTTAAAAAAATATAAAATTGTCGATGGAACGTTGAAAGATAAAAATAACAATTCAATCTATACAACAGTTAATAATCAGCAAAAAATTAATAGTACTGCTCAGGATTTGTGGTCGATAGCAGTATCGACAGAGGATCACTCGGATGTTATGAGTGGAGGAAGCTTAGATAAAATTCCTGTGCCATCTCAACTGAATGAGCCAAATCAACCTAGTAAAGCAAATAGTGTGCGTAATGTTTATACTATAGATGGCACGGCACTGAAAAAAGTGACGAAGGAGAATATTGCCACCGATGTTACGGGTGCTAACGCTCTTTCTAATACTATTTCTGCAAGTCAGCGTTATGCTTTATTGAATTACTTGGGCTATGCAGCACCTATCCCAACAACTACTCCAGCGACTTTGACAACGGCACAGGTTAATGGTTTTGCAACTGTGCCAGCATCACCATATCGCTATATGGGAGGTGTGGTTCACTCTACACCTGTTCTGGCGACTAAAGAGGCAAAAATTGGTTCAGGCGCTAATGCTGTTGAGTCACGTGAAGAGTATGTTGTATATGGATCTATGGAGGGTGGACTACATATCGTAGATGCATCCACAGGTGAAGAAAAATCAGTGTTTGTGCCGAAGGAAATTCTAACCAATCAAGCAAATGCATTAGCAAGTAAAGAACCAAAAGGGGCTGGACTAGTGTATGGTGTGGATGCCCCTTGGGCGATTGATGCACAATATAAAGTAAAAAATACTACTTCAGATGAAACCATAACTACAGCGTATGAGGCGAGTGTCTTACGTGCTTATGGTGGTCTGCGTATGGGGGGTATTGGGTTTTATGGACTTAATATTAAGTCTGTAACTGCACCTGAATTATTATTTCATATTGATCGTTCGACTACGGGTTTTGATCGTATAGCACAAATCTGGAATAAGCCAACTATTACTGAAATACGTCATGAAGGAAAACGCAAGCGCGTATTAATTTTGGGTGGTGGCTATGATGCAGAAAAATATGAAAATGAAACGGTAGAAACACCGTCATCACTGCCAACCATGGGAAATGCATTGTATGTGATTGATGCTGAAACTGGTGAGTTAATATGGTCAACAAGTTCTAGTATTAGTGCAACAAATACTACTGATAAAACAAAACATGTAGATGTAAAATATAGTGTAGTGGCTCAACCAGCTGTGCGGGATTATGATTCTGATGGGTTAGCAGACATGATCTATTTCGCTGATTTAGGTGGGCAGATTTTCCGTGTCGATTTAAACAATTTGGCACATATGAATGACACGAAGAAAAATATCGCAGTACGTGTGCAAAAGATCGCTAATCTGGCAGAAACTAACTTTGTGCCACGTTTTTATGATCGTGTTACTACAGCTGTATTTGGTAATGGTTCTGAACGACATGTATTCATTTCTGTTGGATCAGGAAACAGGAGTTTCCCATTAAAAGGTTCACCTGTTAAAAATAAAGTTTATGGGATTTTAGATTATGATGCAGCAAAAAATGGCATAGAAAAGACATCTTATACTGGGTCGTTCCAAGCCGTTGCCACTATGGGTGATACAGGCAATATGCTGAACAGAGGAAGTGTTGGTAAAAATAGTTCTGGAACAGATACTTTAACTGTTAATGGGTTAACGGTATCTACAAGTAATGGTGAAACCACCTTAAATGACTCGAATAGAGTATTATTAGAAAGCAGCGGAACAAAACGTGGTTGGTATTTTGAACTTATTTCTCAAGGTGATGGAACACCTGCGAATAATTACTATGCTAAAGCATTTGAAGAGCCACAGCTTGTCATGGGGGACTTGTATGTCAGTATCTATGATCCTAATGCATCACTTGGCACTGTTTCGGATAATTCATGTGGTGGGGGCGTTCAGGGATTATCGACAATCCATCGCATATGTGCACCATACGGAGACTGTGCAGCACATGTCACCACGGCTTATCAAGGTATCATTGGGTCGACATTAGGTGGATTAACAAGTCCAGCGCGAACTACGCAGTTAATTGGTCCTATTGCGCCTGCTGGGGAGAAATGTGTAGGGCGTTGTGATACTAATGCACAAACAGCAGTAGACCAATCACTGAGAAAATATTCACAACAACGTGTGATCCGTCCGACACGCTGGTTTGAGTGGTAAGGAGGACGAATGCCTAAAAATTTGAATCATGGTTATACTTTGATTGAGTTAATGATTGTGGTTGTGATCGTTGCAATATTTGCAGCGATCGCCATGCCTAGCTACCAATATTTCGTAGCTAAAACGTATGAAAAAGAAGCACAGGCAGAAATGCAAAAACTAAGTGAAAGATTGGAGAACTATAAAGGAAAACAACTTACATACGCTGAATTTATACCTGAGAATCAGGAGGGGACAAATAAAGGAGTTATACATTTGCCCTATGGGAGTGGTAGTGATTTTAATTACAAAATTATGATTGTGGATATTAATGACTCTAGTAAAAGTTTAGAAGATACAGAGTTAGGTCAAGGGTGGAAAATCATAGCTATTCCTAGTCAGACGAAATCTAATGCCCTGCGTCGAGCAAAATCATTTCTGCTCAATTCGAGAGGTTTTAGTTGTGAAAGTGATACTGTGTTGACGGTTTCAAGTAATACATGCTGATTAGGGTAATTAAATGAAAAAAAATAATGCTTTTACATTAATTGAACTTATGATTGTAATTGCTGTGATCGCTATTATTGCTGCAATTGCATATCCTAGTTATCAGTCTTATGTTAAACGAGTCAAGCGTGCCGAAGTGCAAGCCTATTTGATGGAACTTTCGCATAAAGCACAAAGTTATAAATTGGCTAACCAAACTCTTAATGGATTAACAATAGCTAAAATTGGTAGTACTGTATTTCCGCAATCTGGTAATGCTAATTATAATATTAGTATTCAATTATTAAATAATACTAAAAATTTACCGGTACATTATATCTTGGTAGCGACACCACTCTCTACGAGTCCGCAAAAAGGTACAGGGATAATAACTTTAACATCTGCCGGTGAGCAATGTTGGTATAAGAATAATGATACCGCGAATGTAGTAGCAAGTGTGGATGCTGATAATAATCCAATACCAGCAACTGTGTGTACTGCTAAGTGGGAGGATAAATAAATTCAAAATTGTGGATAACCAACTTTTGATCTTTCATTCAGGGCAAACTTCGCGTAAAATATTGCCCTCTATGAAAGGGGTTTGAAGTGTTCCGGTGGTCGGTACATGAATAATCCGTAAAAACTATAAGGTTCTATCATGGTTGTTATTCGTCTTGCACGCGGTGGTGCTAAAAAACGTCCGTTCTATCAAATCATTGTGACTGATAGCCGTAATGCACGTGACGGTCGTTTCATCGAACGTATCGGTTTCTTCAACCCTACAGCTCAAGGTAAAGCAGAAAAACTTCGTTTAGATGCTGACCGTTTTGCTCACTGGGTTTCTCAAGGTGCTCAACCTTCTGAACGTGTTGCTTCTCTAGCTGCTCAAGCTAAGAAAGCTGCAGCTGCTGCTTAATTTTAAGGTAGCAGGTAGCCCATGACACCAACACAGAATGTTCCCGAAGATCGTATTCAGATTGGACAGTTACGTTCAGCATATGGATTAAATGGGTGGCTCTGGGTCTATTCCAATACAGAACCTATGAGCAACATATTTGACTACCTTCCTTGGTACATTGAGACCAAAGCAGGATGGCAAATTGTCGATGTAAAACGTTGGAAACCGCATGGCAAGGGCCTGGTTGTTTCGCTGAAGGGTGTGAGTGATCGCACCGCAGCAGACGGTCTGGTGGGTGCTAATGTCTGGATCTCTAAATCGCAACTGCCTCAACCAGGCGTGGACGAGTATTACTGGTCTGATTTGAAAGGTCTAACAGTGTTAGGTCTGGATGAAGAAGAACAGGAAGTGAATCTCGGTCAAATCCATGAAATGTTTGAAACAGGTGCCAATGACGTGATGGTAGTTCGCGCTACTGCTGACAGCGTCGATGGCGAAGAGCGAATGATTCCATGGCATAAAGATGTGGTACAGCGTGTTGATCTCGAAGCTGGTCGTATCTACGTAAATTGGGGCGTAGATTATTAATCCTTAACGGGATTAACGCAGCAGGAAAATGAGGAGTCTGCGGTGTTCTTTGCAGTCATTACGCTTTTTCCTGAAATGTTTGAAGCGATTACAGCCTACGGTATTAGCGGGCGCGCAGCAAAACGTGATTTGATGCAAATTCATTGTATTAATCCACGCGAATTTGCTGAAGGGAATTACAAACGGGTGGATGAACGTCCATTTGGGGGTGGTCCCGGTATGGTGATGATGGCTGAGCCATTAGCAAAAGCAATTCATCGTGCCAAAGAGCTTGCAGTGCAAGCGGGTGCAGTTAACGTTCCTGTGGTGTATATGTCACCGCAAGGAAAAACCTTAAATGAACCTGCAGTACAGGACTTCGTTAAATATGATGGCTTGATTGTACTGTGTGGACGTTATGAAGGTGTCGATGAACGTTTGATCCAGAAATATGTTGATCAGGAATGGTCGATTGGAGATTACGTATTATCGGGTGGCGAGCTCCCTGCGATGGTGTTATTGGACAGTATTATCCGGAGACTTCCGGGTGCAATGTCAGATGAACAATCTCACGTGCAAGACTCATTTGTGGATGGTCTTCTAGATTGCCCACAATATACCAAGCCAGACCATTTTGAAGGTATGGATGTGCCGGACATCTTGAAATCGGGACATCATGCCAATATTGAGAAATGGCGGTTTTTGCAGCGATATCAGCGCACTTTGGAACGCCGGCCTGAGTTGGTAGAAAAAGTTGAACTGACCAAGCAGCAAAAGAAATGGCTAAAAGATGAGCGAGGGTGAGTAAAGCATTGCTTTACCCGAGCGCAAGGCGAGAAGCTATGCTTCGAGCAAACTAAACTGCTTAATGTAAATTAAGTACATAAATAGGCTCTTTATGCATTGAAGCGGTCAAGCATAAAGGGAAAGTCAATCGGGTCTATGCGATTCAGCCTCTATACCCAGCGATAATCAGACCTCTTCTGACTCGCACATATTGGAGATACCCCATGAGCGGTAAGCATCCTTTAGTACAAGCTGTTGAAAATGCTCAGCTTAAACAAGACATCCCAGCTTTTGCACCAGGTGACACAGTAGTTGTCCAAGTAAAAGTAAAAGAAGGCGACCGTGAACGTCTACAAGCGTTCGAAGGCGTTGTAATCGCTAAGAAAAACCGTGGTCTGAACTCTGCGTTCACAGTACGTAAAATTTCTAGCGGTGTTGGCGTTGAGCGTGTATTCCAAACTCACTCTCCAATCGTTGCTAAAATCGAAGTGAAACGTCGTGGTGACGTTCGTCGTGCTAAACTTTACTACCTACGCGAATTGTCTGGTAAAGCTGCACGTATTCGTGAAAAATTGCCAGCTCGTAAACAAGGTTAATTTTAGCCTTGCTTATCTGCAAAAAAATGCGCCTTTAGGCGCATTTTTTATGTTTAAATTTTATAAACCTTGTAGTTTTAAACGATTAGCATGTTGACGATAAACATCTACAGGGTCTGGTGCGAATATACTCTTCAATCCGAGTACCTGGTTCACTTCATCCAGATGGTTCCAGTTATAGTTATCCCGAATCGTCTTACCAAACTTGGCACTACAACGGGCTACTAAACCGTCATTTTCTTTACCGCCATCAATTAAGAGGCTCGTGACTTTGAGTGCAGAGTCAAGATCCAAGAGATTGGTCACTGTTCCTACGCCAGTAAATGAATAGTTATAAATCTCTTTATTACCATATTTCCATTTATATTCACCTTCACCACAGGCCGTGGTGGGCATACCAATTGGATATCTCTGGTTAAATTTCGCAGAACCTGATGCCGTTAAACTACTTCCACCCGCAAGTGAATCATGCGGATAAGAGTTTGGATCCAGACCTTGGGCCCAGGTAATGGCTTTAGAAACCAGATTTATTGTGCCGACCAGTGGCGCTTCAATAGCAGTCCCTTCAGCTTTTAGAATCAGGTCTGCAACCGGCGAACCTTTGTGCGGTGCACCTACTGTGGTTAATGAAGCCACCAGTTTAGGTTCTGAACCAGCCACATAACGAATTGTTGGTCCACCATGTGAATGTCCGATCAGGTTGACTTTATCTGCTCCGGTAATTGCGGCAATTTCCTTAACCTGCTCCAAAAGCTGTTCACCACGAATTTCAGAGGAGTTAAAAGGGGAGACCCGTGTTGCCCAGACATTCGCACCATTACGGGCCAGATCAGGTAAAATCTGATACCAGTAATCCAGTCCAAACTGGTCAGTGCCAACCCGGATGAAACCCGCCATACCATGTGAAAATACAATCGGATATTTGGTTTTGGCATATTGTGAACTGGCTTTCGACGTCACCTGACTGGCCTGAGTGGAAGCATGAGCCGTGAAACAGGTCGCTGCCATGAGCAGACCTGCCGTTAATACTCCATATTTCATCATTATTTCCTCATTCTTGTTGTTGTGTTAAGGCGATCCTCGCCATAATGTGGGGAATAGCCAGCTGAAAAGCCGACCCATTAAGCGTTTTGAGTTTTTTATCTCCTTAGTTTTTTAAAGTGAAAATAACGAAAAGCCCTTATATCCGTAGATATAAGGGCGATGAAAATTATAGATTCTGAAGTTTTAAACGATTGGCATGTTGACGGTACATCGCCACCGGATCTGGAGCAAACAGGCCTTTAAGACCAAACATCATATTGGCCAGATCGGTATGGTTCAGTTTGTACTGGTCATTAATCACCTTACCAATAAATGCACTACAACGGGCAACCATGCCATCATTGTCTTTATTGCCATAAGATAAAGGGCCAAGCTGCATCAGGATGGTATCAATATCCAGTGCATTGGTCGCTTGAGCCACACCGGTCCAAGAATAATAATAGATACCGTTGCGATCTTTTGGTTTCAGGTTCTTATTACAATTTTCTGTTGAGGCTAAGACACCATCCTGCACCATCTGTTTAGCCACGCTGGCATTAAAAGAGCTAGAGCCAGTTTGGGTCAGGGATTTCATGGATGCATCGAAATCAATTTCCAGTTCGGGTTTGAACTGTCCCAGTGCAATGAGTGGCCCAATAATATAATCACCGAGAACATTAAAAGCAGTGCGGGTAAGAGTATTGTTCTGAATATCATCGGCCACTTTAGAGCCATGATAGGTGCCTGCAACCCCTGTAATGGATGCAATCTGCTGCGGTCGAGTTGCTGCCACATAGAGTACTGTCGGACCACCATGTGAGTGACCGATGAGATTGACTTTTTCCTTCCCCGTAATTGCCAGCACTTCATCGACCTGATGAATGAGCTGTTCACCACGGTGAGTCGTGGTATTGGCAGGCGACAATTGGGCGGCAAACACGGTCGAGCCATTACGAGCCATATCCGGCAGAATCTGATACCAGTAATCTAAACCAATGGTATCGGTACCTATGCGTTGCCAGCCTAACCAGCCATGCACCATTAGAATGGGATACTTGGTTTTGGCATAGTCTGATTTGGCTTTTTCAGTGACCTGAACTGCACTTGCTGCTGCCTGGGTTTGTGTTGAAAAGCCAAAACCGAGACCTGCTGCCAAGGAAAGTGCCAGCATCTGTGTTGTTTTAATAAAAGTACGCATAACCGTTCCTTTGTTCATTTTATTGTTATAAAAAGCAATCATTGCTCGGGAGTATTGATGCGCGATAAATATTGAAGTTGGATGTCTCGATCATGCAGACCTAATCTTCAATCACGTGCAAAAATTATTATTTTGAAGCAGAAGCATTTTTTCATGCTGATGAGCCAATTCCATGTCATTTTGGGCCATGCCCGGTGAGCATTTATAAGTTCATAAATTTGCAATTTATATACGTATGTATTTTATTGTTAACTCTTTGAAATCTAAGATTAATAAATTTTTGGACTGAAATAGTTGGAAACAAATAACAATGTTAAAAAAAGTAATCAACCCAATAAATTCAAGGCTTTCAGAGGGAAATGACTCGGTCAAACTCTCAAAATAGACGGTCAGTGTTACTGTTTTTTATAGAAAAGATGAGGTAAAAAGAAAGAGCGTAGCAGAAGATATTCGACGCCGTGGCAGTACTGTTTAGCTACGGCGTCAATGAGCAATTTTAGCTGAAAATTAATTGGCAAAGGGTAAGGTTCCACCCTGATCATGTACCTGTTCAAATGTACCTACACGTAGCCGTTCTTCAGGGCGCTGGAAATGTTTCTGACGCAACTGATCAACTGCCTGCTGTTTGGCATTTTCACTCAGGCCACTTTTTAGGATGTTATCGCGCTCGTCTAAGTAACGCGTCACACTGGATTTCCAGGTCGCACGTTCATCATCGAGTTTTTCCAGACGTTGGGTCGCTTCAGGCCCGACCAGATTCAGGCGCATCTGACGGATTTCTTCAGCAGAACCACCACGCGCTTTAATATCAGCGGTAAGTTTACGCAGATCTTCCAGTTTATTCAGCTGCTCCAGATTTTCTTGCCAATTCTTCGGTAACTGCGCAAACAGTTCTTTTAGCTTCTGAGCTTTTTCTGCTTCGCTCAGCTTTTTATCCGCCATGACTGCCATCCGGTCTAAGGTATATTCATGATAGGTATCTTCAGTGCCAAACAGGCCTTCAATTTCATAATCAGAGAAAAAGCGCTTACGTAGATTCTGGGTGCCGGCATAGATACTGCGGTAGTAAGCTGGATCTTCTTGATCTAGACCTGCAGGTGGAGTCAGTTCTCCTAAACCTTGACGATACTGGATATAACGGTCCCAGAGATCCAGAACCTGTGATAACGCAGGTTCCTGATAATTTTGTTGAATATAGGCCTTAAAATCTCGCTGGATTTGTTCGAGGGTTTTTTCCCCATATTGGGTAATAAAATATTCAAAACAGTTACGGGTCTGTTCATTGACAATCAGGCGATTGCTGGCATCCATCTGCATCTGGCAATTAATTTCCGTATCCTGCTGGCTTGGACTCGGGAATATGTTATTTACGGGGCCATTGGCCAGTGCTGCTGCCTGCTGAGCGCTGCTTTCATTGGTGGATTGCGGGCCTGAGACACGTGCCTGTGCTTCATCCCTAGGAGCAAGCCATAGAATCAGGGTAATCAAGCACAATACGATGAGCGCAATCACGATCCATAGTTTATATTTCTGCATATCCTATGCACCTTTATTTTAATTATCGGATTATTTTAAATTTTGCATTCGGCAGGATAGGAGATATTGCACCTTATATGCTGTAGAAAAGTTGTAAATAATTGGCAGGGGTTTTACCATTGCGCCAATTTATAAAATGTCTGACTTTTTGCCATGAAATCCTCATCTCCTAAAATTCAGCGTCGTCATATCAGCGGTGTATTTCTATTAAATAAGCCTCTAGGCATCAGCTCGAATGCTGCATTGCAAAAAGTACGCTGGTTATATCGTGCGCAAAAAGCTGGACATACTGGTGCACTAGATCCCTTGGCCTCTGGTCTTTTACCGATCTGTCTGGGTGAGGCAACCAAGTTTTCGCATTATCTGCTTGATTCAACCAAGCGTTACCAGACCACAGTTTTTCTAGGACATAGCACCACCACAGGTGATGTCGAAGGGGAAATTTTGCTGGAAAAACCAGTGCCTGAACTGAATGAAGATTTGATTCAGGAGACAATTGCCAAGTTTGTCGGTGAGATCCAGCAAGTGCCACCAATGTATTCGGCTCTGAAAAAAGAAGGTCGTCCGCTGTACGAGCTGGCGCGTAAAGGGATTGAGATTGAGCGTGAAGCTCGTCCAATTACCATTTATGCGATCGAGCTTTTATCTTTTACTGAAAATAGCATTACGCTGGATGTGACCTGTTCCAAAGGTACTTATATTCGGGTACTCGGTGAAGATATTGCCAAAGCTCTCGGTACCTATGGTCATCTGACTTATCTGCACCGGATTCAAACCGGCCATTTTGATCTTATTCCAAGCTATACCATTGAATATCTGGAAAGCTTGACTGAGGCAGAACGTGAAGCACTATTATTGCCAGCTTATGCACCGGTACAGCATTTCCCGCAGATTCAGGCACCGGAAGGCCGTGCAGAATATTTTAGCCGGGGTATGGAAAGTAATATCGACCATCCGGCAGAGCCGCAGGTGCTGGTCTTTGATGGCGAAAAATGCTTAGGCCTGGCTGAAATCACAGATAAAAAACGTCTGGTACCCAAACGTGTTCTTAATCTCTAGTCGCGTTGAATAACAATGGACATCGAGATTATCCTCAGTCTGGTGCTTTTTGCCTTTATGGCCGGAGCAATTGACGCTGCCGTCGGTGGTGGTGGTCTGATCCAGATCCCGGCAATTATGAGTAGCCTGCCGCAGTTGCAACCCGCCACGGTATTTGGCACTAACAAACTGGCCTCTATTTTTGGTACAGGATCGGCAGCCTTTTCCTATCTTAGACAGGTCAAACTGCCCTGGGTTTTACTTGGTGTAATTGCGCTGTGCAGCTTTATTAGCTCATTTATTGGAGCAGCCAGTGTCACCTTGATTCCGGTGGATATTCTCAAGCCTTTTGTGCTGATCATGCTGATCGTGATTGCAATCTATACATTCATGAAAAAGCAATTCGGACGGGTACATGTCGAACAAAAGCTGAATAAAAAGATGCTGATACTGGCAGCACTAGGCAGCCTGGCCATCGGTTTTTATGACGGAATTTTTGGCCCGGGGACAGGCAGTTTCTTTATCTTTTTCTTTATTCGTTATCTGAGCATGGATTTCTTGCATGCCTCAGCTTTATCGAAAATTGCCAATTTCACTACCAATCTTGCGGCACTGAGTTTCTTTATTCCTACAGGTCATGTGCTATTTCTGGTGGGTGCCATGATGGCAGCTGCGAATATTTGCGGTTCGCTGTTGGGTGTTAAGCTGGCCTTTAAATATGGCAGTGGTTTTATCCGGATTCTGTTTCTGATTCTGGTCAGTTTGCTGATTTGCCGTATGGCTTATCAGATGTTTTTAGCCTAAAAATAGATGTAAACTATTCTCAATATTAAAGTTTTTTATACAAATTCGCCTTATAAATATTCCTGACCATTTGCCGGTTTCACTCTATGCTGAAGCAAAGGCATGACAAAAACAGGAGAACAATTACATGACCACCATTTTTGAAGCATTAAGGGAAAGTCATGAAATCCAGCGTGATCTGGCAGAAAAATTACTGCAAACTTCGGGGGATTCGCCAGAACGTCGTGAGTTGTTCAAGCAGCTGAAGAATGAACTGTTTGCGCATGAAACGGCAGAAGACCGTTATTTTTATATTCCCTTGATGATGACAGATCCCGGCCTGAGTATTACCCGTCATGCCTTGGCAGAACATCATGAAATGGATGAAATGATTGAGGAACTGACTGAAACTGAATTTAGTAGCCCAAGCTGGATCGCGATTGCGAAAAGACTGTCAGATAAGGTTCATCATCATTTGAAAGAAGAGGAGCATGCTTTCTTCCAGCAGGCCGGAAAAATTCTGGGCGATGAACAAAAACAGGCTTTAGCGGATCAGTACAAAACTGAATATCAGCGTTATAAAAAAATGAAAAAAGACATGCTGGTTAAAAGCTAATATTTAAATTTATTTAAATTCAAATTTTCATAACAAAAAAAGATGGCCAGAGTGCCATCTTTTTTATTTATTCAGCTTTCTATTTTCCGGGTTTTATACTGCTGCCGTGCTTCCCGCATGGTCACGCCAACTGAAGCCAGCATAATACAAACCAGTGCGACCGTTTGAAGTAGCGTAATTTTTTCACCCAGCAAGATAAAACCTACCAGTGCTGCCAGAGCTGGAGACAGACTGGAAAGCGTGCCATAACTGGTTTTATTCAAGTGCTGGAGCGCTTTTAAATCCAGCGCATAAGGAATGGCGGTTGCCAGAACTGCAATGGTAATGGCCTTGCCCCAATATTGGGTATCAATGAGCGCAGGAGCATTGTTATATAGTCCGATTGGTAGCAAACACAGGGCTGAAATACTGATGGCAATGGTAAGTGCATGCATCCCGATATTTTGCTGTACCACGCGTTGCCCAAAATAGATATATAGTGCCCAGCAGAGGCCAGCCCCTAGGGCACACGCTGCACCAAACAGATCAAAGTTACTGCTATTGGCTTCCCCCCATGGCACCATCAGCACAATACCTAAAATTGCCAGTAATACCCAGACATAATCCTTGCGGTTCTGAATCGAAATTAAGGCCAGTCCTAGTGGGCCAATAAACTCCAGTCCGACAGCAATGCCTTGCGGGAGTTTGCCGAGCGACATATAGAACAGGATATTCATGACGCCCAGAGAAGCACTATAGCAGAGCAGATCCCGCCATTTCAGGAATTGTAAACGTCGAATAACTTTCCAGGAACGGAACATGACACAGACAATAATGGCGGCAAAGCAGAGTCTTAAAATAGTGACGGTGATCGGGTCAAGCACCAGGAAAAGTTGCTTGGCGAAGGATGCACTGATCTGGTATGAAGTCATGGAGAGAACCATGTACAACACAGCAAGAAGTTGGACGTTTGGCATGGGAGAAACTACTTATACCAGAAGAGTATAATCGAGATACAGAAGAAAGCGGAAGTATATCAAACTGGTTAATTTTTGATGAGTAGGGCAGACGAATATTTTGTGAATACGAAGCAGATTTTGGATCAGTGAATTTAAATTTTTGATTTCGTCCCTCACCGAAAAAATTAAATTCAAAATGAATTATTGATGAGATTGTGGTTACAAATTAATCAATTTTTTAATTTGATCTTAATTTTATATTTATTAAAATGGCTTAGACCTCATGATTTGGGTCAACTTTAAAATAACAATGAAAAATAAAACGATGAAAAAATAATAAGGTAGATAATAATGAAATTAAGATTACTCTCTTGTGCTGTCTTGAGCCTTATGCTGACTGCATGTGGTGGCTCTGATTCTGATAATAACGAGCCAGTCGCAGGTCAACCAACCCCAACCAATCCTGGTAATCCGAGCAATCCTGGAACTCCGGATAATGGTGATGGAACATCAGATACGATTTCTGAATTCTATACCTATCAGTTCAATCTGCCGAATATTGATGCTTCAGATATGGAGTCGGAAAAGCTTCTATTGGCCAGCCATAAAAATAAAATTACTGACGGCATCTTGTATGCAGATGATAACCGGGCTGTTGATACTGAATATGATCTTGATGAAGACATGACTTTCCCAATTTATGTTACAGAGAAAGGCGTATTCCCTGCAGATCGTGCCCGTACAGCATTAGGTTATAAACTGGAAAAAGTACTGGAAAATACCTCTGAACAATTTACTAGTCGTCCTGTTACTATTCTGGAAAATAACATCAGCAATCATCGACACCTGGAGTGGTATGACCTGTCAGGTAAAGCCTTAACTGAACGTACCAATATTGCTGTCGTGAAGATGTATGACGATACCGAGACCAGAGTTTTCTTTGATACTGATACCACGGATGCTGAACGTAAATATTACAATCAGTTTGCCACCAATTTTGTCGGTTTGCAGAAGGCACGTACTTTCCCGAACGGATCTAAATGTTTCCGTATTCTGGCTGAGCATCCTGAAGAAGAATTTATTGAATTTGATCCGGATATCAAAACTGGCTATCGTACACTGGCTGAATGGCAGACAGGCGAGTCTGTTCAAGAGATGGCGAAAACCATTTTAGATGGCACGATGGCTAACCTGAAATTTAAAAAAGCCGAATATAAAGACGATGCCCAGCAATATTACAAATACTTTGGGGCGATCGAATATCAGGGTGAAATTTATTCCAGTACTTTCTCGGAACATGGAGAGCATATTGATCATGCCGATTATATTGCTCAAGCAAGAAAAGCTGCCTTGGACAATTTAAGGGAAGAGGGTGCAACTCCTCTAATGCTCAAATGGACAGATTACCTGTATGACCATCTTGCTTCGGCATGTGATGGCTATAATGTGACAGCAGCTACAGCATTAAATACAGCTATTAAGGATGCAACGCCACGCTAAAATTAAATAGGTCATTAAAAAAGGCGCTTGAGCGCCTTTTTTATTTAGTGTTTTCTTCTTTGTATCGTCACCGTACAGCCAATCGATGCACTGATAATAGTGGCCAGCGCCAGCCATTGTGTCCACAATAAAGTCTCGCCTAAGAATACAAAACCGGAGAGTGCTGCAACCGCAGGTTCTAGGCTCATCAAGGTGCCAAAACTCAAAGCAGTTAAATTACGCAGTGCAATCATTTCCAGGGTAAAGGGTAAGGCACTTGCAAGAGTAGCCAAAATAACAAAATACATGAGGCTAATCGGTTCAAATATATGAGCAGGCATTCCCGCAAACAGGGCAATCGGCATTAGCACCAGCATGCCCACGAACATGCCTAGACACACGGTATGATTCCCTGATACACCCGAAGGCTTTTGTCCGGCCACGATATATAGTGCCCAGCAGGAACCTGCACCTAAGGCAAACAGGATGCCCATCGGGTCAAGCGGTTGTGCAGCCTGATCAAAGGGAAACAACAGAACCAGCCCTAGAATGGCCAATCCCACCCAAATAAAATCAAATTTCTGCCGGGCATAAAACAGGGCAACACTTAAGGGGCCAATAAATTCAAAAGAGACTGCGATTCCAATCGGCAATCGGTCAATTGCCAGATAAAACAGCATATTCATGCCAGCTAATGCCAAGCCATAACTGATAATGGCTGGCCATTTGACCTGGCGGAAATTGATCTGCCAGATTTTAAAAATGAGCGCCAAAATTAATGCACCAAGAAGTAGGCGCATTGCGGAAACGGTCAAGATCGGGAACTGGCCAAACAGATATTTGGCAAAGGAGCCGCTGCTCTGCATGCTGATCATCGCGATCAGCAGAATCAGCGGCGCTTGCACCATAGGTGCAATTTTAAGATTTGGCATGACTAAATTTGTTTCGATTTCTCGAAGAGCGGAAGAGCAGCATCAGCTGAGTAAGGCTTAAAAATAAAAACCTTTAAGCAATAAAAAAACCACAGCCCGAAGACTGTGGCTTTTTAAAAACCTGAATTAGAACAATACGCGAACGCGGATTGTACCTTCAAGGTTGTGTAGAGTATCGAGTGCTTCCTGAGATGCAGTTGCGTCTACATCCATCACCAGGTAACCCACATCGCCTTTGGTCATTAAAGTCTGACCAGAGATGTTAATGCCGTGTTCAGCAAACAGGTTGTTGATCTTAGACAACACACCCGGAATGTTTTTGTGGATGTGAAGCAGACGGTGTTTGCCTTCAGTTAATGGAAGCGCGATTTCTGGGAAGTTCACCGCAGAAAGCGTCATACCTTTATCTGAATAAGCTACAAATTTCTCAGCAACTTCCAGACCGATGTTCGCCTGAGCTTCCATGGTAGAACCGCCTACGTGTGGAGTCAGGATCACATTTGGAATATTACGTAATGGAGAAACGAATTCTTCGCCATTTGCTTTAGGCTCTTTCGGGAATACGTCAACCGCAGCACCCGCAAGGTGGCCAGATTTCAACGCTTCAGCCAGATCTTCGATCACAACACATGTACCACGTGCTGCATTGATGAAGATTGAGCCTTCTTTCATTTGCGCGAATTGTTCTTTAGTCATGAAGTTACGTGTAGACGGAACATCAGGAACGTGAATAGAAACAACATCAGCATTTGCAAGAAGTTCGCCCATTGTGCCGACCTGACGTGCATTACCGAGTGGTAATTTAGTCACTGTGTCGAAATAGATCACTTTCATACCCAGGCTTTCAGCAAGAACAGAAAGTTGTGAACCAATTGAACCGTAACCAACGATACCTAAAGTCTTACCACGAGTTTCGAACGAACCTACAGCAGATTTGTTCCAGCCGCCTGCATGTGTATCTGTAGATTTTTCAGGTACACGGCGAAGCAGAAGAATCGCTTCAGCAAGTACAAGTTCAGCAACCGAACGTGTATTTGAATATGGTGCGTTGAATACCGGAATACCGCGACGCATTGCTGCATCCAGGTTCACCTGGTTAGTACCGATACAGAAACAACCTACCGCGATCAGTTTGTTCGCAGCTTCAAACACTTCTTCAGTGAGCTGAGTACGGGAACGGATACCAATGAAGTGTGCATCTTTAATCGCTTCTTTCAGTGCTTCACCCTCAAGCGCTGTTTTGCGATAGTCGATATTGGTATATCCAGCTGCATTCAATGTGTCGATTGCGTTCTGGTGAACGCCTTCTAACAATAGAAAACGGATTTTATCTTTAGGTAGAGATAGATGTTGGCTCATTACGGCTCCGCTACAAAGGCCAAATTTAGTCGCCGTATAATAGCACAGGAATGGGGCGGTTATACATTTCCTTGATGACTACAATATCAGCTATTTTTGCAAGTGATAGTAGTGAAAATGATAGAACTGGTTGAATTAAACTATCATTTTCAAAGGTATATTATCAAAATTGTCATTTTTTAAGGGAAAGCCCCAAAAATAGCTTATAATATTGCGCCATGCTGTTTAAGCTGCCAGTTTTGGTGCTTTAATCATCATGTTTCGCCTGCTTTGTATACAGGTTTTAATGCCTGAAAAATATACAAATAAACTGGCGAGGTCTCTCTTGTTTAATTCATGCTAGGTCTGCAAACGATGAATGCTCCAGTCGCTTTAACCCCAGAGTTATTGACCCAATTGACTGCAATTGTGGGTGAAAACCGTATTAAAACTGATGCGGACAGCCTCCAGAATTGGGGTCGTGATCATACCAAACACTTTGATCCAAACCCATCGGTCATCGTTTTCCCATCTTCGACTGAACAGGTTCAAGCAATTGTGAAGCTTGCCAATCAGTTCAATGTTGCAGTGACTCCATCAGGTGGTCGTACTGGTCTTTCTGCAGGTGCTGTCGCTGCGAATGGCGAGATTGTGGTAAGCATGGACAAGATGAACCAGATTCTGGAATTCTTCCCGGCTGACCGTATGGTACGCGTACAGGCCGGTGTAGTGACTGAACAGCTGCAAAACTATGCTGAAGAGCAGGGCATGTATTACCCAGTAGATTTTGCCTCTTCTGGTTCAAGCCAGATCGGTGGAAACATCGGGACCAATGCTGGCGGGATTAAAGTGATCAAATACGGCATGACCCGTAACTGGGTGCTTGGCCTGACTGTGGTGACTGGTAAAGGTGATGTACTGCGTCTAAACAAAGGCATGATCAAGAACGCGACTGGTTATGCGTTACAACACCTGTTCATCGGTGGTGAAGGTACTTTAGGTTTAGTCACTGAAGCAGAAATCAAACTTGAGCGTCAGCCACACGACCTGCAAGTGCTGGTACTGGGTGTACCTGATTTTGATGCGATCATGCCAGTATTGCATGCCTTCCAGGCAAAAATCGACCTGACTGCATTCGAGTTCTTCGGTGAGCTGGCGATGCAAAAAGTACTGGCCAATGGTCACGTACAGCGTCCATTTGAAACTGAATGTCCATTCTATGTATTGCTTGAATTTGAAGCGCCGTTTGAGCCGATTATGGACAAGGCGATGGAAATCTTCGAGCACTGTATGGAACAGGGTTGGGTGCTGGATGGCGTGATGAGCCAAAGTCTTGAGCAAGTACATAGCTTATGGCGTCTGCGTGAAGACATCTCTGAGTCGATCGCTCCATTCATTCCGTACAAAAATGACATCTCTGTACTGATCACTCACGTACCAGCTTTTATTAAAGAAATCGATGCGATCGTGAATGAAAACTACCCAGATTTCGAAATCTGCTGGTTCGGTCATATCGGTGACGGTAACCTGCACTTGAATATCCTGAAACCGGCTGACCTGACCAAAGATGAATTCTTTGCAAAATGCCAAGTCGTGAACAAGTACGTATTTGATACTGTGAAAAAATACGATGGTTCAATTTCTGCAGAACACGGCGTAGGTATGACCAAGAAACCTTATCTTGAATACACTCGTTCCGCTGAAGAAATCGAATATATGAAAGCACTGAAAAAAGTGTTCGATCCAAATGGCATCATGAACCCAGGCAAACTATTCGATCTTTAATCAGAATAGATTTACAAAAGCGCATCGAAAGGTGCGCTTTTTTTATTACTCTGTAACTGGACTTACAGAGTCTAAATAGCGTTAAGCTGAAAAGCCCGGCATGATAATTTCTGCATAATAAAGATAATCTGGGTTAAACAATATGTTACGGTTATTGGCGGTTACAATTTTAGGTCTGGGTGTGATGACATCAGGTTGTACAACCACCCAGAAAGTGATTGCAAAAGTGCAGTCTTCTTCAGATACACCTTTGGATCAGGTGCTTAAAATGAGGCCTGACCTGCGTGAAGAACTGGCAACAGTCGAGATTCGTCAGTTCTTTAATCGTGTTGAGTCACCGACAGTTGGACAGGTAAAAGTGACTGAAACAGGTTTGATGGATGATTCAGTGAGATCGATTCAAACCATTTATCATTTTAGAAAAGAAGAGAAAAACTGGAAAATGAACAATACTGAAAAGCTCTATCAGTGTGTACGCGGTTCAAATACCAAAACTTTCCAGAAAGCAGTCTGTCCATAATAATGTTTGATCTTTAAACAAAACTTCGTTAAAAGCGTATCTTAAGGATGCGCTTTTTTGTTTTTGGAAAAATAATGGATATTCGTAAATTAGTATCGAAGGATTTAGATGAATTAGCGACAAAATTTTTAAAAAATATAGAATATAAAATATCTAAAAATAATAGCGCTTTTGAACAGCTTTTGAAATTGAAACATTGGTTTATAGAAGATAAACCAAGAAAAATTAGCTTTGCTAAAGATTTTTCAATACCCATTAAGAATGAAGCTGGATTCAAATTATTAATAGAGAAGTTTATTCATGGTAAAGGAGGAATTTATCAACATCAAAGTCGAAAGTTATTTAATGGAAATGCAAGAGACTTAATGCTTTATGACTTCGGTATTCATCATTTACATTTAGGTGTCTATCAAGATCCTAAACATAAAAAAATGGTAAAAGGGACAAAGACAGTTATATTTGCTTATATAAATGAAGAAGAAATATTTTTTATTAGATCGGCAGTACATGGAGAGTGGCATTTACAAAACAGTTTGGAGATTTTAGACAATGAAAGACCAGATTTAATTTCCCATAGAAAAGTAAATGGTATACAAGGCTCTACCTTAACGGATGGTGAAATTTTATTCTTTAGAAATAAATCAATAAACTACTTTATTAAGATTAATGATTCTACATATTGTTCGGAATCAGCTTTTAATTTCTATGGTTCAATCCAGGTTATGATGAAATATGACGATATTTGTCTAGATGTTGAGAAAATCATTAATGATGAAATAAATAAATTAAAGTTAAGTTATCCATTAGAAGATGAAAATTTGTTTATTAAAATTACAGACTTTAATTTTGATAACCTTCAAGATTTTCAATTTGAAATTGAAATAAAAGGTCAGAAAAAGATAGTTTTTAATGCTAATTAAATGAAAATATTTGCATTCTAGTAAATTAATTTTTATTAATATTTTGAGAAATTGTTGATTTTTTAGCTCACAGTAATCCTCGCAGACTTCAAAATCAAACTCTGCTAAACTGCCCTCATTTATTGAAATCTAGCTCTTTTAAAATTCTAAAAAGAGTAATTGAGCATAAAAGCCTCTCATGCAAAACGTCCAAACCCACAAACTGACCCGTGCCACACTCATGTTCCCTCTGGCACTGGTGCTGTTTGAATTCTCCGTCTATATCTGTAATGACCTGATCCAGCCGGCCATGTTGGCCATTACCCGTGATTTTGGCGTGAGCAGTTCCTGGGCACCATCTTCCATGTCCTTTTTCCTGTTGGGTGGAGCATTTGTCGCAGCAATTTTAGGACCCTTATCAGACCGTTTAGGCCGTAAAAAAGTTCTGCTCGGTGGCGTGGCATTTTTTGTAATCTGCTGTCTGGTAATTTTACTCACACCGAATATTCAAAGCTTTCTGTTCCTGCGCTTTTTACAAGGTTTTGGCTTGTCCTTTATTGCTGCTGTGGGGTATGCCGCGATTCAGGAAAATTTTGAAGAACGCGATGCCATTAAAGTCATGGCTCTTATGGCCAATGTCTCCTTGCTGGCACCACTTTTAGGGCCGGTGGTTGGCGCCTTTATGATTGATCATGTTTCATGGCACTGGGGCTTTATCGGAATTGCCTGTCTAGCTTTTTTGAGCTGGTTTGGACTGAAAGCGAAAATGCCGAATCCAAATATCAGTATTCCCAAACAGCCACTCAGCTATATTATCGATGACTTTAAGCAGGTCCTGAAAAATAAGCGTTTTGTGGTCATGACTATGGCATTGCCACTGGTGAGCTTGCCATTGATGCTATGGATTGCCTTATCTCCCGTGATTCTGGTTGAAGAACTAGGCTTGAGCAGCATGCAATATGGCCTGGCTCAGTTTCCGGTATTGGGTGGCCTGATTTTGGGTAATATCATTCTGCTGAAAATTATCGACAAGATGCCGCTCGGTAAAACAGTGATGCTGGGTGTGCCATTGATGCTGTTCGGAACCATTTTGTTGTTAGTGGGAATGTTGATTCCAGACTATTTTCTGCATTGTCTGATTATCGGTACCACTTGCATCAGTCTGGGAGAGGGGATCAGCTTCTCGGTATTGTACCGTTTTGCCCTGATGTCATCTGAAGTGTCCAAAGGCACGGTTGCGGCAACGGTATCTATCTTGATGATGCTGAGTTTCTTTACCGTAATTGAAGTGGTCAGGATTACTTATGAAGCTTTTGATCTTTGGGCTTATTGCGGCGCCTCGTTTATTTTGATTGCACTCTGGTTTAGCTTGCCGCGTATGCAATTAAAACAGGTGATGCAAGAAAGGAAAGGGCGAGGGGAGTTTTAAAGAATTCCTCCCTTTTAAATGTTTAATCGAATGAAAATATTTACTTGATGTGCCTCAAATAAAAATATTGAATGTTTTCTCTCCCTATGGGAGAGAGGGAAATATTAATAAAATAACCTCACCCTTGCGCAGCAGTGCTGCTCGTCTCCTAAAAGGAGAGGGAACGTCCATGATTGATTTAATAATGATTAGAATCCAAAAGTTAAGCTTCAGCCGGCTGCTCTAACTTCTTTAATTTCATATCAAAGATAAATGGCCCAAACGGCAGAATCGACGCGATCAAGCCCAGAATAAACATACTCAGAGACCATTTCTGTTTTTCGCAGACTGCAAATAACACCACAAGAAAAAGCACGAAAAGAACGCCGTGACCCATACCGATATATTTCACCAGAATCGGGTTATCCATCATGTACTTAACCGGCATCGCAATAAATAACAGCAGCAGAAATGAAATACCTTCAAGCAATCCAACCAGACGTAAAGTTTTAATATTCACGCGCACTCACTCTTCTATGTTCTATTCAATCAGGCTTGAGTGTACCCAATCTGCCGATTTAAGCAAAATGAAATTTATAGAATAAAATGAATTATTTTAAATACTTATATCCTAGTGCTCCGCTTGGTTATTTGATTTCAACTGCCAGTAATTGCTGTCTTAGAGACAATAATTCAGGCAAGGTTTCCAGTAACAGACTGATCTGTTTAAGTACCAGCAGTAGGTGGGTGGAAATATGTTCCTGCTGACTCAGTTGCCGGATTTCTGCCAATTGGCCTTGAATGTCCTGCTGCGGTACATTTTCAGGATTTGACAGGGCATTAGTTAAAGTCTGCTGACAGGCAGAAAGCAGTTGCAGAATTTGCGGATCAGATACCTGTTCACGATGGCTACCCAATGCGGAAATATAACTGAGCTGACTGTGGCTATAAACCAGATAACGGAAGGCATTGCGAATCAGCACCGGATCTGGATTCGGTTCGGTACTTAGACTGGAAATCATATTGGAAAGGTCAATCTGGGCATTGTGGGCCAAACGACGTGCTGTCCGATAAGCAATGCTGTTATTTTTGCCATGCTGATATTGCTCCAGAATAGCCAGTAAATAGTTCAGCGTCGCTTGGGAAGATTTTTTGATGTTGCTGGAAATATTACGGAAATTCCAGTCTGGCCAGATGCAGCTGACCGCCAGCCAGGCGATCAGACAGCCAATCAGGGTATCGATAATTCTCGGCAGAATGACTGTATAGCCAGCGCCTTTCAGATTAAAAATCAGCAGTACCACCAAGGTTGCCATCAATGTGGCCATAGCATATTTCTTGGAGCGCAAATAGAAAAAACCGACACCGAAAATAACTGTGAGCAGCAACTGGCCTTCAATACTCGGCACAAAATACAGGATCGGAATTCCCAGGATGACGCCGAGCAATGTACCTAAAGTCCGCAGTTTTAAACGGCTTTTGGTAGCGAAATAACTGATCTGGCAGACAAACAGACTGGTCAGCAATATCCAGTAGCCATTTTTGGCAAAGGGTAATAGGGAAATGGCATAGCCAACCAGAAAGACCAAAGCGATCCGCACCGCATGGCGAAACAGCGCTGATTGTGGTCCCAAATGGGGTTTTAATTTCAGCCAGAAATCTGCGGGTCCACGCAGGTCATCATCAAACAGGCTAGAATCATCAAAATGCTTTGGATAATCCGGACGGTAAATGGCTTGTCCATCCTGCAAATGTTGCAGCTGTTCATGCACACTGAGCAGATTGCTCAGAATGAGCTGTAAGTTTTTTACCTCAATATTCTGGGGATGCTGGGCAATCCAGTCCTGCATGGAGGCTTCTAATGCTTTGAGTGCCAGTTGATGCTGTTCAGGAAGCTGATAAGTTTCGTTGCGTAGTACACATGCAGCCAATTGCTGGCAGGCAAGCGCCTGTAAGTGAATATTTTTCTGAATCCGAAAGATCAGATCGGTACGGCTAAAATGCTGGTGAATCTGCTCATAATGCAGATAGTTGGCAGTTGCCTGCTCATGGATATCCTGGGTCAGAAAATAAAGATTCAGCCAGTAAATAGTCTTATGATTCGGACGCGAGGCTTTGAGCCGAGTCAGTAAAGAATCTTTGGTACGATTAAAGCTTTCAATGACTTGAGTATTTTTTAAGGAAAGCTCATAGAGCAGAGGTTCGACATTATTCTGATTATCGGGATCAAATAATTTGGCTTTGGTCGATAGCAGCTCTGCCATCTGTTGCAGGTTGATGGACAGATTTTCCTGAACCTGTAAAGTGGGACGAATCAGGTAAAACAGAATCGAAGTCAGGCCATACCACACCACCCCAACTACAAAATACAGCGGCTGCTCATACCAGTGTCCATATTCTCCCAAGCCAAACATGGTGTAAATGGACAGCAATACAGTGCCAAAAGAAATGGTGGCATAACGCTGTCCCAAAGCCCCCATTAAGATAAATACGGCACTAGAAAGTGATAACCACAGTGCAAACCAGATTTTATAGGGATGCAGAAATTCCAGCATGCTACTGACCGCAAAAAACAGCAGCATGACCAGCCCTAGATTGCGCAGCCTTAAACTTAAACGGTCATCAAAATCGGTCAGGGCGGTGGCAATTGCCCCTAAAGTGACCGGAACAATCAAGGCCTCATAGCCGAGAAGCTTTAGACCAAAAGTCGTCCCTGAAAGCACAATGAACATCTGCAAACAGTAAGTCATCAAGGCACTGGACTGAAAAGGCAACAGGGCTTTTTTAAGTATGTGCTGAAGAGGATGCAACATGGAATCTGAGCTATTCACAAGAATATGATCCGTGGTATTTAACTGCCGGTTTTGAATGCAATTTAAGCGCCAATTTCAGAAGAAATATCTACTAAAAAACGGGCAAGAAGCCCGTTTTTGAATGCTAATAATCTGTAATAAATCAGATCACGCCGCACGCAATACGTTCACCGCCACCGCCTAATGGTTGCGGTTCATCCGAATAGTTATCACCGCCCGCATGAACCATGATGGCACGACCTTGAACATCTGCCAGTTTCAGGCGTGGCGCAAGTAGAGTCACACGTGCTGTACCATCAGTGTTTACTTTAAGGGCTGGTAAATCACCCAGATGACCCGTCACGGGCGTGCCATGATGAGGTGCCTGATTCGGGTTGTAGTGACTGCCGGCAGCAAGTGCAGCACTTGGTTTGCCATCTTTTTCACCCGGTGCACATGAACCATTTTCATGAATGTGGAAACCACGCTCACCCGCAGGAAGCTGTTTCAGATTAGTACGAATCACCAGGCCAGCCGGGCTGTCACTCAATAATACTGTACCAATCGATTCACCGACGCCCTGTGCAGAGACTGCATTCAGGGTCACGGTTTTAACATTTTCAGTCGAAGTGGAGGTTGAAGCGCAACCGGTAAAAAGTGCTGCACTGACTGCGCACAAAGCTGTAAGTTTAAACAATGAAGACATAATTATCACACCTTGATCTTTATTCTGCTTTTCGGAATCTATTGAAACAGAGCAAGACCAAAAGCACTATGGAAAATCAGTACTTAAATGTTTTAATTTGTTTAAGCCGGTCAGTCTGGTGATTTAGGTATCTTGTTGCGGCGCAGACGGAATTTTTTCTTCGGTTCAACCTCATGCGCCATAGTGGCTTTAGGCATCATCAAAGGTTCATTCAAGTTGCTTTCATGCAGCCATTCACGCCAGATGGCCAGTAGTACGGCCAGAATCACCGGTCCAATAAAGACACCGACCAGACCAAAGCTGGCAATGCCACCCAAAACACCAAACATGATCAGCAGGAATGGAATTTGTGTTGCACCTGAAATGACCAGTGGACGAATCACGTTATCTGCCGTACTGACAATACAGACACCCCAGACCATGACGCCAACAGCTTCAATGGTTTGACCTTGCGAGAACAGCCATAGCGAAACCGCACCATAAGCAACGGGAGGGCCAAAAGGAATTAAGGCGAAGATAAAGGTGATAATGGTCAGTACCATCGGGTTCGGTACGCCAGCTACAAAGTAGCTGATACCTGCCAGCAAAGACTGGGCAATTGCTGTTAAGCCTACGCCATAGACCACCGCACGTGTGGTATCTGAAATTGTCGCCAGATAATGGTGAATACGTGGACCGACTACCATCTCAAAGGCTTTACGCACCTGATTCAGAATGGTATGGCCATCACGGTAGAAGAAGAATAACGACAGTACGGCAAAACACAGCTTGAAGACGTTTTTACTGATTTCATTCAGTACGACTTTACCATAATTCAGATGACCCTGAATCCAGGCTGAAATGGTCTGTGCAATACTGTTTGGATCGGCATTTATCTCATTCAGGGTACGGGTAATTTCCTTACCCACAAGTGGCAGGCCACGAATAAAATCTGGAACGCTAAGATGACCTGAGAACACCTGTTTCTGCAATTCAAAGTACAGGTTCCGGCCTTCGTGTTGCAGCATAAAAATGGCAAAAATAAAAGGCAGACCAAACACGAGAATCACACCCAGAATCATAATGGTTGCACTCAGTGTCGGCCGATTGCCACTCATTCTTAAGATCGACTGATACAGCGGCCAGGTCATGTACGCAATAATGGCTGCCCAAACTACAGGAATGATGAAATACTTGAGTATGTGAAAACTCAAAAAAATCAGAATGAAAAACAGTCCAAATAATAAGACTTTTTGTAGTGTAGGCGCGTACTGTTGCACTGAATTTAGAAGCTCATTTTTTTAGGTTGTGTCAGGCATATTAACTGAAAAAAAAGCGATCGAAAACGATAGTGCAGGAAGTAGTACGATTATTTTCCTAAGAATAAAAAGAAGAGGCTAAAAATAACAGAACTAGAACCATTGGCTTGGATCGTCAATAATGGCATTCAATAAAGATTGCCATTGATCCTGTAATTCCCGGTACATCTTCTGCTGTTTATCAAAAATAGACAGGCCTTGCATGGCCAGCCGGCTATAAGGCGCACGTTCAGAAATCCAGGCGACCGGTTGCTGATCAATTTTATTGAAAAACTGCTGAATGTCCTGATTGCTGGCTGCATTAGGTTTGGTGCGGTTAGCGAGGAGCAGAATTTCAACCTTGCCTTTACGGATACGTTTAATATCATGCAAATGCTTGAGAAAACGGCGGGTAGAATCAATATCAAAAAATGAAGGCTGCAACGGGGTAATGATGGCATCTGCTTCACTAATTAGCTGTTCGGCATGATCTTCATTCAGCGCTCCGGGTGCATCGATAATCAGATATTCCAAGTTTTTAGGCGCATCTCCAATCGATTTGGCATTTCGCCAGTCCAGACTCTGAATCGGTGCGGCATCTTTTGGGCGATGTTTCAGCCATTGCAAGGTCGATTTCTGGCTGTCCGCATCAGCCAGAGCAACTTTATAACCCTTTTGTGCCAGGGCAGCTGCCAGGCTAATTGCAGTAATGGTTTTACCACAGCCACCTTTCTGATTTGCAACTAAAATAGTTTTCATGACCCGGGATGATTTAATTCTGCTCCCGCCTAGCATATCATTCTTTGCAGGCTTACTGGATGGCAGACCCTTTCAACTTCAGTCGAAGGTAGGCAGCAAAATAAAGCAGATTAGGAAGATTGAATGTCCATTGGAATGGCCATGCTGATTGGTGCCTGTATTGGAGTAGTTTTAACTACCCTGATTCTGGGCCAGACGCGAAATGGTCGAATTAAAGCAGAATATGAACAATATATTGCCGAGCTAGAGTTGGAACATCAGCAAGCTTTAGTTGCTGCACAAAAACGCAGTGTGAATACCAGTCGTGCGGTACTCAAAGGCAAAATGGCCGAGCAGTTGGCACCAATCATGCCAGAGTTTCAATATCTGCCTAGTGATGCCAAATTTTTAGGTGATCCGGTGGATTATGTGGTCTTTGATGGCTATACCGATTTTCGTGACGGTGAGGGGCTGGCTGAAGATATTGAAGTGGTTTTGATTGATATTAAAAGTGGTGGTGCACGTCTGACCAAAGGCCAGATGGCAATTGCTCAAGCCATTCAGGAAGGGCGGGTACGTTTTGAGACTATCCGGATTGATTTTGAAGACTGAAGGACAGCAAGCTTCAACTCTACACTATGGATAAACTGATTATTGCCGCAGCACTGTTTGCGCTTGGACTATGGATCTGGTCGGAATACTTTCGGGCGATTCCGAATCTGGAGCAGGCCGGAGTACTCAAAAATTTTCAGGTAGAATCGATTGAGCCGCATCAGGCTGAATATCGCGTACTGGCTAAACAGTATTATGGGCCTGAGCGCCGTACCATTCATCCAGCCAGTCCGGTGGTGGGAAGTTTTAATGATCTGGCCTATGTCAGTAATATTGATCTGTTACTGGCAGTACCGGAAGTATCCAGTGCTGTATTTAAACCATTCAAGCTTGAGCAGGACAGGCGTTGTTTTAATATCACTGCTACAGACGCACAAGCCAATCCTGCGAACATTCAACCTCATTTGCTGAACCTGAGTGTGATTGCCGCCAGCGAAGCTGTTGCCAATAAGGTTCGCCGTTTAAAAGCAGATCAGCGGATTTGGCTGCAAGGTGACTGGGTACAGGTCAAATCAGCGACCAGCCAGCAAGAATTTCAGGTTGGAAAAAGCAATCCAAAATCAGCCCAATGCCGCCTGTTTAGAATAACTGATTTAAAAGTGCTGGATTAAAGCGGTTTATGCGCTCTAGCTAACAGCATACGCTGGCCAATCTTTGGAATACCTTCTGCATCGATATAATCAACTTCATCCAGTTCAAACCCAGCCTCTAAAAGAGCGGTTTCAATATCCCGGTTAAGATGACAGCCATCTGCCACTTTCTTCTGAATCGGGGTGAGTAAATGCTGTAAGCGCTGAATGTTGAGATGCTCTCGGTTTAATACATGCTCAACCAGATGAAAATGGCCGCCTGGCTTCAGAACCCGGTAAATTTCATGCAGACTTTGGTGCAGATCTGGAATACTACATAAGGTCCAGGTTGATACGATATTTTCCAGACTATTTTCTGCGAAAGGCAGAGCTTCTGCACGGGCCTGAATCTGTTCGACTGCAAAAGGGCTTTGACTGATGCGCTGCTCAGCCAGTTTAAAAATGTCCAGGTTAGGTTCCAGCGCATAGACTCTATCGACGGCCTGATAAAAAGGCAGATTCAATCCTGTACCGAAGCCAATTTCTAGGACTTCACCTGTAATAGGCAACAATAATTCACGGCGTAAATTCATCAGGGATGGGGTCTGCATGACCTGATTCAGTAGATGCGGAAAAATATGTTGTTGATAGAATTTATACAGCATGGTCGCATTCAAATGATTCTTAGACAAGCTTAGATTAACCGAAAATAATCAGATTCGCTAAAGCTCTCTGCTCACCAAAATTGATCAACTTGTTACTAATTTCAACTATTTATTCATTAAAAAAATCGTACTATCAAACAAGATATTCTTGAAAAAATTTGATGGAATAAAGACAGAATTATGTTCAAACATCTTCGATACTATGCTTTGGCGGCCAGTCTTTTACTACCGCTTTATGGTCACACTTCTGTAGATCATAATGTTGCCAAAGGGCTGCCACCGATGGCCAAAGACCAATCTATTTCAGTCTTGCAGCCGTTTAAAGGTGATTTCCGCATTCTGGGATCAAAAATTTATACCGACGACGAGCAGGCTAAGTTCTCTCCGATCGATTATGCGGTGAGTTGGGGTCTGTTTGCGCAGCCTGAAATTGCCCGGCACATTACAGTCAATCAGTATAACCGTTACCTGAACTGGAAAATGGATCGCGTACCAGTGCCCATTGAACAGGCCAAACAGATGGTATCCAATATGCACATCATCCCTGCCAATCCACAAATTGCCAAAGCGATTAAACAGGTGAAACGTGGTGATCTGGTACGTTTGCAAGGTGAACTGGTGGAAGTACGTGATAAAGACCTCGTCTGGAAATCTTCTTTAACCCCAACCGATACCGGTGATGGTGCTTGTGAAGTGTTTCGGGTCAGCTCAATCAAGTGGATTGAGAAAGTAGGTAAAGGTTAAAACTGGAAAAAATTTTAAAAGCTTTCTGAAAGGTGTGCTCGGGTGATTCTGGGTGGCTTGGCTTTCTTGATATTTAATTTATTTTAAGCCTGATAGTTTTTCATTTTTTAAATGAACTACTTCTTCCAAAAAATAATTTTAATCTTAAATATGAATGTCATCTTGTTTTGTTAGTTTGATATAAAAAACCGCCAGAAATAGGCGGTTTTTTATTTGGCAGAATAACTTATTTGGCAGCCAGTGCTTCACCTTCAAATACAACACCATCCCAGCCATTTTGCATGAACTGACGGATATTCTGATGATCTGTTGCTTCTGGTGTAGTCAGTACAGCCGCATAGTGTTCTGCAAACAGGCTCAAGGTTTGTGCCTGATCCAGACCATTCAATTTGGCAAATGAAAATACTTTGGCACTGCCTTGGTTTTCAGTGGCAGCATTGGCCTGTTGACCATTTTTGAATGCAGTTGGTGTATGAGTATAGCGTGCATCGATATATGCAATCACATCTGCAAATTTAGCTTCGCCCGCAGCCAATTGAGCCAGTAATTCCTGAGCCATGTGGATTCCCTCTAGACTTAAATCAATTTGAATGGCGTCGAATATACCAATTTTTTGGCAAAGATCCATGTTCATTCTGCAATTTTAGGTGCATGATGTTATTCATTATTCTCGTCCCACATGGTGGCTGACGAAAGATTTAAGATCGAATAAAGACGGAGTAAACATGAACTGGCTTTTGGTGGCAATGGGAGGCGCGATTGGGGCAACACTGCGTTATGGAACAGGAATGTTGATTGCCAAGCCACAGATGCTATTTCCGTGGCCGACCTGGTGGATCAATATTATAGGCTGTATGTGTGCCGGGATTTTCTTTGCCTTTAGCCAGAAATACAGTTTCCTGCAAACTGAAGCACGGTTATTTTTGATGGTAGGCATCTTGGGCGGCTTTACGACTTTTTCCAGTTTTGGGCTAGAAACTTTTCAGCTGCTTAAGCAGGGTGCAGTTACAATCGCCTTGAGCTATGTGATCTCTAGTGTGATTGTCGGAGTATTTATGCTGGGTGTGGGCTTTTATTTCACCCAGTTGGCTTTGGCGCAGGCATAAAAAAGTCAGGAAATTGGAGGTAATTTCCTGACATAAACCACGATTTAAATTGAGAGAGAAATCGGAGGTTTTAAGTTTAACCACGTTTAAAACGGGCAAAACGTTTGTTAAAGCTCGCTACGCGACCTTCATTGCTGGTTTGACGTTGCTCACCGGTATAAAACGGATGTGAAGCACTTGAAATATCCAGGGTGACATAAGGATAGGTTTTACCTTCATATTCCTTGGTCTGGCTAGAAGTCATGGTGCTGCCAATCACGAAGTAGGCATCAGCATTGGTGTCATGAAATAAAACTTATCGATATTCTGGATGAATGTCTGGACGCATCGTAATATTCCTCTTGTAATTTAAGAGTAATGTTATAATGTAACATTTGATATTTCAAGTGAAGTAGGGTTACTGCTTGTAAGCTTATTACTTCAACCTAACTGCGACTTGGCACGATTTCTTCAAATACATCACTCAAATCATCATGTACTTTCAAATGAATCAGGTTCCAGTACTGTCCGGAAATAGTACGGTTCACCATCAAGGTATCTGGCGACGGTTTGAATACATCCCAATATTTCAGAGAAGGTTTGAGCAATTCCATTCCATCATGATGTGCTGAGTTTTCAGCAAAATCATAATTGGTAGTTAAAGGACGCATCAGTACTTCTAGCCATTGCTCATACAGATCGGCCGGGAATTTTCCGGTCTCTGTCAGGGTATGCAGGGCATCCAGTTGCTGTTCAATAGTCGAAATATCCTTGTCACGGGCTGCATGGATCAATTCTTTGAAGTGAGTAATGATCTCGGTAGAAAGCGTTTTAACACCGCCGTAATCGTAAATAATCACCGAGCCATCTTCACGGAAGGCAAAGTTCCCTGGATGCGGATCACAATGGAAACGTTTCAGATAGAAAATTTCCTGACCAATCGCACGGAATAATCGGCGGCCTAGGGCATTACGGGTTTCTAGCGGCCATTGGCTGGCCGTTTCCATACTTTCACCCTGTTCCAGGCTTAGGGTCAGAATATGGCGGGAAGAATACTCACTAAATACTTTCGGAATTACAATTTGGTGATCGAGCGATTCATGAAAGGCACGCGCCACTTCCAGATTCTGAGCCTCAATTTCATAATTGAGTTCATTGTCCAGACTATGCTGGATTTCCTTAAATAGCTGATCCTGCAACTTGCGGTCAATTTTAAGTACACCCATCAAACGCAAGGCGAGACGAACCTGTTTCAGGTCACTTTCACAGGCTTCTTCCACTCCCGGATATTGCACCTTGACCACAACCTGCTGGCCATCGGGTAGCGTCGCTTTATGCACCTGTCCGATCGAGGCTGCGGCAAAAGGCTGCTCATCAAACTGCTGGAATAGGTCCTGCAAAGATTTGCCTAATTCTTTTTCGACCTGTGACTGAATCTCTTTAAATGGCATCGGTGGAGCCTGACGCTGCAATTTGGAAATGGCTCGAGCAACTTCAGGCGGAAAAATATCTTTATATTGCGAGGCAATCTGGCCGACTTTCATCACCGCACCTTTCATTTCCCCCAAGGTATCAGCAATCTGTACTCCAATATCCTGAAATAATTTACTGCGTGCAGCATTTTTCTGCTCTTCATCCGCAGTTAAATTTTTAATCGAATTGGATAGGGTTTTACTTGCAATACTTGCGGTCATTCCAGCCAATTTCATAAAGCGGCGACCAGGCGTTCGAGCCGTTTTTGCCATGCGAGATTCCTCAAAATCACCATTTTTATGGGTGTATTTGATCATAGGTGACAAACTATAAATTGCCTATATTTAATTGTAGATGTTATGTTGCAAAGCTTCTCAAAGTATTCATATTTGCTTGATATTGTTCACTTGATTTATGCAATTTTTAAACCATCTTGGCATCTGTATGGTAGTTTTTGAATCAATTATTTAATTATTCTGAAGAGAGTAAAGCACGATTTTTAAGTTCCTTTCCATGATGAAAGGCTTAAAATAATGGCATCTCAAGATCAAGAAATTTCAATGAAAGTCTATCGATATTTTACTGGCAAAGATGATGTGAATTTTTGTGCCCGTGTGACCAAGGCACTCAATGAAGGCTATGAACTTTATGGTGCACCGACCATGACCTTTAATGGAACAGATGTCATTGTCGGGCAAGTGGTGATTAAAGAAGTCGCAGATGAGTCGGAGATTCCACAGGGATTAAAAGATGCACTAAATCAGTAATTCAATGCATCTTTTTAAATAATAAGAGAATTAGGCACGCTGGCTTAAACGTTTGTTATTGCCATAAAGTCGTGCCAGCAATAAAACACAGGCCACGCTCAGACCGACAATCAGACCGACCCAGACGCCTGCCGCCCCCATATCTCCAAAACGGGACAAATAAACCCCCACCGGGAAGGCAATCACCCAATAGGCAATCATGGTGATCCACATCGGACCTTTGGTATCCTGCATGCCGCGTAAGCAACCTGCAGCACTGATCTGCCAGGCATCCATCAGCTGATAGGCCACAGCAAAGAGCACCAGATAAAGCGCAATCTGGGTCACCATCGGGTCAGAGGTATAAAGCGCTACGATTTCACTACGGAACACCCAAAGCATCAACATGATCAGCAGAGCCAAAATCGTCGCGGTCATCAGACCTAAGCCTTGTACTCTGCGCATGGCATCCCAGTTCTGTTCACCATAATAAGTTCCCACCCGAATGGTCAGTGCAATGGCGAGAGACATGGGAATCATGAACAATTGCGAGGTAACGGAAATAGCAATCTGGTGAGCGGCCACAATGGTTTCACCTAATGGACTCAGAACAATCGCTGCGGTACTAAAAATACTCACTTCAAAGAAAATTGCCAGTCCGATCGGAAAGCCCAGCTTTAAAATCCGTTTCAGCCAATACGCATTTAGCTTTTCCCAGTGACTAAATGGCTGACTATTTTGATAAACCCGATTTTTAAAAATATACAGTGCCAGACTCATTAACATGAGCCACTGCAGAATTGCGGTGGCAAAACCACAACCTGCACTGCCCAGCGCAGGTATTGGACCAACTCCATACATAAAAATGAAGTTCAATGGAACCAAAAGCAGTAGCGCCATGAGGCTAATGGCAGTGACCGGACGTGGATAACCAATGGCTTCAGAGTAGCCACGTAAAGCCGCATACATGGTTACAGCAGGCATACCAAAGCCGATGGCATGCAAAAACAGGCCAGCTTTAGGTTGCAGACTTTCTGGAACACCTAGTAAAGGTAAGGTGAGTGGCAAAACTTGTAAAACCAGACCCGCAATCACCCCCAGGATGAATGCAACCCATAATGATTGCCGCGCAATTGTGGCGATTTTTTCAGGTGTACGTGCGCCTTTCGCTTCCGCTACCAAAGGTGTAGTAGCAATCATAATGCCACTAAACAGTAGCATGACTGGAATCCAGAGGCCGACACCAACCGCAATCGCTGCCAGATCAGTCGGTGAGAGACGCCCGGCCATAATCGTATCAATCAGGCCCAAACCTGCTTGGGAGAATTGTGTGACCAGAATGGGCAACATCAGATGGAACAGCTGTTTTAATTCATAACGACGGGTTGTGGCTGTCAAAACATTCGACACAAAAATTACTCATTAGTGATCATGTGCTTAGAGATAAGGTTTAGCGTTGTAAAGTGAGAAGCACACCAATAAAAATCACCACGCCACCTAAAAGACGTTGCCAGTTCACCGGCATTTTTTCATTGCCCAGCAGACCAAACTGATCGACGATCATGGACATCACCATCTGACCAAAAATAATCATTCCGGTCAGTGTCAGGAAGCCCATTTTGGGAGCAGCATAAATACTCATGCTGATCGCATAAACACCCAAAAATCCACCTAACCAGAGATACCAGGGAACTGCAATCAGCTCCTGTAAACCTGGTTTGGGATGTGACTGAAACAGCACGATGCCGGCAAGCACTATTGTACCAATCAAAAAGGAAAAAAATGCAGCTTGAATAGGAGAATATAAATATTCTTTTAATTGGGTATTAATAGCCGTCTGTAAGGTCAGCAAGACCCCGATTGCAAAGACCAAAGGCAGTAAAATGAGGAGCTGGGAAGATATTTTCATAATTTTAACTATCTAATTCTATTTAAATTTTTAGGCATTAGGCGATGGCGATTTTAATTTTAGCAGTGTTGTTGCCGAGTCATGTTAAAATTACGCTAGATCTTGTAGTTGTTTTTGAGTAGTTCTTTGGCTGAATTGAATCCTGCACTTATTCCTTTATCCTTGTATATCCATATGCCGTGGTGCGTACGTAAATGTCCGTATTGTGACTTTAACTCGCATGCCGTGCCTGATGGAAAATTGTCTTTAGACCTGGAGCGGGAATATCTGCATGCGCTGGTAGAGGACTTTAAAACTCAGGTTGATTTTGCCCAAGGCCGTTCGATTCATAGTGTATTTATCGGTGGGGGAACGCCGTCACTGATCTCTGCTGCAGGTTATCAATGGCTATTTACCGAACTGAAAGCACTGATTCCTTTTGAAGAGAATTGTGAAATCACACTGGAAGCCAATCCGGGTACAGTGGAGCATGATCCATTCGCTGGATATTTAGCAGCTGGTATTAATCGTCTTTCGATAGGCGTGCAAAGTTTTAATACCGAGCATCTGAAAAAGCTGGGCCGAATCCATAGCAATCAAGATGCGATCTCGGCGATTGGCTTGGCGCGTGACGCAGGATTTCAGCGAATTAATGTAGATTTGATGCATGGCTTGCCTGGACAGACACTGGAGCAGGCACTCAATGACCTGAAACTGGCAGTCGAGAATGGCGCTACGCATATTTCGTGGTATCAGTTAACCATTGAGCCGAATACCGTGTTTTTCCGTACTCAGCCGATTTTACCGGTCGATGAAGTACTGGAAGAGATTCAGGAACAGGGCGAGGCCTATTTAAAAGCCAATGGCTTTATCAATTATGAAGTCTCTGCCTGGCGTAAAGAATTGCCATCGGCACATAATCTGAATTACTGGCAATTTGGTGATTATCTGGCCATTGGAGCAGGGGCACATGGCAAAGTGACTCAACCGGATGGTGTTTACCGTTTCCAGAAAACCCGTTTGCCTAAAGACTATTTAGCCAAAGTGCCAGCAGAAAATTTGCAGTTTAAGCGCATCGAAGCGGTAGATATGCCGTTTGAATTTATGATGAATGCTTTACGTTTAAATGATGGCGTGGAAGCAAAGCTTTATCTTGAACGAACAGGCTATAGTTTGGATACACTGAGTGAATTATTGACTTCACTGCGCCAACGTCAACTGATGGTAGAAGATACAGAACGTCTGGCATGTACTGAGCAAGGTCACATCTTTTTAAACTCTGTGCTGGAAGAGTTTCTTTAATTGCCTAATCTATCTAAATAATTAATCAAGTTTAAAAAAGCCCGATGAGTTACATCGGGCTTTTTCTTCTCTCTCCACTATGCATTTAAGCCATTCGGATTAACGATACTTAGGCGGTAACTTGTGATGCGGGCCATTGTGATGGTTTTTGTTGAAGAAACCCTTATGGTCTTTCTTGCCAAATTTATCATGACGATCATGCTGGTTAAAATGCGCTTTAGGAGGTGCTTTATGGAAACCACCTTTATGCGGCATTGGTTTCTTATCAAAATGATGCGCTGATGGCGTTGGATGACGATGATCCGGTCCAGGAGCCGCCATTGCTGACATGGTAGCTGTTGTTGCGATCAAGCCAATCATTAAAGAAGAAACTAATTTATTCATGATAATACTCATATTTATTTAATGAGTTCATCATAGGAGTCAGTGATGTAGGGAAGATGGAGCTGTAGACAAGACTTTTGTAAATTTCAGGATTTCTGTCAAATTTGTATTTAAGTAGCTAATAAATAATAATTTTAATTAAAACTTCTATATTTTTATGGGCAATTTTTGATTTTAAAATCATCAAAATTCTTCTCAGTTTCTTCATGTTTTAACCTGATTAAAATTAGATGAAGAGATTTGGGACAAGATGATGAATGAAAAGCGAATATTTAATTATCTTTTAAATTTAATTAATTGATCTGGAAACTAAAATTAGCCAATTTAAGGTACAAAAAAAGCACTCTAATGAGTGCTTTTTTTCATCTTCGCAATATTAGATTGCAGTGATGTTAGTCGCTGTAGGACCTTTTTGGCCTTGAGCTACGCTGAAAGAAACCTTTTGGCCTTCAGCTAAAGTTTTGAAACCTGAACCTTGGATTTCGCTGAAGTGAGCGAAAACGTCTGGACCATTGTCTTGTTGAATGAAGCCAAAACCTTTAGTTTCGTTGAACCACTTTACTGTACCGGTAACTGTGTTAGACATAATATAACCTATTGAATCTTATGGATTTATAGTCAAAATTTCAGATGACTAGCTGTAACTTTGAAAAATAAAAAGGATGGAGCTTATTGATCTTTAAAACGAAGGTTTATGACTAAAACTGCGATACTTAAAAGAAGACTAACCAAAACAAGAATTTTTCTAGTTATCGCCATCATACCCTGTATTTATAGATATTCAAGTAAATTATATGGATTATTTAATAGGCGTCTGAAAATTATAGATATAAATTTGTGTAGTTTGTGTACGCAGCAGATTTTTCTTTGTATCAAGTCATCATGTTGACATATGAAAAAGAGCGCCGTAGCGCTCTTTTTAAAGCTAAAACCTAAACTTTTGACTTAGTAATCAAAGCTGAAATGTTCTGCTGCCAGTGAAGTCATGGTCTTTGATGGATTCACCATTGCTTCCGCATGGCCTTGGGCACGTGGCAATAAACGCTCAAAGTAGAAATCCGCAGTTTTGATCTTCGCTTTGTAGAACTCTGGAACTTCTGCACCATCACCAGCAACCAGTTTTGCTGAAGCAACCGCAGCTTGTTGTGCCCAGAAGTAAGCCATCATGACGTAACCCGAGAACATCAAGAAGTCCACAGAAGCAGAGGATACGATATCACGGTCTTTACGTGCTGCCAGCATGATACGTACAGTGAGTGCGTTCCACTGTGCACATAGCTTGGTCAGATCCCAGGCAAAACGGCGCATGTATTTATTGCGTGCATGCTGACCACAGAATTTCAGAATTTCAGCGGTGTAATCACGAATCACTTTACCTTTAGAGGTCAGCAGGACTTTACGGCCAATCAGGTCAAGCGCCTGAACGCCAGTCGTTCCTTCGTACAGGGTAGAGATACGTGAGTCACGAACGATTTGCTCCATGCCCCATTCTTTGATGTAACCATGACCACCAAATACTTGCATACCGTGGTTCGCTGCTTCATAACCCATTTCAGTCAGGAAGCCTTTCAGAATAGGGGTATAGAAACCTAAGTGATCATCCTGCTGTTCAAATTCAGCAGTATCACCACGCAGCAGGGCATCATTCATGTTATCTGCAATTTGTGCTGCATGATAGATCATGGCACGACCACCTTCAGCAATCGCTTTCTGGGTCAATAGCATACGGCGCACATCGGCATGGTGAATGATCGCATCCGCTACTTTTTCTGGATCTTTTTTGCCAGACAGGGCACGCATCGACATACGTTCTTTAGCATATGGCAATGCACCCTGGAACGATAATTCTGCATGACAGATACCTTGGATTGCGGTACCAATACGCGCGGTATTCATGAAGGTAAACATGGCATGCAAGCCTTTGTTTGGCTCGCCAATTAAATAACCTACTGCATTGTCAAAGTTCAGTACAGCGGTTGCAGAGGCACGGATCCCCATCTTGTGTTCAATCGAACCACAGTTCACCGCATTGCGTTCACCGATACCACCATCTTCAGTAGCAATGAATTTCGGTACGATGAATAAAGAAATGCCTTTGGTGCCTTGTGGCGCATCTGGAAGACGTGCCAAAACGATGTGTACGATGTTTTCAGTTAAATCGTGTTCACCCGCAGAAATGAAGATTTTAGTGCCTGAAATGGCATAAGTACCATCAGCTTGTGGTTCAGCTTTAGTTTTTACCTGACCCAGGTCAGTACCACATTGTGGCTCAGTCAGACACATCGTACCTGACCAGGTACCTGCAACCAGATGCGGTAAATAGGTATTTTTCTGTTCATCAGTACCATACTGGATAATGGTATTGATACAGCCCACGCTCAAACCTGGATACATCTGGAAAGACCAGTTCGCTGTACCCATCATTTCTGATTTGATCAGGTTTAAAGACATCGGCAGGTTTTGACCGCCAAATTCCTCAGGATAAGACAGACCTTGCCAGCCACCTTGTACGAACTGATCATAAGCTTCCTTGAAGCCTTTCGGTGTACGTACTTCGCCATTTTCAAAATGACAGCCTTCTGCATCGCCGGTCTGGTTCAGCGGAGAAAGTACATTTTCACAGAAATCTGCCGCACCTTCTAGGATCATGTCTACCGTATCTGCATCGGCATATTCGCCATTTGACAGTTTTTGGTAATGTGCAGGGTAATCAAGCACTTCATTCATTAAGAAGCGAATATCACGTAAAGGAGCTTTATATGCTGGCATGCGTTTAATCCTGATTAAAATAGTTTTGGATTATCTGTATCGATTCTATGATTATTCACATTGGGGATAAAAAAACATTGATAAAGACAACAAATAAAAATGTCAGAAAAGCGAATCGAGAAGATCAGACAAGTTTAAAGATTAAATAAAGGAACTCTCCATCTTTAAATAAGGCACTTATATTGAAAAATGCTTATCTGTCTGGACTTTAATCAACATTTAGGGAGATTGTCTAGGGGGTTTTTTGTATGAATTGTACACGAATGTTAGGGTCTAATCATTGGATAAATCATGTCATTAAATCCAATTTAATTTTATTATTTTTAATGAAAGGAAAAGAGCGAACGGATTAATGGCTAACCCGTTCATCTCAAAAATATTCAGAATTAAAGAAAATCTTTCAACTCAGGTTTTACTCCGTTCCAGATATAAAAAGATTCAATGGCCTGACCGACTAGCATGCCGAAACCTTCAGAGGTAGGGATACCACGGGCTTTGGCTTGATCCAGGAACGTGGACGGTTTGCCATAGGCCATTTCATAGGCATGTTTAAACTGTAGAGCTTCAGGTAGTACCAGCGCATCACCGCTAAGACTGGCAGAAGTCGCATTAATTACGATATCAAACTTACCGGCCAACTCAGTTAAGGCAATGGCTTGTAACTCCGCTTGAGGCACAGCGTCTTTTAGATCGGCAACCAGTTGTTCTGCACGTGACAAAGTACGGTTAGCAATGACAATCTTCTTCACACCGGCTTGTACCAATGGATAGATAACGCCACGGGTCGCACCGCCAGCACCAATAATCAGGATATCAGTATTTTCCAGAGTCCAGTCAAGAGCACGAATAGCCTCGACTAAGCCTTGTCCGTCAGTATTATCGCCATGCAGAATGCCATCTTTCATCCATAGGGTATTCACGGCTTTGGCGATTTTGGCGCGTTCGGTGAGGACTTGGCATTGGGCAAAGGCCTGTTCTTTGAAGGGCACAGTCACATTCATGCCAATACCGCCCTGAGCAAAAAATTCCTGGATATTGGTTGTGAAACCATCCAGTGGAGCAAGGCGTTTGGTATAGGTCAGATCGACCCCGGTTTTGGTAGCGAAAGCCTGATGCAGTTCAGGAGAGCGTGATTGTTCGATGGGGTTGCCAATAACGGCAAATTGCTTGCTCATTTCACCATATCCATGTGCAGAAATGGCCATTAATATACGTGAAAATGCAGGAGGGCTAAAGCCTGTCAGTAGTGAAAAGCAGGCTAAAGATTAAAGGTTTAAGAACTACAAATCTCAATAATATGTTCGACAAAAAGCAAGGCCATACTAAATAAGGTTCCGGCAATCGTGAGGACACTCACAAAAATGGCAACTACATCTAAAATCAGGTTATGACTGATGACAGCGGTACTAATCGCACTAATACCCAGCGCCAGAAATAGCCAAAAGGCCAACGTAGCAGGATTAAGGTGAAGCTTAAACATTGTTATTTTTACCTAGCAGAATTTATCTTTATCAGAGTCAAGATTAAGGAGTAGATCCTGAAATATCTTTCTGAGTTGCAGTATAGAGGATTTATCCATTAAAAAAGCCCTCCATCTGAGGGCAATTTGTATTTAAATATTTTGATTGCTTTATTTTGTTTTTAATTCTGTTAACCAGTCATGCGGTTTAAGGTAATAATCGGTCAAGCGTTTTTCTGCTGATCCTTCAGCCCATTCCGGGCGATATAACCAACCGGTAAGAGGTGGCAGGCTCACCAGAATTGATTCAATCCGGCCACCCGTCTGCAGGCCAAACAGTGTGCCACGGTCATATACCAGATTGTATTCCACATAACGGCCACGACGATACAGCTGGAAATCACGTTGTGCTTCAGTATAAGGCTTGTCTTGGTTACGCTGGAAAATTGGCAAAATGGCCTCTAAATAGCCATTGCCTACAGCCTGCATATACTGAAAACAGGTTTCAAAATCCCATTGATTCAAGTCATCAAAGAATAGGCCACCGACACCACGCTGCTCATCACGATGTTTTAGATAGAAATAATCATCACACCATCTTTTATGTTCCGGATAAACCTCTTCGCCAAATGGAGCACAGAGATCATGCGCCGTCTGGTGCCATGAAAGCACATCTTCATCATTTGGATAGAAAGGGGTAAGGTCAAAACCGCCACCAAACCACCAGATCGGATCCTGACCTTCTTTTTCCGCCACAAATAAACGTACATTGGCATGTGAGGTCGGGACATTCGGATTTTTAGGATGGATGACTAAAGATACACCCATGGCTTGGGCTTTAGCTCCGGCTATATTCGGATGGCGTTCAGTGGCAGAAGCGGGCAGTTTGGAAATATTGATGTGAGAGAACATCACACCGCCTTTTTCAATCACCGTACCATTTTGCAGCACGCGTGAACGGCCACCGCCACCTTCAGGACGTTCCCAGTCATCAATCATGAATTCGGCTGTACCGCCACCGGCATGTTCCTGCTGTTCCAGCGCGGCACAAATCCGGGCTTGCAGGTCGAGGAGAAAGTCGTGAACGCGTTGAATATCTGCAGAGGTAGGATGCTGCATCAGAACCCTCATAGGGAAATAAAAAGACTGCTTACATCAAAGCATAAAATGGTCTAAAAATTAAGGTGTTTTTCTGGATGCTCACCATCTGTAACAACATTCAACCTAATGTTTTAGAAGGATGTGTAGTGCATTAAATCCGACCAGACTACTAGGTTGAATTCTTTTTTTTAGCTCCGCACAATAACCTCAACAGCGCTCTATGCAGCGCATTAACCTGACTGATAAGGTGGTAGGCATTCATGACTGTGCAGGCAAATTCTCTCATTCAAAAATATAATGTCCCCGGTCCCCGCTACACCAGTTATCCAACCGTACCTTATTGGGAAGAGTCAGGATTTTCACTAGAGCTTTGGAAGCAGACACTAAAACGTTCTTTTCAGGAGTCGAATGCGACTGAAGGCATCAGCCTGTATATCCATCTACCATTTTGTGAAAGTTTATGTACCTTTTGTGGCTGTCATAAACGGGTGACCAAACGTCATGAGGTCGAGCAGCCGTATATACAAGCTGTGCTGAAAGAATGGGATCTGTATTGTGAGTTATTAGAAGAAAAACCCGTCATCAAAGAAATTCATCTCGGCGGTGGGACACCAACGTTCTTTTCAATTGAACATTTAACCCAGCTCATTCAAGGCATTTTGTCCAAAGCCGAGATTGCAGCAGAACATGAATTCAGCTTCGAAGGTCACCCAAACAATACTACGCGTGAGCATTTGCAAGGCTTATATGACCTGGGCTTTCGTCGGGTCAGCTATGGCGTGCAGGATTATAATGAAACCGTACAAAAAGCCATTCACCGGATTCAGCCTTATGACAATGTCAAACAGGTCACCGAATGGGCGCGAGAAATTGGTTATGAATCGATTTCGCATGATCTGGTTTTTGGTCTGCCATTTCAAAGTCTGGAGGATGTCTTAAATACCATCGATCAGACCAATTCCCTATTACCAGACCGTCTGGCTCTATATAGCTATGCGCATGTGCCTTGGATTAAAGGGAATGGCCAGCGCGGTTTTAAAGATGCGGATGTACCGAAAGATGAGATCAAGCGTCAATGTTATGAAGAGGGTAAGAAAAAGCTCCTGGCGCATGGCTATCATGAAATTGGTATGGATCATTTTGCGCTAGAAAAAGACAGCATGTACCAGTCCTTTCAGTCTGGAACTTTGCACCGCAATTTTATGGGTTATAGCGCGTCTAAAACTCAGGTAATGATCGGACTCGGAATTTCTTCGATTAGTGATAGCTGGTATAGCTTTGCGCAGAATGTGAAAACCATTGAAGAATATTATGAACTGCTAGAGCAGAATCAGATTCCAGTGGTGAAAGGGCATATCCTGACTCAGGAAGACCTGATTATTCGCAAACATATCCTGAATCTGATGTGTGGCTTTACTACTTCTTGGGCAAAACCTGACATGAAGTTTGCTGAAATTGATGAAGTTCTAAAGCAGTTGGTGGAAATGCAGCAGGATCAGCTAATCAAAATTGAAGACTCTTCAGTCACGATTTTGGAGAAAGGGAAACCATTTGTACGCAATATTTGCATGGCTTTTGATTTACGTTTAAAGCGTCGTATGCCAGAGAACCGGATTTTCTCAATGACGATTTAAGAATCCCTCTTAGGATCTTATAAATCCCTCCAAACCTCCCTTTAAAAAAGGGAGGCTTCCCTATACTTATACAAAAGGAAATTTCCCCTCTTTGAAAAAGAGGGGGCAGGGGGAGATTCTTTTAAAAATCTTCCTTCTGATACATATGCGCCATACGCTCATGCTTAGTCTTGAGGTATTGCTCATTGAATGGATTCAGACCCACAGTGAGTGGTACACGGTCCACTACATTAATGCCTTGCTCTTTCAGTGCATCAATTTTTAAAGGGTTATTGGTGATCAGGCGGACGGCTTTTACACCTAAGTGATCCAGCATGATGCTGCACATATCATATTGACGTGCATCTGCCGGTAAATTCAGCATCAGGTTGGCATCGACCGTATCATGTCCCTGGTCTTGCAAGGCGTATGCACGGATTTTATTGGTCAAGCCAATTCCGCGTCCTTCCTGACGTAAATAAAGAATGACACCGCGACCCACTTCATTAATCAGTTTTTGTGTTGCCTGGAGTTGAGGGCCACAGTCGCATTTTAATGAAGCAAAGGCATCACCGGTTAAACATTCAGAATGTACACGGACCAGCACAGGTTCATCACTTGGTTCTTCTAAGCCTTTAGAAAGAGCGACATGTTCTTCGCCAGTTTTAGGGTCTTGAAAAACAGTAATTTTAAATTCACCATGAGCGGTCGGTAATCTTGAAGTTGCGACAAATTCGATAGGCACAGCTGAACCCGTAAAATCCTAATAAAGTAGCTAAAGTATAGCGTAATGCTTAAACATTAGTAGAATTGCTCAGCTGAATTTATGAAGAACATTTTCTTTTTTGTAGAAAGCGAACGATAATAGTTGATAAATAGTAAGATTATTCAGGATAATCGTAGCCTGCAAATTTTTCACCCCGACGAGATCGCTGTTTAATATTGCATCGCTAGAAGCGTAGCTGAATTGAAGCTGCTACAATTCAACTATATGATCGGTTATTCCCCATTGACCTAGCTTAAGATTTTGCCAGGCTTTAGAAGGCTTTGCCATATATGCTGTATACAGAAATACCAACTCAACGCCCTGTAACACCGTTGCTTGATGCGATCGATCATCCTGAGCAACTGCGTGCACTCGAGCAAAGCCAGCTCACACAAGTGGCGGATGAGTTACGTCAATTCATTTTGTATGCTGCGGGTCAGAGTGGTGGACACTTTGGGGCCAATCTGGGTGTGATTGAGCTTACTGTCGCTTTACATTACTGCTTTAATACGCCACATGATCGCCTGATCTGGGATGTGGGTCATCAGGCTTATCCGCATAAGGCGTTGACCGGACGTCGTGAACAGCTCACTACAATCCGTGCCAAAGATGGTCTGGCCGCATTTCCGGCGCGTGAAGAATCCGAATTTGATACTTTTGGGGTAGGGCATTCATCTACCGCAATTTCTGCTGGTCTCGGCATGGCTTTGGCACGCCGTTATCAGAACAACCCGTGCGAAGTCGTATCAATCATTGGTGATGGTGCCATGACAGCAGGTATGGCCTTTGAAGCTATGAATGATGCTGTGGCACATCAGGCTGACCTGATGGTGGTTCTGAACGACAATGATATGTCGATTTCATGTAGTACTGGTGGTTTTGCCAAGCATCTCGCTGCAATTTGGGAGCGTGGCGAATTCGTCAATGTGACTGAAGATGGTGAGGCTTATGTACAGCCACATCCGGAATGGCTATATAACTCGCGTTTACATCAAGCTGCAACTGATGCCGCAGATAACCTGTTTAAAGCCATTGGTTTTGACTACTTCGGTCCTTATGATGGCCATGATGTCAAACAATTGGTACACGTCTTTAAAGCCTTGAAAAAACGTAAAGGTCCTCGCCTAATTCATATCTATACCAAAAAAGGTAAGGGCTTTGCGCCAGCAGAATGTGACCAGATTAAATACCATGCGATTAGTAAACTCAATGCAGTTACAGCCCCTAATCCAGCACCGAAATATTCCGATGTATTTGGACAATGGTTATGTGATGAAGCAGCACAGGATAAACGCCTATTGGCGATTACTCCGGCAATGTGTGAAGGTTCAGGCATGGTGCAGTTTGCCAAAGAATATCCTGAGCGTTTCTTTGATGTTGCCATTGCAGAACAGCATGCAGTAACGCTTGCCGCTGGTATGGCTTGTGAAGGTTTAAAACCGGTCGTCGCAATTTATTCAACTTTCCTGCAACGTGGATATGACCAGTTGGTCCATGATGTAGCGCTGCAAAATCTGGATGTGACGTTTGGGATCGACCGTGCCGGTCTGGTCGGTGAAGATGGCCCAACGCATGCCGGTGCTTATGACTATGCCTATATGCGTACCATTCCGAATCTGGTGATCATGGCACCAAAAGACGAGAATGAGTGCCGTCAAATGTTGCATACGGCTTATCTGTATCATGGTCCGGCAGCAGTGCGTTATCCGCGCGGGAATGGACTGGGTGTGGAAATCCAGAAAACCATGACCGAGATGCAGATCGGTCAGGCAGAATTATTGCTTAGCCTGAACGAACAGTATGACGAATATGTTTCTATTCTGGCATTCGGTAGTCGGGTTCAAGCCGCAGTGGAAGCCGCTCAGGTATTTGCGAGCAAGCATGACGTGGGTGTACGCGTGGTAAATATGCGTTTCATCAAACCACTGGATACCAAAATGTTAAACCAGCTGGCCCATTCAACCAGTCTGTTTGTCACTGTTGAAGAACATGCAGTCATGGGCGGCGCAGGAAGTGCAGTGAATGAGTATCTGGCTGAAGCTCAAATCGTTAAACCAATCCTGAACCTAGGTCTAGCGGATAGCTTTATGGCACAAGCAACACATAGCCAGATGTTGCAACAGGCAGGACTTGATAGCCAAGGCATTGAAAAATCAATTAATGAAGCCTGGTCAAAGCTAGGTCAAAGCGTCCTGTTATAAACTCTTAAAAAGTTTCGACACATTTTTTCCCAAAAAGCCCGGATATTTGCTAAAATATGCGGGCTTTTATGCATTATTCTTTATCAGTATCTTCAAATTTGTAGTGGGTGTTCAATGGAACCTATGGTGGTGATGGCTGCGCGTGCGGCTCAATTAGTTGGTCAAGAGCTTTTAAAAGCGCATCAAAATCGTCATAAACTCGATCTGCAAGTCGAAGAAAAAGGCATTGATGGTCCGGTAACGCGTGTAGATCGTTATCTGGAACAGTTGACCATCGATACTCTACGTAAAAGCTATAAAAATCACAGTTTCCTTGGTGAAGAATTTGGTCTGCAAGAAGGTAAAGGTCACGACGCTGATTGGTGTTGGGTGATCGATCCGCTTGATGGCACACTAAACTTTATCAACGGTTTTCCGCATTTCTGTATCTCTATCGCAGTTCAGCACAAAGGTGTAACTCAACACGGTGTTATTTATGACCCTGTGAAAGATGAGCTATTCTCTGCGAGCCGTGGTCGTGGTGCGATGCTGAACCAGCGCCGTATCCGTGTAAATGTTAAAGACAGTCTGAACAATACTTTCCTGGCAGTTGGTCATGCTTACCGTACTAAACGTAATGGTGAAGTAGTCTCTTATGCCAAGAATCATTTTGATGCATTGCTCAATGTGACTGAAGCAGGTGCACAATTCCGTCGTGGTGGTTCAGCTGCCCTGGATCTGGCTTATGTCGCTGCTGGTCGTCTTGATGGTTACTTCGAGCTTGGCTTGAAACCTTGGGATATTGCAGCAGGTGAGTTAATCGTGAAAGAAGCGGGCGGTACTGTGGTTGATGCGCGTGGTGGTAGCGATTCTATGGAAAATGGTCAAGTTTTGGCTTGTTCAATGAAAATGCTGAAACCTCTTATGCAAGCAGTTGTTCCTGCTTGGGGTGAGGCAGCGAAATAATCGGGTTTAACGCCGTAAATCGAATATTAAAAAGGTATCTCTCGGGATGCCTTTTTTATTTTTGAAAATAATTACGAGATAAATATCTTCATATTTAGATGATTCACAGCCTTGATAAAAAAAATTGACCGGCTGGAGAATTAATTACATTTCTTTTCTTGGTTAAGTCTTAGAAATTGATGAAGAAATTAGCAGTTAAACAAAATAATCTGAAAAGCGGATGACTTTATAAATAATCCTGCTATAATCTGCGCACGCACTTAATTTCTGTTCGTCACCTGAACATTTCTCTTCTTATCATTGTGTATGCGCGTGCGGTCCAAAGAGAGGACGATATCTCGCGCCCCAATCGCTAAAGCGATTCCTTCAGGTTATGCCGTAATCATGCGTGCGTTATATCACATCGTCGTTACTCGGATCGCCGCTGAATCATCTCTTTTCAGCGTTTAATTGCTGTACCGCTTTTTGTCGATGTCCATTTGACTTTATTTTTAATGGAGCACCCAATTTCCGGGTGGAATACTCTATGAGCAAAACTTTTGCTGAATTTTCTTTGCATGAATCGTTACAACAAGCCCTTCAAGGCTTAGGTTTTACTACTCCGACTCCTGTACAAGAACAATCTATCCCTGCTGCACTAGAAGGTAAAGACCTTTTAGTATCTAGCCAGACAGGTTCGGGTAAAACCGCTGCGTTCCTTCTCCCAACTTTGAACGCACTTGCCAACCAAGATACTTTCGTACCATTTAAAGAACGTATGAAAGCGGTGACTCAACCAACTATTCTGGTGATTTCACCAACTCGTGAATTGGCACAACAAGTATGCCAAGACGCGATTGCATTTGTACGTCACATGAAAGGTGTTCGTATTGCTGCAATTATGGGTGGTATGCCTTTTGGTAAACAAATCCAGCAGTTAAAAGGTGCACAGGTTGTTGTAGCAACTCCAGGTCGTTTACTTGACCTTGTTAACCGTCGTCAAATCAAACTTGACAAAGTTGACTCGCTGATCGTCGACGAAGCTGACCGCATGCTAGACCTTGGTTTCTCTGAAGACCTAGAAGCAATCGGTGACTTGGCTGCAAACCGTAAACAAACACTGATGTTCTCTGCAACTTTCGCTCCACGTATCATTACCCTTGCTGAACGCATGATGAATGAGCCAGAGCGTATTGCAATTGAAACTGGTCACTCTACCAATACTGACATTACCCAGACTTTACACTGGACTGATGGCTTTGAGCACAAGAAAAAACTTCTTACTCACTGGTTAAACGAAGAAGATGTTGATCAGGCAGTGGTCTTTGCTTCTACTCAAGAAGATACAGATATGCTGGCTGAAGAACTTGCTGAAGCAGGTTTGTCCGTTGTTGCTCTACATGGTGCGATGCCACAAACCGTTCGTAACCGTCGTCTGCGCAGCATCCGTGAAGGTCGTGCAAAAATCCTGGTTGCAACTGACGTTGCAGCACGTGGTCTTGACGTACCAACGATTTCTCACGTGATCAACTTTGGTCTTCCTATGAAGAACGAAGACTATGTACACCGTATCGGTCGTACAGGTCGTGCGGGCCGTACCGGTAAAGCAATTACTTTAGCGACTTATCGTGAACGCGGTAAAATCCGTGCACTAGAAGACTTCCTTGAAGCTCGTCTAAATGTATCTGAAATTGAAGGTCTTGAGCCATCTCCACCTCCTGCACGCGGTAGCCGTGATGGCGCTGGTCGTGGTCGTGGCGGTCGTCGTGATGGCGGTCGTGGCTTCGGTGGTGGTCGTCGTTTCGAAGGCGAGAGCAATTTCAAACGTCGTGAAGGTGGTGATGACCGTCCACGTCGTAGCTTCGATGACAAACCTCGTGGCGAACGTCCTGCGTTCGGTGGCGAAGATCGTCCACGTCGTGACTTCAACAGCGATCGTCCACGTCGTGAAGGCGGTTTCGGTGATCGTCCACGTCGTGATTTCAATGAAGACCGTCCACGTCGCGAGTTTAATAATGATCGTCCACGTCGTGACTTTGGTGACCGTCCTCGTTTCGAAGGTAATGATGACAACCGCGGTAACCGTGTAGATTACAAACCACGTCGTGAAGGTTCTTTCGGTGATCGTCCAAAACGTGACTTCGGTGATCGTCCTGCTCCACGTCGTGAAGGTGGTTTCGGTGACCGTCCAAAACGTGATTTCGGTGACCGTCCAGCACGTCGCGAAGGTGGTTTCGGTGATCGTCCAGCACGTTCATTCGGTGATGACCGTCCAAAACGTGACTTCGGTGACCGTCCAGCGCGTCGCAACTTTGATGACAAGCCACGTGGCGAGCGTTCATTCGGTGAAGATCGTCCACGTCGTAAATTCAATGACTAATTGAATAACGTCTGAAATAAAAAACCAGCCTGAGTGCTGGTTTTTTTATGCATTGATTTTTTGTTTTTTCAGCATAAAATGCCTAATTCATCAACTTTTTCTGGGCTTATGGTGATCCGTAATCTGAAAGCGTCTTTTTATAGTCTTTCATATTGTTGAGGGGTACATGTCCTACATTGCGGTAACTTTGCTTTTATGCAATCTGATTTATTATGTATATCGTATTTTAAATGGATCATAGTCTGTTAAAATTGCGTCGAAATAAAATTTTTGATTACTAGAAATATATGGCCAGGCATGGAGCATTATGTTTTCCATGAACTTGACCCTTCATTTTCAAATGCTAACATGTTGAACTTCGTTCTTTTGTCATATGCATGCTGAAAAAATGCAGGAATAAACTCAGCTATGAAAAATCAAACAGCGCAGGATCCTCAGTCTTTGATTGAAGTCAAGAATTTGAGTTTCAAGCGGGGTGAGCGTGTAATTTATGACGATGTCAGTTTAAACATTCGTCGTGGGCAGATTACCGCCATTATGGGACCTTCCGGAACTGGTAAAACCACTTTATTAAGATTGATCGGCGGGCAACTAACGCCTGAACAGGGTCAGGTTTTACTGGACGGTAAAGATATTGCCAAGATGTCCCGTTCCGAGCTTTTTTCTGCACGTGCACGTATGGGGATGCTGTTTCAAAGTGGCGCTCTGTTTACCGACATGAGCGTCTATGAAAATGTTGCCTTTCCGATTCGTGCGCATACCAAATTGCCTGAACATCTGATTGCTGAAATCGTGGCTTTGAAACTCGAGTCAGTAGGCTTACGTGGGGCAGAGCAGATGATGCCTTCAGAGCTGTCTGGCGGGATGAATCGCCGTGTCGCGTTGGCTCGTGCGATTGCACTGGATCCGGAACTGATCATGTACGATGAGCCTTTTGCCGGGCAGGATCCGATTGTGATGGGTGTATTGACCCGATTGATCCGCTCTCTACGTGAAGCACTGGATTTAACAACCATTATTGTTTCGCATGATGTAGCAGAGACTTTATCGATTGCCGATTACATTTATGTAGTCGCAGAAGGCAAAATTCAGGGCGAGGGCACAGCAGAAGAATTGAAAAATCATCCTTCAGCCTTTGTGCAGCAGTTCCTCACCGGTTCGGTTGAAGGCCCGGTAGATTATCAGTTTAGTCATCAGGCTTATTTAAGTGATGAGGTACGTTCATGAATGCCATTGCTGCCTTAGGTAGACGCGTTATTGAACGTGTTCAGGGGATTGGTGTTGCAACACTGATGCTGTTGCAGATTCTCTTTTCCATGCCGACCTGGCTTGGAGTAAAGCTGTTTGTTTATCAGATGTATCGGGTTGGGGTGCTGTCACTCTTGATTATTGCGGTATCTGGCCTGTTTATTGGTTCGGTACTCGGTTTGCAGATGTATACCATCCTGTCGACATTCGGTAGTGAAGCGATGCTTGGTACTGCAGTGGCTTTAACCCTGTTACGTGAATTAGCACCTGTGGTTGCTGCCTTACTATTTGCTGGTCGTGCCGGTTCTGCCTTAACTGCCGAAATTGGTCTGATGAAAGCAACCGAGCAATTATCCAGTATGGAAATGATCGGGGTCGATCCCTTAAAACGGGTGATTTCACCACGCCTTTGGGCCGGTATTTTTAGCTTGCCAATGCTCTCTGTGATCTTTGCTGCGGTCGGGATTATGGGCGGAAAAATGGTAGGTGTTGATTTTCTGGGTGCAGATGAAGGTGCATATTGGAGCGGCATGGAAAGTACCGTGCGATTCTATAAAGATGTCCTGAATGGCACTATTATTAAGAGTTTTGTTTTCGCATTAATTTGTACCTGGATCGCGGTTTATCAGGGTTATGCCTGTGAACCAACATCAGAAGGTATCGCAACTTCTACAACACGTACGGTCGTCTATTCTTCGCTGTGCGTATTAGGTTTTGATTTCGTGTTGACTGCGGTCATGTTCGGAGGTATTTAATGAAATCACGTACTAGTGAGCTGGCCGTTGGTGTTTTTGTCATTCTTTTCGGTATCGCCCTGTTCTTCCTAGCGATGCGTGTCAGCGGTCTGGTAGGCACCAATATTTCTGATAGCTATCAGATGACAGCGACTTTTGAAAATGTAAATGGCATCAAGCCACGTGCTAAAGTTGCTTTGAGTGGGGTAAAAGTCGGTCAGGTCGATAAAATTACACTGGATCCGGTGACCCGTTTAGCCACTGTCCATATGACACTGGATGGCTCTCTGACTTCTTTTAATGCCGAGCAGCTCAAGCAGGTTCAGCAGGAAGCATTGGAAGAGTTACGTTATAGTTCAGATTATACCGCAGCCGATCCTGCGCAACAAAAAACAATGGAAAAACAACTATTAGATAACATGAAATCCATCACCAATATTGATGAAGATGCTTACATTATGGTAGCAACAAATGGTTTATTGGGTGAAAAGTATCTGAAAATTATTCCAGGTGGCGGTCTGACTTACTTGAAACGTGGTGAGCAGATTGCGAACACTCAAGGCACCATGGAAATTGAAGATTTAGTGACGAAATTTATTACCGGTGGTGCCGGAAAATCGTCAGATAGTCAGGAAAGTGCCTCAGAAGAAGCTGCATTTTCAGAAACAACAGATGCAGAACCTGTATTTGTTGAATAACAGATTGAGGAGATTTGAGTGAAGACTTTAGTAAAACAAACGCTTGCTGCAAGCATTCTTTCAACAATGGTTGCTGGTACAGTGTTTGCTGCACCGTCTGAAGCCCCACCTGCTTTTATTAAAAGAGTTGCAGACAATTTGATTGATCGTCTTAAAACCGATCATGCCAAATTGCAGAATAATCCTGCGCTTGTGAAAACGATTGTCCGTCAGAACCTTGACCCATATATTGATTCACAATCGTTTACCCGGATTGTGATGGGGACTTATGCGACCAATCAGTATAGTACTGCGGCGCAGCGTGCACAGTTTGAAAAGAACTTCCGTGAAACCCTGATTGAAAATTATGGTACGGCTTTCTCTAAGTTCAGTAACCAGACTTACAGCGTTCGTCCTTACAAGGCGACTAACAGCAAAAATCCTGTAGTGACCATCGACTTTAATAACAAAGGCGAGAAAATCCCGGTTGCCTTCCAGCTGGTTGATAAAGGTTCACAATGGAAAATCCGTAACATTAACGTATCTGGGATTGACCTAGGTCTGCAGTTCCGTAACCAGTTTGCGGCTACAGTAAAACGTAATGGTGGTAACCTGGATAAAGCCATTGCTAACTTCAAGCCAGATGCTGAAGCGGCAATTGACAAGAAAAAATAAGATAGGTGAGCTGTGATTCAATTCAATAATCAGGAACTGCAGGTTTCAGGCAAGATTGACGCTGACAATGCGCAGAACTATTACCTAGATGGTCTGCGTGTCATTAAGTCACAGGACAAGTTTCCTGTGGTAGTTAATCTGGCTGGACTTGAGCAAGGTAGTACTTTGGCTTTGGCTGTTCTGGTGCGCTGGTTGCGCCAGACCCCGCAAGCACGAGGGCTACAGTTTAAAGCGGTTCCTGAGAAAATGATGAAGATCATTCAGGCCTGTCATTTGCAGGATGATTTACAGATCATTCAGTAAATAAAAAAGCACCGAAAGGTGCTTTTTTATTGCCGGTATATTTTAAAAAAGTTCCTCCCTTTCTCAAAGGGAGGTTAGGAGGGATTAGTTAATTAACCTCTCCCTAACCCTCTCCTGAAAGGAGAGGTAACTTGTATTTTAAAAAAGTGGAGAAATGGGTCTAGACTCGAACTTTAAGCAAATATTGGAAGTCTTTTCTCTCTGAGCGAGATTTAAAGCACTGCCTTAAATCTAAACACAAGAGAGTTAGAGAGGGTTAATTCTGACCTCACCCTTGTGCAGCAGTGCTGCTTATCACCTGAAAGGAGAGGGAAATTCCTCCCCTAATAAGGAGAAATTAGGAGGGATTCTAAATCCACTTCTTCCATCTAAAGTAAATCAATGGTCCAATCAGGAAGCCCATAATAATAATGTTCACCATCACAAAGCTCATCGAACCTTGAGCGAAAGGCAAGACATCAGTGTTCATCCCGTAAATACTGGCAATCAGCATGGGGGGCGCGAGCATACTTGGTAAAATCGAGAAGCGACGGATCGTATCATTCTGTTCAGTGTTAATGAATCCGGACGTGGTATCCAGCAAGAATCGGACTTTCTGGAACAGGAAGGCATCGTGTTCGACCAGTGAGCGGACGTCTTCACTGAGTTCTCGAATATCTGCATCATAAATATGACTACCCAGCGCGCGTGGCCGTGACAGGAAGGTAAGTACCCGGCGTAAATCGATCAGACAGAGCTGGGCTTTTCCGAGCATATCTTCCAGTTGGGCCAGACGGGTAATCATGTCATCCAGATCCAGGATCTGTTCACGATGCCGGTTATTCAGCACTTCGGTTGAGTATTTTTCCAGATCCTTATGTACATCTTCCAGAATATCAGCCAACTCATCCAGTTTGGCTTCGAGTAAACCCAGCAGAATCCAGGTTGGATCTTTATAGTCAATATCGTAATCATTGCGACGCGCACGGGCACGAAAGGCACGGAAAGCTACCAGCTTTTCACCGCGCAGGGTAAAGAGCCGGTCTTTATGCAAGATGAAAGCAACTGTCTGAACCGTTGCGAGGATGCTGGCATCATCCTCATGTTCACTTTCGACCTGATAATTTTTATTTTTCGTTAAGAAATAGGTACTGATGTGCAAAATACCGTCATCATCACGGTAAAATCGGGCACTCGAAGAAATATCTTCCAGAGATTTTAAAGTGGGCAGGTTTTGCTCATAGGCATCCAGAATCCATTGCTGTTCTTCCTGTGAAGGCGCAATTAAATCTATCCAAACCAGTTCCGGATGCAGGTCGAAATCACCATTGATGGTGGCATCTTCTAGGCTACCGCGCTCTGTGGCGTAAAAGGCTTCAAGCATGCTGTCTTTTCTCCCTTGCGCAGTATGTTAATCTAAATGCGTGTATTTTAGACAAGGAATTGAATAAAAACACTGATTGTGCAGTTATTTTTGAAAAAAAACTCTCAGGCGCTGCCTGCGTACTATATACCGGCAATGCAATGGTGAAAATGATGAATTCTATCGCAATTTTCTGTGGCTCAGCGCTAGGTTCTGAACCTGGTTATAAACAAATTGCTGAAAAGGTAGGCCAAGCCCTGGCAAAAAGACAGCAAACACTGATTTATGGTGGTGGTCGTTCCGGATTAATGGGCATTGTAGCAGATAGTGCCCTGGCTGCAGGGGGCGAGGTCATTGGTGTCATTCCAAGACCCTTGGTGAATCGTGAATTGGCGCATCCGCATATTACCAAGCTGTATGTGGTCGATAATATGCATGAGCGTAAGACCAAAATGTCAGAACTCTCCGATGGTTTCATTGCCATTCCGGGTGGGGCGGGAACACTCGAGGAAATTTTTGAACAATGGACTTGGGCACAGCTCGGGATTCATAAAAAGCCTTGTGCTTTTCTCAATGTCGATGGCTTTTATGATGATTTGCTTAAATTTATTCAGATGACTACAGATAAAGGTTTTACCAAGCCACGTTTTACTGAATCCCTGATCGTGAGTGATGACTTCGAAGAAATTTTGCAGAAATTTCAAGACTACCAGCCGCCTGAAGCAAAATGGGGTATGGTCGATCAGGAAGATCTCGTAAAATAAATACTTCCCATTTGATCGTTCCGAATTCATGAAAATTATTACCGTCGCAGCTGCCATTATTTTGAATTCAGATCAGCAGCTGCTGGTGGTTCGTAAGAAAAATACTGACTGTTTTATGCAAGTGGGTGGCAAGCTGGAACCAGATGAAGCACCTGAACAAACTATGCTACGTGAAATTCAGGAAGAAATTGGCTGTCAGGCTGAGATTCAGCAATTCATTGGGCGTTTTGAAACACAAACTGCTAACGAGCCGGATCATCAACTGGTCAGTTATGTTTATCTGGTGCAATTAGATGGCGAACCACATATTGAAGCTGAGATTGACGAGATGAAATGGGTGGACCTGGATCAGGAAGATACGAAACTAGCACCACTGACTACAGAAATTGTCATACCTTGGGTTAAAAAGAACTTATTGGTACAAGCCTAATTTAAAGTTTGGCTCCCGCCAGACAGGCGGCATAAATCTGCTGGCAGCCCAGTTTTTCCAGTTGCTGGCTTAAAGCTCGAATTGAGCTACCAGTCGTAACCACATCATCAATAATTAAAACCTTACGATAACGAACTTTTGAAGAGGTAGTGACCCTGAATTGGGCTTCAATGTCTTCAATACGTTCCAGACGACTTAAGCCTTTTTGTGAATGTTGCTTGAGTCTTTCAATGGGCTGCCAGACGGGAACTTGTAAATGTTTAGCTACATGCTTGGCCAGTAACAGAGATTGATTATAGCCACGTTCAACCAGCCGTTCGGTTGAAATCGGCATAGGAACCACTGCACTGACTTTAGGAAATTGTAAGGTCAGTAATGCACCTGCCAATAAAGGTTCCAGATGCAGCTTTTGTTCATATTTAAATAATTGAATCAGGCGATCCATTGGGTAGGCATAGTCACAAGCCACTTGAAACTGCATTTCCTGACGCTGAATGGTCTGATGTGCCCAAGGTAACTGTTGCCAGCAATCCTGACAGACGGAATACAGGTTTTGATAATCTGTCTGGCATAGCTGACAAGGCTGTAAACGATTCAGCCAGTGTTTTCCCTGTTGGAGCAGTTTAAACATAGGCATAGCGTGGAGCCTCGGGTAGCCAGCGTTTTAATAAGGCATCTGCCTGTTTCGGATAATCTTTTAGCATCTGCTGGGCGACATAATGCGCCTGATTCAGCAAGTGATCATCACGTTCCAGTTTAGCCACACGGAAACCCATATCACCGGTCTGTTTGGTTCCTAATAATTCGCCTGGACCACGTAATTCCAAGTCTTTCTCGGCAATGATAAAACCATCATTGGTTTCGCGCATGATGCGCAGACGTTCCTGACCATTTTGTGACAATGGATTTTTATAAAGCAGGGCACAGAAACTGGCTTTGGCACCACGACCCACCCGGCCACGCAGCTGATGTAGCTGTGACAGGCCGAGACGCTCGGCATTTTCAATCACCATAATGGAAGCATTCGGGACATCGACCCCAACTTCAATCACGGTAGTGGCAATGAGTAGCTGCAGTTTATTGTCTTTGAATTCCTGCATGACTGCCTGTTTTTCATCGGCTTTCATCTTGCCATGTACCAGACCGATATTCAGTTCAGGGAAGCGTTCCTTGATCTCGGCAAAGGTCGCTTCTGCGGCTTGAGCATCCAGCGTTTCCGACTGTTCTACCAAGGTACAGACCCAATAGGCCTGTTTACCTTCAGCACAATTCGTGGCAATACGTTGCAGAACCTCTTCACGGCGCTCCAGTGGAATAGTCACAGTCTGGATCGGAGTACGACCCGGTGGGAGTTCATCAATAATCGAAGTATCCAGATCCCCATAGGCTGACATAGCAAGCGTGCGTGGAATCGGGGTTGCGGTCATGACCAGTTGATGCGGCGACATGCCATCCAAGCCTTTATTTCTCAAGGCTAAGCGTTGATCGACCCCAAAACGATGCTGCTCATCAATAATCACTAAGCCCAGTTTGGCAAACTCGACATTTTCCTGAAACAGGGCATGAGTTCCTACCACCAGATGCGCGCTGCCATCACGGATCACTTGCTCTGCTGCAGCACGTGCTTTACCTTTCTGCTTCCCGGAAAGCCAGGCAACATTTAAACCGAGTGGTTCGAACCAGCGCTTGAAGTTGAGGTAATGCTGTTCGGCCAGAATTTCAGTGGGTGCCATCAGCGCGACTTGCCATCCTTCTTCTAGGGCATGACAGGCTGCTACACCCGCAACCAAAGTTTTACCTGCACCCACATCACCCTGCACCAGACGTAGCATCGGTTTATTCTGCTTCAGGTCTAGGGCAATTTCTTTGGATACGCGTTTTTGTGCACCCGTCATTTCAAAAGGCAAACCGGCCAAAAGCTGTTTGGCATAGGTCTTACTTGGTGAAAATGAGGGAGCTTCAATCTGCTGAATAAAGGCACGCCGGGTCAGTAAACTGATTTGATGTGCCACCAGTTCCTCAAAAATCAGACGCTGCTGTGCCGGATGTGAGCCTTGGGTCAGCTGCAACATATTGGCATCCAGCGGCGGATGATGAATATATTCCAGTGCCTGTTTCAGGCCATAACCATTGCTAAATTTTTGTGGCAACAGTTCAGGTAAATCATCACTGTGCAGCTCTAGTGCCTGTTTAATATATTCCCGTAGCTTGGGCTGAGTCAGTCCTTCGGTTGCCGGATAGATCGAGGTGAGTTGGGTATGAGGCAAAGGTGTATGTTCAGTAATCACTTGCAGTTCTGGATGATACATTTCCAGACCACGGGCACCGACTCGCACTTCACCAAAGACTCTTAAACGGTTACCAAGCTTGCAGCGATCGGTAATGCCTTTATAAATATGATAAAAGCGCAAAGTGACTTTGCCAGAATCATCATCCAGTAACACCGCCATGGATTTACGTTTACCGGGTGGGAAATCAACCCCTTTCACGACACCTTCCAGCAAATAGCTGCGTCCCACCGTTAATTGATTCATGGGAATGATCGTGCTACGGTCTTCATAGTCACGTGGTAGATGAAAAAGCAAATCATCAGTATTAAAGATATTTAGTTTTTCGAGTAAAGCAGCGGCGGCATTGCCAACGCCTTGTAACTGATGGACTGCAGCCATGTCCCCTCAACCAGGTCTGTGATTCGGTGTCGAATGCATATTTTATTTATTGGTTATGGTAAAACATCCGAGCGGGTAGCTAAACAATTATTTGAGCAAGGTCATCAAATTAGCACAATTAGCCAAAGTCCCAAAACAGATTCATTCGCAACTCATCTGATTCAGGATGTACATACTCTAGATTTAAGTACAGTCGCTCCGATTGATTGGGTCTATGTGTTACTCAGTCCCAAACAGAGGGGTGTCGAAGCCTATCAGCATACTTATCTGGATTCGGTTCAGCCAATCGTCACTGCCTTGAAATCCCATCCGGTAAAAAGAATTGTGGTGGTGTCATCAACCCGGGTTTATGGACAGAATGCAGGTGAAAGCGTGGATGATGAAACTGAAATTCATCCGAATGATGTTCAAGGTGAAATTCTGCATCACATGGAACAGGCGTATCTCGCCGCTTATCCTAATCAATGTACCATTATCCGCCCAAGTGGGATTTATGGGACTTCTGTGGCACGTATGCAGAAAATGGCAGCATCGATGACCAGCCACCCAAATCTGCATTGGTCGAATCGGATTCATATTGAAGATTTATCACGTTTTCTAGCTCAGATGATTCACGTGGAACATCCTGATTCTTCATATATTTTGAGCAATAATCAGCCAAGACTTCTGCATGAAGTCCTGCAATGGTTCCAGCAGCAAATGGGTTTACCTATATTGAAAGTCGAAAGTGACAGGGTGACGGGTAAAAAGCTGTATGCCACCAGAATGGAAAAGATAGGTTTTGAGTTAGAGCATCAGGATTGTTTTCAGGATTATTTAGAGTTGATGAATAAGACTGATTTATAAATTTGGAAGTTCCTCCTCCCTCTGGGAGGAGGTTAGGAGGAGGGTTTTTTAAATCACCTCTCCCTTGCGCAGCAGTGCTGCTCATCTCCTAAAAGGAGAGGGAATATTTATCATTTTTATTAATTCCCAAACAAAAAAGAGAGGCCAAAACCTCTCTTTTCCTTTACTTAAACTTAAACACTATTTCTTTTTACGTTTCGCACGTTTCTTGGCCTGTTCAGCCGCAACCGCATCTAGTACTTCTTTCAACTCTTCATCGGTAAAGGAGGTGATGTGATGCAGCATTTGTAGCTTCACTTCATCTAATACTAGATCTGCATACTGCGCAACATTGGTCAGCTGCTCATCATAGACAATGGCATTGTCATCGTTGGTACAAATATAGCCTTTTTGCGTCAGAACTTTGATAAAGCTTTGGAATAAGGCTTTGTCAAAAAATTCTGGTGAGTTGAATTCATACAGTACAGAAAGGCGTTGCCCCACCAGATGACTCAGTTCTTCTACCTGACGGGTTGAAATGTTGCCTGGGCCACGCTGAGTAATTAAAGCCAGCGTCATATAGTAACGTTCCAGACTTTGGGTCACTGGGGCGGCCAGAACTTCAAGCTGGTGATGCGCTTCAGTATTTGGTGCTGGCGCTACCAGATTTTCACCATCTTCACTGATCAGGTTGGTTGCAAGTAAAGCATCGATATAAGCATCAACATGTTGCTGAATTTCGTCTTCTTTCCATTTCAGGAATAGCTCGGCTTTCAGGAATGGATAGAGTGTACTGCTGGCATTGATCGCATCTTCACGGCGAATCATGCCATTGTGCTCTACCAGTGCCGCAATCAGGGACGGCAACACAAAGCTATGCACGATATTATTACGGAAATAGGTCAGTAGTACCGCTTGATTATCTTCAATCGCAATGATATCGCCCAGAACGTGTTTCACCCGTTTAATCAGCTTGAGCTTCATTGCATAGGCAATAATCTCTTTACCTGAAAGTGAGGTAATTTGCATACGCTCATCATAAGGTAAAGCCACCAGCAGATTACGGTAGGTATCCAGCTGCTTGATACAGATTTCTTCGTCCAGCGTATGTTTCGGTGTTGCCAATAAAATAAGTGACAGCAGTGAAACCGGATTCACCACGACTGCACGGTTGATATTTTCCAGAATGGCTTGGGCGGAACTGTTGACTGCGTCGGATACCGGCTGCGGAATCGGATCATCATTCTTTTCAATTTTGATATGTTCTGCGCCGTGCTGTTTCAGGATGTCATCCAGAAATACCGGTTCACCGAAGTTCAGATGGACCTTACCAAAAATACGCTCAATTTTGCGCAAGGTTTTCAGAATGCCAAAAATAGATTCTGCTTCTTTCGGCTTGCCGTTCATTTCACCGACATAAGTACCGCCTTCCATCAGGCGTTCATAGCCGATATAAGTTGGAACGAAGACAATTGGCTTGGCCTTGCCACGTAAATGACCATGTACGGTCATCGCCAGCATGCCGGTTTTTGGTGGCAGCAGACGGCCAGTACGTGAACGGCCACCTTCGATAAAGTATTCCAGTGGAGTATTACGTGACAAAACGCTATACAGATATTCTTTAAATACAGTGGTATAGAGTGCATTACCGCGGAAGGTACGACGGATAAAGAAAGCACCGCCACCGCGTAAGATCTGACCCACAAATGGCATGTTCAGGTTATCGCCCGCTGCAATATATGGCACCATCAGGCCACGACGATAAATCACATAAGACAATAATAGGTAGTCGATATGACTGCGGTGACATGGTGTATAGACAATTTCATAATCTTTGGCCAGTTCACGCACGGTACTGAAATTATGCACTTCCACGCCGTCATAAAGCTGGGTCCATAAACGGGTCAGGGCTTTATCGGCAAAACGTACAGTCGAATGAGAATAATCTGATACGATTTCATTCAGATAACCAATCGCACGACGTTCTGCTTCCAGCATGCTGATTTTGCTGCGGATGCTTTCGTTACGAATAGCCGATTGTACATCCGGCGATTTAATCAGGCCATGCATCACATTACGGCGATCTGACAGGTCAGGGCCGAGAATCACTTCACGCTGTGCATCCAGATAATCATTCAGACGGCTGACAATATAGGTCGCTGGTGCTGAATTTGGATAAGTTTCTTTGGCAAAGTCCATGAGGGCACGCAAAGATTGCGGCTCATGAAACTCCAAATAAGACTGGCGGCCATGCAGACCGATATTAACCAGCTGTTTGACCCGACTTGGCGTAGACCAGGTATCAGTAAATAACAGTTTAAACCAGGAATCTTCTTTTTCAGGATCACGACCCCAGAGCACAGTGACCGGTACCAGTTCCACGTCTAGTTCAGGATTTTTTTCCAGTACTTCAATCAGACGTAACAGACGTGGTGGAAAGGCATGTGGTGGTGAGCTAAGCAGATTATTCTCATCATGGTGCTGTAGGAATAGAACCGAAGCCTTTTCCTTACTGTCACCAATCTGTAGAGGGTCAAGCGCAGGCGGCATGTTTAAACGGCGAGTTTCCGCATCGACCACCAATGCATTACTGCGTGAATGATTCTGCAAGATATAACAGACGATTTTCTGCTGTGCTGCCGGAGTCTGGTCAGCAGTAGGAGTTGTCACTTCACTTGGTACTTCCCCAAGAACATGCGGGGTGACCACAAGATCAAGTAGCTTACTTGAAAGCTTGCGATACATTTGACCAAAGCCACTCTTGGACATAGTTACTCCTAATTTTACTGACCAAAACTACAGAATTTCTGAGGGAATTTATTTTGATTGATTATAAAAACAAACAATATGTCATTTTCTGACAAATTCAATCGAAGTGGTTCAATTTTAGCGCGAAAGCAGATGTTTTTCCTAGTAAGTTGCAAGAGCAGTTGACAGAACAGTCAATCAATCTTTAGAAGATTGCTTGGATTTTATGGCAGAATATTCAGAATAAATTGTATAGATTTATTTCTACACTTCTGGATCTTGCCAATATCACACAGGTTGCTTATGAATGCCTTAACACAGGAACTGGTCGAGCTGCTCAGTTTAGAAAAGTTAGAAGAAAATATTTTCCGGGGAATTAGCCGTAATCTGGTAGGCAAGCGCGTATTTGGTGGGCAGGTCTTGGGACAGGCCCTACGTGCTGCGTCTTATACTACAGATCGTCCTGCGCATTCATTGCATGCCTATTTCCTGTTTGGTGGAGATGTCAACGCACCGATCATTTATGAAGTGGATCGTATCCGTGATGGAAAAAGCTTTGTCAGCCGTCAGGTCCGCGCCATTCAGCATGGCCGTACCATTTTCATGTGTATGGTTTCTTTTGCGCATCAGGAAGAAGGCCTGAACTATCAGATTTCAGAACCTGAATATCCACCGGCAGAAAGTCTAAAAAATGAAGCGGAACTCACCCGGCAGATTATCGAATTTATTCCGGAAAACGTGCGTGCGTCTTTCATGCGTGACCGTCATGTCGAAATTCGCCCTGTAATGCCAGTGAATCCATTCCAGCCGCAACCGGAAGCGCCGAATTATGCGCACTATATCCGTACTCATGGAAAGATCGCTGCAGAAGTGGATGAGATTTCCCTGCATCAGGCGATTGCAGCTTTCTATTCAGACTTTACCTTAATGACCACGGCCCTTCGTCCGCATGGTTTAAGTTATCTGTCTCCAAGCTTGCAATGTGCCAGTATTGACCATGCCATGTATTTCCATAAACCATTCCGGGTAGATGAATGGATGTTATACGACATGGATGCTACTCAAAGTGCCAGTTCACGTGGTCTGAACTTTGGCCGCATGTGGCAAAATGGTGAGCTGGTCTGCAGTACCACACAAGAAGGCCTGATCCGTTTACGTGAAATTGAAACCCAGTAAAGCATACTTTTAATTTAAATAAAGCCGGATTCTAGATCCGGCTTTATACCTTTTTAAGCACGGCTCTTTATAAAAAATTACTCGATTCTCCAGCACTTGCATGGCATAGTGCCCTTAAGATCAATATTAAAAATGCATGTAAAATGAGCTTAAATACGCAGATTTTAATTGCCGCCGTATTGGGGGTACTGTTTGGATTTTTACTGACTTTATTTCCGCAAAGCACATTTTTTGATGTCGGCCTGTACGGGATTGGAATCGCCAGCAGCCTTTTTATTGGTCTGCTGAAAATGATTTTGATCCCCCTGATTTTTACCTCAATCGTGGTTGGAGTGTCTAATCTGCAGGCGGGGGGACAGCTGAGTCGAACCTGGAAAATCACCCTATTATGCTGCGTGACCACCACCTCATTGGCACTGATTTTAGGGCTAACCTGTGCACATCTGTTTAATGTGGGGAGAGGTGTGGATGTGGTGATGTTTCAGGATGCCATGGCTCAGCATCAAACGCCTGATACTTTAACGCCATCGCCTTTCTTTACTAATTTTATTCAGAATACCCTGATCAATCCCTTTAAGGCCTTTGCTGACGGTAATGTCCTAGCTGTTGTAATTTTTGCTCTGTTTATCGGTGTGGCTTTGGTCGCAGGTGGAGATAGCTTCCGTACTGTGCGTAAGCTCAGTCACCAGTTTTTTGACATCATGATGTTGATGATTGGCTGGATCATGAAACTGGCACCGATTGGGATTTTTGCACTACTCGCCAAGTTAATTGCCACTGAAGATATTTCAGTACTGAGCCGTTTGGCTGAGTTTGCGGCAGTCGTGACAGGCACCACAATTTTTCATGGGATAGTGGTGTTGCCGTTATTGCTATGGATCTTCGGAAAAATGAATCCGCTGACCTTTTTTAAAGGTACCCGTAGTGCATTAATTACTGCCTTTGCCACCAGCTCCAGTTCGGCAACCATGCCGATTTCTTTAAAATGCGCGCAGGAAAATCTGGGGGTACGTCCGCAAACAGCTGGTTTTGTGATTCCTCTTGGCACACAGCTGAATATGGATGGAACGGCACTTTATGAAGCTGCAGCAGCTTTGTTTATTGCTAATCTGATGGGGCTGGATCTAACCTTAGGTCAGCAGCTGGTGGTTTGTGCCACGGCAATGATTGCGTCCCTAGGTGCACCGGGCATTCCAAGTGCCGGCATGGTCACTATGATCATGGTACTGCAATCAGTGGGTTTACCTGCTGAAGCGATTGCGATTTTACTTCCGATTGACCGTCTACTCGATACGGTACGTACAGTAGTGAATGTACAGGGCGATATGATGATTAGTGTGGTGGTAGATCGACATACCCGCGAGCCTGAAGTGCCGATTTAATCTTTGTCTAATTCAGCTTTATCTAAGTCCGGATTCCAGACAATTTCCCAGAGATGACCATTGGGATCCTGAAAATAACCTGCATATCCGCCATAAAAGGTGGTGTGTGCAGGTTTGATAATTTTAGCGCCGGCACGTTCTGCCTGTGCCATTGCCTGATCGACTTCTAAAGGACTATAGACATTATGCCCTAGAGTCATTTGAGTCGGACAGATTGGGCTTGGCTCCAGACCGGTATCTTGCTGGATACTAAACTGTGGCCATAGGGCAAGCTTAAGACCAGGTTGTAACTGAATAAAAGCTATCGCGCCATATTCAAACTCTTCACCCATAATTCCTTCACTGGGAAAACCCAGTCCGTCACGGTAAAAGCGTAGTGAAGCTTCCAGATCGAGCACACCGAGGGTAATGACAGAAATCCGTGCTTGCATAACTCCCTCCTGATTATGATTGTTATATTTCTATCTTAGGACAAATAAAAAGCAGGGGAGTGATCCCTGCTGTTAGAAATTGTAATAGCAGACAAGCTTAAGCGACTTTGAGAATAGCGCGTTTGGCTGCCTGTGAATGGTTGAGATAATGCAGCGCATCATCGGTACTGCCCTCATGCACCGGATCATACCAAGGCATTAAATAACCGAGCTGTTGGGATACTAACCACAGCGGGTTGGGTAGAAGGCGGTTATCTAACTGGGAAATGCGCCACCATTCTTTCCAGATCCAGGGTTTATACACGGCAGGTTTAAGTGACTTAAAGCGTGGATCCTGTGCCATTAAATGTGCTGCACCATCGACCCAAAGGCCAATTACACCAATAATGACCACCACACTTAGATAATAACGGGCAATATAGCCGCCACCTAGGTGACGGTATAAATCAAAAGCCACACTACGATGCTCAATTTCTTCAGCACCATGCCATTTCACCAGATCCAGCATATTCGGATCAGCACCCAGACGTTCCCATTCAGTATTGTAGAGTGCGTATTTACCCAGGACGCAGGTCATGTGTTCTACTGTCGCAATAATACCGAGACGGAACAGATCCCATTGATGTTCTAAGATTTTAGGAATTTTGAGACCGAATGGCTGATCGGCGAGCAGCTTGTTAAATAGGAAATGCATGATGTCCAGATTGCGCTGGATATCAATCTGACGTTCAGATAAATATTCTTTATTGGCCGAATTATGTGCCTGGGCATGCATGGCTTCCTGACGGATAAACGCCTGTACATCATGCTTTAATTTTTTGTCAGTGATCTGGGGGAGGACTTTGTTATATAAACGGCAGAACCAGAGTTCACCTGCAGGTAGAATATTGTTAATTTCATTGACGAAGTAACTGGCAAAGGGCTGATCAGGAATCCAGTCGACTGGAGTATCCTGCCACTCAAAGCTGACTTTGCGAGGCTGGATAAAATAGGAAATGGAAGAGCCAATTCTTGTTGTTTTGAAGCGCGAAAGTAAAGACATGGTGTGAATCCATCACTGCTTGATCAAGACAGTATGAAAAAAATATCCCGAATTGCAGCAGGCAGTACGGGACATTCTTTTATCCGATGAAACACATTCGGCTTATTTTTGTGGATTCTGTTCGATAATCTTTGTTGGATCAGCTTCCACAGGCGCGTCCAGATCATTCAGTTCACTGGCAGTGACTTCATGAGCGCTGTCTTCTTCAGCTTCATCTTCTAATAATTCAATTGGTTCATCAGCTTCATTTAAATCATGTATTGAAGCTTCAGGAATGCTGTCCAGATCAAATTCAGGTGCTTGATTCAAAGTGAAGTTCAAACGGCCGCCCATCACACTGGCCAGTTCTTCCAAACCTTGCTTGTTTAGAGAAGAGAACAGTTGAATCGAGAAATCCAGCTTCATCTTTTTCAGTTTGGCTTTCACTTCTTGTAGTGCTTTCGAAGCAGGGCCACGGTTCAGCTTGTCGGCTTTAGTCAGCAGCACATGTACGAATAATTTACGTGAATAGGCCCATTCCAGCATCATCACATCAAAGTGTTGTAGCGGGTGACGGATATCCATCAGCAGCACCAGACCTTGAAGGCTCTTACGGTGAATCAGATAGTTTTCCAGTTCTTTCTGCCAGACAATTTTCATGGCTTCTGGGACCGCTGCATAACCGTAACCCGGTAAATCGACTAGGCGCTGATCCGGATTGCCAAGGCTAAAGAAGTTGATCATCTGGGTACGACCTGGTTTTTTAGAGGCACGGGCCAACTGTTTCTGATTGGTCAGGGCATTGATGGCACTCGATTTACCCGCATTGGAACGGCCAGCAAAAGCTACCTCATAACCAGTATCTTCTACACACAAGCTGAGCTTAGGTGCACTCATCAGGAACTCAGCTTTGCGTAACCAGTTGAGGGCTTGTACCGAATATTCAGTAATGGCTGGATCGACCTTTTTTTCATAGCTGATCTTTTGCTTTGGGGCATTTGATGCCTTACTGTTTTTCGACTTTCCTCTGCTGTGATGCATGGCTCAACTTCAATGACTAATTATACAAGAAGCTATTATAAAGGAAGTCGGGCGGGCAAGCGAACTTTAGAATTGCCCCATAGAATAAGGGTATTAGAGATTGATCAGGCTAATCGGTGACTGGATGCTAAAATGTTCCTTGGTCGGTTCAACGACATCACCTAGAATATATTGATCGAGACTGGTATAGAACTGTTCCACAGCCTGATCCAGAATGCCTTTTAATCCGCAATTGGTACGTAATACACAGGGTGGATCATTACATTCCACAATCTGGTTGTCACGTTGCAGAATACGCACAATCTGTCCGAGCTGAACTTGCAGGGCAGCCGGATTGAGACGGATTCCACCCCCTTTACCGCGAGAGGTAATGAGCCAGTCCTGTTTCGCCATAAAGTAGACGATTTTCATGGCATGGTTCTGCGAAATCTGTAAGCGCTCCGCCAGCTCGGCAATCGTATAAGGCAGATCGCGGGGTTGCGCAACATACATCAGTATGCGCAGCGCATAGTCAGTAAATTTATTCAGTTGCATGATAATACTGATGTTTTTGATGAAAAAAATTAGGGTTAGTCTAGCATACCAGACTAACCCTCTTTTTTTATTTTAAGCTGAAGAAGCAGTTAGTGGCGTACACCACCTGTGCCAAAGGCTTCGCTATGAATGTTCTCAGCAGGGATTCCGCGAGCGACGAGCGCCTTTTGCTGTTCAGCCATAAATGGCATTGGGCCACAGAGATAGTAGTCTGCATTGGCTGGTAATAATGCGCTATCTACAGTGCTTAAGTCCAGACGACCAGCAAAATCATAATCCTCACCCAGTTTATCGCTTGGGTGCGGGAATTCATAAGCAGTCATTGTGCTTAAACGTGGATATTTGGCTTTCAGGTCATGAATATGCTGTTTCATTGCATGAACCTGTTTGCTACGGCAGGCATGGATGAAAGTCACAGGCTGTGGCATATCCAGAGTCACTAGCTGGTTCAGCATGGCCACCATTGGAGTCAAGCCTACACCACCACTGATAAACACATTACGTTTATTCGGATCGATCAGGTAGAAGTTACCGGTCGGTGCAGAGACTTCAATTTCCGAACCTTCTGGCAGGCTGTGTAGGGTATTGGATACCCAGCCTGGTACCATGTCACCTTTCTGGTCTTCACGTTTCACGGAAATACGCAGGTAATCCGCTTGTGGGCAAGTCGACAGGGTATATTGGCGTGGCTGTTTTAGGTTCAGCTCAGGCACAAACACGCGTACAGAGATATATTGTCCAGCTTCATATTTCGGTAATGGACCGCCGTCAACTGGAGCCAAGTAGAAGGAAGTGATTTCATCACTTTCTACGACTTTCTTGGCAATCTTGAAATTGCGCCAGCCTAACCAGCTGCCTTTAGTTTGTTCATGCTGATCATAAATCGCTTTTTCAGTTGCAATGAACAGATCCGCCAGTTGACCGTACGCTGCAGCCCAAGCATCAATCAGTGGATCATCCATCGAAATGTTCAATACTTCACTGATTGAATGCAACAGGTTTTCTCCAACAATGCTGTAGTCCGGTGCCTTAATGTTTAGGCTTACGTGCTTGTGTGCGATTAGCTCAACCACGGGTAACAGCACAGATGGATCTTCGATATTTTCAGCATAAGCCAGAACCGCACCTGCCAAGGCTTGTGCTTGAGCTCCACTACGTTGATGTCCCATGTTAAAGGTTTCTTTCAAATCAGGATTATTGCCTAGCATACGGTTATAGAAATAACCAGTCAGGGCAACCCCATTTTCACGAAGAACAGGAACAGTGGCTTTTACAAGGTCAATTTGCTGTGGAGTCATAGCTGATCTCTCATGGCTGTTATTTATAAGATGCATTTAAAATACATCTTATAAAATGCTTTTACAATATAGGAAATGCATAAAACCATAAAAAAATTATGGGATATAAAAATATCCCATAAAAATGATGTTTTCGATCGGAGAAAGGAAGGTTATTTACGCCCGAAGAGAGAGCCTAATAGACCACGCACAATTTTCTGTCCGGTATTACCACCAAGACTACGTGCTGCACTTTTGGCAAAGGTACTCACAATATCCTGTGTGAGTTTTTCACGTTGCTTGGCTGCACGTTCAGCTTCTTTTTGCTGTTCACGTGCCAAACGTTCCTGTTCTTTGGCCTGTTGCTTGGCAAGTTCCGCGGCTTGTGCCTGCTGCTGACGTTCCAGTACTTTTTGCTGCAGCATCTCATGTGCACTGTCACGGTCAACTTCCTGCTCATAAATACCAGCCATGATACTTTGCTGCATGAGCACTTTACGTTCTTCAATTGAGATCGGACTAAAAGAAGAATGTGGTGGCATGATCCAGCCACGTTCCACAATTTGTGGTGTGCCTTTTTCATCCAGACAGCTAATCAGCGCTTCACCTACAGCAAGTTCAGTAATCGCTTCCTGCACTTTAAATTCTGGATTGGCACGGAAGGTATCTGCCGCCGTTTTGACTGCCTTCTGGTCTTTAGGAGTAAAAGCGCGTAAAGCATGCTGAATACGGTTGCCGAGTTGCCCTAATACGCTTTCAGGTAAGTCGAGTGGATTCTGGGTGACAAAGTAAATCCCGACACCTTTGGAGCGGATCAGACGCACCACCTGTTCAATCTTTTCCTGCAGGGCGGGGCTGGCATTATCAAAGAGTAAATGCGCTTCATCAAAGAAGAACACCAGTTTCGGTTTGTCCAGATCACCGACCTCTGGTAACTGTTCAAATAACTCTGACAGCATCCATAACAGGAAAGTGGCGTACAACTTCGGTGTGTTCATCAGCTTGTCGGCAGCCAGCAGATTGATATTGCCGCGGCCTTGGCTATCCGTTTGCAGGAAATCCATCAGGTCTAGTGCTGGCTCGCCAAAGAATTTATCCCCGCCTTGATCCGCAAGTGCCAATAAATTGCGTTGAATCGCACCGAGGCTGGCAGGCGATAGATTGCCATATTCCGCTTTAAAGTCTGCAGTATGTTCGCTGACATAACTCAGCATGGCTTTCAGGTCTTTAAAGTCGATCAGTAGCAGGCCCTGATCATCAGCAATCCGAAAGACGGCGGACAGTACTCCTTCTTGCGTGTCATTCAGGTTTAGGATACGGGCAAGGAGGAGTGGTCCAATTTCGGAAATCGTAGTACGGATCGGATGGCCCTGTTCACCAAACAGATCCCAGAATACGACCGGCGAAGCTTCAAAAGGAATTGAGTCAATATTCAGGCTTTTAATACGTTCATCAAACTTAGGATTACTTTCGCCTGGCTTGGCCAGGCTGGAAACATCTCCCTTGGCATCGGCAAGGAACACGGGTACACCAATGCGAGAAAAGCTTTCTGCCAAAACTTTCAAGGTTACCGTTTTGCCGGTTCCGGTCGCGCCGGCAATCAGTCCGTGACGGTTGGCAAGCTGTGAATGCAGCACAATATCTTGCGTGGTATCACTGGTTTTTTTAGCAATAATGATCGGTGTACCCATAGATTTTCCTGTTGTTATTTATTCATTTTTAAGTTTTTTCATGTTTTGTAGTGCATGTTGAATATCTTCCATCAGATCTTCCGGATGTTCTAGCCCAATACAAAAACGGACCAGAAAACCCTCTTTCAAATGTGAATGTTCAAGCACACGCATTTCTTTTAAGTTATATAGCATGACCAGACTGACAGGACCACCCCAGCTAAAGCCAAGCTTAAACAGTTTTAAGCTGTCACAGAAATTGCGAATATCTTGCAACTTGTAGTTATTGTCAAAAATCACGCTGACCAGTCCGGCACTGTGTCCTTGCTTGCAAATTTCTTTCCAGTATTCATGACCTGCGTTGTCAGTATCAGCCGGATGTAAGACCTGGACAAATTCTGGTTGCTGTTTGAGCCAGTGTAATAAGGTTAAGCAGCTTTGTGATTGATGTTCATATCGGAGTTGCATCGACGCCAGACTTCGTTGTACCTGAGCGACATCATCGCCTGATACAGAGATACCCTGAATGGCATGCGCACGGAACAATTTGTGATGCAGGTCTTTATCGCGGGTCACCACTGAACCCATCAGGATATCACCGCCACCACTTGGATATTTGGTCAGGGCATGCACAGTCATATCGACACTTATATGATCCTCACCAAAATCAAATGCATTAAAGGCAAGGCCTGCACCCCAGGTATTGTCCAGCGCAGTGAGGATGTTGTTCGCTTGGGCCTTCTTGACCAAGCGACTTAAATCGGGAAATTCTAAAGTCACGGAACCCGCCGCTTCAAGCCAAAGTAGTTTGGCTTTTTCCGAGGGCTGAAAAGTATCCGCATCTATCGCATTATAGACTTTGACTTGAATGCCATAGCGGGTTTCCAGGTTGCGTAGATGTTCCATGTTTGGACCATAGATATTATCCGCAACCCACACTTCATCGCCTTGGCTTAAAAAACAAGAATTCACGAGATTAATCGCGGATAAACCACTCGGTGCCAGCAAGCAATATTGACCGCCTTCGATCTGGGCAATGCTATCGCCTAAGGTAAATGTCGTCGGTGTACCATGCGTGCCATAGCTATAGTCATAGTCATCAGTCCAGTGGCGATTAAATAGGGCATCAGTATTGTTAAAGATGATGGTGGATGCACGAAACAGGGGAGGTTGAATACTGGAAATATATTGCGGGGCCTTTCGTGGTGCATGAATCAGCGCTGTTTGAGGATTTTTTTTCACGTGAATGCTCTTAAATGTAATCAAATATTGCTTTAGCTTAAGATAATCTCATTATTGCTGCCAGTTATGTTGTGAAATGTTGAAAAAATTGACATTGCTAAAAAGTTGGCTTCATTTTTGCTAAACCTAAAATCAGAGAGCTACAACAAAAGGTTTAGGCGCATGAAGTCGCAGTTAAAAGTACATTATTTTCAGCATATTGCTGGCGAGGGTTTTGGTAGTTGTATTGATTTTTTAAAGCAGCATCAGGCGCAAATTACTGCGACTGAATTCTTTGCTTTACCCGTCGATCGTCCACTGGATATTGAAGCTTTGCCATCAGTCGATGAAGTTGATTTGCTGATCATCATGGGAGGCACCATGAGTGTCAATGATGAAGCGAATTATCCATGGCTCAAGATCGAAAAACGCTGGTTACGCCGTTATCTTTCCCACGGAAAACCAACGATTGGCCTATGTTTGGGTGGGCAGTTGATCGCCAATGCCTTGGGGGCGGCCGTCAGCTGTAACCAGGAACAGGAGCTGGGCTGGACCACGGTTCGCAAAGTTGCACATGTACCCGAGGATTGTTTTGTTTTGCCTGAACAGTTTGAAATCATGCAGTGGCATAGTGAAACCTTTGAGCTGCCTAAGGGAGCGATTCATCTGGCAGAAAATGAAGCCTGTCGTAATCAGATGTATCAACTCGGCAAGAATGTCTTGGGTTTCCAGTTTCATCCGGAAATCACCCCGGAAACTTTAAAGCTGTTTTTGGAAAATGAAGAAGAAATTTCACAATTTTCTGGAAAATATGTACAGGACATTCAACAACTGAAAAGAACAACCAAAAATAATTTTATTCAAGGAAATCAAATACTAAACCAAGCTATTCAGTATGTTTTGGAAAAAACAGCCTAGTGGGTAAAAAATAAACAATTGATTTCCCGAATAAATTGAAATACAGCAAGAAAAACTCTAAAAGGGATTTGCTTATGCAATAAACAATGGCTATAATAAGCGACCCTTTGATAGGAAGGGGGTTAACTGCGAAGAAAGTAGTTAACTATCGTTACAGTCGTGGCATCGATCACGACCTTAGTGATATTTCACTGCTCTTGACACTTGCCTTAAAATAGTGGGGTGAGATGCGTCAAGAGTGATTCTTTATATATTTGGCTTGGAGTTAACTGGTATGTCTAACCAGAGAATTCGTATCCGTCTTAAGTCTTTTGATCACCGTCTTATTGATCAATCAGCTCAAGAAATCGTAGAAACAGCAAAACGTACTGGCGCACAAGTTTGTGGTCCAATTCCAATGCCTACACGCATTGAACGTTTTAACGTTTTAACATCACCACACGTTAACAAAGATGCGCGTGACCAATACGAGATCCGCACTTATAAACGTTTGATCGACATCGTTCAACCTACAGACAAAACTGTAGATGCATTGATGAAGTTAGATCTTGCAGCTGGTGTTGATGTTCAGATCGCATTGGGTTAAGGCTTTCGGGTTAATTAACGCTCTAAGTTAATTAGGCCGCTTTTTTAGAGGTTTATGCACATGGCTATTGGTTTAGTCGGTCGCAAGTGCGGTATGACACGTATCTTTACAGATGCTGGTGTTTCTGTGCCTGTTACAGTGATTGAGGTTGATCCTAACCGCATCACTCAAATCAAAACGCTTGAAACTGATGGTTATCAAGCGATTCAAATCACTACTGGTGAACGTCGCGAATCTCGCGTAACTAACGCTCAGAAAGGTCACTTTGCGAAAGCTGGTGTTGCTGCTGGTCGTCTGGTTCAAGAATTCCGCGTTTCAGAAGCTGAGCTTGAAGGTCGTGAAGTTGGCGCTACTATCGGTGTAGATCTGTTCACAGTTGGTCAAATTGTTGACGTAACTGGTCAGTCTAAAGGTAAAGGTTTCCAAGGTGGTGTTAAGCGTTGGAACTTCCGTACTCAAGACGCTACTCACGGTAACTCTGTTTCTCACCGTGTTCTAGGTTCTACAGGTCAAAACCAGACTCCTGGTCGCGTGTTCAAAGGCAAAAAAATGGCTGGCCATTTAGGTGCTGAACGCGTAACTGTACAGGGTCTTGAAATTGTATCTATCGACGCAGAACGTTCAGTTCTAGTAGTTAAAGGTGCGATTCCTGGCGCTACTGGTGGCGACGTAACTGTTCGTCCTACGATCAAGGCCTGAGGGGAAATAACGTGAATTTAAATACTGTTTCCGGCTCTGCTGTTGAATTATCAGAAGTTGCGTTCGGTCGTGAATTTAATGAAGCTCTTGTACACCAAGTTGTTACAGCTTACTTAGCTGGTGGTCGTCAAGGTTCTAAAGCTCAGAAATCACGCGCAGACGTTTCTGGCGGTGGTAAAAAACCATTCCGTCAAAAAGGTACTGGCCGCGCTCGTGCTGGTTCTATTCGTAGCCCAATCTGGGTTGGCGGTGGTAAAACTTTTGCTGCTCGTCCACAAGACTGGTCTCAAAAAGTAAACCGTAAAATGTACCGCGGTGCTATGCAATGCATCCTGGCTGAACTTGTTCGTCAAGATCGCTTAGTTCTAGTTGAAGAGTTTGCTGTTGCAGCTCCAAAAACTAAAGAATTGCTTGCAAAACTTAACGACTTGAATGCTACTCGTGCATTGATCGTTACTGATGCTGTTGATGAGAACTTGTATCTAGCTGCTCGTAACCTTCCACACGTTGATGTGGTTGATGCGACTGCAATCGATCCTGTTAGCTTGATCGCGTTCGATAAAGTTGTTATGTCTGTAGCTGCTGCTAAGAAAATTGAGGTAGAACTCGGATGAACAACGAACGTTTATATCAAGTCCTGCAAGGACCTGTTTTCTCAGAAAAAGCACAAGTTTTAGGTGAAACTGCTGGTGTTCAAGTATTCAAAGTTGCACTTGATGCAAACAAACTTGAAATCAAAAAAGCAGTTGAACAATTGTTTGGTGTAGAAGTTGTTAAAGTTAACACTACGATCACTAAAGGTAAAACTAAACGCTTTGGTAAAACATTAGGACGTCGTTCTGATGTTAAAAAAGCATACGTCACCCTGAAAGCTGGCCAAGATGTTGAAATGGCTGACTTGGGCGATGCCGCTGAAAGCGCAGCGGAATAAGGACGAAAACTATGCCTATTCAAAAATGTAAGCCAACGTCTCCAGGACGTCGCTTTGTAGAGAAAGTGGTTCATGATCACCTTCACAAAGGCGCGCCTTATGCTCCACTAGTTGAAGCTAAAAAACGTACTGGCGGCCGTAATAACAACGGTCACATTACGACTCGTCACGTTGGTGGCGGTCACAAACAACACTACCGTTTAATCGACTTCAAACGTAACAAAGACGGCATCCCAGCTGTAGTTGAACGTATTGAATACGATCCAAACCGTACTGCGCACATTGCGTTGTTGAAGTATGCTGACGGTGAACGTCGCTACATCATCGCGCCTAAAGGTTTACGCGCTGGTGATTCAGTTCAATCTGGTAACGATGCTCCAATCCGTCCAGGTAACTGCTTGCCACTTCGCAACATGCCTATCGGTTCTACTCTTCACAACATCGAACTTAAAATCGGTAAAGGCGCGCAGTTAGCTCGTTCAGCTGGTACTTCTGTTCAGTTGTTGGGTCGTGACGGTTCTTACGCTATCGTTCGTCTTCGTTCAGGCGAGATGCGTAAAATTCATGTTGAATGCCGCGCTGTGTTAGGTGAAGTATCTAACTCAGAAAGCAACCTTCGCTCACTAGGTAAAGCTGGTGCATCACGCTGGCGTGGTGTTCGTCCTACCGTTCGTGGTATGGCGATGAACCCAGTTGATCACCCACACGGTGGTGGTGAAGGGCGTAACAAAGGTATTCAACCTGTAAGCCCATGGGGTCAAAAAGCTAAAGGGTACAAAACACGTACCAACAAGCGTACGACTAAGATGATTATTCGCGACCGTCGCGTTAAGTAACAAGTAAAGGAATCTGACAATGCCTCGTTCTCTGAAAAAAGGCCCATTCGTCGATGCGCACTTGTTCGCTAAGGTTGAAGCGGCTATCGCGGCTAATAACCGTAAGCCGATCAAAACTTGGTCGCGTCGTTCGATGATCCTCCCGGATTTTGTTGGTTTAACAATTTCTGTACACAATGGCCGTAACCATGTTCCAGTGATCATCTCTGAACATATGGTTGGACACAAGCTTGGTGAATTTGCACCGACTCGTACCTACCGTGGTCACGGTGTTGACAAGAAATCTAAACGTTAATAGGTGCTATGATGGAAGTAACTGCTAAATTACGCGGTGCCGCTATCTCGGCACAAAAAGCTCGTTTGGTTGCAGATCTTATCCGCGGCAAATCTGTTGCGCACGCTCTTAACATCTTAAACTTCAGCAACAAAAAAGCTGCAGTATTGGTTAAGAAAGCGTTGGAATCTGCAATTGCAAACGCTGAACATAATAACAGTTTAGATGTAGACGACCTTAAAGTTTCTACGATCTACGTTGATGAAGGCATGAGCCTGAAACGTATTATGCCACGTGCTAAAGGCCGTGCAGATCGTATTACTAAGCGTACTTGTCACATCACCGTTAAGGTAGGGGTTTGATATGGGTCAGAAGGTTCATCCAATCGGTATCCGCCTAGGTGTTGTGAAACGTCATAACGCTAACTGGTATGCGAGTCCGAAACAATACGCTGAATACTTGCTTAAAGATTTGCAAGTTCGTGAGTTTTTAACTAAAAAACTTAAGAATGCAATGATCAGCAATATTCTTATCGAACGTCCAACAGGCGCTGCTAAAGTAACTATTAGCACTGCTCGTCCTGGTATCGTAATCGGTAAAAAAGGCGAAGACATTGAGAAATTACAACGCGAATTAACATCTATTATGGGTGTTCCTGCGCAAGTAAGTATCAACGAAATTGATCGTCCAGACTTAGACGCGCGTCTAGTTGCTGAAGCGATTGCTTCTCAATTGGAAAAACGTGTAATGTTCCGTCGTGCTATGAAGCGTGCGGTTCAAAACACTATGCGTGCTGGTGCGAAAGGTATCAAAGTAGAAGTTTCAGGCCGTTTAGGTGGTGCTGAGATTGCTCGTACTGAATGGTATCGTGAAGGTCGTGTACCTCTACATACTCTTCGTGCAGATATCGACTACGCGACTATGCGTGCTGAGACTACTTACGGTACGATTGGTGTTAAAGTTTGGATCTTCCGTGGCGAGATCTTGGGTGGCATGAAACAAGTCATGAACCCAGCTCCAGCTGAAGAACGTCCAGCTAAACGCGGTCGCGGTCGTGGTGAAGGTCAAGAGCGTCGTGGTCGTCGCAATGATCGTTCTGCTGAAAAAGGAGAATAATCCATGTTGCAACCTAAACGTACTAAATTCCGTAAGGTGCAAAAAGGCCGTAACACTGGTCTAGCTCACCGCGGTAGCTCAGTATCTTTTGGTACTATCGCACTTAAATCAATTGAACGTGGTCAAATGACTGCACGTCAAATTGAAGCAGCGCGTCGTACAATTAGCCGTCGTATTAAACGTGGTGGTAAAATCTTTATCCGTGTATTCCCGGACAAGCCAATTACTTCTAAACCACTTGAAGTGCGTATGGGTAAAGGTAAAGGTTCTGTGGAATACTGGGTTTGCCAAATCAAACCAGGTAAAGTCTTGTACGAAATTGATGGTGTTAACGAAGACCTAGCTCGCGAAGCGTTCACGCTTGCTGCTGCTAAACTTCCGTTTAAAACCACTATCGTGACTCGGACGGTAATGTAATGAAAACTAAAGATCTACGTGAAAAGTCGGTAGAAGAGTTGACAGCTTTGCTTGATGAGCAACAGCTAAACCAATTCCGTCTTCGTATGGCGAAAGCAACTGGTCAATTGGGTAAATCGCACGAAGTGCAATTGACTCGCAAGACTATTGCTCGTATCAAGACCCTCCTTACCGAAAAACAGGGGAACGGACAATGAGTGAAAATACAGTCCGCACGTTAACAGGCAAAGTAGTAAGCGACAAGATGGAAAAATCTATCGTTGTTCTTATCGAACGCCGTGTTCAACACCCGTTGTATGGCAAATCAATCCGCCGTTCAACAAAATTACATGCTCATGATGAGAACAACACAGCTAAAGTTGGCGACGTTGTAACCATTAAAGAAAGCCGCCCAATGTCTAAAACTAAGTCATGGACTTTAGTTGAAGTTGTTGAAGCAGCTGCTGAGTAATTAACGTTCTTGTTGCATCATCGGTCAATTTCGAGTACTCTTTGAGCCTTTCGAAATTGTGACCGGTGATGCTCGGTTTTGGAGTAGGGCAATGATTCAGACCGAAACTATGCTCGACGTAGCAGACAACAGTGGTGCTCGCCGCGTACAATGTATTAAAGTACTTGGTGGTTCACATCGTCGTTATGCTTCTGTTGGCGACATTATTAAAGTTACTGTAAAAGAAGCAATTCCACGCGCACGTGTTAAAAAAGGTGACGTGATGAATGCAGTAGTTGTACGTACAAAATTCGGTATCCGTCGTCCAGACGGTTCAGTGATTCGTTTCGACGATAACGCTGCTGTTATTTTGAACAACAACAAAGCGCCGATTGCAACTCGTATTTTCGGACCAGTGACTCGTGAACTTCGTACTGAACAGTTCATGAAAATTATTTCATTGGCTCCTGAAGTTCTATAAGAGGCGATCATGGCTAAGATTAAAAAAGGCGATCAAGTAATTGTGATCGCAGGTAAAGAAAAAGGCAAACAGGGTACTGTTCTGTCTGTTTCTAATGACCGCGTTAAGGTTGAAGGCCTTAACTTGGTGAAGAAGCATCAAAAGCCGAACCGTGTTACTGGCGCTGAAGGCGGCATCGTAACTCAAGAAGCTTCGCTTCACATTTCAAACGTGGCAATTTTTAATGCTACAACCCAAAAGGCTGACCGTGTTGGTTACCAAACGATTGATGGCGTGAAAACTCGCGTATTCAAATCTAATGGTGAATCAGTGGCGGTAGCGAAGTAATAGGTTGAAAAAGGCAATGGCCAGACTTAAAGCACGTTACAACGACGAACTTAAAGCTCAATTAAAAGAACAATTGGGAATTAAGAATGTGATGGAGATCCCTCGCATCACTAAAATCACTATCAACATGGGTGTTGGTGCAGCTTCTGCTGACAAGAAACTCCTTGATGGTGCTCTTTCTGATATGCAAGCTATCGCTGGTCAAAAACCAGTTCTTACGTTAGCTCGTAAATCTATCGCTGGTTTCAAAATCCGTGATGGTTGGCCGATTGGTTGTAAAGTTACTTTACGCGGCGAACGTATGTACGAATTCTTAGACCGTCTGATCTCGATTGCGATTCCTCGTATCCGTGACTTCCGTGGTTTCTCTGCGAAATCATTTGATGGTCGTGGTAACTACTCAATGGGTCTTAAAGAACAGATCATGTTCCCTGAGATCGATTTTGACAAGATTGACCGTATTCGTGGTATGGACATTACCATCACTACGACTGCTCGCACCGATGACGAAGGCCGTGCGCTAATGCGTGCATTCGGCTTCCCGTTCAAATAAGAGGTCGAAATGGCTAAGAAAAGTATGATTAATCGCGAATTGAAACGCGAAGCTACTGTTGCTAAATACGCTGCAAAACGTGCTGAATTAAAAGCAATCATTGCAAACGTAAATGCTTCAGATGAAGAACGTTTCGATGCGATGATGAAATTACAAGCATTACCACGTAATGCATCTCCAGTACGTCTACGTAACCGTTGTGGTTTAACTGGTCGTCCTCATGGTTACTTTCGTAAGTTCGGCTTAAGCCGTAACATGGTACGCGATAAAGTAATGCAAGGTGATGTACCTGGCGTTGTTAAGGCAAGCTGGTAAGGAGCACTATAAATGAGTATGCAAGATACCGTTGCCGACATGCTAACACGTGTTCGTAACGCACAAATGGCAAAGAAACAAACTGTTTCTATGCCTAATTCTAAGTTGAAAGTTGCGATTGCTAACGTACTTCAACAAGAAGGTTATATTTCAAACGTAGAAGTTGCTGAAGTTGAAGGCAAAGCAACTCTTACTTTGACTTTAAAATATTTTGAAGGCAAGCCAGTTATCGAAACTGTGAAACGCGTAAGCCGTCCAGGTCTACGTCAGTATCGCGGTAAAGATGCACTTCCAAGCGTTAAGCAAGGTTTAGGTATTGCAATTGTTTCTACAAGCAAAGGCATCATGACTGATCGCGCTGCACGTGCTGCAGGCGTTGGTGGTGAAGTTATTGCTTTTGTTTCTTAATAGGTGATTCCTCATGTCTCGTGTGGCTAAAGCCCCAGTAACTGTACCTAACGGTGTAACAGTTACTCAGAACGGCCGGCAGGTCGAAGTGAAAGGCAGCAAAGGTACATTGTCTTTCAACCTGCATGCGCTGGTCGAGCTAAAACAGGAAGACGGTACTCTAGTTATTGCTCCTAAAGCTGAATCTAAAGACGCTTGGATGCAAGCTGGTACTGCTCGCGCTGTGCTTAACAACCTTGTAAAAGGTGTAAGCGAAGGTTTCGAACGTAAGTTACAACTTATCGGTGTTGGTTATAAAGCTGCGGTTAAAGGTAACGTTGTTAACCTTAACCTTGGTTTCTCTCACCCGATCGACTATACGCTTCCTGAAGGTGTAACTGCTGAAACTCCAACTGCAACTGAAATCGTACTTAAATCTGCTGATAAAGCAGTTCTAGGTCAAGTCGCTGCAGATATCCGTGGTTACCGTCCACCAGAGCCTTATAAAGGTAAAGGTGTTCGTTATTCTGACGAAGTTGTACTTCGTAAAGAAGCTAAGAAGAAATAAGGCGCGAGGTTCTTATGAACGAAAAGAAACAATCCCGTTTGCGTCGTGCGAAAAGCACACGCTTGCACATCCGTGCATTGGGTGCGACTCGTTTGTGTGTAAACCGCACTCCGCGTCACATCTATGCTCAAGTTATCTCAGCAGATGGTGGCAAAGTATTAGCGCAAGCTTCTACTCTAGACGCTACTCTACGTGCGGGTACTACTGGTAACGTTGAAGCAGCTCAAAAAGTAGGTGCTTTAATCGCAGAACGCGCTAAAGCAGCTGGTGTTACTAAAGTTGCATTTGACCGTTCTGGTTTCAAATATCATGGTCGTATCAAAGCCTTGGCTGATGCTGCCCGTGAAAACGGCTTGGAGTTCTAATCATGGCTAAAGTTGAACAAAACGAAGGTCTTGTTGAAAAGCTGGTTGCCGTTGATCGTGTAGCCAAAGTTGTTAAGGGTGGTCGTATCTTCTCTTTCACAGCATTAACTGTTGTGGGTGATGGTAATGGTCGCGTAGGTTTTGGTCGTGGTAAAGCGCGTGAAGTTCCAGCTGCTATTTCTAAAGCACTTGAAGCTGCTCGTCGTAACATGATTACTGTTGACCTTGTTGATGGTACTGTTCAGCACCCTATCAATGCTCGTCACGGTGCAAGCCGCGTTTACATGCAACCTGCTTCTGAAGGTACTGGTGTAATTGCTGGTGGCGCGATGCGTGCAGTTTTAGAAGCTGTTGGCGTACGTAACGTATTAACTAAATGTTATGGCTCTACAAACGCTGCTAACGTAGTAAACGCGACTTTTAACGGTTTGCGTGATATGACTTCTCCTGAGAAAGTTGCTGCGAAACGTGGTTTAACAGTAGAACAAATTCAAGGGTAATCAATCATGAAAACGATTAAAGTTACCCAGACTAAATCTGCATCGCACCGCTTGAAAAATCACAAGCTGAGCCTGAAAGGTTTAGGTCTGCGTCGTATTGGTCATACTGTAGAAGTGCAAGATACGCCTTCTAACCGTGGTATGATCAACCAAGTCTACTATATGGTTAGTGTAGAGGAATAAGCCATGACTCTGCGTTTAAATACAATTGCACCTGCAGAAGGTGCTAAGCGTGACAACCTTCGTCTAGGCCGTGGTATCGGTTCTGGCGTTGGTAAGACTGGTGGTCGTGGTATCAAAGGTCAAAACTCACGTAAGAGCGGTGGTACTCGTCCAGGTTTCGAAGGTGGTCAAACTGCACTTTATCGTCGTTTGCCTAAATTCGGTTTCACTAGCCAATTGGCTTTGAAAACTGCTGAAGTACGTTTATCTGAGCTTGCTAAAGTTGAAGGCGACATCGTGTCTCTTGAAACTTTAAAAGCTGCGAACGTTGTACGTAAAGACATGACTCGTGCTCGTATCGTACTTTCTGGTGAAATTACTCGTGCATTCACTGTACAAGGTGTTGCATTGACTAAAGGCGCTAAAGCTGCTGTTGAAGCTGCTGGCGGTAAAGTCGAGGAGTAATCCCCAGTGTCTATGACTCCTAGTTCTTCAGGTCATGTCAACATGATGAAAGGCCAACCATTTCATGTGAAATACCGTGAAATTATTCGTCGAATGATGTTTCTCATTGGTGCGTTGTTGGTGTTTCGACTAGGAGCGCATATTCCAGTACCAGGGATTAATAATGCCGCGCTAGAAAATCTGTTTAATGCAAACCAAGGTACAATCCTTGGTTTGTTTAACATGTTTTCGGGTGGTGCATTAGAGCGAATGTCGATTCTTGCTTTAGGGATCATGCCATACATTTCTGCATCGATTATCGTGCAGTTGATGTCTACGGTGGTTCCTCAGCTCGAAGCTTTGAAAAAAGAAGGCGAGCAGGGCAAACGTAAGATTAACCAATACACACGACAAGGCACGCTGTTCCTTGCACTTGTGCAAGCAATTGGTATGTGTGCTGGCCTGATCAGCCAGGGAATTACCCTGACCTCTGGTCTGGCTTTTTATGTTCCTGCAGTAACCTCTTTGGTTGCGGGGACCATGTTCTTGATGTGGCTGGGTGAACAGATTACCGAGCGTGGGGTGGGCAATGGTATTTCCATGATCATCTTCGCAGGTATCGTTGCAGGATTGCCGACTTTAGTTATGCAGTCTCTAACTTCAGTGGATAATGGCCAGTCTAGTCTAATTGGACTAGCAATTTTTGGTCTGTTATCGATTGCTGTACTTGCAGCGATTGTGTTTATCGAGAAGGCGCAACGTCGTATTCCGGTGAACTATGCTCAAAAGCAGCAGGGACGTCGTGTATTTACTGCACAGCAAACGCATCTGCCATTAAAAATTAATATGGCGGGTGTAATTCCGGCAATTTTTGCTAGCTCTTTACTTTTGTTCCCAGCGAGCTTAGGTCAATGGGTTGGTAGTTCGGATCCAAGTGCAGGAATTATCAAGCGTAGTCTACAAGACTTGGCATTGGTGTTATCGCCTGGTCAGCCGTTGTATTTGGTGCTCTTTGGTGCGTTAATTATCTTTTTCTGTTACTTCTATACAGCACTGGTATTTAGTCCTAAAGAAGTGTCAGAGAACTTGAAACGCAGCGGAGCTTACGTGCCTGGTATTCGTCCAGGTGAGCAAACTGCTCGTTACTTAGATCATATTCTCAATCGTTTGACCTTTATTGGCGCGATATACATCACTGTCATCTGTTTAATGCCGATGATTCTGCAAAGCTCTTTTGGTATTCCATTTAGCTTGGGTGGAACATCGTTGCTGATCGTGGTAGTGGTGGTGATGGACTTTATGGCTCAGCTTCAAGCACATCTCACCTCGCACCAGTATGACAATCAAACGTTAATGAGAAAAACGACTGCTCATCCTAAGGGATAAGCGCACTTAGAGGTTTCATCATGAAAGTACAAGCTTCTGTAAAGAAAATTTGTGGTAGCTGTAAAGTTATCCGTCGTAATGGGGTTATCCGCGTAATTTGTAGCGCAGAACCTCGTCATAAGCAGCGTCAAGGTTAATCTGATCAAGACCTGTTGATTTCAGTAGGCGAATTGGGTTATTATCCGCCCCTCAAGATTTTTGTGGGGCGGTTGATTATCTCTACTGCCTTTTTGGAGAAAATTGAATGGCTCGTATTGCCGGTGTAAACATTCCGGATAACAAGCATGCTGTTATCTCTCTAACGTACATCTTTGGTATTGGTCGCCACACTGCTAAGTCAATCTTAGCTGCTGCGGGTATCGCACCGACTACTAAGATCCGTGAATTAGATGACGCTCAGCTTGATGCGATTCGTGCAGAAATTGCCAAGGTTCCGACCGAAGGTGATTTACGTCGCGAAATTTCCATGAACATTAAACGTTTAATGGATTTAGGCTGCTACCGCGGTCTTCGTCATCGTCGCAGCTTGCCTGTCCGTGGTCAACGCACCAAAACTAACGCACGTACCCGTAAAGGTCCGCGCAAACCAATTAAGAAATAAGATTTCTGGAAGCTAAAAGATGGCTAAAGATACTCGCACACGCAAGAAGGTCACTCGTACCGTCTCTGAAGGTGTTGCACACATTCACGCTTCTTTTAATAACACCATTGTGACTATTACCGATCGTCAAGGTAATGCACTGGCTTGGGCCACTTCAGGTGGACAAGGCTTCCGTGGATCACGTAAATCAACTCCGTTTGCTGCTCAGGTAGCTGCTGAAGTTGCTGGTAAAGCTGCTTTAGATTACGGTTTGAAAAACTTGGACGTCCTTGTGAAAGGTCCTGGTCCAGGTCGTGAGTCTGCGGTTCGTGCATTAGGTGCAGTGGGTTATAAAATTAACAGCATTACCGATGTGACTCCAATCCCTCACAACGGTTGCCGTCCACCTAAAAAACGTCGCGTGTAAGGAGAAACATTCATGGCTCGTTATATTGGTCCAAAATGCAAACTCTCTCGCCGCGAAGGGACAGACCTGCAATTAAAATCTGGCGTTAAACCATTTGACGTCAAAACTAAAAAACACGCTAAAGCTCCTGGTCAACATGGTGGAGCTCGTGGCGGTAAACAATCTGAGTACTCACTACAATTACGTGAAAAACAAAAAGTACGTCGTATGTACGGTGTTTTAGAGCGTCAATTTAGTAACTACTACAAAGAAGCTGCTCGTGTTAAAGGCGCAACTGGTGAAAACCTGTTGAAATTGCTTGAAAGCCGTCTTGATAACGTTGTTTATCGCATGGGTTTTGGTTCTACACGTGCAGAAGCTCGTCAGTTAGTATCTCACCGTTCAATCACTTTAAATGGCCGTCGCGTTAACATCGCGTCTATCCAAGTTAAAGCGGGTGACGTGATTGCAGTTCACGAAGGCGCTAAACAACAATTACGTATCAAAAACGCAATTGAATTAGCTGCTCAACGTGGCATTCCTTCTTGGATGGAAGTAGATCATTCTAAACTAGAAGGTACGTTCAAAGCTGCACCGGATCGTTCTGATTTACCTGCTGAAATCAACGAAAGCTTGATTGTAGAATTGTATTCTAAATAATCCTTGAGGTAGCAATATGACGCGTACTGCAAATGAGTTTCTAACTCCGCAAGCGATCAAGGTCGAAGCGGCAAGCGGGACCTCGGCAAAAGTTATTCTAGAACCCTTAGAGCGTGGCTTTGGTCATACTCTGGGCAATGCTTTACGTCGCATCCTTCTTTCTTCTTTACCTGGCGCTGCTGTGGTAGAAGTTGAGATTGAAGGTGTTGAGCACGAGTACAGTACTTTGGAAGGCTTGCAGCAGGACATCGTCGAGCTCTTGCTGAACCTAAAAGGATTGTCTATTAAGCTGTTCGATCAAAATGAAGCTTATTTAACATTAGAGAAACAAGGTCCAGGCGACGTAACTGCGGCTGACCTTCGTTTACCTCATAATGTTGAAGTGGTTAACCCTGAACACTTGATCGGCACGTTAAGTGCCTCAGGCAATCTTAAGATGCGCCTGAAAGTGGCTCAAGGCCGTGGCTACGAGACTTCTGACTCACGTTTCCCAGAAGGCGAGACTCGCCCAGTGGGTCGTTTACAGTTAGATGCATCTTACAGCCCGATCAAACGTGTGTCTTACACAGTGGAAAACGCTCGTGTAGAACAACGTACTGACCTTGATAAACTGGTCATTGATCTTGAAACCAACGGTACAGTTGATCCTGAAGAAGCAATCCGCAAAGCGGCAACAATCTTGCAACAGCAAATTGCAATCTTTGTTGATCTTCAGAAAGATCAAGCTCCTGTGGCTCAAGAACCTCGTGAAGAAGTTGATCCAATTTTGCTTCGTCCAGTAGATGATCTAGAGCTAACTGTTCGTTCTGCTAACTGTTTGAAAGCAGAAAACATTTACTACATTGGTGATCTTGTACAGCGTACTGAGGTTGAGTTACTTAAAACTCCTAACCTTGGTAAAAAATCGCTTACTGAGATCAAAGATGTTCTGGCTTCCAAAGGCTTACAACTCGGCATGCGTTTAGAGAACTGGCCACCAGCTAGTCTCCGTATGGACGATCGTTTCGCCTATCGTAGCCGTTAATTAAGTAGGACTATCACCATGCGTCATCGTAATAGTGGTGTGAAATTAGGCCGTACAAGCAGTCATCGTAAAGCGATGTTCCAAAACATGGCTAACTCTTTGTTCGAGCACGAGTTGATCAAAACAACTGTGCCTAAAGCTAAAGAATTACGTCGTGTTGCTGAGCCTTTAATCACTTTAGCTAAAGTCGATACAGTAGCAAACCGTCGTTTGGCGTTTGCTCGTACTCGTTCAGCTGCAACTGTTGGTAAATTATTTACCGTTCTTGGCCCTCGTTACAAAGAGCGTAACGGCGGTTATCTACGTGTTCTTAAAGCGGGCTTCCGTGCAGGTGATGCTGCACCGATGGCTTACGTTGAGCTAGTAGATCGCGAAGTTAACTAATTTCGTGTAGAGCAGCAAACGTTGTTCGAAAAGGTCGGTTGAATAAACCGGCCTTTTTTATTGTCTTGTGTTTACCCATTATCAGGCTGTTTAGAAATTTGTCCTGAAAAGATAAAAAAATAATCACTTTTGTTTAAACTTGACATTGTGTATTGTCAATTTTGTGCTTTAATAAAAGTATATGACAATGCTCAGGAAAAAGAAGAATATGGAAAAGCAAGTTGATATTTTAATTGTAGGCGCGGGGATCTCTGGAATCGGTCTAGCAGCCCATCTTTCTAAACATAGTCCTCAACGCTCATTTGAAATTATTGAACGTCGCGAAAGCTTTGGCGGTACATGGGACTTGTTTAAATATCCTGGCATCCGTTCAGATTCGGATATGTCGACTTTTGGCTTCAACTTTAAGCCTTGGAAAAAAGAAAGTGTATTGGCTTCTGGCTCAGCAATTAAAAACTATCTTGCAGAAGTGGTTCAGGAATTTAACTTGAGCTCAAAAATTCATTTTCAACATCGCGTCGTTAGTGCCAATTATGATTCAGCGACACGTAAATGGTCAGTCGTAGTTGAAAACGCTCAGGGCAAAAAGCAGACCTGGATCGCTAACTTTGTTCTTGGCTGTACTGGTTACTACAATTATGATCAAGGCTTCCAGCCGCAATTCCCGAATCAGGAAGCATTCAAAGGTACATTCATTCACCCGCAGCATTGGCCTGAAAATCTGGACTATAGCGGAAAAAAAGTGGTGATTATTGGCAGTGGTGCGACAGCGATTACCCTAGTTCCTGCCATGGTCAAAGGCGGAGCAGGACATGTGACCATGTTGCAACGTTCACCGACTTATATCGCGTCAGTTCCTTCGATTGACATGATTTACTCAAAAATGCGTAAATTATTGCCTGAAGATGTGGCTTATAAGCTGACCCGTGCGCGTAATATTGGCATGCAGCGTGGTATCTATGCACTTGCACAAAAACAGCCAAAATTACTGAAAACACTACTATTAAAATCTGTACAGTTCCAGCTGAAAGGTAAAGTGGATATGAAACACTTTACCCCGAATTATGAGCCTTGGGATCAACGCCTATGTGTAGTGCCAGATGGTGACTTGTTCAAAATCCTGCGAGAAGGTCATGCATCTATAGAAACAGATCATATCGAGAAATTTACTGAAACCGGGATTCAGCTGAAATCAGGTAAACATCTAGATGCGGATATTATTGTGTCTGCTACCGGTTTAAATATTCAGATTCTGGGTGGTATTCAGGCCACGATGGACGGCAAGCCTTTGGATACGTCGAAGCATATGCTGTATCAAGGAGTCATGGTCAGTGATGTACCGAATATGGCGCTGATAATTGGCTATATCAACGCTTCCTGGACTTTGAAAGTGGATATTGCCGCAGAATATATCTGCCGTCTGCTTAATTATATGGATCAGCATGGTTATGATGAAGTGATTCCAGAAGGGAATGCTACTGAATTACTTGAAGATACGGTGATGGGAAGTTTAACTTCAGGCTATATTGCCCGTGCCGCAGATGTGATGCCGAAACAGGGTAAGCATGCGCCTTGGAAAGTATCCAATAATTATCTAGTGGACCGTAAAGAACTTAAAACTGCATCTTTTGAAGATGGAGTATTGAAATTCAAATCGAAATCTAATGCTGTACCAGTCAAGCCAAGATTGGTGTCTTAAGTATAGACATAGATAAAAGGAGTACCTGATGTACTCCTTTTTTATATTTCAAATTAGAGTGATCTGGAAATCAGTTCCTTCATGATTTCATTGGTTCCTGCATAAATACGGTTCGCACGATTATCCAGGTACGCTCGTGCAATCGGATATTCCAGCATATAGCCATAACCGCCATGCAGTTGCAGGCATTCATCTACCACTTTGCTATACAGTTCAGAAATTTTGTATTTCGCAGCTGCGGCAGCATCAACTCCCAATTCCTGATTAAGCTGTAGTTGCATACAACGGTCCAGATAAGCCCGGCAGATTTCAATTTCGGTGCGCAATTCTGCCAGTTTAAAACGGGTATTTTGAAAAGCGCTGATCGGTTTGCCAAAGGCTTGACGTTCTTTGGTGTATTTCACCGTATGTGCGAATGCTGCTTCTGCCCCTGCCTGACATATGATGGCCACAATTAACCGTTCCCAAGCTAGTTCTTTCATCAGCATCATAAAACCCATGCCTTCCTGACCTAGCAGGTTTTCTTTAGGCACACGGACATTGTCAAAGAATAGTTCACAGGTATCCTGACCTTTCATGCCGATTTTATTTAAGGGTTTACCTTTACTAAATCCTGCACGATCTGCTTCGACTATAAATAAAGACAGATTGGCAGAACCTTTCTCGCTATGACCCGTCTTACATACCACAATTGCCATATCACAAAGATAGCCATTGGTAATGAATATCTTGGAACCATTAATCACATACTCATTATCCTCTAATACCGCACTGGTGCGTACTGCCTGCAGGTCTGAGCCAGTTCCGGGCTCAGTCATCGCAATTGCCGTGACCACTTCACCTGTAGCCATTTTCGGGAGCCATTGCTGCTTTTGTGCTTCATTGCCAAAGTTCAGAATATAATTTGCCACGATATCGGAGTGTAGAGAAAATCCTGTCGCAGAGTCGCCTGCATAGGCCTGTTCCTCGATCAGGATCATGCTGTATAAACGATCTACCCCTGAACCGCCATAAGCTTCAGGCATCGTGGCACACAGCAAACCAAGTTCACCGGCTTTATTCCAGAGCACACGATCGACATGTTGTTGCTGTTCATATTTTTCTGTATGAGGAATCACTTCCTTTTCATAAAATTTTCGGACCGTCTCACGAAAGGCTTCATGTTCATCATTGAATAGTTGGCGTGGTAGCATGCTGGCCAATGGACGGATCACGCTCGAATGCATCTTATAATTTCCTTATTGTGATGTTTTATTTAACTTAAGATAGAGCAGACGAGGGAACAATGAGCTGAATGTTCAAATCTGGGGAATCTACTGATGCTTTTGGTCATTTGTATGAAATACCTCGAAATTCAGCAATGGCTTAAGGTAAACTACTCAGGTTTGTAACGAGTTGGGAAAATTCGATGACTGATGACATCACCTTAGAAGAGCGCAAAGTGATTTATCGCGCGCGTCGTGGCTTGAAAGAGATCGATGTATATTTTGATCCCTACGTGAAAAACTATTATCTCACTGCTGATCCCTTCGAAAAACAGATGTTTGCTGAGCTGGTTGCACAGGAAGATCCAGACCTGCTGGACTGGTTTATGGAAGTGTCTGAACCCCCACGCCCTGAATTAAAAGATTTTATCAAGAAGCTTAAATTTTACGTTCATGGATAATCGTTGTTTCAAGCTGAAACGCAGCAAGTGTGCGCTGGTGTTTCAGCTTTTTATTTTTGCTGTATTGATGTTCCTGCTGTATCAGTTATTGCCTATGGCGATTTGGCTGGTTTGTGGTGTCATCGGATTGGTCATCTACCAGTTGTTTTATCGTAAGACACCGCACATTGAGCAGTTTGAATATCTGGATGGACGTGAATGGTCGCTGACAGCAGCTGCGCAAGGCACACGGCGAGTGTTGATCAGTCACGTGATTGATCACCAAGCTTATATCGTGGTGTATTTCCAGCATGCAAAAGCACGTCCGTTGCTCATCTGGTGTGACCAGTTGCCTTTTAAACAATGGAAGTCTTTGAAAGTTTTGACAAAAATACTTTAATTGTCCGACAAATGATATTCCGAAATTTTAAATAAATTGATTAAAAATAAAGATTTATCCGCTAACCCCGCTAGAATTGTCAGACAAAAAATCACATTTCTCTGTAAAAACAATGAATTGTCTGACAATTTTTCAGCTGCTTTTTTTATAAGCAGGTACATTTAAGTCACCAACAGCGAACACAGGAGATCATGATGGAATTTCCAATGTGGATGTTTTTGATCGTTGCGATTGTGATGGCCCTGATCATAGGACGGCTGGGAACGGTGCTGAAGGACAAATTTTCACCTAAATAACAGATTCAAGCTCGAGAACTTATTTTCTTCTCGGCTTGCCAAGTTGATAAGTAGCATGTGCTGAACCGTCGCAATGCTACTTTTTTTTGCCCAAAATTTGGGATTTTATCTACTGCAGTCAATTGCAGCTGGGCAATTTAATGGCAAAGTGTCTGGTCTAAATTAGAGTAAATACTCTTTTATTCGTTATATGCTTCTGATATGTTTAGCAGAATAATGGACATAATCACAATTATAGAGGACAGGAAAATGTCGAGCGTCCGAAAAATATGCCAAGGTATGGCGACCATTGCAATAACAACAACAGTTCTAACAGGATGTTCTCAGGTCATTAAAACCGGTGCCAATGTGGCGCTGGGCTTCACTGAAAAGCATATTGTTCCACCAATCCTGGCCATGGATGATGCCGAGATGGTGTGTAATTCCGGGAATTCTTTAACACCAGCCATCATGTCGACTAAGGAAATGGGGGCTGATCCGACTCGTGTCGCGGTATTGATGTATTCTGCAGCGGGGATTTGTGCCGAGCAGAAAGCGCTGGATGCAGAGCTACGTTATCTGCGTGCTTCTAAAGTCAATCAGGTAACAGAGGCTCAGGATGCACGGATTGAGCAGAAACGCTGGGCTGCACTGGCCGCACAACGCCAGTATACGGGTTATCAGTTATTCCAGACCCGTTATGAGAAAAAATATAAAAAAGCGCTGGGTGAAGGCTGTCCACGCATGAACAGTGATATTGAACAGACAGTTTATCTGCTGGGCATGCTGAGTGGCTTACAAGCCATGACCAATGACATTAACTCGGGTGGGGCCGTACAAGTACCTAAAGATATTGCGGCTGTGGTCGAGCGTGGCATGACCTGTCTGGATAATACCAAATTCTGGGGCGCACCAATGGCAACTCGTGCTGTGATCTGGACTTTATTGCCAGGGGCAGGTGATGGGAAACCTGATCCTTACCAAACTCTGAAACAGTCAGTACAAATTGGTGAGCAAAAAGGTGTACGTTTATCACATGCCTTATATGCTGTAGCGGCACAGGCCAGTGGGGATGATGCCAAAATCCGTGATGCGTTAAGAACCTTTGATCAGGCACGTAGTGATGAGAAGCCGGTCAATCCTCAGTTTAAGCTGATCGACAGTATGGCTGCCATTATGGTGAATGGTATTTCTGACCGTTACTGGACTGAAAATACCGGTATTCGTAGTGCAGATGATGGCATGCAGACCTTCTGGGATGAAACTGATAATTCCTCAGAACTGGATGATCTGTTTAGCGCTGACCTATAATTTAATGAAAAATTAAGTGAATGATGCTCATAGAGGTCATTTTCAATATGCTGAAAGGAGTTCAAGGAGCCGATGCAAGATCAACATCTTCGACGAAAAATTATTTTTCTGGCGGCTTTTGTCTCTCTTTCAGCGAGTTTGCAAATCTTTAACGATGCTTTCATCTACTGGCAGGAAAGCCTGCTCGGGGAATTCTGGCGGCTCTGGACTGCGCACTGGGTGCATGTCGGCTGGGCCCATTATTTTCTGAATATTCTTGCCTTTATCTGTTTACCTTTCATTTTTCCCCGTGCATCTGTGTGGCATTTCGTCTCAATTCTTTTGATTCTGCCACCGTTGATCAGCCTGAGTTTTTATTTTTTCCTGCCAAATATTGAAGCATATGCAGGACTATCCGGGGTATTACATGGGGCCTATGTCGCAGTCGCCTGTGTGCATCTGCTTTATCAACGTGAACGTGGATTTGCCGTACTGGTATTATTTTTAATCTTTGCCAAACTAATTTGGGAAAATACCATTGGAAATCAGGAAACTGCACAACTTATTGGCAGTCCGGTACTGGTCGAAGCGCATTTATTAGGGGTGATCTGGGGAGTGGTAGTCGCATTGCTCTATATCTTGGGTAACTATGTTGGGGATAGCTGAAACTGTTGGCAGAAAAGACAAAAAGAAAAGATAAATTGTCATTTTTATTCTGCTGATTTTCATGCAGAGTCAAAATAGAAAATAATGATACTGACCCTTGTAAAGGAATTTTCGGGGCAGACAGGAAGACCAGCGCTTAAAAGAATGTAAGGCGCGAAAACAAGAATAGGAAAATACATGCACAACGATAATCAAAACAGATCGGGATTAGGTCTGTTACGTTATATCTGGACAGAGTGGATCTCGACCTTTGTCGTGCTCATCTTGCTCTTACTGACCTTGGTGATTGGAACCGGGGAAATGATTCATGGTCAGTTGCTGCGTATGGGCGAGCGTCTGTATGGTGATCCGGCAACAGGCATGCAGTATTCGTTTTTGCGTGCTGAACCGAAAGCGCCTCAATGTGATCGTAATATTAATGTCGATCAAAAAGTTCAGGAGCAGATGAAAGCAGATGCCGCCGATGAATATGCCGATTTCTTCGGTGTACGTTCTGAAGCGGATGTGCGTGCTGCAGTTATGCAGGCACAACAGGTCTGTGAAGAGTCTTACCAGTTCTATGACAAGGCGATGACGCATATTGAGGCGCATCCAAGTATTCGTGCCTATCGCAGTTTTGAAACTTCATTCTTTGGCATTTTCAAGTTCGGGACTGAAAACCGTGCCTTGCTACTGATCATCATGGTGGTATTTGCTGCAATCAGTGCGACATTAAAAACCCATCATATCGGTCTACGTAGCCCGGCCACCCGTATCGATTTCAAAGTCTATTCTGTGGCGATGCTGATCGCGAACAGTTTCCTGGTTTATTCTTCCTATAGCCAATATATGTCGGTGCTGAATTCCGGGGTGCCGATGGGAGACATGAAGTATGTCTATTGGTTATGGATGATTCTCTTTGGGACATTGACCCTGATCAGTCTGTACCAAGTTATTAAGCCACCTCAGGCGACCCGAGAGGGAGGCAGTTTTGGACTGGCTTTCTTAAGCATCCCACTGTATGCCTATATGGCTATCAGTACGGGGTTTAACTTTGTCTTCTTGATGGATTACCCGATGGGTCAGGGTATCTATCTGGGGCAACTGGTTGAGTTTTCGAGTATCTTCCTGAATCTGGCCTTATTTATCTGGGCTGGTATGTTGCTGAAACAAACCCGTGTCGTAGACATGTTCCTGAATATCCTGCGTCCATGGAATCTGGCGCCAGAAACCTTGACCTGGTTAATCCTGCTGGCAGCTGCACTACCAACCGCTTATACCGGTGCATCCGGGATTTTCGTGATTGCTGCAGGTGCGATCATTTATAAGGAAGTGTGGAATGCCGGTGGTCGCCGTCAGTTTGCCTTGGCAGCAACTGCGATGTCCGGTTCACTCGGTGTGGTGCTTCGTCCATGTCTATTAATTGTTGTGGTGGCTTCACTGAACAAGGAAGTGACGACAGATATGCTGTATCACTACGGTGTCTATGTCTTCCTGCTCAGTTCAACATTGTTCCTGATCATTTCGCTATTCTTTGCTGAAAGCAAGTTCCGTATTGCTGCACCTGGTCTGGCGGCACCACAGTCTGCACGTGCCTTTGTAAATGTGATTCCTTATATCGTGATTTTCATCCTGATCTGGCTGTTCTACAAATATGCATTGTCTACAGATCTGAATGAATTTACTGCACCTGTCATGATGCCAGTGATTCTGTTGATGATCGTGCTATTTGATAAGTTACGTCATGAGCCTGCACCATTACCGCCAGTAGGGCATTGGGATGAAACCTTAACCACAACCTTAGGTTCAGGAAATACGCCTGCAATGGCGACCGCGGGTACAGCTATTAATGCTGAGTATCGTGAAGCAGACCATATTGAGCAGCAGGGCGGTGAGCTGGCTGTAAATCATGGTGTAAAACGTTCGACTGTTGGTGAAAGCCTGCGTCAAGTTGGCTTCTGGAAATCATTACACATTTCGACCAGTGAAACGGTTGGACACATTGGTGCGCTGGTGATTTTGATGGCACTATCTGTCAGTGTGGGCGGCCTGCTGGAACGTATGGAAATTATGGAAGCGTTTCCGACAGATATTAGCAGTACCATTCTGGTGATTTCCATGATTGTTGGCCTGATGGTGTTCGTTGGCATGATCATGGACCCGTTCGGTGCGGTGATCCTGATTTCAGCAACGGTTGCACCAGTCGCCTATCAGTATGGAATTCATCCGGTACATTTCTGGATGATTACCTTGATTGGTTTCGAACTAGGTTATGTAACACCACCTGTTGCCCTGAACCATCTGTTGGCAAGGCAATCCATTGGTGATGCTGAGGTGGCCGAGGCGGATGCAGAAGTTCGACATAAGTCCTTCTATTACCGTTATGAGCGCTGGATTTTACCAATGATCGTGTTGCTGCCAGCGATGCTGATCATTGCCTATGTGCCTTATGTATTTAAGCTCTTCGGCTGGTATCAGTAATTTAAACAAATAAAAAAAGTACCTTCGGGTGCTTTTTTTATTATGGTTTTAACGTAGCTTAAGCTTATTTTGTAAAACAGGACTGCAAAGTAAAATCCCACAAAATATCAGTCCTAGTCCGAGCAGGCTATAGAGATCCGGAACTTCCTGCCAGAATAAAAAGCCCCATAAGCCAGCAAAGAAAATCGCAATATAGTTCACTGGCCCAATCTGACCAGCAGGTGCCAGTTTATAAGCATTGGATAGAAATAACTGGCTGGTATTTGCTAATAAACCGGCTGCAATTAAATAACCGAGTTCAGTCAGAGTATAAGGACGCCAATGCCAGAACATTGGAACCATGGAAATCAGGGTGCCGATCAGACAGAAATAAAACACAATCCGTTCTGGTGGTTCGGTCTGAGTCAGTGCACGAACCGTGACAAAAGCCATAGCAGCCAGGAAGCTGGCACTCAAGCCAATCACAGACATCAGGTTAAATAAACCGGAATCAGGCTTAGCCACGCACAACACGCCAATAAAACCGATCGCAGCAGCCAGTAACATGCTTTGAGTAACTTTTTCTTTTAGAAACAGCCAGGCAATTAGTGGAATAAAAATCGGTGAGGAATAAGTGAAGACCATGGCATTAGAAAGCTTTAAATGTGCAATGGCATAGAAAAAGCCATACATCGCCGTCAAACCTGCGACAGAGCGCCAGGTGTGCATCCAGAGTTTTTCAGTTTTAAAAAAGCTAATGCCTTTATTGAAGATCAAAGGAAGAAAAATAAACAGGCCGACAAAATTCCGGAAAAATACCACAGTGGCATTGTCAACGGTGTGTGAGGCGAAGCGGATACAGACGCCCATGACTGAAAACAAAAAAGCGGAACAGGTCAGAAAGACAATTGCCTTAACCAGATGCGAGGGAGAGGCTACACTCATGAGGGAACTTAGCTAGAAAATCTGTGGATATTCTAGCTGAAAATCCCTAACTCATTCCGACTATTGTGCCAGTTGTGCTTCGAGTAACTTGATTTGTTCCTCTTTGAGTTTAATTAGTTCATCCGCATCACTATGCTGTTGTTTCAGGCTTTTTTCCTGCTCATTGAGCTGTTGCTGAATATCTTCCAGTTTGGCAATTTCTTCTTTCGCCAAAGTGGCATTTTCAGTGACTTCTTCTCTCATAATAGAGGCATCGACCAGAACATTTTCAGAAGTAGGCACAATTTCTTCTGGTTCAGGTTCTGCTTTAGGTGCGGCTTGTGTCACCGGTGCATGCATCAAGTCACCCTGATGTGCCGGTAATGTTTCATTTTGTGTGAGAAAAAACTGTGTAATTATTAAAACAGCAATAATCACAACAATTAATCCACTCACTATTCCCCATAAAAGTTTAGGATTTTGTCGATGATCTAGAGTCATTTAGGTTCCCGAAATTATTCTTTTGGCTGACGGGGTTTAAACTGAATCACACCAATTTCATCCGGAACGGCTGGTGACTCAGGTTCCTCGATATGGGTAGGACGGTTTTCTTCATACCCACATTCGATACATTCAATCCATTCAGCTTCACCAGAGGTCAGCATAACGATCCGATCCAACGCCTGACATTTAGGACATTTTGCGCCTGCAATGAAACGACGTTTGATAGCCATCATACTCACCCTGTGATTTACTTAAAAACGTAGTTTAAGCGTTTTTAGAGCGGTTCGTCCAACCTTGATGACGTAACAAAGCATCTATTTTTGGCTCGCGTCCGCGGAAATTGATAAATGCGTCAAGTGCTGTATCTTTTCCGCCAACTGCTAGAATTTTTTGTCTAAACTGCTTTCCGGTTTCAGTGTTAAAAATTCCTTCTTCTTCGAAGCGATCGAAGGCATCACTGGCCAAAACTTCTGCCCATTTATAAGAATAATAGCCCGCTGCATATCCACCCGCGAAGATATGACTGAAGCTGTGCTGGAACCGGTTATATGGTGTAGTGGGTAAAACGGCGTATTTTTCACGAATCTCGTTCAAGGTTGCCTGAATCTGTTCAGCATTCAATGCCGGATTGGCACGGTGAATGGTCAGGTCGAATAAAGCAAATTCCAGCTGACGCAAAGTCTGCATACCGGACTGGAAGAAACGAGCATCCAGCAAGGCTTTTAACAAGTCAGCAGGTAAAACTTCCTTGGTTTCGATATGTTCGCTGAGCAGGTTTAAACTGTCCTGATCCCAGGCCCAGAATTCCATAAACTGGCTTGGTAGTTCGACAGCATCCCAATCCACACCATGTGTACCAGCCACGGCAATATTGTCCACCTCTGTCAGCATATGATGCAGACCGTGACCAAATTCATGAAACAGGGTAATCACTTCATCATGAGTCAGTAGTGCAGGGCGGTTACCCACAGGTGGAGTAAAGTTTGCCACCATATAACAGATCGGTTTTTGCAATCCTTCAGCAATTTGCATGCGTGAACGGAAGCCACTCATCCAGGCACCGCCACGTTTGCCCTGACGTGCATAGAGGTCAAAATAGAAACCGCCAATCACTTCGCCTTGGTCTTCCAGTTCAAAATAACGCGCATCTGGATGCCAAACTGGCGCTTCACGTTCAACCACCTGAATGTCATATAAACGTTTCAGGATGCTGAACAGACCTTGCAAGATTTTTGGAGCCGGGAAGTAGGGTTTTAGCGATTCCTGAGACAGATTAAACTGCTGCATTTTCAGCTTTTCAGAATAGTAACTGCTGTCCCAAGGTTTTAATTCAGTAATACCATCTTCAGCAGCAATCGCTTTCAGTTCAGCCACTTCCTGTTCAGCAGGCGCACGGGCATGTTCCGCCAGATCACGCAGGAATTCATCCACAGCTTCGACGTTCGGTGCCATTTTGCTGGCCAGTGAATATTCGGCATAATTATTAAAGCCTAAGAGTGCTGCCATTTCCTGACGTAATTTCAGGATTTCTTCCATGCTGGCTGTATTGTCAAATTCAGTCTGTTCGGACTGATCTGATGCGCGCGTGGTATAGGCTTTATAGAGCTCTTCACGCAGGCCACGATCTTCGGCATGAGTCATAATGGCCAAATAAGATGGAAAATCTAAAGTGGCAACCGGTTGATCCAGTTCACGTTGCTGGCCATATTGTTTTAACAGTTCAATATTGCTTTCAGACAGGCCAGCTAATTCTTCTTCCTTAAGCGGTCTGAAGTAAGCTTGAGTTGCATCCAGTACATGGTTGGAGAAATCTGAGGAAAGTTGTGACAAACGTGCAGAAATTTCTGCATAGCGTTTTTTTGCTTCACCCTCTAGAGCCACACCTGACAATTTAAAGTCACGTAGCGCCAGTTTAATTGCACTTTGCTGAGCTTCCGGCAGTTCATTGAAGACCGGTGCATCCTGTACATGTTGATAGGTTTGATAGAGCGCTGTGTGCTGGCCTAGCTGGGTATAGTAATCACTTAGGCCCGGTAATAATGCCTGATAGACATCACGGGTCTCATTGTTATTCATGACTGCGTTCAGATGCGACAAAACGCCCCAGGACTCGCTCATATTATTTTCTAGCGTATCAACCTGTTTCAGAACCGCAAGTTGTTCCTGGACAGTATCAGGTGTCTGGGTCAGTTCATTTAGAAATTGCAAACCTTGCTGAATGCAGTTTTCAATTTTTTGTTTAAGATCTGCCAGGGTAATCTGATCAAATTGTGGAACGGGTAAAGTTGCTTTTTCTAATGTCATGTCGTTTCTGCCGAAGTCATTTCCTATGTTAAATCTAGATGTAGGGCTTATTGGCAGGGAAATCAAGCATACGACGGTATTATTTATTCGACTTCAGGCTGGATATTGATTCGTTCAATCTCATGCACGATGCTGCCTAAAGTACTTGTTGTAAGCTTAAGCTGTAGTTCAACGGATTTATTTTGATAAAGCTGAAATTCTGAAACAGATAGCTCCATAACCGGTAAATATCTATATTCTGTGTCAAAGGCATAAGAGATATGATTTCGAACACCTTTGAATTTCCTAGCCTGAGTAGTAATTGAAATACTGTTAGTTTCGCCTGTCAGCTTCGTATAAAGATATGGTGGATACATGGTCAGATTAATCCAAAGTGCTGACATCATGATCGAAGGAAAGATAAAAAGACTATAAAATTTGGGCCGCTTTCTGAAATTACGCCAATGATAAGGTGGAAACCATAAACCATGCTGTTTGAGTCTGAAAAAATACAGCAATATCCCAATATATATGACACAGCTTATAATCAATGCAAAATAATTCGTAAGTGGCGTTGCTACGAAATTAAAATACTTGAGTGCAATAAAGTCACTGAAGATCAAAATTGTAAAAATTAGAATCGCATAGATATGCAAATGTTGTTTATTATTTGATGCAATAAGCATGATATTTTTTTAATCTTTATTTAACTGAATTATAAAATAAAAAGAGCGCCGTAGCGCCCTTTTTATGATCATCAGAAATTATTCAGTCTTGACTTTTGCATTCGACTTTTTCTTTTTGATCTTGGCTTTTTTCTTTACTTTATCTTTAGCCTTTGCTTCAGACTTTCCTGCAGATTTTTTAGCAGGCTTTTTACTGTAGGAACTGGGCTTGGATTTGTCTTTTTTGCGTCGTATGGGCTGTTCTCCATCATCACTGGGCTGGGCTTTTTGCGCACGCTCATGATTATTGAAGACTTCCTCTTTTGCTTCCGGACGTGGTGCAGGTTTTTTTTCTGCGACACGTGGAGCACGGGCGCGAATTGGACGACCCGCATGAGTCAGTTGCTGGATCAGTTCAAAATCAATTTTGCGTTCTTCCAGATTGACTCCTGCAACCTTGATCTTGACTTCATCACCCAGACCGAAGATTTGACCGCGGTTCTGGCCGACCAGACTCTGGCTGCTTTGATCAAAGACAAAGAAGTCATCGCCCAACTGGCTCACATGCACCATACCATCGACATAGAGGTCTTTCAGTGTGACAAACAAACCAAATTCAGCCGTAGCACTGATAATTCCGACAAACTCTTCACCAAGATGCTGCTGCATATAGTGACATTTCAGCCAGGTCGTTACAGAACGAGATGCTTCATCGGCACGGCGTTCTGTTGCTGAGAAATGCTCACCGGCATCATCTAAAGAGGCACCTGAAATTGGATATGGCTTTTTATTCAGATGGGCTTTGATAGCACGATGTAATAACAGATCGGGGTAACGACGGATCGGTGAAGTGAAATGCGTATAAGCATCATATGCCAGACCGAAGTGACCATCATTCTTCGCGCCGTAGTAGGCCTGCATCATTGAACGTAACAAGACTGCATGAATACTTGGTGCATCGATCCGGTCTTTAGTTGCTTCAATAACTTCCTGATAATCTTTCTGGGTTGGCTGTTCCGGAAATTTCAGACCGAGGAGCTTAACGAAGTCACGTACTTTCTGGATACGTGAAAATTCTGGTGGTTGATGCACACGGTACAGCATTGGAATTTCATTTTTCAGTGCATATTCCGCAGCAGCCACGTTAGCCAGCAACATACATTCTTCAATCAGCTTGTGCGCATCATTGCGGGTACGTGGCAGAATTTCATTAATACCGCTCAGCTCATCGAAGGTCATATAGGTTTCAATGGTTTCGAATTCCATTGCATTACGTTCAGCACGTAAGCCTTTTAGAATCTGATACAACTGGAACAGGGTGTTCAGTGATTTACGTACACTACGATCTTCAGTGATTGCTGTGCTATCACCTTCAAAATACTTCGCGACCTGGTCATAAGTCAGACGTGCCTTGGAATGCATCACTGAAGGGTAGAATTCATACCCGGTCACTCGGCCAGCTCGTGACAGTTTCAGGTCACAGACCATGCACAGACGGTCGACATTCGGATTTAATGAACACAGGCCATTAGAGAGTGCTTCAGGCAACATTGGTAAAACGAAGTGCGGGAAATACACGGATGTCCCACGTTCTTGCGCTTCATCATCCAGCGGTTTGCCCGGACGTACATAATGACTCACATCAGCAATCGCCACGACGACACGATAACCACCGCCCGGACGTTTTTCTGCATAGACCGCATCATCAAAGTCACGTGCATCTTCACCGTCAATGGTGACAAGCGCTAAATCACGTAGATCGACACGGCCTTCACGGTCTTTGTCAGAAGGTTCTTTAAAACTTTCCGCTTCTTTCAAGACTTCTTCAGGAAATTCATACGGCAGGCCATATTCCAGAATCGTCTGTGGAATGATGATTTCGGTATCGGCTTTGTCTGCCATCGACTGCACAATATGGCCAGTCGCAAATTCTTCTTTGGTTGGGTAGGTGTCAATCGCCACGCGGATTGAATCGCCGACTTTGACCTTGGCATGCTCGATCAGCTCTTTTTCTAGAGTAATTGGCTGATGTGCATTTGGATTGGCTGGCTGAACAAAGTATTCACCTTCATATTCAGACACTTTACCAATGATCTGTTTGACACGATGCTGCAAGACTTCAGTAATAAAGCCCCAGGCTTTACCTTTGCGATCTACTGAGGTCTGACGGACTTTAACACGGTCACCGTTAAAGACCTGACGCAATTCACGCTCAGGTAAGAGCAGGTCATCTTCACCTGAAATATTGGCTGTGCCGCTTCCCTTGGAGTTGATATATACCGTTGCTTCATGCTCAGGCTGTTCCGCCGCGATCTGGAACTTGTAACCGTCTTTCATCAATTGCCCGTCACGTACCATCGCAATCAGACGATGGCTCAGGGCATCAATACTTTTTTGATCGGCAATTTCAAAATATTCCACCAGGTCAGCATGGGACAGGGCAGTTTTTTCTTCTATAGTTTCGAGAATCAGGGTACGGCTTGGAATAGGGTTGTCATAACGTTCGGCTTCAGCTTTTGCTTCAGGATCGACCCAATTTTTCATCATATCTTTAAAGTGTCCTTGGAGATAGGTTTAGCATAAGTCATGTCAGTGCAGACTGCACGTAAATGATTGCAATAATCTGTTTAAGTTTTCGATTTTTGGCTAATTTTAGATAACTGGAAATTTATCGGGTTTTTCAGGACTTAAATGACTAAAAATAGGGAAATTGTTTAAAAAGTATTTAAACGAGCAAAAATATGCAGTTTTTTTTCAAGCTGTGCTTGCAGTGCTATGCCGAAATTTGTATTATGGCGGCACGTTACGGTGAGATGGGTGAGTGGCTGAAACCACGTCCCTGCTAAGGACGCATACGGGTAACTGTATCGAGGGTTCGAATCCCTCTCTCACCGCCACTTTACTTATGTCGCGCTCATAGCTCAGCTGGATAGAGCACTTGGCTACGAACTAAGGGGTCGGGAGTTCGAATCTCTCTGAGCGCACCAATAAGTAAACCGGAAAATAACGCAGTCTATAAAGACGACACAAGTTACGCGCTCATAGCTCAGCTGGATAGAGCACTTGGCTACGAACTAAGGGGTCGGGAGTTCGAATCTCTCTGAGCGCACCAACTTGAACATCGAAAGATGTAAAATTGACAAAGAACCGCATATGTTGCGGTTTTTTTGTGCCTGAAATTTGTGAACATTGATAGATGTGTGTTTATACTGAAAAATTAAAACTATAAAGATAATTAAAATGAATAAAAAAAAGTTAAAAAAATATGTCTTCAGCAGTTTTATCATCTACCACATATTACTATTGATCTTCTTTCTACTTACTTTAAATTCTGATTGTAATATTTTGATAGCGAGTAGTTGTAACAATGTGGATTTAATCTACATTATCTTAATATTTCCTTGGATTATTATTGCTGTTTTGATACATGAAGTGCTAGTCAATATTTTTTGACTCATATGATCTGAAATTTTGTTTAACTTTAGACTTAAATAATATAAAAAATGTATAAATTTAAAGGGTTTTATTTATGCTCAAAATATCCAGTCGGTAAAATATGATTAAACTTGTTGGGCTTTTAATCAAAAAGCAGCGTTATGCTTAAATACTAAACACTCGTACGTAAAATTGCTTAAAAGCACTTAACAAAAGCTGAAATTCATATATAATGCACTTCATCAAGACGTCGCGCTCATAGCTCAGCTGGATAGAGCACTTGGCTACGAACTAAGGGGTCGGGAGTTCGAATCTCTCTGAGCGCACCAATCTTGATAAAGAATTCTGAAAAAACCGCACATTGATGCGGTTTTTTTACGTCTTTAGTTTTTAATTTTTCATATAAAAAACCAATAATTAGAAATGAACTTAAGACTTTAACTTTTGTTGTACTTTCAGTGCGTAGACAGTATTGCCACCAACAGCCGGCAACATGTCATGATAGGGAAGGCTGCGCATGGCTTTCAGTAAGAACGGTGCCTGATCATGAATTTTCATGGAACTGGTGATCTGGAATAGCGTTCCCTGAGATTGCGGCAAAAGCTTCATTCCACCCCGTACAAATTTTAAATCTCCGCCATTGGCATAGAACTGGTTTTGTAAGGTATTTGGCTGTTCAAAACGCATTTTAAAATTAAAGGGAATCTGAATGACGCCCAAGCCGACTGATACCTTGTAGTTGGCATCAATACTTTGCGGGTTGACTGGGTTCAGTTCCACTTTTTTGATTTGTCGTGGAAAGAGTTTCTGGCTGGCCTGAGCCGATAACCAGGGCTGCAGCTTCTCAGTCGGATGCGAGAAATATTGATAGGTGGTACTGAATCTTAGATTTTCTGAACTTTTACCGGCCTTGACCTGATAATTGGGCAAAATAAAGCTGACAGGCTGTCCTGATTTTTGACTGAGCTGGGCAATTTTCTGGGTTTGCTGATTACTGAGCTGAACCCGGGGCACTGCCGTATTTAAAGCTATGGCAGCAGGATATCTAAAACGCTGCTGTAAAGCTTCAAGCAGAAAGGCATTAGTGCCAGCAGGAATGCCGAGTTTGGCTTCCGGCAGGGCATTCAGGATCTTGCTAAATAGAAAACCTTGCGGCTGGTTTAGATCGCCCCATTGCGTCACCGTCACTAAGGTTTTATTGGGACCCAGTGCAAACCATTCTAGCTTTCCGGCCCCATAGGGAATTGGCGCATCCAGAATTAGTGTGCTGATACTGTTATTTTCCAGATGATGCTGCATTACCACAGTTTCTTTAAAGTTTAAGACTGGAATTGGGGTAGGAATATGTACTTGATATTTGACTTGCTGAATGCTCCCTTGCTGTTCAATCACTTTGGCGGATTTCAGGGTCGGAAACAGGCCAACATAATTCGGATAATGTTGCAGTAATTTTTCGACTTGTGCTTCAGATGCAGGCAAGACCACAGCCGCACTATAAAACTGGGATTTGCTGCTAGAAGCCGTTTTAAAAGTCGGTAAATGGGTTTTGCTGGCAGGATGTGCATAAATCAGGATACGCTCGCCAGTGAGTTCAGCCAGTTGTTGAGAATTGCCCTGAAATACATCAAGACTGCTTGGCAGATTAGGGGTCCATGGCGTTATTTTTGCGAAAGCCGGTGAGATTGCACATAAGGTACTACTCATCAGCAAATAGGGGATCAATCCTTTCATCCAATATCCTATTGTGTATTTTTTGTTTTAATGATGATTTATTTAAAACTAAATTTAGTTATTTCCAAAGCAAAGTTATGTAATTGATAGCATAAGCCATGAGTTTCAAGCATATTTTGATATAGTATGGATCAGGATTTTATATTTTTGATGTGATGCTATGACTGAGTCAGCACCAACTTTATCCACCCGTTATTATCTCACTTTAGAAGAATCTCAGGATGGATTTGCTCTGGCCACTTTTGGCAAAAAACAGATTTCACGCTTTCTGACGCCTTTGGTCAGTATCGGGATTATTATCTGGGGCTTTTCAATGGGACTGAATGGGGTTGGCCGTTATTATGTGGCATTGGGTGCCTTCTTCCTGATTTTACAGGGCATCATGCGCTACTGGTTCCTGCCGATGATGTTTAAGCGCCAGTTTGTAAAATATCAGTTTGGAAAAAGTGAACAGGGCATTGACCTGTTTCAGGACTATGCAGAAATTTTCAATAACGGACGTAGCAAGGTCGTGCATTATAATGAAGTACAAAGTTTTGCTGTCGGCAAGCTGACCTATATGCTGGAACTGAAAAACCGTACAGTGGTGATTGTGCCAAAACGTGCCTTTAAAGATGGTGCCGAGCAAAGCATTTTCGAAAATACCTTTAAGAAATAAGACAGATCAAGAACAGGAAAGAGATCATGAGTACACGTCCATCAAAAATTGTTTGTGTCGGTCGCAGTTATGCTGACCATGCCAAAGAGCTTGGAAATGCGGTACCTGATCGTCCTGTGCTGTTTATCAAGCCACCGAGTGCTTTGACATCACTGGATGCTGGTATTGAATGGAATCCGGACTGGGGCAACTGTCATTATGAGTGTGAACTAAGTTTGCGTATTGACCGTACCTTAAGCAAGGAAAATGATCCTGCCAAAGTTTTGCAGGCAATTGGCGCTGTGACTTTAGGTCTGGATCTGACCTTACGTGATCTACAAGATGATCTGAAGAAAAAAGGTCAACCTTGGGAACGGGCCAAAGCTTTTGATGGTTCTTGTGTACTCGCAGACTGGGTGCCAGTAGGTGATGTGATTGCTGACTGGAAAGATGTGCACTATAAGCTGGAGATCAATGATGAGCTGCGTCAAAAAGGCGATACAGCTTTATTGATTTTTGATATTGCGACTTTATTGGCCGACATCAGTCAAGTGTTCACACTGGAAGCAGGTGATGTGGTCATGACCGGTACACCAGCAGGAGTGGCAGCCTTACAATCGGGTGATCAGTTGAAAATGACCCTAAAAGGCCAAAATCAGGATTATGTCTGGACGACATTTGTAAAGTAAGACCGGATTTTTGAGATCAAGGAGCCGAAGGGCTCCTTTATTTTGTTTAGAAAAGTGTAATGAGCAAGGGATAATTTATCAGACTGATCAGGCACCGTTGCCATTCAGTTTCTAGATATAAATTGGATAGCGTCTAAATCGTTTTTTATGCATCACTCTTTTTGCCTGAATCACCCCATCGTGTGTCTATTTTGAAGTATATCTTCTACTTCTGAAAATTTTATTGTGTAGCGGCTCCAATCAAGAACAGGAATATATTTGAATCATCGTCAGGCACTAGATGTTAAAGCATCTGCCATTATGTTTGTACTATGTATGTTGTGGGTTTGCAGCAGGTCGTACTGAAATGGGCGGCCAGTGATATTTCTGCCCTGATGCAAATTGCATTACGTTCAGCCTTATCTGCACTTATGGTTTATCCTTTAATTCAGCAGAGTGTACGCCGTCAGCTTTGGAGTGCACGATACTTGTCTGCGGGTTTACTGGTGGGTGTGCTGTTTGCCGCTGAATTTTATCTGGTGGGTGAGGCGCTGCGTTATACCTCAGCTTCGCATACCATTGTCTTGCTCTATACCGCACCGATTTTTGTGGCTTTAGGCTTGCACTGGAAACTGCCAGCGGAACGTTTGTCTCATGTGCAATGGGGAGGAATTTTCCTTGCTTTTAGCGGTATTGTAGTGAGTTTCGTGCTGCGTCCACAGACAGGATCTGCTCTACAACCTCATGCCTTATGGGGAGATTTTCTGGCATTACTGGCTGGTGTATTCTGGGCAGCCACGACCGTGAGTGTACGTCTGAGCTCGCTGGCTGAAGCACCTGCAACCCAGACCTTATTCTATCAATTGCTGATCGCTGGCATGGTGTTGTTGCCTTTGTCCTTTTTGACTGGGCAAGCCAGTATTCAATGGACAACTTTGTCGATTTCCAGCCTGATTTTTCATACGGTGGTGATTTCCTTTGCCAGTTATCTGATCTGGTTCTGGATGCTAAAACATTATCTGGCTTCACGTTTAGGGGTGTTTTCCTTTTTAACCCCAGTATTTGGCATGCTGTTTGGCGTATTGATTCTAAATGAACATATCGAGATCAATTTTATTGTCGGGACCTGTATGGTGATGCTGGGCGTGATTCTGGTGAGTTTACAGGGATGGTTAAAGAAACCTGAGCCTCAGATCAAGACTCAGACATCTATATAAAAAACCGGTCAATGAAAATGACGACACTTAGTTTTTGGATAAGTATAGCTTTAATGAAAGCAAGGACGATTATTTGCTGAAAATCAAATCAATCTACTTAAATTTAATCCTCTCAAAAGAGAGGATTAAACTTATTTACTGCGGAACAGTTCTGATAATGGAAAATTGAGTTTTTCTTCCAGAAACTGATCAGTTTCATTCAGTTTAGGTGAGAACTTTTGCATCCAGAGATCATCAGTATGCACATCAGTCAGATGCTGTTTGCGCGGTAAAGGATAAGGAAGCTGTAGATAAAAATTCCAGAAGCTGACCTGATCCAGATCGCGTACCAGCACATATTCATTATCATCCGTGCGTTTAATCAGATTCTGTTTTTCAAACATGCTGACATAGCTTGGCCAGCGTCCAATTTCATCCCGTCCTAAAACTTCCAGTGCCTGTGCTTCACTGATACTTTCACCAGTTTTCTGCTTTTTATAAAACAGTTCTAATAGATCCAGTAACATGACGATCGGATGACGCTTATTGTCTTGCCCAGATTCGAATGCAGTCAGGGCATAGCTGATTTCCACGCCCAACAATACAATAATCCAGGACAGGTAAATCCAGAGCAGGAAAATAGGGACAGCTGCGAAAGCGCCGTAAACAATTTCATAACTGGTAAAGTTTGACATCAAAAAGCCGAACAGGTTTTTCAGCAGCTCAAATACGATGGCACTAAACAGGCCGGCAATAAAAGCAGATTTGAGCGGTACACTCCGATTGGGAATAGTCCAGTTCAGAATAAAAAAGCCAAGCACGGTCAGAGAAAAAGATATTACCCAGAGAATAAAGGCGCCATCCAGTTCATAACCGGCAAAGTTATTACTGAGAATATTCATGGAGGCTAAAGTAGAAGAAATCACAAAGGCGCTGCCCAGCAGAATTGGACCGAGTGAAATAATAGTCCAGTAACGCATAAAACCGATAATGCCACCGCGGGTTTCAGTCACACGCCAGATCCGGTTAAAGACCGTTTCGATGCTACTGAGCATCAGTACTGTGGTGATGAATAAGAAAAGAATACCGATAATAGTTAAATTGCTGGACTTCTCCGTGAAGGCATTGAGCGCTTTATCGAAAGCAATCGTTGTTTTAGGTAAAAAGTTACTATAAATCAGCTGTTGGAGCTGTTGTCGTGCCGGTTCCAATGCCCTGATTGAAGAGATAATGACCAGAAACACGGTCAGCATTGGAACTACAGCAAACAGGGTGGTATAGGTCAGTGAACCGGCCTGCTCACGACATCGGTCAGCCTCAAAACGCCGTAGTACAAATAAAATAAATTGAAACCAGTGTTTTTCATAAAAAGGTAACTTCTTTAAATATTCAACGATCATGCGCTTTCAATCTCAATTTTTTTATTCATCATGAATTTTCATTCTTCAGCTTACCCAAAAAAGTTGCGAAATACCGTATAGTTTTATTTTTTTAAGTAATGAATAAGAACTTTATGCAACCTTATGTCCTTGTTTTATATTACAGCAAATATGGCTCAACCAAAGAAATGGCACATCTGATTGCGAATGGTGTTGAAGCAGCAGGGATGGCTGTAAAAATTCGCACTGTTCCAAATATTGCGACGGTGGTGAAAGAAGCAGAGCCGAGTATTCCGGCAGAAGGCGATATCTACTGTACTTTAGATGATCTTGCCCAGTGTGCTGCTTTGGCATTAGGTTCACCCACCCGCTTTGGGAATATGGCTTCAGAAATGAAATACTTCTGGGATCAGACCACCAGTTTATGGCTGAATGGCGCTTTGCATGGTAAGCCAGCCTGTGTTTTTACCGCGTCAGGCTCAATGCATGGCGGACAGGAAAGTACTTTACTGACGATGCTACCGCCATTGTTTCATCACGGTATGATGATCATGGGATTAAGCAATGCAACGCCAGCGCTGTCCAATACTAAAAGTGGTGGTACACCTTATGGTGCTAGTCATGTGAGTGGCCCGCGTCATGACCAAGGATTAAGCCAGGATGAGAAAATTTTATGTGAAGTACAGGGCAAACGTCTGGCCGAAGTTGCTTTAAAACTCCATCAGGCTTAAGGCTTTAATTAAAAAGGAAATGGAGAATCAGCTTCATTTCCTTGATTTTATTAATCTTCTTTTTGATCTTTTTGATCTTTTTGATCTTTTTGATCTTTTTGATCTTTTTGATCTTTTTGATCTTTTTGATCTTTTTGACTGAATCTATGTTTGCAATTCAGACACTGATAATCCAGAAACAGATTGCGATCTACAGAAACGCCTGCTTTTTTACCTAAGAAGTTTCCGACCACGCCTCCAGTAATGCCTACGCTGATTGCGCCTACGAAGGTTCCCACCGTGCCGCCTACAATTACCCCTAAAGGACCTGCGACCGTTCCAATGGCAGCGCCAATTGAAGCGCCAGAAGCTGCGCCACCCACTGTGCCCGCAGTGGCACCAGCTGAGGTCATTAAAATACCACCAATTTTTTTCAGATTCTTTTCGTGATCGCGTAGCTCAATTTCCGTTGAACCACATTTAGGACATTGCATAGGATTTTCCATCAGCGATTAGTATTTATTCATTTTAAGCAAATGTGTGACATGGGATCTTACTTAGACCAGCAGCTATCCAACACATCCGGCTCAACAGTATGTAGGTTCTGAATATTGAAGTCAGGAACATTTCATACCAATTTGATTCTAGTGGAATTTTATTCAGAGAAGTTTAGCTGAGTTGTAAATACATGCATTTTCCACTTTTATAATTTTTTTAATCTATGGGGTGAACAATATGCAGAGCTAAAGCATGAATATGCTTTTTTTAGGGATTTAGTCAGGCATTTCTCTGTTTGAATAGTTTTGAGCCGTGGCTAAATATAAGAAGAAGTCCGTGGTCATGCGAGTATATAAAGACAATTGGCATATTGAGACGAAAAAATATCTATAGAACAGACTTTCTTTATAAATGCCTTTCAGGGTAATTGATTAATTATATTTTATTTAATATGTGATATTTATTATTATTTCTAGAAATGCTAATAAAATAAAAATTTACGACTTTATAAAAATAAAAAGGAAGAGAATATTAATTATTTTAAGATTAATTTTTTATTAATTTAAATATTTAAAATATATTATTTAAATCAAGTTTATTAAATGAATTTTATATTCATTATTTTTCTTAATAATAATTTATTACAAATCACAAATTATAAACAAATTTATTTAATTTTAATAAAAACATAAGTTTAAATTTTTATTTAAAAATAAAAAATATGTGAATACGGATAATTTCTTTATTTTATTTTTTTATCTGATTAAATATTTTTTAGATAAATTAGATCTTATTTAAAGTAAAAAACTAAATAAACATTTTGAATCAGAGGATATTAATATTATGAGAATATTGGCGATCAATATGGGTTTAATTTGTTTATGTTTTTTAAGTAGCGCTTATGCAACCTCAGATGAGTGGAGTCAGCGTTGGAAAGCATCAGCAGCACGTTCTAGTGAAAATTTGGTTCAAGCAAACCTGATCGAACTTAGAGAGTCGGATTATTATTCTGGATTAGGAAAACCACGGTGTATAGCACCTCAACTACCTCTATCGGTACAGTAAATACGCCGACTAATAATATCAACATAGAGGGTTCGGATAACAATATAGATATTGCAAGCGAGCTTCTAAATGGAGCTCCTGTAAATTCGAATACCAATCAAAATACCAAACAGTGTCCTAACTTAAGTACCAGACAGGGAGAATCAGCATGCTGAATTTTCCATCCAGAAGAAAGATTTCTTTTGTGAGCTTACCGGTGCTTTTGAGCTATTTTCTAACTGGGTGTACTGGTTTGGCCCCCTCCAATAAGAAACCGGTGAAACTGGTACAAGGACCTCCTATTACCGATATTTTTACTCCTTTTGATATGGCTTTATCCTGTTTAAAAGGACAATTACGTAATGATGTCAGCTTCTCTGTAGGTGCGATTTTGGATCAAACCGGCAAAGATGTGGTGACCAATGGTGGTAGTGGGAAAATGGTCACTCAAGGCGCTGGAGATATGGTGCAGTCCGCTTTATTTCAGGCGGGAGTCAACTTAATGAACCGACGTGATCCCCGAATTATTGAAAGTGAAGCCAAGTGGGGGATTCGGGATCCAAGACAGATTCAGGCCTCTGATTATTATGTGACTGGCAGTATTAACAGTCTGGATTTTATTCCGGGTGGTGGATTTGATATGCAGATTGCGGGTGTTGGCCCGAACTATAGTCAAACCCGTATTATGGTTGGTCTGGATTTATCTCTTACCGATACACGTACGAGTAAAGTCGTTGCGAATGTATCGCTGCAAAAGCAGATTGCTGCACAGGATTATGGCGTTAGTGCAGGGCGGTTTACTGGACGTACCTTGTTAAATGTTCAAATCGGTAAAGGAGAACGTGAGGCGACTAATTTTGCTTTACGCCAAATGTTGAATCTGGCCACTTTTGAATTACTCAGTCAGGTTGTTCCACCTCCTGTCTTTGCTGGTTGCCGTGCACAAATACCACCTGAATATGGTCAGCTCAATCTGACACGAAGTTCTGTGGCTCTGCATAAGTACAAAAAAAGTCAGGAGCAAAACAGTATAGCGTCCAGCACTGCTGTTCAAGAATCAGCTGTAACAGAATCTTCTTCATCCAATGAAAAAAATAAATCGACCAATTCACCGAGTAAAGATACGAAGCCACCTAAAAACAAAGAATCCGAGGTGATTCAGAATACTGAAGCAGATCCTGAAATGAGTAAACAAGATTTAATTAAATATATCAGTAAGAAAAAAGCTTCGTCTTCTTCAGGTGTAGTAAAGAACGAAAAAGATTCGCAAGAAATGAATTCTAAAGAAAAAGAAGAGGAGAAGGTATCCATGTTGTGGGATGCCAATCCTGAAGTTATAGAAAATTACTGGTCAAGTTCTCAGCGAGATTAATTGACCAGTAAATATGGGCTCGCTCCCATTATGAGAAAGAAATACTGAGCGAGAAGTATTTCAAAGCTAAAAAAGGAAAAACAACGATGAAAAACACGATCAAAACAATCGCTTTATCCGTCGCTTTCCTGTCTGGTGCAGGTATGGCATATGCTCAAGATGATGAAACACCAACTGAAGTAACCGTAGATACTGGTTTACAAGCGACCTTGGAGTCGATCTCTCAGCAGGTGGAAAATGGTTCTGCCTTGAATCTTGCAGTAAATACAGGTGATGTTGATGCCAGCGTCGATTTACAAGCATTAGGAGAGGTATCAAGAGAAGCACAGGATGCAATTAGTTCAATTGAGGGTACGATTGAAACTACAGCAATTGGTGCCGCGAATACAGGTAGTATTACACTAGAGCAAGGTAGCTTTAATCGCGTGATATCAGATGTATCAGATGAGACATATAACTATGACTACAGTGAAGTTACCAGTGCAACTAATAACTCAGAAACTGTAGAAGAGCTCTCAGAGGTTGCTGATAGTTCAGACATCTCAGAAGTGGTGAGTACTACACTGGCGACCAACTATAGTGAGCAAATCAATGAAACTTTAAGTAATTATAGTGCAGCAAATATTGCTTACAATGCAGGTACCATTGATGCATCTGTAAGTGCAATTGCAGAAGGAACTCAAACTGCTGTTAACAACAGCATCACAACTACCGCCATTGGTGCTGTTAACAGCGGTAGTATTACTGTGACTGTCAAATAGTTTATTGTTGAAAATAAACCAAGGGCCTAACTATTGGCAGATAGTTAGGCCTCTTATTTTATAATAATATCAGTTTAAATTGTTGTTATTTGTCGGATAATAAATTCTTAAGGCTTGAGCTGTATTGAAATTTCATAAGAAAAAGTCGAAGTACAACTATTTATATGCAGTCGAAAATAGATAGTTTTATAGCTATGTTTTAGTTATTCCTAACTAACCGAAATTAAAAAAATCCAATAAAAAAGAGTGCCGAAGCACCCTTTAAGATATTCATTTGTAAATTTAATCTCGAACAAATTCGACAGTACCATTCGCTAAAGATTTCACACGCGCTAGTGATTCAACGCGGTAACCTTTTTCAAGTAACAGGTCACGGCCTGGTTGGAATGATTTTTCAATCACAATCCCGATTCCTACCACTTCAGCATTCGCCTGATGAATCAAGTCAGCAAGACCAAGTGCTGCCTGACCATTTGCCAGGAAGTCATCGATCACTAAAACTTTATCAGTTGAGCTGATGTGTTTATTTGAAATGGCAATCGTGCTTTCAGTCTGTTTGGTAAATGAAAATACTTTAGAACGGTATAAATCATCTTTTAACGTGAGAGACTGGTATTTACGTGCAAAGATTACTGGAACACCAAGCTCCAAGCCTGCCATGACTGCAGGTGCAATACCCGATGCTTCAATAGTAATAATTTTGGTAATACCAGCATCTTTAAACAGACGCGCAAATTCCTGACCAATTTGCTGCATCATGATTGGATCAATTTGGTGATTTAAGAAAGAATCAACTTTCAAAACTTCTTCAGATAGAACGATACCTTCGGCTAAGATTTTCTGTTCTAGTGCGTGCACGGGAGAATCCTCAAGAGCAGGTGCTTTTTAAAGCAAAAGCGTATTGTAAAAAGCACCCAAAAAAAATCAAGCGAAATTCACCAAAAAACCTTAGTTCGTTTTACCGTTATAGCCGGTCAGCAGTAAACCGTAAGAGGTTTTCTTATCGACATGCGATACTTTAACTGGTAAGTAGTCCAGTTTCGGTGCTAACCAGAAAGTAGTTTCACGGCCTGGTTTGTTGTGTTTAATCACTACTTTAATGGTACTAAATGAACCATATTTGGTGCTCACCGTTTCTGTACCTTGTTTGACGAATTTACGGCCTTCTACCTCTTTGGCATCAGCAATGTAGTAATTCGATTTTAAACCACCATTTTTCAGGTCTTCACGAATCTGCAATTCAGCATTTAGCTCATCCAGTACATCTGCTCTCCAGGCAAAAGAACGTTTTTCATCATCCTTCTTGGTACTGATTGTTTTGCTAGACGGATTAAAGTTGATACTCATGGTATTGCTATGCACCAGAATCTTACTGGTACGGCTGAAACTGCTTGAACCAATCTTGCCATTATTAAAAGTGAAACGGCTGGTTTCAGTTGCCGAAGCTACACCACCTGCTTTAGCTGCAAAAACATAGGTCCAGTTATTACCAGATTTGCTCAAGGTACGGGTAGCAGAACCCATATTTTTTCCATTATAGCTAAACTGATAATTGGCCTGGAAGGGCGCCATGGCGAAGGTCTGGGTGGATAAACCAGTAAGTACCATTGCGGTAGTCAAGCCTGCAGTCACACCTAAAGTTTTGAATACAGTTTTCGCCATAAAAAATTGTCCTGTGTAATTTCAGATAAAATTGATCACTTTCTACTTTTTATTATTTGGTCAAAATATGGAAAATGAAGGGAGATTTTCAATAAAAATGTATATTTCATGTATTTACTGGTGTGTTTGTTTAGATGTTGAATTACACACAGTTTAAGTCGGTTCTTTCTGTTTGATCGGTGTGACTTTATTGTCATCCATGTCGTCTTCGTCCCATTTCTCTTCTTTTTCCTGAGAAAGCTTTCTGAACAGGGCTGCAAGATTCACATTACCGATTACCACCAGTTCAGCTTCACGAAGTACTGCATGGTTCACATGAACCTTACCTAGCGTCTCAATCACCGAGCGGTTTTTACCTAACCAGCGATTCAGATCCAGATGCAATAAATCATCTTTTACTTTAATGACGCCGAGTTTTTCCAGAATCATGCCAAGAGGATCCTTGTGCAGTACGCGCTGATAGAAAAACAGGGCAAAGCGCACACCCAGTTTATAAAAGACATTTGGATATTTAGCTTCAATCAACTGGGTATCACTGATCTGTTCAAATACGATGAGCTGCGTATTCTTATTCAGCTCCATTTGCACCAGTTTTAAATCAACCGATAAGGTCACATTCAGACCTTTATAGTCCAGCGTAGCATAGAGTCGTAACCAGTCATCATGCAGATCGGCATGCAGATCTTTCAGCATGGAAACATTGTCAGTAACAAAACGTTGAAATGTCGCATTCAGGAAAACTTGAGACAAAGGGAATTCGCGTTCATCCTCAATAAATCCTTCCGCCTTTTGATACGCCTGGCGAATTTTATTAGAAATATTGGAAATTAGCGTTTGCATCTTTAAGCATCCTGGCAATTATATGTTTTAATTCGAAGTGTATCTTGTCGAATTGTATAAAAAATACAAGAGTTTCAGCTTGCAGTTTAGCAAAATAAATAGCACCATTTTTAGGATTTTAGTTATGTAACGTTGAAGATTTGATGGGTTTGGCATTTTTAAAAGAAAAATGCAAAGCCGTTTATTTTTTAATTTTTAAAAATGCTGTTTGGGGGATGAACTCAAGTCTGGGTTCGTAGCGATGAGATCAACCATGATATTAATGCCTCTGGTCAAAGCCTGGTGGAAAGATCCAATTTTTAATAGCGCCGTATTTGCAGCTGTTATTTTGCACGTGATTTTTCTCACGCTGGAATTTGGTATACCACAAGATCAGGAGAGCATGACTAAAGAGATTGCGGTCAGTATTCGTCAAACTGATGAAAAAATTGAGCATGCAGATTTTCTGGCTCAAACTGACCAGCAAGGTTCAGGCAAATTTCGTGAAGCACATCGTATGTCGAGCGATATGCCTGCACCGTTGATGGAGCAAAAGACCGGAGAAGAGCAGCAAGAAAGTCCGGACATGTTGCAGCAACAGCGTGAATTAAGCTTTGAAGAAAAAGTACTGATGACGACTTTAAGCTGGCAAAAACAGGCGGAAGAAAATCAGCGCAAAAAAATGCAGGAACAGTTACAAAGTCAGTTTCAGGCCAAAGCCGCTATGGTAGCCAGTCTGGAAGCCCAATATCTGCAACGACAACAAAACTTCAGTCGTCAGCAAAAAATTAAAACCGTAGATGGCATCCAGTCCAAACAGGATGTTTCTGCGGCTTATCTGGAAAAATTCCGTCAAAAAGTAGAGTTCTATGGTAACCGCTATTATCCAGACGCGGCTAAACAGCAGAATTTGGCAGGAGAGGTGCGCTTGATGGTGATCCTGAACCAGAACGGCGGAATCCGTGCAATTCGCTTAATTGACAGTTCAGGGCATAGTTTGCTAGATGAAGCTGCAAAATCTTCAGTACGCAAGGCAGCACCGTTCGGAGCATTTGATGCCAAGATGTCGGATATTTCCGAGCTACGAATCATTCGAACCTGGCGCTTTGATCCAGCTGAAGCAGAGTTTGAGGTGCGTTAATCGGGACGCTTCGCCTGTATATAACTACCTTGCTGAGTTCCATCGTCCCAGACCACATTTAAATGGTTTTCATCTATGGCTAGATATTTGGGAAATATCATCAAGTCCTGGTACTTTGGATCTGCTTTTAAGCCAATACACTCTTTATTTTGCCACCATGTTCCTTCGGCAAATTGATCCAGAGCACCATAGGCCAGATACCATTTAAAGGTACCATCTGCTTGCAGAAGCAACTCCGAACCTAATTCCATAACTCCGTTTAAATAATAATGGCCTGCCCATGAGCTTTGGTTCTGTTGAAATTTGAGTTTTGGGCACATGGGAATTGAGTGGGCATAAAGTGGTGAGCACAGCCAGGGAGAGAAAATGAGTAATGCAGTCGAGAACAATCTTTTCATTACGTTCTCCTAAAATTTTTGAAGCACAGTTCTTCGTTAAAGTTCATTATGTGCTTATGTATTTCTGGAAGAAATCATGAATGCGTAAGCAGATATTTTTTAAACTCTGTATCCAAGAATAGACCAAGAAAAAGATAAATAAGGATCGATGAATATTTAATTTAACTGTGCATCATAGCGCCGTAAAATTTCACAGACTTCTACTCTGAAATATGTATACCAGCTATTTTTCCCTAACTCTTGAGCGGCCTGATGTTCAGCATCTGCATGCCAGGCGCGAATATCATGAAGACTGTTCCAGTAAGAAAGCGCAATTTCCTGAGTACCTTCGGTTAAGGCTTCAAAATACTGGCAATAAAATTGTGAAAGGGCTCTTTCTCTCATTCGCTGGGCTGTTTCAAAATAACACTGATCTAATTCTTTAATTTGCGCTTTGAAAATCACGACATATTGCATAGTAGTTTTTATTTTATTTCTTTAGTTGAGCTTATTATGAAGTGAACAAAATAAAAAAAAGCGAGCCTTAGCCCGCATTTTAATTGTTGATATTAATCTCTTTCCAGATAGGGGTTGGTAATACCCAGTTTGTTCAGAATCTCGATCTCAATGCCTTCCATTTCTTCAGCATCTTCCTCTGAAGTTTCATGGTCATAACCCATCAGATGCAAAGTGCCATGTACCAGCATATGGGTGAAATGGATCAATGGAGCTTTGTCCTGTTCAGCAGCTTCACGCAGCACTACTGGAATACAAATCACCAAATCACCGATCGGGAAAGCATCCAGAACCTGTGCCATTTCATCTGGAAGTTCGCTTGGAAAAGACAGGACATTGGTCGGTTTATCCTTGCCGCGATATTCCAGATTAAGTTTATGACTTTCATCATTATCGACACAAGCAATGCCAATTTCACAATCACTTTGGGTACCGATATGGCGCAAAGTGGTTTCTACAACTTTTTTAATATAGGCACGTTTCAGCACCAGTTCTGGTGACTGAAAGTCCTGTTGCAGGGAGAGACTAAGTTTCAACGTGAATCCTTAAAAATTAAATAACAATGCAGCTTTAATGCTGTGCATCAGCCGCAGCATCATTCTCAGCGATCAAGGCTTCCTGACGGGCTTTACGCTCGGCACGAGCCTCAGCGCTTAAACGCTGCTGTTCACTGTCCCAGCCTTCATAGGCTTCAACAATTTTCTGAACCAGCTGGTGACGCACGACGTCACGAGAATGGAAACGGGTAATATGAATTTCAGGAATTTTATCAATCACACGTAAGGCATGAGCCAGACCAGACTGCTGACCACGTGGTAAGTCCACCTGAGTCACGTCACCGGTAATCACTGCACGTGAACCAAAACCTAAACGGGTCAGGAACATCTTCATCTGTTCAGGTGTGGTGTTCTGGGCTTCATCCAGAATTACAAAAGAATGATTCAGGGTACGACCACGCATATAGGCGAGAGGTGCAACTTCAATAATCTGACGTTCGATCAGCTTGGCCACTTTCTCGAAACCAAGCATCTCATACAGGGCATCATAAAGGGGACGCAAATACGGATCGATCTTCTGGGTTAAATCCCCCGGCAGGAAGCCAAGTTTCTCACCTGCTTCAACTGCGGGACGAACCAGTAGGATACGCTGGATTTCATTACGCTCCAGCATATCTACAGCGGCTGCAACGGCGAGATAGGTTTTACCGGTACCTGCAGGGCCAATACCAAAGGAAATATCACTTTGCAGAATACGCTGTACATAACGTTTCTGGTTAGCACCGCGCGGGTTGATCCGACCTTTGCGCGTCTGCAGCCAGACATTGTCCAGACCGGTATGTTCCTGTTCTTCCAGGTTCTCCTGGAGTTCACGATCGGTCTGGCTACCTTGAATCATCATATGCAAGGTATCTGCACTGATCTGCTGGCTGTGTTCAGATTCTTCATGAAGACGTTGCAAGAGCATTTCGGCTCTCTCAACGGCATCGATTCCACCATCGATAAAGAAACTTTCACCTCGGTGGGAAATTTTGACGTCTAAACGTTGTTCAATTTGTTTCAAATGACCGTTATAGGCACCTAAGACGGCTTGTAAACGGTCCATCGAAATTCCAGGAAAAGCTACTGTACGTCGAATCGTTGCAGTCAAGAGTGTTCCTTTTAGAAGTGTACGTTATATGCTCTACATTACGCCACGTCAGGCTCAAGATTCAAGAGTTCTCCGTAAACTAAATTTAAAGTTTTAATTTCGGTAATCTCGATCTCTGCAAAGCGTCCTACCCACGCTGCATCGCCAATAAAGGTGACATAACGGGTATTGTCTGCTGTACCGACCAGAACGTTCGGATCTTTATCAGAAACTTTCTCAACCAGTACACGTTGAACTGTACCGAGCATGGCATCTGTTTTACGGATACTCGACTGTTTAATCCAGTCCTGTACTTTGGCCAGACGTTCTTTTTTCACCTGTTCAGGGGTGGTATCTTCCAGCTCTGCGGCAGGGGTGCCCGGACGTTTTGAATAAACAAAACTATAAGAGTGGTCGAAATCTAGATCCTGAATAAACTGATAGGTTTCTTCAAAGTTTTCATCGGTTTCGCCCGGGAAGCCGATAATAAAGTCTGAAGATAAATGCATGTCTGGGCGAACTTTACGTAACTTCTCGATTTTCTCGATATACACATCAATGGTGTGGTTACGCTTCATCGCCTGCAATACATCATTGGAACCGCTTTGTACCGGCAGATGCAGATGTGACACCATCTGTGGCAGGTCACGGTAGCACTGGATCAGATCATCGTTGAATTCTAGTGGATGCGAAGTGGTATAGCGAATACGACCAATACCTGGAATTTCTGCAACCAAACGTAACAGATCGGCAAAAGTACAGATTTTTCCGTCGAAGGTCTCACCGCGATAACCATTCACGTTCTGACCGAGCAGCGAAATCTCACGCACGCCTTTTTCAGCCAGACCGGCAATTTCAGCCAAAACGTCATCTAATGGGCGCGATACTTCTTCGCCACGTGTATATGGAACTACACAGAAAGAACAGTATTTTGAACAGCCTTCCATGATCGAAACAAAGGCCTTATAACCTTCAACACGCGGTTCAGGCAGGAAGTCAAATTTCTCGATATCCGGGAATGAAATATCAACCAGTTTAATTTTTTCTTTTTTCGGTTTTTCGACCTGCTCGAAATGCTGGTCCAGCATTTGCGGTAAACGGTGCAGGGTTTGCGGCCCAAAAATCATGTCCACATAATTGGCACGTTTCTGGATATTGTCACCCTCCTGAGAAGCCACACATCCACCGACACCAATAATTAGGTCAGGATTTTTTTCTTTCAGCTTGCGCCAGCGTCCTAATTCTGAGAATACTTTTTCTTGTGCCTTTTCACGGATCGAGCAGGTATTCATCAGCAGAATATCCGCTTCTTTAGGATCAGTGGTCAGCACATAGCCGTGGGAATCGCCCAGCAGATCTGCCATACGGTGACTGTCATACTCATTCATCTGACACCCTTGCGTTTCGATATACAGTTTTTTAACTGAACCATCGATGGCTGGGGTGTGCGCTGGCTGGGTAACAGTGTTTTCTGAGGCAGCTGGGGCACCATTCGGAATGAAGGTTTGAACCGTCATGTAGGCTCCTACAAGGTAATACGTCGAAAGAGTGAACGAATAATCCATTTGCATAAACAAACGGCTAAATAAAAATTCAATTCACGTTCTGAAATCTTTAAAAGGCGCATATTTTAGCAGGAAAGTCGCTTAAACTTATAGCCTAAAATGCGGCTGGGAAAATATTGATTTATGGACAAAAAGTGTCTGAAAATTAATATTGTCTAATCATAAGGTTACATAAGTGAACAATACAGTGGGTTATAATTTTCCGGCTAACTCTTATGATAGGCAACAGGGGCTGGGCGAAAAATCGATGATAGAAGGCAAATTGATGTTTAAACACACTAAAAATATGAAGAAATATTATAAATTACTAAGCTTGAGTGTGGCGTGTCTCTGTTCAATGAGTGCGCAGGCAGCAGAAGAACAATTTAATGATGCCTTACGAGCGGCAAATGCTGGAAATATCGGACAATTACAACAATATCAGTCTGCCATGCAAAATGATGTCTTGGGCTATTATCCTGAATACTGGATTCTGAACCAGAATCTTGGCTCACAACCTGCCAGTCAAATTATCAGTTTCGCCCAACGTTATCCTCAGTCGGCTATGGCAGAAAAACTCGCAGCCGATTATGTCGAAGAAAAAGTCAAAATGGCTGACTTTGCTACTGCGCAACCCGTTCTGCAATATGTCACCAATGCCGATCCGGCTGAAGCCTGTGCAGTTGCACAAGTCCGTGCTAAAAGTGGCGATCAGCTGGTCTATGCTGAATTTAAAGATGTCTGGCTGACCACCAATTCTCAACCTGAGTCATGTACGGGCTTGGGGCGTATGATGTTATCCAGTCCGCTTATGACCAATGAAGACCGCCAGCAGCGTTTGTGGGTGCAATTGCGTGCTGGACAGTCTGGACAGGCGATTGCCACTGCACAAGGTTTAGGGCTTAACCTGTCTCTGGCTCAGCTCAATACGATTCAGGCCAATCCAACCAATTATTTATGGTCAGCCCCTAAAAGTACTGCGGCTGATCATGCCTATCTGATTTATGCGTTGGGACGTTTGGCAGATAGCGATCTTGATTCAGCAATGTCCATAGTGAAACGCACTGCTGAGGGTACGCCGGTACAAGTGCAGAAAACACTATTCAGAACTGTTGGTTATATTGGCGGCACTACGGTAATGAAGAATAACTTCAACCGTGAAGTGCTGAACTATCTGGATGCCAGCTATGGTTTGCCATTTAGTCCAGAAGAAGCCGAAATTTATGCCCGTCAGGCGATTCGTTTTAGTGCCTGGGAAAGTCTGATTCGTGCCATTGATGGCATGAGCGTGAACCAGAAACAGGAAGACCGCTGGCAATACTGGCTGGCGCGTGCCAGTGAACAGCGCACAGATCGCGCTTCAAAACAGGCAGCAGAAAGTATCTATAAAAAACTGGCGGTCGGTGAGGATTATCATAACCTGCTGGCACGGGATAGATTAGGCCAGTTAACGGCTTCTACCCCAAACTCAGCACAACCATCCAGTCAGGCCATGCAACGCCTGAACCAAGATATTCATTTCCGCCGTGCCTTTGCCTTACGTAATATTAATGCACCAGAGAATTATATTAACCGTGAATGGAACTGGGCAGTTCGTCAGGCTTATTTAAGAAAAGATGACGATTTACTGTTGGCAGCAGCCAAACGCGCGATGGATATGGGTTGGTATGACCGTGCCATTTATGCAGCGGATCGTACGGCGGACAAGCATAATTACAACTATCGTTATCCGATGCCACATCAGAATTATGTCGTGAGTCATAGCCGTAATGCCGGCATTGATGCTGCCTGGGCTTATGGTTTGATGCGTCAGGAAAGCCGGTTTAATACCGGCGCACGCTCTCATGTAGGGGCGGGTGGTCTAATGCAGATCATGCCGGACACCGCCAAATTGGTCGCTCGTCAAATGGGTGAGACCTATAATCCGGCAGCCTTAACCGATATGAACACCAATATCCGTTACGGAACTTACTATTTATCAACAATTCAGCGTCAATTGAGCAATAGTCCAGTACTGGCTACAGCAGGTTATAATGCCGGCCCGAACCGTGCCCGCCGTTGGCAACCCGAATTCCAAAGTATTGCTGCGGATCAATATACCGAGGCTATTCCTTTATTGGAAACGCGAGATTATGTGAAACATGTCATGACGAACGCGACATATTACGGTATTTTATTGGGACAGGGCGCACAATCGGTCGGTAAGCGTATGCAAGCCATTCCGTTACGTAATACACCATAGCATTCAAGAAATCTAAGGGAAGGATAGTTTGTTGATCAAGGGAATAAGGGGTGCTCAAATTTCTGCTGGATGGGCTGCACTTTTATTTTTAGCAGCAAGTCCAGCTGCCTTTGCACTGCCAACAGGTTATGTCATGGACATCCAGATGGTACCGGCACTTTGCAGTCTGGATCCGGCCTACAGTAAAAAAAGAAAATGTCTTGAAGGTTATTCCCTAAATATTTCTGGTCTCTATCCTCAAACCACATCGACACATTGCACTACTACCAGTTCTGCGAAGTTACCGCCTTTGCAGGCTAAGGTGGTGGCGCGTATCATGCCGGATGAAAACACCCGCGCATTACTCTGGCATAATATTGGCGGCTGTATTCCGATGAATGCCATGCAGTATTTTCGTACCGTGATCAATCATGCTGATCGTCTGAAAGTTCCTGAAGAACTCACCGAGCAGGAAAGTCATACCGTTTCCATTGATATGCTGCGTTCCAAATTTCTGAAAATCAATCCGCAACTGCCTTCAACAGCATTGCGCTTTAACTGCCATCAGACCCGCGCATCCAGCCTGCTGACCTCCATCCAGGTCTGTTACAACGCCAATGGTGGCTATAAAGGCTGTCCTGCAAACATTATTAATACATGCCCAAAAACTGTCACAATAAAAGGGACATACTAAGCTTTTTAGTCAAATTAATTTATATTTCCTATCATACTTTTGTTGAAATCCATTCTCTTTTACATGCATCTCGAAGAGGATTGGAGTACAATCTTTGCCGTTTATGATTATTAAGATTAGATAGAACAGCTATTTAATCATTATGACGATCCTCTCAATTGGAGATAATTACATGAAGCAACCTGTTCGCGTTGCCGTTACTGGCGCTGCTGGTCAAATTGGTTACAGCCTATTATTCCGTATCGCAAGCGGTGAAATGCTTGGTAAAGACCAACCAGTTATTCTTCAATTATTAGAAATTCCTGTTGAGAAAGCTCAGCAAGCGCTTAAAGGCGTAATGATGGAACTAGACGACTGTGCTTTCCCATTATTGGCGGGCATGATCGGTACTGATGATCCTAAAGTAGCTTTCAAAGATGCAGACTATGCTCTATTAGTTGGTTCACGTCCACGTGGTCCTGGTATGGAACGTGCTGACCTGCTTAAAGTAAACGGCGAAATCTTCATTGGTCAAGGCCAAGCACTGAATGAAGTTGCTAGCCGTGACGTTAAAGTTCTTGTTGTAGGTAACCCTGCGAACACTAACGCTTACATCGCAATGAAATCTGCTCCAGATCTTCCAGCGAAAAACTTCACAGCAATGTTGCGTCTTGACCACAACCGTGCGTTAACTCAACTTGCTCAAAAAGCGGGTGTTGCAGTTTCTGACATCGAAAACATGACTGTTTGGGGCAACCACTCTCCAACAATGTATGCTGACTACCGTTTTGCTAACGTAAACGGCGAAAGCTTGAAAGACAAAATCAACGATGCAGCTTGGAACAAAGACGTATTCCTTCCAACTGTTGGTAAACGTGGTGCTGCGATCATCGAAGCACGTGGTCTGTCTTCTGCTGCTTCTGCTGCGAACGCTGCAATCGACCATATGCGCGATTGGGCTCTTGGCACAAACGGCAAATGGGTAACTATGGGTATTCCTTCTGACGGTTCTTATGGTATTCCTGAAGGCGTAATGTTCGGTTTCCCTGTAACTACTGAAAACGGTGAATACAAAATCGTTCAAGGTCTTGAAATCGACGAATTCAGCCGTGAACGTATCAACGTTACACTGAACGAGCTTGAAGAAGAGCGCGCTGCAGTTGCTGACATGATCAAATAATTTAATCTTTTAAGATTAAATTAAAAAAAGCACTCCATTTGGGGTGCTTTTTTATTGCTATTTCTAAAAAATTTAAAGAACAAAAAATAACATCTTGTGAAGGAGGGACAACTGAACTTTGCGAGTGGCTCATCTAGTTTAATAAGAAGAATCATCAACAAAAGAGGAGGTACTGAGATGTTAGAGCAGCGACCTACCATGGAACTTTTTTTTGAGCAACTCGGCTTGGATTCAAGCCCGGAAGCAATCGATGAATTTATCAAAACCCATCAGATTGGGATGGATGTACCGCTACACAAAGCACCATTTTGGAGTAAGGCACAACATGACTTTTTGATCAGTCACTGGAAGAAAGATGATGACTGGGCCATATGGGTAGATGTGCTAAATGAGCAGTTACATACTGAAGCCGTGGGCTCAGGCTCCTGTAGCTTGCCCAGTGGTAATTCAAACTAAAGTTTTCAATCTGAACACCTTGATCATTTAACCAACTGATAAATCGAATAATGGAGTCTGCTTATGCTTATGGAACAACAGGTCACTCTGGAACTACTTTTTGAACAACTTGGTTTGCCGTCAGATGAGGCTTCGATCGAGCAATTTGCTAAAGATCATCAGCTCGATGCCAAAGTAGCTCTGCCAGATGCCGAATTCTGGAGTGAAGGACAGAGTGCCTTTTTACGTGAACACTGGCATCAGGATGATGAATGGATTGTCATTATTGACAAGTTAAATCAGTTGCTTCATGTAGAAAGTGATAAAGCAGCAGAATAAACTCCATCAGGTACAAAAAGAAACAACAAGCCTAGTCATTTGACTAGGCTTTTTTTATATTATGTTATAAGTTAGATATATAAATAACTACAAATTAACTGATATAAGGAGGGCGAGATGCTCGGAAGAATGCAACCGTCTTTGGAACTATTGTTTTCTCAACTCGGTCTACCGAATAGTCCAGCTGCCATTGAACTGTATATACGTACTCACCAGTTACCGGCTCATGTTTTTCTGCATGATGCGCCGTTTTGGAATAAAGCGCAGCGCTCATTATTAATCAGTCATCTGGTGCAAGATGATGACTGGGCGATTTGGGTAGATGAACTTAATCAGCAACTGCATATGGATGCGCAACATCCTAAGATTCTAAAGTCCGCTTAAACTTGATATCAAAAAAGCCTCATATTTATGAGGCTTTTTTGATGAAGGTCCTGGAGGTAATTAATGCATCCGGCGACGCAATAACTGAATAAACCAGTCCAATTGGCGGTATTCATCAAAAGCAGGATGTTGCTGTAACAGATCAAAGTCAAACACAGGCATCTTGCTGTATTTGTTCAGCCAATGACGGGTCATGGCAGGTTCTTTCTTGCTGGCAGACGCATAGGCCAGGAAGAAATAAATCTCCGCATGCTCATAATGGGTCATCGGTTTGAGAATCTGTTGGGTGATCAGGGCGAAATGCTTTTCCTGGGTCAGCTCAAAATAAATCATATACGCCTTGGCCAGATGCAAAGACAGATTAATATAAAGATCTAACGGAATTTCCTCAAAATCTACCCGGCCCTGTTCGAGCAAGACAATTGCTTCTTGCAGGAAATGCAGCTGTTCCTGGCGTATCTGGCTAATGGTCACCAGTTGCAAGCGAAGATCGGCGCGCTCAAGAGCCAATTCAGGAGTATTGCCGTTTAAAAACAGCTGATCAGTTTCACCGATACGGGCAATGATCTGTTGGGTGTTTGGTCGCATGAACGCCGTCCTCTAGTCTCAATAAGGGCTATATGAGGCTAAAAATAGAAATTTAAAGTTTTAAATCAGCTGATTGTCTGAACGCAGCCACGCAGTAATCGAAAGACGCTGCTGTTTGGACAGCAGAACCTCATGTAACAGATCACTTTGAAAGATGGCGATGCGGTTCGGTTTAGGCTGGATAATATGCCATTGATCATTTTTATCCTGCAGATGTAATTCGCCGCCCCAGTTATCTTGCCAATCATCATGCAGATAATAAACCGCAGAAATCATTCGGCCATTTTTGCCTTGAGGATTATCGCGATGCAGGGCATAGAACTCACCCGCGTTATAGCAGGCAAAATGGGCTTCCACATCTTTAATGCCTAAATAAAACGCGCGGTTTAAAATTTGAGAAAATTGTTGAAGGGTTTGAATGTGTCGGTGGGAAATTTGAAATTCAGGTTGTAACCAAAGAATATGATCACTACGGATGTTGTTAACGACACCATTTTGAATGGCTGCATTACGAAATTCGTTTAAGTGGCTTAAGCATTCTTGACTCACTGCATGTTGATATTCGCTAGAGTAAGCATCGTCAACAATACTAAAGCCATGTTGATCTAAATCATCTAAGATTTGATCAACATTCCAATCCCCTGGGATGATAACTGCTTCCATTTTTTCAATTCTCGATAGTGTGGTAAAAAAAGGTCCGCTATTTTAGTGCAATAATCGTTTCTGAACGAAATAGTTTTTCATGTTAAAATAGCAATTGATCTTAGGAATAATTGAAACATGAATTACCGTCACTCTTACCACGCAGGCAACTTTGCCGATGTCATGAAGCACGTTTTATTGCTTCAGTTGTTGACTCGACTGAATGCAAAAAACAAACCTTATCGCTATGTAGATACACATGGTGGTGCAGGTAAATATGATTTGTCGACTGCCGAAGCGCAAAAATCAGGTGAGTTTTTAAACGGTATTCATCGTCTTGTTAAGCTGGATGATTCGATCAAGCGTAATGCACCTGAAGGCGTACAACAATATCTAAAAATTGTTGAGAAAATGCGTGAAAACTTTGGTAAAGGTGCATATCCGGGTTCACCATGGTTTGCGCTGGAAGGCATGCGTGAAATTGACAAGGCCACTATTTTTGAAATGCAGCGAGATGTGTTCCAGCAGCTACGTCATAACATTTTTGACAAACGCGCCGGTCTGCATGAGCGTGATGCGTATGAAGGCTTACTCGCAGTCATTCCACCGAAAGAAAAACGTGGTTTGGTGATGATCGATCCGCCGTATGAGCTGGAGCGTAAAGACTTCCCACAACTGGTTGAATTATTGGTTGCTGCTTATAAAAAATGGCCAACAGGCGTATTTGCAGTTTGGTACCCAATTAAAGACCGTGCCATGATTGAACGTTTCGAGAAGAAAATGTTCAAGACCGGGATTCGCCGTCAGTTGGTATGTGAAATCTGTGTATGGCCAGATGATACACCAGTGGGTTTAAATGGTTGTGGTTTACTGGTGATTAACCCACCTTGGAAGTTCTCTGAAGATGCAGACGAAGCGCTGCAATGGTTATTTCCGCATTTACGTATGCAGGAAAATGGCGGTCATGCTGCAGTTCGTTGGTTAGTAGGCGAATAAAATTTTAAAGATCGGGTCATAGTTAGGATCGACAAGAATGACAAGTACAAATAAGCCGGGAAACGAATCTTCGAAAGATTTGCCATTTGATGGCATCACCTTCGAGGTGGAAGAGGTAGAACATACCCAGGAAGGGCAAAGAGTTAAGCGTCGAGGTATCTATTTGTGGCCTAACCTGATTACAACCGCTGCGTTGTTATCAGGCTTTTACTCGATTATTGCCAGTATGAATGGCGAATTCCAGCAAGCCATTTATGCGATTTTCCTGGCGGCCTTATTCGATGGTCTGGATGGCCGTGTGGCGCGCGCTATTGGTGCACAAAGTCCGTTTGGTGAGCAGTTTGACTCACTATCCGATATGCTGGCATTTGGGGTGGCACCGGCTATTTTGATGTATAGCTGGGGATTAAGTGATTTAGGCCGTATCGGGCTGGCGGCTTGTTTTGTCTATACGGCTTGTGCAGCTTTCCGCCTGGCACGCTTTAATGTTCAGATTGGCGTAGTGGATAAACGCTATTTTATTGGCGTTGCGAGTCCATTAGCAGCCGTCATTATTATTTCACTGGTCTGGGTAGGATTGGACTTCCCGGCTGTGTTTGATATTCGTGATTTTACTGTACAAATCATTAATGCTGCAATTATTGTAATCGTTGGCTTATTGATGATTTCTAATATCAAATACTATTCATTTAAAACCGTAGAGCGTAGACGGGTACCGTTTTTCGTGTTGCCGATCGCGGTGTTTATCTTTGCAGCGATGACTTATAATATTCCGGTAGGGATTCTCGTGATCTCTGTCATCTATGCCTTGTCTGGTTTTCTTACGACCTTTATGGCAAAAAGACAGAGTACCTTATAACAATATAAAAATAAGGAGTTTGAGATGCAGTTTCTTCAAGATTTTCTAGATCGTTCGAAACAGCTGAATCAGACTCCTGCTGTTTCCCAGCATAATCTTGCCTATCATGGGCCAAACCAGAAATATAAAATTATTCATCAGGGCCTGACACTTCCTGATCTACCTGCGCCACTCCATTATCTTAATTTTCTAAGTATTATTGGTCAGCCTAATGCTCCTATGTTGGCAAACCCGAGTGCCATTCAAACCAATGCATTGGATACAGCCACAGTAATCTGTAGCACCAGCCCGCATATGGCGGGACAATTAAATTGCTATTCAGTCAAAAAGGATTGCAAATTTCAGTATGGCCTGTTTCAGTTTCTGGATCGTGAAAAACTGACGGGCGACTTTCCGCATTTTCGTTTACAGCGTTTTGATTCTGAACTGAGCTTTGATCTCAGCATCCATACGACCAATCTGATTTCACACTTCACCCAAATGCGCTTTGCACTGGCTGATCATTGGTCTTTGCTCTGTTATTGTCAGGGTACCTTACATTATAAAGATCAGAAATACCTTATCGAGAGCTTAGGTAGTTTTGAATTTGCACGAAGCTTTAATTTTCCCTATTTACCTTTAGCCTTTCTGACCTATCAGATTATTAACCTGAGTGAAGGGCGGCAATTATTGCTGGCACAAATTCGCGATAGTCTGAACAGTATTGTGCAGTCACGCATCTATTTACGTGATCTAAAAAATATGACCAGTCAAATGTTCGATCAAAAGGTCTATTTCAAGGTGCATCGGGTTTATCCGAGTGTGACTACCCCAAATGGGCAAAAGATGTATCTGCCGCGTGAGTTTGAATGGTGCTATGAAGACGGCAAAGGAATGCAGATCTTGCTGCAGGGACAAAGCCGGGGAGATTTCAAATTTGGTCTGGCTGCGGGTTATGTTGGAAGCTTTAATTACGAAGTCAGAATTAATGGCGAGACTGAGCGTGGGGATGGGGGCTACTGTGAATATATAGATTGCCGCTCCTTGCGCTTTCAGGAACACAATAAAAAAGAGAAATTATTAAGTACATTGGCCAATCCTGTACCTTTAATGCTCAAAAAATAGTGAAAATCGGAATTTTTGTAGAAATAATAATCAACTGAAGTATTTTCTTAAAAATAGGGGTTGCGCTTGCTTGGGATTGGTCTATAATGCACATCCATCGGCGGTGATGAAGATTAAAACTTCTGATAAAACAGTAACTTAGCATGAAATGGTTGAGTTAGGTTTTAGAAAGGAAGTTTAAAAATAATTTTCATTACTGGTTGACTTTCTAGAGATAGAGAGTAATATAGCCGACCTAGCTTGCTACTGACGAAGTAGTAAGAAGATCATTAAGAGATTATGAAGAACAACTTGTGTGGATTTTTACTGGTTGATTAATCGAAATTATTTTCATTGATTGAATGGTAGAAATTACTCGAAGTTTATTTGAGAAATATTTGTCAGAAAATTGATGAGCCAAGTTTAAGAACTTTACTTATAAAGTTCGAAATGATTTTAACTGAAGAGTTTGATCATGGCTCAGATTGAACGCTGGCGGCAGGCTTAACACATGCAAGTCGAGCGGGGATAGGGTGCTTGCACCTGATTCCTAGCGGCGGACGGGTGAGTAATGCTTAGGAATCTGCCTATTAGTGGGGGACAACGTTCCGAAAGGGACGCTAATACCGCATACGTCCTACGGGAGAAAGCAGGGGATCTTCGGACCTTGCGCTAATAGATGAGCCTAAGTCGGATTAGCTAGTTGGTGGGGTAAAGGCCTACCAAGGCGACGATCTGTAGCGGGTCTGAGAGGATGATCCGCCACACTGGGACTGAGACACGGCCCAGACTCCTACGGGAGGCAGCAGTGGGGAATATTGGACAATGGGGGCAACCCTGATCCAGCCATGCCGCGTGTGTGAAGAAGGCCTTTTGGTTGTAAAGCACTTTAAGCGAGGAGGAGGCTTACCTGGTTAATACCTGGGATAAGTGGACGTTACTCGCAGAATAAGCACCGGCTAACTCTGTGCCAGCAGCCGCGGTAATACAGAGGGTGCAAGCGTTAATCGGATTTACTGGGCGTAAAGCGCGCGTAGGTGGCTAATTAAGTCAAATGTGAAATCCCCGAGCTTAACTTGGGAATTGCATTCGATACTGGTTAGCTAGAGTATGGGAGAGGATGGTAGAATTCCAGGTGTAGCGGTGAAATGCGTAGAGATCTGGAGGAATACCGATGGCGAAGGCAGCCATCTGGCCTAATACTGACACTGAGGTGCGAAAGCATGGGGAGCAAACAGGATTAGATACCCTGGTAGTCCATGCCGTAAACGATGTCTACTAGCCGTTGGGGCCCTTGAGGCTTTAGTGGCGCAGCTAACGCGATAAGTAGACCGCCTGGGGAGTACGGTCGCAAGACTAAAACTCAAATGAATTGACGGGGGCCCGCACAAGCGGTGGAGCATGTGGTTTAATTCGATGCAACGCGAAGAACCTTACCTGGCCTTGACATACAGAGAACTTTCCAGAGATGGATTGGTGCCTTCGGGAACTCTGATACAGGTGCTGCATGGCTGTCGTCAGCTCGTGTCGTGAGATGTTGGGTTAAGTCCCGCAACGAGCGCAACCCTTTTCCTTATTTGCCAGCACTTCGGGTGGGAACTTTAAGGATACTGCCAGTGACAAACTGGAGGAAGGCGGGGACGACGTCAAGTCATCATGGCCCTTACGGCCAGGGCTACACACGTGCTACAATGGTCGGTACAAAGGGTTGCTACTGCGCGAGCAGATGCTAATCTCAAAAAGCCGATCGTAGTCCGGATCGCAGTCTGCAACTCGACTGCGTGAAGTCGGAATCGCTAGTAATCGCGGATCAGAATGCCGCGGTGAATACGTTCCCGGGCCTTGTACACACCGCCCGTCACACCATGGGAGTTTGTTGCACCAGAAGTAGGTAGTCTAACCTTAGGGAGGACGCTTACCACGGTGTGGCCGATGACTGGGGTGAAGTCGTAACAAGGTAGCCGTAGGGGAACCTGCGGCTGGATCACCTCCTTAACGAAAGATTGACGATTGGTAAGAATCCACAACAAGTTGTTCTTCATGACGATGTATCTGAGGGTCTGTAGCTCAGTTGGTTAGAGCACACGCTTGATAAGCGTGGGGTCACAAGTTCAAGTCTTGTCAGACCCACCACTACTGACGAAGCGTTAATTGCAGAGCGAACAGAAACGGAACGATACATTGACTTATTGATAAGCTGGGGACTTAGCTTAGTTGGTAGAGCGCCTGCTTTGCACGCAGGAGGTCAGGAGTTCGACTCTCCTAGTCTCCACCACGTATTCGTTCGAATACGTAATAAGCAAACGGTTTGATAGCTTATAGAGCTTAGTAAGAAAGCGGCGTATAATGCGCGGCATTGTTATTAACCTCTGTGATTTATCACAGTTTCTCGATCTGACGAAGACGAGAAAAATCATTAACAGAATATATTTGAGTTGAAATAATTTGTTCATACTCATACAAGAGCGGAAACGACACGACTTCGGTTGTGAAGTTGAAGTGATTGAATGAGAACTAGCGAAATTAACTGAATCAAGCGTTTTGGTATATGAATCTAATTGAAGCTGTACAGTAGTTAAATCTACGAGATGCCAACTGTATGAGAGTGATGAGTAATCATCACAATCTGTTGCTCATCCTACTTGTAGGGATGAACGACTGTTTGGGGTTGTATAGTCAAGTAATTAAGTGCATGTGGTGGATGCCTTGGCAGTCAGAGGCGAAGAAAGACGTGATAGCCTGCGAAAAGCTCCGGGGAGGCGGCAAATATCCTGTGATCCGGAGATGTCTGAATGGGGAAACCCACCGGCTATAAGGTCGGTATCATAAACTGAATACATAGGTTTATGAGGCGAACGCGGAGAAGTGAAACATCTCAGTATCCGTAGGAAAAGAAATCAATTGAGATTCCCTCAGTAGCGGCGAGCGAAAGGGGAACAGCCCATTAAGTCATATCAGTTTTAGTGGAATGCTCTGGGAAGTGCAACCATAGTGGGTGATAGTCCTGTACACGAAAGGGCTGATATGATGATGTCGAGTAGGGCGAGGCACGTGAAACCTTGTCTGAATATAGGGGGACCATCCTCTAAGGCTAAATACTCCTGACTGACCGATAGTGAACCAGTACCGTGAGGGAAAGGCGAAAAGAACCCCTGTGAGGGGAGTGAAATAGATCCTGAAACCGCATGCATACAAGCAGTGGGAGCCACTTTGTGTGGTGACTGCGTACCTTTTGTATAATGGGTCAGCGACTTATATTCAGTAGCGAGGTTAACCGAATAGGGGAGCCGTAGAGAAATCGAGTCTTAATAGGGCGTTTAGTTGCTGGGTATAGACCCGAAACCGGGTGATCTATCCATGAGCAGGTTGAAGGTTGGGTAACACTAACTGGAGGACCGAACCCACTGTCGTTGAAAAGCCAGGGGATGACTTGTGGATAGGGGTGAAAGGCTAATCAAACTCGGTGATAGCTGGTTCTCCCCGAAAGCTATTTAGGTAGCGCCTCGGACGAATACCATTGGGGGTAGAGCACTGTTTCGGCTAGGGGGTCATCCCGACTTACCAAACCGATGCAAACTCCGAATACCAATGAGTACTATCCGGGAGACAGACTGCGGGTGCTAACGTCCGTAGTCAAGAGGAAAACAATCCAGACCGCCAGCTAAGGTCCCTAAATCATAGTTAAGTGGGAAACGATGTGGGAAGGCATAGACAGCTAGGAGGTTGGCTTAGAAGCAGCCACCCTTTAAAGAAAGCGTAATAGCTCACTAGTCGAGTCGGCCTGCGCGGAAGATGTAACGGGGCTAAAACTATGTACCGAAGCTGCGGATTTGCAATTTATTGCAAGTGGTAGGGGAGCGTTCTGTAAGCCGATGAAGGTGTGTTGAGAAGCATGCTGGAGGTATCAGAAGTGCGAATGCTGACGTGAGTAACGACAAAACGGGTGAAAAACCCGTTCGCTGAAAGACCAAGGGTTCCAGTCCAACGTTAATCGGGGCTGGGTGAGTCGACCCCTAAGGCGAGGCCGAGAGGCGTAGTCGATGGGAAATTGGTTAATATTCCAATACTTCAGTGTAATGCGATGAGAGGACGGAGAAGGTTAAGTCAGCCTGGCGTTGGTTGTCCAGGTGGAAGGAAGTAGGCATGCATCTTAGGCAAATCCGGGGTGCTCTATGCTGAGATCTGATAGCAAGCCAGTTTACTGGTGAAGTGGCTGATACCATACTTCCAGGAAAAGTCTCTAAGCTTCAGTTACACTGGAATCGTACCCGAAACCGACACAGGTGGTCAGGTCGAGTAGACCAAAGCGCTTGAGAGAACTCTGCTGAAGGAACTAGGCAAAATGGTACCGTAACTTCGGGAGAAGGTACGCTGTTGATGGTGATGGGACTTGCTCCTTGAGCTGTTGACAGCCTCAGAAACCAGGCCGCTGCAACTGTTTATTAAAAACATAGCACTCTGCAAACACGAAAGTGGACGTATAGGGTGTGATGCCTGCCCGGTGCTGGAAGGTTAATTGATGTGGTTAGCGCAAGCGAAGCTATTGATCGAAGCCCCAGTAAACGGCGGCCGTAACTATAACGGTCCTAAGGTAGCGAAATTCCTTGTCGGGTAAGTTCCGACCTGCACGAATGGCATAATGATGGCGGCGCTGTCTCCAGCAGAGGCTCAGTGAAATCGAATTCGCCGTGAAGATGCGGTGTACCCGCGGCTAGACGGAAAGACCCCGTGAACCTTTACTGCAGCTTGACATTGAACTTTGATCTTACTTGTGTAGGATAGGTGGGAGGCTTTGAAGTGGTGACGCTAGTTGCCATGGAGCCGTCCTTGAAATACCACCCTGGTAATATTGAGGTTCTAACTCTGCTCCCTGATCGGGAGCGAGGACCATGTCTGGTGGGTAGTTTGACTGGGGCGGTCTCCTCCTAAAGAGTAACGGAGGAGTACGAAGGTGCGCTCAGCGTGGTCGGAAATCACGCGTAGAGTATAAAGGCAAAAGCGCGCTTAACTGCGAGACCCACAAGTCGAGCAGGTACGAAAGTAGGTCTTAGTGATCCGGTGGTTCTGTATGGAAGGGCCATCGCTCAACGGATAAAAGGTACTCTGGGGATAACAGGCTGATACCGCCCAAGAGTTCATATCGACGGCGGTGTTTGGCACCTCGATGTCGGCTCATCTCATCCTGGGGCTGAAGCAGGTCCCAAGGGTATGGCTGTTCGCCATTTAAAGAGGTACGCGAGCTGGGTTTAGAACGTCGTGAGACAGTTCGGTCCCTATCTACCGTGGGCGCTGGAAATTTGAGAGGATCTGCTCCTAGTACGAGAGGACCAGAGTGGACGAACCTCTGGTGTACCGGTTGTGACGCCAGTCGCATCGCCGGGTAGCTATGTTCGGAAGGGATAACCGCTGAAAGCATCTAAGCGGGAAGCCTACCTCAAGATAAGATTTCCCCGAGACTTTATGTCTCCTAAAGAGCCGTTGAAGACTACGACGTTGATAGGTTGGATGTGGAAGTGCAGTGATGCATGAAGCTGACCAATACTAATTGCTCGTGAGGCTTGACTATACAACACCCAAGCAGTTGTATATAAAGCATCAATTGATTTCATATTGATCTAACGATCAGACGAAACCTTGATTTAGTTAAGCTAATCGAACAAACTACTGCGACTCAGATACATCTGTTAATGCATTCTATTTGAAGAAAGCTAGGCAAACGAAGCGCAAGCAACGTAGATAAGACCATAGCGAGTAATCATACCAGTTGTGCTGGCGACCATAGCAAGAGTGAACCACCTGATCCCTTCCCGAACTCAGAAGTGAAACCTCTTAGCGCTGATGGTAGTGTGGGGTATCCCATGTGAGAGTAAGTCATCGCCAGCTCATTATTCCAGACACCCCCAACTAAAGAGTTGGGGGTGTTTTTTTACGCCTAAAAAATTCTGTTAATCACCCTATAAACTCTAAATCATTTGTTATGCTGTCTGTATTTTGAGTGACCTTGTTTAAATTATTTCAGCTTTAAGAATTATAAAAAGGGTGGGTGTGTTTGAGGTATTCATACAACTCTGTGGTGGAATAGGCCTATTTCTGCTCGGCATGACCTTGATGACCGATAGCCTCAAGGATCTGGCGGGTGAGTCACTGAGACAGTGGTTAGGCTGATTTACAGGTTCACCCATCAAGGCAATGAATTCCGGCATTGTTTTTACCCTGATTGTACAGTCTTCTACTGCAACAACGCTCGCTACGATTGGTTTTGTGAGTGCAGGTGTACTGACTTTTGCTCAGTCGGTAGGTGTGATTATCGGTGCGAATATCGGTACGACCAGTACGGGATGGATGGTTGCTGTTTTAGGGGTTAAATTCTCTATTGGCCAGTTTGCTTTGCCCATGGTGGCCTTGGGGGCATTACTAAAAATTTTAACGCAGGGACGTGTTGCTCTCATTGGGTTAACACTTGCTGGTTTTGGAGTACTTTTTTACGGCATTGAATTACTGCAACTAGCAATGTCCGGCTTATCTGATCAGATTGATCTTTCTGCTTTTAAAACGGATACATTCTTTTCAAAATTTTTGCTGGTACTGATTGGTTTTGTTTTAACCGTTATCTTACAGTCATCCAGTGCTGCATTGACTGCAACGATCACTGCATTAGCCAGTCAAATTATCCAGTTAGAGCAGGCGCTTTTGCTGGTGATTGGTGAAAATGTGGGTACGGTGGCTACGGCAGTGTTGGCTGCGATTGGTGCCAATAGCAATGCCCTGCGAACGGCTGCTGTGCATGTGGGTTTCAATCTGATTAGTGCCATTTTTGCTTTTTTTATTTTGTGCCCATTATTCCTATGGCTACATCAGCAAGGCAGATTACTGTCCTCTTGGGATGAGGTACTGATTATTGCAGCTTTTCATACCGCTTTTAGCTTGTTTTGCGCTATGCTAACGATGCCTTTTATTGAACAATTTAAACAACTGCTGATTCGATTGATTCTTTCTGATGACGATCGCCTGATTCAATCTTTGGATGAATCTAGTCTGGCTGTGCCAGCGATCGCGATTGCTCAAGCTGAACAGGTTATTTTTCAGTTGATGTGGCAGCAATATGTTTGGTTTAAGGCTGCATTTAATAATGGGCAACTTGTTGCAGCCAATCAGTTGAAACAACAGGATGAATTGATCCGTACGCTGCAAGAATATCTAGAAAAAATTGTAGTGGCTGATCATTCAGAAGATCAGGCTAACTTACTAATATTGCTACGCATGGTTGTTTATCTGAAAGTACTGCGTAGCGATCTGGAACAGTTATCTTATAGTCTGGATTTAAGGACTCAGCCCGCACTGTATCAGGTTGCGTTAGACTTCATGGAAGTTGTAGGTAATTATTGGGAAGAAGCCTCAGATTTGGCAGATCATGAAAAAATTAAGGCTTTGCAGAATGAACTGATTTTACTGGAACAATGGGTCAAGCAACATCATGTTGAGCTGCGTGAAAAGATCAATGAGTATGCTGCAAGTCATCATTTAAATGCTGCCAGAATTGTAGAGTTACTTGCAGCTCACCGCTGGCTGGAACGTCTGATTGTGCATAGCCAGCGCTTTGTAAATGTGCTTTGTGAAAAGGAATTTAAACAGAAGTATTAAGCTGACGACGTGCATGTTTAAGTGCTGTACGTAAACCTTCTTCAAGGGTAGGGTGATAGAATGGTTTTTCCAAAATCTGATCCACTGTCAGCTCTTCACTAATAATCCAGGCTAGTAGATGTGCTAAATGTTCAGCCTGAGCACAGAAAAGTTCAGCCCCCACCAGTTTGCGCGTTGTCTTTTCTATATAGAGTTCAATAGCACCGATATTAGTAGCTTCAACTCGGGCACGACCTTGTCTTTCATAAGAGGCAGAACCGGTCACAAACTCAATCCTATTTTCTTTTAATTGCTTATATGTTTTACCAATTGTTGCCATTTCCGGTTGGCTAAATACAATGGCTAATGGAGTAAGTTTTGGTATCGGTTTGATCTCTGGAAATTTCAGACAATTTTTAACCAGATTTTTTCCAGTGTGAGCCGCAATATGCTGTATCGGATGATCGTATCCTGCATCTCCCGCAATAAAGATTGGATAATTGCCTAATTGTTTGGTTGACGCATCTATTGGCAGATTTTTAATATCGCTGAAAGCTACATCAATATTTTCTAGTCCAAGCTGATCCAGATTGCTGCTGCGACCCGTAGCAGATAAGACATAATCTACTTCTAGAGTTTCTGTTTGATTATTTTGTTTAAATTTAACCTGAACTTTATCCCCCTGTCTGATCATCTTATCAGGGAGCGTTTTAAATTTGATATCAAGTTCTGAGCTCAGTTGTTGTTGAGCTAGTTCCTGTAATGCAGGACTAGTCAGTGAGCCAACTTTTTGGCTACGGGCAAACACTGTAGTCTGTACCCCTAAACGTTGCATGGCTTGGGCCAGTTCGATGGCAATAATACCGCTGCCGATCACAGCTAAGGATTTTGGCAGGGTAGGTAATTCAAATATTTCATTCGAGGTAATCAGTCGATCACTTAGTGGTTCTTTTTGTTGTTTATCTATATTTGGGCGTGAGCCGACAGCCAGAATAAAGCTTTTGGCCTGATAATGTTGCCCGTTAACTTCTATAGTTTGAGCATCGATAAATTTTGCTTGACCTGAAATTTTATGCTTTGGGTTCCACTGCTCAACATCGTTCAGTGTTGCTTGAGTAAAAAAGTCTCGTAATTCCCGAACTCGTGACATCACCTGAGAAGTATCAATTTCAGCTTTAACATCCAAAGCAAGATCCTGAGCATGATTAACCAGATGCATGCGATTAGCCGAGGCAATCAGGACTTTACTCGGCATACAACCCACCCGCGCACAGGTTGTTCCCCAAGAACCTTCATTAATGATCAGGATATTGTCTGTGTGTTTGATTACTTCTTTATAGGCTGTGATGCCTGCTGTACCTGAGCCGATGATGATAATGTCGTACATACTCAGCCTTTATTCAAATTATTTTTCATTAAAAGTTAGCATATAAAAGATGAGTCTCGCTTTTATTTATATAAAATTTTATCTATGATTACATAATCTACAAAAAATTATTGATAACACACTCTTATAAATGAGGGGTTTGGGGTTTTACATGATTAATACACAATTAGGTACTAAGTTGTCTGCTCTTGCATTAGCTTTGCTTTTAGCAGGCTGTGGTGGTGGGGGAAGTGAGGGCTATTTTAATAAAGGTATAGAACAACCTTCAACTGGAGGGGCAACTGATCAGCTAGAGGAAAATAAACTGACAAATGTGCAGATACAGTATTTACCATTGGTTGAAAAGTTGAATGCACGAGGGGATACATACACTGTATCGGTTCGTGTTATGAATAATGGTGCTATTTTACCGAACGTCACTTTAAAAGTTGAATCTACTGATGTTTTAAAAAATAAAGCAGCAATAGAATATATTTCTTCAAAGGAGGATGAAGGTGAAGACATCCTTGGTGTGAGCACAGATGGTCAAGGTATTGCTAGATTTAATATAAAAGTTGACTCTGGATTGGATGAAGCTACAGTTGCTGAAATCCTTAAAGGTGTAAATATAAAAGTCTCACTCATTGATGAAAAGAATAAAATTTTAGCATCTGAACCACTGTTAATATCGAGTTACGATCCTAAATCAATCCCAGAAGTTGTGATTCCAAATAAATATGAATGGAATATTTTAACGGATAAACAAGCTCTAGCAGTTACTAATGATCAGATAACTGTCCAAATTAGGCTTAAAGCAATTAATGGTACTGATCCTATTAATAACAAGCCTGTTCAAATTTCGATTGAGAATATTAGTAATATATCTATAACAAGCAATACAGTTGCCTCGACCAATGATGAAGGATATGTTGCTTTTACAATTGCGTCTAACTCAGCTAATTTAAGTGATCAACAGATAGCAAATATGCTTGCTCAAGGTCTAAAACTTAAGGTGCAGGTAGTAGAAAATGGTGTTGTAACTAGTGAAAAAACAAAAGTAGTTGATTTAGTAAAGTACATTGATGAAAGCTTGTATGGTGGTATTAAATCTAGCGTAGCACTGGGTGAATTAAAAGCAAATAATGGAAATTATATTCAAAAGGTTGAGTTTTCATTTGGTTCGGAGTATGCAAACCAAGATGTAACCGTTTCATCTCGTGCTATTCAATACAGTAAAGGCAAATATTATTTTTCTAATAATATTGGATTTTATCCATTGAGTTCTGTAATTTGTACATTTAATAATTCACCTGTTAAGAATGAAAATGGTTTTGATTGGAATAGTAAACCTATTACCTACTCCACTTTAGTTTCAGAAAAACTAAAATTAAATAATACAGACATTAATAATGTTGTGTATTTAAATAAAGATGGATTTACTAATTCTCAATTATCATTTGTAAAAGTTAAAACAGACGATAAAGGTAAGGCTATTATCGATCTTGTTTACGATAAGTCTTACTCCAAATGGCTAAATTTAAGTTTAAGTGCACGTTTAGAAAACCAGTCTGTTCCATTTGGCATTACTTATGATTTACAGTTGCCGGTACTTGAAGATGATTACAAAGTTATTGTAGATACAGAACCTACAGGGCCAAATATGATTAGTCCTTTTGGTACATCTGATGACTGCTTTAATGCTCAATAAATAAAAAACAGCGCTTTGGCGCTGTTTTTTATGGGAGCTGAAATTTAAAAAAAATTAAATTGAAGTTCCCATACTTACACCCACAGTCGGCTTCACATTCATGGAACTACAACCAACGAAACCTAAGCTTAAACAGATCACCAGTAAAACTTTATTCATGAATTAACCCTTGTTTCTTTACCTTTTGATTTAAGGTAGCAGCTCGTATGCCACTGCAGCATGTGATGCAAATAGATTTAGGTAAATCATTATAGTATTTGAATAATTATTCAATGTTTTATTGTGTAATCTGAATGCTAGAGATAAAGGATTACTCATAATTATTTGTTAATTATAGTATTGGTATCAGTGGAAGATTAATGTTTTATTATTAAAAGCCTAGGCCACCTGCAAAATCACAGATGGCCTAAAAGATTTAGTCATCCAACAAATCCATTTGTTTTGCCAGTTGATACAGGTTATTTGAACGGTTACCGGTACGGCAGAACATCAGAACCGGTTTTGGTAATTCATTAAAGTGATTGGCAAAGGTACGGACATCCAACTCGGTAATTTGCCCAGCCACCACCGGTTGATAGACATAATCTAACCCTGCATTACGCGCTGCATCTTCAATTTGTGCGCTGGTCGGTTGTTCAGGGCCACCTTCCATATCTGGACGGTTATTGATAATTGATTTAAAACCTTTTTCAACTACTTGAGAGATATGTTCAGGACCAATTTGGCCAGCAAAGCCTACATTTTCGCTCATGATGTCACTCCATTATGTTATTTATCTTGATATGCTTTATGATAGCATTAAGCTGAAAACATGATGGCCTAGTTCTGAAAAATTTATAAACGATTACAACTATAAAATAACGCAATGGAGCGCGTATGTACGCCTATACAGTCGAACCACTGTATGTCAAAAGCGGTCAGGAAGTGATTGCTGCGGATTTCTATCGTCCTCAACAGATTGACAAACCAGCTGTGATCCTGATGGCTCATGGCCTGGCTGCTTTACGTCATTTTAAACTGGTACAATATGCCCAACGTTTTGCCAGTGCAGGTTATGCGGTGGTTCTGTTTGATTATCGCTATTGGGGAGGCAGTACCGGGCGTCCGCGTGAATTGGTTTCAATCAGTGCTCAGCTTGAAGACTGGCGTACAATGATTCAGCATTTGCAGGCACGTAAATCCATTGATGCTAAACGGATTGTGTTATGGGGAACAGCATTGAGTGGCGGGCATGTACTGACATTGGCCGCAGAACTAAAAAATATTCAGGCGGTAATGGTACAGGTACCCTTTGTTGATGGTACAGAAAGTGCCAAACTTTATCCTTTGCAGCAATTGCCTAAAGCCCTGAAGATTTCCAGTCAGGATTATATGGGAGCAAAGGTAGGAATGGCGCCCAAGACCTTGCCGGTGGTTGATCGTCATGAACTCTGTTTTATGCCGACACAAGACAGTTATGAAGGATATCTATCCATTGTGAATCCAGATTATTACTGGAGTGGTCATATCCCAGCCCGGGTATTCTTTAAATTGATGCGATATCGTCCTATTCAGGAAGTCCGCAAAATCACTATTCCTGTCCTGTTTATCGCAGCACAACAAGACAGCCTGATTCCCATTGAAGCCAGTCGGGAAACCGCAACCAATATTGCACCATTTGTACAATATCATGAGTGGAATATGCGGCATTTTGATATTTATCATGGTGAATGGTTTGAAAAAGCAGTCTCGACCCAATTAGAATTCTTACATCAACATATTGGAGTGCGCTAGATGATCATTGTATGCCCGAATTGCCAGGCTAAAAATCGTGTGCCTGAAGAAAAATTAACGGCCGATCCAGCATGTGGTCATTGTCATCAAGCTTTAGTTCCATTGGCGCCGATTGAGCTAAATGAACAGAACTTTAGTCAGTTTGTCACCCATAGTGATCTTCCCATCCTGATTGATCTATGGGCAGACTGGTGTGGTCCATGTAAAATGATGGCACCGCATTTTGCTGCTGTAGCAAAAGAAAATCCACAAGTGGTATTTGCTAAAATTGATACCGAAGCCAATCCGCGATTAAGCTCAGCATTTAATGTACGTAGTATTCCGACGCTGGTTTTGATGAATAAAACCAATGAAATTGCTAGAATAAGCGGTGCATTACGTTCAAGCGAACTACAAAAGTGGCTTGATCAGCAGTTAAATAATGCTCAATCCTAATTTTAAAAGCCTGGAGTTCAAGTGACAGATTCTCATATTAAACCAGAGGGAGTACTTTCCCTGCAGACGATTGCAATGCCTGCGGATACCAACTGGAGTGGAGATGTATTTGGTGGCTGGATTGTTTCACAAATGGACTTGGCGGGAGCAATTCATGCAGAGCGCTTTAGTAAAGGACGCTGTGCAACGATTTCAATTAACCAGATGACCTTCCTGGTTCCTGTGAAAGTCGGTGATGTCATTAGCTGCTATACCAAAATTCTAAAAGTCGGTAATACTTCAATCCAGATGCAAATCGAAGTATGGGACAGTCATGATAACTCACGTGCACCTGTACGCGTGACTGAAGGGGTATTTACCTTTGTCGCAGTGGATGTCAAAGGCAATAAACGTCCAATTCCGGATGAAGCAAAACAGAAATTTGCAGAATCTCAGCAGAACTCATAATTCTTTAAATAAAAAATCCCAGATCAATGATCTGGGATTTTTTTTGTCTGTATTGAAATTAGCTTGGCTTCAACTGATTCTTGGCAATCCAAGCCCAGAGCATCTCGCATTGAATTGGTGCTTCACCAGATTCATCGCTTACGATTACTTGTACCAGTGTTTCACCTTTTTCTGAACTTTGCATCAATTGCTGCTGTTCAGGAGTCAACGTAGCCACCGCAGTCATGGCACCTTTGGTTGGACGCTTAAAGTCCACTTTTAGGCTTTTAATTAGAACCACTGCGCTATCAGGTACATTCATCGCAGTCACAAAGCCGGTTGCTGTTTCTGCCAGCAGTGCCATCGCACAGGCATGAATCTGACCGATATGGTTCTGCATGGCCTTATGATTGGCCATACTCACCACAACTTTGGATGCACTGACTTCCTGATAGCGAATCTTGGCAGAACCGACCATCGGAACCACTCGGCCAAAGGTCTTACTCAATAAAGCAGTACGTATACCTTGCGGTAATCTTGATGTCGCTTTGACCAGTTTGGTCAGTCGGTTGCTCTTTGCCATAATTCCATCTACAGACGTTGAGATATCTTAGTCTTTAAAGTTGTTGAACTGTAAAGGCAAACCGAATTGTTGTTCTTTCAGGAATGCCATGACTTGTTGCAAGGTATCGCGTTTTTTATCAGTCACACGAATCTTGTCACCCTGAATTGAAGATTGCACTTTAATGCCGCTTTCTTTAATGGCCTTATTAATTTTTTTCGCCGTATCTGAGTCAAGGCCATCTTTAAGCTTGATCACTTGAACTACATTTTTGCCTGAAGCGGTCATTTTTTGTGGATCTAGTGCCTGAATATCCACTTTACGCTTGAAGAAATGGTTTTCCAGCATGGTATACACTTGCTCACATTGGAAATCACTTTCTGTGCTAATTTTGATTTCCTTGTTTTTTTCATTCAGTTCAATAGAAACATCCTGTCCACGGAAATCGAAGCGGGTTGCAATCTCTTTTTGGGTATTTTGAACTGCATGATTTACTTCAAAAATTTCTAATTCAGAAACAATATCGAAAGAAGGCATAGTTTAGACCTTTACAAAGGGAAAGAATATCTGAGATGCTAGGGATGTTTTCTTCATTTGCCAAGTGTTGTTTACATCAAAGGAGTGCGCAATGATCCGTAAACAAGAAATTACAACATTTGAGTTCCCAGAAAATGCTGTAATCTGGGATGTACGAGATGCAAGTGCTTATGCTGAAGCACACGTGAAAGGGGCGGTCAATCAGCCCATTAACGATCTTTCAGCAGATAGCCTGACTCAGGTGTCAGCGGATCAACCGATTTACATTTTATGTGGTGGTGGGAGTAAAGCTCCACGTGCAGCTGAAAAGTTAGAGGGTTTTGACAGCACACGTGAATATGTCATTCTGATGGGTGGTACTCGTGCTGCTCGTGATGCAGGTATGCCACTGGAACAAGGTGCATAATTGACCTTGTGAAAAAAAGCGCCGTCAGGCGCTTTTTTGTTGTCTAGATTTCTTCAAAGCCCCTTTTTTTAAAGAGGGGGTTAAACTCTTTCTAAAAATCTCTCCCTTGCGGAACAGTGTTCCTCACCCTTTATTAAAGGGAGGAGCTCTTTAATCTTGAGGCTTAAAATAAGGCTTCTTGGCTTTTACCTTCTTTTGAAAACGTGTCACGTCGAGTTTTTTTATCAAGTTTGAAGGTGCGGGGCAGGCTTCCCCTAAAATCTGGGCTGCCAGAATTTCACTACACAGTGGTGCGAACAGAAAACCTTTAGAGCCGAGACCCGCAAAACTGTAAACTTCTTGATCCACATTCATCTTACCGAGCAAGGGAAAATAATCCTGACTCTGTGCGCGTACCGCTGCTCGACCTTGCCAAGTTTCGGTAGATGGTAATAATTGTGCATATTCAGGAAAGACACTGTGGATAAGTTCATAATTATGCACATGATCTTCTACTAAGACTTCTGCATCATCCCGGCCTGGATAGAATGAAGCACCCAAAATCAGTTGTTCGGGATTGAGCTGCATACAGTAACCGCCGTAACTATAGGCTGTATCCTGATTTAAAGGCTGATCTTGATTATTGACCCAGCTGACCTGTCCGCGAATCGGTTTCAAGACTGGATAATTTTCAAAGAATTGCTGGGTATCACGTGCAGTACATACAACGATGTGATCAAACTTGCCTAAGAATTGCTGCTCTGCAAATAACTCAGGTTGAGTAGTAGTTTCAATACGGTTAATTTTAGCCTGTACATATTGAATAAGAGGATGCTGCAAAATTTCATCACGCAGTTGATGAGGTGAAACTGCGCCCGCTGCTAATAGTTTTAACGCTGGAAATTCAGTTTGAATCTCTTGGTCTGCGGCACTTTGAGCAGCAAGAATTTCTGCGGGATATTCATCTGCCAATCCTAAAAGCTGTTCAGGATTTTTTAAGGCAAGCTGATTGACCTGAATTGAGCGAAAAGCTTTAAATTTCTGATAATGATTTAAGGCATGCTGCCAAGCCACCGTCATCAGATGTTCAGCACTTTGCTCAACTGGACACAGTTTAGGATTGAGCAGGGCAAGGGGATTGCCGGAACCACCTGAAAGAGGCGCTGACTGGTCGTAAATCGTGACTTGATGACCACGCTGAGCGAATGCCCATGCTGCACTTAAACCTGCGATTCCAGCGCCAATCACAGCGATTTGACGAGGTCTGGTAGGACTCTCTAGGTCTGATTTAGTTTTTTTTTGAGTAATTTCTTGTTCTAAAGCCGTTTCACTGTCTTTATTTTCTTCAACAGAATTCCAGATCGCTTTCAGCATTTCACGTTTATGGCCAAATCCACGTGGACGGGAAATAGAGATGCCGTGCTGTTTTAAACCACGTTTTAAGACACCTGCAACGCTAAAAGAAGCAAAAGTCGTCCCAATCTCGGATAAACGCACGATATTATTTAGAACATTTTCTTCCCACATATCCGGATTACATGAAGGTGCGAAGCCATCCAGAAACCAGGCATTAACTGGTGCAGTTTTTTCAATGACAGGAAAGACATCATGTGCATCTCCCAGCCACAGGTCCAGACTGAAACGCTCTTCAGGAAAGCTGAGACGATGACAACCGGCAATCGGCATTGGATATTGGGAGATGAGTTGATCTGCGAGTGGTTTCAATTCTGGCCAGGCATTTAAGGCGCGAACTAAATCTGCTTTAGAAAGCGGAAATTTTTCTACTGAAATCGCATGTAGATGACTTTGATTATCCGGACGAACCTGTTGCCAGAGCTGCCATAAAGCCAGAATATTTAAACCCGTACCAAAACCCGTTTCGCCGACACAGAAATAAGCAAAAGGTTTTAAATCAGCCAGGCGGGTACTAAGGTCATTACCATTTAAAAAGACATGCCGGGTTTCCAGCAATCCATTGTCTTTGGAAAAATACACATCACCAAATTGCTTGGACACAGGCACATCAATGCCATCCACCAATTGCCAATCCAGATTGGCAGTTTGAATTGCATGCGACAAAACGGGTACAACCTTAAAGATATTTGGAAGGCTTATAGATTACCACTGACGGCGACGTTTGGTATAAACATAGCTTGCAATCAGAAAGCCAAGTAATACACCGACTGCCAAAGTTGCCGCGCCGTAGAGAAACATCTGGGCACTACGTTCACTTTGCAAGACCTGTACCTGAACCCCGAGATTGTCATTCTTGAGCTGCAATTCCTGATTTTGTGACAGGGCTTCCAGATTGGCTTTTTCCAGTTGCTGTAGACGCGTTGCCTGATCTTTGACTAAAGCTTTGACTTTGGCATCTTGCTGGGCTTTCTGCTTGGCAATTTCTTCTGCAGTGAGCGGTTTTTTTTCAGTTGGCTGAACTGTCTGAGCTGTTGTCGCAACTGCTGGAATAATTCCAGCCTGCTGTGCAGAAGCACCCTGAGCAGGTGCTTGTGTGGTAACAGCTTGAACAGGAGTAGCTGCTGGCTGTGTAGCCGGGGCAGCTGGAGCAGAAACTTCAACAGCCCAGGCAGAAGGAATCATGAAACAAAAGCCAATGAAACTGGCGGTAACAGCGCGCATGAACCTTATCCTTTAGGAAATGCTTTATTAAATGGTTTCACATCAATATGCGCGTACACACCTTCTTTCAGGAATGGCTCATCCTGTAACCATGCATCCAGTGCTTCACGACTGTCAAAATCAACGATGATGGTACTGCCATAGAAACCGGCTTGAGGATTGGCTGGATCTTTAGGCATGGCACCTGCAACAATCAGACATCCTTCAGCATCTAACTGTTCCAGACGTGCAAGATGTTGTGGACGAATCGCAAGGCGTTTTTCAACTGTACCTTCCCGGTCGGTACAGCTAACGACGAATAATGGCATGATGACTCTCTATCGTTTGTAGTTGGACTTATTCAGCTGTTCTAAAGTATTTGCGCAATACAATAAACTGAATAATGATAAAGGAAAACATCACAATCATGTCACCGAATGCAGTAAATTCGCCCCAATATTTTCCATCCATCCATAAATAGGCGAAGAAAGTATGCAGAAATGACATGAGAGTAAACATACCGACCCAGGCATAGTTTAATTTGAGCCAGCCTTTGGCACTCAAATTGAATACCGGTCCAAACAGACGCTGGATGAGTGGCTTCTTATCTTTGCTAAACCATGGCGATAACAGGAAGACACCAGCGAAAACCAGATTCAGTAATACAGCTTTAAGACGGATATAGAAATCGTCGCTGAGCATCAAGGTAATACCACCGAAGATCACCGTCATAAACAGAACGATCCATTGCTGTTTGTCCAGACGGAATTTTTGCATGACAAATAACGCACCATAGACCACCAGCATGGAAATGATCAGACCTGTAGTTGCAACGAGAATATTGTTATTGTCGACACCCCCCGCAGAACCGATCAATTGTAAAAGTTGATGGTCAGTGTCTTTTGGATCTACAGTTTTATATAAATAAAAGAAAATAATGAGTGGCACAAAGTCTAAAAGTGCTTTCATGTTAGAGTATCTAAATCTGATCAAATAAATGTCATAGTATAGAGATGCACGGCGTAGATTTACATACACATAGTAATATTTCTGATGGAACTTTGAGTCCTCAGCAATTGGTCGAAGCGGCTGCGGGCAAATTCATCCATACTTTGGCCCTAACTGATCATGACACCATGGACGGTTTGGAGCTGGCTGAAGAAGCTGCCAAAAAACATGAGATTAAGATAATTTCTGGAGTCGAGATTTCCAGCCAGTGGTCACGTCCAGCGACCAAGAAAAATTATGGTGTGCATATTGTGGCACTCAATGTTCAGAATCCTGAGCCGTTACAAAAAGCCCTCAATCAGCAGAAAATTATTCGTGCTGAACGCTCTAAGCAGATCTGTGATCTTCTGGTTCCTTTAATTGGTCAGGATATTTATGCTGACGTGATTGCCAAAGTTGACAATATTCCTGATCGGGTTACCCGAACCCATATTGCCAAAACGCTGGTAGAAAAAGGCATTGTGACCCGTCCCCAACAGGCCTTTGATAAATACATCAAGGAAGGTAAAAAGGCCTATGTCAAATTTGATGGTCTGGGTCTGGAAGAAACCATTCAGGTGATTCATGACAGCGGTGGCTTTGCCGTACTGGCACATCCAACCCGTTATGATTTATCCGCGACTAATATTCGTTATCTGATCGAGATCTTCGCCAAGTTTGGTGGAGATGCAGTGGAGTTACCGCCCGCTATTGATCCAAGTTCAACCCGTCAGATGGTCGACCGAATGATTGCAGAGCAAGGACTTAAAGTTTCAATTGGCAGTGATTTTCATGGCGACCATATGCCCTGGATTAAACTGGGGAATGTGCCGAGCTTAAAACCAGGGCAGGTCGGGATTTGGGAGAGTTTTTGTTAATTCTAAATCTTGATGAATGGATCAGTTTTAAGATCTTGGGCGAATTTATACATCAAATGCAGAATGAGGACATTAACAAGTAATAAGGCCCATTCAGAAGTGATTAAAGTCATGATGACGATATACAGCATGATGGAAGTCAGGACTAAATTTCGATAAAAGTTTGGATGTTTTTTTGAAATGAACAGATGATCAATCTTGAGATCAAGTTTGAACTTACGATAGGCAATCACATCAATGCGTGAGGATAAGGCGAGTTCCAATTGTTTAAAGTATTTTGCATGAGAATGAATGAGATAAGTTTTACCATAACCTGTGGTTAACTGTAAGTCATGACTTTCTGGACAGGTTCTCAAGGCTTCTATGTGTGTAATTCGGGATAAGTCGAGCATAAGCGCCGATGGGATTTTTTCTAATCTCCCTAGTCCTCTTTGTGCTCCAACTTCTGTGCCAATGAATATTGAAAAATCATTATTTTGGGAAATTTCAAATAACTGGATGATTACATGAGAGCGTGTCAAAAAATGTATATCGATCAGTTGCCCAATCATCGCATCACTTAATTTGACTTGAAGTGTAAAAAAAGGCGAAAGATTAAAAACCTGTTTTAAATCTACATTAAACCAGATGCCTTGATCATGATTGGGCAGTTGTAATAATAACTGTGGCTGTTTCACCTGCCACCATTTTGCACGAATAGTACGTTGAGCCAGAATAATTGCTTGTGAATGTTGGACTGCTTGCTCAGTCATATCTTTTTTGAGTTGAGGATCGATCAAATATTTTTGTATAAAAAAAGGAAACTTTAAATTTATTCCTCGATCCTGAAACAGAAAGAGGGGAACACATAGACTAAATAAAATATGGAAAACAGGCCTACGTTGAAGATCGAGAAAAAGTTCTGATTGGACTAATGAACTCACTATAAAAGCCAAGATGGCACAAAGTAAAAATAGTGCTAAAGCCAACCATGGTCGAACAATGGGTTGAGGCACCGCTTGTTGAATTTTTTGTTTTAATTCCATATTTTTTTGAATTTTTAGATAAAAATTAGAACCTCAAAATGCTAATTCTGAGGCATTTATTTATAAATTATAGCAAATTATTATCTCGAGCCTGAATCGGCGGAGGTGTCGGTTTACCTAGAGTTCCCAAGAGTTCAATTTCAATAGTACGCACCATAGAATCAAGTGGTAAGTCATTGCTTTGGGTGCCAAAAGGCTCTTCGATTTCTGAACTTAAAGCGTCCAGTCCTAGGAAGGTATAAGCGAGAATGCCGACCAGAAAAGGAGTGAATAAACCTAATGTGGCACCAAGGCTAAACGGCAGAATAAAACAGAAGAAATAAACAGTACGGTTCAGCAGAACCGAATAAGCAAAAGGTAAGGGAGTTGTCGCAATCCGGTCACAACCTGTCTGCACAATACTGAGTTCTGCGACATGATTATTCATCTGCATATAAATGATGTCAGAGATTTCACCTTCTTTGAGAGCCTGCATCAGCTCCCATTGAATCAGGCTCAAGGTATATTGCGGTGCATTGGCCTGTTGATAGAGCTGGGTAATTGCCTGCTGGCTCATCCCACTGGTTTCCACCAGTTCAGTTGGATTGGCTGTCTGATGGCGTAGACGGTCACGCAGGACATTTGCGAAAACGATGACGTGCTGAATCACACGTTCACGACGGCCTTGAGACAACATCCGGCAGTCCCGGTCAAAATGACGTGCATTGGCAATCAGAATACCCCAGAGTTTACGTGCTTCCCACCAACGGTCGTAACAGGCAGTATTTTTAAATCCGAGAAAGATAGACAGTACTACGCCGATGAGGGTAAAGCCAACGAGAGGGAGTTCTGGAAAATGAAAGTAACCTACACGTGAAAAACCACCAATAATGGCTGAAATCAGCATGACCACGCCTAAAGGAGGTAGAACCTTAGGTAAAATCGTTCCTCGCCAGGAAAATAATAATTTAAAAACGTTCTGCTGGTCACGTACGATCATTTATTGGAATCATCACAATTTTTTTCATGATCTTCTTGAGTTGTAGCTGCTTTGTCAAGTGCTATTCCCCCTTAGACTTCAGGTTTGATGAGTTGCTGCTCAGCAAAGGAAAAACTGCCTTCCAGAGCAATGATGCAATGATCAATTAAACGGATATCGACCAGTCGACATGCCTGCTGAATCTGGCGGGTCAGATACAGGTCAGCTTTAGAAGGAGTGGCTTGGCCCAAGGGGTGATTATGCGCAATCACAATTGAAGTTGCCTGTTGGGTAATGGCATATCTGAGCAACTGATTAATCGAAATATCACATGTATTCACAGAGCCATAAAACAGCTTTTTAAATGCAATTTTCCTTAAACTGGCGTCCAGACACAGGACCGCGAACACTTCCTGATTTTCACCCAATAATTCGAAACGTAAATAATCCCGTAGTCTTTTTGAATTACTTAATTCTAAAGCATCCTGTTTAAGATGCTCGGCAATATAACGCCGTCCTAATTCTTTAACCGCCATCAGTTGGGTATATTTACTGATGCCCATGCCATGAAACTGGCTGACTTCTTGTAAAGGTGCATCGAGTAAAGCAGTTAAATGGCCAAAATGTTGAATCAGTAGCCGGGCTAATTCTACGGCCGAGTGCTGTTGTGAACCTGATCGGAGAAAAATGGCGAGTAGTTCTGCATCAGATAAACTTTCTGCTCCATATTGAATTAAACGTTCCCGCGGCCGTTCCAGCTCAGGCCAGTTTTTGATTGAAAATTGCATAGTTATTAGACTTATTTATTATGAATTATGGGTTTTCCCTGAAGCTGATCTCTTGGGAATGCAATTATTTAATGCTATTGTGAGCCCCACTGCAACAGAAAGGTAAGCTGTTCGTGAGCTTTGATCTAAGTGTAATTCCTCATAAAAATATCATTTTAGCAGTCACTGGCGGTATTGCTGCCTATAAAAGTGCCATTCTAGTTCGTCGTCTGAAAGATGCCGGGTTTAATGTGCGGGTTGTCATGACTCAAGGCGCACAGGCTTTCATTACTCCTTTGACCTTTCAAGCTTTGTCAGGCAATCCGGTACATACCGAGTTGCTGGATCCTGAAGCAGAAGCAGGCATGGGGCATATCGAGCTGGCACGTTGGGCTGATCTGTTATTGGTAGCGCCAGCCAGTTGCGACACGCTGGCAAAATTTGCTGCAGGTCTTGCAGATGATTTGCTCAGCACTTTGTATCTGGCGACCAATGCACCGGTTTGGGTAGCACCAGCCATGAACCAGCAGATGTGGGCTGCCAAAGCGACACAGCGTAATCTTGCGACTTTGATTGAAGATGGCGTACATGTGATTATGCCGGATGCCGGTTCTCAAGCTTGTGGTGATGTAGGCTTGGGCCGTATGCCGGAACCGGAAGATCTGGCACGTCAGGTCACAGAGTATTTCCATAAAGCTCAGCGCGCGATTGCAGAAAAATTTGGCATGCTGGCGGGTAAGCAAGTAACCATTACAGCTGGTCCGACTCGTGAAGCGATTGACCCGGTACGTTATATTTCCAACCACAGTACCGGGAAAATGGGTTTTGCATTGGCAGCAGCCTGTTATGCAGCTGGAGCGAATGTGACCCTGATTGCTGGACCGGTGAGCCTGGATACACCGAATGGCGTCAAACGTAAAAATGTTTCTTCTGCAGTGCAAATGCTGAATGAAAGTATGCAAATGTTGGAGCAGGGCTGTGACATCTTCATTGCAACCGCTGCAGTAGCTGATTATCGTGTCGCACAGGTGGCCGAGCATAAAATCAAGAAAGCAGGCGATGAGCTGAATGTCGCTTTAATAAAGAATCCGGATATTGTGGCGACCATCGCACAGCAGGAAAAACGTCCATTTATGGTAGGCTTTGCTGCAGAAACCCGAAATATTGAAGAATATGCAGCGGGTAAACTGGTGGCGAAAAAACTGGATATGATTGCCTGCAATGATGTTTCGCGTGCGGATATTGGCTTTGCATCCGATGAAAATGCCATGACGGTATTCTTTGCCGAACACTATCATCTGGATAAGCGTGATTTGGATAAGGCCTCTAAACAGGAAATTGCCCAGCAGTTGGTTGAAGCGATCCATGATGCCTTGCACCATGATCCTGCTGCAGAAGATGATTTTTAAGTTTTAAATGACGATTAAAGCCCTGACTGGTTCAGGGCTTTTTATTACCAGTTTTTTACTATTAAGTTAAAAAATCGGTATGACATAAAAATAAAAACGACTTTATAGACTAAGGATTTATTTATTCATTTATTTAAAAAAAGTATAAAATAGATCACAGAATAATCCAAAGATGAAAAGTTTTACACATCTGTAAAGCAGTGAGAGAACACAAGGGGGCGGGATGAAAAAAATCATAATGATATTGATGATCGCCTGTCTGGCTGGATGCAGCTATTTTGTATCAATTGATGAACTGGCCAGAAATATTCAAGGACAAATGCAGCAAGAATTTAATGCCAATCCGAATTATCAGCATTATCGTCTGACTGTGGTAAATGTAAAAATCCGCCATCGCAAAGGCAATGAGTTTGAAGCGGTTTCACATCTGAATTATCAGGGCAATGAATATCCCATTAACGTCAAAATTTCAAAGGTGAATGGTGGTTATAGCTGGGCTATTGAAGACGATGCTTTTGCCTTTATCGATGAAATCGAGATTGAAAAATATCGTCAGCAACTGGATCGTGAACTGGAACAGTTGGCCTCATCACTTGATGATCTGAAACCTGTGAATGAGCCTACCAGTATTGAGTTAGGGCCAGATGTCCGTCCAGTTACAGAACCTGTCCTGCAAGCGGCTTCCTATGATGAAGAACCGATTCCGGTGGGAAATATTACAGCCTATACCCACTAATTTTTATTTTAGGTCATTAAAAAGCACCGGATCTCGGTGCTTTTTGATTTTAAGGCTGAACTTGATGTTCACGCAGATAATCTTCAGTGCGCTGCATGGCTTCCTGAATATTCAATAATGCTGTTTCTACATCTTTTAGCGTTTTGGCATTGCCGCCACTTAAAGCCTGGCGCCATTTACGTGCACCTGGCAAGTTCTGAAATAAACCTAAAATATGACGGGTAATAATCGACAATGGTGCACCTTCAGCCATACGTTGGGCAATATAAGGCAGCATTTGTTGCATGATCTCAAAACGGTCTGGTGCTTCGAGATTCCATAGTTGACCCAGCTCAGCTAAAAGGTACGGGTTGTGATAGGCTTCGCGGCCAATCATCACGCCATCGACATGTTTGAGATGTTCAAGCGTTTCTGCATAAGTTTTAATTCCACCATTAATTTCAATGGTCAGTTCCGGACGGTCCTGCTTCAGACGGTAAACATCTTCATAGCGTAGTGGCGGAATTTCACGGTTTTCTTTAGGTGAAAGACCTTGGAGTAAAGCAATTCGGGCATGCACAATAAAGTTATCGCAACCGGTTTTGGCGACCGTATCCACAAAATGCAGCATCTCTTCATAAGAATGCATGTCATCAATACCAATGCGGTGTTTCACACTCACCGGAATATCAACGGCATTACGCATTGTATCAATACATTCTGCGACCAGATCAGGTTCGGCCATCAGGCAGGCACCGATTTTATTATTCTGTACCCGATCACTCGGACAGCCGACATTCAGGTTAACTTCGTTATATCCCCAGTCCTGAGCCATTTTAGTACAAGTTGCCAGATCTTGAGGATTTGAACCGCCGAGCTGTAACACAATTGGATGCTCTTCTTGATTGAAGTCCAGATGCCGTTTGGCATCGCCATGAATGATGGCGCCTGTCGTCACCATCTCGGTATATAAAATGATATTTGGATTAAACAGGCGCGCAAAGAAACGATAGTCTTTGGTGGTCCAGTCCATCATCGGCGCAACACTGATGCGAGGTTGAAGTTTGTTTTCAATGGTGCTGAGATCAGTCATTCAAAATCACGCCTTAAATGAAATGGAAGAGTAATAGCAGTACAAGAATGAGCAGGAATTGCTGGAAATCTGCTCAAAAAAAAGCAGTACTGCAAAAAGAGGGCGTAATACTAGCATAAAATTTGCATGACCAAAGGCTGAACTGCATGAGGATCTATAACTGTCATTCCAATAAAGATATTTAACAAGAGAAACTGTGGGAATTGAAAAAATAAACTCCCAGTCATTCTGCAATGCTATATTTTGAGATATTTAAGATTAAGATAAAGAAAACGAGATAAATAAGGAGAATAACGATGCTCATGTTGGAGGAGATTTATAAAAGCAAAAAACCTCAGCATTCAGACTATTTTAATTTACGGATTCAACGGGGACTTAGCTGGTTTAAAAAAGCATTAGAGCTGGATGAGGAACTAGAGTTTAAGTTTATTAGCCTGTGGATCAGTTTTAATTCGATTTATGCACAAGAAACAGAGGTTCGTCAGGATCAACAAAGCCTGCATCAATTTCTAGAAACTCTTTGTCAAAAAGATGTGGAACAAAAACTTCAGCATATTGTCTGGGAAAAATATAGCCAGCCAATTTCTGCGCTGCTGGATAGCCCTTATACCGATCAAGGTTTCTGGGATTATCGTCATCATAAAGTCAGTCTGGAAAGCTGTCGTGAAGCATTAGACCAGCAAAAACAAAAAATACAAAAGGCTGTACAGGAACAGAATTTAAGTGAAATCTTATTGGTGATTTTTAACCGTCTTTCCACCTTGCATTATCAGCTTATGCAGGGCGGTGCGACTTATCAAAGTTCATTTAATATAAAGCAGCTCCAAGACAGTTGCCGGGTTCTGGCCGGGTTGCTGCCCACTTTTATCTGCATTCTTTTGGAAAATGCAGCAACTTGGGATTCGGGTAAACCTTATTACCCAGTCGTACAAGTCAGCTAAATTTGTTTAAGCTTTTGCTCGATGCTGCTGCCATTGATCCATCAGCACGAACAGGATAGCGCATAGCGCCAAGCCAAGTCCAAACAGACAGGTCATGCTCCAGCCACCATGATGCCAGGCATATACCCCCAAGGCAGAACCACAGGCACCACCAATGAAATACAGCGTCATGTAAATAGAGTTCAGGCGTGATTTGGCATCCGGGCGCAAGCGGAAAATCACGTTCTGATTACAGCTATGAGTAATCGCCAGACCTAAGTTAATCAGGGCATAACCCAGAATATAACTGAGCAGAGATACGCCACCAAAATATAAAAATAGCCAGCTTCCTGCCAGAATTGAACAGCCAATCCAGGTCAGGATCTTGATATAACCACGATCCGCCCATTTACCAATAACCTGAGTGGATAGCGCACCAAAAACACCAACTAGGGTCACCAGGCCCACCATCACATCAGAAAGATGAAAAGGTTTTTGGGTCAGTAGCAGGGCAATGGTTGAAAACAGCATGCTCATGGCTGCAAAGGCACATGCACCAATCAGGGAGCGTAAGCCCAGTCGCGGTTCCTCACGCAGTAGCGTACCCATGGATTTGAAAATCGCTGCATAACTGATTCGCATACGCGGCATGCTGGGTAATTGTCCTTTTAAGTAAAAGCCCAAAACCAATAGTGCCATACTGCTGAGCGCATAAATGGTTTTCCAGTGAAACAGGTCTGAAAGCAATCCGGCAATACTGGTCGACAATAAGATACCGACTAATAAGCCACTCATGAGAAAACCGACCACTTCTCCGGTTTTTTCAGGTCGGACAGCCATCGTAGCTAAAGGAATCAGAATCTGGGCAGCAACAGAAAATAGCCCGGCAATAATAGTCCCCACCCAGAGCATCGGCAGGTTGACTGCTGTGGCACAGATCAGCAAACCTAAGGCGGCACCAAACATCAAAAAAGGAATGAGTCTGGACTTATTCAGCATGTCTCCCAAAGGCACAATAAACAGCAGGCCCAAGGCATAAGAAACCTGCGCAAAGGTCACGGTCAGCGCCACTTGGGATTCTGGTACCTGATAATATTGCTGAATTGAGGAGATAAGCGGTTGGCAATAATAGTTTGCACCTGCACATAAACCACATGCGATCGCCATCAGCCATAACAGGGATTTATTTTGACTGATATCGAGAGGAGGAGTCATGGCAAGTACCTTAAGCTCAGGGAGAATTTTTATAAAGAACATCAAAGATGATGCGTAAGTTGCAGGCACTATAGGCGAAAACCCGTCAGGATAAAAGGAGAAAAATAGTGCAAAGTGCTCGAACTAATATAAGAGAAATGCCACAAAAAAGTACGTTTCTGAATTGAGAAGAGATGAAAATTCGCTAGAAATTTAACTTTTTCACTTAAGAAAATGTACGTGGAAGCGCTTTGTATTAAGTCATCTCATTTAAGACCAAGTGACAGAGATCAATCTGAATCAGTGATTGCCCAAAATTGGTGCAAAATGAAGAATTTGTAAATCTGACAGTGGGCTGAGTATTAATATAATAAATGTTGCAGAATATTTTTTTCACCTATTTCAAGCAAGTCTTAAGACTTGAGCTGAATAAGTCAAATAAGTGAATCCCCAATCAATTTTTTCATCATCAATTCATATTTTTTATGAGTCAAAAATGAAAAAGTTATAGGAAAACAGTATTTTTAGATCTTAAAAATGAATATTCCAAAGTAGATCAAATTTGTCAAAAAGGTCAAAAACAGAAAACTGCCCTAGAAAAGTGCCTTAATTTAGGCTTTATCAGTTCATTTGAAATAAAGATTTGCCTAGCAAGAAAAATGAAATATCTGTCAGAATGATCAATGTAACAAAATAAAACAAAAAGTAATCTAATAAAAAATAGCCAGGAAAATAGTCATCGTTCAAGAGAATGAATATCGTTTATAAATTCAGCAAATCAAAATAATCAGGCTGAACTAATAAATGCTATATGACAGCATCATTTTTATGAATCGTCAGTTCAAAATATGGGTATTTATTAAATAAATAATAGGTAGTAATTTCTAGAAGTTTAATTAGAATCCAAAAATTCAACAAAAACACATCCTGAGGGGAAGCACCGTAAATCACGGTGTTTACTTAAGAAAAAATTAGCTTGAGGGACGCTCATGCAGATTGGAATTCCAGCCGAAACTGTCGTCGGTGAAAATCGCGTCGCTGCGACGCCTGAGACAGTAAAGAAATTGATCAGCGCTGGTCATAGTGTGGTGATCGAACGTGGAGCAGGTGTTAAAGCTGCCTACATCGACAGTGCCTATGAGCAAGTTGGTGCCAAAATTACGGATGATGCCTACACCGGTAGCCAGATAGTTTTGAAAGTTCGTGCACCGAAGGGTGAGGAAATTCAAAAGCTGTCAGCCAACACCACGGTTGTAGCGATGTTTGACCCATACCGCAATACCGAGCTTGACCAGTTCGCGGCACAGAATGTGTCTGCCTTTGCTCTTGAGCTTTTGCCACGTACGCTGTCACGTGCGCAAAACATGGACGTATTGTCTTCGCAAGCGAACCTTGCAGGTTATAAATCAGTGCTATTAGCCGCTGCTGAATATCAGCGCATGTTCCCAATGCTGATGACAGCGGCAGGTACGGTAAAACCGGCTCGTGTCGTGATCATGGGTGTCGGGGTAGCAGGACTTCAAGCGATTGCAACAGCGAAACGTCTGGGTGCAGTCGTAGAAGCAACTGACCTTCGTCCGACTGCCAAAGATCAGGTTGAGTCTTTGGGTGGTAAATGGCTAGACGTACCGATGTCTCCTGAAGAGCAGGCACGTGCTGATGAAGCAGCTAAAAACGGTTATGGCTGGATGCCAGGTGAACAGTACATCAAGGATCAGGCAGCGATTGTCGATAAAGCGGTATCGAATGCCGATATCGTGATTACCACTGCATTGTTACCAGGTCGTGATGCACCACGCTTAATCCGCGCTGAAACCGTAGCCAAGATGAAACCAGGCTCAGTGATTCTGGATATGGCAGTGGAATCAGGCGGTAACGTGGAAGGTTCTAAATGCGGTGAAACTGTTGTGACTGAAAATGGTGTGAAGATTCTGGGTGTGCCAAATATTCCATCAACGGTGTCGACTGAAGCATCAGCGCTATATGCACGTAACGTCTATAACTTTGTTGAAACACTTTTTGATGCAGACAAGAACTTTGTCCTGAATCAGGAAGATGAAATTCAAAAAGCCCTACTTGTCACTCACGGCGGCCAAGTGCTGTTAAAACGTGGTTAAGGAGCAGACTCATGGTTGAAACAATTACGATTTTCGTCCTGGCCATCTTCGTGGGTTACTACGTGGTTTGGGGGGTAACACCAGCACTACATACGCCATTGATGGCGGTGACCAATGCCTTGTCTTCGATCATTATCGTGGGCGCAATGATTCAAACTGTTGGCCTGCCAATGGTGGGCGTTGAAGGCAGCGTGGATTTCCAGACCATTAACGTGGTGAGTGTACTGGGGGCAATCGCAGTATTTCTGGCGAGCATTAATATTTTCGGTGGCTTTGCCGTGACTGCACGTATGCTGGAAATGTTCAAACCTAAGCAAAAGAAGAAAGAGGGTTAAACCATGGAATTTATTCGAGAGTATGCGGATTGGTTCTACCTGATTGGCGCCGTTCTTTTTATCTTAACGCTACGTGGTTTGTCTGGTCCTAAAACTGCAATTGCAGGTAACCGCTACGGTATGATCGCCATGGCGATTGCTGTAGTGACCACATTCTTTGTTGCTGAAAATCCAGTAGTCTGGATGATTCTTGCAGCAATGGCTGCGGGTGCAGTGGTGGGTATTGCGCGTGCACGTACTGTACCAATGACCCAGATGCCAGAAACTGTGGCACTTATGCACTCACTGGTGGGTCTGGCTGCGGTACTGATTGCAGTTGCCGCAATTATCCATAACAACAAGCTGGTTGAATTAGGTCCAGACCTGTTAGCTGCAAATGGTGTGACTTTCCATGAAATGAGCAAGGTTCACCTGTTTGAACTGTTTGTGGGCTGTTTTGTGGGAGCGATTACCTTTACTGCTTCTGTATTTGCATACGGCAAGCTGGCTGCAAAGAAATGGGCAAAAACCATTTCAGGTGGCTGGGTAAAACCGGTTCAGGCTCTGATCTTTATTGCAATGCTGGCAGCAGGGATTCACTTCTTCCTGACAGGTAGCATGACATCTTTCTGGGCAATGACTGGTCTTGCACTGGCATTTGGCTGGGTATGGATTGCACCAGTAGGCGGCGGCGATATGCCGGTTGTAGTTTCGCTGTTGAACTCATTCTCAGGCTGGGCAGCAGCAGGGATTGGTTTCACACTGGAAAACAACATGCTGATCGTTGCGGGTTCGCTGGTTGGTTCTTCAGGTGCGATTCTGTCTTACATCATGTGTAAAGCGATGAACCGTTCGATCATCAATGTATTGTTTGGTGGTGCGATGGGTGGTGCAGCTGCGCCGACAGCAGCTGCGGGTGCACAAGTGCAACGTAACTACCGTTCAGGTTCTGCGGATGATGCTGGCTTCTTAATGTCGAATGCAGACAGCGTTGTCATTGTACCGGGTTATGGTATGGCACAAGGCCGTGCACAAAACGCAGTAAAAGAGCTGGCAAACTTGCTGAAAGAGCAGGGCGTGACTGTACGTTTTGCGATTCACCCGGTAGCTGGTCGTATGCCTGGTCATATGAACGTATTGCTTGCAGAAGCTGATGTTCCTTATGAAGATATTCTGGAAATGGACGAGATCAACTCAGACTTCCCGGCAACTGACGTAGTACTGGTTATTGGTGCAAACGACGTTGTAAACCCAGCTGCAAAAGACGATCCGAACTCACCGATCTACGGCATGCCAATTCTGGAAGCTCACAAGGCGCGTACCATCATGGTAATCAAGCGTTCTATGGCGACCGGTTATGCAGGTCTGGACAATGACTTGTTCTATAACGACAAGACCATGATGATTTTCGGTGATGCGAAGAAAGTTGTGGAAGATATGACTAAAGCGATTAATGGTACAGGTCACTAAGACTTTCCATTCGCTGAATCATCTTAAATCCTCCTTTTAAAAGGGGGATTTTTCCATTTAAATTACAGATAAATTCTCCTTCCTATATAAAAGCTGAATCGAAAAGAATTACAAAGTAAAATTAGCTATGGTGTTTTATTTTTAGAAAATTGGTCTGGATAAAATTGCAACAAAACGTTTAAAGAATAGGCTGAATGATTAAATCTGATCAAAAAACGAATTCATTAAAGTTTTTGACCCATAAATTTCTTTTTCGATTCAAGTTAAACAATATAAAAAAAGCGACCTACATAGGTCGCTTTTTTTGAATATTCGATATTTATGCTACAGAATCTGTAGGATTGCGCCATAGGCTTTCTAGATCATAGAATTTACGCGCTGTAGGCAGCATGCAGTGCACTACAACAAAACCTAGATCAATCAGGATCCATTCTGCATCACGTTCGCCTTCGATACCAAGCGGACGGAAACCTGCTTTACGTGCTTCTTCAGCAACATTATCTGCAAGTGATTTGATATGACGGGTTGATGTACCGCTTGCAATCACCATGGCATCTGCCACGTTACTGATGCTAGCAACATCAAGCTGAACAACTTCTTTAGCCTTTACATCTTCGAGGGCTGCATGTACAACTTTCAAGCATGCATTTACTGCTTGTGCATGAGAATTCATAGTGTGATCGTGAGAATTAGAAGCGCTGGGCGATGGTTCTAAATTCATAGGGAGTATAATTTCCTAACAATTATGCATGATCTAATATAGCGGTTTTAGCCCAAAATTTCAAATGCACCTTCCGCCGCTTTAGTCATACTCTGGGAAGAACTGTTCTTTCCAGTCAAAGGATTCTTCCGAAGTCCCCAGAGGTTTATATTCGGCTGCGACATAACCATTGTATTGGCTATTCTCTAACCATTGAAAAATCTCATAATATGGAATGGAAGCCGTATTTGGTTGATGACGCCCCGGGCAGTCTGCAAACTGGATATGACCAATCTCTGCAATATTTTCTTTTAAGGCTTCAAGTACATCTTCACCCATCATGGCCATATGATAACAGTCATATTGCATTTTCAAGGATGGATGATTGACAGCTTCCAGCATCTCCTGAGCTTGAGCCACATTCTGAATCAGAAAGCGTGGCATATCCTGACCGTTGATCATTTCAAAAACCGGCTGAATCTGATAATCAGAGAGCATGGAGCAGGCAACTTTCAGATTACTCGCCAAGCTGTTCAGGCAAGGAAGCAGGTCACAATCCAGTGGCTGTTTGCCGGCCAGAATATTGACACTCGGCACATTCAAAGCAGTCGCATATTGAATGGATTGCTCTACGGCATGACGAAACTCGATTTCCTGTCCAGGGATGCCGGCCAGACCATGTCCACCTTGCATCAGATCGCCGGCAGGCACATTAATCAGGCAGATATCCAGATCATGCAACTGAAGCTGCTGCTGGATCTGCTCAATACTCAGTTCATAGGGAAACTGGATTTCCACATGTTTAAAACCATGCGCATGAGCCAAGGCAAAACGTTCTAACAGCGGTACTTCCGTAAAAATCATGGAAAGGTTAACGGCGAGTTTGGTCATGGGCTTTTCCTTGCTCAAGATAGAATATTGAAATCGAATATTTAACGGTCTACGTGCTTGATTACAGTGGCCAGATCGGCTTCTGCAAATCCGTCTTGCTGATGGGCTTTGAGTTGAGATAGGGCCTGGCTTGCCACAGGGATATCCAAAGATAAAGTAGCAGCCAGTTGCACCGCATTGTTCAGGTCTTTAGATAGTGTCTGCACTTTCCATTGCACGGGTTCAAAAGTCTGGCTGGCCATACGTGGGGCCAGAATCTGAAAAGGCTTGGAGTCAGCAAAACCACCGGCTAATGCAGGTGCTAGTAGGGCTGTATCCACACCGGCACGATCGGCCAGGGCCACTGCTTCAGCGATCAGGGTACTGTTCGCCGCTACAATCAGCTGGTTACAGATTTTAGTCGCCTGACCGGTTCCCGTATCACCCATGCGAGTGACACGTTGTGAAAGCACGGTATAGATGGGATCAAGTGCGGTAATAGTTTTTGCATCACCACCCGCGAAGATGACTAGCGTGCCTTGTTCTGCACCGGCTGTACCGCCAGACACAGGAGAGTCAATCCAGATCGCTTGTTTAGCTTGGGCCTGTTCAGCTAGAGTTTTGGTTTGATGTACAGAAAGGCTGGAAAAATCGACAATGATCTGACTAGCTACCAGATGTGGTTGAATCTGCCCAAAGACCGATTGCACTGCGGCATCATCTGCCAGACAGGTCAAAATAACCGGATAATCTGCAATTTGATCTAGAGATAGCGGAGTGGCTCCGAGGGCAAGCAAAGGATCGCAGGCACTGGCCGTACGGTTCCAGACTGCAACTTGAAAACCTGCTTCTAGCAAGCGGGTTACCATACGACTGCCCATGAGTCCCATACCTAAAAAGGCAATTTTGCTATCACGATCGAATTGCATCTTATCTCTCATCTTTTGATTTTGCTTCAGCTATAATTATCGATATTGACGTGGCACAAACTGCACATCCGGATTTTTATCCTTTTTACGTGCCAGTTGGCTGTTTTTACCGAGTAACAGTTTAAGTTGCCAGATTTTTTCCATACGCAGTGACTTTTTGGGTTTGTGTTCCATCGCATCCAGCACAAATTTAGAGGCCATCAAGGCATCTGGAGAGCGTTGTAACATTTCTTCAGCCAAAACCTGTGCTTTTGCTAATGGCTGTTCATCAACATGGGTGATCAGGCCAATTTCTTTGGCATAGGCACCTTCAAAAATACGTGCGGTTAAGGTCAGCTCTTTGGCTAGATCAATCCCGATCAGACCTTTGAGTGAACGCGTTAGTCCCATGTCTGGTACTAGGCCCCAACGAGTTTCCATAATTGACATTTTGGTCGCAGGGTGGGCGATCCGGATATCCGCAGCCAACGCAAGTTGCATACCTGCACCAAAGCAGAAACCTTCAATGGCTGCAATTACTGGGACAGGCAATTCCTGCCAGACCAGAAAAGCTTTCTGAAATAAGCTCTGTCCAGGACGGATCAGTTCCCAGGCCGCATAGGCACGATTTTTAGGATTGTTTAAATCGGCCAAGTCAATGCCGGCACTAAAGACCTGCGCTTCACCGGTTAAAATGACACAACGCACCGACTTGTCTTTTTTAATCTGGTTTGCAATCTGCACCAGTTCACGCAGCAGGGCAAAGCTCATGGCATTACGTTTGTCTGGACGGCTGAGAGTAACCGTGGCAATTCCATTATTTTTTTCAAAGCGCACAAGTGACATGGTATTCATCCTTAATTTTTCTGTAAGCGAGCATAGCATGAGCAATCTGTGCTTGCATGACAGTGCGGTCATACAGATATGAGTGATTAAACAGCAATGATTTAACCACTATGCTTGTTTAAGATTTGCTGGGCTGCCTGTTCTACCTGCTCAATCACGGCTTTCAACTCATCTAGGTATTTCAGTACTTCCTGAACAAAACTGTCATCGGCTTTACGACGTTCCTTACGCAAGGTCGAGACAAACTGTTCAAAACTTCCGGTAACTTTTTGCAGAGTCGGTGTGCCGACATAACGGGTAGCCCCATAGAGACGGTGCAAGACATGTTCCAGCTGCGGAAAATCTTCCAGTTCAATCAATTGCTCAATCTCATCCAGCTCCTTTTCAAAACTGTCGACCAGCATACTGAGCAGATCGACCGCTAGATCTTCTTTATTGGCCGCCAGTTGCAGGCTTTGTTGCCAGTCCAGAATATTCGGATCTAGCGCATCAATGACATTGGCACGTTCCAGCACCGGAATCTTTTTAAAACTCTCAGTCGTCCAATGCGTCAGAATCTGCACGATCTGATCAATCTGAATAGGCTTGGTGACATAATCATCCATGCCATTTTGCAACAGTTTTTGCTTCTCATCGGAAAGGGCATGTGCTGTCAGGGCAATAATCGGTAGACGCTGATGATTTTCGAAAGTTGATTCCAGTGAACGGATTGCACGGGTGGTATCGATACCGGACATCACTGGCATCTGAATGTCCATAAACACCAGATCAAAGGACGGCAGGCCCTGTTCATAACGGCTCTGGATGATATCAATCGCTTCCTGTCCGCTAATGGCTTTGGTTGTGGTGACATTCAGTTCGGCCAGCAATGCCTCCAGAACAATCAGGTTCGGCAGATGGTCATCAACGGCAAGGATATGCAGTCCCTGACCATTAAAGTCTTCATGCTGTTCCTGATCGAAGACGGGTTGATTACCAAGTAGCTGAATTAGGGCACTACGACTGAGTGGCTGATGCAGGGCGCGGGCACGATGATCATTCAGCATGTTCGGATCAAGCTGCATCTGATAACCATATACAGCCAGATGTCCCTGATAGCGAGAGCGAATCTCTGTCAGTAGAGCCTGGCTATCGCCACTATGGTCGACAATCAGCCAGGTATTCTCGATATTTTGTAAATGGTTCAGACGGCTGAACAGATCCAGAATGGACGTCGATTCAATATGTTTAACGCGATAATTTTCCAGATAATGTCTTAAGACATTCGCCGTTGCCGGGTGGGCAAGATAAGACACAACGGTCAGATCACTGAAATCCGGGTGCTCATGGATAATATCTTCATCCACCGGGAATTGGGCGGTAAACCAGAAGGTTGAGCCTTTTTCTGTTGGAGCGCGTTCCTGATTGTCTTCAAAGCCGATCTGACCATGCATCAGGTGAACCAGCTGTTTGGAAATGGCCAGTCCTAGACCTGTACCACCGAATTGGCGGGTGACCGAGGTGTCGCCTTGCGAGAAGGATTCAAACAGTTTTTTACGGTCAGTTCCGCTCAGGCCAATGCCGCTATCCTGAACGCTGAAATGCAGCAGACATTGTCCAATATCATCGTGCTCCATGCGTGCCCGAACAATGATTTCGCCGTCTGGAGTAAACTTGATCGCATTGGAAATCAGGTTGGTCAGAATCTGCTTGAAGCGTAGTACATCACCAATCACATGTTTTGGCACATTGTCTGCAAAATAGAACGCCATATCGATATGCTTCTGTGCAGCCAGTGGCGAGAGCATGTCCATCACATCAAAGATAGCTTCTTCCAGATCAAAAGGTGCAGTTTCCAGTTCCAGTTTGCCAGCATCGATCTTGGAGAAATCCAGTACATCATTGATTAGGGCCAGCAGATGCGCAGAAGATTTGCGGATGGTCTGCAAATACAGGCTTTGCTCATTGCTAAGATTGCCTTGACGCAGCAGCAGGTGAATAAAACCATCAATACTGTTTAAGGGTGTGCGTAATTCATGGGAAATATTGGCCAGAAACACCGACTTGGCCTGGTTGGCAGAGATCGCCTGGTCACGTGCTTGACGATAAGTAATATTTTGAACTTCTAAAGTATCTAGGGTACGGCGCAAATCGTCTTCAGTCTGTTCGGTATGCTCGCGCAATTCCAGAAAACTGAAATGCAGACGTTTCACCACATTGGCAATATCACGCTGCAAAAGACGCAGTTCACCGGTACTGTTAATCACCATGTGCTGATCTAGAGTGTCGGCATTCAGGCGTTGTAGCTGCATGCGAATCTCATACATTGGCGCAATCCAGCGACGCGAATAGAAATTCAGACATAACAACAAGAGCAATAAGGTCAATAAGCCGGTTGCAATCAAAACGATCAAGACCCGGTAGCGGGCAATTTCTAAGGGTTGGTTGTCTAGTTCAATTGCCAGCCAGCCTGCATTCATGCCATTTTCATTTACTTTGACTGCATAAATATGATTGTTTTTATCTAATATCGGGCCAACAAAATTGCTATCTTTTTTAAAGTCCGGCCAAGGCGCTTGCTCCTGAAAACCAATGCCGAGTTTACTTTTGCCATTTTCATCCAGAATAGCCGCACGAACCAGATGCTTTTCATTCAGCATATTTTGCATGGCATCATGAGCCTGCTCATATTGCCATGGATATAGGCTCAGAATGTCCAGCGCATATTCAGAAGTGGCCTGAAAACGGGTCAGAATCGCAATGGCCATCTGCTTTTGCTGGGCACGGGCGGCATTGGAAGTTTCTGAAATGACCAGAGCAGCGCCGACACAGGCCAGAATAGTAATGGGTACAAAAATCAGTGCAATCAGCTGTCCATAAGCATGATTTAAGTGTAGGCGTTTAAACAGCTTTTTGTTGATATTTGACATGATTCAAGCAGTATTTTCCTTATGCTTTGCATATTAGCATGCTTTAAATCTACTGTTAAAATTTCAGCATTATTTTTCTAAAGCTCCAGATTAAGGCAGAAAATAAGAACTATTATGCTGAACAGTCATTATGGGTGTTTGAACAAACCTTTTCAGGGGGAGAGGTGAGCTAAGTCACTGTCATGATTAAGGAGTTTTATCAAGCTAAAACAGGACGAATTGGCCATGCCGATCGTGATTTATACAGTTTTATGCAAAAGCACTGCTATAAATGGGTGCAGGGAAATGCATTTTTTCATACAATAGCCGCACCTCGATATAGGTGCAAATAATGAGTAATACCACCCCTGATTTTCAAGCAGACGAATTTTTACTGGACCATTATGTAGGCAAAACGCCACTGGTGCGTTTGCAGCGTCTGGCTAGTCACACTCAAGCCACAGTACTCGCAAAACTCGAAGGAAATAATCCGGCAGGCTCGGTCAAGGACCGTCCAGCGTATAACATGATCATGCAGGCGGAAAAGCGCGGACAGATCAAACCGGGTGATACCTTGATTGAGGCGACCAGCGGAAATACAGGGATTGCATTGGCAATGGTTGCGGCCATGCGCGGTTACAAGATGCAGCTGATTATGCCGAATAACATGAGTCAGGAGCGTAAGGACGCGATGCGTGCTTATGGTGCTGAACTGATTGAAGTGACCAAAGAGCAGGGCATGGAAGGTGCACGTGATCTGGCCTTGCAAATGCAGGCTGAAGGTAAAGGTCTGGTGTTAAACCAGTTTGGTAACCCGGACAATGTCGAAGCGCATTACCTGACCACAGGTCCTGAAATCTGGCAGCAAACAGGCGGCAAGATTACTCACTTTGTCAGCTCAATGGGTACTACAGGTACGATCATGGGCGTATCTAAATATCTGAAAGAAATGAATCCGGATATTCAGATTGTGGGCCTGCAGCCATCTGATGGTTCTAGCATTGCCGGTATCCGTCGCTGGCCAGAAGAATATTTGCCAACAATTTTTGATCGTAGCCGTATCGACCGTATTATCGATATTCCACAGATTGAAGCGGAACGCACCATGCGTAAACTGGCGCAAAAAGAAGGCATCAGTGCCGGAACATCTTCTGGCGGTGCAGTTTGGGCATCGATCAAGCTTGCAGAAGAAAATCCGGATGCAGTGATTGTATGTATTATCTGTGACCGTGGTGACCGTTACCTGTCTACAGGCTTATTCTCTGTACAAGATCCTGAATAATTTTTGAGAAATCTTTTATGCGCCTGCCTGTTTTAACCTTCGATATTGAAACCCAAACCGATCTTAAATCAGGCGCGCATCTGTTTGGTCTGGATCTGCCCGAGGCTGATCTGGATCAGGCCCTGACCAAATTACGCCGTCAGGAATCAGGCTCGGACTTTCAGCGTCTGCCTTTGCATGAAATTGTCTGTATTTCTGGTTTATGGATGGATGAACAGGGCATGCGCCTGTTTTCTTTTAGCCGTGAACAGTACAGCGAAGCAGAAATTTTAAAAAAGTTCTTATCCATTTTTGACAAGCGTCATCCGACGCTAGTCAGTTGGAATGGCTCACAATTTGATCTGCCGGTTATTCTTTATCGGGCCATGTATCATGGTTTATCTGCCCCAAGTCTGTTCGATCAGGGCGAAATTGATACGCAAAAGCGTTATAATAACTACCAGAATCGTTACCATCAGCGTCATGTCGATTTGATGGATGTCATGGCCATGTTTCATGCCCGTCATTTTCAGAAACTGGATGATGTTGCTCATTTATTGGGTTATCCAGGCAAGCGTGGTGATGGTGGCTATCATGTACCTGAATATGTACGTAACCAGCAATGGAGCGAACTCACCAGCTATTGCGAAGGTGATGTGCTCAATACCTGGTTGGTCTATATTCGCTGGCTGTTGCTAAAAGGCCAGTTGATGTTGCCTGATTATCAGCATCTGGTGCAAAGTACGATTCAATATCTGCATACTCAGCCGCAACATGCAGATTTTTTATCAGTCTGGCGTGAAACCTCACAAAGAACTGAATTTACCCGTTTTGATTTTCCCATCTCCACATCCTAGGTTTTCATGAAACGTCGAGCACAACCACGTCCAGCACCGCAATCCGAGTATATTTTTCAGGTTGAATCACTCTCACATGAAGGACGTGGCATCGCTCACTATGGTTCACATCCGGATCACCCGCTTGAAAAGCATGGCAAGAAAGTTTTTATTCGATATGCCTTGCCGGGTGAAACCGTTCGTGCCCGCATTACCCGTGAAGTCAAAAAACTGGAAGAGGCGGATAGCCTTGAATTGCTCAGTGAGGCTTCCGAGATCAGGGTCAAACCTGTGTGTCCACACTTTGGCGTATGTGGCGGCTGCAATATGCAGCATATCCATCCAGATGCACAGATTGAACTTAAGCAGAATGTTCTGAAATCACATTTGCAGCATTTTGCCGGGATACAGCCTGAAGAATGGCTGTCACCGCTACGTTCACAACGTGAAGATTATCGTCGTAAAGCCCGGATTGGGGTGCGCTATCTGCCTCAAAAAGACAAGCTGGTGGTCGGTTTTCGTGAAAATCAGTCCAATAAGCTGACCTCGATTGACCGCTGCATGATTCTGGATCGCGAGTTTGGATCGGTTACACGTCTTAAACAATTGCTCCAAAGTCTCGATGGTCAGGCAGATATTGGTCATATAGAATTGGCTATGGGTGATCATGACATTGCGTTGCTTATTCGTGAAACTGCAGAATTATCGGTAACAGATGTCAACCGATTACGCCAATTTACGTTAGAGAAAGGTTGGCAGCTTTATTTGCAACCTGCAGGCCAAGATTATTTGAAGCGGATTGATGAGCCTGAACAGGTAGCACGCTTACACTATGGTCTTGATGACTTTGATGTGGAATTCGGTTTTAATCCATTGGACTTCACTCAGGTCAATTCAACGATCAATCCGCAGATGGTTCGCTTGGCATGTGATTTGCTTCAATTACAGCAGGGCGAACGAGTTCTGGATCTGTTTTGTGGATTAGGAAACTTTTCTTTGCCACTGGCGCGCTGTGTTGGTGCGTCTGGTCAGGTGGTTGCGGTTGAGGGGAGTGAGGAAATGGTGCAACGCGGTGCAGAAAATGCTAACAATAATGGTATTGCACAAGTTTCGTTCTATTCACAAGATTTAACCAAAGATTTTTCGCACCAGTCTTGGGTAAATCAAGGATTTGATGCATTATTAATCGACCCGCCACGTGCTGGAGCAGAAGAAGTCATGCATTATATTCCTCAGTTTGGTGCCAAAAGAATCGTTTATGTGTCATGTAATCCCGCTACGCTCGCAAGAGATGCAGGGCTACTGGTACAACAGGGTTATCAGCTAACGAAAGCCGGTGTGATGGATATGTTTACACATACCGGACATGTCGAGTCGATTGCCTTGTTCGAAAAAGAAAATTAAATAAACGATCAAAGAGATGATGTATCTAAAAGTAGGAGAAGGGTATGGTCACAGTACGTGAGCAACTGCCTGGGCGGCTCAATGAGTTGTCACAGGAGGCGACTGTAGAACATGCCGAACAAGCACAGCAGGATCTGACTGAATGGTTAGATCGGGTTCGTGGCATATTAGACGGGGCTCCCCTGAAGCAGCTCGAAGAAGTTGCCCGTTTAACCTTAGAAAAAGAGCTACAAAGTACGGTTCAGCATCGCTCTAATACCTTCTATACTGGTATTGAAATGGCGGATATTCTCGCGCATCTCTATGTCGATGAAGATACCTTATCCGCTGCCATGCTTTACCGCGCAGTACGTGAAGGCGTCATGCCACTGGCAGAAGTGCAGGAAAAATTCGGTGAACAGGTCTACAGTCTGGTCAAAGGCACGCTGTCCATGGGTAAGCTGTCTGAGCTGATTGAAAAAAATAAACGCCTGGAAGATCACTTTAATAATAACCAGCGTGAACATCTGTCTGGCATTTACAAGATGCTGATTTCAGTGACAGAAGATGTCCGCGTCGTGTTAATCAAGCTGGCAGAACGTACCTATGCACTGCGTGAGCTGGCCAATTCTTCACGTGAACGGCAAGAACGGGTCGCACGAGAAATCCTCACCATTTATTCTCCTCTAGCGCATCGTCTCGGGATTGCCCAGCTGAAATGGGAACTCGAAGATCTGGCCTTCCGCTATCTGGCGCCGGAACGCTATAAAGAAATCGCCTCTCTGCTGAATGAAAAGCGTCTGGAACGTGAACAATATATTCAGTTCGTGATTGATACATTGCGTGAAGAGCTGGCAGAACACGGCATTGAAGCTGAAATTAATGGCCGGGTGAAGCACATTTATTCGATCTATCGGAAAATGAAAAGCAAGAGCCTGAGCTTCGACCAGCTGTATGACATCCGTGCGCTGCGTGTACTGGTGAAAAGCGTACCTGAGTGTTATCACACGCTCGGGATCGTACATCAATTGTGGCGACATATTCCGCATCAGTTTGATGACTATATTACCAATCCGAAGGCCAATGGTTATCGCTCTTTACACACAGCTGTGATTGCGGAAAACAAGTCACTTGAAGTGCAGATTCGTACTTATACGATGCATGAAGAGGCTGAACTTGGCGTATGCTCACACTTCAACTATAAGGAAGGTTCGAAAAATACCGATACTTCCTTTAATCATCGTCTGCACTCCCTGCGTGCAGTGATTGAGCATTATCAAGAACGCAATGAAGCCAGCGCACATAAGGATGAAGAAGAGGAAGTTGAAAATTTTGAACACATTCAAGATTTTGAAGGCTTTGAAAAAATCTATGTGTTCAGCCGTGATGGTGATATTAAAGAGTTGCCGCGGGGTTCAACTGTGCTCGACTTTGCCTATCACGTGCATACGGAAGTCGGCAACAAATGCTATGCAGCCCGGGTCAACCAGCGCTATGTGCCTTTAACCTATGCCTTGAAAACTGGTGAACAGGTCGAGATTCTGACCAAGAAAGACCGTGAACCGAATCGGGACTGGTTGGTTAATTCACTGGGTTATATCAAGACTGCACGTGCCCGTGACAAGTTACGTCACTGGTTCCGTCAGCAGGATCGCAGTAAGAACCTGGAAGTGGGTCGTGAAATTCTGAATAAAGAATTGGCACGTCTGGCAATTCATCCAAAATCAATTGATCTGGGTGATTATTGCAACCATTTTAATGTGAAGAGTGGCGAAGATATTCTGATTGGTCTGGTGAATGGTGATATTAGCCTGCATGCCCTGATCAATCAGGTGAACCGTCATATGCATCTGGATCAGGATGAGCCTGAACTGGTGCTGAAACCCGCCTTGAATCCGCGTGCTAGCCATACCTTGTCTGCACATGGTATTCTGATTGATGGGCTGGATAACGTGGAACTGCATGTAGCCCAGTGCTGTCAGCCGGTACATGGTGAATCGATTGCGGGTTATATTACACTGAATCGCGGTGTAAGCATCCACAAGGTAGCTTGTCCGGATTATGTACGTATGATCTCGCAGGAACCGGAACGTGCAGTAGAAGCCGACTGGGAAATGCAGCCGACTCGTGGTCAGAGCGTACAGATCGTGGTGGAAGCCTATGACCGTCGTGGCCTGCTCAAAGACCTGACCCAGGTGATTTTCTCGGATCAGATTAATATCCGTCAGGTAAATACTATTTCTGAAGCAGATGGTATTGCTAATATGAAACTGTTGATTGAAGTCAAAGGTCTGGCTCAACTTTCCAAATTATTGGCCCGTCTTGAACAGCAGCCGGGAATTATCAGTGCCCGCCGTCTGGTACAAGGTAACTGATTCTTTTTAGGTATGATTAGAAAAGCCCGCAATTCAATTGCGGGCTTTTTTGTTATAAGGTGTGCTGAAGAGGGAAAAGAGCAAATAATAAACATGAGTGCCACGGAAATATTTGAACTGAGAAGAAATAATCTGGCCAAAGTAATCGATCAGTTGATTGATAGCCAGCAGTTTAATAATGGCAAAGAGATTTGCGAGCACTTTGGTCTGTCTGCAGCTTATATTACCCAGCTATTGAACAGTAAGCGCCAGATTGGAGAAAAGGCCGCACGAGAACTTGAACAGCAACTTGGTTTGGAAAGTTTAATATTGGATTGTGCCGAAGTTCCGGTCATTGAAGTGGTATCTAGTCCTGTAAAAATGAATTTGTTCCAGATGCAGGTTGTTGAGCAGCAAGCCTTTAAAATGAAAACTATAGATTCGGCAGAAAGACTTTTACCATGGCTTAAATTGGAGCTTCAGCATTATGCCATTCAGGTCACAGGACAATATTATTTTCCGAGCCTAAAAGCAGGCTGGTGGTTGGTCTGTGATGCGCAAGCTGTATTACAGTCATCTGGCTTGGCGTGTCTTTATTTAATTAATGGACTGCAACTCATTGTGGAGCTGATGTCGGAAAACCAGGACAGCTATCAGATCCAAAGTCTGGATGAAAACCGCATGGTCAGTTTCCAGAAATCTGATGTAGCTAAAATCCATCCTGTGATTGCCATAGTGCCTCAGCATTCAATTTTCTTAAGATAGAAATAATTCAGCCCATCATAAGATGGGCTGAATAGGGAAATCGAAAACGGGCAGCTTATGGAAGCTGATTTTCGTCCTCAAATTCTGGTTTCACCTGAACAATAAAGTCCTGACGATTCAGACCGCGCCACAGGGCGAAGGCTGTACCAATATAGATCGAAGAATAGGTACCAACAAAGACACCCACAAACATCGCAATCGAGAACCATTTTAGACCAGCACCGCCCATGATCATCATGGCAACTACAACCAGTAATAATGTCATAGAAGTATGAATGGTACGGCGTAAGGTTTCAGTCAAGGCAATATTGATAATTTCAACAGGTTCGGCACCCCGGATCTTACGGAAGTTCTCACGGATACGGTCAGAGACCACGATATTATCGTTGAGTGAGAAACCGATGATCGCCAGTAGTGCAGCCAGAACTGTAAGGTCAAATGGCCATTGCATCATGGCAAAGATACCGATGGTCACCACGATATCGTGGAACAATGACAGTACCGCACCCATCGCCAGTTTGAACTCAAAGCGGATGGTGACATAGACCAGCATCAGCAACAGGGCAAGGGCAACTGCACCTGCAGAACGCACATACAGCTCGTTACCGACCTGTCCACCGACTACATCGACCTTAGGTACCTGAGCCGCATTGCCTGGCAGCTGAACTGCTGCAGTAACGGCTTTGGTAAGGTCTTCTGCTTCAATATCTTCCTGTACCGGCATACGTACCATCAGGTCACGTTCCGAGCCCAGCGTCTGCACGACAGCATCATCAAAGCCAGCTTTGCTGAGTGCCTGAGTCACATCTTCCGATTTTACCGGATTGGTATAGTTCAGCTCTGCTGATACACCACCGGTAAAGTCCAGACCGAGGTTTAAGCCTTTGGTCGCAATAAAGAAGATGCTGGCAACCGTCAGGATGATAGAGAACACTGCCGCAGGCAATGCAACCTTCATAAAAGGAATCACGCGTTCGTCTTCAGGGCGACCATACTGTTTTTGATTCAGTTGAGTATTTTCAGTCATCATCGATCTCCTAAATGCTCAACTTTTTCAAGTTACGTTTTTTGCCATAGATGATCTGTACGATCGCACGGGTTACGGTAATCGCCGTAAACATCGAGCAGACAATACCAATCATCAGGGTGACAGCAAAGCCTTTGATCGGACCAGTACCAATTGCGAACAGAATGAACGCTACCAGGAAGGTAGTTAAGTTCGAGTCGAAAATGGTGTTATAGGCCCGATCATAACCGGCCACAATTGCCTGTTTCGGCGAGGCGCCCCATTTCATTTCTTCCCGTATCCGCTCACAGATCAGTACGTTGGCATCGACCGCCATACCGATAGTAATCACGATACCTGCAATACCCGGCAGGGTGAGGGAAGCGCCAATCCATGACATCACTGTCAGAATCATTGCCAGGTTAACAACCAGTGCGAAGTTGGCAATTACACCGAACAGACGGAAGAATACGACCATCCAGATTGCAACTAAGATGAAACCGATTTGAGTCGACAATACGCCTTTATCAATATTTTCCTGACCTAGACTTGGACCAATCACACGTTCTTCAACGAAGTACATTGGCGCAGCCAGAGCACCAGCACGTAGCATCAAGGCAAGCTCAGAAGCTTCCTGAGGTGAGTCCAGACCGGTAATACGGAATTGAGAACCCAATACTGCCTGAATGGTTGCAGCGTTAATGACCACAGATTCGGTATATGGTGTACGCACTTCAGTTTGTGCACCAGTTGCCGGATCTTCTACGTAGCTGATTTTTTGCTTGTTCTCGATAAACAGTACCGCCATACGTTTGCCTACGGCATTACGTGTAGCATCTGCCATCAATTTACCGCCAGCGCTGTCCAGCGTAATATTAACTTCAGCACCGCCAGTATCCTGACTAAAGCCAGAGGATGCATTTTGTACACGTTCACCGGTCAAAATACGGTTACGGTTCAGCAATAACTGACGACCACTGTCCAGAGATTCATAAGCAAATGCTTGAGTACCTGCTGGAGCTGTACCACTTAATTGGCCAGTATAAGGATCGATATATTGATCATTCAGATCAGACACCAGACGGAATTCCAGGTTCGCCGTACGGCCCAAGACACGTTTTGCTTCTGCGGTATCCTGTACACCCGGAAGTTCAACCACAATACGGTTGCTACCTTGAGTTTGTACCAGTGCTTCAGCCACACCTAACTCGTTAATACGGTTACGTAAAGTAGTTAAGTTCTGGTTCACCGCATAAGATTCGATTTCCTGCTTACGCGTATCGGTATAGTTGAGGCGTAAAGTCGAACCAGTTTCAGTCGCCACTGCCTGCTGATTGAATTCATTGCCATTACGGCGCAAGAAATCCATCACGGCAGCACGATCATCATTATTGGCAAACTGCACAACAATGGTGTTGTTGCTTAAATTCAGACTGTTGAATTTCAGGTTATTATCACGCAGCTGACGACGTAGGTCAGTTGCAGAGGTGTCCATGCGCTGTGCAATCGCCTTATCCATATCCACTTCGAGCAGGAAGTGAACACCACCACGTAAGTCCAGACCCAGTTTCATTGGTTTGGCACCAATTTTCTGTAGCCATTCTGGGGTGGTTGGAGCAAGGTTAAGTGCTACGACGTATTCATCACCTAAACCACGGCGTAAAGCTTCTTTGGCTTTCAGCTGCGCTTCACTTGAATTTACACGTAATAAAGCAGCGTTATTACTAAAGCTATTGTCGTGAGTTGCAATATTTTCAGTTGTTAAAATCTGCTCTGCTTTTTGTACGATGCCTGCGTCAATCTGAGTACCGGCTTTGGCACCCGAAATCTGTACAGCAGGTTCATCTGGATACAAACTTGGCAGGGCATATAAAGTACTGACCACCAGGACAACCAGGATCAGCACATATTTCCATGCTGGGTAACGCATTCGTTTTCTTCTTAAAATGAAAAAGTCGTGCGGGGAGCACGACTAATTTTGATTAAATGTTATTTAAAGTGCCTTCAGGCAGAACTGAGATCACACTCGCACGTTGAACTTTGACTTCTACACCGCGGCTCAGCTCAACGACTGCGAAATCACCTTCAATTTTAGTGATTTTGCCCATTAAGCCGCCTGCAAAAACGACTTCGCTGCCTACGCCAAGGCTGTCAACCAGAGCACGGTGCTCTTTGGCACGTTTTGATTGAGGGCGCCAGATCAAGAAATAGAAGATTGCAACAAAAACCGCAATCATCAAAAGGTTAGCCATCAAGCTTGGTTGTTGTGCAGCTTCACCTGCAGCGTGAGCAGTCGAAATAAATAGGCTCATTTCATTTTCCTAAAATAAAAAACTGGTGATCAACTTGATAATAAATTGACATATTCTTGCAATTTACCCTGTCTTTTTCCTCAGCGCAAATGCTGAAAGATTAATCTTGTGGACAAGGTGGAACTTCCAGGCCACGACGAGCGTAAAAGTCCTGAACAAATTCATCAAAAGTTCCGTTATCCAGTGCGTTGCGGATATCTTCGGTAAAACGCTGGTAATAACGCAGGTTATGGATGGTACCGAGCATAGAACCCAGCATTTCTCCACATTTCTCTAAATGGAACAGATAAGCGCGGGTAAAGTTCTGACAGGTATAGCAGTCGCAATGTGGATCAAGCGGGCTTTGATCATGACGGTATTGGCTATTACGGATACGCACCAAACCATCAGTCACGAAATAATGACCGTTACGTGCATTTCGGGTTGGCATGACGCAGTCGAACATGTCTACACCGCGACGGATGCCTTCAACGATATCTTCTGGCTTACCCACACCCATCAGGTAGCGCGGTTTATTTTCCGGCATTTTGTTCGGAAGATAATCCAGTACCTTGATCATTTCTTCTTTTGGTTCGCCAACGGACAGACCGCCAATCGCATAACCATCGAAGTCAATCTCAAGCAGGCCTTTTAAGGATTCATCGCGCAGGTCTTCATACATCCCGCCCTGAATAATCCCGAACAGGGCATTTTTATTGTTGAGCTCATCATGATGATGTTTCTTGCAGCGCTCAGCCCAGCGTAAAGACAGTTGCAAAGATTTTTGCGCTTCTTCATGGGTTGCAGGATAAGGCGTACATTCATCAAAAATCATCACAATGTCAGAGTTCAGCGTGTGCTGAATTTCCATCGAAATTTCAGGTGAAAGAAAAACTTTTGAACCATCGATCGGGGAGCGGAAGGTCACGCCTTTTTCTTCAATCTTGCGCATTGCACCCAGACTGAAGACCTGGAAGCCGCCTGAGTCAGTCAGAATCGGTTTATTCCATTTCATGAAACCGTGCAGGCCACCATGCTGCTTGATGACTTCAAGACCCGGGCGCAGGTACAGGTGGAAGGTATTACCGAGGATAATCTGTGCTTTAATGCCTTCAACATCACGTGGCAACATGCCTTTAACCGTGCCATAAGTACCAACTGGCATAAAGACCGGCGTCTCTACTACGCCATGTTCAAGCGTTAAACGACCACGACGGGCACGACCCGACTGACCTAATTTTTCAAACTTCATAAGAGTCCCAAATCAAGGCGAAAAAAACAGTTCGCTGATTACTAATGCGAATTAAAGGGCGCTATTTTCCTTGATTCTGACCTTAAACGCCAGCATTGTAGAGAATTCACTCTGTAATTTTATTTATCGATGAATAAAGGAAATATCAAGTGAAAGGGGTGAATTTGCAGAAAACTGCTGTAAACGCTGCATGATTTCTTCCCGGCTCAAGGCACAGCTACCATCAGGTTCAGCCGCCATGGCAGCAATATGCAGGATCAGTTTCTGGATATAGATATTGCTGTCGATAAAATAAGATTCCAGCGTCAGTAAATAGGCATCCTGCGCCACTTGTAGATAGTCATAAGGCTCCATCGCCAGCATTTGTTCCAGGTCAATCAGGATGTCTTTGTCATTCTGCGAGAGTTTTAAACGCTTATTGACTGTCGGTTGAGACAAGGTCTGTCTGGAAGCTAAAAAGTCTTGCAATAAGCGACTGTCAGAATTGAGTTCAAGTGCAGATTGGTATTCACATTCGGGTTGGGTCGGAACGCTGAGAAAAAAGATAATCGAACCTAGATCCAGACCATAAGCTTCAGAAAGTCGATGTTTGGCTTGCTTAAAAGTTTCTAGCAATAACTCCAAGTGAGTAGCGGGAAGCTGTTTTTGCTGGGCTAAGACAGGATGGCCAAAACTATGCTGGGTTTTAAAATACTCTGCCAGCAAGGCTTTAACAGGTATAAGCTCGGATTGAGGAGAGCTCTGGCTTCTATAGCGCCATTTTCGCACATTCCAGCGATCCCGTTCGGCCAGATATTGCTGTGAATCTTCAGGGTCCTGAAAAATGCTACGTTCTGTGGAAATCGCCAGATCATCCAGCAGCAAAAATTCATCAAAGACCAGACTACAGGCATAGATTTCATCATCCTGATAACGGTCATACAGCTGATAAAATTCCTTGACCAGCGTCTGTTGCAAGTGTTCTAAATAATCCAGCATGATTTTTTATTCTTTTTATTGGATTTTATAAGTATATTGCTTTATCTCTCGCTATTTCATCATAAGCCAATGTATTGCAAATCAAAAACTATAAAATGTAATGATTTTTCTCAGTGGAAGTTAGGACGATAGTCAAAGTTCTGACTCACGGTCTGGTCACGGAAAGGGCGTACGGCTTTCTTTTTGAGGAACATGTTATTGATAATATTATGCGGGAAAATCTGGATCTGATTATTGAAGAGTTCAACATTGCGGTTGTAGATGGTAATTGCAGCACCGACATTTTCATTCTGTTCTTCAATTTCATTCATCATTTTCAGGTAAATATTATTGGCTTTCAGTTCAGGGTAGTTTTCAATCACCACATTCAGGCTGCGCATCAGTTCTTTATTCAGGTTTTCAACTCGTTGTAACTGGGCAATATCGGCATCCTGAATATTCAGGTTCATAATGTTCTGGCGCAGTTCAGTAACTTTCTCTAAAGTCCCTTTTTCAAAACTGGAATATTGCTCAACCAGAGGTTGCAGACCATCCAGGATTTTTAGTTTTTGCCGCTCATAGCTAGCGACATCGGACCATGCACGAATAGTGGAGTTATGATGGCGCACAATGCTGTTACGAATCATGATAATGGCAATAATGACCAGAAGCGGGATAATGACAAAAACAAAAAATCCCATAAGAATAGTCCCCAGGAAAAAATAATTATTTTAAAAATTGCGTCAGATCAGTATGTAACTTTTCCAATTCTATTAATTTAAACGTTCTGAGATGGCCACGCAATGTGGAAATATCGCTAATTATGTCGTGTTTACTGGATACCTCAAATAAATCATGTGGTCCCAGATAACAGAGCATATGGCTCTCCGGGTGAAACAATAAATCGCCCTGACGCTGTTCAAAAAAGTCCGCCAGTCGAAGTACAAAACCAGGCGTGAGCAGTTTCGCCATTTGCATCGGATCACTGCCAAAGAAATTTAATTTCTGATTGGTGAGAATGTCGCTGCTGTGCCAAGGATGAGCATAAGGATAATAAAATTTCTTTCTGGAGGTAGTCACGGCTAGCCCCTGAATCTGAACATCAAAAACAAATACCCCCCAAAGGTCTTTATGTACCTGGGTCAGTTTGACCGGTTGACCTTCCTTATTGCGTACCTGAACTTCATGCACATAATGATATTGAAAGACCAGAACCTGATGTTGTTGACCATCTTCATCTTCCCAGACAGTGCTGGCATAGCGTGAAATTTCATTACTCAGAGAGCCTTGATTAAATACCGGGAACAGACGTTTTAAATGACTAATAAAATGTAGGGGATTGAGTGGAATCGAAATATGTTGTGGCTGCTTCTGAAAAGCCAGTTGGTATTTTTTGGCAAGCGCCTCATCTTCCAGATAGCGAATGACTTCATCCAGTGGCTTTCGATGTTCATAGCTGATATAAGCCCAGAACAATAGTAGACAGCCGAAGAAAACACCGCTTTGCATCCAGATATTGGCAGGCGCCACAAAGATGCAGCCAATCAAAAAGAGTCCGATTCCGGCTAGGGCAAACGGTAAATTATTTTCAAATTTTAAGCTAATTGGGCCGTTCCATGGATGCAAGCCATCCAATAATTCCTGATGGCTTTTGGCCTGACGACCCAGATCCCAGAGCCGGGCGATATTGCGAAACACTACTTCATTTTTCTTACGTCGAATATGAATGGAGTGCTGCACAGACTCGATCGGCATGGGGAGGGTTCCTGCTGATTACTGCGCTTGATCAATCAGCATGGCATCGCCATAACTGAAGAAGCGGTATTTGCTTTCAACCGCGTGTTTGTAAGCATTCAGGATGTTTTCGCGGTTAGATAGAGCTGAAACCAGCATGAGTAGGGTAGATTCCGGTAAATGGAAGTTGGTAATCAGACGATCCACTACTTTGAACTCATAACCCGGATAGATGAAGATTTGAGTATCACCGGTCCAGCCTTTCAGTTCACCACCATTGGCCTGAGCCGCACTTTCGGTCGCACGGGTTGCGGTCGTACCCACAGCAATCACTTTATTACCACGTGCTTTGGTGGCTTTGATCAATTCCATGGATTCATCCGATACCTGACACCATTCGCTGTGCATGATGTGATTTTCGATATCATTGGTACGAACTGGCAGGAAAGTTCCAGCCCCAACATGCAAGGTCACAAAGGTTTTCTGAATGCCTTTTTCTTCCAGTTTTTTCAGCAACTCTTCATCGAAGTGCAGGGAAGCGGTAGGAGCAGCAACGCTGGCCAGTTTTGTCGGATCATTGAAGACAGTCTGATATCGAACTGTATCAATCTCTTCGGCTTCACGGTTGAAATAAGGTGGAATTGGTAGTGCGCCGTATTGATCCAGCACATCCAGAATCGGCTGAGAAAACTCGACAATAAACAGATTTTCATGACGGCCTTGAACGGTGACTTTGACTTCATCTGGACCAATAAATAATTCTGCACCGGCTTTGGGTGTATTGCTGGCCTTGATATGACAATGCGCGATGAACTGATCCATCATCCGCTCAACCAGCACTTCTACTGCACCACCAGACGCACGTTTACCTTTCAGGCGTGCTTTCATTACTTTGGTATCGTTCAGAACCAGCAAATCGCCTTCATTCAATAAATCCAGAATATCGGTGAACTGGTGATCGTGATATTGGCCTTGTGCATCAAGGTGTAACAGGCGAGAAGCACTACGTTGTTCAAGAGGATAGCGAGCAATCAGCTCATCAGGGAGATCGAAACTAAAATCAGAAAGTTGCATGACAATTTACGATAAAAAAACTGCGGCTAGTATAAACTTTTTTCTTTTTTATGGCGGGAATTGCTCGATTATAAAACAAAAAAATAAGAATTGTTTTAAAATTAGGCAAATGAGTTTTTTCTGCGTTGACAAGTTTTTGAAACAGAGTAATATAGCCGTCATCCACTCCCGAGGTGGTGAAATTGGTAGACGCGGCGGACTCAAAATCCGCTGTCAGAGATGACGTGTCGGTTCGAGTCCGACCCTCGGGACCAAGATTCTAAAGAACCCCAAGCATATTAAGTCTTGGGGTTTTTTATTGCCTAAAAGTAAGTATATAGATGTGAACCTTATTGATTGATCGCATTCTTTGTTTTTAATTTGGTAAGGTATCTTTCAGAATAAGTATCTTAATCAGCAATTTAAATTCAGCCACTTAAATAAATGAGTTGTCTGTATTCTGGATATAAAAAAGCCCCACTCATCAAATTTTTCTTTTTCACAATCAAAAATAAAATTCAAAAGTGGAGCTAGATACCTAGATACTACAGTCTTAATAAATTAAGAAAATTCACCCGTTGAGCGTTCTTTGGCCCAGTCACGCAGGATAAATTTCTGCAATTTCCCGGTTGAAGTTTTTGGAATCTCGGTAATCACCACATCTTTAGGTACTTTAAAACGCGCCAGATGTTGCTTGCAGAATTCGATAATCTCTTCTGCTGTAGCAGTTTGTCCTGCTTTCAGTTCGACAAAGGCACATGGTACTTCCTGCCAGCGTGGATCTGGTTTTGCCACCACGGCTGCCGTGAGAATAGCAGGATGCTGATAGAGCACTTCTTCCACTTCTAGCGATGAAATGTTTTCACCACCTGAAATAATCACATCCTTAGAGCGGTCGGTAATTTTCGCATAACCATCAGGTTGGCATACTGCTAGATCGCCAGTATGGAACCAGCCACCGGCAAAGGCTTCTGCAGTTGCTTCCGGATTCTTTAAATAACCTTTCATGACGATGTTGCCACGGAACATGATTTCACCCATGGTCTGACCATCATGTGGCACTTCCTGCATAGTGTCAGGATCAAGTACTTTCATGCCGTCTTGCAATGGATATGGTACACCTTGACGAGAATGCAGTTGTGCCTGCTCCTGAATCGACAGGTCTGACCAACCTGCCTGAGACGCACAAAGCGCAGAAGGGCCGTAGGTCTCAGTTAGGCCATAGACATGAGTCACATTAATACCGATATTGCGCATGCCCTCAATGATCGCAGCAGGAGGCGCAGCACCGGCTACCATCACTTCGACACGATGATCAAACTTGGTCTTTTTATCTTCAGGGGTATTGATCAGCATCGATAGTACAATGGGTGCACCGCAGAAATAATCCACTTTATGTTCAGCAATCAGCTTAAAGATCAGTTCCGGATCAACTTTACGTAAGCAGACGTTCGTACCGCCATTGGCCGCCATGGTCCAGGCAAAACACCAGCCATTACAGTGGAACAGCGGTAAGGTCCATAAGTAAGTGGCACGCGGCATCATGCCACAGGCAATGATATTACTGGCTGCATTAATATAGGCGCCACGGTGATGGTAAACTACGCCTTTCGGGTTGCCTGTGGTTCCAGAAGTGTAGTTCAGGCTAATCGCATTCCATTCATCATCCGGTAAATGCCATTCAAAATTGGCATCGCCTTGAGCCAGCCAGTCTTCATATTCAATTTGGCCGATACGGGTGTCTTCACCCTCAAACTCCTCATCAGCCACGTCAATCACATAAATGTCCTGCTGTGGAACCAATGCCAACGCTTCTGTTGCAACTGCAGAAAATTCTGGATCGACCAGCAGTACTTTGGTCTCAGCATGTTCCAGCATGAACGCCAATGTTTTGGCATCCAGACGGGTATTTAAGGTATTCAGGACCGCACCCGCCATTGGCACAGCAAAGTGTGCTTCGATCATCGCAGGTACGTTTGGCAGCAAAACTGAAACGGTATCATTTTTACCGATGCCTAAATTCTGGAGCTGGTGGGCAAACTGACGGCAACGATTGTATTTTTCACGCCAAGTAATACGACGCTTACCATGAATGATCGCGTTTTGATTCGGGTAGATATAAGCCGCGCGATCGAGATAGCGTAAAGGTGACAGCGCTACAAAATTGGCAGGGGTGCGCGGTAATTCATCGTATGCCTTAACCATTGTAAAACTCCGTTCTATATTTATTTTTCATATCCTGTTAAAAAAGATATGCAATTCTTGGAAGTCTTGCAGTTATGCTTTAGTCGAGTGCAAATGTATAATTTTAAAAATTTAAATAATTGAATATTAATAAAATTATTTTTAAGCACTGATTTTTTTGAACCTATGGGTTCCCATATTTGCCTTTTTAGGTATTTTACTCTAAATGGGTGTTAAAAATAGCCTCAGCCAAGGAATAATAATGAAAATACAACAGGCGGATGCAACATGGCACAACTGGTCAGGAATCCAGTACAGTTCTCCTCAAATTTTCAAGCCTAAAGAAATCAATGAATTACAAAATCTGGTGAAGTCACATGCGCAGATTCGTGTGGTGGGTGCAGGACATTCGTTCAGTGCGCTGGCCAAAACCGATGAGGTATTGATTCGTCTGGATCATTTCAAAGGCGTGATAGATGCAGATGAAGCGACAGCTCAATGTACTGTACAGGCAGGTACGCGTTTATATGAACTGGGTGAATATCTAGCCCCTCTTAATCAGGCTTTGATCAATCAAGGCGATATTGATCAGCAAAGTCTGGCGGGTGCCGTCTCGACTGGTACGCATGGCACGGGAATTGATTTGCCATGTTTATCTGCTTTCGTTCAAGGCTTTGAGTTACTGATTGCAGATGGCGAATTATTGCAATGTGATAAGCAGCAAAATACGGAAATTTTTCAGGCGGGGCGGGTAGCACTGGGCAGTCTCGGAATATTGACTAAAATCACCCTGCAAAATCGGCCGTGTTATAAATTAAAAGAACAGATCCGGTTGTGTCCATTAAAAGACATATTTTCCAATATCGATCAATGGAAACATCAGCATCGTCATATTGAGTTTTGGGCTTTTTTGTATGCTGATCAGGTCATGCTGAAAACACTAGATGAAACGGATGAATGCATTCAGCCGAGAAAAGAAAGCTGGCCATCAGAAGATAGTTTATTGATGTTGTGCTCTGAATTGACACGGTTATTGCCGTTTACCAATCCTTATCTGCAAAAGCTGCTCGGTGTTTTTGTCAAACCGACCTGTTTTGTGGATTGGTCCAGTCAGATTTTCCCCACACCGCGTAATACCCGATTTAATGAAATGGAATACCAGATTCCGGTCGAACTAGGCTTGCAGTGTCTGGAAGAAGTGCTGCATTGTTTAAGGCAGCATCGTGTGCCGATGTTCTTTCCGATCGAGTTTCGTTATGTCAAAGCGGATGATATCTGGCTTAGTCCGTTCTATCAGCGGGATTCAGTTTCAATTTCTATCCATCAGTTTCATAAGCAGGATTATCATGTCATTTTTAATCTAATTGAACCGATTTTTCAGAAATATCAGGGGCGACCGCATTGGGGCAAATTGCATAGCATGCATGCTGCATCACTGCGTGACTTATATCCAAAATGGCCTGAATTTATGGCGCTACGTCAGCAGCTGGATCCACAGCAAAAATGGCTGAATCCCTACTTGAAACAACTGTTTTCTGGCTAAGTAGCAGGAGTAGAAGATGCGATCAACTTATTTTCAGCAACTGACTCAAGACCTAAAACAGCAGGGTACAGGTACACCACAACTGATTCTGGATTTGGTTCAGTATCAGCATAATCTGGATGTTGTGCAGGCAAAACTACCTCCGCAGTTAAAGCCTCGTCTGGTGGTGAAATCTCTGTCCAGTACTGAGTTGCTTCAATTAGCCAGTGAAAAGCTGAATACCCAGCGTTTTATGGTATTTCATCTGCCACATCTTCGGGAAATTATCGGAGCATTTGAGCAAGCGGACATTCTACTCGGTAAGCCAATGCCGGTTCATGCAGCGCAGCGCTTTTATCAAAGCTGGTTTGGTCAAATGGACTTAAATACTCAAGTAAATATTCAATGGCTGATCGATAGTCAGGCACGTCTGGAGCAGTATCTGCAACTCGCCCAAAGCCTGAATCTTTGCCTGAATGTGAATATTGAAATTGATGTGGGGCTGCATCGCGGAGGGGTGAACAGTCAGGAGCAGTTTATAGCCCTACTCAAGCTGATTCAGCAGCATCCTTTGTCTCTAAAATTCTCCGGATTAATGGGCTACGATGCGCATGTAGCTAAACTACCAAAAATTCTCAAAAGTTCTGAGAAAAGCTATCAGCAATCACAGCAGATTTATCAACAATTCAAGCTGACGCTGCAACAGCAATTTCCTGATTTATGGCATGAAAACCCATGTTTTAACGGTGGCGGCAGTCCGACCTTTATGCAGCATTGCCAGCAGAGTGTCTGTAATGATCTGGCTTTTGGTTCCATGCTACTTAAACCCAGCGATTTCGATCTGGACAATCTCTCTGCTTTAAAATCTGCCTTGTGGATCGCCACTCCGATTTTAAAAGTGCTGCCTTATAGCCAAATTCCTGGACTGGAAATGCTGAATCATCTACCACATCAGCATAAAGCGCTATTTGTGTATGGTGGCTACTGGCAGGCGGACTATTATTTTCCAGAAAAAAGCCAGCCGCATGTTTTATATAGACGCAGTAGCAATCAGGAAATGGTTCTGGTACCGAAATCTTGCGAACTGAAAGTTGATGATTATGTGTTTTTAAGACCAACTCAAAGTGAAGCCATCATTCCCCAGTTTTCTCAATTATATGTCTATGCTGAAAGGCAATTTGAAGCGTGGCAAACCTTTAGAGAATAAATAATTTTTGAGAGAATAATGATCTTAACTCATTGCGGCTCAAAAGAACTTTTTGGTGATAAATCCTATTTTTATTAGGGAAAAGGTTTAATCATTGGCCCAAGCCGTGTAAAATTCTAGGCGATTTTTTATTTATCCACCGTTTTTATCTTTTGAGGTTCTCCCTCGATCATAATCTCGCGGTGACATGCTCCATGGTACGGGGCATCACTCCTTAAGGATTTCATATGCCAATTATCACTTTGCCAAATGGCGATCAAAAACAATTTGATCACGCCGTATCTGTGATGGAAGTTGCTCAAAGCATCGGTCCTGGTCTTGCAAAAAATACCGTTGCAGGTCGTGTTAACGATCGTCTAGTGGACGCGTGCGATCTGATTGCTGAAGACGCAACCTTACAAATCATCACGCCTAAAGATGAAGAAGGTGTCGAAATTATTCGTCACTCTTGCGCACACTTGGTGGGTCATGCCGTTAAGCAATTGTTCCCAGAAGCAAAGATGGTCATTGGTCCAGTCATTGAAGAAGGTTTCTACTATGACATCTGGATGCCGCGTCCATTTACTTTAGATGACATGGCTGCGATTGAAGAGCGTATGAAAAAGCTCATCGATCAGGACTATGATGTCGTGAAAAAAATGACACCACGTGATGAAGTAATTGCAGAATTCACTGCACGTGGCGAAGAATACAAATTGCGCCTGATCGCAGACATGCCTGAAGAAACTCAAATGGGCCTGTACTACCATCAGGACTATCTGGATATGTGCCGTGGTCCGCACGTACCAAATACCAAATTCTTAAAATCATTCAAGCTAACAAAAATCTCTGGTGCTTACTGGCGCGGTGATGCGAAAAACGAACAGCTGCAACGTATTTATGGTACAGCTTGGGCTGATAAGAAACAGCTTGCAGCTTATATCAAACGTATTGAAGAAGCTGAAAAACGCGATCACCGTAAAATTGGTAAAGCTTTAGACCTGTTCCACATGCAGGAAGAAGCACCAGGTATGGTGTTCTGGCATCCGAACGGCTGGACCATTTATCAAGTGCTTGAACAATACATGCGTAAAGTTCAGCAAGAAAATGGCTATCTTGAAATCCGTACACCACAAGTGGTGGATTTCACGCTTTGGGAAAAATCAGGTCACGCAGCAAACTATGCTGAAAACATGTTTACGACTCATTCAGAGAACCGTAACTATGCCGTGAAACCGATGAACTGTCCTTGTCACGTGCAAGTGTTCAACCAGGGCTTAAAATCATATCGTGATCTTCCAATCCGTTTAGCGGAGTTTGGTTCATGTCACCGTAACGAGCCATCGGGTTCTTTACACGGCATCATGCGTGTACGTGGTTTTACCCAAGATGATGCGCATATTTTCTGTACTAAAGAACAAATCGGTACTGAAGTTGCAGACTTTATCAAATTGACACTAGACGTATACAAAGATTTTGGCTTTGAAGAAGTACAAATGAAGTTATCTACACGTCCTGAAAAACGTGTGGGTGATGATGCACTTTGGGATATGGCAGAAAAATCTTTGGCAGATGCTTTAGATACTGCTGGCCTAGATTGGGATTTACAACCAGGTGAAGGTGCATTCTACGGTCCGAAGATCGAATTCTCATTGAAAGACTGCTTAGGCCGAATCTGGCAGTGTGGTACCATTCAATGTGACTTCAACCTTCCAGAACGTCTGGATGCCTCTTATGTTACTGAAGACAACGATCGTGATCAGCCTGTAATGTTGCATCGTGCAATTCTTGGCAGTTTCGAACGTTTTATTGGTATACTGATTGAGCACTACGCGGGCTTTATGCCACCTTGGTTATCACCAGTGCAAGCGTGTGTCATGAATATTACTGATGCTCAAGCCGAGGCTTGTGAGTCAGTCGTCGCGAAACTTAAAGAAAACGGAATTCGTGCAATTTCTGACTTGAGAAATGAGAAAATCGGCTTTAAGATTCGTGAACGTACTTTAGAGCGTATTCCTTACTTATTGGTACTTGGGGACCGTGAGGTAGAGGAAGGTACGGTGAATGTCCGTACCCGCTCAGGAAAAAATTTGGGTACTATGTCAATCGATGCTTTCGTTGACTTAGTAAAAGCAGCCGTTGCCGAACGCGGCCGGTACATTGTGGAGTAACAGCGATTAAACAGCCTGACCGTAATCAACAGGGCGGTAATAAATCAAACCGTCCTGCCTTGAATGATGAAATTCGTGCTAAAGAAGTTCGTCTTGTAGACGAAAATGGTGAGCAAAAAGGTATTGTAAGCCTTGCGGAAGCATTGCGCGCAGCAGAAAATGTTGAGCTTGATCTTGTTGAGATCGTAGCCAATGCTGAGCCACCTGTTTGCAAAATCATGGACTTCAATAAGCATTTGTTTGATCTGAAACAAAAGCAGAAAGAAGCGAAGAAAAAACAACATCAAGTCCAGGTGAAAGAAATCAAGCTACGTCCTGCGACAGATGTAGGTGATTACAACGTAAAATTACGTGCAATCATCAAATTCCTTGAAGAAGGAAACAAGGTAAAAATTACCCTGCGTTTCCGTGGTCGTGAAATGGCTCACCAACAACTGGGTCTGGCTCAACTGCAAAAAGTTGAAGCAGACGTCGTTGAATATGGTGTAGTTGAACAAGCGCCAAAAATGGAAGGTCGTCAAATGGGTATGCTGCTTGGTCCTAAAAAGAAAAAGTAAGCATCTCTTGATGAAAAAAGCCCTGCATTTGCAGGGCTTTTTTATGAGGTAACTTAATTTTTTATTGAATAGGGTAGGATTTTCCTGCTTCTACAATCGGAATATTGGCCTCAGTGGGTACATAAATTATTTGTTGAATACGACCTTCACGTAGGGCTTCACCAAATGCACCAATAAATTCCTGCTTGCGATATTCAGGATAATCTTTAGCTGCCTGCCCAACGAGTTTAATAGCTTCTGCACGCAGTTTGGCACTTTCCAGTTCCGCTTTTGCAACTTGCACTTGAATCATTTTAGATTGTTCTGCTTCAGTCAATGCTGCCTGACCATCCATCCCTTGTTTCCAAACTTTATAATGTGGCCAGCCAAACAATAGCAGTAAAATGACAATCAATAAAAAGAAGAGCAAGCCCAATAGCATGAATGGACTTAGGGCGTTGCGACGGACATAATTCATAGTGCACCTACGGCAGATTTTTTTATCTATGGTATTTATTGAATGTTTTATTCTGTTTCAGAAAAGCATAGCCGAAATTTTATGTAAATCAACTATATGTGGTGATAGGGGAAAGTCCCAACCAGAACACCATTTTTTAATAACTGCTTTTTATCCTTTGAAATCTGATGAGATAAATTTCTTTCAGCTTAAACTTCATGATTAAAATTGCTTTTGAATCAGCCTTTATGATCTTAAATTCCAAGCACTGTACATGGCTTGAATAATTTCCTTGGCTTGCTGGCGGGAAAACATCGATAAATGAATCCGGAATAATCTTAAACAGAGTCGGTCGCGCCAACTGGGCTGACAAAGAATAAAATCGAGAGTGCCATCCCGCTGATTAATTTGATGAGCGGGAAGTCTGGTTAGCCAACGTTTGGTACGGGCTTTAATTGAATCATATTGAGGATTGATAAAGCTATAATGGACGGCTTCACGATATAAACACAGGCTGATCCGGTAACCTGCCAAAGTGTAATAAATTGTCCGCGAGGTGATTTTTAGTTTAATGCTATATACCAAGAGCGATAGCATCAGGAAACCCAGCATATAGCCATAAAAGCTTGGAGACTCCTGCCATAAAAATACCAATCCTCGAATAAAACTGGAAGGAGGATCTGGAGTATGAAGGTATAAGGTCATCAAAATTCCAATGGGATAGCAAAGAAGGAGAAGTCCCATATGTTTCATCGTCTGGGCACTTTGATGAAACAGAATAATATCTGATGTGCTCATATTATTATTTTTATAATGAGTGAAAATTGAACACTTTCAAGCTTAAGGATTCTGTCCTAAAAAAGAAAGACCCATTCGGGTCTTTCTTTTGGCAGGTGATTAGCTTTGCTGCTCGTTAGATTCATTTTTTTCAGCTAACAGTTTTTTGCCAATCGGAATCTGACGAGGCAATTTTTCTTCCGGTACATTGCGCTGCAATTCGATTTTCAATAAACCATTTTCAAATTCAGCTTGTTGTACCTCTACATGTTCATCCAGTCTTAAAGACAATTTGAATGAACGGTGGGCGATGCCTTTATGCAGGAATTCCACAGTCGTATCTGAATTTTCTTCCACCGCTTTACCGCTAATGGTCAGAACCTGATTTTCCAGATTGATCTCTAGCTGGTCTTCATTGAATCCGGCAGCAGAAACCACAATGCGGTAATTGTTGTCGCCGGTTTTTTCAATGTTGTAATGTGGATAGTTCGGTGCCTCACTTTGCATTGCATAATCAAAAAGGTCATTAAAGCGGTCAAAACCGATACTACGACGGAATAGTGGGCTAAGACTGAAATTGCTCATTGATCTTACCTCCTGATCTCAGAAAAGTTTTTTAAACAACATGCAATTCTTCAATATGAACTCAGTGATTGGAAGCAATCTCCTGAATAGATCATTGCTCTATTTCTAATATAGGATTGAGGCGAAGCTTTTCAAGCCTCAAGATTTAAAAATATTTGAACCCATCTTGGGCTAAAAATAATGCTTTGAATTTAGCGATTTTACTGCTGAATCTATAACAAAATATGCGGAAGTAAGGCTTTAAATCATGCTATAACTAGATCAAATTTCAATAATGTCATGTAAAAACGAAAAGGTAACAGGTAATAACATGATTGATCTCTATTATTGGGGAACGCCCAATGGCCATAAAATTACCATCGCATTAGAAGAAATGGGCTTGGAGTATAAAATTTTCCCGATCAATATTCTGGAAAATGACCAGTTTCAACCTGATTTTTTTACGTATCTCTCCAAATAACAAAATTCCTGCGATTGTGGATCAGGATGGCCCGCGTGGTGAACCGATTTCAGTCTTTGAATCTGGCGCGATTCTGCAATATTTGGGTCGTAAAACTGGCCTGTTTTATCCGGATGATGAGCAGCAACGTGTTGAAGTTGAGCAATGGCTAATGTGGCAAATGGGTGGCTTGGGTCCAATGCTGGGGCAAAATCATCACTTTAGCCGTTTTGCTCCTGAGCGTATCCCGTATGCCACTGATCGCTATGTCAATGAAACCAAGCGTCTATACGGGGTTCTGAACAAACAGCTGATTGGTCAGAAATATGTAGCTGGTGAGTATTCGATTGCGGATATGGCTATTTTGCCATGGGTGCTACGTCATGAATGGCAGCAGATTGATCTGGCTGATTATCCGGAAGTACAGGAATATGTGACACGCCTGACTGCGCGTCCAGCGGTGCAAAGAGCGTTAGCAATACAGGTCAGATAAGTCTGGCCTTTGTGCTAAACTAGATAAAAGTAGATTAAACCACCTTTGGGTGGTTTTTTATTGGGTGAGTATATGAAAGATTTTTTCCTGAACTTTACTAAAATCGTGGAAACGAATCCTCGAATTTACTGGAGTATTATTTTCGGTATCGCAGCTTGTCTGCTGCTGTTCGTTGCTGAAATTGTGCATGTGGATCAGGTGATCAGTGCCTTGAATACCAAAGATCGTCAGATTTTAAATACAGCTCTTGAGCCGATCACCCAGAAATATCAATGGTCACGTATTTTGGTCATGGTTATGGCTATAGTCTGGGCGAATTGGGAATATCTTAAAGCCAAGAAAAAACTGGGTTTAAGCCGTTAGTCTCGGGATGTCCCTGTTTCTGCTCTTTCTTGCCGCTTTTGGTGCAGCCACTTTATTACCGCTGCAGTCGGAAGCGGTTTTGCTGGGTTTATTATGGCAAGGGAGCTATTCGGCGGCCTTGCTCATCATGATCGCAAGTGCTGGAAATATCTTGGGTTCCTGTGTGAATTGGTATCTGGGATTCAAGATTGAACAATATAAGCATAAAAAGTGGTTTCCAGTCTCTGAGCAGCAGATGCTTAAAGCTCAACGTACTTATCAGAAATATGGTTATTGGTCATTATTGCTGAGCTGGGTGCCGATTATTGGCGATCCAATTACGTTAATTGCCGGCTTGCTCAAGGAAAATTTTACCCGTTTTATCTTGATAGTCAGTATTGCCAAAATTGGACGTTATCTGTTTGTCTATTGGGCGTATGCGATGTTTTAAAAAAAGAGGCATAAAGCCTCTTTTTATTTGTATTCATCATTAGCGCGCAGGATTTTCCTGATTAAAGATCCTACGTGCATCAGAACTAAAAATTACTTTTCAGTCCCTTTGGTAATATCAACTCCAAACAGATCCTTGGTTCTCACCCAGCTGATGGCAACCACCAGTAGGGTCATGCTGCCACCAAACACTGTAGCCATAATCGTGCCCATATATTTCGCAGCCAGACCAGACTCAAAAGCACCCAGTTCATTACTGGATGAGACAAACATGCCGTTTACTGCAGCAACCCGACCACGCATATTATCGGGTGGGTAAATCTGTAAAATCGTTTGGCGAATCACTACTGAAATACTGTCACATGCACCAGTCATGGCAAGAGCAAACAGAGATAGCCACATCGAGTTGGAAAAAGCGAATAGCAAGGTAAAGACACCGAAACCTGCGACTGCAAGCAGCATATTACGCCAGGCATGTTGCGTAGGCGGAAAGCGGGTTAGGGCAATCATGGTTATCAGTGCGCCAATGGACGGGGCAGCCCGTAAATACCCCAAACCTTCCGGGCCAACCTTTAAAATATCCTCTGCAAAAATCGGTAAGAGGGCAATCACCCCACCAAACAGTACCGAAACCAGATCTAGGGAAATCGACCACAGTACAATTTTGCTGTTCCAGATAAAACGGAAACCATCGCCCAGACTATGCAGGACATTTTCAGTTTCAATTTTAGGAAAATCGCGCTTTTGCAGTAAGTTAATCAGAATAAAACAGATGCTGACCAGTACTGCGACAGTTAGAAGACTGGTTTCCCGACCTAAAAATGCCAGCATAAAACCACCGAGCATTGGTCCGATAATTACCCCACTTTGCCAGCCAATTGTGGTCCAGGTTGCACCATTGGCATAGAGTGCACGTGGAATCAGAAAGGGTTTCAGTGAAGTTGCTGAAGGATTATAAAAGCCACGAATGGTACCCAGACAGAAAATGACAGCATAAATTCCCCAAGATAATTGACTGGTGCCGAGGTTTCCCAAGCCGTGATAATGAAACAGTGACCAGAGAATGAGAGGCATCGGAATGGCGAAAAATAAACAGATTTTCATAATAGTCTGTTTATTAAAGCGATCCGCGACATATCCGCCCCATAAGGAGAGGGAAATAAAAGGAATGGCTTCTGCCAGACCAATCAGTCCTAAGGTTAGCGGGTCTTTGGTAATCTGATATAGAGAATAGGCAACAATAATTTCCTGAATCAGAATGGCTAAAGTCAGGCAAAACTGATTTAAGGTAACAATAGAAAAGTCTCGATAACGGAGTGCGGCAAACGCATCGGGCTGAATGTGCATAAAGAGCTGCAACTGAAAAAATTGACAAATTATAAAGTGATATCGCAAGCAGTATATAAATTCATCATTCAATTCTTATCGTAAAAAATGCTAAGTTTGCAGATTCATCAAGAAAAAAAGACTAGTGCTTTTGTTTTAAGCAAAGATGCATTAGAATATCGGCTCCCTTACCTGCAGGGCGTTCTTGCAATGGTGCAGACGTGCCGAACAGGTGTTCAAAAGAGGTTGTTATGCCTAAGATGAAAACTCGCCGTGGTGCAGCTAAACGCTTCAAAGCGACTGCTAACGGTTTTAAGCGTAAACAAGCGTTCAAACGCCACATTTTGACCAAAAAATCTGCTAAGCGTATTCGTCAATTGCGCGGCTGTGTAATGGTTCACGTAAGTGACGTTGCTTCAGTTCGTCGTATGTGCCCGTACATCTAAGGAGATTATAAATGGCTCGTGTAAAACGTGGTGTACAGGCTCATCGCCGTCACAAAAAAATTCTTGCTCGCGCTAAAGGTTACTATGGTGCTCGTTCACGCGTTTACCGCGTAGCGTTCCAAGCGGTAATCAAAGCTGGTCAATACGCTTACCGTGACCGTCGTCAGAAGAAACGTCAATTCCGTGCTCTATGGATTGCGCGTATCAACGCTGGTGCACGTCAAAACGGTTTATCGTACAGCCGTATGATCGCTGGCTTGAAAAAAGCTCAGGTTATCATCGACCGTCGCGTACTTGCTGACATCGCTATGCATGACGCAGTTGCGTTTGCAGCTCTAGCTTCTAAAGCTAAAGATGCGTTGGCTGCATAAGTCTTTATGACTTAGAAAAAAGACCGCTAAAAGCGGTCTTTTTTTATGCTTAAATAAAATCAGTGGGATCTTTGATTTTTTAAATCATTTATTTATTGATTTGGTGGAGATTAATTCTCCACCAAGCCAAAGTGATTATTTATTATAGACAATATATTTTATTAAAGCCCGAAATAGTAGCCAATCAGACAGATCACAATCGTGATCAGAATCAGTTTGATCACACTTGAAGCACCGGTTTTATGATGACTTTGTGGTCGTTCAGCTTTAGAGACTTTAACCGCGCGATCTTCAGTATTCATGCCCGCAAAAGGATCAGGCGCCACTTTAGGAGTGAGTTGTGCAGTTTTATAATGATTGGCCACTTTCACAATAAACTTGGCACTGATTTCATCGATTTTTTGTGCAAAGTGGCGCAGATTTAATTGCTGCTCTGGATTCAGTACCTGACCATCATCATTATAAGGGTGTTGAATCTTCGTCTGAATAAAATCACTTAATGCATCCAGACGGTACAAGGTTTGATGAGCATAATCAGATGAATAATCCGTTGGAATCAAAGCAAGATGACTCGGATTTTCTGCATGAGACTGAATCGTTGGGGTAGTACCGTAATAAGGCAAACCAGTATAAGCAGGCTCAGTGAATCCTTGAGCTAAATGATGTTCAAATAATTCCTGTTCGGTATAGGTATGAATATCATCCCAGTTTGGTTGTAGCAGATCAGCATCAATTCTTTTGGCCAGTTTACTGTTGAGTTCGTAACGCCAGAATACTTCATGACGTAAAGGCGACTGTTGGGCTTCCGGTGCTTCATAATCATTATCAGCGGTATACCATTCAGCCAGTTCCTTACCGATCATCCAGGCGGTTTTACCTTGAGCATGATGACTGATAATCACATGAGCCAAAGGAACCAGTTCGACATTGGCATTAGGGTTATTTTCATCTTCCAGCAAATGTGAAGAATGCAGACTGATCCTACGAACACCTTGCTTTTTCAGGCCTTCTAGCCAGATTTGAAAGTGCTGTGCCAGCAAATGCTGGGAAATCAGATCACGAAAAGTTAAATGGTGTTGATTAAAAATGGAGTGATTCAGCCAGCGGCTGAAACTGAGATCCTGAGTTAAAAACTCATTGCCATAAGTGACGAGGGTCAGTTGCTGTTTCCAAATTTGATCGAGTGCCATAGTGATTTGATCTGATTGATATTATGTTTATCTTATACTTTTTATAATTCATGATGCTATTCTAATTTTCATTAAAAGCGCACTTCATCAACTCGCCTAAAAACTGTTAGAATATGGGGTTTTTAAAAATATTTCTAACCTGTTGCTTTGAGAGTTACTATGTCACTGGAAGCCCTGACCACTGAAGCGCTCGCTGCGATTGCAGCAGCTCAAGACCTTGCTGCACTTGATCAAGTACGAGTGCAATTTACGGGGAAAAAAAGCCAGCTCGCGGAACAATCTAAGTCGCTGGGGAAAATGGATCCTGAACAACGTAAAGCGTTTGGGGCACAAATTCATGCAGTTCGTGAAGCCATCACAAGTGCTTTGACACAACGTCAGGCTGAACTGCAAAAAGCTGCACTAGAACAAAAGCTTGCTAGTGAAACAATTGATATTACCTTGCCCGGTCGTGGCCAACAGGTGGGCAGCATCCACCCAGTGACCCAAGTACAAGAACGTATCTGTCAATTCTTTACCAAAGCAGGTTTCACAGTAGCGACTGGTCCAGAAGTTGAAGATGACTATCACAACTTCGAAGCATTGAATATTCCAGGCCATCACCCTGCACGTGCCATGCATGACACTTTCTACTTTGATGTGAACCATCTGCTACGTACCCATACTTCGGGCGTACAGATTCGTACTATGGAAACCCAGCAGCCACCAATTCGTATCGTGTGCCCAGGCCGTGTATACCGTTGTGACTCTGACCAGACACATTCACCAATGTTCCATCAGATCGAAGGCTTATACGTTGCTGAAAATACCAGCTTTGCTGAATTAAAAGGTTTATTGGTAAACCTGCTAAACGAATTCTTCGAAAAAGATTTGAAAGTGCGTTTCCGTCCGTCTTATTTCCCGTTCACTGAGCCAAGTGCTGAAGTGGACATTATGGATGAGCGTGGCAAATGGTTAGAAGTTTTGGGTTGCGGTATGGTGCATCCAAATGTACTTCGCGCTGCGGGCATTGATCCAGACAAATACAAAGGCTTTGCATTTGGTTTAGGTGTAGAACGTTTTGCAATGTTGCGTTATGGCATTAATGACCTGCGTATGTTCTATCAAAACGATGTGCGTTTCTTACGCCAGTTTGCTTAAAGGATTTAAACCTCTCCCTGACCTCTCCTAAAAGGAGAGGGGCTGTCCTTATGTGACTCAGGGTTCTCCCCCTTTATAAAAGGGGGAGTTAGAGGGGGATTTAAAAGATTAATTTATAGGTTTTAAAGAAATGAAAATTAGCGAAAATTGGCTGCGCACATGGGTTAACCCAGTCATCGATAGCGAAAAACTGTCTGACCAGTTGACTATGCTTGGTCTTGAAGTGGATGAAATTGCACCTGCGGCAAAACCGTTTACAGGTGTGGTTGTTGGTGAAGTCCTGACAGTCGAACAGCATCCGGATGCAGACCGTTTACGTGTTACCACTGTAAACATTGGTTCAGGTGAGCCTTTGCAAATCGTGTGTGGTGCACCTAACGTACGTGCCGGTATGAAAGCGCCCGTAGCCACTATCGGTGCAGTATTACCAGGCGATTTTAAAATCAAGAAAGGCAAACTGCGTGGTGTTGAATCACAAGGTATGCTATGTGGCGCTTCAGAAATCGATCTTGAAGACAAAATTGATGGTCTGTTAGAGCTTCCTGCAGATGCACCAGTCGGTGTAAATGTTCGTGAATACTTAGACCTTGATGACAACGTGATTGATATCAGCATCACCCCGAACCGTGGTGACTGTTTCAGCATTCGCGGGATCGCACGTGAAATTGGTGTGATTAACCAGTTGCCGGTAACTCCATCTGAAATTAAAGAAGTAGCTGCAACCATCGCCGATCAAAAGCAAGTCGTTGTTGAAACTGAAGGTTGTCCACGTTACCTCGGTCGTGTGATCAAAAACGTCAATACCAAAGCACCAACCCCTGAGTGGATGGAACGAGCTTTAGTACGTGCTGGCATCCGTCAACACAGCATTTTGGTCGATATCACTAACTATGTATTAATGGAACTGGGTCAACCTCTGCATGCATTTGATGGTGGCAAGGTTCAGGGTTCAGTGCATGTACGTCAAGCCAAAGCAGGTGAAAAACTTGTTCTGCTTAACGAACAGGAAGTTGAACTGCAAGACGACGTGATGGTGATCGCAGATGCTGAAAAAGCATTAGCGATTGCAGGGATTATGGGGGGCTTGTCTTCATCAGTAACTGATGAAACTACTGAAATCTTCCTAGAATCAGCATTCTTCGCGCCATTGCATATTGCTGGCCGTGCCCGTCGTTTCGGTCTACATACTGATGCATCACAACGTTATGAACGTGGTGTCGATTTCGAATTGCCTATGATTGCAATGCATCGTGCTTCTCAGTTGATTGCTGAGCTTGCAGGCGGTGAGTTTGGTCCAATTATTGTAGCTGAAAAAACAGAGCTGTTACCAAAGCGTGAAGCGATTGAGTTAGAACAAGCGCAGGTCGATCAACTATTAGGTTATACAGTTGAATCAGATTTCATTACAGATGCTTTAACGCGTTTAGGCTGTAGCGTCACTGTAAAAGCTGAAGGTCAGTGGTCAGTGGTTCCTCCGTCACACCGTTATGACATGGCAATTTACCAAGACCTGATTGAAGAAGTTGCCCGTATTCACGGTTATGACAATATTCAAATCAGCTTGCCTGTGATCGATGTGAAACTGGCGAAATATGAAGACCAATTCGAACTGACTCAGCTTCGTCAAACAGCCGTAACCTTGGGTTATCAGGAAGCGATCAGCTTCAGTTTTGCCGACCTGAAACTGGAAAAACAGTTAAATCCAGAAGTCAATCCATTGGCTTTGGCGAACCCAATTTCAAGCGATTTGGCGGTGATGCGTTCAACTTTACTGTCTAGCCTGATTCCATGCGTACAGTACAACGTCAACCGTCAGCAGAACCGTGTGCGTTTCTTCGAACTCGGTTTGCGATTTGATTATCAGGATGCGGCTTCAATTCATGATCTGAAACAGATTCCAACTTTTGCCTTGATTGCTACTGGTTCACGTACGCCTGAAACTTGGCATGGTAAAGCGCAGTCAATGGATTTCTTTGACTTCAAAGGTGACATTGAGGAAATTTTGGCAGCTGCACGTCTGAATGTGGAATATGTGCGTTCTGAACGTAGCTGGTTACATCCTGGTCAATCTACTGAAATTCTAGTGAATGGTCAGTCAATTGGTTACTTAGGTCGTTTACATCCATCACTTGAAGATGAACTCGATTTGGCGACGACTTGGGTCGCTGAATTAGATCAATCGGCTGTTTTGCAAACTTATGTATCTAATTTTACAGAATTATCACGTTTTCCATCGGTTCGACGTGATATTGCGCTTTTAATTAGTGATAAGATTAATGTTAGCGAAATTCAGGGACTTATCGAAAAAACAGGTGGAGAGCTTCTAGGCTCGACATGGTTGTTCGATGTGTACACTGGACAAGGAGTAGAAGAAGGGAAACGCTCACTGGCATTTGCACTTCTCTGGCAGCATCCAAGCCGTACACTGGAAGATGCTGAAATTAAATCAGGTATGGATAATATCCTTCAGGTGTTGGAAAACACTTACCAAGCGACATTGAGGGCTTCATGACAGCATTAACAAAAGCAGAAATGGCTGATCATTTAAGTGAGCTCACGAGTTTAAACCGTCGTGAAGCTAAACAAATGGTCGAGTTGTTTTTCGACGAGATTAGCCAAGCGCTAATCTCGGGCGAACAAGTAAAATTATCGGGTTTCGGTAACTTTGAGTTACGTGATAAGCGCCAACGTCCAGGCCGTAACCCGAAGACGGGTGAAGAGATTCCGATTTCTGCACGCCGTGTTGTTACGTTCCGCGCGGGGCAGAAGTTCCGTCAACGTGTGGGGAATGAGCAGATCAATTGATCTGCTTTTTTTATACCTAAAATTTTTATTTATTACATAAAAAAAGAGAGCCAAAGGCTCTCTTTTTTGTACTGAATAATCGTAAAGATTATTGAGCAGCAGCTTCAGAAGCAGCAGCAGCGTCAGCAGCAGCGTCAGTAGCAACAGCAGCAGCAGCGTCAGCTTCAGCAACAGCGTCAGCTTCAGCTTCAGCAACTTCAGAAGTAGCTTCTACAGCAGCAGCGTCAGCAGCAGCTTCAGCTTCAGAAGCAGCTTCTACAGCTTCAGAAGCAGCTTGGTTAGCGTCAGCAGCAGCGTCGTCAGCTTTTTTAGCACAACCAACGAAAGCTAAAGTAGTAGCAACTGCAGCAGCAATAGCGATTTTTTTGAATAACATGGCATCACTCTCTAAAAAATTGAGATTAAAAAAAACCAAAGTCAGGCTGTAATATGCTTTTATTATTCCTAATAGTGTTAGGGACTAACAACGCAGGAGCAGTCTAACTGGTCTGCAAATATGCTATCACTGCGCATTTTTAATTGCTACTAGGGGAACATCAAAAACAGTGAAAAAACGATAAAAATTAAGGGTTTTTTAACAGAAAATAACAATTAATTGAAAGATATAGATTGGAGAAAGGCTTATTAAGCTTATAAAAATTATACAGTTATTTATCTGTTTATTTTAATAATCAAAAACTTAAAAATAAGTTTACAGATATCTCAGTACATTGTTTCATTGTGTAACATACGTCAACCATAAAAAAGGCCACCTTGAATGGTGACCTTTCCGATAATTTTAATTCGACGCTTTGCGTTTCATTTGATCAAAGAAATCATCATTGGTTTTGGTTTCTTTCATGCGGTCAAGCAGGAATTCCATCGCGACCAGTTCATCTTGGGTATGCAGAAGTTTGCGTAAAATCCAAACTTTACGCAGTTTGTCTTCGGACATCAAACGTTCTTCACGACGCGTACCCGATTTCTTTATATTCATCGCAGGGAAGACGCGTTTTTCCGCAATACGACGATCCAGCGTGATTTCCTGGTTACCGGTACCTTTGAATTCTTCGTAGATCACTTCATCCATTTTACTGCCGGTTTCAATCAGTGCTGTAGAAATGATAGTTAGTGAACCACCTTCTTCAATATTACGTGCCGCACCAAAGAAACGTTTTGGACGTTCAAGTGCATGTGCATCTACACCACCAGTTAATACCTTACCTGATGAAGGAATCACAGTGTTGTATGCACGTGCCAGACGGGTAATCGAATCCAGCAGAATCACCACATCTTTCTTGTGCTCGACCAAACGCTTAGCTTTTTCAATCACCATTTCAGCCACTTGAACGTGACGGGCAGGCGATTCATCAAAGGTAGAAGCGACCACTTCACCGCGAACGGTACGTTCCATTTCGGTGACTTCTTCAGGACGTTCATCAATCAGAAGGACAATCAGGAAACATTCAGGGTTATTACGAACAATCGATTGAGCGATGTTTTGTAACAGCATGGTTTTACCAGCTTTCGGTGGTGCAACGATAATTGAACGTTGACCTTTACCAATTGGAGCAACCAGATCGACCACACGTGCAGTTAAATCTTCAGTCGTACCATTACCAAGTTCCATCACTAATTGTTCAGTAGGGAACAATGGAGTCAAGTTTTCGAACAAGATCTTGTTACGTGAATTTTCCGGGGTATCGTAGTTAATCTGATTGACTTTAAGCAAAGCAAAATAACGCTCACCTTCTTTAGGCGGACGAATGGTTCCCGTAATGGTGTCACCGGTACGCAGGTTAAAGCGACGAATTTGTGATGGGCTGACATAGATATCGTCAGGACCTGCCAAATAAGAGCCTGCTGCAGAGCGTAAGAAGCCAAAACCATCTGACAAAATTTCTAGAACGCCATCACCAAAAATCTCTTCACCATTCATCGCATGGCGTTTTAAGATGGCAAAAATAATGTCTTGCTTACGGTTACGAGCCATACCTTCAAGGCCCATAAACTCGGCAATCTTGATGAGTTCGCCAATCGGTTTTTTCTTGAGTTCGGTTAAATTCATAGGTGGTCAGATAGAATCAAAGTTCTAAGGTATAGGTTAGAAAGGGAGTAACATTCGGCCGCATATAAGCATTCAAACGAAAGCAATTGAATTTGCACAAGAACAATTCAGAGGTCTGTTTGATTGTTTCAAAGAGAAATGTGAAAACAATTTCTATTGCCGAGCGGCATGTTATGTAATGTGTCTTGTAAGAAACTGACAGGATTTAGCATCCTTTATCTCTTGAAGTTGAAATATAAGAGAGAAACAGGTTTTTGTCAATTTATAGACGAAAAAAATACGCAACCTTTGGTCGCGTATTTTTACTATAGCATTTTATGCTTAGATGTTTTGATCAATAAATGCAGTCAATTTAGATTTTGGTGCTGCACCGACTTGAGTCGCTACCACTTCACCATTTTTGAACATCAATAAAGCTGGAATGTTACGGATATTGAAATTCACAGCAGTTTGTTCGCAAGATGTTACGTCAACTTTGACAATTTTTACTTTGCCTTGATATTCATCAGCCAATACTTCAAGTACAGGGGCAATAGCTTTACATGGCGCACACCAGCCAGCCCAGAAATCAACCAGTACAGGAACGTCTGATTGAAGAACGTCTGCTTCGAAGTTTGCGTCAGTAGTGTTTACGATGTTGCCAGACATGGAGTGCTCCAGAATTAATTTTATAAAGATAACTATAATTATTAGTATTACATAGCCATCTTTAACAATGTAGGGGAATCTGTAAATTTTCAAGCTTTAATGTTGTTTTGTCTAATGGATGATCACGATAGTCACCATCGCCTCATACAATTGTCCTATAAATGAAAAAAATAATTACGCGAAATTGTCCTGACAAATGGCTTTTAAATTGCATGGTTGTGAATTACTCTAAGCACAATTCTTAAAAGGTTTATTTCTAGAATGTCTGATTTTTTGATTGATGAAGAATTACTCGCAGCCATCGATATGGGATCAAACAGTTTTCATTTGGCGATTGCCCGGGTGGATCATGGCGAAGTGAAAAAAGTCGCATCAATGTCAGAAAAGGTTCAGCTTGCAGCGGGGCTAGATGAAAATAAAAATTTGACTGAAGCCGCGCAGCAGCGTGGTTTGGCTTGTCTGGCCCGTTTTGTCGGACGCTTGGGATCGGTACAACCGAACCGTTTACGGATTGTGGCAACGAATGCTTTGCGTCAGGCCAAAAATGGTCATGAATTTATTCAGAAAGCAGCTGAAATTTTACCAAAACCGATTGAAATTATTGCTGGTCGTGAAGAAGCACGTCTAATTTATCTCGGTGTGTCACATACCATGGCTAATACTGGTCGTCGTCTAGTAGTAGATATCGGTGGTGGTTCGACTGAACTCATCATTGGGGAAGAATTCGAACCCATTCATACCGAATCTGTGCAGATGGGTTGTGTGACTTTTACCAAGAAATTCTTTGCTGATGGTGAAATTACCCATAAAGCCTTTGATAAGGCAGTGACTGCGGCACGTAAAGAAATTTCAGGCATTGCCAATACTTATAAATCTGCCGGTTGGGATGCGGTGGTTGGTTCGAGTGGTACGATTAAGGCTTGCCGTCAGATCTGTGTCAACATGGGCTGGAGCAATGATAAAGAGCAGCTCACCCGTGAAGGTTTGGAAAAACTCAAAGACAAATTATTCAAATATAAACATGTTTCGGACATGGAATTTGAAGGTCTGAAAGATGACCGCCGTGCAGTTTTGCCTGCAGGAATTGCCATTTTATATGCGGTATTTGATGTGTTGAATATTCCGTATCTGGTGTATTCAGATGGCGCATTGCGTGAAGGCGTGATGTATGACCTCTTGGGTCGTTTCAAGCATGAGGATATCCGTGATCGTTCAGTCCATGCCTTGATTGGTCGTTATAATGCCGATGCCAAGCAGGCCGAACGTGTAGTGCAGACTGCACAAAAACTGTTTGATGATGTAGCAGGTGATCTTGGCCTGTATAGCGAGGACAGTGATTTACTTCGTCGTGCAGCTTATTTGCATGAAATCGGTTTGGCGATCAGTCATAGTGGTTATCACCGCCACGGTGCCTATTTATTGCAACATTCTGACATTGCCGGTTTTTCGCAGGTAGATCAAAATTATTTGTCACATTTGGTCGCACATCATCGCCGCAAATTGCGCGCTGATGCCAAGCATGATGTGATGAAAGTCGGCGGAACTAAACTTTTACAGCTATGTTTGTTACTGCGTCTGGCGGTTTTGGTCAATCACAGTCGTAGCGATGAGATGCTTCCTGCCATTGAACTTAAGGTCAAGAATGCGCAACAATGGCAGCTCAGCATTTCTGGTGATGCCAAACAATGGCCATTACTGATTGCTGAACTGCATGATGAACAGGTGCAGTTTAAAAATTGGGAGATCGAGCTCTCGGTTCAATCTGAACAATTTGTTAATTAATACCTTTATAGGGATGAAAACGGTTGACCTATGAAAAATAAAGCTACCCCATCAAAAGCATGGACGACAGTACAGATTGCTCGTCATCCGGAACGTCCACAATTTCTGGACTATGTAGGTGAAATATTCACTGAATTTGATGCTTTGCATGGCGACCGTCTCTATGGTGATGATGGCGCAATGATCGGTGGTCTGGCACGTTTCGATGGACAACCAGTGATGATCGTGGGTCAGCACCGTGGTCGTAGTACCCGTGAAAAATTACAGCATAATTTTGGCATGAGTAACCCGGAAGGTTACCGTAAGGCTCAGCGTCTGTTAGATATGGCGGAACGTTTTAATCTGCCAGTCTTTACCTTTATTGATACCATGGGTGCTTACCCAGGTGTGGGTGCAGAAGAGCGTGGTCAGGCTGAAGCGATTGCGTCAAGTTTGGCACAACTTTCTAATCTGAAAGTGCCTGTAATTGCCACTGTTCTGGGTGAAGGCGGTTCCGGTGGTGCACTTGGGATTGGCGTGGCAGATCGTGTGGTGATGCTCTCTCACAGTATTTATTCAGTGATTTCACCAGAAGGCTGTGCCTCAATTCTGTGGAAAACTGCAGAAAAAGCCGAACAGGCCAGTGAAGCTTTGGCATTGACTGCAGAAAAATTGCAAAAGATGGGCATTGTTGAATACGTCGTTGATGAAGGTGAAGGTGCACATCTGGATCCGGATGAAGTCATGTACCAACTGAAAGCAGTCCTGAAAGAAGCTTTAAATGAACTGCAAGCAATGGAACCACAAGCACGATGCGAAGCACGTTACCAGCGTTTAATGAAGTTTGGCAGCGACAATTTAGGTCTGGCATCTTAAAGCAACTGCAGGAATTTCCTGTAGAAACAAAATTTCTAATCGGATGCAGTGGCGGCGTGGATTCTATGCTGTTGCTGCATCTGATGTTTTTTTTGTGCTCGGAAAAAATCCGCGCGATCTATGTTGATCATCAACTGCAAAGTGTTAGTGCTGAATGGGGCACTTTTGTCCAGCATCAGTGTCAGCAACTAAATATTCCTTGCATCATTCAGCCCGTCCATATTGCCAGTGGTAATCTGGAATCTCAGGCTCGCCAATCGCGTTATCAAGCTTATCTACAGCATCTCCAACCTAATGAAATTCTGGTCTTGGCTCACCATCAGCAGGATCAGGCAGAGACTTTGATGTTGCGCTTACTTTCTGGGGCAGGGATTGATGGTCTGGCTGCGATGAAAGCGATCGATATCCGCCACGATTTAACCATTTGGCGGCCACTGCTGGATATTTCCCGTGAGCAGATTTGCCAATGGGCAGCAGATTTAAATATCCAGAATATTGAAGATCCGACCAATCAGGATACTCATTATGATAGGGCTTGGGCACGTCAGGTGCTATGGCCAGTATTAAGTCATCGTTACCCGAAAATGCAATCTGCCTTGGCACGTACTAGTGAACTGATGCAGGATGCACAAAATATTCTGCAAGAAGTATTGGAGCAGGATCTAAAACTCTGTGGCAATACCGAAATTCTCGATCTATCTTCATTCTCAAGTTTATCTAAAGCACGGCAGCGCCAGTTACTCTCGGTCTGGATGAAAGGCGAAGGACAATATCGTCCTTCTCTGGACATGGTTGAGCGTGTACAGGCTGAAGTAATTGGAGCGAAACAGGATGCTCAAGCAGCGCTGCATTGGTCGGGTTATTACTATGTGCGTTATCAGCAGCAGTTGCATCGCCTAAAAGCTGAAGTTTATCTGGCTAATCAACAATCGACTGTAGCTGAACAGCAGATCATTTTACAAAATAAAGATCAGGTTCATCTTCCTTCTGGTCAATTCGGGATTCAAAGGGCTGAGATAGGATTATCTCCCACCTTATTAGGCCAACCCTTGTATTTACGGCAACGGAAGGGTGGTGAAAAAATTCATCTCTATGGACGGGTGGGGCACTGGCCGCTCAAAAAAGCCATTCAGGAAGCGCAAATATTTCCCTGGACTCGGCATACTATTCAAATATTAAGCACAGATAATGTTATGCTAGGCGTGTTTACACCTAAAGGATTTTGGTTAGCTCAATCTGCATATTGTGAAGCAGGGGGGTGGCTACCCATTTCGGTTTCTTCAACTTTAGAATTCAACGACGAGCATTAAACATGAGTGCAGCTTTAAATTGTAATATTAGTTTTATTGGTGGCGGTAATATGGCTCAAGCCTTGATTGGCGGGCTGATTTCGCAGGGGTTGCCAGCGACGCGTATTACAGTTTCTGATCCGGTTGAGAAAGTACGCTCACTGCTTGCAGAAAAAGAAGTCAATGTCACCGATGATAATATTGCTGCTATTAAAGATGCAGATATCGTTCTGTTTGCAGTCAAACCACAGGTTTTAGCTGGTGTGTTAAAACCACTTCAAGGTTTACTTGATGGCAAGCTGGTGATTTCAATTGTTGCGGGTGCCGAGATTGCAACACTATCTGCGCTATTGGGTACTGACCGTATTGTCCGTGTGATGCCGAATACACCCGCATTGGTACAGACTGGTGCACATGGTTTATTTGCCAATGAAGAAGTCGGTAGTAATGACCGTGAGCTGGCGAGTCAGGTTTTGGCTTCTACCGGCCTGACAATTTGGGTAAACTCAGAAGTTCAGATTGATGCCGTAACTGCTGTGTCTGGTTCAGGACCTGCTTATTTCTTCTATATGATGGAAAGCATGATTCGTGCAGGCAAGAATTTAGGTCTGGATGAAAAAGTAGCCACTGCATTGACATTGCAAACTGCTTTGGGGGCAGCGCAAATGGCGATCACCAGTTCTAATACACCAGCAGAGCTGCGTAAGAATGTCACATCTCCGAATGGTACAACTCAAGCGGCATTGGAAGTATTTGATCGCGCGCAGATTTCTCAGAATATTCAGGCAGCGCTTGCTGCTGCGCAAAAACGTAGTCAGGAACTGGCCCAAGAACTCAGTGACAATAGCAAATAATCTTCAGTTTAATTTTTAGGAACGTTCAAGTATGGGTGCAAATTCTGCGCTAATTTTTGGCATTATCATTAACGTCGCGATTTTGCTCGTATTCTTCCGCTTTTTAATGCAATTGGCCGCGGTGAGTCCTTATAATCCTGTCGTTCTATCTACTGTCAAAGCGACTAAAATTGTAGATGTGTTTGGGCGTATTTTCCCAACTGCAGGTAAAGGCCGGGTGAATACTGCTGCACTGGCACTTTTGGTCGTGCTGTATTTGCTGAAAATTTTTGGCATCATGTATTTGTCTGGGGGAATGCCAAATGGTCCAATCCATTTGCTTATCTTGACCTTCGTCACCATGATGCAGGATTTGATCCGCTTCTGTCGTTACCTGATTTTTGCAACGATTATTTTGAGCTGGGTGGTGATGTTTACGCAATCCCGTTCACCTTATATTGAAGTGGTTCAGGAACTTGCAGAACCATTATTGGCACCGTTCCGTCGTATCATGCCGAATATGGGGATGATTGACCTGTCTCCAATCTTGGCAATTTTGGCACTGATCGTAATTGAAATGATTATGAACCAGGTGGCAATTGTGTTGCTAACTGGTCTTTAATCAAATCCCAAAGAAAAAGGACGCTTAGGCGTCCTTTTTTATTTCAAGAAAATTCCCTCTCCTTGTAGGAGAGGGTTAGGGTGAGGTCTATAAATTTAAATAACCTCCATCCCAACCTTCCTCCTAAAAGGAGGAAGGAGCTTTCGTATTAATGCGCTTCATCCCAGTTCATGCCTTTACCCACTTCCACGACCAAAGGCACAGAGATTTCAATCACGGATTGCATCACTTCAGCCAGTTGAGGTGCCAGTTCATCTGCAATCGCTTCATCAACTTCAAATACCAATTCATCGTGGACTTGCAGCAGCATTTTGGCTTGATCTTTAGGTAGCATTTTATCAACCTCAATCATCGCCATTTTGATGATGTCTGCAGCCGAACCTTGTAATGGTGCATTAATCGCAGCACGTTCAGCGGCTTTGCGGACCATCATGTTACGGGCATCGATATCAGGTGTGTATAAACGGCGGCCTAGAATGGTTTCAACGAAGCCTTGTTCCAATGCCACCTGACGGGTACGCTGCATATATTCATAAATCCCCGGATAACGACGGAAATACTGTTTGATATATTCCTGGGATTCCTGACGAGTAAAACCTAACTGACGAGTCAGGCCAAATTCAGACATGCCATAGAGCAGACCGAAGTTCACGGCTTTAGCCTGACGACGCTGATCATTGGTTACTTCTTTGAGCGGGATGCCCAGAACTTCAGCTGCGGTACGGCGATGTACGTCCTGTCCATGGTTAAAGGCATCTACTAGCGCATCATCCTGAGATAAATGTGCCATCAGACGCAATTCAATCTGTGAATAATCTGCTGCGAGTAAGACACGGCCTTCAGGCGCAATAAAGGCCTTACGAATCTGACGTCCGATTTCTGCACGAATCGGAATGTTCTGCAAGTTTGGATCAGTAGACGATAAACGGCCAGTGGCTGTGAGTGCCTGATGATAACTGGTATGCACACGATGGGTCTCATTATTGGCTTGTTTGCATAGACCATCGGTATAAGTACTTTTCAGTTTAGACAGACCCCGATATTCCAGAATCAGTTCAGCAATCGGGTGTTCCAGTTTTTCCAGTACACTTTCACTGGTGCTGTACTGACCGGTAGAGGTCTTTTTGCCACCTTTTAAGCCCAGTTTGTCAAACAGAACTTCACCGACCTGTTTTGGAGAGCTGACATTAAACGCTTCACCAGCTATTTCCGTGATCTGATTTTCCAGATTCTGCATGGTTTGAGCGAACTCACAACCGAGTTGATCCAGAAAAGCCAGATCCAGTCGGATGCCATTTTCTTCCATGCTGGTCAGCACACGCGCTACAGGCATTTCAATATTGTGCAGAATATTGACCAGTTCAGGATAAGTTTGAAGCTTTTTGCTGAGTACTTCAAACAGACGATAGGTCACATGCGCATCTTCTGCGGCATAATGCGCTGCAGTTTCGATCTCAATTTTATTGAAAGTTTTTTGTTTGGCACCTTTGCCCGCCACCTGTTCATAAGTGGTGGTTAAGTGGCTTAAGTACAGACGGGCTACATCATCCATGCCATGGCGGGTGGCAACCGAGTTCAGCACATAAGAAGCCAGCATGGTATCAAAATACCAGCCCGCCAGATGAATGCCGTGATTTTCCAGAACATGCGCATCATATTTCAGGTGGTGGCCAATTTTCTGAATGGCTTCATTTTCTAGAATCGGTTTGATCTGAGCCAGAATTTCTTCACGATTGAGCTGTTCTGGCGCACCTTCATAATCATGTGCTAGCGGTACGTAATAGGCATCCTGTGCATCAAAAGCCACCGAAAAACCAACAATCTGTGCAATACGATAATCTAGACTGGTGGTTTCAGTATCAAAAGCAAAGCGTTTTTCAGTGTTTAAACGTTCAAACAGCTTGCCCCAATCTTCCTGAGTCAACACAGTATGATAAGTTGCTTCTCCAAGCTGATCATTATCACTGCTCAGTGTTGCCTGCTGGTCATCGGCTTCCTGAGGTTCAGGTGCTGCTTTGGCATTAATCGATTGAGTAGCTTGTTTATAATTACGGTTATTGGGATTATTTGGATGATCCAGTGATTGCAGCTGGTTACGGAATTCCAGTTCGGTATACAGATTACGCAAAGCTTCTACATTTGGATCCTGAAGTTTCAGGTCATCATAAGTGAAGCTTAAATCCAGATCGCAAATGATGCTGGCCAATTGATGATCCAGTGCAATGCCATCGGTATTGTCTTTAATATTCTGACCAACTTTACCTTTGATCTTGTCGACATTTTCCAGAATGCCACCAATCGAGCCATATTCATTGAGTAATTTGGCTGCAGTTTTCGCCCCGATGCCAGGCACACCCATAATGCCATCTGAGGCATCTCCCATCAGGGTCAGGTAGTCAATGATCTGGTTTGGCCATACGCCAAACTTTTCAAAAACCCCATCAACATCCATCGGTTTTTCTTTGAAACTGTCTTCTAAGGTCACTTTATCAGTCACCAGCTGTGCCATGTCTTTATCACCGGTTGAAATCAGTACCTGATGACCTAAAGCTTCAGCACGTTTAGCCAGTGTCCCAATGATGTCATCGGCTTCCGCACCTGGCAGCATATGCAGGGGGATGCCCAAAGCGCGAATCAAGGCATGTAGGTATGGAATTTGCTGTGACAGTTCTTCCGGCATGCTTGGACGGTCACCTTTATAAATAGGTGATAGCTCGTGACGGAAAGTCGGTTCAGGCGTGTCGAAAATTACCGCCATATGTGTTGGCTGGGTACGGCGCATCAGTTTTTGAATAGCAGAAATCGCACCACGAATTGCATTGGTGTGCAGGCCGGTTGACGTGGTTAATGGTGGTAGTGCATGAAAGGCACGAAATAAAAAGTAAGAGCCATCGACCAAGACAAATGGTGGCATGTAATCAATTCCTTATTCAAAAAACAGTTTTATTGTACGTGATTTTTACTGCACTCGCAGGGGCAAGTCGGTTTCTACAGCTTAGCGAATATCGGGTGAAGATGAAATAAGCAGTACAAGCTGTTGTATGATGACATGGTTAAGGAACGAGAACGAGAAGAATGACGGCAGGGCAAAATGAATTGCGTATGATCTGGCTGATTAGTCTGGTGATTGTAGGGATAAGTGCATGGTATATGGAATTGCAGATCGTGACTTATCTCACTGGTCTGGGTTTTCTGATCAGCGTGATGCAATATATCAGTGCCATTGAAGCGCCCGTGCGGGATCTGGCAGCACCGACGCAGATGATTGTACCGGCCAATTCTAAAATACCGCTGTATATTTCTTCTTTTATCGCGATTGTCGGAGGCGTGACTGAGCTCAACTGGCTAATGGGGATTGGCATTACCGCCTGGATTTTCTTTCTATTACGCTGGCTACAACGTTTGGAACGTAACATTGTCCAGTTGCAATCTCGTTACCGGTCAGCAGATCAGACACATCCAGAAATCACTCAACCAGATATTCCTTTACCCATTGCTGCTCAAGCTAGTCCAGAGCAACCACAATTGCTGGCTCAGATCCAACAATGGATTTTTCGTGGAAATCCGGTTCTCAAAGCCGCGATCACGATTCTGGTCATTGGGATTATTTTATTACTCCGTTTTGCAACAGAGCACTGGCAGCTGAGCCTGGCGGTAAAATTAGGACTGGTCGCTTTATCTGCTGTTGTTGTGACCGGATTGGGTTATACCCTGATCGCTAAAAACCGTAGTTTTGGTCTGGCACTGGAAGGCTTGGGATTAGGGGCACTATTTCTGACCTTGTTCTTTGCTTATTACAACCTGGTGATTGCCACGTTGCCACTCGCAGCTCTGGTGTTCTTGGTCATTTTGGCAATTACGCTGTACTTAAGCTTGAAACAGGAAAGTATTGAACTGGCAGTCATGGCCTTATTCATTGCCTATCTGGCGCCGTTTACCTTGCCGACCCGAGATGCTTCTGCGGTTGAGTTCATCAGTTATTATCTGCTGATTAATATCGGCGTGCTGTTACTCAGCAGTTTGCGGCCCTGGAAAATCCTGAACCAGATTGCCTTTCTGGTCACAGTCATAGTAGGTGGGATGTATAGCCTGATTCATGGTCATACATACGAGCGTTATACCATGACCGCTCTGATTCTGGCACATAGTGCGGTATTCATCTGGCTGGGCTTTCGTTTTAGCCAGTTACTGGCCAAGCAGGATCTTTCCCGTTTTCGTTTAAAACCGGTTCTGGATCTTGTCCTGATTTTTGCTGCACCGATTACCGCCTATATTTTCCTGTATCTGATTCATTTCAATCAGCCTGATCAGAAGCTTTGGCAAGCTGGGCTTAGTCTGTTATTTGCCGGGATATTTGCAATCTGTTGGACTTTAGTGCGTCGCAGAGAAAGTATTCAGGTCATTTCTCAAAGTTATCTGAGCCTGATGCTGATCTTTCTGGCTTTGGTTCCACCCATTTTATTGACAGAGCAGTGGAGCGTAGTCGGTTGGGCGGTTGAAGGAGTCCTGATTTATCTCTGGGCATTGGAAAAGAATATTCGGGTTGCGCATTACCTGAGTATGGGACTGCTGATCATGGCAGGTTTCAGTAGTGTTTACTATCTGATTGAGCTTAATCCCACACCGCGGAAAATTTTCTGGATTCTCAGCTTCTGTTATGTCGCCGTCGTCTTCCTTAGTCAGCTTAAAGCCAAATACCGCCAGCAGCTCAATAGCTTAAGTATCAGTTTTCTGAGTATTCTCAGTTTTGCTGCGACTTTGATGTTGTTTGCCTTGCTTGAAGATGAATTTGCTCATGAGCAGGCCTATATTTATAGCTTATTTAGTCTTGCACTGGGTTATACGGTTCTAAGTGAAATCATACAGCGCAAGCATCAGGAATGGTGCTGGTTATTGCCAAAGTGGAGTGGGCTTACGCCATTGGTGATCATTGCGATTTTGCTGGCTGTTGATCATAGCGAAAATGGGATTCTGGTCTGGCCAAGTGCTTTGGAGCGTGGAATCTTTGCACTTTCATCATTATTGCTGGCTGCTTTATGGCTAAGACCGGTGAAAGGGATTGATTTATCCAAAGAGTGGATGAGCTTTGGGGTTTTTGCCAGCCTGGCTTTGGCCAGTGTATGCCTAATACCGAGCATGCCTTATCTGAGTATGGTAATTCTGCCTCTGGTATTCTGGTTCTGGTGTTACCGACAAAAAGAAAATTCAGAGTGGCGTTTACTCTGGCAAAGTAAAAACTGCTTGGTATTAATGGGAGCTTGGTTAATATGCTCACAGCTGTTTAACCAGCAAGCTTTCCAATATTACTGGTTACCTCTATTCAATCCATTTGACCTGATCAGTCTGGCCATGCTTGCCAGTTTCCTATGGATGCTGTTGCAGCAGATTCGGGCAGGACAAGATCGCGGTATGATGTCGGTACTGATGGTGCTAAGTCTGTTATGGCTATCGAGCTATATTGTATTACGGGCTCTACATATCTATCTGCAAACACCATTCAATAGTCTGGAATTGTGGAGTAATGCCACAGTACAGTTAAGCCTGACGATTCTTTGGGTATTGCTGGCTTGGGCAACCATGTGGACCGCCACCCTGAAAAGGCTTAAACCGATGTGGATATTAGGGGGGAGTATTCTGGTCATTGTCAGCTTGAAGCTGGTGTTATTCGACCTGTCTCATACTGGTACACTGACACGCGTAATTTCATTCTTGCTGGCCGGTGGGGTGATGCTACTGATTGCGTATATTGCACCGATGCCGGAGGGGGAGAAGAGGGTTTGAATCTAAATTACTAGATTTGAGTATTAATTTAATCTCCCCAAACCCTGAACGAGCTTAAAGCGATGTGTAAGAGAAAGACAGGCTTTTTATGAAAGTTCCTCCCTTAGTAAAGGGAGGTTAGGAAGGATTTAGAAAAAGTTATTTTAAATCTGGCTCACGTTTTAATTCTTTCTCATTGGCATATTGATCAATGTCTTCATTTTCCAGTGGGCGAGCCAGTGGATGATCAACAAAGCCCATTTTTGGTACCGGAATTTCAATCTGGTTATCGAGAAAGCCATTTCGAATCCGTTCCTGCATTTCATCGCGGACTTTTAGATAATTTTCCTGCTGACACCAAATCGCAAACAAAAGTTCAATCGAAGATTCACGGAAGGCGGTGACCGTAACTGCAGGCTTTGGATCGGCCAGAACAAGTGGATATTTATTGGCAACATCCAGCAGTACTTCACGCACCTTGATGATGTCTTCATGGAAATTAATAGCCAAGGTAATCGGAATACGCCGGATTGGAAACTTGGACAAGTTGTGTACCGGAGCCCGAATCAGTTGTTCGTTCGGTAAGCGTACATAAATATTGTCTTGGGTAAGCAGTTTAACCGAGAGCAAATCAATCGAAATCACTTCACCTTCAACGGTATGTCCACGAATCAGTGTGATCTGGATGGTATCACCGACCTCAAAAGATCCTTCACCAATCAGGAAGATACCGCTGATCAGGTTGGATGCAGAGGTTTGGGATGCGAAACCCAGTGCGACGGTTAAAATACCTGCTGCACCGAGAAAGACACTGAGTTTAAATCCGGCTTCCTTCAAACTCGCCATCACAAACAGCAGGAAAATAAAGTAGAAAATCCCGCGGCGCCAGACCATTTGCTGATGCGCATTAAAGCGTATACCAATAGTACGGATAAAAGCATTCGAAAAAAAACGTGCGATCAGGAAACCAATAAAACAAAGCACTACCGCGACGACAATTTCAGTCAGGCGATCGGTATTAATATTGGTAAATACTCCCTTGAGACTGTTGGTGACTTCGGTTGGAATATTCGAATTTGGCATCACACGCTCTTAGAAAAATGAATCAAACATATTAAATAAATTGCCCGCCGGATCACGCGGTGGGTGTAAATAATCTACTTCACCCGCATTGGGCGGGGTACGGTTTTCCACCCGGATACGGGGTGGGCGATCCAGACCTTCATGCAAAACCTTAATCTGCGAGGTCCACAGACGTTCAGTGCTGGCACTATAAAAGAGAGGTAATGCAGGTACTGGAACATTCATACGATCGAAACGTAGTTGCTTGTGACTGGTATTATGGAATTCAATTGGAGTCACAGCACGGAATGCACGGGGACGTAATTGTTCTAGCTCAGTTCTTCCGTCGACTGCGGTAGCATAGCAAATTTCACCGGAACGATGATTGGGTCCAAACCAGGTGTCTTTCGGTAAAATCACTGGAAGATCAAAAATCGGTTCACGTTGACCTTCGACAAAACCGGCAATCCATAGCGGGGTACTGATATAGAGCGTTCCACGCTGACCAGCCGGAATATAAATCGGATCAACTGGTTTAATTACTACGGAGCGATTCGCCAGACGTGGCATAAGCTGTAATTTGCTTTGGGTGGATTTGAACATATAGCGTTCAATTTTCACCGGGGTCGGGAATGCAAACAGTGGATCACTGATCTGATGCCATTGCTGTTCATAATCGTACTGAACCGTCGGACGGTAATATTCCAGTCGCCATTCCTGCAAGCCTCGGGTCAAACGAAACAGCAGAGAGCCAAATTGCCAGGCCTTGGACTCGTTAATTTCAAAACTTTGCTCTCCCCACCATTGGATTCGGGGAGACTGCAGGTTCAATTCCTCTTGATCTAGGGGCAATGTTGGCATCCTTTCTTGCTAAATCTTTGAAAACATACTTCACGCTGTCATATGCTTAGAGTACACTCAATTTAAATTTTTTCATCATTATTATAATCTGCGATGCAAGTACTGAAACAATTACAAATCCCGTATAGCTTTGCGAAACGTCATGGTGTGCTGTTGCGTTATGAGGGAGATCAGGCTTTTATTGTCCGTCGTGACAATACGTCTATGCTTGCATTACAGGAAGCACGCCGTTTGCTGGGTCATCCGGCTCAGTATCAACATTGTACAGAACAAGAATTCAATCAGTTGCTCAGTTCCAGTTTTGTGGGCGATAGCGGTGAGTCGCAGCAAGTGGCGGCTGGTCTGGAAGATCATCCGGATTTATTAAGTCTTGCCGATTCGGTTCCGGAAGCCGAAGACCTGATGGATCAGGAGGATGATGCGCCTATTGTCCGTCTGATTAATGCCTTGTTATCGGAAGCGATCCGTGTTGGTGCCTCAGATATCCATGTGGAATCTTTCGAAAAACGACTTTCTGTACGTTTGCGTGTCGATGGGCAGTTGCGTGAAATTGTGCAGCCACGTCGTGAGCTGGCGCCATTACTGGTATCACGGATCAAGGTCATGGCCAAGCTGGACATTGCAGAAAAACGGATTCCTCAGGATGGCCGTATTTCCTTACGTCTGGCAGGTCGTGAAGTCGATGTCCGTGTTTCGACCTTGCCATCCTCTTATGGGGAGCGGGTGGTGATGCGTTTGCTGGACAAGCAGGCTGGCCGTCTGAATATGACTCATCTGGGCTTGATGAATAATGATTATGATCGACTCAAGACCTTGGTGCATCGTCCTCATGGTATTATTCTGGTGACTGGACCTACCGGTTCGGGTAAGACCACTACCTTATATGCAGCACTTTCTGATCTGAATGATGGTTCCAAAAATATTCTGACTGCTGAAGATCCAGTAGAATATCAGTTAGAAGGGATTGGTCAGACTCAGGTAAATACCAAAGTCGATATGACCTTTGCCCGTGCCTTAAAAGCCATGTTGCGTCAGGATCCGGATGTGGTCATGGTGGGGGAAATCCGTGATTTGGAAACTGCAGAAATTGCAGTTCAGGCCTCACTGACAGGTCACCTGGTATTATCAACGCTGCATACCAATACTGCGATTGGTGCAGTGACCCGTCTGAAAGACATGGGAATTGAGCCATTCTTGCTATCAAGCTCTTTAATTGGGGTAGTTGCTCAGCGTCTGGTACGTACCTTATGTCCGCATTGTGCGACCTGGAAGGATGCAGATGCATTTGAACAGAATCTGTTTGAACATATTGAGCATCCACAGGAGTTGAGATTACCTCAACTGCACGGTTGTGAACGCTGTGGGAATACCGGCTTTAGTGGACGTACTGCCATTTATGAAATTGTACCGGTTGATGAACATATGCGTCGTCTAATCCATAGTAATGCGGCTGAATATGAGCTGGAAACCTATGCACGTCAGCAATCAGGTTCAATTCGCGATGATGGTTTACGTAAAGTGCTGGCTGGGAAAACGACCATTGAAGAAGTTCTGCGTGTAACCAATGAGGCGGCAGAGTAAATTTTTATTCGATGGGATAGGAAGGCACTGTTTTCTTAAATAAATATCTCAAATGATCATTTTTCTATTAAATAGCATAAAGCAATTTTGATCAAAATTTTATAAGAATGATCAGCTCTATCCTGAAATGACTTCTGATTTTTCAGGATAGAGAGTCAAATATTTATTTAGACTTAGGTGATGACATTCAAAGTAACATCAATATTGTTACGGGTTGCATTTGAGTAAGGACAAACGATGTGTGCGGCATCGACCAGTTTTTGTGCTTCTTCCTGTTCCATTCCTTCTAAATGAACATTTAAAGTCACTTCAATACCAAAACCGGTAGGAATTGGGCCAATGCCAACTTCACCTTCAATATAGGCATCTTTGCTAATATTGATTTTATCCCTGTTGGCAACAAACTTCATGGCACCTAAAAAACAGGCTGAATAACCTGCAGCGAACAATTGTTCAGGATTGGTCCCGCCACCTGGGCCACCCATTTCCTTAGGCACTGCCAGTTTCACATCCAGAATCTGATCGTCAGAGGTTGCACGGCCATCTCGACCGCCTGTAGCTTTGGCACGTGCGGTATATACTGCTTTTTCTAATGACATGAGAGTATTTCCTGCTTGTTCTTTTATGGAACTTCTATGCTCCATAATTTCTAGGGAAGAATAAGCAGGGATTTTGTTAATTTATGCAAGCGAATGAGAATGCGGTAAAAGTCTGACTTAAGAAAACTGTAGTAGCTTGCGATGCTGCATGAGTGGCATAGACTCACGCACTTTGGCCTGCTCAGTCAAATCAAAATCAACCGTAATAATCTGTGCGCCTTCCGCATGCACCATATCCAGAAGTTGACCACGACTGTTTGTAGCAGCGGCATGTCCCCAAGTTTGGCGTTTTTCACCATGCCAACCCTGTTGAGCAGCACCGAGAACTATACATTGGGTATCCATAGCACGTGCTTGCAATAATAATTGCCAGTGCATTTGGCCAGTGGTGTAGGTAAAGGCAGATGGCGCAGTTAAAATATTCGCGCCTTGGCCACGTAAATGAAGCGCAAGTTCAGGGAATCGCAGGTCATAGCAAACCATCATGCCAATATTGCCAAAAGGTGTTTTCGCAACGACGACATCAGTACCTGGTTCAAAAAATTGGGATTCCTGATAGCCACCCACAGCATCACCGACCTGTACATCAAAGAGGTGAATTTTGTCATAGCGGGCTTCAGTTTTTTCTGGGCTAATACATAGGCTTACGGTTCGAACCCGGCCATCTTCAATAATCGAACCATCAGGACGATAAGGACAGGGTAATGTCCCCGCGATAATCCAGATCTGATATTGATGCGCCAGTTGTTCCAGACGTTGTTGAATGCTCTCGAACTGAGCAGCAGTTTCGCGCTGCTTACCAGCAGCAAAACAGACGAAATTTTCAGGAAAGACAATAAGTTCAGCGCCTTTTGCTTTACTTTGTTGAATTAATGATTCGATGGTCATGAAATTTTGCTCAATTTCATTTTGGGAATTCATTTGTGCAACAGAAAGTAAAGTCATAGGGATTCCTTATTGTGTGTTCATACCTTTTGTTCAGACACTTGATCTAGATTATCTTGTTCTTTTTGCAACTGTTTGACCAAGGGCTCAAACATATTCTGGTTGCTCTGATTTAACCGCATTAAAGTCTTGTGTGCATCCAGAACAGTTTTCAACATTGCCTGATGCGTCACATGTTCTTCCATAAGTTTACGGGTACATACATTTGAATCACCGCAGTAATCCAAAATGACAAAGACCTGCCCCAAGCCCATACTGTTGGCTAGAGTCGTGATATCAGAGTTAGTCGACAACATCACCGCCTGGATCTTATGGAGCTGCTTAAGTTTAAGTCCTAATTTTGCTAGGACACCCAGTACAGTGCTGTCAATAAAGCTGGTTTCAGTCAGATCAACAATTGCGCCAACAACGTTGTCCTGCTGCTCAAGTTTGTTCAGTAATTTGTCTAGACTAATACAAGATTGGGCCCGCACTTCGCCGATAAGCTTAAAAATATGCGTTCCATTCAAGCTTGCATATTCAACATGACCTGTTGACATATAAATGCCATTTGCAGAGAAGGATATTAAATTATCCCATAGGGTCTATAGATACTCAAGTAGCTGAAAGTCGCAATCAAATTAAGTGCTTATAAAGCTTGTGATTATACTGCTATTTCACTCTTATAAAGCTGAGAATGGCAATATCGTCGGCGACATGTTCGGGTGCTTCGAAAGATTCGTTCTGTAAGTGATGCAATAATTGGGAAAATTGTTCATTCAGACCGCCGCTAAACGGTTCCAATGCCCCATCTGAACAGATAATGAAACGTGCATTGCGGCTGAGGATATATTCATTTTCTTCTACCTCAAGATCTTCAGTGAGGCCAAGAGGAAAGCTGCTGGATGACAGGATTTTTGGTTCCTGATTCGGTTCAAAGATAATCGGAGGAGGATAGTGGCCAGCACTAGACCATTTCAAAACATGGCTTTCCAGGTTCAGAATTCCGGCAATCATGGTGATATGCTTTTCGATATTTTCCTGAACCAGCATCCCGTTCAGCTTCTTGATCAGCTCACGAGGTGTTTTCGAACGTCCATGAAAGGCTGCCATCCAGGACGTTAATAAACTGCTGGTAACGCCATGACCAGAAACATCTGCAAGATAGAAAATGACTTCTTTATCGCTGATTTTCCAGTAATCGTACCAATCGCCAGATAAATAGGCAGAAGGCTGAAAATAGGTTTCAACCGCATAATTGGTCAATTCAATTTCATTCGGTAGCAAACGTTTTTGTAACTCTGCCGCTGAAGGAAGATCACGACTATCCTGATTACGCTTATATTGCGCATCAATTTTTTGTAATGCGATATCGGGTTGTTCAGGCAGTTTATTCCAGATCCAGCCTGCCAAAGCGCCTTGTTCCCAAGCTTGTGCCAAGGCTGTTCCTTCATTTTTCAGCGCTAATACTACAGTCGGAAGGTTCCACTTGTATTTCAGATAATCATGTACATCTGCAATGGCAATAATCGTTGCATCGTACAACTCGTGATCTTCCAGCTTGATTACTTGAACATGCGGAAGCTTCTCAAGCACTTGATCTAAATAAGGAATATCGCGAGTAGGTTGAATGAAATACATAGACAGGTAGTTCGATCCTGGAATGAGTTATAAGATGTACTATAACAAGCAAATGATTGCTAGCGAACAGTTTTCGCTAGCAAATCAACATTGAGCTTTGGTTTCAAAGGTCATCACTAGAAGATTCAGTCTCATTTTCATCGAAAGATTCATCCTCAAGATTTTCATCATCAAAGTCATCTTCAAGGAATAAAGATTCCTGTTCCAGACCTTTTTTCTGGGCGATCATATAATTAGTGCGTTGCAAATAAATATCGCGAATTTGTGCATAACGATCACCTGTTAACACACCTTCAATATCAAGTAATTCTGCACGATTATCAATTGCACGCCAGAATTGATCACCCCAATACAAGCCTTCATCATCTTCAAGAATATATTTCTGTGGACGGGTCTGGCTATCGACTGCCATACCGAAAGTATCACGCACAGAACTTGGGCCCAGGAACGGTAACATCACATAAGGGCCAGAAGGTACACCATAATAACCTAGTGTGATCCCGAACTTTTCATCTTCATGATCCAGTCCCAGACGCCGGGCAGGATCTGCCAGACCTAAAGTGGTTAAAGTATTAATGGTAAAACGACCCAAAGATTTTGCTGCACGAGCAGGCCGGCCCTGAATCAACTGGTTTACCGCATTCCATGGTTCACCTAAATTGCTACGGAACTGGGTATAGCTGCCGCGCACATCTTGAGGAACCTTTTCCTGATACTGAACCGCAATGGGGCGAACGACTGCCTGATCGATTGCATCATTAAATTGATAGACCTTTCTATTCCAGCCCTGGAAAGGATCTTTAACTTCTTCAGCCTGTGCGGCACTAGCATCGACTTTTAGCTGGGTTTGCAGATGACTCACCTTGGAAGATATTTTTTCTCTGAGTGGAACCGTAGCAGTAGTAGCAGAAGATTCAGTTTCTATTTCAGTCTGTTCAGTCTGAGTAGTGTCTTCAGCAAAAATTAATGGGCTAGAGGCCAAAGAAAATAAGCATAAAGATAAATAAATAGAGCGATGCATAAGGAAACCCCAAAGCCTTGTTCTGAGTATAGTGGCGTTGTTTAACCCGGAATAATAAACTGTATTACTAGGAATAGGCGTAATTTAAGCAAAATTGTATAATAAAAGAATAAAAACTTCATAAAAGGCTAAAAATTAGACATGCGGTAAGATTTATTTGAAAAAGGTATTGCAAGCCCCCTGAAATGCTGTAGAATGCACATCCATCGGCGGTGATGAAGATTAAAACTTCTGATAAAACAGTAACTTAGCATGAAATGGTTGAGTTGAGTTTTAGAAAGAAAGTTTAAAAATAATTTTCATTACTGGTTGACTTTCTAGAGATAGAGAGTAATATAGCCGACCTAGCTTGCTACTGACGAAGTAGTAAGAAGATCATTAAGAGATTATGAAGAACAACTTGTGTGGATTTTTACTGGTTGATTGATCGAAATTATTTTCATTGATTGAATGGTAGAAATTACTCGAAGTTTATTTGAGAAATATTTGTCAGAAAATTGATGAGCCAAGTTTAAGAGTTTTACTTATAAAACTCGAAATGATTTTAACTGAAGAGTTTGATCATGGCTCAGATTGAACGCTGGCGGCAGGCTTAACACATGCAAGTCGAGCGGGGATAGGGTGCTTGCACCTGATTCCTAGCGGCGGACGGGTGAGTAATGCTTAGGAATCTGCCTATTAGTGGGGGACAACGTTCCGAAAGGGACGCTAATACCGCATACGTCCTACGGGAGAAAGCAGGGGATCTTCGGACCTTGCGCTAATAGATGAGCCTAAGTCGGATTAGCTAGTTGGTGGGGTAAAGGCCTACCAAGGCGACGATCTGTAGCGGGTCTGAGAGGATGATCCGCCACACTGGGACTGAGACACGGCCCAGACTCCTACGGGAGGCAGCAGTGGGGAATATTGGACAATGGGGGCAACCCTGATCCAGCCATGCCGCGTGTGTGAAGAAGGCCTTTTGGTTGTAAAGCACTTTAAGCGAGGAGGAGGCTTACCTGGTTAATACCTGGGATAAGTGGACGTTACTCGCAGAATAAGCACCGGCTAACTCTGTGCCAGCAGCCGCGGTAATACAGAGGGTGCAAGCGTTAATCGGATTTACTGGGCGTAAAGCGCGCGTAGGTGGCTAATTAAGTCAAATGTGAAATCCCCGAGCTTAACTTGGGAATTGCATTCGATACTGGTTAGCTAGAGTATGGGAGAGGATGGTAGAATTCCAGGTGTAGCGGTGAAATGCGTAGAGATCTGGAGGAATACCGATGGCGAAGGCAGCCATCTGGCCTAATACTGACACTGAGGTGCGAAAGCATGGGGAGCAAACAGGATTAGATACCCTGGTAGTCCATGCCGTAAACGATGTCTACTAGCCGTTGGGGCCCTTGAGGCTTTAGTGGCGCAGCTAACGCGATAAGTAGACCGCCTGGGGAGTACGGTCGCAAGACTAAAACTCAAATGAATTGACGGGGGCCCGCACAAGCGGTGGAGCATGTGGTTTAATTCGATGCAACGCGAAGAACCTTACCTGGCCTTGACATACAGAGAACTTTCCAGAGATGGATTGGTGCCTTCGGGAACTCTGATACAGGTGCTGCATGGCTGTCGTCAGCTCGTGTCGTGAGATGTTGGGTTAAGTCCCGCAACGAGCGCAACCCTTTTCCTTATTTGCCAGCACTTCGGGTGGGAACTTTAAGGATACTGCCAGTGACAAACTGGAGGAAGGCGGGGACGACGTCAAGTCATCATGGCCCTTACGGCCAGGGCTACACACGTGCTACAATGGTCGGTACAAAGGGTTGCTACTGCGCGAGCAGATGCTAATCTCAAAAAGCCGATCGTAGTCCGGATCGCAGTCTGCAACTCGACTGCGTGAAGTCGGAATCGCTAGTAATCGCGGATCAGAATGCCGCGGTGAATACGTTCCCGGGCCTTGTACACACCGCCCGTCACACCATGGGAGTTTGTTGCACCAGAAGTAGGTAGTCTAACCTTAGGGAGGACGCTTACCACGGTGTGGCCGATGACTGGGGTGAAGTCGTAACAAGGTAGCCGTAGGGGAACCTGCGGCTGGATCACCTCCTTAACGAAAGATTGACGATTGGTAAGAATCCACAACAAGTTGTTCTTCATGACGATGTATCTGAGGGTCTGTAGCTCAGTTGGTTAGAGCACACGCTTGATAAGCGTGGGGTCACAAGTTCAAGTCTTGTCAGACCCACCACTACTGACGAAGCGTTAATTGCAGAGCGAACAGAAACGGAACGATACATTGACTTATTGATAAGCTGGGGACTTAGCTTAGTTGGTAGAGCGCCTGCTTTGCACGCAGGAGGTCAGGAGTTCGACTCTCCTAGTCTCCACCACGTATTCGTTCGAATACGTAATAAGCAAACGGTTTGATAGCTTATAGAGCTTAGTAAGAAAGCGGCGTATAATGCGCGGCATTGTTATTAACCTCTGTGATTTATCACAGTAATGCAGTCCGACGAGGATGCATTAAATCATTAACAGAATATATTTGAGTTGAAATAATTTGTTCATACTCATGAAAGAGCGGAAACAAGAGATCGCAAGATTGATTGTTGAAGTGATTGAATGAGAACTAGCGAAATTAACTGAATCAAGCGTTTTGGTATATGAATCTAATTGAAGCTGTACGGTAGTTAAATCTACGAGATACCAACTGTATGAGAGTGATGAGTAATCATCACAATCTGTTGCTCATCCTACTTGTAGGGATGAACGACTGTTTGGGGTTGTATAGTCAAGTAATTAAGTGCATGTGGTGGATGCCTTGGCAGTCAGAGGCGAAGAAAGACGTGATAGCCTGCGAAAAGCTCCGGGGAGGCGGCAAATATCCTGTGATCCGGAGATGTCTGAATGGGGAAACCCACCGGCTATAAGGTCGGTATCATAAACTGAATACATAGGTTTATGAGGCGAACGCGGAGAAGTGAAACATCTCAGTATCCGTAGGAAAAGAAATCAATTGAGATTCCCTCAGTAGCGGCGAGCGAAAGGGGAACAGCCCATTAAGTCATATCAGTTTTAGTGGAATGCTCTGGGAAGTGCAACCATAGTGGGTGATAGTCCTGTACACGAAAGGGCTGATATGATGATGTCGAGTAGGGCGAGGCACGTGAAACCTTGTCTGAATATAGGGGGACCATCCTCTAAGGCTAAATACTCCTGACTGACCGATAGTGAACCAGTACCGTGAGGGAAAGGCGAAAAGAACCCCTGTGAGGGGAGTGAAATAGATCCTGAAACCGCATGCATACAAGCAGTGGGAGCCACTTTGTGTGGTGACTGCGTACCTTTTGTATAATGGGTCAGCGACTTATATTCAGTAGCGAGGTTAACCGAATAGGGGAGCCGTAGAGAAATCGAGTCTTAATAGGGCGTTTAGTTGCTGGGTATAGACCCGAAACCGGGTGATCTATCCATGAGCAGGTTGAAGGTTGGGTAACACTAACTGGAGGACCGAACCCACTGTCGTTGAAAAGCCAGGGGATGACTTGTGGATAGGGGTGAAAGGCTAATCAAACTCGGTGATAGCTGGTTCTCCCCGAAAGCTATTTAGGTAGCGCCTCGGACGAATACCATTGGGGGTAGAGCACTGTTTCGGCTAGGGGGTCATCCCGACTTACCAAACCGATGCAAACTCCGAATACCAATGAGTACTATCCGGGAGACAGACTGCGGGTGCTAACGTCCGTAGTCAAGAGGAAAACAATCCAGACCGCCAGCTAAGGTCCCTAAATCATAGTTAAGTGGGAAACGATGTGGGAAGGCATAGACAGCTAGGAGGTTGGCTTAGAAGCAGCCACCCTTTAAAGAAAGCGTAATAGCTCACTAGTCGAGTCGGCCTGCGCGGAAGATGTAACGGGGCTAAAACTATGTACCGAAGCTGCGGATTTGCAATTTATTGCAAGTGGTAGGGGAGCGTTCTGTAAGCCGATGAAGGTGTGTTGAGAAGCATGCTGGAGGTATCAGAAGTGCGAATGCTGACGTGAGTAACGACAAAACGGGTGAAAAACCCGTTCGCTGAAAGACCAAGGGTTCCAGTCCAACGTTAATCGGGGCTGGGTGAGTCGACCCCTAAGGCGAGGCCGAGAGGCGTAGTCGATGGGAAATTGGTTAATATTCCAATACTTCAGTGTAATGCGATGAGAGGACGGAGAAGGTTAAGTCAGCCTGGCGTTGGTTGTCCAGGTGGAAGACAGTAGGCATGCATCTTAGGCAAATCCGGGGTGCTCTATGCTGAGAGTTGATAGCAAGCCAGTTTACTGGTGAAGTGGCTGATACCATACTTCCAGGAAAAGTCTCTAAGCTTCAGTTACACTGGAATCGTACCCGAAACCGACACAGGTGGTCAGGTCGAGTAGACCAAAGCGCTTGAGAGAACTCTGCTGAAGGAACTAGGCAAAATGGTACCGTAACTTCGGGAGAAGGTACGCTGTTGATGGTGATGGGACTTGCTCCTTGAGCTGTTGACAGCCTCAGAAACCAGGCCGCTGCAACTGTTTATTAAAAACATAGCACTCTGCAAACACGAAAGTGGACGTATAGGGTGTGATGCCTGCCCGGTGCTGGAAGGTTAATTGATGTGGTTAGCGCAAGCGAAGCTATTGATCGAAGCCCCAGTAAACGGCGGCCGTAACTATAACGGTCCTAAGGTAGCGAAATTCCTTGTCGGGTAAGTTCCGACCTGCACGAATGGCATAATGATGGCGGCGCTGTCTCCAGCAGAGGCTCAGTGAAATCGAATTCGCCGTGAAGATGCGGTGTACCCGCGGCTAGACGGAAAGACCCCGTGAACCTTTACTGCAGCTTGACATTGAACTTTGATCTTACTTGTGTAGGATAGGTGGGAGGCTTTGAAGTGGTGACGCTAGTTGCCATGGAGCCGTCCTTGAAATACCACCCTGGTAATATTGAGGTTCTAACTCTGCTCCCTGATCGGGAGCGAGGACCATGTCTGGTGGGTAGTTTGACTGGGGCGGTCTCCTCCTAAAGAGTAACGGAGGAGTACGAAGGTGCGCTCAGCGTGGTCGGAAATCACGCGTAGAGTATAAAGGCAAAAGCGCGCTTAACTGCGAGACCCACAAGTCGAGCAGGTACGAAAGTAGGTCTTAGTGATCCGGTGGTTCTGTATGGAAGGGCCATCGCTCAACGGATAAAAGGTACTCTGGGGATAACAGGCTGATACCGCCCAAGAGTTCATATCGACGGCGGTGTTTGGCACCTCGATGTCGGCTCATCTCATCCTGGGGCTGAAGCAGGTCCCAAGGGTATGGCTGTTCGCCATTTAAAGAGGTACGCGAGCTGGGTTTAGAACGTCGTGAGACAGTTCGGTCCCTATCTACCGTGGGCGCTGGAAATTTGAGAGGATCTGCTCCTAGTACGAGAGGACCAGAGTGGACGAACCTCTGGTGTACCGGTTGTGACGCCAGTCGCATCGCCGGGTAGCTATGTTCGGAAGGGATAACCGCTGAAAGCATCTAAGCGGGAAGCCTACCTCAAGATAAGATTTCCCCGAGACTTTATGTCTCCTAAAGAGCCGTTGAAGACTACGACGTTGATAGGTTGGATGTGGAAGTGCAGTGATGCATGAAGCTGACCAATACTAATTGCTCGTGAGGCTTGACTATACAACACCCAAGCAGTTGTATATAAAGCATCAATTGATTTCATATTGATCTAACGATCAGACGAAGCCTTGATTTGGTTAAGCTAATCGAACAAACTACTGCAACTCAGATACATCTGTTAATGAACTCTATTTGAAGAAAGCTAGGCAAACGAAGCGCAAGCAACGTAGATAAGACCATAGCGAGTAAGCATACCAGTTGTGCTGGCGACCATAGCAAGAGTGAACCACCTGATCCCTTCCCGAACTCAGAAGTGAAACCTCTTAGCGCTGATGGTAGTGTGGGGTATCCCATGTGAGAGTAAGTCATCGCCAGCTCATTATTCCAAAAGCCCTCTGCTCATGCAGGGGGCTTTTTTTATGCGTGCGACCTAATAAAATCGAGATAAAAAGGCTTAAATAAATTTAAGCCTTTTTTGAATCTATCTATTTATTGATCTGCAGCGATAATAGACTGTGTTGCATTCTTTAGTATATACAATGCTTGACCCAATAAAATATCTTTTTCGGCTAAAGTGACCAGAATAAGAGGGTGTTTCGGTGCTGCAACCGCTGTCAAAATAGCTTTACCATTTTCTGCATCCAAAGTAATGCTTTGACAGCCAGTAAGATGGATCTCTTTAGTAAATGCTGAAACCATCGCTAAAATCGAGCTACTCACAGCAGCCAGTTTGCTGTTGTTATAGTTGTCTTTCTTATGAATTGTGGCCAATTCAAATCCATCTGTTGAACAGACCATTACATAATATACGCCACGAACATTGCTAATGATCTCCTGAATTTGCTGTTTGGCATGCTGAACGAGGGCTTCCGAGGCTTGACGTCTTTCTTGTATAGTGAGCATGCTTTAATCCTTAGCTCATGAGGTTATAGTTGACTTCGATTGAAGTAATGAGGGCTTCTAAAAGAAGCAAGATGTCGTCTTTTTGACGTGCATCTACAAAAAAAAGAGGGGAGTATAAAGATCCTGCTGGATCAGCCAGTCCTTATAAATCTGGGTAAAATGAGGACTTTCAAGATCACTATGCGTAATCCCAATAGCAATATTATTGGTATATTCCTGAAATACTTCGATATAACTTTCCAGTTCTTGGATCGGGTCATTCACTGTATGATCAATGAGGATAATAGCACCTAATGCGCCTTGGCAAATGACAGGCCAGATAAAGTCAAAGCGGCTTTGTCCAGGCGTCCCATACAGGCCAATTTTGGTTCCATCTTGTAATGTGATCTCACCATAATTGATTCCTACCGTGGTTTCCATTTTTGAATGACTGCGGTCGTCAGTATTCAGTGCCTCAGTGAGTAACACTGGAATATCAGATAATGAACGTATCGCGGCTGTTTTACCTGCGCCCATGGAGCCCGCAAAAACGATTTTATATTGTTGTAAAATCATAAGTATTTACTTTATTAAAATCCAAATTTAAATCGTAGCTTTTCAAAAAAGCTTTTAATGAAACTTTGCTGTTCTGTTCTTTCAACTGGCTCAGTGGTGCGATAACGACTTTCCCAAGCATTAATTTTTTCAATATTTCCTGAAGCCATGCTGGCTGCGATAAATTGTCGAAGCGTAAGTAAGGAAATAGCATGTTGCTCAGCAATTTTTGAAATCTTAGCGCCTTGAATAAAGCAGGCAGATATCTGAAAAATACGTTTTTTATGCAGTGGATGGGCCGGCTTTGGCCAATAATGAATTTTGTAGTGACCATCTTCAGGTGCGATCTGGGCAAAACTAGGCGAGTTCCAGAAGAAATTCCATAACCAGTCTTGCAGAATCTGTGCTTCTCTACGTGTCACTTTTAAAAGGTCACTAGTGGATGCGAAGTCATATTGAAAAGAAAAGTCTGTGCTTGTTTCAGCCCGGTCTTTGTTTAACCAGGCCAGGTTTTTTGCTGAGTCAATAATGGCAATGGTGCCATGCTGATCATAGAGATGTAATTTACCTTTTTCAGGATGCAGTATCTCTTTAAAAAAGTTAATGGTGTAAGGATGGTCAGAAGATTGCTGGATCTGAACGTGGTATGAAAATATAGGTTCTTCTATTTCTGAGCTAATTTCTGAATTAAGGACATTTTGCTCAAACCAGTGCTTGAGAATTTGTGTGTTTTGCAGGGGCAGAGTGAGCGTGTTATTTATAATCTGGTTCGAGTATTGAGCATTTTTAGAGATGCATAAATAAGGACATTTTTGGTTTTTGAGAACACGTTGAATCCCTTCTGTTTCAAGAAAGTATTCATACACTAACAGGCAATCGAGATGAGGATCGGAAGCAGTGTTCCATTGCAGGATAAAATGATCAGGAATGATGTGTTGTAAAGTCTTTTTTAGTTCATCTGCATCGTGAATACTTAAACCTGCTATTCCAATATGAATATAATGCCTATGCATTTTAAGTCTCGATTAAATTTTATATTTTATTGGGTGAAGCGCATAAGGATCCCCTTTATTGCATGAAATAAAGGGGAAAACTGTGTATTAGCTAAAGTCTAAACCTTGTTCAAAAGATTTAAGCTCATGACGAGCCATAGCCAGGTTTGCTTTAGAGCGGTCCAGTACAAGATACAGGAATACATTATTATTCTTTTCGAGTGGGCGAATGAGATGATATTGCTTGCCCAGCGTAATCAGAATATCTTCAATCGAGTCATTCAGGTTTAATGAATTCGCTACACGGTGTTTTGCGCGAACCACTTCTGTATTGCCGGCTGCTGCAAGTTCATGATCGATATTGCCACCACCTTGAGTTGCCAGAGCCAAGCCGCTTTCACCATCAGCTAATGCTGCAGCAACGAAACCATCAATGTCTGTAAGTGTTATCTAAGGTTACCTTAGCCATAATTATTTTCCTGTTATAAAAATAGTTGATGCGATAGTTGTATTTAATGAAGTTCGAATATTATCTTTTTCATTCAAATTCATTATAAAAATAGAGGAGTAAATTACAATTGAAATAAAAATCATATAAAATTTAATGGTTTACTTTGGATTTTAATTTTTAACTTGTACTTTTTAATTATGTGATGCATTTATCTTTTTATTTAAGGATATGTGAAGTAATTTTGTGATTATTTTTGATCTATAATCTCACCTTAAGCTAAAATATGTAACAAAATATTTTGAATGTATTATGGAGCTAATTAGGTAAAACTTTCAGTTAAAAAAAATAGATTCACTTTATTCCTTGATAAGTTTAAAGAATAAAAAAAGCCAATATCTCATTGGCTTTTAGTAAAACTGAATTTTTGAGGTTGAAGTATTTATGCAAATACGCGTAATACTGCTTCAATCAGTACCCAAAGAATCGCAAGCGCAACTACTGGCTCAACGATTTTTGCCCAGGTTGGTGCTTCTACAACAGCAACTTCTTCAACATCATGATGCTGGATATTTTGGTGAACCATTTGGCTAAACTCCTTCATTGATGCTTCTAATGATAGCTCTTCTTCATGAATTGGTTTAGAGCCTTTGAGTTCTGTTAGGTTATTTGTTGTCCAAACCCAATCATCTGCCTGTCCAGACAAATGTTCAATTTGTCCTTTCAGCAGCTCTTGGATACTGGTCTGATTATGATTGCCAGTATCATGTAACTGCTTCAATTCAGTCAGCTGAAAATGGAAAATTTCAGACGTGAGCTGTTCCAGCTCAGGTTTTGGTAAAGTTGACTTGTTTTCCACTCGGGTAGTCAGGTGACGGGCAATTTCCAGAATATAGAGTTCATCTGGGTGTTTGATTTCATTATAAATTTTTTGCGGATTATTGCGCCATTCGCTAATCAGTTTGCCTAAAGTGAGAGCATTGATTTCTGAAATATATTTACGTTTTTCTTCTTTTGTATAGCCTTGTAGAAGCTCAGGCTTTTGAGTTTCTATCTGTTCAACAAAATATTGTACTAAATCAAAAGCCATTCACTTACTCCATTATTTTTAATCTAATAACCTTAGGGTTGGTTTTTTCTTTGCGGGTTCAGGCTGTTCTTCAGTGCTTGATTTTAAAGCATCTTCATCATTTTGTGTATGCTCATATTCATTTGGATCAAAGAATAATCCCTGACCGTTTTCACGTGCATAGACCCCGAGAACTGCTGCCATCGGTACATAGATATCACGTGATACGCCACCAAAACGTGCTGAGAAGGTGATGGCTTCATTATCCATATTCAGCGCATGAACTGCATGCGGCACAATATTCAGGACAATTTGGCCATCTTTAATAAACTGCTCGGGTACCATGGTATTTGGACGTGTAGCATCGACTAGCAGATAAGGCGTCATATTGTTATCGCAAATCCACTCATAGATTGCACGTGCCATATAGGGACGGGTAGGACTTAAGTTGAATTCTTGTTCAGACATGATGTTTCTCTACAGGTTTGATTTGCTCTTGGTAGCGGTTTTTTTCCTGCAAAGTCATGGATTTTGCAAATGCAGGACGGCTAAAAACTCGCTGGCAATATAAATAAATTGGACGACATTGTTGTCGAGGTAATTCTACTCCCATGCTTTTAAGTCGAATGAAAATGGGAGCCAGCATGCAATCCAAGATGCTGAATTGTTCCGACATAAAGTAAGGGAAATGCTGGAACAGGGGCGTTAATGAAATCAGGATATCATGCAACTGTTTCTGAGCCTTCACTTTGGCTGCAGCATCCAAGGTATCTGGGTGGCATAGCATGATATCGGCCAGTTTGAGCCAGTCATTTTCAAAACGCCAGATATATTGCCGCTGTTCCGCACGTGGCATCGGTGCATCTGCATAGAGCTTGTTCTGGCGGTAACGATCGTCAATATATTCGGAAATGATGCTGGTATTGAATAATTTTAAATCATTTTCAATCAGCATGGGCAGCTGGTTATAAGGATTGAGGCTAGCCAGATCTTCATCATCGCTATCGACCAGGATCAGGTTATATTTAATCTGCTTTTCGGCAAGTACGTAGCGAATCCAATGTGAACGAAAGTCATCGGCATGGCTATATAAGGTGAGTCCTTGAAGTGGCGTGCTTTCGACTGACATAAATCCTGATTAAGTTCTAATGAATAGACTAGGATACTAAAAATCAACCTAAAAAGCACGAAGCATAAAAAGCCAATTGAACTAAGGCGGGGGTAGAGTAGAGAAAAAAATGAAAGGAGCAGAACAACATGATCATGAATTTTGGCTTAATCATTCTGTTTATTATCATCGGTGTTGCGAATTATTATCTGACCAAGTCCTTCTGGTGTCATGAAGGAGTGTGGGGTAAGGATGTGCATGAACAATGACCATAAAAATAATATTAAGTGGTCATTTTCAAGTCATAAAAAACCCTGGAATAAACCAGGGTTTTTTGTCCGATTCGGTAAACGAATTAACGTTTAGAGAATTGAGGACGTTTACGAGCTTTACGTAAACCAAGTTTCTTACGTTCAACTTCACGAGCATCACGAGTAACGAAACCAGCTTGACGAAGAGCAGGTTTAAGAGTTTCGTCAGAAGCGATCAGTGCACGAGTAATACCGTGACGGATAGCGCCTGCTTGACCACCGATACCACCACCAGCAACAGTGATGTAAAGGTCATATTTCTCAGTTGCTTCAAGAAGCTCTAGAGGTTGACGAACAACCATACGAGCAGTCTCACGACCGAAGTATTGTTCTAAAGAACGGTTGTTGATTACGAGTTTACCAGTACCAGCAGATAGGAAAACACGTGCAGTTGCGGTCTTACGGCGACCTGTACCATAGTTAGTAGCCATGTGCTGTATCCCTTAGATGTCCAAAACTTGTGGCTGTTGAGCAGTATGTGGATGCTCAGTACCAGCGTACACTTTCATTTTTTTGATCATTGCATAACCAAGAGGACCTTTTGGCAACATGCCTTTTACAGCGCGTTGGAAAATTTCTTCTGGTTTGTGAGCAACTAATTTTTCAAAATTAGTTTCACGAATACCACCAGGGAAACCAGTATGGCGATAGTATTTCTTGTCAAGTGATTTGTTACCAGTCACTTGAACTTGCTCAGCATTGATAACAACGATGTAATCACCAGTGTCAACGTGAGGAGTATAAGAAGTTTTATGCTTACCGCGTAAACGACGAGCGATTTCAGTCGCGAGACGACCTAAAGTTTTGCCAGAAGCATCAACAACGTACCAGTCGTGTTGAACTTCAGCTGGCTTAGCGCTGAGAGTTTTCATTAAACCACTACCTATTATAGTTGGTTTGGACTATGGAAGCTGTCCAAACAAAAGGAGACCGAATTCTACCCGAAAGCCGGGAGAACCACAATGAAAATATAAAATTTCAAGTGCTGTATTTTACAACGTCTTTCAATGAATGACCAGTAGGATTTTTAGCCTATAAACTACATATTATTAATCATTAAATAATAAAACGGACCTAAGACTATAGGTGCATCTTTGTATGAGTGGATTCACCTGTTTTTTAATATGTATTTCTTTAGTAAGTAGCCTGTCTTCGTTTCTACCTAGGTTTGTCTTCTAAACTTGAGACAATCTTCCTTGAAAATGGCAAAAGCTAAACATGTCGAGTGTTGAGATGATTGCCTGAAACTCTTTATACGGTTCATTGACGTCAGTCCGATTTTATCTTTCTTTAATATAATGAGAAATGTACATTATTATTTGAATAAACATCATCTAAACCTTTATCTAAAACTTTCCTTATGAAATTTGTACTAAAATAAGGACAATTGATAATACAGAAGAAAGTCATGCTGCCTTTATATATTACCAGTGGTGAACCTGCCGGAATTGGTCCAGACATTTGCCTGAGTCTGGCGGATCGTATTGATGAGCGTCCATTGGTAGTACTTGCCGATAAGGAAATGCTCCGTCAACGGGCGCAGCAGTTAAAACTTCTGGTTGAACTGATTGAATATACAGGGCAAACGACTTCTTCAGAAAAAGGTCAGCTTTATGTTGAGCACGTGCCTTTAAAAGAACCGGTAGTACTAGGTCAGCTAAATAGCCATAATGCCGCTTATGTACTGGAGCAGCTACGTCGTTCAGCCAAATATGCCATGTCAGGCAAAAGTGTCGGGGTCGCTACAGCACCGGTACAGAAGTCAGTCATCAATGATGCTGGCATTCATTTCAGTGGTCATACCGAGTATTACCAGGAATTTGCGGGTGTGCCTCGCGTGGTGATGATGCTAGCGACCAAAACCTTGCGCGTGGCTTTGGCAACCACACACCTTCCACTGCGTGCAGTTGCTGATGCGATTACTCCGGAACGCCTGCATCAGGTGATTGATATCCTGATTCATGACCTGAAATCCAAATTCAAAATTGAACATCCGCATATTCTGGTCTGTGGTTTAAATCCACATGCGGGTGAGGGTGGTTATCTGGGTATGGAAGAGATTGAAGTGATCAATCCTGTGCTGGAAACTTATCGTGCGCAAGGTATCAATATGAGCCTGAGCCTACCTGCAGATACTTTATTTACTCCTGAAAACTTGAAAGATGCCGATGCTGTTCTGGCGATGTATCACGATCAGGGCTTACCTGTGTTAAAATCTCAGGGCTTTGGTGAAGCCATCAATATTACTTTGGGCTTACCGTTTATCCGAACTTCTGTCGATCATGGCACAGCACTCTCCCTCGCAGGTACAGGCCTTGCGAAAAGCTCAAGCTTACATGTGGCTGTGGATTTGGCGCTGGATTTAGCGCGTCAATGATCTCGTCTTTATTACACGTTGGAAATGTCTATGTATCAGATTAATGCCTTAAACCCAAAAGATGAAGGGCATCACACGCGTAAGCGTTTTGGTCAAAACTTCTTACATGACCAACGTGTCATTGCTAAAATTGTGCGTTCGGTAAATCCGCGTGCAGGCGAAAATATTGTTGAAATTGGTCCGGGCCTGGCTGCTTTAACATCGCCTTTAATTGGTGAATGTGATGCCTTGACTGTACTTGAGTTGGACCGTGACTTGGCCGCTGGTTTGCCGGGTCGTGTGCCGCATCCTGAACGTTTAACCATTATTGAAACGGATGCACTGAAATACGATTTCACCAATTTGTTTGAAGAAGGTCGTCCGTTACGTGTAGTTGGAAACCTGCCTTATAACATTTCGACACCACTGTTGTTCCATCTCCTGGAATTTGGTGACAAAGTGAAAGACATGCATTTCATGCTGCAAAAAGAGGTGGTCGATCGTATTACAGCTTCACCGAACACCAAAGAATATGGTCGTTTGTCGGTGATGATCCAGTATTACTGCAAACCGACTTTTCTGTTTGAAGTGCCGCCAGGTTCTTTTAATCCGCCACCAAAAGTGACATCTGCCGTGTTCCGTTTGGAGCCATATGATGTAAAACCGATCGTGGCAAAAAATGAAAAAGCTTTGGCTCGTCTGGTATCGCATGTATTTACCCAGCGCCGTAAGACTTTGCGTAATAGCCTGAAAGGGATGCTGGTTGAAGATGGTTTTGAAAAGGCAGGTGTGGATCCAATGGCACGTCCAGAGACACTGACACTTGCCCAATTTGTGGCTTTATCTGATCAAATGGTAGCTTAAAAATAATGACCCGCACTGTTCGATATAATTATGTGATTGGTGATGTGCAAGGCTGTTTTGAAGCCTTGAAGGCATTGCTGAAAGAAATCCGCTTTGATCCTGATCAGGACTTTGTCTGGTTTGCTGGTGATCTGGTGGCTAGAGGGGAAAACTCACTGGGTGCATTACGCTTCATTAAAAAGCTTGTCGATAATGGTGTAGCGGCAACAGTGCTGGGTAATCATGATCTGACTCTTTTGGCTTATGCACGTGGTATCAAGCCGATTAAAGACAAGGACAATGTCCGTGATGTGATTGATGCGATCGACAGTGATGAGTTAATTGACTGGATTCGTAAACAGCCGATGTGTCTGTTCCCGAATGAACAGACGGTACTGACCCATGCCGGTATTCCCAATATCTGGGATGCAGCCAAGACGGCTGAATTGGCTAAAGAAGTAGAAGCCATTATTGCCCATGATGATTTTGAGGTGGTGGATACTTTCTTAAAGGAAATGTTTGGGAAAGAGCCTACACTCTGGTCAGATGAATTAGAAGGTCATGAGCGTACACGCTGTATCGTGAATTACCTGACCCGGATGCGTTTAACTGATGCAGAAGGGCGTCTGGAATATAGTTTTAAAGATTCACTGGATGATCCGATGCCAGAAGGTTTTAAGCCCTGGTTTGAATTTGAATCGAAAACTGCAGCAACCCATCAAATTGTATTTGGACACTGGGCCGCCTTACAGGGTAAAACCATTTCTGGGCGAATTCAGAATGTCGATGGTGGCTGTGTCTGGGGTAATCAGTTGATGGCTTATCGACTGGAAGACCAGCAAATGTTTGCCGTCGATAATCCGGTATTTTAAAATATTCGAAGCTCAAAAAAGCCACGTTGAACGTGGCTTTTTTATTGTGCTGATGATTAGTCTGCGCGAATCCAGGTCTGGTTGCGGCCCAGAACTGAAACACCCACACTGGCACGTAGCGTTAAACGCTTGCCGGTATTGTTTAGACGAACCTTGGCATCATAAATTTTACCTGCCAATGGATCAATGACACGACCTTTTTCATAATTTTTGGTGCCTTCAACGTGTTTCAGGCCTTTTAGAATAGTCATGCCTAAAATCGGTTGATCGGTATAAGGGGCTGGACATTTATTACATTTTTCGCGTGGTGTATAACCTGGACGTGGCGTGATTTTCACAATCTTGCCTGAGTAAGTATTATTCGCTTCTTTTTCGATGACAATGATGGCTTTTGCTGCTCCAGTTTTATCATCAATTTGTTTCCAGGTTCCGCTAATATCTTGAGCCCACAGGTTCATCATGAATCCTGTAGTCAATGTGGCAAGGAATATCTTCTTTAACATATCCATCATTCCAAAGAATTTTTGATTATTGCTCGCTCATGTTAGGAAGATTGCACAAATAGTCAATAAATAATTAAAAATCATGGAATTAAATTTATAAAAAAAGCTGCCTGTTTGGCAGCTTTGAGAAAAAGTGTGAACTTATTCCTGACGAATCCAGGTCTGGCTACGACCCAGAGCAGAAATACCCACATAACCGCGTAGAGTTAAACGTTTGCCGTTGCTGCTTAGACGAACCTTGGCATCGTAGATTTTACCTGCCAATGGATCAATCACACGACCTTTTTCATAATTCACGCTATCACCAACCTGTTTTAAACCTGTCAGTACGTCCATCCCCAGGATCGGCTGATTGGTATAAGGTGCCGGACATTTATTACAGGTTTTTTGCGGCGTATAGCCTGGACGAGGCGTTACTTTGACAATCTTGCCGACATAAGTACCATTGCTGTCCTGACGGATTTCAATCAGTGCTTTTGGTGAACCAGTCTTATCATCAATTTGTTGCCATGTCCCGGTCAAGTCTTGTGCATAAATGGTCCCAGTCATGAATGTAGCAATGAGCATTAATCCTAATTTAGATTTATTCATTTATATTTATCCTTTTTTCATAGATGAAACAAACTATCCCAAACACAAGCGTGTGGTTTTTTAATTTTGGCTGATTTTAGAGTAATGAGCGTTGCAGATCGCTCGGTCAATCTGCTTTAAGCTTGTTGATTCCCCATGACAGAAATCTGTCGATGTTAATTGCTTTGTTGCTGAATTTTCAGTAAAAGCAGAGAAATTCAGTAAGATCTTTAACCTGGTAATGTCTTGCATTCTATCTCCTTATATTGCGCATCAAAATCCGTTTGATGCTAAGCTTGTTAAAGCAAATGAATCTAATATTTATATGCATGTTTTATATTGTATAAAAAAGCATCTGTCTAATATTGATACAACTTAATGCATGAAAATGCAAGCTTCTGTGCACTAAGTCATGAATTAATCTTGTTTAATCCAGGTCTGGCTGCGTCCCAAGGCTGACACACCCACATAACCACGTAGGGTTAGACGTTTGCCATTGGCACTTAATTTAGCTTTGGTGTTGTAAATATTGCCAGATAAAGGATCAATCAGTTTGCCTTGAGAGAAATTATTGTTACCTGCATCCTTTAAGCCGGTGAGTACATCCAGGCCAAGAATCGGTTTATTGGTATAAGGTGCAGGGCAGGAAACACAGGTTTCGCGCGGTGTGTAGCCAGGACGAGGCGTAATCTTGGTAATTTTGGCGGTATAAACACCATTTGAAGTTTCACGAATTTCCAGAATCGCTTTGGCTGATCCTGTTTTATCGTCAATACTTCTCCAGGTACCTGAAATATCGGAAGCGAAAGCCAGATGACTGAAAAAGGTCAGGGCTAAAACGGAGAATAATTGAACCTTTTTCATAGGTCTGTTCCTGAGTGAAAAATTCTTTATTTCCCTATAGTAAGAATAGTTTCATTCAGAAACAAACGTTAAATATTGATTGATGAGTCACATTTTTTGCAGATAAAGTATAAAAGTTGGCAACCAGATCGCAGTAAAAACGGCATTCACTGCCATGCCAAACGCAGCATAACGTCCGGCAACACTACCACGCTGCCAGGCTTGAGCTGTACCAATCGCATGTGCTGCTAGACCTAGAGCCAGACCTGAAGCACGCTCATCATTGATATGTCGTAAAATAAATGGTGAAAATGCTGCACCAATTACGCCAGACAGAATAACAATCAGAATGGCCAGACTAACAGGTGCCTCCAGTAAGGTCGCAATATTAATTGCAATTGGTGTTGTGACTGCACGGGTGGCAAAGGCCATGATGTCGCCAGAAGACATATGTAGCAAATAGGCGAGACCCATCGGTAAGGCGACCGCGCTGATACTGGCAAAAACGAGAATCCCGACAATGGCTTTCAGTGGCAGATCATCATAACGCATGGCGGCTAGCGGAATCGCCAGTGCAACCGTGACATAACCGAGCAGATGGTTGAACAGTGGATTGACTTCATCCATATAATGTTCATAAGGAATACCGAGCACCAGCAAAATCACCAGCACCAGGAACATGCTAAACACAATTACTGGAATTTGCGGAATAACACGATTGCAAGGTTTAGCAAGCAGATAAGCAATTAAGGTAATCGCAAAGCCATAAAGAACAGAAAACATGTGCGACTCCTATAACCAGCGTTTTGCCATTTTGGCGTAGATCCAAAGAGGGAGCAGAGTGCTCAGGCATAACACCAGCATAAAGGCTGGAATTTTTTGTCCCATATGCATCAGCATAATTAGCGCGCCTGCACTAATTGGTAAAAAAGCGAAGGCACTTTCTTTCATCAGCTTGTTATTGGTATCCACCAGACGCGCTGGAATTTTGCCAAAATAGCGCCAGGCAAATAAGGTGACTAGCAGGCTGATGAGTCCGACCAAGTTGCCCAGTTCAGGGTGATCTAGCTGGCTCATTAGCCAGACTGAAGCTTCACGAAATACAATAATTAAGAGGAGAGTGCCGATCCATGCTGACCAGTCAATATGTTTTATCCAGTTCATTGGTGATGTCATTTAAAAGTTTACTTATCAAGTTTTACTCGATCTTACGCTGGATTTCAAACTCTTCAAGTGGACGCTGGAATTGAAGTGCTTGAGATCCCAGAATTTCTTCTATCGGTAAATGTGCCTGTTTGATTAGTTGTTCCAGCTTCGGAGGCGCAATCCGCACATCGATATGTAACTGACCTTCATCATCATAATGTTCGGACTGAATCACGTTCAGCGCATAAAGTTGATTGCGCAGTTTGCCATAGGCAGGTTTCAATACCAGTTCAAAGTGCTGAACCTGACCCATTAATGCTTCATGCACTGCTTTGCGTAATAGATCCAGCCCTTCACCACTATGTGCTGAAACATAGACCCGTTCAGGCTGACCGGGCTGGCGGTAAATGATTTTGGCATCTTCACCGCTACAGTCGATTTTATTATAAACCCTTAGAACCGGAACATCGGCACCAATTTCCTTGAGCACCTTTTCAACGGCTTCAATTTGTTCAAGCATTTCCGGACTGCTGGAATCGATCACATGCAAGAGCAGGGTTGCTTCAACGGTTTCTTCCAGAGTTGCTTTAAAAGATTCGACCAGTGAGTGCGAAAGATTACGCACAAAGCCTACCGTATCTGCCAGTACCAGATTACCAACGCCGTCCCATTGCAGGCGTCTTAAAGTAGGGTCCAGAGTCGCAAATAGTTGGTCAGCTGCATAAACCTCACTATCGGCCAGAATATTGAATAAGGTAGATTTCCCCGCATTGGTATAACCTACTAAAGACACGGTTGGAACAGCCGCTTTTTGGCGTGCAACACGGCCCTGAATACGGGTTTGACGGACTTTTTCTATTTTGGCTTTAAGCTGTCCCATGCGGATACGCAATAAACGGCGATCTGTTTCTAGTAAAGTTTCACCTGGACCGCGCAGACCGATCCCACCTTTCTGGCTATCCAGATTGGTGCGGCTACGAACCAGTCGTGAAGACAGATGCTGTAACTGTGCCAGTTCAACTTGCAGTTTCCCTTCATAGGTACGGGCACGCTGCGCAAAGATATCGAGGATGAGTTCGGTACGATCGACCACCCGGCAATGCACCACATTTTCTAGGTTACGTGCCTGGGCAGGTGTCAGCGCATGATCGAAGATGACCAGATTGGCATCCAGTTCTTTGACCCGTTCAGCAATTTCTTCTGCTTTTCCTGAACCCACAAAGAATTTGGCGTCTGGTTTTAAGCGTTGAACAAAGAGATGTTCCAGAATTTCGGCATTTGCAGATTGAGCTAATAGATGAAACTCTTCAGCATCAAGGTCATCCAGCATTTGTACGCTCACACTGACCAGTATGACGCGTTCTTTTCCCTGATGTTGCTCAAAATATTCCACTCAGGCCAATCTCCAGTTGAAAACTTCATTTTAGTTGAAAATGAACTTTACAGATACTGAAATAGCGGGCTTTGTTTTAGAGTGCCGTGACAAACAGTTGTGCAAGTGTTACGAGCAACACCGTATATAACAGGGTGCCACCCAAGATATAGCTTAATACTTTTAAGGGTCGAATCATCTCAGCTGATTTCACTGTTTCATCTTGCATGATGAGCATCCTTTTTTAATCTAATATTTCGATTGATTTATTTTATTTAATTCATTTAATGAATTTAAATTGAAAATATAGATGTACTTGGTCGTTTTTTATTATCAATGCAAGTTGGACATGAACAGTATAAAATGGGTTTAATTCGTGGATATTCCCTGTATCTTGTTTAGGATTTAGTGATCTTTTTATGAACTCGACTGTACAAAATCAATCACCTGAGATACAAGGTTTTGCAAAATTCTTTCTTTATACAAGAAAAACGACTTCTGCATTAGCAGCCATCAGCCAGGGGTTTTATCTGGTTTACCGTCATGGTTTGTATAAAGACCCGAATAACCCGAACAATACCCGATATGTGCAATACTTCTGTCGCCAGTTGTGCAAGGTATTTAATATCGAGGTTCAGGTCCATGGCGTGATTCCACGTGAGCCTGCATTATGGGTGAGCAATCATGTGTCCTGGCTGGATATCGCCGTTTTAGGTTCAGGCGCGCGGGTGTTTTTTCTGGCCAAAGCTGAAATTGAAAATTGGCCAATTTTAGGCAAGCTGGCTAAAGGTGGTGGCACCTTATTTATCAAGCGTGGTTCAGGAGATTCGGTCCGAATCCGTGAACAGATTACCGATTTTTTAAAGCAGAATATTCCAGTCCTGTTTTTTCCTGAAGCGACCACATCTGATGGACGCTCAATTAAAAAAATTTATGGACGTATTCTCGGTGCGGCGATTGAAGCGCAACGTCCGGTACAAATCTGCCTGATCTGTTATGTGAATCAGCAGGGCGAACTGGATATGGTGGCACCTTTTATTGGGAATATCAGTTTTGCCAAACATGTACAGAATGTTCTGGAAATGCCTAAAGTAACAGCTCATCTGATGGCCTTGCCGGCAATTGCGACCGAAGGGCATACAGTAGAAAGTCTGACTGCACTGGTGCATGAAAATATGCTGGAGGGTTTGCAAAGGTTGCAAGCCAAAGTTTTAAAAAAGCCTCATTAAGAGGCTTTTTTATTAGAAATACTCAGAGATATTCATTACATAAAACCTTCGATCGGGAGTATCGACAGGAATTTTATTGAGGCTTTTTGATACCACTTCATTCCCGGCTCTTTTTTAAAGGTCTTCGTTTCACCTTTGGCATTGCGGATTTTCCAGTTAATGTTCTGGTTGGCATCCAGAACCAGCTTATAGGCATACTTGCTTAAGTTTTTGTCCATGGTTTCGTGTACTGCACGGGCCAGATTAGGACTATTTAGCAATACGCCAATTTCAGTATTCAAATAAGCTGAGCGTGGATCGAAATTAAAAGAACCAATAAATACCTGTTTCTGGTCAATGGCCATCAATTTGGCATGCAGGCTGGAACGGCTCAGGCCTTTTAAGCTGACCTTCGCTTTTTGTGCCAGCTCTTCAGTATTGGCATTCAGGTTGTCGGCATCTGGCGCGGCCAAAAACTCATAAAGTTTTACATCATTTTCCAGTAGTTCCTGACGATATTTGGCATAAAAGGCATGGACCAGTGGCACGTCATTGGCCTTATAGGAATTGGTCAGTACTCGCACTTTGACATCTTCTGAAGCTAGTTTCTTGAGACGTTCTGCGCCCTGTTTTTCCGGTACAAAATAGGCCGACACGATATCCACACTTTCTTCCGGTTTTTCCAGATGTTGTAATAACTGGAAGTTCAAGTGATCTTCAGTTTTAGCTTTCGACTTGATCTTACTTGGTGGATCTTTGACGACTTCAGCTTCTACCCAATCAAGTTGAATGTTGTGTTCCAGCCATTTATCGAAGGCTTGGGAGCGATTGGCCAGATTCAGGTAGTTCTGGATTGCAGTATCATGGCTATATTCTTCCAGCTGCTGTTTTAGGCTCGGGAAACGGAGTCCGTGATGACGAGGATTAACAATCTGACGAACTGGATAGGCATAATCATCATTCCAGTATTCATCAAAAGAATGAATAATTTCATCAGAAGCGGCACCGACCAGCATTACATCTACATCAGAAAACTGATAACTGTCACTAACGTTATAATACTGGTTACTCATGTTACGGCCGCCAATCAGGGCAATCTGATTATCGGCAATAAAGCTTTTGTTATGCATGCGGCGGTTGATCCGTTTTAGATCCAGCAGCATATCCATGGCACGGTATTTACGGAAACGGTAGGGGTTATACAGTTTGACCTCAATATTCTGATGCTGATCCAGAGCTAGATAAATGCCTTCCATTTTCTTGGCATTGTTATCATCCATCAATAAACGGACTTTTACGCCACGGTCTGCTGCCTGAATGAGGGCATGCAGAGCCAGTGCACCAATACGGTCGTTATCCCAGATGTAATATTGCAGATCCAGACTGCGTTCCGCTTTATTAATCAGCTGGATACGTGCAGCGAGTGCTTCGAGCGGATCTGGAAGCACATGATAACCGGTCAGGCCAATATTCTGCTGACGTAAAGGCTCAATAATCTGGGCCAGACTGGTTTGCGAGGTATCCGTTTCAAATGCCATCCGGCTAGGCTGTTCGGTTTGCGGAGGCAGCGTACTGCAAGCAGGAATGCCGAGTACCAGGCTGCAGCTCAGTAAAATGCCAGCTTTATAGCGGTAAGCTTTTGATAAGCCAGAGGGTTTTGAATGAGCGGAAGCATGGGGAGCATTTACCATAAACATTAAAGACTGAAAAATTTGGATTGAGTATAATTGCCAGCTATGAAAAGATAAATATAAAGCCACTAATCAGCTCCTCGACTCGACAAGGCAAATCTATGTGGGATACCAGTTCCGTACTTTTTTATTTTTATCTAGGCATGGCCATTCTTGCCGTTTGGGCAGTGTATCAGGCCTGGTCGAGTCAGTCGCGTACAGAAACCATTCATCCCTTTAAAGCGTTTTGTCACCTGCTGGCTTTCTATCTGGCCTATTTGCTGATTCCGCTGGTGTTCTTCAGTATTTATGCAGGATGGATGGGCTACTATTCGATTCATGAGTCTATTTTTATTTTCGTGATTAGTGCCGTACTCAGTTATGCACGTTTTATCGAGCCGCATTTGATTCGGGTCGAAACCACACCTTATCAAATCAATCCTCAACAGAAACTTAAAAAACCGGTACGGATTGCCCTGATTGCAGATTTACATATTGGCCTGTTTTCCGGACATGAACGTCAGCTAAGACAGATTGTACATAAGCTGAACCATCTGAAACCGGACTTGGTGGTGGTTGCAGGGGACTGGACCTATGAACCGGAAAATAAACTGGCACAGGAGCTGGCGGTCTTGAAAGAAATTCATGCGCCGGTATATTCGGTGACAGGGAATCATGATGAACAGTATCCTGGCCCTCCGATTCAGGAATTGCTTCGTTATGCGCTGGAAGTGAATCAGGTCATGGATATTGAAGGGCAGATTGTTGAGTTTGATGAATTTCGTCTGCTCGGGGTAGGAGATCTTTGGGCTGGAAAAACCGATATGCGCGCAATGCCGGATCTGCCTCAAGACAAACCTTGGGTGATTCTGTCACATAATCCAGATACCGTGGATATGGTGCCGAAATTGCCAACACGACCACTGATGCTTTCTGGGCATACGCATGGCGGACAGGTCGAGTTACCTTGGCTGACGGATTATGTGATGAAAAAGGTTTCCATTCTGGGCCATAAAAAAGGTCTATACCGGCATGAACATGCAGATGTATTTGTGACTGTGGGAACTGGCATGGTAGGGGTACCATTTCGTTTTCGCGTACCACCAACCATTGATATTATCGAATTGGTCTAAAAAACTGATTTATTCACTGCTGTTAAAGCAGTAACCAGAGCACAATAATAATCAGTAAAATAACGGCTGCGGTGATCCAGATTTTCTTTTCAATCTCACGGCCGGGCACACGTTTGCCGACTTGCTGTGCAGCCACCTCAGTATCTTTAGCGATGCTCAGGTTGGGGTGATCTGGAACTTCCAAAGGTGTAGTTACCACCGGAATATTTTCATCTGCATCATCAGTAAAGCGTGGGCCAATATTGCCTTTATTGTCTCGATTCAGCGCCAGATCATGCTCACGGACAATTTCATCAATGACCTGTATCGCCTGTGATTCATCTAAAGCTGTATGCGTCCGGATATAGCGAATGGCTTCCAGTTTTTTATCATCCTCTAGCAGAATCACAATATCTACCAGCTGTTCTTGAGTAAGTTGCTCAATAAGATCCTGCATCACTTTGCCTCATTCTCTGGCTTAATTTATTTGATTGTTCCCGAAATATCCGCAAAGAAGTAGCAAGTTTTTGTTGTGAAATCATAAAAAAGCCAGCATGAACTGCTGGCTTTGATTGAGATGACTTAATCTGTCAAGATCCTTAGATCTGATTGTTTACATCATCATTTTTAGTTTCACGGATCAGCAAGAATGCAAGCAATGACAGGATAGATGCTGCTGTGAGGTAATAACCTACTGCAGACAAGCCATAAGTTGTTGCCAGTTTTGTTGCAATCAATGGCGCGAAAGATGCACCAAAAATACCTGCCAGGTTAAAGGTCAGGGCAGAACCGGTATAACGTACTGAAGTCGGGAAGATTTCAGACAATACAGTACCAATCGGACCATAAGTTAGACCCATGATCGCTAGGCCGATACATAAGAAGAAGAACACAACCAGCGTACTGCCTGATTCAAGCATATCGGCAAAGAAAATACCGAAAATAGCAGAGACCACACATACTGCGATTGAAGTTGTCTTACGACCGAATTTTTCTGCAAGAACTGCTGAAAGTGGAATGAACGCGGCAAAGCACAGAGTTGCAACTAACTGTAGCTGAAGGAATTCTTCACGTGTATAGCCGAGCTGTTTGGTACCCCATTGTAACGCGAATACAGTCGTCAGGTAGAACACTACGAATGTACAAATCGCAGCGATGGTACCCAATACCAGCATTTTAGAATGCTTTTTGAATACTTCGAAAAAGGGTACATTCACTTCTTTCTGCTTTTTCAACACGTTCTGGAATGCAGGAGTTTCATGCAATTTCAAGCGAATCCATAAACCCATAATCACCAGTAGGGCACTAGAGATAAATGGAATACGCCAGCCCCATTGCATGAACTCTGCTTCAGACATGAATGCGCCAAGCGTCAAGAATGAACCTGTTGCCAGAATGAAGCCAATTGGTGCACCAAGTTGCGGGAACATACCGTACCAGGCACGTTTGCCTTCTGGCGCATTTTCAGTTGCCAGTAGAACCGCACCTGACCATTCACCACCTAAACCAAGGCCTTGACCTAAACGGCAAAGGGCCAGCAATAATGGCGCAGCAATACCGATTTGTGCATAAGTTGGCAATAAACCGATGGCAACGGTAGAAAGACCCATGGTCAACAAGGCCGCGACCAGTGTCGCTTTACGTCCGATCCGGTCTCCCAGATGACCAAAGAGTGCAGCACCGATTGGACGGGCAATAAAGGCAATCGCAAAGGTTGCCAGCGACTGAATAGTCGCAGTCATAGGATCTGTACTTGTAGGGAAGAACAGATAAGGGAAAATAATAACGGCAGCTGTGGCATAAATATAGAAATCGAAGAACTCGATTGTAGTGCCTACTAAACTTGCTGTTAAAACACGAAATTTTGAATTGGTTGCTGTAGTTTCTGTTACAGCGATAGAATCTGAAGACGCCATGAATAACCTTACACTTACTAAAAATAAAAAACTTAGTTTTAAAAGCGTAATCTTTTTAAAAAAGGCGTAATTTTTTAAAAAAACAACTGCAATCTTCTCGTTTCAACTCGCTCAGGGTCACTGAAATGGAGAAATGAGATGATTAAATCACGTAAAGATAGATAGACAGAAAATGTGATCCTGCGCCTATCAATACAAAAATGTGCCAGATAGCGTGGGTATATCTTACTCTTTTTAAAGCGTAAAACAATGCACCTACAGTGTATGCTAAGCCACCAATGATCAGAAAGGTTAAAGATTGAGCACTTAAGTACTGCTGCATATCGTCCATAACTAGTAGTGCAAGCCATCCCATGACCAGATAAGCGACCAAAGAAAGTTTCTGGAAACGGTTGATGAAAATGAACTTGAATAGTGTTCCAAGTACAGCAATCACCCACAAAGCAATCAGTAAATACTGCGCTTTGGCTGTTGGAATCGCAATCGACAGAAACGGAGTATAGGTACCTGCAATCAGGTAGTAAATTGCCGTATGATCAACTTTTTTGTAAAAATAGCGTCGGTCTGCAGCAGTGGACATATGGTAGAGCATCGAAGCGGAAAATAGCAGAATCATGCTGAAAGCATAAACCCAAAGGCCGATCCATTGTCCTGTACTCAAATAAGAGCCTTTAATAATCAATAAAATACCAGCAATCAAAGCCAGCGCAGCACCGAGGCCATGACTAATATAATTAATCCGTTCCTCATTGTGATCATAATCTGGAACTAGGGGAGCATTCTGCATGATTGTCATTCTTTTTAAATATACACTTGTATAATAATTCAATTTTGCTTTTAAGTTAAGAACAATTAAACTTGAGCAGCAATTCATATCAGGTTTTTCTTATGTCGACATCGACTTCTCTCTCGGTTCAGGAACAACAATTCTTGGAGGCTTTTCAGCAAGCCTTTGAAACTGATTATTTTGATCGTCTGATCTTGAGTCAGTATAAAGGTGAACTTGAACAATTGGAGAAAATGACCTTTAGAGTCATTTCGCTCAATGAGCAGAAAGTCTTGAGCTGTGTCTATCGATACAAGACTCAGGATGTCACCAAAAACTATCCCTTGAATGAAGCCTTGACTCAAGTAACGGAATTATTGGCCTGTTGCAAGCAAGCTAACCTGTTTACCGATCAGGAAGAATTACAGCTGAAGAAAAATAAGAAAAAGGCCATGCTGACACGAAGTAAAGCTAAACCAGTCTCTACAAAAGCAAAAGCCGAACAAGGCCATGACCGGATCAAGCAGCGTTATGTCGATCAGGACAGTGTATTTCTACGGCATTTAGGAATTACCGATCAGCAAGGCCAGATCATTCCGAGCATGGCGCGTAAGTGGAAACAGATTAATAAATTTGTCGAGATTTTCTCAGGCGCACTGGCTCAAATCCAGCCGCAGGAACAAGGATTACGTATCGTTGATTTTGGTTCAGGTAAGGGATATTTAACCTGTGCGCTGTATGACTATATGCAAAAACATGGCCAGACGCCGTATGTCACCGGCGTAGAGCTAAATCCGAAAATGGTCGAGTTCTGTCAGAATGTTGCACAGCAATCCGGTTTTAATCAGCTGGATTTCTTCCAGGGTGATGTGCGTACCTATGAACCGGAACGCCTCGATGTGATGATCGCTCTGCATGCCTGTGATGTAGCGACCGATTTTGCGATCCATAGCGGTATTCGCCTGAATGCACAGATCATCATGTGTGCTCCATGTTGTCATAAAGAGTTAAGACCGCAATTACAGAGTCCGAAAGTGCTGTCGCCAATGTTGCAGTTTGGCATCCATGCTGGGCAGCAAGCCGAAATGCTGACGGACACGATTCGTGCCTCATTGCTTAAGGCCTATGGTTATGAAACCAAGGTCTTTGAATTTGTGGCCCTAGAACACACCAGTAAAAATAAAATGATTCTGGCGACCAAACGGAAGGATTATGAACAGCCAGACCAGGCTGTTCTCGCCCAGATTCAGGCATTGAAAGAGATGTATGGGATTCAAAAACATTCACTAGAATTGTTATTGAATAACCAGTGGGATCAGCAGGGAATTGGTTCTAAATGCTAGACAATAAAAATCTTAAAATCATGTCAGGCAGCTGGGATGAATTAGCCCAAGATGCCAGAGTGATACGTGAAGCCGTTTTTATTCAGGAACAGCATATTGCTCCCGAAGATGAATGGGATGCTGAGGATGCAATCTCCACGCATTTTGTGGCTTATTTACAGGATCAACCCGTTGCGACTGCACGCTTATTAAAGAATCATAGTATTGGTCGTGTAGCTGTATTGCGGTTGGCACGTGGTATGGGCATCGGCCAAAACATCATGCAGGCTGTGATTGATCAGGCCAAGGCAGAGCAACGTGAATTCGTAAAGCTTTCTTCACAGGTACATGCGATTGGTTTTTATCAGAACTTGGGTTTTGACGTGCAGGGTGAAGAATATCTGGATTGTGGCATTCCACATATAGATATGTATCTCAGCTTAAAAAGCTAGAAAATAAAAAAGCGAGGAAAACCTCGCTTTTTTTTAAATTTGATATTGGAACTACTTAGTGGCCATGAGTGGTATTTTCGTCATGGCTAGCATTGTCCATCTGTGCATGTTCTTCAGCAGACATATTATGCTCTTCCGCACTCGTCTCATGAGCCTGATGAGATGATGGTGTAGCCTGACGAGCTTCACGGTCAGCCTGTGCTTTGGCTAAGGCTTCTGGGGACATCGCAGGTGCATTCTTAAATGCATACTGCTGGGTATTTTCTTTCTTTTGCTGGCTTGGCATGTAGTCTGGTTCATTGCTGACTGCAAGCCAGAAAAACAACATGAATAATCCACCTAAAATACAGAAGATAATCAGTGCTTTCCAACCCCAAGGTGATTTTTCAGGTGAACTGTGATCAGTCATATGCATGTACCCATCGTGGATGTCTAACTCATGTAACTTTATAACATAAATTGCTTGGAAAGCAGATCAAAATGTATCATTGAGAGAGAATATCAGGCTTAGAAATTCTATGGCGTTGAAATAAAAAAGAGGAGTCAAGCCATTGCTGTCCCACAATTTTTCACAAGAGGAAGCTCAAATGAGCTTCCTCTTGTTTTATGGGTATTTTATCGGGTGAAAATAAAGCTTTTAAAGTTCTTCTTTCAAACAAATTCACTTGAATTATTCTGAGTAAACGTTGAACTGTCCAACCTGTTTTTCCTAAATGTTGAGCGAAACTCACCAATAAATAGGCGATCATCGCAATCCAGATTTGTGTCTGAATTGCGTTCCTGCTGCGGCCTAGAAACGCTTTTAATTTGAGATTCTGCTTAATCGCCTTAAAGAACAGCTCAACTTTCCAACGATCTTTATAAATCGCCGCAATGGTGGAGGCGGCTAAATGAAAGTTATTGCTGAGAAAGTTAAAGTGCTTGCCACTTTGCTGATCTCTATATTCAATTCTTCTTAACACTGGGGCTTTTCTTTTTAGGGCATGTGCGCTATTCAGCTGAATGGTTTCATCTTTTAGAATACCTTTGGATTCAAGCACTGGATGTTGCTGGATCACCTGATACACAGATTTAGGCCTAAAACGTGTGACAAATCCAATGTTTTGAGCAGTCAGATTTGCATACCATTGGTAATCGACATAGCCTTTATCAAAAACTACAATGCTGCCAGCAGGAAACTGGAATTTGCGGCCTTGTACCATGTCATTTTCTTTGCCATTTTCAACTGCAACAAACTCAGGAATATCATTGCTGTGATTCAATCCTATACTGAGTTTCATGCTGGCTTTTGAGTCGTGAACTTTGGCCCATTCACATAAGGAAAGCGACAGGTCAATATGACTGGCATCCAAGGAATACAAGGGATTCTTAAAGCGAAATTTATGAGCGACTTTTGAGTGTTCATAGTATTTAAGCAACTTGTAAAATAGCTGTTGATACAAGGCAGCAGGCTGCTGCTCATTGATTCGTGCCAGCGTGCTTCGGGGAATAGACTTTGCTCCGAGATGACTTAGCTTTTCCTGTTGGCACTCCAAATTGGATTGAATATCTCTCAGACTTTGCCTACAAGAGAATTGAGACATCAATATGGCAATAAACTGATCCCACCGGGAAGCTGCTCTAAATTTCTGTCCAACATGGTGTACTTTAGCAAGTTGTTCAAAATCCTGTCGCACAACAGGTTTAATTAGCTCATGAAATACGGTATTCTGATGTGACAAAACCTGAATCCTGGTCGTTAAAGTGTTTGTTTGCACTCATATTTTAACTGTTAGGACTCAGGTTTTTTTATTTAAAGTAAACTATGGGACAGCAGTGGGAGTCAAGCTCCTCTTTTTTTTAGATTCAGTTTTTAAAAGCGCTGACCTTCAGCAACTTTCTGTTTGAGTAACTGTGGCGCTTTGAAACGTTCGCCATATTTATGTTCCAGGATTTCAGCACGATTCAAGGCCTTGGTTAAACCATACTGGTTCAAGAACTGCACAGCACCTCCCGTCCAGGCAGCAAAACCAATTCCAAAGATTGAACCAATATTGGCATCGACCACTGACTCCAGCACACCTTCTTCCAGACAGCGTACGGTATCCAGCGCTTGAACAAACAGGAAGCGGTCTATCATTTCCTGTTCAGAAATATCCACTTCTTTATACCAGTGCTCCAAGCCAGACCACAGCTGCTTTTTGCCACCTTCAGGATAATCATAAAAACCTGCACCAGCAGCTTTGCCTTTACGGTTAAACTCATGAATCATGGTTTGTATCACGGCATCCGCATCGGTGCTTGGACGTTCTTTGCCTTGTGCAGCCAGAGCCTTACGGCTTTCTGCAGCCACATGCTCAGAAAGTGTTAGAGAGACTTCATCCTGAATAGCAAGTGGTCCGACTGGCATACCGGCTTTCAGCGCAGCCATTTCGATACGGGCTGGATGCACACCTTCGGCAAGCAAACGTAATCCTTCCTGTACAAAGGTACCAAAGACACGGCTAGTAAAGAAGCCACGACTGTCATTCACTACAATCGGTAGCTTGCCAATCTGCTGCACAAAGTCAAATGCCTTGGCCAGTGTTTCTGCTGAAGTATTTTTCCCCTTAATGATCTCGACCAGTTGCATTTTGTCGACTGGGCTAAAGAAATGCAGACCGATAAAATTCGCCTGATTCTGAGAGGCTTGGGCCAAGTCACTGATGGGTAGAGTCGAGGTATTGGATGCCATTACACCGTTGGCTGATAAATATTGCTCTACTTCCTGAGTAACTTTGGCTTTGAGTTCCTGATTTTCAAATATTGCTTCAATGATCAGGTCACAACCTGCTAAATCTACTGCTTCTGTCGTGGTTTGAATCAGACTTAAAATCTGATCACGTCTTTCGGCTGTTAAGCGGCCTTGAGCCACTTTTTTATCCAGTAATTTCTGGCTATAGGCTTTGCCTTTTTCAGCAGCTTCGACCGAAATATCTTTCAGTACCACTTGAATGCCTTTGCTGGCAGTGACATAGGCAATACCTGCACCCATCATGCCTGCACCCAAAATACCTACTTTAGTGGCTTTCCATGGCGCAAAGTCTTTAGGACGACTGGCACCTGATTTAATGGCATTCATGCCATGCCAGAATGTACCGATCATGTTCTTGGAAATCTGGCCGGTAGCGAGATAGGTGAAATAACGCGACTCAATTCTTAGCGCAGTATCGACATCAACCTGAGCACCTTCAACCGCAGCGGAGAGAATAGATTCTGGTGCTGGATAACAACCCTTGGTTTTATCACGCAGCATCGCAGGAGCAATAGCCAGCATCTGCGCAACGGCAGGTGAAGAAGGAGAGCCCCCCGGAATTTTGTAACCTTTTACATCGAAAGGCTGTTGGGAGTGCGGATGTTGTTTAATCCAGGCTACAGATTTTTCAAGTAATTTATCTAGCGATTCAGCTGTGTCATGTATCAGTCCCAAAGACTTGGCTTTTTCTACACCGAACTGTTTGCCTTCCATCAGCAAAGCTAAGGCATTTTGCAGGCCTAGCAGACGAACCATACGGACAATACCACCACCGCCTGGCAGCAAGCCTAAAGTGACTTCAGGTAAACCAAACTTAGTCTTGGCATCATTCAGGGCAATACGATGATGGGCACATAAAGCGATTTCCCAACCACCACCGAGTGCGGTGCCATTTAAAGCTGCCACCACAGGAATGCCACGCGTTTCGATATAGCGTAATTTGGCTTTCATGTCTTCAATCATATTGAAGAATTCAGTGGCATGTTCAGGCGTCGCCTGAATCAGCTCATCCAGATCACCGCCAGCAAAGAATGTTTTTTTCGCTGAACGGAAAATAATTCCGGCAATCTGTTCATCAGCCTGTAACTGGGCAACGACTTCTTCCAGAGCCGCGCGAAAGTCGGCATTCATGGTATTGGCGGACTGGTTCGGAGAATCAAAGGTCAGAATGACAATATGATCTTCAGTTTTTTGATATTGAATTGCGCTCATGCTGATCTCCTTATACCAACTCAATAATGGTTGCGATGCCCATACCACCACCCACACACAGGGTGGCCAGTCCACGTTTCTTAGCTTGACGTTCCAGTTCATCCAGTAAAGTGCCTAGAATCATGGCACCGGTCGCACCAAGTGGATGTCCCATGGCAATGGCACCACCATTAACATTGACTTTGGCAGGATCAACTTTCATTTCATTGATAAAGCGCATCACCACAGCAGCGAAAGCTTCATTGACTTCAAACAGATCGATGTCATCAATGGTGAGTCCAGCTTTGGCTAAAGCCTTACGTGCAGCCGGGGCAGGGCCGGTCAGCATAATGGTTGGATCGGCACCAACCAGTGCCGTTGCCAATACCTTGGCGCGTGGCTTGAGATTTTGCTGTTGGACTGCCTGTTCGGAGGCAAGTAATACGACTGCTGCACCATCCACAATGCCTGAAGAATTACCCGCATGGTGTACATGGTTTACAGAGCCTACTTCCGGATATTTCAGTAGAGCGATAGCATCAAAGCCCATCTGGCCCATCGTTGCAAAACTTGGCTTTAATGCACTTAAGCCTTCTGCAGTTGTTGTCGGTTTAATGAATTCATCTTTGTCTAGAATCACGACGCCAGCTTTATCTTTCACTGGAATAATAGATTTATTGAAATGACCATTCGCTTGGGCTGCTGCCGCTTTCTTTTGTGATTGCTCGGCGAATTGATCTACATCTGTACGACTATAACCATCAATGGTCGCGATCAGGTCAGCCCCGATGCCTTGTGGAATAAAATCGCAAGCCATATTGGTTTCAGGATCTAATGCCCACGGGCCGCCATCAGAACCCATCGGAACGCGAGACATAGATTCAACACCACCCGCAACGACCAGATCTTCCCAGCCTGAACGGACTTTTTGTGCTGCCAGATTTATAGCTTCCAGACCCGAAGCACAGAAACGATTGATCTGTACGCCAGCCACATCATTGTCCCAGCCTGCGGCAATTGCAGCAGTTTTGGCAATGTCTGCACCCTGGTCCCCAATTGGAGTCACACAGCCCAGCACAATATCATCCACCTGAGATGTATCCAGGTTATGGCGTTCTTTCAGTTCATTTAAGAGCGTAGTCAGTAAACTAATTGGTTTAACTTCATGTAATGATCCGTCTTTTTTTCCCTTTCCGCGTGGCGTGCGAATGGCATCAATAATATAGGCCTCGCTCATACAATATCCTTTTCTTGCTTTACTGAAATTGTTCTAATGCTTCGAGTGTAATGATTAAATCTTGAAGTGCAATGACGAGAACGGACCAGATCATTTGAGCAATTTGGTCAGTCTTGATGGATTAAAAAGCAGGCATAAAAAAGCCCAAGTCTGGAGCTTGGGCTAGGGGCTTGTAGCGCTTAATAAACGATACTTTTCAAGTATACAATTTTATAGCAAGGTTTTTAATGGTAACCGTGTAACTGACGGTATAGGCCTGGTGTTACCCCTGTCCATTTTTTGAAAGCACGGTGGAAAGTACTGGTTTCACTAAAGCCGACCTGTTGTGCAACATCTTCCAGAGTCAGATCCGGATTAAGCAATAAATGAATTGCGGCATCACGGCGCAGTGCATCTTTTACGCCCTGATAGCTCTTGCCTTCGGCAGCAAGACGGCGACGCAGGGTTTGTGGGGATAGATAGAGCATCGATGCAACATCGTTTAAGGTCGGCATTTCTTCACCGATCTGGCTCTTCAATACATCCCGGATCCGCGAAGTCAGCGAGTTGGTATTTTTAAATTTAACGAGAAGTTGAGCAGGTGCTGCTTTCAGGAATTCTTCCAGAGTTTCTTCATTCTGGCGAATTGGCAAATCCAGATAATCCGCTGCAAAGGTAATTTCAGTACGCGGCATATCGAACTGCATCACAGGTGCAAAGAACAGCGCATCGTATTCATCTGCATGCGCAGGGCGAGGGTAACTGAAATGTACACGTTCCAGCGGCAGACGACGTTCAATTAACCACGATGCCAGACCATGCCAGATCATCAGCATGCTTTCGGTAATAAAGTGTTCCGGATCCATCGAATTTGGAATCAGAGGAACCAGACGCGCTTCATGCTTGTCACGCTCCAGGGTTACAGACCAGTCGTCACCAAAGAGTTTGTAGAATTGAGAAGAAAGCTCGAGTGCATCGCCCAGCGTTTTGGCATGGATGATCAACTGGCACATAATCGCGAAAGTGCCCAGACGACGCGGCTGTTTGTCAAAACCGACATGTTCGTCCTGAGTCACCATCCAGAGCATCTTGATAAAACGGGTATATTGTTCAGGCGAAATACGGGCCTTCGGCTGATGCAGAAGCTCGGCTTCAATCCCAACGTGAGACAATAAAGTATCGACATCCATGCCCAGGCGCTTAACGCCATATAAGGCTGCATTGACGAAATGGATACTGATCGTATCACGACTCATGTTTAATCCTTCAGTCTCTTTAATGTTCACTAATATTTGACCTAAATGACAAAAAATAAAAAATCAATGGCAATTTACAAGAATGCAATTACCATTTTCTTACATGTTAAATTGCCGAAACTATCAAGGTAAATGGCTGAACATGACATTGTTTTTGGGCATTTATGTTCTTATGATGAGGCAAAAAGCGATATAAATAGAGTAATAACTCCAATGTCATATGCATTAAAAGGTTTGAAAATATTAGATTTTTCTACACTATTACCCGGTCCATTTGCCACATTATATCTTGCAGACATGGGTGCAGAAGTTGTGCATATTGAATCACCCACACGTCCTGATCTGGTGCGTTTAATGCCACCTTTTGCACATGGACAGGCCACAACGCATAATTATCTGAATCGAAACAAACATTCTGTCGCACTGAATTTAAAGAATCCCGAACATATTGAACAGATCAAATCCCGAATTGCGGATTATGACATTGTGGTCGAACAATTTCGTCCAGGTGTGATGCAACGGCTTGGCCTGGATTATCCAACACTCAGTGCGCTCAATCCACGCTTAATCTATTGCTCGATTACTGGTTATGGTCAGACTGGCCCTTATAAAGATCGGGCAGGGCATGACATTAACTATTTGGCTTTATCTGGGATTGCCGGACATAGTGGCCGGATCGAAAGCGGACCACCGGCAATGGGAATCCAGATTGCCGATGTCGCGGGTGGCTCTATGCATGCGCTGGTTGCCATTCTGGCAGCGGTGATTGAGCGGCAGAGCAGTGGTCAAGGACAATATATTGATATTTCCATGACCGATTGTGCGGCGACCTTAAATAATATGGCAGCTTCCGCCAGCCTGGCGGGTAATCAGCATCAGCAGATAGAATCCGGTTACTTAAATGGCGGTACCTTTTATGACTATTATCAGACTCAGGATGATCGCTATTTATCAGTAGGCAGTCTGGAGCCTCAATTCATGCAAGGTCTGGCACAGTTGCTGGATTTGCCGATCATTCTGGAAAAAGGAACTTCTTTCGCACCTGAAGATCATGCTTTAGTGAAACAGGCGATTCGCGATAAAATCAGATCCCAACCTCTATCTCACTGGCAAGCCCTATTTTCTCAGGCAGATTTCTGTGTCGAACCAGTACTAAAGCTTGATGAAGCCCTACATTCTGAGCTGGCGCAGCAACGTGAATGGGTGGTACAGGTGCCAGTTAAAGTAGATCAGCGGGAGCAAACTGAAGCTCAACTGGCTTGTCCAATCAAGTTTTCAAGATCAACTATGCGATATCAATTTATTGGTCAGGCTTTAGGCGAAACCAAAGAGTGGTAATTGAACGACTTTCTCATTTTGGTTTATGAAAAAAACTGCTAAAGATTTAAAAAATAAATCATTCACGTTAAAAATCAGAGGAAGCTGATCTAAAGCTTTATATCATTGAAAGTTTGCTAGGCTTATCAATAAAATCGCTATGAAATATGTATAAAAAGCATTTTATTGATAGATTCAATGTCGTTATCCTTGCCGACGATATAATAGAAACTACTAGCTGTACGCCATGTATTTATATACTGATTTCGATCAGCAACTGATTAATGAACGTGTTGCACAGTTCCGTGACCAGACGGAACGTTATTTAGCGGGCAAATTGACGGAAGATGAATACCGTCCGCTCCGCCTTCAAAATGGTCTTTATGTACAACGTTATGCGCCAATGTTGCGTATCGCAGTACCTTATGGCCTGATGAATTCTAAACAACTTCGTAAAGTGGCTGATCTGGCGAAAGAGTATGATCGTGGCTATGCACACGTTTCAACCCGTCAGAATATCCAGTTTAACTGGCCTGCACTAGAAAACGTGCCTGATATGCTGGCTGAACTGGCAACCGTGCAAATGCATGCGATCCAGACTTCAGGGAACTGTATCCGTAATACTACCACCGACCAGTATGCAGGTGTGGTGGCAGGTGAAATTGCAGATCCACGTCCAACTTGTGAATTGATCCGTCAATGGTCAACTTTCCACCCGGAATTTGCTTTCTTGCCACGTAAGTTCAAGATTGCGGTATCTGCGCTGGAAGAGATTGACCGTGCGGCAACTTCATTCCACGATATCGGTGTTTATATTGTGAAAAATGAAGCAGGCGAAATCGGCTATAAAATTAAAGTCGGTGGAGGTTTGGGGCGTACGCCAGTAATTGGTAGTTTTATTCGTGACTTCCTGCCACGTGAAGACCTGATTGCTTATCTTGAAGCGGTACTACGTGTCTATAACCTGCACGGCCGTCGCGACAACAAATACAAAGCACGTATCAAGATTCTGGTAAAAGCACTGACGCCTGAAGTTTTTGCTGAAAAAGTTGAAGCCGAATTTGCGCATACTGTTAAAACGTTAAAAATTGATGCTGAAACACTGGCGAAAATGGATGAAAACTTTACTCCATTTGATTACCAAGATTATGCGGATGAAGACTTCACTGAACTGTTTGCCCAGTATCCTAAGTTCAAGCAATGGTTCAACATCAATACCAATGCACATAAAGTGAAAGGTTATCGTATTGTCACGATTTCACTGAAACGTGCGGGTATTGCACCGGGTGATATGACCACTGAAGAGATGAACCTGATTGCAGACCTTGCCGACAAGTACACCTTTGGTGAACTGCGTACGACCCATGAACAAAACATTGCGCTGGTAGATGTACCACAAAAAGACCTGTTCGAATTGTGGCAGACGCTGGATCAGCATAACCTGGCACGTGCGCATATCGGTTTCTTGACTGATATTATCTGCTGTCCAGGCGGTGACTTCTGCTCACTAGCAAATGCGAAATCTATTCCAATTTCTGAAGCAATTTCACGCCGTTTTGATGATCTGGATACCATTTACAACTTGGGTAAACTGGACCTGAACATTTCAGGTTGTATGAATGCCTGTGGTCATCACCACGTGGGTAACATCGGTATCTTGGGTGTAGACAAAAAAGGTGCTGAATTCTACCAGATCACTTTAGGTGGTAATGCAGATCATGATGCCTCTATTGGCGATATTCTTGGACCATCATTTGCTGCAGAAGTGGTGCCAGATATCGTAGAAGAAATTCTGAATACTTATCTTGACTTGCGTCAGGATGGTGAAGAGTTTATCGATACTTATCGTCGTGTCGGCATTCAACCATTCAAGGAGCGCGCATATGCTTAATACCGCACTACAAGTGCTCTCTAAAGATGGCACAATTGCAGATAACACTTACCAGCTAATTGGTGAAGATGGTGTATTGCCACAGGGTGATGTAGTTCTGACTGTAGAGCAGTTAGACCAGATTGCCAATATTTCTGGTAAAAAAGCATTGTACTTAACGGTTGATGCTTCACCTGAAACTAATGAATTTCCACTTGATCAACTTGATGCGATTTTGATTGAGTTTGCAGGTTTTAATGATGGCCGTGGTTATTCATTTGCTGCATTGCTTCGCCGTCAAGGTTTCCAGGGTGAGCTGCGTGCAACTGGTGATGTGTTCAAAGATGTCTTGAACTACATGAAGCGTTCTGGTTTCGATACCTTTGTCATTAAAGAGGGTAAAGATATTCAGGAAGCAGCTGCTGGTTTGGGTGATTTTACCAATCCGTACCAAGCCTCAACAGCAGTACCAACACCGAATTATCAAACTGGGGCTTAATTCGCCTTCAACTAAAAAAGCCTCCATCTGGAGGCTTTTTTGTATTTAAATCTTAGGGTGCACGTTCTTCAAGTAGGCAGTTAATCATCCATTGCACTCCGAATTGATCCGTAAAGGCACTATAAAGTGCACCCCAAAATGTTTTTTCTAAAGGCATTTCGATTTGGCTATTCACCGATAAAGCTTCATAGAGTCGTTTGGCTTCATCCTGTTCATTGGCACCTAAAATAATCGCAATATAGTGATTAGTACCTTTTCTAAATACTGGTGTGTTTTCAGTACAGAGCTTATCATTGATATCAGAGCCCATGAGCTCTGTGTATTCATTAATTGGAAGTGAGATATGCAAAATCAGATTTTTTTCTTCATTTGATAAATCAATTCCTTGCTGTCCAGGCGTATCTCCATAACGGGTTAGACTAGAAAATTCGCCACCGAACACTGAACGATAAAAGGTAAAGGCAGCTTCGGTTTCACCCTGAAAATTAAGATAGTGATTAAGTCGCATGCAGGCTTCCTTTTCTTGTTTTGAATCCCTTTAATTTACGCCTTGAATTGAATTTGATTGATAAAGAAGCTTTATGAAAATGTAAGTAAAAGAATTTACTTTATAGATGGATTATAAAAAATGAAATATTTATAAAATAAAAAGAGGGCTATAAAAGCCCTCTCTGTTACTTGATTATAAAAGAGTTAGATCAGTTCGATTGCGACCGCAGTTGCTTCACCACCGCCAATACATAGTGCAGCGATACCACGTTTACCACCTGTGCGTTTCAAAGCATGAATCAAGGTCAGGATAATACGTGAACCTGTAGAACCAACCGGGTGACCGAGTGCACATGCACCACCATTGATGTTGACTTTCTCAGGATCAAGCTTGAACTCATCCATTGGGCACATGGTGACCATGGCAAACGCTTCATTGATTTCCCAAAGGTCAACTTCCTCAGCTTTCCAGCCAGTTTTATCCAGAACTTTCTGAATCGCACCCACTGGCGCAATCGTGAATTCAGATGGATGCTGGGAGTTTGAAGCATAAGCGATGATTTTAGCCAAAGGCGCTAAACCTTTAGCCGCCGCATTGTCGCTTGAAGTCAGCACAAGGGCAGAGGCACCGTCTGAAATTGAGCTGGCATTTGCTGCCGTAATTGTCCCGTCTTTTGCAAAAGCAGGACGTAAAGTGGGAATCTTGTCAATATTGGCATTGAAAGGCTGTTCGTCCTTATCAACGACCACATCACCTTTACGGGTGGAAACAGTGACTGGTACGATTTCATCAGCAAAGTAGCCTTCATTGACTGCAGTTTGAGCACGTTTCAGTGAACGGATTGCAAATTCATCCATCTGTTCACGTGTATAACCTTTGCTATTTGCCATATCTTGAGCAAATGAACCCATCAGGCGACCAGTTTCGGCATCTTCCAGGCCATCTAGGAACATATGATCCTTGATTTCACCATGACCCATACGGAAACCGCCACGCGCTTTTGGCAATACATATGGCGCATTGGTCATGGATTCCATACCACCAGCAACTACATAAGTTGCAGAACCTGCCTTAATCATATCTGCCGCTTGCATGACTGCTTTCATGCCTGAACCACATAATTTATTAATGGTGACGGCACCTGTAGAATCAGGCAGACCCGCTTTACGCATCGCTTGACGGGCAGGACCTTGTTTTAAACCTGCCGGGAGTACACAACCCATAATGACTTCTTCAATATCGGTTGGCTGCAAGCCTGAACGCGCAATCGCTTCTTTGATGGTGGCAGCGCCCAGCTCAGGTGCAGTAACGCTAGCTAGGCTGCCTTGAAAGCCGCCCATCGCTGTACGTGCACCATTGACAATTACGATGTCAGTCATTGTTATATCTCCCTATAAGTTTTGATCATTTTTTCTCGAACCTAAGCAGTATATTGAAAAAAGTACAGGATTAAAGTCCTAATCTGGATAAATCATAGACTCTAGGGTTTTATTAACAGGAGGCCAGATGTTCGATCCGGATATGTCCCATTTTATTCAAAACAATACGTTGCTGAGATGCAAGGTGAGTAGAACAATAATAAAAGCTGCCATTCGATCCAATCGGTAAAGCCGTCTGGGCTTGATAAGTTACGTTCGGCATACTTAAAGCACCTCGCCAACTCAAGTTACCGTATTTAAGATTAAGTTGTTCAATGTGTAAAATTTGTTCGTCATTGTCGACTTGACGATTACGGTTTTTATCAATAAATACCAGCAAATTTTTATTCCATTGGTTTGCTTGACAGGTTAATGAATCTTGACTGGGACAAATCACAATATTCTGGTGAAACACAGCTGCCTGGCTGCGTGCATAACGATTGGTTGCTGTAAGTTTCATCGGAATATTTTTAGCTTCCTGCTTGGATAGATAATCATGAAAGTAAGGCAAGGCAATGGTGACCCCAATTGCGATAAGGGCAATACAGATAATTAACTCAACAATAGTGAACGCTCTTGTTATCTTTTTATACATAGAGTTACCTGATTTATATATTATTTTTATTTGAAACATGCTATTAATTGTGCGTTTTTTATGCTTAATTGAGCGAGTAAGAAATGCCTTACTCAAAATTCAAAAAGGCGCTTAAAAATAAATTGGCAATGACAATAGGCGATTCACAACAAAAAATTGAGTAAAAAATTACTGAATTACAACGGAAATTGTAAGTAATTTTGTCAATAATTTACTTGATTAGATTAATCAAGCACTTGGAAAAATAATAAAGTGTTTGTATGATGCGCAGTGAATAGCTTAAAAATAACACTGGGGTAAAAAAAGCCTATCTCAGAATGGCCTATTAGAAGGCTTGAGCTTGAACAACAATTGTTATCTCTGGAGGATAAATCCATGAAAATGAGTCGTATTGCTTTAGCAATGCTTGTAGCTGCTCCTTTTGCTGCTGCAAACGCAGGCGTAACTGTTACTCCATTAATGTTAGGTTATACTTGGCAAGACACCCAACACAACAATGGCGGTAATGACGGTGAATTATTAGCACCAACTCAAGGTGAAATTCAAGACGATTTATTCGTTGGTGCTGCGATCGGTGTTGAATTAACTCCATGGTTAGGTTTTGAAGCTGAATATAGCCAGGTGAAAGGCGATGTAGATTATGCAGCTCCTGGTGCAGAATACAAAGGCCAGAACATTGCAGGTAACTTCTATGCAACTTCTGATGTGTTCACTGGCAACTATGACAGCAAAATCAAACCATATGCATTGTTAGGTGCTGGTCATTACAAATATAAATTTGATGATGTGCCGCGTGGTGGACGTGGTGATGAAGAAGAAGGTACACTAGGTAATGCTGGTATCGGTGCATTCTGGCACATCAACGATGCTTTAGCTCTACGTACTGAAGCTCGTGGTACTTACCACTTCGACGAAAAATTCTGGAACTATACAGCACTTGCTGGTCTTAACGTAGTTCTAGGTGGCCGTTTGAAACCAGCTGCTGACGTTGTAGAAGTTGCTCCAGTTGAGCCAGTTGCTCCAGTTGCTCCAGCTCCACAAGAGTTGACTGAAGACCTGAACATGGAACTTCGTGTGTTCTTTGATACGAATAAATCAAACATCAAAGACCAATACAAACCAGAAATCGCGAAAGTTGCTGAGAAGTTAGTTGAATATCCAAACGCAACTGCTCGTATCGAAGGTCACACAGACAGCACTGGTCCACGTGCATTGAACGAACGTTTATCTCTAGCTCGTGCTAACTCTGTTAAATCTGCACTTGTTAACGAATACAACGTAGATGCATCTCGTTTGTCTACTCAAGGTTTCGCTTGGGATCAACCGATTGCTGACAACAACACTAAAGAAGGTCGTGCTATGAACCGTCGTGTATTCGCGACAATCACTGGTAGCCGTACTGTTCTAGCTGAACAACCAGTTGCAGACCAACCAGCTGCTCAATAATTCGTTATTGAACACTGATTAAAAAAAAGCGACTCTTTGAGTCGCTTTTTTTATGGCTGTTTTTTGCATACACTTGCTGCTCGAAACTGATTTTGAGTTAAAGCATGAGCATAGAACTCCCTCAAGACTTACAAAGTCTGGAAGCTAATAGTGGTATTTATGCGATCTGGATGATTTTTCATCATTATGGAATGGATCTGCATATTCCTGATTTAGTGCAATTGACACAGCATAATAATGAGATGGGAGCTTCAAGTATTGCGCTCGCTGTTGCACTTAAAACACTAGGGCTCGATGTTGAATTTTTTACAGAAACTGATCCTGATAAACAGCCCCTTGAAATCCAGTTTTATCAAAAAGCCCAAGAACTCAAAATGCCTGTTCATGAATATCCACTTTCTTATACAGATATTCAAAAATCAGTGGATAAAGGCCATTTTGTAATCGTGTTCTACGACACGCTTGAAGGGGTGGGGAACCATTCATTAATTTATGAAATCAATGAAAAAGAGATCAGTTTCTTTGATAGTTTTAATGCTATGTCTAAAGAAGTTTTCGAACAGCAGCGTCGAGTAGAAGGTATTTGTCAGCAAGTCATAGTGATTGATGATCGTAATTTTGTCATGCGTCATAGCTGATTTCAGAATATAAAAAAGCAGCTAGTTGAGCTGCTTTTTTAATAAAGGTGAGAACTTAGTCTTTTTCAATATTCATCGGTCGAACATCCATCTCCTGATAGGAAACCAGTTTGGTTTTATATTTCCACTTATAACCTAGCCAGATCACCAGGAATAATAAAATACCGATATAAGTAGAAAGGACAGCCAACCACTCACCATCTAGAACAGCTTGATAATTCTGACCTAGAACGACAATTGAGCAAAGGATGAAGGCAAACCAAGGCGCGAACGGGAAGAATTTAGCTCTATAGGCCAGACCTTCTAGTTGATAGCCTTGAGCTAAATAACCTTTACGGAAGCGGTAATGTGAGATCGCAATCCCGAGCCAGACAATGAAGCCACACATACCTGACATATTCAGCAACCAGTTAAACACTTCCTGCTCGCCAAAGAATGTGGTCAAGAAGCATAATGCTGCAATCGCCGTGGTCGCATACAGGGCATTCATCGGTACGCCGCGTGGATCCAGATGGGCAAACAGCTTAGGCGCACTGCCTTTACGCGCCATATCGAATAGCATACGGGTCGAAGAATACATGCCTGAGTTACCCGCAGACAGAATCGCAGTCAGAATGACCGCATTCATCATGCTCGCTGCAAAGGCAAAGCCTGCTTTCTCATACAATAAAGTGAATGGAGAAAGGGCCACATCTTCTGTTGCAGCTGCCTGTAAGAGACGCGGATCATTATAAGCAACCAATGTACCGATAATGAAAATACACACGATATAGAACAGCAGGATTCGCCAGAAGATCTGCTTGATTGCGACTGGAATGGTTTTTTGCGGATCTTTAGATTCACCAGCAGCCACACCAACCATCTCGGTTCCCTGGAACGAGAATCCGGCAATCATGGCAACACCAATCAAGGCTTGGAAACCGCCTACAAAAGGCGCTTCACCTACGCTCCAGTTTGCAAATGCCGAAACACCTGGTGTGAGCATGATCTTGGCAATCATCCAGATCCCGATGATGATAAAGGCAATAATTGCCAGAACTTTCACCAATGAGAAGAAGAATTCTGACTCACCAAAACCTTTAACTGTCAGGGCGTTAATCCCAAAGATCACAGCGAGGAAGATCGCGCTCCAGTAAAAGCCCGGAATATCAGGAAACCAGAATTTCATAATAAACTGTACGGCAACCAGTTCAAAGGCAACGGTAATCGCCCAGTTGTACCAGTAGTTCCAGCCTAAAGCGAAACCGAAACCACCTTCGACATATTTGGTACCGTAGGTAAAGAATGCGCCCGAGGTCGGATTATGAGTCGCAAGTTCTCCCAGACTGGTCATCAAGAAATAAATCATTACGCCAATCAGGGCATAGGCGAGGAGTGCGCCCCCCGGGCCTGCGCTGGCAATGGTCGCACCTGAGGCCAGGAATAAACCTGTACCGATAGACCCGCCAATCGCGATCATATTGAGATGACGAGCACCAAGCTTACGCTGCAGCTGCACGCTGTTCTGAGTTTCGCTCATCATGATTCCTTAGCATTTTTTTGAGTGCTGGCAAAGAGCACTTTAAAACCTTGTTGATCAGTTTTGACTGTACATTGGCCAAAACTTTGTTCAATTAAAATTGGATAATTTAAGAAGCGGTTTGCCACAATCCACAATTCACCGCCAGACTTAAGGTGGCGACGCGAAGTTTTGCATAAAGTTTCGCTGGCCGCATAGTTGGTCTGGATTCCCTGATGGAAAGGGGGATTGCTGACAATGGCATGTAAAAAAAGCGGTGCATCTTCAATACCTGATACAGCTTTAATTTCCAGCTGCTGAGGACTGAGCTGATTTTTCTCAAATGTCATTCGGGTAGAAGCCAAGGCAAAGGCATCTACGTCCAGAGCAAAAATACGGTTCTCAGGATTCAGTTTAGCTAAATAAGCACTGATCACACCTGCGCCACAGCCAAAGTCGGCAATCTTGCCTGAGGTCACTTGAGATAAATAGGGTAAGAACACCGCTGTTCCTACATCCAGATGATCCTGACTGAATACACCTGGAAGTGCACAAATCTGCAAATCACCTTTTGGTGTGGCCACTGTATAGGTCTGTGCCCAATCTGCCAACGCTTTTGCTTCGACCGTGCAGTCTAGAGTCAATTGCCACAATTGGCAATGTCGTGCGCTGTCGAGCTTGATGAGTTTACCATAAGCCTGTAGCTGCTTTGCCGCACGCTCTACACCACCTTTCTTTTCACCCACCAGAAAAACACTGCTGCCTTGTTTTAATCGGGCTGCAATATTGTGAATCAGATAATTCAATAATTCTTTTGATTTAGGTACGAAAATAACCGCCTGATCAAATTCCTGATCAGGAAATTCTGCGCCGAAATGAACCTGGGCCTGCTGTGACTGGAAATATTGAAAATCATTATAATTCCATGTCCAAACAAAGGGCTGGATAGATTCACCACATTCAGCAAGAAGCTCATCGGTCGGTGCATTCACCAGCAATACGCGACCAGACAAATAATCATATTGTCTTAATAAAACTTCGCTTTTAGGATCCATAGATCTCTCTCCAATAGAAAAAACACTGTCCGAGTCCAACTCAGACAGTGTTCTTTGGACATGAAATTACTTCTTTACTTCAGGAAGTACAATATTCAATATGAGGGCTGCAATACCGCCTGTCGCAACACCTGAGCTAAAGATGTTACGGAATAATTCAGGAAGATGTTCCAGAATCTGAGGTACCTGCGCAACACCCAGGCCAAGTGCAAGCGAGATTGCAATGATCAGCAGGGCCCGACGGTCTAAGTGAATACCAGACAGGATATTAATCCCAGATGCAGCGACTGCACCGAACATCACCATCACTGCGCCACCAAGCACAGCTTGAGGGACGGCTTGAATCACACCTGCTACTGCTGGAAGTAAACCCAAAATCACAAGCAGAGCAGCAATCCAGATACCGACATAACGGCTGGCGACACCAGTCAATTGAATCACACCATTGTTTTGCGCAAATACAGAACTTGGGAAAGTATTAAATAAGCCTGCAAGTAGGGAGTTAGCACCATTTACCAATACACCACCTTTAATGCGATTCATCCAGGTTTGACCATCGACTGGCTGATTCGATAATTTTGATGTTGCGGTAATATCACCAATCGCTTCTAGTGAAGTCACCAGGTAAATGAATGCCATTGGAATGAATAAGCTCCATGAGAAGCTTAAACCAAAATGCATTGGGGTTGGAATCTGAACCAGAGGTGCATCTTTTAAACCATCAAAGTTGAGATGACCCATAAAGCCGGCAAGGATATAACCCACAACCAGTGCAATCAGAATTGCTGAGCTTTTTACCCAGGTAATACGCACACGGTTCAGTAGAATAATCAGTGCCAGAACGGTACATGACATGATCAGGTTATCTGCATTGGCAAAAGTTTTGTCACTCATGGCTTGATAACCACCACCCATGCTGATCAAACCTTCTTTGATCAAGGTTAAACCAATCAATAGAACTACAATACCCGTTACTAATGGAGTAATCAGTTTCTTCACCCATGGCAAAATGCGTGACACGCCCATTTCAATAAATGAACCTGCAATCACTACACCAAAGATCGAAGCCATCACCGCTTCTACAGGCGTGCCTGCGGCGACCATCGCTGAACCGATCCCGATGATTGGGCCAATAAAGTTGAAACTTGTACCCTGAACAATCAGCAAGCCTGCACCAAAGGGACCCACTTTCTTGGATTGTAAGAAAGTTGCAATACCAGAGATCACCAAAGACATGGACAAGATCATGTTGGTGTCTTCTTTAGACACACCCAATGCCAGACAGATCAGTAAACCTGGCGTTACAATTGGGACAATAATGGCCAATAAATGCTGGAATGCGGCTAAAAATGCGATAAACGGTTTAGGACGATCTTCAAGGCCGTAGACAAGGTCAAGTTGATCTTTAGAAGGAGGAGATTGATTAAAATCAGACATGTGTCAATGCAAATTAAGGCTGGGTGGCGCTATTCTAATCGAGTTACACGTCATTACAAAAGTAATTGGAAAAAAAATTGACGCTCTCTACAAACAGTCACTGTCAAAAGTTTGTATTTTTCTGTATAATTTGCCCTCAAATTTAAAGCGTATCGAATTTACATGTCAGATATTAAAACTCTCCGTAACATTGCCATCATCGCGCACGTCGACCATGGTAAAACGACTCTTGTAGACAAACTTTTACAGCAATCAGGTGCTCTTGGCGATCGCGCAGGCGAGATCGAACGTGTCATGGATTCGGGCGCTATTGAAAGTGAACGTGGTATTACCATTCTTGCAAAAAACACTGCAATTAAATGGTTAGACAAACGTACTGATACTGAATACCGTATCAACATCGTGGACACCCCGGGACACGCCGACTTCGGTGGTGAAGTTGAACGTGTAATGTCGATGGTTGACTGTGTACTTCTTCTTGTAGACTCACAAGAAGGTCCAATGCCACAAACTCGTTTCGTAACGCAAAAAGCGTTCGCACGTGGTTTGAAACCTATCGTAATTATCAACAAAGTTGATAAACCAAACGCGCGTCCTGACTGGGTCATTGACCAAGTATTCGATTTGTTCGATAACCTTGGTGGTACTGATGAACAGTTAGACTTCCCAGTGGTTTATGCTTCTGGTCTACGTGGTGTTGCGGGTCCTTCTCCTGAAGAACTTGCTGATGACATGACTCCATTGTTCCAAACAATTGTAGACATCGTTGAACCACCAAAAGTTGACGTTGACGGTCCATTCCAAATGCAAGTGTCTTCACTTGACTATAACAGCTTCGTAGGTGTTATCGGTGTTGGTCGTATTCAACGTGGTTCTGTTAAATTAAATACACCTGTTACTGTTATCGACAAAGATGGCAAAACACGTAACGGTCGTATCTTAAAAATCATGGGTTACCATGGTCTAGAGCGTATTGATGTTGAATCTGCTTCTGCTGGTGACATCGTATGTGTAACTGGTATTGATGAACTTCATATCTCTGACACAATTTGTGATCCTAAAGCAGTTGAAGCATTACCTGCACTTTCTGTAGACGAACCGACTGTATCTATGACTTTCCAAGTCAACAACTCGCCGTTTGCTGGTAAAGAAGGTAAATTCGTAACTTCACGTAACATCCGTGAACGTCTTGACCGCGAATTGATTCACAACGTAGCACTTCGTGTTGAAGATACTGACAGTCCTGACCGTTTCAAAGTGTCTGGTCGTGGTGAACTTCACCTTTCAGTATTAATTGAAAACATGCGTCGTGAAGGTTTCGAAATGGGCGTATCACGTCCACAAGTAATCATCAAAGAAATTGATGGTGAAAAACAAGAACCTTATGAAAACGTTACATTTGACGTTGAAGAACAGCATCAAGGTGCTGTAATGGAACAAATGGGTCACCGTAAAGGCGAAATGACCAATATGGAAGTTGACGGTAAAGGCCGTATCCGTATTGAAGCAACTGTACCTTCACGTGGCTTGATTGGTTTCCGTTCTGAATTCCTGACTATGACTTCAGGTACTGGTATCATGACTTCAAGCTTCTCGCACTATGGTCCGATGAAGCAAGGTACTGTTGCTAAACGTCAAAATGGTGTGTTGATCTCTATGGTTCAAGGTACTTGCTTGGGCTATGCATTGTTCAGCTTACAAGACCGTGGTCGTCTATTCGCTAAACCACAGTTAGAAGTTTATGAAGGTATGATCGTAGGGATTAACTCTCGTTCAGACGACATGACTGTTAACCCAACAAAAGCGAAACAGTTAACAAACGTACGTGCTTCTGGTACTGATGATGCGTTGACTCTTGTTCCAAACATTGAGTTCACACTTGAGCAAGCGCTTGAATTCATCGAAGATGACGAACTTGTTGAAGTAACACCGAAGTCAATCCGTATCCGTAAACGTTACTTGACTGAAAACGAACGTAAACGTCACCGTAACGACTAATCTTTAGTTTTTCGGTTCAATAAGAAACCGTAATCTTTTCGGAGGTTACGGTTTTTTTTATGGATGAAAGGTGATGCTTAAAGTTACTCAAATCTAGTAAATTAGATAAAAATGCTGGCAATGAAATAATGTATAATCCATCACAAAATTTCAAAACAAACATTGTGGAGTCTTTATGAGTATTATTCAAGAATTTAAAGAATTTGCGGTAAAAGGCAATGTCATGGATCTCGCAGTGGGTGTGATCATTGGCGGTGCTTTCGGTAAAATTATCGATTCTCTGGTGAAAGACATCATCATGCCTGTCGTGAGCTGGATCTTGGGTGGTGATGTTGATTACTCTAACTGGTTTGTCGTGTTAGGTGATAATCCAAATAATGTGACCAATTTGGCTGCAGCACAGGCAGCAGGTCTGAATGTCTTTGCTTATGGTAATTTCCTGACCATTCTCATTAACTTCCTGTTATTGGCATGGGTGGTGTTCTGGTTGGTGAAACTGATGAACAAACTACGCCGTGATAAAGCAGAAGAAGCAGCGCCTGAACCTGAAGCGACTCCGGAAGATATCGAATTACTGCGTGAAATTCGTGACGAGCTAAAAAAACGTCCTGAAGCTTAAGCTTTTGGAGTAAATAAAAAAACGGCGTATAAGCGCCGTTTTTTTATTTTCTGACCTCTCCCTAACCCTCTCCTGAGAGGAGAGGGAACCCTAAAGGAATTAAAAATCCATCCGAAACTTAATTTCGACCAAATGAAAACCAAACTGACTTTTGACTGGACCATGTAGAACATGTTCTGCAGCGGTAAAAACCAGTTTATCAATCACTGGAACGAGTTGGCCTTTTTTTACTTCACCGAGTTCACCACCACGTTTGGCAGAGTTACAGGTCGAATATTGTTTGGCGATCTTAGAAAAATCTGCACCTGCTAGAATTTTCTTTTTGAGTTGTTCGGCAGTATCTTTATCCTTAACCAGAATATGACGGACAATTGCAGTCTTCATGATTTCTTACCTCGTACGGCAGCCATACGCTTAGGTGAAAGCTTTACCTTTTTTAGCGGCTGGCATTCAGGACAATAGACGGATGCACGTTGGCCGAGCTTGATATTTTCCAGTGTCGTTTCACAGTTCACGCACATTTCTCCTGCACGGCCATAAGCCAACAGCGTCTGCTGGAAATAACCATTTTCTCCCATAGCATTGGTGTAGTCGCGTAAGGTAGAACCACCTAAGTCAATCGCCTGTTTTAAAATACGCTTGATCTCAACCACCAGTTTTTCAATCTGTTCGAAACTTAAACTTGAGGCTGGCTGTGCTGGATGAATGCCCATATTGAACAGGCTTTCAGTTGCATAGATATTGCCTACGCCGACCACGACATGGTTATCCATGATTGCAACTTTGGTGCCAACATTTTTATTTTTTAGTTTTTCAAATAGATATTCGGCATTAAAAGCATCGCTTAATGGCTCCGGCCCAAGCGTATCAATCAGTTTGCTTTGTGATTGAGCATCTAACCAGAGAATACAGCCGAAACGGCGTGGATCATGATAACGCAGCTGAATCTCTTCAAACTGAATAATCAGATGATCATGCTTGCGCAATTCTTCATTGGCTTCACACAAGCGAAAGCTGCCTGACATACCCAGATGCCAGAGCATCGTATCCTGTTCAAATTGCGCCAGAATATATTTGGAACGACGCGTAAGCTGAATCAGGCGCTGTCCTTGCAGACGCGCGAGATCATCAGGAATTGGCCAACGTAAACTAGGCTGACGCACTTCAACTTTTAGCACTTGCTGATTAAGAAGGGGAAGGAGGCTGGTTTTGGTGGTTTCAACTTCGGGTAATTCAGGCATAACACTTAGCAGCTAATATCATGAGGCTAATATTGGGCGTTTTAAGTCTGAATGCAAGTCCTGTTTGACTAGAAGTTATAAGCAGGACATTCAAAAATATTTTAACAATTGGTTAAAAAATAAACTTTAATATTGAGATGGTTTCAGATTCAAATAATAAAAATAGGAAATATATGGGTTGATTTTTCGTATTTAACTTACTGAAAAATATAAATTATGTAGAATTTATTGTTATATAAAATATATTTTCTTATAACTTAAAGTTTTACCAATAATAAAAAAATTGCTGCGTTTTTAAGTGAAAAGTTATGTAACGTTCTGTATCAAGTCATACAGGGCATGCATCAGGCTGCCTTTACTCTCTCCATATGTTTAGGTTTTATATGAAAAAGTTAAGTCTAGCTTTATTGCCATTGATGGCAGCCATGACTTCTGCTCAGGCTGAGTCTGCATTTGATTCCCAAGGACAGTACCTATTAGGCGATTGGAATGGAAAACGTACTGAGCTTGCTCAACAAGGCGTCAAGTTTGAAGCAAACTTGCTGACAGATACAGCTTATCTGGCTGATGGCGGACGTAATGAAGGGGCTGATCCTCTAACTTCTGCACAGTTATGGTTGGGTACACAGTTAGACATGGAAAAACTGGCTGGCTGGGATGGCGTAACTGTTCGTGCAGTTGCGACTGCACGTCAGGGACAAAGTACATCGGTACGTGATTTACAAGTATCTCAATCAGTACCGCATATGGCTAATGTGCAAGGGACATTTGGCCGTGGTAACCAGGACAGCCGTTTAACCGAACTTTCAATTGAAAAGAACTATAAGGATCAAGGACTGAGTATTAAAGCTGGTCGTCTGGGTCTCGGTATGGACTTTAACGTGATGGCCTGTGATTTTGCCAGTACAGCATTTTGTGCTGCGCAGATGGGTAAATGGCAGGGCAATATCTGGATGAATACCCCAGTCGCACAATGGGGGGCACGTGTGAAACAGCAGCTAAACTCTGACGTTGCTGTACAAGTCGGTGTTTATGAATTTAATCCTGATAACGGCAATGGTACTAAAGAAGGTCAGGGCTGGAGTCTGGATACCGACAATGCTGATGGCGTGACGATTCCTGCAGAAGTAATCTGGACACCAAAATCATTAGTAAATGGTTTACCTGGCAGTTATCGTGTAGGTGGTATGTATAATACTGCTGATGATGTGGCCAACCAGAAAGACGTAGCCAATCCAACAGATGCTAAAAATCGTACTTTTGCTGGCTGGTTAGCCGTAGAGCAGCAGTTGACCTCAACCGGCAGTGGTCGTCAGGGTTTACACTCATTCGCTAACTTTACCTGGCATGATCGTGATACCAATAAAGTGGACAATTCACAACAGTTGGGTCTGAAATATATTGGTCTGGTGGATAGTCAGCCAAATGATATTTTGGGTTTAGCGGTTAACCGTGTACATGTTAATGACCGCTTCGCAGATTCACGTCCAGTATATGATGCGAGTGCCGAATACAATATCGAACTCAACTACAGCTATAACGCAACAAAATGGCTGATGCTACGTCCAAACCTGCAATACGTTATAAATCCGGGGTCTAGCAACCAAGTAGATAATGCATTGGTGGTAGGTTTGACTACACGAGTGATCTTCTAAAAAGAATTTAATCACGTTATAAATAAACAGGCTCATCAGAGCCTGTTTTTTATTTTTTGGTAAAAAGTTCTGAAAAGCCACTTCACAAAAAGAGGGAATACCGCGTGTCACTACTATTTCAGCCGGTTCAGTTTGGATCATTGCAACTTAAAAATAAAATTGTGATTGCCCCGATGTGTCAGTACTCTGCAACCGAACAAGGTGAAATCACTTACTGGCATGAACAACAATGGGCCAATTATGCCTTATCCGGTGCAGGTCTTTGCATTGTGGAAGCCACCGCTGTACAGCCTGAAGGTCGCATCAGTTATGCCGATTTAGGGCTTTGGAATGACCAGCAGGCCAGTCAGATCAAAACCTTACTGCAAAAAGTCAAATCAATTTCTCCTATGCCTTTTGCCATACAGCTTGCACATGCAGGCCGTAAAGCTTCTACAGATAAACCTTGGGGCGGCAAGGGGCAGTTCGCCCCAGATCATGCACTCGGCTGGCAAACTGTCTCTGCTAGTGATATCCCTTTTCAGGACCATGAACATCCACCTAAGTCTCTAAGTGTGGATGAGATCCAACAAGTGATTCAGGATTTTGCAGCCAGTGCCAAACGAGCGGTTGAAGCAGGCTTTGAACTGATTGAACTACATGCAGCACATGGCTATTTGCTGCATCAGTTCATGTCACCGTTATCGAACCATCGTCAGGATCAATATGGCGATTCATTTGAAAACCGTATTCGTCTGACGCTTGAAGTATTTGAAGCAATTAAAGCCGCAGTACCAGACGGTTTTCCAATTGGTATTCGTATCTCAGCAACGGACTGGATGGATGGCGTAGAAAGCTGGGATGTAGAATCTTCAGTTGAACTATCCAAAGCTCTGGAGAAACTGGGTGCAGTCTATATTCACGTTTCGAGTGCAGGTTTACACGTCGATCAGAAAATTGATGTACATCCGAATTACCAAGTACCTTTTGCTGAAGCGATTAAAAAAGACGTGGATATTCCAGTCATTGCCGTGGGGCTGATTACCGATGCACAGCAGGCAGAAGGCATACTGGAGTATAAACAGGCTGATGCGATCGCGATTGCACGTGCCTTGCTTTATGATCCACGCTGGCCTTGGCATGCCGCAGTAACGCTGGATGAGAAAATAGCAATTTCTCCACAATATTTACGTTCTGCACCGCATGGCTTAAATCAGTTGTTTGAATCGTTTTAAGGCCATTTTTTCTTAGAAAGGTTTATAATAACGCATCTCAAACAACAGGACATTTCATATGATTATTGCGGTAATTGTGCCCATATTTTTATTATTGGCACTAGGTTACCTGAGTGTGAAATGTCAAATTCTAAAAAAAGAACAGGTTGAAATGGTAGGGACCTTTGTCATCAAAGTGGCCTTACCGTTACTGTTCTTTCAGTTTCTAGCCTCTAAAGATCTGCATGAAATCTGGTATTTTGAATACTTTGCGGTCTATACCTCTGTCACTTTATTACTTTATGGTTTCAGCTTCTGGCTGATGCGCCGTCAGTTCCGGAATACCTCTTCACATAGCGCTGTTCTATCCTTGGGGGCAGCGATGTCCAATACCGGATTGATCGGTACAGCAGTACTCACTTTATTGGTGGGACAGCATGCAATGACCTATACCTCTCTGGTGGTCATCATTGAAAGCATGATCCTGATTCCGATGGTGTTGATCCTGGCTGCACTCGGTACCCAACATCAAGCCAATCTGGGTAGTCTTGTGAAAAGTACCATTCTCATGCTGTTCAAGAACCCTTTATTTATGGGGGTGATGCTGGGTATGGCCTGTGCGATTTTTGAAATTCGCCTGCCAATTTATCTGGATCAGGTCTTTGCCATGATTGGACAGACTGCCTCACCTTTGGCGCTGTTCGCGATTGGTGGCGGAATCGTGGGCATGAGCCTGAAATATGTGAATCTGCAAAGTTTCTATTTGGTATTTTCCAGCAATATCCTGATGCCGATTCTGATGTATCTGGGTCTTAGTCGACTGACTCAGCTAAGTCAGGAAATGATTTATGCCGGGACCTTGATCGCAGCACTTCCTATGCCAACGATTTTCGGTATGTTGGGGCAGGCGTATGGCCTCAATGAGCGGACCTTAACCCCTTTATTGATGAGTACTATCGCAGGTTTCGTGGTTGCGAGTGGACTTATTACTTTGTGGTGGAGTTAAACAAGCTGGCTTATAAATCTATAGCCCATAAAAAAGCTCCTGTTGGAGCTTTTTTATTTTGATCAGACCTGATCAACTTTTTTTGGCAGGTGCTTTTTTCTGTTCAGCAATCATTTTATCCACTGCTGCTAGAGATTCTCTGGCCTTAGGAATATTTTCCTGTGCCAGGGCCGCAAAGATCTTTTTCGCTTCAGGCAGGTTTTGCGCAACAATACTACCGTTGGCAAACATATTGCCAATCGCCATCAGGGCAGGGATATAGCCTTTTTTCGCCAGATCCTGAATACTGCTTAAACCTTGCTGGATCGGCTTTTCATTCTTGGTTTTAAAGCCGTTGCTGATGTCATATAAGGCTTTGGCATGAATGGCCGGCATATTACCCTTGCTAATCAGAGGCTGTAATTTTTTCAAAGCCTGCTGGTCAGAAGCTGTTGTCCCTTCAGCAAATAAAAGTATAGCCAGATCTACCGTCGCTTCATCGAAATTGGCTGCCGATGCGCGTTCCAGGTATTGTTTGGCTTTGCCCAAATCCTGCTTAAGACCTAAAGTACCACCGGTATAATTCTTGCCCAGTACATAGTTGGCTACTGGATAACCTTTACTGGCGGCCTGTTCATATAACTGGATGGCCTTCTTTTCATCCTTAGCAGTACCTTGGCCAGTTTGCGTTAAATAGCCTAAGTTATAGATGGCCTGTGCATTTCCCTGGCTGGCCAGTTTGCTTAAAGCATCGTAGGCACCCTTGAAATTCTTGGCATTCACCATCTCTTCAATTTTGGCAAATTGAGGATCGACTGGGGCATTTGAAGTGTTTGCGAGGGCAAATTGACTGGACACTGCAAGAATTGCAGCAAGTACTAATTTTTTCATTGTTCCGATAACCTTAATTTTTCTAACACCTAATTCCATGGTGCGATTTTTGTCGTTTTCATCTACATCATAAGACGATTTCAGGCTTTGTAAATACTGAATATGTGACTAATTACAAATTATTTGAGAATCATATAGGAGATGAATCAATAAAGGCATGTCCGGTTTAAGATGCATTTTATTCAGTTAATCTTTTTCTATTTAACTGTTTATTCTAATAAAAATAAAAAAAGCCAGAATTGAATTCTGGCTTTTGCATCAAGAGAACTGTTGGTTATTGTGGACGTGCTACATCACCACTTAAAGCTTCAGGTAATTCCAGAACCTGTACGTCCAGCTCAGCCAATGCTTCAGGTTTGGCAACCACTAAAGCCTGATAACCCTCATCTGTACCAATACTATTAACCACTTCGACGTCATTGTGCAGCTTGGTCGCAACAGCAGGTGCTTCGCCTGTACCTTGAATCAAATGCAACCAGTGTTTTGGCTTGGCTTTAAACCATAAGCGAGCAATCACTTCCTGACCCAGATAACAGCCTTTGTCATAGTGAATGCCTTCACGTTGATGCAGACGCAATTCCTGTGGCTGGAACAGGGTTGCAGTAGCTGCCTGAATCCAGGCCTGACCTGAGGCAATAGCTTGCTGTTGCCAAAGGGTAATATCCGTTTCAGTTTCAACAAAATCAGTCTGGATATCATTGATAACTGGATAAACCGGGCCAACCTGCTCCAGTTTCATTTTTGAAAAAGCGCCAAACTTTTTAATATGGCTGGCCAGTTCTGCTGCCTGATCTTCAGGGCTGACAATTTCGAAGCTTTCCGGATTAATTTTTTTCAGCCAGATACCAAACTGGATACGTCCTTTCAAGCTACAGATCGCTGTATAGCGAGTCAGGTTTTCAGCCAGAGTTTCGACATTTAAAGTAACTTGACCCTGAAGGAATTTTTGCGCATCTACCCCATTCAGCGTAAATAAGGTAAAAGCAGGAGATGTTGCCATGATCAGCCTCAGTTTGAATACTCAAAATCAATCAAGCTATTGTGCAGCAAGCATTTAATAGAGGCAAACAAAAAAGCCAACAATCGGGATCGTTGGCCTTTTCAGGAGTGTCTAATTAGTGATGATGAGATGAGGTTGGCAGAGGTGAATCACAAGGGAATTTACCTCCACAGACCCGTACCGTTTCCATCATGCCCTGATCTTCATGATCGAGAATATGACAGTGCTGTACAAAATCACCTTCAAATTTCTTGTAATGACTTCGAAGAATAAATTTATAGTTCGCCTTGATAAACAGGGTATCCTTGAATTGTCCTTTCATACCACGATATTGCACATCATCTGTATCATTATCATCAGGCGCTAATTCACTCACATCAACTTCTTTGGATTCGCCATTAGGGCCAGTGACAGTTTTTAAGATTTTAACAATCTGGAATGGATTAACATGAATATGGAAAGGATGGCCACCAAAAGCTTCGGTCGTCAGTTCCCATTCATCCGTCTGTCCAATTTGTAACTGACGCACATATTCACGATCCGGGTCTTTGGCATGAGTCCGACCGACTGATCCTTCGCCATCAAATGCATCTCCAAAACTGAGTAAGTCACCATCTTCTTTATGACGGAAGCCAAATTTAAGGCCATTTGCGAAAGCCAGTTCAAATTTACTGTATTGTTTCGGTCTGGAGGCAACCAGCTTGTCAATTGCTGGAGTCATCAATGATGGATGATCAGTAAAGGCAGTAAGATCAAGCTTGGATAACTGAGTCTGAATCTCTTTGCTTAAACCAATTTTTTTTGCACGCTCTTGCAGGAACTGGGCCGGAGTCTGCGCTTTTGTTTTGCTTGCCTGTACATTGACCCATCCCAGTAGTTGGGCATTGAAAGGATGGTTCGGGGCAAGTTGAGGGGTAATTTGACTCGTTGGGATCGGTGTATTCACTTCATCCTCAATATTTAATTTGGAGTCATAAATGCAGTATTTGTTGGTGGTTGGGAAGGTGACCATTGCATCATGACGATAACCAGGCTGGAACACAGATAGGGTTCTGCGCTGTACCTGAGTCATGGTCAAACCATCTTGAGCAATCGTATAAACAGGTAAGCTTTTTAAACTCTCATTAAACTCTTTTGGATCTGCTTCCTGATATGCCAGACAGGCTTTAAGGGTGTCTGCGGCGCTAAATTTACTGGAGTTTGGCAGTTCTTTAATAATCAAACCAATGGTGTCGCGTACACCACCATGAATCATGCGCCAGCGATTAAAAGCATTCTGTTCAACTTTAATCTCTCCTAAAACTTTACCATTGATAGACGTATAAAAGTTCTGGCCGGCCCAAGAGCCAGGATTAGCGATATCTGTATAATCTTCAAGTAATCCTAAGCCTTTACCTTCGCAATTGTTAGGAATATTGAATTTTACATCCGGGTCAGGGTTAGAGCATCGATATTGAATTTGCTGGAACAACAGGATGTTTTCATTTGGATAGCTATTTTTTTCTTTCCATAAAATGTCCATATCGCCTGTTTCAGTGACTTTGCCATTTTTTACTTTTGGTGTTCTTGAGCCTTCTACAATTAATGGGCCTGCCATACCGCTCGATACCTGAATAGCCGTTGAGCCATGCAGATGGGCATGATACCAGTAGGTGCCTGCCGGATGATTCGGCTCCATTTTGTACTGATAATCAAATTTTTCCTGAGGTTTAAATTTCAGGAAAACATTATCACTATTGCCTTGAGGACTTACCCAGAAGCCATGGGTATGCAGGTTAGTAGTATTGAAACAATGTGGATCGTTCACATTATCCACTTTGTCTGGGCAGGTGGCTTTCTGTTCAGGTGGAAGCTGGTTATTTAGGTTAATTTTCAGGGTTTCACCTTGTTTGACCCGGATCTGAGGACCGACTAAAAGGTCTTCAACAGACTCTCCAGCTTTTTTCTTGTTAAACAAACTGGCATTAGTGAGATAACCTCTGACGAACAGTTGATCCCAGGTACTATTTCTCGGATTGTAAATCTTGCCGGTTTTATAAGCGACGATCAGTTCATGGGTGCCTTTGGAATTTTTTTGCAATAGTGGCGGATTGCTAATCAAAGTATCGGGTGTTGTTGGAGAAGGTTGTGGGTTGTTGGGATTATTGGGAGTGGTTGGTGGGTTAGGGTTGTTGGGAGTTGGCGGTTTAGGATTGGAAGGATTTTTACCTCCATTCCAGCTTGCTGCCAGTACAGTGATCACTGCAGCAACGATACCAATAATGGCGAGTTGTATCATTGTAATCACCCTTATGTGCTTTTGTGATGAGTGTTGTTGTTGTGAAGTAATTCGAGGGTAGATTTACAAAGTTGAGATACAGACTGTTATCACCAAATTAGGGGGAGGGTGACAAACGGTAAGCTAAAATGACGTGTTTAAAGTATTTTAGAAAGAAATGAGTTTCATAAGCCCATGTTTATGCATCAATGCCTTATAAATATTTAACGTATTTCTAAAATTGTAAGAAAGTCTTAAAAAATATATGGAATTGAGAATGCAACTTATTTCGAGGTATGTCTGAACCTGAAAAATGATTTTTTTTCGCCTACACTCATCGAGCCATATCTGCAATGAAATTTACCATTTTCGGTTAAGAGTTATGCTTAACACTGAAATAAAAAAATATAGATTCAGTTTTTTATTAAATGAGCTATTTCTGAAATTAAAAAATTCTAAGCTTTGATTTCATATGAAATTTATCCTTAAACTCATTCCAAGAAATTGATTATTTTTTATGCTGTTATCAACATCTCATACTAAAGAATGAGACAGATTTAGGCCTATTTTTCAGAAAAAATGCAATTTAGAGTCAAAATTCTAAAGTATGGGTCAGTAATTTTGGTAAAAATACCATTTTTAGTATTTAAGCTTTTGAAAATTATAAGATTTGGGAAATGGACTTTCGACAGCGTACAATGCCTTTATTAAAAAACAAGTCATCAAGATATTTTGATGAATAAAAAGAGTAATGAAAGAGGGCAGGCAAGCTATGAACAATAACTACCGGAAACCGTTGCAAGGTACCCAGCTGGAATATTATGACGTGCGTCAAGCCGTAGAAGATATTCAGCCAGGCACATATGCCAAACTTCCTTATACATCTAAAGTGCTGGCCGAGCAGCTGGTACGCCGTTGCGACCCTGCGATTTTAGAACAGTCTTTACGCCAGTTGATTGAGCGTAAACAGGAACATGATTTTCCTTGGTATCCGGCGCGTGTAGTGTGTCATGACATCTTAGGGCAAACAGCACTGGTCGATCTTGCCGGTCTGCGTGATGCGATTGCCGATCAAGGCGGTGATCCGTCTAAAGTCAATCCAGTGGTGCCGACCCAGCTGATTGTCGATCACTCGCTGGCAGTCGAATATGGCGGCTTCGATCCGGATGCATTTGAGAAAAACCGTGCGGTAGAAGACCGCCGCAATGAAGACCGTTTCCATTTTATTGAATGGACTAAAACTGCGTTTGAAAATGTCGATGTAATTCCTGCGGGTAACGGCATCATGCACCAGATCAATCTGGAAAAAATGTCACCAGTCATTCAGAACCGTGATGGCGTGGCATTCCCGGATACCTGTGTGGGGACTGACTCGCATACTCCACATACGGATGCACTAGGCGTGATTTCAGTCGGTGTTGGTGGATTAGAAGCTGAGAACGTGATGCTGGGCCGTGCATCTTGGATGCGTCTGCCAGACATTATCGGCGTGGAGCTAGTAGGACAACGTCAGCCGGGCATTACTGCAACCGATATCGTACTAGCTTTAACTGAATTCCTGCGTAAAGAACGTGTGGTCGGTGCATACCTCGAATTCTTTGGTGAAGGCGCAGACAGCATGTCAGTCGGAGACCGTGCCACGATTTCCAATATGACCCCGGAATATGGTGCAACTGCGGCTATGTTCTATATCGATCAGAACACCATTGATTATCTGACGCTGACTGGTCGTGAATCTGAACAGGTCAAACTGGTTGAAACCTATGCGAAAGAGATTGGTCTGTGGTCATCAGAAATGACTCAGGCAGAATATCCACGTGTATTGCGTTTTGACCTATCGACTGTCACCCGTAACATCGCTGGTCCATCCAATCCACATGCGCGTGTATCAACATCTGACCTGAAAGAAAAAGGCATTGCCGGTGTGGTAGAAAACCGTACTGATGGCTTGATGCCAGATGGTGCGATCATCATTGCGGCGATTACCTCATGTACCAATACTTCAAATCCACGTAATACCGTGGCAGCAGGCTTATTGGCACGTAAGGCTAATGAACTTGGTCTAGTGCGTAAACCTTGGGTGAAATCATCATTTGCACCGGGTTCTAAAGCAGCAGCGCTTTATCTTGAAGAAGCGGGTGTACTGAAAGATCTGGAAAAACTGGGCTTTGGTATCGTGGCCTATGCATGTACCACTTGTAACGGCATGTCTGGCGCGCTTGATCCAAAGATTCAGCAGGAAATTATCGACCGTGACTTGTATGCGACAGCAGTCTTGTCGGGTAACCGTAACTTCGATGGTCGTATCCATCCTTATGCGAAGCAGGCATTTTTAGCATCTCCACCGTTAGTGGTTGCTTATGCGATTGCGGGTACCATCCGTTTTGACATCGAAAAAGATGCCTTAGGCACAGACAAAGATGGCAATCCAATTTACCTGAAAGACATCTGGCCATCGGATGAAGAAATTGATGCTTTGGTAAAAGAGTCCGTGAAGCCGGAACAGTTCAAGAAAGTGTATATTCCGATGTTCGATCTGGGTGAGCGTGAGCAGGCAGCAAGTCCGCTGTATGACTGGCGTCCGCAAAGTACTTATATCCGCCGTCCGCCATACTGGGAAGGGGCATTGGCTGCACCGCGTACTCTGGCAAATATGCGTCCGTTAGCCATCCTTGGCGATAACATTACTACCGATCATTTATCTCCATCGAATGCGATTGTGTTGGATTCGGCAGCGGGTCAATATCTGGCGAAAATGGGCTTGCCTGAGGAAGATTTCAACTCTTATGCAACGCACCGTGGTGACCACCTGACTGCACAGCGTGCAACCTTGGCGAATCCAAAGCTGTATAACGAAATGGTGGTGCGTTCCGACGGCACCATCAAGCAGGGTTCTAAAGCACGTGTGGAACCAGAAGGTGAAGTGATGCGTATGTGGGAAGCGATTGAAACCTACATGAACCGTAAGCAACCACTCATCATTGTTGCGGGTAAAGATTATGGTCAGGGTTCAAGCCGTGACTGGGCTGCCAAAGGTGTGCGTCTGGCAGGTGTAGAAGCGATTGTGGCTGAAGGTTTTGAGCGTATTCACCGTACGAACTTGGTCGGTATGGGCGTGCTTCCATTAGAGTTTAAACCGGGTACAGACCGCAAGACTTTGAAGCTGGATGGGACTGAACTATATAGCGTGATTGGTAATATTGCGCCACGTTCGACTTTGACTCTGGTGATTGAGCGTGCGACTGAAGATGGCAAAAAACAGACCATTGAAGTGCCGGTGACTTGCCGACTGGATACTGAAGAAGAAGTCTCTGTGTATGAAGCGGGTGGGGTATTACAGCGCTTTGCGCAGGACTTTTTAGAAGGAAATGTGGCTTAATTTTTCTAGTTACTAGTAAAAATCTCCCCTAACCCCTCTTTTCTAAAGAGGGGAACTCCCTCCTTTTTTAAAGGAGGGTTGGGGTGGATTAAAGTTGTTGAAATTGTTTAAAAAACGCTCTAATGTGAATTGGGGCGTTTTTTATTTGGGGAAATAATGATGGAAATTTATAAAGATATTGATCGTGATTCAAATATCACTAACTATGAGATCGGTGAAACTTATATAAGAGTGAAATTTAGAGAAACTACTAAAATTTATCAATACAGTTATAGCAGTGCAGGCATTGAAAAAGTGGAGCGTATGAAACAATTGGCTCAGGCTGGAGATGGTCTCAATTCTTATATTAAATTACATGCAAATAGTCTTTATGAAAAATAAAAAAATATGAAATTTAAAAGTAAAAATTTAAGAGCAATCGCAGAGTGCATCATAGGCGATAAAAATTATTTTAATTATAAAAGTAGTATGTATATTTCAGAATTTTTTGAAGACTGTGATTTACCTTTTAGGCATGATGGTTCGACACGTTGGGCGTGGACATCAGACAGATTGGTGGAATTGTTAGAAGAGCCTTGTCCACCAAATATGTTACCACCGAGATTCGTGCATGTATTAAGAACCTTAATGCATAAATCTGAAGCTACAGAAGATGATCCTCAACGTATCAATGCACTCATTGAGCTAAACAAGCCTTTAACTAGAGAAGGGTTTGAGGCTTTTTACGGTGAAGACAATAATTTATATATTAGAAATTTGAGTAATAATCAGACTATAAAACCTGTTGAAAATCCGCACCGAATTTTTTCAGAAGTAGAAATTAAAAAAAGAGAGCAATTAATAAGTTATTTAGAAAAATGCTCTGAAGATCAACTTATTGAAAATATATTACTGCCATTATTTCGAATTTTAGGCTTTCAAAGAATAACTGTAGCTGGACACAAAGATAAAGCATTGGAGTACGGTAAGGATATATGGATGAAATATACTTTACCTACTCAACATATAATTTATTTTGGGATACAAGTAAAAAAAGGAAAGTTAGATTCATCTGGAGTTTCTAAAGTAGGAAACCATAATATTGCTGAAATTTATAACCAAACTACAATGATGTTAGGGCATGAGATCTTTGATCCAGAAACTAATAAAAGAGTTTTAGTTGATCATGCTTATATAATTGCCGGCGGTGAAATTACCAAAGCCGCCAGAAATTGGTTAGGTAATAAATTAGATGCTAATCGTAGAAGTCAGATCATTTTTATGGACAGAGATGATATTTTGAATTTATTTACAGTAAATAGTATTGAAGTACCTAAATTGGACTCTAATTTTACCGATACATTTTAGAAATATTACTTCGCCCAAACGACACTATCATTTACAAAAATGGACAATAGACATTCATCACAACAGAGTTATACTGCTTAGACCATTTTCTAAAACAACGGAGAACAAAGATGGTTACAGCTGGCTCAAAACCGGGAACAGGTTTCTATTTTTGTGTTCAATGCGGACATCGCGTCTTCTTAGAAATTGGTACAGACCGACTACCACCGTGTACCAAATGCCTCGGCACCCAATATAACGATAAGGTTGCCTAAGCACACGATATTCAAAACAGAAGATCCTGTTTTAAATAAAAGCCCTATCACCCCATAGGGCTTTTTTGTTAGCGTATAATTTACATTATAAAAATGGCTTAAATCTCAAGGGCAAGCAGCATGGAAACAATCCTCGGTTTATGTATCGGTATCGGCTTGAGTGCAGCCTCTGGTTTCCGTGTTTTTGTGCCTTTGCTGATAATGAGTATTGCCGCATTGATGGGCTGGTTTGAACCGATGACCGGTTTTGAATGGCTGGCCATGCCGGCAGTCTGTCTGGCTTTAGCCATCGCGACTATCTGTGAAATTGCTGCGTATTATATTCCCTGGGTGGACAATGCCATCGATACGATTGCAACGCCTGCTGCCATGCTGGCCGGAACTCTGACAACGATGGCTGCCAGCAGTGGAGAAATGTCCCAGTTTACAGCTTTGGCAGCAGCGATTATTGTCGGTGGTGGAACAGCAGGGGCCGTGCAAATGAGCAGTGTTGCAGCACGCGGACTATCAACTGCTACCACAGGCGGTGTTGCGAATCCGGTACTCTCAACCGGAGAGTGGATCGGGGCTATTCTGTTATCCATCCTGTCATTGCTTTTGCCAGTGTTAGCTGCCTTGCTGGTCGTAATACTAATCCTCATGACGATTCGCTGGATACGTCAAAAAAAGAAAAGAAAGCTAGAAAATTCCGCCTTATAAGAGTCAGATAAATAAATATTTATCACTCATTTTTAATGAAATATTTGCTTAAAGAAAGGTTTTGATCTTGTTTATAAAATTGCTTGATTTTTATTCAATAAAGTCATAATTTTATTATGGGATTGCAAAAGGCATAATTTTTGTATGGTTTTATTTGTGGTTTAACTTGATAAAAACAATATTAGGGGAACTGTAAATGATTAAATTTATTGTAGATGAACAAGAGTCTGCCCAAGGCGTGCACTATATTCATAACGCAACTGAAGGCTGTGAAGACCTGCCAGAATTTGATAACCAGATTCTGATTGGATATTTTGCCAATTATGATCTGGCTTATAAACGGGCAAGAATGAACTGGCCGAGGGAGAAAGTAGAGGGCTGTCATAAGTGCTGTATAGAATGAGATTTATAGACATATTGGACATTATTTAAAACCCGCTATACAGTGGGTTTTATCATTTATTCTGTTTGAAAATTGATCAATTTAACCCCATATAAAACTATAGATTTATCATGTTTAGGGCTGCTCAATTGCAACATTATCTTGATCTCAATCATGACTCGGGTGTGGCCAATTATGAGATTGGCAATGAGTTTATTCGGGTTCAATTCAAGAAAACCTCGAAAGTGTATACCTATAGCTATAGCAGTGCAGGCTATCAGCATGTGGAAAATATGAAACAGCTGGCCCAGTATGGTGATGGCTTAAATGCCTATATCAATCATCATACCCGTCATCTGTTTGTACGCTAAAAAATGATCGTTGGAAGTTAGAACTGAAACTTTTAGCTCAAAATATTTAAACCATTTCTCTTTAGATCACAGATACAAATCAGTAGTTCCTGAAGATTTGATTGATCTGTTAACTTAATGATAGATGGCTCTACAGGCAGGGAACCACTATGGATCTCAATTTCTGGTGTCGGTTTTTACTTTATACATTGGCTTTAAATTACGGCATCTTAATGCTCTGGTTTTTGCTGATTGTCTTTGCACGAAACTGGGTAAAACGATTGCATGGTCAATGGTTTCAGCTCTCAGATTCGACTTTTGATGCCATTCACTATAGCGGCATGGCCATCTATAAAATCGGGATATTCCTGTTCAATCTGGTGCCGCTGATTGCCATATTTTTGATTGGGAAAAGTTAGGAGATAAAACTTTCCAAAGTTCCAAGAATAAATAAAACTGATAGTCACTTCAGCATTACACGGAGCAGTTTAAGGCTTAAAATGCTCGAAACAGAATAACAATATGAAAAAGGAGTTCGGATCAATGAATCAGTTTAAACCCGCCTTGATTTTAGGTGCTTTAATCGGCTTGGGAATGATTATTGCCGGATTCATTCTGGGCAATAGTGCAGTCAAAATTAAACAGTATGAGCGGATTGTTTCGGTAAAAGGGCTATCGGAACGTGAGGTTAAGGCTGATGTCGCAGTTTGGCCCATCCGTTTTAGTGGCGGTAGTCAGAGTCTGACAGAACTGTATGACACCATGGAGTTGCAAACCCAGCAAATTCAGGCTTTCTTAAAAGGCGAAGGTTTTAAGGCAGAAGAAATTACCACAGGTTCTCCAGTCACTACAGATAAATATGCCCAGCAATATGGCGGTGATGCCAATGTCGCGCTACGTTATACCGCACATCAGACCATTACGGTTTATACCCACAATATTGATGCAGTCCGTGCAGCGCAAACCCGTCTGGTCGCTCTGGGTAAAAAGGGCATTGCTTTTGGTGGTGATGATTCCGGGCAAAGAACTGAATATATTTTTACCAAACTGAATGACATCAAACCGGCGATGATTGAAGAGGCCACGCAAAATGCCCGCAGTGTGGCAGAAAAGTTTGCAGCGGATTCTCAAAGCCGTCTCGGGAAAATCAAGACAGCCAATCAAGGTCTGTTTAGCATTGAGGACCGTGATAGCAATACGCCTTATTTAAAGAAAGTTCGTGTGGTTTCTACAGTGGATTATTATCTGGCTGATTAAATGGCTGGAAAGCTGAATATAGCGGTCTAAAAAATTTAGAGCAGAATAAAGTTTTAAGTGAAGATAAATTCCAGTAATTCTGCTCTTTCTGCAATAAAAGATCTTTATTTTGAGCTAAAAGGTAAAAAATTCTTCCACAGATATATTTAAAGAAAAATATTTTCAAAAATTGGGAAAATTAAAAAATCTTAGGAAATTAATTTTGCCGCAGCTTGGCTACTATAGATCTCAAGGGTGTGATGGGATCGAAAAGAGTAGCATGCTGTGAGTGGCGCAAAACGCGAGTGCAGTACGAACCCAAAAGGTCTCGATTCGGCTTAGGACGCTATAGACCAAAAGTTTATAGGCTATAAGATCATTTCTTACAAAGAGTGATAGTTGAAGTAAACCATCAAGATGTTTTCCCAACACCCTCAAAATTCTCTCCTCTCATAAAAACAATCTTCTCCTCCAAACTGTTGAATACCTTCCTTACCCAGTCACTTATCTTCTTCCTCAAATAGCTGTAAATTCATTTGAGATTTAAATAAATACTATTTTAATCACATATCTAATCTATTTTATTTACAGCCTATTGCTTTCAATTATCCTTTATTTAAATACTATTCTAATGTCACCGGTTGTTTATAAGTATTTGATATAAAAAATTTAAAATATAATATGTTTAATATTTGCTCACAAATTATATCCTTGAAAAATAAAACAGAATGCTATGATAATTTTGCATATAAGAAAGGGGCACGTCCCATGAAAAAATATGAATTAGAAATCAGTTATCCGCATCAGGAAGAAGACGAAGCAGAGCAGCTTGGCAGCTTATCGGCAGAAGAAATTCTCTCTACTTTCAAATCCATTAACTGGCAACAGTTACGGATTTTACAATTACAAATGCAAGCTGCGATTACCACATTTACCGTGACAGACTCCGATACTGAACAGTCGATCCAGATCACGCTGAATGAACTGGCGCCATCAGGTCAGCTTGAGTTCAGGCTGGAAAGTGATATTGAAGTCGAAGCTCAGCATAAAATTCTGGGACTGTTTAGCCTGAAAAACAAAGACTATGTGTCATTTCGCAGTCTGACTATGTCACAGGTTCAGCAATATCTTATGACATTCTTAAATGAAGATCTCGACAGCCTGAAAACCCAGTATCAGTCAGGTCATTCAGTATCTCCCATCAGTGCAGCGTCCAAAGCTTAGTCGGGCACTGCTTCTGCAATAGGGCTGGATTGACAGTATTCCCTGACATTGTTATTTTGCGCATTTTCTCCTGAATGCTTAAAGCACATGCCTATTAACGACAACTTTGTCTACGCACCGCCTCAAGACCCATTGCATATTCTATATGAAGATGATGATCTGGTCGTCATTGAGAAGCCGGCCGGTTTGTTGTCTGTTCCGGGACGTTTGCCTGAGCATCATGACAGTGCTTATCTACGGGTACTAGAGCGTTATCCGAATGCCAAAATTACCCATCGTCTTGATATGGCGACGTCTGGCATCCTGATGTTTGCCAAACATCGCGATGCCGAAGTGGCGGTCAGTAAAATGTTCCAGGCACGTACAGTCAGCAAGCACTATATTGCGCTGGTACAGGGAGAAATTCAGAATGAGGGCAGTGTCGATGTGCCTTTAATTACTGACTGGGAAAATCGCCCACGGCAAATGGTACATTTTGAACTGGGTAAAGCTGCCAAAACACTATATCAACGGCTGGAATATCTGCCTGAGCAAGACATCAGCCGGGTATTACTAACGCCAATTACTGGGCGTTCACATCAGCTCAGAGTCCATATGCTGCATATTGGTCATCCGATTACGGGCGATAAAATCTATCATCCGGAACCAACGCGTAGTCCTCTTAATCGCATGGCCTTGCATGCCAGTGAACTGACTTTTACTCAACCCTTGAGTGGTCATAAAGTTGAAATTCTTGCACCTGCACCATTTTAGTAAAATTTAAGCATTCAAAAAATGAATATAGATTCTGATAAATATTTAAATTTCAGTAAGCTGCAACAGAAATGTCAGAATTTATTTCAATCATCGGAAAATTATGGAGTTGAATTTAAGCAGTTTTCTAGAAAAATTATGTTCTGAATCATGTCTTATCAAGTAATGATTTTTTGAAATCAAAAAAGTGTATCCGGAAAAATTTCAGGAATCATTTAAGGGGGATTTATCACTTTATCTTTAGTTTAACTGTTTGATCTGTCTATTTTTATTAGGTTTTTCTCAAGATTTTCAGCCTATCCGGAATTTGTACTTATAACATTTGATATAAAAATAAAAACCACTCTAATCAATTATTACCAACAGATTCATTTTAAGTAAATTGATAGGCATAAAAATATTAAGGTTTTGTAGGTGAAAAATCATTTAAAAGATCAATTATATTAAATGTTTATGGTCATTTTTTATCTTTGATTCTCTTCATTAAATTATGCAGAATAACTTTAAAGCATCATAAATTTTTAATTTTTTAGTGCCTATATATGGTGCAAGGGGTAAGGGACAGGATGATGCTAAGTGGCGCGCTCTTTGTTCTCGCAAGTGTTTTAATCATTGTATTGCTACGGGTATTCAATAGCTTGAAATTATCAAGAAACAATATTCAGTCTCTACAGGAAAATCTGGATCATTCACGCAGTAAATTAGCCGATTATGAAACACAAGTTGATGAATTAAATTATGAAATGACCCAGCTACGGATGCAACTGGGAAGTGCCAGAACTGAACTGAATAAATATAAAAAATATCAGGATATCTGTGACATCGAACAATACATTATTAACCGCAGCTTGCAGGCTGAAAATTTCGTAGAAGTAACCAAGCTTGATGCTTCCATCATGCTGGATGATCTCAAAGCCTATATCGCTCAGGTCAAAGCATATTTACAGAATTTACAGGCTCAGACCGAAGCTGATATTGAGCAACAGGCCCGAAAAGCGTTACAGGCTTATTATCAGCAGGCCAAAGAACAGCAGTGTTTACAAGAGGTAGTTGAAGCTCTCGAGCATAAGATCAAGGGCTATCAATATGGTTTTGATCTGCCGGTCACGCAGCTTCTGGATCAGCTCATTAGTGACTACAATGATACTGATGCAGCTCGGCATTTATTGACTATCAGAACACAGATTGAGCAGGCCAAAGAACAGCAGCAGGTGGCCAGCTGTAATTATGTCGATGAGGATCGTCGCAAGAGCACCATCGAGATTTTGAGTCTGGCATTTAATAGCAGGGCAGAATTCTATTTGTCCCAGTTAAATACTCATAATCTGGGTGAAATGCTGCAATCCTTAAAAGATGATTATCGCCTGATGAACTATAAAGGACAAAGCTTGAGCCAGGCCATGATTCAGGAGTCTTATCTGAACTTACGTCTGGAAGAGCTTAAATTCGCCGCCGTTTTACTTGAGCTTCAACAGAATCAGGTATCTGAACCATCTGTAGTGATCGCTTCCTAACTACAATTAAAAAATCCAGATCAACCGATGAAATTTTTTAATCTGCAGATTGATATGCAGGTATTTTTAATTAGATGAAAATGCAGCTTTTTTTTCAGATTCTTAAATTTATATTGATAAAATTCAGTTGGTTATTTAGAGAAAGTTAATTTTTTTTCATATTCTGTACTCGATAATTCAAATAAAATAAGTTAAGCTGAATCGAATAATAAAACATCATAATAAGGATATCTCTATGGCACGCGATTATGACAAATTCCCTGACGATGAAAATGGTCATGTACTGTGGCAAATGTATCAGGATGGTGATGATCTGCAGGACGACCATGAAATTGAATTCTCGATAGCCTTTAATAGTGAAGAGCAGGCTGACCGATGTGCATTGCATTTACTCAAAGAAGAACAAAAGATAAGCCTATATCAGGATGAGGAGAGCGATACCCTGGAGTGGACAATTACCATTCATGTCTATATGCAACCTACCTATGAAAATATTGTCGACTTAGAACAATGGTTTACCAGAATTGCCGCTGAATTTCAGGGTGAATATGACGGCTGGGGCTGTATGGCCTATGTCTATGATGATGAGGGCGACCCGGAAGAGGGCGAAAGCAAACTTCGTAGCAGCTAATCAAAATTTCCTTATTCAAGCCCGGTTAAGCCGGGTTTTTTATGGCCTGCGGTATTGGTCGGCTTAACTGTAGTTTTTTGTTATACATCCTATAAAATGGATAGATAACAATTATATTTAGGCCGTACAGTATATTGGGCAGTTATTTAAATACTGAGGCCGATGAGATCGGGATGATCCATCCGAATAATAAATAAAAATAATCTTTCAGTAAGAACAAGAAAAAAAGGTAGGCTGAAATGAGTTATACCCTAAAAATGCATCGCGTATTCAGTGCGCCACCGGAACGGGTGTACCGGGCCTTTATTCATCCAGATGCCATTGCAAAATGGCTGGCACCGCATGGCTTCACTGCCAGAGTTGAGCATGCCGAAGTCAAACCGGGAGGCAGCTATAAAATCACCCTGACCAATTTTGCCACTGGTACCCAGCATCATTTACATGGCACCTATCATGAAGTTATTCCCAACCAGTTACTGCGCTATACCGATTGCTTTTCCACGCCTGAGGTCAAAGGTGAAATTGAAGTCACGCTCATCTTTGAAAAAGTGTCTGTAGGCACCAGCCTGCATATTATTCAGGTGGGTTATCCGGATTTGGTACCACCATCTGCATGTCACTTAAGCTGGCAGGAGTCATTGCAGCTTTTGTCCTGGCTGGTCAATCCACATATTTTAGATGGTTAAGTTCAGTTAATTAAGTCGAGCGGAAGATCCTTTTAAAGCTTGAGCATGAACCCACCCAAAGATGCTATAATTCAGCCTTAATTTTTTGTTTTTTCTTTTATTTTTTTATTTTGTTGAGGTTGCTATGGCTCTACCACAATGCCCAAAATGCCAGTCTGAATATACTTATGAAGATGGTGACTTGTTAATCTGCCCAGAATGTGGATATGAGTGGAAAGAAGGGGAAGCAACTGAGGAAACCGTGGTCATCAAGGATGCGCATGGCAATCTGCTGGCTGATGGCGATACAGTTACGGTGATTAAGGATCTTAAAATTAAAGGGTCTTCTTCAGTGGTTAAAGTCGGGACTAAGGTCAAAAATATTCGTCTATTACCCGATGCAACTGATGGACATGATATTGACTGTAAAATTGATGGCATTGGCGCCATGAAGCTCAAATCTGAATATGTGAAAAAAGCCTAATACATTCTTATACGAATGAGTGCTTTCGGTCTTCGGGTTTGAAGGTTTATGCTTCTTCCTCAAACTCGAAGATCAATCTCTTCTGATCACTATATCATGCCTGGATCTATGCTTTATGCCTCATTTTCATCTTGAATATTCAGATAATATTCAGCAGCTCGAAACCCGACCTTTAATGTTGGCAATTCACCAGGCCTTATTTAACGCCGGTTATATTAATGACCCGAATGATTTAAAAAGTCGGGCGATTGCACAGCAGGATTATGTGATTGGACTAGAGCCGGAGACAGATCAGGCTTATGTACATGCCAAAGTTTCTCTCCTGACTGGTCGTAGTCTGGACATTCGTCAAGCAATTTCCAAGCTGGTACTTCAGGTCATGCAGCAGCACATTGTCTCGCAGCCGGGGTTAAAGATTCAGCTCTGTGTTGAAATTCTGGAAATGGACAAAGAAACTTACACTAAAGCTATTATTTGAGTTTTTTATATTGAAGTGAGGACTAGGAAATGAAGTTTTCTTAGTTCCTCTCTTTATCTTGAATGCGTATGAACTTAATAAAAAATTGAGAAGTATCAAAGCGATTTTGAAATATAAAGAACGATAAATAAAAATAGAGCATGAAAATTTAAATAATCAGTCAAAATTCACCTGATGATTGCAGTTGATCAGAAAATTTTGCCTATGATCAAAAAAATAGTGTAATTTTAGGTATTAGGTCACACTTTTGACCTGATATATGGGGGATGGGTAAAACCAGGACCCATCCACATAATTAAAAATAATGAAAAACAAGAAAGACTGAAAAATGATGAGATGCTTGAAATCTCGGTTTTCAAGTCTGAATAAAACCTTATAGAGAGGTATTCAATGAAAATAATAGGGGAAGAATGTCTAGCTCAGGAAGTCAGGACATTTTTACAAAAATGGGATCAAGCTATTTGTTCACTTGAATTCAGCGAAATTCGTCAACTTTGCCGACCAGATGTCTGTCTGATTGATATTAGCTCCGAGCTGAAAGGGATCGAGGCTTATCAGGCTGCATGGCAACAGTATCGCCCATATATGCGCAACAATGGTATGCGCGTTGAACGGCAAGAGGTCACCATTCAGGTCAATAATGACATGGCTTTCGTATATGGTTATGTCCGGATTGCCTATGCGGCGATGGAGCGATATTTTCCTTTACAGTGGTGTCGCTTCAGCATGGTCTTGAGCAAGCAGCAAGATCAGTGGCAATTGCATTATCAGCATATTTCTGTCCCTGTTCAGGAGAAAACTGAAAAACTGCGTCCTGTGAAATTGGCAGGTTAAGGCACAAGTTTTAAATTTCATTGAAACAAGATCATCACCTCTATTTGTCCATTCTTGAAAAGAAATCACCATAAAAAAGCCTGAATCGTTCAGGCTTTTTTATTTAGGAAAGATTAGAAGCGTTTTGGAATCCGCTGACCATTCGGTACTGGAATTTCCGCATTCTTTAATACACCAAATAACCAGGTTTCTGCATGTTGTACAGCTGTTTTCAACTGTTCACCCAAGGCTAGACGTCCGGCAATGAAACTCGCCAGTGAACAGCCTGAGCCATGATATTCACCTTCCAGACGCGGACAACGGGTTTCGTTGATCAATTCACCCTGAATATATAGACGGTTCTGGATATAGTCGGGAGTATCTTCATGGCCGCCTTTAACCAGAATCGCGTGGGCACCCATCTCAAACAGTTTCTGCGTGGCTTGATCCAAATCCTGCTCACCTGTCAGGGCACGCAACTCGACAGTATTTGGAGTTAAAATCGTAGCTAGCGGAATCAGTTGTTTAAACGCTTTAACCAGTGTGGCTTGATTGCCGAGTGAGCCACCACTATTGGCTACCAGCACGGGATCCAATACATACTGATAGTCCGGATGCGCAGTTAGAAATTCTGCCAGTGCCTCAATATTTTCAGTCGTTCCCAGCATGCCTGATTTAATACAGCGAATCGGCAGATCATTTACCACAGCATTGGCCTGAGCCAGCAGTAATTCCTTTGAAGTTGCTTCAAAACCAAAGACCTGTTGCGAGTTCTGGATGGTCAGGGCTGTACAGGCAATTGCAGCATGAGCACCACTTTGACCGATGGCTTCAATATCTGCTTGAAGGCCTGCTCCACCTGAAGGATCTAAACCTGAAAAGCAAAGTACGGTAGGTCGCAAAATGATGTCCTTCATTCACTAAAATTGCCTTAGTATAGGCAAATTTATTCAAACTCTCGATATTAATTTCTATCACTTGCAAGAACTGTCTGTCAGGCAAAATTTCATATGTTTTATCTGATTAAAATACAGGATTAATTACCCTGAAAATGGGCGTTCTTGGCTTGTTTTTATGGCCTAATAATTGCTTTAGAATAGACAAATCTGGCTATACTCACGATATGAATTGATGTCGGTTGCAAACATAGGGGACAAGATGTGATTCAGAATATTTTAATTGATTTGGATGGTACATTAACTGACCCAAAAGTGGGGATTACGACTTCTGCCCGCTATGGTCTGGAAAAGGTGGGTCATCCGATCAGTGAAGACACGAATATTGACTGGATTATCGGGCCTCCTCTAAAAGCTTCACTAGCTAAAATTTTGAATGTGGATGCGGATGATACCCTGGCTGAACAGGCACTAATGGCATATCGTGAACGTTTCGCAGTGACTGGCTTATATGAAAATCACGTCTTTGAAGGCGTGACTGAAACTCTGGCGGAACTTAAACGCCGTGGTTATCGCCTGTTTCTCGCAACAGCAAAACCAACCGTTTATGCCAAACAGATTCTGGAACATTTTAATCTGGCCCAGTATTTTACTGAGATTTATGGCAGTGAGCTGAATGGTGATCGGACCAATAAAGGGGAACTGATTCAGTATATCCTGGAACAACAAGGCATGCAGGCTGATCAATGCATTATGGTGGGGGATCGTGAGCATGATATTTTTGGTGCCCGCCATAATGGGATTGAGTCGATTGCAGTCAAATACGGCTATGGTTCAGAAATTGAATTACAGCAGGCACAGCCTAAATATACGATTGAGAACTTTAGTCATTTATTAGACTATTTAAAATAATTTTTTATTTTCATTAAAAATAAAATGCTTCTATGTTTAGGAGCATTTTTTATATTCATTATTAACAATAATTTTTAACTTCACCTTTTGAATGGCTTTGTTGCACAAACCTATCTGTAAAGGCTTTTTCAGCGATATAATTTTCAAATGAAGAAGCCTACACATAAAATCTACCGCACAACCAATTGGCCCGCATATAACCGAGTACTCATGAGTCGCGGAAATATTGCCATTTGGTTTGATCCTGCTACGCAATGGTATGCTCCATCAAAAGGCAAACAAGGGCGAAATCAAACCTACTCCGACGCAGCTATCCAATGCTGCTTAATGATTAAATCCTTATTCCGTCTATCTTTACGTATGGTCACTGGCTTTGTGCAAAGTCTGATTGAACTTTGCGGATTAAATTGGACCGCACCAGATTACAGTACGCTTTGTAGAAGACAAAAGCATATTGATATTGCAATCAACTAGCAAAAAAGTAGTGAGGGGCTGCATCTACTTGTAGACTCTACAGGCATGAAGTTTCTAGGTGAGGGCGAATGGAAACGCAAGAAACATGGAGCTGAATATCGTCGCCAATGGCGTAAACTACATATTGGTATAGATGCCAAAACCCTACAAATACGCGCTATTCAGCTCACAACCAATAATGTCAGTGATTCACAGGTGCTTGGTGATTTACTTAATCAGATTCCACAAGATGAGCAGATTGACTCTGTTTATACCGATGGAGCTTATGACACCAAGCAATGCCGTCAGGTCATTGCAGATCGGCAAGCACATGCGGTGATTCCACCTAGAAAAAATGCGAAACCATGGAAAGATAGAAAGAGTAGCTCGCTAGAGCGAAATGAATTACTTCGAACAGTTAAACGTTTAGGCAGGACATTATGGAAAAAATGGTCAGGCTATCATCGCCGCAGTTTGGTGGAAACCAAGATGCATTGCATCAAATTATTAGGCGATAAATTAATGGCAAGAAGCTTTCCTAGTCAGGTGAATGAAATTCATGCACGTGTAGCAGTCCTCAACCGATTTACGGAATTAGGTCGACCACTTACCCAAATTACGCCTTAAATTTGGCTCAATTAGGGGCGCTTTGCATTTCAAATCTTTGTGCAACAAAGCCCATTTAAAGTGTTAAAAACCAGATAGAAGCAGCAATGACGACAATTAAGATAACCAGAAAGATTTTTAGATTGGTTTTAGGATAAGTGGTGCTTAAGCTCGCTTTCGTAACTTCCTGACCTGCGGGATCATACAGAATCACCTTTTGTGCACTATTTTCATAACCTAATTCTAGCAGGGCACGCTGTTCAAGAGCTGTCAGACCCTCTTCAGGCATATCCATAACTTGCAGCAGCGTTGTAGAGCCCCAAAGTTTTTGAACAATTGGAGTAGATACCAGCTGTTTTAGGGTGTCTGAGGCAGCATTAAAGTCGGCAATGATGCTGCGTTCATGCGCATAGGGAACGGGAGGGACCATTGTTTGCACAATCGTGCCCTCATTGTCCATCAGTTGCATTTTATCTTTATAAATTTGCACCCATATTGCATTGGGAAGTTTGGATAACTGATCTTGCAGCATGAATTGTCTACGTATTGCTTTGATATTAAATTAAATAATCTATAAACATATCCCGTATCAAGACGGGATATGTAATGTTCCATTACTTGGCAGGAGCACCATATTCATTATTTTCTTTTTTGGTATCACTTGCCCACCAGATGATGAGTAAAATGACTCCTATCCCTGTCAGTACAAGCAATTGCCACCATCCAGAGCGTCCAATGTCATGCAAGCGACGTGCCCCTACAGCCAGACTTGGGAGCAGAAGCGCTAAATTTAGCAGGCCATTCACCAAAGGTTTGGTGCCTAAAACTGCATCAATGACTTCACTAATAATACTTAAAATTACACAAAACAGCATAAAGAACCAAAATTCTTTACGGCGTGCACGACCTGAAAAGTTTGCATAATTGGTTAGACATTTTACGAACCAGTCGATACTGCTGTAATTCTCTTCAGCCTGATCCAAATTGGAATATTTGTTAATCTGATTGCTAATACTTTCTCCCAGATGAATCGAGCTTCCCAGAGCCAGATAAATATCTGCTGCATGGCCGGTTGAGTTAACAATAAAATCAACCCGGTCACCGCGTGATGGAGGGCGTTGTCCACGCCAGTCTGCACCGCTAAAACTGTAGCGGTTGTTATCATCCCCTGTGATAAAACCCGTATTATCTTGAATAGAAAAATCCAGGATGGAACCTTTCATAAGCCCTCTCTATTTATCTTCTGGCTATTATGGATTTGTATAAATATTATTCATATATGGCCGATAGTAGCATAGGAAATTTATTTTGAGATCAAGCTTTTATAAAAATATTTAGGTAATAAATTTTCACTATCTAAAGCTAGAAATTCTGATTAATAAGAAGTTGATTTAGCAGCTAATGAATAGTTCAATTAAATTTAGCTTTTCTTAATTTGTTGAATAATAAGGAATGATTCAATAGAGGAAAAACTGAAGTAAATTTAATAAAGCTAAGAATATACTAAAATTTATAAAAATAATTTAAATCAATGACTTAATTAATTTTAGTATTTTACTCAATATGAATATATTGCGAATTTTTACGTAGAGTTTGAATAAGAAACTAATCGTCAACAGACTTTGCTTAAGCTAATAAATGCTTATATATTGATCTCATAAAACAACTTAAACATTACACTGTTTTTAAGCTAATTCACCTATTTTATAAAGGCATTTTTAATTAATAAAACATTAAAGGGTGCCATGATGAAAGCTATTCCAATGAAGAAGATGATTAACTGTGTTGCGATGAGTGGTGTATTGCTATTCACTGCTGGGCAAACAATGGCAATGAATCAGCAATCTTCAACTGCTGCTCAAGCAAATTCTAAAGCATCAAATGACAGCCGAATGCATTTAACCGAGAGTCAAGTGATTAAGGTTGTAAGTACGGTCAATAACGGTGAAATCAAACAGGCAAAAACAGCCTTGCCAAAACTTAAAACAGATGACGCACGTAAGTATGCGCAAATGATGATTAGCGAACATACAGCGAATGAGAAAAAATGTCAGGCTCTGGCAGACCGTTTAAAATTAACTCCGCAAGCAAGCAGTCTCAGTACGACATTGCAAAGTGATAGTGACAAGATTGTTACTGACCTGAGCAAGCCATCTGCAGCTGATAAAGACTATATGATGAGCCAAGTTGAAGTACATCGTAAAGCCCTGAACACTTTGGACACACAATTGATTCCAAATGCGAAAAATGCGGAATTAAAAAGCATGTTGACGCAAACCCGTACTGCGGTAGCGACACATCTGAAAAAAGCTGAACAAATCGTTGAAAAGATGAAATAAGTTAAGCATTCATCCAATAAAAGAACCGCCATTTTAGGCGGTTTTTTTGATCATAATACTTTATATATTATGTGATATTTCTTACCAGCTTAACGCACCACCAGTTTGGTAGTCTGTTACGCGAGTTTCGAAGAAGTTCTTCTCTTTACGTAGATCCATCATTTCTGACATCCACTGGAATGGATTGTTCACACCAGTAAACTGTTCAGGCAAGCCTAACTGGCTCAAGCGACGGTTACAGATGAATTTCAGGTATTCTTCCATCATGCCAGCATTCATGCCCAATACACCGCGTGGCATCGTGTCACGAGCATATTCGATTTCAAGCATGGTACCTTCAAGGATCATTTGAATCACTTCTTGCTGGAATTCAGCAGTCCACAGATGTGGGTTCTCGATCTTGATCTGATTGATCATGTCGATACCGAAGTTCAGGTGCATAGATTCGTCACGCAGGATGTACTGGAATTGCTCAGCAACACCATTCATCTTGTTACGACGACCCATAGACAGAATTTGGGTGAAACCGCAGTAGAAGAAGATACCTTCAAGGACACAGTAGAATGCGATCAGGTTGCGAAGCAAGATCTGGTCGTTTTCTGGTGTACCGGTTTTGAAAGTAGGATCACTTAGAGATTGCGTATATTTCAAGCCCCAAGCTGCTTTACGTGCTACTGATGGAACTTCACGATACATGTTGAAGACTTCGCCTTCGTCCATACCTAAAGACTCGATACAGTACTGGTAAGCATGCGTATGAATCGCTTCTTCAAATGACTGACGCAGGATGTACTGACGGCATTCAGGGTTGGTGATGTGACGGTAGATCGCCAATACCAGGTTGTTTGCAACCAGTGAATCCGCAGTAGAGAAGAAACCAAGTGAACGCATCACGATGGTACGTTCATCTTCAGTCAAGCCATTTTCAGACTTCCACAACGCGATGTCGTGGTTCATGTTGATTTCTTGAGGCATCCAGTGGTTGGCACAACCATCCAGATATTTCTGCCAAGCCCATTCGTATTTGAATGGCACTAACTGATTCAAGTCAGCACGGCAGTTGATCATACGTTTATCATCAACTTGTACACGCTGTGCACCCATCTCAAGTTCCTCAAGACCTGGCGCAACGTCCAGCTGGTCTAGGGAAGCAGATGCTCTTGCCAGTGAATCGGTTGAATTTGATCCTGCGCTTCGAGGGGCTGCAGCGGGTTGTGCAGCTGCCACATTCGACGATGTGTTGCTTGCATCAGATACCATCTGCGGATTAGCCGTTTTTTTCGGCTCGACGGGCGTAGGCTGCTGTTCAGGTGCAGCCGGTTTTTGCGAATCATCTTCGAAATCGTCCCAACTTAGGATAGACATATCAATTCTCTCTAGTTGCTTTATATCTTTTATTAGACATCCAGCAGTGCTGAGATGTCTTACTATACGCTCAATTTGTGTAAACAAAATTAAGTTTTGTCGATGAATGCTCTGAATTTGTTCAGAGATAAATCCCCACTACTTATTTTGTTTACGCTGTTGCTGGCGAACTTTAAACCAGAAATAAGCAATCGGTGCGTAAAAGGTAACGGCAAAGGAAAGGATCAATGCCACAAGTCCTAACATGTAGTTGTGAGTCATATGGGGCACCAAATTTCCTTTTTGTTCTAAGTTGTGGATTCCAGACTAATCTAGAAATCCACGTTTAAGTTTTAAATCATCATTTGATTTTGCGAATCTGTTTGATTGTCGTTTTTGGATGAGCTAAAGCATAAGCTTTAGTCACGAAGCAACCGTCAATAGCACTTTTATAAATCACGCGCTTGGACATCATCTATTCCTCCTTCTTCAAAGAAAATGACTTGTACTGGCTCGAGATAGTTTTCAGTGCTACAATCTAACTCGCATTGATTATGCCAGCCTCGTTGTGACCATTTTGGTATCACTTCGAGATTAAAAGCCCCTACGAGTTTTGATCGGCCTGTAGTGGGCTTTTTTATTGTCTAAATTTCTTGAATCCCCCTCTTGCGCAGCAGTGCTGCTCACCTTTTGCAAAGGGGGACTTGCATCCCGCCATTTGCTTCGAGGAATCTCCCTCCTTTGAAAAAGGAGGGTCGGGGTGGATTAGAAACCCGTCAGATTACTGACAAGCCTCACAATCAGGGTTGTCAATTGAACATGCTTGTGGCACTGGCGCTGCTTGAGTGAAACCTTCTTCCTCTACAGGAGCTTCAGGTTTTTTCTCTTCAACCACTGGCGCTGCAACTACAGGAGCCGCAACAGTCGCAGGTTTAACTGCATTTAATGCGCCAGTGTTAATAGTTGATTTCTCGGCAGAAGTTGCACCTAAAGCACGTAGGTAATAAGTGGTTTTCAGACCACGTAACCAAGCCATCTTGTAAGTGATGTCCAGTTTTTTACCGTTTGCACCCGCGATGTACAGGTTCAGAGATTGCGCCTGGTCGATCCATTTTTGACGACGAGAAGCAGCATCAACAATCCAGCGTGGCTCAACTTCAAACGCAGTCGCAAAGATCGCTTTTAATTCTTCAGGAATACGAGAAATCTTTTGTACTGAACCTTCGAAGTGTTTCAGGTCGTTGACCATCACTGCATCCCAAAGACCACGTTCTTTCAACGCACGTACCAGGTACGGGTTGATCACTGTGAATTCACCAGACAGGTTAGATTTCACATACAGGTTCTGGAATGTAGGTTCGATTGACTGAGACACGCCACAAATATTCGAAATCGTTGCAGTTGGGGCAATCGCCATCACGTTCGAGTTACGCATACCGTCTTTTTGAACTTTGGCACGTAAAGTGTCCCAGTCCAGACGTTGTGTACGGTCAACTTCAAACATACGCTCTGGACGAGTTTTCGCAACCAGGTCAAGTGAGTCGATTGGTAAGATACCTTGATCCCACAGTGAACCTTTGAATGTTTCATACGTACCGCGTTCAACAGCAAGGTCACTTGAAGTTGAAATTGCGTAGTAAGAAATCACTTCCATTGATTCATCAGCAAACTCAACCGCAGCATCAGAACCGTAAGCCATACCCATTTCATATAGTGCATCCTGGAAGCCCATGATACCCATACCGACTGGACGGTGTTTCAGGTTTGAGTTACGTGCTTGAGGAACTGCGTAATAGTTGATGTCGATGACGTTATCGAGCATACGTACTGCAGTTTTTACTGTACGAGCCAGTTTTTCACGATCCAGCTTGCCGCCTTGAACGTGTTGTACCAGGTTGATCGAACCTAAGTTACATACAGCGATTTCTTCTTTGCTGGTGTTCAGGGTAATTTCTGTACACAGGTTAGAAGAGTGAACTACACCCACGTGTTGTTGTGGTGAACGCAGGTTACATACGTCTTTGAACGTGATCCATGGGTGGCCTGTTTCGAACAGCATAGACAGCATTTTGCGCCACAAATCTTTTGCACGGATTTTCTTGTGCAACATATTTGTTTCTTTGGCAATGCTTTCGTAGTAAGCATAACGCTCAGCGAATTCTGCACCAGTCAGATCATGAAGATCAGGTGTTTCAGAAGGAGTGAACAGTGTCCATTCAGCATCTTCGAATACACGTTGCATGAACAGGTCAGGAACCCAGTTCGCAGTGTTCATGTCGTGAGTACGACGACGGTCATCACCCGTGTTCTTACGAAGCTCAAGGAATTCTTCGATGTCCAGATGCCAGGTTTCCAGGTATGCACATACTGCACCTTTACGTTTACCACCTTGGTTTACGGCAACAGCAGTATCGTTGGCAACTTTAAGGAATGGCACCACACCTTGAGACTTACCGTTTGTACCTTTAATGTAAGAGTTCAGGGCACGAACTGGAGTCCAGTCATTACCTAAACCGCCTGCCCACTTAGACAGCATTGCGTTATCACGCATCGCACCATAGATGTCATACAAGTCATCATCAATCGTAGTCAAGTAGCAGCTAGACAACTGTGGACGTAACGTACCTGAGTTGAATAGGGTAGGTGTAGACGCCATGTAGTCGAAGCTAGACAATAAGTTATAGAACTCGATTGCGCGGTCTTCGCGATTGTCTTCGTTCAGGGCAAGACCCATAGACACACGCATGAAGAACAATTGTGGCAATTCGAAACGCACGCCATCTGAGTGGATGAAGTAACGGTCAAATAGGGTTTGCAGACCTAGGTAAGTGAACTGGTTTGAACGTTCTGGTTGAATCGCTGCAGCCAGCTTAGCCAGGTCAAAGTTTAACAATTCAGGTGAAAGAAGCTCTAACTCAATCCCTTTTTTCAGGAAAGTTTCAAGCGCATCACCTTCATTAGTATCAGTTGATAAACCCAAGAACTCTAAACCGGTAGCCACCAGGTCATCACGCAATAGACGTGCAGTCACATAAGTATAGTTAGGTTCTTGCTCAATACGGGTACGAGTTGCCATCATCATTGTTGTAGAGATGTCAGACTCTTTTACGCCGTTATAAAGGTTTTTTACGGTCTCATCGACAATCGCCTGTACGTCGATTCCTTCAAGGCCTTCAGCAGCGCGAGTCACAGTCGCAGTCAATTCGCTTAGGTCAAGCGGCTTTAACTTGCCTTCTGCATCAGTGACTTGCAGTGTAGGGTGATGGTTGGCACCTAACTGTTTGCGCGCTTCAGAACGTTGTTCACGGTAGATGACATAGGCACGTGCAACTTTCTGTTCGCCAGTACGCATCAGCGCAAGTTCAACCTGATCCTGAATTTCTTCGATATGGATCGTGCCACCCGATGGTAAACGGCGTTTGAATGTATTCAGAACCATTTCCGTTAATTGTTCGATACGGTCGTGTATACGGCTCGAATCTGCACTTTGCTGGCCTTCTACTGCCAAAAATGCTTTTCCAATTGCAACAGAAATTTTTTCTGCATCAAAAGCGGCAACATCACCGGTGCGTTTAATCACCTGAAGTTGACCCGGAGTGGACGTGATTACGCTCATGTTAGCATAGCTCCATTGTCATCTATTTTTATGTTTATGGACCGTTTGAACTGGGCAAAAATCGTGCCACAGTGTTCGAGGAATAAACACAAGACCTAGTGGTTATAAAATTAATTGAACACAAGATACGGGAAAATTTAGGGTAGATCAATATTGACATTTTGCTAAATATTTTTCTGAAGTTTTATCTTAATCTTTTGCAAAAAGATCCCAATTTTTATTGATTCTTGCATAAGCCTTATCCGGCAAGGCATAGCATATCAAAGCTGGCAAAAAGTGCTTATAGATAACATTGTGGATAACTAAAAAGGCCTGAATCAACTAGTCACATTTTGTTCAGATTAAGCTGTGATCGATGCAAATAAGCCGACAAACGGTAGTTAAATGCACATTCGAGTGAAATGTGCACGATAAAATATTACAAAATGCTACTTTGGTGTATTGGTTTGGTGAACGCTATCTTGTTTACAATGTAAACGTGTGTATATTGCAAGCATATTAAAAACGTATCTATTGGATTTCAAAAGGATACGTCCGTAGCATACGTCCATCAAATAAAGGGGCAACACATGAGCCAAGAAGAAAAGTTACCTAAAATTCTAATTGTTGAAGATGATGAGCGTCTTGCTCGTTTAACACAAGAATACCTCATCCGTAATGGTCTTGAGGTTGGGGTAGAGCCGGATGGCAACCGTGCTATTCGTCGTATTATTGCCGAGCAACCAGACATGGTGGTTCTAGATGTTATGTTGCCAGGTGCTGATGGTTTGACCATCTGCCGTGAAGTTCGTCCACATTATCATCAACCGATTTTAATGCTGACTGCACGTACTGAAGATATGGATCAGGTCTTAGGTCTGGAAATGGGTGCAGATGACTATGTCGCTAAACCGGTTCAGCCGCGTGTCCTGCTGGCTCGTATCCGTGCTTTATTACGCCGTACTGACAAAGTGCCTGAGGATGAAGTGGCTCAGCGCATCGAGTTTGATGACCTGGTGATCGACAATGGTGGTCGTTCAGTGACCTTAAATGGTGAGCTGGTTGACTTTACCAGTGCAGAATATGACCTGTTGTGGCTGCTGGCTTCAAATGCGGGCCGCATCTTGTCACGTGAAGATATCTTTGAACGTCTACGCGGCATCGAATATGACGGCCAAGACCGTTCAATTGATGTGCGTATTTCGCGCATTCGTCCAAAAATTGGTGACGATCCTGAAAATCCAAAACGTATTAAAACAGTACGTAGTAAAGGTTATCTATTCGTCAAAGAAACTAACGGTATCTAATCGGTGCCTTTAGCCGCCTGAATAAACAGGATAATTAATAGGTGTTTAAACACAGTATATTTTTGCGGATATACGCAGGCCTGGTCATGCTTGTGGTCCTGGTGGCAGTATTCAGCTATCTGCTGGTACAGATCATCAACTACCAGCGTGCGCAGGAATATCGTGAATCCCTGACTGATGGTATGGCATATATCATCAGTGAGGGGGTTGCGAGACAGCCTAATCTGCAGCAAAAGATGGATTGGGTTTCAGATGCGTCTGATCTGTTGGAATTGCCAATCTACTATGTCGAAGCTAGTAAAATGGATATTACCCGAGCGGAAGGTCGACGTCTGGCTGACCGTAAGGCAGTCGTGCGTTGGGATGCCAAAACCGGGGTAGCTTATATTGTCATTGGGCTACGCGATGATCCAAGTCATTATCTTTATATTAAGGCGGATAATATTACTGAACGCCAGATGAAGGCTTTACCGGTCTTTATTCTGGACTATCTGGTGTACTACCCAGGTCAGGAAAAAGAATACCTGAAGCGAATTCAGGATTATTTCTCTTATCCAATCTCGATTGAAAATGTCCAGAGCCTGCCACTAGATTCCGAGCAGATCGGACGTTTGCGTCTAGATCACAGCATTATTCTATATCGTGATAGTGCCTCAATTCGCGGTACTACAATTTCGATCATTTCTCCTATTCCTAGCTCGACGTCTGAAGTGCTGGTCATGGGGCCAGTGCCGTTATTTAACTGGATGCCATTCCAGTTAGCTGCCGGGATTACCTTGCTCAGCCTGTTTGTCTTAAGTCTGGGGATTTATGGTCTGCTGGTGCCAATGCAGCGTAAACTGCGTGAAGTGAGCTATGCCCTGAACAAGATGAAAACCGGGAACATGTCATTGCGTCTTCCGGTAGAAGGTAGTGATGAGATGGCGACGCTGGCTTCCAGCTATAACAATATGTCGGATCATATTCAGCGTCTGATTGAAGCGCAGCGTGAATTGATGCGTGCGGTATCGCATGAGCTGCGTACACCTGTTGCCCGTATCCGTTTTGCAGTGGAAATGATGGCAGATGAAGACGACTATGATTACCGCTTGCAGCAGGTTGAGCAGATTGACAAGGATATTGAAGCCTTAAATACTTTGATTGATGAAATCATGACCTATGCCAAACTGGAACAAGGCATGCCTTCAATTGAATTTGAAGATATTGATCTGTTTGAAGTGCTGGATCAGGTGGCAGTCGAAACCGATGCTTTAAAAACAGGCAAAGAAGTCGAAGTGCTGCCTATGCCAGTACCTGTAATCGTAGAGGCTGAACGACGTTACCTGCATCGTGTGGTGCAAAATCTGGTAGGGAATGCAGTACGCTACTGTGAGCAGAAAATCCTGATCAGTGGCGGACTAGACGCTAAGGGTATGGCGTATATCTGTGTAGAAGATGATGGTCCGGGGGTTCCGGAAGCTGACCGTGCCCGTATCTTTGAAGCTTTTGCCCGACTGGATGATAGTCGTACTCGTGCTTCAGGGGGATATGGTTTGGGCCTGTCTATTGTTAGCCGGATTGCTTACTGGTTTGGTGGAGAGATTCAGGTCGATCAAAGTCCGACACTGGGTGGTGCACGCTTTATCATGATTTGGCCAGCTAGCCGTTACGGTAAAAAAATCAAGCAAAAACCGATCGAAAAACTGGAAAAAGCTGAAGTGTCAGATCAGTCAGAATAAGAGTTTAGGTGAGAAAAAACGATACATAGGTATCGTTTTTTTTATGGCTATTTAAAGGGGATTATTCATGGATGGTAGCATCCGGTTCAATCAGTGGTTTGCCTTCTTTCAGACTGTTTAAGGCATCAGAATTGAAGTTGATCAGCAGCTTGTTGTTTTTAACATCTACCTGATAGCTTTGGATTAGTTTCTGGTCGCCCGACAAGGTTTCAAGCTTGTACTCATCGGCAATATTCATAATACCGTCCAGGTTAATGCTGGAAGAGGCATAGTCTGTCTGGAAAAGTTTATGAATATCCCCTAAGTCAAAAATTGCATTGCTGGCATCCTGATGTTTTTGGATATAGCTTTCTACATGTCGCATCAATAATTGAGCAAAGAAAAAATAATCGGGTTTATGGGTAAATCGTAGAGACATGCATGGACTCCTTATTGTTACTTTATAAATGTCATAGTGTGTTTAAAAATAGAAATATCATAATCTGAATCAAACTGTTGGACGTGTTGCAAAAATACACAATTGCTCTTTTAAGGCTTACCGAGAGCGGGTAGAAAAGGTCGGCTTCTAATTGAATGACAACATTCATGTTAAACATCTTTTAAAAACACACTGATTTTTTCGGAGCATTAAGCAAAGGTGAAATATTTTTGATTGATTCTTTATAAGTTTCTTTTCATGGGGTGGGTAACCAGACACTGTAAAAGGAGTGAGGCCTAATTAAGCAAAGCTTTAAAAGTCTATCCGGGTTTAGAAAAAAATAATGGAAATTTAAACTTTAATTTAAAAAAACGATCGGTTGAGATTCTTTGAGCTTAAAGCCAGAATAAAATTAGGAATGTCTAAAAAATCATCCAAAAGACTAAGGCTTATAAACTAGCAAGTGAAATCCAAAATCAGGTACAATTGGCGGGATTAATTTTGTGTTTGGTGTATTTGAAGGCCAATACATACATTCTTTGTTAATAAATCGGCCTGCCAGGAGTTATCCCCGCATGAGTGCCATTACTCCATACGAATGGGCAATTATTGCCTTCGTGATCGGCGTTACATTTTTATGCGTCTTTATGCTCACTGTCCCATTACTCCTCGGGGGTAAATCATGGGGCCGTGCCAAGCAGGAGCAGTTTGAGTCAGGCGTAGTCAGCGCAGGTGGAGCTCGTATCCGCTTGTCTGCGAAATTCTATTTAGTTGCAATTTTCTTTGTAGTCTTCGACCTCGAAGCACTTTACCTGTATGCATGGGCATCTTCTGTTCGTGAAGTAGGTTGGATTGGTTTTGCAACTGCAGCTATCTTTATTTTGGTTTTACTTGTTGGTTTGGTTTACGAATTATCGACAGGCGCACTGAACTGGGCACCTTCAGACAGACGTAAAGCAGCAGGATACAAAGCTAAAATTGGTTCGCCAAATATGGATCTTGCAGAAATTACGCGCTTCAACTCTGTTGAAGAATTGGTTATGGATCCAACTGGTCAAATCCCAGCTCAATCATCTGGTCTTGTGAAAAAATCACAAGTTCAACCCTCTGATAAGGAGTAACTCGGGATGAAATATACATTAACCCGTGCGAATCCGAATGCTGATGAATATCCACTTCAAGAGCGTATCGTTGTAGAAGATCCGCTTCTAGAAGAAGAAGTGAATAAAAATGTGTTCATGACTCGCCTAGAGGATGTAATGCACACAGCAGTGAACTGGGGTCGTAAGAACTCAGTTTGGCCATTTAACTTTGGTACATCTTGCTGCTACGTTGAATATGCAACGACTTTGACCGGTGTACATGACTTGTCACGTTTCGGTGCCGAAGTTATCCGTGCTTCACCGCGTCAGGCAGACTTGATGATCGTAGCAGGTACATGCTTCGTGAAAATGGCTCCGGTAATTCAACGTCTGTATGAACAGATGCTTGAACCGAAATGGGTTATTTCAATGGGTGCGTGTGCAAACTCAGGTGGTATGTACGATATTTATTCAGTCGTACAAGGTGTGGACAAGATTATTCCGGTAGATGTATACGTTCCGGGCTGCCCACCACGTCCTGAAGCATTGATCCAGGCATTAATGCTGTTACAAGACCAAATTCAATTAGAGCGTCGTCCGCTGTCTGCGGTAATCGGTGATGATCTTAAGCCAGTGTATAAGCCAAAGATGATGCCGGAACGTGACCGTAAGAAAGACCAGCGTGTGGCTGTGAAGAACTTACGCTCTATGGATGAAATTAAATAATTTAAACGACCGGTTTTTTGTTGTGCACCCGCTATGGGTGTAGTTGTCGTTTAGGTTGACTGAATTTGTATTAAATAGGAAGCCAAGCCAATGGCTGAAACTGACATTGCTATGCCAGAATCAACAGCAGTTGATTCACGCCCAGCATTTGCCATCATTGAAGAGCTCAAAACCAAGTTTGGTGAGAACTTCTTTGTGCAAACGACTTTCGAGGATTTCCCGACAGTTTGGGTTGAGCGCGCACGTGTACAAGAAGTATTGATGTTCTTGCGTACCGTGCCACGTCCATACGTGATGCTATTCGACTTGTCTGCAGTAGATGAGCGTTTACGTACGCACCGTGACGGTTTGCCTGCGTCAGAATTCACAGTGTTCTATCATTTATTATCTTTAGAGCGTAACTGTGACATTCGTATTAAAGTTGCATTAAGCGACAGCGATCTGAATATTCCGACCGCAACGAATATCTGGCCAAATGCGAACTGGTATGAGCGTGAAGCTTATGACATGTTCGGCATCAATTTCGAAGGGCATCCAATGCTCCGTCGTATCTTGTTGCCAACCTACTGGGAAGGTCACCCGCTACGTAAAGAATATTCTGCACGTGCAACTGAATATACTCCGTATATCCAAGACAAAGCCAAGCAGGACTTTGAACAGGAACATCTACGTTTTGTGCCAGAAGACTGGGGTCTGAAGCGCGGTAATGCAGATGAAGATTTCATGTTCCTGAACCTGGGTCCGAACCATCCATCTGCGCATGGTGCTTTCCGTGTGATCTTGCAGCTGGACGGTGAAGAAGTTAAAGACTGTGTGCCTGACATCGGTTATCACCACCGTGGTGTGGAAAAGATGGCTGAACGTCAAACCTGGCATTCATTCATTCCATATACAGACCGTGTCGACTACCTCGGTGGCTGTGCACAGAACATGCCTTATGTGATGGGCGTGGAACAAATGGCGGGTATTACTGTACCTGACCGTGCCCAGTGTATCCGTGTCATGATGTCGGAACTGTTCCGTATCAATAACCACTTGCTGTACATCGGTACTGCGATTCAGGATGCCGGCGGTATGACTCCAGTATTCTATATGTTCGCTGACCGTCAGAAAGTGTATGACATTGTGGAAGCGATCACCGGTTACCGTATGCATCCAGCATGGTTCCGTATCGGTGGTACTGCACATGACTTGCCAAACGGTTGGGAAAAACTGGTTCGAGACTTGCTCGACTGGATGCCTAAGCGTTTGAACGAATACTATACTGCAGCACTGAAAAACTCTGTATTTGTGGGTCGTACCCGTAATGTGGCTCAATACGATGCGAAATCTGCATTGGCATGGGGTGTAACAGGTACTGGTCTGCGTGCGACAGGTATCGACTTTGATGTTCGTAAATACCGTCCATACAGTGGTTATGAAAACTATGACTTCGAAGTGCCAGTTGAGTACGAAGGCGATGCATATGCTCGTGTGATTGTTCACTTCCGTGAAATCGAACAGTCACTGAAAATCATTAAGCAGTGTCTAGAGAATATGCCATCTGGTGCGTACAAAGCAGACCATCCACTGGCTGTTCCACCACCAAAAGACAAAACATTACAAGATATTGAAACCTTGATTACGCACTTCTTGAGCGTTTCTTGGGGTCCTGTAATGCCTGCAGGTGAATCATCTGTGATGGCAGAAGTGGTGAAAGGTGCGTCGACTTATTATCTGACTTCAGACAAGTCAACCATGAGTTACCGTACCCGTATTCGTACACCAACTTTCACGCATTTACAGCAAATGCCTTCTGTGATTAACGGCAGTCTTGTATCTGACTTAATCATTTATTTAGCGACAATCGACGTCGTAATGGCTGACGTGGATCGCTAAGGGGTAAACGCATTATGATGATTTTGACTGATAAAAAGCCACGTGTGAATGTTGAAGGGATTTTGACTTCGGAAGAAATCCATGAAATTGAACATCACATTGGGCATTACCCGTACCCACGTGCAGCGTGTCTTGATGCGCTGAAGTGTGTACAACGCCGTAATGGCTGGGTAGACGATGCTCAAATGAATGCCATCGCGCAAATGCTCAGCATGAGCCTTGCCGATTTGGAAGGGGTTGCAACGTTCTATAACCGTATTTACCGTCAGCCAGTGGGTCGTCACGTAATTTTACTGTGTGACTCTATTGCATGTTTCTTGATGGGTGCGGAGACTTTAGCAGAAGCATTCCAGCGTGAATTGGGTATCCAGTTCGGCCAAACCACAGCGGATGGCCGTTTTACCTTGCTTCCAATTTGCTGCCTAGGTAACTGTGACAAAGGTCCAACCCTCATGATTGATGAAGACACTCACGGTCTCGTGGAAGTGACATCAATTAAACAGTTATTGGAGAAGTATGTATGAATACCGAACCAAAACCAATTTATGGCGACGGTAACCCGGAAACGCATCCACTGACTTGGCGTCTAAGCAAACAGGCGAATGTCCGTCACGTTGATGACTACGAAGCGCTTGAAGGCTATGCAGGCTTTAAAAAAGCCCTGTCTATGACACCGAAAGAAGTGCTGGAAGTTGTAAAAGCTGCAACCGTAAAAGGTCGTGGTGGTGCAGGCTTCCCGGCAGGGATCAAATGGTCGCTGATGGCACCAAATGACAATTCAGGTCCACGTTACCTGATTTGTAATGCCGATGAGATGGAACCAGGTACCTTCAAAGACCGTCTGTTGATGGAAGATCTTCCTCACCAGTTGATCGAAGGTATGCTGATTGCAGCTTATACCCTTGAAGCAACTCAAGGTTATATCTTCATCCGTGGTGAATACATCGAAGCAGCGAAGTACCTGAACGAAGCACTTGAACAGGTTCGTGCCAAAGGTTATCTGGGTGACAACATCCTGGATTCTGGCTGGAGCTTCGAGTTACACGTACATACCGGTGCGGGTCGTTATATCTGTGGTGAAGAAACTGCATTGATTAACTCGCTTGAAGGTCGCCGTGCAAACCCGCGTACCAAACCGCCATTCCCGCAGGTTGCAGGTGCTTGGGGTCGTCCTACGATCGTGAACAACGTAGAGACCTACAACAACTTGCCAGCCATCATGTTGCGTGGTCCAGAATGGTACATCGGTTTGTCTGCAGGCAAATCGAAAGATCCGGGCACAAAAATTTATGGTGCTTCAGGTAAGGTGAAATTCCCGGGTCTATGGGAACTGCCATTCGGTACCACTGCACGTGAAGTGATTGAAGAACATGCCGGTGGTATGCGTGACGGCCTGAAGCTGAAAGCATGGTTACCCGGTGGTGCATCAACTGACTTCCTGGCTGCTGAGCATATCGATCTTCCGATGGATGCGGAAAGCATCATGAAAGCAGGTTCACGTTTAGGTACCTGTCTATTGATGGTGGTTGATGAAACCCAATGTATGGTTTCAGCGACTCGTAATCTCGAAGAATTCTTTGCGCGTGAATCATGTGGTTGGTGTACACCTTGCCGTGATGGCTTACCTTGGGCGGTGAAAGCGCTTAAAGCACTTGAAGATGGTACTGGCAAGAAAGAAGATATCGATCACTTACAAGAACTGACTCGTAAGCTTTGGATTGGTAAAACTTTCTGTGCTCACGCACCAGGTGCTATGGAACCGTTAATGGGCGCACTCAAACATTTCCGTGGCGAATTTGAAGCGAAAGTCGTAAATGCTGCCGCTCAAACCCGCAACGTAGAACAAGCTTAAGGAATTCGACTATGGCTACAATTCATGTCGATGGAAAATCGTATGAAGTCAACGGCTCGGAAAACTTGCTGCAAGCATGTTTGAGTCTTGGCATCGACATCCCATACTTTTGTTGGCATCCATCCTTAGGTTCTGTCGGTTCTTGCCGTCAATGTGCTGTGACTCAATACGCGAATCCAGAAGATACGCGTGGTCGTTTGGTCATGTCATGTATGACACCGGCTGCTGACAATACCTACATCTCGATTGAAGACAAAGAAGCGAAAGATTTCCGTGCTTCTGTTGTTGAATTCTTGATGACCAACCACCCGCACGACTGTCCAGTCTGTGAAGAGGGGGGGCACTGTCACCTGCAAGATATGACAGTAATGACTCAACACGACCGTCGTCGTTACCGTTTCACCAAACGTACGCATTACAACCAAGAACTTGGTTCATTCATTGCGCACGAGATGAACCGTTGTATCGCATGTTACCGTTGTGTTCGTTATTACAAAGACTATGCAGGCGGTACAGATTTCGGTGTATATGCAAACGCTTCTCGCGTTTATTTCGGTCGTCCGGAATCAGGCACGCTAGAATCTGAATTCTCTGGTAATCTGACTGAAGTATGTCCGACTGGTGTATTCACCGATAAGACTCACTCAGAACGCTATAACCGTAAATGGGACATGCAGTACGCACCAAGCGTATGTCATGGCTGTTCTTCAGGTTGTAACATCTCTCCAGGTGAGCGTTATGGCGAGCTTCGTCGCGTTGAAAACCGTTTCAACGGTGAAGTGAATCAATACTTCCTGTGCGATAAAGGCCGTTTCGGTACCGGTTATGTAAACCGTAAAGACCGTCCTCGTCAGCCACAGTTCCGTACTGGTACAAATGTAGAAACAGTTTCTGTTGATACAGCATTGGATACCGTAATTGCGAAAATCCAGGGCAAAAAAGTACTGGGGATCGGTTCACCACGTGCATCACTTGAAGCTAACTTCGCATTACGTGAATTAGTTGGTCAAGACAACTACTCAACCGGTATGGCTCAAAAAGAGCAAAATCTGGTTGAACTGGCTGCATCGATTATGCAAACCGAGGGTGTTTATAACCCGAACATGCGTGAGATCGAAAGCTATGATGCGGTACTGATTCTGGGTGAAGACCTGACTCAAACTGCACCACGTATGGCTTTATCTGTTCGCCAAGCTGCGAAAAATAAAGGCAAGGAAATGGCTGCAGAGCGCCGTACCCAAGAATGGCTGGCTGAACCTGTACAACGTATTGCCCAAGATGCGAAATCTCCGATTTACATTCTGGCTGCAACACAAACACGTTTGTCTGACGTTGCGGAAGGTGAAGTGGTTGCTTCTCCAAATGACATCGCACGTTTAGGCTTCGCGATTGCTGCGGGCGTGAAAGGTGAAGTCATCACTGGTATTGATGACGATGCCAAAGCATTTGCACAAACCATTGCAGATACGCTGAAAGCTGCCAAGAAACCACTGATCATCTCTGGTACAAGCCTACAAGACGCAACCATCATGGAAGCTGCTGCACAAGTCGCACAAAACCTGGGTAATGCGGGCTTGACCTTGACTGTTCCTGAAGTGAACTCAATGGGTCTGGCAATCTTCGGTGGTCAAAGCCTTGAGCAAGCATTTGCACAAGACTATGACACTGTCGTAATTGTAGAAAACGATCTATATCGTCGTTTACCAGCAGCTCAGGTTGATGCTGCGCTTGCAGGCAAACAGGTGATCGTATTGGATCACTCTGAAACTACGACTGTGAAGAAAGCCAACATCGTATTGTCTGCTGCTTCATTTGCTGAAGGTGATGGTACTGTCGTTTCTCAAGAAGGCCGTGCACAACGTTTCTACCAAGTGTATGACCCTAACTACTACAACCCGGAACTGGCAATCAAAGAATCTTGGCGCTGGTTACACGCACTGGAAACAGGCGTACAAGGCAAAGCGATTTCTTGGACGGTACTGGATGATGTCATCGAGTCAGTAGCAAGCAATGTTCCTGCACTTGAAGGTATTCTGGATGTAGCACCAGATGCAGGCTTCCGTGTCCATGGTCTGAAAGTGGCACGTGAACCACGTCGTTATTCAGGTCGTACTTCGATGCGTGCGCCATTATCTGTACATGAGCCGAAACAGCCAACCGATATCGATTCTGCATTAACATTCTCTATGGAAGGTTATGTGGGTAATGAAACACCATCTCCACTGATTCCATTTGCCTGGTCTGCAGGCTGGAACTCACCACAAGCCTGGAACAAATACCAGGATGAAGTGGGCGGTCACTTAAAAGGCGGTGATTCAGGCGTTCGTTTATTCGACCGTTTACCAAAACGTCCAGCGCGTAGTTTCGTTGCACCAGCACCTGTGCTTGTAAATGCTGAAAGCTTCCGTCTGGTACCAATGCATCACATCTTTGCATCTGGTGAGTTCACCATTAAAACTCCGGCAATGGAAACACGTATTCCTGAGGCAGTATTTGCAGTGGGCGAACAGGATGCTACACGCTTGAACCTGCAAGACGGTCAGAAGATCACTGTGAAAGCAGGCGAGACTTCAATCGTTCTTCCTGTACAAGTGATTGAATACTTACCAACAGGTTATATTGGCTACCCAATTGGTCTTGCACCAACGGTATCTCTTGCAGAGCCTGTTTCAGTCGCGGTAGGAGCGTAATTCATGGAACAAGAATTAATCCGTCAAACGCCGCTGTGGGCTGAAAACTGGCCAATCGCCTATTCAGTACTTCAAGCGATCGTGATCTTACTGGTTGTAGTACTGATCGCTGCGTTGATGTCTTTTATTGAACGTCGTTTACTCGGCTTGTGGCAAGACCGTTACGGTCCGAACCGTGTAGGTCCGGGCGGTATGTTCCAGATTGTTGCCGACATGCTGAAAATCATGTTCAAGGAAGACTGGACACCAAAATTTGCTGATAAATTGACTTTCCGTATGGCTCCAGCAGTTGCGATGGCAACTGCGGTGCTGTCGTTCATGGTTATTCCTGTATCACCTTACTTAGGTGTTGCAGACATGAGTATCGGTCTGTTGTTCTTCATGGCAATGGCAGGTATTGCGGTATATGCAGTACTGTTTGGTGGTTGGTCTTCTAACAACAAATACGCATTGCTTGGTGGTCTACGTTCAGCAGCACAAACTATTTCTTATGAAGTGTTCCTGGGTATTTCCCTGATGGGTGTAGTGGCAATTGCCGGTTCATTCAACATGCGTGAGATCGTAGAAGCACAGAAAGATGTATGGTTTATTATTCCTCAGTTCTTAGGCTTCCTGATCTTCGTGGTTGCAGGTGTTGCGGTAACTCACCGTCACCCATTTGACCAACCAGAAGCGGAACAGGAACTGGCGGAAGGTTACCACGTAGAATATGGCGGTATGAAATGGGGTATGTTCTTCGTTGCGGAATACGTAAACGTAGTACTGATCTCTGCATTGATCGTAACCCTGTTCTTCGGTGGCTGGTTAGCACCATTTGGTCTTGATTTCCTTCCACCAGCATTCTGGTTCATTATTAAAACAGCATTCTTCGTAATGATGTTTGTATTGGCGCGTGGTTCTTTAATGCGTCCACGTTATGACCAGGTGATGAACTTTGGTTGGAAAATTTGCTTGCCATTGGCGTTGGTTAACCTTTTGGTGACTGGTGCTGTGATTCTGTTGAATCAGGCCTAAGACAGCAGGGAGAACAAAATGTTTAAATTTCTAGCTGGATTCGGGTCAATCGTTCGTACGTTGTTCATGGTATTTACCCATGCAACGCGCAAACGTGACACCATTTTATATCCGGAAGTGCCAGCCGAAGAAATCGTGCCACCACGTTTCCGTGGTCGTATCGTATTAACGCGTGACCCAGATGGCGAAGAGCGTTGTGTGGCATGTAACCTGTGTGCGGTTGCATGTCCGGTAGGCTGTATTTCATTACAAAAAGCAGAACGTGAAGATGGTCGTTGGTATCCGGAATTTTTCCGTATCAACTTCTCTCGCTGTATTTTCTGCGGTATGTGTGAAGAAGCATGTCCTACGACTGCGATTCAGATGACACCAGATTTCGAATTGGGCGAATATGTTCGTCAAGACTTAGTCTACGAAAAAGAACACTTGCTGATTTCTGGTCCTGGTAAATATCCTGACTATAACTTCTACCGTGTCACCGGTATGGCAGTTGCTGGTAAGGACAAAGGTCAGGCACAGCGTGAAAGTGCACCTGTTGATGTACGGAGTCTATTACCATGATGTGGCCATTTTATTTAATGGCCCTTGTGGCCATCGTCTCTACGGTTCGTGTGGTGACTAACACGAATCCGGTACATGCTTTATTAAGCCTGATCGTTTCGCTCCTTGCTGTAGCAGGGCTGTTCCTGATCGTGGGTGCACCATTTGCGGGTGCACTTGAAGTCATCGTTTATGCTGGCGCGATCATGGTGTTATTCGTGTTCGTGGTAATGATGCTGAACCTGGGCGAACAGACTGTTGCTCAGGAACGCAAATGGTTGACTTCATCGGCTTGGGCTTATCCGGCATTGATGAGCTTCCTGATTGGTCTGATCCTGGTTTGGGTACTTAAATCAGATTACGTGCAGCCTTCAATGGTGATGGGCACAGAAATGGTCGGTCCTAAAGCGGTAGGTCAATCACTCTTTACGCAATATTTATTGTTGGTAGAAGTTGCCGCGATGTTATTGCTTGCATCACTTGTTGCAGCATTCCATTTGGGTAAACGTGAACCAGGTGCAGAAGAGGAACAACAATAATGGGCAACATCCCTTTAGAGCATGGTTTGATCGTTGCATCCATTCTTTTTGCACTGGGTTTTTACGGTGTAATGGTGCGACGCAACCTGCTATTCATTTTAATGAGCCTTGAAATCATGATGAATGCTGCTGCTTTGGCATTCGTCCTGGCGGGCAGTGCATGGGCACAGCCTGATGGTCAAATCATGTTTATCCTGATTCTGACCCTTGCTGCGGCAGAGGCATGTATCGGTCTTGCGATCGTCCTTCAGTTCTATCATCGCTTCCATCATCTGGATGTGGATGCTGCTAGTGAGATGCGCGGATGAGTTATTTATATCTAACAATTTTATTCCCGCTCATTGGCTTCGTCCTTTTAGCGGCAGGGCGTCATAAGCTTCCTGAAACAGTTGCAGCCATTATTGGTGTAGGGGCTGTGGGGTTATCGGCATTGTTTGCACTCATTGCGGGTATGGACTTTGTCAACAATGGTTCTACCGCAGTAGTACAACCTCTTTGGACCTGGTTCAATGTCGGTGGTTTTGCACCGGGCATCAGCCTGCACCTGGACGGTTTGTCTCTGTTGATGCTGGGCATGGTGACAGGCGTTGGTTTCCTGATCCACATCTTTGCATCATGGTACATGCGCGGTGAACAAGACTTCGCACGTTTCTTCTCTTACTTCAACCTGTTCGTTGCAAGCATGTTATTGCTGGTACTGGGTGACAACCTGGCGTTGTTATTCCTGGGTTGGGAAGGTGTAGGTCTGTGTTCTTACCTGCTGATTGGTTATTACTACCAAAATCCTGCAAACGGTGTGGCAGCGATCAAGGCATTTACCGTTACCCGTATTGGTGACGTATTCCTGCTGATTGCCATGTTCTTGCTGTTCCAGCAATTCGGTACGCTGAATACTCAGTACATCGTTGAAAATGCTGCGACTGTGATGACTCAAAGCTCATCATTGACTATCTGGACTGCGTTAATGCTGTTCCTGGGTGCTGCTGGTAAATCTGCACAGATTCCACTGCAAACCTGGTTGGCAGATGCGATGGCTGGTCCTACACCAGTTTCTGCATTGATCCACGCTGCAACAATGGTAACAGCGGGTGTTTACCTGTGCTGCCGTCTGTTCACAGTATTTGAACTTGCGCCTGAAGTAATGATGTTCATCTCGATTACTGGTGCAGTGACATTACTGGTAGCTGGTTTTGCTGCATTGGTACAAACAGACATCAAACGTATTCTGGCTTACTCAACTATGAGTCAGTTGGGCTACATGTTTATGGCTGTAGGTGCTGAAGCATACCAGGCGGGTCTGTTCCACATGCTGACTCACGCATTCTTCAAGGCATTATTATTCTTGTCTTCTGGTGCAGTGATTCTGGCTTACCACCACGAACAAAACATCTTCAAGATGGGCGGTCTGTTCTACAAGAACAAATTCCTGTTTGCATGTTTCGCCATTGGTGGCGGTGCATTGGCTGCAATTCCATTCATCACTGTGGGCTTCTTCTCAAAAGATGCAATCCTGGGTGCGGTATGGGTACAAGGCCAATCAATCGCAGTTTACAGCACACTTTACTGGGTGGGTGTAATCGGTGCGTTCCTGACTTCGATCTATACATTCCGTCTGATCTGGGTTGTATTCTTCGGTAAAGAAAACACACCTTACCACGCAATCAAGGGTGTAACTTACTGGGGTCCATTGGCAATTCTTGCAGTACTTTCGACTTTCGTGGGTGCGGCATTGAAAGCGCCTGTAGAAAGCATTTTAAATGCGGCTAAACTTCCTGCATTTGAAATTCCGGAAGCACTTGAACATGGCATGCATACTGCAGAATACACAGCAGTAGGTATTGCACTGGTAGGTCTTGCAATTGGTGTGGTGCTGTTTGCTTTTGCTTACAACGCTGTGAAATCTTTTGCTAAAACTTCTCTGGGTGCGGGTCTTGCCAACATCTGCCGTAATGCACTTGGTTTCGACAAGCTGTATGACATCGTTTTTGTGAAGCCTTATTTGTTCTTCGCGAAACTGTTCGGTCGTGATCCGATTGATGGCTTTTGGCTGGTGCTGCCTGCACTGGTTAAAGGTGGTCATAGCTTTACTAGTTCGCGTCAAACAGGTTCACTGCGTGAATATGCATCTAGTATGGGGCTTGGTGTCGTTGTCCTACTGATGATCTTGCTCGTGATTCAGGTAGTGGGGAAATAAAATGGAAGCTCCAAACAATATTATTTTGCCGGCTCTGATCCTCATTCCGTTCATTGCAGGTTTTATTTGCTGGTTGGTCGATAAACTCGACCAACACCTTCCGCGTTATATCGCGCTGATTGGTATGTTAGTGACGCTGGTCTTGACCATCGTCCTTTGGCAGTCGGGTACTTATAACTATGAACTTGGCGGTGCCGCTCCTACGTGGGCAGCCGAGTTTAAATTGCCTTGGATTCAAACCCTGGGCATTAACATTCACCTTGCGGTGGATGGTTTATCTTTACTGATGGTTGGCTTGACTGCACTCCTGGGTGTGCTGGCAGTAGGCTGTTCATGGGGTGAGATTCAGAAAAATGTTGGTTTCTTCCACCTGAACCTGTTATGGTCTCTGGGTGGTGTAATCGGTGTATTCCTGGCAATTGACCTGTTCCTGTTCTTCTTCTTCTGGGAGATGATGCTGGTGCCGATCTACTTCCTGATCGCACTTTGGGGTCATAAAGGGGCAGAAGGCAAGTCACGTGTATATGCTGCAACCAAGTTCTTCATTTACACACAGGTGGCTGGTTTAGTCATGCTGATTGGTATCCTCGGTCTGGTAACTGTAGGCTACACCATGACTGGTCAAATCCGTTTTGACTACAACTACCTGCTGGGTGTAGCGAACATGCTGGATACACAAGCGCCAGCAGTTGCTTACGCATTCATGATCTGTTTATTCATCGGTTTTGCGGTAAAACTTCCAGTTTTCCCATTACACGGCTGGTTACCAGATGCGCATGCACAAGCACCGACAGCGGGTTCTGTTGACCTTGCAGGTATCTTGATTAAGACAGCTGCTTACGGTCTGATCCGTTTCGTGATTCCATTCTTCCCGGCGGCTTCTGCACAGTTTGCAGACATCGCGATCATTTTCGGTTTAATCGGTATCTTCTACGGTGCTTGGTGTGCTTTCCAGCAAACCGATATGAAACGTTTACTTGCGTATACATCTATTTCACACATGGGCTTCGTTTTACTTGCGATTTATGCAGGTAACATCCTGACTTTCCAAGGTCTGATGATCATGATGCTGGCTCACGGTCTGTCATCTGCAGCGCTGTTCATTATGTGTGGTCAGGTGTACGAACGTGTTCATACACGTGATATGCGTTTGATGGGTGGTATTCGTGGTCAGTTCCCATACCTTGCATTCTTCCTGATGTTCTTCATCGCGGCGCTTGTCGGTATTCCAGGTCTAGGTAACTTCATTGGTGAGTTCCTGATCCTGATGGGTTCATTCGGTAAATTCCCAGCATTTACAATCCTCGCTGCAATCAGCCTGGTATTTGCGGGTCTGTACGGTTTGATTCTGATCCATAAAGCGTTGTTTGGTGTTCCAAACGAAGAGCAAAAACAGCACTACACAAATCCGTTAAAAGATTTAAATGCACGTGAAGTGCTAATTTTGCTGATCTGTGCATTTGGTCTAGCATGGCTTGGTCTATACCCACAAAGCTTCCTTGACGTTTCTAACTCAAGCATGGCGTGGTTAGCGAATAGCTACATTCCTGTGTCTGAAGCAGCTGATGCTGTGCAGCAAGCTGCCGTTTCAGCTGAAAATGTGGAGATCCAATAAGCCATGAACTTCACAATGTCTTTTTCTGAGCTTATGCCTTTAGCACCTGTGATGATCGTGTCATTGACTGCGATCGTTGTGATGTTGCTTACTGCAATTAAGCGTAACCATAACTTAGTTGCGACTACGACAGTCATTGGTTTAAACCTAGCGGCGTTGTACATTCTGTTCGTTCTGTTAGCGGGTCAATTTGCACCTGCTAATGTAATGAACCTGTTCCTCGTAGATCCGTTTACGATGCTGTATCAGTTTGTGATTATTGTGGCTGCACTAGCGTGTAGTACCTTGTCACATGCTTATATTGAAACCTATAAAGATAATCGTGAAGAACTGTATATCCTGATGCTGACCTCCGTTGCGGGTGCGATGCTGATGGTGGCAAGTTCTCACTATGCATCTTTCTTCATTAGCCTTGAGCTCATGTCGATCCCTGTATACGGCTTATTGGCGTATACACATCAGCGTTCTCAATCGCTTGAAGCAGGTGTGAAATATCTGGTGCTTTCAGCAACTGCATCTGCAATGTTGTTGATGGGTATGGCATATGTTTATGCATATACAGGTTCTCTAAGCTTTGTCGCTGAACCAGGCAAACTGTTAACTGCATTCAGTCAACCTGCTGTAGTAATTGGTCTGGCACTGATCGTATTCGCTGTGGGCTTTAAACTGTCACTGGCTCCATTCCACAAATGGACACCAGACGTATACGCAGGTGCTCCAGCACCAGTTGCAACTTTCCTTGCAACTGTGTCTAAAGTGGCAATGCTGGGTCTGTTCGTACGTTATGTATTGTCTTCTGGCTTAATCCTGTCAGATAGCTTCGTAACTATCATCAGCGTGATTGCAGTACTTTCCATCATTGTAGGTAACTTGCTTGCAGTGAAACAGGTGAACTTGAAACGTATCTTGGCATACTCTTCAATTGCTCACTTCGGTTACGTACTGGTTGCGATCGTATCTGCACGTAATACTGACTTTTTACAGGTTCAAGGTTTCGCGACTTTTGAAAGTGTAAACGTCTATATCATCACGTATGTATTGACTACGATTGGTGCTTTCGGTGTGGTAACGCTGATGTCTAGTCCGTATAACAATACAGATGAAGCAGGTAGCCTGGCGGAGTACCGCGGTCTGTTCTGGCGCCGTCCAGTATTGACTGCTGTATTAACTGTGATGATGCTGTCTCTAGCAGGTATTCCATTAACAGCGGGCTTCATCGGTAAGTTCCTGGTAGTGAAAACTGCGGTAGCAGGTGAGTCTTGGTTCCTTGCTGCGATGGTCATCCTGGGTTCAGGTATTGGTCTGTACTACTACCTGCGTGTGATGGTTGTCATGTATATGACTCCACCAGAAACACCACGTCTTGACGCTGTAAATCACTGGGGTCAAAAAGTCGGCGGTATCATGGTATTGCTCGTTGCATTACTGGTACTGGTGATCGGTGTTTATCCGGATCCAATCATTGCACTGTCTCGCTATGCATTCTTCGCAATGTCGCCTGAATTACAACAGTTTATTTTCACTTTGGTTCAAAGTGGTTTTAACTAATTCAGCGCAAGTTTGAAGTTATTACAAAAAAGCCTCCACGATTGGGGGCTTTTTTAGTTAAACAAATCCGGAAAAGTCTTTATAATAGCGGAAATTTATCTTTAACCTTCTAGGTGTTCTCCCGTGGCAATCCATGAAATCCGTCATCCTTTAATTCGACATAAACTCGGTTTACTGCGTCGTGCTGACATTAGTACCAAGAACTTCCGTGAGCTTGCTCAGGAAGTGACTATGCTTTTGACTTATGAAGCGACCAAGGATCTTCCTGTCGTTGAACATGAGATTGATGGCTGGAACGGACCGGTGACTGTAGACCGTATTGCAGGTAAGAAAATTACTGTTGTGCCAATTCTACGTGCAGGTATTGGTATGCTGGACGGTTTCCTGAATCTGATTCCAAGTGCCAAAGTTTCTGTACTGGGCCTGGAACGTGATGAAGAAACCCTACAGGCACGTACTTACTATAAAAAACTGGTTCCAGATGTACAAAACCGTCTTGCTATGATCATTGATCCAATGCTGGCGACTGGCTCTTCTCTGGTAGCTGCGATTGACGTATTGAAAGCTAGCGGCTGTAAAGATATTCGTGTGATGGTATTGGTTGCTGCACCTGAAGGGATTAAGCGTGTTGAAGAAGCTCATCCAGATGTGGTGATTTTCACTGCGGCGATTGATCATGGCTTGAATGAAAATGGTTACATCGTTCCAGGTTTGGGCGATGCGGGTGACAAGATTTTTGGTTCAGTTCAAAAAGACTAATATTTTTGAAAATGAACAGAAAAGGGGCTTTTACAGCCTCTTTTTTATATACTGAATACTGACAGATACAGAGTAGGGGACGTTTATGACTTCCGAGCAATACCAAGGAAAAGTAAAACAGTACAATCCAGAAAAAGGATTTGGTTTTATTTCTTCACCTGAAGGTGAGGTATTTTTTCATATCTCGGATTTCCCCACAGATTCAGGTGAGCCGAAGCGCAACGACCGGGTAAAATTCAATGTGGTTCAAAATGGTGATCGCTATAAAGCCATTAAAATTGAACGTGTAGAAGATAAATCGAAGAAAGCCAAAAAAGCCAAAGCAGTAGCAGTCAATACTTCGATTACATCAGCACTATTGTCGAATTTAAAGCGTTAATTTTTGCTTGGAAAAAACATACAAAAGGAGGCTCTAGAGCCTCTTTTTTATTCGAGTTATAAGTTTATGTAAGTTGTAGGAATCTTGTGTAATCAGAACCTTATAGAATGTTGTGAAAACAATAAAATACCCACCAAAGTTCAACAATATCCTTTAATCCCTTCCATATAAACTACGCATCTGTTGAATGATCTAGGGACACATATCATGTTTACAGATGGAAGAATTAAAACCTATGATGCTGTACGTGGGACTGGGAGTATTGAACTGTCAAATAATGCACAGGAGCTTAATTTTCAGTTAGACCAACTACCTTCACCTGAAATCGCGCCTCAAGTCGGAGAACGACTTAAATTTAGAATCATTGAAGAGCAAAATACGATTCAGCTGGAGAATATGGTACGTCTGGATATCAAGCATCAGGAAGAGTTCGTTTCTGAAGTAGTTGTATTACCATCTCTAGCTTCTACTTCTGCAATAGTCAATCCGGCACGCAATACTATTTTCTTTAGTCCCACACTCTGGTTGATTCTGGTAACAGCGATTGGATTTATAATTTTTGGAGAAATTTAAGTTAGGTTCTCATTTATTAAGATATTTGTCTCATCCTTCAAATAAAAAAAGCATCTTACGGCACTGCTGTCCCATAGTTTGCTTTAAATAAAAAAACCTGAGTCCTAACAGTTAAAATATGAGTGCAAACAAACACTTTAACGACCAGGATTCAGGTTTTGTCACATCAGAATACCGTATTTCATGAGCTAATTAAACCTGTTGTGCGACAGGATTTTGAACAACTTGCTAAAGTACACCATGTTGGACAGAAATTTAGAGCAGCTTCCCGGTGGGATCAGTTTATTGCCATATTGATGTCTCAATTCTCTTGTAGGCAAAGTCTGAGAGATATTCAATCCAATTTGGAGTGCCAACAGGAAAAGCTAAGTCATCTCGGAGCAAAGTCTATTCCCCGAAGCACGCTGGCACGAATCAATGAGCAGCAGCCTGCTGCCTTGTATCAACAGCTATTTTACAAGTTGCTTAAATACTATGAACACTCAAAAGTCGCTCATAAATTTCGCTTTAAGAATCCCTTGTATTCCTTGGATGCCAGTCATATTGACCTGTCGCTTTCCTTATGTGAATGGGCCAAAGTTCACGACTCAAAAGCCAGCATGAAACTCAGTATAGGATTGAATCACAGCAATGATATTCCTGAGTTTGTTGCAGTTGAAAATGGCAAAGAAAATGACATGGTACAAGGCCGCAAATTCCAGTTTCCTGCTGGCAGCATTGTAGTTTTTGATAAAGGCTATGTCGATTACCAATGGTATGCAAATCTGACTGCTCAAAACATTGGATTTGTCACACGTTTTAGGCCTAAATCTGTGTATCAGGTGATCCAGCAACATCCAGTGCTTGAATCCAAAGGTATTCTAAAAGATGAAACCATTCAGCTGAATAGCGCACATGCCCTAAAAAGAAAAGCCCCAGTGTTAAGAAGAATTGAATATAGAGATCAGCAAAGTGGCAAGCACTTTAGCTTTCTCAGCAATAACTTTCATTTAGCCGCCTCCACCATTGCGGCGATTTATAAAGATCGTTGGAAAGTTGAGCTGTTCTTTAAGGCGATTAAGCAGAATCTCAAATTAAAAGCGTTTCTAGGCCGCAGCAGGAACGCAATTCAGACACAAATCTGGATTGCGATGATCGCCTATTTATTGGTGAGTTTCGCTCAACATTTAGGAAAAACAGGTTGGACAGTTCAACGTTTACTCAGAATAATTCAAGTGAATTTGTTTGAAAGAAGAACTTTAAAAGCTTTATTTTCACCCGATAAAATACCCATAAAACAAGAGGAAGCTCATTTGAGCTTCCTCTTATGAAAAATTGTGGGACAGCAATGCATCTTACGGTGCTTTTTTATTTTTAGAATTTAAAACGCTTTTTGAATACAATAGTTAAAAATATCAAACAATAGAGTGAATTATGTTTTTAGAGGGGAAGATCAAGACCTATAACGAAGAACGAGGTTTTGGTTTTATTGAGATAGCGGGTGAGTCAAAAGATTTATTCTTCCATATTAAAGACTTTCCAAATAAGAATGTGCCACCAAAAGTTGGGGAAAGGTTAAAGTTTCTCAAAGTACAGGATGCAGGCAAGTTTAAAGCAGACAATATTGTGCGTTTGGATCTCAAAACGGAAACCCCTCGACATACGCCTCAGTCACGAGCATTAGAAAATAAGCCTCGTATTACTCAACGAAAACAATCTCAAGAGAAGAAAAGTAGCTTTAGCACTTACATTGGACTTCTAATTATGATTGGCTTAGCCTATGCGGTTTATAACAAATATCAGGATTGGCAAAGCAGCAGAATACAGCCAGTAGAAGTGCAACGTATAGTTGAAGAACCACAAGTACAGCAGAATTTTAGCTGTGATGGACGACAGCATTGTAGTCAAATGAGTTCATATGAAGAAGCTTTATACTTTTTAAGAAATTGTCCAAATACCAAAATGGATGGTGATGGCGATGGGATCCCATGTGAAAGCCAATTTGGACATCGGTAAATAAAAAAAAGCGCCAAAAGGCGCTTTTTTTATTGAAAGTGAAATTTATGCTTCACAGAATTTCATAAAGGCTTTAAGACCTGGTCCTTGATATTTTTGGCGGTGTACCAGCATAAATAAAGGACGGGTGAGTGACCAGAATGGAGTATTCAGAATGACCAGTTGACCTTTTTCCTGCAAAGGTTCAATCGCCAGCTTGGAAATACAGGACATCCCTAAACCACCTGCCACAATCTTCAGAATCGCTTCATTATGGCCTAATGTCAGACGGATATTGGCGTCGGGTACATCTTTTAGAATGGCATTATCAAAGACTTCACGAGTTCCTGAACCTTCTTCACGTAAAATCCATTCAACCGATTTAAAATCTTCAGCAGTGAGCGGATGGTTTAGCTGAGCCAGAGGATGATCCGGTGCACAGCACACTGCAAGTTCATCATCGCGCCAATGAATACATTGCAGTTGTGGTAAATGGCAAGAACCTTCAATCAGGGCCAAATCTAGCTGGAACTGATTTACGGCTTCGATCATCTGGCGGGTATTGCCGACCTGCAGTTGCAAGTGAGCCTGTGGCTGAATTTTCAGGAAATCTGCCATCAGGTCCGGCATCAGATAGTCGGAAATGGTCAGCGTCGCACCGAGACGAAGGTCAATGCTTTGCAGTTCACCTTTGGCTGCCTGCTCGAAAGCTTCACAGCGGCCAAGGATTTCAAGAGCTTGCGGGAGAAGAAAACGACCTAAGTCATTGAGCTGTAAACGCTTACCAAGACGGTCGAATAAAGGCGCGCCAAGACCATCTTCTAAATCTGCTAAAGCCATACTCGCCGCACTTTGGGTGAGTTTGACTGCATCACTGGCTTTGGTGACGGTGCCTTCTTGAGCAACTGCTACAAAAACAGCCAACTGGCGTAAAGTCATGCGCATGAATAGAGCCTTAACATTTAAAAAATATTAATAAATTATGCTGTCATGCTACCATGAGCATAGTCTTTGATGCCACGTTTGAATCATGTCTATTGAAAAATTTAGCTTAGAAAAGGTTTTATCTGTACACCGTTGGACCAATACGCTGTTTAGTTTCACCATGACCAGACCTGCGCATTTCAAGTTTACGGCAGGACAGTTTGCGCGTATTGGCTTGAAAGTGGGGGATGAACTGGTCGTTCGGGCATATTCAGTCGTGTCATCACCATTTGATGAAACGCTGGAATTTTTTTCGATTGTGGTTCCTGAAGGGAAATTTACTTCGAATTTACAACATCTTAAAGTAGGTGATGAACTCTACTTAGAGAAAATTCCCTATGGCTATCTGACTCTGGCGCGTTATCAATTGCCATTGCCACAAGATTTATGGCTGCTTGGCACTGGTACAGGTCTGGCACCATTTTTATCCATGCTGCAAGACTTTGAGACCTGGAATAAATATAAACATATTAACCTGGTTTATAGCGTCCGTACGCAAGACGAACTGGCTTATGTCGACCGTATTCAGGAAATTGCCGAGAGCTTTGGCGAAGGTCATACAGGTTTTAAATTTATTCCAATTATTACCCGTGATCCTGAAGCAGCACTTCACCATCGTTTACCGATCTTGATTGAAAATGGGGAACTTGAACGGGTAGCAGGACTCCAGCTTAATCCTGAAACCAGTCATGTGATGCTCTGTGGTAACCCGGAAATGGTCGAAGATACCAAAGAAGCGCTAAAAGCACGTGGTCTGACCATGAACCGCCGTGGTGAAGGAAATATTGCGGTAGAGAATTATTGGTAATTCCTTTAGAGTTCCTCCCTTTCTAAAAGGGAGGTTAGGAGGGATTGAAGTTAGATTATTTGTCAGTTCTTGAATCCTCCCCAACCCCTCCTTTGCAAAGGAGGGGCTTTTACCTCTCCCTTGCGCAGCAGTGCTGCTCATCGCTTAAAAGGAAAGGGAGTTACATCCTTCTTTAAATTAGAAATGGATTAAAACTGAAAATATTTTCAAGTTAAAAAGAATCCCCCTAAATCTCCCTTTGTTAAAGGGGGACTTTTATTTTTTTAGGTACAAAAAAACCTCCGTCATGGAGGTTTTTTTCATACTGTCATATTAGTGAACAAACATATCCATAAAGTCACGGATTTCCTGAATGGCAGTATCTGTATCGGTCGTTAACCAGGTCGGCTCAAAGAAACCGGCATAATGTTCGATTCGATCCGCAGGCACAACTAAACGTACCGGACAATCTTCTTCCAGTAGGCGCCATGGAATAATCGGAACGTCATTATCTAGCCAGGCCGCAACATTCCGTACATCAATGACCATGGCATTAATGCAGTCCGGAAAAGGCATCACCGACATTTCTTCAGTACGGCGGCGGAAATATTCCAGATCCTGCCAGCGTAGCATAAAGCTCGGTTTGCTAAATTCAATGATTCCAATCAGATGCTGATCACGAGTGTAGTGCAAAGCACATTGATGTGTGACGTCAGTGTCAAGATCAAGCGATACACTCTGTTGACGATACGCCATAAAACTCGGGTGCATGAAAAATAAGGTGGATAATTATAACGTATTTTGCGCAAAGTAGCAGGTATATTGAAAAACGGTATTTTTACAGCATGTTTTAGCCCACTTAAAATGTGCTTAAAATTTAATAAAATCATAGTGGTATATTATTTATTTTATAGACGATTTAATTCCTGATAAATCAGCTAAAAACCGCCAGCATCAACTGTCTGGGAAGAGATTATCTAACCATAAAAGCATAGTATATTCAGGCCAGAAAATACCTCTTTTTGAAACTAATACCAAGTTCATCAGACTCATACATATAACTTACATCCATTCACTATCTCACCATCTTTTGTCACAGAAGCTGTGATAACTGCTTGTTATGATAAAAATCTACTTATGAATAAGAAAGAGTGAGAATGGTCATGGTTGATGATTTTAATAAAAAACCACCTTTACATGATCAGGCAGCAATTACGCAGAAGAAGCGCATTCCTGTCTATATCCTGATTTTGGTCGGTATCTTTTTACTGGCAGTCCTGTTCTATATGTTTGCAGATATGAAGCCAGATGCGCCTGCGACCCAGCCTAATACACCAGTACCAGCGACTGAAGCCCCTGCCAATAATGCTAGTCCGGCGACTACTCCAGGCGGTGAAAGCAATGAAGCAATGGCTACCGCAGATGATGCGATGACAGAAGCAACAGCCACTGTAGGCGAAATGTCACAAGATATAGCAGAAGCTACTGCAACTGATGTTCAACAGGCCACCCAATAATTGGAATTATTAAAAAAATCTCTGGTTCATGACTAGGGCTTTTTTGCAATAGGTGGTGATGTTTTTCAAAGTTCTGTATCTCCAGGCAAGCTAAGCACAGGAAGTCTAAGCTTTATAAGCAATCGGAAAGAGCTGAAGATTTCAAAAATAAGCTCGTGAATTCAGATAAATAGCGTAATAACAAAGAGGGCAGAAAACATGAATGATTATATGAGAGGCCCACGTGGTGGCTATGATGCCATGTACTACTGGGATCAGTTTCATCCAATTCTTAGTGCAATTGCCATATTAGTCCTAGGTTGGATTATTGCATTACTCGTCTCGGCAGGTGTTAAAAAAATCTTGCAAAAACTAGGGACCAATACACACTTAAATGCAGCGACAGGACATCGCTCTAATGTCGAGAGTATTATCGCTCGTGTTGTGTTCTGGATTATTCTGATTATTGCAGTCATCGGTGCGCTTAACGTACTGAATCTGACAGCAGTGAGTGGACCGTTCAGTAATATGATCCAGCAGGTCCTGCTCTTTATTCCACAATTGCTGGCGGCTGTTGCTGTAGCCTTTATTGGATGGATTGTGGCGAATCTGGTCAAAGTCGGCTTGCAAAAAATGCTTGATCGCACCCAGCTGGATGAAAAGCTGAGTGCTGAAGTCGGTGTCAGCCCGATTAGCCAAAATATCAGTGAAATTGTTTACTGGCTGATTTTACTGCTGTTCTTGCCAATTGTCTTGTCGATTCTAGGTCTACATGGTTTATTACTGCCTGTGCAGAACATGCTGACGGATGTCGTAAGTTATCTGCCTAATATCTTCATTGCTGCAGTTATTGTATTTGTCGGATACATTCTGGCAAAAATCGTTCGCGGTATAGTTGAAGGTTTGCTCAACAGCCTGAATATTCAACATCAAGCTGAAAAAGTCGGCATTTTCAAAAACTCGAATGTCGCTCAACTGATTGGTTCATTCATCTTTGCAGTCGTAATTATTACGTCATTAATCATTGCATTTGAAGCACTGGGTATTGAAGCAATTTCTCAACCAGCAACTGCAATGCTGTATGAGATCATGAATGCCATTCCAAATATCATTGCAGCTGCACTGATTCTGATTCTGGCTTATGTGGTGTCTAGACTGGTAGCACGTCTGGTGACTGAAGTCGTTGCCGGAACAGGCATAGATGAGGTTCCAGCCAAACTGGATCTACAACGCTTCTTGGGCAAAACCAAACTATCAAGTCTGGTGGGTTACCTGATTGTACTGTTTACCATGCTATTTGCAGTTTCTGAAGCTGCGGACCGTTTAGGCTTTGAACAGGTGAGTGGCCTGATTGCGATGTTCATCTACTTCGGTGCAAACATCCTGCTAGGTGCTGTGATCCTGGTGATCGGCTTCTGGCTGGCCAATGTGGTTGCCAACATTGTGCAACGTGGTGAATACAACAGTTCACGCTGGTTAGCGAACCTGGTTCGTGTACTGATCATGGGTCTGGTCATTGCGATGGGTCTACGTGCCATGGGCATTGCTGACTCGATTGTGAATCTGGCGTTCGGTTTAACTTTGGGTGCGGTTGCAGTAGCATTTGCCTTGGCCTTTGGTCTCGGTGGCCGTCAACCAGCAGAACGTGTACTGACTGATTTGATCGATAAAGCTAAACGAGAAGCTAAAGAACCGAATCCTTTGAAAAATGAAACCAATATCATGACTTCAGGCTTAGGTGCTGATGTCAGTGGTACTACAGGTGCAGGCAGTTCAACGACAGGAGAAAATATTGTGCCGAATCAAGATCAATCACAAGATGACAATGCGCCAATGCGTACCAATTTATCCAATAGTACGCCAGCAACATTGACCACTGCACCACAGGATGATGAAGCTTCAGGTGTAGATCAGGTGACACCAGATGTCGATCAGGCTGTACCGGATTCGCTTCAAGTTGATCCAACTCATCCACCAGCAAATAATCCATTTGGTTCTACAGGTGAAGAAGAACCGGATGTCGATAGTCATCCAAAAAAAGATGACCCGAATTAACCTGTTCTATTTAAACAAAATCGGCCACGCTTGAGTGGTCGATTTTTTTAATTCTGAGGAAATCTGAATGAATGCCAAGAAACCGAATAATCTGTTAGCACCCTTAGTGATAGCAGGCATTACCATTGGCTTTTTCACGGCTGCTTATCGATTTGTCTTTGTGAAAAGCAAACAGGATGAGCAGGCTGAAAAAGAGCTGGATAAGAAAATACCTGATCCAGACGAATTTAACTAAGCCAGAATACTGCTCAGTCACTACACATAGAATTTCTTTTTTTTAAAATATAGAATATTCAAGTGAATACTAAAATGATTTTGGTATTTTTCTTGCATTAAAAATATAAAGAAAAAGGAGATCAATAAGATGTGGAAAACATTGCAGCATAAATTCATGGCGCCTATGGCAGGTCAAGTACCCTTACATCTGCAGGAAGCGGCTCAGAAAATGCAACTGACGATTGACCGTTTAGAAAATACGGCCAATCTCAGCCTGTTTAAAACGGATTATCTGGAATAAGCGTAGTATTTTCTTTTCCTAGATCATCTTTGTATTAAACATATTCCGATGCGGCATGTGCTGATGACCATGCCCATTGGAAGTTAAAACCTCCCAAATGACCAGTCACATCCAGTATCTCACCCACAAAATACAAGCCTTTCTGCTTTTTGCTTTCCATTGTTTTAGATGAAACTTCGGTTGTATCTACGCCGCCCAAAGTCACCTCGGCTGTACGGTAACCTTCAGTTCCAGAAGGCTTCAGTTCAAAGCCACTTAAACGTTTGGCAATCTGTTCCAGTTTGTCATCACTGATATTGCCAATGGATGTTTCAGCTACTTCAGTCCAGATCAGATTCTGTAATTCTAGTACTACACTTTTCGGTAAATGTTCGGTCAATAGTGTACGTAGCAAAACCTTAGGTTGGCTCTGTTTTTTAGCTTTAAAGAAATCAAACAGGTCGATACTTGGCAGAAAGTCGACCTTAAAGCTTTGGCCAACATCCCAGTAATTTGACAGTTGTAGCGAGCTAGGACCGCTCAGACCACGATGGGTAAACAGCAGGGCTTCAGTAAAACTGTTTAGGTCATTAGACAGCGTGGCTTCAACTGCATTACCGCTCAGACGGGTGGTGATTTCCTTGAAACTATCCGAGAAAGTAAACGGCACCAGACCGGCACGGGTTGGATAGACATGATGTCCAAACTGTTTGGCTATCTCATAGCCGATACCTGAACCGCCTAAGGTTGGAATAGACAGGCCACCTGAAGCAACCACAACCGATTCCACTTCAAAATATCCTAAAGAAGTGGCTACCTGAAATCCTTGATCGTCCACAGTATTGACGGCTTTCACTTCGCAATTAGTTTTGATCTCGACCAGACCGGTCTTGTCACATTCGGACAGCAACATCGCCAGAATTTCTTTGGCACCATTTAAGGTAAATAGCTGTCCATGTTTACGTTCTTCATACTCGATGCCATATTCGCAGACCAAGCCAATAAAATCCCAATTGGTATAGCGGCTCAGTGCTGAAATCACAAAATGCGGATTGTGCGAGATGAAATTTTCAGGTTCGACATAGAGGTTGGTGAAATTGCATTTGCCACCACCGGACATCAGGATTTTCTTACCCACCTTATTGGCTTTTTCAACGACTACGACTTTACGACCACGTTGTGCTGCCATATAGGCCGTCATTAAACCTGATGCACCTGCACCTATGACCAAAACATCGTATTGCTGAACAGACATGACACACTCAAGGGAGAAGAAAGGGGAGCATTATAGACAATTTTATTTCAGCTTTGTCTATTCCTGAAGGGCGCTGCCCGAATTACAACGTATTAGCGAATATTTATCATAAATAATTTGAAGCAGCTGGTGGATTCATGCATAGTTTTGTCATGCCTAAAAAATAATCACAATGAAAGGAATAATCTATGACGGATACAGCAGCATACAAACAATATAATCTGATCAGCTATATTCTTCATCTACTGGGTTTTTTCCTGGGAATAACCCCATTAATCGCTATTATCATGAATTATATTAAACGTGATGAAATGCGGGGCACCTGGCTAGAAAGTCATGTGGACTGGCAGATTAAAACTTTCTGGTTCAGCTTGCTGGGTTATATTCTGGGTGGGCTGCTCACCGTAATTCTGATCGGTTTTGTGATTATTTTTCTGGTCTTTGTCTGGCATGTCTATCGACTGGTCAAAGGGCTGATTGCACTCAATGAAAATAATCCGATAGGCATTTAAGTTTCGATCAGAACTTTAAGCGAGTTAAATATTTCGACCTTGTAGTCCACCGGTATGCAGGATCAGCAGTTTTTTTTCTGCTGGGAAATAACCTGTTTTAATCAGGTCAGAAATTCCCAACAGCATTTTTCCCGTATAAATCTGCTCTAAGGGAATATCATATTCAGCTTCAAAGTGCTGTATAAACTGGATCAGTTCAGGAGTGGTTTTGGCATAACCACCGCAACAATAATCATCGAGAATGGACCAGTTTCTTTTCGTGGTCAGCTTAGCCACCTCCTCATTCAGGAAGTCGCCTTTTAAGGCAGAAAATCCTAATACCTGTTGCTGAGGATGGCTGGCTTCAATCAAACCTGTAATCGTACCACCCGTGCCTACAGCACAGCAGATGACGTCAAACTGTGCATCGCCATCTTTTAGAATCTCCTGACATCCCCGAATCGCCAATGCATTAGTACCACCTTCAGGAATGATGTAATGTGCAGGGAACTTTTGTGCTAATGCTTCTAAATAATCAGCGTCCTGTTTACGTCGATATTCTTCACGACTCACAAAATGCAGTTGCATGCCGAATTGTCGTGCCAACGTTAAAGTAGGATTTAAAGGCTGATGGGCCAGTTCCTCACCCCGAATAATACCGGCACTCTCAAAGCCAAACTGCCGGGCTGCAAACGCCGTTGCGGCAATATGATTGGAATAAGCGCCACCAAAAGTCAGCAGCTTTTTAAAGCCAAGTTGCTGTGCTTCCAGAAAATTGTATTTCAGTTTAAAAAATTTATTGCCTGATATTTGCGGATGTACTAGATCCAGACGGCGTATGGTTACAAGCCTGTCTTTCAGCCAGATGCGCTGGTCTGGAATATGCTGGGCAATTTTTTCAAACATGGTATTTTCATAAGCTAAGAATGAGCAAATTATAGCGAAATAGAATCAGCAGGATGGCAGAATCATGAGCTCCTTAAACTAAGAATAAAATTTCGTAGATTGTCACAATTCATATGCTGAAAATTTAAACAAATTTGCTAATCTGAATCTGATAGGGAACTTAGAGGAGGATAGAATAATGAAAATACTATCCTGTGCGATTTTAAGTGGATTGCTCTTAGTAGGCTTATCTGGCTGTGATGACCCGCTGAATAAACCTAAAACTGATACACGAAGCATGATCATTGGCGGAGTGCCGGTGCATGACCATGATTATAAGATGCTTGATTCATCTCTCACCGCTCAAGACCAACTGAAGAAATAGCCGGATTTCGCACAAATATTGCATCATTTGTGTAGAAATATTAAAGCAAAATAAATTATTTTTACTTAAAATAAGCCATTCATTTTAAGTTTGGATGGTCACGTGGAATCATTTTGGATTTTAGGTTCAATTGCCTTTGCCCTCATGTTAGGTGCAATGAGCCCAGGACCGACTTCTATTTATGTAGCGAAAAATTCAATTGCGATCTCACGTAAGCATGGTTTATTTACAGCTTTAGGTACCGGAACAGGGGCGGCTATTTTTGGCCTACTTGCAGTCCTAGGTTTACAGGCATTCTTGCTGGCTGTGCCGTCTGCCTATCTGGCTCTTAAAATTTGTGGTGGTTTATATCTGCTCTGGTTGGCTTTTAAAATTATCAAGCATGCCAAAGAACCGATCGATGCAGGCGATGACAGTCAAACTCAGATGTCCTTACGTCGTGCCTATATGACAGGTTTGATTACCCAATTATCTAACCCAAAAATTGCCATTGTATTGGCCAGTATTTTTACTGCTCTTTTACCAAAAGAAATTCCAACTTACTTTTACTTTGTATTGCCGGTTTTATGTTTCTTTATTGATGCGGGCTGGTGTTCACTGGTGGCCGTTGCACTTTCTGCTGAAAAGCCACGTCGAGTATATTTGAAGTTTAAAGCTGGCTTTGACCGTGCAGCAGGGGCGGTTATGACCGTACTTGGCTTAAAGCTGATCTTCGGGATGAAGTAATTTTCCAATTATCGCAGACTATAAAAAAGCCCCGATGATTCGGGGCTTTTTTAATTTGGTGCTTAAAAAATATTCTCTTCGGAATTAGCCGAGATCCGGTGAATAGATAAATCCGCACCGGTAAATTCTTCTTCCTGACTCAGACGAATACCGATCAATACTTTCAGCAGACCATAAATCAGGAATCCACCTGCCAGAGCCACTATAATCGCCAGAACTGTACCGAATAATTGTGAAATGATAGAAACACCGCCCATGCCTCCGAGCCATTGCTGACCGAATACACCGACAGCAATTCCACCAAAAGCACCGCATACACCATGCAAAGGCCAGACCCCTAATACATCATCAACTTTGAGTTTATTTTGGGTATAGGTGAAGAGTTTCACAAAAATCACGCCTGCGCTGATTCCGATAAATAATGCACCCAGTGGATGTACCACATCAGAACCTGCACAGATGGCAACCAGTCCGGCTAATGGCCCGTTGTGCAAGAAGCCTGGGTCATCTTTACCGGCTACTTTTGCCGCAATGGTTCCACCGACCATCGCCATTAAAGAGTTAATTGCAACCAGTCCGGAAATGGCATCCAGGCGCTGTGCACTCATAACATTAAAGCCAAACCAGCCGACAATCAGAATCCATGAGCCTAAAGCTAGAAAGGGGATGGATGATGGTGGATGTGCAGTAATCCGGCCATCATTTTTATAGCGTCCATTACGTGCGCCAAGTAAAACGACCGCAGCCAGAGCAATCCAGCCCCCCATGCCATGCACGACCACAGAGCCAGCAAAATCGTGGAAGCTGGCACCGAATTTATTTGCCAACCAGTCCTGAAAACCAAAGTTGCCATTCCAGATCATCCCTTCAAAAAATGGATAGATCAGAGCCACTAGAAATAAAGTCGCTAAGGCCTGCGAACGCATTTTGGCACGTTCCGCAATTCCCCCTGAGATAATCGCAGGAATAGCTGCGGCAAAGGTCAGCAGGAAGAAACAACGCATCAGGTTATAACCATGATCGGCTGCTAGAGTAGAGGCATCGTGGAAAAAATGCTGACCATAGGCAATATAATAGCCCACCAGAAAGTAAGCGATGGCGGATAGGGAAAAGTCAGTGAGAATTTTACTTAAGGCATTGACCTGATTCTTATGGCGAACTGTCCCTAGTTCTAAAAATGCAAATCCTGCATGCATGGCAAGCACTAGAACTGCACCGAGAAGGAGAAATAATAAGTCTATATTTTGCATTGTGCGTTCCAATTTAGTGCATAGAATCACAAAAGAAATCCAGTATATAGAGGCAAACTGATTCGAAAAGAGTTACTAACAAGGGAAATTTTGATAAAGAATTTCTTGAAACTGACAAGACTCGATATAAAGCACAATAGAATTTTATGCACCAAACTAAGACATCATAAGAAAAGATAAAATTTAAATTTATATTTTGTTTTTTAGATATTTAGCTTTATCACCGAAAATGGCGTGTTAAAAATGTGTGCTAAAGGTGCACATGAAAAGTGAAAGGATTTTTAAGAAAAAATTTAAAAAAATTAAGTGAAAGATGATTTTAAATTTTAGAAGTTATATAGACCATTGATTAGCTATATCTCCAACAAATAAAACCCTAAAGAATTAGGGTTTCATCTGGAGCTAAAATCTCTGAAGTATTCAATTAATCTTTAAAATGCACAGGAATCCACTGATAGCTCTTTCCATCTTTCGAGTAAATATGACCGATTCCCGGGAATGGTAAATGTGGCGCTGCAATGGTCTGACCTTGCTTGGCATATTCAGCAAAATGCTTTAAACGGGTTTCTACCGCAGTTTTAGGATCAACATCGAATTCTATGGCCGTTTCAGGTTTGTCGAATTGCAAGGTATGTGAATGGACGATGTCACCGACAAAAACCACTTCTTGACCATCGGATTTGAGTTTAAAGCTGTAATGCCCTGGGGTATGACCAAAGGATGGCTTAAACTCGACCCTACCAAAGGCTAAAGATTTATCAGAAAAAACTTTCACTTTTTTAGCTTTTTCATAGGGTGCAAGGGCTGCTTTAATTTTCTCTACGGTGCCCAAGAAACCTTCCTGCTGGTCTTTTGGTAGTTTTTTGACGGTATTTGGACTCAGCCAGTAGTCATATTCGGTTTTGGAAATATGTAAGGTGGCATTTGGATAATTTGCTGCGCCGTCATTTGAAATGCCACAGACATGGTCAGGGTGTAGATGAGTCAAAAAAATATCACTCACCTGTGCAGGCTGATAACCTGATGCTTTGAGGTTGTTATAAATTGACCCTAAGTGTGCACCAAAGCAACTTGCAGCACCGCTATCCACCATGAGCAATTGATTGCCTGTATTAATTAGGTAGGCATTGACTGAAGTTTGTATACCTTTGGCTTGATCGGCATGATATTTCTTTAAAATCTCAGTTTTTTCTATATCACTTAGGCCTTTAAACATCGATGGATTTAAGTAGTTTGTACCATCGAGCAGGGCAGTAATCTGAGTATTACCAATTTGGTGATGGTAGTAGCCAGCGACTTGTTTTTGTGAAGTAATCGGTGCAGATTCAGCAGCCTGACTCACACTTACACCTAAAACAGAAAATGAAAGTAAAGAAGTGAGAAGGGATGTCCTTAAAATATTCATGGCAATTCTTATGGTTGTGAAGTTTATGCTATGTATTAGCATGTAAAGCATGAAAATAGAATATAAAAATATTTACCATTTTTTAAAGAGAGAAAAAGAATTCGCTATCTGTACTAGATATTCAGTTTGAATCTGTATATTGATTTTTTAAGGAAATAAAAGATTTTTTATCTAAAAATATTTTTATAAATAAATTACTTAGATAAATTTCACTTTTATAAAAAAGCCCGTTAACATGGGGTATTGCAAACAGCCTTGGGTATCGCTATGAGTTTTTGGAAAAAGAAAAATAATGCAGCATTTGTATTTTTCATTATTACCTTATATTCATTGCTGGGCTTCGGCATTGGCTATGTCATCTGGGAATTTTTCCTTGATAAATAAGTGCTATTTGATTTATTGATTGACCTAAAAAAGCCTCTAAAGATAGAGGCTTTTTTAATAAGCAATTATTTACTGCATTCAGGCTGAGAACGGTCAATAATTTGAGTGCCTTCTACGCGATAGCCAATTTGACCTACAAGAAATGCTTGATTTAGTTGAGTGATGACTACATCAGAAAGTGCTACTGCACAACGATCTTTTTCAATTGCACGATCTACTGCTGTTTTGAAATTAGGAATACCTAAAGGGAATAAAATTACTGGAACTTTATCTTCGCCTTTAACGCGTTCGCCTTTAACGAACTGAGTTGAGTTTAGGTTGAAGTTTTTCGTTGAAGCTACAGTCATATCAGCCATACGAACTGAACATCCTGTGAATAGAATTGTTGATGCTGCTAAAGCTGAAACTAGTAATTTTTTCATGTTTACCCCGAATAATTCTAAAAATAAAAAAGCGTTTAAATTCTATAGATATATTTTTTAAAAACAAGAAAATAAATTGTATAAATGGTAAAAAAATTAAAGATGAAGAACTTTTATTGGCTGAGTATTATTTTATTAGACTAAGTAAAAAGCCCCTACATCAGTAGAGGCTCTTCTTCTATCTAAGACCTAAATCTCAAGACACTTTATCACCCGGTTTAGCGCCAGATTCAGGTGAAATCACCCAAACACCTTCGCCATTACCAGCCGCAAGTACCATACCGTTTGAGATACCAAAACGCATTTTACGTGGAGCAAGGTTAGCGACCATCACCACCAGTTTGCCTTTCAGATCTTCCGGTTTATAGAACTCACGGATACCGCTAAATACGTTACGTGGTTCAGCTTCACCGACATTTAAAGTCAATTGAAGAAGTTTATCAGAACCTTCAACGATTGCAGCTTCTAGAACTTCCGCTACACGCAGGTCAACTTTGATGAAGTCATCAATGGTGATGATTTCAGCTTCGCCTACTTTAGGTTCAGCTTTCTTCTCTTTGGCTTTCTCTTTTTTCTTCTCAGCTTTCGGTGCTTCAGCAGCAGGCGCAGCTAAAGAATCTTTAGAGGCATCGACCATTGCAGCCACAGCTTTCGGATCAACACGTTGCATCAATGGCTGGAACAATGCAATTTCATGACCAGTTAAGATGTCTGTACGAGAAGAAAAGTCGAAAGAAGCCAGTGTAAGGAAGTCCTGAACTTGAGCAGCCAAAGTTGGAAGGACTGGAGCTAAATACACAGCCAATTGACGGAACAGGTTGATACCCACAGAACACACGTCATGAACTTGCTGTTCTTCGCCTTCGATTTTCGCTAAAGCCCAAGGTTTTTTCTCATCGATGTACTGGTTGGCTTTATCTGCAAGCGCCATGATTTCACGGATCGCTGCCGAGAATTCACGAGTTTCATAAGCTTTGGCAATCGAATCGCCAGCATCAATAAAGCTTTGAACCAGTTCAGGCTCGGCACAAGTTGCACTTAACTTGTTATCAAACTTGGTATTGATGAATTTTGCACAACGGCTGGCAATATTAACTACTTTACCTACAAGGTCCGAATTCACTTTCTGAACGAAATCATCCAGATTCAGGTCAGAGTCTTCTACCTTGTCAGAAAGTTTAGAAGCAAAGTAATAACGCAGGTATTCAGGGTTTAAATGCTGTAAATAAGTTTCAGCTTTAATGAAGGTACCACGTGATTTCGACATCTTCTGACCATTCACAGTCAGGAAGCCATTCACGAATAAACCGGTTGGGGTGCGGTAGTCTGCACCTTCCAGCATTGCAGGCCAGAACAGGGCATGGAAGTAAACGATGTCTTTACCAATGAAGTGATAGACTTCATTTTTAGAATCTTTTTTCCAAAAATCATCGAAGCTTAAATCAGGACGTTTAGTTTTGATGTAATTCTCGAAGCTCGACATATAGCCGATTGGCGCATCCACCCACACATAGAAATATTTGTTTGGCGCATCTGGAATTTCAAAGCCGAAATACGGTGCATCACGTGAGATGTCCCAGTCATTCAAGCCATTGTCAAACCATTCATCCAGTTTGTTGGCGATAGATACGGGTAGACGGCCTTCGTCACGGGTCCATTTTTGCAGGTATTCACCAAAATTTGGCAGTTTAAAGAAGTAATGATCCGAAGATTTCTCAACAGGAGTCGCGCCGCTTAAAGTCGATTTTGGATTTAATAATTCAGTCGCGTTGTAAGTTGTACCGCAAACTTCACATGAATCGCCGTATTGATCTTCCGCCTTACATTTTGGGCATGTACCCTTAATAAAACGGTCTGACAGGAACATGCCTTTTTCAGGATCAAATAACTGAGTTACAGGGCGAACTGCGATATTGCCGGCTTCACGGTTTTTGATATAGATTTCTGAAGCGCGGGCGCGGTTGGTATCACTGTGGGTAGAGTCATAATGATCGAAATGCACACCGAAACCGTCAAAGTCACGAATGTGTTCTTTTTGCACATTGGCGATCTGTGCTTCAGGTGAAATGCCATTTGCCTCAGCACGCAGCATGATCGCTGTACCATGAGCATCATCCGCACAGACATACGTCACGTCATGACCCATTGCACGCATCGCACGTACCCATATATCAGCCTGGATATAGCCGAGTAAGTGACCCATATGAATCGGGCCATTGGCGTAAGGAAGGGCATTGGTGACTAGGATTTTACGCACGGATTCACTCTCTCATTCGTATTCATTATGCAATGGACCATAATTTTACATGATGCAGAAGGGATTACAAAGAAATGCTTTTACAGAAGCGTTAGGAATAAATCAGGCTGAATATTCAGAATACAAAAACAGGCTATAGACGGGTAATTGACCCTTAAAAATTCGGTTGAGATAAGTTGATGCTACTTCCTGCAAGCAATAGCAACAACATGTACAGGCTTTGTTGCAGTTTGCTTAATTCACCTACGTCATTGCGTGCTTTGTGCTAAAAATTTGGCTGATCTTTTTTATTATGACGCCTTAGGGGGGTACTCATGACTCAGAATAACCAGACAAGTACTTCAAAACAGAATCAAGATAAAGAACAACATGCACGAGAGCTGCATGACAAGATTGAACAAGAGCAAAAGCAGAACGAGATTGATAAACAGCATAAGCAGAAGCATGAAGAAGTCCTAGAAGCCCAAAAAAATGGTGCTGATGAAAAGTCTGATCATCAGCAAGACTCTAAAGCATCTGGTAATCAGCAATCAGAGCAAAAAGATGCGTCTAAAAATGACCAATCTAATCATGGTAATCAATCAGATAGAAAAGCTGAAAGTACCAAAATGGATGACTTAAAAGCGAAAGCCATCGCAATCGGTGAAGAGCTGTTGCAAAAAGGCGAGAAGATTCTGAATGAGCTAAAAAATGGCAAATCAGACAGCCAGAAAAATGGCGAGCAAGGTTCAGATGATTCGAAAAAGGCTCAAGATCAAAGTTCTGGAGATAAATCAGCAAATCAGGCTGACCAGGATCGTATGGCAAATTTAAAAGATGAAGCGCTGCACAAGTTTGAAGATACCAAAGTCAAAATTAGTGAGTTGGTGAATGAAGCTGCTACGAAACTGAATGAGTTAAAACAGATGGCGGCTGAAACCATGACCAAAATGAAAGGCGATGACCAGTCTCAGTCAGATGATTCTAAAAAGCAGGATCAGGATTCTTCATCTAAAGAGGCTAAGGATAAGGACCAAAATTCAGATCAGACCAATAATAAAGATGATGCTAAAAAGGATCAGGATAAAGCTGATCAATCTGGGCAAAACAAGACCGATCAAGATAAAAATCATAAATAATCATTTCATGTTGAAAGCCACTTCATTCAGCCTTTGAATGAAGTGGCTTTTTAATGCATACTATCTAGTTAATTTTATTTAAAATTTTAAATATCAATAATATAAAGTAATAAATAAGAGATGATGTTCACTTTATAAATTTTCTTCCCTGTAACCCTTTAAAACCCAGTAAAATAGTTGGAAATCATATTTGTCTTTTGGGCTTGTGAATACAGATTACTTAACCTGAGCTAAAAACCTCGTTAAACTAAGCTATTCAGATGTCTATCTATATTTTTGGAGTAACCTATGTCCTGGCTTTCTTCGCTTAAATCGGTTTTTTCGCCTTCCAAGGAGGTGAACGAAGAAGCTGTGCAAAACGTACTGCAAAACTATATCTTGCCAAATTCTACCAATGCACTGAAAGACCGGATTACTCAGGTCAATGTGCAAGGTGAGATTCTGCAAATCACCATTAATACTTATTCGGAAGAAAAAGAGCAGTTACAGCAGATTCATGATGAACTGGCGGATGCGCTAGAGAAATGCGGCATCAAAGAACTAAACCTGCATGTGATTCAGCAAAAGATGGGTCATAAGAAAGAAGGCGGTTGTGGACATCATCATGCGGAAGGTGAGAGCTATTCCAGCCAGCCGCAAACTGCTGCCTCAAAATCGAACCTGCCACCTGTAGTTGATGCTTCAGGTCATGCAGCCCAAGCAGAAGCTGACCCAAATAATCCACCGATCCAGAAAGCTGCTCCACAGCAACGTGATGTGCCGAAGCATCCACGTATTCAGAATGTCATTCTGGTCTCTTCAGGCAAGGGTGGTGTCGGTAAATCTACAACGACTGTGAATCTGGCTTTGGCTTTGCAAAAAATAGGTTTGAAAGTGGGTGTACTGGATGCAGATATTTATGGTCCAAGTATTCCGACGATGCTCGGCAATGCCGGCAAAACCCCGATGATCGAAGCCGAGCAGTTTGTTCCACTCGATGCGTATGGTATGGCAGTGCTGTCAATTGGGCACTTAACGGGTGATAACAATACGCCCGTTGCTTGGCGAGGTCCTAAAGCAACGGGCGCCTTGATGCAGCTATTCAATCAAACCTTATGGCCAGATCTGGATGTATTGATGATCGACATGCCACCAGGTACAGGTGATATCCAGTTAACGCTCGCTCAGCGTATTCCAGTCACAGGTGCTGTGATCGTCACCACACCACAAAACGTGGCATTGCTGGATGCGACCAAAGGCATTGAACTGTTCAATCGTGTGCAGATTCCAGTGATGGGTGTAGTCGAAAACATGTCTACCCATATCTGTTCAAATTGCGGTCACGAAGAACAGATCTTTGGTACAGGCGGCGGTGATAAACTGTCAGAGCAATACAATATTCCATTGCTCGGTCGTTTGCCTTTGAATGCAGTGATTCGTGAAAATGCCGATGCCGGTAAGCCTTCAGTGATTGCTGGAGATGATGCTGCTGAAAGTTATATGGCCATTGCTCAGAAAATTGCAGCAAAATTGCCAAAAGCAGAAAAAGATAAAACTCGTATTTTCTAAGATTCTATAGTGAAAAAAAGAGAGCCGAGGCTCTCTTTTTTTATGAGGTTTTAGTCGTGACTGTATTTTCTTTTCTTGCCTGAATGATATTAAAGCCAATCGCAATAATTACCATGATGGTGCCGATAATATCGGTCATGGTCTCAGGCACAATCATCATGAGTGCGCCCACCCCCAGGAAGATGCGCCAGAACCAATTCATCGCGGTTTTAAAGTAGCCTTCTACTGCAGCGCCAAGTGCCAGAATGCCGACAATGGATGTCACGGTAATGCTTAAAATGACATTCCATGCCGGTAAGGCGAATTCTTTAGCATTAACTGCAATATTTGTTGTGTCAATCATCAGCATCGCCGGGTTATACACAAATAGGAACGGCACAATAAATCCGGCTAGGGATAGGCGCAGCGCCAGGAATCCAGTCCGCATTGGGTCACCCCCGGCAATTCCGGCACCGGCAAAGGCGGCTAAGGCGACGGGAGGGGTAATATTAGCAAACAGGCCAAAATAGAACACGAACATATGTGCGACTAGGATTGGAATATCAAAGTTGGCTAAAGCCGGAGCTGCCATCGTTGCCGTAATGATATAGGCAGGAATGGATGGTAGGCCCATACCCAAAATCATCGATGCAATCATGGTAAAGAAAAGGGTCAGAAACAGACTGCCGGCACCAATGCTCATGATCGAAGAAGTCATCACCGAGCCAAAACTGGTCAAGCTCACCACACCAATAATAATACCCACGACCGCACAGGCCGCCATCACGGAAAGTGACTGTTTGGCACCATCTGCCAGCGCTTCCAGAATTTCTTTAGGTCCCATGCGGGTCGATTTTCTGAATGCTGCAACCACGATAGTCAATAAAATCGTATACACAGCCGCATAGCTAACCGGAATGGATTGAAATAAGAAGAACACCAAAGCAACGATCGGAAATAATAAATGTCCTCGTTCTTTCAGAACTTCTTTGACCCGTGGTAGGTCAGCTTTGGGAACACCTTTCAGGTGATCCCGGCCAGCTCTGAAATGGACTTGTGCCATCACACCGAGGTAATACAGCAGGGCAGGCAATACCGCAGCTAAGGCAATGGTGCCGTAACTGACACCTGTAGTTTCTGCCATGATGAAGGCACTGGCACCCATTACTGGCGGCAAGATCTGTCCACCCACAGAAGCACTGGCTTCAACAGCACCGGCAAAGTTTTTGTGATAGCCAATTTTCTTCATTAAAGGAATGGTAAATGAACCGGTTCCTACCACATTGGCAACCGCTGTCCCATTAATACTGCCCATAAAACCGCTGGAAATCACCGCAACTTTGGCAGGGCCACCTTGCTTATGCCCGGCAAGTGCCATGGCGAGATCATTAAATAATTTTCCCATTCCTGATTTAGCCAGAAAGGCACCAAACAGAATAAACAGGAAAATAAAGGTCACTGATGCCCCAATGGCTGAAGAATATAAACCTTCAGTTTTCAGATACATTTGCCCAAAGATGTCACTGAATGTATAGGGTCGGGTCAGCAAGCGATCCGGCATCCAGTCAAAATGACTGATAAACGGATAGCTTAAGAAAATCAGTCCCAGGATCGGCAACATCCAGCCCATCACCCGTCGAGCAGCCTCGACCACCAATACTACCGTCATAATTGAGAAGACAATATCCAGCGTATTAGGAATGCCTCCTCGGGTGGTCATAATGGCTTGGTATTCTTTAAATAGATAAAAGAAAGAAGCGAAAGAGGCAATCACCCAAATCCAGTCCGTCCACGCGACCTTTTGCCGACTGCTGGCCTGACGTGCTGGATACAACAAGAAAATCAGCGCCAGACCAATGGATACATGCGCTGCACGCTGAATCAGTTCAGGTAAGGGATTAAAAGTAATATAAAGATGAAATAACGAATAGGATATTGCCAAGGCAGCAATAAACCAGCGAACCGATTTGTTGATCGGATTGCGAGTGACAGATTCACGGTCAAATTTTTCTAATAATTCTTGTTGCTGTTGATCATCCAGTGCTTCGGTCACATTTCTTGTTTCTTGTGGATTCATAGGCAATCATTTAAACCTCTTTTTTTCCATAGGCTGTCTCTTTTTATGGAAAGTTGTACCGTACTATAGTCGGGAAAATCCTGATAAATATTCCAGATACGATCAGCACTCTCAATTTTTCCCTGCATTCTGCGTGAAATCACCCAATTGATTTCTTTCATCTTCCGGTTGATTTGCATATGGATATTGCCATCATCCTGTCGAGTAATAGTACCTTGATCAGGTGTACCCGCACCAAATGAAATGAACTGAGTATCTGTCAGAATGAAATGGTCCTTGTCTAGAAGATAACGTTCTTTCCACTGTGTTCTTTCTACCGAATGCATCCAGCTCAGCTGAAAAGATTTCTGGTCAATTTTGCACTGAAAATTTTGCTCTTTCACTTCCACAAAAATATACGAAAATGTCAGCCAAACACAGCTAATAAAAAAAGCAGCCAAACTAAAAAGTGCAGCAATCGCTGCACCTTGTATTAATTTCATCAGTTCGCTTTATTCTCATCATAGAATTTTTGCGCGCCCGGATGCAGTGGAGCAACCAGACCTTTTTGCGCACCTTCTAAAGTAATTTCTTTTGCTGCCTGATGTGAATTGGCGAGTTGATCCAAGCTGGAGAAGAACGTTTTGGTTAGTTTATACACATCATCTGTAGAGAGATCCGAACGAACCACCAATGCATTCATGATCGCTGCTGTTGGAATATCTTCAGCATTGCCATAGGTCCCTTTAGGAATGGTCATTGGCAGGAAATACGCCTGATCTTTGGCAATGGCTTTGACTTTGTCAGGATTGATGCTGACCAATTGAAGGTCAAAACCCTGTTGCAGTTCCATTAGGGAGGAATTTGGAAGACCACTGGTTAGGAAGGCTGCATCCAGTTTGCCACCTTTCAAGGCATCTGCTGCTTCGGCATAACCTAAGTAATCTACTTTGACATCCTTATAAGTGATACCAAAACCGTTCAATAGAGTACGGGCATTCACTTCTACACCTGAATTCTGGGCGCCCACTGCAATACGTTTGCCCTTGAGATCTTCAATATTTTTGATGCCAGAACGTTTTGAAGTGACAATCTGTACATAGTTTGGATAAAGAGCAGCGATCTGCTGCACGTTGTCAATTTTAGAACTAAAACTGCCTTGACCATTAATTGCTTCAGTTAAGCTGTCGCTCATGACAAAGGCCATTTCAACTTTGTTCTGTTTTAATAAATTTAGATTTTCGACAGAAGCCCCTGTGGTCTGGGTTTTGGAACTCACGCCATAGGTCTTGTTATAGATTTCAGCCAATCCTGTCCCGATGACATTATAAGGACCTGAGGCACCGCCTGTCGCAATATTGACAAATCGGGTTTGCAGTTTATCTGCAGCTACGCTCTCACCAGATGCAGCCTGATGATCTGATTTATTTTGTGCATTATCATTCGAGCAGGCAACTACGCCTGATAACGCTAAGCTCATGACTGAAAGTTTGATCCATTTATTCATATATGACTCCTGATATTATTCTTTAGTTCTTAAAATATAATTAAAACAACAATATACTAAACCGTCTGGATGTTAAAAAAATGTGAATTATCAATTGTTGTCCTTGTACAATTTAACAGCAATTATTTTGTCTGAATACCTTTAATAGCATTTTTTTCGAAATTTTGCTTAATTAATATGTTGAGCAAATTGAGCTAGATAGACATCTTAAATGGAGAGCGGAAATTTAATCATTAGGAGTTAGGTAAAAGTTGCTCCCATCACCAAATTTTTCTAGAGAGGTGTCCAAAGTTCATACGCAAGAGCAGGGATTTTAGTTAGTTAAAATTCAATCAAAGGTTACCGGAAATAATGATTTCAAAGTTTTGGATAGTTTTCCATTCATGGTATAGAGACTAGTATTTCAGGAATTTTAAGTCCGAATACTCTATTGAAACTTCTACTTTTATAGCAATTTTATGATGAGCTTATAGCTTTATAAATTGACAAAATTGACTGAAAAGAAAATTTCTTATATTTCTATCTAATTATATGAAATTAATTAAAAAATAAGAAAATATAAAAATTTTTAATATGTTCTCTTACAATTATTTTTTTGCAGATTTGACCGGATTATTTTATGCTTAATACCTAAGAGCGAGGTCAAACTATGATTTCATGGTTATTTATTGGTTTAGTGGCAGCCATTCTATTAACACCGGGCCCAACCAATACTTTATTGGCATCGTCAGGTATTCAAGTTGGATTTAGAAAAACTTTTCGCCTTATTCCCGCAGAAGCTTTCGGCTATCTCATCGCAATTACATTCTGGGGCTTTTTGATTGGTAAAATCTCGGTCTATTTACCGGAATTACCTCATATCCTCAAACTCTGTAGTGCTGCTTACATTCTATTTTTAGCTTTAAAATTATGGCGTACCACAGAACTTGGTGAAAATTTTCAATGTATTTCGATTCGGGCACGGGAACTATTTTTGGCGACTTTGCTGAATCCTAAGGCATTATTATTTGCTTCGGCTATTTTCCCGGTCATTGTGTGGAAAAGCAGTCAATATTATGTGACTTATATGCTGGCATTCTTGGCATTACTTATTCCTATCGCATTTTTCTGGACCTTTTTAGGTAGCTTATTGGCCAGAAAAAACAATCGCTGGCTGAATCAAAAGAACTTACAAAAGACCGCTTCCATTATTTTAATGAGCTTTTCTGTACCTTTATCCTATGCAGCACTCCTCAGTCTTTAAACCTGAAAAAGCAGCTAAATTTCCTGAAATTTAGCTGTCAGAATTTCGCTTATTTTCATTAGTGTCAATTTCAGTTAAAGTACGTCGCAATTACTTATTTTTAAGATTTTTGGATTATATCAATGGCAATTAAGTCTGATCGTTGGATTCGCGAAATGAGCGAAAAACACGGCATGATTGAACCGTATGCAGAAAACCAGATTCGTCTGGATGAAAATGGTCAAAAGCTGATTTCTTATGGTGTTTCAAGCTATGGCTATGACGTGCGATGTGCGCGTGAGTTTAAAGTATTCACCAATGTTCACTCTGCAATTGTCGATCCGAAAAACTTTGACGAAAAAAGCTTTATCGATATTGAATCGGATGTTTGTATCATTCCACCCAACTCATTTGCTTTAGCGCGTACAGTAGAATACTTCCGTATTCCACGAAATGTACTGACCGTTTGCTTGGGTAAATCGACTTATGCACGTTGCGGCATTATCGTGAATGTGACTCCACTTGAACCTGAGTGGGAAGGTCATGTCACGCTAGAGTTTTCGAATACGACTAACCTGCCTGCACGTATTTATGCCGGTGAGGGTGTGGCTCAAATGTTGTTCTTCGAATCAGACGAAGTTTGTGAAACTTCATATAAAGATCGTGGTGGTAAATACCAAGGACAGACAGGCGTTACATTGCCTAAAGCTTAATAGTTTTAAAGCATTTAATAAGCGAGGCTAATGCCTCGCTTATTTTTTTGCTGTTTCATTCATCGGAAACTCGGGGTTTTTAGTCTTTTGGCTTTGGTAATCCTGCTAAAAATAAGCATAATGAAGAATGAATATATAAAAAAGATGTGCCAAGCATCATAAAAATCAAAAATTGAAGGCTGGGAAGCTGAAGGATAAAGATGCGGAGCATCAGATAAGAAGGATAGGTCGAGATGGCTCAAATAAAAGCTAAATTTCAATTTCGTAAAAGCTATTTGGCAATGATGATCGGTTTAGGATTATTGCCATCCGCACATGCAATGCAGGAATTAACAGATTCTTCTCTTTCTGATACTACCGGTGAAGGTGTTGCCCTGGTACTTGATGACTTTAAAATGGTTTTTCAGGCACCGAATGATGCTTCCAGCGGTTCAAGCTATGCACGAAACATTGCCAATCCAGGTCAGGCAGACACAGGCTTTATTCGTATTATTCCGACTGGAGAAAACTATGCTCAATTAGGTGAGCGTGCCTATAACAAAGTCTATGATCGAGTGTATGCAAGTAGCTATTTAAATGGTATCAGTGCAAATGCCAATCTTTATCAAACGACTTATGACAATAGTGTTAGTACCTATAAAACTCAAAACTATAATGCGACTTTAACTGCAATCCGTAATGAAATTGGTGCAAGTGCGCGTAGTGGTATTGTGGAAGAATATCGTAATTCGACATTAATGCAGCAATATTATCAGCAGCGTTATGAGGATTATTATGACGGTACAATTATTACAGGATTAAAAAGTGACGGAACAACATCTCATACTTTAACTGCATGGCAAAAAGATAAATCTGTCGAATATGCATTAAAAAACACCTATGAAATGATCGAATTGTTATATGGAAACAAGGTAACCACTCCATTAAATAATACTTGGACTCAACAAGCGGGTACCCGAACCAATGCTATTGATTCAAGAGTTACTACAGTTGTAGAGAATGCGACACAAGAAAAATTAGCAATTGATGCTGATAGGTATGCACTGATTCAGGCAAAAAATGCAGTGACTGCTATGGAGCAGGCGGTTAAAGCGAGCGCAACAACAGCGGCCAAAGAAGCTGCAATGGGTGCTTCAGTCAGTACGCTACGTACGAAGGCTGATGTATTTATCTATGGTTTGGCTCTATCAAAAAGTGATAACTCGCTCAGTAGCCGCTATAGCAATCAGGGATTTAATTGGGGAACAGCCAGCAATCCATGGTTATTCCATGCAGGGTCTGAAACGGTAAAACAGTTTACGGATACTGGAAAAGAAGTTGGCTATCTAGCTTTGGAAGCACCTCTTGCAACAGTTGCTGCAAATGAAGCAGATAATAATATTAAACTAGGTTTTTGGACTGATATTTTCTCACGCTCTTTAAATTCAAGTAATACCGTAGATTATGCTACTGGAGCACCTACTTCAGGCTTAGATATTTCTGAACGTTTTCGTGCACAGTTTATTGCTAATGGCTTGAGCATGAACGGTTCGCAAGTCCGATTATTCCAAACCCTTACATCGCCTGATCTTGCATATAGTCAAACCTTGGGCCTGGCGAGTCTGATCCGGCTCAATACTAATGATGATCCCTCTACTTTGACCAGTGATTCAAACAATTTGAACAGTAAAGGGATTCGCATTAGTAGTGCAGCAAAAGAGAATAATCTTGATGGGGATGGTCCGACCCCTGCTTTAAATGGCTCTGCAGCTCCTATATTTCATGATACCGAGGGACTGTATTTATATAGCCCGAATATCAACCTGGTACTAGGAAGTATGTACCAGCCTTTTGTTGTGGGTTCGGAAGGAAATAATATTATTTTGGAAGTGACACGTATTCCTAAAATTCCAGATATTTACAACCGGATTTATCAGCGTTATCCAGATGGAAAAGGTGGCTTTTTAGGATCAGAAGCACTTTTAGGCTCTACATGTAATGTATATACGTGTGGTACTGAAATTAAAGCTCAAGCTTCAGATAGCATTGCCTTGTATCAAGGACGCGATGCAACTCACAGTAGTATCGCCATTGGTTCTGTTGAACGTATTGCCAATACCAATATGCTGAAGGCAAAAGATGATAATAATGCAACTGGTGTGGTATTTAGGGGAGCTACTGATAATTCAATGAGGAATTTTGGTTCAGCAGTGATTGATGGTGTGTTGATTCAACATCTGAAAATAAAAACTACAGGTCTATAAAGGAATAGGGCAATGTTGAAAAATTTAATGCTTGCTACAGTTCTAGGGATTTCTTTAGCGACACAAGCCGGCTTGGTCAGTCTTGATCCGCAGCAAATGACAGCAGAAACAGGTCAAGGCGGAGCGGATTTAAGCTGGACCTTGTCACTCAACCATCAATACGCTACTGATTTAACAAAATCTCAAATTTCTGAAACGGTCGCTAATAAGTTAGAAGTGTATTACAAGCCAACAACAGATTGTGGAATTAACACCTTGTTTTGTCGCTTGGCGATTTCTCCTAACAATCATGTCGATGCCCAAGGCAATAAAAAATGGCTGGTATTTAAAGGCATACAAGGCACCCTGCAAATTGATAAGTTTTCTATCGATGGCACCACGATTACTAATGCGGCAGGTGATCCTCAAACAGCCATGAAAATCACTTTTTATGATGATAAACCTTTAAAAATCAGAAATTTGGGTTTTAATACTTTGGCTATTGAAACCGGAACCGGTGAGGGCGATAAAGAAGGCTATGCCAATTCAGAGAAGTATACGACCTTCACCAATCGTGTTTATAAAGCGGACGGTACATATACCACTGCCTCAGCAGATGTTCCAGAATTTGACCGGGGGCGTGAGAAGGGCTTTATGGGTCTCAATATGCACGGCAACATGCACATGTCAGGAAACTTAAAAATATTTGGCTTTAACTGCTCAGCAGGGAGTGCACAAAGCCGTTGCTAACTGCATGGATGCAGCATAGGGATGAAAGAATGAAAAAAATAAAATCACAAATTAAATTATTAACGGCATGTGTCTGTTTGGCACAGCATAGTTATGCACTAGAGCTGATTGAAGAACAAGAATTGGGTCATATCACTGGTCAAGACGGTATTACGATTACACACGAGGTATCAAAAGTAGAAGTTGAACAGCTCAATTGGTATGACCCGAATGCTGATGTAAATACCAAGATGGGACTGGGATTGCATAAAGTAGAAATCTTAGGCAAAGATCAAAATGCGATTTTAAGCCAGCTTAAGTTTGATGTCGGTGCGACCGATGCTGGTGCAGGGATCCGTCTAGAAGCAAGCGTAGCTCCCTTTAGTGCCAATGCAGATTTTAAACTTGTGAGTAAGGATTGTGCTGGAACAAGCTGTGTCGAAAAAAATCAAAATTTGGGCAAATTAGGTCTTGCGATTGATAGCCCATTTAAAATGGTGCTTCAGACGACAGCAGGTTTATTCAATAAGAATGAAACAGCTACTATCGATTTTAATTTGCAAGATGCCACGATTAAACATACTTTAGGTACAAATAGCTTAGTTCTAGATAACTTTAATTTTAACTTCGCTGGTACGGGCTATATGTATATAGACCCGACACAAGGCATTGTACTCGCCAGTAAAAGTGGTACACAAGACCATCTAATTAATTTAAAACCAGTGGCTGTAGGAACAACTGGTGCGCAAACAGCTGGATTAAACTTTGATTTACGCTATCTGAATGGAGATGGCGATTTAAAAAATATCATGCGCTATGGTATTTCGGGTGCAGTGAGTAATGCACGTTTGTCGTTAGGTGCCGATCAGTCAAAACTGAATTCTTTTGATATAAGTAATAAAGTTGGTGGTGTGCTGACGCGACAAGATCAGAGTGTTTCAAGCTATAACGCAGGTGAAGGTGGCTTGCATCTTGGTTTATCAGCTGATTTTACCAATCAGGAAGTGGCAGCAGCACAGGGTTTAAAGCCAACGACTTTGGAAATTGGTCATACGGGTAAAGGAAGCTATGCAGTTCAGTTTAATGAATTACGTTCATTAACTGGAAAGAATAATGCTTATATTGATTTTGGCGATATTTATATCAATACAATTCAGGCACAGAGCCTAGAATTTTTAGTTAATGACAATATTAAGTCAACGCTTAGACGAAGTAATCCGATTTTGCAGCAAACTTTAAGCAGTACGTCTGCTAATCAGGACTTTGTACTAATTGCCATACGGGGTATGGATTTCCAGTCGATTGCAGCCAAAGCAAATTTTATTTCTAATGATACTGGTGTTATTTCCGGGAATAGTGGTTCTTGGGGAATTGGTATTCCAATTTACAACCTGAATGCCAATGTTGCCTTGTCGGGTACAAAATATGACGGTGACAAGAATGGTATTGCCTATAACGTAATGGCATCAACTGAAGGTTATGGAAAGGATGCCAAAACTGGAGCACCAAGTACAACTTCAATTCTTTTAATTGATGGTGGTGTAGAGAATGGCCATGCGCGAAACTATTATGCTGGCCTTCGAAATATTGATGCCTTTATTGAATCCAAAGGGGTGATTGGTTATGAAGATGAAGGCATCTATGTAAAAGCTGATAAATTGCTGATCGCAGCGAAAGCTGAAGTGGCAATTGGACAATTACCGGGATCTAAATATAACTGTGTATCAGGCAATAAATGTGATCAGTTTGTTCCTGATGACAACTTTTCTAAACGCGATGATGTATTAACAACAATTGCCATGATGCTTGATGGTAGTGGTGAGTTAATGATTATTCCGGGACTGGATGTAGCAGACGAAAATTATTTATCGTTGGATGCAAACTTTAAGTTCCGAACATTAACTTCTACAGAAAAAGATGATGTCAATAATCTTGGTAGTTATTTTAGTCTGATTAATGAAGATGTAGATAGCACAGGTGCAGTTCATACTTCTGCGATTAACTTTAATCGTATGGAAGGGAATTTAGGATTAATCACCAAAATAGGCGTGAGTGAAGATACTGTTACTTTAGATAATCAAATTAAATTTAATAAAGATCAGAAGATTATCGAGCCGTTTAGAACCAACATGGCCATGACCACAAATGGCAATATGCAGAATATAGCAACAATTGCACTCACAGGCGGAACCATGCGCAGTACGCTTGGCATTACACCGCGCTGAAATAAGGGATGATTTCATGAAAAAAATAATATTGAATAGCTTGATTGTCACTTTAATGGGCCTTACTCAACAGGCGATGGCTATGACAGCCTTAGACGATGAGGCTTTATCGGCAGTTGATGCACAGGCATTATTAAATTTGGAAAATGCTTATGATTCATCACAAGGGATTAACTTCCATAAGCTAAGTATTGAAGCTTTAATGGAATTGAACATTAATATCAAAACTTTGCAGCTCGGTTGTGGTGGAACTAATAACAGTATTGGGAATACCAATGGTTGTGATATTGATATTTCTAACCTGGCATTGAGTGGCTTAAATACCAGTCTTGATGATAAGGGTAACCCTGTCTTTTCAGGTGACCGTGCTAATACCAGCGCCAGTGTGAGTAATCCCTTTGTTGAGTTTGCAATTAAAAATGGCGGAAGTGCCTCTACTCGGGAAGTGGTCGGTTTCCGTCTAGGTGCAGATAAAATTGTCGGACTCTTAACCATGGGGACTGACAACATCGAAAATCCCAATGATGGCCTCAAAAGTTTTAGTGGTTATATGAAAATGGCGCAAACCACGGGTGAGTCTGTTACAAAAGCGGGAACCTTTGGTATTGCAAATGATGAAAAAATCTCAGGGAATCTAAAGGCTTTAGGACAAACACGTACTTTTACCAGTAAGCCAGGTGCTGATGGCCATACCGGGATTACAGTGCCTTCTATGCGGGTAGACTTCACCATGCCTGAGACTGTCGTGACTGGGCAACGCTTAAAGTCAGCGACTGTAAGTAATATCCGTTCTACTATTGCTTCGATTCCATTAGCAAAGGCTTTAACGGGTTCAACTTTGCCAAGTGACGTGATTGGTACACCAGATTTTTCCAATGATAAGCTATATGTGGAGTTTCCAGCTTTAATTAGTTTCCTGGGAATAAATCTTGGCGACCACTCATATTTCCAAATGGGAGCAGGTTCGAGTCTGGATAACCTGAATATGGACATCACCTTTGTCCAAGCTCTGAATATGATCCATAATATTCCATTAAATGGTACAGGCGGTTATTTGTCTTTACAGAGTCAGAATGTGCATTGGCAAGGTGCGGATGCGGCTGATATTGCCAAACCAGGCTGGTGGTTATCGTTTAAAGATCCGATTCAACTGGGTGTATTAAAAACCACAGATGAAGTTGATATTTCATTCGTGTTACCTCAGGTAGCAACTGCAATTTCTGAGTTTCTGTTACGTCCTGAAAACTTAATCGATGTGAGTGTGGGTGAGGCTTTAGGATCTCTTGCGAATGTCGCGGTGGTACGTAAATTGAATATTGATGTGGGTAAATTTACTAACTATGTAGATGGTACTCCTGCAACTTTAACCTTAATGGATAAGCTGCTACAGAACCAGAATGTGACCTCAAACTGCTTTGGCGGGCATAAGTTCTGTTAAGTTAGAGACATAAAAAAATCCCGCTTTAAGCGGGATTTTTTTATTGATTCAGAGAAAAATTATTTAGCAATTTTTGCCAGTAGTTCTTCTTTCGAAAGATTTACTGATTCTGCATCACGGCGACCTTTATATTCAAAAGTACCTGCATCCAGACCTTTTTCACCAATCACAATGCGATGTGGAATACCAGTCAATTCAAGATCGGAGAATTTCACACCTGGACGTTCATTGCGGTCATCAAGCAGTACATCGAAACCAGCAGCTTGCAATTCTGCATATAAGCTTTCAGCAGCTTCTAAAGTACGAGGTGATTTATGCGCATTCATTGGCACAATTGCCACTTCAAATGGAGCGATCGCTGCCGGCCAGATGATGCCTTTTTCATCGTAATTCTGTTCAATTGCAGATGCTACGACACGTGTCACACCAATACCATAACAACCCATGGTTACAGTGAATGGTTTGCCATCTTCACCTAAGACCTTACAACCTAAAGCTTCAGAGTATTTTTTGCCTAACTGGAAGATATGACCCACTTCGATACCACGTTTGATTTGAAGTGTACCTTTACCATCTGGAGAAGGATCGCCTTCAACCACATTACGCAGGTCATAAACTTCGCTAAACTGCGCATCACGTTCCCAGTTCACGCCAGTTGCATGCTTGTCTGCTTCGTTTGCACCTGCAACAAAGTCAGACAGTACAGAAGCAGCACGGTCAACAATCACTGTTAGGCCTTTTTCTACTAAGCCTTGTGGACCTACAAAACCAGCTGTTAAACCTAGTTCAGCAAGTTGAGCTTCAGTAGCAAAAGCCAAAGGCGCAGCAATTTTTGGATGCTTTTCGGCTTTAATTTCATTCAGTTCATGGTCACCACGAAGGAACAGGGCAACGACAGGAGCTGCTTTACCTTCTTCAGTTGCAACACCTTGAACCAGTAATGCCTTTACTGAATGCGCAGGATCAGTACCAAGGAAATTTGATACATCAGCAATGGTTTTTTGATTTGGGGTATCAACCACTTTCAGTTCTTGAGTCGGAGCAGCACGTTCGCCCACCAGAATCGCTTCAGCCATTTCGATGTTAGCCGCATAATCAGATTCAGTTGAGAAGGCGATATCATCTTCACCACTTGAAGCCAAGACGTGGAATTCGTGTGAACCTGAACCACCAATTGAACCGGTATCTGCCTGTACTGGGCGGAAATCTAAACCTAAACGGGTAAAGATCTTGCAATATGCTTCGTACATTTTGTCGTAAGTTTCTTGTAAAGATTCCTGATCTGCATGGAAAGAATAAGCATCTTTCATGATGAATTCACGTGAGCGCATTACGCCAAAACGAGGACGAATTTCGTCACGGAACTTGGTTTGAACCTGGTAGAAGTTTGCAGGCAATTGTTTGTAACTTTTTAGTTCGTTACGTGCCAGATCAGTGATCACTTCTTCATGTGTTGGGCCAAGTACGAAATCATTGGTATGACGATCTTTAAAACGTAATAGTTCAGGACCGTATTGCACATAACGACCAGATTCTTCCCAAAGAGAAGCTGGTTGAGTCACAGGCATCAAGACTTCGAGTGAACCTGCGTTATTCATTTCTTCGCGAACGATCGCTGCAACTTTATTTAATACGCGAACGCCCATCGGCAGCCAGGTGTACAAACCTGAAGCCAACTTACGAATCATACCGGCACGAAGCATCAGCTGATGTGAAATAACTTCAGCATCGTTCGGGGTTTCTCTCAACGTTGCAAATAAAAAGCGACTCGCGCGCATGGAAACTGTCCTAAAAAATTAAGCGTTAAAGCAGAGATTATACAATAAAAAATGAGGCGAACATTCTTGAATGTCACCTCATTGTGATGGTTTAAATTATGCCATGATTTTACGGGCTTGGCGCAGCATAAAATTCTTAAGGTCATCCAGGTAAGTGAATATCACTGGAACCACGACCAATGTCAGCAGGGTAGAGGTAATCACCCCACCGATCACGGCATGTGCCATAGGCGCACTTTGTTCCCCACCTTCACCTAAGCCCAGAGCGAGCGGTACCATTCCCATGACCATGGCACTGGTGGTCATCAGAATTGGACGTAAACGGGTTTTGCCAGCATTTAGAATCGCATCATACCGGGCTTCACCCCGATCCATGGCTTTCTTGATGAAGTCGATAAGCAGAATCGCATTTTTGGTCACCAGGCCCATCAGCATAATAATCCCGATAATCGAAAACAGGTTCATGGTTGAATTAAACAGGAACAGCGCAAGGAATACACCAATTAATGACAAGGGTAATGAAGCCATAATGGCAGCAGGGTGAATAAAGCTGTTGAACTGGGAGCCGAGTACGATATAAATGAATACAATTGACAGGGTAATCGCAGTCAGCGCATAACCAGCGGATTCTGCCATATCAGCATTGGCACCTTGGGTATCAAAACTATAACCCGGCGGCATGTCGAAACTATCCTGAAGTCTGCTGATATCGGTACCGATGTCACCTGCAGGGCGTCCAGAGGTATTTGCTTCAACCAGTACCTCACGCGCCAGATCTCGACGATTAATCTGAGAAGCTCCCATTTTTTCTTCAAAATTAGCAACGCTAGAAAGCGGGATCAAAATCGGCTGATTATTGCCATCCATTTTAGATGAAGTGATATACATATTTTGCAGATCACTTGGCAAAGTACGTCGGTCTTCAGTCAGGCGTAAGTTAACATCATAAGTTTCACCCTTTTCATCCTGCCACGTGGTGACATCATCGCCGGCAATCAGTGGGCGAACCACATTGGCAATTTGATTGACTGACAAACCAAGATCACTGGCCAGAACGCGATTGATTTGTACGCCTAAGGTCGGTTTCGGCTCTTTCAGTGAGGATTCCAGATCGACGATACCATCAATTTTAGTCATCTCGACCATAAAGCGATCAGAAATCTTCTGTAGTTCATTCAAATCAGGGCCTTTGATTGAAATCATAATCGGCTTTTGACCACCCGATACGGTTTCATCTGCGGAAGCGACTGAGGTAATAGTAATGCCGCCCACAGATTGTAAACGTTGACGGAACTCATTATTAAGATCATTCAAGCTTTTCTCGCGTTCAGTCCGCGGAGTCACAGTGACACGTAAGCTGACATGGTTTTTACCGCGATCGGTCACACCATTAATTACGCCGTAAGTTGCACGTACATCAGGATGCTGACGCACAATTTTATCGACCTGTTGTAGTTTGGCTTGTGAATATTCTAGGGAGGCATCGACTGGGGTTTCAAACTTGATCCGGATTTCACCTTTATCTGGTACAGGCACAAACTCGGTACCAATCAGTTTCGACAGGGCTAGAGCGCCAAACAGAGAAGCCACTGCAATTACAATAGTAATGAATCTAAAGCGCAAAGCCAGTTTCAGCAGTTTTTCATAGACATGACTTAAATTGTCTAATTTGCCTGAAATCCAGTTAAAGAAGCGTTTAATTCGTCCCGGCTTTTTATTGGGATCTTTTTTCTTTTCTGCCCAATGTGCAGATAGCATTGGATCCAGAGTAAAACTGACAAACATGGAAATCAGAACGGCGGTACTCACCGTCACACCGAACTGATAAAAGAAACGCCCAATAATCCCGCCCATAAATGCAACAGGCAAGAATACCGCGACAATTGTCAGTGTTGTTGCCAGAACGGCAAGACCGATTTCTTTGGTGCCGTCCAGCGCGGCAGTAACATGGTCTTTGCCCATATCGGTATGCCGTACGATATTTTCCCGTACTACAATCGCATCATCAATCAGCAGACCGATGCTTAAAGACAGGGCCAATAAGGTCATCATGTTAATACTGAAACCAAAAGCCCAGATAAAGGTCAAAGTTCCGAGCAAAGCGATCGGTAAAGTGAGGCCAGTAATGACCGTTGAGCGGAAAGAACCTAAAAATAACAGAACAATTAGGACAGCAAGAACTGCACCTTCGATAATGGTACGCGCCACATCACCAATGGTGCCGCGGATACTTTTTGAAGAATCCACCACAACTTTTAAAGTGGTTCCTTGTGGCAGTTGGGATTTGATGCTTTCAAGGGTTTTATAGGTACTGTCTACAACTTCAATGACATTAGAATCAGAGCTACGCAGGATATCAACTGCAACTGCAGCCTTGCCATCCAGGAAAGCACCAGTTTCAAGTTCTGCCTGACTATCTTCAATTTCTGCGACCTGTTTCAGAAAGATCGGTGCACCATTTTTATTGGCAATGACCAGATCACCAAAGGCGAGGGGATGCAGGACTTTGGAATTAATCTCGATCACCAGTTCCGAATTGCCAGATTTTAATGTACCGCCCGGAACTTCGATATTTTCAGATTTCAGAGTATTGATGACGCTATCCACGCCGATGCCAAAAGCTTGCAGTTTCTGTGGTTCAACCTGAATGCGAATCTGACGCTGTGCATCACCAAGCAGGTTGACGGTACCTACTCCCGGAACAGTCCTCAGTTGTGGAACTATGCGCTGATCCAGATAGGAACTCAGTGCTTTTAAGCCCATATTGTCAGACTCAAATACGATCGACATGATCGCATTGGCAGTCGGATCATAACGCTCGACGACTGGTTCCTGAATTTCATCACGGAATTCGGCGGTGACTGAAGCAATCTTGTCACGGACATCCTGTGCCGCCGTGGTAGAAGGCACTTCCAGATTGAATTCGGCCGTGATCATCGACAGGCCTTCACTGGATTGTGAAATTACCTGTTTTAAACCGGAAATAGTATTGATCTGGTCTTCGAGTTTTTTGGTAATTTCCGATTCAACGGTTTCTGGAGAGGCGCCTGGATAATTCGTATAAATTACGACAAAGGGGAAGTCAACATCCGGAAATTCTTCCACACCCATACGCTGCCAGGAAGCTAGTCCAAGTACCATCAAACAGAACATCATCATAATGGTGAAGACGGGATACTTCACACTAATTCGGGTAAACCACATATTAATGATCCTGTCTGATTAGTTGGAACGCAGCGTCACTGGCTTGTTGAGATCTGCCTTGGTAAATGGAATGCGACTGACCTGATCACCTGTCTCCAGACCCTGGATCACTGCCGTATTCTGGTTATAGCGCTGTTCCAGAACCTGAACATTCACTTTAATAATTTTGTTCTGGCGAATAACCCAGACATAAGGTTTATTCTGGATATCCTGAATGGTATCGAGGGGAATGATCTGACCAGAAACTTGTTGAGAACTCAGAATATTGCCTTCAACAAAAGAGCCAATACTTAAAGAGGGAATACTTTCATTCGGTCTGGCGAAGAATTCAATCTGGCGACTGGCTTGATCAGCGATTGGAGACACTCGGCTAATAGCAGCGGTAAATGTGTTTGGATTGCCCTGAATCTGGTATTCAATTTTGCTGCCTAAGCGTAGGCTGGACTGCATTTCGCTCGGGACACGGGCCTGAATTTCCAGTTGGTTTGGATTTACGATTTCAAACAGGGTTTGTCCGATCGCCACGGTTTGGCCGGGCTCAACCTGACGCTGGGTGATCACGCCACTAATCGGGCTGGTGATAATGCCATCACGATCGGCTTTTACGGCAATATCGACATTGGCTTGCTGTGCACGGACATTTTCAACCTGGGCCTGATAGTCAACCTGACTTTGCTCATATTCAACTTTAGAGATAAAGCCTTGGTCGAGCAGACGCTTTTTGCGCTGCATCATGTTGCGCGCCTGATTGGCCTGTGCCTGGGTAGATGCCAGATTGGCACGGGCCTGAGCCAGACGTGCGGCATTGTCCTGATTATTTAAGCGAACCAGTACCTGACCTTTAGCTACATTGTCACCTACCTGAGCATTAACGCTGGTGGCAGTGGCAGAAACCTGTGCCTGAATACTGCTTTGGTTGACTGCGCGGATAGTACCGGTAAATGCGGATTTCTGGACTGAAGTACCTGTTTTTAAGGCAACCAGATCCTGAGGAATCAGTTCAATTGTTTCTGGACTTTCGGCTTGCGGTGTAGATTCATTTTTATTGCAGCCGCTTAGAAAAAGACTTAAGCAAAGTGCACTCATCATTAATACAGAGCGCGAAGAAGGGGTCTTTGAAATATGAAAATGCTGTGCAAATGGCATATTAATCCTTTTCACTTGTGGTCGTTTAAAGCAACAACAAGTTATTTGTGTTTATTCAAGTGCTTTTAAACGGGCAATAATTCTGTCGTATTCCGCTTCCATATTTCGATAGCGAGTTTGTAAAGATTGAATATTTTCTTTTTGAGAAATCAGGTTTTTCTGGTTGTTTTCAAGGTTGGCTTTTAAAGAGGCCGGGGGATTATTGCCTTTACGTAAATATTCACGTTCTTGGCGTACAAACATGACCCGGTCTTGCTGCAACTGTTTCATCTGCTCTTGCTGAAAGGCAATCTGCTTTTTCAGTTGGCTCAGACTTTCATTCTTTTTCTGTAGAGCAACATGGCTATTGGTATAGGCACGTTTCAGTTTTTGATCTTCTGCAATGCGCTGAGCCTGCTGGGCACGTTGCGGCGCCTGTTTAATATCTTTATCGACATTATAAGGACGTGCACGTTTAATGACCTGCATATTCTGGTCAAGTGCCTCATAGCCAAAGCGGATATGGTTGGGGGTAACATTAGTACTGATATTGGCCACGCCTTTATTATCATAATAGCGGTACCAGGTGGCTTTTGGTGGCTGGTTAGTTGAGGCATAAGAAATGGTGACCTGAAGAAAAAGTGTCACTGCAAATATGAATCGGCCAGTCATTTTATTTTTATCAATGAAAGCAAGTTTTTCTGAAAACTGACTCATCATTGGCTCCCCAATTGAAAGTTGACTAAATTACTTATTTTAAAGTAATAATAATGCTATATTAGACTCAAATTCACGAATTAAAAACTACCATCAGTCAAAAAAAAAGCAATGACAAAATAAAAATGTGAAATGGTTAATGAAAACCCGCTATTTTTGCACACTTGTGTAGAAAATGTTCATTGATAATACAAGTAGATTTGTGTTAAAAATGTTTATCGATCGTAATAAAATAATCCTATGAGCCTTATGGCGCATCGTTTCTAAAATGGGAAGGGTCAAAATGGACGATAAATTCCAAAATCTAAAAGTTATGGTCATTGATGACTCAAAGACCATTCGTCGTACAGCAGAAACTCTTCTACAGCGCGAAGGATATGAAGTCGTGACTGCGGTAGATGGTTTTGAAGCTTTGTCAAAAATCGCAGAAGCCAATCCGGATATCGTATTTGTAGACATCATGATGCCTCGTCTAGATGGTTATCAAACTTGTGCGTTGATTAAAAATTCTCAAAATTATCAGAATATTCCTGTGATTATGCTTTCGAGTAAAGATGGCTTATTTGATCAGGCCAAAGGTCGTGTTGTTGGTTCGGACGAATACTTGACTAAACCTTTCAGTAAAGATGAATTGCTTAACGCAATCCGTAACCATATTAGTGCTTAATAATTGATTTTTTAGGGGAATTGGCATGGCGCGTATCTTAATCGTAGATGACTCACCGACAGAAACATTCCGTTTTAGAGAGATTCTTTCTAAACACGGCTTTGAGGTGATTGAAGCATCTAATGGTGCAGATGGGGTAACCATGGCTCAGGCTGAGTTGCCAGATCTGGTATTGATGGATGTGGTCATGCCAGGCGTGAACGGCTTCCAGGCAACACGTCAAATTGCACGTGGTGCAACCACCAAGCATATTCCGATTGTGATTGTAAGTACCAAAGATCAGGCCACTGACCGCGTTTGGGGTAAACGTCAGGGTGCCGCAGATTATCTTACAAAACCGGTAGATGAAAAACAGTTGATTGAAGTGATTAAGCACCACCTCAACGCAGGATAAGCTCTATGGCAGCAAATGGATTTATCGAATTGCTTCGCATTGCGAAACGGGGAAATAAAAACTACGTTTCTAATGAAAATGAAGTCAACCGATGGTCAGGCATTGCTTTTGAGATGATGGGGCAATATTTTGTTGCCCCGCTGGGGGAAGTATCCGAAGTGATCTATCCTCCAAAATATACGCCAGTTCCTAATACTCAATCATGGGTGTTAGGATTGGCCAATATTCGGGGAAGGTTATTGTCAGTTTCTGATTTGACTCAATATGTATCAGGACAAAGTAGCCAGTTTTCACCGACTCAAAAAGTATTATGTATTCACCATAATGACCAATATGTCGGTTTGGTCGTTGATCAAGTTTTGGGTATACAACATTTTAATAAGAAAAGTTTTTTTTCTAAAACAACTGAATTGGATAATAACTTACAAGAATACTGTCAGGGATTTTTCCACCAGCATAACCAGCAATGGCATGTGTTCTTATTCAGTCGTCTGTTGCAAAATCCAAAATTTATGAACGCATCTATAAAATTTATAAATTAAACGTCGCGCACGAAAGTAATAAAGACGTAAATCGGGGAGAGGCTGCATGGGCTTTAAACTTAAAAAGAAAAATACAGGTGAAGGTAGCCGCAAAAGTGGCAATACTTTTTTATCTAAGATTCAATCACAAACAGATCAGTTGTCACGTGTATTTGGTGATAGTGAAAAGTCTAAACCGTTTATTTATGGCGCAGCCGGCTGTCTGTTAGCGGCAACCATCACTTTATTGTATCTTTTCTACAGTGTGCCACGTGCCAACCAGCTGACACAAAGCCTGGGTGATTTACGTCTGCTTTCACAAACCATTTCACGTCAGGCGACTGAAGCAACAGCTTCTGGTACACCTGAGGCGATGAAAAACCTGACAGATTCTCAAAAAGCTTTTGCTGAAAACCTTGAGACTGTAAAAAATATTCACTCCAATAATGAAGCGCTGCAAGCAGTAGATAAACAGTGGACAGAAGTATCTTCTAGTATTGATCTGATTGCATCGCAACAAAAAATCATTAACCAGTTATATGACACCAATATTGCGATTGGTGAAGCGATCCCAGGGATTCAGGCCGAATATAACTTGATGGTCGACCAGATGGCGCGTCAAGACATGCCTTCTAACCAGGTGGTCATTGCGAAAAACCAGGTATTTATTGCGGAACGTATTTTACGTTCGATTAGCTTGGTATTGACCGGTAACGACGGTTCACGTGAATCAGCGGACGACTTCAGTGCCGATACCGAAACTTTCGGTTCATACTTAAATGCACAGTTAAACGGTTCTGCTGAACTGGGTGTACAACGTATTACTGATCCAAACCTGCGCGAGTCTCTGGAAGGCATCAAAGCGGAATATGATGATGTACTTGAATCAGCATCTGCGACAATCCTGAAAAACTCTGCGCAAATCGTAAAAGTACGTCAGGCATCTGCGTCAATTTTCTCGCAATCGGATGTCCTGCTCGATAACCTGAACAAACTGTCTGGTAACTCTGGTCTGAAAACAATCGTTCCAGCGGTACTGTTAATTCTGTTATTGATCGGCTTCCTACTGTGTGTATTCCGCCTGTTAACCCTACGTGGTGCATCGGATAAACAGCGTGTAACCCGTCTTCAAGAAGAATATGACCGTAACCAGAATGCGATTTTACGTTTACTGGACGAGATTGCCGACCTTGCGGATGGTGACTTGCGTTCATATGCAACAGTATCGGAAGACTTTACCGGTGCGATTGCCGACTCGATTAACTTTGCGATCGACCAGTTACGTGACCTGGTATCTCGTATTACCGAAACTTCTCAGGAAGTTGCGCAATATACAGCGACAACTCAAAGCATTACCAACCAGTTGGCTGAAGCATCTGAACACCAGGCACAAGAAATTGCCGGTGCATCTGCTGCGATTAACGAAATGGCGATGTCAATTGACCAGGTATCTGCCAACGCGGAAGAATCTGCAGTCGTTGCGGAACGTTCAGTACAAATTGCTGCAAATGGTGCAGACGTTGTACACCGTTCTATTGAAGGTATGGATACGATTCGTGAACAGATCCAGGAAACTTCTAAACGTATTAAACGTCTAGGTGAATCTTCACAAGAAATTGGTAACATCGTAGCCCTGATTAATGATATTGCTGACCAAACCAACATCCTGGCATTGAACGCAGCAATTCAGGCGTCGATGGCGGGTGAAGCTGGTCGTGGTTTCGCCGTGGTAGCGGATGAGGTCCAGCGTCTTGCGGAACGTTCTGCCTCTGCAACCAAACAGATTGAAGGCCTGGTAAAAACCATTCAAACGGATACCAACGAAGCCGTAATTTCAATGGAACAAACCACAGCCGAAGTTGTACGTGGTGCGAACCTGTCTAAAGATGCCGGTGTGGCACTGGATGAGATTCAAACGGTATCGAATAACTTGGCAAAACTGATTGCGAACATTTCCGATGCTGCGAAACTTCAGTCTGCATCTGCGGGTCATATTGCGACCACGATGAATGTCGTACAGGAAATTACTTCACAAACTACGAGTGCAACCTTCGATACAGCACGTTCGGTATCTGAATTGGCGAACATGGCCGATGCATTACGTGAATCTGTATCTGACTTTAAACTACCAGAATAAAGTCAGAAAGTATGAGGGGAGTGTGCCTTAACCCAGGTTGAGGCACATTCAGAAATACAGATAAAGCCTCGACAAGATGGACCTGACTATTAAGGTTAGGTCTCGCGTGACGGTCACAATTAAGTTTGAGCGCCCTTCTTGGCGGCACAACGTAAGAAGCATTAGCTATGAAAGAAATATTAAAAAATTTAGTTGAAACGACAACGCTTCCTGAAGACAGTTATCTTGATCAAGATGCAGAAATTCTTGAAATTTTTGTCGAGGAAATCGAAGAGATTTTCGTTGAGTTAAATGCTTTATTTCCAGAATGGTTGAGTGATCCGGCTCATCAGGAAAACCTGAAAACCATTCGCCGCCATTTTCATACCCTGAAAGGTTCAGGCCGTATGGTGGGGGCTAAATCTGCGGGTGAAATTGCATGGGCAGTGGAAGATACCTTAAACCGGGTACTTTCAGGTTCAATCCAGTTAACGCCTACGATTCAACAGTATGCCAAAGCTGTATTGAATATTTACCAGTTTACTTTATATCCAAAATTCAAACAGGTGCAGGAACTCGATGTTGACCTTCGCCCAGTCGTGCTTTTAGGTCAGCAATTACAACAACAAATGACACCTGAACCGGCTTTAGAAGAACTCTTGCAACTGGCAGACAGTCTGACTGCTGAAGGTCAGATCACAGGTCTTGAGCTAGGTGATTCGACTGAAGACCAAGATACAACTGCAACAATAGAAACAAACACAACAGAACTTGAGCTTGAAAAAGCCGAAACTGAAGATGCTGCACGCAGTGATGTAGAAGAAACCGTGGCAATCTTTATCGAGGAAGCGGAAGAGCATCTCGAAACGATTGCCAAGTTCCTGCGTAGCGAAAATGAAAAAGTGCAGGATTATAATGCATTGATTCGTGCTATTCATACTTTGCGCGGCAGTTCGTCCATGGCACAGATCGAAGAAATCTTCGAGGCCAGCTCTAAAGTAGAACATCTGTTTAAAACGCTGCTTCAGGATGAAATTGCCTCTACTTCAAAAGAAACTGCTGTACTGATTCAGTATGCTGAATTCGTCAGTGACTATCTGCATTTATTGCGTCAGAGCGATAACAGCAAACTGGCAGCAGTGTATGCGACTTTTGAGCGTGTCTGGAATGATTATGGCTTCGCAGCCACTGAAACGGAAACAGTTGAAACCCAAGGTCTGGTGACCAAGCTGGTTGAACTGGAGATTGACCTGTTACTGGATGCCGAGTTTGAATTCGATAAACGCGCTAAAGTCGATTATCCAGAATATATTCAGGCTTTAAGCGAGCAAGCTGCTGAGCTGCTTGCACATACAGATAACCGTGCCGCACTGGGCATTCATGAGTTTACGACAGATTTAAAATCTGCCTATGATGCTTTGCTGGAAAAACCGGTACTGCTGAACAGCGATTATGCCTATGAGCTATTTGCCCAGGCACATCAGGAATTCATTCATTTATTCGATACCCTGGCAGCAGGTCAACGTGTCATTTTAAATGATGATACGCAAAAAACCTTGAGTGAACTTGCTGCATTTGTACAGCAGGATCTGGAGATCTTTGCCGAAGACAATGTACCAGCGGAACAAGTATCAGAAGAAATTTCTATTCCTGAAGCTGCAACTCCAGCCAGCATTGACTTTGCTGCTTTAAGCCAGCGTATTGCCTCTGACCGCCAATACATCGACAGCGCAGAAACTCAGCGTGATTTCGATGAAGATCTATTGAATATCTTCCTGGAAGAAGCGGATGAATTACTGGTAGGTATTGATGAAGATCTGAATACCTGGAGTAAAAAGCAGGATGATACGACTTCACTGAATAACCTGATGCGTCATTTGCACACCTTAAAAGGTGGTGCAAACATGATTACCGCTTCTCATATCGGTTCGATCTCGCACGAACTGGAAAGTATTTATGAGCGAATCATCCGTCAGCAGATTGCAGTAACGCCTACTTTGATTCAAATCATTCGTCTGGTGCAAGATAACGTTTCTGACCGTATCCAGTCGATCCGTGATGAAGGTATCGATTATCCAGCGGTTGAAGCAATTTCGATTCTGCAAAATATTCAGGCCTTGGTGGCTGGTCAAGCTGTTGCAGCTCCAGTAGAAACATCGATTCCTGTTGTCGAATTTGAATATGCAGAAGCTACTGCTGATTCCGAACAAACAGTGGATGAAGCATCGGAAGAGATTGCATCAGAAAATACAGATTCAGATCTAGAACTGGCTCTAGGCTTAGAAGATGAACAAGTTGAGCTTACTGAAACAGAAACTTTAACTGAGCCAGTTGAAGTTGTAGCAGAAGAACGCTCTGAAGAAGATGAACTGAAGTCGATTGTTGAAGAAACCTTCCTGGAAGAGTCAGAAGAGATTCTCGACAATACTGAAAAACTGCTGAACCAATGGTTCGATCAGCGTAGTGACCGTAGCTTATTGCTTCAATTACAACGTGCTGCCCACAGTATCAAGGGGGGTGCGCGCATGGTTGAAAACGAACAGGTGGCCAGCATTGCGTATGAACTAGAAACCACATTTGAACAGTTTGCGGTATATCACTTTAACTCGAATGCTTATGATGGACTGCTGCAAAAAACACTGGCCTGGTTAAGACAAGCCATCTTCCAACGTGACTATAGCAATTTTGAACAGATCCAAAGCAGCCTGAAAAAGATTGCCTATGTGGATGTTACTGCGCAGCTGCCGGAACGTCTGGCTAAAACAGAAACACTGGTCACTGAAAATAGCTTCGAATTTGTCGAAGGTGATGGTACTGAGCCACCACGTATGATGGGTGAGTGGGTTGATACCGGTAATACCGATACCAGTCACGAGATGATCCGTATTTCTGCTGATCTGGTTGAAAAGATGATCGACCTGTCAGGCGAGAATGCGATTAACCGTTCGCGTATCGAGATGGATTTGGGCCAGTTGGGTAATACTCTGAACGAGATGGAACTGGCAATCAAGCGTCTGGCGGATCAGTTGCGCCGAATGGAAGGCGAGCTGGAATCTCAAATTATTGCCAAACACGGTTCAGAAAACTCGCGTTATGCAGACTTTGACCCGCTGGAAATGGACCAATATTCGTCACTGAACCAGTTGTCCAAGTCGCTTGCGGAATCTGCTTCGGACTTGGTTGACTTCAAGAGCACCTTATCCGACAAGATTCGTGAAACTGAAGGTTTGTTATTGCAACAATCACGGATTCAGGCCGAGATTCAGGAAAGCCTGATGCGTACCCGTCTGGTACCGTTTGACCGGATGTTGCCACGTTTACAACGTATCGTACGTCAGACTTCTACGACCTTGAACCGTCCAGCCGAACTGATTGTTCAGAATAGTGAAGGTGAATTAGACCGTAATATTCTGGAGCGTCTGGTAACGCCATTCGAACATATGCTGCGTAATGCGATTGACCATGGTCTAGAAGATACGGCAGATCGTATTGCCTTAAACAAACCAGAAGTCGGTTCAATCCTGTTAAATATCAGCCGTCAGGGTACAGATGTCATCGTCTCATTTAGTGATGATGGTAAAGGTATCGATGCTGAGAAGATTCGTGAGAAAGCACTGAGCCAAGGCCTGATCAAAGAAGATCAGACGCTGGATTCGGAAGAGCTATTGCAATTTATTTTCCACCCAGGCTTTAGTACTGCTAAATCTGTAACCCAGATTTCAGGTCGTGGCGTCGGGCTGGATGTGGTACAAAGTGAGATCAAGTCGCTGGGCGGTCACGTATCTGTCAGCTCTGAAGTCGGCAAAGGCACAACCTTCACTATTCGTGTACCGACCACTGTAGCAGTCAGCGATGCCTTGATGGTAAAAGTGGGCGATCAGCAATATGCTGTTTCTCTGGCGCAAATCGACCGTATTGTACGTATTGCACCATCTACTCTGGAAACTTACTTCAACAGTAAAGACGATTTCTTCAAGATTGATGGCGTTAATTACAAATTGCGTTACCTGTCTGAGTTCGTATCGAATCAGCCAATTCCACGTCTGAACAACGTAGCACATTCACTGCCAGTATTGCTGATTAAAGGGAATAGTGGTCAAACCATTGCCTTGTTAGTCGATCAACTCGTCGGTTCACGTGCACAGATCGTGGTGAAACCAATTGGCCACCAGTTCGCCAATATTGGTGTGGTGACCGGTGCGACGATTCTTGGTGATGGTCAGGTCTGTCTGATTCTGGATGGTCAGAATATTGCCCGTCAGATCCATGGTACGCAGCGTGTCAAACACATGCAGGATCAACGTGATGGTTCACGTTCTGGCAGTGCTCGCCGTCTGGTAATGATCGTGGATGACTCGGTGACTGTACGTAAGGTGACCTCGCGTCTACTTGAGCGTCAGGGCTATGATATTGTCACCGCCAAAGATGGTGTCGATGCGATTGAGCAACTTGAAAATGTCCGTCCGGATCTGATGCTGCTGGATATTGAAATGCCACGAATGGATGGTTTCGAGGTCACGAACCTGGTCCGTCACCACGATATTCACCGTGACCTGCCAATCATCATGATTACTTCGCGTACGGGTGAGAAACACCGTGAACGTGCCTTCAGTTTGGGCGTAACCCACTATATGGGTAAACCGTTCCAGGAAGCTGAATTACTGGCGAACATTCAACAATTAATTGCTGAAAAACAGGGGTCATAAATGAGTCAGAATACGACTAATGCCAAAATGGCTGATCAGATTAGCCAGCAGGAACTTCAGCATTTAATTACGGTATCTACCGGATTTATTGATGCTTATATCATTGACTGTCACGGCAAAGATCCAATGCTGTTACCACAAAATATTGTCCTGTCTGCACTGGATAGTGATACCCAGGTTAAAGTGGTTGAATGGCATGATGCGCAATTACCGGTTTATGCAGTAAATGATCCTGCACGTAAAAGTGGTGTGGCGCTGGTGATTGAAGGAGATGAGGTGCATCAGCGTTTTGCCCTCATGTGCAATGAAATGCCTAAAACCATTCGTCTGCGTATTTCTGAAGTGGTTGATGCCGATCAGCAAGTGACTGACCCCGCAGTATTCCAGTATGTGCGTATGGGGGATCAGTTATTTCACATCCCGCAAATGGGCTATATCCAGTCTTCAATTGGCTTGTAATTTATTATAAAGCACATAAAAAAAGGAACTCATAAGAGTTCCTTTTTTTATATCTGGTGATTAATTGGCTAACAGGTTCACTAGAATCTGCTCATAAATTTCAGCCAAAGGTTCAAGATCCGCGATATCGACATGCTCATTAATCTGATGGATTGTGGCATTCAGTACACCGAGTTCCAGCACCTGTGCACCGGTAGGCGCAATAAAACGACCATCTGAGGTGCCGCCTGAAGTTGATAATTCAGTTTCAGTACCAGTCACAGTTAAAATGGCATCTTTAGCGGCATTCACCAGCTCACCGACCGGTGTCAGGAATGGCAGGCCAGATAAAGTCCATGAAATATCATAGTCCACACCATGACGATCCAGAATTTCAAGCATACGTGCCTTTAGTTCTTCAGCAGTCACTTCAGTTGAATAACGCCAGTTGCAGAGCAAATTCATGGTGCCTGGAACAACGTTGGTTGCACCGGTGCCGGCATTGATATTTGAGATCTGGAAAGACGTCGCAGGGAAGTATTCATTGCCATTATCCCAGACTGTTTCGCACAGTTCCGCAATGGCTTTAGATGCTGTATGAATTGGATTCACTGCTAAGTGCGGATAAGCTACATGCCCCTGTTTGCCTTTTACAGTTAAGTTGGCATTTAAAGAGCCGCGACGACCGTTTTTGACAATATCACCTAGTTTGTTGGTACTTGATGGTTCACCTACCAGACACCAGGTAATTTTCTCATTACGCGCTTCCAGAGTTTCAATCACTTTTACCGTACCATTGATCGATGGACCTTCTTCATCTGAAGTAATTAGATAGGCGATTGAACCTTTGTGATTTGGATATTTTTCGACAAAACGTTCAGTGGCTACAATCATTGCAGCCAAGGCGGTTTTCATGTCAGCGCTACCACGGCCATATAGCTTGCCATCACGAATTTCTGGAGCAAAAGGATCAGAGTTCCAAGCATCCAGATTGCCGGTCGGTACAACATCGGTATGGCCAGCAAAACAGAAAACAGGGCCTTCAGTACCTTTACGCGCCCAAATATTATCAACATCTTCAAAGCGCATTGATTCAATATTGAAACCCATCTCTTTCAAACGTTCTGCCATGATATTCTGGCAGTCATGATCAATAGGGGTCACAGAAGGCTGACGTAATAATTGCAGGCTTAAATCAAGAGTCGCGGAAGATGTCATATGGTGAATTCATAAGTCGATAAATTTGTCGGCTCTATGATAGGCGAATATGGCCTGTAATGTGAATGTTCCGCATAAAAAAACCCTATCTGAGATAGGGTTTGTGGAGAAGCTAGAAAGAGTTTAGTTTTGACGGATTTCTTCAGAAGTTTTTTCTGCAGTGCCTGTTACAGCTTCGCCTGCTTTAGAAACGTCTTTACCCACACCTTTGACAGTGTTACAGCCAGTTAAAACAAAAGCCATTACCAATGAAGCAGCAAGAATTTTTTTCATCATCATCTCCGTATTATCGATAATAAAATTATTATGATGTGGAACTAAGATTAGAAAATATACGACATAAAAAATATGTGGTTTTCATAGTGCTTCGGTTAATAAATGTAATGTTTTAAAAGGGTTTATGCGCAGGAAAGGGCAGCAGAAGCGGGCTGCGATACATATAAAAATCCTCTTGATCAGCCTTTTTATAAAGTCCATTTGTCCACCAATAGGGACTTGAACTGCTGATCTGCGCATTGGGATAAATCCATTCATGACGTTGCAAACGATAGAAATTAGCCGCTGGGTCGGGAATCTGCTGGCCCCATAATCCTATGCGACGTTGGGTATTAACCCAGCCAGGCAATGTCTGATCCGCACGATGTACTGGAAGATAAAGCTGGCCTTTTAACATGCAGAAACGCTGATCAATCTGCTGATCCAGAGCCTCATCAAACTGAAACTGTTTCTGGGTAAAATGCTTCATTTTACGGATTAAAGTATCGGTGCGGTTCAGGCCATACCAGTTTGGCAGCCTAAAATCGGCTTCTGCGAGGTAGTATTTCAGCGCCACTTCCCAATGTTCGGTCAGACCAGTCTCTGTATTGAGTAACAGAAAATCCAGTTCACCCAGCGTTTTAGCGCCGTCAATTTTTTGAATGCTATGACCTAGAAGCTTATAAGGGTGATAGGCATCATCCAGCAGCCAGAACCATACCAGCATTTCAAAGCGCAGACCCAGTCGGGTGCTTTTAAGCTGCTGCACGAATTGCTCCAGCTCTTCTGGATGCCGGTCCAGATATTTCAGACGTGGATGATAATTTTGCAAGTGATGTTGCCAAGTCTCAGAATCATGTAATTCAAAAGCATGGACGACTTCAAGTTCGGCTGGAATTTGAGACAGAAGGTTTGGACTGCCAACAGCAAAAGCCAGTTGCCGCACCAAAGGATGCTGATAATATTGCCATGCTTCTACAAGATGATGATTTAGACTGGAAAAGGGCATAGCACATCCTGTGAAAAGTGCACAAATACAACGGACAGATTTTAAAAACACTTTATACTACCCCTAATTTTGTGGGTAGGACCGATTTATGAAAATATTGTTTTGGCGAAGCCTGGTCGTACTGTTTGTCGTACTGGGCTTTATCGGTGCAATCTTGCCCGGCATGCCAACTACAGTATTTTTAATTCTGGCGGCTTGGGCGGCATCCAAAGGCTGGCCGCAAATGGATGCATGGCTGCTGAATCATCCAAAATATGGTCCGACTTTAAGAGCCTGGCGTGCCAATGGTACTGTGCCACGCAAGGCCAAATGGCTGGCCAGTATCATGATGGTCATCAGTGGCATTATCATGTTATTTACGACAGCACCGTTGGCAGTCAAAATCTTTACTGATGTGACCATGCTGATTGTGGCGATCTGGTTATGGCGTCGGCCTGAACCGGTTCAGGACATAATCCATCCAGAACACATGGCCACAAAGAAAGTAGAACTAGAAACTATTAAGACAGAGAAAGAGAAGTCATGAGCCATTTGCAGCTGGATCAGGCAGAAATCCTGATTGATCTCGCCCAACAAAAACTATATTTGCCAAAATATGATAAGCAGTACCTGATTTCTACGGGTAAGAATGGCATTGGTGAAACAGAAAATAGTGGCAAGACGCCTCGTGGCTGGCATAAAGTCGCTGAAAAGTTTGGCCAGCAGGCACCTTTAAATAGTGTGTTTATTGCTCGTCAAGCGACAGGTGAAATTTATAATGCAGAACTGGCACAGCAGTTCCCGCAGCGAGACTGGATTCTCAGCCGGATCTTATGGCTAAGTGGGCTTGAAGAAGGGTTTAACCAAGGTGAGGGCTGTGATACTTATCAACGTTATATCTATATTCATGGTACGCCTGATTCCGAGCCGATGGGTATTGCAATGTCACATGGCTGTATCCGCATGCGGAATACGGATGTGGCCGAGCTGTTTGAACTGGTGAATGAAGATGCTCTGGTCTATATTTCAGAACAGCCTCTGAATCTGACTGTTTAAATGACCTAAGAAGATTTGTAGTGGATTTAAAATTAATTGAAATATCTTTTATTTATGGATGTAAAAGTAAAAGTGGGCATAGATCAGCTATGTACTCTACTTTTATAGACAAATAGACTTAGAAACAGGATTTATAGCCCGCCAATAAAAGTCATCGATTTGTTTTTTACAGGACTGTAAGCTTTTAAAATAAAGATTACAGGATCACAACGTTGCGGTGAGTTGGGCTTTGTATAATCTTTCAGCAATACTGAAGTCTGTTGCATGTTCTGGTCTCAATTTTCATGAGTAAAACCGTAAAAATCTGCCTTTTAGTTTTAGAGAGTATCCTTAAAAAATCGGTATAGACTTAAAAAATAAACAAAAAGTGTTGTTTTTTTTAACAATCAACCTATTTTTTAATCACTCACACCGAAAAAGCAGAAAACAGTCAGAAAAGCGTTTGACAGTCTGTGAAGATTCTCTATAATGCACCTCATCAAGCGATGAAGTCGATTTGAAAGGGCGCTTAGCTCAGTTGGTAGAGCGTCTGCCTTACAAGCAGAATGTCGGCGGTTCGATCCCGTCAGCGCCCACCAAGCTTCTTTCAAAGTTGAGACACTTATAGTGCAGCGGTAGTTCAGTTGGTTAGAATACCGGCCTGTCACGCCGGGGGTCGCGGGTTCGAGTCCCGTCCGCTGCGCCACTTTAAGTTCTTGATGAATCGTTTGCCACAATAGCGACATTGTGTAAGTGCAGCGGTAGTTCAGTTGGTTAGAATACCGGCCTGTCACGCCGGGGGTCGCGGGTTCGAGTCCCGTCCGCTGCGCCATTTACATGATAGAACTTTTGAGGGCGCTTAGCTCAGTTGGTAGAGCGTCTGCCTTACAAGCAGAATGTCGGCGGTTCGATCCCGTCAGCGCCCACCAGATTTTTTGTGATGCAGCGGTAGTTCAGTTGGTTAGAATACCGGCCTGTCACGCCGGGGGTCGCGGGTTCGAGTCCCGTCCGCTGCGCCATCCTAAGAATCAAACAGTTTGACCCTTTAAGGGCGCTTAGCTCAGTTGGTAGAGCGTCTGCCTTACAAGCAGAATGTCGGCGGTTCGATCCCGTCAGCGCCCACCATATCTTCTAAAGATATACGCGATGCAGCGGTAGTTCAGTTGGTTAGAATACCGGCCTGTCACGCCGGGGGTCGCGGGTTCGAGTCCCGTCCGCTGCGCCATTTTTCATTCCCTGATGTGAAAAATGTGTTTCAAGCAAGATTTTCTTTCTTGCGTCATAAAAACAACAGTGTTGTTTTTATTCCTCAGGGCGCTTAGCTCAGTTGGTAGAGCGTCTGCCTTACAAGCAGAATGTCGGCGGTTCGATCCCGTCAGCGCCCACCATATCTTTCTTGCCTAAATCCTCAATATTTCATAGAATTTGAAGTCTATAATAATTTGAAGATTTCAGACTATCTATGAGAAATCCATATCAGCGCAAGGCAGCGATCAAATCGCAAAATACTGCCTACGATCCGCTACAAGTTTATAAAAATTTTATTGAAGCTATTGTTGCCCAAGGTGGCATTTTTGCACTTTACCAAGAGGGTTGGGCTTTATGTGCTACGCCGACAGGACAGCGTGCTTTCGCAACCTGGCAAAGCAAAGGTCTGGCCAGACTACTCATTAAAGATAACTGGGCCAATTACCAGATTCAGGAAATTACCCTCAAAGATTTTGTTGAAAAGGTCATTCCTTTCTTACGTCAGGAAAGCACTATTGTGTCATTGGATCTGACACCGGAAGGGCAGAATATTCTAGTTGCGCCTGAAAAACTTTTGCTGGATCTTAAAAATTACCTGTATCAGGTCTATGTACAGAAACCTGAACTATTCAAAAATCCAGCGATCCCTTCGCCAAGGCATATCCGTTTAAATTAATTTAGTAATTTAAGTCACTTATTTAAATAGTGAATATTCATTGAGTAGCCAGCCGCTCAAAAAGGCAAAATATTCTCTTAACCAGGAGTTATAGCGCAGATAAAGGGGAGTGCTGGCACTCAAACTAATCACTTGTTGATAACCTTGGTGTCTGGCAATGGCACGAGCACGAGGACTATGAAAATCACTGGTTGCAATCGCAATCGGATCATTTTGACTTATATTTTGTTGTTCCAATATCACTTGAGAATACATCAGGTTTTGAGCAGTACTTCTGCTTCGATCTTCAAGTTGGATGGGGTTGATGAGTTCTGGATAGGTGGTGTTGATATAGTGTTGCATGACTTCAGCCTCACTTTGCCTTTCCCAATAATTACGCCCACCTGTCATAATCATTAAAGTATCTGGATAGTGTGCTGCATATTGTGCTGCAGTATCCAGACGGCTTTTTAAGATGGGTGAGGGTTGTCCATTCGTAATCCCGCTGCCTAAAACCAGAATAGCGGCAGGAGACTGTGTAGATTCATTTGAATGAATGGACATCTGGATATAAGCGAAGAAAACAGCAACACTGATCATCCAGAGTAGAAATCCAGCCCAGAGACTGTTCCAGAACCAGATTCTAAATCTGGAATGCTGTTTCCAGCGTTGAATGTTTGAAAAGAGCAAAGCATAGAGGATCAGTGCTACGCTAATGAAAATTGGCAAAAGAACACCGAAATGTCTTTGTCCCTGACTCATTAACCAGAGGCTGTTTATGCCAAGGATCAAACCAAAGATCAGACTGAGACTTCGTTTAAGTGGGCTGGATATTCGGATATTCATATTTTTATTAATCTTCTTATCTCTTCTTCTATATTATTAATAAAAAAACCGGGCATGAAGCCCGGTTTTTTATAGATCAGCTGATCTTAATATACATCACGACGATAACGACCATCCAGACGTAATTGATCTACTGTGCTTTCACCGAGAATATCAATCAGAGCCTGATCGACATCGCTGGCCATGCCATTAATGCTACCACACACATAAATCACGGCGCCTTGAGCGACCCAGAGTTTCAGTTCTTCAGCTTGCTCACGCAATTTATGATGCACATAAACTTTTTCCTGCTGGTCACGAGAGAAAGCAAGGTCCAGTCGTTTTAATGTACCCATTTGCAGCCAAGCCTGAATGGTTTCTTCAAAGAAGAAATCATGTGCACGCTGACGTTCACCGAAGATGAGCCAGTTTTGAGTATAGTCCTGACGGTTACGCGCACTCAGCAAACTCATCAAACCTGCGATTCCGGTACCATTACCAATACAGATAATCGGACGGTTATCTGCAATCAGATGGAAAGATTCATTCTTGCGAATACGCAGGGCAATCGGTGAATTTAAGGCAGTATGCTGTGTTAACCAGCCTGAGCCCAGACCTAACTGACCTTGCGCATCGGATTGCTGGCGTACGACCAGACGTAACACTTGCTGACTTGGAATACTGGCAATCGAATATTCACGTGTAGCCAGAGCCGGTAATTGCTGTAATAGCTCATCTACTGAATCAAAAGGATCAACCTGAGTCAGGTCACGATCCCAAAGTGCCTGTTCGATACTTTGCTTCAGAGAAGGCACCTGTGTACCCGCGGCAATACGGTATTTCTCTATAAATGCACGGATACGTTCAGGGCTGTTTCCTGGTTGGATTTCGGCAATATCGCCTGCCTGCCACACGGCTTCATGCTGTGGAACCAGTTCAATATTGAACGCAGGTGCCCCTAGACTGTCTGGATTCAGTAATTCGCGTTTGCTCAAAGTCCATTGATCGAAGGTTTTATCGATACCCATATCCTGCAATTCAAACTGGGTCACATGGGCAAGGGCATTGGTCCATTGCTGGATATGCTCATTATTGGCATTATCCACTTCAATGGTCTTGAAGAGCTGCTTGGCACCATTCTGTTGTAACCACTGGTCGATCCGATGACCAAAGCTGCAATAGGTATCAGGATATTCCTGGGAGCCTAGAGCCAAAACTGCATAATTGAGATGATTAAGATCCGCTTTGGCAGACAAAATTTTCTTTTCAAAAGAGGAGGCTAGGTCAGGTGCTTCACCTGTGCCATAAGTACTGGCTACAAATAGAACCTGTTCTGCTTGTTGCAGATCTTCAAGGCTTAGTTGCTGTACTGCTTTAACGGTGACAGGTTGACGTGCTTCCTGTAAGGCAGTAGCTGTGCGCCATGCCAGTTGCTCAGAAACACCTGTTTGTGAGGCATACGCAATCAGCCAAGGCTTAGCATTTGGATCCAGAGGCAGGGCAGTTGCGCCTTGGCGTGCAGCCAGAGTAAGTTTTTTCTGCTTGCGACGTTTCAGATAGAGCATCCAGCCAGTCACGAAGAACAATGGCATTAATAATGCAGCAATCATGACCAGGAACTGGTACACAGGACCAAAGAAGCTGCCACGGTGTACCGGTAACATGCTGCTCATGATTTTTTCATTGAGCTTTTTATCTTCATAGAGCTGGACTTCGGTAAATTCAGCACTGCGATAATTATAAGTCGCATTGTTGCGGGCACGTTCATGTTGTGCCACAGGGTCAACAAAACTCAACTGCATTTCACCATCCGGTTTTTTTGGCAGGTTAAATGTCACAGTCGAATATTTGCCTGCAAATTGAGTACTGAAGCCAGTCCAGCTCTGATCCAGCGCACGTGAAATACTTTCTGGGCTCATGCCAGCTTCTTCACGGCCTTCACCACGTTGTCCGCGTTCACCACGAGAACCGCGTTCGCCTTCTGAACGACCTTCGGCACGTATTTCACCTTCACCGCGAGGTCCACGCTCACCACCTTGGCGACCTTCACCTCGCATTTCACCAGTGCCACGAGGACCGCGTTCACCACGTGGCCCACCTTCGCCGCGACCGCCATTGGCCTGCATTTCTGGTTGTGGACGTTCTACGCCCAGAACTTTATACATACCATCACGCCACCAGCCATAAGACCAGGTAAGACCGGTACAAGCCAGAATCAGGTAGAAAATCACCACCCAGGTACCCACCACTGCATGCAGATCCCAGATAAAATTACGGCCTTTCAGTTGTGGTTTCACTGCCAGCCACTGCTTGATCGAATGACGTTTTGGCCAGCGTAAATACAGGCCAGACAAGACGAAAAAGATCAGCATCAGGGTACAAGCGCCGGTAATCTGTTTACCGACGGGACCTACTGTTAAATTACGATGTAACTGCTGTACAAACTGGAAGAATTCACGACCTTTAATTTCAGGTAATACTTCAGCTGTGTAGGGGTTGACCATCATGTTATAACCACGACGTGCTCCCTCTTTTACAATATTGACCGTACTGGATGCACTTGGATCCTGTGTGACGGTAATACTGTTAATTTTCATTTCAGGATTTTGGTTCTGGAAATGTTGATACAGCTGGGCAGGGCTAAGCTTATCTCGCTGTTGAACCTGTACAGTATAACTGTCGCTATTCATCCATTTTAAGATTTGCGGTTCATAAGAATAAATAGCACCCGTGACTCCCATAATTGAGAGAATCAAACCTGCAGTAATCCCCAGAAACCAGTGGATTTGGAAAAATGTCTTTTTAAACATGATGGTCAGATTTATGGTGGTATGTGTAAAAGTAGGCAAATTATAACTGAAGAATCAGAACAAATTATAGATTATGATGATAATATTTATTCTCATTATCATTTGTGTCGATGAGTCGGATAAAAGATAGACGTAAAAAAACCTCCATGTCGAAACAGGAGGTCTTTTAAAACCGGGATATGTTTTAGATTTCTTTTGGTGCGCCCACTTCTTCTTGCAGATGCTTGCGAATGGTCGCGAAAGAGAAGTTTTTACTGTCTAAACGTTTAGGCAGGATATAAGCACCTTGCTGACCTTTGACTTTAAAATTGATCAGCATGAATTCCGGCGTGTTATACCATTCATAGATGTCTTTCCAGCCAATAGCACCCACACCTTCCTGCATGCCCATTTTCTGGCGCATCACAATACCATGTGGCTGTACGCCCAGACGGATACCTTTAATTTCCTGTACCGGAAATTCATTCATCTTGCGTTTAACATACCATTCCAGACCGAAAGTACGGATCAGGTAATACAGTACTACACAGACAATCGCCACCCAGCAGATAACTGTTGAGTAGTTCTTGATCAGGATAATTCCCAGAATAGACAAGGCAACAATAGCACCCATGATCAGCCAGGCTTTCATGCCAATTTTATTGGTACTACGCCAGATCATCAGCTGAGCATGACGTTGCTCAGCTTCTGAAATTTCATAGTTCACAGGCTGTAGGGTATAAGCGTATAAATTTTTCGCGGTCATAATGAAATTAACAGATTTAAAACTATAAAAAGTTTAGCATTAATTATGCTGATTCAGTGAGTATATTGTTCCAAAATCAGCCAAATTATAATGAGGCCAATTCAGTAGCCTGTTCATCACGTTCGTGACTCAAAGTTTGCTTTAACTGACTCAATTGCTTCAAGATACTAAACATTAAAGACAGTTGCTGCAAAATGATCAATGGTTTCTGGTCTTCTTCCTGCTGTTGTGACAGACGCTGACGAATATTCTGGATCATATTCTGGGTGCTTAGGTCAGGGACTTCATCATAAAGCAGGGCACCACGAATATTTTCTAGGGCTTGATCCAGCAAGTCCAGCACATCCTGATCCTGAATTTTTTCACGATGCGCACCCAGCGCGGCAATATAACTGATAAAAGTATGATTCAGGCACAGGAACTCAAAAGCCTGTGATTTTTGCACTGGGTCAAAGTCAGGTTCAGTGGCCAAAGTTGAGATCAGGGAAGCCACTTCAGCATCGGTATTATGAGCTGCACGACGTACCACGCGGTAGGTCAGGCCATTATTCCGTCCAGACTTATACTGTTCAATCACTTCACTCAAGTAGTCACATTCTGCCTGCAGGCTACGGCTAATGCTGCGTGGCAAGCGACGGAATTTCCAGTCCGGGAAGATAAAGCTCACGCCAAACCATGCAATCGCACAGCCAATCAGGGTATCAATCATACGTGGAATAGCTGCGGCAAAGCCCATACCATCCAGGTTAAAGTTAATCAGTGCCAGAATGGTAATGAAGGCAGTGGCCTGTGCATACTGTTTACTGCGTAATTCAAAGAACAGAATCCCACTCAAAATCAGCAGCAATAATTGTCCTTCGACAGAAGGAATAAAGTACAGAATGGCATAACCCAAAAGAATACCTGCCAGTGTTCCAACGATACGTAAACGTAAGCGGCGTTTGGTGGCATTGAAGTTAGGTTGGCTGACGAATAGAGCGGTCAGCAAAATCCAGTAACCATACTCAATATCGGTCAGCTGGACAAAGATATAGCTGATTAGTAGCACAATCGACAGGCGAATAGCATGACGGAACAACACGGATTCAGGTGTCAGATGCTGCTTGACCCGAATCTTGATATCTTCCCAGCCTTTCAGGTCGTCATCTTTGAGCTGGTTTTCAATATGTTTAGCACGATCAAATTTGATATTACGTTCAGTTTCCAGGTTGCGTAACTGCGCATCAATGGATTTCAGGTTCTGGAATAAGGCAAATAGGGCATTGATCCAGACCTGATCATACTGCTGTTCTGTACGCAATTTTTCCAGGGACAATCTCAGGTTTTCAAAGGCATGTTTGAAGCGTTTATTATGTTTATAGGTTTTGCGTTGCTGAATGCTTTCACTCAGGTCTTTACAGGCTTTGCCTTGAATCGACAGGATGCGCTGAAAACGGAACAAAATGTCGCTATGTTCAAAAATTTTGGCCAGTTTCTGATAATCAATATGCGCAGAATCGGCACGCTCGTGAATATCTTGTGCCACAAAATAGTATTGCAGGCTACGACGGGTATCTTTCTGACCACGGTCACCTTTCAGGCGGGTCAAAAGAACAGTCTTCATTTCATTAAAAATTGAAATCAGTTTGCCATTTTCCAGTGACAGCTCGATCATACTTTGCTGATAACTTTTTGCCGTCATATCAACATCGAACAGATTCGATTTGGCATAAAGGAAATCACCTAGTGAGGCATAACACTTGGCCAGATTATCCTGTGCACGTCGCGCCGGGAATAGCAGGAAGCTGAGGGTCGACAAAAAGCCATACCAGACTGCACCAATCAGCAGTAAGCTCGCCTGTTGATACCATCCATCAAATAGTTCAACCCCCAGCATGGAATAGACAGAAATCACCAGACAGCCATAGGAAATCGTGGCATAACGTCGACCAAGCGAGCCAAGCAGAATCAGGACAATACAAGAAACAATGAGGGCAGAAGCAAACAGCAGCGGATAAGGAAATAACAGATAGACTGCCACTGCGGTAATGAAGAAGCCTAAATAGGTATAGAACAGATTCAGGATACGCACGGAAAAGCGGTCATCAATATCGCTTAAACCTGCGGCCACCACCCCCAGAGTTAGTGGAATAGTCATTAACTGCTGTCCCATGAAATAGGGAACGAAGGCAGTGCCTGCAAAAGCGATCAGCATACGCAGGTTATACATCAGGGTCGTATTATAAGTCGCGTGCTTAAGACGATTGAGCCAAGATTTCAACGGTGATCCTTTCTCTTGCAGTCTCTGCTGCAAAGCTGAATATACATATGAGAAAAAGTATATTTATAACTTTTAATTTCCATGTAAATCATACTATGCGCTATGTTAATTTGTCTGCCTACTACGCATTAAAATCTTTAATTACATGAACTCCAATACGACAGCACCACGGCCTTATGCCATGTCCTGGATTATTTTGCTGGCTTCACTGACTGCACTTGGTCCTTTATCCATTGATATGTATCTCTCTGCCTTGCCAGAAATGGCAGCGGATTTTGGTGTCAGTACCCAGATGGTCTCCAATAGTCTGCCAGCTTATTTCCTTGGACTGGCGGTTGGGCAGTTGCTATATGGCCCGATCAGTGACCGGATTGGACGTAAGCCACCACTTTATTTTGGATTGTGCCTATATATTCTGGCCAGCCTGCTGTGTATGTTTGCACAGAATGAATGGAGCCTGATCGCAGCACGGGTATTACAAGCGTTAGGAGGATGTGTAGGAGTCGTGGTTGCCCGAGCAACCATTCGTGATCGGCTGGATATGCAAGCGGCTGCACAGGCCTTTGCCAGCATGATGATTGTAACGACCATTGCACCGATTATTGCGCCAAGTCTCGGCGCATGGGTACTGATGTTCTTTGAGTGGAATATTATTTTCTTGGTGCTGATGGGCTGTGGTTTGTTTAGTCTAGTCTGTGTGCATTTTTTCTTTCAGGAAACCTTACCTCCGGAACGCCGTCTTAAACTGAATTTGCAGCAGGTATTGAGTTTATATCGAACTATTTTTCAGGATGAAAGTTTCAGACGACCGATGCTGGTGGGCTGTTTTTCTGGGGCAGTGATGTTCTGCTATATCAGTGCTTCTTCAGCCATTCTGATGGATCATTATCATCTGACCGAGCAGCAGTTTGCTTATGCTTTCGGGGGGAATGCTGTGGGAATCATGCTATTCTCGACCATGAATAAGCATCTGGCCCAATATCTTTCAGTATTAAGTCGTTTAAAACTAGGTGCTTCTTTACAGGGAATCGGTGTCTTGGCTTTACTGGTTTTAGGCTATCTGAATATTGAATCTGTTGTCCTGGTTATGGCGGCCTTATTTGTTGTTGTGGCTTCAATTGGTTTTGTGGGACCGAATGCGATGGCGCTGGCCATGGCAGAGCAGGGTGCGCGTGCCGGGACCGCCAGTGCGATTATGGGCAGTATGCAATTTGCCTGCGGTTTGTTGGGTGGAGTTTTACTGAACTTTATGCTGTGGGATGCTTTATTCAATATGGCCTTGGTAATGGCAATCTTTGTGGTTATAGCCTTTAGATCTGTATTGAAATTAGAACTACCTATAGTTAAACAGAGATAAGGAGCTGCAAGAACTCTATATCTCTGTCAGACGATCCAAGCAGCTCAAAGTTGATGCTTGGATCATGGCTTATCTAATCTTATTCATCTACAAAAACGGCAAATTCCTCTACCGGGACACGTGGGGTAATAAAGGTATTTACGATATGGTCTGGATCTGCATAGCCTAGTGACATACCACAGACCAGCTCTTCATCTTCACCTGCCCCTAATACATCCAGCACGATGCTATGAAAATGATTCCAGGCAGCCTGCGGACAGGTATCCAGACCACGTGCCTTGGCGGCCAGCATCACGTTCTGAATCATCATGGAAATATCCATTTTTGAACCTACGCCTAAATCTTTATGCAAGGTAAAGAACAATCCTACTGGAGCATCAAACAGTTCAAAGTTACGCAGGTTCTGGCGCGCCATTTTTTCTTTTTCGCCTTTCTGGATATTCAGCAAACCATATAAGCCCCAGCCATTTTCACGGCGTCGGTCGATATAGGGAGAGAACCATTGCTCGGGATAATAGGCAAAGGTTTCTTTATATTGCTCGGCCAGTGCCGGATTCTGGTAAAGCTCCATTTGCACCTGACAGACACGCTGTACCAGCTCGTCACGTTTTTTCCCGGTTAGCACATATACTTTCCATGGCTGGGTATTGGTCCCTGAAGGGGCACGGCTGGCCACAGTTAAAATGTCTTTGAGCATGTCGGTACTGACCGGCGTATCCAGAAAAGCACGAACCGAATGCCGGGAAGTAATGGTTTGATCTACAGCATGAACGAGGTTTTGATCCATTTTAATTTCCAATCTCATATCCTTAATGATGGTGAACTGACTATAAACCAAACAAACCTTGTCGGGCAGGGGGTAATTTTAGTTTCACAGTGAATTGGGATGATTAATAGAAATCACATGAATGAGAATGTATTTAGGAGATATAGGAGCTATATAAATAGCCTAAGAAATTTATTGAATGCTTAAACAAAACTGCTTATAAAAATGAAACCAATACTTTAGATGCTGATATCTTGAGCAATTAACATCGATGACTGTAACTATACAGAAAGTTAAGAGCAAAATAGAATGATTAAAATTCAATCTTAAAAATAAAATTAAATATCCGTTTTTACATTCAATTAATATTTTATTTCGATAAAAATTTAGGGGTAGTAAACTATAAAAAATAAGAAGTTATAATTATTTTTTATATATTTGCTAACTATAGTTAATAAAAAACAATAAAACTTTATACAAAGAAACAGCATAATGTGCGACTTTTCAGTTGAATACATGCATTTTGAAGAAATAATGAAGATTGCATGGTCAAGCTCTATTTGAAATATCTTATTGCAAATGACTTGATGAACTCAGTTAGGTTAAAAGCACTCATGCAGCAATTCATGCTGGTTGAGAAGTAAAAAATATAGGCTGGATGTTATCGCTATGAGTTGCACGCTGAGATGAATTTACGCATCTGGCGTAGCTTATACAATCAGCAAAAGGCCGTTTTTCGCTTTTATAAATCTCTCACTGAATATGATCATCACGATGATATTCATAAGTTTGAAACAGATGCGGAATGCTTTGTTAATTCTAAAAGCGATGGATGAATGAAGAAGATGATAATTACATGGGGTTATGTAAGGTTTTCTTCTGTGGAAATGAATCGCAGCATGACTTTTAGAATGACAAAAATTCAGAACCATCTTGGACAAAAAAATTATGGATTTTACTTTTAACGCATTTTATACCCTGATCGCTGCAGTAATTGTGCTATTACTGGGCCGGTTTCTGGTAGATAAAATCGATTTTCTAAAACGTTACAACATTCCTGAACCTGTCGCAGGTGGTCTGGTTGCAGCGGTTATCTCTCTGCTGGTTCATTCGTTCTGGGGCTATAGCATTACTACGAGTGCAGAGCTACAAACCAGTTTCATGCTGATTTTCTTTGCGTCAATCGGTTTAAGCGCGAACTTTGCCAAATTGCGTGAAGGCGGGATCGGACTGGTGATCTTCCTGGTTGCCATCTCGACATTTATTGCACTACAAAATGCAGTCGGTATGGGACTGGCAAGCTTGTTAGGTATTGATCCTCTGATTGGTCTGATTGCCGGTTCGATTACCTTGACTGGTGGACACGGTACTGCTGGCGCCTGGGGTGAAATTATGGAGGTTGAGCATGGTATTCAGGGAGCTCTGGCGCTCGGGATGGCAAGTGCAACCTTTGGTCTGATCATTGGTGGTGTTATCGGTGGACCTTTGGCGAAACTGTTGATTAACCGTCATAATCTTGCTGTGGCACGTACCGATCAGCAGATCGAAAAGCGTGACAATACGCCAATGGACAGCACGACAGATGAATATGTGCAATTTGAATATCCACATCGTGTCCGTCTGATCACTGCAGATAATGCCATTACCACACTTGGTCTGTTTGCAGGCTGTCTGGCATTTGCAGAACTGATGACTGGCTTCAGTAAAGATACAGTATTTGAACTGCCAACCTTTGTATGGGCACTGGCTGGCGGCGTGATTTTGCGTAACGTGCTGGAAGGTATCCTGAAAATCCAGATCTTCGACCGTGCAATTGATGTGTTTGGTAATGCTTCATTGTCGCTCTATCTGGCCATGGCGCTGCTGTCATTAAAACTATGGCAACTGGCGGATCTGGCAGGACCATTGATGGTGATTCTCGGTGCACAAACCCTGACCATGGCTTTATATGCAGCATTTGTCACTTTCCGGGTGATGGGCAAAAACTACGATGCCGCAGTACTGGCTGCAGGTCACTGTGGTTTCGGGATGGGTGCAACCCCAACGGCAGTCGCCAATATGCAGGCGATTACCAATATGTATGGTGCGTCGCATAAAGCCTTCCTGATCGTTCCATTATGTGGTGCTTTCTTCGTTGACTTGATTAATGCCACGATCATACAGATGATCTTGAAATTTTTCGTCTAATTTTAGGCTTGATAATGAGTCATAAGCTCATAAGGATATGACATGAATGATCAGCTAAATGAAACCTTACTGGGCTGGGTCGATGCCTTAAATGGTCCACTCTGGGACTTTTTAGTGGTGTTCCTGGTCGCTGTTGGTATTTGCTATACGATCATGACCGGTGCAGTACAGATCCGTTTATTCTGGCACAGTATCAAAGTCATGAAACGCAGCCGTGGCAAGGTCGATGATGACCATGGTATTACGCCGTTTCAGGCCTTTGTTACAGGCCTGGCCAGCCGGGTCGGTGTGGGTAATGTTGCAGGCGTCGCCATTGCGATTGCTGTCGGTGGTCCAGGTGCTGTGTTCTGGATGTGGTTTACTGCATTTCTGGGAATGAGTTCTGCTTTTGTAGAATCCTCATTAGCACAGTTATTTAAAGTTCGTGATAACAAGAACCAGCAATTCCGCGGTGGACCTGCCTATTACATCACTCAGGGTCTTAAACAGAAATGGCTGGGAATTGTCTTTGCAATTGCGCTGATTACGACTTACGGCTTTGTGTTCAATGCCGTGCAGGCCAATGCGATTACTGGTGCAACCTCACATGCCTGGGGCTGGAATGAAGCCAATCTGATGTTGCCATTAGGCGGTTTCGATCTGGAAGTTTCCTGGATTGGTCTGGTATTAGTCTTGATTACGGCCATGATTATTTTTGGCGGGATCAAGCGGATTGCAAAAGTTGCTGAAGGGGTGGTTCCTTTCATGGCAGTCCTTTACCTGGGTGTAGCTTTATATATCGCCGTCATCAATTACGATATGTTACCGTCTATTTTCCAGCTGATCTTTAGCAAAGCATTTGAGTTTGAAGCAGCTGCAGGCGGTTTCTTCGGTGCCATGATCTCGATGGCCATGATGATGGGGATTAAGCGCGGTTTATTCTCGAATGAAGCGGGGATGGGTTCAGCACCGAATGCGGCGGCTGCCTCTGACGTGAAACATCCGGTGAATCAGGGTCTGGTTCAAATGCTTGGCGTATTTGTAGATACTTTCGTGGTGTGTTCATGTACCGCCATCGTGATTCTGGTTTCTGGCCTTTATGAAAATGCCGGTTTTGAAGGCGTAACCTTGACCCAGATGGCACTTGAAAGCCAGATTGGTGCTTGGGGGGATGATTTCCTGGCCTTGATTCTGTTCCTGTTCGCCTATTCTTCTATCATTGGTAATTATGCCTATGCAGAGGGGAATATCCAGTTCATCAATAATAACAGCAAGGTCATGTTTATTTTCCGGTTGCTGGTATTGTTTATGGTGTATTTCGGCTCGATTGCCAGTGTACCGTTGATCTGGAATATGGCGGATCTTTTCATGGGTGTCATGGCCAGTATCAACCTGATTGCGATTGTGCTGCTGATGCCATTTATTTTGATGCTACTCAAGGACTATACCGGTCAGCTAAAACGTGGCATCGAGCAACCAGAGTTTAAGCTCGATGATCATCCGAAATTTAAAGATAAAGTTAAATCAGATATCTGGTAAGACTTGAGCAAAAAGCCCTGACTGGTTCGGGGCTTTTTTATGAGCTTAAATTGTTAGAATGACACAAAATTAAGATAGCTTTGATATAGGATAAAGCCAGCAATCAGGCTGAACCAGACTGGTAATTTCGAGCGTAACAGTAAAATCATCACGATGACAAAAACCAGATCAGACCAGAAACGAAAATATGCCTGAGAGAGATCAATCAGTAAATATAAAAGCAGACCCACCACTGCTGCATTAATCCCGCTTACCGCCTGAAAAATAATACGTTGCTGCATTAACCATGACCAATAAGGCAAAGTAGCAAAAATTAGAAAAAATGAAGGCAGGAAAATGGCACAGGTTGCTAACAGTGCATTAATCCAGGCTGAACCTGTCCAAGGCAACAGAGCACCGACATAGCTGGAAAAACTAAATAATGGACCCGGCATCAATTGGGCAAATGCATAACCTAGATCGAAAGATTGGGACGAAAGTAAATTGGTCGCCACAAAGTCCTGATGCAGCAAAGGCAGAATGACATGCCCGCCACCAAAGACCAATGAGCCAGTTCGATAGAAATCAGCGAAAAATGCGAGTTCAGGCCAAGAACCAGATTTGACTAGTAGAGGAATCAGGAAAAACGGTAATAAAAATGCGATGAACCAGTAGGGTGCATGATGTGGACAAATATAACTTGAGTGAATGGTAGATGAATTTGAAGCGGGCTTATTTTCCTGAGGAGAATTGGAAAATTTTGCCATTACGAGGCCAAAAACCGCCCCCAAAATAATGACCAGTAGCTGGTTCAAACTGATACTAATGAAGCTCAGGATCAGGACTGAAATAAAGACCAATACATATTGCCAGATGCTCTTGCAGAAGCTATTGAGCATTTGCCAGAATGCCCAGACGATTACAGAAAAAACGATCAATTGAATGCTATGAAAGCTGTTTGAGTTTAGAATATGGAAATAGTGCTGACCGAGTACTGCGATCAAGCTCATCAATAGTGCCGAAGGCAGGGTGAACCCAAGCCAGGCCACGAATGCCCCAGCATAACCCCTTTGCAGATAGCCGATGGAGAGGCCTACCTGACTGCTACTTGGGCCTGGTAAAAGTTGCGCTAATGCAACCAGCTGGCCATATTGTGTCGCATTTAACCACTGTAACTGGTCGACAAATTTACGGTGAAAAAACACCAGATGCGCCGCCGGTCCACCGAATGCCATACAGCCCAGTTGCAGGAAGGTGAGAAAGATCCGGTACAGGGAAGGTGTATTCATACAGTGGCTGAAAATTGAAAGACATTAGTGCAACTGTATGACAGTTTTACGAAATTCTACAGATTATTTAAGCATGTGTTTATACACTATGCTGCTTTAACAAAATGAGGACGTGCTCTGCATGCAGAAATATGTACTGAGTATATTGGCGATGACAATGGTAGGTCTGAGCGGCTGCCAAACGACATCTGGTTTTAATCAACCTAACTCTAGTCATATTAAATCTGCCAGTTCAGTAGCAGAAGCCCAGGCACGTCCAAACCAGATCAATTTCCGCAAAATCAAGCAAACAGAAAACCGTCCAGTGATTGCACTGGTTCTTGGCAGTGGCGGTGCGCGTGGCTATGCGCATATCGGTGCGATTGAAGTATTAGAACAGGCAGGCATACAACCTGACTTTATTGTGGGAACCAGTGCAGGCAGTATTGTTGGTTCCATTTATGCCAGTGGTAAACCAGCGATTGAACTGCGTAATATTGCATTAAGTATGAAAGCGACTGACGTCCGCGACATCAAACTGGACCGTAAAGGCTTTTTTGATGGCAAAAAAGTCGAAAATTATGTGAATTTGCAAGTGGATCAGACGCCTTTGCAAGCCATGAAAATCCCGATGTTTGTGGTAGCCACAGCCTTGAAAGAGGGCAAGCGCGTAGTCTTCAATTATGGTAATACCGGTCAGGCGGTGCGTGCATCCGTTTCTATTCCAAGCATGTTTATTCCGACTGTCATCCAGAAAAAAGAATATGTGGATGGAGGGCTGGTCAGTCCGGTGCCAGTTAAAGTAGCTCGTGAATTGGGCGCTGATATTGTCATTGCTGTCGATATTCTGGCGCAGCCAATCCATACTGAAACCACCAATGTCTGGGGTCTATTCAACCAGAATATTAATATCATGCAGCAACGTTTAGCTTCTGAGGAACTGCAATACGCCGATGTTGTTATTCAGCCAGACTTACGTGAAAAAGGTCATATCTTTGATGTACGCGGCAGAGAATTGACCATGGATGCCGGGATTGAGGCGGCTAAACTCAAGCTACCAGAAATTGCCCAGGTCTATCAGAAGCATAATTACAGCCAAGGTCATCAGATTCCATTACTCTTGGCCCAGCAACAATAGTTTGCTCTGATATTTTTAACAAAATATTTATTTTTCAAATAGATGTATAAATATATTTATCGCTTTTCTCAGTCGAGGGAAAAGCGGCTCATTTTTGCTCATCGTTTTTAGAGATGAGCTGATGTTTTCTACCTATTGAAAGTCACTTAAAGCCCAAGTTTCAATGGGAAATAAATATTTGAATTATAAAAATATAGTGATTTTATGAATGTATTTTAAGGCTATTTTTTGATTTTAACAAAATTATTCACAGACTTAAGTTAAACAACTGTTCAAAAGCTTAGAAGATCATGACAGAATAAAAATCGACAGATTAATAAATGTAAAAGCCACATGAATCACATCGAAATTGGCCAGCAAGTCACACTAGCTCAGTTTGAAAATACGATTTTTACTGTAACTAAAGTTCATCCCGATGGTTCTTTTACCGTTGAAACTATATTGCATGGCCAGCAGACTTTAAGTTATGAGAATGTGGCTCGAGAAATGCTGAGACAGGTGCCTGCTTAATTCGAGGTTATTTTTTTGTTAATGCATACGGTTTTCTTAAACCGAGTTCTGCATGCTTAATGAAAAACTTCTTAAGCGCAGTGCATGGATTCGAGAAAATAATTTACTGGATAAATTCCTGTTTATTTTATAGTTACTGAAAATAACTTTCTGATGATTTCTATGAATCCTCAGAGGAATATCTTTTTTTTTGTATGGAGAAAAATTTCATATCAAGAATTATGATGTTTTATTTGCCGAATTGAACATTTTATTTAGACCAAAAACGCTATAATAATGGTCTATATCATTGTCATTCAAAGAGTTCAGAGAAAACGATGGCCCCTTTAGATCAAATTGCAACAGCATCGGATGACCAGTCAGAGTTAACGATGTCGGTTCTTATGACGCCAGATATGGCGAATTTTTCAGGAAACGTACATGGTGGAACAATTCTGAAATTACTGGACCAGGTTGCTTATGCTTGTGCGAGTCGCTATTCGGGTAGTTATGTCGTAACCCTGTCTGTAGACAAAGTAAATTTCAAAGAACCGATTCATGTGGGTGAGCTGGTGACTTTCCTGGCAAGTGTGAACCATGTAGGTCGTACTTCAATGGAAATCGGTATTCGTGTAGAAGCACAAAATATTCAGAAACGTACTGTACGCCATACCAATAGTTGCTACTTTACGATGGTCGCTGTAGATGAAAATGGTAAGCCTAAACAGATTCCACCGCTGAATCTGGACAATGACTGGAAACGTTGCCGTTTTGAAGCAGCTGAACAACGTAAAGTTGCCCGTCTGCAGGAAAACCATCACCCTTCATGCAGCATCTATAAAAAATCAGCGCATAGTTAAGTACTAAACTTAATTCGCTTATTAAAGAGGCCTTCAATGTGAGGTCTTTTTTTTGCCTAAAAAATCATTTAACTCTGGCTTAAGCTTCTTTTTTAATCTAATATGAAACGATACGTATCGTTTCGTTTTTTGGTTTTAAGCATGAGTGAAGAAGAAAAATGTTCACGGCGTCAGCACAGTATTCTGCAGGCGGTTTCGGATGCACTGGCAGAAGGTGAATATCATCAGCTAACGATTGAAGATGTGGCTGCACGGGCAGGGGTTGGCAAATCTACGATTTACCGCTGGTGGAAACATAAATCTGAGCTGGTACTGGATGCTTTCAAGCAGCGCACAGCAGGGGTATTTGAACTGGATGCTTCACAAAGCTTGCGCAGCAATCTGGTTCAACAACTAACTCTGTTGGTTCAGGCGCTTAATCATCCGGTAGGCCGAGCTTTGCTGGTCGTTATGGCCAATCATCGGGAGCTGGCTGCAGACTTTTTTCAGCAGTATCTATTACCACGTCGAAAACAAACCCACCAATTGATTCAACAGGCTATCGAGTGTGGAGAATTACGTGCTGATTATCCTTTTGATCTGATGCTGGACACTTTATATGGGCCGATTCATTACCAGATCATTTTCTTCAATCGCATGCCGGATGATCAATATATCCAGAATCTGGTAGATCTGGCCTTAAGCCCAGCTTTGATTTCTCCCTGAGTTTAGTTGGTTCTTAAATTTGCTTTAAAAGTTGCGTGTTATGTCTGCTAGTCCTGAGCGCTTATGGAATCGCTCCTTTGTTCTGTGTTTATTAAACAATCTGTTCCTGTTTATCTATTACTTTGCCTTACTGACCATTCTGCCGGTTTATATCATGAAAGATCTGGGCGGATCAGTCAAAGAAGCAGGTTTGGCTTTGACCCTGTTCTTAGTTTCATCCATCGCCGTTCGACCTTTTTCTGGCATGATCATCGAGAAACTCGGCAAGAAATTGGCAATGCGCGGAGCCGGAGTTATTTTTGCCTTATTTGCCTTTAGTTATCTGCTGGTTGATAGCATGTGGTCATTATTGGCAGTACGTTTTTTACATGGGATCTGGTTCAGCATCCTGACGACGGTCACCGTTCCCGTTGCAAATGAGTTTATTCCGGAATCTCGTAAGGGTGAGGGCATGGGCTATTTTGTCATGTCGACTAATCTGGGTGTGGTATTTGGTCCATTACTGGCCTTAACCGTGGTTCAGTTCACCAGCTTTAAAGTGCTGTTTGGCTTGCTTGCCGTGATTATCTCTATCGGCTTGATCTTTTCCTTCATGCTGAAAATTACCGAATTAGCAAAACCTCAAGCTACAGTGGTCGAAAAATCAAAATTCAGCCTGCATGACATTATTGAAGTCAAAGTGCTGGCGGTCAGTTTTGTGGCACTGCTCACTGCTTTTGCTTACTCCAGTATCATGAGTTTTATCACGCCCTTTAGTGAAACCAAGCAACTACTGGCTTATACCGGCATCTTCTTTATTGTTTTTGCGGCCTCAATGTTGTTGGTACGGCCTTGGGTGGGCAAAATTTACGACCGTAAAGGACCAAGTGCAGTTATCTATCCTTCCTTTATTTTCTTTGCGATTGGCATGATGATTGTCAGTGTCATGTCCAGCCAATGGACTATGTGGTTGTCTGCGGTATTTATCGGAATTGGTTACGGTTCATTATTTCCATGTTTACAAACTTTAGCGATTCAATCTGTCGAAAAACAGCGTATGGGCCATGCAATTTCTACCTTTTTTACCCTGTTTGATATTGGACTGGCAGTGGGTTCAGTAGTGATGGGTATGATCATTGCGCAATACGGTTTTGAAAAGACCTATATGTTCTGTGCAGTGATGGTGATTTTTACTTTATTGATCTACCGTCAATATGTGGCAAGGAAGCGACCTTCGATTTCAGCATCCTTACCGGAAGAATAAAATGGAATTAAGACATTTACGCTATTTTGTTACAGTGGCTGAAGAGCTGAATTTCACCCGGGCAGCTGAAAAACTGAATACTGTACAGCCTTCACTCAGTCAGCAGATTAAGGATCTGGAGCGTGAAGTGGATGCGCAATTGCTGGAGCGGAATAACCGCAAGGTTGAGCTGACCGAGGCTGGACAGGCTTTTTTAAAGGAAGCTTTACTGAGCTTAGAACATGCAGAACGTGCCGTGCAGGCAGCCCGTCAGATCGCACATGTGCATAAGGGTCAGCTGAATATCGGCTTCGTACCGGTCGCGGAAATGAAAATTTTTCCTTATATCATGCCGAATATCCGTGCACATTTTCCTGAACTGAAAGCACTGTTTCATAGCCTGACCGATGCAGAACAGTTTAGCGCGCTGAGACAGGGTAGTATTGATATTGCCTTTACCCGTTATCAGGATCAGTCGGGTGAGTTTGAATCCGTTCAGATTTTTGATGAGCCACTGACACTGATTGTGCCGAAAAATTCTCCGGTCGCAGAAATGCCTTATGTCAGCATCAAGAAGTTTGAAAATCAGGATTTTGTGATTAGTGATGAACAGGCCTCACCACAGCTGCATAAGATTATTGATGATTTCTTTAGGCAGTCGAAACTGAACGTCAATGTAGTGCAGTATTCCACCAATATTCTGCTGAATGTCAATCTGGTCGGCATGGGCGTCGGCTGGAGTCTGGTACCCGCTTATGTGATTCCTTTACTGGGCGATAATATTGTGGTGAAGAAAACGCTGGAACCTTTACCGATGATTGCTCTCTATGTCAGTTACCGTAAAAATAACCAGCATCCTGCGATTGAGCTGATTCTGAAAGTGCTCAAAGAAAAGTTTTGTGTAGACCTTTTTAAGTAAATTATTGATCTTCCATAAATGAAATGTGCTACAGAAATGATCTGTAGCACATGCTTTTTAATCGCAGAGGAAAATCGCTTTATACTAAAATTCAAAAAATAAGAAATCGGTTGAAGCAGAATGATGAAGCTCTATAACAACCCTCAGTCACGCGGCATGACCTTGCTGCCCATCCTTAAAGAACTACAGATCGAAGACCAGCTTGAGCAGGTGGAAGTTCCCTATAAAGATATGCATCAACCTGAATATCTTCAGATCAATCCGATGGGCAAAGTCCCGTGTCTGGTCGATCAAGGCGTCGTAATTTCAGAAATGGCGGCTATTATTATCTATCTGGCGGATAAATATCAGGACAAAAGATTGGCACCCGCTTTAGATGATCCCAAGCGTGGTGCTTATTTAAAATGGATCTTTTTCTGTCATGGGCCACTGACTGAATATATCGATGTAAAAAATTTACTGGTACCCCAAGAACAGATTGAAAAGGTCCGAACCAGTTTAAGTTTTGGTAACGAAGCCACAGTATTTGATTTTCTTAAACGAGGCTTGTCGCAGGCCAAGCCCTATCTTTTAGGTGAAAAAGTTTCTGCTACAGATCTATATGTGGCCTATTGTCTGATCTTCGCAATTAGTACAAAAGTTTTGCCGCCGTTGGAAGAATTTAAACCTTTCCTACAGCAGATGGCACGTCGTGATTCTCTCAAAGATATTTCATGGTTTAAGCAATACCGGACTTAGCTTTTATGTTCATCTATAAAAAGGAAACCACGCCGTAGCGTGGTTTTTTGACTCAAGCCAATTATTTGACATGGAGCTTGTTAAATAGCGCCTGACTTGTGCTTTCCATAGATTGAGGAATTGCCAAGGCTGCCACGAAGCGGTCTGGACGCAGGATAACGATAGAGTCCTTGGTCTTGCCGAACCAGGTACGAATGTCCGTACCGATATCACCAATGGTGATTACATCTTCATATTGCTTGCGTTGTTGATTAGACAACTGAACCGCAGGAATGACTTGGATAAATTTCACACCCAATTTTTTCCATTGTTGCATCGATTCTTGACTTAAGCCCCATTTCGGATCCACACCCCAAGCAATGATGGCGAAGTCATTGCCAATCACTTCATCGAGTAATACAGTTTCACCAGATTCCAGCTGTACCTGCGGCTGAATAAACATCTTGCCGACTGGAGAGTCTTTCTGAGTATTGGCCAGCAGGGCACCATCATGATACTTCGGCATAGGCTTAAAGCGCATTTCCAGCAGGTACTGTTTGATTGGCTTGATATAGTTCAATGCATAGGCAATACCATCACGAACAAAACCTTGCCATTTTTTTGGTGGTGCCAGTACATGACCGGCCATCACAGAAAGATCAATCATCGCCTTGGCATGATCCTTACGTTCCAATTGGTAAGAGTCCAGTAATTCGTGGCTTGCTTTACCCTGCATCACCAATGCAACTTTCCACGCCAAGTTAAAGGCATCACGCATACCGCTGTTATAACCCTGGCCTTGCCATACGGGCATGATGTGCGCAGCATCACCAGCAAGCAGGATACGGTCAGCACGGAATTTATCTGCAATACGTGCATTGTGGGTATAGACACGTTGACGAATCACTTCGATTCCATCGGTATTTGGTAAAACTTTAGATAGTAGTTTGGCAATATTTTCTGGTTTGCTGAGTTCTTCCTGAGTTTCGCCTGGCATGACCATGAATTCGAAGCGGCGGATGCCGTGCGGCAGGGCAGCCGATACATAAGGACGTACCGGGTCGCAGCATAAGTAAATGTGAGGGGTTGCCAATGGGTCATTATCGATATCAATCACGATCCACTGGTTCGGTGCAGTTTCACCTTCAAATGGAATATTCAGCGTACGGCGTACATAAGAGTTACCACCATCACAAGCAATCAGGTATTGGGCATGTATAACTTCTGCACTACGGTCTTTAGTTTGAACATTTAAAGTTACACCCTCAGCATCCTGGCTGAAATGTGTCAGATGGCGAGAGAAAAGTACTTCAGTTTTTTTATATTGTTTGAGGCCTTGCAGCAGAACATTATCTACTTGTGGCTGAATGAAAGCATTACGGCGGGAGAAACCAAATTCACGAGTCAATGGCTGAATGTCTGCAAAGCAACGGCCTTTGGGTGTCAGGAAGCGCATGGCATGATTAGGTGTGGTATGCGGCAAGACCTGATCAACCAGTCCCAAAGATTGAATGGTACGCAAAGATTCATCATCAATGCCGATGGCACGCGGATAATCGATCAGACTATCTAGCTGTTCAACTACGGTGACTTGTATACCCTGTTTGCTTAAATAGTTAGCAATAGTTAAACCTACTGGGCCAGCCCCCAAAATCGCCACTTCAGTGGTGTAATTTGTATTGCTCATAGCAAATGTCCATTCAATTAATTCAGGATTGAGACTATTAAGGAACAATCAATGGCGCTAAACAAGCTAGTCCATAGTAGGTTATGTCTATCAAAAATATTTAGTTGAAAAGATTTTAATTTTAACAAGTTATTGATAATAAATGATAATATTTAAATCTATTCATAAGATGAATGAATCCTATGATCATTTTTGGCTATAGTGAACAGCCTATAACATATAAAAAAGCTGAATCACGCAGTTGCATGATTCAGCCTCAGTCTACATCCGGCAGCATAGGTTGAACCTACTGGAGATTTACTGTACGAGATGTTGCTTTAAACCTGATTAACGAGTCGATGTCGACTTAGTCGTTTTTTTACCATCTTTGTCTTCTGTAGCAGCTTCAGACGCAGCAGGCTGGTCAGCAGGTCCAGCCGTGGTTACATTTGGATTTGGATTATTCGTTGCAGGAAGTTCCTGAGTTGTCACAGTGACTTTCTGTTCCTCAGTGGTCTTCGTGTCAGTGGTATTGTTTGCTGCAAAACTGGTAGCTGCGGCTGCAGTAAGTGTTGTTGCAAGTAAGATTTGTGCATATTTCATGTTGAGCATCCTTTTTATTACATTTATAAACTGCCGAATGACCATCACATCAATCCGGCAGGAATTCATCCTAAGCATGAAAATTTTATGGAGCAAAGCAATTAACAAAAGCCGCACGAAGCTGTTAACCAAGCAAATACAATCATTGGAAATTTGTTTTCTTCTGTTAAATGTAAGGAAATTGTTAGCTGGAAATGTGTGTAAATATTTCAAATATAGCATTTAAGTGAACTAGTTAACGGTTAAAAAGTACTTACTACAGACTGTTATTGTTATTTACACTGAGATAAATAGGATCTACTCATCCAAAAATGAACATTTTTGCAAGAGTCCAGTGCTCTATAATAGTCAGGTTTACTACTTCTAATTCAATCTTTGAGAATCAATTTTGAAAGTTCTTGCCGCTCAGCAGCCTATTCCTGTACACATCATTTCCGGATTCTTGGGTGCCGGTAAAACCACTTTATTAAAATATTTACTGAGCCAGAAACCGGAGCAGGAAGTCTGGGCTGTGTTGATGAATGAATTTGGTCAGATTGGTGTTGACCAGCAATTACTGCCTCAGGATCAGGGCTATGCAGTAAAAGAACTATTGGGCGGATGTTTATGTTGTAGCAGTCAGTTGCCGATGCAGATTGCTTTATCCCGGCTATTGTCAGAAACCAAACCGGACCGGCTATTTATTGAACCGACAGGACTCGGACATCCCGGACAACTGCTGGAACAGCTCACTGAACCACATTGGCAGAGTCATTTAAAGATGCAATCTTTGGTTACCGTGGTGGATGGCTCACGTTTACATGATCGGGACTGGACGCATCAGAACCTGTATGCGGATCAGTTGAAAGTTGCCAATATCGTGGTCATTTCCCATGCTGATTTGATGACTGAAACTGATCATGCTGCTTTAACTGAACTCAAGGCTGAGTATCAGCCCTATGCCCAGCACTGGCTGATGATAGAAAACGGACAGCTGGATATTGAGCAAATCAAACAGGATTATCAGGGTACTCCACGGCAGATCCAGCCACTGCTCAAGCAACAGCGCCAAGTGTTGGGAGAGATGCCGGCTGTCGTACATCAGTTGCCTTATCATTATGTTGAAAGTGCACAAGGCTATCAGGTGGCAGGTTGGAAATTGCCGAAACGCTGGCAGTTTGATTTTTATGACCTGCTAGATTTGCTTTGTGAGCAGCAGGACTGGCTACGCATCAAAGGGATTTTTAATACCAATCAGGGCTGGAAAAGCTTTAATTTCAATCCTGATCAGTTTAATTATCAGTCTGCCGAAGAAGGCATTGATAACCGGGTAGAAGTGATTTACCAGACCTCACGTGACTGGCTGGAATTTGAAACCGCCTTAATGCAATGCCGGATTGATCAGGAAAAATAGCTTCAAATCTGCGCAGAGAAAATAGCTGGATAAGACGAAATCTGTCCAGCAAAAATGCAATAAATCTTATATGCTAGGCGCCAAATTTGAGGATTATGTTATGGCGTTAAAAGCGACAATTTATAAGGCAGATTTGAATGTTGCCGATATGGATACCCATCGTTATGAAGACTATCAGTTGACGATGGCGCTGCATCCTTCGGAAACCATTGAACGTCTGATGGTACGTATTCTGGCTTATGCACGTTTTGCTGGCGAGGCACTTGAATTTACCAAAGACCTGTTTGAGACTGATGAGCCAGCGTTGTGGGAAAAAGACCTGACTGGCCAATTATTGAAATGGATCGAAGTGGGTTGTCCTGACGAAGATAAAGTCAAGAAAGCCAGTGCGCGTTGCAAGCAGGTCGCAGTAGTTGCTTATGGTTCTTCAGTTGATGAATGGTATAAACGTAATTCCAAGTTAAAAACGCTGTCAAATGTTGAGGTCTGGAAAATCTCGACCGCCAGCACTGAAGCGGTACAACAATTATGTGAACGTACCATGCAGCTGCAACTAAATATCATGGATGGTGAATGGACCCTAATCGATGATCAGGCCCAAGCTGTAATTGAATGGGAAAAGTTACAATAACAGCCAATAAGGATGCAAGTCTTGGCTTGTATCCTGATTCAGAAATTGCGTATACCTGACAATAATAAAAATGAAACAGGGATAAATATATGCATCCGGATCTTTATCGTTTGCTCATTGCCCTCGGTATTGGTGCAATTATTGGTGCAGAACGCGAATATCGTAGTAAGTCTGCCGGTTTGCGAACCATGATCATGGTCAGTTTGAGTTCCTGCTTGTTCACGATTATGTCGATAAAAATTGGTCTGGATAGTCAGGATCGGATTGCAGCCAATATCCTCACTGGCTTGGGTTTTGTCGGTGCAGGAGTTATCTTTAAAGATGAAAACCGGATTTCAGGTATTACGACAGCAACCACCATATGGATGACAGCAGCATTAGGGATGGCAGCTGGTGCAGGTTATGAATGGCTAAGTCTGTTTGCTACTTTTATTGTATTAATCGTACTGATTTTCCTGATTTATGTCCAAGAGGGAATAGAAACCTTAAGTCAGGCACGCACCTACCGAATTATCTGTCCTTATCAACGTAAAACCTTAGAGCAATACGAAGAATTATTTAAAACTTATAATATGAAAGTCGTTCGCAGTGTGCAGCATAAAACGGAACATCGTATTAGTGGACGCTGGATTTTAATTGGCTCCGCCGAAAATCATAAAAAATTAACCAACTATTTACTGAATGATTCAAATATCCAGGAACTCAGCTTTTAATCCTTTAAGCCTCAAAGCTAAAGGAATTCTGTCTAATCCCGTTTATACTATGCGTATTTGCCAGATGAAGGATATTGGTCATGACCAAAGAGCTAGAAATTATTGATTTGAAAGTGGGTGAAGGGAAAGAAGCGGTTAAGGGCGCGCTTATTACGACTCATTATACCGGCTGGCTGGAAGATGGCACCAAGTTTGATTCATCACTGGATCGCGGTAATTATTTTGAAACCGTGATCGGCACTGGCCGTGTGATCAAGGGTTGGGATCAAGGGATTATTGGTATGAAAGTGGGCGGTAAGCGTAAACTAATCGTGCCTGCTCACTTGGCTTATGGCGAACGTAAAATGGGAAATATTATCCCGGCCAATTCAAACCTGATTTTTGAAATCGAACTGTATGATGTTAAAACACGTGATTAATTCACTGAAATAAGCTTCATTCATTGTCATGAATGAATGCTGACCGGGTGAAGTTATAGCAATATGGACTTCATCCGATGAACTACAAAAAAAGCTTTGCACTCCCTGCTATTCGACGTAGATTATAAGAAGAATAAAGCACTTTTCAGGAAAATACTGTCTTTGCAAAACGTGATAAGGAGCGTCTATTCTGTAATATTGATTTGGAGCATTAGCTGGGTCCTATTAGTGACGATTCCAGTTTTCGCCCAGGCATCACTTGACTCTTCCACTGTCACACAGCACAGTCAGTTGCGTATTTCCGAAATTCACTTTACTGAAGATCATAGTAGTCAATTGCCCCAAAACTGGCAGTTTTACCCAAATCAGTTTATTACTGAACCAAGTTCCGTACTTAGCCCGCAAGAGGTTCAATTACCTGCATCATTTAAAGACCTGACCGGTTCTAATATTGGCTATGGAACTTTTATCGGGCATTTTAAAATTCCATCAGAATTTATCGGACGTCGGATCGCCGTGCATATTCCGGCTGAATATGGTGCCTATCGAATCTATATTGATGGCAAATTTATTTTGCGTCATGGAGAAATTGCGAAAACAGCAGAAGAGCAGAGAAATGAAAGGGCTCCTCGAATCGGTTATTTTGTTCCTGAAAGTGAATATTTCACCATGAGTATTCAGGCTTCAAACTATACCCATCTGCATGGTGGGATTGAGCAGCCTATACGCATTGGAACAGCCGGAACTATTAACCGTCAATATCAGCAACTTATGATGAGCATCAGTATGGTCTGTGGACTGGTGCTAGGGGTCGGTTTTTTTACGATTCTTTTTTCAATGTTTCGGGGTTCAACAGAACGCAATAGCAAAAGTATTTTTATCTTTGGCTTGTTCATTATTTTTCTGGCCCTGCATAACTTTTTTGCAGCGCCGTATGCCTATTCGATCGTGACTAAGATCGGCTGGTTATGGGGAACACGCCTGGAATATCTGTTCACTTTCCTGGCGATTCTATTTTTCCTCAGTTATATGTACCTGTTTAATCAGCGCTATTTGCATCGATTTATTTATAGTGTTGCCGCAGGACTTTTACTACTGAACTGTGTCGTAACCCTGTTGACCGATCCGGAAACTTTTCAACATCTGGCCTTGTATAGTGCGATTTTCGGGATAGTCGTGGTGGCCAATTTTATCTATGGCTTTTATCAGACTTTGCATCATAAAGACAATTATTCGCGCTTAACTCTCTATGCGGTCATTTTTCTATGTCTAACCTTTATAAATGACTATTTATTACTGATTAATGTGATTGAAAGTGTGCATCTGTCTTTTATCTCGACCAGTCTGTATGCCGTGATCATTATGTTTCAGCAGTCGCAAAATTATGCCCATCAAACCTATGCGACAGAGCAGCTGAACATGAATCTGAAAGAGTTAAATAATTCACTCGATCAGAAAGTCAAAGCACGTACCGAGCAATTGCATGAACTGAATGCCAAACTCGAACATCAGGTGAATATTGATGCTTTGACGGGTGCCTTTAACCGCCGTGCCTTAAATGACCAAATCCAGCAGCAGTTTTTACACTGTCAGCAACATCCACAGACTACATTGATTTTCGCCATGCTCGATGTCGACTATTTTAAAAACTACAATGACTATTATGGGCACTTAAAAGGAGATGAAATTTTACAGAATCTGGTCAAGGTCATTCAGACGGTACTTCCCGAATCCGCATATTTAGCCCGTTATGGTGGAGAAGAATTTGCGATTCTACTCACTGATGTACCTGTTCAGGCAGCCTTACAGTCTCTGGAGAAAGTTTTAATCAAGATCCGAGAACAGCAATTTGAACACTTAAATCGGACAGATGATAAATCCTATGTCACCGTCAGTATGGGCATTTCCTGGATGGATCAAACACACCCCTATCCAGATATTCATGCACTGATGAAAGCAGCAGATGTGCAGTTATATGCGGCTAAGCAGGCAGGGCGAGATCGACTTAAAATGACATAAAAAAGTTTTAATTTTAAAAAGCGTATTTATATAAATGATAATTTTCTTCATTTTCCGATTGAGAATTCGGTGAGAAAAATCCATTTTTTTGATAATAACTTAAAGCGGTTTGAGTCGATTGGACTTTAATTTTATGAATATTTTTACGCACTAAGGATTTGTGCATCTGATCAAAAAGCTGGGTGCCAACCCCGAGTCGCTGGAAACGTGCAGCCACATAGTGCATCAGGATTTCTCCTGTGTCACTGACCAGCAAAAAGCCGACAATCTGATCATTTAAAATATACACCCAGCAGTCGTTATAAAGCATTTCCACAATCAACTGGGCATGATTAAACTGTTCCAGCCAGCGCTGGATCACGATGTCTTCACGTTGATGATCCAAAATACAGGATTGAATACTGTCGTGGATGACCTGAATTATTTGAGGTATATCTTGAATCTTCCCTTCACGAATCATAATTTTATTCATTTACTCGACCATAAAAAGGGACCTTTTATTTGAAGGAAAATGCTCAGGAAAACAAATACCAATCGTGTAGCTTTTTGAGTGCATTTGCTAAAGAACCGAGAGTTGATGATCGATTCTGTAGTGATTTGTCTGATTTATTTATCCTGATCAATATTGACCCCTTGGTTTAATTCTAATTTTTTACAAGATTTTAGACTTTCATTTCAAATTAAATATTGGGAAATAAGGCTCAACTGAAGAAAAAATCCGAAAAGATCTAAAAAAACCCCTCATATTTGCTGTACAAAAAATAGACTTGTGTTAAGTTGAAAGAAGATCGCCAAATCAAGAATTGGCAGACCGTGATAAAAATAAAATTAACCACACGAGATGATCAATGATTCTTAAATTCCTGATTTTTTCATGTCTAGCCCTGATACTTTATGCGATGTGGTTTATCGGTATGAAAATCTATAGAACCCAGCGGTATGTAAAGAGTAAACGTGTCGAAAAAGAGGATCCGATTTCCAGTAGTACTGAAGAGAGTGAATCTGATTCTCAGGAAACCTTGCACGTGGTCGATGCCTATGAGCTGGAACTGTTTGATGACGTGGCGCAATTATTTTTCCAGCATCAGGTTCAGATTCAGGATCGCAATGAAGCAGAGCAGTTACAGCAGGAACTGCTCCGTAAGATGCCGATGCATACCGGTACACAAATCCGTCAGATGGATTTAGGCGAATGGTCCATTTTCTGGAATTTTTATGACCAGTCACTGGAATATTATGTCGGCCGTTATGGAGTATTTTATGCCCATGTCGACCGTTTCGGCGAGGAACACCGTCAGGAAATCAGAACCGATGTTCAACAGGCACGTTATGCTTAGTCAGCTGAAAATTTAAATACTCTAGAGACTAAAATCAAGCTGCATATTTGAGTTGATGTAATTCACTGAACTTTGCGAGCACTTCATCCCAGAGCTGTTCTGCGCCCTGACGGAAATAACCCATATGTCCAATGTGTTTGAGTCCATAATAGGTCGCCTGAATATCAATATAATGCAACGAGGCCTGACGGTAATATTGCATAAAGGCCTGTCTGGATTTAGGTAAGGCCCAAGCATCATCGAGCGCGGCTACGGCATAAATAGGAGTTTTTACCGCCGCATAATGGGCATGCAGGTCTTTCAGTTCAGGATCGGCAAAGAAATAGGTTGGATTTTTGCACCATTTGCGCCACTGACGATAGACATCACGCGGTAAGTCGGCGCCCATATTTAAACGACTCCATGGCAAATAGCCTGTCACCGCTACCATCGGTGGAAAAACAATATTCCAGATTACCTGAACCTTGATTCTTTCAGTTAAAGGCATATAACCATGCCAGCCAGCACCGGTGCCAAAGCAGTACATTGCTTCAATGCAATCATGATATTTGCTTAATCCCAAGGCCTGTCCGCCATAGGAATGGCCAATCATATAAATGTCTAGGCTGGTTCGGCTGAGATAATCAATCGCAGCGCTGAGATCATATTGTCCCCAGTCTAAATAGGACATCTTAAAATTCTTTAACCGTTTGGGTGCAGAATCAGCCACCCCGCGATAATCAAAAGTCAGTACCTGAAAACCTGCATGTGCTGCATAATCGGCAAAGCGCCGGTAAAAAGCTTGGGGAACACCTGTCGCACAGGCGATGACAATATTGGCTTTGGCATATTCACTGCGGTAAAGCTTGCCGGTTAAGGTATAGCCATCTTCTGCCAAAAACTGCACGGTTTCAACCTGAACTTTTCCTTGTTGCATACTGGATATCCTTATACGTGGATTGAATCAGGGGAGGTGAATCTATATTATTTTTAATCTGATCTAAGCCATGATGTCAAAACTCACGAGTCGTAAATGACATCTATGCTTACCTATATGGCATGTAATCGCCTCATACAAAAGGAAGGGCTGCCTCATGCTGATTGATTTTCATCAGGCACAATTACAGAAATTTATGGCTTTAGCGACTCAGGTTGAAGCTGAACCGGAACACTATCTACAGTTTGATTCTGTTTCTGATTTTTATAAGGCCAGCTGGTTAAAGAAATTTCCTGCGGGCACGGTCTGGTATGCTTCCGGTCTGGATGATGGTGCAGAAGAATTTCATGCGGTCATTGAGTATCGTGAAGTTCAGCTTTTACTCAGCTGTGGACCCTGTATATCTGCAAAAATTGCCTGGAAACATTGACCTCAATGCCAATTTTTCTCAATAAAAAAATAATGACAGCCGATGTAAAATTGACTTAAATAGCTTATCTTCTCTGTCAGATGATTCATTTGACTTAATTTGAGTCCATAACCCCTAATAAAAATAAGGAAAATAGATATGGCCCACCAGTTTACCGTAAACGCAATTATTCGCGGTGTTTCGATTGATGAGTTTAAACGTCTGGCAAATGACATCAGTTTGCATGAAGCGGTTTGTCATCGGATCCCTGCTCAAAATATGGAAATTCTGGTTTCAGAAAAGCAGGGACACTTGTATACCCTGAAACGTGCCTACAATCTGGATGTCAAAATTCCGGATATTGCAAAAAAACTGCTAAAAGATGCGTTTCGCTTGCAACGTACCGATGTCAGCAACTTGGAAGAAATGACTTCAGTCGTGGAACTAGGTGCCAATCTGCCGATTGAAGCCAAATGTCAGCGTGCCGTTACAGGTGATGAACAGCAGATCCAGTTCCAGTTAAACTGGACGGTGAATGTGAAAGTGCCTTTGGTCGGGGGCATGCTGGAAAAACATGCCGAAGGTGAAATCCGTAAATTCAGTGAGATCGAGATCAGCATTGTGGAAGATGAGCTACGCAAGAATCTGAAAGCTTAAGCTCGTATTTTTACGCTTAAAAAAAGAGCCTGTGAGTCAGGCTCTTTTTTATTTTAGGTTGTTTTTTCAAATTTGCTGCGGTAAAGCAGGGCAGTGAATAAGGTCACTAGACAAACGGTCCAGATATAGTACAGGGCGCCAATATTGCTATACAGGCTTAACCATTGCACCAGTGGCAAGGTAATCCCACCTGCAATCGCATAGGCCAGATTATAGGAAAATGAAATTCCGCTGAAACGGATTTGTGCCGGGAACATTTTCACCATGCTATAAGACACCATGCCCACGGTTCCTGAGCTTAAACCGAGCAACATGTAAAGCATGAACACCGTTGACGCTTCAACATGACCCAGACTGTGATAAAAAATCCCAGCCACTACCGCTACAAATATAGAGCCAAGCAAAATCACTTTACCTGCACCGAAACGGTCAGCCAGTACACCAGCGATAATACAACCGAGCATTTGCATCAGGATTGCAGCACTTTGCATCTTGAACGCATCAGCACGTTCGAAACCAAAACTGGCCACGAGCAAATTTGGCATCGCCAGAATTAACACCACCACACAGCCGGTCAGGAACCAGGTAAATAACATCCCAATGCCTACAGCAGTTTTGTGGCTTAACAATACTTGTTTGACCGGTAATTCTTTCGCCAGTTCTTTTTTCGCTTGCATGGCTTTAAAAACTGGAGTTTCTTTCAAATAACTGCGCAGGTAAAGGGCAATAAAACCGAAAATCCCACCTAGAATGAAGGGAACGCGCCAAGCCCAGTCTTTGATTTCCGCTTCAGTGAACTGAAGTGAAATAAATAGCGACATTAGGGCACCAAGTAGAATCCCGAGCGATAGGCCGGCAGTCAGCAAACCATTGGCAATCCCAATCCGGCGTTCTGGTACATGCTCAGACACGAAGGTCCAGGCAGCGGGAATTTCACCGCCAATCGCAATACCTTGAACTACACGCATCAATAGCAGCAGCAGTGGTGCAGCATAACCAATACTTTCAAAGGTCGGCATGATCCCGATCATGAGGGTCGGTAGCGCCATCAGCAAGATAGATAAACTGAACAGACGTTTACGACCGATCAGATCTCCAAAATGCGCCATCACTACACCACCGAGTGGGCGGAAGAAATAGCCTGCGGCAAAGATGCCATAGGTATTCAGCATGGCCCAAAATGGACTCAGGGTACTTGGAAAGAACAGTTCGGAAATTAGTTTGGCGTAGAACACATAAATGACAAAATCATAGAATTCCAGTGCGCCACCTAGGGACGATAGTCCGAGGGTGCGTTTGTCAGCACGGCTCAGATAGGGTTGTGCATTCATGTGGTCGTTCCATTATTTAATATCCATGACTTGAGTGCTGATTTTAAAGAAGGGTTATTTTCTTGAATAATCAATCTTTCTTTGTTTAACCTAAACTAAAAGTTATTAAAATTTAAACGAATAAAATTATTTGGAATGTTTTGATTATTTATTTTCCTTTTAAGTAAAATTTTTAAGGCAAAAATAAGTTGGAGTTCGCAATATTACTTAAAACACAGCTTATCTTTTTTAAACGTATTTATTCATTTTAGCCTGATGTTCATTCTGTAATTTTCCCTCTAAGATAGAATTGGATGAAAAAATTACAGGATAACGCGATGACAAATACCTTGGCAGTAGCACAGCAAGGTGAGGCCATTTTGACCCTAATTGCCAACCCGGTTACTCAGGTTGAATTTTGCAGTAATTGGTTGAGGCAATTTAATAGTACCTTGATGGAAACCATGCAGCAACGTCAGGGCGTGGGCATTGCAGCACCGCAGGTTTATGTGTCTAAACGCATTATTATTGTCGCATCACGGCCCAATTTACGTTATCCGGAGGCGCCGTATATGGAAGCCGTGACCATGATCAATCCGGAGATTATCAGTGCTTCAGCTACGCAAGTTTTGGGTGAGGAAGGCTGTTTAAGTGTGCCCGAGCAAAGAGGGAGGGTCGCTCGAGCAGAAGAGATTCAGGTGCGTTATTTTACTTTAGAGGGAAATGAAGTGGTTCAGTCGTTTAAAGGCTTTCCGGCACGAATTGTACAGCATGAAATTGACCACCTGAATGGAATTTTATTTGTAGAGAAGCTTTCAGAAGCATAATTACTTGGCTTGAATTGCGGTGCCATAAGCGAAGACTTCAACCATACCACCTTGCATGCCAAGTTCGGTAGTACTGAGACGGATTCCCATAATCTGGTCAGCACCCATTTTTTCTGCTTCCAGTTTTAATCGTACTATAGCTTCACGTCGCGCCCGTTCAACGACACTCTCATAACTGGTCAAACGACCACCTAACATGTTTTGCACATTAGCAATCGCATATTTAAAGTAATCATGTGAAATCACCACATTGCTGCTGATCATATGGCCGGGGAATGTAGATTCGATGAAACGGCTATTATTGACCTGGATATAAGCCAAACGCTGTTCCTGTTCATCCAGATATTGCAGATGCTTGCGCTCGTTATAGCGACCAAAACCGAAACCCACACTGAACAGAATGGCAAAAATGACAATCTGTATAATCAATCCGTCCATGCATTAGTTCGCCTGTGAAAATGGATCAGGCAGTTTAGGCATGACTGGATCAACGATGACTGCTGTGCCATAAACAAACAGTTCAGAAGCACCTTGGGCAATATTTGAGGTAGAAAAACGAATACCCACAATCGCATTGGCACCCATACTGCGAGCTTTTTCAATCATCCGGTTCATGGCTTCCTGACGGGATTCTTCCAGTAATTCGGTATAAGCGGTCAACTCGCCACCGACAATATTTTTCAGGCCGGCCAGTAAATCACGTCCAACATGCTTACTGCGCACAGTACTGCCATAGACCACATCGATTTGCTGGCGAATGGTATGTCCCGGTACAGATTCAAGATTGCTCAACAACATGCAGATATCTTCTTAATCAATCGTATAATCATGAAGATAGAAAATCTCCTTTGAAAAAGCAATAAAAAAGCCCACCGAAGTGAGCTTTTCTGAAAAGGGGCTGGACTTATTTTGCCTGTTCCGCACGACGCTGTTCGGTCACAGACGGACGATACGGTACGGTGTCTGAGGTGTTAACTTTCAAACCACCACCCAGACTCTTGTACAGTTCAATCTGGCTGTTCAGATTTGCCTGTTCAAGTAATAACAAACCTTGTTCTGCTGCATATGAAGCACGTTGTGCATCCAGTACAGTCAGATAGCTGTCAATACCGGCACGGAAACGTGCTAGAGACAGACGGTAAGTGGTATTAGTCGCATCAACCAGACGGCGTTGAGCAGCAATACGGTCACCAATATTCTGACGTACCGCTAGGGCATCATTCACTTCACGGAATGCAGTCTGAATTGATTTTTCATAATCTGACAGCGCAATTTGCTGATCTGTTTCAGAAATACGAATATTGGCCTGACGTGTACCCCAGTCGAAGATTGGAATATCCAAGCTTGGGCCTACAGACCACGCAAAACTGCCAGACTTGAACAGATCACCCAGATCTGCAGATGCGAAACCTGCAGAACCGGTCAGACTGATCGTTGGGTACAGACGCGCACGGGCAGCACCAATATTGGCACCTGCCGCAGACAGACGGTATTCAGCTGCACGTACATCCGGACGGTTAATCAGCAGGTCACTTGGTAAGCCAGCACCTAGTGCCGCATTAGAGGTAATGCGGGTAACACGTTGTGCCGGTAACAGGTTAGCCGGTACAGGTTGACCTACAAGCAGATTTAATAAGTTTTGTGCCTGAGCCACCTGAGTACGATAGTTGGCAACATCATTACGTGCAGTTTCAACAGAAATCTGTGCCTGACGTACTGGAAGTTCGCTATCGATCCCCACATCAAAACGTTTCTTGTTCAGGTTATAAGATTCAAGCTGGGCTTTCAGCGTTTGCTCAGCCAACGCCAGATTGGCATTGGCAAATGAGTAGCTGAGCCATGCTTGAGCCACCTGACCAATCAGGGAAATCTGAGTCGCATCACGCGCACTTTGAGTCGCCAGATAAGTATCTAAAGCATTATCACGCAAGCTGCGCACACGACCCCAGAAATCCAGCTCAAATGCAGTTACGCCTAGACCGACATTATAAGTCGTTACAGCGCCACGGCTTTGCGGGTTGTTACTGCCAGTATCCTGACGTAACACGCTGCCGCTCGCACCAATGGTTGGCAGGCGATCATTTTCAGAAATCTGATAAGCCTGTTGGGCACGTTGAATGTTTAATGCGGCAGTACGCAAATCACGGTTATTGGTCAATGCCAGATCCAGTACCTGTAACAGGCGCTGGTCAGCAAAGAATTCTTTATAACCCTGTTCTGCTACAGAAGTACCTGAAGCATTGGTATAACTGCTTGGGATATTTGCCTCTGCAACGGGCTCTGGGCCACGCATGCTTTGACATGCAGTCAAAGCAAGCGCGAGGGCAGATACCGCAATGCTACGACCTGTAATAGACCATATATTTTGCATTACGACTTGTACTCCTGATTTTGTTGTTTTGGTTTGTATTTAAAGATACTTCGAATCCACACATAGAATACAGGAATAAAGAAGATACCTAAAAGAGTCGAACTGATTACACCACCAAGGACACCATAACCGACGGAGTGCTGGCTACCGGCACCGGCACCTGAAGCAAGTGCTAGTGGAAGTACACCAAAACCGAAGGCTAGGGTGGTCATGATAATTGGACGTAAACGCATTTTTGCCGCATGCAGGGTCGCATCAAATAACTCTTCGCCCTGTTCCTGCAGCTCTTTGGCGAATTCCACAATCAAGATTGCGTTTTTCGCAGAAAGGCCAATTACGGCAATAATCGCTACCTGGAAGTAGATGTTATTCGACAGGTTAGGGTCTTTAAACAGAATCATACCGCCAAAGGTCAAGAATAATGCACCCACGATACCTAGTGGTACAACCAGAAGAACCGAGAATGGAATTGACCAGCTTTCATACAATGCAGCCAGACACAGGAACACGATCAACAGTGAAAGCGCGTATAAGAAAGGTGCTTGTGCGCCAGACTCACGTTCTTCTAGAGACAGACCTGTCCATTCATAGTCGAAACCTTGCATGCCCATTTCAGGAAGCTTGGCAATGATTTCTTCCATCGCACGCATTGCATCACCTGAGCTCACGCCCGGTGCCGGTGTACCCTGAATGTTCATCGCAGATACGCCGTTATAACGTTCCAGACGAGGCGAACCATAGGTCCATTCACCGGTTGCGAACGCCGAGAATGGTACCATTTCGCCACGGTTGTTACGAACATACCACTGGTTCAGATCTTCTGGCATCATACGAGAACTAGCTTCACCCTGTACATATACTTTCTTCACACGACCACGGTCAAGGAAGTCGTTGATGTAAGAACCACCCCACGCCATGCTCATGGTGCTGTTAATTTCAGAAATGCTGACACCTAAAGCACCGGCTTGTGCATGATCGACAATCACACGGTACTGCGGGTTATCTTCCTGACCATTTGGACGGACACCTGCAAGACGTTTGTCTTGTGCAGCCAGACCCAGAACAGTATTACGCGCTGCTAAAAGTTGCTCATGGCTTTGACCACTTGCTGCTTTTAACTGCATGTTAAAGCCGGCAGATACACCCAGTTCAGGCATCGCTGGCAATTGTAACGGCATGATGTAAGACGCATCTTTCACAATCATGTTCAATGCCATACCACGTTGGATAATTGCACCGACTTGTGATTCTGGTGTGGTACGTTCAGACCAGTCTTTCAGTTTAATAAATGCCAGACCAGCGTTTTGGCCTACACCTGTGAATGAGAAACCAGCCACACTGAAGACAGATTGGACATGATCTTTCTCATTTTCCAGGAAGTAGCCTGTCATGGTATTGATGACTTTATCGGTACGTTCCAAGGTTGCATTTGGTGGCAACTGTACCAGCGTCATCACGACACCTTGGTCTTCATCAGGTAAGAATGAAGAAGGCAGTTTCTGGAAGATCAGCACAATAATCCCGATCACCACCGCATAGATGATACCGGAGAAAATCTTGTGGTGGGTCATACGATTGACGCCGCCCTGATATTTCACAGAAACACGGTCAAAGCTATGGTTAAACCAGCGGAAGAAACGCGCAGCCGGATTGTTGCTTTGCGGCTTGTTCGGATCATGCTGTTTCAGAATGGTCGCACACAGGGCAGGGGTAAAGGTTAAGGCCACCACCAGCGACAGAACCATTGCTGTGACCAGCGTGATTGAGAACTGGCGATAGATAACACCTGTAGAACCACCAAAGAAGGCCATTGGTACGAATACTGCAGACAGTACAGAGGTAATACCGATCAGCGCACCAGAGATCTGTTTCATCGACTTTTCAGTCGCGCTCACAGGATCAAGATGCTCTTCAGCCATGACACGTTCAACGTTTTCAACCACAACGATCGCATCATCGACCAGCAGACCAATCGCAAGAACCATCGCAAACATGGTTAAGGTGTTGATCGAGAAGCCGAAGATATTAATGATTGCAAAAGTACCCAGTACAACCACTGGAACGGCCATGGTTGGAATAATCGTTGCGCGCCAGTTCTGCAAGAATAGGAACATTACGATAAAGACCAGAATGACTGCTTCAATGAGAGTGTGAACCACCGATTCAATCGATAACTGAATGAATGGTGTGGTATCAAATGCCAGTGTATCCACCATCCCTTGAGGATAGTTAGGACGTAACTGTTTTAAACGTTCTTCAACTGCTTCAGCGGTATCCAGCGCATTGGCACCAGTTGCAAGTTTAATCGCAACACCACCCGCCGGTTTACCGTTGAATTTAGAATCAAACTGATAGTTGTCTGCACCCAGTTCTACACGTGCGACATCACCCAGACGGACTTGTGCACCTGAAGTGGTATTTTTCAGGAAGATATTTTCGAACTGTTCAGGTGTTTGCAACAGACTTTGTGCATTCACCGTCGCGTTTAGCACCTGGCCTTCAATCTGTGGCGCACCACCTAATTGACCAACAGCCACCTGAGCGTTCTGGGTACGGATTGCCTGAGCCACATCACTTGGAGTCACTTGCAGACTAGCCATTTTGGCAGGATCCAGCCAGATACGCATTGCATACGAACCACCAAAGACCTGAACTTCACCAACCCCAGCCACACGGCTTAAAGGTTCAGAAATATTTGAGTTCACATAGTCTTTAATGTCATCTGCAGTCAGGCTGCCATCAGGCGAATAGAAAGCTAATACCTGAAGGAAGCTGGCACCAGATTTGGTAACACGTACACCCTGACGTTGTACATCATCAGGTAAAAGTGCAGTCGCAGACTGTAACTTGTTTTGTACCTGTACCTGTGCGATATCAGGATCGACACCCTGTTCAAAGTTTAAGGCGATGGATGCCTGACCGTTACCGGCACTGTTCGAAGAAATATAACGCAAGCCATCCAGACCGTTCATCTGCTGCTCGATGATCTGCGTTACTGTATTTTCTACAGTCGCTGCAGATGCACCCGGATAAGTCGCAGAAATGGTGACTGTCGGTGGCGCGATCGTCGGATATTGAGCAATTGGCATTTTGCTGATGGTCAAAATACCCGCCAGCATAATTACCAATGCAATCACCCATGCAAAAATTGGGCGATGGATAAAGAATTGAGCCATGAACCATTACTCCTTATGCATTTGCAGCAGGTTTTTGTTCAGGTTGTTTCTTTGCATCATCTGCCTTTTTTGCATCTGCTGCAGGTTGCTGTGCAGCTGGTTGAGCAGCACCTTGTGGGGCAGCTGCTTGAGGTTGATAAGGTTTAGGCACCACTTGCTGTTCAGGTTTTACCTTGGCAATACCATCAACAATCACTTTATCACCCGGATTCAAACCTTCGGTTACGATCCAGTTGCTGCCTTGAGTACCGACTGTCGTTACTGGACGTGGAGTCACTTTATTGTCAGCACCTACCAGCATCGCCATAGCCTGACCCGTAGGCGTACGGGTTAACGCTGCTTGTGGAATCAGGAAGGCATTTGGAATTTCGCCTTGTACGATTTGCGCTGTGGCAAACATACCTGGCAGAAGTAAATGGTTTTTGTTCGGGAATACTGCACGTAAAGTCACAGTACCTGTTTCAGGGTTCACGCTGGCATCCGAGAATGCAAGACGGCCTTCGACAGGGTAGATGCTGCCATCTTCAAGCTTTAACTTCACTTTGGTGTTGTTTGAGCTGTTGAGATTGCCTTTGCTTAGCTGTTGACGCAGACGTAGCAGTTCAGCACTGGATTGGTTGATATCTACATAGATTGGATCTAGACGCTGAATCGTAACCAGTGGTTCTGTCTGATTTGCAGTCACTAATGCACCCGCCGTAATCGAAGAACGGTTGGTTTGACCAGAAATCGGGGCACGTACGGTTGAATAGCCCAGGTTGATTTCAGCATTACGTAAAGTTGCACGGTTGGCATTCAAATCAGCTTCAGCCAGTTTGACCTGTGCTGCGATGTCATCGTATTCCTGTTTAGAGATGGCATTGGTACCGACCAATTGACGGTAACGGCCTTCTTTAACACGCAATACGCCTAGATTCGCTTCAGCACGGGCAATCGCAGCACGAGCATTATCGACAGTAGTACGGTTAGTGCTTGAATCGATTTCATACAGCGCCTGACCTTCACGGACATAGCTACCTTCAGTGAATAAGCGTTTAAGCACCACACCACTAGCCTGTGGACGTACTTCAGAAATCTCAAATGCTGTTGTACGACCTGAGAGCTCTACAGACTGCTCGACACTTTGTGGCTGTGCAACAAGAATACCGACTTCAGTCGGTGGCATTTGCTGCTGAGCACCAGCTTGCTGGCCCTCTTTAGGATCTTTGCTACAACCAACAAGCGCGATACTTGTTGCTAATGCGCAAGCAGTCAGGGCAGGTGCCCAAAGCTTTGCAGACATCATTGTTCCACCTCAATTGGATTCTTATCTAAATTTTTTTATTTGTGAGCCGTGCAATATCTGATCCAGACCATATACCACAACGAAATCCAAATAAAACTTATACTCCAGCCGGATATGACATCTGAAGGAAAATGTACGCCTAGATAAACTCTTGAAATACCCATAATCAGCATCCATGCACCTGCACCCACCCAGATGATGGCATGTCGGGGATGTCGCCGATATATAAACATTGCCAGACAGCCGAGACAGGCTGCATAGACGCTATGGGCACTCGGGAAGGAGCTTCCATAGCTTTCAACCAGATGAAAAGACTCTGCTGGTCGAGGTCGGGCAATACTGAGTTTTAAAAGCCAGCCTAGGAGAATTCCTCCGATAATTCCGATACATATAAAAATTACGCTTGCATGCTTTTTATACCACAGTAGAAAAATACACCATAGTGTGGATAAAAATAATACAAATGGCATGCCACCTATCACTGATAAGGACTGATTAATTTGATTTAAAAATTCTGTGCGATAGCCGCTAATCCATTCTATTGCAAGCACATCCAATTGGCTTAAAGTTGCAATATCAAGAAATAACACACTGAAAATTAAAAATAAAATTCCGACAATAAGTAACAAGTAATGCATGCCAAAAATCCTTGTCCTTTTAACCGTTATTCAGCCGGTTAACTGTCTGCGCTAAAGTGTACTTGTCAGTACACTTTTTTTCAAGAGTGCGTATTTTATGCAAATTCCATTTTTTATTTATGGGATTTTGTACCTAAATGCCCAAATATTCTCGCAATTTTACAGTTTTGTGGATGTATGATTTTCGTCAATTTCAATGGTTTGCTTCGGCGGCCAGAAAAACTCGCTTGGGCGAGTCAGGAAATGGGTCATGACCAGTTTAGCGAGCGGTTTCCACTGTTCGAAACGCACCCGTCGTGCGCGTAATGCCACAATAATGGTCAGGCTAAAACTTACAAAAAGGTTAGTCAGACCAATCAGCAGAACACCCAGGAAAGAGATGATAATGAGTCCAATATCTGGACCATTAATATTGATCAGTCCTTGGATAAAGTTGGCAGACGCAAAGGCAATATGACGAATATCTAAAGGCAGACCGAGAATGAAACCGATGGTACCCATACTGCCCAGCATAACCCCAAAAATGAAATTACCCGCCAGTGCACCCAGATTACGCTCAATATAATCGGCAAATCGATGCAAACGTTCTTGTCCCATCAGTTGTGACAGGCGCACATGAGCTCTCAGACGAGGACCGACCTTCCGATACACTGCCATATTATCGAAATAACCGGCTAATAGACCTGACAGGAACAAACATACTCCAGCCACTGCTGCATGAGGAATCGCCAAAGAAGTAAATGGATTCAGGTCATATAAAGTTTTGGCTGCTTTGGCATGCGTCATTAATGGCTCATGTAGGGCAAATTCCCACATCAGGGCAATCAGTGCTGCAACAGGAATTGCGATGGAAATGTTCCCAAGAATCGCGACAAACTGGGTCCGAATGATATTCACAATCAGTGCAGCCAGTTCAGCAATCTGGGCGGTTTTCGAACCCTTACGCTGTTGTACGGTAGAAGCCAGTGCAGCTGCGGTCATCGCCGGCTGTTTAGTTGCAACGGTAAAGTGCAGCACATGAATGAGCATAAAACCGAGCGAATAGTTCATGCTATAGCTAAAGGCCTGCATTAAAGGTGCCATCGTTACACGCGCCATTAAGACTTTCAGCGAGGCCATAAAGGCAATGATGATACCGGCACCGGCTGCCGATTTGTACATAGCCAGAAAGCCTTGCTTGTCAGTACTTACATAATGTTCACCGGTTTTACTGGCATTTTCAGTTACCTGTAAAGCCAGGAGTTCACTATTGGTAGTCAGTAAAGCACGTACACTACGTTCACTATAGATTGCTTCAGTAATATCTGCGATAAACAGACCAATGGATTGATAACGCAGGTCATCGTCATCCAGCACCATATTTAGCAGGATTTCGATCCGTTCCAGACACTGTTCCAGTAAGGCCAGCATATAGGTCAGGCTAACACTGACCCCAATCCGTTTGGTAGAGCGGCGAATTTTGGCGACAACATCGTGACACTGCTCCAGCATCACCAGAGCTTGCGAGGCATCTGGCGGCGTAATCGCATCTACCAGTTCTACGGTGTTATAGCGTTTTTTATATTCCTGGATAAATTCAATGATCTCACGGTTTTGCACCAGAAAAGGTGATTCATATTCCATGAGCTCAGGCTGGGCATTAATAAATTCAGGATGTAGACCGATCCCACTCACCCGGTAGGACAGAATCGTTAGTGCTTTAATGATCTGATCTTTGATTCGGGTTTTTTCTACCTGATTAGAATGACCCTGATTTACAACAGCAAAAAGTCGCTGCCAGTCTGCTTCATCAAAATAATCCAGCCAGTATTTATCGGTGCGCAAATAGAAAATTTTGCGGAACAATTCCTGAAGCTGTAGATGATCTGGAATCACCGGTAGGATATGCGCCCCGATCCGCTGATTCAGCTGATTCCAGAAACCATCCAGAGAAAGAATTCCGGTATCGGAAAACAGGCTGGCTTGTTTATAGCGGTTGATAACTCTTAAAGTGAAACTTTGTAAGGTTAAGACTGCATTGGGAGTGAGTAGTAAAGCCCGGATAAATGCATTAAATTTTGTTTCGATTTCTTCTGCATTTCTGCTGTCTTCTGGGCGTATACGTTCTACAAGTTGGATGAGCAGATTCTCATCCAGCACCGCCTGTGGTTGTTCAAGCTGGTGCTGCATGCTTTGAAAAATATCAAGAAAATTAATATGCATAGGCGAGGTAAGCGGCTATTGAATCCGGTGAAGAGCCAGTTTGGCCAGATTAACGAGGGCCTGACGATACTCTGAATCGGGTAGTGCATTCAAGGCTTGAATTGCAATTTCTGTTTCTTCGGTTGCACGCTGGCGGCAATAATCCAAGGCACCAGAATCATTTACAATCTTGATGACTTCTGCCAAATGATCTGTTCCGCCCGTTGCAATACTGCGACGGATAATTTCATGCGATTCCCCGGTTGTATTTTTCATGGCAGCAATCAATGGCAGAGTAGGTTTACCTTCCATCAGGTCATCACCGATGTTTTTTCCTAAGGTTTCAGCATCAGATGTATAGTCCAGAATGTCATCAATAATCTGGAAAGCATTACCGAAGTGACCAGCAAATTTACGTAGCGGTTCACGGAACTCAGTCTTATCTGAAAGAATAGCTGCACCTTCGGTCGCTAGTTCAAACAGGCGAGAAGTCTTGCCATGAATAATACTTAAATAGGTTTCTTCTGAGGTTTCTGGCTGATGTTGCGATTGCAGTTGCAGAACTTCGCCTTCGGCAATTTCACAAGTACCCGTAGAGAAGTCTTTGAGCAGGGTCATATTATTAAGGTCGACCAGCAAATCAAAGGCACGCGAAATCAGGAAGTCACCAACTAGCACAGCTGTCTGATTATTCCAGGTGGCATTGGCAGTCGGGCGACCACGGCGTAAACCCGACTCATCCACAACATCATCATGAACTAAAGTTGCCGTATGCAACATTTCGATAATGGCTGCCAGTTTGCGATGCTGTTCCAGTTCTACGGCACCACAGGCTTTCGCTGCCAACAGGCACATGATAGGGCGCATACGCTTGCCGCCAGCTTCAACCACATGCTTGCTGACCGCCATCACCAGCGCCACTTTTGAGGTAATTCCTTCGTTAATGAATGTGTCCATCGCAGCAAAGTCGTTAGCAACAGGGGCGAGAATATCTTGCTTAAAGTCGATGGCCATGTGAAAGAAAACCTCTAGTTTGGTAAATCGCAGCGGGTAGTTTAACAATTTATAACATGAGTGAAAGCTAAGAAAAGCACAAACTCTACTAAAAATCAGCTTTTTATAGCACTTATTCGAGTTTAGCCTAAATTTTGACATTTAAAAAATGAACAATATCTTTCCGCTAAAGTTTTTTTCTAAACATTCTCAGGCAGCCGGAAAACTTGAAATTTAGTAGCGTTTTTTAGTCAGTATATCCGGTATTAATACTTGATTTTGAATGAATAATTTAATGATTTATAGGCTTTGTAATGGAGTTCATGATTATTTCCTTAAAATGGCTTGTTGTTTCTTATAATATCCCTTAAAATCTTTGCCCTTGTATAACCCCCAGTGGCGCGCGTTTTAAGATCGATATATTCCTTTATCGGCACGTCGACACGGGCATGTTTGGAGTACATTATGTACGCAGTAATCCAAAGCGGTGGTAAACAGCACCGTGTAGTTGAGGGTGAAACCCTTAAAGTTGAATTATTGAAAGCTGAAACTGGTTCAACAATTACGTTTGATGACGTACTTATGCTTGTAAACGGTGATAGCATTCAAATCGGTGCTCCAGTTGTAGCTGGCGCTAAAGTAACTGCAGAAGTAGTTAGCCATGGTCGTCACGACAAAATCCGCATCATCAAAATGCGTCGTCGTAAGCACTACCGTAAACAACAAGGTCACCGTCAATGGTTCACTGAGTTGAAAATTACTGGTATCTCAGGCTAATTACTAGGAGTAAATAGACATGGCAACTAAAAAAGCCGGTGGTTCGACTAAGAACGGTCGTGATTCGAATCCTAAGATGTTAGGTGTTAAAGTTTACGGTGGCCAAACTGTAACTGCAGGTAACATCATCGTTCGTCAACGTGGTACTGAATTCCACGCTGGTCAAAACGTAGGTATGGGCCGTGACCATACCTTATTTGCTACTGCTGATGGCGTAGTAAAATTCGAAGTGAAAGGTCAATTTGGCCGTCGCTACGTATCTGTTGAAGCATAATTTGCTGAGATAGAAAAAAGACCCACAGTTTCTGTGGGTTTTTTTATGCGTGAAGATTTATCGGCTTATAAAGCTGTGACAGCGAATGTAAATATCACTATTGAATCTTCATCATGATGAATAAAAGCAGGAATTCTGCATTAATAACAATACAAAACTTCTTATTTTCTATCATCTTAGTTTGAGAAATTGGTTTAATATGAGCCATTAGATAAATAGCGATATGCAAATACAAAAAGGTGAGATTATGAGTATGCTTCGTAAAACTGTATGTGCCATAACAATCGGTACGGCGACACTGGCACCTGTCATGAGCACGACTGTATTTGCCGCAACTGCAGCGACGGAGCAGCAAGCTACTGCGAATCTGGTGAAACAGCTCAGCAATATCCGTAGCTTAACTGCAAATTTTGAACAAACGACTAAAGTCACTAATCCGAAAGCGACCCAGAAAAAAGGTTTGACCGCGCAGCATATGAATCAGACCTTTAAAGGTGTGATGAAAGTGGCGCGTCCGGGTAAATTCTACTGGGAAACTTCTAGCCCATCTAAACAGACCATTGCTACTACAGGTAAAACCGTATGGATCTATGATCCAGACTTGCAGCAAGCAGTGCGTCAGAGTTTAGACGATCAGGTGGCAAATACACCGGCATTATTATTGTCCGGCAATACCAGCCAGATTATGCAATCTTATCGCGTGACCCAGCCGAATAAAGCTAAAACCTATTACACGCTTTATCCGAAAAATACTGATGGGGTTTTTGAAAGCCTGACTATTAGTTTTGGTGCGAACAAAGCGCCTAGCTTGATGATTTTGCAAGATTCATTAGGCCAGACTACGAATATTAAATTTAGTAATGTAAAACTGAATACTACGATTCCGGCATCTACATTTAACTTTACCCCGCCAAAGGGCACAGACATTATTGATCAATAAGCATCAATACAGGCTAAATAAAAAAGCAACCTTCGGGTTGCTTTTTTGTTGTTCATAATCGGGATGGATTTGGAGTCATTACAAGGTTGGCGTATATCTAGAAGTTCAGGCGCTTTAGAATAAACAAAAGTTGAGTCAATGAAATTGCAAAATTTTAGGAGCTCAGGATGAAAATGACTTCATGTAAAATAGGCTGGATCGGTTGTATCTTATGTCTGAATCTGGGGTTATTTGCCTGTCAGCCTCAAACCTCTTCAGTCACTACATCCGCGCAATCAGAAGACACAGGGTAAATCCAGTCCAAAACAGTTCCGGTTAAAGATGCCAATCAGGTCGTATGTGAAATCGAAGGTTGTGTGCGCTTTGATTTGCAGACTGTAGATACCAATATAAGCTGGATTGATCAGTATTTTATGGAGCGGATTCAGCGTACTGAGCCGGTCGCTTTTAGCAAAGTGACCAGTAATAAAATTAAAGCAAAGGATCAGCCGAAATTTATTGATCAGCGTTCCATTCAGGTGAGTTACCTGAATCAGCATGCTCATCTGGCCACTTTTATATTTAAAACTGCTCATCAGCCTGAACGTGTAGCACAGCCCCAATCTCATACTGAATATGTCAATCTGGATCTAAAACAAAAGAAACGTCTAGCTCTTCATCAGGTTATGCGCGGTAATACAGATGAAAAACTGAAACAGGCTCTATATCAAGCGAATAAAGACTGGCTAGATCGTTATCAAATCAACCAGCAGAAACTAGCACTGAGTGACAATTATTATTTTGACGGTCATGGCCTAGTACTGGTCTATCCGGCAGGCGAGTTGAGCAAGACGATCAGTGACATGGCAGAATTAAAAGTACCTTATACAGCATTAAGCGAGATCATCCGGCCCGAATATTTATCACTTTTGCCTCAAACAAGCCTTTAAATATTGTGCTAATAAACTCCAGCCGGTAGGTCAGTCACTGTATTTTTTGACGTTAAGAGCTTACACTATAGCCAGTTTTTTTCTTATCCAAAGATTGGCTATGATCGACCCGAAATTACTTAGAAATAATATTGAGGCTGTAAATTTAGCCTTGGCAAAACGTGGTGTTCAACTAAATGTTGAGGAGTGGGCATCATTAGAAGCTCGCCGTAAAGAGATTCAATCCAAAACTGAATCCTTGCAAGCTGAGCGTAATGCCGGTGCCAAGCAAGTGGGTCAGATCAAAAAAGCAGGTGGCGATGCCTCTGAAATTATGGCGCGCATGTCTGCGATTGGCGATGAAATTAAGGCTGCTGAAGCTGCTCTAGCTGAACTGCAAGCTGAACTAGAAGAAAAATCACTGTCTATTCCAAACCTTCCAGATGAATCTGTACCTGAAGGTAAAGACGAAAATGACAATGTGGAAGTCCTGAAATGGGGTACACCACGCGAATTTGATTTTGAAATCAAAGACCATACTGACCTGGGCGAAATGATGGGCGGTCTGGAATTTGAAACTGCGACCAAACTGACCGGTTCACGTTTCAGCGTTCTGAAAGGTCCTTTAGCGCGTCTGCAACGTGCCATCACTCAGTTCATGCTGGATACGCATACCACTAAAAATGGTTATACCGAAGCCTATGTTCCTTATTTGGTAAATGCAGATTCTTTGCGTGGTACAGGTCAGTTACCAAAATTTGAAGAAGACCTGTTCAAGCTGCAAGGTGAGAAAGAATTCTACCTGATCCCTACGGCTGAAGTGCCTGTAACCAACTTCGTGCGTGATGAAATCATTGATGCTGACCGTCTGCCACTAAAATATGCAGCACATACCCCATGTTTCCGTAGTGAAGCTGGCTCTTATGGCCGTGATACCCGTGGTTTGATCCGTCAGCATCAGTTTGACAAAGTTGAGATGGTGCAGATTGTAAAACCAGAAGACTCTATGCAGGCACTGGAAGAGCTAACTGGTCATGCCGAAGGTATTTTGCAGGCATTAGGTCTGCCATACCGTAAAATCATTCTGTGTGGCGGTGATATGGGCTTTGGTGCATGCAAAACTTATGACCTTGAAGTCTGGGTGCCAAGCCAAAATACGTATCGTGAGATTTCATCTTGCTCAAATATGTGGGATTTCCAGGCACGCCGTATGAAAGCGCGTTACCGTGCTGACCAGAAAAAAACTGAATTCGTACATACGCTGAATGGTTCAGGTCTGGCTGTAGGTCGTACTTTACTGGCAGTCATGGAAAACTATCAACGTGCTGATGGTTCAATTGAGATCCCTGAAGTACTGCGTCCGTATATGGGTGGTGCAACTTACATCGACTAAATATCGGTGTATGCACCAAAATGTGCATGAAAATTGCTTAGACAGTCAGATTTAAAACTTTTTGAGGCATTTTGTGGATATCTTTCCAATCTCGTTAAAGTTGCAACAGCAACCTTGTCTGATTGTCGGTGGTGGACATATTGCATACCGTAAAGCGGTATTGCTACAGAAAGCAGGGGCAGTCATTTCGGTGGTTGCACCTGAGATCGAAGCGAGTCTGCTTGAGATTGTTCAAGCGACCGCCGGTCAATATGTTCAGGCACCTTTCAATTCTGAAATTCCTCTACGTTCCTACCGTCTGGTGATTGCAGCGACCAATGATGCTGGAGTCAACCGTCAGGTGTTTGAAGACTGTGAAGCTGAAAATGTGCTGGTCAACAGTGTTGATGATCCACCACATTGCCGTTTCATGGTACCAGCGATTATCGACCGCTCACCACTGATTATTTCAGTCGCGAGTAACGGTACTTCACCAGTATTGTCCCGTCAGATCCGCACCCAGCTTGAAGCTACCATTCCACATGGTATGGGTAAACTGGCTGAGTTCTCTGGTAAGTGGCGTAGTGTAGTTAAAGCCAAGATTATTAATCCCGATGAGCGCCGTATCTTTTGGGAAGACTTGTACGCCAGCCCTTTGAAAGAACAGGTATTTAATGACAATCTGGCTGAAGCTGACCGTCTGATTGAACAAGCCTTGAATGAATGGCAAAAGCCAAAAGGTGAAGTTTATCTGGTCGGTGCCGGACCGGGTGATCCAGAGTTATTAACGCTAAAAGCCTTACGCTTGATGCAGCAGGCCGATGTGGTGATCTATGACCGTTTGGTCTCTGCACCGATTATGGATCTCTGTCGCCGTGATGCAGAAAAGATCTATGTCGGTAAGGCGAGGTCCAATCATGCGGTGCCACAAGAAGGAATTAATGCCTTACTGGTGAAATATGCCAGCGAAGGCAAGCGCGTTTGTCGTCTAAAAGGCGGTGATCCGTTTATCTTTGGTCGTGGCGGTGAAGAGATTGAAGAGCTGTTTGCTGCTGGCGTAGCTTTCCAGGTTGTTCCAGGTATTACTGCTGCGTCTGGCTGCTCAGCCTATGCTGGTATTCCATTAACTCACCGTGATTATGCGCAAAGCGTGCGTTTCCTGACAGGCCATTTAAAAGAGGGTTCACCAGAGCTGCCTTGGAATGAACTGGTCTATGAAAACCAGACCCTAGTACTATATATGGGACTGGTTGGACTGGAAAAAATCTGTGCACAATTGATAGAGCATGGTCAGCGTCCAGATATGCCAGTGGCCTTGGTCTCAAAAGGCACCACACCAGAGCAAAAAGTGGTGGTGGGAACGCTCCAAGATATTGCATCGAAAGTGAATGAGCACCATATTCAGGCACCAACCTTGACCATTATTGGTGAAGTGGTGCGTTTACGTGAAAAATTGAAGTGGTCCTAAACGGTCACTGAACTCCCAAAAGTAGAGAAAAGCTGTGATCCATGTTGTTTTATATGAACCTGAAATTCCTGCCAATACAGGTAATATTATTCGCCTATGCGCAAATACGGGAGCACAGTTACATTTGGTCAAGCCGCTTGGCTTTGAACTGGATGATAAAAAACTAAGACGTGCCGGTCTCGATTATCACGAATATGCCAATATGCAGATTTGGGAAAATATTGAAGACTGTCTAGTCGATCTGGCTACTAAGGGCGTAGGTGTGGATGCGGTTTATCCACTCACAACAAAAGGTTTTGAAACCCCGCATACCTCGGATCTAAATCGTTCTGTAGCCTTGTTAATGGGGCCAGAAACTCGTGGCTTGCCAGAGCATGTACGTATGATGTTTCCAAAAGAGCACTGGATTCGTCTGCCAATGGCAGAGAATTCACGCAGCTTGAACTTGTCTAATGCGACTGCTGTGATTGTCTATGAAGCATGGCGTCAACAGGGTTTTAAACCGCTTTAAGTTCATCGTGCCGATTTAAAAAGCTGCCTATGGGCAGCTTTTTTATTTTATGTAACAGATGCAGGTACATATTTGGCCTTTCAGGTAATCTTGTAGATAAGCTCTTGAGAATGTAGAAAAAAGGAACAAGATGTGAAAAAAGGATGGATTCTAACAGGATGTAGTACGTTATTGCTGGCCAGCATGATGACACAGGCTCAAGAAGCGCCACAGCAATCAGTATCATCACAAGATACAGTTCAGCCCATTACTCAGGAAGAAATCCGCCATGGGCTGGCAGCAATGCAACAGCGCTTAAATGGCCGCATTGAGCAATGGGGCAAAACCCTCAGCCGTGATGATTTCGAGTGGACCTGGCGTGGACGTCAGATGAAACCAGCCAAACGTCAGGAAGTTTGTGATATTTTTCAGGGCGTGGTGAATGAAATGTATCAAATGGCGGTAAAAAACAAGGCTCGACTCAGTCCGGAAGATCAGAAACTATTATCCAATCGTGATCTGTTTATTGAAAAACTGGGCTTTCAGAATAACCGGGTAAATACCCAGATGGGCTTTGATTGTCGCCTACAATAAGCCCAGTCCATTATCCAAGAAAATAAAAAAGGCGCATAACGCGCCTTTTTTAGGTATGAACAATATCGATTATTCAAACTCGTTATGTTGTGGAGCAGGGTGCTTAAAGCCCTTGGTTTTATAACCCAGGTACAAAATACCGAACATCGCCCACCATAAACCGTATTTTAGTGCAGTTTCTTCAATTTCCAGCCACATCGCAAAGATGCTGATAAAACCAAGCATCGGGATGACCACAAAGCTGAAAATATCTTTTGCAGTTTTAGTACGACCATCACGCAGTGCATAACGTGAAATCACTGACAGGTTCACGAATGTAAACGCAGTCAAGGCACCGAAGCTGATCATCGAAATCACGATATCCAGATCCATGAAGCCAGCAGTTAAGGCCACTGCACCTACAATCAGAATGTTGTAGTTTGGTGTATAGCTTTTCGGACTGATATGACCAAAGATTTTCTTGTTGATCACGCCATCACGACCCATGACATACATCAAACGTGATACACCTGCGTGAGCAGAGATACCAGACGCCATTACGGTAATGATCGCAAAAGTCAGCACATAAGACTGGAACAGTGAGCCACCGACAAGAAGCAGGATTTCTGGCTGAGTTTCAGCAATATTCTTGAAGTAAGAACCCGGTGTAGAAGGGAAGTACAACTGCATGAAGTAAGTACTGATAATGAAAATCACACCAGCGATTAAAGCAGTCAAGAAAATCGCTTTAGGCAAGGTGTTTTCAGTATCTTTGGTTTCTTCTGCCAGAGAACTTAAAGAGTCAAAACCAGTGAATGAGAAGCACAGTAAGGTCGCACCAGTGATCAGAGCGCCGACTGAAGTCAGTTCATTCCAAAACGGTTCAAGACTCCAAAGCTGGTAACGCTGTTCAGCTGTAATCGGACCATCAGCATTGAAACCGGCCTGCAGTTTGGTAAATACCATCCAGGTAAAGATACCGATTACCAGTAACTGTACCAGTACGATCAAACTGTTAAAGTTCGCCACGAAGCGTGCACCACGCAGGTTTACCCCGGTCATGAAGGCAGTCAGTACGATTACCCAGACCCAGTGGTTCACATCAGGAAACAGTGCTTCAAGATAGATCACCGCCAGGATGATATTCACCATTGGTGATAACAGATAATCCAGCCAGGAAGACCAGCCCACCATGAAGCCAATATTCGGGTGAATCGATTTTTGGGCATAGGTATAGGCCGAACCCGAAGAAGGGTAGCGGCGAATCATGTGACCATAGCTGATCGATGTAAACAAAATTGCAATCAGGGCAATGATGTAAGAAGTAGGAACATGCAAATGACTTTCTTCAGATACCAAACCAAAAGTATCAAATAAGGTCATTGGTTGAATGTAAGCTAAACCAATAATAATGATGTGCCAGAGTCCTAGCGTTTTTTGCAGTTTAGCTGCCGATTGAGTCCCAGAGAAATTTGTCAACGGCGTTATCCTCTTAATCGTTGATCAAGGATCAGTCATATTTAATAAGGATCGTTTGAGACGAACGATCCCCCCTACAATTTTCTATAAAAGCGCGCCAATCTACTTTAAAATTACGGCTTTTACTAGCTATTTTTTGAATTTAGGCCTGCACGAAATGTGCCATTCGAAGCAAAAAATGGCGATTTCCTGCAAGATAAAAGCCCGATGTCTAAAAAAACATCAGGCTTAAATTTTTCGCTATATTGGCTTATTTTTCAGTAATTACCAAGCCTTTTTTAAGATAGATTTCAAATCTTCCAAACTGGCTTCTTTCGGGTTGTAAATGATGGAACCATCATTTAATGCTTTTTCAGCAACTTCATCCAGCTGTGCTTCAGAAATCTTACCTGTTTCACTTAATGTACGCGGTAATTTGGTCAGGCTATAGATCCGGTCACGCATGGTTAAAATCGTAGCAATGGTCTTGTCTGCACGTAGGTGTGCTGGCGTTTGTGCATAGATATCCGCACCTGCCAATGGCAGCAGCAGCTCGGCAATCTTGTCGCCATTCACTTCCTTGTTATATTCCAGCACATAAGGCAGGAACAGATTCATACATAGGCCATGCGGCAAATGCGCGACTGCACCTAGAGCATGTCCAAGGGAGTGCACCAGACCTACCATTGAATTGGAGAAGGCAATTCCGGCCATGGTAGAGGCCTGAGCCAGCTCCAGTCGACCTTGCGCATCAGTTGGGTTGTCGAGTACGTTAAACAGGTTGGCACTGACTTTTTTCACTGCAGCTGTGGCATAGGCATCGGAAATTGGATTGGCTGCCATACAGGTGTAGGCTTCTACAGCATGAGTCATCGCATCCATGGCTGTCATGGCAGTTAGATGCGGTGGCAGGGTTTGGGTCATACGTGGATCCAGAATCGCAGCATGCGGCATCAGGTAATAAGATGCGAATGGCATTTTCACATTCTTTTCAGTATCCGATACCACAGCAACCATCGTCACTTCAGAACCAGTTCCTGAAGTCGTAGGAATTACGAAAAATGGCTTCAACGGTTTAGGCAGGTTATGCGCACCAGAATATTTGAGTAAGTCGTCACCACCTTCAGAGACCAGAATATTGGTCGCTTTTGAAGTATCAATGACTGAGCCACCACCCACGGCAATAATGGCATCGCAATCATGATCACGATAAAGCTGTGCTGCGCTGCGCACTGTACCTAGACTAGAATCTGGCGGTACATCATCAAAAATCGCTGCAATTTTGGCATCGGTCGATTCAAAAGCAGCTTCAATCGGCGCCAGCAGGTTATTGGCACGTACCCCTTTATCAGTAATGATCAGTGGACGTTTGGCACCTAAAGTGGCCAGTTCAAAAGGAATGTGTTCTAACGCGGCATGACCAGCAATCACTTTGACTGGACAGAAAAATTCATAATAAGGTTTTGCCATGTTATACACTCCGTTTCAAATAAGATTGAGCGACTTTTAAGTAGATGCTGCTCGCTTCCATGATTTTATCTTTGAGTCCCAGATTATTCGGGTATTCTTTTACTGCCAGTTGCGCCACCATTTTCGGCAAGATCAGCGCTTCCATTTTGTTCAGGCAACGTACCAGACGGATCGCATAGGAAATATCACCATCGGCAATCATGCGGTCATTGGCAAAGGCCTGAGACGTGCTTTCCTGAAAGGAAAACACCAGAAAGGCATGATGCAGATGCTTAAAGGTAATGGTCAGGTCTGGCTTGATGCTGCTGTCTTTGACCAGTTCCAGTTGATGCTGTTCCGTGACCCGGGCAACGAAGGCCGGGCCATGCGGAAAAACATTCATTGAAAGCCTAAAATTGGCGGGAAACTGGGCAACTTCCTGTTTGATTTCTGGGTCTACCTGACTTGCCATGACCAGGCCACGGCCAATGATATCCATCATCAGTTTGACATAGGCAAGCTGCAAAGCGGGTTTTACGGATTTTGTCGCAATCACGTGATGATCCCTATCTTGATATTATTGGTTTAGAGTAATTACTCTAATTTATTTGTTATTAAAATGCAAAGGCTTTATCTTTGCTCGATGTTCACTTGATTAAAGTAACCGCTGCTGCTTAAAGTTTCAATAATTTCAACACACAAGTCATTAAACTTTGGCGGATTGCTGACGAGGTCATTAATTCGAACCATTTCTAGGCCTGCATAGCCGCACGGATTAATGGTATGGAAACCAGTCAGGTCACAATCAATATTTAAAGACAGGCCATGATAGCTACGGCCTTTACGGATTTTGAAGCCGAGAGAACCAATTTTACGCTCATTCACATAGACGCCCGGAGCATCGGGTTTGGCATAAGCTTCAATTTCATGCTTTTTAAGTAATTCAATCATCAGGTTTTCAGCATAAGACACCAGTGTACGGACATTCCAGCCCAGACGATTCAGGTCAAACATAAAGTATGCGACGAGTTGACCTGGTCCATGCCAAGTAACTTGACCACCACGGTCGGTTTGAATCACGGGAATATCGGTTGGAATCAGAATATGTTCGGGTTTACCTGCCTGACCTTGGGTCAGTACATCATGGTGCTGCAAAATCCATAACTCATCAGGCGTATTTTCATCACGGTTTTCCGTGAAGCTTTTCATTTCCAAAAAACGGTCTTCGTAGGGAGTCAAGTCATTATATTGACGGATAATTAGGGAGGGTTTTTGAACCGCAGCTGTCACAGTGTGCGTCCTTAGAAAATTAAATCATACTGCAAATAATTATAATGATTTCAGCAGTGATAGGGGATGGATTCGTAGTAATTGTTGGTGAGCTAGTCACACATATAAAAAAACACGCCCGAAAGCGTGTCTTTTAATTTGCCAAGGTTGGAGCAGAATAACTTAAAGTGCAGTCTTGATCAGTGGGCAAGCTGCAAGATCAGCATATACGGCATGAACCTGTTCCAGTTCAAGGAAACGTAGCTGAGCAGTGATCGAATGATATTTACCAGTACGAGATGGAGTGACACTTACGCTATCACCATCAAAGTCAGGGAAATGTTTGGTAAAAATCTCAACGACTGCATTCAGCAGTTCTTCACCTGCAAGGCCAATGAGTTTGATTGGGTAATCCATTGGAAAAACCCAAAGATCTTCGCGAAGTTCACGAGATGGTGTACGGTCTAACATGTAGTCCCCCTATTCGAAACGCCTGCATAGCGCAGGCGTTTGGGTGTATTGCAATACAAAATGGAGACGAGAGATGAAATTTCAAGTCTCCAAAATTGTATCAAATCTTAGTCATTTTCCAGGAATGAACGCAGGTGCTCAGAACGGGAAGGGTGACGTAACTTACGCAGTGCTTTCGCTTCAATCTGACGGATACGTTCGCGGGTTACATCGAACTGTTTACCGACTTCTTCCAAAGTATGATCCGTTGGCATGTCGATACCGAAACGCATTTTCAGGACTTTCGCTTCACGCTCAGTCAGGTTTTCCAGTACTTCGCGAGTCGCTTCTTTCAGGCCTTCTGAAGTTGCAGCATCAACAGGAGAGGTGATGTTGCTGTCTTCAATGAAGTCACCCAAATGCGAATCTTCATCATCACCGATTGGTGTTTCCATCGAAATCGGTTCTTTGGCGATTTTCAGTACTTTACGAACCTTCACTTCGTCCATTTCCAGACGTTCGCCCAGTTCTTCCGGAGTCGGTTCACGGCCCATTTCCTGAAGCAATTGACGAGATACGCGGTTGATCTTGTTAATCGTTTCAATCATGTGTACTGGAATACGAATGGTACGTGCCTGATCCGCGATTGAACGGGTAATTGCCTGACGAATCCACCAGGTTGCATAAGTCGAGAACTTGTAACCACGACGGTATTCAAACTTGTCTACGGCTTTCATCAGACCGATGTTACCTTCCTGAATCAGATCCAGGAACTGCAGACCACGGTTGGTGTATTTTTTCGCAATCGAAATCACCAGACGTAAGTTTGCTTCAACCATCTCTTTCTTGGCACGACGTGCTTTCGCTTCACCGACTGCCATACGTTTGGCAATGTCTTTGATGTCACGAACTTTAAGATCAAGATCTTTTTCGATATCTGCAATTTTTTGCTGGAAGGCCAATACGTCAGGACGTACTTTTTCCAGATAAGCTTTCTGATCGGCAGGTGCTTTCGCAATCTGCTCATCTAACCAGGCTGGATTCGATTCCTGGCCCGGGAAAGTAGTACGGAACTGGGTACGGTCCATACGGCCACGACGGACTGCATAACGCATCACTTCACGTTCTGCACCACGGATCTGGTCATGTGTACCACGAATCATTTCAGAAATGATATCGAACAGACGCGGCGTGAACTTGAACATCATGAACACAGTTGCAAGCGCTTGAAGTGCTTCTTCTGCTTCTTTGCTGTTACGGCCGTGTTTTTCCAATACCGCTTTGGTATTTTTCCAAGCATCTGAAAGTTCGGCAAAACGAACTTTGGCAATTTCTGGATCTGGGCCTGAGTCACCTTCAGAATCGTCATCGCTATCAGACTCTTCATCTTCCTCTTCATCATCCAGTTTTACATCTTTGGTTGACTTGGTCGTTGCTTCTTCGTCTTCTTCGATTTCAGCGACTTCTTCCTGGACTTCTGGAATTTCTTCATCTGATTCAGGGTCTAAATAACCTGACAGAATGTCAGCAAGGCGGCGTTCGCCAGCTTCATAATCTTTGTATTCTTGTAGTACAACTTCTACAGCATTAGGCCAGTAAGCAATAGAGTGAAGAACGTCTCGGATACCTTCTTCAATGCGTTTTGCAATGCTAATTTCGCCTTCACGCGTTAAAAGTTCAACGGTACCCATTTCACGCATGTACATACGTACAGGGTCAGTCGTACGACCTGGTTCGTTTTCTACAGATGCAAGTACAGCCGCAGCTTCTTCTTCTGCAACTTCATCAGCAGCTTCTGCAGTATCCTCGAACATTGCATCATCAGATTCAGGCGCACGATCATGGACAGGAATACCCACATCATTCAGCATTTGAATGATGTCTTCAATCTGTTCGCTTTCTGTGATGGAGTCCGGGAGATGATCGTTAACCTCAGCGAAGGTTAAGTAACCTTGTTCTTTGCCTCGGCTAATCAGAGCCGCTACTTGAGAAGTAGGGGAAGTCATATCGCTCATCTTTGCTTACTCTTCGTTGAATCTGTGGCAGTGAAAAACCGTGCATGATAGCACAATTCACCTGAAATAGTTTTGGAATTGATCAGTCAAGCATGATTTTATAAATATGTTTGAATAACAATTGAATATCGATATTGGGTCTAAGTTTATCTTTTCAAGTGTATTTCCCAATCTAATTTTAGAAACGTCCTTCATCCATGGGATAAAAAGCGTTCACTATCTAACCAGCTAATAAATACACAATTATGCTGTAGAAAAACAAGAGCTAACTAGTATAAACATACAAAATATATAAATAAAACTTGACAAGTTTTTAAAGGCAAGATAAATAGCGCCTAGACCCATTTACATTTTTCACTACGAGGTAGTTTTAGTGTCTTCGACAGATTTTGAACTAGATGATAGCTACGGTGATGATGATGTTAATTTCGATGAGGCATCGAGTAAGCTAAGTGCGAAAGAGTCGTTGGAAAAACGTCGTCTGATTGATGATCTGCTCTCGCAACGCCGCCTGGAACGCGAACTCAAAGATTTTGATTATGACTTCGACGATGATGACGACTTTGACGACGAAGATTAACGAATTCAGATTTAGCATAGCCTGAATAAATGCTATGCTAATCCTTTCGGTTTTCTAAGTTTGGATGTTAAATGAGTGCTTTAGATTTAGACCTGTTGAGTGAATATCTGGATGGCGACCAAAATGAGTATGGTCTGGATTTTGCGGCAACTCATGGTTTCTTATGTGCTATCGCAGTAGGCCCGCAATTTGACAAATGGATGGATGAACTTTTTGAAGGCAACCAGAAAAAAGTGCCTGCAGAAATCATCAATCAGGTTAAAGCATGGTTAGAGTCAATTCGTCAAAGCTTGGCCAATGAAGAAGGGATCACTTTCCCATTTGAAATTGAAGAAGCAGATACCGAATCAAGTCTAGGTGACTGGAGCGTGGGCTTTGTAGATGCCATGTTCCTGAACGAAGAAGCCTGGTTTACAGAAGAATTTGAAGAGCAGTTGGTCGATTTAACCCTGCCAATTATGGTATTCAGTGGCATCGATGAAGAAGATCCGCAAATGGAATCTTTCCGTCGCAATGGCCAGTTAATGGATGAGCTTGCAGAAGAGATTCCAGAAAACTTGAATGAATTATATCTGATGTACCACACACCAGAATAAGTCATGCCGCGCCATGAAAAAGCACCGTCAGGTGCTTTTTTTAGCTCAAGTGTATTTTACAATGTTTTAACTAGTGGATGATTTAATCTAAGGTTTATGATCGGCACCCGTACGCTTGCTCAAGCTATAACGCGCATAGCCATTATAGGCGATATGGAACAGCAAGGCATGTAAGGCAATACTTGCAGCCACCAGAAATGAATTTGGCCTGCGTCCTGTATAAGCCATTCTTCTATAGATTTCCTCCGTCTGTGGATGCAACCAGATCACTATAAACAAAAAGATAAATCCAAAGATCATGGCAATAATCGTGGAACCCCAGACCAGTCTGCTTTTCTCTTCTTGGGTGGGTAGTCGGAGTTCTTTTTTCACAAAGTATCGGGCGCTGAGAAAGGCGGAGGCAATCAGGGCAGGAATTAGCAGAATAGCGCCCAGATTGAACACGTAGATGAGTATGCCCACTATTAAGACCAGAGTCAGATAAACGGTGGCAAAATATTTAAGATAATGCGACATCGTTTTAGCCTCCTTATGCTGAGGTCTCTTCAGGATGGACGATTTTTACGTTGATGTCTACGATATAAAACCCAGCCCAAGATGATCACGACAATCGCAATAATCACATAACTGACCTGACTGAAGATTTTGTGCATCAATTCCTGATTTTCACCAAAATAAAAACCGACACAGGCCAGGAACGTGGTCCAGATAATAGTACCCAGTCCGCTATAGAACATGAATTTCCAGAAAGGCATATGACTCATGCCGGCCGGGATACTGATGAGGGAACGTACTGCCGGAACCATCCGGCCAAAGAATACAATCCGGTGTCCATACTGCTCGAACCATTCTAAAGATTTTTTGACATCTTCAGATTTGATAAACAGGAATTTTCCGTATTTGTCTACAAATCTGAAAATACTGTCGTGGTTAAATTTGTAGCCAATCCAATAGAGCAATGCCGCTGCCAATAACGAACCGATACTGCCTGCAATAATGACTCCGACCAGCACTAATTCTCCTTGGGACGCGGAATAGCCGGCAGAAGGCATGATAATTTCAGAGGGGATCGGGGGAAAGACATTGTCAAGAAACATGAGTAGGGCAATGCCCCAGTAGCCCAGCTGTTCCATGACAGAAATAATCCATTCAGTCAGATTCATAAAATTGGCAAAATAAAAAATACTGCTTGTATCCTAAGCAGTATTTTTAAGAGGGTAAAGTTAAGTTATATAAATGGCCAACTGCGGATTAACTATGGGTTAAGGTATAAATATAAACTTTACGTAAGCTGTAAGCCAAGCAAACTGGCAGAGCACTGAGCAGTAAATAGTGTGCTGCTGTAGCCTCAATATGATAGCCGATAAACAGGGCAAGAATGGCACCAATGATAGTTCCCAAGATCACAATGAACAGATGTGATTCTGCTTCCAGCTCATCTGTCATTTGGGTAATGCGTTCCAGTTTTGTATTTTCTTTAGGTTGGAATCTAACAATATTATCGGGGTCCCGAGCAAGTGAATTGGCCATTTTGTTTTCCTTTTCATTTAAAAAATTAATTAATAATGAAAGACTTATGGTAACAAAGTAATGTGATATAAAGACTATCAAGCTTGGCTGTAAAAATATGCTGTTCTTGGTAAGGGATTGGTAAGTTTTTTATTGCAGATGTAATGCTTATGTAAACAAAAAGCCCTCCAAAGAGGGCTTAGATATTTTTGGTTACAAAACTGGAATTAGAGACGTTTACGTTTTGCAGCCAGAATTTGCGATTGACGCATACGGAAACCTTCTTTTTGTTTCTCGGTGGTTTTATCGATACAGTACATACAAGATACGCCGTGTTCATAACTTGGCAGCGCTGCCTCTTCAGGTGTTAATGGCCAGCCACACGCATGACATTTGGTATTTTGACCTTCTTCCACACCATGTGTAACTGCAGTACGGCCATCAAATACGAAACATTCACCTTCCCACAGGCTTTCTTCAGCTGGGGTCTCTTCCAAGTATTTCAGAATACCGCCTTTCAGGTGATACACCTCTTTAAAGCCTTCCTGAAGCAATAAAGAAGTTGATTTTTCACAGCGAATACCACCGGTACAGAACATGGCAATTTTCTTGTCCTTGTGCTGTTCCAGATTCTTTTTCACATATTCAGGGAATTCACGGAAAGTTTCAGTTTTTGGATCGATTGCGCCTTTGAAGGTACCGGCTTTGTACTCGTAATCATTACGGGTATCAACCAGAATCACGTCATCACGTGCAATCAGCTCATTCCATTCTTTAGGATCAAGATAATGGCCAACCAGATCACGAGGCTTAACCGGCACACCTAAAGTCACGATTTCTTTTTTCAGTTTGATCTTCATTTTACGGAATGGCTTGTCAGAGCTATGAGACTCTTTGTATTCCATTTCGTTGAAGCCTTCATCCAGCAGGAACTGATGTACTTTGTCGATGGCTTCACGGTTACCCGCAACGGTACCGTTAATGCCTTCACCTGCCACAATTAGAGTACCGCAAAGGTTGATGGTTTTTACCAAGTCTAAAAGACGTTGTTGCAGACCCTCAGGATCTTGAACTTCTTTGAATTGATAAAGTGCGGCAACAACCCAACCAGTCGTCGCTTGCTGTTCTACAGGTGCAAGCTGTTCTACAGTAGCGTTCATGGAATACTCCAACGTAGCATGATAATTTGAAAGGCGCATATTTTAACGTGATTTGAATGAATAAGCGAGTAAAAGGCCGGGTTTTAACGGACTTCAAATCGATAGGGAGAGCGTGTATAGTCATGCCGACCCAGGATTTTGATGCAATGATGCAGATGCTGGAAGTTGCAGCACAGTTGGAGTAAGTTTTGAGTTCGGATCGTCGTATTGCATCTTTGACCCCTTGCGCAGGGCGTTGCTCAACCGTATTTGGTGATGCGGTCTGTCGTGGTTGCCGCCGTTTTAATCATGAAGTGATTCACTGGAATAGTTATAACGCAGATCAACATACTGCAGTCTGGCAGCGGCTGGATGCACAGCTAGATCAGATTTTAGTCCCGATGCTGCCGATGGCAAATCTGGCCAAAGTGGAAACATTTGTCCTGTCTAAACGGGTGCGTCTGCGTGAAGATGCGACTAAAGGTCGTAAGCTTTACCATGCCTTAAAACTCTGTGAAAAGAACCGTCATTTTACTGATGAAAGCGGTTTAGGTATTCATTACAAACAGGTGCGTCCGCTTTGGGATGAATTCGAGCGTCGGGTACTGGCACTCGCCAAAGCCAGTTATGACCTGGCTTTTTTACGGGCAGATGGGATCAGCCAGCACCTGATTCATATGCAGGAAGAGGACTAAGTCCTCTTTTTTATTAAAAAATCATGATAGCTGAGGACATGGCGTGAATATCAGTGAATATGCTCTCTATTGTCTGGCCGTCGTCATCATGATTGCCACACCTGGGCCTGTGATGTTGCTGGTCGCTAGTGCTGGACTGAAAGGTGGCTATAAGCATGCTTTGCAGACCATTTTCGGGACAAATTTTGCTTCTCTGGTATTGATCACCTTATCCATTCTCAGCTTAAAAGGTTTATTGGTTATCAATGAAAACTGGCTGAATGGCATCAAGCTGCTTGGCTGTTTATATATTGCCTGGCTGGGAATCCAGATTTTCCGGGAAGTCTGGCAAGGGCAGAGTTCGACTAATTCACAACGCTTGCAACCGGTACAAGGTGGCTTTCGAACCGGATTTCTAGTGGGGATCTCCAACCCCAAAGATATTATTTTCTTTGCTGCATTTTTCCCGCAGTTTATTGGCATCACGCCAAATCTGGATTTAAGTTTGGTGATTCTGACGATCAGCTGGATTGTGCTAGATTTTTTGACCCTGTCATTAGTTTATTTAGGCTTTCAGCGCTTTGCTAAATCTAGGCTGTATCCTTATTTGCTTGGTTTGTGCGGTTTGATCTTGCTGCTGGTCGCACTATATGGAATTTATTCTGTTCTTATTTAAATCAAAATACTGAACATAAAAAATCCCGGTCTTAAGCCGGGATTTTTTATCTTTAAATCTTGTACTTATACATTGTGCTGCTGGCGGTAATGCGCTAGTTCATCAATGGTAATCACGGTCAGCTGATGCGTCTGTGCATAAGACAATACCTGAATGCCAGAAGCCATCGTGCCATCTGGGTTGGTTAGTTCACACAGAACACCGGCAGGTTTTAAACCCGCCAGACGAGCAAGGTCAATGGTACCTTCAGTATGGCCACGACGGGTCAGCACACCGCCTTCACGGGCACGTAAAGGAAAGACATGACCTGGACGATTTAGATCACTCGCTACTGCGCCATCTTTAATGACTGCTTTAATCGTAGTGGTACGGTCTTTGGCAGATACACCAGTCGTCACACCTTCCGCAGCTTCAATCGTTACAGTAAAGGCAGTTTTAAACTGGCTAGAGTTATCCTGCACCATAGGCGGCAGTTCTAGATGATTGGCCAGTTCATCAGTCAGGCACAGGCAGACAATGCCAGAACCATCACGAATCATGCGTGCCATGGTTTCTACAGTCAAAGTCTCTGCAGCAACGATGAGGTCGGCTTCATTTTCACGGTCAAAGTCATCCATGACCAGAACAGGTTTGCCTTGGCGGATATCTTCGAGTGCTTGTTGGATGCGCTGTTCAGCAGGAGCTAAAGCGGAAAAGAAAATTTCGGGTTGAATCAAACTTGACATTGAAACGCTCACGTAAAGTAAAAGTACGATTGAACATTTCAGGACATAGTGAAAATAGGCTTATAGCAAAACAGTTTTATGCCAGGCATAAAACAGGGTGTACTGCTTTCGTCTTCTTTCATCCGGACTATACCGTCGGCTCTGGATTTACACCAGATCTGCAGATCAATCGAAATTGACCGCTCGTGGGCTGATTCAGGAATAGAGATTTACTACCCTGAAATTACCACCGGTGGGGAATCTCACCCCGCCCTGAAGCGATGTAGGGCCATTATAGTCCTGATTTTTAAAAGATGGGATAGTTTGGCCAGTCACGGATTTGCAGGATTTCAGATAAGCAAAACAGATTATCTGAATTACTACAGCCTTTTAGCAAAAAACTGGAAACATGTTATGTTGCTATTAAGAATAGAAATTGATCAATCATTCTGACAATGAAGAAAACCGAGCTGATCCATAATAATCCATTTTCTCCCTTGCTGTTTTGTGATGCAAAGGTTTTGCGTTATCTCAATATTTTGGGCGTTGCGCTGATTGCAGTCAGTTTGCTGTATTTAATTGCTGCAAACTGGTGGATGCTGCCGAATCAGGTACAGCTAGCAATTCCAATGCTGGTTTTACTCTGTAGTGCGTTAGCCAGTATCTACTTTAATCAGCAGGAGTGGATCAGACAGAGTCTGGATACTGTATCTGGCCTGATGCTGGGCTTAAGTCTGGCGGTGATTGGGCAGATCTATCAAACTGGTGCGGATAGTTATCCGTTATTTCTGCTCTGGGCCGTATTGCTGTTGCCGTGGCTATATCGATCCAATATCGGGGTTTTTGCCATGCTTTGTGTGGTCACTCAGCTGGCATTGTATTTTTACTTTAAGCAAAGTTTCTGGATGATACGGGCAGAAGGATTGTATCTACTGACTTTGAATCTACTGACGGCCATCAGCTTTGTCTTTGCCATACGTTATTACCCGTTGCTGCGATACCTATTTATTGTATTCATCATCATGATTTCGATCAGCAGTATGATGCAGTTTACCCATCAATATAAGCTAATTTATCTGGCTTCTTCAGTTGTTCTGCCAGCAGGTGCTGCATTTTATTTTTATCGTAAGCATCAGGCACTAGAAACCATTTTACTGATTGCAGGCTTGGCTGCCAGTTTGAGCCTATGGCTGTTTGAACTGGTGGACGATCGGCTTACCAATTCAGCAGTTGGCTTATTTATTTTGGCAATGCTGATCTTTGGCTGGTTTGCGTTGATCAGTTTTGCCTTAAAGAAAGTCTTCCCACAAACCAAATTCTCTGTCATTCCTTTGGCACTCGGTGCCTGGATAGCTGGGATTATTCTGGCAGTCTTATTGCTGACCTATTGGAAAGCAGTTTCAATTGTTTTAGGTCTCATTTTTATTGGCATCGCTTGGAAATTATTAAGTCAAAAGAATTCCATATTTCTACGTCAGTTTGCCTATTGTCTTTGGGTTTGCGGGCAAGCTGCGGTATTAATTCATACGGAACTGCTCACCGATAGCCTGTTTATAGTGTGGTTGTTGCAGTTAATGATGCTGGCTCTGACTGTGATCAAACGGATGCACTGGTTCATTCTGACCTTACAGCTCTTGATAGCTCATGCTTTAGCAATTGTCGTTTTGGCATTAGAGAACTCTTTTAAGCATGATGATATTGTAATCACGCTTGCCCTAAGCTTGAACTATGTCATTTTTATCGGGCTAATTCTAACCGCTAGATATTGGCAGTCCTCAATTTATCAGAAAAGTATTCTGCTCTGGATCATTGCTATGCTGACAGGTTCAGCTGTGGTTCAATCTGTGACTGGATTAGAGCACTGGCAGGGCATCGGGCAGATCAGCCTTGACCACGTTCTGCTGTTTTATGTTCTTCCGAGCTTATTGTTGCTTGGTTTTATCTGGCAAAACTGGCAGCAATTTAGTGAAAAATGGCTCTGGCTGATTCCTGTATTTGGCATCTTACTCATTCTGTTGGGCTATTTTGAGATTTTTATTATTATGCTGCTTATGGCATGGGTAGTGGTCTATCAGCAACGACTTATACAGGCACTTACCATTTTATTGCTGATCTTCTGGCTATGGATGCTGTATTACAATCTGGGCTTAAGCTTCCTATTAAAAAGCATCAGTATCTTTGCTTCAGGGATACTGGTCTTGTTGCTGGCCTATATTTTAAAGGGGTCAAAACTACAACATGAGCAAGGAGAGGCAAGATGAAAAAGTTTCTTCCTTTGCATCTGGCTATTTTCAGTATTGCCTTATTTTGTGGATTGATCGCGCAACATGAATGGCATCTTCGAGATAGCCAAAGTATTTATGTGGAGCTGGCACCAGTAGATCCGCGATCAATTCTGCAAGGCGATTATATGGCGCTGAATTATGATCTGCATTTTAGTGCACTAGCAGCGGAGAATAGATCAGAACAATCAGAACCTAAAATCAGTATTCAAGATTTTGAAAACCAGTCCCGTGTACTAAGCTATGTACAGCTTGATGAGCAAAGAAGAGTTGTCAAAACCAGTTTTAATCGAAGTGCGCTGGATCAGCCATGCTCAGCGCAATTAATCCTGAAAAATCCGCAGAATACCTTTGAAGGCTTATATCCGGCTACCAACAGTTTTATGTTTGCCGAAGGACTTGAGCCTTGTTATCGCGATGCCAAATTCGCTGAATTAAAGCTAAAAGAAAATGGAGAAGCTTTGTTAGCCAACCTGGTAGATCAAAATCTTAAGTCCTTAAACTGTGAGAACCGAAAAAGCTGGTGGCAGGGGAGTTAGTTTTATTTTAATCAGCCCATAAAAAAGCCCGCGAGAAGCGAGCTTTTTAGAATCTTGTCGAACCAGCTTAGGCAACTTGTACCGGAATACAGTTTGCAGTGTGATTCACAGTGTTATCCGGATTTGCATAAACCAGACGTGGTTTATGAGCATTGGCTTCCGCTTCAGTGAAATCACCAAATGTTGCGATAATCACGATATCACCAACATCAGCTTGGTGTGCAGCACCACCATTCACAGAAATAATCCCTGAATTATCTTCACCACGAATGGCATAAGTAGTAAAACGCTTACCATTGGTCACGTTCCAAACATGAATTTCTTCGTATTCACGAATGCCAGCTAGATCCATCAAAACGCCATCAATTGCACATGAACCTTCATAGTGTAATTCTGCATGTGTAACAAAAGCGCGATGAATTTTGCATTTTAATAAACGAGATAGCATGGCTAGCGTCCCCTTAGTTGACCTAAGACTTTGATCTTATGGTTGAATCAATTTCTACGACACTGGATAAGTGGGTAGGCTTGCGCATTTTGCGCCTAAATGGCCAGCAAGGCAAGCGGAATTGTCCAGCAATTTATGAATGTTTAGTTCGGTTTATAAGCATTGATTTGATTCATTGCCTGTTGTACTTCACCGTTCACCAGCATTTTGGCACGAGCAAGTGCATGGGCAATTGCATCGTCCATTAACTCTTGTTCACTGCTTGGTGCTTTACTCAGGACATGACCAGAAACACGGTCTTTAGAACCTGGATGACCAATACCAATGCGTAGACGATGAAAGTTCGGACCGATATGCGGCACGATATCGCGTAAACCATTATGTCCACCATGACCACCGCCAGTTTTCAGGCGAATAATGCCTGGATTCATATCCAGTTCATCATGGGCAATCAGGATTGATTCAGGTGCGATATTGTAGAATTTGGCGAAAGGAACAACACTTTTACCGGAGAGGTTCATGAATGTTGTAGGTAGAAGGAGACGGACGTCTTGACCTTCGATATTGCCACGACCGCTGAATCCATTGAATTTAGGGTCTTTTTTAAGGCTAATGCCATATTGATCTGCAAGGCGCTCTACAAACCAGAAGCCTGCATTATGGCGGGTTTGAGCATACTCAGAACCTGGGTTGCCCAAACCTACAATCAGTGAAATATTTGACACTAATCTACACCATTAACACTTATGCGCGTTTGAAGTCAGCGTGCATTGGAGTGTTTTTAGCTGGGTGACGTTGTAAAGCTTGGATTTTAACGCTTTCAACTTTACCATCAACATCAATTTCGATCACTTCTTCGAAGAAAGCGTTGCTTTCTAGGAATTTAACAAGTTGACGAAGCTCAAGAGATACAGCTACAGGAGCAGCTTCACCACCATAAATGATAGCAGGTACTTTGTTTTGAAGACGAAGGCGGCGGCTCGCACCTTTCCCTTGAACTGCTTCATCACGTGCTACTGCATTTAATACGAAGTTTGCCATGATAGACATCCTATTTTAAGTTTAAGTAACTAGACTTGCGACCAGTCTAGTGAGTAAAAGCCCCGCCAAATGGCAGGGCTTTGGAAATTCAGCGCACTATTATAGATAAGAATCGAACATTGCGCTAATAGATTCTTCGTTGTTAATACGACGAATTGTTTCAGCAACCATACTTGCTACTGAAACCTGGCGAATCTTACCAAGTGCTAAAGCTTCTTCTGAAAGAGGAATGGTGTCAGTTACAACCAATTCGTCAATTACAGAATTTTTAAGATTTTCGAGTGCTTTACCAGACAATACTGGGTGAGTTGCATAAGCAACAACTTTGCGGGCACCGAAAGTTTTCAACGCATCAGCAGCTTTACAAAGCGTACCAGCAGTATCCACCATGTCATCAACGATCACACAGTCACGATCTTTCACATCACCAATCAAATGCATCACTTGTGATTCATTCGCTTTTTGACGACGTTTATCGATGATCGCTAGGTCGATATCACCCATCTGTTTCGCAACAGCACGAGCACGAACTACACCACCTACGTCAGGAGAAACAACCATCAGGTTATGATGCTGTTGTTGGCGTAAGTCAGCAAGCAGGGCTGGCGTACCGTAGATGTTGTCTACAGGAATATCGAAGAAACCTTGGATCTGGTCAGCGTGAAGGTCAATCATCACCACACGGTCAATACCTACAGTGGTCAGCATATCTGCAACAACTTTTGCAGTAATCGGCACACGGCTTGAACGAGGACGACGGTCTTGACGGGCATAACCGAAGTAAGGAATCACGGCAGTAATACGACCAGCACTTGCACGGCGTAACGCGTCAGCCATGACCAGGATTTCCATCAGGTTATCGTTGGTCGGTGCACAAGTAGGTTGTACGATGAATACGTCTTTACCACGAACATTTTCAGTGATCTCAACAGCGATTTCGCCATCAGAGAACTGGCCTACAGAGGCGGCGCCTAGAGGAATATGTAAGTGACTTACGACTTTTTGAGCGAATTGTGGATGCGCGGTTCCACTAAAAACGACAAGATTGGGCATGAAGCACCCTTGGCGGTTGGTATGTATGGAAGTAGATGGCAGGGGTAGCTGGATTCGAACCAACGGATGCCGAGATCAAAACCCGGTGCCTTACCACTTGGCGATACCCCTAATGCGGCAGAACTTTAATATTTTTGCGGTATTGTGTCAAGGTAAATTAACAGTCTTACAGCAAATGATGTTCTGTCTTTTTTCGAGAAAATGGCAGGGGCGGCTGGATTCGAACCAACGGATGCCGAGATCAAAACCCGGTGCCTTACCACTTGGCGACGCCCCTAGATTTGATGAACTGTAAGATGGCAGGGGTAGCTGGATTCGAACCAACGGATGCCGAGATCAAAACCCGGTGCCTTACCACTTGGCGATACCCCTAATACAGTACATCTACAGGTGAATAATGGCAGGGGTAGCTGGATTCGAACCAACGGATGCCGAGATCAAAACCCGGTGCCTTACCACTTGGCGATACCCCTATTGAACCTTGAAATGACGTAATGGCGATTCTTTCAGACTGTTCACCAGGTAAGATTTACATGGTGCATTCTCAAGAATGTCGGTCACATTCATATCATCAGTTACCTCGATAAAAACACAAGCACCTGTACCTGTAAGCTTTGCAACACCGAACTGGTCGAGATATTGCATTGCCTCATCGACTTCTGGATATAAGCTTCTTGCCACTGGCTCAAAGTTATTTCCGAAATCAGATGGCTTTATCTGATAGGCGCAAAATTTAGAGCTCTTCGTGTCTCTTGTCAACGTTTTTTGTGAAAAAAGCTGTTGAGTGCTGATAAAACAGTCAGGTTTTAACACAATGAACTGTTTTTGATCTAAGTCTATGAATGTTAAGTGTTCACCAATGCCTTCAGCCCAGGCATTGCGACCATGAACAAAAATGGGTACATCTGCGCCCAGCTTAACGCCGAGCTCTGCCAATTGCTCGGAATTTAAGCCACAATGCCATAATTGGTTCAGTACAATCAGCGTCGTTGCTGCATTGGATGAGCCGCCGCCAAGACCTGCACCCATAGGAATATTTTTCTCCAGTCGAATGATCAGACCAGAAGGCGTTTTGGCATAAGGCTGCAAAATCTGCGCTGCACGATAGATGAGATTCTGTTCCAGATCGACTGAGGACAAACCTTCAATCTGGATTTGCTGATCATCTGTTTGTTCAAACTCTAGCCAGTCACACAAATCTATCAACTGAAAAATACTTTGCAGCTCGTGATAACCATCCGGACGGCGACCGGTGATATGAAGAAACAAATTCAGTTTTGCAGGTGAGGGAACACGAATCATCATAGGCTTGCATCAGACCAGTTAACGGTTTTGAATCACCATTGTAATACGGTTTTCACCACCATTCTCAAGCGACTGCTTTAAAATCAAGCGGTTTGGAACAGTTGCCTGCTGGTTGTAACTGAGGTCTACCGTCCAGCCTTGTTCAATAATCTGGCTGATACGCTGTGAGCTGTCTTTCTGGATCTGGGCAGACTGTGTCGCAGGACGTGCCTGTACCCAATCGACTAAATGACTAATCGGGGCTTGCCAGCCAGTAGCACGTTGCAATAGTTCTTCTGCCGTTGCTGCCTTGATCAGACCGGTTTTGGCACTATTCAAAGTTACCTGGCCAGGAGTACCTGAAATCTGGGTTTTTCCAGCACCTAAGATACCAGTCAGTTCAATATCAAACTCTTCCTGCTGCTGAACCCAGGTAAAAAAGGCACTGCCGCTTTGCTGAGGTGTTCGTACCCCGATTTTACCTTGCAGCTGGAACTGGTTTTCAGCCTGTACCGATGGCGTGACAGGAGCTTTTTGCTGAACCATCTGCTGACAGCCACTCATGAGTAGGGCAGTAGAAGCAAGGAAACAGCAGCCTAAAGTACTTATGTTGCGCATAAAAGAATGGACTCGTTCAGGATTGTGGTGCTAACAATAGCGAATTAAGTTGGTTTAATTCTGGGTCATTTGGATGGTTTTGTTGTAATTGTTGTAACACTTGATGGAATTGTTGTAGATCGCCTTTCATATAAAGTGAACGTGCATAACGGACGCCTATTTTCGCACTTGGATTCAGTTCATAGGCTTTAAGCAGCACCTGGGCAGCCGTAGTAAAATCATTCTGCAGGTAACAGATGTAGCCATAAGTATCCAGAATAGAAGCCTGTTCTGGTGCGTATTCCAGTGCCTGTTCAGCATAGCGCCTTGCTTCATCCAGACGGCGATTTTGACGGGCCAGCGTATAGGCATAAGCATTCAGATAGGTTGGACTATTCGGCTCGATTTTAAGCAGGGTTTTTAACAGCTGATCCAGTTGATCACGATCTTCATGTGGATCTAGCAATAAAACTTGAGCATAGACTAACTCCGGATCATCCGGTAGGTTTATGCTGGCTTCTTCCAGAATTCGGATCGCTGCGTTCTTATTATTCATGCGTTTCAGAATATCCGCCTGAGCCAGATACAGGAAACTGGCATGTTGCGGATAATTGACCCGTTCCTGAGTCAGAAAGCGCAGCGCATCATGTAGTTTATCCTGCTCGGCAAAGATGGCAATGATATTGCGTCGTGAAACCGTATACAGGCTGCCATCCACCAGGCGGTAATATGCCTTGGCAGTTTCATAATGCTGTTTGCGTTCTGCATTGACTGCCAGATAGTAATAGGCTTCATTCTGGTACTGAGCTGAATAGCGGAGCTCAACCAGATATTTTTCGGCCCGTTCATATTGCTGCAGGTCAATACTGGTTAAGCCGGCAATAAACAACGCTTCTTCGTGTTGTGGTGATTTTTTCAGGATCGCTTCTAGTTTCTGTAAGGCCTTTTCAGCTTCATTTAGCTTGATCAGGTATTTAACCTCAGCCAGACGTATATCCATGTTGTTACGATATTTACGACTGGCTTTCTCGTACCATTTTAAAGTTTCCGCATCATCACCCAATGCCGCCAACAGATTGGCTTTCATCAGGATATAGCCAGTCGACTTTGGACGTTTTTTTAAGGCGCGGTTGATGGTATTGAGAGCCTGTTCTAGCTGACCTTTTTGTGCTTCCAGACCGGCGACCAGCACCAGAATCGAAGGATTGTCTTTGGCTTTGCTAGTACTTAGAGCCTGAATTAAATATTCACGGTCATCCGGCTCATCTGGGGCAATCCCGGCCAGAATTTCTTCCAGATCGGCGTTATCATCAATTTTCAGGATCTTTTCCAGCGTTTCTGCCGCCAGTTCGTACTCATGGGCTTTTAAGGCAATATGTGCCAGATAGAATAATGCCGGAACATCTTGCGGTTCCTGAACCACCCAATGGGTAGAAATATCCAGCGCTGCATTCAGGTCTTCATGTTCGAGGGCGATATTGAGTGCGCGCTGTTTAACCGCAGTGGAATTGCTTTTAATGGCCAGCACAGTATAGTTGTGTAAAGCATTTGGAATATCGCGATAGGCGAGTGCAAACTCGGCTATCATACTTTGTTTTATCGCATCATAATTTTGATTTGCATGGTAAACTGCTTCTGCTGCATAAAGATGAGCAGTTGAAGCCATGCTAACCACCAGCAAGAATGTGGTAGAATATTGCTTAATGGTAGGGCCGTTTATACGGCTAGTTGTTAGACGCAATTTTTCTTTATCCAAGTAATGCTTTTTATGACACCGATGTTGCACAATAGCATAAATTTAGTGAAATGATGACCTGATATGTCTTTCTTTGCATTGGGTGTCAACCATCAAACTGCCTCTGTAGAGCTGCGCGAAAAGATTGCTTTTAACCCTGAAAAGTTAAGCATTTTACTTGCCGAGCAAAGCCAGCACCCTGTACTGAATGATATGGTGGTGGTGTCTACATGTAACCGGACCGAAGTTTACGCGATGTCGGACAATGTCGACATGGTGCTGAACTGGCTCGCCCAGACCAATGGTATTGATCCCAAGCAATTGCAGAATCATGTTTATCGCTATGAGAATGCGCAAGCCGTTACTCATCTGATGCGTGTAGCCAGTGGTCTCGACTCCCTAATGCTCGGTGAACCGCAGATTCTGGGACAGGTCAAAACTGCACTCTCTCTTGCCAAAGAATCTAAAACCGTTTCACAAAACCTGAATCGTATCTTTGAATATGCCTTTTATGCGGCCAAGCGTGTGCGCTCGGAAACAGCAGTCGGCAGTCATGCAGTCTCAATGGGTTATGCAGTCGCACAATTAGCATTGCAAGTGTTTAGCCGACCAGAGCAGTTGACTGTGATGGTGGTAGCCGCCGGGGAAATGAATAGTCTGGTGGCCAAACATCTGGCAGAAATGGGCGTCGGAAAAATCATTATCTGTAACCGGACTCGTGCTCGTGCAGAGAATCTCGCGCAGGAAATCGCGCATCGTGCAGATGTAGAAATTATTGATTTTGATCAACTGGCAGCAAACCTGCATCGTGCAGATGTGATTTCCAGTTGTACCGGTAGTTTGCATCAAGTCATTCACTATTCGGATGTCAAAGCTGCCTTAAAGAAGCGCCGTTACCAGCAAATGCTGTTGGTCGATCTGGCCGTACCCCGTGATATTGATCCAAAAGTTGAAAAGCTGGATGGAGTTTATCTCTACGGCGTGGACGATTTGCAAAGCGTGATCGATGAAAACCTGGCACAGCGTCGTCAGGCAGCGGTCGAAGCGGAAGTAATGGTCAATCAACTGGCAACCGAGTTGATCACCCAGCAGAAGGTGAGCGAAGCGGGTAGTACGATTCATGCTTACCGGGATTATGGGGAAAGCTTGCGTCAGGAAGAACTGGCGACCGCTATGCAACGCATCGCTAAAGGTGAAAATGCTGAAACAGTATTGGCCGAATTTTCACATCGTTTGACCCAAAAGCTTCTGCATCCGACCTCAATCATGCTGCGTGAAGCTGCCAAAGCTGAAGATCCAAGCTATTTTGAAATGCTACAGAACAGTTTACAGGACGTGGTACAGCATCGCCGTAAGGTTAAACATTAAGATGATCTTGAGTTAATTTCCCGATATTTAAAAGGCGTTTAAAATAAATGCCTTTTTTATTTTCATGATTTTTAATCTTCGAGTAAGGTCATGGAACGTTTTTTATCAATTTCATAAATTCGCATCTTGAGGTTTTTCATCTCCGCGATGCTACTAAACTTTTTCGATTTCAGTTTATGTTGTAGACACTGATATTGCAGCTTGATCGAGAAGTCTGCCGCCAGTTTGTCTGCCTGCTCAGGAGAAGAGGTGTAATCGCTGACATTGGCATGTTGCAGGATATGCTGTAACTCATGATGATGTGCAGCACAGGCACCAAGCACGTAATAGGTCGATAGTTCCGGATCATCCGGCAATTCATCGAAAATCACATTAAATATATTCAGGATCTTGAACAGCAATTGATCTTCACTGACCAATGCACGTAATGGTTCAAAATGAATATACAGGTAAGGGTGATTCAACAGAATCGCAATGACATACTCTTCGGCATCAATTTTGGTGCTAAAGCTTAGAGATGCGTCATTATTGACTTTGGGTTGCCATTTGCGGCTAAAACCGAGTTTTTCCCGAAAGAACTGCTGTAGCAGATAACGGAATGAGCCAGCTTTGGGCAACAATTCGGTTAATTGACGCAGCTCGCCCATGACCTGACTTTTACCTTCTGGCGTTGCAATATCGTGATTCTGAGTGAGATGGGCAAAGACAAAGTCAGAGAGTAGCGGAGCCTGATCCAGCAGACGGCGGAAATTTTCAATGCCTTCACGACGAATCAGGGAGTCTGGGTCATGGTCATTCGGCAGGACAAAGAATTTGAGCTCACGCCCATCGTTCAGTAAGGGTAGAGCAATTTCCAGAGTACGGCGTGCCGCTTTTTGTCCAGCCGCATCACCATCAAAGGCAATGGTAATCCGATTATTCTGCTTGAACAGAATATTTAGGTGATCAGTATTACTTGCTGTTCCCAAAGTAGCTACTGCACCATGAATGCCATATTGCTGCAAGGCAATGACATCCATATAGCCTTCCACCATCAGCCAGTCTTGAGCTTTCTGCTTGCGACCTTCATACAGACCATACAATAACTGGTTTTTATGGAAAACTTCTGAATCGGGTGAGTTGATGTATTTCGGTTTGATCTCGTCATTCAGTGCACGACCACCAAAACCGACCACACGGCCTTTACTATCACGAATCGGGAAAATGACACGGTCACGGAGCAGGTCAAAATCCCGACCACTATCGCTAGTACGAATCATACCTAAAAGTTTGAGACCTTCAATATCCTGCGGGAAGGCTTTTTCCAGATGTTGCCAGTCTTCCGGTGCATAACCTAGTCGCCAGTAGGTAATCGTTTCTGAGGTCAGACCACGCTGTTTAAAATATTGCTGGGCACTTGGACTGTTGGGTAGCTGACGCTCATAAAACTGCGCGATATTTTCCAGCAGGTCGTATAAGTTGCCATCTGCTTGTGCTTCTGCTGCAGGCATTTGCTCAAAAGCAGCAAAAGGGTCATCCGTATAAAATTCAGCTTCAGGTGCCTGAATTTCAGCAAATGGATCAAAATAAGCAGGTTGTTCGGATACTGGATTTGTAGATGTATCCGCAGTTTTTACTGGTGGCGTAGCAACCGGTTTTGGTTTGGCTTCGCGTTTGTATTTTAAGCGGTTGGAATCTTTATTGTCTTTAGGCAGTTCAATTCCGGTCTGGCTAGACAGGTCTTTCATCACTTCAATGAAATTGCGGCTGCCAATATCCATTAAAAAGCGGATGGCATTGCCGTTGGCCTGACAGCCAAAGCAGTGGAAATACTGCTTGTCACGGTAGACGTGAAAAGAAGGCGATTTTTCCTGATGGAAAGGGCAACAGCCAGAATAGGTGCGGCCAGTTTTTTTTAGCTTCACGTATTGACCAATCACATCGACAATATCGGTGCGATCGAGAATCTGATCAATCGTATGTTGAGGAATGGCCATGATTTGCTAAGCTTCTCGTGCTGTATCTAAGGTTTAAGTCATTGAATCAAGAAGAGTGAACTGACCCAGATCAATTCTTTTAAATTCCTTTGTATATCTTTTGCACGAATTGTTCAAGCATGGCTCGGACAAAGCAAAAGGGCAAGTATGATAACTTGCCCTTTGCAAAAATGCACCTGTCACAGTTGGCTTATTCAGCAGTCGGTTCAGGTAGCTCAGTTTCAGTGGTTTTAGGACGATCGAGTAAACCAAACGTCATGCGATTGGTTAGACTGCGTTTTTCTGCCTGTGGTTCAGCCGACTGGCTAGACGTATCGGTCACGGTTTTGGCTTCTTTACCGAAAATACCCAAAGTCGCACGATTGAAGAAACTGCCTTCACTACGTGCTGCACGCAGGTTCACGGTACCGTCGGCATTTACCAGACCTGGGTAGTTCAGTTTCAGCACTTCGATATATTGCTGTGCTGTCGCTTTGTCGCCCAGCTTGTCATAGCCGTAAGCAACGGTTGCCAGCGCTTCTGGAATCTGTGGCGTTTGTGGATAGTGTTCAATTACCCATAAGCCACGTTCAACAGCAGCCAGATATGCTTTACGCTTGATATTGAAACGGGCCGCATTCATTTCGCTTTCTGCCAGTTCCTGACCGATAAACTTCATACGCTGTGCAGCATCAACCGCATAGGTACTTGATGGATAGCGACGAATGAAATCAACAAAATTCTGGTAAGCGACTTTCAGGTAGCTTACATCACGGTGTGACTGTTTTAGTGAGGTATAACGTAGCAGGCCATTATAGTTCTGCTCCATATTCGCTACGCCACGGACATAGTAAGCATAGTCGACATTTGGATGTTGCGGATTCAGACGGATAAAGCGTTCTGCCAGTGCAACTGCACCTTCATAATCTTTTTGCTGGAATTTGACATATAGCAGTTCCAGTTGCGCCTGCGGTGCATACTGGCTGGTTGGATAATAGGTTTCCAGTGCTTCGAGCTGTTTTGCTGCATCAGTATATTGTTTGCGATCTAGCGCGTTCTGTGCTTTTTGTATATAAACCTGTTCGCTAGATTCTGGACCTTTGTCCACGACTTCTTTTTTTGGATTACTGCTACAGCCTACCATTGCCGATGCAATGCCTAACGTCACAGCAAGCATTGTCATTTTATAATGTGGTAGCGACATAAAAATTCCTCTGTTAATACGGGCAATGAGCTACAATTGCACTATTAAACCACTTTTGTCTGAATGAGCAAATGAGTCAAGCACAATCTTCCAATTCTAATATCCCTGATACTGATTTCAATTTACTTGAAGATTCTGAGGATGCAGATAACCATACTTCAGACGCAACTGCAACACGTTTATCGTTGCAATTTCAATTGGATGAAAGTTATATCGGGCAACGTATCGACCAGATTGCGGCCATGGTCTGGAGCGATTTTTCTCGAGAAAAGCTCAAACAATGGATCAAAGACGGCAATTTATTAGTGAATGGTCAACCAGTTAAGCCAAAATTTAAAAGTGACGGTTTTGAAACCCTGACTTTAAACGTTGAACTGGAGGCACAAACCCGTAGTCTGCCTGAAGATATTCCACTGGATATCGTCTATGAAGATGATGACATCATTATCATTAACAAACCAGTGGGCATGGTGGTGCATCCGGGTGCAGGCAATATGACTGGTACACTGGTCAATGCTTTGCTGCATCACTATCCGAAATCTTCTGAACTGGCGCGTGCAGGTTTAGTACACCGGATTGATAAAGACACCAGTGGTCTATTGGTTGTTGCTAAAAATCTGGAAGCACAGTTTGCGCTTAGCAAGCAGCTTGAGAAAAAGACCGTCTACCGTGTGTATGACCTGATTGTGTATGGCAACATCATTGCCGGCGGTACCATTGATGAACCGATTAAACGCCATCCGGTTGATCGTGTGAAAATGGCAGTCCTGCCAGGCGGTAAGGAAGCGGTGACGCATTACAATGTGAAAGAGCGCTTCCAGCATTTCACCCGTATTCAGGCACGTCTGGAAACCGGCCGTACGCACCAGATTCGTGTGCATTTTAGTTACCTGGGCTATGGTCTGGTGGGTGATCAGGTCTATATGCCACGTGTGCGTATGCCAGCCGGTGCTTCGCAATTGCTAGATGACACCTTGCGTGGTTTTAAACGTCAGGCATTGCATGCAGCGACTCTAGGCCTGAAACATCCACGTACCAAAGAAGAAATGACCTTTAATGCGCCATGGCCAGAAGACTTTGCCAATCTGGTTGAAGTGCTGCGTAGCGAAAACAAGGCCTATTAATTTTTCATTCTATTAGCAGTCATTAAAAGGGAAGCGACATGCAATTTGTACAAGGTTTGCCTCAAGGCGTTTATGTGGGTCAGACCCGTGTTCATCATGAACAGGTACAGCCATCAGCCCAGCCAGAGCTGGCGGGCTTTAACCTGGCTTTGCATGTCAATGATGATGCTGCACGTGTACAGAAGCATCGCATCCAGCTGTTGAAAGACTTCCAGCCTTTTGGTGTGGACAAAATTACCTGGATGACACAGACGCATAGCACCATTTGTCATACCATCAATGAGCAGATGCCTTTCGAGGCATTGGTCGGCGATGGCCTGGTCACACAGCGCAAGGCCCATGCCCTGATGATGATGACAGCAGACTGCTTGCCGGTGGTGCTGGGTAATGCTGAAGGCACTGAAGTAGCCAATCTGCATGCTGGCTGGCGTGGGCTGGCAGGCGGTATCGTTGAAAATACCATTGCCGCGATACAGACCCAGCCTACCTGGGCGTGGCTTGGTGCAGCGATCAGCCAGCCTTGTTTTGAAATTGGCGCAGAAGTAAGAGAAGCTTTCTGTTCCAAATATCCTGAACTGGACAGTGCATTTCAGGCAGGAGAACAGGCCGGAAAATACTATGCGGATCTGTATGCGATTGCGCGTTACATCTTGCAACAGCAGGGTGTTGAAACTGTTTTGGGTGGCGATCAGTGTTCATATCGTCAGGCGGAAGAATACTTTTCCTATCGCCGTGAAGCCAAAACCGGACGTATGGCAACATTCGTGTTTATGGCATGAAAATGTTAAACTTGATTGAAATTCTTGGTTTTTGATTGTTATGTCCCTATCTTCCCAATCTGTTGCGATTGTTTATCACAGTCCTTATGGACACACGGCTAAAGTGGCAAACTTCATTGCCGAAGGCGCACAAAAAACTGGTGTCCAAGTGCATATGATGAATGTGGAACAGGTGGATTGGGAGGTGCTGGACGCTGCCGATGCGATTGTATTTGGCTGTCCGACCTATATGGGTAGTCTGACTTCTGCCATGAAGTTATTTATGGAGCAGTCGTCCAAGCGCTGGCTGGCACGTAGCTGGCAAGGCAAGCTGGCAGCAGCCTTTACCAATGGTGGTGGCTTAAGTGGGGACAAACTCGCTGTTTTGCAGCAGATCAATCTGTTTGCGATGCAGCATGGCATGTTGTGGTCAGGTCTACCGTTGATGCCGACAGGTCGTTCCACTACAGATCTGAATCGCATGTCGAGCTTTCTGGGCCTTATGACCCAATCTGACAATGCACCTGTTGAAGTGACACCACCGGAAGGGGATTTGCAAACTGCGATCTGGTTTGGGGAATATATTGCCTTGACACTGGCGCGTCTGAATCTAAAAGCCTAATTTGATCCGTAAAAAAACCTCCATCAATTGGAGGTTTTTTTATTGCTGGTATTATTTATGAAAAATACGCGCTTTATCACGTTGCCAGTCACGGTCTTTTTCAGATGCACGTTTGTCGTGTAACTGTTTACCTTTTACCAACGCAATTTCCAGCTTGGCATGCGGGCCTTTCCAGTAACAGGCCAGTGGTACACAGGAATAACCTTTCTGGTTGATCGCGCCCATGAGTTTTTCAATTTCACGGCGTTTCAGTAGCAGTTTACGGGTACGCGTCGCTTCAGGGACAACATGGGTAGATGCACTCAGTAAAGGCTGAATCTGTGCGCCGAACAGGAAAGCCTCACCATTTTTAAAGGTGATATAGCTCTCCACAATACTCATACGACCGGCACGCAGGGATTTTACTTCCCAGCCTTGCAAGGAAAGTCCAGCTTCAAATTTTTCTTCAATAAAATAATCGTGACGGGCACGTTTGTTCAGAGCAATCGTTCCGCCGTTATTTTTTTTAACTACAGTTGCTTTCGCCATAATCAGACACTTCCAAAGTTGTAACTATTGTACCGTAACTTTTATTGAGTTGAAGTGTTTAAATTGATGGAGTTTCTTCACTAAAAAATGAAGATTTTGTTAAAATGGAAACTTACACAATAAACAGAGTACAAATGGATGACTAAAACTCGTGTAATTTATCCGGGAACTTTTGATCCGATCACCAATGGCCATATTGATTTGGTGACCCGCGCAGCAAAGATGTTTGATGAAGTTGTAGTTGCGATTGCAATCGGACATCACAAAAACCCGGTATTTAGTCTGGAAGAACGAGTTGAACTGGCCCAAACGTCATTAAGCCATTTGAACAATGTTGAATTTGTAGGATTTGATGGCCTGCTGGTGAACTTCTTCCGCGAGCAGAATGCGACAGCGGTATTGCGTGGTTTACGTGCAGTGTCCGATTTTGAGTATGAATTCCAGCTGGCCAATATGAACCGTCAACTGGATTCTCATTTTGAAGCGGTGTTTTTAACTCCTTCAGAGCAATATTCTTTTATTTCATCCACATTGGTGCGTGAAATTGCTCGTTTAAGAGGTGATGTGACCAAGTTTGTTCCGCCAAACGTGGTTGAAGCCTTTGAGCGTAAACTTCAACAAGGTTGGTAGAGTGTCTTTATATATCACCGATGAATGTATCAATTGTGATGTCTGTGAACCTGTCTGTCCGAATGAGGCAATTTTCATGGGTGACGTCATCTATGAAATTAACCCGGACTTATGTACAGAGTGCGTCGGACATCACGACAAACCGCAGTGCCAGTTATTCTGTCCTGTGGACTGTATTCCGCTTGATCCGAACCATGCCGAGACGCGTGAGGAGCTTCAGGCCAAGTATGAAAAACTGACTGCTCAAAAAACATCAAGCAATTAGTCGCCAGATTTGGTACTATGCGGCTCGAAGTGAGCCAGACGATCGCTGCTGTGGAGATCTCCGTGATTGAAGCAGGGGAGGAAAGTCCGGGCTTCATAGGGCAAGGTGCCAGGTAACGCCTGGGCGGCGTGAGCCGACGGAAAGTGCAGCAGAGAGTAGACCGCCTTCATTATGGTTTCGAGCAATTGGAATCGGAGGTAAGGGTGAAAGGGTGCGGTAAGAGCGCACCGCATGACTGGTAACAGTTCATGGCATGGTAAACCCCACCGGAAGCAAGACCAAATAGGGATCCTTTAGGCATGGCCCATGCTGGATCCGGGTAGGTCGCTTGAGCGTATGAGTGATTGTACGCCTAGAGGAATGATCGTTCTCGACAGAACCCGGCTTATCGGCTCACTTCACCAAATTTTGATCAATCAGCACAATATGGGCTTGACGTTCTAAACAGAAAAACCCATAATGCGCGCACAGTTTAAGGCTATGTAGCTCAGTTGGTTAGAGCACCGCACTCATAATGCGGGGGTCACAAGTTCAAGTCTCGTCATAGCCACCATATTCTGAAAAACCCACTCCGATTGAGTGGGTTTTTTTACGTCTGAATATTTTAGAATTAACGATAGATAAAGCGGCACATGCCAGCACGCAAGGCAAATGCACCGTGCATATATACGCCACCGAGCCAATACGGCACATTGAAAATGTCGCTATGACGATATTTTACCAATCCAAACTCTGCCAGTAGTCCTTCAAAGAACATCCCGCCAATTGCCAGTGTAATCGCAACAATGAGTAGCCATAAACGCTCATAACTGAACCCCCAGCGAATCAAAAAGCTGATATAGAAAATCCAGCACAGCGCCACAGGGTCAAAATTACCAAAGCCACTTAGGATATAAATAATGGCAAATAGTGTCAGCGCTTCGACCAGTGTCTGGGTGTTTTCATGGTGACAGCTTAAGGTAGAATTAATCCAATGCTTTAAGGTATCAGCTAACCAGAGATAAATGAATGCCATGCTGCAAAAGGCAATAAAGAATCCGGGAAATACCCACCATGCCTGACTGAAAAATTGTGAGTCTGGATAGCTTAAAGTTTGAGTATAGACATGAATGGCATCGCAAAGTGTTGCGACAATAGCAGCAAGTAGAGCTAGGATAAAAATGCCTGAATACTTTATTGTACGGGTCATGCCGTGTCCTGATTATTTTCTTTAGTTTCTAATTTGTTGAAGTTATAGATGAGTTGAAGTGGAAATACTATGGCTGAAAAATAGGGGTGAAGTTAGGAAATGATAAAAACAGTGTATTGAATGCTAAGTTATTTATATTGATCAGAAGAGTGATTTCAGTTTCAATAACGATATAAAATAATCCAAAAATAAATTATGAAAATTAAAAAAATAATTTTGCTCTTTTGGCTGGTGATTTTCAGCGTCCCTCTAAATGCAAATGAACCTGTCAAATCCCTGGTTTTTAAAGCTGTACACATTTCTCAAGCACAAATACAAAATATCTGTCAGCAGTTAAACCCAGCCTGCAAAAGTGAGGAGGTAATAGTGTGGTCAGTCCAGATGGGGGCGAATAAATATTATTATCTGATTGATCAAAAGTTAAGAATCGTTCAGGTCTCTAAAGAGCAGGGTGAATATAGAATAGATGATCATTGGAATTTAGCTAAATATCAGAAAGCTCATGCAGTTGAAGAAGATGAAATAGCTACAGAATTTATCCATCCAGCTTTATATCCGTTGAATCGGAATAATTATGCAGTCGCTTTGGTATCTAGTTTTTCAGCAAGCTATTCAGGTGGAGGACGAGGCGATCAAACCGCGCAGTTCATTCAATTATTACCTCAAGGAAAAACTTATCAGGTTCTTAAAGATATTCCTTTCTATTATTATGAACGGATTAAAGCATGTTTTAGTGAACAGGATTATAAAAAATATACTCACTGCCATGATGAACAATCCACCTTACTTTCGATCACTTACGAAGATATTGGAAAACCCTTTTATCAATGGAACTTAATTTATAGTGAAATAGATTGGCCTGCACATACGAATAGGAAAAGGGTACAAAAGAGGACAGTCACTGTTATTCCATCTCCTTAAGCGTTTCAAAACAGCGAATCAATGCTGCTATATCATCCGTCTGCAACTGTTCACGCATCTTTAAAAACTGCTTTTCATCTAAGTCATAGAGCTTTAGAGAAAGCAGTTTTTTTATGTCATCTTCAGGAAAGCGGTATTTAATAATTTTGGCTGGTACACCACCGACAACAGCATAAGGTGGTACATCTTTCGTTACTACAGCACCTGTGGCAACGACAGCACCTTCGCCAAGCATTACACCTTGCATAATCATGGCGCGTGAGCCAATCCAGCAACCATCGCCAATGACTGTGTCGCCAGCAGGCACAAAACTACGTGTATCGAACGGAAATACTGAAATCCAATCCGTGCGGTGTAATTGGTTGCCACCCATCATAATCACGCATTCTGCACCAAAACAGACGAAATTGCCGATATAGAGCTGATCGATCGGCTTCTCTGGTGTGGCTGGCTTGTCATGCAGATAACGCACCACACAACGCTCGAAACCTTGATCCCAGTAAGCTGAGTAATAGCTATAATTCCCCTTGATATGAATATTCGGATTCTTCACCGTTTTTGATATGAATTCGAACTCGCACCAATGGTTCACAGGGGAATTGATCAGTTTCTCAGACATAGAATGGCAAGGATTCGGAGGATGAAGGGATTATAGCAAAGTCCTCCTTTGAAAAAGGGGATTTAGGGGGATTCTAATACTTAGATGGGAATCTTTTAAAAATCGAAATTCATTATTATTGATGGGAGCCTTATTTAGTAGTAATCCCTCCCAACCTCCCTTTTAGAAAGGGAAGAGTACTAGAGGCTAAAAAACAAAAAACCCCTCATCTGAGGGGTCTTACAGCCTAAAATATCTATTTAAAATTAGATATATTCAACGCTTACGATTTCGTATTCAACTTCACCTTGTGGAGTTACGATTTTCACATCGTCGCCTTCGTTTTTACCCAGCAAGCCACGCGCGATCGGAGAGTTCACAGAGATCTTGTTGATCTTAAAGTCTGCTTCATCATCACCTACGATTTTGTAAGTTTTACGTTCTTCAGTGTCCAGATTCTCAATAGTCACAGTGACACCAAAAACTACACGACCGTTTTGCTCCAGTTCTTTAACATCAATCACCTGGCAAGCGCCCAGTTTACCTTCGATGTCCTGAATACGGCCTTCACAGAAACCTTGCTGCTCACGTGCAGCATGATATTCCGCGTTTTCTTTTAAATCCCCATGCTCACGTGCCTCTGCAATCGCTGCAGTAATACGTGGACGATCCACAGTTTTCAGTTGGTGTAATTCTTTCTCTAAGGCAAGTTTGCCTTCGGGAGTCATAGGATAACGTTGCATAGTTGTCCCTCAGTAATAAAAATGAAAGTCTATAAATGAAAAAAAGCCCGCCACCGAGAAGGTGACGGGACTTCTCAGTAACGAATTAACCTACTGTTAAATCTTGCAAACGATATACATCCATTGGCAATTTAATTGCTAAAGCTTGGCATACAGCATCAGCACCATTCAGGGTAGTGGTATGGTATACCTTACCTTGAAGCGCAGAGCGACGGATCGAGAATGAATCCTGCTGAGCTTGTTTACCTTCAGTGGTATTGATAATGAGGTGAATTTCACCATTTTTCAAGCGGTCTACAATGTTTGGACGGCCTTCTGTGACTTTATTTACACGTTCACATTCAATACCTGCAGCTTTAATCACATCATATGTGCCGCCAGTCGCAAGAATCTTGAAGCCAAAGTCAGCAAGCTGCTTCGCAATACCTACCGCACGTGGTTTATCAGAATCACGTACAGAGATGAATGCATGTTTCACTTCGCCTTCAGTTGGCAGACCTGGCAGACGATCGTTAGAGCCTAGAACAGCTTTGTAGAACGCTTCACCAAATGTTTTACCAACGCCCATTACTTCGCCTGTTGATTTCATTTCAGGGCCAAGGATCGGGTCAACACCAGGGAATTTGTTGAATGGGAATACTGCTTCTTTCACAGAGAAGTGAGCAGGGATAATCTCTTTGGTAAAGCCTTGAGACTCAAGAGACTGGCCAGCCATACAACGTGCAGCCACTTTCGCTAAAGATTCGCCGATACATTTAGAAACGAACGGAACCGTACGAGAAGCACGAGGGTTCACTTCCAGAATGTAAACGTCATCGCCTTTAACTGCAAACTGAACGTTCATCAAACCAACAACACCAAGTTCTTTCGCCATTGCGATGGTTTGACGACGCATTTCGTTTTGCACGTCTTCAGACAATGAATATGGAGGAATCGAACATGCAGAGTCACCAGAGTGAATACCGGCTTGTTCAATGTGCTGCATGATACCGCCGATCACAACGTCTTTACCGTCAGATACGCAGTCTACGTCAACTTCGATCGCATCATCTAAGAAGTGGTCAAGAAGAACAGGCGCTTCGTTAGATGCTTGAACCGCATCACGTAAGTAGCGTTTTAATTCTTCGTCGTTATAGACGATTTCCATCGCACGACCACCGAGTACGTATGAAGGACGTACCACAAGTGGATAACCCACTTTAGCTGCTTCTGCCATACCTTCTTCAGCAGATTTTACGATGCTGTTGTTCGGTTGACGAAGTTGCAGACGTTGAATCATTTGTTGGAAACGTTCACGGTCTTCTGCACGGTCAATCGCGTCTGGAGATGTACCGATAATTGGCGCACCAGCTTCTTCCAAAGCACGAGCCAGTTTCAGCGGAGTCTGACCGCCGTACTGCACGATAATACCTTTAGGTTTTTCAGTACGTACGATTTCAAGAACGTCTTCAAGTGTAATCGGTTCAAAGTACAGACGGTCTGAAGTGTCATAGTCAGTTGAAACTGTTTCAGGGTTACAGTTCACCATGATGGTTTCATAACCGTCATCACGCATTGCCAAAGCAGCATGTACACAGCAGTAATCGAATTCGATACCTTGACCGATACGGTTAGGACCACCACCAATGACCATGATTTTGTCACGGTTGGACGGATTAGATTCACACTCTTCATCATAAGTTGAGTACATATAAGCAGTATCAGATTCGAATTCTGCTGCACATGTATCCACACGTTTGTAGACTGGAGTTACACCCAGGTTCCAACGGTGCTTACGGAATTGTTTTTGTGAAATACCCATCAGGTTGGCAATACGGTGGTCAGATAAACCTTTACGTTTAAATGAGCGGATATTGTCAGCGTTAAGATCACCAAAACCTAAAGATTTGATTTGTTCTTCAGTTTTAACGATGTCTTCGATCTGGATCAGGAACCAGCGGTCGATGTTGGTTGCCGCAAATACTTCGTCTAGAGTGAAACCGTGACGGAATGCATCAGCCACATACCAGATACGCTCTGGACCTGGAACTTTAAGTTCTTGAAGAATCTTTTCGCGCGCACCTTCAGTACCCACTTCGATTTTTTCATCAAAACCAGTTGCGCCAACTTCAAGACCGCGAAGTGCTTTGTTTACAGATTCCTGGAAGTTACGGCCAATCGCCATGACTTCACCTACAGATTTCATCTGTGTAGTTAGTGTTGCATCCGCTTGCGGGAATTTTTCGAAGTTGAAACGTGGAATCTTGGTAACAACGTAGTCAATTGCCGGTTCGAACGATGCTGGAGTTGTACCGCCAGTGATGTCGTTTTTCAGTTCATCCAGGGTATAACCAACAGCCAGTTTCGCTGCGATTTTCGCAATCGGGAAACCAGTCGCTTTAGATGCCAGTGCAGATGAACGCGATACACGTGGGTTCATCTCGATGATCACCATACGGCCATCTTTCGGGTTGATACCGAACTGAACGTTAGAACCACCCGTTTCAACACCGATTTCACGAAGAACCGCTAAAGATGCATTACGCATCAACTGGTATTCTTTATCAGTCAGTGTTTGTGCAGGCGCAACAGTGATTGAGTCACCGGTGTGTACGCCCATTGGGTCGAAGTTTTCGATCGCACATACAATGATACAGTTGTCGTTTTTGTCACGAACAACTTCCATCTCGTACTCTTTCCAGCCAATCAGTGATTCATCGATCAGTAACTGGTGAGTAGGAGAGAGGTCGAAACCACGTTCACAGATTTCCAGGAATTCTTCACGGTTGTAAGCAATACCACCACCTGAACCACCCATCGTGAATGATGGACGGATAATCACAGGGAAACCGAAGCGTGCCTGAATCTCAAGAGCTTCTTCCATAGATTCAGCAATTGCAGCTTTTGGACATTCCAGACCAATTTTACGCATTGCTTCGTCAAACAGTTTACGGTCTTCTGCTTTTTCGATCGCTTCTTTGGTCGCGCCGATCAGTTCAACGTTGTATTTTTCAAGAATACCGTTGGCATCCAGTGCAAGGGCACAGTTCAGTGCAGTCTGGCCACCCATCGTTGGAAGCACAGCATCTGGACGTTCTTTTTCAATGATCGCTGCAACAGTCTGCCAGGTAATCGGTTCGATATACGTCGCATCTGCCATTGCAGGGTCGGTCATAATGGTCGCTGGGTTAGAGTTCACCAGAATAACGCGGTAGCCTTCTTCACGAAGCGCTTTACATGCTTGAGCACCTGAGTAGTCAAACTCACATGCTTGACCGATGACGATCGGACCAGCACCAATGATCAAGATGCTTTTAATGTCAGTACGTTTAGCCATGATGCTTCCTTAATTACTTCTTAGATGCTTCGATAAGTTCGATGAAATGATCGAACAATGGTGCGCAGTCATGTGGACCAGGGCTTGCTTCAGGGTGACCCTGGAAGCTGAACGCAGGTTTGTCTGTACGATGAATACCTTGGTTTGTACCATCAAACAGTGAGCGATGAGTCACACGCAATACCGCAGGCAAGGTGCTTTCATCCACTGCGAAGCCGTGGTTTTGAGAAGTAATCATCACTGTACCAGTTTCGATGTTCTGTACAGGATGGTTAGCGCCATGGTGACCGTGCGGCATTTTTACCGTTTTAGCACCCGATGCAAGAGCAAGAATCTGGTGACCCAAGCAGATACCAAATACTGGAATTTCAGTTGTTTCAACAATTGTTTTTACAGCTTCAATTGCGTAGTCACATGCAGCTGGATCGCCAGGACCGTTAGACAGGAACACGCCATCTGGATTTAACGCAAGTACTTTTTCAGCAGGAGTTTGTGCAGGCACCACAGTCAATTTACAGCCGCGGTCTGCGAGCATACGCAAGATGTTGGTTTTGACACCGTAGTCGTATGCAACCACATGGAATTTAAGTTCAGGTTGAGTAAAGCCTTTGCCAAGTGCCCATGAGCCTTCAGTCCATTCGAAACCGGTCGGATCACAGCATTCTTTCGCAAGGTCTAAACCACTTAAACCACCGAATGCACGTGCTTTTTCGACTGCTTCTTCTTCAGTGATGTTTTCACCCGCAAGGATACAACCGTTTTGTGCACCTTTATCACGCAAAATTCGAGTTAATCGTCGCGTGTCGATGTCAGCAATGGCAACTACATTGTGCTGTTTTAAATAATCACCGAGTGATTGATTCGCACGGAAGTTACTATGTAGTAAAGGAAGGTCACGGATAATTAAACCGTTTGCCCATACTTTATGAATACGACCTGATTCAGCGTCTTCTTCGTTGCAACCTGTGTTACCGATATGTGGGTAAGTCAGCGTTACAAGCTGCTGTGCATAACTAGGATCAGTCAAAATTTCTTGATAGCCAGTCATGGCAGTGTTGAAAACGACTTCACCAGTCGTACAACCCGATGCGCCAATTGAAGTACCTTTAAAGATAGTTCCGTCGGCAAGGGCTAAAATTGCTGGGGTGCTCAAACCAAAGCTCCTGAAATTTAGGCTGTAAAAAAGCGAGTAGACGAAAAAAAAGGAAGGTTAATTTTTAAACCTACCCTCCTATGTCTGCTCGCTTGAACTTAACACGGCATTATACGCAGAACCACCCTCCAAGTCCAATAGCTTTACAGCAAAAGTATGAGATAAATGGCTTGCTTTTTGCTTGAAAGTCTGTTTTACGAACAACGTAAAAAAATGTAAGCAATTAAGAATTGTCTAACAAATCAAATCTTAATTTTTATCAAAACTACTAATATGGATGAGTCGTAATATAACTATAGGAATAAGACACATGACTACAGCAGCGAAATCTTCCCAATCCAAGAAAAAGATCAATACCGTGGTTTCAGAAACGACTGAACAGCTTGAAAAAGTAGCAGCTGAAGCCAAAGAACAGGTGGTGGAAACCATCGAAGAAAGCAAAGAGAAACTTGAAGTTGAAGCGAAACAGCTAGGTGATACTGTTCAGGAACAGTTACGCCAGTTAAAACAGGATCTGTTACAACGGATCGATACTCTGAAAGAGCAGTTATTTGGTTCGCAAAAAGAACTGACTGAATTAACCAGCTTTATCAAAACCGAATTTACCGCAGTGATTGAAGACTTATCCAATATGGGTAAGGAACTGAAAGAAGATGTCAGCCAGATCTCGACCAAACATAAAGAGCATCTGACTGGTACATTCAAGCGCTCAAAAGACAGCACCATTGAAGTCCTGAAAAAGGTCAAACCCATGGTAAAAGCTGAAAGTTCAGAAAAAAGCCCTGAGCTGAAGAGTTAAGGGAATACGCTGACTAAAATTGCATGAAAGGAGAACTGGAAATGTTCTCCTTTGTCTTTTTGAGGCAAACGGACTCACAATAATAATGAAAGGGGGTCACGATGCAGCAGCATTATTTTGCAGGTGTACTTGGTTTACTGACGCTGATTATGATGCTTAATCTGGAAAGTTGGTTGATGCGTGCACTTTATCTGGGTGTGATGATGTTATGCCTGGGATTCTTTGGACTAACTTTTGGAACGATTATCCTGATCATCTTCACGTTAACTGTAATTTTTTATGCCGCGGTAAAATCAGTGCAGGACAATTACCGCTTACATCACTAAAATGTCGAAAACAATAAAAACGAACTCTTAGTCTATCAGCTTAAATATCGTTTAAATTATTATTAAAGTAGCCAGCCCTAAGTATAGAGAGCAGGCTAGTTGTATCAATTTAATATTGACCTGAATCCACGTAATGAAAATAAAGGCAAATATTTTTTAAACCTATAATAGTGAGCTTTGAACGGATGAGCCGGAAAAGCCCATAAAAAAACGTGAGACTTTAATGCTCACGTTTTTTAATATCTTTTTTATCCAGTAAATGCTTTTAATCTGCATTAAAAGACATGCAGCCAATCCCGTTTATTGTGGAAGTCTGCTTCTGGACTGCTGTGCTGCATTGCAAAGTATTGATCACCTTGTGAGGTTTTTAATACTGCTGTCAGACCAATAAACAGGTCTGCCCATTTAAGTTTATGCTCAACCATAAACTCGGTCAGATCCAGACTGACATTAAGACCATAATGGGTGCGTTTAAGCTGATTCAGTTCGATATCGTATGCAGCAGGTGGCGGCATATCTTCCGGATAGCGATATTCCTCAAACTGATAGGCTTGCCAGGCCTGAGAAGGGGAAAGATTGATTTCGCGATAATAATCTTCACCCTGAACCCCGATAAAGATTTCAAAGCAGGTCTGTTCCCACAAAAAATCACGACGGGGATGTGCAGTAACCATTTCTGGCCACAGCACGTACTGGTTGGGATCACGCAACCAAAATCCGACATTCAAGCTGCATGGATTTTGCTGTTCGATGGCACCGACCAATGAGATTGCCTGAAAACGGCGATCAAATGCGCTGAGTTCGTAACTGGCCATAAATCCTGTACTTAGTTAGAAAGATGGGCAAAACGGACAAGATTGGATAACTTCTGGTTTTGCTTTGGAGCTTTCTTGTAAAGCAGCGCAATTTTACCAATAGTTTGTACCACTTCAGCACCTGTAGTTTCTGAAAGTTCAGCAATGAGTGCTGCACGTGCTTCACGGTCTTCAGCCACAACTTTTACTTTAATGAGTTCGTGATCATTAAGGGCACGATTTAGCTCTTCAACTACAGATTCAGTTAAGCCTTTGTCACCAAGCATTACAACCGGGTTTAATGCATGTCCAATTTGACGTAAACGCTTACGTTCCTGAATAGATAAAGACGCCATGAGAGATAACCTGATTTTTAAAACGGCTTAGTATAGCAAAAGCGAAAAACAAACGCTGTAAATTCTCAGGAAATAATCACTTGTAAATAATCGCAAATTACACCGGAATACTCAGATTTAGATACACATGTATACTGCAAAAAATGTGTTTTTCCCGTACAATGAATCATTAGAAGTTTTTTTTATTTAGAGAGTTATGGCAACACGCATTACCAACCAAAAGTTATCTAAAAGTAGTCGTGCGTGGATGAGAGAGCATCTTGATGACTTTTATGTGAAAAAAGCACAAAAAGAAGGTTATCGTGCCCGTGCTGCGTACAAGTTGCTAGAAATTCAGGAAAAATACGGCATTATCAAACCCGGCATGACTGTAGTGGACTTGGGTGCTGCCCCAGGAAGCTGGTCCCAGATTGCCGGAAAACTGGTCGGTGACAAAGGTCTGGTGATTGCATCAGACATCTTGGAAATGGATGCGCTACCTGATGTGACTTTCTTGCAGGGCGATTTCCGTGAACAAGAAGTATTCGATAAATTGTTAAATATTTTAAACGGACGCACAGTAGACGTTGTAATTTCAGATATGGCCCCCAATACATCAGGTAATAGAGCTGTAGATCAACCACGTCAGATTTATTTATGTGAACTTGCTCTGGATTTTGCCAACAAGGTACTCGGTCCAAAAGGACAGTTTGTAGTGAAAGTATTCCAGGGTTCAGGTTTTGATGAATTTCGTAAAGAAGTCGTTAACAGTTTTGATGTATTGAAGACGATTAAACCTGCTGCATCACGTGCCCGTTCGAAAGAAGTGTTTTTGGTCGGACAGGGACGCAAGAAGGCTTTGAAATAAAGTTTACTTGCCAACACGTTAAAAATTGTGCATTTTGTAGGTTTTTACATTATTGCAAATTGATTTGCAGCTTATTGATTAAGGTCACCCTTCGAGGGCATGATCAAATTAGATTGGAATGGGAAATAAAGCTTTGAGCGATCTTTTTAAGAATGCCGTATTGTGGCTCGTGATACTGGGTGTGCTGGTGTTAATCTTCAGCAACGTCAGTGACCGCAATCAACCGACTACAATGAACTATTCGGAGTTTGTTGCCGCGGTCAATGCTGGCCAAATTAAACAAGTTACAATTGATGGCGAAAGAATTCGCGGTGAAAAATCAAACGGTTCAGAGTTTGAAAGCATTCGCCCGGCAGTTCAAGACCCAGAACTGATGCCAAGCCTGATTAAAAATAATGTGGTCGTTGAAGGTGAAGCGCCTCAACGTCAAGGCTTGCTCATGCAATTGCTGATTGCAAGTTTCCCTGTGCTTCTAATCATTTTGTTATTCATGTTCTTTATGCGCAACATGGGTGGCGGTGCAGGCGGCAAGAATGGCCCAATGAGCTTTGGTAAATCTAAAGCGAAAATGCTATCTGAAGACCAGATCAAAGTAACATTTACTGATGTGGCGGGTTGTGATGAAGCAAAACAGGAAGTAGTTGAAATCGTTGACTTCCTGAAAGATCCTGCAAAATTCAAACGTCTGGGTGCGACTATTCCTAAGGGCGTCCTGATGGTGGGTCCTCCAGGTACAGGTAAAACCTTGCTGGCTAAAGCCATTGCGGGTGAAGCAAAAGTTCCATTCTTTAGTATCTCAGGTTCTGACTTCGTTGAAATGTTTGTCGGTGTCGGTGCATCACGTGTACGTGACATGTTCGAACAGGCAAAACGTCATGCGCCATGTATCATCTTCATTGATGAGATTGATGCAGTCGGTCGTCATCGTGGTTCAGGTACAGGTGGCGGTCATGATGAACGTGAACAGACTCTGAACCAGATGCTGGTAGAAATGGATGGTTTCGAAGGCAATGAAGGCATTATTGTCATCGCTGCAACTAACCGTGCTGATGTATTGGATAAAGCCTTACTTCGTCCAGGTCGTTTCGACCGTCAGGTAATGGTAGGTCTACCAGATATTAAAGGTCGTGAGCAAATCCTGAATGTACACTTGAAGAAACTTCCTTCTACTACTGGTGTAGATGTCAAAGTTCTTGCTCGTGGTACGCCAGGCTTCTCAGGTGCACAGTTGGCCAATCTTGTAAACGAAGCGGCATTATTTGCGGCACGCCGTAACAAGAACACCGTCGATATGCATGACTTTGAAGATGCGAAAGACAAACTGTACATGGGTCCTGAACGTAAATCGATGGTACTTCGTGAAGAAGAACGTCGTGCTACGGCTTACCATGAAGCAGGTCATGCGATTGTGGCAGAAATGCTTCCAGGTACAGACCCTGTGCATAAAGTTACCATCATGCCGCGTGGCTGGGCATTAGGTGTCACCTGGCAGTTGCCTGAGTTTGACCAAACTAGCCATTATAAAGACAAGATGTTAAATGAACTTTCAATCCTGTTTGGTGGTCGTATCGCAGAAGAAGTGTTCATTAACCAGATGTCGACTGGTGCTTCGAATGACTTCGAACGTGCAACTAAAATGGCACGTGCGATGGTGACCAAATATGGTATGTCGGACAAGTTAGGTGTCATGGTCTATGAAGATGACTCTCAACAGTCTTTTATGGGTAGCATTGGTACCCGTACGATTTCTGAGGCAACCCAACAACAGGTAGATGCTGAAGTTCGTCGCATCATCGATGAGCAATACAAGGTTGCACGCGATATCCTTGAAAACAACAAAGATATTGCCCATGCCATGGTGAAAGCTCTGCTTGAATGGGAAACAATTGATCGTGAACAGATTCGTGACATTATGGAAGGTCGTGAGCCAAAACCACCTAAAGTTTATGTTTCAGACAATCCAGTGATTGATGTAACACCGACTGATGGTCCAATGACTCCTCCGCCATTACCAGCGAACTAAGTTAAAAATTAAAACCACCTTCGGGTGGTTTTTTTATGGCTATTGTTTTGTCATATCTAGTTGAATGCTATAGTCAATTTATAAAAATCAATGAGTAAAAATAAGAATGAATTTACTTGTTCTGGAATCCAGTATTTATCAGCTACGTTTGGAGCCACTGAGCTGGGAACATTTTGCAGACTTAGAAAATGCATGTGCCGAAGGGGACTTGGGGGAAGTGTTATATAATTCGGTACCTTACCTACATAAACTTAAACACTACTTTACCCAAGCTTTTGAACAGCAGTCCAAAGGTGAAAGAATGGCTTTTGCTGTGATTAATCTGAATTCGGGTCGCGCTATTGGTACCACTAGTTATCATGATATCAAGCCGGAAATTCCACGTGTTGAAATTGGCTTTACCTGGTATGCCAAACCTTATCAACGAACCTATGTAAACCGGGTCTGTAAATATCTTTTGTTGCAGCATGCTTTTGAAGAGCTGAATGCTCAAGTGGTAGGCTTTCGGACTGATCATCTGAATCTTAAAAGTCAGAAAGCTATTGAAGGCCTAGGCGCCAAACAGGATGGCATCATCAGATGTCATATGCTGCGTAAAGATGGCATGACACTCAGAGATAGTTATATCTATAGTATTTTAAAAAGCGAATGGGCAGATGTGAAAGCGCTACTGCAATCCAAGCTAATGCAATATTCCAATAAGAACCACTTTGAAATCTAAGTCTTGACTAGATTGAGCTTTGCTTTATTGACCTTTCCATAAGACAATACCCGGGTTATTGTGAACTAGGATTGAACCATGCAGCTGAAGCCACTACGACCACAGATCTGGACTTTCGGTCATTTAAAACTGGATTTGTCTCAGCCGCATGTGATGGGAATTTTAAATGTGACTCCGGATTCCTTTAGCGATGGGGGGCTGCACAATCAGAAAGATCAGGCAGTAGCAAAAGCCCTGGAAATGATTGCTGATGGTGCCACCGTAATTGATGTCGGTGGTGAATCTACACGTCCGGGTGCATCAGTTGTGGACGTTGAAGAAGAAATTCGTCGTGTTGTGCCTGTAGTGGAAGAGCTGGCCAAGCATGATGTGATCATCTCGATTGATACTTCACAGCCAGAAGTGATTAAAGCAGCTGTGAAAGCGGGTGCACATATCTGGAATGATGTACGCGCGCTCACTCGTCCACAAGCGTTAGAAACGGCAGCAGAACTGAATATTCCGGTGATCATCATGCATATGCGTGGTGAGCCGACTACGATGAATAATCTGGATCAGTATGATGATGTGACTCAGGATGTGATTCGGGAACTGTCACAACGGGTTCAAGATGCTCTAGATGTCGGTGTTAAAGCTGAACATATCATGATTGATCCTGGTTTTGGTTTTGCAAAAAATGCCCAGCAAAATCTCAAGTTGCTTCAGGAATTTTATAAACTGACTGAAATGGGCTATCCAATTCTATCTGCCTTGTCCCGCAAACGTTTTATTGGTGCTGTACTAAATGGTGCAGAACCACAAGCACGTGCAGTAGGTTCGGCTGCGGCGCATTTGCTGAGCATTCAGCAAGGTGCCTGTATGGTTCGTGTGCATGATGTCAAGGCAACAGCAGATGCGATCAAAATCTGGAAAGCTATGCAAAATGCCTAAATCTGGGCTGAAAGACATCTAAGGACACAAGCTGTTTGGCTTTTAAACAGCAATGTGCTATAAGGCACGCTTAAGTTAGATTGTCATCTTTTAGAGTGCCTGTAATGTTTGCAGATTTACTTCTCCCCATGTTCGATGATGAATATTATCCCGATATTCTGGTTGCAGAAATCAAGCAACACATCGAACGCTTTGCTTCAAAAGTATCTAAATCCGGTTTATCTGATCAGGACGTGTACCAGCTGGCCCATGAAACTGTGGCAGACATCAATGCCATGAAGCCACAGTTTGAAGATCTGGACTCTTCTCTGGATGATACTGCCGCAGATTATATTGCCGAGGCCATGATGATGGTCGTGCAAGAACAGGGTCTGTTTGATATTGAAATGGAAGAACTGGTCGTTAACCGCGAATGGTAAAAAAAGCCCTGTTAAACAGGGCTTTTTTTAATGATCTGAAAATACGTCTTTTATATTTTTATAATGAATTTCATCCAGTAATTTCTGCTCTTCCAGCATGCAGCTATGATGCAAATCCAGATAATACTGTTTTAAATCTTTTTGATAAGGTACCGGTTCCGGCTCTTTGCTTTGCGACTGCTGATAAGACCAGTAAGCCAGTTGACGGATTTTCTGCAGACGTACCAAAAGGATGCTGCGAGTCGAAACTCTAAAGCAAGGCTCGACTAAAACCGGTACGAGGCTACTGAAAGCAAGCAGGGCCAAGCAAGGCAAGGTAATAAATACTGAGTGAAAATACTGATAATTTATAAATGACAGAATCGCAATCAGGGTTTGCATATACAGGCAGAGTTGCAAACGCTTGGCATAGCGAACAGAACTGTATTTCGCCTGAAACTGGGCGCGCCAGATATAAGGATAGAGCATGCCGATCATGACAATGGTACCAGCACTGAGCGCCTGATATTTTGAAGTGACAAAGTCAGGATAAAACGGCAGAGAAAAGCACAGGCAGCAAAAACCTGTGATCATGATCAGAATACCGATACGTAAATACAGATATAGATCAGTGGTCTGGTTCAAATATTTATAACGGCCATAGCTGAGGCTGCAAAAGAATGCATCAGGATGGCGTAATTGCAATCTGGCTAGATCAAAAGAACGGGATGCAGACATGGGGAGGGCACATTCTATTGGTGATAATCACGCATAAAAAAACCAGCTGAATGCTGGAGATTTTTCATTGCACCATTCTAATCAGAATTAAAATGGTGCCCGAGGCCAGACTCGAACTGGCACGCTTTGTGGGCGGGGGATTTTAAATCCCCTGTGTCTACCGATTTCACCACTCGGGCATGTGCGCAATAATAGAGGACGAAATAAAGCTTGGCAAGTAAATTTCAATACGTTTGCTTTATTTTCAAGCAATTCAGTAGCTTAAATTTAAAAATTAAAACCATAGTGCTGGATGATAAACGTGAGAAGTCATGTAATTTTGTATTTTAGGTCGTGATTCATAAAACTTTTACAGATGCTCATCCAGATAAGTATCGATATCGATGTATTTGATCTTCTTGCACTGCTCATGTTCCAGTTTAAACAAGCGGGTATGCAAATCCGCATAGTGCTGAAGCTGATTTTTCAATTCTTCATTTGGGGAGGTCGGCTTGGAATGAAAAAATAATTTCAGACGTAGTTTCCAGGTTTGTTGATAAGCCCAGAAACAGATGCGACGTAACTGCTGCAGTTGATATTGTTCAGTGCTATTGGTAGCAGGGCGGAACATATTTTCTTTATAGAACCGTACAAAACCAAAACTGATCCCGAAAAAGAATAGAATCCACATGGTCGTACTGCTTTGTAGAAAAACCAGATTCAGCGCTTCCAGCACAATGACTACAGTGAGTTTAATCGGTGTATGTCTTAAAAACTGATAGAGGGAATGGGAAGAGTGCCGGATCTGCTTGATCACCAGTGGAACCACCAGCATCAGAAATAACAGAATAGTCAGAATTGCATAAGCTTGCGCCTGAAAGTCTGGGGCAGTTGATAGCTTAGAGGAATAAACATCTTTGAGAACCAGGCCAATCGGTACAAAGATCATGGCAGCTAGTATCCAGGGAATTAGTTCCTTGAGATCACTTAAAATACCCTTGGTCTTGATCTGGCCATAAAACAGATAATTTCTTCTGAAGGCAGCGGGATAAAGCAGTTTAAGTTGCTGCAATAAAAGATCAATCTGTTTGGTTTGCATAATAAAAAGTAAATAAGAAACTTGCCGCCTACTATAGCCAATTTACGCCAGAATGACAGAGATGATCCGGATTTTGCAATTATTAGAGTTGAAGCTAAAGATTTTAATTTTTTAGTGAGGATTTATGCGAAAATAGTCCATTGCATATTTATTTTTTAGGGACAGTTTATGACTGATCAATCTCCTGCGACGCTAAGCGACATCGAAATTTTAGACATCCTTCAAACCATGAAGAATGATGAGCTAGTTACGGAAGCAAAAGAAGTCATTCGTCAGGGTGGTAAAGCGGGTCGTCAGGAAGCGCATAAACAGGCGCTGGTTGTATTGAATCAGTCATTTGAAGAAAAATTTGTTGAAGCAGTTTCTCTGGCCCTGAATCTGAATGAAGCCCAAATCAAAAAAATCCGCTATAAGAAAGACCGTATCCGTATTTTAAAAGCGCGTGGTGTTGATTACCTGGCAATTGATGGTGCGGAAACTGCCTTTGTACTGGCACAGATTGCACAGGCGATTCTACGTGAAGATGCTGTTGTGACTCATGACTTACATAATATTTTCCCATTCTGGAAAGAAGGCTGGCCAATGGTGCAATTTGATAATGCCTACAAAATTTTGCAGGAAGATATCCAGATCCATTATCAGGCAGTCCTTGAAGCGCTTTTATCAAAAATCTAAACTGAATTGAATGTAAAGAAGCACCTTCGGGTGCTTTTTTAATGAGAATAAAATAGGGAAAGCAGCCAGCGCACAGGAAGTATAAACAGCCGCCACCAGGTAATGAGCGGATAATAAAAATATTCGCCTATTCTTAAAGTCGAATCAAATCCTTGCCGGCGCCGCTCATAAGGATAGGGAGTCAGCCAGATTGAAAGTAAAATGAGCACAATTGCTATGATCAGAAATACAGGCTGTTGATCTTGTATAAAGAAGAAATAGAATAAATATAAGGCCGAATAAAAACTCAGACAGGCGATTAACGCAGCAATATTCATAAAAGTCTCATTATTATTGTTTTTGGAGTTTTAAAAAAATTGAAGAAGAACCAGATTATTCTGATTCTTCTGTCGGTGGCTTTTTCACTTCCAGCATACGTGTAACCAGTAACTGGTCAATCTTGAAATGATCAACATCGACAACTTCAAACTTGTAACCCGCATGTAGCACAATATCTGCAGGACGTGGAATCTTACGCAGCTTGAACATCATAAAACCAGCCAGAGTTTCATAATTCTCTTCATCTGGCATTTCATCAATTTCCAGTGCATGTTTGATGTCTTCAATGGGCGTACTGCCATCAATCAACCATGAATTGCTGTCACGCTTAATGATCTGCTGGTCTTCTTCCAGGGGAGTAACCCAGTCGCCCATCACGGTAATCATGATGTCGGAAAGGGTAATCACACCAACGACCAAGGCATATTCATTAATAACGACTGCAAACTTTTCCTTGGTTGAGCGGAAGCGATCCAGTAATTCAGATAGAGTCAGTGTATCTGGAATGGTCAGAACCGTACGGATGGTATTTTCATTCAACTGAAGTAAAGACTGATTATTCAGAATACGAACCAGAATATCCTTGGAGTCGACATAGCCAATTACATCGTCGATATTTTCATTACAGACCAGGAACTTGGAATAAGGAAATTCAGCCAGTTTCTGGCGAATACTGGCTTCAGATTCTTTCAAGGTAAAGAACACCACATTTTCACGAGTGGTCATACTGGAAGGAACATTACGTTCTTCAAGCTCAAACACGTTCTCAATAAAGTGATGTTCCTGTTTCTGTAACACCCCTGCCTGAGCACCCGCATCCATTACCGCAGAAATATCCGCAAAGGTAATATTATCATCTCGGATGGTATTCACTTTAAATAAGCGGAATAACAGGTTCGCAATGGCATTGATGAACCAGGCCAATGGTTTACAGATTTTGATAAATACCTGAATCGGATTAATCACCGAGACAGAAATTTTTTCTGGAGCGATCATGGCCAGACGTTTCGGCATCAAGTCCGCAAACAGAATAAATAATGAAGTAACTGCGGTGAAGGACAGGCTGAACGCAATCGTTTCAGTCCAGGGACCTTGATAAAATCTGGAAAGTAAATTGATGATATAAGGGCGGAAGGCGCCTTCACCTAAAATACCGCCTAAAATGGCAACGGCGTTTAAGCCGATTTGGGAAGCTGCAAAAAAGTCAGCAGAGTTTTCTTGTAAATCTAAAACTTTTTGAGCGCGAATATCTCCCGATTCAGCCAAAATTTTTAATTTGACCTTACGGGCACCTGCAAGCGCGATTTCTGTTAATGATAAAAAACCGGCCCCCGCGATGAGTAATAAGATAATCACGATGTTTTGAAAGAGGCTCACGAATCCACCTGTGGATTAATATGATCTAGCTAAAAATATTTTTAACACAAAAAAAGACTTGAGGTACAAATAAAGCAACTCAAGTCTCTAGAGTATAAGCTTAAAAATGAGCAATTTAGCTAATATTCAATTTAATAATGCGAAAATTGCGAATTATTCATTAAAAATTCACGATTTTCTTCTTCGATCATCTGACGCGCTACATACAGAATTAGCTGACGTAACCAGCGATGGGCGGGATGATGATGCAATAAAGGACACCACGCCATCTTCAATTCAAACTCAGGAATATAGAATGGTGGGTCTTTAATGAGTAAGTTCTGGTTTTTGGCTTGCAGACGTGCAATACGGGTCGGTAGTGTCGCTACAAGATCGACATTGGCCGCCAAAAGACCGGGCATCTGATAATGACGGGTAAATACTGAAATCTTACGTTTTTGGCCAATACGTTCAAGAGCCTGATCAATCCAGCCAAGGCCCGCCTGTTTCTCAGGATTTACCCCGAAGCCGACGCCCATACCGGTTTTTGATACCCAGATATGCTGTGCATCCAGATAACTTTTCAGATTCAGGTTGCCTGCAGCCGGATGCTTGTTATTTAACAGGCAAGAAAAACTGTCACGCCAAACTAGTACCTGGTGGAAGCTTTGTGGAATTTCATTAAAACGGTTAATCGCCAGATCAACTTTACCTTGTTCCATGTCACGATAGGACACATCACTTGGTGTTAAGAAGTCGAGAACCACATTGGGTGCTTCTGAACGTAATGCTTTTACCAGGCGTGGTACCAGCGTGGCTTCAGCATAATCTGAAGTCATGATACGGAAGACACGATTTGAGGTATAAGGACGGAACTCGGTACGCGGTTCCAGAATCATGGAAAGATCCGCTAAGGCGTCGCGGATACGAGGTTGGAGTTCTAGTGCACGTTCTGTTGGGGTCATACCTTCAGAAGAGCGAATCAGGAGGGGATCATTAAATAAATTTCGTAAGCGACGTAAAATGTTACTCATTGCAGGTTGGGTTACCCCAAGTTGTTCTGCTGCACGCGTGACATTTTTTTCACGTAAAAGTACGTCAAGATAAATGAGGAGATTAAGATCGACCCGCTCCAGATTCATAAAAAAAATACCGAAAATAAAATTATGAAATTATATGGATTATGCCATAACTACTATAGCTTGTGTACGCAACTGATGAAAAAAAGCTCAGCTGATTGTACTGAAATACCTTTTTAGAGTCTCTTTCACCGTAGATTTTGCCAGCCTGAATCCTCCTCTATTTTTAAGAGCAGAAAGCAAATCTGGCTGCATCCAAAAACGAAAGAAAGGTATTTCTGAAAAACAGAGGGAATTAGCAAATAATGTGCCAGATTTGACTAAAAATATTTCCACAAATAAATGAAAAATAATTCCTTCGAAATAAGTGTTCCAAGTTTTAAGGCTTAGAAAATAGACAAAAATTGCTGAAATTAAGCGCTGCTAAAGTCCTGCAAGACTTAAGTCTAATGAATATTTTTTACCCATATTGCTGATGTTTTAGACAAAATCTAATTTTAAAAATTCAAAAATAAAATATTAAATACAATAACTTATAAAAAATTGATCAATATATAATTAGACTTTCATCTACATATTTTTTAAATAAATAATGATAATTCTTGCAGAATATTGGATTAATTTTTCGAAGCCCACTAATCTTTAGCTATCCCAACGGATCGTCGAAAATCTGAACAAGTCATTGAGGGTGTGATTTGAGCGGTTCGTTGCAGAAAAATCCTAATATTAATACAGGAATATATCATGACTACATACCAAACAGCGATTGATGCAATCCGCGAATTAAAAGCGAAATTCGGTAACACTTGGGCAGACATCAGTCCTGAAGATGCTGCGCGTATGCAACTTCAAAACCGTTTCAAAACTGGTTTAGACATTGCTAAATATACAGCGGCGATTATGCGTCGTGATATGGCTGCTTATGATGCAGACTCTAGCAAATACACTCAATCATTAGGCTGCTGGCACGGTTTCATCGCTCAGCAAAAAATGATTGCGAACAAAAAATACTTCGGTACAACTGAACGTCGCTATATCTACCTTTCTGGCTGGATGGTTGCTGCACTTCGTTCAGAATTCGGTCCTCTTCCTGACCAATCTATGCACGAAAAAACTTCTGTTCCTGCATTGATCGAAGAAATCTACACATTCTTACGTCAAGCTGATGCGAAAGAACTGAATGACCTGTTCCGCGCACTTAAAAAAGCTCAAGACGCTGGTGATACAGCTAAAGCTGCTGAAATCACTTCACAAATCGACAACTTCCAAACTCACGTTGTGCCAATTATTGCGGACATCGACGCTGGTTTCGGTAACGAAGAAGCAACTTACTTACTAGCTAAGAAAATGATCGAAGCGGGTGCTTGTGCACTTCAAATCGAAAACCAGGTTTCTGACGCGAAACAATGTGGTCACCAAGCTGGTAAAGTTACAGTTCCACACGAAGACTTCATCGCGAAAATTCACGCTCTTCGTTATGCATTCCTTGAAATGGGTCTTGACGACGGTATCATCGTTGCACGTACTGACTCTGAAGGCGCTGACTTGACTCAAAAAATCCCAGTGGTTAAAGAGCCAGGCGACATCGCTTCTCAATACATCAGCTACTTAGACACTCAAGAAATTGACATCTCTGAAGCGCAAGAAGACGAAATCCTGATCAAACGTGATGGTAAACTTCACCGTCCTAAACGTCTTGCTTCTGGCTTGTACCAGTTCCGTGAAGGCACTCAGATCGACCGCGTTGTACTTGACTGTATCACTAGCTTACAAAACGGTGCTGACCTTCTTTGGATCGAAACTGCGACTCCAAACGTTGCTGAAATCGCTCACATGGTTAACCGTGTACGTGAAGTTGTGCCAAATGCGAAACTTGTTTACAACAACTCTCCATCATTCAACTGGACACTGAACTTCCGTCAACAAGCGTACGACCGTTGGGTTGCTGAAGGTAAAGACGTATCTGCATACGACCGCGCTAAATTGATGAGCGCTGAGTATGACGATTCTGAATTGGCTGCTGAAGCTGACGAAAAAGTACGTACATTCCAAGCAGACGCTTCTCGTGAAGCAGGCGTGTTCCACCACTTGATCACTCTGCCTACTTACCACACAGCTGCTCTTTCTACTCACGAGCTTGCTCAAGGTTACTTCGGTTCTGAAGGTATGTTGGCTTATGTTGCTGGCGTACAACGTAAAGAAATCCGCGGCGGTATCGCTTGTGTGAAACACCAAGCAATGGCTGGTTCTGACATCGGTGACGACCACAAAGAAATCTTCGCTGGTGACAACGCGCTTAAAGCGGGTGACGATGCGAAAAACACAATGAACCAATTCTCTGCTTAATCAGCTCTGAATCGATTCTAAAAAAGCCCTGCGTAAGCAGGGTTTTTTTATGCCTAAAATAAAATGAATAACCCTATAAATTGTTGAAACAGCTAGATGAAAGGAAAAATCTTCATATTTTCTTCATGATTCAATTTTATACATATTTTTCTGTGATCAAGCCTTGCATTCTCTAGGCCACTGCCTGAATATCCTTAAGCTGACTCAATAATACAACGCTTTCCATAATTCATTAAATTCAAAGTGATTCAGACTTATGCTGTCTAAGTTTTTCATTCATCGTCCTATTTTTGCAGGTGTACTGGCCATTGTGGTCATGGCCATTGGACTTTTTGCGGTGATGAATTTACCTGTCGAACGTTATCCGGATATTGCGCCGCCTCGTATTACTGTGGCAACAACCTATACCGGTGCATCTGCAGAAACGGTAGAAGAGAGCGTGACCCAAGTGCTGGAACAGCAAATTAAAGGTATCGACCGCTTGCTGTATTTCAGCTCCAATAGTGATTCTTCAGGTCGAAGCCGGATCAGCATCAGTTTTGAAAATGGTACCGATCCAGATACAGCACAAGTACAGGTTCAAAATGCGATTAACGGGGTTCTCAATCGTTTGCCTGATGATGTCCAGCGACAGGGCGTGAATGTCTTCAAATCTCTTGGCGATACTCATATGGTCATCGGTTTGTATGATGAGTCACGGCGTAGCAGCAATATTGAACTGTCTGATTATTTGACAACGCATCTGGAACAGGATATTTCCCGAATTGATGGCATTGGTGAAGTCGATGTTTTTGGTTCACAGTTCGCAATGCGCATCTGGTTGAATCCAGCAAAATTAAAACAGTATAATCTCATGCCAAGTGATGTGCGGGCGGCGATTGAATCACAGAATACTCAGGTGGCAGCCGGCGCAATTGGTGACTTGCCGACAGTCGATGATCAGTATCTGAACGCCAAAGTGACTTCTGGCAGCCGTCTGAAAACAGTAGAAGAATTTGAAAATATTATTGTGAAGTCTGCCCGGGATGGCAGCTTTATCTATTTAAAAGATGTTGCACGGGTTGAATTGGGTGCGGAAAATTATCAGTCATATAGCACCACCAACGGCTATCCTTCTGCCGGTCTGGGTATTTCACTGGCCTCCGGTGCCAATGCAATTGCAACGTCGAGTCTGATCAAGGCTGAAATCGAGCGGCTCTCTCAGCAGTTGCCGGAAGGCTATAAAATTGCTTATCCGCGTGACAATACACCGTTTGTCAAAGAATCAATTAAAGAAGTCGTTAAAACTTTATTCGAGGCGGTCATTCTGGTCGTCATCGTGATGTTTATCTTCCTGCAAAACTGGCGTGCGACCTTAATTCCGACTGTAACTGTGCCTGTAGTTTTACTCGGAACCATGGCAGTACTTTATGTTTTGGGACTGAGTATTAATACGCTGACTTTGTTTGCCTTAGTACTGGCCATTGGCTTGCTGGTCGATGATGCCATTGTGGTGGTAGAGAACGTTGAACGTCTGATGCATGAGCAGCAGCTTACAGCCAAAGAAGCAGCGCTGGAATCCATGCAGGAAATCAGCGGCGCACTGATCGGGATTACCCTGGTTTTAACCGCGGTCTTTATTCCCATGGCATTTTTTGGTGGCTCAACCGGGGTGATCTATCGTCAGTTCTCGATTACGCTCGTGGCAGCGATGTCTCTGTCGCTGATGGTCGCACTGATTCTGACACCTGCACTTTGTGCGCTGATTCTAAAACCAAATCCAAAACCTGCCAAGTGGGCGAGTTGGTTTAACCAGAAACTGGATGGTTTAAAGCATCGTTATCTGAAAGTTTCTAATGTCACCCTCCAGCATAAAGCCATTAGTCTGGTGCTTTTTGCCGGGCTGCTCTGCGTATTTGCTTTATTCTATCGTGCCTTACCCACCAGCTTTTTGCCGAGTGAAGATCAGGGCATCCTGAATCTGCAAATCCGGCTGCAGGAAGGCACGCCAATGAAAAACACTATTCAGGTCGGTGAGCAGATTCGGCAGTATTTTCTGGAAGAAGAAAAGGACAATATCGACTTGGTAATGTTACGTTATGGCCGTAACTTCTCAGGTACCGGTCAGAACCTGGCGACCGGTTTTGTTGCCTTGAAGCATTGGGATGACCGTGCAGGAGAAGAAAATACTGCGCAGGCGATTCGTGAACGTGCCATGAAGCATTTCCGCAGTAACCGTGATGCCCAGGTCAATATCAGTATGCCAGCTTCAGTGAATGGTTTAGGGCAAACCGACGGCCTGGATTTCTGGATTCGTGATATTAACGGTAATGGCCGTCAGTATCTGGAAGAGCAGTTCCAGAATATGCAGGCTGGCGCAGCTCAATATAGTAGCTTTGAAAATCTGGATAAGCGTTCCAATCCTGAAAAAGCCGAACTTAAAGTCAATATTGACCAGAAGCAGGCGATGGCCAATGGCCTGAGTCAATCCGCAATTAACAGTACGCTTTCAGCGGCCTGGGGCGGCAACTATATTAATGACTTTATTGATCGTGGTCGGATTAAACGGGTGATTATGCAGGGTGATGCAGAATTCCGTTCCAAACCTGAAGATCTGGCGCAATGGCACGTACGTAATGACCTGAACGAGATGGTGCCTTTCAGTAATTTCGCTCAGGTGGACTGGAGTGGCGGTCCTGAGGTGGTCAACCGTTTTATGGGCTATACCTCGCTGCAAATGCAAGCAGATATGGTCAAAGGTTCCAGTTCTGGTGAAGCGATGAAAGATGTCGAAAATCTGGTGGCAGAACAGGATGGCATTGATGTAGTCTGGAGCGGTTTATCCTTTGAGGAAAAACAATCCAGTAATCAGGCAATCTGGTTATATCTGGTGTCGATTGGTTTCATTTTCCTGTGCCTGGCCGCTTTATATGAAAGCTGGACGATTCCGACTGCGGTGATGTCCGCGATTCCTTTAGGGATAGGCGGGAATATCATTTTCAGTTTTCTGGCAGATTTTCCGAATGATATTTACTTCCAGATTGCTTTGCTCACCACGATTGGTCTGTCCTGTAAGAATGCAATTTTAATCGTAGAGTTTGCGGCATTGGCCCAGGAAAAAGGTAAATCTGTAGTTGAAGCTGCACTTGAAGGTGCGTCACTACGCTTGCGTCCGATCCTGATGACATCTTTGGCCTTTGGTGCTGGCATTTTGCCACTGGTCTTTGCTTTTGGTGCTGGTGCAGCCAGTCGTCGTGAGATTGGAATCAGTGTTTTTGGTGGAGTGATCTTCGGAACGATACTGGTACTGATTTTTATTCCATTTATGTACGTTTTAATTCGCCAAATGACGATGAAGAAATCACATATTTAAGATCAATGCAAAATATTGAGCTCAAAAATCCCCGTTATGACGGGGATTTTTTTTATCGGAAATAAAGAGTTAAAGGTCGGCTTAAATTTAAGCATGGTGTGAAAATTGCTATAGAAATCATCTATTCATGGCGTGTGCATTCTAAAGATGCATTTGATGGGGATTTCTAATTTATGTTGTCGCGCTTTTTTATTTATCGTCCCAAGTTTGCAGCAGTCATTGCAATTTTAATGATGGCCCTTGGGGTATTTGCACTTCAAAAAATTCCCATTGAACATATGCCAAATATGGATACGCCAGCTTTAGGCGTTTCCGCAGGTTATCGTGGGGCGTCGGCTGAAACAGTTGAGCAATCGGTGACCCAGATTCTGGAACAGGCGGTAAAAGGCATTGAAGGTCTGGAAACCTTTCATTCTAGCAGTTCGGTGGGACGGGCCCAACTTACGCTGCAATTTGAGCAAGGGGTCGATCTTGATCAAACCCAGTTACAGGTTCAAAACGCCGTGAATGGCGTATTGAGCCGCTTACCTGAAGAGACGCAGCAGGGCGGAGTCAATGTTTATAAATCAGGGTATGACCAGTTTGCACTGTTAAGTTTATATGATGAGAGTGGACAGAGTAGCGTTACCGAACTTTCAGATTATTTGATGGTCCACGTCGAACCGCGTTTGTCACGTATTGAAGGTGTAGGGGAAATTGACCTGTACGGTGCAGGTTATGCTATGCGGATCTGGCTAAATCCGCATAAGTTGCACCAGTTTAACCTGATGCCAAGCGATATTCGTAATGCCATTGAAACTCAAAACGCGCCACTGGCTTCAGGCGCAATTGGTGGTTTGCCGACGATGCAGGATTAATATCTCAATGCCAAGGTCAGTGCCGGTTCACGTTTAAGCAGCGTGAAAGAATTTGAAAATATCATCGTTAAAACCACGGATTCCGGTTCATTGCTGTATTTAAAAGATGTGGCACGGGTAGAGCTAGGTGCAGAAAGTTATAACCACATTAACTATACCAACGGACAGCTATCTTCAGCTTTATCGATTATTTTGGCGCCGCGGAGTAATGCCATTGCCGTGTCCAAACAGATTCAAGACGTATTAAAAAACGCTCAGGCCAATTTGCCACCGCACTACCAGTTGCAAATGACCATGGACAAAACTCCATTTATTACCAGCTCAATTGAACAAGTGGCTAAGACCCTAGTTGAAGCCATTATTCTGGTCATTGTGGTGATGTTTATCTTCCTGCAAAACTGGCGTGCCACGATTATTCCGGCCGTTACGATTCCGATTGTGGTTTTGGCGACCTTTGCAGTGCTGTATGTCTTGGGTATGACCTTGAATAGCTTTACCTTATTTGCCCTGATTTTAGCCATCGGCCTGCTAGTCGATGATGCCATTGTAGTGGTGGAAAATATTGAACGCCTGATGCAGGACGAACACCTGGATGCCAAAGCGGCCGCCTTAAAGTCCATGCAGGAAATGAGTGGAGCACTGGTCGGTATTACACTGGTACTTACCGCAGTATTTATCCCGATGGCTTTCTTTGGCAGCATCACTGGGGTGATTTATCGTCAATTTTCCATCACTTTGGTGGTAGCGATGTTGCTGTCTTTATTCGTAGCCTTGGTGATTACCCCAACATTTGCGGCACAATTATTGAAACGCAAACATCATCAGGCTCGCTGGGCGCAGCGCTTTAACCATGGTATGGATCAGCTCAATGCCGGTTACCAAAAAGTTTCAGCTCAAAGCATGCGATTGAAATTCACGATGTTGGCACTGTTTAGTGTGTGCATAATGGGCTTCGGTTGGGTATATAAGCATTTGCCGGAAGGATTGATGCCCACTGAAGATATGGGCTTTGTGATGGGGCAGATTGTCATGCCGGGCAATGCACCGCGTACAGAAGTCGAAAAAGTCGGGCGTGAAGTACAAGACTATTTGATGAAACACGAATCGGAACGCATTCAGAGTGTAGGTGTCTGGTATAGCGGCAACAATGTCGGTGTAGGTCCGTATCGCGGGCAGCTCTTTGTGGTATTAAAAGACTGGGCTGAGCGCAAAAATCCTGAAGATTCGGTCTTTGCCATTGTCGATCGAGCACAGAAACACTTTGCCAATCATGCCAATGCCCAAATTTTCTTTATGGCGCCTTCCATGTCGAGTAATGGTCGTGTAGTCGATTTCTGGTTGCAGGACCTGGATTATAAAGGGGCTGAATTTTTACAGGAGGCATTTGGCCAGATTGAAGCGCGTGCCCAAGGCAAATCATCGATTGAATTTCTACAGCTGGACCAACCCAAAGAAAGTGCTGAGCTGAATATCAAACTTGATGCAGAGCGTGTGTTAAAGCATTCCATTCCTCAGCAAAATGTAAACAGTACTTTGGCTGCAGCGTGGGGTGGAACTTACATCAATGACTTTATTGATCGCGGGCAGATTAAGCGTGTGATTATGCAGGGTGAAGCAGAATACCGTTCTAAACCTGAAGATCTGGCCTTCTGGCATGTACGCAATCAAAAAGGTGAAATGCTGTCGTTTAACCAGTTCAGCAGTCTGAATTGGCAGGGCGGGCCGAACAGTATTAACCGCTATATGGGTTATAACGCTGTTCCAGTCTATGCCGGAATTCCAAAGGACAAGTTTTCCAGTCAGACCATGCAGGATGTTGAAACATTGGTAGATGCCCAGGAAGGCGTGAATCTGGCCTGGAGCGGAGCCGCACTGGAAGAAAAGCGCAGCAGCGGTCAGGCGATTTTTCTTTATGTGATTTCGATTGCCTTTATTTTCCTGTGTTTAACCGCTTTATATGAAAGCTGGACGATTCCGACTGCGGTGATGTCCGCGATTCCTCTAGGGATTTGTGGGAATATTATTTTTAGTTTTCTGGCAGATTTTCCGAATGATATTTACTTCCAGATTGCTTTGCTAACTACCATTGGTCTGTCCTGTAAGAATGCAATTTTAATCGTAGAGTTTGCGGCATTGGCTCAGGAAAAAGGTAAATCGGTAGTTGAAGCTGCACTTGAAGGTGCTTCGCTACGCTTGCGCCCAATCCTGATGACCTCTCTGGCCTTTGGTGCTGGCATTTTGCCCCTGGTTTTTGCTTTTGGTGCAGGTGCAGCCAGTCGTCGAGAGATTGGAATCAGTGTTTTTGGTGGAGTGATCTTCGGCACGGTACTGGTCCTGATCTTTACTCCATTTATGTATGTATTGATATGGACTCTATTTAAGCCCAAGTCCGTTAAAAGAAACATAAGTGATTAAATTGTTTAGGTTTCGTTGTAAAGGTTGAGAAATGTAACAGTTTTTCGTAGTATTGCTGCGCCGTATAAGCGGTTTGATGAGGATTAAATCCCTAAATGGACAGGCACAGTTGTCAGATACACCAAATTTCAAACATTTATATTTACCAACATTATTATGTGGGTTCATTCGGCAAATAAAATAAGAGCCGTTGCGGCCCTATTACATAGGTTGGATAATAGGGGGCGAGCATGAGCTACAACAACTTTTTATATCTTTTAAATGATGCATTAAGCAAGCAAGATATTGCATTGGCATTAGACTCTGTTAAAACGTTTAAAGCCGCAGATTTGGCTGATATTTTGGCACAATTACCTTTAGAGAATAGTCAAAAGCTGCTACTGCATCTTCCTGCACGCGCCTATGTATTTTCATATCTCAAACCCGAAGAACAAGTAAAATTTGCACACGGTTTAACGCGAACAGACTTGGCTGAAATTATGGGCGAAATGCCTTCAGACAAGCGTGTCGATTTATTTAAATGTTTAGATCACGAGCAGCAAAATACTTTATTGCCTGCATTGGCACAGGCCGAGCGTGAAGATATTCGGCAGCTCTCTTCTTATGTAGAAGGTACGGCAGGGGCCATCATGAGCTCCGAATATGCCACCTTAAAACCGAATATGTCGGTAAAAGATGCCATTAAAATGTTGCGTTATGAGGCACCCGATTCGGAAACCATTTATTTGGCCTATGTACTTGATGAAGCAAGAAAGCTGCTGGGTGTTTTATCGCTCAAACAATTAATACTTGCCGAAGAACAAAGCAATATTAGTGATTTAATGGCGACCGATATTATTTTTGCATATTTTGACAGCGATCAGAATGAAGTAGCCAAAACCATTGCTCGTTATGACTTACTGGCATTACCCATTATAGATCATGCCGGTGTGATGGTGGGTATTGTGACACATGATGATGCAATGGATGTGGCCAGAGAAGAGGCAACAGAAGATTTTTTAAAATCTGGTGCTGTCGATGCATCATCTAAATTGAGTCTTAAATCTGCCCCAATATTGCAACTCTATCAAAAACGGGTGTATTGGCTGGTATTTCTTGTTTTTGGCAGTTTGTTATCCGGGATTGGCATTGCACATTTTGAAGACATTATTGCCGCAAATATTGTATTGGTTTTCTTTTTGCCCTTATTGGTTGGCAGTGGTGGAAATGCCGGCTCTCAATCTGCAACGCTGATGGTGCGTGCATTGGCAACGGGCGATGTACATTTTAGGGACTGGTTTTACTTGCTGGGACGTGAAAGTTTGGTTGCCCTGTGTCTGGGCGGAACCATGGCACTTGCAGTTTCACTTTTGGGATATTACCGCGGTGATGAAATGGTCGCTTTAGTGCTTGCTCTGAGTATGATGGGTATTGTGCTTTTGGGCTGTTTAATTGGAATGAGTTTGCCTTTTATGCTAAATCGTTTTGGATTTGATCCTGCAAGCGCCTCTGCGCCATTGGTGACCTCTATTTGTGATGCGACAGGTGTTCTGGTTTATTTATTTATCGCTTCACAGCTATTGCTATAAAAGTATAGATAATAGATATCTTTCATAAATCAAAAAACGATCTTCTTTTTGGTTAATATTTGCACTCCGGATTTCTTAGCATTCGTGCATAATCTGCGGATGAAATACATCGATTCAAACAAGCTTTCTGATCCTCAGTTCAAGCGATACACAGGCATCTCATGGTCAACTTTCTATTTGATGGTTGAGCAATTGCAGAAGCATGTCTCTGCCAAAGGCAGACCGCCCAAGTTAAGCCTGGAGGATCAGGTCCTGCTCTGTCTGAGCTATTGGCGGGAATACCGAACCTTATTTCACGTTGCGACGAGTTACGGGGTTTCAGAGCCCACAGCCTCAAGAATTGTCCGTCATGTTGAAGACTGCCTGATTCGGTCCAATCTGTTTAATTTACCCAAAGATTTACCCGAGGGCGAAGGCATCGACTGGAATGTTGTAATCGTGGATGCCACGGAAATTCCAATCCAAAGGCCTAAAAAAACAGAAGAAAAGCTATAGCGGCAAGAAAAAGACCCATACCTTTAAAGTACAGGCCATGATTCACTACAAAACTCAGCAAATTCTGAGTTTATGTACCAGTCGCGGTGCAGTGCATGATTTCGAGTTGTTCAAACGCAATTTAAACCAGATTCCTTTTGGGGCTTTTATCCTTGCAGATAAAGGCTATCAGGGGATTTATGTGTTGTATCCGAATAGCCTGTTGCCATTAAAAGCCAAAAGACACTGTAAATTGGATCCTGAATTGAAAATCTATAATCAAGAAATCAATAAAAGAAGAATTGGAATTGAGCATGTATTTGGCAGCCTGAAAACCTTCAAAATCCTTGCTGAGCGTTATCGAAATAGAGGTAAAAGGCTTGGTTTGAGATTCAATTTAATCGCTGGAATCTACAACTTGGAACTGAGCAAAAAATGATTTATGAAAGAGGTCTAATAAATACATATACATATTTTCAATTTATACTTTATTCTCAGGGCTATAACAGAAATGTTTGAATAAGGCTAAAGCATGGTTGCGGTTGAAAAAGAAAAAAAATTAACACGGCAAGAAGTCGTACGTTTGGAGCGCGATTTAGCCAAGTTTGCCAATATGATGGATTCGGTGGTACGGATTCCATTTACCAAGCAGGGCGTCGGGGCAGATGCTGCTTTGAGTACCATTCCGGTAGCTGGAGATATCGCAGGTTTTGTATTGACCAGTTATGCGATTTATAAAGCCCGTCAGATCGGGGTGCCGAATGAAAAATTAAAGCCAGTCCTGAAAATGGCCGTCATGGATGCTGTGGTCGGCTTTATTCCTGTAGCAGGAACAATATTTGATATTTTTATTCGTCCTAGCCGTAAGGCACTGGATATTGTGCATCAACATATCCGGGACGAATACCAGATCCGTACCGATCATCATGTGGTGCATCCATTTCTGCATGAAAGTCTGGAACGCAGACAACAGCAATCCGCTTTCTGGCGTAATCCTGTGGTGGCCTGGATCTGGATTCATCTGCCAGATCTTTTAGGAACTTTCTTTTTGATTCTGTTAATTATGGCCATTGGCTGGGGCACAATGCAGCTTTTTCAATGGTTTAAAGCCTGAAGGTTTATAAACCTAAACTTAATAAAAAAGCCTGCAAATGCAGGCTTTTTTCTATCAAGCAATCAATGCGTTGCTTAAGGGCAATCGAGTTGTTGCAAGGCAGCAACACGTTGTTCAATCGTTGGGTGAGTCTGGAACAATGCAGCCAGACTAAAACCTTGTTCCTGACCAGCCGAAATCGCAAAGGCTTTCATTTCTTTCGGCATAGCATCCGGCATTTCTGATTCCGCCTGTAAACGTAATAACGCTGAAATCATGGCCTGTTTACCAGCTAAACGCGCACCTGCCTCATCAGCACGATACTCACGGTAGCGTGAGAACCACAATACGATTGCAGAAGCCATAATACCAAATACGATATCCAGCACAATGGTAATCACAAAATAGCCAATACCCGGTGCTTCACCTTCTTCACGGCCGAAGATCGTACGGTCTACGAAGTCACCAACTACACGGGCAAAGAACATGACAAATGCGTTGACTACACCTTGGATCAAGGCCAGTGTCACCATATCGCCATTGGTAACGTGACCGATCTCATGCGCCAGTACCGCACGAAGTTCATCTTTGTTCATGCGTTCCAGCAGACCTGTAGAAACAGACACAAGCGCATCGTTCTTGTTCCAGCCTGTTGCAAAGGCATTTGACTGATAAGATGGGAAAATACCTACTTCCGGCATTTTAATGCCAGCGCGCTGAGAAAGTTGCGCAACTTCTTGTAATAACCATGCTTCTGCCTGGTTACGAGGGGCATTTGGGTCAATCAGTTCAGTACCGGTTGTTTTTTTCGCCATCCATTTAGACATGAACAGGGAAATCAGTGATCCCACCATACCGAACACAAAACAGATCACCAACAGGTTGCCTAGATTCAAGCCACCCGCGCCATGGTAACTACCGACACCGAAGAGTGACAGGATAATGCCAGCTACAACCAGTACCGCGAGGTTGGTTAGCAAGAACAAACCAATCCGCATCATTGAGAAATCCTCTTATTATAAAAAAATAATCTAATTAGCAAATGAAAATCATTGAAATCAATATGGGGTGAAATGACTAAAAATTCAAGAAAAAAATGGCCCTAGATCACAAAACACAGCTTAATTTTTTGCTGCATTTTCACTAAGGCCATTCAGAATCAAATGATTTTGATTTATTTATTCACTTAAATAAATTTTAGCTGCTGCTGTTGCATTCGCCGTTGCATAAGAACCCATCGGTGCATCGGTATAACTGCCATCAGCATTCATAATAATCTGACGCTGATACTTGGCTGCCTGGATGTGCGAAGTGTTGCTGCTATCATTGGAGTAATTCGCTGAACTGGCAATGATGCGGCCTTCACTGGATGAAGTGCTAGACGTGGTTGTGCTTGCACTCAGGCCATGAGTATACAGATTTTGATAACGGCTGGTCACACGGCGCACATAATCTTGGGTCTCCCGGAAAGGCGGGATTCCACCATATTTGCTGACATTGCCTTCACCGGCATTATAGCCCGCCAGTGCCAGACTGGTATTGCCATTAAAACGCTTTAATAACCAGGCCAGATACTTGGCGCCTGCCATAATGTTCTGATGAGGATCATAAGCGTTACTGACATTAAAGCGACGTGCTGTAGCTGGCATCAGCTGCATCAAACCTTGTGCACCCACAGGGGAGCGGGCATGGGTATTAAAGCCTGATTCAGTATGCATCACTGCTTTAATTAAACCTTCAGACACACCATAAGTCTGTGCGGCCTGACGAATGATCGAATCAAAAGCATTCTTATTCTTGCTATAGCTAGGCAAAACCGACGACTCGCTGCTGCCCCAGTTACTATAGCTATGAATATTGCTATCCGGATAATAAGTCTTCTTTTCGACCTGAAGATGATTATAACGGCTCTTCTTATTGGTCAATAAGGTACTGCCGTTTTTATCACGCAACTGATAGATGGTTTCACCGGCATACACCAAATGACTGCAGCTCAGCATAACCAAGCTACCGATCAGTTGACACCCCAAGAAATACGTCTTTATTTTCATTGTTTATATTTGATAAATAATAAGCTAGAAAAATTCATGGATGAGTTTAACAAAAAATTACGTAATGCACAGCCTTATACGCTGCATTTATAAACGAGTATGTAAACGGGAACGCCTGTCAATATTTTGAGCAGCAAAATATTTTTTTTATTTAATTTAAAACCTTAGGGTTGACAGGTTTAAGCTATTGATTTTAATAACAAAATAAATTGATTAAAAAATGATCAATTTAAAGAAAAGCCTTAAATTTTGAGGTGAACAAGTTGTCAAGTCCATTTCAATCCACAAAGTTATCCACAGCTTTTGTGGACAACTGTGGAAAAGTCCAAAAGATAAGCATCTCGCTTAAAAATTGAACTAAATCGTTCAATATATCAATCTAAATAAAACATGAAAATGAAACTAATATGGCATTTGTATGAAAATAAATTCTTTTGATGCGATACGGAACCGAATCAGCTAAAATTGCGCGGTATTTTTATTTATGGGTTATTCTCGTCTATGTACTCGCCAGTTGAATCCGAGCAAGGATTTAATTTCAAACCTGAACTGCCAACAAGCTCTGCCTACTACCGTTTGTTGAAGAAGCTTCGCCGCCAGGTCGGACATGCCATTCGCGACTTCAAGATGATTGAAGACGGCGACAAGGTCATGGTGTGTATTTCTGGTGGTAAAGACAGTTATACCTTGCTTGATATCCTGCTTCAGTTTAAACGCATTGCACCGATCAACTTTGATGTGGTGGCGGTTAACCTGGACCAGAAACAGCCCGGTTTCCCGGAAGATGTATTACCGCGTTATTTAGAAGAAAATAACATTCCGTATTACATCTTGGAAAAAGATACCTACAGCATTACCAAAAAACTGACACCGGAAGGCAAGACTTACTGTGCAGTATGTTCACGTCTGCGCCGTGGTTCTTTGTACGGTTTTGCTCAGGAAATTGGGGCGACTAAAGTGGCGCTGGGTCATCACCGTGATGATATTCTGGCTACATTCTTCCTGAACCTGTTCCATGGGGGCAGCCTGAAAGCCATGCCGCCAAAACTGCTGTCTTCTGACAAAAAGAATATCCTAATTCGTCCATTGGCCTATGTGGAAGAAAAAGACATCATCAAATATGCACAGATGCGTCAATTTCCAATTATTCCATGTAATTTATGTGGCTCTCAGGAAAATCTTCAACGTGCCATTATCAATGACATGTTACGTGAATGGGACAATGCGCATCCAAAACGTCTGCACAGTATCTTTGGTGCCTTGCAAAATGTGTCGCCATCTCAGTTAGTTGACCGCGAATTATTTGATTTCGAAATTCTGGATAGCCAGCGCGAATTCGATTTCAAAGGCAGCTGTTCAACTGAAGAGGCGGTAGAAGGCGAGAACCGCCGCATCAATATGGTCAATCTGGGCTTTGCAGCAGACTAATCGACCTATATAAAGTCAAGCTGATACAGGCATGGGCTACGGCCGATGCCTGAATCAAAAATAACACAAGATAAGAACTACAAAAATTGAACGGTGCGTACAAAATTCGTTAGCCTTTGCCATAATGATCATGTTATAACAAGTCACAAGCATAATAGCTTCAACCTGATGTCGTCTGGATAGTCGACACAAATGAATAAATAAATTGAGGAAAGATCATGCCTGCTTTTTTAACTGATGATTGGTTTTCGACTGTAGACACGCTCACTGCACAAGCTGGTGATTTGGATTTGCCACCTGCTTTGGCGAATCTGGCAATTAATTTAGTCGTTGCAGACACTACAGGTAATACAGAATTATCTTTGGAAGGTGGCGCGATTAAAAAAGGTTTATCTCCAAATGCGAAAACAACATTAAACATGGATGGTGAAACCTTACGTAAAGTTTTCCTTGAGTTTGATATGGCGGCTGCAATGCAAGCCTTCATGACAGGTAAAATCAAGGTGCAAGGCGATATGTCTCAATTGATGGCATTGCAAACAGCGAAGCCAAGCCAAGCACAAAAAGACCTGTTCAAGAAAGTTCTTGAAAATACAACGGCTTAATAGTTTTGATCTAAAAAGCTGTAGTAACAAAAAAGCTTACCCTAAGGTAAGCTTTTTTTATGGCTGAATATCTGGATTAGAAATGATCAGGCTTAAATATTCACCAGCTGTGGAGTGGTCTTGATGTGTTCCAGATAGGCACGAATACGGGTCACGTATTGAAGGGCCTGACGGTAACGACCATTACTGGCTTTATTCTGTTCCAGATAAGCATACAGGTTTACCCAGTTATTCGGATTCTTGCCTTGGGCCTGAATACGTTTTTGCAGCTGATTCACAGCACCTGGGCCCATGTTATAGGCGACCAAAGCAAACCAGTTACGATCCGGATAAGGGATATGTTCATAACGACTCAGTATCTGGTCATAGTATTTGGCACCCCCATCAATACTTTCACCTGGATCTGTCCGGTTACTAACCCCCATCGCTTTTGCGGTAGAGCTTGTGAGCATCATCAGACCGCGGACACCGGTGGGAGATACGGAGTTTGGCTTTAGATAGGATTCCTGGTAACCGATCGCGGCGAGCAGGTGCCAGTCCAGATCGTACTGCTGAGCAGATTTCTGGAAGCTCGCCTTGTATGTGGGGAGGCGCTGGTTCAGGTTCTGTTGAATTTCATCCCAAGAATGTTCTTCTACCACATTCTGATTGTAGAAGGATGCAAGCTGCTTGATTGCACCGCTTTGTTTGCCTTGACAGACAAAAGCACTAGCAGTTTGACTTAAAGGGTCGCTGGCTGATTTAAATACCAGATTCAGGTTAGAATTCAGTCCATTACTGGCCAGTGAAGACTCATCACCACAAGTGGCAGAAAAAGCCGTTAAACGTTGTTGTTCAATCGTACCCAGATCAGTGGTGGTCATGGCCAGATTGGCTTTACCCTGCGCTACCCATTTCAGGGCCGTGGCATTATCTGGAACAGTTTTAAAATCCAGCTTAACATTCAGGCTGTTGGCATAGTTGCGAACCAGGTCATAACCAAAACCATGCTGATGTTGTCCATCCTGAAACACAGTCGTTGGACTTTGAACTGCGACGACGGTGAGTTTGTTGCTATTGACCACATGATCATATTGAAGTGTGGTTTTAGTGGCATTGATACTATGAAAGGGGATAAGTGCCGTACTCAGTACCAGTGCTTTTACAGGGAGAGAAGAGATAAAAGAGCTAAGGCAAAGCCTCGACCCAGTGGTTGAACTACTGTGCATGTTGTCTCCGCTACAAGTAATTTATGCCCTAAAAATCACAGCCAATACTAGCCAGAAACTTTTAAAAGTTTGATAAATTCAATAAGGGTTGGGCAGTCATGACGTCATTCAAAAATGACTAAATTGATCGGGAAATATGTAGAAAAACTACATAGATTAAAAAATAAGCGATTCCAAAAGTAGGGTGCATATTAAAGATCAAAAAATGAATTGTCAAATTTTGTACATAATTTATTTTTTAAATGTAATTTAAGTTATTAAATTTATTGAAGAAAAAAATTGCATATTCTGGCTTGTCCTAAAACTCCAAATAAAATAAGCTCTTAATGTCTAAAAACTGGTTCAAAATTGGCAATTAAAACACATGAAATCTAACCTGATTACCCGTGGTGGACACGACAAATTGGTGGCAGAACTTAAAAATCTCTGGCATGAAGAACGTCCTGAAATTACCAAAAAAGTGAACTGGGCAGCCAGTCTCGGCGACCGTTCGGAAAACGCAGATTACCAATATAACAAACAGCTTTTACGTAAAATTGATCGTCGGGTTCGTTATCTGGGCAAGCGGCTGGAAGAGCTGCGAATTGTTGATTTTTCCCCTGAACAGGAAGGCAAAGTTTATTTTGGTGCCTGGGTCGAAATTGAAAATGAACAGGGTGAGCAGAAGAGTTTTCGGATTGTGGGCGTCGATGAAATTTATGATCATCATCCGCAGCATATTTCGATTGATTCACCCATGGCGCGTGCCCTGTTAGGCAAGTCAGTGGATGATGAAGCTGAAGTGATGACACCATCCGGCAAGAAACTCTGGTTTATCAATTCAATTCGCTATGAAAAGCCAGAAAATTCAGAAGATTAATAAAATTGATTTTATTTTGTGCAGTTGATGCAGAGAAATTGGAAAAATATTTGCCAAGCGCAATTTTTATTTATATGATGGCGGCCATGGAAGCGTGGCAGAGCGGTTTAATGCACCGGTCTTGAAAACCGACGAGGGCTTATACCCCTCCGTGAGTTCGAATCTCACCGCTTCCGCCAGATATAAAAAACCCCGATCATTGATCGGGGTTTTTATTTTTAACTTATTAAAATAATTTCAAATTTTCATTGTTCAAAATGATGTGAATATTAAGGCTAAATTCATTCTGAAAATAAAAATATCAGCACCAAGATTCTGTGTATAAAATTTTATCTACTCTAAAATTTTCGTCTGATTTTTGACTGAATGAACTGATTTTTACAGAAGTTTTGCGAAAATTTATTGCCAAGAAACAGAAATATTTATATGATGGCGGCCATGGAAGCGTGGCAGAGCGGTTTAATGCACCGGTCTTGAAAACCGACGAGGGCTTATACCCCTCCGTGAGTTCGAATCTCACCGCTTCCGCCAGATACGAAAAACCCCGATCAATGATCGGGGTTTTTTATTGTCTATTCATTGGGGTTTATAGCTCAGACTCAGAGGGAAGGCTGCCTTGAATTTCCTGTTGTATCCATGCAACAAATTTTTCAATCAGCGGTGAGCTTTCTTGGCTGGAATGGACCAGATAATAGCCTCGTTTCCTTTCTAAGGTCTTGCTGGATACCAGCACCAATTCCTGCCGCTTTAATTCTTTTTCAATTAGCATTTGTGGAATTAAGGCCATTCCCATGCCATGGCTAGCCACTACAGCGAGCATAGAAAACAGTTCATGTCGTTGCCCCTGCAAAGGATTCGGATGCTGGATCTGATGTAACTTGAACCAGTCTTCCCAGATATTCGGCCGGGTGGTTTGCTGTAATAAAGGAAGTTGAACCAATTGTTCAGCACTTAAGTCATAGCTGTAATCATTAATCTTCTGTGCATTGGGAAAATACTGTTGAATCAGATCAGGCGCACAGACAGCAACTACATCTTCATGCATTAGAAAATGGCTATGTGTACCCGGCCATTGTTCAACCTGTTGAGGTGTTCCTGCATAAATGGCAGCATCGAAAATCTGTTCCTGAAACAGAAAAGGGCGGGTGCTGGTTTCCAGATGTACCGTAATTTCAGGATAGAGTCGATTAAAGCTCTGGAGTTTAGGTAATAGCCAGCGAGTCGCAAACGTAGGCACTACGCCCAGTTTTAAAGTACCGCCGCGCCCTTGATGCGTAATGACGTCTAGGGTTGACTGTTCCAGTCCTTTGAGATGCGGAGTGATACTCTTTAAATATTGTTGTCCAGCATGATTGAGTTCTACACCATGCCGCGTACGGGTAAATAAAGCTGTGCCTAAATACTCCTCCAGTTGCTGGATCTGGCGTGAAACTGCACTTTGAGTTAAAAACAGTTCCTGCGCTGCATAAGTATAACTGGCATGGCGTGCAGCAGATTCGAAACAGATTAGTGCTTGCAGGGAAGGTATTTTTCTACGCACCTGTTCATCCTTGAACTTAAAATGGTCAGATATCAATAAATGGTATATCACTCTTATACTACTATACGACTTTGGTATAAAAAATAGGCAAATTGGCTAAACAAATAATTTCTAGAAATAGCAACTTATATAAGGTATGCGTAAAGTGCATAGCTGCATGCAAATTTATTGTTTGAACAAGTCATGATTCATGCCTAGAGTCACTCTGAAGGATAAAACAGCATCATCTAATAGATAGATGAAGGATTGGCAGGGAATACTATGAATCAAATGGTCGATACGAAAAAAACCAGCAAAGTCTATTTTAACTGGCAGGATCCATTCTTACTGGAACAGCAACTGACTGAAGAAGAACGCATGATCCGTGACAGCGCGCATGCGTACTGTCAGGATAAGCTGATGCCACGTGTACTAGAACAGTTCCGCCATGAAAAAACTGATCCCACTATTTTCCGTGAAATGGGTGAACTCGGTCTGTTGGGTCCAACCATTCCAGAGCAATACGGCGGTGCCGGCTTAAATTATGTCAGCTATGGTCTGATTGCTCGTGAAGTGGAACGTGTGGATTCCGGTTACCGTTCAATGGCCAGCGTACAAAGTTCGTTAGTGATGGTACCCATCAATGAATTTGGTTCTGAAGAACAGAAACAGAAATATTTGCCAAAACTGGCGACCGGTGAATATATCGGTTGTTTCGGTCTGACTGAACCGGATCACGGTTCTGATCCGGGCAGCATGATTACACGTGCCAAAAAAGTCGATGGTGGTTACCGTCTGACTGGCGCGAAAATGTGGATTACCAACAGTCCGATTGCGGATGTCTTTGTGGTTTGGGCAAAAGAAGTGTCTCCTGAAGGCAATGTCGGTGACATTCGTGGCTTTATTCTAGAAAAAGGCTGGGAAGGGCTTTCTGCACCAGCGATTCACGGTAAAGTTGGCTTACGTGCTTCGATCACCGGTGAAATCGTGATGGACAACGTTTTTGTTCCAGAAGAAAACGCGTTCCCGGAAATTCGTGGTCTAAAAGGTCCATTTACCTGTCTGAACAGTGCGCGTTATGGTATTGCCTGGGGTGCGATGGGTGCAGCTGAATTCTGTTGGCATACAGCGCATCAATACACCATGGATCGTAAACAGTTTGGTCGTCCATTGGCTGCGAATCAGCTGGTTCAGAAAAAACTGGCGGACATGCAAACTGAAATTGCGTTGGGTCTGCAAGTGGCATTACGTTTTGGCCGTATGAAAGATGAAGGCATTGCATCAGTTGAAGGCACTTCACTGATCAAACGTAATAACTGTGGTAAAGCTTTAGACATTGCCCGTTTAGCGCGTGACATGATGGGTGGTAACGGGATCTCTGATGAATTTGGTGTAGCTCGTCATTTGGTGAACCTGGAAGTGGTCAATACTTACGAAGGTACACACGATGTACACGCCTTGATTCTAGGTCGTGCTCAAACAGGTATTGCTGCATTCTCCAATTAAAAAAGGAAACTTTTTCGTGCAGGGTATGGCTTTCAATCGCCTAACCCTGCATCATTTTCTTACTCCAATTACACTCCTTTGCCGAAGTGATGTTTGACTTTGGCATTTTTTATATCTCTATGTTTGCAAGAATTCATCTAAAACTTGAGTGAAAATAGTCACATTCCGGTTGACGCGGTATGATAGATAGATTCAGTCATTGGAACAGATTATGAAAATTGTCGCAGATGAAAATCTGGCATTTACCGATTATTTCTTTGCAGAATTTGGCGATATTCAGCATCGTGCAGGAAGAACTCTCACTGCAGAAGATGTAAAAGATACAGAGGCTTTATTGGTCCGTTCCGTGACCAAAGTCAATGCAGCACTCATACAGGATAGTCAGATTAAATTCGTCGGCAGTGCCACCATTGGTACAGATCATCTGGACATTGCTGCACTAGAACAACAGAACATCCGCTGGAGCAATGCACCCGGTTGTAATGCACAGGCGGTAGCTGAATATGTGATTACGGCTCTATTATATTTACAACCCCAATTGATCAATGCAAATAAAGAATTCACCTTGGGCATTGTTGGTCTAGGAAATGTCGGTTCGCGTTTAGCAACAATGGCCAAATTGCTGGGCTGGAATGTGATTGCCTACGATCCCTTTGTACAGCGCGATCAGGTTCATCAGGTTGAATTTGAACAACTGCTAAAAACCGCAGATGCTATTTCCATTCATGTACCTTTAACCAAAACAGATCAGCATCCGACTTATCATTTAATTAATGCTAATGCTCTTGGACAAATGAAGCCAGAAGCCATTTTAATTAATTCAGCGCGTGGGCCAGTTATTGAAGAAGCGGCACTAATTACCGATATTCAGGCAACTCAACGTCAGGTTGTACTGGATGTCTTTGAGCATGAACCGGAAATTTCTGAACAGCTGCTGAATCTGATTACTTTGGTGACGCCGCATATTGCAGGTTATAGTCTGGAAGGTAAGGCACGCGGTACTCAAATGATTTACAAGGCATTTTGCCAGACTTTTGGCTTTGAGATTAATAAGCAGTTTGAAAGCCAGTTGCCTGTCTGTGTACAGTTTTTCCAGGATCAGGATTTAAAACTGGCGCTACAACAGCATTTAACCCAGATCTATGATATCGCCCGTGATGATGCCAATCTGCGTGCTTGTTTAAAAGATGGCAAAGTCGATCAGAAAGCATTTGATCATTTACGCAAGACTTATCCTTTACGCCGTGAATGGGCCGCTCATGGAGGGCCAAAGGCATGAGTCAAACAGTATCTTATCAACCGACCTGTGACTTAAAAGCTATTAAAGCGCGTGCCAATATGTATACCCAGCTCCGTCAGTTTTTTGCTGAACGTGAAGTGCTGGAAGTGGAAACCCCGATTTTATCTCAGGCTGGTGTGACCGATGTGCATCTGGCTTCGATTCAGGCCCAGCGTCATGTCATGGGCAAGCTCGGCACACATTATCTACAGACCTCACCCGAATTTGCCATGAAACGTTTATTGGCTAGTGGTAGTGGGCCGATTTACCAGGTCTGTAAAGTGTTTCGGGATGATGAACACGGCCGTAAGCACAACAGTGAATTCAGCATGCTGGAATGGTATCGACCGGGCTTTAGTCTGAAAGATCTGATGTTTGAAGTGACAGATTTATTAAATGTGACACTTAAGGCACGTTTTGGGGAAATCCGTCCCACTGTACTCAGCTATAAGCATGCCTTTATGGATCGCCTGGATCTCAATCCTTTACAGGCCACTTTGCAGCAACTCAAAGATTGCTGTCGCCGGGTAGGTCTCAATTTGGACTTGGGTGATGACCGTTTAGGGTATATCGACCTTTTATTCTCGCATATGGTCGAGCCAAGCCTGGGTTTCGATACGGCTGTATTTTTGACAGATTTTCCACCGGAACTGGCATCGTTGGCTAAAACTAGAATCGATGAAGATGGGGAGCTGGTTGCGGCACGTTTCGAACTGTATATCGAAGGACTGGAACTGGCCAACGCGTATGATGAGCTGATGGATGCTGAAGTTTTGCGTTCCCGCTTTGAAGCAGATAATGCAGAACGGGCAGCGCTTGGCTTGCATGTCATGCCGATTGATGAATATTTGCTGGCGGCATTGCCGAAAATGCCGGAATGTTCGGGTATTGCCCTAGGTCTTGATCGCTTGTTGATGATTGCAACCAATCAGATGAAATTAGAAAAAGTGATTACTTTCCCTGCTGAAATTTCATAAATTAAATCTACGATTGATCAGCTGGTTATGACTGGCTGATCATTCCAGATGCTTACGAAATCCAATACTGTAAGTGTCAAATCCTAGTCCTTGATAAAAGGCATGTGCAGGGTAGCGTTCTTCGCGATTTCCGCTGTTGAGCTGAATCATCTTGAAGCCTTGTTCTTTTGCAATCTGTTCAATAGCAGCCATCAGTTGCTTGCCAACGCCTTTTCCACGATGGGCCTGATCAATTACAAAAGCCTGAATCCTTAAATATCCACCGTCAAATTCTCAGGTCTATTCCTGAATAAAACCTGCATAGCCGATCACATGTAAATCCTGTTCTATAACCAGTGTTTGATAATGACTGTCTTGATGGAGATGCTCCCAACGCTGTTTGATATTTTCCAGCGTAGATGGTTAGCCAAGCTGAATCGTGAGTTGATGAACGTCATGCAGGTCTTTTTCAAGATCCAGTGGACGGATGAGATAAGTCATTAGACATGGTCTTAGCTAAAAATAATATCAATCATAATCAATATTTAATTTGCTTAAGTGTTGAAATTACATGATAGCTTCAAAGAATTATTGCTATTTATATAGAAAATCGAGATGAGTGAGATTTGAGATATTAAAAAGGCTCCCGAAGGAGCCTGATGTTTAAAGTATAGCACTGTGCTGTTCTTTCAGTTCTGCCAGAGCTGCAATCCGTCGTTCAATCAGCATTTCACCAATATCCGGACCTTGAATCTCTGGAGGCAAATCTTGAGCTTTAATGCTACGTACGACCTGCATGGCATCCAGCACATATTGAGCCTGAGGATAAGCACGATTTTCCAACCCCAAGCGGCCGCGAGAGTCACATTCACAGGCCTGTACAAAAGCTTCAACACGTTCAGGACGACGCAATACATCTAGACGCTGCAATAAACGCCATAACGTGCCAGGTTTTAAGTTAAAAGCCTGATGGCATTTTAAGTGTTCTTTACAGACAGCCAACGCCAGCTGTTTGGTATGAGTTGGAACTCTTAAGCGTTCACACAGCTCATTCACCGGTTTGATCCCACGTTCTTCATGCATGATATGGCGTGGTAATTCTTCCACAGGGGTTAATGCCTTACCAAGGTCATGAACCAGAACCGCAAAACGTACATCCAGACTATAATTTTGGCGACAAGCTTGCTGTAAAGACATCATGGTATGAATACCACAGTCAATTTCAGGATGATATTCAGGACGTTGCGGAATGCCATATAAGGCATCCAGTTCCGGGAACAGTACTTTTAAAGCACCACAACTACGTAATACTTCAAAATACACATCTGCATCTTGTTCCATCAGTGCGCGTGTGGTTTCTTTCCAGACCCGCTCAGGTGTCAATGCATTAAGCTCGCCCGATTCCGCCAGCTGCTTCATCAGCACTAACGTTTCTTCTGCAATGCTAAAACCCTGATGTTGATAACGCGCAGCAAAGCGGGCAATCCTTAAAACACGTAAAGGATCTTCGACAAAAGCTTCTGATACATGACGCAGTACACGATCAGCCAGATCTTTTTGACCACCATAAGGATCATAAATCTTGCCTGAATCATCCATGGCCATGGCATTGATGGTCAGGTCACGGCGGATCAGATCCTCTTCCAAGGTGACATTGATATCGGTATAAAATTCAAAACCATGATAACCATAGCCAGACTTGCGTTCGGTACGTGCCAGAGCATATTCGTCTTTGGTTTCAGGATGAAGAAAAACAGGGAAGTCCTTGCCAACAGGTTGAAAACCTTCAGCAAGCAATTGTTCCGGCGTCGCGCCGACAACCACATAATCTTTTTCGTGATAGGGGTGTCCAAGTAAATGATCCCGAACTGCACCGCCTACTAAATAAACTTGCATGAAAAAACCTCTATTCTTACAAGCATCATGCTACAGAATAGAGGTTTTCTCAAGTCAAGAAGTTACGCTGATGCGTACATTCCTTAAAGCGCGTTTTTCTCTGCTTCCTGAATTTCAGCAACAGTTAATGCAGTCATATTCACTACGCGACGAGTCGTTGCAGTTGGTGTCAGGATATGAACAGGTTTCGCAGCACCAAGCAGGATAGGACCAATGGTCACGTTATTACCTGAAGTTGCTTTTAACAGGTTAAACGAAATATTGGCTGCATCCAGATTTGGCATGATCAGCAGGTTTGCAGAACCTTTGAAACGAGAATTAGGGAATGCAAACTGACGGATATTTTCGTCTAATGCTGCATCACCATGCATTTCACCTTCAACTTCAAGCTCAGGTGCAGTTTCAGAAAGAATTTCATATACGCGACGCATTTTTTGTGCGCTGGCATCGTGCTGGTCTGAACCGAAACTAGAGTGAGAAAGTAGGGCAACACGCGGTGTAATACCGAAACGACGCACTTCTTCAGCAGCCAGAATCGTCATCTCAGCAAGCTGTTCAGCCGTTGGATTACGGTTGATGTAAGTATCTGCGATGAACAGGTTACGCTCTTCCAGCATTAATGCGTTTAAGGTGAAGAAGGTATTATGGCCATCCTGTTTGCCGATGACATTGCTGACAAAGTCCAGATGGATGTCGTAGCTTGAGTAAGTACCACATAACATACCGTCCGCCATGCCATGACGAACCAGCATCGCAGCGATCAAAGTAGAACGGCGACGCGCTTCACGGTGTGCATATTCAGGCGTTACACCTTTACGTTGCATCAGGTTGTAATAGTCGTCTGCAAATTTTTCGTAATCCGGGTTCTTTTCTTGATCCACGATGGTGATGTTGACACCATCTTCAAGACGTAAGCCCAATTTCTTGATATTGGCTTCGATGACTGCTGGACGACCGACCAGAATCGGTTTAGCTAAGCCTTCATCCACTGCAATTTGTGCAGCACGAAGTACACGCAGGTCTTCACCTTCTGCATAAGCGATACGTTTAGGATCTGTTTTGGCTTGTGCAAAGATTGGTTTCATCATGAAAGCTGAGTTATAAACAAACTCAGATAGACGTTGACGATATGCCGAGAAATCCTGAATAGGACGAGTTGCTACGCCAGAATCCATTGCAGCTTGTGCAACTGCAGGCGCAATTTCCAGAATCAGACGTTGATCCAGTGGACCAGGAATCAGGTAATCACGACCGAAAGAAACTGATTTTTCACCATAAGATGCAGCATCTGCTTCTACATGTGCCATGCGTGCAATTGCGTGTACGCAGGCAATTTTCATCTCTTCATTAATGGTGGTGGCACCAACGTCTAATGCACCACGGAAGATATAAGGGAAGCACAGTGCGTTGTTCACCTGGTTTGGATAGTCAGAACGGCCAGTTGCCATGATCACATCATCACGAACTTCGTGTGCATGTTCAGGCAAAATTTCTGGATCTGGGTTCGCCAAGGCAAAGATAATTGGATCTTTAGCCATCAGTTTCACCATTTCTTTGGTGAGAATACCGGCTGCAGAAAGACCCAGGAACATGTCTGCACCTGCAATCACGTCACCGATCTGAGAGGCATCAATGTCTTGTACATATGCTTTTTTAGATTCGTCCAGACCTTCACGTTTAGTTGTTAATAAACCACGTGAGTCAGCAACGATGATATTTTCTTTTTTCGCACCAAGAGCACAAAGCAAGTTCAAGCAAGACAGGGCAGCAGCGCCGGCACCTGAAGCAATGATCTTGATTTCATTAATTTTTTTGCCGTTTAATTGCAAAGCATTAAGAAGAGCAGAACCTACAATGATTGAAGTACCATGCTGGTCATCGTGGAACACAGGAATTTTCATGCGTTCACGAAGTTTCTGTTCAATATAGAAACATTCTGGAGCCTTGATATCTTCCAGGTTGATCCCGCCAAAAGTGGGTTCTAGAGAAGCGACAATATCAACAATCTTGTCTGGATCATTTTCAGCAATTTCGATATCGAATACATCAACACCCGCAAATTTTTTGAACAGTACGCCTTTACCTTCCATGACTGGTTTAGACGCAAGTGGGCCAATATTACCCAAACCAAGAACTGCTGTACCGTTACTGACCACTGCAACCAGGTTACCGCGTGCGGTATAAAGTGCAGCTGTTGAAGGATCGCGTTCAATCTCAAGACATGGTGCGGCAACGCCAGGCGAGTAAGCAAGGGCTAAGTCACGTTGGTTGACCAATTGTTTGCTTGGTGTAACGCTGATTTTTCCTGGAGTAGGGAATTCGTGATAGTAAAGAGCCTGCTGCTTTAAAGATTGTTCGTCCATCTGTATCTCTATCGTTGTAAAGATTACCCAGAAAGCGGGTAAAAAATTGCATTTATGGCTCTGAATATAACATTTGTTAAGCACTTAGCCCAGTCAAAGTCGACCATTTTTGCGACAATCTTATTCGAGGTAGATATAGACTTAGACTTGATATATATAAGTTTCAGCAACGCGATTCTGTTCTAAATATGCAGTTGCTTCCAGTTCAGGCAATGGTTTGGAGAAGAAGTAGCCTTGGGCAATATCACAATCTAAATCACGTAGATATTGCAGCTGTTCTTCAGTTTCAATACCTTCAGCGACGACAGTCATGCCCATGGCTTTACCCATCGCGACCATGGCACTGACAATCGCTTCCTGTTTATGTTCGCCAATTTTAGAGACAAAACTGCGGTCAATTTTGAGAATGTCAATAGGAAAATCGGCAAGATAGGATAAAGAAGAATAACCGGTTCCAAAGTCATCTAAAGAAATATTAATCTGGCGCTGCTTGATCTGGTTCAGCAGATTTTTGACAGATTCAGAGTTTTCAATCAGTGAAGATTCAGTAATTTCCAGTTCCAGACTGGTGCCAGAAATCTGGTTTTCGCTAATGGCCTGATCCAGATCATCAAGTAACTGACCACGACGCAATTGCTGTGCCACGATATTCACAGAGACACAGATATTATGAAAGCCAAGATCATTCCATTCACGAATCTGTTTGGCAGTTTGCTGAATCACTAGACGGCCGATCTCGGAAATCAGGCTGGTCTGTTCGGCTAAAGGAATAAACAGGCCCGGTGGGATGATGCCTTTTTCTGGATGTTTCCAGCGCACTAAAGCTTCAAAGCCATAAATGTGCTGGTCATTGAAATTAATTTTCGGCTGATAGTAGACTACGAGTTCGCCATTTTGGATGGCTTTACGCAGATCACGTTCAATGAAAATTCCTTGCTCTAGCAAAGCTGTATTTTCATTGGAGTAGAAATGGATAGTATTCCCGCCGAGATTTTTGGCTTCACTCAGCGCCTGTTCTGCACAGTTATTTAAATAGTCTAACTGACGACCATGATCCGGATAGAAGGCTACACCCATCGACAGGGTAATCACATAATCTTGGCCGAAAATATGGAAAGGAGCCTGGAAGGCTTCAGCAATTCGTTGACAGTGTTCCTGTACAGATGGGCGAATATGCGAGATTTCATACAAAATTGCAAAGTCATCGCCATTTAGATGGGCCACAAACAGGGCTTCAGCATTGGTCAGACGTAAGCGTTGTGCCACCTGACGCAACAGCTCATCACCGCCATTATTAGACAGATATTCATTCAATGGACGGAAACGATCGATATTGAGTCGGATCACCGCAATTTTCTTGATGGAATCTTTTTGCGTCATCAGATATTGATGCAGCTGGTAGTTATAGTAAAAGCGGTTTGGCAAATCGGTCAGCGTGTCATAATTTTCCAGATAAGACAGGCGCTGTTCCTGTAATTTACGCTCAGTCAGATCAGAAACAATGCCGATATAGTGGGTGATACGACCTTCATCATCAGTAATCGCATTGATATGTAGCCAGAGTGGCATCTCTTTGCCAGACAGGAATTTCTCACTCAGTTCGCCATCAAAAGAACCGATTTTCACAACTTGTTTGATGATATTGGAATGAATGCTGCGCTGCTGTGACTTATGACTCGCAGTAATATCAAATAGATATTTACCCAAGATGTCATTACGTTCAAAACCGGACAAATTTTCGAAATAAGGGTTCACTTCGATATAACGTAATTCATCATTTAGGATGAAGATCCCTTCAGCTGCTTGCTCAATTACACTGGCTGCCAGTTTCAGGCGTTCTTGAGAACTACGTTCCTGTTGAATATCACGCAAAATTCCCACCATGCGTAAAGGACGGTGAGTTTCGGGATCGCGACTGATCACCCGGCCTACATCATGTACCCAGCTCCAGACTCCCGGTGCTTGCTGAATCCGGTAAGTTACTTCATAGCGCTCAGTTTTCCCACGCAAATGCTGTTTCATATTACTTTTGAATGCAGCCAGATCATCAGGATGGATCATGTGCTGTAATTGTAGATGATGCTCACTGGATTTCCGTTGTACCTTCTCATCTTTATGGTTGGTTAGCAAAATACTGCGGTCTTTGATATTCCAGTCCCATGGACGGATACCGGCGATTTCATGAGTCAGCTCAAGGTTTTGCTGCTGGTTTTTCAGATCAATATTTATCTGTTCAATATCATAAGTACGTTCACGAACTTTCTGTTCCAGTAACTGGTTGCTGAGCTGTAGCTCCAGTTCAATATCTTTGGATTTATTGACTTCTGTTTGTAGCTGTTTGCATAGTTCATCCGTCCAGGCGACCTGCTGTTCGGCATTGCTGACCAGCAATTCATTTTCTGCATAAAGGCGGGAAGTACGGGTATGAATACGATAGGTACTATTGGCACAGAGCAGGATCACAATGACTGCAAAATTTAGGGCCAAGCCAAAGACCGGATTGGCACCCGAGATATGAAAAAACTGAAAGAGTAAAAAGGGTACCAATGAAGGTAAAAATACCAGTGAAAAGTAGCTGAGCTTCTGGGTTAAATAAGTCAGACCAAAAGCTTGAGTCACGATTAACAGCAAGGCTGATAGAGTAAGTGCTTCTATTTCATCAAAATTGATATTGGCCTGCGGCAAGTAATAATAGATCAGAGAAATACCGGAAGCGTTACAGCAACCTACCGCAAGGCTCTGAATCTGTAACCAGTAATGTGCATTTTTCAGTTGATATTGTTCAGGCTTAAAATACAGGGTATTGATGAGCCAGCACATACTAACGGTAATTTCAGTCAGGATAAACCAGAGATTAAAGTAACTATTCGATGAGCTATATTGAATGTGATAAACACAGAAAATATAGAGGCAAATAATCATGATACTTAACAGAAAATATCGGCTATGTCGAAGCGTGTTCGCAATCTGAGCACGATGCAAGTGCTCTTTGATATAAGCCTCTTGATTATCAATCATATAATTAAGTGCCTTGTATTCGTCCTGAACGGTTTTTATCCTAGATTTTAATTTTTATTCAAGCCTGAATGATTCTTAAATCAATCAATATGTGTTTCATTATTATTGACTCAAGAGTAGAGCGCTTATAAATAAAAATCAATAAAATTAATAACTAAATTTTACAATTTTGACCGTTTAAATAGTGTAATTCAAAATTGAGAGGGCAACGACAGGAGCAGTTTCGGTACGCAGGACACGTTCACCAATACACCAGTTAACAAAGCCTTGCGCATTCGCCGCTAGGATTTCTGCTTCACTCAAGCCGCCTTCAGGGCCAATCAGCAAGGCAATATCCGGCGTGGCATTCGCCAGAACATCAATTTCTTCTTTATTTGGCGCTAGCACCAGTTTGGTAGTAGGAAGATCAGTTTCCAGCCATTTTTCAAGTGACATTGGCGCTAAAATTTTAGGAACAATATTCATTCCACACTGTTCACAGGCGGCAATGGCTACACCTTGCCAGTGATCCAGTTTCTTTTGATCACGATCGTATTTCAGGCGCATTTCACAGCGTTCAGAGGTTAGAAGTTGAATTTCAGATACACCCAGTTCAACTGCTTTCTGGATCACATAATCCATGCGGTCACCTTTACTCATGACCTGGCCAAGCAAGGCTTTAAATTTAGGTGTGCGATCAGTAGGATTGTAACTATTGACCTGTACAGCAGCCGACTTTTTGGAAACTTCGACCAGTTCAACTTCATATTCACCACCTTGTCCATTAAACAGGGTGGCTTTTTCGCCGACTTGAGCACGTAAAACTTTAACCCAATGATGAAACACTGTTTCAGTCAGTTCTACAGTGGTATCTACTGCTAAATCAGCTTCAATAAAAAAACGTGGCATTAAAGTTTTACTCTCAAATCAGGTATTTTACTTATGCAAGACCGAGGTCTTTAACAAGTTGACGGGTTGGATCAGTGGTATTCATGGTGTAGAAATGCAGGCTCGGTGCACCACCAGCAATCAGGCGTTCGCAGAATTTCACCACGACTTCATGACCAAAGGCTTTAATGCTTGCAGTGTCATCCCCATAGGTCGCCAGTTGCTTGCGAATCCAGCGTGGAATTTCAGCACCTGTACCATCTGCGAAGCGAATCAGGTTGCTGGCATTGGTAATTGGCATAATACCTGGCGCAACCGGAATATCGATTCCAGCTTTCTGAATGCGGTCTACAAAGTAGAAGTATGCATCTGGATTAAAGAAGAATTGGGTCAATGCAGCATTGGCACCTGCATTTACTTTATCCACAAAGTGCTGAATGTCTTTGTCAAAGCTATCTGCTTGTGGATGCATTTCAGGATAAGCAGCAACTTCGATATGGAAATGATCACCTGAATGTTCACGGATAAAGCGAACCAGATCCTGTGCATAAGGCAATTCACCTAGGCCCACCTGACCAGATGGCAAGTCACCACGCAGTGCGACAATACGATCAATCCCTTGTGCTTTATACAAATCAAGTAGTTCAGCGATACGCGCTTTGTCATCGCCGATACAAGACAGGTGAGGAGCAACGGGTGTGCCTTTACCGTTAAAATCATTAATCGTCGATAAAGTACGTTCACGTGTTGAACCGCCAGCCCCATAAGTCACAGAGAAGAATTCTGGATTCAACTGTTGCAGTTCTTGGTGAACCACTTTGAGTTTTTCCGCACCCGCATCAGTTTTAGTCGGGAAAAACTCAAAAGAAATTGGAATCTGTTTAGACATGTTCAAATCCTTTTTATAAATACTTGTATTTTATAGATTACCCTCATCCTAACCTTCTCCCAGAGGGAGAAGGGACTACCATTGTGATAGTTAAAGTCTTTAAGATTTACCCTATAACAATTTTCACAATGGAAATCTCCCTCTCCTTTATAGGAGAGGGCCGGGGTGAGGTGGAAATCAAAAATTAGTATTTATAAGCATCAGACTTGAATGGACCTTCAACAGGTACGCCTAGGTAGTCTGCTTGTTCTGAAGTCAATTGAGTCAGAACACCACCAAAACCGGCAACCATTGCAGCAGCAACTTCTTCGTCTAATTTCTTAGGAAGTAGTTCTACACGAATCGCTGCTTGTTTTTGATCTTCTGGAAGATCAGCAAATTTCTCAGCGAACAGGTGCATTTGACCCAATACTTGGTTGGCAAAAGAACCGTCCATAACACGTGAAGGGTGACCAGTTGCATTACCCAGGTTCACCAGACGACCTTCAGAAAGCAGGATCAGGTAATCGTTTTCATTTTCTGAACGATATACTTGGTGTACTTGAGGCTTCACTTCAACCCATTTGTAACCACGTAGGTAATTGGTATCGATTTCAGTATCGAAGTGACCAATGTTACAAACTACTGCACCAGCTTTTAGTGTATCTAGCATCGCAGCGTCACATACGTGGTAGTTACCAGTTGTAGTCACGATCAGGTCGGTATTTTGAAGAAGATCAACGTTCACATCTTCTTTTTTACCAGTTTGAATGCCGTTTTTGTACGGAGAAACCACTTCATAACCGTCCATGCATGCTTGCATTGCACAGATTGGATCGATTTCAGAAACACGTACGATCATGCCTTCTTGACGAAGAGACTGAGCAGAACCTTTACCTACGTCACCATAGCCGATTACTAATGCACGACGGCCAGAAAGCAGCATATCAGTTGCGCGTTTGATCGCATCGTTTAGTGAGTGACGGCAACCGTATTTGTTGTCGTTTTTAGACTTGGTTACTGAATCGTTGACATTGATTGCAGGAACTTTCAGAGAGCCGTCTTTCCACATTTCCAGAAGACGTGCTACACCTGTAGTGGTTTCTTCAGTAATACCGTGGATTTTTGCAATCAGTTCAGGATATTTTTCGTGAACAACAGCAGTTAAGTCACCGCCATCATCCAGAATCATGTTGGCATCCCAAGGTTTGCCATTGACATTGATTTGTTGTTCAAGACACCACATGTATTCTTCTTCTGTTTCGCCTTTCCATGCAAATACAGGAATACCACGAGCAGCGATTGCAGCAGCAGCGTGATCTTGAGTAGAGAAGATGTTACAAGAAGTCCAGCGAACTTCAGCGCCTAATTCAACCAGAGTTTCAATTAAAACTGCAGTTTGAATAGTCATGTGGATACAACCAAGGATTTTGGCACCAGCAAGCGGTTTAGCAGCTGAGTAGCGCTTACGCAGACCCATTAGGGCAGGCATTTCAGCTTCTGCAAGTTTGATTTCTTTACGACCGTAGTCAGCTAGGGAAATATCGGCAACTTTATAATCTGTAAATGAAGCATTAACCGCGTTCATCACGATCTCCTTATAAAAAACAATAATTGATCATTCAGTTCGCGGATGCCGTTGTTGGTCTGTCTAGAAAAAGATGGACCGATCGTCGAGCCTGGCGCTTTTACATTTTGTACCTGTAAAACGTCGCAGCATCCCTCGACTAGCGGGGTATTGTACTTGGAAATTAATTTGGTTCCAATCCGAAATTGTTTAATATCTGACTAATAAGAAAATTTGAGACTAAACTATGGCGGACAGCTTCGAATATCCAATTAAGGAATGGGCTGAAATTAAGGATGATTATGAGAATGGCAATTTAATTATTGGTAATGGGGCTAGTGTTGCTCTGCATCAAAAATTTCGTTTTGACTCTTTAAAAGAAGAAGCTGAAAAATTAAAACTTTTTAATGAGGATATATCTAAACTTTTTATCGAGTTTGATACATGTGATTTTGAGTTAATTTTGAGATTAGTCTGGCATGCGAAGCTAGTAAATAAGCATTTAGGAATAATAGATCCAAAAATTGATTCAGCTTACAAGAATATTAAAAATGCTTTAATCGAAGTTGTTAAAGAAGTTCATTGTGAACATGCTGAAATATTTGATCAATTACCTCAGTTATATCAATTTACAAAACGATTTAGAACAATAGTTTCTCTTAATTATGACTGGCTTTGTTGCACAAACCTATCTGTAAAGGCTTTTTCAGCGATATAATTTTCAAATGAAGAAGCCTACACATAAAATCTACCGCACAACCAATTGGCCCGCATATAACCGAGTACTCATGAGTCGCGGAAATATTGCCATTTGGTTTGATCCTGCTACGCAATGGTATGCTCCATCAAAAGGCAAACAAGGGCGAAATCAAACCTACTCCGACGCAGCTATCCAATGCTGCTTAATGATTAAATCCTTATTCCGTCTATCTTTACGTATGGTCACTGGCTTTGTGCAAAGTCTGATTGAACTTTGCGGATTAAATTGGACCGCACCAGATTACAGTACGCTTTGTAGAAGACAAAAGCATATTGATATTGCAATCAGCTACCAAAAAAGTAGCGAGGGGCTGCATCTACTTGTAGACTCTACAGGCATGAAGTTTCTAGGTGAGGGCGAATGGAAACGCAAGAAACATGGAGCTGAATATCGTCGCCAATGGCGTAAACTACATATTGGTATAGATGCCAAAACCCTACAAATACGCGCTATTCAGCTCACAACCAATAATGTCAGTGATTCACAGGTGCTTGGTGATTTACTTAATCAGATTCCACAAGATGAGCAGATTGACTCTGTTTATACCGATGGAGCTTATGACACCAAGCAATGCCGTCAGGTCATTGCAGATCGGCAAGCACATGCGGTGATTCCACCTAGAAAAAATGCGAAACCATGGAAAGATAGAAAGAGTAGCTCGCTAGAGCGAAATGAATTACTTCGAACAGTTAAACGTTTAGGCAGGACATTATGGAAAAAATGGTCAGGCTATCATCGCCGCAGTTTGGTGGAAACCAAGATGCATTGCATCAAATTATTAGGCGATAAATTAATGGCAAGAAGCTTTCCTAGTCAGGTGAATGAAATTCATGCACGTGTAGCAGTCCTCAACCGATTTACGGAATTAGGTCGACCACTTACCCAAATTACGCCTTAAATTTGGCTCAATTAGGGGCGCTTTGCATTTCAAATCTTTGTGCAACAAAGCCATTATGACTTAATCCTTTATTGGATTCTAATGTACGGAAATAAACATGAAGATGGGCATAAATTTAAAGATTGTTTTCAATCAAACGGATTATTTAGAGATAATTGGCAAGTTTTAAGAAATCCTATTCGTAGAGAAAGAGAAGTTACTTTAGCTTTTTATCAGCACGGCAACTTATCTATTTTTAGAAATGCAAAAAATATTGAAAACAAACTCCAGAGAGGAGATTTTGAAAGTTTATTGGAGGGTATTACTTCACAATGGAATGATGAAAAAATACCATTATTTGTAGCAGAAGGTACGGGTACTAAGAAATTAGAATCGATAAAAAGTAGTCCATATTTAAGTACAGTTTTTCATGAAGTTTTATCAGGTTTAATTGCTGAAAATTCTAATCTAGTTATTTATGGATGGAGTTTAGGGGAGCAAGAGTCACATTTAGTCCAACAAATTTTTAAAAATAAAATTGCGGCTAAAGTGGCTATTTCAACTTATTCTAAAGACCAGGATGAATGTCATAGAATCTATAGACTAATCAAAGGAATTTCTCCAAATATTGAAGTTGAATTCTTTGATAGCAAAAGCTCAGGTTGTTGGAATAATGTTTAACAAAATAAAAAAGCCCATCATCTGATGGGCTTATTTTTTATTCTATGTCTTGCTCAATTTCATCTGCTTTCTTAGTCCAGTAATCTGCCTGTATGTCATCAGCGACCACACCAAGACCATTGGCATAAATAAAGGCAAGATCACGCATGGCTTGAACTTCGCCCCATTCAGCTGCTTGTTTCACCAGAGCAATGGATTTTTCGACATCTTTTTCGACCACATCACCACGTCGGTAAAAGCCAGCCAGCTCCAAAGTTGCCGCAGGGTGTTTTTCGAAATTGGCTTTGCTCAACCAGTAATAGGCTAACTCAAAGTGAGCTTTAGAATCTTCTGGGTCTTCCTCAGCGATTTCTTTGGCATAAACCGTATAACCCTCACCGAGCCAGTACATGGCTTCAACCCAGCCACCATTGGCTGCTTTCAATGCCCACTCTTCGGCTAGCATGATGTCTTCGTCATGCTCGCTTTGCATATAGAGTTCGGCAAGCTCAAATTGGGCTTCGGCATTGCCTGCCAGTGCGCGGTTTGCCAGCGTGGCAGGGGGAGAAACACGCTCAGTCATGTCAGTATCTCAAATATCTTTGTATCTAGATTAAAAGGTTCAAAATAAAAAAGCTAATCTGAAAATTGGCTTTTGTACAAAAGTCGACTGATAGCGCTTAAAACATGCAAACTAAGCTATTTGTTTAAGGGAATAACAATAAAATGAATAGAAAGAGAACAAGAATAAATTTAAATAGTTTTCAATGATTCAGAAAGCAAAACAGCGGCCCGAAAGCCGCTGTTGATATACGATTAATGAGATAAAAACTTAGTCTTGCTGGATTCCTGCAACCACCCAATCTTGTTGAGAACCGGCAGGTTTGACAAAGTGCCAGATTTCAGCAAATGGTTGAGGTTGGCTATTCAGGTCTTCACTTACAGTACCAGTGAAGCGTACGCTTATTACGTATTGACCATTCTCATTCGATGAATCTACCACCATTGCATTCAGGTTAGAGAACTCAGCTACGTCCTGATCCTGATTCGCCATAATGTCGTTATACATCGACTGGTAAAGATCAGGGGTCAGGTAACGTTTAATTTCTGAAATGTTGCTCGCCGTATTCATTGACTGAATGTGGTTGAAGCGCTGACGTGCCACACGTAAGAAAGTCGCAGGCTCTGTACCATCCGGAAGCTGGTTGCCGCTATTGGTATAGGCTGCACCAAATGGGGCGTTATTTACCGGAGCTGAACCAAACGGAGCATTCGTGCTTGGCGTGCTACCACCCACGTTCTGACCAAAAATATTGGTGTTGTCACCACCGCGAGGAGGTGTCTGACCAAATGGTGCTGAATGACCAGCACCACTATTTGGAGCATATGGATTAGAAGCTACTTTTTTTTTTGCGCCCATCTTACGGAAAATGAAGAAGGCAACAGCGGCAGCAAGCAAGATCCAGATCCAGCCAGGAATACCACCTTTTTCCTCTTGTTGCTGTTGAGCTGCTTGAGCTTCAGAAGCCGCTTGTACTTCTTTGTCATCAGCCAGCGCATTGGCAGCAACGGCACCCACTGCAGCACCTGCTACACCGGCAGCAACCATACTACCTACGCCTGGGCCAGATCTTTGCTGAGTTGCAGCACCAGCGGCTGGAGCCTGTTGTGCTGGCGCAGCTTGACGAGGTTGTTGATAAGATTGAGTAGGCGCAGCAGAACGTTGCATACCATGGCTTTTACCGCCACCGGCACGTTTTGCTTCAGCAGTTAAAGGAGCAACCAGTAATGCTGCTGTTAAAAGACCTGCAATCAAACCACGCTGTCGAACTTCCATTCAATTTTCCTATGTGAAAAAAACTTATTTGAATACTCTATTTATATAGGCTTTATAGGGGATTTCAATCAAAAATGTGTATTTTTTTAGGCTTTTCGCAAGATTTATCGATTAAAACTAACTGAGTTCATCACTTAGGCTCATGGCTTCACTCAGGGCTTCATGCAATCGGGCTACAGCAATGACCTGCACACCGGCAATCGGTTTTTGCGGTGCATTGGCACGCGGCAAAATAATATATTTAAAACCGTGTTTGACTGCCTCTTTCAGACGTTCCTGACCATTCGGCACCGGACGAATTTCACCAGAAAGACCAACTTCCCCAAAAACAGCCAGTTGCTGAGGCAAGGCTTTGGTCCGGATACTGGATGCACACGCTAAAAGTACAGCCAGGTCAGAACCAGTTTCGGTAATCTTTAAACCACCGACGATATTGACATAGACATCCTGACCGGATGTTTGTACGCCACCATGACGGTGCATCACAGCAAGCAGCATATTCAGACGGTTTTGCTCTAAACCCAACGCTACACGGCGTGGCTGGCCATGAGCATCATCGACCAAAGCCTGAACTTCAACCAGAAGTGGGCGAGTCCCTTCGCGGCTAATCATGACGATTGAGCCTGGAATCGCTTCATCATAACGACTGAGGAAAATGGCAGATGGATTGGCCACTTCACGCAGACCTTTATCGGTCATGCCAAAGACGCCAAGTTCATTGACTGCACCGAAACGGTTTTTGACTGCGCGGATCATACGGTAACGAGAATCCGACTGGCCTTCAAAATACAGAACACAGTCCACCATATGTTCCAGTACACGCGGACCTGCTAAGGCACCTTCTTTAGTCACATGACCGACAATAAACAGGGCAGTGCCGCTATTTTTGGCGAAACGGGTCAATAGGGCGGCAGACTCACGGATCTGTGATACACCACCTGGCGCAGACTGCAAGGTTTCGGTATATAAAGTCTGAATCGAATCCAGAATCGCAACAGCAGGACGTTCCTGAGCCAGCACCTCGCAAATGCGTTCCACACAGGTTTCTGCCATGACTTTCAACTGGTCTGTGGGTAAGTCCAGACGCTGGGCACGCAATGCCACCTGAGATAAAGACTCTTCACCTGTCACATATAGGGCAGAGCTATTGCCTGCTGCCATATGGGTTGCGGTTTGCAGCAGAATAGTTGATTTACCAATCCCCGGATCACCACCAATCAGAACCACAGAACCTGTAACGAGACCACCACCGAGTACCCGGTCAAATTCGCCAATCCCTGTTTGCAGCCGGGTTTCATGTGAAACGGAGACTTTATTTAAAGTGGTAATCGCAGCTGCCTGACCGGCATAGCCGCCAATTTTTGGCTGAGCACGATGTGTCGTTGCAGGCGCAATACTGACTTCTACCAGGCTGTTCCATTCCCCACATTCAGAACACTGACCCGCCCATTTGGGATGGTCGGCTCCACATTGCTCACAACGATACACACTTTTTGCTTTAGCCATAATTTCCGAAAATAAATATTGGGAATGGGGGCTACAGCATAGCGGTGAATGAGACTGAAAACCAAGACCTTTCGCTGAAAAAGTCAGTGATTTACGTCAGCATATGACGCTTATGAATTCACCTTTCTACATGAAAGTGAAATACCTTCTATAATGAGAAAATTCATCACGGGTATAGGAAACCTGACATGCCACAACTTTTAAAACATATCGATGCGATCGCACGTGAAAAAGACCGTGATGTATTATTTGTACATTTTGAAAATTATGAACATGAAAATGCCGATGCTGAGTCCTATCATTTACGTCAGAACCTGATGGAATGGCTGGAGCAACGCCAAATTAACTTTGCACCCTGTATGGGGATAGAACAGCCTGGCGTAATTGAAAGTTATTCGGGTGATCTTTATATCGATGTACCATTTGATGAAGCCAATCCAATTTACCAAATGGTCAGTGAACATCTGGAAAATGCCGAAGGGGAAATGAAAATTCCGGGTGTACTATTCTTTGTATTATCTCTAGAAACTGCTCTTGAGATTGAAGCAGACCGTGAAGAGTTCTTAAATCTAAATCAAGCTCATGATGATGACGATGAATTTTCTGGCCGTGTAAACTGATATTTTTAGAAAACTTAAATAATAAAAAAGCCACTAAGAAAGTGGCTTTTTTATTAAGGGTTTTAAATTTTATTAATACAGTTCACCTGATTTACGGCGAGCAATAAAATCTTTGGATTCTTTCACGATCACCCCAGACAGCAGTAGCAGGCCGATCAAGTTTGGAATCGCCATCAAACCGTTGAATGTGTCTGCGAACAGCCAGACCAGATCCAGTGTTGCTACACAGCCAATAAATACTGAAGCGATATAAATGATGCGATAAGGGAATACAAATTTTTCACCGAGCAGATAGGTGGCACATTTTTCGCCGTAGTAGCTCCAGCCCAAAATGGTAGAATAGGCGAAGAAGATAATACCGAAGGTCACGATCCAGCCACCGACACCTGGCAGCAGTTTGTTAAATGTAGAAACGGTCAGAACAGCACCGGTTTGTCCACCAAAATCACTGCCGGCCATGATGAAGCCCATTACCAGGACAATACCCGTAATCGAACAGACAATAATTGTGTCAATAAAAGTTCCGGTCATGGACACCAGACCTTGACGTGCAGGATGATCGGTTTTTGCAGCAGCAGCGGCAATCGGTGCCGAACCCATACCAGCTTCATTCGAGAAGACACCACGCGCGACACCATAACGAATCGCCGCACCAATCGCACCACCTACAGCAGCTTCACCAGTAAAGGCATAGGTGAAAATCATTTTCAGTGCAGGGCCCACTAAATCGAGATGGGTGAAAATAATGATCAAACCACCCGCTACATAACCAATCGCCATAATTGGAACGATGAAAGAGGCAGCTCTAGAAATCCACTTAATCCCGCCCAGAATCACTAGTGCCGAAAATGCAGTAATCACGATACCTGTAACCCAGGTTTCCAGACCGAAACCATTTTCTACCGCGAGTGCAACAGTGTTGGACTGAACTGAACTACCAATTCCGAAAGATGCGACAGCGCCAAAGAATGCAAAGATCAGCGCCAGCCATTTCCATTTCAGGCCACGCTCGATGTAATACATTGGACCGCCAGACATTTCACCGCGTTCATTTTTAACTCGGTATTTGACGGCCAGTACACCTTCGCCATATTTGGTTGCCATTCCGAACAGGGCAGTCATCCACATCCAGAATACGGCCCCTGGGCCACCCAGTACACAGGCAGTTGCGACACCGGCAATATTACCGGTACCGATGGTAGCTGACAGTGCGGTCATGAGTGAGCCAAACTGGGAAATATCACCTTCATGCGAAGGGTGTTTGCCAAAAACCTGTTTAAAGGCCAGTGGCAACATGCGGAACTGCCAGAACAGCAGGCGGAAAGTCAGGAATATACCGGTACCGACAATGAGAACCAGCATATATGGGCCCCAGACCCAGCCACTGACGGTTTCCATGATGCTTTGTAAATTTTGCATAAATTTCTTCTTATTTATCCGTGTCAGCTTTATTTGAGATGTTGATTGAAAAGCAATTGCTATGCCATGCGCGCTCATCCTAAATGCGAATATTGGCGGATTTGTATTCTATTTTTTACATAGTTTCAGCGCTTTGACAAGAAAAATCCTGTATTCATTACGCCTTAAAACCAAGACTAAAGATAAATGAATATTGATATAAGAAAAATAAATTAATTTGCAAGATTAGTTGGAAAATACAAATGATGCGAATTTTCTTTTTGTATTCCGGGTTTTTTACGTTAATTTGTCGCGATTAAAACTCAAAGTTGAAATGAAATAATGTCAGAAAAATATAGTCACTCATCATCGGAAGATGGTGAGCTACAGCGTAGTTTATCCAACCGGCACCTGCAGTTAATTGCCATTGGGGGTGCGATTGGCACCGGCCTTTTTATGGGTTCAGGGAAAACCATTAGCTTGGCAGGACCATCCATTCTGGTGATTTATATGATCATCGGTTTTATGGTGTTTCTAGTCATGCGCGCGTTGGGTGAATTACTGTTATCCAATCTGCAATATAAATCTTTTATCGATTTTGCCACCGATCTGATCGGGCCGTGGGCAGGTTATTTTGTCGGCTGGACGTATTGGTTATGCTGGATCACGATTGGTATCGCGGATCTGTCAGCCATTATCTATTACTTGCAATTCTTTAATAACGGCCTGCCATTTACTCCGGGCGAAGGCGTGCTGATCAGTATTGCCTCTATTGTATTCATCATGGGCTTGAACCTGGCAACCGTGAAACTGTTTGGTGAAATGGAATTCTGGTTTGCTTTGATCAAGATTATCGCCATTATCGTTTTGATTGGTGTGGGTCTGTGGATGATCTTTACTGGCTTTACTAATGATGCAGGTACGGTCGCTTCATTTGCTCATATCTGGGATCATGGTGGTTTATTCCCGACAGGGACTATGGGCTTCCTAGCTGGTTTCCAGATTGCGATTTTTGCCTTTGTAGGTGTAGAGCTGGTTGGTACTACGGCTGCTGAAACCAAAGATCCAGAGCGTAACCTGCCTAAAGCGGTGAACTCGATTCCGATCCGTATTATTATTTTCTATGTGCTGGCTCTGATCATTGTGATGTCAGTAACACCATGGGATCAGATCAATCCAAATGTTTCTCCGTTTGTGAATCTGTTCAGTCAAGCTGGTATTGCCGCGGCTGCGATCATCATGAACCTGGTAGTGTTGTCATCAGTAATGTCATCAATGAACAGTGGGGTGTTCTCAACCAGCCGTATGCTGTTCGGTTTATCTCGTGAAGAACAGGCACCTAAAGCCTTTGGTCGTTTGAATTCGCGCGCCGTTCCAGCCAATGCTTTGTATTTCTCTGCGATCTGTTTATTGTTGGGTGCAGCATTACAGTACTTCGTGCCGAATACGGTTGAAGCATTTACCTTAGCAACGACTCTATCGACTATTCTGTTTATCTGTGTATGGCTGATTATTATCTGGAGCTACATGATCTATTACCGTACTCGTCCGGAATTGCATGCTAAATCCATATTTAAGCTGCCTGGTGGATTGGTGACTTGCTGGATCGTGATTATTTTCTTTGTCGGTATGATTGGTGTGTTATCGCTGGAAGACGATACCCGCCGTGCCTTGATGGTCAGCCCGGTCTGGTTCATTTTGCTGATTATTGGATATTTAGGCTTCTATAAACAGAAACATAAATAATCCATATCAATAAAAACGTCAGCGATCTGCTGGCGTTTTTTTATGTCTGAATATACTCTCTAGCGTTTAGCGCTTTGGTCATACGGATGATCGCGTTATACTTCATCGAAAATACTCATATAGGTGGTCAGATGCGTCAGGTCATTTGCTGCATCAGTTTAATTACAGCCGGTTTTGCCTTGGTCGGTTGTGGGCAGTCGGGAGCTTTACATCTTCCGAATGATCCAAACTACGATAAACGTGCCAAGTATTTACTCTATAAAAATACTGAATCTGCACCGCAAGTATCAGATGAACAACAGGATGCGCCGGTCAAGCAGCAGTTTGAAGCACCTGCTGAATCCGATTCAACACCATCTCCTTAAGACTTTCAGAGAAAGGATACATTCATGAGTTTCACCCGCATTAATGGGGTATTGCATGCTGAGCAATGTTCACTGCAACAGCTCGCAGAGCAGTTTGGCACACCACTTTATGTTTATTCAAAAGCAACTTTTGAAAAGCATTATCTGGACATGGACCGTGCTTTTAGCTTTATCGATCATCAAATCTGTTTTGCGGTAAAGTCAAACTCTAATCTTGCGGTATTGAATGTATTGGCCAAGCAGGGTGCTGGTTTTGATATTGTGACTGGTGGTGAACTGGCTCGTGTCTTGAAAGCCGGCGGTGAACCTTCGAAAATCGTATTCTCGGGCCTGGGTAAATCAGAAGCAGATATTAAAAAGGCATTAGAAGTAGGCATCGCCTGTTTTAATGTCGAGTCATATGCCGAACTGGATCGTATTCAGAAAGTAGCGGCTGAACTTAATGTTAAAGCGCCTATTTCACTACGTGTTAATCCGGATGTTGATGCCAAAACCCATCCATATATTTCCACTGGTTTAAAAGAAAACAAATTCGGTATTCCATCCGACAGCGTATTTGAAACTTATCAATATGCAGCGTCATTGCCAAATCTTGAAGTGGTCGGGATTGACTGTCATATCGGTTCGCAGTTGACTGAAACCCAGCCTTTTGTTGATGCGCTGGATCGTGTCATTGTCATGATCGATAAGCTTAAAGACATGGGCATCAACTTGAAACACATCGATATTGGTGGTGGTCTGGGTGTGACATATAAAGATGAAACACCGCCATCGGTTGAAGAATATGCCAATGCCATGCGTCCTGCTTTAGAAAAACTGGGTCTGAAAGTTTATATGGAGCCGGGTCGTAGTATCTCTGCCAATGCAGGCGTGTTATTAACCAAAGTGGATTTACTGAAACCAACCAATCACCGTAACTTTGCCATCATTGATGCCGCGATGAATGACCTGATTCGTCCTGCTTTATATGAAGCATGGATGGATATTCAATCCGTGACACCGCGTACAGATGTGGAAACAAAAGAATGGGATGTGGTGGGCGCGATCTGTGAAACTGGGGATTTTCTGGGTAAGGAACGTGAGCTTGCCATTAAAGAAAATGATGTACTGGCGGTACTTGGTGCTGGTGCATACGGTTTCGTAATGAGTTCGAACTACAATAGCCGTGGTCGTGCTGCTGAAGTAATGGTGGATGGTGATCAGGCGCATCTGATTCGTGAACGCGAAACGATTAAATCACTTTGGGAACGTGAGCGTTTATTGCCTTAAGGAGAATAAATAATGTTGCTTGAATTTACCAAGATGCATGGCCTGGGCAATGATTTTATGGTGGTAGACCTGATTAGCCAGCGTGCTTATCTGGATACTCTCACTATTCAGCGCTTGGCAAATCGTAACTTTGGTGTGGGTTTTGACCAGCTCTTGATTGTTGAACCGCCTGATATTCCAAGTGCAGATTTTAAATACCGTATCTTTAATGCGGATGGTTCTGAAGTTGAGCAGTGCGGAAATGGTGTGCGCTGTTTTGCCCGTTTTGTGCATGAGCGTCAATTGACCACAAAAACCAAAATCAAGGTACAGACCAAAGCTGGAATTGTAGAGCCTGAACTTGGTGCCAACGGCTGGGTGCGAGTGAATATGGGTTATCCAAAATTCCTGCCTCAGGAAATTCCATTTGTGGCGGAAGAACCGGAAAATCTGTATGACATCGATCTGGCGGGTGGAGAGAAACTGACGATTGATGTGGTGAATATGGGAAATCCACATGCAGTGACGATTGTTCCGGATGTGCTAACTGCCGATGTGGCTAAAATTGGTCCACAGGTAGAATCCCATGTGCGTTTCCCGGCACGTGTTAATGCTGGCTTTATGCAGATCATTGATGAAAAGCATGCACGTTTACGTGTTTATGAGCGTGGTGTAGGCGAAACACTGGCTTGTGGCACCGGTGCCTGTGCGGCAGCAGTGTCTGGTATGCGCCGTGGTTTGTTATCTAGCAAGGTCGAAATTGAACTTGCGGGTGGCAAATTGCAGATTGAATGGAAAGAAGGTGATGTGGTCTGGATGACGGGTCCAACCGCCAATGTTTATGAAGGCCGTCTGGACTTGCGCTACTTCCAAGGTTAATCCCAACATTTATTTCTCTAAAAAGCACCGCACATAGTACGGTGCTTTTTTTATGATAGGATGAATTCCATATTTAATTGATATCACAACACTGCTATGAATCAGCTTGTGTTTTTACCGGGTGCATCAGGCAGCCAAGCTTTCTGGCAGCCCTTGTTGGCTCATTTAAAAACAGGTCAATCTACAAAAATATTGGCATATCCGGGCTTCGATGGGGTAGAACCAAATTCAACTATTCAAAATCTTCATGATCTGCAGGAACTCATCACAGAGCAGATTGAGGATGATTCGATTCTGGTTGCCCAGTCCATGGGGGGAGTTCTTGCAGTTGGGCTTGCCCTCGAACATCCAGAGAAAGTCAAAGGACTGGTTTTATTGGCAACTTCTGGTGGTGTGGATCTATCACAGTTCAGTTGTGCTGACTGGCGGATAGATTATCGCGAGCAGTTTAAAGATGTCCCTGATTGGTTTTTACAAGATCAAACCGTATTTGGCCTGAAACAGTTAAGCAGTCTTGAGATTCCTATTCTATTGATCTGGGGTGACCAAGACTCTTTAAGTACCGTTCAGGTGGGGAAATGCTTAAAGCAAAATTTTAAACATGCAAATTTGCATATAATTCAAGGTGGGGATCATTTCTTTGCGGCGACTCATCCAGTACAGACCGCAGAACTGATTGAAGCCTGGCTGGAGTCAATTGAATGGAGCAAGTAATAAACCTTTCTGCAAAAGACTTGCTCGAAATCTGGCTCAAAGAACGTGAGATCCAGAACCAGTCTAAACATACCTTACAGGCCTATGAACGTGATGTGGCTGATTTTCTGGAATTCTGCGCAGTACAACAACTTGCACTCAATGATGTGGAAGCCACAGATTTACGTCAATTTCTGGCTGAAAAAGTCGAGCAGCACGGATTAAGTTCGAGTAGCTTGCAACGGATGCTCTCTTCGATTCGCCAGTTCATGAAATGGGCAGAGCAGGCGCAGTATCTGGCATTTAATCCGGCTGATGATTTTCAGTTGAAACGTCAATCACGTCCTTTGCCGGGTATGGTCGATATCGAAACTGTGAACCAGATTCTGGACCAGCCGGCTCCAGAAACCGAAGCGCAGCAACAAATGTGGTTGAGAGACAAGGCAATTCTGGAATTACTCTATTCCAGTGGTTTGCGACTGGCAGAAATTCAGAGCTTAAGAATCAAGGATGTTGATTTTAATCGTCAGCTCCTGCGGATTACCGGTAAAGGCAATAAAACCCGGGTGGTGCCTTTTGGTTCAAAAGCAAAAGACAGTCTGATGGAATGGCTAAAAATTTATCCGCGCTGGAATGGTGATTTTGTACCTGACGCGAATGTATTTATCACCCAAAAAGGCAATCCGCTCGGTGCACGGCAAATTGAAAACCGGGTCAAGTTTCAGGCGCAGCGTGCAGGGGTTAATGTTGACCTGCATCCGCATTTATTGCGGCATTGTTTTGCCAGTCATATGCTGTCGAATAGCGGTGACCTTCGAGCCGTTCAGGAAATGTTGGGGCATAGTAATTTGAGTACTACACAAATTTATACTCATATTGATTTTGATCGTTTGGCACAGATTTATGATCAGGCGCATCCACGGGCACAGCATAAAGAATAGGTAAAATATAAAATTTTCATCCGCTTGTCGGATGATGAGGATTCATGGCACAAAACTTTCATGTATCATGCTCAAAATATGACCTGAACAGACTGTTGGAAAGATATTTCACTATTGTCTTATTTTTCAAATGGCTGTTTTCGGATATAAGTATAAATAGTAATCAATTTTTAAAAGAAAATCAGCGATCTCGATACTGGAATTTTTATGGACACAGCAATTATCCCGGATATACAACAAAAGTATGCGCAGTTAAGCCCAGCTCAAAAAGACATGTTCGCGGGTTATGGTTTACGCCAGATCAAACATTTTGTTGAGATTAGCTTGCCCACTATTGAAGCTGTTCTCCCTGAAGGGGCAATCGTGCAGGGGATTAATGCAGAAGGTAAAATGCAGGCTTATAATCCTGAAACAGGCCAGTATTATCTATGGATTTCTGATCTGCAATGGCAGACCACACAGCGAGCCAGTAAAGCTGTTGACCTGAAAGAAGATGCGCTCGAAATCTGGAATATTTTCGATCTCAAATCTTATGAACTGATTGAACTGAGTCATGTGCATCGTGACTTTTTACAAGTTTAATGAACATGGAGGATGACTACGGTCATCCTTTTTTATTGCTAAAATATTTTATAAGTCATCCAGGGGTAGCTGAAAACTTTGCTTGATGATCTGGCTGGGTAAATCAGTTTTGACACTGGTAATGCCATTTTTCTTGGTTAGATGGGTAGACTGAAATTTACGGTAACTTTCCAGGTCAGGCACCACAACTTTTAACATCGCATCACATTCACCCAGAATGATATAGCACTCCATCACCTGAGGCAGTTCTTTCATCGCCTCGATAAAAGTATCAATGGTTTCTGCATCCTGACCCACCAGCCAGATCCGTGAAAAGAGAATCAACTGAAAACCAATTTTCTGTGAATCAACGATGGTGGTGTAATTCTGGATCACGCCCGCATCTTCAAGCAATTTCACCCGACGCAGACAGGAAGAAGGGGATAGTCCAATTTCACGTGCCAGATCGTTATTCTGAATACGGCCATTGGCTTGCAAATGATAAATGATATTTTTATCAATTCGATCAAGTTTTACTCGCACAGACTTGGAAGATATTTTCATAAATTAGAATATAATTCGAAAAATAATACTTATTATAAAATAAATTGAAAGCCTATTTTGTAAAAATTCGCAGATACTAATTCCACTTTCCGAAGATTTAAAGGAAAAGGAAATGTCTGTATTTGCACTTTTTGCACTAACCGTGCTTCCCCTGATTTTTACACCTGGACCAGATATGCTGTTTATCCTGTCTCAAGTGATGGGTAAAGATGCAAAAGCAGGCATGATGGCAACCATCGGGATCTGTTCAGGTTATCTGGTACATTCCATTTTGGTAGCAATAGGAATCGCAGCGATTATCGTGTCTTTTCCGGTATTGTTTGAAGCAATTCGCTGGCTGGGTATTGCTTATTTGCTCTATCTGGCTTGTAGCCTGTTGAAATCAGTATTTAGTAAAAACTCAATGAAAATTGAGAAAAAGACCACTGCTAATCCGGTGAAAAAGGGCTTCTTTACGGCCTTACTTAATCCCAAAGGCATGCTGATCTATTTTGCAATCTTGCCGCAGTTTATCGATAAAAGTGGAAATACGGTGAGCCAAGGCCTGATTCTGTCTTTTATTTTTATCGGCATGATTTTCATAGTCTACTGCGCTCTCAGCATCTTGTTCAGCAGAATCACCCGCAACACACAAATTGATGAGCGTAAACAAAAATGGGTGGATGGCACCTCAGGTGGTTTACTTGCCCTTGCCGCAAGCTGGTTAATTATTAATTAAGCAATGGCGTATTTTAAAAAAGCATACTGTTCCCGGTATGCTTTTTTTATATTTATAGATTGATGACAACCCGATTTTTAGACCTGCCCAACAAAATAAAGCGGAGTAAATTGAGCAGATATGCAGAATAAATCCTGATTAATTTTGCTTTATGTCCAAACTGACCAAAGCGGTCATTTTTAAATATAAGTCATTTTCCACAAATCCAAGGACGGATTTGTGCATTTAATAAGCAAAAATCAAAAGTTCTGATGTGTTTCATCAAATAAAAACATAATAAAAATCAAAGGTTAAATTTTATTAAATATTGATAAAATTCATTGTAATAAATCGATACGGATTAATTGTGAACGCATCGTTCAAGGAAAATTACGCATTTTTACAGCTCTTTGCTGAATTGTGACTTGACCGAAATGCCGTGCACATTGCAAGATAGGGCACCTAAAAAAATTTAAGTGAAGAGTTATTATAACTTTTCTCAACATTTACATTTGCTAAAACAGCCGAGGATTACATGAAGGCTCTTGTTGCTGTAAAACGTGTGGTTGATGCCAACGTTAAGGTTCGCGTTAAGCCGGACAACAGTGGTGTTGACTTAACAAACGTTAAAATGTCAATTAACCCATTCTGTGAAATCGCGGTGGAAGAAGCGGTTCGTTTAAAAGAAAAAGGAACTGTTTCAGAAATCGTTGTTGTTTCTATTGGTCCTAAAGAAGCTCAAGAACAAATCCGTTCTGCAATGGCGCTTGGTGCTGACCGCGGTATTCTGGTTGAAGCTGATGACAGCCAACTGGGTGCGCTAGAAGTTGCTAAAATTCTAAAAGGCGTTGTTGAAGCTGAACAACCACAATTGATCCTTCTTGGTAAGCAAGCAATTGATGACGACTCTAACCAGGTTGGTCAGATGCTTGGTGCACTTTTAGGTGCAGGTCAAGGTACATTCGCTTCAGAAGTTAAAGTTGAAGGCGACAAAGTACAGGTGACTCGTGAAATCGACGGTGGTCTACAAACTGTTGAATTATCACTTCCAGCGATCGTAACTACTGACTTGCGTTTGAACGAGCCACGTTATGCAGCTCTTCCAAACATCATGAAAGCGCGTAAAAAACCGCTTGATACTAAGTCACCTGCAGATTTCGGTGTAACTACTACAACTAAACTGAAAACAGTAAAAGTTGAATCTCCTGCAGAGCGTAAAGCTGGCGTACAAGTGAAGTCTGTAGACGAACTTGTAGAAAAATTGAAAAACGAAGCGAAAGTGATCTAATACAGAAGGATAAAAATCATGAGTATTTTAGTAATCGCTGAGCACGACAACAAAGCACTTAACGCTGCTACTTTAAACGTTGTTGCTGCGGCGCAAAAAATCGGTGGTGATATCACTGTATTGGTTGCTGGTTCTGGCGCTCAAGCAGTTGCTGATCAGGCAGCTAAAGTTGCGGGCGTAAGCAAAGTTCTACTTGCTGATGACGCTGCTTATGCAAACCAACTGGCTGAAAACGTAGCGAAACTGGTTGCAGAATTAGGTAAAGGCTATAGCCACATCCTTGCTGCTTCTACTACGACTGGCAAAAACATTCTGCCACGCGCTGCTGCACTTCTTGATGTCAGCATGATCACAGACATCATCGCTGTTGATTCTGCAAATACATTCAAGCGTCCGATCTATGCAGGTAACGCGATTGCAACTGTTGAGTCTTCTGAATCAGTAATCGTTGCAACTGTTCGTGGTACTGCATTTGATGCGGTTGCTGCTGAAGGCGGTTCTGCTGCGGTTGAAGCTGCTGCTTCTACTGGCGATGCTGGTATTTCTAAGTTCATTAACGAAGAAATCGTTAAATCTGAACGTCCTGAATTGACAGCTGCTCGTATCGTAGTTTCTGGTGGTCGTGGTGTTGGTTCTGGTGAGAACTATCACAAAATCCTTGATCCACTAGCTGACAAACTTGGCGCTGCTCAAGGTGCTTCACGTGCTGCAGTTGATGCTGGTTTCGTTCCTAACGATATGCAGGTTGGTCAAACAGGTAAGATCGTTGCACCTGACCTGTACATTGCTGTAGGTATCTCTGGTGCGATCCAGCACTTGGCAGGTATGAAAGAGTCTAAAGTGATCGTTGCGATCAACAAAGATGAAGAAGCTCCAATTAATGCAGTAGCAGACTACTGGTTAGTAGGTGACTTGAACACTGTAATTCCTGAATTGGTTTCTAAAGTCTAATTCCTGAATCAGGTTCGAAAAACGCCTCTTGTCTTTGTACTAAGAGGCGTTTTTTATTGTCTATTTTTTCTAAAATATAATTTATTTTCATAGGTATATGAAATAAATTAAAATGATAAAAAATTAAATAAGATAATAAATGTCAGCCTTACAGCTACCTGAAAAAAATATGATTTTTAATGATCCTTTATTTCAGCGTATTTTTATTCTGATTATTGGTTTGATCATCTTTCTCCTAAGTTTAGGAGGCTTGGTCTATTGCATCCAGTCAAGTCTATCTTTTGGTTTAGTCGCTTTCTTTTTAATATGTGGCTGTTTTGCTTATGTCGGGATGCTATTTATGTTGGCAGCATTCGCTGATACTGAAATACTTAATCGAAGGACCGGTTGGCTATTTGAGGGACCTTCAGCTGATCCCATTGGGCTGGTGATATATATCTTATTTATAATTACTGTTGGATTAGTCATTGGCGTCATTGCGCTGATTTTAACGTTTTTGATTAGATTGGTGCTGCGGTATCAGAAGTATTAAAGCAGTTGGGGTTAAAAATTTACCTATGAAAACCTAAGTTTTTTAGGATCATACATAGATATGCCCTAGGACTGATTCATCAACAAAGATAAATAAGCATCCATTCACTGAATCGCTGATGACGGGTCGAGTTATTGAATAAGTATTTTTAATGCTGCTCAGAAAAAATACAAAATCAGTTTTCTGGCTGGAAAATACTTTGCAGTCAGATCATGACTATTTCATTTGGGTGAAAAGTGATAAAATTCGACTTTGCTTTTCCTCCTGCTTTGAATCATGTTCTTTTCCAAAACTAGCCGTCTCCTGTCAATGAGCTTTCTGCTTATTGCTCTCTATCTGAGTATCTGTATTCATACTGCCTGGAATGCACCACTTGAAGTGACGCGGTACTTATTTAGTGAATCAGGCGCTTTTGAGGTGCTTAGTCCGTGGTTATGGTATTTGCTTGCACTTTTGTGTCTGCTCAATATTGAAATCAAGCTAAATACCCGAATTTTTATGGCAGTAGCCGCAATTCTGCTGGGAATGCGGGAAATGGATTTTCATAAGCGTGTGTTTGAAGTCAGTTTCATTAAAACCAATTTCTATCGCAGTGCTGAAATTCCCATGATGGATAAAGTGCTTGGATTTATCTTGTTGTCAGGCATCGCTTTTGTTTTCATTGTACTGTTGAAAAAGTTAATCACTACTGTACGTACGGCTAAAAACACCTGGAACACAGCATACTTTTTTGTCTTTTTGACGATTGCTTGTGGTGGGATCAGTAAAGTACTAGACCGTACGACATCAACACTTAGTGAAGAGTTTAGTATAAAACTGCTGCCCCAAACACAAGTCATGATTATGACTATTGAAGAAGGGGTAGAGATGCTGCTGCCGATCTTGCTGATTGTGGCAGTATTGAATTACAGAAAAGTATCTAATTAAGATCACTTTTAGCCAATTCTAAGCCCAAAAAAGATGCTCAAATTTTTGCAGCATCTTTTTTTTACGCCTGTTGATTTTATAATTTTTTCGTCGTTAAAAATAACAGGAAAATGATCACTAAAATGAAGATAATTAACAAGGTTAAGCTCAATATTTAGACACAAAAATACAAGTGTTTATGCTATAATTTAGGGCTGTATTTTAGTTTTTAACTCTGTCGTTTGAGTTAATTATTTTGCAAGTTTTACGACATATAAATGCAAGCCAAATTTGGCTTGTAGAATAAGGAGTATGCATGAGCGTATCGGAAATTAGACCGATTGCCATTGAGGATGAACTCAAGCACTCGTATTTAGACTATGCAATGAGCGTGATTGTGTCACGTGCCTTGCCAGATGTACGAGATGGTCTAAAACCTGTTCATCGTCGTGTGCTTTTCGCAATGCACGAATTGGGCAATGACTACAACAAAGCTTACAAGAAGTCTGCCCGTGTTGTAGGTGATGTCATCGGTAAATATCACCCACATGGTGATTCTGCTGTTTATGAAACCATTGTCCGTATGGCTCAGGACTTTAGTCTGCGTTACCAACTAGTTGATGGTCAAGGGAACTTTGGTTCGATCGATGGCGATAGCGCTGCGGCAATGCGTTATACCGAAGTTCGTATGCGTAAGCTGACCCATGAATTACTGGCCGATCTGGAAAAAGATACAGTTGACTGGGAAGATAACTACGACGGTTCTGAGCGTATTCCGCAAGTCATGCCAACCCGTATTCCGAACCTATTGGTGAATGGTGCGGCTGGTATTGCAGTCGGTATGGCGACCAATATGGCGCCACACAACATGACTGAAGTGGTGAATGCGTGTCTGGCTTATGCAGATAATCCAAATATCAGCATCGAAGGTTTGATGGAATACATTTCCGGTCCAGATTTCCCGACAGGCGGTATTATTTACGGTAAATCAGGTATCGTGGATGCCTATCGTACCGGTAAAGGCCGTTTGCATATTCGTGGTAAATATCACTTTGAAGAAGATGCCAAATCTGGCCGTACTACGATTGTCTTCACGGAAATTCCTTATCAAGTTAACAAAGCGAAAACGATTGAACGTATCGCCGAGCTGGTCAAAGAGAAAAAACTTGAAGGCATTTCTGAACTTCGTGATGAATCGGACAAGGAAGGGATGCGTATTGCGATTGACCTGAAGCGTGGTGAAAATGCTGAAGTCATCGTGAACAACCTGTTCCAGAATACCCAGTTAGAAAACTCTTTCAGCATCAATATGGTTTGTCTGGACAATGGCCAGCCAAAGTTGATGAACCTAAAAGACATCATCGCTGCATTTATCCGTCATCGTCAGGAAGTCGTGACACGTCGTACCATGTACGAACTGCGCAAAGCACGTGAACGTGGTCATATTTTAGAAGGTTTAACTGTTGCTCTAGCAAATATTGATGCCATCATCGAAACCATCAAGACTTCTGCCAACCCGGCTGAAGCGCGTGAGCGTTTACAGGCAGGCGAGTGGGCAGCAGGTGGTGTGGCAGCATTACTTGAAAAAGCGGGTGCTGTTTCTGTACGTCCTGACGAAATTGAAGGTGAAGATCCAAACCGTCCATTTGGTATTGATGGCGATGTGTATCGTTTATCTCCGACTCAAGTCAATGCGATCATGGAACTGCGTTTACACCGTTTGACCGGTCTTGAGCAGGATAAACTTCAATCTGAATATTCTGAAATCTTAGGTCAAATTGCTGAATACACAGCCATTTTAAATGACTTCAACTTATTGATGAATGTGATTAAAGAAGAGCTAGCACTAATTCTTCAGCAATATGGCGATGCGCGTAAAACAGATATCGTTGAATCACGTATCGACTTCTCTCGTGAAGATTTGATTCCTGAAGAACAGATGGTTCTGACCGTTTCAAAAACTGGTTATGCGAAAACTCAACCATTATCTGATTATGCTGCTCAGCGTCGTGGTGGTCGTGGTAAGTCTGCAACCAGCATGAAAGAAGATGATTACATCCAGCATATGGTGGTGACATCGAATCATGCCACTGTGCTTTGCTTTACCAATGTCGGTAAGGTTTACCGTCTGAAAGTTTACGAAGTGCCACAAGCTTCGCGTGGTGCCAAAGGTCGTCCAATGGTGAACTTGTTGCCGCTAGATGACAATGAAACCATTACTGCAATCTTGCCAGTGATTGACGCACCGAAGAAATTCAAAGAACGTCTGGCTGATTTCAAAGTATTTGTAAAAACCAATGCTGCACAGCTACAAACCAATGAAGTGATCAATAGTCACTTTGCGGCACTAGAAGCTGCGCTTGCTGAATCTGAAGATGGCGCAGATGACATTTCTGATGCACTTCGTGTTCAGTTGAAAGAGCTTGGTTTAGCACTTTCAATCACTGATCTTGATGATGACATCATCAATGACTTTGCACAGCAAGCTGAAGCTGTTCGTAAGAACTTCTATGTGTTTATGGCGACCGAGTACGGTACGATTAAACGTGTAGAACTGGAACAATTCTCGAATGTTCGTTCAAATGGTTTACGTGCGATTGACCTGAATGGTGATGACACCTTAATTGGTGTTGCGATTACTGATGGTGAACAGCAAATCATGTTGTTCTCGAACGAAGGTAAAGCAATTCGTTTCGCAGAGACTGACGTACGTTCAATGGGTCGTTCAGCCAAAGGTGTACGCGGTATGCGCGTGACCATCGGTGCTTCTCAGGTTGAAGATGCAGAAGATGCAGATATTGAATCTGATGATGAAGATGCAACTGAAGCTAACTTCATTAGCCGTATCGTATCTCTAGTGGTTGTACCTGAAACCGGTGAAGTGCTGTGTGCTTCTGCAAATGGTTATGGTAAACGTACCCCGGTAGATGACTTCCCAACTAAGAAACGTGGCGGTAAGGGCGTAATTGCGATTAAGACCTCAGAACGTAACGGTGAGCTGGTCGGTGCAGTTGCGATTGACGCATCTAAAGAACTGATGCTAATTTCTGATGGCGGCACTCTGGTTCGTACCCGTGCTTCTGAAGTGGCACAGACTGGCCGTAATGCACAAGGTGTTCGTCTGATCCGTCTGGCTGAAGATGAAAAACTGGTCGGTGTGGAAGCGATTGAAGCAGTTGAAGATGAGTTGGAAATATTGGAAGATATTGAAAATACTGAATCTGCAGCTGATGATGTAACTGATGCACAAGCAGCTGAAAAAGATGATGACAATACAGTAGAGGAATAAGTTCTGCTACTGATGAAAAAGGGCGCTTCGGCGTCCTTTTTTACACATCGACTAAATGAGAGGTAAATTAAATAATGAAAACCAGATTGATGCTTTTGTCCGCAGCTATTGCACTCAGCGGCTGTAATAATGCAATGGATAGTATGCCTGATCCTAGCCCTGAACAGGAAAAGGCAGCACAGGTGGCTTATGAAGATTTGCGTGATGGAAAATATGACGAATTTTTAGCTCAGCTTGAGCCGAAGTTGCAGGCAGAATTTCAAAATAACGAAAAAATCATGAAGCGTTTTTCACGTTCAATTCCGCAAGGTGAATATAAGTCCAAAACTATCATGAGGAAGAACTTCGAGGAAAATAACGGCAAACCAAGTGAATACAAGGTGAGTTATGAAATTGCCTATCCAAAAAATCTGGTTCAGTATGATGTGAGTTTTGACCAGCCGAATGGCAGTACTAAAATCCGCAACTTTAATATTCAGGTATTTGGCGAATAATTTTCGATGTGAATAGACTGAGTAAATCCAGAGTTAAGAACGTGGGCGTAGCCGATAATAGCCTAAGCTTATACAAATGGTACCGATCACCAATAGATAAGTAAGCTTTCCTAAAATCATATAAGTGGGCACGCCCATCTGATTGAGTTGAATAAACATCTGCACGATTTGGGTCGAAGGTAAGGCTTGCCCAATGAGTTGGATCCAGACTGGCATGGCAGCATGCGGCCAAGCGACTCCTGAAAGCATAAAAAGCGGAATCGAAGTAAAAACAATGATATGACCGGCTCGTTCTGGCATGTCCAGAAAACTGGCGAACAGCACTGTGATACCGATCATGCAGAATACAAAGATGGGTACAGCAAGCAGCATGCCCCAAAAATTTCCACCACGGGGATAATCAAAATACCAGAAAGTAAAACCAAACAGATAGTAACAGCCCAGACAGCCAATGGTCAGAATCGCCAAACTGATGCCACTTAAGGTGGTCAGATTAATCACCTGTCTACTTTCCCGATACAACGCAATCAACATACTCAGGCCTAGAAAAATAGTCTGATGAATAATCAATGGCGCAACAGCCGGAAACACATAGCTGCCATAGCCAGAGAGTGTATTAAATAATGGAATCTGGTGAATGGATAGTGCAGGAGAGAAGTGTGAAATCTCGCTAAAACGTTCAGCATATTCACTTAAGGTATTTTCCACTGAAGAGACCAAGCCCAAGCCGATCTGTTTGGTAATTAAAAAGTTGGCAGCACTTAAGTACAGCCCAATCCCGCCATTTTCACCATGCCGGATAGATTGAGAAAGATTATCTGGTAATAATAAAATTCCGTCGGCTTTTTGAATTTCCACCCAATATTTGGCTTCAGCAAAATTTCCAGTTACCGCCTTAATCTGGACATTCGGGCTTTGGCTGACATGACTGATAATGGTATTGGTTAAAGCACTTTGCTCTTCGTCGACAATAATAATCGGCAAGGCTTCTGCCTGTTCTGCCTTATATGCGGTCGGATAGAAAAAGCTGTAAAACAGAACCGATAAAATCAGCGTGGTAAAAATACTGGTATTGCTAATAATGTCTTTAAAAGTTTGGCAATAAGCATTCCAGAGTGATTTCATGCTGACACTCCTTTGGCTGTTTTTTTGAGAAAGACATAGGCCAGTACAGCATAAAGCACGACATAAATGATGAGTATGAACATCGGTTGCAGTGAAAGATAGAGCGGACTGCCAATCACCCATTGCTCAGTCTGTAACTTGGCATAGGGTGTATAGGGAATAATATTGGCCCAGAACTGGGTAAATAGTGGAGCATTATTAAGGGGTAAAGTCACCCCAGCAAAACTGAGTGATGAACCACCATAGACTGCAAGTAGACCAAAAGATTTAGTCAGGTCCTGAGTGGCCAGAACCACCGCACTGCTAATAAAGGCATAAGCACTATAGAACAGTATTTGAGCCAGAAGAATTAGCCATAATGACCCGGCAATAAACCAGCCACGAATTTCGACCAGCCAAAACATCCAAGCCCAGGTCCAGCAACAAAAGATTGCTACATAAACCAGATTTTTAGACAGCAGTGCCGACCACAAGTTTTTTTGGGCAATCCAATGACTAACAGTATGTCGTTTAATTTCCTGACCCACAGCAAAAGCTACACAGCAACATAACAGCAAGTGCAAAATTGCCGGCACCATGTAAGGTTCCAGATAAAATTCATAATTCAGCTGCGGATTATACAGTGGGGAAATTTTAATATTCGGTGTAGGTGCTTCCAGATAGGGGAGCGTGTTACCTAGATACTGCTTACCAGTAAATTCAGCCAGAGCCTGTAAGGTACTGAGTAGCATGGCTGAAGAAATGGTATTACCGATACTAAAATAACTCTGATTAAAAGCAATACTAATTTCAGCATCCTGAGCTTTGACCAGTCGTTGCTCGGCTCCGGCAGGAATATGAATATAGCCCCAGATTTTATTTTCGTTTAATAGCTTTTCGATTTCGACCGTTTGATCAGAAATGGTATGCACTTGTAGGGTATGATTCAAAGATAAATGATCATAAATCTTGCTGCTCAGGCTACTTTGATCCTGATCAATAATGGCGACTGGTAGATGATCCGGTTTGCCTTTGGCAAACATGCTGCCAAGTAAAATCAGAATACAGGCAGGGGCGAGTAGGACCAGAGCCAGATCCCATTTCTCTCTACATAAATAGCGTATTTCACGCTGAATACCCGCCCAGAAGCCAGAAGCCATTTATTTCGGCTCTTTCAATTTAAACAGCACGCTCATGCCGACTTTTAACTCAGGCATTTCAGTGACTGGCACAAGATGAACTTTAAAACTGCGGACATCATAACCACCGGTTTGGCGCGTAGTTTTAATGGTGGCAAATTCACCTTCAGCACTAATATTTTTTACTTTAAAAGTGGCTGATTGATTCAGTGCCGGAATAAAACCTTCAAGCTGTTGCTGTTTACCTAAAGCGGCATATTGGTCTTCACGAATATTCAGGCTAATCCAGCGTTCTGCCGAGATCAGGCTGACCACTGGCACTGCGATTGCCACCAGCTCAGTGGCATTGCCATAGGTTTTGGAGACGGTACCATCAATCGGTGCCAATAATTCAGTTTCTGCTTCTAGTGCATTGGCTTCAGCGACTGCTGCACGGGCTATATCGACCTGAGCATCTGCAGAACTTTTCTGTTCTGGTGTACTGCCACGTTTAGCCCGGGCATATTGCTGATAAGCAGCTTCGGTCATTTGGGATGCAGATTGTGAAGCTGCAAACAGTTCATCTCGGCGCTGGCGGGAAATGACACCCTCCATAAACAGGTTAGCTCCACGTTGATAGGAAGTTTTAGCGAGTTGCTCCTGTGCTTTTAGTGACTGCCAGTTGGCATACAGAGAAGCGATATTTTCTTCCTGAGAACCACGTTCTGCGGTGGACTGAAGTGCTAATGCAGACTGTAAAGTGGCTAAAGCCTGCTGCTTTTTCGCCTCAATTTCAGGACTATGCAATTTTACCAGCGCCTGGCCTTTCTTGACGTTATCGCCTTCCTGTACATAAATCTTTTCAATCCGGCTTGGAACTTTAGTGGCCACTTGAACGGTCTCTGCCTCAACCCGGCCTTGTAGCTCGATTTCTTTGGGTTGATAAGTTTTCCATAGGCCAAACCCAATCAAAGCAAGAATCACTGGAATTAAAGCTAAAAGCAGATATTTTTTGCGCGATTTTTTTTCTGTGCTTGCAGGAACTTTTTCAGGCTCTGATTCACTGTAATTGATTTCTGAAGCCGGTTCATCAACAGGATGTTCTGGCTTTTGCTCATCTGTCATGTCTGGCTCCATTAACGAATATAGTGGGTGTTGGCATGTTGCATATAGTTTGGAAATTCAACAATTGAGCCATGGCTCTGTAATAAGGTCGCGAGAGATATTACATATTTATAAGCGTTTAATGCCATTTCTGCCTTTAAACTGCTGAGCATATTTTGGGCATCGATGACCTGAGTGGCTGTCCCGACATCTTCCTTAAAGGATAACTCCTGAATACGCAGATTTTCCTGAGCTGCTTTCAGATTCTGCTGAAGTAGAGCATCACTTTGCTGGGCGCTGACCGCTTCACTAAATGATTTATAAATCAGGTTTTCAATCTCCTGCTGGGTACGCGCCGTCATCAGTTCAGCGGCATAGCGTTTCAGCTCAGCAGCCTGAATATTTTTGTTTTTATCAATGCCTGAGAACAGGTTATAACGTGCTGCAACCCCTACAATCCAGTTTTGATGTTGATCCAGACTATATTCACCAAACGCAAAAACATTTGGCTTTTTAGCGGCCTGCTGGGCTTTGACATTGGCTTTGGCCAGCTCGGTATCCATCTGCATTTTTTTGATCAGAGGAGAGTTCTGGCTAAAACTGCTGAGCAGAATATTCACATTTTGTGGTTCAGCACGATTCACAAACAAAGGTGTGCTTAGCTCGGTGATATTGCTATCCAGCAACAGGTTATTTAGCTGAAATAGGGCAGCATTCAGATTGGCTTGGGCATTTTGTTGTGCGCGTTCAGCATTATTGCGTGCTACTTCGAACTGCATGCGTTGACCTTTACTAATAAAACCCTGCTGTTCCAGCTTCAGGGCATTATGATAATGTTGTTGCATGGCATTTGAATTAAAAAGAGCCGCATCCAGTAGCTGTTTTTGTAGTTGAACATTGAAGTAAGACTGAATCAGCTCAAAACGCTGCGTGTCCTGTTGCTGCTGATTACTAAGTTCGCTACGTCCTGACTGAATATTGGCAATTTCTTTGGCGCTACGGGTGAGGCCTCCGGTATATAGTGGCATCATCACGGAAACAGTGGGACGAATCACCTGATCTTCAAGGACGACATTAGACGTATCCGGAATCAGGCCAACTCCGCTATGAATAGTATTATTAAGTCCTTCACGCAGTGGATCGGTAATACCTGCGGGTAAATCCACACCATTACTGGCCTCCCACTCATTAAGCCGGCCATTCACGCCTTGGGAGAGTGAATTTTCCAGATTATTTTTAAACTGCTTTAATGGAATATCGACTTCACTGTGAAAGGCATAGGCACGAACATTCAGGTCAACACGAGGCAGACCAATGCCTTTCACAGCTTCGGCCTCAAGTTTAGAAGCTTGCTCCAGACTTTGAAAAGCCTGGCTACTATAGGAACGTTGCAACAATTGTTGTTCTGCATCCTGAAAGCTGATGCTTTGTGCATAAGCAAAACTGCCATACATCATGGATGCAAGCACAGTCAGACCCCAGCAGACACATTGTTTATTTTTCTTCATATTCATAAAGTGGTAATGTAAAAGTCACATTAATTCAGTCTAAGCTGCATTATAAATCAATTGCTTGCAGTGCAGGGGTGGGTTAAGTTGTAGTATTGTTGTAATTCGAAGCGATTCACTTCTCAAGTTTCAAGCTGATAGTTCTATGTCTCTCTAAAACTTGAGCCGAGTTTAAATTCAATTTTCAATTATTTTATATTAGCGGCCGATTCAACATCTTCTAAGCATTGGATGAGATTGAATATTTTTAGCTGTACAATTTCTCATAAATGAAATCACCGAGTTAGAACAAAAAAATCAAAGATATTCAAATTATCCCTCGAATCTAGATTGGTTTTTTGACTCTATCTTCATTCTTGGATAGAAATAATTTTGTGCAAGCGACGTCCAGATATGGTTAAATGCCATCATTTTATTGTGTTTCACTCTGAAAGGAAAAATCATGCGCGCGTACAACTTCTGTGCTGGTCCTGCTGCATTACCTACTGCCGTACTTGAAAAGGCTCAAGCTGAAATGCTTGACTGGCAGGGCAAAGGTCTTTCGATCATGGAAATGAGCCACCGTAGTGCAGACTATGTTGCAGTTGCGGAAAAGGCTGAAGCCGACCTTCGCAAACTCATGAATATTCCTGAGAACTATAAAGTACTGTTCTTGCAGGGTGGCGCATCTTTGCAATTCTCGGCAATTCCATTGAACTTGCTGGGTAAAAACAACAAAGCTGACTATATCCGTACCGGTATCTGGTCTGAAAAAGCATTGAAAGAAGCTAAACGCTATGGCGACATCAATGTGGTTGAAGCAGGCATTAAAACTGAAGAGGGTAAATTAGCGATTGCTGATCAAAGCACCTGGAATCTTTCTGATGATGCCGCTTATGTGCATTATGCAGATAACGAAACTATTGGCGGCCTGCAATTTGCCCATGTGCCAGAAACTGATAAGCCTCTCGTATGTGATTTCTCTTCAAGCATTTTGTCTGCACCGATTGATGTTTCTAAATTCGGTCTGATCTATGCCGGTGCACAAAAGAATATTGGCCCTGCAGGTTTGACACTGGTCATTATTCGTGAAGATTTGCTTGATCAGGCAAAACCTGAAATTCCAAGCATCCTAAAATATGCAGATCAAGCGAAAAACGGTTCGATGGTCAACACGCCATCAACTTATGCGTGGTATTTATCTGGTTTGGTATTCGAATGGTTACTGGAACAGGGCGGTGTAGAAGCGATTCACAAAGTGAACCTGCAAAAAGCTGAATTGCTTTATGGCTATATCGATTCTAGCGACTTCTATGCAAATCCGATTGCCAAAGAAAACCGTTCAATCATGAATGTTCCATTTACTCTGGCAAATCCTGAACTTGAAAAACAGTTCCTGCAAGAAGCAAAAGAAAACCATTTGCTTAACCTTGCCGGCCACCGTTCAGTAGGCGGTATGCGTGCCAGTATTTACAATGCCGTACCATTAGAAGGTGTACAGGCATTGGTGAACTTCATGGATGACTTTGCTAAACGCAATGCTTAATTCCTGAGAATAAAAAACCCGGCAATTGGCCGGGTTTTTTTATCATTTAATTCGGGTTAAAAAACAAAGTTATGTAAGATATAGCCGCAAATGAGCATACCCAACACGAAAAATAGGCATGACATCATATCAAGCTGATAACGCGAGCCAAGATGATGCTCAACCTGCTGTAAATTTTCTTCTTGAACGATTTTCATAGATATTTATTATCCGATCTATTTATCGTAAATGATTATTTGTTGATCGTATTTTTACCATAAAAAATTGATTAAATAAAGTACATTCTTAACTAAACTTCATAAAGTCTTAATTTTATTTAAATAACTGGCTTCAATATATTGAGAAATAACAGACTATTATATTAAGTCATTATTTTTATGATGTTTTTAATATGATTATTCAGTTTAAGATAACATTGAAAATGAATTTATTTGAATTTAAATCTGTGGATAAATCTATTTTTAATAAATTCAAAATCCATTAATTCTGATTTTAATTGTGGATAAAAAATAATCAGAATTGAGAGAATATCGCAGTAAAATAAATAAAAAACAGGAGACTCATATAAAAATATGAGCCTCCGATCTGGATATTCAGCTTAAGCTGCTTTTCGATAGATATTGGCCTGAATCCACAGATTGCCCCGAATATATTGACCAATCTGGAAATCTTTATGCTTGTCATTGCGGGTGGCTACACGGATCAAGGTAGCCGGCTGGCCTTCATCATGAATCAGGGTGACATCATAGAGCATGTAGTCCTGATCCATGAATTGCATTGAAGTTTTACCGACAATATTGCCCTGGAACCAGGCTTCATCTTCCTGACCCATGGTCTCACCATAGAGATAAGCGACCATTTTGGAGAAATCGACCGTTACCGGTTCTTTGTCTTCTTCATATTTCGGCTCCCAGGCATCGATCTGTTCCTGTAAGTTATCCGGTGCAACACCATTATTTTCCGCAAGAATTGCATTCAGGGCACGGTGATGTTTGATAGAGGCAGGATCATCCACCACTAAATGTTCATGGTCAGTCACCACTTCCAGTTCATAAGCCCAGGCATTTAAGTTGACGATATAAGACTGATCTTTTTCATAATGCGACCGGTTGACGCTGTACAGCGTATCAAAGGCATAGATGATATTGTTGGCACCCAGATTGAGACGCAACACAGCTTGAGTATCAGATTTACAGGAAATAATCCGGTCAATCGTGGCTTTTACCTGGTAGGGACTGTCAAAGCCTGGAAATGCGGTTTTCACAGCCTGCGGCTTGTTATTTTCTACGGCAATCACTTGGCTTAATTGTACCGCAGCTTTGCTCGGTCCCTGAATCAGCCAGATGGTTTCATCCATATCGCATTCTTGTGTACACAAGCCCATCGGCATTACAGGTGCATCAAGGGCTTTGCCTAACCATTGGGGAACATCTGTGCCTGGGTTTTCAGTAAGCAAGGTCCAATGTTCGACATGACTACCGAAATTCTGATCATCAATAGTGATGATCTCTGGGCTATTCTGTTTTTTCATATGCACAATTGATCTTGGATGACTTATGTATAGTTAATCGAGGGTCATTGCGATTTTTCAAGTCACTCGAATGAATTTAAAAATTAAAATGCAAATCATGTGAAGTCAAATTTTTTTAGATTGTGGATAGCTGACTCATTTAATACGGCTGAGCTGAGTATTTAAATATCAGGATATTCAGAGAAAGAGCAGTTTTAGGCATCAACCTGTATCCTCTGATTTGCTACACTAGTCCAAATTTCTCCCTTATGGAAAGCTGTGTGTTGCCATTCAAACTTTGGGTCGATGCAGATGCATTACCTCGTATTCTGAAAGATGTGATTATTCGTGCCTCCGATCGTTACCAGCTTGAAGTCACTTTTGTGGCCAATCAGCCGGTAGGAATTACACCGTCGATTCGCATCAATTCTATTCAGGTCATGAGCGGAGCAGATGCGGCGGATCAGGAAATTGTCGACCGTATGAAAGAGCATGACATTGTGGTGACGCAGGATATTCCTTTGGCTGCTCAAGTCATCGAGAAGGGCGGTATCGCGATTCACCCGCGTGGTGAAATCTATACAGTGGCGAACGTCAAAGCACGTCTGCATTTACGTGATTTTATGGATACCTTGCGTGGTGCTGGTGTACAAACTGGTGGCCCACCGCCGATTTCTGAACGCGATAAACGTGAGTTTTCCAGCTCTCTAGATCAAACCATTCAAAAACAGAAACGCAAAACTGCGATTAAATAAAAACGAGATCAAGTATGCCCCCAAAAAGTAACCTGATGTTGACCTATGCCTTGCTGGTTTTCATCTGGTCCACCACACCACTGGCGATTGTGTGGAGTGTGGAAGATTTGCATCCGATGTGGGCATTGGCGATACGCTTCTTTTTGGCCTTGCCTCTGGCCTTAGGAATGTTGTGGTTATTTAAAACCAGATTACCGCTTGATCGTGTTTCTCTGCATAGTTACTTGGCGGGTGCTTGCAGTTTTATCGGCTCGCAAATTTTTACTTACTGGTCTACGGATTATTTAAGCTCTGGCATTATTGCCTTAATGTTCGGCTTGGCACCCTTAATTTCAGGCCTGATTGGGCGTTTTGTTTTTCAGATGCAGCTTTCCCTGAATCAATGGCTGGGGATGGGAATTGCTTTAACCGGACTTTCGGTGGTCTGTCTAGGCGATGCAGATCAGCATATACAGCCAATTGGAATTGTGATCGCTCTGGTTGGGGTATTAGTTTATTGCGTATCCATGTTCTGGGTGAAGAAAATCAATGCGCCAATTGATCCTATGGCACAGGCGGCTGGTTCGATTGGTTTATCAGTCGTTTTCTCTATCGGTATGTTGCCATTTATCTGGCAATACGCACCCACTGCTATACCACATGCCAAGTCCTTATTTGGTCTGGTGTATGCGGTGATTATGGCATCACTGATTGCAATGTTCTGTTATTTCAAACTGGTACAGAAAATTAAACCGACCACCTTATCTTTAACCACAGTCTTGACACCGATGCTGGCCTTGCTGGTAGGCGTATTATTGAATAATGAAAAATTGCCGCTAATTGCTTTGGTTGGTGTAGTAATTTTATTGTTCGGCTTAGTGATTTACTTCGCTAAAGAAATTAAGGCGAGCTATAAAGCCCGCCTTTAATAAAAAGATAGATGCCAGTCTTAAGCAAAGCTGGCTTTCACACATTCACCCAATTTGACGCGATCCTGAGGATGCAGGGTAATGAAATAAGCACCCGTACGATATTTCCCGTTTTCTTCTGCACGACTGTAGGCCACCTGAGCGGTTGCAGCGATGTGAAAGAAGTTTTCCGGGTGACTTAAAGTCACATGCAGATAGGTTCCTTCGCTAATCGGCTGATCACTAAAGAAGCTAAAACCGGTCTCTGAAAAGTTCACATGTTCCGGTACAGGTAACATGCTTTGTACAATTGCGTCATACAAAGAACCGGTAATAAGGTTTAATTTTTGGTTGAATAAGGATAAGATTCGAGCAATTTGTTGATCTTTTTCAGATAATTGTTCTAATTCGTAGTTAACGGCATGATCAAATTGATCTAGCTCTGCAAGTAGTAGAAAATAGCGGGGCAATACGAAATTAGCATCGTAAGGATCATTCAAGGCAACATCATCGGAAATAATCTGATAATTGATTCGTAAAGCAGCATCGATTCGAGACATGACTCGTCTTTCAGTGAATCCGTTTGGATGCTGTACATTTTCCATAATTTATTACCTCGGACTAGATGGTTATGTTCAAACCAATCTCGCTGTATATAGGGTTGAAATATACTCGCGCACGGCGTAGTAACCACTTCATTTCTTTTATCGCATTGGTCTCAATGATCGGTCTCACGCTCGGTGTAGCAGTCCTCATTACAGTTTTGTCTGTGATGAATGGTTTTGACCGAGAGTTGAAAAATCGTGTCTTGGGGATGGTTCCTCAAGCCACTGTTTCTTCGACGCAAATTCTAACAAATTGGCCTGAACTTGCAAAGCAGATTGAACGGCATGAACACGTTCAAGGTGTGGCTCCGTTTACCCAGTTACAGGGGATGCTGACGGCTCAAGGGCAAGTTGCCGGAATTATGGTCAGCGGGATTGAACCAAAGTATGAGAAGAAAGTTTCGATCATTCAGAACCATATGGTCGAGGGTAGTATTGATAACCTGAAAAAAGGTGAATTTGGGATTGTTTTAGGCAAACAGATGGCAGATGCCATGGGCGTAGGCTTGAACGACAATATTACCTTGGTTCTGCCCGAAGCGACGCCTTCACCAGCAGGTGTCGTACCTCGTTTTAAACGCTTTAAAGTGGTCGGGATCTTCAGTATTGGTGCAGAAGTTGATTCGATGATGGGTTATATTGCTCTGAATGACGCTTCAACCTTATTACGTCTGCCAGATGGTGCACAAGGCGTACGTATGAAGCTGGATGACATTTTCGCAGCACCTCAGGTTTCTCAGGAAATTGTGCGTGATTTACCGGGCAACTTCTATGCCTCTGACTGGACTTATACCCACGGTAATCTGTTCAGCGCAATTCAGATGGAAAAAGCGATGGTGAGCTTATTGCTATTCCTGATTGTCTTGGTCGCAGCATTTAATATCGTGTCTTCATTGGTGATGGTGGTCACAGATAAAAAATCCGACATCGCAATTTTACGTACTTTGGGTGCTTCACCTGCCACGATTACCCGTATCTTTATGGTTCAAGGTACTGTGATTGGCGTAATTGGAACTTGTGCGGGTGCCATTCTCGGGATTATTGCCGCCACTAGTATTAGTAGTTTTATTGGCTGGTTAAACAATTCACTTGGCTTAAATATGTTTGATGCTTACTTCATCAACTACCTACCTTCTTATCTACGCTGGCAGGATGTGGTCGTGATTGTAGGTCTGTCACTTGCCTTAAGTTTCCTGGCCACTATTTATCCAGCATTCCGTGCTGCTAAAATTCAACCGGCGGAGGCATTGCGTTATGAGTAGTTTGGTTCTAGATGCCCAAAATATCGAGAAATCTTTTACAGATGGAAAATCTACGGTTGATGTGATCAAAGGGATTTCATTGCAGGTAAACGCCGGGGAATTTGTTTCTATTGTCGGTTCAAGTGGTTCCGGTAAAAGTACCTTATTACATATTCTGGGAGGACTTGACCGTCCTTCTGCCGGACAAGTGATGGTCAATGGCCGCCGTTTTGACAATTTGTCTGAAGCAGAACGTGGCTATGTCCGTAATGAAAATTTGGGCTTTGTATATCAATTCCACCATTTATTACCAGAGTTTACTGCACTAGAAAATGTCGCGATGCCCTTAATGCTTCGTAAAAACGTCAAGTTTAAAGAGGCTAAACAGCAGGCAGAATACTTGCTGGAGCGTGTTGGATTAACCCATCGTTTAACCCATCAACCGGGCGAACTCTCTGGTGGTGAGCGTCAGCGTGTAGCACTGGCTCGTGCCGTGGTGACCAAGCCGAAGTTAATGATGGCAGATGAGCCAACAGGTAACTTGGACCGTAAAACAGCCGATAAAATCTTTGAGTTGCTGACTGAATTACGTAGTGAGTTCAATATGGCCATGTTAATTGTGACCCATGATGAGCAATTGGCACATTCGGCAGATCGGATTCTACATATGCGTGATGGTCTATGGATGAATGACTAATTGTAGGAATAATCCTCTTTAATTGAAGCTCACCTCGGTGGGCTTTATTATTGCCTGCACATAATAATAAAAAAGAAAATCTTCATGTTGCAATGGCTGTGTTTGGGCTGGATTTTAGGCCTTGCCTGTATGGGAAAATCTTTTCTGAATATTGAGTTGAATTCAATCATAGTGATATTTCTTGCTGTGCTCTGTTATTTCTGTTGTTCTAAGCTCAATGCGATTCTAAAAAATTCCTTATATAAAGGATTGCTGGTAGGCACTTGCATTTTAATCGGGATATTTCTGGGACATGGTTATGCCAATCAACAGCTCAGCCAACGGCTATTTAATGTCGAGCATGAAGTACAGCAAAAAGACATTATTGTTTATATTAAACGCTTGAATAAACTCGGTGATCAATCTATCCAGCAGCCTCTGGAAGTATTAAATTTCGATGGACGCACCATGACCTGGATGGGTTTTCTATCTGTAAATCCTCCCAAAACTTCACAACTATCAGTGAATCATGAAAATTTAAATACGCTTAAACTGGGGCATTATTACCGGCTGCAAGGGCAGGTACGTCCTAATCACAGTTATGCAACGCCCGGTGCTTTTGATGCGGAAAAGTGGGCACTGCAACAGAATGTGATGGCAGGTTTCCGGATCAAACAGATAGAGCAACTTGATTCAGCTAATGTTTCTACACTGGGGCATAGTCAGTATATTCGAGAGCAAAGAGCTTTAACTCAGCAATTTTTACTTTGGGTAGAACAGAAACGGCTGGAATTAAGAGAGTTCATAGCAAGGCAACCTGTACAAAATAAAGGTTTGCTTCTGGCTTTGCTCACTGGAGATGAAAGCTTTTTAAATCCCGCAACTGAGCAGCAATTTCGACGTATGGGCATGAGTCACTTATTGGCGATTTCTGGCCCACATGTGCTGATCTTTGCCCTGATGGTCTGTGCCATGCTTCGGCTACTCGTCGCACGAAGTATGTCTCAGCTTTATCTAAGATGGCCACGCCAGTATTTTCTGGCCTTGCCTTTTCTGTTTTGTGTGGTGCTGTACTGTGCCTTTGTGGGTTTTGAAATCCCGGCAATCCGCACTCTGCTGATCTGTATGATTGGTGTCATCCTCATGCTGCTTCGACAAAATCTACAGGCTTTAAAACTTCTGATTCTGAGCGCCGCCTTACTGTTATTCATTGATCCTTTTAGTATCTTGTCCGCGGCTTTCTGGCTGTCCTATGGGGCCTGTTTTGTATTGCTCAGAATTTATCAGACCATTCAACAGCGACCATCCGATCAAAATCAGACAGCAATACAAAAACTGTATTTTGCGGCTAAAGTGCTGGTGGAATCACAGTGGAAAATCTTTCTCGCTTTATTTCCTTTAATGATGCTGTTTTTTAAACAGATTGCCTGGATCACGCCGTTCAGTAATCTGGTTGCAATTCCTTGGATTGGTTTGCTGATTGTACCGATCGATATTTTGGCAGCAATTCTATTTTTTATCGCTGAACCGGTCTCAAGCATGTTATTTCAGCTTAATGATCTGTTGCTGAATATCCTGTTAGGATTCTTAAATTTGCTAGATCACTGGTTTAAACCACAGTTAATCCCAGTTGCAATGAATCTCTGGATGATTGAGCTATCTATCCTATCTTTGCTGATTTTATTCTTACCACGAGGCGTATTACCAAAATCCTGGATAGCTGTCGCGGCGGTACCAATTTGTATTCCTCAATTCTATCATCCGCCATTTCAGCTTTCGGTGCTGGACGTCGGGCAAGGGCAGGCGATATTCTTTCGTTATGGAACTCATAACATGATGATCGATATGGGCGGTTATTATGATGAGGAAAAATTTAGTATTGGAAAGCAGCTGATCCTGCCATTTCTGTCGGTACAAGGTGTGTCTCAACTAGAGCAGGTGATCTTAACGCATCTGGATCAGGACCATAGCGGTGCTTATCACAGCATTAAAGACCAGCTCAAGATTAAGAATATCTATGCCAATGAAGTGACCGAAACTGTAGCTTCTTCAAACTTTCAATTATGTTATCAGGGACAGCAGTGGCAATGGCAGAATGATCTGCAGATTGAGGTCATTGCACCAAAACTAGAACAATTAAATACCGCTAATTTCAATAAAAATGACCTGTCTTGTGTGGTGTATTTGCAGCTCAAAGATGTCTGGCCTTATCAGAATTTTCTGCTGATGGGTGATGCAGGTTGGCAGACTGAATATCAGTTACTCAAAGACTACCCTGATTTAAAAGTGGATGTTTTGGTATTAGGCCATCATGGCAGTCAGCATAGTTCAGCTTATCAATTTTTGCAGCATTATCGTCCTAAACTGGCGATTGCGTCTGCGGGAAAATTTAATCGTTATGGGCATCCAAGTCAGTTGACTCAACAGCGGCTCAAAGAATTGAAAATTCCTTTATTGACTACAGCAGAGCATGGCAGCCTGCATTTTCATCAGCAAGGAACTCAAATCATTCTAGAAACTGAAAGAAGTCGCTGGAAATGGTTACAAAAACAAAATCTAAATGACTGATTCTAGAGATGGTTCGATAGGAGCCGGATTAGAAGTTCTTAACTGGTTCACTTTGGACAAAGCTTGGTCATGATCAAGCTTATAAATATTTCCCAGATCTTCGTGAGCTCTAAAGCGTTTATAGCTCCAGTGATAATGTTCAGGATGACGCTGAATCAGGTTCTCAATCGTTTTGATGATGATGCCTGTACCCTGATTGGCATCTCCCTGATAAATTTCTTCATCTATGGCTTCGATATGAATATCAAAGCCAGCACCCTCATTACGCAGGGCATAAAGAAACAGCGCACGGGCTTTGGTTTTCTGGATCAGCTTGGCACTCAGGTTGCTGGTGGCCAAAGGAACGCCAAAGTAAGGAATATATTCACCGCCAACGTTAGGTGTATGATCCGGCAGAATGACAGTAGTACCACCTTGCTTCAAGGCCTTGAAAATCTGTCTTACGCCAGACTCATCTGTCGGCACCAGATTGGCCTGTTCGCGGCTACGAGCTGCACGGACAAATTGATCCGCTGCCTGATTTTTTACAGGTTTATACATAATGGTCATTGAAGTGAATTGTGCAACATAGGCATTCATAATTTCCCAAGTGCCAAAGTGCGGCACAATCAATACCAGACCTTTATTTTGTGCCAAGGCATCATGCAGTAAATCTTCGCCTATAACTTTATGCACTCTCTCAATATTTTTCTGATTACTCGAACCCCAAATACTGAAAAATTCGAAATACGACATCAGTTCATTGCGAATCGCGGCACGGGTAATCCGTTCTCTTTTCTGTGTCGACAGTTCAGACAAACTGATCTCAAGGTTCAGGCGAATTACATCAGAAGTTTTAGAAACTTTAAAAATATTAACGATTAAAGCAAGAATACGCGCAATCCATCGGGAAACTGAAAGCGGTTGGCGGCTAATATATTTGAGTAAACCGTAAGCTGAATTCTTTGAGCTGCGTTCAGTCATTGAGTTGTAATATTGATAAAATAAAAAAGAATAGCACTTATTATAGGCGAAAACAGTTTCTTTAGACAGAATTACCCTTTTCGGTGTATATAATGGGTTCAATATAAATTAATTTATTGGATTATTTATGTCCGATTGGCCACCAAAACCTGAAAATCAAATACAAAATACGCAACAACCAGTTCAACCGACTGGCCCAGAATGGAAACTGCTGGAGAAAGCAGTTTTAGCTTCAGTAGAAGAGCAACGACGGGCACGTCGCTGGGGGATCTTCTTCAAATTTCTAACCTTTGCTTATCTGCTGGTTGTCATTCTTGCGCTAGGTAAAGGCTGTAGCATGAGTGCTTCTGATCCAAGTGCAGGCGCAGGTGCACACATTGCTGTGGTTGATATTATTGGTACGATTGCCGCAGACAAGCAAAGCGTAAACAGTAGCAATACCATCAAATCACTCAAAAAAGCCTTTGAAAACAAGCAAAGTAAGGCTGTCGTTTTAAATATTAATTCACCGGGTGGTTCACCAGTCCAGTCAGATGAAATCTGGCAGGAAATACAGTATCTGAAAAAACAGCATCCTGAGAAAAAACTCTATGCCGTGATTGGTGATACAGGGGCTTCTGGTGCTTACTATATTGCATCCGCTGCAGATGAAATCATTGTCAATCCATCGAGTCTGGTCGGTTCAATCGGTGTGATCATGCCGAATTATGGTGTGAATAACCTGCTACAAAAACTTGGTGTTGAAGACCGCACCATGACTTCAGGTGAAAATAAAGCCTTGCTGTCAATGACACAGCCAGTTGATCCTGCACAAAAAGCGCATGTACAGGGTGTGCTGGATAATGTGCATGGTCACTTTATTAATGCTGTAAAGCAGGGGCGTGGAGCTAAATTAAAATCGAATGATCCTACTATTTTCTCAGGTCTGTTCTGGACCGGTGAACAAGCGGTGAAATTGGGTATTGCAGATCGTATTGGCAGTTTAAATACTTTGAAACGTGAACTAAAAACTGAAAAGGCTTTAAATTACACCATTGAATATAGTCCATTTGAGTCAGTACTGGGTCGTATGGGCTCATCGATTGGTGAAGGAATTGCAACTTCAGTGGCACAAAAACTTCAGTCAGAAAATAAAACGACCTTACAATGAAACCATTGATTCATTTTGCGCACGCCAATGGCGTGCCATCTAAAGTCTATCAAAAGCTGTTTGAAGGACTGCAAGATGATTACGATATTATCTATGTGCCGTTATTAGGGCCTGATAAGCGTTATCCGATTGATAATCACTGGAAAAGTCTGACTCAGCAGGTGATTGATAGTATCGTGCGCCAGTCTCATGGACGTCCGGTGATTGGTTTGGGGCATTCATTAGGTTCAGTCCTGAGTTTTCAGGCCTCCTTACAGCGTCCGGAACTTTTTTCGCAAATGATTATGCTTGATCCACCAATGATCATGGGCAAAGAAGCCTTGGCGTTGCATATTGCAAAAACTTTGCGCTTAAAAGCACTGGACCAGATGTCACCTGCAGGTTTGTCGAAACGCCGTCGTGATCATTGGGAGTCTCGGGAACAGGCAGCTGAACTGCTGCGACCGAAAGGCTTTTATCAGGATTTTGATGCAGATTGCTTCCAGGCTTATATTGACTATGCCTTAAAGGATGATCCGGTTCGAGGTGGAGTTGAACTCACCATTCCTAAAATGGATGAAGTGAATATCTTTAGAACCAATCCATCACTATGGTGGTTACCTCAGGCTAAACCAAAAGTACCAGTACATCTGGTGGTTGCCAAGAAAGGTCCATTTTTGGCGCGCAGATTTCCGCAGCAAGTGCAAAAGAAATTTGGCATTCCATTTACAGTGGTAGATGGTGGGCATATGTTCCCATTGGAGCAGCCTGAGCAAGTCGCGAGTCTGGTCAAACAACTGATTCAGCAACAGTCTGCTTAAAGTTCATCTCATCTAAAGAAATAAAAAAACGCATCCGAGGATGCGTTTTTTTATATTTGGACTTTTAGAATTTGCAGAATTGAACAGGTTCTTGCATTTTTGCATTACGGTACAACACACCTTGTTCAGTATGCTGAATTGTCCCATTACAGATCCATTCTACCACTTGTGGGTAAATCAGATGTTCCAGTATATGTACCCGCTGAGCTAAAGTGTGAGTCGTATCTTGATGCGATACTTTTAACATACCCTGTGCTAAGGCTTGGCCGGCATCCAGTTCTGGAGTGACATAATGCACTGTGCAACCATGCAGAACATCACCGGTATTCAGGACGCGCTGATGGGTATGCATGCCTTTGTAATGTGGTAGTAGAGAAGGGTGAATATTCAGCATTTTCCCTTCCCAGGCTTTCACAAATTTTTCACTTAAAATTCGCATAAAGCCCGCAAGTACGACCAGATCAACCTCCCAGTCCAGAAGCTGCTGATGCATGACATCATCAAAAGCTTCCCTGCTTGGATAGTGCTTATGTTCAATGACTGCAGTCGGAATTCCTGCTTTATGAGCGCGCTCTAAAGCAAATGCTTCAGGCTTGTTGGAAAGCACTCCGACAATTTTCCCTGACAGATTGGCATCAATCAGGGCTTGCAGGTTCGATCCACTGCCTGAAACAAGTACAGCAATTTTAATCATGCGAAATTACGCGAAGATCACACGGATTTTTTCGTCTGCACCTTCAACAGATTCAGCATTATCTGCAATGTGACCCATTGCCCATGCTTTCTCGCCCAAACCGTTGAGTAACTCTACAGTTTTGTCTGCTTCGGCTGCATCAACAACAAGAACCATACCTACGCCACAGTTAAAGGTACGATACATTTCAAACTGTTCTACACCACCTTCGCGTTGAAGAAGTTTGAACAGCTCAGGCCATTCCCAAGAAGATTCATTTACGACTGCTTGAGCACCGTTTGGTAATACGCGAGGCAGGTTGCCTGGTAAACCGCCACCAGTGATATGTGCCATCGCATGTACATCAACCTGTTTTAGCAGCTCAAGAATCGATTTCACATAAATACGTGTTGGTTCCATTGCAACATCTGCAAGTGGACGACCATCAACGATTTGATTCAGGTCAACATTTTTAACTTCAAGAATTTTACGAAGCAACGAATAACCGTTTGAATGTGCACCAGAAGATGCAACACCAATAAGTACATCACCCGCTTTTACTTTAGAGCCATCAATAATTTTGCTTTGCTCAACTACACCGACACAGAAGCCTGCAAGATCGTAATCTTCACCTTCGTACATGCCTGGCATTTCAGCAGTTTCACCACCAACCAGTGCACAGCCTGCAAGTTCACAGCCAGCACCGATTCCTGTTACGACATTTGCAGCTACGTCCACATTTAGGTGACCAGTCGCATAATAGTCCAAGAAGAAGAGTGGTTCAGCACCACAAACGAGAAGGTCGTTCACACACATTGCAACCAGATCTTGACCAATGGTGTCATGACGGTTCAAATTCAGTGCCAGACGTAATTTTGTACCAACACCATCTGTGCCTGATACGAGAACAGGTTCTTCATAACCTTTAGGGATTTTACAAAGGGCGCCGAAACCGCCTAATCCGCCCATTACTTCAGGACGTTTAGTACGCTTAGCGACGGACTTGATTCGGTCGACTAACGCGTCTCCCGCTTCAATATCGACACCTGCATCTTTGTAGCTTAAACCAGTGTTTGGGGTAGAAGTTGAGTTGCTCATAATGAAGTCTCCGCATTCGCGCGGGGGATTATAACCTGAATATGCAAAACTCTTATGGTATTTATGCCCTAAAATGCTATCTTTATTAAAATATTTTACTTTTTATAACGATTAATAGAGAGAAGGCGAAACTTTATGGTAGATCGCACATTGCGTCGCGTGTTTATCCTAGCTGGGATAGCTTTGTTGTTGTGGCTTCTATATTTACTAAAACCCGTTGTAATTCCATTTGTTGCAGCGTTTTTAATGGCTTATCTGTTCAGCCCGCTGGTAGATAAACTGCACGATATCGGTCTGCCGCGTTGGCTCTCTATTAGTATCGTTTTTACTGGAATCGGGATCGTTATGATCTTGGCGATCTGGTATCTGGTGCCGTTGATCTGGCAGCAGCTGATTTATGCGCGTGACAATATACCTGCGGTCATTGGCTGGATTAATTCAACCTTTTTACCGTGGCTGTCGAATACCTTCAATGTCGTTGAAATGGAAATTGATACCACACAGATTTCTGATGTGGTCATGGACTATGTGCAAACCAATTATAGTGCTGACAGTATTCAGGCCTTTCTGCTACGTCTTGCACAATCTGGAATTAACTTCTTGCAGATTGGCGGTACGATTGTTCTGATTCCAATTATTGCATTCTATTTTCTGCTGGATTGGGATCGTATGCTGGAAAGCTTACGCCGTCTGATTCCACGTCCTTATGAACAAAGTACATTAAGAATCGTCGGTGAATGTCACAGTGTACTTGGGGCCTTTGTGAAAGGGCAGTTTCTGGTGATGATTCTGCTGGGAATCGTTTATGCGATTGGTTTGCAATTGATTGGTCTTGAAGTTGGCCTGATTATTGGCATGGTGGCAGGTCTGGCCAGTATTATTCCTTATCTGGGGTTTGCGGTCGGGATTATTGCAGCTGTGATTGCAACTTTCCTGCAATTCGGGATCGACTGGTGGCAACTGGTTCTGGTGGGTGTCGTATTTATGGTCGGTCAGGCGGTAGAAGGCTATGTATTACAGCCATTCCTGCTCGGCGATAAAATAGGTTTATCTCCAGTTGCTGTAGTTTTTGCGGTATTGGCAGGTGCACAACTGGCTGGCTTCCTGGGAATGCTGATTGCTCTCCCAGTTGCAGCGGTAATTGTGGTTCTGCTCAGACATGCACGTGAATATTATGAGTGCACATCATTTTATGGAAATCAGGCAGTCGTCATGAATGATCCGGCTACAGGTTCCATAAGCATAGAAACTTCAGACTTAGATGTTGATATTGAAATGAAAAAGTCAGAAGCAAAACCACTGCAAGAGGGAGAGAAATCAAGTAAGATGGATGTACCTCTTCATAAAGACTCATAAGGCCATCAGAATCATATGCGTCAATTGCAGCTAGATATAGAACCTCAACTCGATGCTCGAATTAGTGATTTTTCGGGCCCGGGATGGGGGCATGTAATTGATGCAGTCCGACAGCTGCATGCAGGCCTAATCAGCCGCTTTTACGTGTATGGTGGAGCTGGAACAGGTAAAAGTCATTTACTCTCTGCCATCTGTGATTCTTATCTGGAAATCGGCAAGACTGCTATACAGGTGTCCTTGCTGGAACTTCTGGATGCACCCACTGAAGCGATTACTTCGCTGGACCGGTTTGACCTGATCGCACTGGATGATATTGAAGCCATTAGCGGGGTTCCGCATTGGCAACGCGCCGTTTTTCACTTGATTAATTATAATGATGAAGGTGGTGGTCAACTGGTGTTTTCTTCCCGTTTTGCGCCCATTGAATTAAAGCTTGAATTACCTGATTTGCAGTCCCGACTCACGCAGGCAGTCAGTGTCCGTGTCCCAAATGGCAGTCTTTATGCGGACCGATTTGCCTTGGTATCCTCGGTATTGGACCGACGCGGTATTCATCTTGATCCACAGATTTTTGATTATTTGCTGAATCACGGACCACATCAAACTTCCGTGCTTCTACAAACATTAGAACAGATTATTCAATTACTTAAAGGCGAAAAGCTGAAAGTCAGTAATGCTAACCTGCGGCAGATTTATGCATTAATTGATGAATATCGTTAAATTATAAAACATCTTGAGTAATTACTCAGTCTATGCGAAAGTAAGGCAAAATAATTCGCTGTTGCAAGGAAGATGCAACTTTAGAAGAAAAAGAAAGAAATAAAAAATTAAGGAGAAGGGTATGCTCAAGAAGAGCATAGGCATGGCTTTGCTATGTATGGCGGGGCAGGCATATAGTGCAGAAATTATTGTAACTACCACAGAAGATATTGAAAAAGATGACAAGGAATGTTCACTTCGAGAAGCTGTTGAATATGTGAATCGTGGCCTGGCTAAAGAAGGTTATATGGGCTGTGGTGGCGAAAATGCTATTGGCACCATTATCTTAAAAGAAAAAACGACTTATGTTCTGAATAAACATATCCCGATCAAGAAATCAGTGACGATTAAATCTATCGCAGAAGTAGATGGTGAATTTAGTAGTACCGATAAGGTAATGGGGTTATATAACGCTCATATTCAAATGAAAGGGACAGATAATCTCTTCCGTATTAGCAATGATGAAGAGCTGATTCAAGTCAATTTAAAAGAACTCGACCTTGAAGGTTGCGGTAAAAGCAGCTGTGCCGAACAAGGTGGCCTAATTCATAATAAAGGTAAATTGATAATTGATTACAGCCGCTTATATAAGGGGGCTGCGAGTCAAGGTGGTGCCATTTATAATGTGGGGAAATTTGGCCAGAATCTGATTGCTTTTGCCGAAATAAAAACCAGCCTGATTGAAAATAATCAGGCGCAACAGGGTGGCATACTCTATAGCCAGCTTCCATACTTTCTGGTTTATCAAAGCGTTTTAAAGAATAACCAGACGCTTAATAATAATGCTACCAATATTTATACAGCGGGCCAAGTCGATAATCCTGCCGATATTCAATCCATTAATGCTGAAGTCCTAAGCAGTACCCTGTTAAAAAATAAGGGAGCACTGATCAATGTGATTGATGGGGTGGGAATCAATAACCTGACAATAGTGGATAATACAGGTACAGCACTACGTATTAATGCTCCGAATGGTAAAGCCTATGTGGCGAACAGTATTATTTTAAGAAATGGTACGCAGGATTGTCAGATTGAAACTACGGATAAAAGTACGATTCACAATAATCTGGTAACAGCATCTTGTGGTACAGGTGATGCTGCGTATCCAAACCAGATCTTGACAGGTACTCGCTTGTTTGCAGAGGCTTCAGATCAAAGTGAAGGTGTCTGTCTAAATTTAAAACAAAATAGCGATGCTATTCTATGTCCTTATAGCGTTCCTAAAGATCAGTTTTTGGGCTATCTACGTCCTCGGATCCTGTTGAATTATAATCAGGTCAGTGATTCACCGATTGTAAATAGAGGGACTAGCTACAATAGCAGCAATCCTTCAGTCAGCTGTGAGGCGGCAGACCAACGCGGTGTAGACCGTTTACTGGATAACTTATTTTGTGATCGTGGCGCGATTGAAATTACAGTTCCAACATCTACCAGTCTGGTTGGACAGGATCTTCTAAAAGGAGAGACTGCAAAGTTTTCAATTGAATCTGTTTTAGGAGATAGTGATTTAATTCCTAAAGAACAATGCAATAACATTATTGGAGAGAATCCAAAGGGTGAGCCTTGGCAAGATGGCTGCTTACAGGTTATCCAAACCAAAACTGTTTCCAAGGGCAAAACAGTCATTGATATTGATGGGAATGTGGTTTATACCCCAGATTCACAATGGCATGGTGCTGACATTTTTGAAATTCAGGTAGTTACTTCATCTACACGATTTAATAAGTCCAAACCTTATCTGGTTTTAAGTACCCAGATTGTACAGGAACCTAAAAATGAAATGAAAGACAAGTCTGTGAAAACCTCGGGTGGGGCATGGGGAATCGCTGGCTTAATGGGCTTGATAGGGTTGATCGGCCTACGTCGCAGATTAAAAGATTAAGGAAAAATCATGAAAAATTATAAAAAAGGACTGCTTGCAGCCATGATTTTATCTGCCATGAGTTTAATGGCAGCCGAAGATAAAACCATATATGTCACTACATTTGCTGACGAGGATGGGGAAAATACCAGTGCCTGTTCCTTGCGTGAAGCCATTAAGACAGCCAAGCTGGATAAATCCTATGGAGGGTGTAATGTTGGCCGTACATTGCGTAATGACGGTTCCGCTCCAGATGTCATCCAGCTTGAAGCTGGGGAATATAAACTCAATAGTGAAATTATTGTTGAATCCCATGTCAATATTTTGGGAAAATCACCCTTCAATTATACTCAAAGAAGTCCTATTACCTTTTTATATCCAACACGTGAGGCTTTAACCACCATCCTTTCAGGCCAAGGGAAAACCCGCTTATTTAATACGGTCGCTAGCCAAGCCAGCATGGTGGTAAATGGTGTCATCCTGAAAGATGGTTATGCTGCAAAAACCAGTCTGGATAAAGGTAATGGTGGAACATTTTATGTCGCTGGCCCTCTAAGCCTCGTGAATAGTGAAATTGTAAATTCACGAGCGGCTGCAGAAGGCGGAGCAATTTATGCAGTGGCGATGAATAATGAAAAAATTATCAAGATTCAGGATTCCTTAATTCATCAGAATAAAGCAGCTACATATGGCAGTGTCTTGGCCATGGATTGTGTGGGGAATCTGGGCAGTACAGAGACAAAGCTAGAAATTAGCGCAAGCAGCATTGTCAAAAATGGTTCTACTGATACGGCCAGTATTCTGGACTTTTGTGGTTATGCCAAAGCGGATATTAGTAACTCTACAATTGCAAAAAATACGACCAGTGCCACAGGTCATATTTTCCGAATGACCAATGAAATTAGCCGTCCATTAAGTTCTTTCTTCACTTTTAGTGCCATTAATAACACGATTGTCGAGAATACTGCTCGCTCTACCATCTTTTATGACAATACTGGTAATTCGAGTCTGGCTTATAATGTGTTGGCCTTTAACCAGGGCCTATCTTGTGAATATGCCTTGAATGGTGGAAATCCAAGTAAAGAACAGGGTGTAGATTTATTTACTGCTTATAATGCGATCCATACAAGTGGTTCCTCACGCTGTGTGTTGCCTGAAGTGGCAGAAAACAGTGTTTCAACGAATATTGATGTATCTAATAATAAGATCACAGATCTGTTAACTGCTTATATCGAACCTTCTGTAAATAACCGTTATTTAGGGATGTATTATCCTATTGATCGACAATCGAATACGGATCTGGTTAATATCGGTACAGAAAGTTGTGAAGAAATTGATCAGCGTGGAATTGAGCGGTTGACTAAGGCAACTTTGCTATTTAATCCGGACGCAAAAAATTCCTGTGAAATTGGGTCGATCGAAATCCGGAACTTAACCGCAGCAGATATTTCTGGTCTAAAAAATAGTTCTTTAACAGAGTTGCTGGATTATTATCAGGAAAATATTGATGATATTAATTCTATTCTGGCCGATAAGAATACAAAACCTGAGGAAATACAGGGCTTAAAGGAAGAGCTAAAAGAATATGAGGATCTTTTAAAATATACCAAGCAATACCAGAAATATCGTGCCATATACATTAATCCATTTAGTTTGGTCATGCCTCAAGAAACTTTAAATAATACTCAAGTACAAGCTAAAGCATTAAATTCACAAAATTATGAAATTACAGTGCAATCTTTAGGTGTAGGGTCTTTATCTGGATCAGGCAGTTCATTAATTGTTCAAGGTGCGCCTAATGATCCAAATTTAAAATGTGAATGGAAGCCTGACTTAAACCGTATCATGATGTATCGTACTGATGGCAAAGCAACCAGTCTCTCGGATACGGAGTATTGCCGTTATACAATTAAAGACAAGCAGACAGGTACCAGCAGTACAGGTATTTTGCAGGGCGCATTTGTAAATATTAAACCGATTGTAAAAAATGACGAATATAGAATTAGCGCAGAGAACAATCTGACTGTGACTGTGAATCCATTAGAGAATGACAGTGACGATGGTGATGGTCCACGGATGAATGGTAAGGCTGCTTTCTATCGTGATAAAGATGGTCGTGAGATTCCAATTCGCATTGTCAAGCTTCCTGCCGGAGTAAACCTTTCTGCAGAGCGAGAAGGACCATGCCCAGGGAATTTTGCCGGTGAAACCTGTTATGGTGGAAAATTGACTTTTAGTGTGAAAAACACTTTTAGTCAGTCAGATTATGATATGCAGTATCATGTTTTTGATGCAGATGAGTTGATGTCAGATACAGCAAGAATTAACTTAAAAAATACGGCTAAAAATACCAATACATCATCAAGTGGCGGTGGCTCGTTTGGAATTTGGGGATTGTTCGGATTATTAGGTCTGGCAGGATATCGCCGAGTTAGAAAATAATTGCAGCATGAAAAAAGCCTCCAGATGGAGGCTTTTTTATTTAACTTAAATTAATGAGTTTTAGGTTGAGTGAGTTGCTGGTATTTCTGGATATATTCTTCACGGATCGCCAGTCGTTCTTCTGGTGTTGCTTTTTGCATTCGTGCACCTAACTCCTTACGTTCCTGGCTGCTCATCATTTGCCAAGTTTCACGCATACGCTGCTTTTCAGCTTCAGGAAGCTGAGTGAACCAGTCCATGCGTTGCTGTAAATTAATACGTTGCTGTTCAGGCATTTCTTTTAAGGACTGATAACGTTTAATTAATGCCAGTTGCTCGGAATCAGAAAGGGTATCCCAGGTTTCGTTGACCTGCGTATTGGCATCTTTGGAAAAAATCCAAAAACGTTCAAATCCCGCAAAGCTGGTTTGCAGGAAGCTGAATGCACAAAATGCAATTGCTAATCTTTTAGCTGCCATGTGGAACTTTGTCCTCACCTAAAACCATTAACATTTCCAGATCTTCAAGCATCTGTGGGGAGAGTTTGGGGGTAGATACTGCCTGAGTCTGAGGTTCGTTATGGCTGACAATATTCGGTAGCACTACCACGCCAGCAATCGCAGCAGCCAGAGCAAAGCCAGACATTTTTAGAAATGCAAAGCGTGAATGTTGTGCGTCCTGAATATGCTCCAGCACATGATTCATCACCACCGGTTTATCTTTGTGGTGCTGTGCCAGTCCATCAAGTTTGGAAGTTACTTGCTTTAAGAAATCATCTTGCTTCATTCGGATGATCCTCCCAGATATGGATTTAAGTGTGCTAGAGAGGCACGTAGACCTTGAATAGCACGGTGATAATGGGTTTTCACACTGCCTTCTGTACAGTTCATAATTTGCGCTGTAGTTTGAGTATCAAAGCCTTCCCAGGCTCTGAGCATAAATGCTTGCTGCTGACGCACAGGTAATTTGGCAATCGCCTTCTGAATTTCTTCAGCAGTTACTGCCTGATCCAGAAATTCTAAAGGTGAGGGGGTAGATTCATCTACCAGATTGTCAAATTCGACTTCATCGTCATCGAGGCTGACTTTTTTGAAAAAGGAAAATGGCTGGTTGCGACGTGCTTCTTTACGACGCCAATCCTGTAATTTGTTATTCAGAATCGTATAGAACAGGGGATACCACTCTTCAGTGCTTTTTTCTGCATAAGATTTATGCAAAGAAATAAAAGCTTCCTGAACCAGATCCATTGCGATCCCATGTTGTCCTTGAGTCGCACTTTCCATCATCACCAAAGCACGACCAGTCACGTCCTGCATGAAATTTTTCAGGCGAGACTCAGCGGTACTCTTCAGAATACTCGCATCTTGTGACTGCAACGGTTTCGGTGCTAAATCCATAGAGATGGAAAATCCTGTCATTGGATACCCACCATTATTCCCAAGTTCATGTGCAAATAACGTTGGGAATAACGATTTGGTTGACAATAAAACTTATTATTTTTGTAGTGTAATCTATTTTATAAATACACTGACTGTAATTAAAACAATGTAACCTAAATACCGTATTAGATACGTTGACGCACCATCTCAAAGAAACAGATAGAGCCTGCAATCGCAACATTCAGGGATTCCTGTCCACCTGGCTGTGGGATAGTCACCGCTTCGGCATGTTGCAGGGCATAGTCAGATACGCCTTGACCTTCATTGCCCAGAATCCAGACGCAGGCTTTACGCAAGTCCTTGCTATACAGGCTGCTAGAACGATGTGAGCTGGTGACATATACCGGAATCTTGAATTGCGGTAAAAGATCTTCCAGTGCGATATTTTCAAAAGTTTGCAAAGAAAAATGCGCGCCCATACCCGCACGTAATACGCGTGGTGACCAGAGAGATGCTGAACCCTTGGTACAAATGACCTGATCAATACCAGCAGCTGCTGCTGAACGTAGCAGGGTGCCGACATTTCCGGGATCCTGCACATTTTCAAGAATCAGGGTATCTGCTGTAAAATCAAGTGCCTGGCTTGAGCTTGGAATATCGACAATCGCCATACAGGCAATCGACGTACCTAAAGTACTCAGGTCCTTATAAAGTGATTCACCAATGACAAAGACCACACCGGTATATTTGTTTAAAATAATGTCGAAATCAGGATGCGCTAAAGCATGTTCAGTCGTGAAGATTGAATTGATTTTCTTATTTTCATGTAACCATGCAAGACACAGGTGCGTGCCTTCAAGCACAGTTTGTCCTTGTTTTTTTCGATAAGAATTCTGTTCAATTAAACCGCGTAAGTGTTTAATTTTAGGATTGTCTTTAGATTCAAGGAAGATGGTTGGCATAAGAAGAAAGTCCACGGCAGTCAATCAAGGATCAACTGCCGTTTAAAAATTAGTGGTGGTAGCTGGTCACAAGCTCAACTTCATTTTTTGAACCAATGATGACAGGAACACGTTGATGCAGATTTGTAGGTTCGATTTCAAGAATGCGGACACGACCAGTCGTTGATGCACCGCCAGCCTGTTCCATCAGCATACTCATTGGATTGGCTTCATACATTAAACGTAAACGACCTGCTTTAGTTGGGTCTTTCAAGTCGTACGGGTACATGAAGATCCCGCTACGGCACAGAATACGGTGAATATCGCCAACCATACAAGCGACCCAGCGCATATTGAAATCTTTGGCGCGAGGACCTGTTTTACCTGCCAGCAATTCATCGATATAACGCTGTACAGGTGCTTCCCAGTGACGCTGGTTCGATGCATTGATTGCATATTCTTTAGTATCAGCAGCGACCTGAATCGCTTCAGAAGTCAACAGAAACTCCTGAGTTTCAGGATCAAAAGTAAAGAATACCACACCAGCACCCACAGTCAGTGCCATCATGGTTGATGGGCCATACAACACATAACCAGCAGCAACCTGATTGACACCAGCCTGCATGAAGTCTTCTGCCTGAGTTACACTATTTTTTGCGGGAAGAATCGAAAAGATGGTACCCACACACATGTTGATATCAATATTGCTTGAGCCATCAAGTGGATCGAACAATACTAGATATTGACCATTTTCCTGGGCTGAAGTGAATTCATCCAGTTCTTCAGACGCTAAACCGCCTACATGTGGATGTACTTTTAATGCATCAATCAGATAATCATTAGAAATCACGTCCAGTTTCTTTTGCTCTTCGCCTTGAACATTTTCATGCTGAGCACTACCTAATACACCCGCTAGAGCACCTTTTTGCAGGATTTGGTCAATACGCTTGCAGGTATTTCCAATTGTTTCAATTACTTGTGCAAGTTCAGGTGTGAGGTTCCCGCTTTGTTGTTGTAGGAATTGGGATAAGGTGCGGTATGACATAAGGGAAAAACTCCAAGACTTATAATCGGGGAAAAAAGATCAAAACGATATACGGCTATATTTTAGATGAGAACGTTCGAAAAGGACAATTAAACTGAATTATTTGTTGTGATTTTGCCCTTGCAACTCCTGTGGAAAGTGCTATGTTGAATCAAAGGAAAAAATGATCATAGGAGCACAGAGATGACAACATTAAAGTTTGATGCGACTCCAACGCCGAGCGAAGCGATTAATCTCGATGAAATTTCTGAAGACAAGATGAAAGAAGCGTGGAAGGATTACGAAGCAAAACCTGAATATAAAAAATTCAATAAACACGACATGATTGAATCCATGCAAACTGCAGAAGAAGGTGAAGGCAAAGAATAATCTTATTCTTTGATCTTTCAAATATCTTCCTAATAAAAAAGCACTCAATTGAGTGCTTTTTTATGAATGATGCATTATTTAAATGATCACTTATTTTAGTAGTGGTGGAACAGCTTCGTAGTTGATTTCTACACGGCGGTTTTCTTTCCACGCACTTTCATCATGGCCAGGATTAACTGGCATTTCTTTACCATAGCTCACTGCTTCAAGTTGGCCCGCATTTACACCAGAAGTGATCAGGAAGCTTTCTACTGCTTTGGCACGACGCTCACCAAGCGCCATGTTGTATTCACGTGTACCGCGTTCATCTGTATGACCGGTTAAAGCTACACGAGAATTGGCATTTGCCATCAGGAACTGGGCATGTGCTTGCAGAGTACGAATATCGTCATTGCTCAGTTCGCTACTGTCATAGTCAAAGTGAACCACACGTTTAGCTAAATAAGCCTTATTTTCCGCAGTTACACCTTTAGCAGATGCACCCGCCATATTTTGGGCGCTTAGAGCTGCATCTTCACTTAGACCTTCAGTGCTTACAGTGGTGGTGCCACTGGTGTCGAGGTTGCCAGTTTGGACTTCAGCTGCTGGTTTACGGCTGGCACAACCAGTCATTACGACTGCGGCTGCAAGTAAAGGAAGTGCAAATAATTTTACTTTGTTCATTCTTCATCTCCATGAAGGTTGATTATGGGGTAAAGCATTTATAAATATTGAACTATTATTTTGGTGCCCAAGCAGGTTCGCGGACTTCACCTGTTTCACTTGGCAGATTCATGCGGAACCGGCCATCAAGAGACATGATGGATAACAATCCACGATTACCTTCGCGAGTGGCATAGACCACCATCTGACCATTTGGCGAGAAGCTAGGTGATTCATCCAGGCTGGTTGGCGTCAGGATATTGGTCACACCTGAGCTAATATCCTGTACAGCCACTTTATAGTTACTGCCACTTGGACGATGAACCAATGCAAGTTTCTTACCATCTGCACTTAAGGTCGCGCGGGCATTAAATGCGCCACGGAAAGTCAGACGTTTGGTACTTCCATTATTAAAATCATAGCGGTAAATCTGCGGAGAACCACCACGATCTGAAGTAAAGATAAATGATTTTCCATCCGGCGCATAACGTGCTTCTGTATCAATTGCGCTATCGTTGGTCATGCGTTTTAACTGGCGTGTTTCCAGATTCATCTGATAGATTTCCGGGTTGCCGTGCATAGACGCAGTGAACAGCATGCTCTTGCCATCTGGAGAGAAGCTTGGTGCACCGTTTAATCCACGGAAGCTGGCCAGCTTTTCACGTTGACCAGTCGCCAGATCCTGTACATAAATGGCCGGACGTTTGGTTTCAAAAGATACATATGCAATTTTTTTCGCATCCGGTGTCCAGGCAGGTGACAGGATTGGATCACGCGAAGTCAAAATAGTCTTTGGCTGTTCACCATCCGTATCGGCAATCTGCAAGGTATAACGCTGCTCAGGCGTTGCCGGATTACGTAAGACGTAAGCAATACGGCCAGTGAAATCTCCCGGAATACCGGTTAATGCCTGATAGATGGCATCACTGATCATATGGGCTGCCTGACGGGTACGTGATGCAGGAACAGTCAGCAACTCATTCAGTAAATATTGACGTTTTTCGACATCATACAATTGATACTGAATGCTATAAGAACCATCCGGATTGGTCTTGGATGAACCGGTCACTACATAAGGTACGCCTGCAGCTGCCCATGCTTCAGCATTTGGCGAATTCAGTTGTGCTGTAGCAGGTAAATTCTTCGAGGCACTGGCAAATTTTCCAGAACGATTCAGGTCATTTTCCACCACCGGATAAATACTCTGATCCTGGCTAAAAGGCACAATGGCAATTTTAGGAGCAGCTTCAGGAGCTTTGGTAATTTCCAGATGCAGTTGGGCCTGAGACTGGGTCGCAGTGACCGCACCCAAAGTGGTCATGATTGCAAGGCAGAGTAGGTGTTTGCGTGTCTTTTCCATCATTCGTTATTTACTCAAATCAACGGAGTTATTTATAAGTGATTGGGCTACATCATCGCATGGATTTATGCGAAATAGACCACGAATTTATCATCAAACTGTTATATCACTATGGGGAGTGATTATTATTTAATCTGTTTCAATTGAAGTTTAACTCAAAAAAACAGCCATAACACTTTTTCTTTATTATGGCTGTTTTTCATTAATGAGCTGTAAAGGTTGAAGTAAAACTTCGTGCTTCACGGCGTGCATCCGGATCTGAAGGCATTGGATAAGGTGCAGCAGCACGTACTGCCGCTTCTACACTAGCTTTCATATCTGGATCACTGGCACTCACCACCACAGAAACTACAGAACCACTATCGCTCAAAGTGACCCGGGCAGTCGCTTTCTGGCCTGAAGAGCCCACAGGGGTATCCCATGCACGTCTGATTTTATTTTCGAAATCACGTTTTGCAGTAGAGGCAATTCGCTTAGATTCCGCTTTTTTCTGTGCAGCTTCTTCAGCAGCCTGTTTGGCTGCAGAGGCTTTGGCATCAGCTTCTGCCTTGGCTTTCGCATCTGCTTCCGCTTTAGCCTTTGCCGCAGCCTCAGCTTTATGTTTAGCATCCGCCTCTGCTTTAGCTTTCGCTGCAGCGTCAGCTTTGTGCTTGGCATCTGCATCCGCTTTGGCCTTCGCAGCTGCTTCAGCTTTACGTTTAGCTTCAGCCTCTGCTTTGGCTTTTGCCGCAGCGTCAGCTTTACGTTTAGCATCCGCCTCTGCTTTAGCCTTTGCAGCCGCATCCGCTTTACGTTTAGCTTCGGCATCTGCCTTGGCTTTTGCCGTAGCATCCGCTTTTGCCTTGGCTTGAGCCTCGGCTTTTTGCTTGGCGGCTAAATCAGCCTTTTTCTGCGCTTCAAGTTTGGCTTTTTGCGCAGCATCGGCTTTACGCTGTGCTTCTACTTCCGCCTTACGCGCTGCTTCAGCTTCGGCTTTAGATTTTTGTGCAGCCTCTGCTTTGGCTTTGGCAGCAGCCTGTTTTGCCTGTTCAGCAGCTTCAGCACGTTTTGCTGCTTCGGCTGCTTGCTGGGCAGCCTTGGCTTGAGCAAGCTCTGCCGCTTTTGCTTCTTGCTGAGCTTTTTGAATATCGATCTGTGGGGGGGCTGGAGCAGGCTGCGGTGCCGGAGGTGTGGGTGCAGCTGCTGTTGGCACTACAGGCGCAGGCTCTACACTGGGTTCAGCAGTTTGGGTAATTTCTTCTGCAATATTTTCATGTGCAGTTTCTTCAAATTCGGTTTCTTCACGAGTCACCGGCTTGAGGTCTTCAGGTTTAATTAAGACCGTTTTAATCTGTTTTGATGGTTCAGGTGGCTTACTCATGCCCAGAAAAAGCAGGCCCACCAAAGCAACTGCATGGATTCCTAGCGTAAACCCAATCGCAATTGCTTTCTTCTGAAACGGTGGTTTCTGATAATTTTTCATACTTTATTCTAATGGCTTGGTTAGTAAGCCCACTTGGGATAAACCGGCATCCTGCAGGCTTGACATCAAGGCCATCACATCGCCATAAGGGCGAGTAGTATGACCATTGATCACGACATTGAGGATCTTGTTTTCACTTTCAGCAGTGCTTTGCGCTTCTATCAAAGTCTGCGTCAAAGCCTCTAGGGTGACAGGACCTGTGGTCTGATTTTTATATTCCAGAAAATAAGTACCATCTTCTTTTAAAGTAACGATAGTAGGCGCATCTTTGGATTCGATCGGTAAGCCATTGGCCTGCGGCAAATCGACCTTGATGCCACTGGTAATCATTGGGGCAGTCACCATGAAAATGACCAGAAGTACCAGCATCACATCAATGTATGGCACTACATTCATGTCACTTTTCAGTGGTTTTTTAATACGCTCGAAGCGTCCTGAACGTTGAATGGCCATTAGTCATTGTCCTGCGTAGCGCCCACAGATTGACGTTGCAGTAGCGCCACCATTTCTTCAGCGAACAGGGCACGGTCAGAGTACAGTGCTTCACCTTTAGATGTGAAATGGTTAAAGGCTAAAACCGCAGGAATTGCAGCAAATAAACCAATCGCCGTTGCAATCAGGGCCTCTGCAATACCAGGTGCGACAGTGGCCAAAGTAACCTGATCGACATCTGCCAGACCAATAAAGGCATTCATGATGCCCCAGACGGTACCAAACAGACCGACATAAGGAGCAACTGAACCAATACTGGCCAGTGTGCCCAAGCCTTGTTCCAGATGTCCCTGATCACGACTTAAACCTACACGCAGAATACGCTCAGTACCTTCAATTGACTGGGCAGTTGGAGCATGGCGTTTTTTAAGTTTAAGGAACTCGCCCAGACCCTGATAGAAGATATCTTCCAGACCAGTACGTTTGGAATTAAGCTGGGCATTATTATAAAGCGTCTTGAGTTCGGCACCTGACCAGAAAATTTTCTGGAAATGATCGTCGTCAGCCTGAGCCTTTTTATAGCTCATGGTTAACTTGGCAATCAGATACCAGCTGTACAACGAGGCTAACAGGAGAGAAAGCATCACCAGTTGTACGACAGGGCTTGCTTGTAAAATAAGATCTGAGACTTGAAGAGATGATTCTAACTGAGTTGCCATAGCTGTTACGTGTGCCAAATAATTTTTTTAGTCTTGTTCCAATTCTTTATGAATCAGTTCGCGGATTTCATCAGGAAGACGACGTGGTTTCATGTCTGCACTAATACATGCCAACTCGACCTCACCAGATGCAAGCATGATTTCACCACGATAAATATTTTGTTGCAATACAAATGATGAAGCTTTACATGAAATGACACGTGCAGTCACGGTAATCAGGTCATCCATGAGGATTGGACGCATATATTTGACGTTAATTTTGTGCACAACAAAGTTGTAGTCGGACTGATGCCAGTAGTGACTCACTCCGGAAGCACGTAACCATTCAGTACGGGTACGTTCCATATAGCGAATATGGTTAGCGTGGTAGACAATGCCACCCGCATCAGTATCTTCAATATAGACGCGGATATTGAATTCAAAGTGATTCGCCATAGTTTTGTTCCATGCAGATTTTACGAAATTATTGCTTGTTTTTTAGAGGCTGGAGCAGGCTTAGAATTTGCCTTATTCATTCCAAAAGTCAAGCAATTTAGCGCGTCAAAGTTTAGCACTGTGAGCTTTGAGACCAATGGCACAAGATGTCAAATCTGGATGGAGTAGGGGCTAAGCCAGTACGGAATGGCCAATTGCTTATTAATAAGGCGAAGTAAAAGCATGAATGAGACCAGTCACTCATGCTGGAGGAACTAAGAATCAGCTTTTGTTATTTTGCTTCCAGCTCGCTTGTACCTGATCAGCCACTTTTGGATAATCCAGAATAAAACGGACATGGCTTTCTACTCCGATTTTTAATGTCGCATCATCGACTATAAAATTCGGGTTATGGTTCGGTGCTGCTTTGGCTGGGTCCTGATCGGCTGGCGTTGCACCGACGAAGACAAACAATGATGGCATCAGCTTGCCATAATACGCGAAGTCTTCACTGGCACTAGCATTGTTATCAAGCAGATGCAGTTTATTTTCACCATTCACCTTAGCCAGAGTCGGACGCATCAATTCGGTCAAGGTTTTGTCATTGGTGGTAACAGGTGCATAGGGTGCAATTTCTACTTTGACTTTGACATCATTGGCTGCGGCATTGTGTTCCAGCATTTCCGGCAAGTCTTTTAAAATGCCTTGACGGACATCTTCACTGTTAGAACGAATCGTACCGACCATATTCACCTGATTAGGAATCACATTTCCTGTGGTACCACCCTGAATACTTCCAATACTGACCACGCCCATGCCTTTGGTCAGATCTGCTTTGCGGCTCACCAGACTTTGTAAATTATTAATCATCTGTGCAGAAGCATAAATTGGATCGCGACCTGCCCAAGGCATTGAACCATGTACCTGATGGCCATCTACCTGTATACGTAAATGATCCGCGCTATTGAGAATTGCACCATCTTTATAGAAAATATTGCCGCTTGGCATACCCGCCATCACATGCATTCCAAAAATCACTTCAGGCTGAGGATTCTTGAGTGCGCCATCAGCCAGCATTTTACGTGAGCCGATCTGATCACCTTGACTAAAGTTATCAATATCTGCACCGCCTTCTTCTGCTGGCTGGAATACAAAAACTACGGTTCCGGCAATCTTATCTTTATTGGTAGCGAGCACTTTGGCTGCACCTAATAGCATTGCAGTATGCGCATCATGACCGCAGGCATGCATCACATAAGTTTCCTTGCCTTGATAAATACCTTTCTGCTTGCTGGCAAAAGGTACAGCTGCCGTTTCCTGAATCGGCAAGGCATCCATATCTGCACGTAATGCCATGACGGGGCCAGGTTTTGAACCTTTTAGAACGCCGATCACACCTGTTTTGGCATAGCCTTTACGTACTTCAATACCATAGGACTTTAATTCTTTTTGTACTAATTCCGAGGTTTTGAATTCCATATTGCCCAGTTCAGGATACTGGTGAATATGCTGGCGCAGTTTGATGGTATGCGCTTCGGCTGCTTTAACTGAATCATCTACCCAATCTGCTAAAGCCAGCTGACTACAGAATAGAAGAGGGAGACAAAGTGAAAGCGTCTTATGCATGTTCATATCAGGGAGAACCTTAAAAATCTGAATAGAGTTAAAGTGATGCCTGAGCATTACATAATGCACTACATTTGACCAAAACCCTCTGAGTATGGGTTTCATACCTTTTTGGTATATTCATTTTTAGTACTTGCTGATAAAGGGAGTTTTATAGAGAAAAACATTGTAAAATTATGTAATTATAAGATTTGATAGTCTATTTTCTTTAAAAAATTCAAATTAATAGGGAATTATTAAAAGGAATTTATATCTGATTAAAAAATTTCTCATTATCTGAGTTTCAACTATTTCTCTAAGTTAAATACTATTTTGGCATCAAAGTTGCTTTGGTTATTTCATAATTATTATTGATAGAATCCTAAAAGAAATAGCCTAAGTATTTGTTTGAAGGGCAAGAACTATATAGCAAAATAAATTACTTAATAATAAAGATTTGAGTTTGTGCTTTTGGAGCTAATTGATTGCAGTAGTCAATTAGCTCTTTTTCTTTGCGATAAACAAGGGTCAAGCCAAAAGAGCTTCAACCTTTACTTCGGTTCAGGCGGCGTCATGCCAAACTGTAAATAAGCCATATTGGTCGCAATACGGCCCCGCGCAGTACGCATCACATAACCTTGCTGAATCAGATAAGGCTCAATCACATCTTCCAGAGTACCTGAATCTTCTGCCATTGCTGCAGCTAAAGCTTCTACACCAGCCGGGCCGCCATCAAAGCGTTCCAATAACATCGACAGGTAACGACGGTCAAGCGTATCCAGGCCATCTTTATCCACGTTCAACATATCTAATGCACGTTGAGCCATTTCCTGAGTGACTTCACCTGTGCCTTTGACTTGAGCATAGTCACGTACACGACGTAATAAACGGTTGGCAATACGCGGCGTACCACGTGAACGACGTGCAATTTCTTTCGCACCATCTTCGGTCATTGGCACATCCATCAGACTCGCAGAACGTTTTACGATATGGGTCAGATCATCAACCGAATAGAATTCCAGACGCTGCACAATCCCGAAACGGTCACGAAGCGGAGAGGTGAGTAGACCAGCACGTGTGGTTGCAGCGACCAATGTAAATGGAGGTAAGTCCAGTTTAATCGAACGGGCAGCAGGACCTTCACCAATCATGATATCTAGCTGGTAGTCTTCCATTGCTGGATAAAGGATTTCTTCAATCACGGGTGACAGGCGGTGAATCTCGTCAATAAACAGGACATCACCTTCCTCAAGATTGGTCAGCATTGCTGCCAGATCACCCGCGCGTTCTAGTACTGGACCTGAAGTCGATTTCAGGTTACCACCCATTTCACGGGCAATAATATTCGCTAACGTCGTTTTACCTAGACCTGGAGGTCCAAAGATCAAAGTATGATCGAGAGCTTCAGCACGGCCACGAGCAGCGCCAATAAAGATTTCCATTTGCTCACGTACCACGGGCTGACCGATATAGTCATCGAGGGAAGTCGGGCGGATGGCACGATCAAAATGATCTTCGGGTTTTTCAGAACCACTGATGAGACGGTCTTGCATATCTTTTGAGTCAATCTCTATGGTTTATTTGAGGTGAATAAAGTCATAGCCTCAAAATGCATTAAAAATTCAGATGCCATTGTGAAGGCATTACCTTACTTTTGACAGGGCAAAAGTAACAAAACCCTTTGCAGAAATAATGGCACATCCTATGCCATATTTCTGCGGCAGCATCCATGCTGCCTCCTGCTATTTGTTTTTCGATGAGGTTTATATAGGTCTTAACGGTTCATCGACTTTAATGCAGCACGGATAATGTCGCTGGCTTCAGTAAACTCACCTTTGGCTGCATTCACCAGTTTTTGTGCCTCAGCCGGTTTATAACCTAAGGACTGTAGTGCAGCTTCAGCTTCAGCTACAGCTGAATTACCCATAAACTGAATTTGTGGAGCTGTCGAATTGCTTGGAGCAGTGCCCGCAGACATGGCTTTAAAGCGGTCGCGCAGTTCAATCATCAAGCGTTCAGCAGTTTTCTTGCCGACTCCAGGCACTTTAACCAAGGTATTTACATCTTCATTTTCAACAGTATGGATCAGCATCTCCACACTTAAAGTTGAAAGAATGCCGAGTGCCATTTTCGGGCCAACGCCGTTCACTTTTAATAAAGTACGGAAAATGGTTTTTTCCTGAGTATTTAAAAAACCATACAGTAATTGTGCATCTTCACGTACGGCCAGATGTGTCCATAGGGTAATTTTCTGGCCTTTTTGCAACTGGCAAAAAGTGGTGAGCGGCGTATCGATTTCATAACCCACACCATTCACATTTAATAATACAGTCGGTGCTTCCAGCGCCAGCACTTCACCAATCAGGCATCCAATCATCTTTTATCATTACTCAATTCAGTTTTGCAGCATAGTAGTCAGCATTTTCAGGAAAGGCAAAATCTCCTTCTGCAAAACAGGTGATTTTGCTGCAATAAGCATCTAATCCAGCAAGATGTTTTATAACAATCCGGCTTTATTGCCTTGCAATTCCTGTGACAGGTTATAAGCCTGATGGTCCGAGAATTTCGAGATAATATCCAGCACCTGCATGATATTGTCATAATGGCTGTCTTTAAAATTCGCTCCTGAACGTTGCAGAATCGACATTAAACGTTGTTCCTTAAAGCTCAGGTTTTTATGCGGTGTAGTCAGGGGAATAAAGGCATCCAAAATATTTTGCAGACTTTGATGGGCAATGATCTCCAAGCCTGCTTTCTGCGGATGTTCAAATATCTTGTCACGTGCCAGTTCTTTGGCACGATTAATACCACTTTCAATATCTGAGGAACAATACTGTAGTAAGGTGCCTTGTAACTGGCCAGACAGAATCTGGTCATGATGGCGTGCAAAAGCAGTCGTCACTTCATTCACCAGACGTTTCATCACACGGCCACGCAGGGCAGCAATTTTCTGTTGCCAGGTCGTATCAGGCATGCCGATTTCAGAAGGCGTGCCATAATCTCCGAGCAGATTTAAAAATACCGGTTCCACTTCAGCATAGCTGAGCATGTTCAAGCTAATGCCATCTTCTAGATCAATGAGGGCATAACAAATATCATCAGCTGCTTCGAGTAAGTAAGTCAGTGGATGACGACAATATTGATACTCGCCGAGCTGGATCAGTCCAAGCTCTTCCGCAATCTGCTTTAAAATCTCTTTTTCTGCCTGATAGCAGCCAAACTTGGCACGGCTACTGGCAGGCAAATTCACTTGAGATGCCATGGTTTTTGACAGCCACGGATATTTTAAATAAGCACCTAAAGTGGCATAGGTCAGGCGCATGCCACCATCATTTGGATGATAATCAATCTTGGTCAGCAGGCGTAGGCCTTGGGCATTGCCTTCAAACTGGCGTACATCGGCTTCCTGTTCAGGACTCAAATCTTTTAAAAAATCGGTATGAGAAGCATCGTCAAACCATTCCCGAATTGCATATTCACCGGCATGGCCAAAAGGCGGATTACCGATATCATGTGCCAGACAGGCAGCTTGGATGATGGCGCCAACATCGGCCGGAGAAATCCAGGCAGGTAAACTATCTTTGATTTTTTCGGCAGCCAGCATACCCAATGAACGCCCAATACAGGAGACTTCTAGTGAGTGGGTTAAACGGGTATGAATACCATCGTGCTGGGTCAATGGATGGACTTGGGTTTTGCGGTTTAACTGCCTGAAGCTTTGCGAAAAAATAATACGGTCATAGTCTTTATGGAACGGGCTGCGTGCCAGTTCAGTGCTCTGCTTTTTACTACCAATCCGAACTGTCGAAAGCAGTTCTAACCAACGCATTTGAGTCATTTATCATTATTCAGTGATCCATTATTTGCATCATGCCAAAAAACTAGCTCATGCACTAGGGCAGTGCGACATGAATTGTCATGCTGCATATTGTTATTTCAGTCAGCTGGAAAAGACTGAAAATTAAAAATCAAAATCATTAAATGAACGATAAAAAAGCAGGCTCAATGGCCTGCTTTTTGTTTAAAGCGAAGAATCAGATTAGCTCTTCGCCATTTTTCTTGGCCTGTTGTGTGTCTTTATAGACATTCAGGCAAATCGTGAACAAGACCAGGCTTGCCACCAATGGCCAAAAAAGTACATATAGGGTCAATAATTGACTTGTCATCTGAAATCTCCTTATTTACTTTTCTCAGATAGCTGGTGAAATTCAATCACCATCTTGTTGATTTGCTTAAAATCAAATTTTTCTTTGCTGTAGAGTAGCGTCAACACAGTACATACCAACGCACTACTGCCATAAGCTGTCAGTGAGCTTAACAAGGTGCCGTATTCACGCAGGAAGCCGATGGTCCATGGCATGAAACCAATACTAGCCAATATGCCAACGACCAAGCCCACTTTTTTACCGAAGAAACCAAAGGTCATCAGACCCAGCACCACACCAATACCCAAGGTCGCAACGAGTTCAAAGCCAAGTGCGATCAATCCCTGAATCGGAAGCCATTCAAAACGTACAATCAGAAAGCTTAAAAATGCGAGGCCCACTGACCAGTTAAAGGCCCGGGCATTCACCTTGTCCCAATACAGGCTGACAATCACCGGGAATACAATAGAACCCCAAAGCGCACCCACAAAAATCAGCATCGACAAAATGTCAAACTTCAAGGTGGCAATCACAATTCCCAGCATGGTGGCAACGATCATGGTCATACGGCCAATAAATAGCATTTTCTTTGGATCAGGACGGTTTTTCGCAATCTGTTTGCCATAAATGTCTGTCATGACAATCGCAGACAGGGCAGACAGATCCGAGTCAGCGGTAGAAGACAGGGCTCCAATCACCATGATGAATAACAGCGCGACCATAAATGGAGAAAGATAAGTCGCTGCCATTTGCGGAATCAGGTTATTCAGGTTGCCATCAATAGGTTGAATACCTGCAAATAGTGCCAATAACCCCAGCATGCCTAGACCAATGACAATTGCAGCATAACCAATGGTTGCAGTGATAAAACTTGGTTTGATCAGGTCTTCACGGACTGCAAACAGGCGCTGGGCAATGGTCTGATTACCAATCGCGTAGGCCAATACGGCAACAAAAAACGGTGCACCTTGTTCCAGAAAGGCTGTTTTAGAGAAAAAATCCAGCTGTTCTGGTTGCAGGTAATGAATCCCGCTTTGAAACAGGGAGGGTCCGCCTAAGGTAAAGAACAAGGTTGGAATAATGATCACAGCCGCGACAATCATTGCCACCAGCTGACCGAAATCGGTAAAGACCGAGGAACGGAACCCCGACCAAAGGGTATAGGACAGCACACCGATGCCGGTAATCAGCACGCCATGGATAAAGCTTAAAGGAGATAAAATCTCAACCAGTGCCCCAGCGGCGGTAAAGTTCACCATCAGGCTGATCACGCTACCCACAATATTGGAACCCGCCAGAATCATCTGGCTTTGATTGCCATGCCGGGCATGCATGATTTCTGCCAGAGTATGTGCATTAGGCGCCAGTTCACGAAAGCGCTTGCCAAAGGGATAGATAAATAAAATCATCAGCGCACCCCATAAACCATAGTGGAGGGCACCGGAAACGCCGTATGTATATCCGGATGAAGCTGCTGCATAAAATGATGCGGCCCAAATCCAGGTAGCGGTCATACTGGCCGCAGACATTCCAAATCCGATGGAGCCATTCGAGACCATGTAGCCATCAACATTTTCATTTTTCTGTTTAATACGTAACGATAGTAAAAAAGTGATGCCATAGAAAAGCACCATCAATAGTACAGTTGCTGTACTAGTGAATTGAAACATACATACTCCTTAAGCGGGTCACCTTTTGTTTTTGAAAATTAAATCATTGGTGACAGATTAAGGCTCTAAAATAGACAGAGCAGTGAAGCTATAGAACATCAAAAATTAGTGTCCGAATATAGAATTTATATTCATCTCTACAGCAGAAAGGAAAAACCATTGCCAGGCCCAGAATTTAGACAATTTCTCAGCAATTCGGCTAGAGCTTAACATAAAATCATCAAATTTACTGATGAAGTGTCTATTTGGTAAGATTCTTAGCTGATATAGACGTGTGGGCCTGTTATTCCATTAGTTGAATAAAAAAGAAAATTTTCTATATTTTTCAGCAATTACAAATATTTATTTTAAACTTTTCGAGTTAAATAAAACCTGAGAATACGGCTTAAATAAAAAAGGTAACAAAATTTTATTATTAATCATTTCTTCATTATTTTTTTATATAAACCTCATAATTCCTGGTAAATTTCCTCATAAATATAAGTGGTATTTTGCTATTTATATTGTGTTTTTTACACATAATAGAGCTCATGAATAAATGATGAAATTTCAAAATATTGGATATGGTGGGGATTTTGTCGATATATTTTTTGGTCTTTTAGATGAGTAAATTTCGCTTAATTATGATCTGAGAAGATAAAAATCAAATATAAAAAAATAAAAGGCCCAAATAAGAAACTTTATTTTTATTCTTTTAGAGGGTGAGAATAGATGTCCAGTTTTTCCCCCGCAGATGATGTCAGATTAAAATACCACTCAGTATTAATTATTCTTTCATAGAGGGGAGTAATTTGCCTCTGTTACTGTAATGGCGGAGATCAGCGGAGAACTGTTCCTTGTAGTACAGAAAACGGCAGAAGACCTTTAACCAGTTTTCTAATCTTAGAAGTCAAAGTTAAGAGTCAATCAAAAGAATCAAAAACAGTCTGCAAAAAATACGACTTCATTAAATCTTGTAATCAAGTATTTCATTTTGGCCTAAATAGGAGTTTTGGCAGGTCATGACAATAAAACCTGAATTTGATTTTGTCCCGATTGTTGTTGAAAAATAATACAATTTTTATGCAGAAAATTATTCTGAAGCGGTTTTGATTTTTCTTGAAAAAAATGTGTTAACCTGTGCGACTACATTCAATTTTCCTAACTGAAAATGAACGGAATATTTTAAAAGTCCAGGATATTTCAGGCGTAGTTTTCTGATTTGGCATCTAGCCGATTTCCTTATTTCACAGTAGAATATGCGCTCTCTCAAGTCACATTGTGGCATGGTCGCTCGATCATCCCGTGGAGCCAAAATCAGCATGTTTATCGTTGCCGGTGCACCCGCACATTCTTCTTTTAAGAAAACTCAACTATTATCGCGTTTGACGTCAATTAGTTCTGTTCAATCAATTGAAAGTCAATGGGTCTACCTCTTTGACCAAGCGCTCAGCGAGCAACAACAGCAATCAGCTTTACAGCTTCTCAACGATGGTCAATCTTTTGAATTGCACCAGGCTGCAAGTGATGAAATCCAGATTTTAGTCACACCGCGCGTAGGCACCATCTCTCCTTGGTCCTCTAAAGCGACGGATATTTTCAAAAACTGTAATACGCCGGTTCATCGTTTAGAACGCGGCGTTTTATTTACTTTGAAAGGCACAAAAGAGCTTTCCAAAGAGGCTCTACAGGTACTGCACGACCGTATGACCGAAAGCGTTTTCAATGCGATTGAAGATGCTGCAGTGCTGTTTACTGAAACTGCGCCAAAACCTTTGAACTCGATTGATATCCTAGGTCAAGGTAAAGAGGCATTAGTAAAAGCAAATAATGAGTTCGGTTTTGCGCTGTCTGAACAGGAAATTGATTACCTGACAGAAGCATTTACAAAACTGGGCCGTAATCCGAATGACATCGAACTGATGATGTTTGCTCAGGCAAACTCTGAACATTGCCGTCATAAAATCTTCGGTTCTGAATGGACGATTGATGGTGAAGTTCAACCATTGTCATTGTTCCAGATGATCAAAAATACCTATAAAGAATCACCAACAGACGTATTGTCGGCTTATAAAGACAACGCATCGGTGATTGTTGGTTTTGATACGCAACGTTTCTATCCAACTCAAGAAGATAACGGTCAACACGTTTATAAATACAAAAGCCAGGCCGCTCACATCTTGATGAAAGTGGAAACTCACAACCACCCAACAGCGATTGCACCATTTGCCGGTGCTGCGACAGGTTCAGGCGGTGAGATTCGTGACGAAGGCGCGACTGGTCGTGGTGGTAAACCGAAAGCTGGTTTAACGGGTTTCACCGTATCTAACCTGAATATTCCTGGCTTCGAACAGCCTTGGGAAGAAAACTATGGCAAACCTTCACGTATGGCATCTCCACTTCAAATCATGATTGAAGGTCCATTAGGCGGCGCAGCGTTTAACAACGAATTTGGTCGTCCAGCGCTGACGGGTTATTTCCGTACCTTCGAACAAAACGTCAATGGCGAAGTGAAAGGCTTCCATAAGCCAATCATGATCGCGGGTGGTTACGGTAACATTCGTCCGGACCACGTTGAAAAAGATGCGATTCAACCAGGTGACTTACTGATCGTGCTTGGTGGTCCAGCCATGCTGATCGGTCTTGGTGGCGGTGCAGCATCTTCTGTAGACAGCGGTAAACTGGGTGAAAACCTGGACTTCGCTTCTGTACAACGTGAAAACCCGGAAATGGAACGTCGTTGTCAGGAAGTGATTGATACTTGCTGGCGCATGGAAGATGAGAACCCGATCGTTTCTGTACATGACGTCGGTGCGGGCGGTATCTCGAATGCTATGCCTGAACTAGTTAATGACCACGAGCTTGGTGCGGTGCTTGATCTGCGTAAGATCCCATCGCTTGAGCCAGGCATGTCACCAATGGAAATCTGGTCAAACGAAGCGCAAGAGCGTTATGTGCTTGCGATCCGTCCAGAATCTCTACCGTTATTCGAATCGATCTGTGCGCGTGAACGTTGTCCGTTTGCAGTACTCGGTGAAGCGACTGAAGCGCGTCACTTAACCGTTGAAGATCCATTGTTCGGCAACAAGCCAGTGGATATGCCAATGCAAGTGATGCTTGGTGGTACACCACGTATGAGCCGTTCATATGAAACTGCTCCGCGTAAAGGCGATGACTTTGATGCGTCTAAAGTGACTGATCTGAAAGATGCGATTTATCGCGTGATCAAGAACCCGACTGTGGCTTCTAAATCATTCCTGATCACCATTGGTGACCGTTCGATCACCGGTATGGTGGCACGTGATCAAATGGTCGGCCCATGGCAGGTTCCTGTAGCAGATGCTGCGGTAACGACTACCAGCCTTGTCGGTTACACGGGCGAAGCAATGGCAATGGGGGAACGTCCACCAGTTGCATTGTTAAACCCAGCGGCTTCTGCACGTTTATCAGTTGCTGAATCGATCTCGAACATCATGTCAGCGAAGATTGATCAGATCAGCGACATCAAACTGTCTGCAAACTGGATGGCGGCGGCTGGTCAACCGGGCGAAGACCAAGCCTTGTTTGAAGGCGTAAAAGCCATTGGTATGGAAATGTGTCCAGCACTGGGCATTGCAATTCCAGTTGGTAAAGACTCATTGTCAATGCGTACCACCTGGAATGACGAAGGCGAAGACAAGTCCGTAACTTCTCCGATGTCAGGCGTGATCACTGCATTTGCACCTGTAACTGATGTTCGTAAGACATTAACCCCTGAGCTGAAAAATATTGAATCTGTACTGGTTCGTATTGATCTGTCTAAAGGCCAGTTCCGTCTCGGTGGTTCAATCCTGGCTCAGGTATACAAAGCCATCGGTTCTGTAACTCCAGATGTCGATAGCTTCGAAGATTTCAAAGCATTCTTTGCACTGATTCAAGACTGGAACAACCGTGGTCTGATCAAGGCTTACCATGACATCGGTGATGGTGGTTTACTGGCAACTGTTGCAGAAATGATGTTTGCTGCACGTCTAGGCGTAGCTCTAGAAGACCAATCAGTCGAAGCATTATTCGCTGAAGAAATTGGTGCAGTTCTGCAAATCGCGAAAGCGGATTGGGAAGCATTGCAAGCAGAAATCGCTGCTTCTACTCTGAAAGATGCGATCTCTGTAGTGGGTACAGTGAATAACTCTGATCAGTTATTTGTAAATGGTCTGGTACTGGAACGTGCTGACCTGCAAGTAGCTTGGACAGAAGTTTCTCATCAAATCCAGCGTCTGCGTGACAACGTAGAAACTGCAGATCAAGAATTTGCGTTAGTTACAGACAAATCACACAAAGGTTTAATTGCTCAACCGACATTTGATCTGAACGAGCAAATCGAAGCACCATACATTAACTCACGTCGTCCAAATATGGCGATTCTGCGTGAGCAGGGTGTAAATGGTCATGTAGAAATGGCAGCAGCATTCGACAAAGTCGGCTTCAATACAGTTGACGTACACATGAGTGACTTGCTTGCTGGTCGTATCAGCTTGGATGACTTCGAAGGTCTGGTGACATGTGGTGGTTTCTCTTACGGTGACGTATTAGGCGCAGGCGGTGGCTGGGCAAAATCAGTATTGTTTAACCAGCAACTCCGTGACCAGTTCGAGAAATTCTTTAACCGTCAAGAAACCTTCTCTTTAGGTATCTGTAACGGTTGTCAAATGTTGTCTCAATTGGCTCCACTGATTCCAGGTGCAGATGCTTGGCCACGTTTCCATCGCAACAAATCAGAAGTATTTGAAGCACGTAGCGTCAATGTTCGTGTAGAGAAATCTCATTCTGTATTGCTAGAAGGTATGGAAGGTTCAATTCTTCCAATCGCTGTGGCACATGGTGAAGGTCGTGTGGTTGCATCAGCTGAAAGCATTGCTGCATTGAATGCCAATAACCAGGTGATCATGCGTTATGTCGATAGCCAAGGTAATACGACTGAGCAATATCCATTGAACCCGAATGGTTCGCCTGAAGGGATCTCTGGTGTCACTTCGAAAGATGGTCGTGCGACTATCTTGATGCCACACCCTGAGCGTAACTTCCGTGCGATCCAGCACTCTTGGAAACCTGAAGACTGGGATCAGGACGGTGCATGGTTACGCATGTTCCGTAATGCGCGTAAGTTCATTGGCTAATCTGATTTAGCTTCAAAAAATGGGTTGCAGTAGCGACCCTTTTTTATAATTTGAACTTATGGGAAATTAGTAAAACTAGAAAAATCATTTACTTTTGTTTAGACTAGCTTCATCAATTGCCACCAGTGGGTGGCTTTTTGCTTTTTAAGCAGTTTGAAACATTTATTTAATTTTCTCCCGCTGAACTGGTTTAGATTTTGCTTTTATATCTGTATAGAAGTGATATTGTGTAAATAATGCACAATATTTATGCACTTTAAAGGAAAGATGGTATAGATCAGTTCAGTATCAACACTCAAGAATGAGGTGATGACATGGCTAAGACGCTCAGAATAATGGATAGAACAGAATTACGTCAGAAAGGTTGGTGGTTATTTGGTTTTGTTGTTGGCCTACAGGTGCTGTTCTTGGTAGGTAGTTATTTGCTACAGGGTTCTTGATCAACAGATTTAAAAAAGCCACCGAGAGGTGGCTTTTTATCGCCAAACAGTGAGCTGAATCTGCTTTAGTGTTACCTTCTGCGTATTCACAAAATCAAAAGCATTATTAATACTGTCCTGATAACGCCAAGCGATATAACCAACCGGCCTAAACAGAATTACACAGATTCATGAATTTCAGACTTACCATTCTAGGGTTTATAACATCATGAGAAGCAATCTGAATCACATCCAGATATGGTAAGTTCAAAGATTTAGCTGCCTATTTCCAGCCTTCACCCGAACCTCAATGTCGAATACTGCATCATGCAAGACACCATGTGTAAATCTGATACAGGCATAAATGTATGAGGGGGCAAAGTCGAGCCATGCATAGAAGGTAGTTATATGAGTATTCGTATAAGTTATTGATCTATTAATATTTTCAATACGTTGGCCTAAATCGTATGATAAGCACCTATTTTTTGAAGTGAGCAATCTATGGAACTTCGACATTTACGCTATTTTATCACCGTGGCGCAGGAGCAGAGTTTCACTAGGGCTGCTGAAAAGCTGTTTACGGCTCAACCTTCTTTAAGCCAGCAGATTAAAGATCTGGAGCAGGAAGTTGGCGTTAACCTGTTTGAGCGTTCTTCACGAAAAATACAGTTAACAGATGAAGGTAAGGCCTTTTTAATCTATGCAGAAAAAGCTCTAGAAAATGCCAAATTGGCTGTTGCATCAGCACGACAGGTGGCGCAGCAGAAAAATAACCAGATTCATATTGGCTTTCTGAATGTTGCCGAACTAAAAGTTATGCCACATATTTTGGCCAAGCTGAAAAAGACCATGCCAGATCTGAAAATTCATCTGCATAGCCTGTTCTGTCTGGAACAGCTCCAACATCTGAAAAACGCCGAACTAGATCTAAGTATTACCCGTTTTCAGCTGGATCATCCAGATTTTGAAAACATCCATTTGTTGACAGAACAAATTCACTTGGTTGCAGCCAAGCATTTGTACCCAACCGATCGAATACTGAAATTACAGGAACTGAAAAATCATACAATTATTATGTGTGATCAGAATGCATCACCCATATTTTACGAAAGACTCAATGCCTTGATGTCCTTTGATCAGCTAAAGCACGATCAAGTGCTGTGGGCGACCAATGTGCTACAGCATATTAACCTGATCAATATGGGTATGGGTTTTAGTTTTGCTCCCGATTATTTATTACGTTTCCTGAATGATGAAGTGAAAGTGATCCAGACAGATCGACCTTTACCTCAAGTCGAACTATATGCAACATTTAACAAGAACTCTCAAAATCCAGCATTGAATATTATTACCGAAGCCCTTAACAATACGGTAAATGATTGAAAAACTTGTAGGGATATATGCTTAAACTGATTTATTACGTACCAGATGAAAACCTAGAGGAAACCAAGAAAGCCGTCTTTGCAGCAGGTGCGGGTGGTATTGGGGAGTATACCGATTGTGCCTGGCAAATTCTGGGAACTGGACAATTTAAGCCACAGCAAGGCGCAGATCCTCATATTGGGGAAATTGGCCAGCTAGAAAAAGTGGAAGAATGGCGGGTCGAAATTCTTGTGCCTGATGAAAAGGCGGTTGAAGTGGCTAAGGCTCTAAAAGAAAGTCATCCTTATGAAGAACCGGCATTTGAATTTATCCAGCTTTTAGATATAAAAGTTTAAATTTTAGAAGTGATATAAACCGACGGTGCATTAGTGTTAATGTGCCGTCTATCTATATATAAAAAACACCCAATCTGCTTTTATTATTATAAAATTCTTCAGAACAACTCAAATAAAAGAATAAAACAAGGAATATAACAATGCAGTTGCCAAAACCGCTGAGCAGCATGTTCAAAAATACGCTGAATAAATCTATTCAATACGGCGCAGAAATCCTACATAACCGTATTCCATATTCCCATGATAATCCTTATTTGGATGGTATTTTTGCACCGCAGCGGCAGGAGCATTTTTCAACTCAATTGAAGGTAGAAGGGCAAATCCCGAAAGAATTAGATGGCGCCTTGATGCGAATTGGCCCGAACCCCATTACAGTGAAAAATCCAAAAATTTATCACTGGTTTACCGGTGATGGGATGATTCATGCGTTACGGCTTAAAGAAGGTGAAGCACACTGGTACAAAAGCCAATATGTAGGTGCGGATAGTGTACAGAAGAAATTACATCGCTCAGTGATTCCGGGGAAAAGTCGTGGTGTAGCTGATCCAGTAAATACCAATATCATCAATTTTGCTGGGAAAATCTGGGCATTGGTCGAAGCGGGTGCTTATCCAATCGAAGTGAATAGTGAACTGGAATCTAAGCGCCATCATCTGTTTGAGAATGATGATCTAGACTTGCCATTTACTGCACATCCACATATTGATCCGGATACCGGCGATATTCATGCGGTTTGTTATGATGGGCTAACCCATAATAAAGTCTTTTATCTGCATATCGATGTACAGGGCAAACTGAAAAATCATGTTGAAATTCCAGTCAAACATGGTCCGATGGTACATGACTGTGCGATTACCGAATCTCAGGTCTTAATTTTGGACTTAAATGTAAATTTCTCGGTGCAGAGTGCCTTAAAAGGTTCGCTGCTGCCATATCAATGGAACCCGAAACATCAGGCACGTATTGGTCTGTTATCTTTTGGTGGAAGTGCTCAGGATATACGCTGGTACAACATCGATCCCTGTTTTATTTTTCATACCATGAATGCTTATGATCTGGATACAGGGAATGTGGTCATGGATGCAGTGGTACATTCCAAAGCAATGGTGCATTCGATTCAGGGCCCAATTGAAGATCAGGATCTTCGATTAGAACGATTTGTCTTTGAAAAAGAAACAGGGAAAGTGAAGCGAACAATCTTATCGGATGTTAAACAGGAATTCCCACGCATTAATGAAGCTTATACCGGGCGGCCTTATCGTTATGCTTATAGCATTTCCTTTGGCGAATTTGATGATCCTTACCATGTCAGCAGTAATAGCCTGTTGGGTCATGATTTAGAAACTACGACCATAGAAAGTTATTCATTTGGAGAAAATTGGATCACAGGTGAGGCTATATTTGTCGAAAAAGAGGGTGCACAAGCTGAAAATGATGGTTGGCTCATGTCTTATGTGCATGCTTTAGATTGTGGCCCTTCGAAAGTTGTGATTTTGGATGCACAGCATATTAAGGATGGGCCAATTGCCACAATTTATTTGCCTGTACGAGTACCGGTTGGTTTTCATTGTAATTGGATTGATTATCGGAAGTTGAAAGTAATATAAAATTATATTTAGGAAAAATTTTAGTTTATTTAAGTCCGTTTGAAATCAAACGGACTTGACTAGATGCTTAAATAAATCTTCAATTCCACTTTTCTTGATATTTTGAGACCCAGTACAATTTGGTTTCTATACTGTAATTACCATCAGGATGAAGGGAAATGATGTAGTGGATATTTTTACCTCGACTACGATTACCTTTGCCTTCTGGAACCTGATTCTTATATTTCTCTACTTCTTTAGGGGGATTTAATATAATACGTTTCCATGCTGTGGCTGGAATTTTATCTATACCCTCTTGTTCTGCATTCATTATCGCTAGTCTTTTTTTTGCTGCATCTTCTCCATTGGCGTAACGTAGTTCTTCAGGAATACCATATCCTTTTTTTATCAGCTCTGCGTAAGTGAACCAGGGGGCATACTCAATAATAATTTGTTGAGGGACATAACCTTCGGGGGATACCTTACAGCGACTGTAGGATGTAATATATTTTTGCTCTTTTATCACATCTGGAGTCATCGTCAGGTTTCTACGTTCAGGCCAGTTGTTTTTGTAAACAACGTCCTGTCCTTTTAAGTGATCATTTATCTGAAATGATATTGAATTTTTTATTGGCATAGCTGAACAGCCTGATAGAACTAGACTAGTAGTTGAGCTCATTAAAAGTATTAATTTTTTCATTTGGCTTCAACCCCTGTTGCTGCATTAAATGTTAATGCTGTTCCGTAGTTAGTTTTAGTTTGGTTGAGATAATTTATGATTGAAAAATTTTTGTTTTAAGTGATTCTTTATAAGAATAAAATCATTATGAAATACTTGTATGAGGAAACTATAAAATTATTATTTAGATTTTTCTAATATACTTAATTAAGCGACATCCATGTCATCAAATATTAAGTAAATTAATATTATTAAATCCTTTAAATACTACTTTTAAACTCAAACTTTCTGAATAAATAACTCTCGATCAAAACGATACTGCGGGAAGAACACACCATCTTTGGCACGTTCACCAGCACCAATCACCATCACTGGATATTGCTGGTCATTCAGATCTAGAAGTTCACGAACCATTGGTTCATCAAAGCCTTCCATCATACAGCTATCAAAACCATAAGCACGTAAAGCCAGTACCAGATTTTCACATGCCAGTGCGGTGGTTTTACTTGCCCATAGCTTGGCATCGGCAGGACTAAATGCAGAAACAGGCATTTGCTTGTCTAAGGTACGAGCTACTTTGAAAGCAACTTTCTTAAAGTTACCAAAGGCATTCAAATAACCAGTCTTGTAGTTGTAGGGAATGTACTTATAGTACTTTTTAATGGCTGGTGGAGCCTCAGGAAATGGAAACTCGCTGATATTCAGTTTAGCCATTTCATCTACACGGTCAGTACGTGCCACACAGACAATCAGTTCTGAAGCTGTTTTAGCAGCAAGCTGGCTCATACATGCTTTAACTAGACGTTTTTTCTTGGAGGGGTTCTGCACCACATAAATTGTCCAAGGTTGCAGATTAGATGAGTTTGGTGCCAGCAGTGCCAGATCCAGACAGGCATCCAGTACTTCAGTAGGAATTGGCTTCTTGGTAAATTTACGCACTGAACGGCGGCTTTCGATGACCTTGCGGAAATTATCTACATCAATATCCTGAGGAGCAGGTTCGTAGTAACGTTTCTTTTCAGGATTTGAACTATCGGTTGTTTGAGAAGTCGTTTGGGAGTTTTCATTAGTCATAAGCTAGATTCTTTCAAAAAAATAAAAGATTGAGGCAGTCTAAACTGCCTCAATTAAAAGATAAGTTTCAGAATTAGTTGAATTGTGTGAAATCAGGTTTCCGTTTTTGCATAAACGCCTGAACGGCTTCCGTCATTTCAGGTGAACCGACACGCTTCATAAATATCTCAGCTTCATCATCAATACAGTCAATAATTTCAGCCAGATCATGCTTCATCAGTGCTTTGGTTTGTTTAATAGAAGCCAGCGGTAAAGCGGCAAGAGTTTTTGCCTGTTTTTCAGCAGCAGCATAGACATCTTCTTCAATGCTATTTACCAGACCTGCACCCAATGCTTTTTCACTATTAAATCGCTGTGCAGTAAGCAGTAACTCAGCCGCTTTATGATAGCCAGCTTGTTGTACGAGCAGCTTGCTTGAAGCACCTTCAGGCGACAGGCCAAGGCTAACAAATGGAATCTGGAACAGGGCAGTATTGTCACTATAAACCAGATCAGCATGCAGCAGAATCGTTACCCCGATCCCAATCGCAACGCCACGAACGGCAGCAATTAAAGGCTTGGAAAATTTTGCAGCGGACTTCAACAGCACAAAAGGAGGAGTATCGCCAGCCTTAGCTTGCAGAGGCGACTGAATAAACTTCATGAAGTCCTGCATGTCATTGCCGGCACTAAAGTCTGCGTCTTGACCACGTAGAATCACGACACGCACACTACTATCCTGATCTGCTTCATCCAGTGCCTGTGCGATCCATAGATATAGTTCGCCGTAAAGCGCATTTTTTGCCTCAGGGCGGTGAATGGCTAAGGTCAGTACGCCATTGTCTAAATTCGCATTTAAATGCTGATGCGGTTGTTGAATACAGCTCAGTGTCATCGTACTATCCTTGCTTTATTAATATGAATTTATTGGCGCTTATTATGTCGCAAAAAATTCCCTGCGGCATAACTGATGCGTTCATAAAAGTAAGATGTGCTATGAAGTATAAATTTGATTACCTGGTGTTTATTGGTCGTTTTCAACCTTTCCATCTGGCCCATATGCAAACGATTAAAATTGCCTTGCAGCAGAGCCAACAGGTGATTCTGGCATTAGGCTCGGCACAGCAAGAACGCAATATTAAAAATCCATTTCTGGCCACTGAACGTGAAGAAATGATCCTGTCGAACTTTTCTGAAGCAGATCAGAAGCGTATTAAATTTGTCCATGTCATTGATGTCTATAATGATGAAAAATGGCAAAAACTGGTGAAATCGCTGGTGTCTGAAGTAGTTGAACCAGAAGCAAAAGTTGGTCTGATTGGACACTTTAAAGATGAATCTTCTTATTATTTAAGTTTGTTCCCGGAGTGGGAAATGGTGGAACTCGATAGCTTGGTCGGTGCAATTTCAGCGACTCCTTTACGTGAAGCGTATTATCGCGGTGAAGTAGTGGAATCAGCTTTTCCTTTAGGCACTAGTGAGTTTTTACATAAATTTAAAAATAATGAGATTTTTCAACAATTGGTCAACAAGTTTGAACTAAATGATAAAACAAATCTGGGCTAAAACCGTTTTAAGGTAGTGAGTTCATTTGATTGTTAAGGATGAACACAATGAATCTATTCCTGAAAAATATAGCCTATGCGGGTGCTCTATCTGCTATGTGTATATCGGCTGCGTATGCTAAAAGCTGGACATTGACGCCTCAAAGTAGTGTCGGCTTTAGCATTAACTCCTTGGGTTTGAATGTGGTAAAGGGAAATTTTCAAGAGTTCAAGGCAACCATGCAGTTTGATCCTGATCAGCCACAACAGTCATCTACTGAGTTCACTATGCAGGTGGATAGCCTGGAAGTTTCTAAACCTAGCCTTAAAAATATGATTATGGGTGAGGACCTGTTTCATGCATCGCGCTATAAAACGGTCAATTTCAAAAGTACCCAGTTTAAGCCAAATGGTACGAATCGCTATCAGGTCATGGGTCAACTCACTCTAAGAGGGGTTACTCGACCAGTGGTATTCGATACCACGCTGACACCGAACAAGGGTAATCCTAATCTACTCGATGTGAAATCCACCACGGTAATTAATCGCTCAGATTTTGGGATGAAGAAGGCCACTGCAGGCGTAGGTGAAAAGGTTAATATTCATTTAATGGGGCAGTGGAAAACCCAATAATGTGATATTCAATTTCTGTGAATTCGGCAGGACATATAGAACTGTTTATTGAATTGGACTATTCATGCACTGTTCTGCCTGCTCCAGAATGACTTTGGTTAACTGTTTTAGAGCGGGAGACTGCTGTTTCCAGTGATGCCAATATAAAGGTACATCACAACAGCATTCAGGCAGTATTTCGATCAATGTCCCATTTTGAATCCGGTCCGCAATTTGATAGTCCGGCACCAAACCGTATCCCAATCCTGAAAAAATGGCATCCGCAAAGGCGGTCGAGGAGGGGATATAGTGAAAAGGAAAACATTGCTGGTTTAAGCCAAATTGAGCTAACAGTAGATGGCTATGTAAATGATCCTGATCATTGTAAATTACAGCAGGTGCCTTACGTAGTGATTCCCGGTGAATGCCTTGTTTAAACCAAGAATGCACAAAAGCAGGTGTTGCGACCATTCTGTAATGCATCTGGCCAATAAAATGAGCCTTACAACCCGGCATGGCTTCACTCTCACTGCTAATACAGGCATTGACTTGACCCTGCTCTAGAAGCTTATAAGTTTCACTTTGAACAGCGACCTGAAGATTCAATGTGATTTTCTCTGCAAGCAGGGTGGTGTTCAGACAGGGAAATAACCAGGTCGCAAGAGAATCCGCATTTACCGCAATATGAATCGAGCTAAATTCTGCTTTATTTTGACCATTTAATTGCTGGATCAATTGCTGCTGTAACAGGCGTTGATGCTGCAAATAATTCAGTAAGGTTTGACCAGCATTGGTCACTTTACAAGGACGCTCACGTAGCACCAGAACTTGCCCCAAATCTCTTTCCAGATTTTGCACTCTTAAAGTAACTGCCGAAGCCGTAATATTTAATACTTTTGCGGCAGCATCAAAACTTTGGGTTTCTGCAACAGCCAGAAAAGCATCACAGTTTTTAGAATTAAGTGGCATAGCTTACCTAAATAAAATTTAGTCTGAATGATATTTTCTTAATTATATTTAATTGAAAAGAATAACATAGATAATGATCTCCATCTTTATAATTCCATGATATTCCAATGTTAAATGCATATATACAAGGTCTGGCGGTAGGCTTTAGCCTGATTATTGCCATTGGTGCACAAAATGCTTTTGTATTAAAACAGGGCTTGAAACAGCAGTATGTCTTTGCGATCTGTATGTGTTGTGCCTTATCTGATGCGATTTTAATTTTTGCCGGTGTTTTGGGATTTTCACAATTAATGCTGGTTAATCCACACTGGATCAACATGGCAAAATATCTGGGTGCGACTTTTCTAGCGATTTATGGGGCTCAGCATTTTTATCAGGCTTGGAAGAATGAGCAGTGTCTGGACACAGATCAAAAAGATGTGCCTTCTTTATATAAGGTTTTGCTGATCTGTTTGATGCTGACCTGGCTCAATCCGCATGTCTATCTGGATGCTTTAGTCTTGATTGGTTCCATCTCTACCCAATATTCCAATGCACAGATACAATTTGCCTTAGGAGCGATTAGTGCGTCCTTTGTATTCTTTTTTGGACTGGGCTATGCAGCACGTTATTTGCAACCTATTTTTCAGCGACCACAAGCCTGGAAAATACTGGATGTACTTATTGGCTGTGTAATGTGGTCGATTGCGGTTTCTTTAGTGAACTGAATTATTCTTTGCAGCAACTCTAAAGAAAAAGGCATGATATTTCTGATCATGCCTTTTTTGATTTTATGAAAGACCTTAAGCAGCCTGTAAAGCTTTCAAATCTTCTAAAACCTGTTCAGCATGGCCAGCAGCTTTTACCTTGCGGTATTCTTTGACCAGCTTGCCATTATGGAAAATGAAGGTAGAGCGCTCAATGCCCATTACTTTCTTGCCATACATATTCTTTTCTTTAATGACATCAAAATGTTTACATAACACTTCTTCTTTATCACTGATCAGATTGATGGTCAGATTCTGTTTTTCAGTGAAGTTCTGATGCGCTTTAACCGAATCACGTGATACGCCCAGAATAGTCGTATTGAGCGCATCAAACTGATCTTTTAAACAAGAAAAACCGACTGCCTGAGTGGTACATCCAGGTGTCGAATCTTTAGGATAAAAATAGATAATTAACCATTCTGCATCCAGTTGGGCCAGATTAATTTCACCTGTAGTGGTCGGAAAAGTGTGCTCAAGTAAGCTGATCTCAGACATGATCTCTCCAATTTTTCTAAATTTTTTCAAAAAAATAAGCCACATTATAGTGGCTTATCCTAGAAAAACATCCGTCAGGATTATTTCTTTTGAGCAGCTTTATTGGCTTCTGCAGCAAGTGAATTTAATTTACCTGCGAGCTGTGGGCCTACACAAGACTGCACGTTCTGGCTTTGTTTTTTAACAAAGTCTAAAGTTGCAGGGTTTTTCTTCTGGTTAATGGTGCTTTGAATCTGCCATTTTTGGGCTTGAGTCAATTTACCTTCCGCATCTACTTCACATGTACAAAGCTTATTCACATCAGACTGAGTCAGTTTTTTGTACTTCACTGCCTGTTTGTATGGAATAGCACAGGCTTTAATTAAACCGTCACGCACATTTGAACTGCTTCCAGCATTTTTCATGGCAGTTGTATATTCTTTTTTCATCGCCTCAAATTCTGCTTTTGCCTTAGCTTGATCATTATTTGCAAAAGATGCAGTTGAAAACAGGGCAGACAAAGAGAGTAGGCTAGTCGCAAGTAATTTGGCTTTAATATTCATAATATGGATTTATAACCTTGATCGATTTTAAAGGTAATAACGTGTCGGGTCTTCAACACCTGCATCAGCAAAACCTTGCTTGCGTAAACGACAACTGTCACATGTTCCACACGCACGTCCTTGGTCATCTGCTTGGTAGCAAGATACCGTTTGACTGTAGTCTACGCCATGTTCTAGGCCTAAGCGAATGATATTTGCTTTGGATAAATGTAACAAAGGTGTTTCAAATTTCAGGGCCTGACCTTCGATACCAACCTTGGTTGCAAGGCGTGCCATGTTGGCAAAAGCTTCGATAAATTCCGGGCGGCAGTCTGGATAACCTGAATAATCCACCGCATTAATACCGATCACAATAGCCTCGGCACCGAACACCTCTGCAGCGGCCAAAGCATAAGATAAGAAGATGGTATTTCGTGCAGGCACATAGGTTACCGGGATACCTTCCTGCAATTGATCCGGTACCTCAATGCTATGATCAGTAAGGGCTGAGCCGCCCAGGTTACCTAAATCAATATTGATGACACGATGTTCTACACCCGAGCGTTGAGCCAGCGCACGAGCTGCATCAAGTTCTGTAGTGGAACGTTGGCCATACATAAAACTCAGTGCGATACATTCATAGCGTGCCTGCGCCCAAGCCAGACAGGTTGTTGAATCTAATCCGCCAGATAACAATACAATGGCACGAGGGCGCATAACAAATACTCCAATATAGTAAATTTACAAAAATTAACGACCAGTTTCATCATTCCATAACAACTTGTGCAGTTGCAGCTGGAAACGAACAGGGAGATGGTCTTCTAAAATCCATTGAGCCAGATCACGTGCCAATTGTGGCAAGCGCGCAGCTCCTTTTTCAACTGCAAATGCAGGGGAGAACCAGACCGTGCTGACTTTTTCATTCAACTGGTACTGTTCTACCTGCTGTTTTGACCATTCATAATCTTCACGATTACAGATCACAAACTTAATCTGGTCATGCTGAGTTAAATGATCCAGATTTGTAAGCAAATTTCGTGCAACTTCACCTGAAGTTGGTGTTTTTAAGTCTAGAACTTTGGATACACGTGTATCCACTTTAGAAACATCTAATGCACCACTGGTTTCTAAAGAGACTTCACAGCCTAAATCTGCAAGTCGCTGCATCAGAGGCAGGGCGTTCGGTTGCGCCAATGGTTCACCACCGGTCACACAGACATAAGGCGTTTTAAAATCAAGCGTGGTCTGGATAATGTCATCTAAAGATTTGCGCTCGCCACCTTCAAAAGAATACGTAGTATCACAATAGGTACAGCGTAGTGGACATCCGGTTAAGCGGATAAATACGGTCGGTAAACCTGCAGTATTGGCTTCACCTTGTAATGAATAGAAGATCTCCGTAATGCGTAAGCCCGCAGACGGATCAGAAACTGGAATTGCGGAAGATCGAAGCGTATTCATAACAACATTAACCACTGAAAAATAAATAACAATGTATAAAAATAAAAATCCCTACGATCATTGCTGACCGTAGAGACGAGGAGCGGTTGAAGCTCCGAGGAACACAAATGTGTCCTCTAAGTTAAGATATCTTAGTCTTCGCGTAGCAGATCGTTCAGGCTAGTTTTAGCGCGAGTTTTCGCATCTACTTTTTTCACGATTACAGCTGCATACAAGCTGTATTTACCGCATTTAGATGGCAGGCTGCCTGATACTACAACAGAACCAGCAGGTACGCGGCCATAATGGATTTCGCCAGTTTCACGGTCATAAATCTTGGTAGATTGACCAATGAATACGCCCATTGAAATTACAGAGCCTTCTTCAACGATTACGCCTTCAACGATTTCAGAACGTGCACCGATGAAACAATTGTCTTCAATAATAGTTGGGTTAGCTTGAAGCGGTTCAAGAACACCACCGATCCCTACACCACCAGACAAGTGAACATTTTTACCGATTTGAGCACATGAACCTACAGTTGCCCAAGTATCAACCATCGTACCTTCATCTACATAAGCACCGATGTTCACATAAGAAGGCATCAGTACCACGTTTTTCGCCTGGAAAGAACCTTTACGCGCTACCGCCGGAGGAACAACACGTACGCCAGCAGCTTTAAACTGCTCGTCAGTCCAGTCAGAGAACTTAGTATCTACTTTGTCGTAGAAGCGAAGATCACAAGCTTCCATTGGTTTGTTATCGTTTAATTTAAATGATAACAATACCGCTTTCTTAATCCATTGATGAACAACCCATTCACCTTCGATTTTTTCAGCAACACGTAAAGTACCATTGTCCAGGCCAGCAATTACTTCCTCAACTGCTTGACGGATTTCAGCAGGACAGTCTGCTGCTGTGAAATTCGCACGGTCTTCAAACGCTTGTTCAATGATTGTTGAAAGCTGAGACATGATCTTCCTTCCAGAAAAAAATTTCCGATATTTTACACTATATTGCTCTAAAAAGATGGAAAACTAGGAAGGGTGCTGAATTAAATTCGCAAGTAAAGTGATTAGTATCCTTTTCGTATTTTAGATATGTACAAATATTGTTTAAAAAAGGCTTATCATTCAACAAGAAAAATTAATATGTATCAAAAAACAACAAAAGCTCAGCAAAACACGAATAAAAAATATTCATTGGCTCCTTTATATTGAGCTCATCACGAATAACTAATGATGAAAAAAAAGTTCTTTTGAGGAGAGAAATAATGAAAGCTTTATATCAACTTTTAGCAGTATCCGTTCTAGCTGCCACAGCTGGATCTGTCATGGCTGCTGATGAAACAATTGTAACAGATGAAGGCGTAGCTGAATTCTCTTTCTTCAAACCAGCATCTGTACGTGCTGAAGTAGGTACAACAGGTTACGGTGGTGCAATCTCCTGGAGTGTAAACCCATATGTAGGTGTAACCTTGGGTTATAACGGTGGTGATATCTCTTGGTCAGATGATTTATCTATTAACGGTAACAAATATGACCTTGATATGGATAATAACCTAACTTATCTAAATGCTGAAATTCGTCCATGGGCTAACTGGTTCTATATGGCTGCTGGTGTAGGTTATATTGACAACGACTATAACTTAGAACGTCGTTCAGGAACTAATGCATCATTTACAGTTGGTGGAGAACGCTTTAATGCAGGAACAACAGAGGCCCGTATTACTGGTGATTTATCTTATAAAAACAATATCGCTCCATATGTAGGTGTTGGTTTCTCTCCAGCGATTACAAATCGTTGGGGTGTATTCGGTGAAATTGGTGCTTACTACAATGGAAATCCAACTGCAAATTTAAGCGTGAATCCAGAAGCCGCAGGTTTAATTGGTAGTGAAGGAAATAGGTTAGATGTAGCACTTGCAGAAGAAGAGCGTGATATCCGCACTGACAATAAATACGAATGGCTTCCAGTAGCAAAATTGGGTGTAAGCTTCCGCTTCTAAGCTGTAGCTGCTAAGCCTAATAAAAAAACGAGCTTCGGCTCGTTTTTTTTATTGTTCTTGTAATACTCAAGACAAGCTTAGAAGCTCACAGCCTTATAAATTTCAATTAAGTAAAAATAAGATTTAAAAATTAGAAAGCTCTTTTTGCTTATGTAAATTGAGTAGATAGAAACAGAAAAAAAGAGGCTTATATCAGCCTCTTTATGAAATTTTATAGTTACTAATTATTCATCTGGATAAGCCACTTTTTTCAGTGCCTTGATATCTGCATCTGGTGAGCATAAAGAAATAAACTCATAACCATAACCACGTAATAAGTGGCCTTTACGCACAGCAATCCAAGTCGTATTCACACCAAAAATATCAGTTTTAATTTGTTTCAGACGATAGTCACGTTCTGGATCATAAGCCAGATCATTGACAATGCCGACACCCATGTTGAGCTCGACATAAGTTTTAATCACATCGGCATCCAGAGCTGACATTACAATATCAACATCTACACCGGCTTCTTCAAAGGCTGAGTCGATTTTAGAACGACCTGTAAAACCACCGTGATAAGTAATAATCGGATAGCCAGCGAGGTCTTCAATACGTACCTGTTCTTTGCTATTCAACGGGTGATTTTGCGGCGTAATAATACTGTGCTGCCAGTTATAATAAGGCACACTCGCCAGATTTTCTTCAGTCGTTAAGGCTTCAGTCGCAATCCCGATATCTGCTTCACCCTGAAGAAGCATTTCGGTAATTTCCATTGGACTGGCTTGTTGCAAAATAAGATGAACTTTCGGAAATTCTTTTTTGAACTGATTCACGATCGGCGGTAATACATAACGTGCTTGGGTATGCGTCGTTGCAATCGTTAATGTACCTTCATCGACCTTGTTAAAGTCATCTGCAAGACGTTTGATATTGTCTGCATCAACCAGCATACGCTCTACAATGCCAAGAAGTGCCTGGCCTGGTTCAGTTAATCCTAATAAGCGTTTACCTTTACGGATAAATAGCTGTACACCAAGCTCATCTTCCAAGTCTTTAATATGCTTACTGACACCTGACTGCGAAGTGTAAAGCGCGGCAGAAGCTTCAGTTAAGTTAAAATTCTGTCTAACAGTTTCTCGAATAATTCTTAATTGTTGGAAATTCATAATTCTTTACCCTATAAGAGGATGGGGCATTTAAAAGCCCCATCTTGCAGTCTTACGCGACCTGGTTTTCAAATAAATGCAGATTTAATGCACTCAACCAAACAGTTTGATCCGGACGGAATTGATGAGCGCGGGCTTCTTCTGGTGTCAGTGAAATTTCAATCAGATTGCCTTGGCGGTCATTCAATTCTGCAACGACTTTTCCTGCAATCCAGAGTTCACGAATAAAGGTGGCCTGAATCGCATTCTCTTGTGGTTGTGCATGAATACGCAGTTCATCTGGGCGAGCGAAGACAATGACATTACCCTGAGCTGCCTGTTTAGCGGCATCGAACTGAATACGGTCTTCACCTAGCTGAATGATGCCGCCATTGTTCTGACCTTCGAAGCGGTTGGCTTGTCCCAGGAAGTCAAACACGAATGGTGTTTTTGGTGTTTCATACACTTCACGTGGTGAACCGATCTGTTCCACATTGCCTTTGTTCATCACTACGATCTGATCAGCAACTTCTAAGGCTTCTTCCTGATCGTGAGTTACGAAAATTGAAGTAATGTGCAGTTCATCATGCAGGGTACGTAACCAGCGGCGCAGTTCTTTACGGACTTTGGCATCTAGTGCACCGAACGGTTCATCTAGTAACAGTACACGCGGTTCAACTGCAAGGGCACGTGCTAGTGCAATACGCTGACGCTGACCACCAGACAATTGAGCCGGATAACGGTCTGCCAGGAAGCCCAATTGAACCAGGTCTAACAAACGAGTCACGCGCTTTTTGATTTCTGCTTCCGATGGACGGGTTGAACGTGGACGGACACGTAGACCAAAAGCCACGTTATCGAATACGGTCATATGACGGAACAGGGCATAGTGCTGGAATACAAAACCCACTTCACGTTCACGAACGTGAACATTGGTTGCATCCTGACCTTCCAGAATCACCTGACCACCGTCAGCAGATTCCAGACCCGCAATGATACGTAGTAGAGTCGTTTTACCGCAGCCTGAAGGGCCGAGCAGGGCAACCAGCTGACCATCCGGGAAATCCAGTGAAATGTTTTTCAGTGCATGGAATGCACCAAAGTGTTTTTCAATATTTTTAACTTGAATACTCATGTGGGCATTCCTTAAGAAACTGTTGAATCATCATTACGTTTGTCTTGTTTTTCCTGGCGCAGTTCAACCCAGGTTTTCAGAACCAGAGTCACAATTGCGAGGAGAGCCAGGAGCGATGACACGGCAAACGCAGCACTAAAGGTATATTCGTTATATAGAATTTCGACGTGTAGCGGCAAAGTATTGGTTTCACCACGGATATGGCCAGAAACCACTGATACTGCACCGAACTCACCCATGGCGCGGGCATTACACAGAATTACGCCGTAAATCAGGCCCCATTTGATATTTGGCAGGGTCACTTTCCAGAAGGTTTGCCAGCCAGATGCACCGAGTACAATCGCAGCTTCTTCTTCTTCAGTACCTTGCGCTTCCATTAAAGGGATCAGCTCACGCGCTACAAAAGGTACGGTAATGAAGATCGTTGCCAGAACAATCGCAGGAACGGCGTAAAGGATCTTGATGTCATTATCCATCAACCAGCCACCCATCCAGCCTTGAGTACCGAAAATCAGTACCAGCATCAAACCTGCAATAACAGGTGATACCGAGAAAGGCATATCGATAATGGTGGTCAAAATTGATTTACCCGGGAAGTTAAACTTCGCCACTGACCAGGCTGCAGCTACGCCGAATACTACATTCATCGGTACCGCGATCACAGCCGTTAGCAAGGTCAGTTTGACCGCAGATAAAGTATCTGGATGAACAAGGGCTTGCGTATATACGCCAACGCCTTGTTTAAACGCTTCAACAAAGACCAGAACTAAAGGCAGAATCAGGCAGCTTAAAAAAAAGATCAGTGCAATCGCAATCAGGGTATAACGTACCCAGGTCGGCTCACGAGTCGCATCGCGGGATTGTAATTTTTCAGCCAGCGCATTGCTGTTGGTATTTAAACTCATCGTGCAGTTCTCCCGGTACGACGGCTCGCCCAAGCTTGCAATAAGTTAATCAGGAAGAGCATTACAAAGGAAATGAGCAGCATCACTACAGCAATTGTGGTCGCACCGGCATAGTCATATTCTTCCAGACGGGAAATAATCATTAAGGGTGCAATTTCAGTCTCAAAGGGCTGGTTACCGGCAATGAAAATCACTGAGCCATATTCACCGACACCACGTGCAAAAGCCAAAGCAAAACCTGTGATCAGTGCTGGCAGCAGAATTGGGAAAATGACTTTAGTGACGATCTGAAAACGGTTCGCACCGAGTGCAGATGCTGCTTCTTCCAGTTCAGTTTCTAAATCAGAAAGAACCGGCTGTACCGTACGGACCACAAAAGGAATACCGATAAAGATCAAAGCTAGGGTAATACCGATCGGGGTATAAGCCACCTTAATGCCAATTGGATCCAGATATTGACCAATCCAGCCAGTCGGTGCATATAAAGAAGTCAGAGCAATACCGGCAACTGCGGTTGGCAGGGCAAAAGGCAGATCGACCAGTGCGTCGACAATACGTTTGCCCGGAAAGCTATAACGCACCAGACACCATGCCAGTAACAGGCCAAAAACTACATTAATCAAAGCAGCGATAATGGCTGAACTAAAGCTTAGCTGTAATGATTTCAAGATACGTTCAGAGCTCAGGATTTCCCATAAGCCTTCCCAGCCAATGCCGAGTGATTTAATAAAAACGGCAGACAGCGGGATCAGAACGATTAATGACAAATACGCTAGGGTAAAGCCTAGAGAAAGACCAAATCCTGGCAGCACTCGGGATCGCTGCGACATGATTACTCCTCAAAAGAGAGAATGCTGGTTAAAGTTAACCAGCGAAAATTAGAAAATAGAATCGGCACAAGCATAATTTGCAGGGACTAAAATGCAAATTTAAAATAATACTTGCTCTCATCAACTTTGCTGATATGGTGCATAGACTTTTCTGAAATTAAATATTGTTCAATTTCAGGGAAAGGACCAAAACCGGAAGCAACATTGACATGGCCTACAGCTCCCAGATTAATCGGTTTGATTTTCCAGGCTTTCGCCAGAACCTGGGCATCTTCAAAACTCAGCCAAGGATCATTTTCACTGATCAGCAAAGTCGTTGGAGCCTGAATCTTGAGCTGCTGAAAATAGGCGCTGTAATCCATCTGGCTATCACGGGCAAAACCATTTTCCCCAAAACGTGCAGGATTGGCAGGTGCAACCAGAACCAGATTTTTGACTTTAGTATTCAGTTCAGGATGCTGGGCCAGTGCTGCCACGCTGGTCAAACAGCCAAAGCTATGTGCCACAATTTGTACATCATCTGGAATGGCTTGCAGAGTTTTAACAAATTCAGCGACCCATACATCCAGTACCGGATGATTCCAGTCTTTTTGCTGCACACGGGAGCAACGCATCAGCCGGTGTTGCAGGCAGGTTTGCCAGTGATTGTATTCACTGCCACCTACACCGGGAACAATAAGCGTATGAGTCATGTCGATGCTCCTGTATGAAATTAGCTTAAATTATTTTTTTGCGCTGTTAGCTTTAACGATCTGGTCAAAAACACCACCATTTTCAAAGTGGGCTTTCTGTACTTTATCCCAGCCACCAAACTCCTGATCAATAGTTACCAGTTTTAATGGCTTAAAGACTTGGTTGTATTTCGCCAGCACTTTTTCATTACGTGGGCGATAGAAGTTACGTGCTGAGATTTCCTGACCCAGTGGTGAATACAAGAAGTTCAGATAACCTTGAGCCAGGTATTTGTTGCCTTTTTTATTAGCATTCTTTTCAACAATCGCCACGGGTGGCTCAGCCAGAATTGATAGGGAAGGAGTCACAATTTCAAACTTGCCCGGTTGTTCACGAAGGGCTAAATGTGCTTCATTTTCCCAAGCCAGTAGTACGTCACCGATGCCACGTTCAGCAAAAGTGGTGGTTGAACCACGCGCACCTGAATCAAGTACTTTGGTTTGTTTATAGATTTTACGAACAAATTCTTGTGCAGTTTTGTCGTTACCACCCGGTAAGTGTTTGGCATATGCCCAAGCTGCTAAATAGTTCCAGCGTGCACCGCCTGAAGTTTTAGGATTTGGTGTGATAATCGCTACACCTGGTTTTACCAGATCACCCCAATCCTTGATACCCCTTGGATTGCCTTTACGTACCAGGAATACGATGGTAGAAGTATATGGTGTCGAGTTTTGTGGTAATTTTTTCTGCCAGTCTGAAGGTAACAGTTTGGCTTTTTCGACCAGTACATCAATGTCAGCGGCTAATGCCAAAGTTACGACATCGGCATCCAAACCATCAATCACGGCACGTGCCTGTTTACCTGAACCACCATGTGACTGTTTGAAGTTGATGCTTTGGCCAGTACGGCTTTTCCAGTATTTACCAAATTCTTTATTGACGTCTTCATAGAGTTCACGCGTCGGATCATAAGAGACATTCAGAAAGTCGCGTGCTGCAGCAGAAAATGAAGTTGCTGAAATAACAGCCGCCAGAACCCCTAGTTTTAGTTTTGTTGAAATGCGCATGTGAACCTCAAACTCTTACACGTTTTGTAACATGAGTGAAGAATAAACCTATTCTTTATGCATAAAAAATAATTAAAAATGAATTTTATATGAAAATATGAGATAAAAGATTTTATAAGTATTTGAAACAACAATGGCCTTATTCAACAAGGCTATTGCATAGACATTTATTATTACGATTTTGTGCTATTTGCCTTTACGATCTGGTCAAAGATACCGCCATTGGCAAAGTGTTTTTTCTGTACCTTGTCCCAGCCACCAAACTCTTTATCAATGGTCACCAGCTTCAGCGATTTAAAGACATTACTGTATTGTTTTAATACTGCCGCATTACGTGGGCGGTAGAAATTCTTTGCAGCAACCGTTTGACCCGCAGGTGAGTACAGGTAGTTCAAATAAGCTTTAGCCAGATTTTCATTACCATCTTTTTTGGCATTCTTTTCAACGATTGCCACGGGTGGCTCAGCCAGAATCGACAGAGAAGGGGTGATGATTTCAAACTTGCCTGGCTGTTCACGAATGGCTAAATGCGCTTCATTTTCCCAAGCCAGCAATACATCACCGATCCCGCGTTCAGCGAAAGTCGTTGTTGAACCACGCGCACCTGAGTCGAGTACTTTAGTTTGCTTGTAGATCTGGCGAACAAAGTCTTGTGCTTTTGCATCATTGCCACCTGGTTGGTGTTTCGCCCAAGTCCACGCTGCCAAATAGTTCCAGCGCGCGCCACCAGAAGTTTTTGGGTTTGGTGTAATGATTTCTACGCCCGGTTTCACCAAATCGCCCCAGTCTTTAATGCCTTTAGGATTACCTTTTTTCACCAGGAAAACGATGGTTGAGGTATAAGGTGTCGAGTTTTGTGGGAATTTTTTCTGCCAGTCTTTTGGTAGCAGGCCGCGTGCTGCAATCTCATCGATATCTGCAGCTAGAGCCAAAGTCACGACGTCCGCATTCAGACCATCAATGACAGCACGTGCCTGTTTGCCTGAACCGCCATGTGACTGTTTAAAGTTCACATCCTGACCAGTAGATTTTTTCCAGTAAGCACTGAATTCTTTATTAAAGTTATCGTACAATTCGCGAGTTGGGTCATAAGACACGTTCAGGAAGTCTTTTGCAGATACGCTAAAAGCGGTTGCCGAAATCAGTGCTGCCAATACCCCAATTTTTAATTTACGGATGTTCATATTTGCCTCAAATGTTTCTTTGTTTTGTTGGATGGGGCAAGAATAGCTGGAGATTTTTTGCATAAAAAATAATTAAAAACGAATTTTATGTGAGTAAAACAGATATATAGGCAGAGCTTATATTTCATCGCTCTATCCGTCACCAGAGAGGCCTTAAAAGCATGCTGTATTTAAAAAATGCTCAACCCGTCAAAGATATAGATGTGCTGGATCGTGCCTTTCATTATGGAGATGGCTGCTTTACTACCGCGCGCATCCGTCGAAACCGGATCGAGTTAGCAGACCGTCATCTAGCCCGTTTAAGAATGAGCCAGCAAAAATTAAGTTTGCAGGCTAATCTGGACCTGATTGAAAAAAGTTTGCAAGCGTTACTGAAATCAGAAGCTGAATTGAACGGAACCTTAAAGATTGTACTGAGTCGTGGTATAGGACAGCGTGGTTATAGCCTGCCAGACCATCCGGCAGATCTTTGGGTGTTCTATTATCCGAAAACTGTACAGGACTTCAGTTATGAGCATATTCAGGCGGGTGTATTGCAACAGGCCATTGGCCTCAGTATGCCGAATCTGGTGGGGCTGAAAACCTTAAACCGTCTGGAACAGGTTTTGCTTAAACAGGAAGCGGATCAGCATGGCTGGCCGGAAGCACTGGTAACTGATGTGCAGGGTACAATTGTTGAAGGGGTGAGCAGTAATTGCTTCATTCGTATAAACAATACATGGATTACACCAGAACTTCGTTATAATGGCGTCTTCGGTGTAATGCGTGCAGAAATTTTGCAACGTATGCAGGATCAGGGCATTATCTGTCAGCAGCGTGATGTGGAAATGGATGAAATTCCTCATATCGACAGCCTGTTTTTCTGCAATGCGCTCAGTCCGATGAAAATTGCCACTCAATTTGAGCAGCGTGCTTTAAATGTAGATGCTTGTATTGAACTTTTTAACCGTCTTCGATTGAATCAGATGCCTTATTAATATGTCAGCTTCCAAGTCTAAAACCAAAAAGAAAAATAATGCCAAACGCCCTGGTTTCATGAAAGGGATAGTTCTATTTCTAATCGGGATACTCCTGGTTCTAGGGCTGATCCTAAAAGCCAGCCTATGGAAAGATTATCCTGTAGAAGGTCAAAAACAGTTACTGGCAATTAGTAACGGTGAAACCTATTCTGGATTTATTGATCGGCTCGCCAAAGAAAATCATGTCAGCTTTCCGATTATTTTAAAACTGTATCAGCGCATCATGATTCATGACACCATGAAGGCGGGTGTCTATGAAATTCCTCAAGGTATGAGCATCCGTGCAGTACTGGACATGATTTCTAATGCAGAAAATGCTCAGATGAACCGGATCTTGGTCATCGAAGGCACGACTTTTAAACAGCTGATTGATGCCTTAAAGAAAGATGATCTGGTGACTAAAGAAGTGGTGAATTTGCCAACCGATCAATTGCTCAAAGAACTCAATATTCCATTTAATCATCCTGAAGGTCTGTTCGCTCCAGATACCTATTTCTTTGCCAAAGGCGAAACGGATCGCAAGATTCTGACTGATCTTTATCAGCGCCAGATGAAGTCTCTGGATCAGGCTTGGGAAAAACGTGCTTCAGATCTGCCATATCAGAATAAATATGAAGCGCTGATCATGGCATCGATCATTGAAAAAGAAACCAGTCTGGATAGCGAGTTACAACAGGTATCTGGTGTATTTGTGCGCCGTTTGAAAATCGGCATGCGTCTACAGACAGATCCAACCGTAATTTATGGTATGGGTGAGAATTACAAAGGGAATATCACTCGTCAGGATCTACGCAATCCAACACCTTATAACACCTATACCATGGCTGGCTTGCCACCGACACCGATTGCCTTGCCAAGCAAGAAAGCCATTGAAGCAGCGATGCATCCGGACAATTCACAAAATATTTATTTTGTTGCAACGGGTAATGGTGGGCATAAATTCAGCAGTAGTCTGCAAGACCACAATAGAGCAGTACAAGAGTATCTCTCTGTTTTACGTTCAAAAAATAAGGAATGAGCATGTTTATCAGCTTTGAAGGCACTGAGGGTGTAGGGAAAACCACACTCATTCGTCGTATCTATGATGATTTTATTGCTCAAGGTAAAGAGGTCGTGTTGACCCGCGAGCCGGGTGGCACACCAATGGCAGAACAGATTCGTTCGCTGTTATTGGCCGTAAACCACGAAGAAGCGATGTGCCATGATACAGAGTTATTGTTGATGTATGCGGCACGTGCCCAGCATCTGGCACAAGTGATTTTACCCGCTTTAAATGCTGGAAAAATTGTCTTATGTGATCGCTTTAGTGATGCCAGTTTTGCCTATCAATGTGCAGGACGTGGACTCAGTGAAGACAAGCTAAATCTGTTAAATCAAAATTTTGTGGAACGTATGCCGGATATTACGTTCTGGCTGGATGCACCGATTGAACTGGGTATGAATCGCGCTCGTGCCCGAGGTGCTCTGGATCGGTTTGAGCAAGAGAAAGTTACTTTCTTTGAGAAAGTTCGCGCCGGGTATGCCACGCTATGCCAGCGTCATCCAGAGCGGATTAAACGTCTGGATGCGACTCAAACACCGGATCAGGTGTTTGAACAGGCGCTGTCTTATTTAAAATAATTTTATTCTAAAGACATTTTTGGCATACTTTTCTCTAGTTATTTCAAGGAAGAATCTTCTATATTGGAATAAATCAGGAAGATAAAACATGATGAAAAGTACAAGAGAAGAAATCATCCAGTTTTTACAGCAGGAATTTCCGCAGAGCCTGGAAAAGTGCCAAATCGAGGCTGTAGTGCCTCAGGGCGCAACCGTGCTGTATCGCGTGAGTGAGCAGGAATTACGTCCCGGCGGCACAGTGTCTGGACCCACCATGATGACCTTGGCTGATCTCGCTTTATATATCGCGATCCTTGGTGAGATTGGACTGGTTGGTCTGGCAGTGACCACGAACTTGAATATTAATTTTCTGCGTAAGCCTTCAGGCGGAGTCGATCTGCGAGGGGAAAGTAAATTGATGAAAGTGGGGAAGGCACTCATTGTGGGAGAAGTCTGGATTTATTCGATTGATCAGGAAGAGCCGGTTGCCCATGTGACAGCGACCTATTCGGTTCCACCACGTAAAGAACACGTGCATTCCTTAAAATGCTGATTAACTCATACAAATCATATGCTTTATTTAAATCCTGATTATTCTAAAAACTTAAAAAATCAGGGCCAAAGAAAAGGCAGATAACATTTAAAAATATTATCTGCCTTATTTATATCTTTAAGCATTCACCAAAGGAGTTTCTACTTCAAAACTTGGTGGAATCAGTACAGTTTTGCGTAGCTCAGGCAGTAATTCTGGATAATCCAGGGTGAAATGCAGGCCACGGGATTCCTTACGTTGCATGGCACAACGCACGATCATCTCTGAAACGAGTACCAGATTACGCAGCTCGATCAGGTTTTTGCTCACCTGATAATCCTGATAGTACTCGGTAATTTCTTTCTTCAACATCTCAATCCGGTGCAGGGCACGTTCCAGGCGTTTAGTGGTACGCACAATACCGACATAGTTCCACATGGTCTGACGCAGCTCGTCCCAGTTTTGCAAAATAACTACATCTTCATCAGGATTAGTGACCTGAGAATCATCCCATTCTGGTACCTCAGGGAGTGCTTGATCTGCCTTGAAATTTTCCTGAATATGTTTGGCAGCACTCATGCCATATACAAAACATTCTAAAAGTGAGTTACTGGCCATGCGGTTAGCACCGTGCAAGCCAGTATAAGAAGTTTCACCAATGGCATAGAGTCCGGCAATATCGGTTTGGCTATTTTCATCTACGACCACACCACCACAGGTATAATGCGCAGCAGGAACCACAGGAATCATTTCCTTAGTGATGTCGATGCCAAGCTCTAGCAGACGTGCATAAAGGGTCGGGAAATGTTCCTTGATGAAGCTTTCATCTTTATGGGTAATGTCCAGCCAGACATGACGAATGCCCAGACGTTTAATCTCATAGTCAATTGCACGCGCCACAATATCACGTGGTGCCAGTTCTGCTCGTTCATCAAAGCGCAGCATAAAGCGCTCACCATCAGGAAGGCGTAAATACGCACCTTCACCACGCATAGCTTCTGTGATCAGGAATGAACGGGCTTGCGGATGATATAAACAGGTCGGATGGAACTGGTTGAATTCCATATTCGCAACCCGGCAACCGGCACGATAAGCCATCGCAATTCCATCACCGGTCGCGATATCTGGATTGGAAGTATAAAGATAGGCTTTCATCGCACCGCCACAAGCCAGGGCAGTAAAAGGGGCTAGAAAGGTATGGACTTGTGCACTTGCTTCATTGAGTGCATATAAACCTAAAGCGCGATTTTCACTATCTAGGCCCAGTTTTTGTGAGCAGATCAGGTCAATCGCAATGTAATTTTCAAAGATGGTAATATTTTCTTTTTCCTGAGCGCGCTGTACCAACGTGGTAGAAATGGCACGCCCAGTCGCATCAGCTGCGTGAATGATTCGGCGCTGTGAATGGCCGCCTTCACGGGTCAAATGTAATTGTTCTTGCTCATCCAAGGTGAATTGGACGCCGTGTTTCAGCAGAAAATCCACCGAAGGCTTACCACCTTCCACCGTCTGCTTCACCGCATCCATTTCACACAGATGTACACCTGCAATCATGGTGTCATCAATATGCTGTTCAATCGAGTCTGTCTCATCCAGTACAGCTGCAACGCCGCCTTGTGCATAATAGGTACTGGCATCGGTCAGGGTAGATTTGGCAAGAACTGCAATATTAAAATGTTCAGGCAAAGAAAGTGCTAGACTTAGGCCGGCACCACCACTGCCCACAATGATCACGTCAAAATGATGGGTAAGGGGAAAATTAGACATGTCCATCAGCTAATTGAAAAAAGTCCGGTAATCAGAGCGCTTTTTTGTACAAAAGGCAAGCGTTTAAGTGCTCATTTATTGATGAAAAAAATTAATAAAAGCTTTAACTTAATGCTTTACAAAAATTAAAGGTTGCCAACATTCGAAGCTTTCGAACATATTGTTACTTAAAATATATGAAGTTTGTGATAAAACCTATTTACATAAATTTATCAACAATTTGGGTGAATAATTTATATGAAAATTCTGGATTTAAAAAAAGGATTATTTGCAGCGACTGTTACTATGAGTGCTGCTCAGTTACAGGCAGTAACACCCGTCGATTTTTCTAACCTGGTTGATCAGGTCAGTCCGGCAGTTGTCAGTGTGAGTGTTGTCAAGAAAATGAGCGAAGAAGAGCTCTTACAGCAACAGGTTCCTGAAATTTTACGCCGTTTCTTTGGTAATCAGGTGATTATTCCGCAGCCACGTGTACCGCAGGAAAAAACCGGATATGGGAGTGCCTTCTTCATTAGTAAGGATGGCTATCTGCTGACCAACCACCACGTAGTTGAAGATGCGTCTAAAGTAACAATTACCTTGAATGATCGTCGGGAAATTGATGCAACAGTCGTGGGAAGCGACGAGCGTACTGACGTCGCTTTGTTGAAAGTCAATGGTTCAGGTTTCCCGGAACTGCGTACTGGTGATGTCGATAAATTACGTGTAGGTGAGCCTGTATTAGCAATCGGTTCACCTTTTGGTTTTGACTACTCCGCTTCTGCCGGGATTGTCAGTGCCAAGATGCGTAATATGATGGGCGAAACCGCAGTCCCATTTATTCAGACTGATGTGGCCCTGAATCCAGGTAACTCGGGTGGGCCGCTATTTAACCAGCGCGGTGAAGTGGTTGGGGTGAACTCACGAATCTTCAGTGGTACTGGCGGTTATATGGGGCTGTCATTTTCGATTCCCATTGATGTCGCTATGGAAGTCGCTGACCAGCTGAAACGCGATGGTAAGGTGACCCGTTCTTATCTGGGTGTAAGCCTGCAAGATATCGACCGTACTTTGGCTGAATCTTATAAATTATCTAAGCCAGAAGGTTCTTTAATTACCCAGGTGGCACCAAACTCGCCAGCGGCTAAAGCGGGTCTACAAGCCGGTGACGTGATTTTAAAATACAATGGTACTGATATTTCACGCACTAGTCAGTTGCTGAACTATTTGAACCGTTCTGCACCTAAACAGCAGATCCAGTTAGAAGTATTACGTGATGATAAACGTCGTAATATCAATGCAACCCTAACGACTGCGCCAGATGAAACGCCGGCCAAAGCAGGTAACCAGGCTCAGCCAAATAAAGGTCCGGTATTAGGTGTTACTATTCGTGAATTAAGTCCGGCTGAAAAAGAACGTTTAGAGATTAAGGGTGGTGTAGTCATTCAGGACGTCCGTAGAGACGGGATCGCAGCTCAGGCACGGATTATGCCAAATGATGTCGTGACTCAAATCAATGGTAAAGCAATCTTGAACAGTAACCAGTTTGTGGAAGCTGTGGCAGATCTGAAAAAAGGCAGTGTTGCTCGTGTCGGTCTGATTCGTCAGGGTCAACGTGCCATTGTCGGGATGCGCATTTCATAAAATAAATGAATCTTCAATAAAAGACCGCTTGTATAGGCGGTTTTTTATTTTTCGCAATTTACCCGAGGCATAATTTCTGTAGACTCTGTACATAGAAAAAATTGCGATAAAGGATTAGAGAAAAGTGACCGGTATTTTTGACCAAGTTTTGAAGGTACAACCTGAACATATTGATCGTCTAGGACATGTGAATAACGTAGTTTATGTGCAGTGGATGCAGGATGTGGCCTCGGCGCATATCGAGCAATTAGGACTCGGTTTAAATGAGTATCTGCAACTTAAACATGCCATGGTTGCAGTTGAACATCATGTCCAATATCGCAAGGCGGCATTTGAAGGGGATGAGCTGATTTTAAGAACCTGGTTAAGTGATCTGAATGCCTTGTACTCATTCAGACAGTATGCTTTTTATCGTCCACAGGATCAGAATGTCCTATTTACCGGTAGCACGCAGTGGGCCTGTATCGAAATTGCGTCGGGTCGCCCGAAGCGTATGTCGCCAAGTTTTACCCAAGCCTATCAGCCCCTCTCAGACAGTATTAATCCTTATGATTTTTCTAATTTATATTTGAGAGAAGAAGCAAAGGGGATAAGAGAAGAATCAATCTAATAAGGTGATGATATCGAGATTGAATAGAGGGGAGCTACCAAATAGGAAGCAGCCCATTTAACAAGCTGTTTTCTTGGATAAAAGCTGAGGAAAAGAAAAATAAGAAAAAACTGGTCATGTGCTTAAGACAGCTAAGAGAGAAGAAAGATAATTCTTTTTCTGTATCTCCATTCTGCTATAATCCTCGGCAATTTCTATTCGGCTTTTGTTATGCAATGACTTTTTAAATTGCATGGCGCGTTTTTTTCTCAAGGTAGCCCATGGCGCAAGCTAAAAAATCTGTTGATATTAAAAACATTCGTAACTTCTCGATTATTGCGCATATCGACCACGGTAAATCGACCCTGGCGGATCGGTTCATTCAAACCTGTGGTGGTTTGCAGGATCGTGAAATGCAGGCACAGGTACTCGATTCCATGGAGCTTGAACGCGAACGTGGGATTACTATTAAAGCCACTTCTGTGACCTTGAACTATAAGCATCCTAATGGTCAGGAATATCAGTTGAACTTCATTGATACGCCGGGACACGTGGATTTCTCTTATGAAGTGTCGCGCTCTCTTGCTGCGTGTGAAGGTGCATTGTTGGTGGTAGATGCTGCCCAGGGGGTAGAAGCCCAGTCTGTAGCAAACTGCTATACTGCGATTGAACAGGGGCTTGAAGTTCTTCCTGTACTGAACAAGATTGATTTACCGCAGGCCGAGCCTGAACGTGTAATTCAGGAAATTGAAGATATTATTGGTATCGAAGCGACTGAAGCACCGACCTGTTCAGCAAAAACCGGTCTAGGTATTGAAAGTGTATTAGAAACCTTGGTAGATACGATTCCGGCTCCTACAGGTGATCGTGATGCACCGCTACAAGCACTGATTGTGGACTCGTGGTTCGATAATTACCTGGGCGTAGTATCTCTGGTTCGTGTGAAACAGGGTCGTGTTCGCAAGGGCGACAAGATGCTGGTGAAATCGACTGGTCAGACACATATCATCACTTCAGTCGGTATTTTTAATCCGAAGCATACTGAAACCGATATCCTTGAAGCGGGTGAAGTTGGTTTCGTGATTGCCGGTATTAAAGACATTTTTGGTGCACCAGTGGGTGATACCATTACACTGGCAACTACTCCAGAAGTTCCAACATTACCTGGTTTCAAAAAAGTAAAACCACAGGTATATGCAGGCTTGTTTCCAATTGATTCCAGTGATTTTGAACCTTTCCGTGAAGCATTGCATAAACTGCAAATTAATGACTCTGCGCTGTTCTTTGAACCAGAAAGTTCTGATGCTCTAGGCTTCGGTTTCCGCTGTGGCTTCTTAGGTATGCTGCACATGGAGATCGTACAAGAGCGTTTAGAACGTGAATACGATCTGGATCTGATTTCTTCAGCACCAACAGTAATTTATGAAGCAGTGATGAAGAATGGCAATACCATTTACATCGACAGCCCGTCAAAAATGCCAGATGGTTCAACTGTTGAAGACCTGCGTGAACCAATTGCAGAATGTCATATCCTCGTGCCACAGGAATACCTGGGTAATGTCATGACCCTATGTATTGAGCGCCGTGGCGTACAAAAAGACATGAAGTTCATGGCGAATCAGGTATCTGTTACTTTTGAAATTCCAATGGCCGAAGTGGTGATGGATTTCTTTGATAAATTGAAATCTTGTTCACGCGGTTTTGCGTCACTAGATTACAACTTTGTGCGTTTTGAAAGTTCATCACTGGTGAAAGTGGATGTCCTGATCAATGGTGAAAAAGTCGATGCTTTAGCAATGATCTGCCACCGTCAGGATGCACGTCATCGTGGGATCGCACTGGTTGAAAAAATGAAAGATCTAATTCCTCGTCAGATGTTTGATGTGGCAATTCAGGCGGCCATTGGTGCGCAAATTATTGCCCGTTCTACCGTAAAAGCAATGCGTAAAAACGTATTGGCAAAATGTTATGGTGGTGACGTATCACGTAAGAAGAAACTTCTTGCAAAACAGAAAGAAGGTAAGAAACGTATGAAACAGGTGGGTAGTGTTGAAATTCCACAAGAAGCGTTCTTAGCCGTACTGAAAGTCGAACGCTAATACTATAAGGATAATAAGCCCATGGATTTTGATTTTAATTTGATTCTTGTTCCTGCGACCTTATTTTTCGTCGCGGTCTGGTTGCTGGATAAGTTTGTTCTGAAACAACGACAGACCAAAGGCAAGGGCAATGAAAACTTCATTATTACCTGGGCTTATGATTTCTGGCCGGTTTTGGCTGTCGTTTTAGTATTGCGTTCTTTCCTGTACGAACCTTTCAATATTCCATCAGACTCCATGGTTCCAACACTGGAAACCGGTGATTTTATCCTGGTCAATAAATTTGACTATGGTGTGAAATTACCAATTGTAAATACAAAAATTCTGGATACAGGTAGCCCGGAACGTGGTGATGTCGTGGTCTTCCGCTATCCGCCACAACCAACGATTAGCTATATCAAACGTGTAATTGGTTTGCCAGGTGATCATATTGTTTATGATCATGGCCAGTTAACCATTAATGGTGAGAAAGTAGCAAAAGTTCCAGTAGAATTCAGCCGTGAAAAAGATCGCCTGGATACGCCAAATTCGATTTATCATAAAGAAACCATTGGCGAACATACTTTCACTATGCGTGAACTGGAAGGAGTAAATGTAGCTCGTCAGGCTCCATTCCTTAACTATATAGAAAATGGTAAGTTTTCAACTGAAAATGGTTTATATTGGGAAGTGAAAGTTCCAGAAGGTCATTACTTTGCGATGGGGGATAATCGCGATCAAAGTGCTGACAGTCGTTTCTGGGGCTTTGTTCCGGAAGAAAACTTAACAGGTCGCGCATTCTATATCTGGATGCATAAAGAACCTGGCTTTAAACTGCCATCGTTTAGTCGAAACGGAATAATCGATTAATTATTTCAGTCAGGAAAATAAAAAATGAAACATCAACAAGGTGCTTCGTATATTGGAATTTTATTTGCAATCGTGGGGTTTGCTTTTCTTGCCAAAGTGGCGATTGCAGTTTGGGGGCCATACTTTGATGATCGTATGGTGGACAATCAGATTGAGGAACTTTTAAAGAGTTCTCCGGCAAATATTGCACCAGAAAAATTTCGTCAGCAGATGGGTCAGCGTTTAGAAATGAACAATATTCGCGATCTGAAGTTTGATGAAATTGCCAAGGTAACCAACACTGATGGTTTACAGGTGCACAAGAATTATGAAATTCGCAAGAATTTTATAATGAATATCGATTTAGTGATGAAGTTTGAGAAAGATTTTGATCAAAACACAGTCAAAACTAAATGATGAGCGTCTTGCCAAACGGATCGGCTATCAGTTTAAACAAGCTGATCTGTTAAAACTGGCATTGACCCATCGTTCAGTCAGTCATAAACACAACTATGAACGCCTAGAATTTCTAGGCGATTCTCTTTTAGGGATGATCATAGCCAATTATCTCTTTACTGCTTACCCGCAGGAAAACGAGGGCCGTCTGACGCGTATGCGTGCGACTCTTGTCCGACAGGAAGCGTTAGGGAAAATTGCCAATGATCTAAAATTGAGTCAGAACCTGATTCTCAGTACGGGTGAGCTGAAATCGGGTGGTCATCATCGTGAGTCTATACTTGCGGATACGGTCGAAGCCATTATTGGTGCGATCTATGTGGATTGCGGTGATCTCACTATACTACAGGCGATTGTGCTAAAATGGTACGAACCGTATTTAGACAATATAGAACCAACTGACCAGCTGAAAGACCCTAAATCACGCCTACAGGAATATTTACAAGCACGTAAAAAACCTCTCCCAGTTTACGAGGTTGTAGATATTCAGGGTGATGCCCCGAACCAGCATTTCAAAGTGGAATGCCAGGTAGAAGGCTTACCGGTCATGGCCGGTGAAGGTTCAAGCCGACGATTCGCTGAACAGGCGGTTGCGGCAGATATTTTAAAACATTTGGAGCATAAGTCTTAATGACTACTCATTCCGATCACATTGATGCTGATCACGAGTCGCAAAGCGACAGCAATGACTTGATTAGTCAATTTTTCAGTGCACAGGGTACTGAAATTCCTTCTGATTATCGCAGCGGTTTCGTGGCGATTGTCGGACGCCCAAACGTGGGTAAATCAACCTTGATGAACCACTTACTGGGCCAGAAACTTTCGATTACTTCACGTAAGCCACAAACCACACGTCATAAAATCGTAGGGATTGATTCACGTGAAAAATCTCAGGCAGTATTTGTTGATACACCGGGGATGCATAAGAAAGAAGTACGTGCCATCAATAAAATGATGAACCGTGCTGCGCACTCTGCACTGCGTGACGTGAACCTGGTGCTGTTTGTCGTTGATGCACAAAAATGGACCCAGAACGATGAGCTTGTTCTGGAGAAATTAAAAAATGCGGATATGCCGGTGATTCTGGTAATCAACAAACTGGACACGTTCGAGAACAAGAATGAGGCCTTACCGCTGATTCGTGAACGTGCCAAACTGATGAACTTTGCTGAAATCGTACCAGTGTCTGCACTTCGTGGTGCCAACCTCGAACACTTACGCGATACGATTGCCAAGTACCTGCCATTCCAGCCACCGCTATATTCACTGGATCAGCTCACTGATCGTTCAGAGCGTTTCCTAGCCTCTGAAATTATCCGTGAAAAGATCATGCGTCAGTTAGGCGAAGAACTGCCATACGATTTAACTGTTCAGATCGAATCTTTCAAAACTGAAGAGCCGACCCTGAACGAAAAAACAGGTCGTATGAAGCCGGCATGTACTTATATTGATGCCACCATTTTCGTTGATCGTGCTGGCCAGAAAGCCATTGTCATAGGTGAAAAAGGTTCCAAGCTGAAAAAAATCGGCATGGATGCACGTGTCGACATGGAAAAAATGTTCGAGCAGAAAATCATGCTAACGCTTTGGGTGAAAGTCAAAGGCGGCTGGTCTGATGATGAGCGAGCCCTGAAAAGTCTAGGTTATAGCGACATTTAAATTGGATAGGAACGGATCATGATGAAAATTTTGGCAGTCGTGGCATGTGTTTTATTCTTGCAAGGCTGTATTCATAAAGTAGTGACCGTTCCTGCCAAAGTTGCCTATAAAACCACAAAGTACGCGGTCAAAGGGACCGCGGCTGTTGTGGGTGCCGCCATTCCTGATGGGGATGACGAAGAAGACGAGAAAAAATCAAAAAAGAATAAAGACTAAAGAAGCAGCCTATGCGTAATGAAGTGCTGCATGGATACCTGATTCATCATCGTAAATATCGCGATCGCAGTCATATTGTGCATTTATTTACCCAGGAATATGGCCGTATCGATGGGATATTAAGACAAAATCCACCACCACAATATCAACCCATCAGCTTGCTAGCCTCAGGCAAATCTGAACTCAAAAACTTCACCAAATTAGAAATTGTTAATCAGCCGATCTTTTTTTTCGGTGATGCCTTTTTTTCTGGCTTTTATCTGAATGAAATCCTGTTGCGTTTATGTCCGCTTGAAGTGCAAATGCCGCTGACCTTTGCCAAATATGGCGAAACATTGAATGCCTTGCAAAAACTCTCCGATCAAGAAAATCCTAATACTTATTTAAAACAGGTTTTACGCCAGTTTGAACATATCTTATTAGAAGAACTTGGCTATGAACTGGATTTTTCGGTCGATGCCAATCAGGCACAGATCAATCCCTTGCAACATTACTATTTTCAGTTGAATGAAGGTTTTATGCCTTCGGCTAAAGCCTTGCGCTCAACCATGTCAGGTCAGCAGATTTTAACAATGCAGCACTATGAAAATGGTAGGGATTTTAATCCAGAACAGTTACAATTACTGACGAAGCTATATCGACAGGTGATCACTGCTTTACTCGGTGACCGACCACTGAAAAGTCGACAATTGTGGATCCAAAATTCTCAATCTCAATCGTAGTTAGGAAAATATTATGGCTGCATTACTTGGTGTCAATATTGACCATGTCGCAACTTTAAGACAAGCACGTGGTACGACGTACCCAGACCCAGTCAATGCTGCATTGATCTGTGAGCAGGCCGGTGCAGAGGGAATTACCCTGCATTTGCGCGAAGACCGCCGACATATTCAGGATGAAGATGTACGTCGTATGCGTCCGGTATTAACTACCCATATGAATCTGGAAATGGCCGTAACTGATGAAATGGTTGCGATTGCTAAAGAAATCCAGCCACAGCATGTCTGCTTTGTGCCAGAAAAGCGTCAGGAAGTGACAACTGAAGGTGGTCTGGATGTCGTTGGTCATTTTGAAGATGTGAAAAAAGCCACTCAGGAATTATCTGCGATTGGCTGTGACGTGTCGCTATTTATTGATGCAGATATTGCCCAGATTGATGCAGCAGTGGCTTGTGGTGCACCTACAATTGAGCTGCATACAGGTGCTTATGCCGATGCAGCAACACCTGAAGCACAGCAGGTTGAACTAGAGCGTATTATCAAAGGGGCAGAGTATGCGGCTTCTAAAGGTTTGGTGGTCAATGCAGGTCATGGTCTGAACCTGGATAATGTCACTCCAATTGCTGCAATTCCTCAAATTCATGAATTAAATATTGGTCACTCGATTATTGCAGATGCAGTTTTTGTTGGACTGGCGCAAGCGGTTCAACAAATGAAAGCTGCAATTAAAGCTGCGCGTTAAGATTGCAAGAAACATATGTCAAATATTGATTATGATGAACTGATGAAGCCTGTCATTGGCTTCTTAGGTTGTGAAACACCAAAAGCCTGGCTTGATGAGGCATTACAGAATCTGGAGATCCTGATGCAGGATCATGCCAACTGTGAGAAGAAAGCAGCCAGTACAGCAATGAACCTGATGTTCCGCTATAGCTTCTTCGTAGATTTACAGGTGAAACTGGCGCAACTGGTACGTGAAGAAATGCTGCACTATGAACAGGTGCTGGAATTCATGAATAAGCGTGGCCAGCAATGGATTGGTCTCAGTGCAGGGCGTTATGCGGGTGGTTTGCGTAAGGAAATCCGGACCTATGAACCAGAAGCATTAATTGATGTGCTGGTGATAGGTGCTTTTGTAGAAGCACGTTCTTGTGAGCGTTTTTATGCGCTTGCACCGCTGGTGGATGACGAGTTAGGGCGTTACTACCGTTATCTACTAAAATCTGAATCTCGTCATTTTGAGGACTACTTGGCCTTAGCTTTAGATGTAGCCAAAACTGCAAAACTGAAAAATCCGCAAGAAGATATTCAAAGTCGTATTGATCATATTCGGGAAGTGGAAAAGAATCTGATTCTCAGTCCAGATGAAATGTTCCGTTTCCATAGTGGTGTGCCTGCAAAAGCAGCTTAAAAAGCTACTCAATTAAGACATCAAAAAAGATCCTCCAAATCGGGGGATTTTTTATAAATATAAGAGTCTCTGCCTAGCTTATTAATCTATTGAAAGAATTTGAAATAGCCTAAGCATATTATAATTTGATTAGAAGGAAAAACTTGAAGTGCAAGATAGCAAAAGCTGTCGTCAATTTTAGAATAACGACTTATAACAACACTTTTGATCAAACGAAAATATAAGCTAATCTAACCAGATAAATAAAAGGGCAAGGTGAGAATATATAAGAGAAAAAAGAATTGAATCATTTTATAAATGAAATTTCAGGCAATAAAAAAGCCCGCTTTAATGCTGCGGGCTTTCTTGAATTTGGCTCTCCCACCTGGGCTCGAACCAGGGACCTGCGGATTAACAGTCCGTCGCTCTACCGACTGAGCTATGGGAGAATCTGAATGCGATTATAGAGAGATTTTACCAAGGGTCAAGCAAAAACTGTCATATTTATTACAAATTGCACTTATCTGATTTTAATTTAAACGATTGCATTAAATTCTTAAAAAATGCTTGTCAGAACAAATTTCACTTGTTAGATTGAAAACATAAAGTCGTTTGACCAAATGGTCAAACAGTGTGGATTTAAACCTACTTGCCAGCACAAAAATGGCTAAACCGGAGAAAGCGAATGAATACGCTCACTATCCCTCAAATCTTCTCTCAGCTGCCTTTTTATCAAGATCATTATCTCGATATTATTCAAGATTCAGCTCAATACTTTACCCCTGTGGCTGGTGCAGAAATCCGTTTATGGCCCTTAGCGATCAAACAATTGTATCTGGGTGACTTGCTGCAATTATGGTTTGCAGAAAAGTGGCTGGTCGAACAAGAACGCCAATTTAGTTTTGAAATATTCCTAAATACGCCTAAAGCTCAGAAAAAAGATCTTTATATTTATGCGCTTGCTGGCAATCTTCTGACCGGATCGAACCAGTCTAAAGTGTGGCAAGCTTCTGCTAAAGAAACTCAGGTACTGAGTGTAGCGAATGTTTCCAAGCATTATTTCGAATATCGGGCTTTGACCCAACCAAAACTGGTAAAAGTACCGCAAGGGAAATGGGGCGTACTTTAAGCCTTAAACACCTTAATGATCAGAATTGCGAAAAATCATGCAGGTTGCTGTGGCATGGGCATAAATACGACCTTCATCATCCAGAATTTGCCCTTCAGAAATACCTAGATTTTTACTGAGATTAATTGCTTTTCCGATTGCATTTAGTTCTTGGTTGTGAGGAATTGGGCGGCACATTTTTACATTCAGATCAATGGTGCCATAACCGACACCGGCTTTAAGTAAAGTATGAATTGCGCAGCCTGTTACCGTATCTAAAACAGTTGCGGCAAAAGCGCCATGTATACCTCCCATAGGATTCAGATGGCGTTCATCTGCTTTTACAACAAAGGTCACGTGTCCCGGTTCGACTTCGCTTGCAGACATGGGAATGGTGGTTGCCATAGAAGGCATAGACAGATTGCCCTTAAGCATCTCTTGCATAATCTGCAAACCTGAAAGATTCTTGAGATCCATAGCTTGTCCTTATTATTTTAAATACTGGATTTGAATGACAAGTTTAGGTAGATGGTGCTTCGATCAGCAATAAAAAATTGTATGAGGAAATGTACAAAGCCTTTTACTTATGATGAATCCGGTAAAATGATTAAAAATAATAATACCGAGGAAGAATAATCATGAAAGCGAGATGTTTATGCGGAGCGACTCGATTTGAAGTTCAGCTCAGAAATCATGAAGTTGCTGCCTGTCATTGTTCCATGTGCCGCCGCCAGACAAGTGGACCATTAATGTCGATTGATATAGAAAATATTCACTTTATTGATCAGCAGCATTTATCTGTTGCAAGTACTTCTGAATGGGCAGAGCGTGGTTTTTGCAATGCCTGTGGTACTTTTATTTTCTGGCGGACCAAAGATCATTCCTTTGCCAATATTAATGTATTTACTTTAGAGCAACTACCAGAGGATCTGGATTTCAATTTAGAAATTTATGTAGATCATCAGCCAGCGTTTTACTCATTTAACAATCAAACCAAAAAAATGACAGAAGCTGAGGTCATTGCCATGTTTCAGCAACCGGATTCCTGAAATAAATATAATCAGATAAAGGAAAAGTAAGTCCCGTAATTTGATCTGATAAAAATACTTTTTTTAAAACTAAAAGCGCCATATAAATACTTATATATCATTAAATAAAAATACTGATCAGCAGGTTCGTATTTCAGATAGCATCCTGCTTTTCATGTAATGATCATTCTTTCTTTTGATTAAATTGTTAAAAATTGGAACGAAAAACTCATAATTTCTGAACTCAATAAATTATTATTTTCTATAAGCAAACGAAAGATAGAGACTGAACTTTTTATAAAAATTAATAAATATAATGATTTATGGCACAAGGATTGTATGTAATTTTCATTGTATGTCGAAGCCTCAAATAATTCAGTTTGAAAATAAATTTCGAGAAAAGAATTAATAATAGAGTGATCTTGCAATGAAACAGTTTTTGCATCTTTGGGTGCCTATTTTTCTGAGTAATGCCATTATTATGCTGGGTGGTTTATTCGATGTGATCTTCCTGTCACATTTTTCACCCCAGCATGTTGCTGCTATGGCTGTGTGTGTTTCAATTTATTCATTGTGTTTTGTTTCAGGGGTCGGAGTTCTGCAAGGCATGATGCAAGAACTGGCTGAAGCCAATGGGCGTCAGGCTTTTTCTGAAATACAGCAGATTGTGAAACAAAGTATTTTGATTGTACTTACACTATCTGTTTTGGCAGCTTGGTTATTTACCCATGCCACACCCTTATTGAATCTTTTAAAAGCTGATGCTGAACTGCAAGCCCTGATTACACCCTGTTTGTGGTTAATGGCATGGGTAATTCCAGGACATCTTTTATTACGTATTCTATATATTCTGACGCAAACTTGTGGGCAGGCTAAACGTGTATTTTATGCCAATATTTTGTATTTAATCATCAAGGGGTTATTAGGGTATTGCCTGATTTTTGGTGTTGAAGGTTATATCGCTGCTTATGGTGTGCAAGGTGCTTTCATTTCAAGTTTGGTTGCACAGTGGTTATTGTTATTTGTTTATTATTTTGTATTTCTAGAGAAGAAATTACAAATACAGTGGTCAGGCACATTTTTACATTGGGCTACCTTGCTCAAAATTCTCAGAATTGGTGTGCCTAATGGTGTTGTCACGTTTGTGGATGTATTTGCCATAAGTGCGATTGCATTGCTGATTTTACCCTTGGGGGACATCGTTATAAATTCTCATCAAATTATGCTGGGCTTGACGGGATTGATGTTTATGGTGCCGATGTCAATGGGGTCTGCTTTTAGTATTTTGGTATCGACAAAAATTGGCGCAGAACATATTGATTCAGCATGGCAATTAAGCAAAAAAGCAGTTGTAGTTGTTGTGTCGATTGGATTCTGCCTCGCTAGTTTTGTATGGATTTTTCAGAGTGGGATTATTACTTTATTTAGTGGTGATCAGCAGGTATTGGCTGTGGCATTCAGTTTGATGATGCTCGTGTGTTGGATGCATATCTTTGATGCCATTCTGGTAATTAGTGTCAATATGCTGCGCTGCTGGAAAGAAGTGGTATTGCCCATGTTTATTTTTACAGGTGCAGTTTTGGTACTTGGTTTAGGTGGAGGTTGGTATGTTGCCTATCATCCTATTTCATTTATGAATATTGGTTTCAATGCATTGGGAATTCATGGCTTTTGGTGGATGCTGGCTATTTCATATACCTTCGCTGCATTGATGTGCTTGCTGTGCTTGGCACTTAAATACCGTAAGCATATACAAACTGCATAAAAAAACCCGCGATCATCGCGGGTTTTTTCATCTAATCAATTAGATTATTTTGCAGCTTTTTCAGCTTCGATCGAAGCAATCGCCTCATCAACGCCTTCGATAGAATCAGCAGCTTTTTTGATACGTGCAAGTGCATCAACTAATACTTCGTCAGCAGTTGCGTAAGAGATACGCATGAAACCGCCTAGACCGAATGCATCACCAGGAACGACTGCAACACCAGTTTCTTCCAGTAACCAAGCAGAGAATTCTGTGCAAGAGTTCAGACCTTTCGCACGGATCAATGGTTTGATGTTCGCGTATGCATAGAATGCACCGTCAGCAGGTAGGCAAGAAATACCTTTAATGTCATTCAAGCCATTCACAACCAGGTCATGACGACGTTTAAACGCTTCAACCATTGGTACAAGAACGTCTTGAGGACCATTCAATGCAGCTTCTGCAGCAACTTGTGAAATAGAAGTTGGGTTAGAAGTTGATTGAGACTGGATTTTTTTCATCGCACCGATCAGTTTAGCAGGACCTGCCGCATAGCCGATACGCCAGCCTGTCATTGCATAGGCTTTAGACACACCGTTTAATACGATAGTGCGGTCGTAAAGGTCTGGGGCAACAGTTGCGATGTTGTAGAATTCATCTTCCCAACGGATTGGTTCGTACATGTCATCAGATGCGATGAATACTTTTGGGTATTTACGCAGTACTGCAGCTAAAGCTTCTAATTCAGCTTTAGTGTAGATCATGCCAGTCGGGTTAGAAGGGCTGTTTAATACCACTAGACGAGTTTTGTCAGTGATCGCAGCTTCTAATTGCTCAGGAGTAATTTTAAAACGTTGTTCTTCACCACATTTCACGATTACTGGTGTACCTTCAGCAATGATCACCATGTCTGGATAGCTCACCCAGAATGGAGCAGGGATGATCACTTCATCACCTTTGTTTAACAAAGCAAGTGCCAAGTTAAAGAAAGACTGTTTACCACCACAAGAAACCAGAATTTGGTTTGCTTGATAGTCAAGGTTATTGTCACGTTTTAATTTAGCAATAATTGCTTTTTTAAGACCTGGCGTACCATCAACAGCGGTGTATTTGGTGAAACCGTTGTTAATTGCTGCAATTGCTGCATCTTTGATGTGTTGAGGGGTATCAAAATCTGGCTCACCTGCGCCCAAACCAATAACGTTGTGACCAGCAGCTTTCAGTTCAGCAGCCTTATTTGTCACAGCAAGCGTAGGGGACGGTTTGATGGCATTCACACGATCAGAGAGACGTACGTCCACGGCAGTATTCCTTCTTATAGGGATTAAAAAATAAAAAGCACATTATCTTAGCCTAAAATGGTGCACATTGGGCAAAAGAATTTGGAAAAATATACGAAAAAAATGCTGAATCAGTGCAACCTTATCTTGAACATCGATAGGTAGTTTAGATAGACATGAACTAAGAATATGCTTTGAGGATGAGAATAATAGGGGAAATATAAACTAAAAATGGCCACTTTAAAGTGGCCATTTATGTGAGAAAGTGTTGTTGTTATGCACTAAAACGTGACAAATCTTCTTCAGGACGGGCAGTCAGCACTTCAATGCCATTTTTTGTTACTAAAAGAGTGTGCTCATATTGAGCCGATAATTTATGGTCTTTAGTGACCACAGTCCATTTATCACCCAACAGTTTGGTTTGCCAAACACCCGCATTCACCATAGGTTCAATCGTAAAAGTCATACCTTCTTCAAGAACCATCCCGGTATCTGGCTGACCATAATGCAGCACCTGTGGTTCATCATGGAAAGTTGTACCGATTCCGTGGCCACAGTATTCACGAACAACGCTAAAACGTTCAGATTCAACATATTTTTGAATCGCATGACCAATATCACCAATCGTTGCACCGGGTTTAACTACAGCCATACCACGATACATGGCTTCTTGAGCGACTTTGCACAGACGGTTGGCCAGAATTGAAGTTTCACCACCCACGATGTACATCATATTGGTGTCGCCATGGAAACCATCTTTGATGACAGTGACATCAATATTTAAAATATCGCCTTTTTTCAGGATCTTGTTTTCAGATGGGATCCCGTGACAGACCACATGGTTTACAGATGTACAGATTGTATGCTGGAAAGCAGGGCGGCCAGGCGCTGCACCATAACCTAAACATGCAGGAATAGCATTCTGCACATTTACAATATAGTCATGACAAATCGTATCCAATTCCAGTGTCGTTACGCCGGGTTTGATATGCGGTTTGATCATATCCAACACTTCTGCAGCCAGTCGTCCAGCGATACGCATCTTTTCGATATCTTCTGCGGATTTGATTAAACGACGGGGAGCTTGATAAGTAGTGTTCATGATCTCTAAAAACTTTTGGAAATTTGTATGTGACTATGGTATAAATAGCCGCCCATTTTATCAAATGCTTTTTCGTGAATATATTTGCGAGGCTGATGGAATGGTGTATTAAAAATCCGCACATATATCGTCACATTACTCTGGGTGCCCGCAAGGGTGGAGAATGCGGATATATGGAGGCCTAACCCAAACTTTAAGGTAAAGAAAATGGCAGATTACAACGTAAGCATGCGCGACCTTCTACAAGCTGGCGCGCACTTTGGTCACCAAACTCGTTTCTGGAACCCAAAAATGCGTCAATACATCTTTGGCGCGCGTAACAAAATTCACATCATCAACCTTGAGCACACTGTTCCTGCGTTAAATGATGCTTTGAACTTCGCTAACCAATTGGCTAGCAAAAAGAACAAAGTTTTGTTCGTTGGTACTAAACGTGCTGCTTCTGCAATCATCCGTGAACAAGCTCAACGCGCTGGTCAACCATACGTAGATCACCGTTGGTTAGGTGGTATGTTGACGAACTGGAAAACTCTTCGCCAATCTATCAACCGTTTAAAAGACCTTCAAACTCAATCTCAAGACGGTACTTTCGCTAAACTTACTAAACGTGAAGCTTTAGAACGTAGCCGTGAGATGGAAAAACTTGAACGTGCTTTAGGCGGCGTTAAAAACATGGGTGGTTTACCTGACGCATTATTCGTAATCGACGTTGATCACGAAGCGATTGCAATTAAAGAAGCTAAAAACCTTGGTATTCCTGTAATCGGTATCGTTGATACTAACTCTAACCCAGACAACGTAGACTACGTTATTCCGGGTAACGACGATGCGATCCGTGCAGTAACACTTTATGCTTCTGCTATGGCTGATGCGATTCTTGCTGGTAAAGAATATGCTCAATCACAAGCAAATGCACAAGCTAAAGCAGAAGAAGCTCCTGCTTCTGAGGCTTAATGCGTTAGACGCTAGCTTGTCATTTTTGCGACACGTGATGGTGGCAAAGTAAGCGTTATGTATGCAGGCGGCCCATGAGAATCCTCTGGGCCGTTTCTGTTCTAAAAAGAATTCATTTTCTACCGAATTTAGGAGATAAACATGACTGCAGTTACAGCAAGCATGGTTAAAGAACTGCGTGATCGTACTGGTCTAGCAATGATGGAATGTAAAAAAGCTTTGACAGAAGCTGGTGGTGACATCGAATTAGCGATCGACAACCTTCGTAAATCTGGTCAAGCAAAAGCAGCTAAAAAAGCTGGTAACATTGCTGCTGACGGCGCGATCACAATTGCTCAAGAAGGCAACAAAGCAATCCTTCTAGAAGTAAACTGCCAAACTGACTTCGTTGCTAAAGACGAAAACTTTGCTGGTTTCTCTGCGAAAGTTGCTGCTGCTGCACTTGCTGCAAACGAAACTGACGCTGCTAAAATCGCTGAACTTAAACTTGAAGATGGCGCTACTGTAGAAGAAGCTCGTATTGCGCTAGTTCAAAAAATCGGTGAAAACATCCAAGTACGTCGTGCGAAAATTGTTGAAGGTGAAAACCTTGCTGTTTACAAACACGGTCTTCGTATCGGTGTGGTTGTATCTTACTCAGGTGATGCTGAAACTGGTAAAGGTTTGGCAATGCACATTGCTGCATTCAATCCGGTTGCTGTAAACGCTGAACAAGTTCCTGCTGACCTTATCGCGAAAGAAAAAGAAATCGCTGAAGCTAAAGCACTTGAATCTGGCAAACCAGCAAACATCGTTGAGAAAATGGTTGTAGGTTCTGTTGAGAAATACTTGAACGAAGTTGTTCTTGAGCGTCAACAATACGTAATCGACAACGACAAGAAAGTTGCTGAAGTTCTTAAAGCGACTGGTACTACTGTTGCTAACTTCGTTCGTTTCGAAGTGGGTGAAGGTATCGAGAAGAAAGCTGAGCTTTCTTTCGCTGAAGAAGTTGCTGCTGCTCAGGCTGCTGCAAAATAATTCGGTAACGAATTAGAAAAAAGCCCCGAATGGGGCTTTTTTTATGACTAAATAAAGAATGATCAAGGAGAAATTATGGCAAATAAAACCAATATGGGGATCGGGGCTGTCATTGCACTTTTGGTGGCTGCTTATTTAGGTCTGGATTTATCAGAATCTAAACAACAGACCAATACTTTTGTACCTTCAGCAGAAGTTGCGATTCAAGAGCAGCCTAATGTTCAAAAAAGTACGCATAAGGTTTCTGATGATACCCAGCGTATAGAGCAAGCTTACCAGCAAAGACAAAGTGATCTTCAGGTTCAGGCGAGCGGTAAGGTGGTAGCGTTATTAAAAGATGATAATGAAGGTTCCCGTCATCAGAAATTTATTCTGGAATTATCTACTGGTCAAACTGTATTGGTTGCGCACAATATTGATCTGGCGCCACGCATCCAGAATATTCAAAAAGGTGATCAGGTTGAGTTTTTTGGTGAATATGAATATAGCGACAAAGGTGGGGTGATTCATTGGACCCATCATGATCCATCCAATAAGCACATCAGCGGTTGGTTAAAACACCAAGGAAAAACCTATCAATAAGGGAATTTTCCTTGGTTTTATAAATGTAATGATATTACATACGCTTTAAGTGCACTGTATTGCCTCAGATTGACGAGATTTCCATTTAGGTAGGACTTTGCCTAAATAGGCATCCATGCACCATAACGGGCCAATGAGAAGGAATTGAAGGTCTTTAAAGAAAGAAGGCTTTTTACCTTCGACTTTGTGTCCATAAAATTGCCCAATCCAGGCAAAAACAAACAAGGCTATAAAGAAACCGACACCTACAGGTAAAACCCAGATGAACCAGGCCATCATCAGGGTTAGCGCTGCCATTGCTACAGCCAGTACGATATCTAAACGTGCATAAAACACAAAAGCCAGAACCAAGAGCAGGGCAGTCAGTAAAGCGCTAAAGTGCGCCATGATTCCAATAATGGAAAAATAGATGGTAGGCACGCAGACCCAATGGATCAGTTTGTTGGTTTTGTTTTGATGACTTTCACTATATTCATCTAACCATTCGGATATTGTTTTCATTCTATCGCTCCCATCCATGAACGTACTGTTAGTTTTCAAAATATAAAACAGTTTGGAGGTATGGTCAAAATGAAATCGATAGTGGGTTGATAAGGGTTAGAGAAGGCTTATACCTGAATGGAATAACATCGACAGTATTAAGGATAAAAGCAGTTCGAATTCCTGCTCTACATCACCAAATAAAAAAGCCACATGACTGTGGCTTTTGAGTTAAATGTAGAGCGGTCAAATCTTATGAGTTTGGACCATCTACACGCTCAATATTGACATGTGCAGTACCAGCATTGGTAATACCAAGCTGTTTAGCAGCACCGTAAGATAAATCTAGAACACGATTGCCATGGAATGGACCACGGTCATTCACCTTCACAACCACGCTCTTACCATTGTTTTTGTTGGTCACGCGGATAAAGCAGTTTAATGGCAGGCTACGGTGTGCAGCAGTCATTGCATTCATATCGAATGTTTCACCACTGGCAGTTTTACGGCCATGGAACTGACGACCATACCAAGATGCTGTACCTGTCTGACTGAATTTACGAACTGTGTTTGAAGCAACATTGTTCAGTTTCTCAATCACTGAAGGCTCTTCTGCAGGAATTGCAATTTTTGCTGCAATGGTTTGACGACGAACTTTATCGCCAGAACGCTCAGTGATTGAAAGGCTGTTCAAATTTGTGAAATTTGAATTGAAGCTTTGAGCTTCTTTGTTTAATACACGCGCTGCAAGACGCGAATTGTCATGATCATTATTGAATGATGATGACTGAACCATATCTGCTTGCGATTGCGTTAGGGTAACGGTCGCGGCGATGGCCATAAAATACTTCAGAAAAGAAGAATGCATTGAATCAACTCCTAACAGCATGTTTCATTAGATTGGGCCTAAGTAGCTGATAACCCTATAAACATGCCTGATATTTAACTTATGCAACTACATTTAACGAATTGGATAATATTCATGCTGGCAACTGGCTGTCTAGTGTTTAATTAAAATAGTTAAAAAAAGTACGCAAAATAAACAATGAGTGATTAAAAAATAATCAATATTGTAACAAGAAGTAAAAAATGCCTAAAATTTAGGCATTTTGTTTAATAAAAATCTTGACTTTAATAGTATGTAGTAATTTTTACTGTTATCGGCTCGTAATTTCTGTACCTAAAAGCCACAATGCAGTGGCATACATACGACTACGATTGTATGTGGTAATCACTTGAAAATTTGGATAAGTAATATAGTAAATCGGTCCGTAATTTTCTTGTAATTGAATGACATTGACCATATCAAGATCATCAATACGAACAATCGGATTCATCGGACTGATCCTTTGGGTTTTGATTACACCATAAGGCGTTGGCTGTGTGAGATCTTTGGCGATAACAGAATCAGGATTCGAACCGCTATAACGGGCAGGAAAGGCAATCGGCTGATCACGTTGCCAGCCATTTTGAGCCAGATAGTTTGCAATTGAACCAATCGCATCTACCGCAGAATTACGTAGATCGATATGGCCATTGCCATCATAGTCGACCCCATACTTTGGAATATTACTTGGCATAAACTGCGGATAACCGACCGCACCCGCATAAGAACCCACGATCGAGGATGCTGACACACCATCCTTATATGACCATGCGATCAATGCCGCCAGTTCATCCTGAAAGTATTGCGCACGACGTTCATAACCAAAGCCAAGAGTTGCTAGTGCATCACGGGTCACAAATGAACCCTTGTTGCTGCCAAAACCGGTCTCAACCCCTAAAATACCCAAAATGATCGATTGTGGTACACCAAACTGCTGCTCAGCGCGATTTAGTGTTGCAGCATATTGCTGCTTGAAACGTACACCACGTTGAATCGTACCTTCAGACAGAAAATTGGTCTTATAGGCATACCATGGCTTACTTTCACCTGGACGATTCATGATATTGATAATATTTGGAAGATTTTTTGCTCCCGTCATTGCACTGTCTACTTGCTGAGCACTTAGACCATAAGTCTGCATGGTGTTCTGCTTGAAACTGGCATAAGAAGGATGATATTGAAAATCGTTGGCCAGGCTTAAACTACTGAGTCCGAATGCACTGACAAGGATCGAAAGTTGCTTCAATTTTTTATAAAAATTCGATTTCAACATCTTGGTATGATTTCCAATTTTTTGGTGAATTTGTGGCTATGTCATTTGAATCGTGCCATGAAAAAGATCAATTTACTTTTCTCAGTTTTCTGGCATTAGAGGCGAGATTAAAGATAACATTCTGATGAATAGGAGTCATATAAACTCCCTTAAAAATAGGAAAGGGTTGGTTGTTTTTTCAGCATTTTGTATTTTAGTTCACAATAACTGTAACAAGCTATTTCTTAAGCCACAAAAAAGCCTGACTGAAGTCAGGCTTAATCTACATTATTTGAATAAATGTGCGGCTTTATTCAGTAAAGAATAAAGTGTCGTGATATTCTGCCATCGCCTGCAACTCATCCTTATTTAAATTCAGGATGATTTTATCTGCTGCAATATTAATCGCTTTGATTACAGCTGAAGCACCAATATCAGCAGCCTTGCGTTTAATCATGCCTAAATCTAAGGTTTTATTAAAGTCGACCATAAAATGACGTACAGTTGCTTCACCAAACTGTTTGTACAGATTGCTGAGACTCTGCTTATCGACACTTTGGCCAGCTTTTAATGCTGCATAATGGTGTTTTAGGTTGGTGACCAGATTGGCATCCAGAGACTCACCAATACGGAAGTTTCCTTCCGGATCTTTAAACAGGCTGCGTTCAGAAAAAGCAATCGACTCTTTGACGACTTCATTTGGCGCTTTACCCAGCAACTGTTTCAGTAACACTGCCACAGTGGACTTGATATAGCCCGCCAGTTTTTCTGCCGTATCGCGTTTTTCGCTCGCAGGAAAACGGCGTACCAGTTCCGTGAGAATTGCATCAATAATTTCATCATTAATCATTAATGCGGTTTTATCACGCAGTGGATAAAGCGGTTCACTCGAGTTTTTATTTTTCTGTGCAGTCTGAATTGTATTTAATAGTTCTGCAGAAGGAATAAAACCAAAAAAAGGCATTCTTAAACCTCAATGTTTTTTATTGTCGCGCTAAACGAATAGGGCGAGGCATCCATGTGGAATCCGATACACGACAAGGGTTGATATCCAATCCACCACGGCGTGTATAGGTCGCATATACCATCAGCTTTTCCGGTTTCAGATTGTGCCAGATATCGGCAAACATCTGTTCCACACATTGTTCGTGAAAACCGTTGTGCTGACGATACGAAATAATATAAGCCAAAATACTCTTATAACAAGGTTTTTTGCCCTGATAGCGTATAAATACTGTACCCCAGTCCGGTTGTCCAGTGACTGGGCAGTTACTTCTTAATAAATGTGAATAGAGTTGCACTTCGATATTTTCATCGCTTTGCTGATCTAAAGACAATAAAGAAGCGTCCGGATGATTTTCCAGGCGTTCCGGAGTCAGGTCATCAATACAGATACCCTCAGGCTTAGAAATTTCAAGTTCATCAACATGGAAAAGATCCAGTGTGATTTCAGCACCAGCAGCTTTTGAGAGGTCTTTTTCAACAGTTGTAATAAAAGCCTCTTTCGAATCAAACTTGGCAAAGTTCAGGCTATTGAAATACAGCTTTAAAGATTTTGATTCAATGAGATTTGGGGAAAATGCTGGCAGGGTAATCCGACCAATCGCCACTTGAGGCACGCCAATAGCATTTAACCAAGAAATTTCAAAAACATGCCACCAGTCTTTGCCTTGCTGAATAGCTTCAACATGGGCATATTTTTCACGGGCAGGCGCACGGGAAATCGGGAACAAAATATCGGGCTGATATTCTGTTGGGTAGTTGGTGTCTTTACCAAGGAGAGAATTTTCTACACTCATTATTCACGCATTCCTGAACCACGAGACAATAAATAGTAAGCAATACCGTAAAGCACGGCACACCAGAAAGTAATCACGACCAATGAAATGGAAACATTGACATCGCTATGACCTAAAATGCCGAAACGGAACGCATTGACCATATATACGATCGGGTTAACTAAAGAGAGATTTTGCCAGAACGGACTTAAGGCTGAAATCGCATAAAACACACCGCCTAAATAGGTCAGTGGTGTGAGTACAAAAGTCGGGATGATCGAGATATCATCAAAAGATTTGGCATAGACAGCATTAATAAAACCGCCTAGAGAGAATAATAGCGAGGTAATGAGTACTGTATATATAGTCACAAACCAGTTGGTAATATAAAGGTCTGCAAAAAACAGGCTCATGGCACTGACAATAATCGCAACCAACAGACCACGAATTACACCACCCAATACATATCCCCATAAAATGGCATGTAAAGGTACTGGACTCATGATTAGCTCTTCAATGCTTTTCTGAAATTTTGAGCTAAAGAAGCTGGAAGAGACATTGGCATAACTATTGGTAATCACCGCCATCATGATCAGACCAGGGACAATAAACTCCATATAACTATAGCCGCCCATTTCCCCAATACGTGAACCGACCAGATTACCGAAGATCACGAAATATAGACTCATGGTAATTGCTGGTGGCAACAGAGTTTGTGGCCAGATCCGCATAAAGCGGCGAACTTCTTTATGAACGATGGTATATAAGGCGACGCCGAGCTGATTTATATTCATTGTGCAGCTCCATCCAGATTTTTCTCGACCATTTTCACAAATAGTTCTTCTAAGCGGTTTGACTTGTTACGCATACTGCGTACCTGAATGTTCTGTGATTCCAGTAACTGGAACAAATCATTCATGGAATGGGCTTTATCCAGTGTCACTTCTAGGGTCATTGGATCAACTAAATTAAATTTCACACCAATAATTTCAATATTTAATGGCTCAATAGGTGCAGCCAGATCGAAGATAAAGGATTCTTCATTGAGCTGATTCAGGAAATTTTTCATGGTGGTATCTTCTTTGATCACACCACGGTCGATGATGGCAATCCGACGACATAACATCTCTGCTTCTTCCAGATAATGAGTCGTTAAAATAATAGAAGTACCATTATTGTTCATTTCATTAAGAAAATCCCACATGGAACGACGCAATTCGATATCTACACCAGCGGTCGGTTCATCCAGAATCAGTAATTTTGGTTCATGCATCATCGCACGGGCAATCATCAAGCGGCGTTTCATACCCCCTGAAAGCATACGAGCTTGAGTAGAGCGTTTTTCCCAAAGACCCAGTTTATTTAAGTATTCTTCAGCACGAGCTTGGGCAATTTTTTTTGGAATACCGTAGTAACCGGCTTGAGTAACCAGAATATCAAAGGTTTTTTCAAACTGGGCGAAGTTAAATTCTTGGGGTACTACGCCTAAACATTGTTTGGCTTCAGAAGGGTGGGTGTCCAGATTGTGACCAAAAATTTCAACGGTTCCAGAGGTTTTTCTTGTTAATGAACTGATAATACCAATAGTAGTGGACTTGCCCGCGCCATTAGGTCCTAACAGAGCATAGAATTCACCTTCAGGTACAGTTAAGTTGATTCCTTTAAGTGCCTGAAAACCATTTCCATAGGTCTTCGACAAATCCCTTAATGTCAGCGCATCAGTCATAGAGATCTCAAATGGTGAAAAGTTGAGATATTGTGAGTGATCTTGCAGAATAAACCAAGTCATTCACATGGAATTCTCTGTTGCTGTTTTGGCACACTGTATAAAGGATAGGCATAAAAATAACGAAGTTATAGATAGTTGCTTTACCTTATGCATTTTTTTGTTATGATGTGCATCGCGCGCTCATAGCTCAACTGGATAGAGTACAGGTCTCCGAAGCCTGTGGCGTGGGTTCGAGTCCCGCTGAGCGCACCATCATTTTATTAGTTCACTTATCTCATTAGACTAAAAAAACAATTCCAGATTTATAAAATAAATTATGGATTCTCTTCCTCTTCATCCTGATGTTTTTGACGTATTTGATCTCTTTTCACCTGAGGGTCTTGATTCACGCCTAACTGACCGCGTTGAATCTCTCGATCCTGTTTCTCTTGTGGATCTAATTCTTCTTCTGGAAACTCTTCATTCAGTTCTTCATCTGGTTTAGCCATCGGGAATTACCTCTTGGGAATATATATGTATGTATAAGTCGCCCTAGTCCTTTAATTCTATAAAAGTGGATGAATTACATTGTTGTATTTATAGTCTGTTTAATCTCATAAATTGTTGTTTCTATAAATAGATGTGAAATAGATGTGCTGAGTAGTTTTTCTCTTAAAAAATTAGTATCTTATGCTCACAATAAAAATGAGACATAGATATGAAAAAACTATTATTCATTGGGGTAATGATTGGGGCTTCTTCAGTTGCTGGAGCGAATACACCTTTAGCTATTCAACATGGTAATCCTGTTCCAATAGATAAAGCAGTAATTACAACTACATCTTATCATGCTCAAGAAAACCTAATAAGTCAGTACTCTTTAGCTTTTGGCTACGCCGGTTCAAAAATAGGGGCAGACAGTTTTTTTGGTACGGAATCATTCGATGGGCTGTTTATTAATGGTGAATATCAATCCCATCCGACGGCCAGCTTATGGGCCGAATATAAATTTCAAAGTTCAGATATTGATTACAATCAAGTTGCAATTGGGATAAAAAATAAATTTCTGGAAAATGATCAGCTTTATTCAGCAGTTTCTATAGGCTTGGGAATGAGCTGGGTAGATGAAAGTGAAACGGATGCAGATCTTGGTCGAATCGATCTTGAATTGGATTATTTTACAATTCCTGTTGCACTGGAAGTCGGTTATAAAGTTGCTCCTGAAGCAGATTTATTTGGATCTTTTGGTTATCAATGGATGTTTAACCGTGATGCCAAGATTTGTATGAATGGCGCATGTGTCTCTGGCAAGAGTGATGATCTGGACTTAAATGGGGTTACTTATCAATTTGGTTTTCGCTATTACTTTTAGTGGCTAATCAATCGCCTTAATAGCGAATTCGTTTACTTAAGACTTGAAATTGTATCTAGATAAAATTATTCATTTTTCATATAAATAAAGAATATTTTTATTAAAATTTAAATAGATAGGGTATAGAGATAGAAAAGAATAGAGTTGTTTGTAGTACTCTATTGATCCAGCCAAAATATTCTAATCTGCTTTTGAAAAAGCACAATTTAAATATTGTATAAGTCTTCTTTTAGAAGTGTAAAAGCGTATTGTAGGTAAAAAAAATCCTGCTATATTGAACTCATGGTAGGTCATAAAACGAAACGACGCTACCAATAAGTTGGACGGATCAATGACAGTTAGTTGAGCTGGAACTTACGTTCAGGCAATAAATCTAGCACTAGCCATCCAACACAGAGCCCGCAGCGATGCGGGCTTTTTAATGCAAAATTTTAAGCGAGATTTATTAATAATTTTGACTGGCTTTGTTGCACAAAGATTTGAAATGCAAAGCGCCCCTAATTGAGCCAAATTTAAGGCGTAATTTGGGTAAGTGGTCGACCTAATTCCGTAAATCGGTTGAGGACTGCTACACGTGCATGAATTTCATTCACCTGACTAGGAAAGCTTCTTGCCATTAATTTATCGCCTAATAATTTGATGCAATGCATCTTGGTTTCCACCAAACTGCGGCGATGATAGCCTGACCATTTTTTCCATAATGTCCTGCCTAAACGTTTAACTGTTCGAAGTAATTCATTTCGCTCTAGCGAGCTACTCTTTCTATCTTTCCATGGTTTCGCATTTTTTCTAGGTGGAATCACCGCATGTGCTTGCCGATCTGCAATGACCTGACGGCATTGCTTGGTGTCATAAGCTCCATCGGTATAAACAGAGTCAATCTGCTCATCTTGTGGAATCTGATTAAGTAAATCACCAAGCACCTGTGAATCACTGACATTATTGGTCGTGAGCTGAATAGCGCGTATTTGTAGGGTTTTGGCATCTATACCAATATGTAGTTTACGCCATTGGCGACGATATTCAGCTCCATGTTTCTTGCGTTTCCATTCGCCCTCACCTAGAAACTTCATGCCTGTAGAGTCTACAAGTAGATGCAGCCCCTCACTACTTTTTTGGTAGCTGATTGCAATATCAATATGCTTTTGTCTTCTACAAAGCGTACTGTAATCTGGTGCGGTCCAATTTAATCCGCAAAGTTCAATCAGACTTTGCACAAAGCCAGTGACCATACGTAAAGATAGACGGAATAAGGATTTAATCATTAAGCAGCATTGGATAGCTGCGTCGGAGTAGGTTTGATTTCGCCCTTGTTTGCCTTTTGATGGAGCATACCATTGCGTAGCAGGATCAAACCAAATGGCAATATTTCCGCGACTCATGAGTACTCGGTTATATGCGGGCCAATTGGTTGTGCGGTAGATTTTATGTGTAGGCTTCTTCATTTGAAAATTATATCGCTGAAAAAGCCTTTACAGATAGGTTTGTGCAACAAAGCCATTTTGACTCATTTATTTGTATAGCACATTCTTCATTAGCGACTATATAGTCAATAAAAGGTGCTCGCTAAAAAATCTTACATATTCGTTTGAAAGCCTTTCAAATAACTATGTTATAAGAATTCAGACAAGCAAATTTAATAATGCCAATAAAGGGAGGTATGACGATGACAGAAGATTTAATTGAAGTGCGAGTCAAAAACCAGTATGGCAAAATCCTGAATGTAAAAGCATTACTACGTGCTGGTGCTCAGCATAGTGATCCGTCCCAGCGTTTGGAACAGCAAGTTGAATATATTGTAGTGGATGATGAAATTATCAGGCCAACGATTGAACTGTTATTTGCCAGTGAGCAGACTGACTGTATCTATCGTGTTTTGGATCCTAAATAAAGATCCGGGATTCATTAAGCTGCTTTGCGACCCTTAAAAAAGATATAGCTCATCAAATGATGAGCTTGATTTTGATATCTTAGTTCAGCTTCTTTATTAAATAGTTTGATGCAGAATAAAAACTGATAAATTTAATTAGAAGAGATTGGATAAATTCCTATCATTTCTCAGTTTTATAATTTTTTATATTAAATAACATCAAACTCTACATATATGATATAAATTAACTTCTTCAAAAATACGCTCTGAGAAAAGTATTATTTCAGAAAACTTTTAATGTGACATTTACATCATAACGGTCAAACTCGTCCAGAATTTGATGAAGTGTTTGCTGTCCCAGTTCATCTGCCGGCCTGATATGAACTTCCTGATTGGTCGCGCTGTCAAAACATTCAATTGTTTGAATTAGCCAATGATGTTCAATTGAACTCTTTTGAATTAATACCCGTCGTGGCTGTAATGCGTCACTGATCTGGCGTGGCAGTACATAAGTAATCGCAAGTTGTATAGTGTCCAATTCTTCAGCTGGACTTAAAAAGGTGATCACCCAATTACCCACTTTACTGAGCTGCATGGGATTATCAAAGGCATCGAATTCAAGATAATATTGCATAGGAAGAAAGAGGATTAATTTATATTATTTCCTATATGCACCTGTTTAGAGGTGTGTTCTATCACGCTAAAGTATAAGAACAGTTAGGCGTTAGAAAGGATTAAATATTAAATTATTAAAAATCAATAAATTAATATTGATTTGTATCTATTTTTATTCTGAATATCGATTAGTTAAGAGCTTTAAAGACTAAGGTAGTCATCTTTAAAATACTTTATTTCACTTACTGAATAAAAAAAACATTATTAGTTAAAAATCCCTCTCCATATTTAAAGAGGGACGAAAAAATTTCATTTATAGCGTAAGGATCGCTGTATTTTCCAATGCTTTGCGTAGATAGGGATCTAAATCATCCTGACGAAGGAGCCACTGAACATAGTCAGCAGGAAGATCAACAATCGCAGTGCCACGGTGCTTACCAAAATTGATGGTCCGTGGAATACGCGCATCTTCAGATGCCTCATAGAGTTCTTCAATACTGCTGATTTTCAGGTGATGCACAATATGCATCAGGATATTCGCTGTCAAAATGATATCCATATCGGCGCGATGGGCTTTACGGATCATTTCCCGAGCGCGTTCACTGCCTTTGGTAATCATATAGATTAATGCAGAGATATTATGTGCTTCTGCCTCTGGCCAAACCAGGCGGGCGAGGGCAAGGGTACAAATTGCTTTAATATTCGATGAATCGACGCCACATTTTTCTAGGGCACGAATATCATAATCAATATTATGGCCAATGATATAAGTGGTTTCTTGCGGAAGTTCAAAGCTGCTGTAGTGCGGTTGTCCTTCCAAATCGGACTGCAGAATATGGTGTACAGCCATTGCTGCAAAGGAAATTGGTTCGTCGCATGAATAAAGCTGATCAAACAAGCGGCTTTTATCCAGACTGATTTTATGATCTATGATCTCTACAGGCGCATAGGCAATTTCAATGGGTTGACCATTCAAGGTATGGGTTTCAGTATCGAGAATGATAGCCTGCATGACGAAAATATGCCTGAAAAAAGTGGATATCAAAATCTAACATTATTGTTTCGATCCTGACAATTGAAATGCCGGATTTCATCTTTAATTGCAGACTTTTTGACTGATACAGAACATTTGTAATCTAGACTCATAAATAATAGTTTTTAAAGTTTATGTAAATATTTCCAAAACTTAAATTTATCGTATCGGAATGGTCATAAATTAAATCACTATTTATTAGAAAAATAACAAAATAATCTCTTGTATTTAATGAAATAACTTGGGAAATTAATGTCTATTTTTATCAACGGATAAAGATAAAACTATAAAAATCATGAGAGATAATAATTAAGACAAGGATAAGATCGATGAAACGTCATGTATTGACTGGTTCTCTACTCGCGCTAAGCGTAGCTTTAACTGCCTGTAATGATAGCGATGATGATCGTTATTATGAATCCAAACCTGCTATCCCCGTAAATAATATCGACAATCCTGTAGTGGCAACACCTGTAGCCTATAACAAAACAGATTTGTCTGCTGTTGCTGATGAAAGTGTGGTCATGACCTATAAGATGTTAGGTACTAATAATAAGGAAACCCAAGCGACGGCACTGCTTTTCACTCCAAAAGGAACGCCTCCTGCAAAAGGTTGGCCGATAGTGGCATGGGCACATGGTACAACGGGTGTGGCCGATCAGTGTGCGCCAAGTCGCAATGAAATAAATCCTTATATCAAAAATATGATTGCCGGATTTCTTCAAGCTGGATATGTGGTCGTTGCACCTGATTATGAAGGTTTAGGAGAGCCGGGTGGAAAAGAACTTCATCCTTTCCTTAATCTTAAGAGTGAAGCTTATTCGATTACCGATGCTGTAGTCGCAGCAAAAGACTATTTAGGTTCGGATGCTTCTAATCAATGGATGGCTGTCGGTCATTCTCAAGGTGGTCAAGCGGCTTTAGGTGCTGCCCAATATGCAGCACGTGCTTCTCAAATGACTTATAAAGGTACGGTAGCTTTAGCTCCTGCTTCTAATTTCAGTTTGATTTTGGCAGGTGGTGAGGCTCAAGCTGGACAAGAAACAGATCTGAATAAAAAAATTCAAACTCTAGCATCTTTAGATACTTTTACCGCGCTGATCGTCGCGGGATTGCGTAATCCGAATCCAAATCTGCAATATAGTCAGGTTTTTAAAACACCAACAGACGAGATTGCCAAGAATGCTGAAACAGATTGTTATGATGTATTAGGCAACAAATTCGGTACGGCAATGGGAGCTTATGCCCAAACCAATGGAAATCTGGAAGGATATCCGCGTACTCAAGCTAATTTTATGACTATTTCAGTAGTGAAGAATTTCCTGGAAAAAGACTCTCAGCCTTTACAGGTTAAAGTGTCTACACCTGTGATTATTTATCAAGGAGAGGCGGATCCTACTGTTCCAAAGGCTGCAACAGATGTTTTAGTGAGCTTAGCGAATCAGAAACAAACCTCGGTACGCTATATTACGGACGGTTCATGGGACCATGGCAGCGTCTATGCACTGAATATTGCTAATATTATTTCAGATGTAAAATCTCTAATGCCAATTCAATAACTTATTTTTATCTCTATAGCTCATGTTTTTTAAGCATGAGCTATTTTTTATTGCAAACTGAATAAAGTTCATGGTCGAAATTGGCAAAGTTCATGTTACAATACGCGCCAATCTTAGCACGGCTTAAAAGCCCTAATTTAATAGGACCTCGCTAATGTTTGCCAATATCTCTATTGCTGAATTTGATCCAGAAATCGCTCAAGCAATCTCTAACGAAGATGCACGCCAAGAAGCGCACATCGAGTTGATCGCTTCTGAAAACTATTGCTCACCAGCAGTAATGGAAGCTCAAGGATCAAAACTCACTAACAAATATGCAGAAGGCTACCCAGGCAAACGCTACTATGGCGGTTGTGAATATGTAGATGTCATTGAACAATTGGCAATTGACCGTGCTAAAGAATTATTTGGTGCTGATTATGCTAACGTTCAGCCACATGCTGGTTCTCAAGCAAACTCTGCAGTTTATTTAGCGCTGCTTAACCCAGGCGACACAGTATTGGGTATGAGCTTGGCTCACGGTGGTCACTTGACTCACGGTGCGAAAGTAAGCTTCTCTGGTAAAACTTACAATGCAATTCAATACGGTCTAAACCCAGAAACTGGTGAGATCGATTATGAAGAAGTTGAACGTTTAGCTGTAGAACACAAACCACGTATGATCGTAGCTGGTTTCTCTGCATACAGCCAAATCGTAGATTGGCAACGTTTCCGTGACATCGCGGACAAAGTTGGCGCTTACTTATTCGTAGATATGGCTCACGTCGCTGGTCTGGTTGCTGCTGGTGTTTACCCAAGCCCAGTGCAAATTGCTGACGTAACAACAACGACTACCCACAAAACTCTTCGTGGTCCTCGTTCAGGTCTGATCCTTGCGAAAGCAAACGAAGAAATCGAGAAAAAACTTCAATCAGCTGTATTCCCAGGTAACCAAGGTGGTCCTCTGGTTCACGCGGTTGCTGCTAAAGCAATCTGCTTCAAAGAAGCAATGGCACCTGAATACAAAGCATACCAGCAACAAGTGGTTAAAAATGCTCAAGCTATGGCCGAAGTTCTAATCGAACGCGGTTACGATGTTGTATCTGGCGGCACTAAAAACCACCTGTTCTTGTTGTCTCTGATCAAACAAGATATCACTGGTAAAGATGCTGACGCTTGGTTAGGTGCTGCTCACATCACTGTGAACAAAAACTCTGTACCAAACGATCCACGTTCTCCATTCGTGACTTCAGGTATCCGTATCGGTACACCTGCTGTAACGACTCGTGGTTTCGGTGAATCAGAAGTTCGTGAACTTGCTGGTTGGATCGCTGACATCCTTGATGCTAAAGGCGATGAAGCTGTGATCGCTGCTGTTAAAGAAAAAGTTGCTGCTGTTTGCGCTAAATTCCCTGTTTACGCTAAATAAGCCTAACTTGAGAAAAGCCCCCTCAAGGGGGCTTTTTTATTGAGTGATATTTTTTCTAACTCATCTTCTGCTGCTCACTTTTATGATCAGTTAAAAGAGAAGATAAGATCAAAGCCTAATCAATCCTGTATATAAAATACTTATCCTTTTATAAAAAAGTTGAGAAATACAGATCCTATAAATCTGATTTCGAAAAGAGTATTGAGTTTTTCTAAAACTGGTTACATTCTTTAAAAAACAGCTACAGCTTCTGAGTTAAGCTACAATTTTTTAGCAGCTAAAAAAGATTTTTTTACATTTGAACTTAATTTAATTCGATTAATCACTTAGAACCTAGATTCATTTGCTTTTTAAAGACTATTCAATCATTCATTAATCAAGGTAGTAAGAATGGCTAAACCAAAAATTATTTTATCTGAACAGGATTTGGAGCGTCTCGAAACCATGCTTGAAAATCAGGACAAGCTCAGTGAGACCATGCTTCAGCTGGAAGATGAACTGGCTCGTGCTGAAGTGGTCAAGCCAGAGGACATGCCAAGCAATGTGGTGACCATGCATGCGCGTGCATTGCTGACCATTGCACCATCAACGGAGCCTGTAGAAATTACCCTGGTCTACCCACATGAGTTTAAAGGTGAAAAAGGGCAGGTGAATGTCGTAGCACCGATTGGAACTGCAATCTTGGGCCTGGCAGAAGGACAGACCATTGAATGGCCACAACCTGATGGTCAGTTGATGAAAGTCACGATTGAAAAGGTGCTGTATCAGCCGGAACGAGAAGGTGACTATCTATAATTTTTTAGTTAATTCGCCGATATAAAAAGGCCCCTATAATCGGGGCTTTTTAATGTCTATGTTTTAATGCTTGGTGAGTTTATCCAGATAACCCATAATAAATGCAGAAATCACAAAAGTCAGATGCATGATGATGTACCACATGATTTTGTCATTCTCGACGTTACGAGCATCCATAAAAATACGCAGTAAATGAATCGAAGAAATAGCTACGATGGAAGCCGCAACTTTGAGTTTAAGCGAATTGGCATCCATAGTGCCGAGCCAGTTCAGGCGGGTTTTATTTTCATCGATTTTGAGTTGTGAAACGAAATTTTCATAACCTGAAAACATTACCATCACAATAAGTCCACCAACCATGGTCATATCAACCAGGGATAGAATCACCAGGATCAGGTCAGCTTCAGTATATTCAAAGATATGCGGCAGGACATGAATCACTTCCTGAAAGAATTTTAAGGCCAGCAATAATAAAGCGAATGATAAACCAAAATAGACAGGAGCTAAGATCCAGCGTGCGGCATACATCGTATTATGAAAAAAACGTTCCATTTTATTCTCAGGTTACCTACTTTATTGTTGATCTTGATCATAAATAATTCATGCTTAAAATTCGAGAATTATTTATGTTTTATAATGCCTTATAAGTATTCTTAAGTTTAAAAAAAGCTTAATTAAGACCATAAATTAACTTGGCATTTATTGTGCTTATTCTTATTTAGTTGGTTATTAGCCTATTTGAGGCCGATGGAAAAGATTCTAGAGAGCAACAGCAGGCTAGAGGCAAAATGATTCATACAAGAAATGACTGTATGCCAAACTTAATTCCAACAATATCTTCAACTTATATAAAGAAAATTCTATGGCTTGAAGCATTCCTTTGCAAAATGCTACATGTTATGTTGAATGAAAAGACGTACTATAAAAATCGAATTCACTGAGTTTAAAGGGCCATGTCACAGATAGATGTTTTGATTCCAATCCAAGACATTGTAGTAGAGCAGAGCGAGATTCTAAGTATCAAGCGCAATGAACTTGTGCCTTTACTCAACGATCAATACAAGCTGAATCATTATGCTGACCCACTTATTCAGGCGCAGTCCGTACTATTAAATGGGGTAGATCCGCATCTGACACAACAACTGAGCCAGACGATTGAACAGCTGATTCAGATGCTGGCTCAATCAAAAAAATATCTGAAAAAACGTAAATTTAATGCTTTACAGAAATGGCTAGGTATTGATCTGGACTATGGTTCAAGTCAGGTTGAATACTATAAAAAACTGGACTATTTACTGGATCAGGCAGATCACCTTAGCCGTAAGTTGCAAATTGAAATCCAGAAATCCCAATCGCGATTCCAGCAGCTGATCGGTTTACGTGAGCAAATGGCCAAGCATATTGTGGCAGCAGAAGAATTTTTATTTGAATATCCGCAGTTTGTCAGGAATCAGCATCCACTGGATAATTTTTCTGAGCGGCTGTCAAAAAAGGTGCATACCTTAAGAACCTTGCAAAGCAGTAATGACATTGCCATTACTCATATGCAATTGTCCCAGCAACTGTCTTATAGCCTGCTGGATCGATTTAAAGAAGCGCAACAGGTGCTGATTCCGGCCTGGCAATATCATGTCAAACAAAGCCAGACGAAACACTCGACAAGTGATCTGGAAAAACTTGATAATAGCCGAGACAATCTGATTAAAACGTTAAAAAAGTCACTCGAGAAACCCTCGAATACATAACAATATAAGGTGAAACATGACCAAATCTGATGTAGTAAATTTACCTGTCGAAAGCTCAACTGAACTGACTGAACAGAAGTTCCAGCAAATGGATCTGAAAGAGCTGGGCTTGCAGCCTGCCGATTTTCAGGAGGTCTTGGCAGCACGTAAAGAACTGCAAAATATGAGTCATAATAGTGTGGCCGAATATGGCAAAAATATAGCCACCAAAACTTCAAGCTATACCGATGAATTGCTGAATCTGGTGCAGAACAAAGATTTGGATGCAACCGGTCAAAAGCTGAATCAGGTGGTGCAAGTGGCACAGCAACTGAATACCAGCAGTATCCTGAACAAGAAAAAGAGTTCAGGATTTCTTGGCAATATCATCAGCAAATTTAAGGGCGTGAAAGATAACTTTGACTCGCATTTCAATACCACCAAAGAACAGATTGATGTGCTGGTCAAGGAAATTGAAACTTCGCAATCCGGATTAAAAGCCCGCGTTGATACGCTGGATAAAATGTTCGATGGGGTGCAGGAAGAATACAAGCAGCTGGGTATTCATATTGCAGCTGGACGTTTACGTGAACAGGAATTGCAGCAGGAAATTGCTGCGCTCACAGCTTTGCCACAAGATCAGAGCACCACGCAAAAAATCTATGACCTCAATCATCTAGCCAATAATCTGGAAAAACGCATCAGTGATTTACAGGTACTGCAGCAATCTGCGATGCAGACTTTGCCAATGATCCGCATTATCCAGTCCAATAACCTGATGCTGGTCGATAAGTTCTATGCCATTAAAAATATTACGTTACCGGCATGGAAAAACCAGATCAGTCTGGCCATTTCACTGAATGAACAGAAGAACAGCGTACAGCTGGCCAATACCATTGATGATGCGACCAATGAGCTATTACGCCGTAATGCAGATTTATTGCATCAGAACTCAGTCGATACGGCAAAAGCCAACCAGCGTTCTGTTATTGATATTGAAACGCTTGAACATGTGCAAAATACCCTCATTAAAACTGTTAATGATGTGATTCAGATCCAGAAAGAAGGTGTACAGAAACGTACTGAAGCAACGGTACGTTTAAGAGCCTTGCAAGATAATCTGAATCATTTGGTGATTGAATCAAGTACCAGTGGATCTAAACCCAACTAAATCCAGTAGGGCCAAGATCTAAAAAAAGGAGTAGAGATTGCCGCCCTTAGATGAATATGCTGTAAATCCTCAGGAAATCAAGCAAGGGGTCGTCGCACTCAAAAAGCGTCAACGTAATTTGATGCTTTTGGGGCTGACCACCTCTACGGTCTGTATCGCATCTGTGATAGGCCTGTTCTTTCAGCAGGAACTGGTTTATGGCTTTTTTGGCCTGAGTACTCAGCTTCAGCAGCTGCATTTGCCAGTTAGTGTCGATGCTAATCTGGCCAGTATTGGGGATAGTCCGGATTATTTCTTTGCTCTGTTAAGCTGGTTTGGCTGGCTGATCCTGAAAATCTTTGCCTCTTTTATTGGTGCATTTTTTCTTGTTGGGCTGCTGAAGAAGTTTCGCTTCTTCTATGTTCGCTTTCAGTCTTTCATATTGAAGTTTGTAGGCTGGCTGATTTCCTTTATCGTGATCTGGTCAGGACTGACTTATTGGCAATATGACTTGAGAAATGACCGAGAAGATGCTTATCAGCAGGTGGTCTATTACGATAGTAATATCAATGATAGTGAAGTGGCACGTTATCTGGTTGATTCCGATATCCCTTCACCGGTGAAATCTTATTTACTCGCCCAAACTGCACTCTTGCATAAACCCGTCGATTTATCTGCAGCCCGACCTTATGTCGCACAAGTAGTTGAAGCAGAGCGGCAGGATAACAAGTTTGAACAATACGGATTTAAACCGGAACAAATCTGGACGATGCAGCAACAGGTCTATGGTAAAAGCCTAACGCCTGTAGCACAAAGTGTAGATCGTCAAGCTCAGCAAGCAGAACAAGTCAGCAAGATTACCAATGTCATCATTATTGGCATTGCCATCTTATTTGCCTTGCTTAGCTTAATCATATATGCACTGGCCAATTCAATTAAGGGGCGTTCGCTACGTATTGAACAGCGAATCTTCTAAACTTAAAAATGCTCCGTTAAAAGGAGCATTTTTATTTTCCAATCTATATTCGGTTTCTTTGGGATAAAAGGCATAAATTCTAGCGATAATAAAAAATAAAATGAGGAGATGGTTTAGATCTATAAAAACGATCATTAAGATAAAAACAAACTGTTTTACCTATTTTTTTTATTCACTTAATATAGCTTCATCGAATAAATATTTACTCCCTTGGAGACGTTAGCAATGTTAGATCAAAATACTTCAGCTCAATTAAAAACACTACTTGAACGTTTGGAAGGCCCGATTGAATTAGTGGCAACTCTGGATGGCTCTGACAAATCAGCCAAAATCAAAGAACTGGTTGAGGAAATCGCTCAGCTTTCTGATTTAGTCACTGCCCGTTTTGATGGTACCAACAAACGTGCACCAAGCTTTGGTGTTGCAAAAGCCGGTGAACAGCCTCGTGTGTTCTTTGCAGGCTTGCCGATGGGCCATGAGTTTACTTCCTTGATTTTGGCATTGCTACAAACTTCAGGCTATGCACCCAAAGTTTCTGCTGAAGTTCTGGAATCGATCAAAGGCTTGGGCATTAAATCTGACTTTGATGTATTCGTATCACTGAGCTGTCATAACTGTCCGGATGTGGTGCAGGCATTGAACCTGATTGCCATTTATAACCCGGGTACAACAGCAACCATGATTGATGGTGCCTTCTTCCAGGACGAAGTGGAAGAACGCAAAATCATGGCCGTACCGATGGTCTTCCAGGACAATGAACATATCGGTCAGGGTCGTATGACACTGGAAGAAATCATTGCCAAACTGGATACCAATGCGGCAGCCAAAGATGCTGAAAAACTGAATGCCAAAGATGCATTTGATGTGTTGGTGATCGGTGGTGGACCTGCTGGTAATACTGCAGCGATCTATGCAGCACGTAAAGGTATCAAAACTGGGATCGTGGCTGAACGCATGGGCGGTCAGGTGATGGATACCATGGACATCGAAAACTATACGTCAGTGCAAAAAACTCAAGGTCCAAAATTCGCCGCTGAAATGGAAGCACACGTGCGTGAATACGGTGTTGACATCATGAACCTGCAACGTGTCTCTGACATCAAAGGTGCAGATAGCACAGCCAATGGTCTGGTAGAAGTGACTTTAGAAAATGGTGCGAAACTTGAATCTAAAACAGTCATTCTGTCTACCGGTGCACGCTGGAGAGAGATGAATGTTCCAGGTGAAGCAGAATACAAAACTCGTGGGGTAGCGTACTGCCCACACTGTGATGGGCCATTGTTCAAAGGCAAACGTGTTGCGGTGATTGGTGGTGGTAACTCGGGTGTAGAAGCTGCGATCGACCTTGCAGGGATTGTTGAGCATGTAACGCTGGTTGAATTTGATACCAAACTGCGTGCGGACCAAGTGCTTCAAGACAAATTGAACAGCTTGCCAAACACCACTGTAATCAAAAATGCGCTTTCTACCGAAGTGATCGGTGACGGTTCACAAGTCACAGCGTTGAAATACAAAGACCGTGCGACTGATGAAGAGCACACTGTTGAGCTTGCAGGGATCTTTGTTCAGATTGGTTTGTTGCCGAACACCGACTTCCTGAAAGGAACTGATTTTGAGTTAACTAACCGTGGTGAGATTGTGATTAACGAGCGCAACGAAACCAATGTGAAAGGTGTGTTTGCTGCAGGTGACTGTACCACTGTTCCTTACAAACAGATCATCATCGCAACTGGTGAAGGTGCCAAAGCATCATTATCTGCCTTTGATTACATCATTCGCTCTGGTCAGTAAAAAAAAGAGCACCTGGAATCCCCACATTCCAGGTGCTTCATCTCAAACACCTATTATTATTTTCGCTTTATAGGAACTCAGGACGCTAACACCCGGGTTCCTTTTTTTAGTTATTATTAGATCAGCCAAAAGCGTCCCCAATCGCTTTTAGCTGTTCCTTTCCTCTGGACAATTTTTGTTTTCAACCCTTATTTTTATCTTTCCCCAAGGTTGTTCTTAGATGAAGTCATAAGACTTCATGCATCATTCAAGCTTTGAACAGATTCAAACCTTTAAATTTCTCCATTAACTGTTCTTTCGTTTCCCGATGTTCGGGATGCGGCACAATGCATTCAATCGGACAGACGGCAATACAGGTTTGATGATCATAGAAACCCACACACTCGGTACAACGAGTGACATCAATTTCATAGACCTTATCGCCCTCATAAATTGCTTCATTTGGGCATTCCGGTAAGCACATATCACAGTTGATACATTTATCGGTAATCAAGAGCGCCATTTTTTAACTCGCCTGATAAGCCAATGAAGAGGCTGAAATGTCTACAGTCGATGATGGCAGATTACGGATCAGCAGGGCATACTGCATATCGACATCTGCAGGCACTGGAATTTCAACGACATGACCTGAACCTTTGGCATCTTCAATCAGATTGCCTTTACGGTCTTTGATCTCAGTTAAGGTAAAAGTGATGTTGCCTTTAGTGGTCATCAACTCTAGTGAATCACCGACGACAAAACGGTTTTTCACATCAATCTTGATATAGTCGCCATTACGCTCTAACACTTCCCCGCAGAACTGCTGATGATCGAAACTCGATGAACCATTTTCATAGTTTTGATATTCACTATGTACATGACGGCGTAGGAACCCTTCGGTATAGCCACGGTTTGCCAAGCCTTCCAGTTGAGTCATCAATGAAGGGTCGAATGGTTTACCAGCAAGCGCATCATCAATGGCTTTACGGTAAATCTGCGCAGTACGCGCACAGTAGAAATAAGATTTGGTTCGACCTTCAATTTTTAGTGAATGTACGCCAATTTTAGTCAGACGTTCTACATGCTGCACTGCACGCAGGTCTTTGGAATTCATAAAATAGGTGCCGTGCTCGTCTTCTTCAGCAGCGAACATATTCTCGTCATTACGTTGCAATAACACGGGTTCATCAAACTGATGTTGTACTTGCATACGTGACTCATCAGCATCTTTTGAACAACAGCCAGAATTAATATTTTTAACCGGGATCACGTCACCAGTCACATCTTCCTTGGCATCCAGTACTTTGTATTCCCAGCGGCAGGCATTAGTGCAGGCACCCTGATTGGCATCTCGCTTGTTCATATAACCAGACAGCATGCAACGGCCAGAATAGGCCATGCACAGTGCGCCATGAACGAAGACTTCAATCTCCATATCTGGGACTTGCTGTTTGATTTCTTCAATTTCTTCGATGGATAACTCACGTGACAGGATTACGCGAGTGAGGCCCATGTTTTTCCAGAATTTCACCGTTGCCCAGTTCACTGCGTTGGCTTGAACTGAAAGATGAATATCCATATCCGGGAAGTGCTCACGCACCATCATGATCAAGCCAGGATCAGACATAATCAGTGCATCTGGCTGCATCGCCACAACTGGTTCAAGATCGCGAATAAAATGTTTCAGTTTGGAGTTATGCGGCTGAATATTCACAACCACATAGAATTTTTTTCCAAGCGCATGAGCTTCCTTGATACCAATCGCCAGATTGTCATGGTCAAATTCATTATTACGAACACGCAAGCTATAACGCGGCTGGCCGGCATAGACTGCATCTGCACCATAAGCAAAGGCATAACGCATGTTTTTTAGGGAGCCAGCAGGTGAGAGAAGTTCGGTAACGTGAGAAATGCTCATGATAAAATCGAAAGACATATAAAAAGTACGTCTTTATTCTAGTCATCTAAAATCAGGATTCAACCTAGTAAATAACTCGGAATTGGCATAATTCAACTCAATTTCAAGTTAAAAGATAAACAGTAAGCGATTTAAAATATCCATAAATATTTCAGCTATTTTCAATAGATTCCAGTGTTTTCAAAATCTGGCAATGATCAATCGTGGTTGGGGTATTACAGCTTTCGCGAAGCGCCATTAACTGCTGTTTAAATAACTGTAATTCTTTAATTTTATTTGAAATATCTATAAGGTGCTGATCAATCATCTGGTTAACTTCACAGCAATCCTGTTCTGGATTCTGCTCCAGCTGAATCAGGTATTCAATTTCTTTTAAAGACATGCCTAAAGCACGGCAGCGTTTGATAAAAATCAAGCGTTTTAAGGCATCTTCGCCATAATAACGATACTGGTTACTTGCTCGAAAATTCGGCTGAATCAAACCTCTTTTCTCATAAAATCGAATGGTATCAGTACTTAAATCAGTTTTCTTGGCTATATCAGAAATCAAATAATGTGACATAAATACCTCAGGCTTGACCTTGGAGTGACTCCATAGTTTCTAATGACTGTATCGCATTCAGGATAAAAAATCATCGGAGAATAATATGGCCTGTAGTTGTAGTCATGAACCCGCGCCGCACAACTCTAATAGCAAATTTAGAACAGCTTTATGGATTGCATTATTGATTAACCTGACCTTATTTGGTGTGGAGCTGATTGGCGGTACTTATGCACATTCATCGGCCTTATGGGCAGATGCACTAGATTTTTTTGGAGATGCTGTGAATTATGGTATTTCTCTGGCGGTGATTGGTGCAAGTCTGTATTGGCGTGCAACAGTTGCTCTGATTAAAGGATTGACCATGGCAGTATTTGGTCTGGTCGTCATTGGTAAAGTGATTTATGCCTTTATGCAAGGTATTCCACCTGAAGCCATTACGATGGGGATCATCGGGATATTGGCCTTAATCGCAAACGTTGTCACAGCCATAATTTTATATGCTTTCCGGGATGGCGATGCCAATATGAAATCAGTCTGGTTGTGCAGCCGTAATGATGCGATCGGCAATGTGGCCGTCATTTTTGCAGCAGTGGGAGTGTTTGGCACTGGCAGTCTATGGCCAGATGTTATTGTTGCATTCATTATGGCAAGTCTAGGCTTAAGTGCTGGATATCATGTGGTGAAACAGGCTTTAGCTGAACGAGTATTGCAGCATGAGTCAGTCTGATTCTTAATATTAAATTTAATTATGAAAAAGCTGCTGATCAGGCAGCTTTTTTATTAGCCATAAGTCTAAAAAATAGATGAAAAATAAAGCTTTACAAATGCGATAAATTTAGGAAGAATCATGCGCGAAATTTAGAAAAGATTCATATAACTAAACAATTTAAATTTTTTAGTGTTTTTGAGGGGGAGCAATGAGCTTCATAAAACTATTTTCACTTTCAACTATTGTACTGATGACTGGCTGTAGTTCTATGGTCGTCACTTATGACGCATCTGGTCAGGTGATTGGATCATGTAAAGCTACACGTGGTCTGCTTTCAACTGCTAGTGCTCATTGTAATGGATCAGGCAATGCAATTGGCGTGAACTACAATACGGTGGATGCCAAGACAGGTTTATTGCCAGTACCACCAAGTCAAAATCAGATTCATTTAGCACCATAAATCTTAGAGGGGAATATTATGAAATTATCAGCACTTATTGCATTAGCAGCGACTATTGTACTAACTGGTTGTGCATCAACAGTGACTACATTTGACTCACATGGCCGTATGATCGGTTCATGCAAAGCAGAAAGCGGCTTTATTATCGGTGGTGGTGCAGGCTGTTCTGGTTCTGCAAACCAGGAAGGTGCAAATCGTTAATGTGATTTTGATTCACTTTATATAAAAAACCGAAGCCTAAGCTTCGGTTTTTTCTTTATCCATTAAAAAATTATTTTTGGTCGGGTAAAGCAAAGGCAATGATATAGTCGCCAACATCTTTAGAATGGCTTGCACCACCTGCAGAGATGACAACATACTGTTTGCCAGTTTTTGGAGATTTATAAATCAGCGGTGCAGCAACAGCAGCAACAGGAAGCTCAGCTTTCCACACTTCTTTACCAGTTTTTGAATCCAACGCACGTAGGTAATAATCCTGAGTACCTGCGAAGAACACCAGACCAGAAGCAGTTGAAGTAGGACCACCGAGTGTTGGCATACCTAAAGGAATTGGCATATGGGTTTTAACACCTAATGGCCCCAATTCTTTGGCCGTACCCATTGGTACTTCCCAAACGACTTTTTTAGATTTCAAGTCGATGGCAGTCATGGTACCAAATGGAGGTTTGTTACAAGGCACACCCAGTTTAGACTGCATGATGTCAATTTTCACACCCGCATAAGGACCAGCCAATTGTGGACGTACTGTACCCATGAATCCTGGTACTTCGTCAGTTGAGATATGGTATTTGCTCATATCTTCTTTACGAACAAGAGACATACGAAGTGGCATACGCATATCGTTGACGTACATCATGCCAGTCGATTCATCAATGGAGATACCACCCCAGTTGAAACCACCAAGCAGGCTAGGCCATTCAATATATGGTTTTTCACCAGGTGCAGTGTATAGACCGTTATAGACAGAGTCCTTAAAGTCGATACGACATGCCAATTGGTCAAAGGTTGAGATCCCCCACATATCCTGTTCAGTCAATGTGGCATTCCCAATTTGTGGCATGCCAACAGAGAATGGTTGGGTAGGAGAAAGTTTTTCGCCTTCAGCACCATTGGTGTCGACTGGACGTTCTTCAACTTTAGTCACTGGTTTACCAGTACGGCGGTCAAGAACGAAGATTTGACCCATTTTGGTAGTTTGAATCAACGCTGGAACTTTTTTGCCATGATTATCAGTCATGTCATAAAGCACAGGTTGTGACGGCAAGTCATAATCCCAGACATCATGGTGAACAGTTTGATATGTCCAAACAGTTTTACCAGTTAAGGCATTTACCGCAACAATGGCAGAGCCAAATTTTTCTTTGGCTCCGTTACGGTCGCCGCCCCAGTAGTCAGGAGGACCATTACCTGTAGGCAAGTAAACCAGATTCAGGTCTTTGTCATAAGTCGGGATGGTCCACATGTTTGGTGTTTCTAAAGTAAAGCCTTTGCCATCTTTAGGTTCACCAACCAGTTCAGGATTACCGACATCCCAAGCCCAAGCCAATTGACCAGTACGAACGTCATAAGCACGGACAACACCAGAAGGTTCACCATGCACAATATCACGTACCCAACCGCCTAATACAGCGACATGACCCGCAATCAGTGGGGTCGAGGTTGGGTGATAACGTTTACTTTGTTCAGTTGGGCCCATGTCATGCAAGACATCGACTTGACCATTCACACCAAACTCAGGACATAAAGCACCTGTTTTGGCGTTCAAAGCAATTAAACGGCCATCAACAGTAGAAGTCAGGATACGTTGTGGACAAGCTTTAATACCCGGTGCTTGTAGGTCTGCTGCAGTTAAAGATTTGTCTTTAGTTGCATCATAGTAACCAACACCACGGCAAGTGATATGCTCTGCAGTTTTTGCATGGGGATCATATTTCCAAAGTGCTTTACCACTGTCACCATCAATTGCTGAAATGATGTTAGTCGGTGTACATGAATATAAAGTACTACCAATTTGAATTGGTGTATTTTCATCGACACCGGCAGAAGTATCACGACCTGTATGGTAAGTCCAAGCAACTTTCAGATCTTTAACATTTTCAGGGGTAATGTCGGTATATGGTGCAAAACGGGTACCATTACCATTACGACCGAAATATTCCCAGTTGTCTGGGTTTTCTGCATTCGGTTTAGCCAGTGCAGGGTCTTGTACGATATCAACAGGATTGAGGATTTTGCCATGTGGGAAGAACGCAGCAATCAGGGCTGCGACACAGGCAAAGAAACCGGCAAAGCCAACAAGATTGGCAGCTTTGATTTTTGCAGCATTGAGTGCTGGCAGGCTTTTGCTTGCCCACATGCTGAGGACAAACAGAATAGTTGGAACCACCAGACGTGGGATATATTGCCAGAAGCTCAAACCTTGAACTTCAGCAATAGACCAGAGGATGGTTGCAATAAAAGTAACAATAGAAAGCCAGAAACCAAAGGCTTTTTTCATCGCATATAAAATGGTGATTGCAACATAGGCAATCCCTGCAATGAGATAATAGCTTGTACCACCGAGGCTGAGTAATTTAGCGCCTTGAATGATCAAGTACAGCGCAACAAGTAAAGTCAGTACGACAACAAAATATCGATAGACTTTAGACCCTGTACGCTCGATAGAGGAGGGTTGTTCAGTGCTCATACCTTGCCTATAAAAAACGGCTTGGTTGCATAAACGGTGAAACAGGAGAATGGGATCAAAACAGATCGAATTAAAAGTTTACAGAGTTTATGTAACTAAGTTTTTAGCGAGGATAAATCCTCAGGAGAAATCAATTACAGTTACATATTCTAACATTTAAGAAGGAATTTTTGACTAAAAAATATAATACAGGCATTGATATTTATCATTTATTTTATTGTTTTAACCAATTTTATTTTCCTAATTACGCTAATTATAAGAAATTTTAAGTAGAGAGTAGGTTGGGTTAATTCTTTCAGATTAAGACTTACTAGATATAAAAAACGCATGCTTTAAGCATGCGTTTTGAATTGCAAAAGGTTTTTGCAGTTTATTTTTCAACGAATGCACGTTCAATTACGTAATCGCCCAGAACCCCCATACGTGGAGATTCTTTCAGACCATGTTGATCCAGAAGCGCAGCAACGTCGTCCAGGAATGCAGGAGAACCACAAAGCATTGCACGGTCAGTTTCAGGGTTGAAACGTGGCAGACCGATTTTCTCGAATAATTGACCAGATTCAATCGCAGTGGTTACACGACCTTGAGTATGGAACTCTTCACGAGTAACAGTTGGGTAATACACTAATTTTTCTTTAGCGCCCAATTCACCGAAGAATTCATGGTTTGGAATTTCGTTCAAAATCAAATCTTGATAAGCCAGTTCTGAAATGAAACGTGTACCGTGAACGACGATGATTTTTTCGAAACGTTCATAAGTTTCTGGATCACGAATCACAGAAAGGAATGGTGCAAGGCCAGTACCCGAAGAAAGCAGGTACAGGTTTTTACCTGGGTTTAAATCATCAAGAACCAGCGTACCTGTAGGTTTTTTAGAAACCAGGATTTCGTCGCCAACTTTAACTTTTTGTAGAATAGAAGTAAGAGGACCATCTGGCACTTTAATAGAGAAAAACTCTAGCTCTTCTTCATAGTTTGCACTTGCGATTGAATACGCACGCATTAAAGGCTTGCCATTGACTTCAAGACCGATCATCACAAACTGACCGTTTTTAAAACGTAATGCAGTGTCACGAGTCGTTTTAAAAGAGAATAAAGTGTCATTCCAATGGTGGACGTGAGTAATCTTTTCGACGTTAAAAGCAGCCATTAAAGGTCTCAATAAGTTATCAAATTAGAATAGGTTGCTATTCTAATCTAAATTCATTCTCTATAAACTGAATATATTTAATTGAGCTTATCAAAAAAAGTGATTATGACCGAACTCACTCTGCCGATTATTGGCTATATGCATTCTCCCTATAAAGAAAAGTTTGGCATCCCGCGTCAGCCTAATTTGGTACAGGTTGAAAGCTATATTGAAATGACCGGTCCATATAATGATTTACTCGCATTTGAAGGCATCGAAGAGTTTAGTCATCTCTGGTTAGTCTGGCAGTTTCATGATAATAAAAATCAGCAGAGCCAGCAATTTCGTCCGCAGGTTCGTCCACCCCGTTTAGGCGGAAACCAGAAAATCGGGGTGTTTGCGACACGTAGTATGTACCGTCCTGCACCCATTGGTTTATCAGTCGTGAAATTAAATCGTGTCGAAAAAGTCGGTAAAAATGTCCGGGTTTATGTCACAGGAAGTGACCTGTTAGATGGAACGCCGATTATAGACATTAAACCCTATATTCAGTATTCAGATGCCGTGATTGAGGCACAAAGTGGTTATGCACAGGATGAGCCACAACGTAAATCGGTAATTTGGACAGAAGAGGCGGAGCAGCAAAAACAGCAGTTCATGAGTAAGGGAAAAGTTTCTCCACAAATACTGCAAGAACTCGAAAAAGTTCTCTCTTTGGATCCGAGACCTGCTTATCAGGATGATGAGGAACGGGTTTATGGAATGAAGTTTGCGGATTTAGATGTGAGGTTTTTGGTAAGAGAGTTATCTGTTTATATATCAGAAATAGAATATACTGAATTGTGATTGAAGAAACTAAGATAAGCGTATCTTATATACGCTTATCTCTAGTCATATTTTTACTTCAATTTACGATATTTATCAATTTCTTGACTAGCAGTAGAGTTGAAAACAGTACATTCTTTTTGTAAAGATTGAATATATAACTCTTGTTCTAAAATATCCTCTGCATCTGTAAGGTTGTCAGACTTAAGTTCTTTTAAAATTTGTCTTTCAATTTCAATTTCTTTATTTAAAGAGTAATAGGTACCTGATTTATTGTATTCACCCATTCGATATTTATTATCAATTTGCACAAGGGCACTAACATATTCATTTGGGTAAATTGAATTCGAGATGAAAGCGTTATATCCACCTAAGTTTATAGTTTTATATCCGTCAGAGAATATGTCTGGGAAACTATCAAAAGTATCGTATGGATTTTGATACATCATAATGAAGTCTTTGCTCGAAGATAAACTTAATCCTCTTAAGCATTTTGAGCCACTTGGAAATGTCTTGCCTTTAAGTTTTGAAAGATAGAGTTGTCCGAAATCCCCATAATTATTTAGCTTGGGTTCGGAAGAGACTAGATACAGATGAGTGTCTATGTATTCAATCAATGGTTTACCAGATAGATCGACTAACTCATATTTTTCAGTTAATTGAAGGCCTGTATGTCCAATTTTAGAGGATGGAATATAAGTTTTCTCAGTCACCGAGTTTTTTAGAAGTGATCCAATTTTATAGCCTAATTCAGGATCTTTATTTAACTCTAATTCGTACAGACCTTCATTGGTTAAGTAATCACCAAAAATATACAGTTCATTTATATCAAGATTTTCCATATCTTTTAGGTTGCTTAAATAGTCTACACGGACATACTGCGTATCTCCTTTACTCGTAAAAGTGAGTTTGTCGAATAAATAATCGGAGCCAGTAAAATATGAAGGAGAATAGGCAGACCATTCGGAATCATTTGTTGTAGTATTTCCAGTTCCAGTTCCAGTTCCAGTTCCAGTTCCAGTTCCAGTTCCAGTTCCAGTTCCAGTTCCAGTTCCAGGGTTTGAATCAGAAGAAGAGGATCCCCCACCACAAGCACTTAGCATGAATGCACTAAAAATTGCGAGTGATAAATTCTTAAATTTCATAAAAATCCCTATAAAAAATCGTAGTAATAAAATTGTTTTTTAAAATAAAGCAGACTAATTATAGCGAATAAATATCAAAATTAAATTTACAAAATATATAAAAATTAAATATTTAAATATACTTAACAATCAAAATACCATCCACCACAAAATACCAATCAACACCGCCATATGTAAAATCTGTATCGGTGCAAAATACAACGCGAATTTAAAACCACCTGTTAAGGCTGCATTGACCGATTTAGCCAAAGCATGTGCGCCTAAACCTAAGAGTAAGGCATAGATCAAACGGGTATTGGAGGGATCTCCTTGAATGACCACACTGGCCATTGCGGCATGAATTTCAAATAAGGACGCAAATAAAGTACCCGCCAGAAGACCAGCATTGCCCAGTAATATTTCCAATCCATAAACGCCAGCCTGAATCAGCGTCAAGGTAACCGCAATAATGACCGCTTCTTTCAGACTAAACATGCGGCTATCTTCTTCTTTTTCACAATTTTCTAGCGGTTTAGCTTTTCGCAGCAACAGAAATGCACAGGCAGCTAGAATAACCATTGCAACCAAAGAAGGAAGCAAAAGAATTTTAAGCCATTCAAATGAAACGCCACCGACTACAATGAACAGTAGGACCAATGTCGAAATACAGGACATTAGCGCAGCACCGGCATTGGATCGAGCATCCATTTCACCTTTACGGACTTGTAGACCCAACTGGGCAATAGTGGCGGTACTGGAAACAAAACCTGAAGCAATCGAAGATAGCATTAGTGCGTTTTTGGAAGAGAGTAATCGTTTGGCAATATGAGCCAGCGCTTGTACCACTAAAATTAAAGTCAAGAGTTTCAGAATTAGATAAGGATTAAGCACCTTGCCCCATAGCGGTGTATCTGGCGTCAGTGGTAAGCCAATCAGTACCAGTGCCAGTAACAATAAACCATCGCGGAATTCCGCTTCAGTAATCCATTTTCCAGCAATATTGTGCATGGAATGCTTGGCCATCAGAATGACAGTGATGAGTACTGCAAGCCCGGCCGCCAACGGAATATTCCATAGACAAATCGCCCCAATAAAATAGGTCATGACAAAGGCAAGTTCTGTCGTAATGCCGGGATCACTGGACTGATGCTGTATGGAAAAAATCACCATACCTCCAGTAATCAGCGCACCCACCAGACCAATCGCAGTTCCGAATAAAAAGCAGATAGCACCCAGCAAGGCACAGATGGCAAAGGAACGTAAGCCAGCAAAACTCGGCTGTTGCTCACGCTGTCTATGACGTTCCCGCTCCAGGCCGATCAATAAACCACAGCCCAATGCTGAAGTCAGAATCGTGAGCAGTTCCTGAAAAGAACTGTCATTCATAGGCATTGCGCTAAAATCCATACCTGACCTCAGCTGAGTAAATAATTATTATCAAACGTATATCTGAAATATAGGCGATAAGCTAAAGCATGAACAAGAGAGAAATGTGCGAGATGATGTAGGGGGAAGACAGCAGCTATGTTAAAGATTTACCTCATGCAGCAGAAACAGGCAGATGACGCAGCAGGATAATGCGAAAAATAGTAAAAACTTGTTATAGTGAAGGCAAGTTTGGGGACCTATAACAATGAAATTTGACTTTGAAATTGATACAGGCTGGTGTTTGGATCAGCTTTTAAAAGACGGAAAAATAACTGAACGTGACCGGATGCGAGTTCAGACCACACATCGTCAGCGTGAACAAATAAAATGGCATCCCTTGCAATGGATCGCACACTTTAGTCTGGTTGATCAGTCTCATCCTCAAAGTACTTTGACACTCAACCGTTTATGTCAGTGGCTGGCAGAAAAAACCGGTTTAATGTTCTATATCATCGATCCGCTCAAAGCTGATGTGCAGGCCTTGACCAATGTCATGTCACAGGAATATGCACTGCGTAACCGTATTCTGGCAGTAGAAATTCAACCAGATAAAGTTCTGATCGCCACAGATCAGCCTTATAAAACTGAATGGGTCTCAAACCTCGAACAGAATATTGCACCAAAAAAAATTGAACGGGTATTGCTCAATCCGGAACAGCTCCAGCGTTATATTGTTGAATATTATCAGGTCAGTCGTGCAGTCAGTGGCTCGCAAAAATCATCTGCTTATGACCGGGAAAATAAAGGTGTAGAAGCCTTGCTGCAACTGGGTGATTCCCAGAATCCGGATGCCAATGACCAGCATATCGTGAAATTGGTAGACTGGGTGCTGCAATTTGCCTTTGAGCAGGGTGCCAGTGATATCCATATGGAACCGCGCAAAGACACCGGCAAAATCCGTTTCCGGATTGATGGGGTATTGCACACCATCTATAACATGCCAGCCAATACCCTGACTGCGGTCATTTCCCGAATCAAAATCCTAGGCCGGATGAATGTGGCAGAAAAACGTAAACCACAGGATGGCCGTTTAAAAACCCGGACTCCGAAAGGGCAGGAAACTGAACTGCGTTTATCGACCTTACCCACCGCATTTGGTGAAAAGCTGGTAATGCGTATCTTTGACCCAGAAGTTCTGGTCAGAAGTTTTCAACAGCTCGGTTTCGAAGGACATTTACTCAATGACTGGAATAATCTGACCAGCCATAGTCACGGTATTATTTTGGTCACCGGACCGACCGGCTCAGGTAAAACCACCACACTGTATTCCACTTTAAAGCAGCTTGCGACTGAGCAGGTGAACGTCTGTACGATTGAAGATCCGATTGAGATGCTGGAACCAAGCTTTAACCAGATGCAGGTCAATAACGGGATTGAGCTGGGCTTTGCAGATGGTGTGCGTGCACTGATGCGTCAGGATCCGGATATTATTATGGTGGGTGAGATTCGTGACCAAGATACGGCCAATATGGCGATTCAGGCTGCATTAACCGGTCACTTGGTGCTTTCTACCTTGCATACCAATGATGCGCCGTCGAGTCTGACCCGTTTGCATGATCTGGGTGTACAGCCATTTTTAACAGCAGCCACCATCTTGGGGGTTTTGGCTCAGCGTCTGGTGCGTAAGCTATGTCCGCATTGCAAGCAAGAGAGTTTCCTGGATGAGCAGGAATGGCAGCATCTGGCAGTGGACTATCCTTTACCACGTCCGGAATTTGTCTTTAAAGCAGTTGGCTGTGAAGAATGTCGTCATACCGGTTATAAAGGCCGAATCGGGATTTATGAGTTTATGCCGCTTAGCCTGACCACCAAGCAATTAATCGGAGCGGATGCTAACCTGAATCAGTTACGTCAGCAGGCAAAAAAAGAAGGGGTAGAACCTTTACGGATTGCCGGTGCTCGCAAGATTCTGGAAGGGGTCACCACGCTTGAAGAAGTCTTGAGAGTTGTGCCATTAAATTAATTCTGAAGATGAAGCAATCTTAAGATTCAATTCATCTTCGGCTGTTTTAATAGCATCATCGAAACAGGGCAAGACTTTAAAAAGAGGTAACTGCAATGAAAATGATGATGAATACTGTTTTAGCAGCTGCATTAATGGGTTCAATTGGGACTGTCGCAGTTGCGAGTAGTGAAACTGCGGTGAATCAGGCTGCATTTGCTAAAACTACTACAGTTAAGCAAGCGTTGACCATGAAAGATGACAGCAAGGTTCAGCTGAAAGGTTATGTGGTAAAAGCTGTCGGTGATGAAAAATACCAGTTCCGCGATAATACCGGCACCATTACTGTCGAAATTGATGATGAACTTTGGCAGGGTAAACCAGTATCAGCTAAAACACCTGTGGTAATCATTGGTGAAGTAGACATTGACTATAAACCTGCGAAACGTGTTGAAATTGATGTCGACCAAGTTCAGTTCTAATTTCAGCATGATTTCCTGAACTGAATCTGAAGACAGCAACAAAAAACCACATGCAAGTTACCAAAAAGCATGTGGTTTTTTTGAGTCTGGAACTTTTTCAAGGCAAGATAGAAAGATAAAACAAGCGGAGCATAACATGCGTATTCTTTTGGCAGAGGATGATGAATCTCAGGCGGAAAGTATTCAAACTTGGCTGGAAATGGACGGTTATGTAATTGATCGGGTCGATCGAGGGGATCATGCCATTCTGGCAATTGAACAGCATCAGTATGACTGTATTTTGCTGGATCGTGGCCTGCCGAATGCAACCGGTGATGATATTCTTAAAAGCTTGCGCAATAAACAGAAAGATACCCCTGTTATCTTTATCACCGCCAAGGACAGTATTCATGACCGGGTCGCAGGACTTGATTTGGGGGCCAATGATTATCTGGTAAAACCCTTTAGTCTGGAAGAGCTTTCCGCTCGCGTGCGTGCCCAGCTCAGACAAAAACAGCAAATGCCAAATCATGTCCTGCAGTGGCAGGATCTTAGTCTGGACACCCAGGCCAAGACAGTAATGAAGGCGGGGCAGAGTATTAATCTGACTGCAAAAGAATTCCAGATTTTATATAAGCTGATGCAAAAACCAGAACATATCATTACCCGGGAGCAGCTGGAGGAATCCCTCTATGCCTGGGGAGACGAAATCGAAAGCAATGCGATTGAAGTCTTTATTTATCAGCTACGTAAAAAAATTGGCAGTCAGATGATCAAAACTATTCGTGGCTTGGGCTACCGGATGCATAAACCCGAGGCCTCCATATGAAGGCACCCATTTCCCTGCAAAGTCGGCTGATTCAACATGCCATGTTCAGTTCCATACTGGCAGGATTTCTGGCGTGGCTGCTGTTATTGGGAATTTCCAGCTATCAGGCGATTGATCTGCATGATGACCTGATGGAGGAAATTTCAGAGTTACTTCTGGGGGATGTTAACCAGGCCAAAAATACGCAGGTCGATGAAATCAGTGAGCAGTTTGATATTCAGTATGCCTTACTACTGAATCAGCAGGTACTAACCACTTCAATTGATGATGAACTGATTAATGAGATACCAGTTGCACAGAAAAATGGGTTTCACTTTGATTATGAAAATGGTCATTTTATTCGAATTCTGATTGCTGAAGATCAAGGCTTGAAAGTGAAAGTGGTACAGCCGCTTTCGGTACGCTTTGATGAGCTTTGGCAAACAACTTTAGGTTTCGGTGGGATTTTATTTATCCTATGGATATTACAGTGGTTAATTTTACGTTTTGCCATTAAGCGGCAATTAAGACCTTTAAATAAAATTTCCCGAGAAATTGGTTCTAAATCTGCACTGGATCTCAGTCCGATTCAAAGTCCTGATCCTGAGATTACCGAACTGCAACCGATTGTCCGTCAGCTGAATGCTATGTTGAGCCGTTTAGAAAAATCATTGGCTGCCGAGCAACGTTTTACTGCCGATGCTTCACATGAGTTGCGTTCCCCATTGTCTGCCATTCAAATGCGTTTACAGGTGCTGAAACGTAAATATCAGGAAGATGCCCAACTTAGGCAAGCATTGCAGTTAATTCAAAATGACGTCAACCGCGGTACGCAGATTCTGGAAAACTTACTGCTATTGGCTCGGCTCGATCCAGAACATGCAGAGCAGCTGCCCAAACAGCAGGTTAATCTTAAAGTTCTGGTTCAGGAGGTTTTACAAGCTTTACAACCTTTTGCTCAGGAAAAAGAGATCCACTGGAACTTAAAACTTGAAGATGCAGTGATTGAAGCAAATGCAGAGCTGATTTTTAGCTGTATCCGCAATCTGGTTGATAATGCCATTCGTTATACGCCGATGCAGGGACAGGTCGAAATCAGGACGATAGTTGAAGGTCAGAATCTACAACTTATGATTGAAAATTCGGGGGAGGGAATTCAGGAAGAAGTTGTTCAACGTTTAGGTGAACGTTTTTACCGGGCCTTGGGCACGCGCACACAAGGTTCAGGTTTGGGATTGTCGATTTGTCAAAAGATTATGCAGTTACATACGGCCAAGATTGATTGTGCGCCGTCAGGTTTGGGTGGACTTAAAGTTTCATTAATTTTTCAATCTGAACAACAAAGACATTAGGTATAGCAATTAAAAAAGCAGTATGCGCTGATTCATACTGCCTGTTCCCACGTTTATTATTTTTGGAGTATTTAAATTACTTGGTCAGAATGAGACGGTTATTACGAGTCAAACGTAGACGGTATTCTTCACCCGCATGCATAATCCGGATTTCTCGTCCAAGCGCAAATAAATTATTCGAATGCAACATCGGTAGCGCATGCTGAGTATCATTATTACGGGTAAATAGGCTAAATGGTGCGTTCATTCCGTCGACTCCGTGGTGTGTTTTGGATTGATTTAAATGATAATCATTATCGAATGGATCTGTCAACGAATAAGTGCTTCATTTATAAAAAACTCTAATTTGCTTACAATCTGTAAAACTTCAATGGTTCAGAACATTATGTCCAAAGCCACGATTCATGTCGCAATCGCTATTTTATTTCATCAAAATCAGGTGCTGGTCGGCTGGCGTGAAGCTAAACAGCATCAGGGCAATAAATATGAGTTTCCAGGCGGAAAAGTAGAACAGGGCGAATTGCCTATAGAGGCATGTCGACGTGAAGTGATTGAAGAAGTCGGAATTGACATCGAGCAATGGCAGGCTTTTGATTTTATTTCGCATGAATATGAAGATGTCATCGTCAATCTGCATATTTTCCATGCTTCGGTTCAGCCAGAACAATTAGCTGGAATCAAGCAGCAATGGCGCTGGTATAGCCGGGATGAACTCAGTGAACTAAATTTTCCTAAAGCCAATCAGGCCATGATTCAAAAGCTGCAATGGCCGCGAAAGATCAAAATTTCTGAAGACTTAAGTCACCTGAATAATCTGGAAACAGACCAGATGCTGTATTGGCGAGTAATGGCTACCCCTGAACACATCAGCCAGTTACAGCAGATTCCAGTTGATCAGTTATCCAGATTGATCATCAATCAGGAACTTTGGTTACATCTGAATGAATTGCAGCAGCAAACCATTCGTACCATTCACCTGAAACAGTCTCAATTGATACAACTGCAAAAAGGGGAGTTGGCTGGTGGCTATCGTTATCTTGCAGCCTGTCATGATCTGGAAGCATTAAAACATGCAGAAAACATAGGCTGTGAAGCAGCTTTACTCAGCCCGGTACTGGCAACAGAAACACATCCTGATAGCGAAGCTTTAGGCTGGGAAAAATTTAAACAGATGGCTGAACAGATACAGATTCCTGTATTTGCCTTAGGCGGTTTGAAAGTTGAAGATCTAGAGTATGCTCAAAACCAGCATGCTTATGGGATTGCAGGGATCCGTTATGTTTAAGTCAGAAACTTATTATAAATAACGGGACTCACGCCCAGGCCTTAAAATTTCTTTAAGGCCTGCTGAGCTTGCTGAATGGCTTTGGTGTTTTTTTGCAGTTGAGCTGCTTTTAGGCGCACCTGCCAGAGCTGCTTTTTCATTGCATTGGTCTGCGCATAGCTCAAACCACGTAGGGCAAAAGCATCTGCACGGGCCGGCTGATTTTTACGGTTTGCGATCAAGCCAAGATACAAATAAGTTTCTGAGGCTTGAGGTGCCAAACGCTGGGCCTGTACTGCAGAAGTTTCAGCTTGATTATATTGCTGCTTGCTATAGGCTTGCTGAGTTTGCTGCATCAATTTTTTAAATGCAGGTAAGTTACGTCCATCATCAAACTTTTGTGCCTGGGGCTTTTGCTCAGGGATCACAATCTTCTGACGTTTAATCTCCGGTCGATCATAGGGCGTAATCACTACACCATCAGGTGTAGAGGATTTTGGTTTTTGTTGAACCGGAGGTTTGGACGGAGCCGCAGGCTGTTCTGGCTCCGATATGCTTTGGCAGCCCACCAGACCGAGGATGAGCAGACCAGGAATCAATTTTCTTAACATAAACATAGACTCAATTATTGGCTATAACTTCCACTCGCGATAATACGGGTTTGTTTAGCAACTTCGCGTTCTATTTCTGTTTCACTTTCTTGTATATAACGACTGAGATCATCTTCTTCCTCATCTTCTGGTGAAGGTTCTGAATCAATCGTATAAGGCTCAGTGGCGTAATTTGAGATGCCACAAGCAGTCGCCTGATTTGGCAGGGCATGACGTGAAATCGGAATATACATGGCACCATCACAGCCTTGGGCAGTCAGTTTACCTGTATAACGGTCCAGCCAGTGCCATTCGATTTCATTAGGCTGAGCCAGATTCACCGGCTTCTGACGGAGCTGTTTCATGACATTGGTCCAAACTGGAAGTGCACCTGAAGAACCGGTTAATCCAGTGACTTTGTTGTCATCCAGACCTAACCAGACCACTGTCATATAGTTGCCAGAATAACCTGCAAACCATGAATCACGGGTATCGTTTGTCGTACCCGATTTACCCGCCAGATTCAGGTTGCGTGGCAAACTGTTATAAGCAGAACGACCAGTACCACTCGACATGACCTGTTGTAAACCATAATTCAGAGCATAGGCTGATGCTGGATCAATCGTCGGCTGAACACTTAAGCTGTAACGTTCAAGCGAGTGGCCATTCGCATCAACTACAGAACGAATCGATTTCACCGGATATTTAAAGCCACCTGTTGCGAAGTTACCGTAAATATTCATCACTTCCATCGGTGACATATCTACTGCACCTAAATAAATAGATGGATAAGATGGAATGTCAGAAGTCACACCAAATTTTTGCAGATGGTTGATAAAGGTCGACAGGCCAAATTCCTGTGCCAAACGCACCGCAGACAGGTTATAGGATTGTGACAGGGCAAGAGACATCGGTACTACACCATGTGCGCTACCACTATAATTTTTCGGTGTCCATGGTTTGCCATCACTTTGAATGGTGATCTGGCTGTCTTCAATTGGACTGGCCCAGTGGTAACGATTCGATTCTAGCGCTGTCAGATAAATCACCGGTTTGAGTAATGAACCCACCTGACGCTTGGCATCTAAAGCCCGGTTAAAACCGGTAAAGTCCTGAGTAGAACCTACCGCTGCAACCAGTTCGCCATTTTCAGGGTGTGCGACCAGAACAGCACCTTGCAAATCTTTTAGACGACCTGGATTGCCTTTACTTAAACGGGCTACGCTTTCCTTAAAGCTGTCCTGAATTCGGGTTTGTGCCAATGGATCTAAGGTGGTGAAAATACGCAGACCCTGATTGGTTAAATCAGTTTCCTGATATTCGGTACGCAACTGACGGCGAACGATGTCCAGAAAATCCGGGAAGCGGGCAGGGCCTAAAGTTGGCTTGGAAATCACGTTCAGCGGGCGGGCAGTTTCTGTTTCATACTGATCTTGAGTCAGATTACCCATTACCAGCATATTATTCAGAACCACATCACGACGTTTTTTCGCAAGTTCAGGATTGCGCCATGGGTTATACAGGCTTGGACCTTGGACCAGACCGACTAAAAAGGCCTGTTGGGAAATATTCAGTTCACGTAGTGGCAAGCCAAAATAAAATTGTGAAGCCAGACCATAACCATTTACGGAATAGTTACCGTTCTGACCCAGATTCACTTCATTTAAATAGGCTTCCAGAATCTCATCTTTGCCATAATGCAATTCAATCAGCATCGCCATAAACGCTTCATTCACCTTACGTTTTAAGGTGCGTTCTGGTGTTAAGTAGAAATTCTTGACCAGCTGCTGGGTGAGGGTTGAACCACCTTGACGCTTACCACCAGTAATATTGCTCACCACTGCACGTGCAATCCCGCGTGGAGATACGCCATGGTGATTGTAGAAATTACGGTCTTCGGTAGCAATTAAAGCGTCAATTAACGGTTTAGGCACTTTATTGAGCTTAATCAGCACACGGTCTTCATTATGCTGCGGGTAAATACCGCCAATCAATAAAGGTTCCAGACGGGCGATCCCGCTAGAAGAGGGCTTGGTCGTACTTACTTCAGCAATCTGATCGCCATCAAAGCTAACTTTCAATACCTGTTCAGGTTCAACGCGATCGCCAAAATCAAAGCCACGGGTATGCACATACATGGTATTGCCAGTGCTGACAAAGCTGCCCGATTTGGTATAGCTGTCTGAACCTTTATAACCCAGTAATTTTAATTCTTGTTGGAAATCCTGCTGGCTGACAGGGGCATTTACATACACTTCCATCGGGCGTGCGAAAACCTTGGCCGGAATATCCCAGCGTTGACCTTCAAATTTTTCACGCACAATATTATCTAATTTAATCAAATAAATACTAAATGCTACAAATGCAGAAATGACTAGAATGGAGAAGATTAAGGCAATGAACCCCATACCTCGTTCAGATTTCATAAATGACGATAAGACCCTGTGAAATTGTGCTAATCATGCGAAGCTTTTCATTATTTTGCAATATTTAATCAATTATTGAGATTAAAATTAAAATCAAACTTCACATTTTCTCCTTAATTTCAATCTATTTCAATTCAATCCTGCACAGCTTTGTCATGTTATAAATTGTCATCCTATTCCAGCTTAATGTTATGATAAGCAGGATTCGAAGCGGAGCGACGACACTGGTGCAAATTTCCCACAAGACATTTCGAAATATCGGGTTGATTGGACGCCCGGATAAATCTTCAGTGGTTGAAACCTTATGCCTGATCCACGATCATCTGCTCAATTTAGGTCTACATCCTGTTTTTGATGCAGATACAGCTGAACTGGTTCCTTATCAGAATACCCAAACAGTTAGCCGTGCCTTGTTGGGCGAAGTGGTTGATCTGGTGATTGTGGTAGGTGGGGATGGTTCACTGTTACATGCAGCGCGGGCATTGGTAAAATACAATACGCCAGTGATCGGGGTGAACCGTGGTCGTTTGGGCTTCCTGACCGATATCAAGCCAACTGAAGTCATCTTTAAACTGGATCAGGTATTAAAAGGTGATTTTCAGGCAGAACGCCGTTTCCTGCTGGAAATGGAAGTTCGCTCCAAAGGTGAAATCATCTATGATGCGATTGCCCTGAATGATGTGGTCTTGCACTCGGGCAAATCTGTACACATGATTGATTTCGAGCTGAATATTGATGGACAATATGTCTATCGCCAGCATAGTGATGGCTTGATTGTGTCTACACCGACCGGTTCGACAGCCTATGCACTGTCCGGTGGTGGACCGATTGTGCATCCAAGTATGGATGCAATTGTGCTGGTGCCGATGCATCCGCATACCTTGTCTTCACGTCCGATTGTGGTCGGAGGGCATAGTGAAATTAAACTGATGATTCGTGAAAATCGCGTACTGCCGATGGTGAGTGCGGATGGACAACACAGTGTGTCTTTGAATGTTGGCGATAGCGTCCATATTCGTAAGCATCCCTTTAAACTGAATCTTCTGCATCCGCCAGGTTATGACTTCTATAATGCATGTCGAACCAAACTGGGCTGGAATCAGGACTTCGACTATCTTAAGCAGGATTAAATATGAATATTGAACAAATGCTTGCCGTACTCAATCCTGAGATTGTAGAACGCTTAAGAACAGCCATTGAAATTGGCAAATGGCCGAATGGTGTAGCGCTGACTCAGGAGCAGCGTCAGACCTGTATGCAGGCTGTCTATGCCTGGGAAATGAAAAACCTGCCAGAAACCGAACGTAGCGGTTATATCGATCGTGGCACTAAAGAAGAAGGCGAACAATGTGATGATGATCATCATAAAAATGAGCCGGAATTCAAGCCAATCCGTTTCGTTTAATCGAAACCGAAAAAAAGACCACAGATGTGGTCTTTTTTAATGTCTGTTTTTTGGCTTGATCAAACTGAAAGGCGGCTATTCCAGAGCTCTCTGGCTTTTTGCATCGCTACTTCATAGCTGTCACATTCGCCCATGGTATACAGTGCAATGCCCATAGTTTCGACAACTGCGATCTCACCATATTCATGTGAGCGTTGACCTTCCCATACTTGCTTAAACACAGCTAGATCCAGCTCTTCTTCAATCGGACTACGATTGTCAGTCAGTTTTGGTAATTCGTGCTCATAAAGTTCGCCATTCTTAATTCCACAGATTAAAGTTTTGGCATCCGGGTTACGTTCGAACTCACCACCTTCACCTTTAATGACTGCACTATTTTGATAACCTAATTTATAAGCGGACTGCTGATGTGAACTACGATAAGCAGGGTGGAAAATAGCCTGTAAAGTTGCTTTGGCATTAAATGGATTAATCAGGCGTGCCAGCGTATGAATCGGAGAGCGTAAGCCCATGACATTACGTAGCCCGATCAACTCAGCCAGAATTGGAGAGATCACCTCCAATGGCAGGTAAGCAAAATGTTTGTCTTTAAGCTGCTGTTCCACCTCAACATCATTTTGGCAGATCGGATAGCCTAAGTAGTTAAGTACCTGTTCTGTATAGACCCGATTCAAGGTATGACCTGAAGCACCATGCATCACGATATTATAGCCATGCTTAGCAAGGGTAAGCGCAGCCAGAATGAACCAAGGATAATGTTTGCGTTTACCTGCATAAGAAGACCAGTCTAGATCAACATCAAGCGCCTTAAAATTCAGTTGGTCACGGGTCGCCTGCACAAAGCCTGCGAGTTCATCAACAGATTCTTCCTTGACACGTAATAGCATCAGAAAAGCGCCCAGTTGTACGTCCAGTACTTCATTTTTCAGGATCATGCTAAAAGCCTGATAGGCTTCTTCATAGCTTAAAGAACGTGCACCATTTTTTCCCTTGCCAATAATACGAATAAACTGGGCAAAAGGATGTTCGGCATCTTTATAAATATTTCGCTTTGTGGTCATGGGCATAGATCAATCATGTTCATCAAGTATTGGCATATTTTACGCTGATATTGGTATTTCACCTTCTTATTTTGCAGAATTATTATAGTTTTATAAGACTATAGTCTAAGAGGTATTGTTTAGTATTTAGGCAAATTTAACATTTCGGGTTAAACAAAAGTCTAAAAAGCGGTTAAAATTTCACGCAATTCTTGTGTTTGCTTTATCTCCTGATCAATGCACTGACTTTTCTTAAAGATCGGTGTTCCTGTGATTGTTAAATGTACATACACATTCTAATTTCAGTATCAGATTAATTTTTTGATACATAGGCACTTTTTTGTTTCAGACAATGAAGTATTGGACGCTTGTTTTTTAAAAATAAGTGAAAACTGAATATTGCTTCTGGTTAGAAGTATATCGTGAAGTAAGGTTATGGCTAAAAAACCAATTTATAAGTCGCTTTATTTTCAAGTGATTGTAGCCATTATTGCGGGTATCCTCGTCGGACATTTCTCGCCAAGTGGTACACAAATCATTAATGGTGCAGAACAATATGTTCCAGGTCTGGGCGAACAACTGAAGCCGCTGGGTGATGCATTTATCCGTTTAATTAAAATGATCATCGCACCTGTGATTTTCTGTACCGTGGTTAGCGGGATCGCAGGCATGGAGAGTATGAAATCAGTTGGTAAAACTGGTGGTGTCGCTCTACTTTACTTCGAAATCGTGTCAACGATGGCGCTGATCATTGGTCTTCTGGTAATTAATATTGCCAAGCCAGGCGTTGGGATGAATGTTGATCCGGCATCGCTGGACACGGCCGGGATTTCTAAATATGTAGAGTCGGGTGCTTCTCAGTCTACCGTTGATTTCTTTATGAATATCATTCCAAATACGGTAGTCGGAGCATTTGCCGAAGGCGAAATCCTGCAAGTCCTTTTATTTGCGATCCTGTTCGGTTTTGCATTACACAAACTGGGTGCACAAGGTAAGCCAGTCCTCAAACTGGTAGATCAGATTTCACATGTGTTCTTTAACATCGTGAACATGATTATGAAACTTGCACCTATTGGTGCATTTGGTGCGATGGCTTTCACGATCGGTAAATATGGGATCGGTTCTCTGGCACAATTGGCTCAGTTGATCATCTGCTTCTATATCACCTGTTTGCTGTTCATCTTTATTGTGCTAGGTTCAATTGCTCGCTTTACCGGCTTTAGCATTGTCAAGATGATTCGCCTGATTCGTGAAGAGTTACTGATTGTACTCGGTACTTCATCATCTGAATCTGTATTGCCACGTATGCTGAAAAAACTCGAGCTTGCAGGTGCTGAAAAGTCAGTGGTGGGTCTGGTCATTCCAACAGGTTATTCATTTAACCTGGATGGTACTTCTATTTATCTGACAATGGCGGCAATCTTTATTGCACAGGCAACCAATACGCAACTTGATTTGTCCCACCAGATTACTTTACTTCTTGTATTGCTTATTTCTTCTAAAGGTGCAGCAGGTGTAACTGGCTCAGGCTTTATCGTGATGGCAGCAACTTTGGCGGCTGTAGGTAATATTCCGGTTGCAGGTCTGGCCTTGATTCTCGGTATTGACCGCTTCATGTCTGAAGCCCGTGCCTTGACCAATCTGGTCGGGAACTCTTTGGCGACTCTGGTTGTAGCAAAATGGGTCGGTCAGTTAGACATGGACAAGCTGAACTATGCATTAGCAAATCCGGCTGAAATTGATGAAAAAATGGCGCAGGAAGGCAACAACGCTCATTAAGTTTGAGTTCGTCTTGTAGGTCATAAAAAGGAAGCTTCGGCTTCCTTTTTTATTTTTATCTGACTGTGAAGTTAGCGAAAAAACAGGTCAGGCACATGACAGCCTTTATAAAAATAGTTAGCCTGTGCACAGGAAATAAAACGATAAACACGATAAGGATAAAAGAATGCTGGCTTACGATGCTGACCTGGAACTTTTCCGCGACAATTTCAAACGCTTTATGAATGAACATGTAGCGCCTTACTATGAAGAGTGGGAGCGTGAAGGCATGATGCCGCGTTCAGTCTGGAATGCGATGGGCGAAAATGGCTTCTTGTGTGTCGATGTTCCGGAAGAATATGGTGGCTATGGTGTTCCGACCCACTATTCCCTAATGTTGATTGAAGAGTCAGCTCGAGCAGGTTATAGCGCCATTTCAACCGGCCTGTCTTGTCACTCGGATATCGCAGCGCCGTATATCCTGCATATTGGTACTGAAGAACAAAAAAAATACTGGCTACCGAAAATGGTGTCTGGTGAAGTAGTGGGTGCGATTGGTATGACTGAGCCGGGTGCAGGTTCTGATCTGCAAGCCATGCGAACCAATGCCATCTTGCAGGATGACCATTATCTGTTGAATGGTTCTAAAACTTTTATCTCCAATGGTCAGCATGCTGACTTAGTCGTATTAGCCGTGAAAACCGATCCGCAAGCACGCGCCAAAGGTGTGTCTTTGATGCTGGTGGATACGCATCTGGAAGGCTTTAAAAAAGGCAAGAACCTGGACAAGATTGGCCTGCATTCTCAGGATACTTCTGAACTGTTTTTCGACAATGTCAAAGTACCGAAAAATCAGTTGCTGGGTCAGCCAGGTCAGGGCTTTGTATACCTAATGCAGGAATTGCCACGTGAACGTACCGCTATTGCGGCAACCGCACTGGGGGCGATTCGTGGCTCGATTGATGTAACGACTCAATATGTCAAAGAGCGTCAGGCCTTTGGTCAGGCGATTGGCCAGTTTCAGAATACCCGTTTTGTACTGGCACAAGCCAAGATTGATGAGCTGGCAACAGCAGCTTTCTATAACCAGAATGTTGAGTTGTATATGCAAGGCAAGCTGGATGTTGAAACTGCAGCAGCGCTAAAGAGTTTCTCTACTGATATGCAGATGAAAGTTGCTGACAATCTGCTTCAACTCTTTGGTGGTTATGGCTATATGACGGAATATCCGATTTCGCGTTTCTTTGTCGATGCCCGCATTCAACGGATCTATGGTGGTACCAATGAAATCATGAAAGAAATTGTCGCACGTGGTCTGCTTGGACGTTAAAAATAAACAGATAAAAAAGAGTCCTAAATGGACTCTTTTTTATGGAAAAATATTTATGAAATCTAGATATTTTAAGATTTTAGTACATCTAGACATTCATGAATAAAAATTGGTAAATCATTGGGTACTCGAGATGAAATCAGCTGATTATTGTCATTGACCAGTTCGACATCATAATAAGTCGCACCCGCATGTTGTACCCGAGGTGCATGGGCGCGGATACTGGTAATGATGCGGTTTTTTAAAACATCAGCTTCACTGAGTAATAAAGATGCATCACAAAAACTGAAGATGGTCTTTTTGGCCTCATTAAAAGCCTGGATAAAATGTAAGACTCGCGTATCGTTGGCGAGGGACACTGGTGATTCACCGCCCGGAATGAGTAAGGCATCAAAATCATCAATACTGATATGATCAATTCCCCGATCAATGGTTACACTCGACTGGCCATGTAGTCCATGTACGACTTTTCCGGCATGCAGTTCAATATTACAGACACTGTGCTCTGCAGCGAGTAAGGCCGCAACAGGCTCAGTATATTCAAGATCTTCAAAATTATTCGTTACAAGTACCGCTATTCTTTTTGGCATTATAGGCACCCCCAATATAGTTTTAAATTAGACTAGCGATTTAAGGTTTAAAAAACGTCTCTGCTTTGTAACCAAATAGTGATTTAGTGTAAAAAATCCAATTAAATCAAAGGAAAATGACTAAAAAAACAGTTTTCTATGTGCATTTTATTGTGAACTGTCACTCAGATTTTAAGTGGTCAAACTAGAGGTATCGAGATGGCTTTATTTTTATTTTCTTATGCTTAAAATCGTTATGTAGATTAAGAAATAGTGATATTTCATCTTGATAAAAATCAGTTAAGATGAGCGGGCAAAGTTTACAATTTGATAATGTAAAACATGCGAAAATGCTGAAAGAAATGTTACCAGATATGACTAAAGCGATGAACGGTTAAAATCAACTCCCTGTTTTTAAGAATTAATCTACTAAAGTTATATTGTGTAACATTTACGGCACACTATTGTTATACTGCACAGATAAGGTTTATGAAGGGCGACATCACGATGATCAACGACGATCAAAACACAACGGCTTCTTTAGATTTGGCTAAAATTCGTGAAGATATCGATTCAGTTGATCAACAAATCCAGCAATTGATTAACCGTCGTGCACGTTTGGCTGAGGCTGTAGCAAAAGCGAAATTCGCATCTGAAGAAAATCCGCTGTTTTACCGTCCGGAACGTGAAGCACAGGTTTTGCGCAATGTTATGGAGCGCAATGAAGGACCATTGTCAGATACGACGATGGCACGTCTGTTCCGCGAGATCATGTCAGCTTGTTTGGCGCTTGAAGCACCGCAAAGTATTGCGTTTTTGGGACCTGTTGGTACTTATACACATTCAGCAGTGTTGAAACATTTTGGTCATGATGCTGTGGTTCGTCCATTACCCACCATTGATGAAGTATTCCGTGAAGTAGAAGCGGGCAGTGCGCATTATGGTCTGGTGCCGGTTGAAAACTCCTCTGAAGGTGTAGTGAACCATACTTTAGATTGTTTCAAGACTTCGCATCTGAATGTGATTGGCGAAGTGGAATTACCTATTCATCACCAGTTCCTGATCTCTGAAAATACCCGTAAAGACAGTATTAAGCAGATCTACGCACACCAGCAGACTCTGGCTCAATGCCGTAAATGGCTGGATGCTCATTATCCAGGTGTAGAACGTGTGGCACTCAGTTCAAATGCTGAAGCGGCACGCCGTATTCAGAATGAATGGCATTCTGCTGCGATCGCTTCTGAAATTGCTGCGAATATTTATAATCTTGAGATTATGCACAGCAATATTGAAGACAACCCAGAGAACACGACACGCTTCCTGGTGATTGGCCGTGAAAAAGTGCCACAAAGCGGTAATGATAAAACTTCATTACTGGTGTCTGCACATGACCGTGCCGGTGCATTGCTGGAAATTCTGGCTCCATTTGCCAAGCACAACATTAGTCTAACCAGTATTGAAACTCGACCTGCACTTCCTGAAAAATGGGCTTATGTATTCTTTATCGATCTTGAAGGTCATATTGAGCAGGAAAATGTTAAAGCTGCGATTGAAGAAATTCGTCCGCTTGTGAAAGAAGTCCGCGTGCTTGGTTCATATCCTGCAGCTGTTTTATAAAAGCAGCCTTTCGTGGTTAGTGCGAGGGTGCTAGCCACTATTTCATCTGTAAATCGGAAGTATAAAATGTCGTTTGTCCCAGCCAATGAAGGCATCTCTAAATTAAAGCCATATCAACCAGGTAAACCGATCAGTGAACTTGAGCGTGAGTTGGGCATCACTGATATCGTGAAACTGGCTTCAAATGAAAACCCGCTAGGCTGTTCAGATAAAGTCAAAGAAGCAGTGGCTGCGGAACTGGCGGAAATTGGCCGTTATCCTGATGGCGGTGGCTTTATCCTGAAAGATCAGATCAAGACACAATTCGGTTTTGATCATAACCAGATTACTTTGGGTAATGGTTCAAACGACTTACTTGAAATATTTGCCCGTGCATTTGTTTCTGAAAAAGATTCAGTGATTTATAGCCAGCACGCATTTGCGGTATATGCATTGGTCACTCAAGCGATTAATGCAGAAGCAATTGAAGTCCCAGCAAAAGGTTTCTCGCATGACCTTGAAGCGATGGCAGCTGCGGTAAAAGACAACACCAAGCTGATCTTTATTGCAAACCCGAACAACCCGACAGGGACCTGGTTCGAAGAAGCCGAATTTGAAGCGTTCATGCAGAAAGTGCCTGCAAACGTGATTGTGGTACTGGATGAAGCTTATGTGGAATATTTCCCAGAGAACTTCAATAGCCTGAAATTCCTGAAACAGTATCCAAATCTGATTGTCAGCCGTACGCTGTCTAAGTGCTATGGTCTGGCAGCGCTTCGTGTAGGTTTTGCCCTGGCATCTGTTGAAGTGACTGACTTCTTAAACCGTATCCGTCAGCCATTCAACGTGAACCATTTAGCGATGGTTGCGGCGGTCGCTGCACTGAAAGATGAAGCATTCATCGAGAAATCTCGTCAAGTAAATAAAGCAGGTATGGCACAGCTTGAAGTTGGCTTCAAAGCTTTAGGCCTGAACTATGTGCCTTCGCGCGCGAATTTTATCTTGGTGGATGTGCAAGCTGATCCAGTAGAAACATTTAACAAGTTACTGAAAGAAGGTGTGATTGTACGTCCAGTGGGTATTCTAAACCACTTGCGCGTATCAATTGGTACTGAAGCTGAAAATGCCAAATTCCTAGCTGCATTAGGCAAAGTACTTGGCTTAGAGGCGAAAGCTTAAGTTATGTCGCAGCCACTGTTTGAAAAAGTTGCCTTTATCGGACTTGGACTGATTGGTTCAAGTCTGGCGCGTGTCATTCAAGCCGAGCATTTAGCCAATGACATCGTGGCATCGACCCGCTCTCAAAAAACCTTGGAAGATGCCAAGGCACTGGGTCTGATTTCCGACAGCTATGCAGATCCTGTAGAAGCTGTTAAGGGGGCAGACTTGATCGTGCTGGCATTACCTGTTCGTGCCACCCAGAAAGTGCTGGAAACCATCAAGCCTTATCTGACGGAAAATGTCATTCTGACCGATGTTGGCAGTACCAAAGGCAATGTGGTAGAAGCAGCCAAAGCTGTGTTTGGTGAAAATCTGCCAGCCGGTTTTGTTCCGGGGCATCCGATTGCTGGTGCCGAGCATACCGGTGTACATGCAGGCAAGGTCGATCTATTTGCCAATCATAAGGTGATATTGACGCCGTTACCGACCAGTGCAGCGTGGGCCGTCGATAAACTGATTCAACTGTGGCAAGCAGCAAAAGCGGAAGTGATCTGTATGGATGTGGAAAAGCACGATGAAGTGCTAGCCCATACCAGTCATCTTCCGCATCTGATGGCCTTCAACCTGGTCGAACAACTGGCCAAGCGCGAAGACAATCTGGATATATTTCGTTATGCTGCCGGTGGCTTCCGCGACTTCTCGCGTATCGCTGCCAGTGATCCACAAATGTGGCATGACATCTTTTTTGCCAATAAAAAAGCAATTCTCAACGCCGTGGATGGTTTTGAGGCCCAGCTAGCGATTATCCGCAAGCTGATCGAAAATGAAGATTCACAAGCATTGATGGGCTTATTGGGACATGCACAGGCAGCTCGCCAGCATTTCAACCATATGCTCGCCAAGAAACCTTTCATGGAGAAAAATAACGTGACACAACAATTTACCATTCAGCCGGGTGCCAAGAAATTCCAGGGCAAATTTACCGTGCCAGGTGACAAATCTGTGTCACACCGTTCCATCATGTTTGGCGCCATCGCGGAAGGCACAACGCATGTGACCGGGTTCCTTGAGGGTGAAGATGCGCTTGCAACTTTACAAGCCTTCCGTGATATGGGCGTAAGCATTGAAGGCCCTAAAAATGGTGAAGTGACCATTCATGGTGTGGGTATGCATGGTCTGAAAGCACCACAGTCTGCACTGTATATGGGTAATTCAGGTACTTCAATGCGTTTGCTGTCTGGCATGCTGTCTGCACAGAAATTTGACTCGGTGATGACCGGTGATGCTTCACTGTCTAAGCGTCCAATGGAGCGTATTGCTAAACCATTACGTTTAATGGGTGCACAGATTCAAACTACGGGTGAACGTGGTACACCACCAGTATCGATTACCGGTAATCAAAACCTGAAAGGTATTCAATACGACTTGCCAATGGCATCTGCTCAGGTGAAATCAGGCATTCTACTGGCGGGTCTTTGGGCAGAAGGTGAAACTTCAGTGACTGAACCTGAACCAACCCGTGACCATACTGAACGTATGTTGCGTGCTTTTGGTTATGACGTAAAAACTGAAGCTAACCGTATTTCCCTGCAAGGTGGTGGCAAACTGGTAGGTACTAACATTCAGGTGCCTTCTGATATTTCATCTGCAGCCTTCTTTATGGTCGGTGCGGCGATCACTGAAAATTCAGATGTGACTTTGGAAGCTGTGGGGATTAACCCGACTCGTACTGGTGTCATCGAAATCCTGAAACAGATGGGCGCTGACATTACAGTTGAAAATGAACGTATTGCGGGCGGTGAACCGATTGCGGATATCCGGATCCGTGGTACACGTACCTTAAAAGGCATTCATATACCGGAAGACCAAGTGCCACTAGCAATTGATGAATTCCCAGCATTGTTTATAGCGGCAGCTTGTGCTGAAGGTCAAACCATCCTGACAGGTGCTGCTGAACTGCGTGTCAAAGAATCGGATCGTATTCAAGTGATGGCAGATGGTCTGAAAACCATGGGCATTGACTGTACGCCAACTGATGATGGCATCATTATCGAAGGTAAGGGTAAGGCAGGTGACTGGTCACCAATCTTCACAGGTGGTGAAATTGAATCGCATCATGACCATCGTATCGCAATGAGCTTCTCGATTGCAGGTCTGCGTAACTCAAGTGAAATCAAGATTGTTGGGACTGAAACCGTCGCAACCAGCTTCCCAACCTTCACTGAATTGAGTGCTCAAGCGGGTCTGGCGATTGAAGTGACAGAATAATTCTAAAATTTACATGAAACAGCCAAGCTTTTGCTTGGCTGTTTTGTTTATATTGGCTTATGCTAAAACCATACAACAAAAAAGCCATTTGGATGTAGCAATGCGAAAATTAAAATTTATGGCCAACCCTCAGAGCCAGGAACAATTACAGGGCAGTCAGCAGACTCAGGAATATGTGGCGCATCTGCTGACGGAAGAGCTCGGTAAATATGGCTTTAAAACCTTGGCGCAAAGTGGCGCACAAGTGGCCATAAGTGTCGATGAACACGAGTTACCATTATCAGTGAGCTGTGAGACACGAGACCAGGAAGGGCACCTGATTTGTGAAATCGCCTCTTACCCGGATGAAGAACAGGACTGGCTGGATCGGATTACAGAACAAAGTTTATTAAATCAGTTGGCACAAGCCGTTGAAGCATCGCTGAAAGAACAAGAAAGTTTTAGTGAGTTCGAGTGGAAAAACTAATTCAACCGATTCAAAGACTTTCGCCCATACTGCAAAGCGAACGTCTTGTTTTAGATTATTTTAAGCCATCCGATGCTGCGGAAGCTTATGCCTCGATTATCCCGAGTCTGACCCGTTTTATGGCATGGAAGACACCGGAATCTGAGCAGGTATTTGTAACAGTCTGGCAAAACTGGCTAAACAATATGGCTGATCATAAAGAATATATCTTTGTGATCCGTCATATTGAAAGACATGAATTTATCGGATTATGCGGTTTGCATCGACTGCATGATGAAATACCTGAAGTGGGTATCTGGATTCGTGAAACGGCGCATGGTCATCATTATGGACATGAGGCGGTGCGTTGTATTGTGGCCTATGCTTTCAATACATTAGGGATCAAGGTTTTGAGCTATCCGGTAGCAGAAGAAAACTGGTCTAGCCGGAAAATTGCAGAGCGCTTGGGTGGAAAAATTACCAGCCACCTAGATAAGCCTAAATATCGGGCTGTAATTTATGAAATACACGCTAAAGATTTAATGACTGAATAAAAAACCTCATCAAATGATGAGGTTTTTCTTGATCAGCTTAATGCGAGGAAACGGCTCATCGCAATCCGGAGCTGCTTTAAATAACCAGTAAAGAAATGGTTTGCACCGGGCAAGATCGTGACCAGATGACGTTGAGGCTTGGCCCATTCAATCATGTCAGATAAAAGTGTGACATCATCCGCTTCACCATGGATAAATAAAATATCACCTTTGATCGGTGGGGTAACATAGTGACGTAGGCCAGCTACGGTCGCAGTCGGTAAACCACACAAAATCACTTTTGAAGGTTGCAGTTCAACTGGCAGGGCGGCGTAACACTTGGCCATGACATGTGCACCAAAACTGAAACCGCCTGCAAAGAAAGGCAGGCCAATATGCTGGTGACGCGCATATTTAATGACTTCAAGTATATCATCTGTTTCACCAAAGCCTTCATCATGCAGACCGGCACTTTGACCAGAACCACGGAAACTTGGACGATAGACAACACAACCACGCTCTAAAAACATTTGTGCCAGTAACACCGGAACCTTATGTTGTGGTGTGCCACCTTGTAATGGATGGGGATGACAAACAATCGCGAATCCTTTCACTTCACCCTGAGGATAATCCACAAAAACCTCAAGTTGGCCAGCAGGGCCTTGGAGGAAGATTGGTTCGGACATAGAAAACCGATAAATTGCAGGAGAATTTTCTATTTTAACGATTATGATAAATAAAAACATGAATTGGAATTAAAATAAGTCTACTGATATAGTTTGATTAATCATTTTTTAACCAGGTTGCTATGCTTGCTTTAATTTCTCCAGCCAAGACTCTAGATTACGAAACACCTTTACCTACCGATCAATTTACTCAGGCAAGATTGCTTGAACATTCCCAGGAATTGATAGAAGTTGCCCGCAAGTTATCAGCAACTGAAATTGCCAGCTTAATGAGCGTCAGTGAAAAAATTGCCAATCTGAATGCGGAACGCTTTAGAGACTGGCAGCCAGATTTTGATTTTTCCAATGCTCGTCAGGCAATCTTTGCCTTTAAAGGGGACGTTTATACCGGTCTGGATGCTTACCAGTTAAAGCAGGATCAGATTCATTACGCACAGAACCATCTGCGTATGTTATCCGGCCTATATGGCTTATTGCGTCCGCTGGATCTGATGATGCCTTACCGTCTGGAAATGGGAACCAAATTGACTAACCCACGTGGTGCTCATCTCTACGAGTTCTGGGGACATACCATTACTGACCTGATCAATCATGACCTGGCAGCAGCAGAGTCTGAAATTCTGGTCAATATTGCCTCTGATGAATATTACAAGGCAGTGAAAGAAAGCAAAATTCAGGCTGAAATCATCAAGCCGGTATTTTTAGATCAGAAAAATGGCAAATATAAAGTCATCAGCTTCTATGCCAAGAAAGCTCGTGGTTTAATGGCGCGCTTTATCATTGAAAACCAGATCAAACGAACTGAAGACTTAAAAGCCTTTAATACCGATGGGTATTATTTTGATGCTGAAAGTTCATTAAAAGGTGAGTTGGTATTTAAACGTGATGAGCAGCTAGCTGCTTAAGGTAAAAGATTTACCCAAGGCTGAATGAAGAAATTTTCTTAAAAGTCTTGGGTGAATTTAAGTTTAGCAATATTGAATTGAATAAAAATTAAAAAAAAGGGAAGGAACTTCCAAAATATCATTTATTTAGAAGAATTTTTAACAGGAAATGGATAAATTTTTTAGAAGAAAAGCTAAATAAAATAATGAAAGCTATAGGGAGCTTTAAAAGATATTTTTCACTCGATAAATTTATATAGTAAAGACAAATTTCTAAAAAAATAAAAAATAGAATCAATCAATTAATTTCTTTTAATATTCAAAAAATGACTAAAAATAAAAAAATATGGCTCAAAAAATTATGATTAATTGAATAAGAAGTATAAAAAAATGAAGAATATAAAAACTCTAAATAATTGAAAAAACTGCATTTTATCGGGTTATTTGTAGACTATGTCACAATTTTATTGTTAATTTGTTAGCATAACTTTAATGCTGTTACATAACTCAACTACAAAAATGAAAATTTATACAATTCCTATTTTTGTGCTGATGGTGGGTTTACTCGGTTATTGTGTTCACCAACAGGCCGAAACAAAAAAACATGAGGAGCTTCATCAGATTCTGAGAGAAGTACAACATTCAACTAAATTGCTGAATGCAAATCGGCCCCGACCTTAATAGATTTGAACTAAGCGTTTTGATTAAGGAATCAGGTAAAAAAATAAAAATAAAATCATAATAAATAAAAGAAAATTTAATAATAATAAAACTGACTTATATTAATTTTTAATAAAATATAAATTCTAAGAAGCAATCAGAAATCAATGTGTTATAATTTGCAAAAGATAAAGTTAGATCAAATTTACTTAAATTAAGTATTTGATTCTAATGATGAAAAAAGCTGCATAGGGGTTATGCAGCTTTTTTGTTTAGATTGTTTTTTGAGTTTTTCTAGCGCAGTTTTCTTACTGTTCGCTATTGAAACATTTTGACCCGCTAAATGGCGAAGCTGGCATATTCGTTGCTAACAGATCCTTAAAATTCATGAAGTTTTCTATAAAGTTTCATGAATCCGGCGGCATGCTTAAAGCATAAAGTTTACTCAATAGGGGCTAGGTCATGACGACTCCTAATCCATCTTCAGAAAATATGCTGGAACGTCTGTTCAAACTGAGTGAAAACAAAACCAGTTTCCGTACAGAAGTTCTGGCAGGTGTAACCACGTTCCTGACAATGTGTTACATCATTATTGTTAATCCGATGATTTTATCCGAAACCGGGATGGATCATGGGGCTGTCTTTGTAGCCACCTGTCTTGCAGCCGCAATTGGCTGCTTGGTAATGGGGCTTATTGCCAATTATCCAATTGCACTTGCACCGGGTATGGGGCTGAATGCCTTCTTTACTTACTCAGTCTGTCTGGGAATGGGTGTGCCTTGGCAAACTGCATTAGGTGCAGTATTTGTATCTGGTCTGGTCTTCATTGCCATCAGTATGTTCAAAATACGTGAGGCGATTGTCAATGCCATTCCAATGTCACTCAAACTGGCAATTGGTGGTGGTATTGGCCTGTTCCTGGCCCTAGTTGCACTTAAAAATGCTGGCATTATTGTTGATAATCAAGCGACCTTGGTGGGTCTGGGTGATTTGAAACAGCCAACAGTTATGCTTGCGCTACTTGGCTTCCTGTTAGTGGTAGTAATGCATCACTTCAAAGTACGTGGTGCGATTATTATCAGTATTCTGGTAATCACTGCAATTTCTACTGCTTTAGGTTATAACCAGTTCCAGGGTGTAGTGGGTCAAATTCCTTCTCTGGCACCAACCTTCCTGCAAATGGACTTTCAAGGTCTGTTTACAGCCAGCCTGATCGGTGTGATCTTCGTATTCTTCCTGGTCGATCTGTTTGACTCTACTGGTACGTTGGTAGGTGTTTCACATCGTGCAGGTCTGTTAAAAGATGGTAAATTGCCGCGTCTGAAAAAAGCATTATTTGCCGATTCTTCTGCGATTGTTGCAGGTGCTGCTTTGGGTACTTCTTCAACTACACCTTATATTGAATCATCAGCGGGTGTTGCAGCAGGTGGTCGTACTGGTCTGACTGCAGTTGTGGTGGGCTTACTATTCATTGCCTGCTTATTCCTGGCTCCATTGGCTCAATCTGTACCGGGTTTTGCTACTGCACCTGCATTGCTATTTGTCGGTGTATTGATGATTCAGGGTATTGTCCATATTGAATGGGATGATATTACTGAAGCGGTTCCAGCATTCCTGACCATTGTATTCATGCCATTTACGTACTCAATTGCAGATGGTATCGCAATGGGTTTTATCAGCTATGCGCTGATTAAACTGCTGACAGGTAAAGCGAAAACTGTGCCATACATGGTGTGGATCATCGCAGTACTGTGGGCATTGAAGTTCTGGATGTTTGGCGGCTAATTTTTGTCGAATATCAAAAGGGTGTAAACTCAGTTTGCACCCTTTTTTATTTTTCTCAGGTTTAATCAGGAGTAGCGATGAACCGTCTTGAATTGATTCAGGCCTTGCCAAAGGCTGAGCTGCATGTGCATATCGAAGGTACCTTTGAACCTGAGTTAATGTTTGCGATTGCACAGCGTAATGAAATTAGCATTCCTTATAAATCGGTTGAGGAAGTGAAGCAGGCTTATAATTTCCATAATCTGCAATCTTTCCTGGATATCTACTACGCGGGTGCCAATGTTCTGATTCATGAACAGGACTTTTATGATCTGGCTTGGGCGTATTTTGAAAAATGCGCAGATGATAATGTCGTGCATACTGAAATGTTCTTTGATCCGCAAACGCATACCGATCGCGGCATTGCCTTTGAAACCGTGATTAATGGCTTGCGGAAAGCCTGTGATGATGCGAAAGCTAAATTAGGCATTACTTCACATCTGATCATGTGTTTCTTACGTCATTTAAGTGAAGAAGCAGCATTTGAGACATTAGAGCAAGCACTGCCTTATAAAGAACAAATCATTGGAGTAGGGCTGGATTCAAGTGAAGTCGGGCATCCACCGTCTAAGTTTGAACGTGTTTTCGCCAAAGCACGTGAAGCCGGTTTTCTGGTGGTTGCACATGCGGGTGAAGAAGGTCCGGCAGAATATGTCTGGGAAGCTTTGGATTTATTAAAAGTCAACCGTATTGATCATGGCGTACGTTCTGAGGAAGATCCAGAATTGATGCAGCGTTTGATTGCAGAGAAGATGCCACTTACTGTTTGTCCTTTATCAAACCTGAAACTGTGTGTTGTGGATGATATGCAGCAGCATAATATCCGTCGCCTGTTGCAGCAGGGTGTGCATGTCACAGTGAATTCGGATGATCCATCCTATTTCGGTGGTTATATGAATGACAATTTCATTGCCATTGCTGAAGCTTTGGATCTAAGCAATGAAGAACTTAAACAGCTGGCAATCAATTCTTTTGAGGCTTCATTTATTTCTAATGCTGAAAAACAGAAATGGATCAGCCTGATTCAGGCACTTGTTTAAAATATCATTCCAGTAAATTTGTTAGCCCAAAGAGGGTAGAGTTCGCTCTGCCTTTTTATTTAATCTGATATATGAACCGAAGATGAAATTAAAATTCCTGTGGCCTGTTCTGGCTGTTAGCTTAATCAATCCTGCTTGTGCAGATACCTCAATGACTCAGAAAGCCCTGAAACCTGTGATTGAATATCAGTGTGGCCAAGAGCTGAAAGATTCCAAAGTCTGGAAAATGGGGACTTATTTCATGGCTGAAGCCAATAAACAGCATTTACAGCAAAAAGTATGTGGCTGTGTGGGTGAACATGCCTTGGAAGGTGTGCCGGCCAAAACTCTGTTAAAAGCAACTGTTGATGAAGAAACCAAAAAGGAGCTAACCCGCAAAGCAATTGCCAATAGCTTAAAAGGCTGTATGGGTGAGTTTATCAATTAAGGATTTTTGGGTGCTGGCTTATCCAGACTTTACCTTTAGATTAGTAGTGAGTCTTCTTTCCTGTGATGGCTATGAGTCTGGCTGCGTGCAGATTAGACATCATGACTCATTTTTAGATTTCTTATTGCGATAAAATTCGGCACAATAGCCGCATATTTTAAAAGCTGAAAAAAGGATAAAATCCGTGAAAAAATTATTGGCTGTTGTTGCTCCATTAGCACTTGTTCTTTCTGCCTGCGTAGCACCACAAGGTACGGGTACAACCACTCAAGCAAGTACAGGTCAGCAGCTCGGTTCTGCAGCCATTAAAATTGCCATCAATGCAAAATGTGTCACTGAACTGAATAATATTCCGGCTTGGCAAACTGCAACACGTTTAATGACAGAAACACAAAAACAGAATATCCAGTCTGAAATCTGTGGTTGTGTGAGTGAAAAAGCACCACAGAATGTGACTGCGGTGGATTTGGCAACTGCAGCAATTGATCCGACAGCACGTGCGACTATTGTAGGCAATGTTGTTGCAAATACTATTAACGCTTGTGTGGCTGAAGCTGTAAACTAAGTCAAAATCAAATTTGAATAGGCTGACTGGTTCAGCCTATTTTTTATGGGAAATAAAATGAACATTGCTGGTGTAGATGAAGCAGGGCGTGGGCCATTAGTAGGATCGGTGGTCGCTGCGGCTGTGATATTGGATCCGAATAACCCGATTGAGGGCTTAAATGATTCCAAGAAGCTAAGCGAGAAGAAGCGCGAAAAACTTTTTATTGAGATTCAGGAAAAAGCACTGGCTTGGGCCATTGCTGAAGCTTCTGCGGCAGAAATCGACGAGCATAATATTTTGCAGGCCTCTTTGCTGGCAATGCGCCGCGCTGTAGAAGCATTAAGCATTCAGCCGGAACATGTGCTGGTCGATGGCAACAAGATTCCTCAGGGCCTTGCGATGAGCTGTGATGCAGTCGTAGGCGGGGATGCCTTGCATCCTGAGATTTCGGCAGCCAGTATTCTGGCAAAAGTGACCCGTGATCGCCAGATGGTAGAGATGGATCAGAAGTATCCACAATTTGGCTTTGCCAAGCATAAGGGGTATCCGACCAAAGCACATTTTGAAGCGATTGCCTTACACGGGGTGATTGATGAGCACCGTCGCAGTTTTGGACCGGTGAAAAAAGTGCTGGCAGCGTTGCTTGATCAGCAGCAGGCGGGATAAAGTCTGATTATTTTGCTATGCAGTTGAAAATTAGACAAATTAAAAGCGGCTTAAAAGCCGCTTTTATAGCCATACAAAATTAACGGTTAAAGTTATTTTGTGTCTGGTTGTCATCTTCATAAGAAGAAGGCTGATAATCCTGGTCAATATGCTGAAGATGTTCATGCATTGCACGTTCATGCTGGATACGCTGGTAAATCTCTTCACGGTGTACAGAGACTTCTTTCGGAGCATTTACCCCAATACGAACCTGGTTGCCTTTTACGCCAAGTACAGTCACGCTGACTTGGTCTCCGATCATTAAAGTTTCCCCGACGCGTCGAGTCAAAATCAGCATGTTTCTCTCCTTGCAAAATGCAAAACCTGCAATCTATTGAATGTAATAAAAAAACACAACCTAAAATTATATAATTAATGTCTGAATAGAAAGTCCTGTCCATGAAATGAAGAGGTTAACTATCCAGACTGTTGAAAATCCTTAGGCTTAATATAACAGAGCCACTATAAAAAAAACTATAGTGGCCCTGCATTTTTGTAGAGATTTAATGAAATACTGTCAGACAATGACGGTATTTTGTAGTTCTCTTAAGCGCGTGTGCTAGATTCACCATATTCACGGTCTAAACCGAACGCAGTGTGAAGTGAGCGAACTGCAAGCTCAAGATAATTCTCTTCGATAATTACTGAAATCTTGATTTCAGAAGTAGAGATCATCAGGATATTGATGCCTTCATCAGCAAGGGCAGTGAACATTTTGCTCGCTACACCAGCGTGAGAACGCATACCTACACCTACGATCGACACTTTTACGATGTCATCACGAGTTGCAACTTCACGTGCGCCAATCGCTTGAGCGGTTTCTTCAAGGATTTTTTTAGCTTTAGCGAGTTCACCGCGGTTTACAGTAAACGTGAAATCAGTTGTACCATCTTCTTCAACGTTCTGGATAATCATATCCACTTCGATATTGGCATTACCAATTGGTTTAAGAATTTTAGATGCAATACCTGGCTCATCTGGAACACCCAGAATAGTCAGTTTAGCTTCGTCGCGGTTGAACGCGATACCAGAGATAATTGGCTGTTCCATGTTGTCTTCCAGTTCAGTAGTAATAAGAGTTCCGACGTTGTTTTTAAAGTCTTCGTCAAATGCGCCATCATTGTCATTATCGAAGCTTGAGAGTACGCGTAGAGGTACTTGGTACTTACCAGCAAATTCTACTGAACGAATTTGCAGGACTTTAGAACCTAAAGATGCCATTTCCAGCATTTCTTCGAAAGAGATACGGTCTACTTTTTTCGCTTTTGGTGCAACACGAGGGTCAGTCGTATATACGCCATCTACGTCTGTGTAAATCTGGCATTCATCGGCTTTCAGGGCGGCAGCAAGTGCAACACCTGAAGTATCAGAACCACCACGGCCAAGCGTTGTTGTATTGCCATCAGCATCAAAGCCTTGGAAACCAGCAACCACAATTACACGACCTGCATCCAGATTTTCAGTTAATACATCAGTATCAATTGATTCAATACGGGCTTTGGTAAATGAGCTGTCGGTTTTAATACCAACCTGGCGACCAGTCAAAGATTTAGCTTCAACACCGATCGAATTCAACGCCATTGCGAGCATGGAAATCGTTACCTGTTCACCCGTAGAAACCATTTGGTCAAGTTCACGTGGGTCAGGGGTTTCGGTAATGGCCTTCGCGAGAGCAAGCAGACGATTGGTTTCGCCACTCATTGCTGATACAACAACCACTACCTTGTGGCCGTGGTCATGCCAGCGCTTCACACGACGAGCAACATTGAGAATGCGCTCGGGAGTACCCATTGAGGTACCGCCATATTTTTGAACGATTAATGCCATAGTTGTTCCATATAAACCATGACCCTGATTTTCCGATCAGGGTCAGTTACACAAAATGAAGTTTTTATTTTGCTTCAAGCCAAGCTGCTAAATCAGCCATCACTGGAGCAAACTTCTCGTTAAGTGGCGCGCCACCTTGTGCCAAGTCAGGTTTACCACCACCTTTACCACCTAGCTCAGTTGCCAAGTGTTTGATGATGTCGCCCGCTTTAATAGAAGCAGTAAAGTCTTTCGCTACAGATGCAATCAAGCTCACCTTGTCACCCTCTACACCTGCAAGCACAATGACTGCATTTTCTAATTTTGATTTCACACCGTCGTGTAGGTTACGTAATGCTTTCGCATCCATACCCTGAACAGTAGTGATCAGTGTTTTACGACCAGCAAGCTCTTGAACCTGACTTAAAAGTTCACCGGCTTGTAGGCTTGCCAATTTTTGATTCAATTGTTCAATCTGTTTTTGCAATTGATGCGCAGTGTCCACCACAGCTTCAACTTTTTCGACTGTTTGATGGTTCTGTGCTTTTAATAAACCATTGATATATTGAACATCACGGTCGACTTTCTGTACGGCTTCAACAGCTTTAGTACCGGTTACTGCTTCAATACGACGTACACCCGCTGCGACACCACCTTCAGACGTGATTTTGAACAGACCGATGTCACCCGTACGTTTTACGTGAATACCGCCACACAGCTCGATCGAGAAGTTTTTCTCGTCAATTACTGAACCCATAGATAATACGCGAACTTCTTCACCGTATTTCTCACCGAACAGCATCATCGCACCTTTGGCTTTCGCAGATTCGATGTCGAGCAGTTCAGTGGTTACAGCTGTGTTGGCAATCACTTCGGCATTGACAAGACGTTCAATTTCTTGCAGCTGTTCAAAAGTTACAGGTTGGTCGTTTGCAAAGTCGAAACGTAGAACGTCAGACGCAACCAATGAACCTTTTTGCTGTACGTGTGAACCCAGGATTTGACGTAGGGCAGCGTGTAACAAGTGAGTTGCAGAGTGGTTACGTGCAGTTGCAGCACGAATCTCGGCTTTAACCGTTGCTTCAACGTTTTGAGTAACTTTCAGGTTACCCATAGTCACGATACCTTGGTGTACGAACGCACCACCAGATTTTTTGGTATCTTGAACTTCGAAAATACCCGTATCGTTTTTGAAGATACCTGTATCACCGATTTGACCACCGCTTTCTGCATAGAAAGGAGTTTGGTTCAATACGATCAGTGCTTCGTCGCCTTCAACCACTTCGTCAACTTGCTCGCCATCTTTATAGATCGCGATGATTTGACCTTGACCTGCAGTTGCGTCATAACCTTCAAACTGAGTTTCGCCTTCAACTTTAACAACGCTGTTATAGTCGATTGCGAATTTACCTGCATCACGTGCGCGTTGACGTTGTGCAGCCATCTCTTTCTCAAAGCCAGCTTCGTCAATCGTTAAATCACGTTCACGTGCGATGTCGGCAGTTAAGTCAGTTGGGAAGCCGTAAGTGTCATAAAGTTTGAATACCACTTCGCCTGGAATCACAGAACCTTTCAGGTTCGCCAATTCACCTTCAAGCAATTTCAGGCCTTGCTCAAGTGTTTTAGCAAACTGTTCTTCTTCTTTCAGCAATGCAGCTTCGATACGTGCTTTGTTTGCTTCAAGTTCAGGATAAGCTGCGCCCATCACATCAATTAAAGGCTGAAGCATTTTGTGGAAGAATGAACCAGTTGCACCCAGTTTGTTACCATGACGAACTGCACGACGGATAATACGACGCAGTACATAACCACGACCTTCATTCGATGGGTTTACACCATCCGCAATCAGGAAGCAGCATGAACGTGCATGGTCAGCAACCACTTTAAGTGAAGCAGGGTATTCAACCGGTTTGTTTTCAGCTTGTGCTTTCGCTTCAATATCTGAAGTATCTAAACCAATAATTTCAGCAGCAGCTTTTAACAGGTTTTGGAACAGGTCGATTTCATAGTTTGAGTTAACATGCTGAAGAACAGCTGAAATACGCTCAAGGCCCATACCTGTATCAACAGAAGGTGCTGGAAGAGGGTGTAATACACCATCAGCAGTACGGTTAAACTGCATGAATACGTTGTTCCAGATTTCAATGAAACGGTCGCCATCTTCTTCAGGCGTGCCAGGTAGGCCACCCCAGATGTGCTCACCGTGATCATAGAAGATTTCAGAACATGGACCACAAGGACCAGTATCGCCCATTGCCCAGAAATTGTCTGATGCGTATTTTTCGCCTTTGTTATCACCAATGCGGATAATACGGCTGGCATCTAGACCAACTTCTTTATTCCAGATATCAAACGCTTCGTCATCAGTGTGATACACAGTTACGTACAATTTGTCTTTAGGTAGCGCCAGCCATTTATCGCCGGTCAAGAATTCCCAGGCAAATTTAATCGCATCACGTTTGAAATAATCACCAAACGAGAAGTTACCCAGCATTTCAAAGAATGTGTGGTGACGAGCTGTGTAGCCAACGTTATCTAAGTCGTTGTGTTTACCGCCTGCACGTACACATTTTTGTGAAGATGTTGCACGAACATAATCACGTTTTTCCAGACCCAGGAAGCAGTCTTTAAACTGGTTCATACCAGCATTGGTAAACAATAATGTTGGGTCGTTGGCAGGAACCAGAGAACTCGACGCGACACGTGTATGCCCTTGCGATTCAAAGTAGCTTAAAAAAGCTTCGCGAATTTCAGCTGATGTCATAAAACGAGTACTCACAACCAAGTCACTCCATAATTTCCGATTTGGCTAAAAACATCACAGTCTGACAAGAAGGTTGGTTCTTTGCTGCAATGCGGGGCTTAAATATTTAAAAACGCCAAATTATAACGGAAAATGCCTGTTCAACCAATGATTTTCATATTTATAGATCATAAAACTATAAGGAATGAATATTGGAAAAATCAGAAAAATGCCCTGCAAAATCAAAAGCTATTGTCATTACAGCAATTTATTTCAAATCTCGGTAACAGAAACTTCGCATTGCCTTTATTAAAGCATGAATTTTTCGATGAAATATTGGACATTCTGTGTAATTTTTAGTGGATTTAGCTGAATAGTTATCAGTCAGCTGGATAATTCCATTAATATAGGCGCACAAAGTTTTATGCCGCAGTAGGGAATGTCGATGCAACGTATCGCAATTAATGGTTTTGGACGAATCGGACGCAATGTGTTGCGTGCATGGTTTGAAAATCCGAAAGATTTTAATTTTGACATCGTTGCCATTAATGACGTTGCCGACGTTGAAACCTTATTGCATCTATTTAAATATGATTCTACTCATGGCCGTTTCCCGGGGCAGGTCGATCTGACTTATGAAGATGAGTATGCCTACCTGCATGTCACTTACCGCGATGCTTATCAGAAAGTTCAGGTGTTAAGACAGGCGAATCCGGTGGAAATGCCATGGCATGAACTGAATATTGATGTGGTATTGGAATGTACCGGCCTATTCCGTTCGCGTGAGGCTGCGACTCAGCATATTACTGCCGGGGCAAAACGGGTGATTATCGGTGCTGCACCGTTTGATACGGTGGATGCCGCAATTGTCTATGGCGTCAACCATCGAGATGTCAAAGAAAGTGACCAGATTATTTCCAGTGTTTCCTGTACTACGCAGGCATTGGTACCGCTAGTCAAAATCATTGATGATGCTTTCGGGATTGAGACTGCACTGATGACTGAAATTCATGCGGTGACAGCGGATCAGTCAGTACTGGATCATGCCCATCGTGATTTAAGACGTGCCCGTGCTTCCGGGCAAAATATTATTCCAACCACATCTTCAGCTTTGGGTGCGCTCAAACGCGTAATGCCGAAGATGGAGAACCGGATTGATGGTTATTCGATTCGCGTGCCAACCATTAATGTAGCGGCCATTGATTTAACCTTTATCTCCCAGTCACCCATTACTGATCATCAGTTGAATGAAGTATTAATGAACGCTGCACGTCAGGATTTTGCTGAAATCATGTCTGTGACAGATGAGCCTCTGGTCTCTAGCGATTTTAATCATTCGCCTTATTCATTGATTGTGGATTTGACCCAGACCATGGTGGTGGGGCATCAAGCCAAAGTATTTGCCTGGTATGACAATGAATGGGGTTATGCCAACCGGTTACTGGATCTCTGTGATTCCTTTTATATACATTAAGCTATTTTGAAAGCATCCTAAATCGGGTGCTTTTTTATACAAGATTAAAAAATTAGAGGAAAATGAATAAGAACTTGGACGTAATTGATCGAAAAGCTCTGGATTTATGCCGAATATTTCTATGATCTGGATATTTTTTCGTTAAGATAAAGATAATTAAATGGAATAAGAGCAAGCACATGATGTTGATCTGGGGATTTATTATATTACTAACCTTGGCTGTAATCTTTTTGATCTGGCTGCAATTTAATAATAATGAGAGTTCACAAAGTGTGGAAGGCGTGCCAGTTGAGGAAAAAGTGGCGCATCTGGAAGAAAATTTAAAAAAGACCTTGGAAATTATGCAGGATCTGGCGAAAAAGATGCATGTGCAGCAGGAAGTACTGGATCAGACTACAGCCAAACTGCAAAAAGTTGAGCTGCAAAATGCAGAACTGGTAAATCTGCTCGCTAAAGTAGTAGAACCAAAGTCATAAGACTCTTTCATGCTGGCTTAGCCTTATATAAAGGATTTAAAGCAGTAACGTTCTTAAAATAGCTGCCGAGGCCATGCTAATTAAAATGGTCGGCAGCATGCCAAAGCATGATGCAACGAATAATGTCACCATTATAGCGATCAGATCAGCCGGATCATCTCGTAAAAAATATGGGGTGATCATCGAAATCAGTACGCAGCCTGGAATCACTTCCAGAATTTTACGTTGACGATTATTTAATGTTTTATTTTTCAGCAAGACATAGCCGAGTAGGCGAGTGCAGTAAGTTGTTAACGCAACCAATATAATGGCGATAAGAGTACTCATATGGATCATGCTTCATCCTCCTGAATCAGCGATAAGGCAGAAGCAATTCCAGCAAGTGCCCCAATCAGCACATACCAGTTACTCGGCAGATAGAGATAAGCCAGCGCAGCGCAAATAAAGCTGACCAGCCAAGGACGGGCCTCACTGAAACCTTTCCACATGCCTCTCAGTAAGACCAGTACAATGGCTGGGAAAGCCATATCAAAGCCAAAACGGTTAATGTCGCCTAATACGGGTCCAACCAAGGCACCTAGCGTGGTAAAGCCGACCCAAGCCAGATACAGCACAAAACATAGGCCCGCATAATAGGCCATACTAAATGCATGACGTAAACCAAACTGTGCCAGTCGACGCTGTGCATCTGTCAGACTGAAAGCCCAGCTTTCATCCACCATAAAAATAAGGCCGTAAAGACTTTCCGATTGGGAAGATGTCTTAAATAAGGTACCAGCGTTGCACCGAGCAGGATATAACGGCTGTTAATCAGAAAAGTAATAAAGATCAGGGTCAGTAGGTGCGGTGGGTCAGTCCATGCTTCCAATACGGCAAACTCGGAACCGCCCGCAAAGTTGAGTCCAGTGAGTAGTGGCACTTCTAACAAACTAAAATCTTTCTGTGCCGCGGTTGCCCCCAAGACTAGTGCTAGAGGAATGACCCCTAATAATAAGGCATGCAGTCTTTCACACCACGCTGGAATTCACTCAGAGGAGTGGCAACAACAGACGTGATACGTGACTGAAAGGGGAGCATGAAGTCGCCTGATTTTATCCATAGAACGGAAGAATAGTTTATAGGAATTTCAGGAGGCTTTGTAATGGGAGTGACTTGTACACTCTGTTAGCATTCATGCTTTAAGGCAATTTGTCTAATATAAGGATGTTCAACAACCCAATAAGTGATACACAGGAAAATCATATCAATATTGCACACACAGCAAAGAGATAAAAAAATCGAGATAGACTGCTATCTCGAATGTGGAAAAATCAAATTAAACTTAGATTAAATAGTTAGAACTGAGCTGATTCGGTATTAACTTTCTCAGTTTTTTGCTGCTGTTGCATCGCGTTATATTTTTTTATAAAAGCATCAGTCTGATAGTAAATATTTAAATCAAAACTCATATGAGGTGCACTAATCTCAATAATGTCACCTGTTGGTGTAACATATTCCGCATATTGATTCCCGACAAAAGGTTCCTGGTTACTGATCCGTTTATACCCGCGTTTTTCAATATAACCTTTAAACTTCTTAAAGCCTTCGTTCCCCATTTTGTCTTTATTCTCGATTTGCATAAGGACGGCTTGTAGGGAATCTTCAGGTGAAAAAATATAAGTCACTTTTGTAAGGTTATCCACGCCATAGCCATTGCCATTCGTGGAGATCATTTTTCCTTCGCTATATGAATTTATTCCCAGCTCATCCCAGCCTGATAATTGACGGGTCACAGATTGATACGTGGAATCACCTAATTTAAAGCCTAATACAGGTGTACCTGTTTTACTCTCATCTTGCTCAGGCCAAATTTTAGGCTCCTCAAGCGGAGCTTGTGTTACTTGTGAAGTGGACTGAGCATTATTTGGAGTTTCTTCGCTTGATGCGGCATTGTTTTGAGTACAAGCCCCAAGAGGAAGAAGAGTGGCGAATAAGAATAAGTATGAAATGGTTTTAATTGGCATACATGAACCTTATTATTTATAAATAATTAGAAGAATTAAGATTATAATTTAAACATGGTTGATTTTAAATTGACTATTTATTTCAGATAAATCATAGGTTGAAGACCTAAAGTAGCATTAGTTGATCAGTCAGAGAAAATTATCAAAATTGCGATGCACAGCCTAAACGATCGTGCTAGACTAGGAGAAATCGGGTGTGCTCCCGATTTTTTTATGCGGTTTATTCCGCGCTGACAAGAATTTAGGTTTACAACATGCCCATTTCAGAGACATGGTTATTACCTGATGGTGTAGCTGATGTATTACCAGAACAAGCGCAAGTCATCGAAAGCCTGCGCCGTCAATCACTGGATTTCCTCGCATCTCGAGGTTATCAGCTGGTGTACACGCCATTTATTGAATACATTGAATCTCTATCTTCTCTCTCAGAATCGAATCAGGATTTAGACTTAGCCACTTTTAAAGTGATCGACCAGCTGTCTGGCCGTTTGCTTGGTGTGCGTGCCGATATGACACCACAAGTGGCTCGTATCGATGCGCATGTACATCCAGTGGAAGGTGTGGCTCGTTATTGTTATGCGGGTACGGTTTTACATACGAAACCTCAAGGATTTAATACCACACGTGCACCATTGCAGTTAGGTGCAGAATTATTTGGTTCAGACAGCATTGATGCTGACGTGGAAATGGTTGACCTGATGATCAGCCTGATTCAGGAAGCAGGTCTGGCCGACGGTATCCACCTTGACTTAGGTCATGTGGGTCTGTTCCGTAGTCTGATTGCACAAGCGGGTTTAAGCAAAGCAACTGAACGCCAATTGTCTGATCTTTATCAACGTAAAGCATTGCCAGAACTGGCTGAATTTACTGCAAATCTTAAGTTTGGTTCAGACTTTTATACGCTTGGCCGCTTTGCAAGTGACCTGGATGCTTTAAAAACGAATTTAAGTGCTGAAGTATTAGAAAATCCAGCCTTCAAACAGGCATTTGATGCACTGCAAACCACCAAAAATGAAGTTCAGGCACGCTGGCCGAATCTGCATATTGGGATTGATGTCGTCGAGTTACGTTCATACCATTATCACACCGGCCTGATGTATGCCGTTTATGCACCGAACCGTGCTGCTGCACTGGCACAAGGTGGCCGTTATGATGGTATTGGTGAGCATTTTGGTCGTGCACGTCCGGCAACCGGTTTCTCTTGTGACTTATATGCTTTAAGTGCAGGCAAGTTTGCTACAGCTAAAGTTGTGGTAGCACCAAAGGGTACAGATGCTGCGCTATTAAATGCGATTCAGGCAACCCGTGCACAAGGCTTAAGTGTAATTCAGTTATTAGGTAATGATGATTTAAACTCAGTACCGTATGCAACTCACCAGCTGGTGAATGTGGACGGTGAGTGGACCATCAAAACGATTTAATCGCTTTAATTGTTTTACTCAGTGTTCATGTCGCTGAGTGGGACTTTCAACTTTAACAGCATGATGTAATGAGGCTATTATGGGCAAGAATGTTGTGGTACTTGGTACCCAATGGGGCGACGAAGGTAAGGGTAAGATCGTCGACCTGCTCACAGATCAAGCGGCTGCAGTAGTTCGTTATCAAGGCGGACATAACGCAGGTCATACTCTCGTGGTTGGTGGTAAGAAAACTGTATTACACCTCATTCCATCAGGTATTTTACGTGAAAACGTATTGTGCTTAATTGGTAATGGTGTGGTTCTTTCACCTGAAGCGCTCATCAAAGAGATGGATATTCTTGAAAAAGAAGGCGTGCCAGTACGTGAACGTCTACGCATTTCTCCAAACTGTCCATTGATTCTTCCGCACCACATCGCACTTGACCAAGCTCGTGAGAAAAAACGTGGTAATGCGAAAATCGGTACAACTGGTCGTGGGATCGGGCCTGCTTATGAAGATAAAGTGGCGCGTCGTGCAATCCGTGTTGCTGACCTGGTACGTGGTGGCGAACATCTGAAAGCTCAGCTTGAAGAATTGCTTGAATACCACAACTTCCAATTGACTCAATTCTTCGGTGTTGAAGCAGTTAAAGTTGAAGACGTACTTGCGCTTTGCGACGAATGGCGCAAAGTGATCGAGCCTATGGTTATGGACGTGACTGGTGAACTTCACGCTTACCGTAAAGCTGGCAAGAAAATCATGTTCGAAGGTGCGCAAGGTTCATTGCTTGACGTTGACCACGGTACATATCCGTACGTAACATCTTCAAACACGACTGCTGGTGGCGTAAGTTCAGGTTCAGGTCTTGGTCCATTACACCTTGACTATGTTCTTGGTATTACTAAAGCATACACCACTCGTGTAGGTTCAGGCCCATTCCCAACTGAGTTGGTGTATGACGCTGCAACAGATACAGGTGATGCAATTGGTAAACACCTGGGTACTGTAGGTTCAGAATTTGGTGCGTCTACTGGTCGTCAACGTCGTTGTGGCTGGTTCGATGCTGAAATCCTGCGTCGTTCAGTAGAAGTGAACTCACTGTCTGGTATTTGCTTGACTAAACTTGACGTTCTTGACGGTTTAGAAGAAGTGAAAATCTGTGTAGGTTACGAAGCTGCTGATTCTGGCTGTGTTGGTTCTTCTGATGCGCTTGCATTTGAAACTTTAAAACCAATCTACGAAACTATGCCAGGCTGGAAAGAATCTACTTTCGGTGCGAAATCACTAGATCAATTGCCACAAGCGGCAATTAACTATGTGAAACGTCTTGAACAATTGATTGAATGTCCAATCGACATCATTTCAACTGGTCCAGACCGTGAAGAAACCATTATTCTTCGCCATCCGTTTGATGCTTAATCCTTTAAGTTGAAAATGATAAAAACCCTGTGATTTCACAGGGTTTTTTATTTGGAAAAGCTTATAAAAATGATTGAAAACCTGTTTGGATTCTTTATGATGTTTTGACCTTATATATTTGAGAAGGTCATGAAATATAAAAATTTATTGGCGGGGATGGTCATTGCGACTACATTAACGGGGTGTACTACGGTTGCAGATTTGATGGGAGCTGATTCAGCTACATTAAATCTGAGTGCAGCACAAAGCTATAATCAGATGCTGACAGAGGCCAAGCAGAAACAGATTCTGGATACGACTTCTGCCACCTATAAAAAAGTAAACCGGGTTTTCCTGAAAATGAAGCCTTATGCAGATCAACTTAACCAGACTGGTCAGAAGTTTGACTGGCAAGTGGCGGTGATTAAATCCAACGAGATTAATGCCTATGTCGCACCAGGTGGCAAGGTGGTGTTCTATACGGGCATTGTCGACACACTAAAACTTACAGACGATGAAGTTGCTGCCATCATGGGGCATGAAATGGTGCATGCGCTTGAGGAACATTCTAAGAATAAGGTAGGAGCGCAAGCACTTACTGATCTGGCAGTAAGTATCGGTAGCAAGTATGTCGGGCAGTCCGCGGGTGGTTATGGTGGGCTACTGCTGGATATGGGTGCTCAATTTGGTGTGGGTTTGCCATTCTCACGTAATCTGGAAAGCCGTGCCGATAAAGGCGGTCTCATGCTGATGGCACGTGCGGGCTATAACCCGAATGCAGCGATTACTTTGTGGCAAAAAATGAATGCACAAGACAGCCGTGGCAATAGCGTCCTGAATAAATTTACTTCTACGCATCCAACGAATGATGACCGAATTGCAGCCTTGCAACAGCTGATGCCTGAAGCGATGACGGTATACAAGACTAAGAAATAATTTCGAAACTCAGGACTAAAGTCTTAACGGCAAGTGCTGTGCAGTGGCATGGCGCTTGTTAGAATAAAACAAAATAAAATATGAGTATGCAGGATGCATAAAAATATCTCGGGAACGATGTTCTATTCCTTGTTATTCGCGATGGGTGGCGCACCGACCATTGCGATGCTGATCATCCGTGCCCAAACCCAAGATCCTGACATTATTTATGGGGCATTTATTGGCTTGAGCGTGATCATTGCCTGTGTATTGGTACCGGTCATCTTGCTGCAGAATGCTTTTCTATTTTTTAAGCGTAAAAGTGAAATTTTAGAAGAAAAAATTAAACCTTTGTGTCATTTATATTTAGGTTTAAATATTGTCTGTCTGATTTATTGGCTTGCGATACAGTATTGGGGTTAAAATTACATAAAATATAACAAGATGAAGTAATTGTACATTTAGTTGCTCCAGCCTTTAACTTATAATTTTTTACAATGTAAATTAACCTTTTGCTTATGGTGGAGTCACTATAATGAAAAATAAATTCTTGTTAGGTATGGGCGCAGCCGCAGCCATTACTTTGTCTGGTTGTACAACTATTGCCGATATTGCAGGTGCAGATACTGCGACTTTAAATGCTTCAGCCAGCCAAAGCTACAATGCTATGGTGGCAGACGCTAAAGCGAAAGGTCAGCTCGATACCAGTTCAGCGACATATAGTCGTATTAATGCTGTTTTTAACCGTTTAAAACCTTATGCCAACCAACTGAACCAGACAGGTACTGCATTTCAATGGCAGTTGGCCGTACTGAAATCTGATCAGGTCAACGCTTTTGTGGCACCTGGTGGTAAAGTGGTTTTCTATACCGGTATCGTGAACAAGCTGAATCTGACCGATGCTGAAATTGCAGCCATTATGGGTCATGAAATGGTCCATGCCCTGGAAGAGCACGCGAAACAGAAACTTGGTGCACAAGCCCTGACTGATCTGGCATTGGGCATAGGTTTAAATGCAGCGGGCGTAGGACAGGGTGGTGCTGCAGTGGCACAATTGGGTAGCCAGATTGGTATCGGCTTACCTTACTCACGCAATCTGGAAAGTCGTGCGGACCAAGGTGGTTTAACCCTTATGGCGCGCGCTGGCTATAATCCAAATGCAGCGATTACCCTTTGGGAAAAAATGAACAAGCTTGAAGGCGGCAGCACTGGCGTGACTTTCCTGTCTACTCACCCATCGAACAGTCAACGTATCGCAGCAATGCGTCAAAATCTGCCAACAGCAATGCAGATCTATAACAAACGTTAATGATTGCGTAATTTGAGTGATTCGCGATTTTAATGATGAAAAGCAGGGCAGTAGTCCTGCTTTTTTTATATTTAAAATTTTAAGGCAATAAAAAAGGCAAAGTTTTCACTTTGCCTTTTTGTACTAAAGACGGAAAGTCTTAGTGGTGGTGACCACCTGCACCGTGTACGTGACCGTGATCAAGTTCTTCTTGAGAAGGTTCACGGATAGACACGATTTCAACTTCAAAAGTTAAATCTTGACCAGCAAGCGGGAAGTTAGCATCAACAACTACGTTGTCACCTTCAACTGCTTTAACAGTTACGATTTGAACGCCGTCATCAGTTTGTGCTTGGAACTGCATGCCTGCCTGGATGTTGTCTACGCCTTGGAACATTTGTTTAGGCACTTCTTGCACAAGCTCTGGGTTATATTCGCCATAGCCTTCAGCAGCAGGAACATTTACAGTGAATTTTTCACCAACAGTTTTGCCTTCTAAAGCTTTTTCTAAACCAGGGATGATGTTACCTGCACCGTGCAAATAGGCAAGTGGTTCACCTTGAGATTTGTCGAGAGTTTCACCCTCTGCGTTAGTCAATGTGTAGTGGAAAGAAACCACGAGGTTATTTGCAATAGCAGTCATATTAATTGATCCATTCAATTTTTTAAGGGTACATCATAAAGTGAAATTGTATTTTTGTAGACTAAAAATAGCAAAAAAATGCAATTTGACATGTTTAATGACGATTTTTTCATATATGAGGACAATATTTACAATTTCAATGCAATTTCAGCTTGGGTGCAATTTTTCGTGTAACAAAGTCTTTGGCAGTTAACAGGCCAGCATGGGTATAGCCATGAATGGTGGCCTGATGAATCCGGTACAGGGATACATACATGGATTTCGCAACAAAGCCTTGAACATTGACCTGACCCAATAATTCACCGACAGCACTGTTTTGACTTAAAGACACTAATGAGCCTTTGTCAGAAAACTTGAACATCGGTAAATAGCTTTCACCATTAATGCGTGCTTTTAAGGCTCGGACCAGAAAAGTGGCCTGCTGGCTGGCGACCTGTGCACGGGGGCCTAAAACCGGTTGATCTGCTTCAGGCTGACAGTGAGCACAATCACCAAAAACGAAAATATCCGGGTCTGACAGAGTTTGCAGAGTTGCATAAACTTTTAGGCGATTAATGTTATCTTTTTCCAGCTCCTTAAGTTTGGCCAGAACTTCAGGTGCTTTAATTCCAGCAGCCCAGACTTTAATTTCTGCTTCGAGGCTTGAACCATCAGCAAAGTAAATCTGGTCTTCATCGACTTTAGCGACCCGGTGACTGGTTAATACCTCAATACCTAGACGATTAAGCTGCTCCATGGTGTGTTCAGCCATTTTCTCAGACAGTGCAGGTAAGATCCGGTCAGCGGCTTCAATCAAAGTGATTTTGACTTTATTTGGATCGATCTTGTTCAGACCATATTTAAAAAAGTTTTGTTTGGCGATCACCAGCTCGGCAGCCAGTTCTACACCAGTTGCACCGGCTCCAATAATGGCAATTTTAAGCTCACGCGAAGAGGTTTGATTTTGAGCATTGAGATAAAGATGTAGCAGATCCTGCTGGAAGACATCGGCCTGCTGGCGGCTGTCGAGAAAATGACAGTATTGGGCAACACCTTCCGTATTAAAATCATTGGAAGTAGAACCTAATGCCAGCACTAGCGTGTCATAGCTGATGTGTTTCTTCTGTTTAGGCTGGGCTTTTTTAGAAAAGTAATCTGTTTCCAGAATAATTTCTTTAGCCTCACGGTCAAGATCAACAAATGTTCCCAGCACAAAGTGATAATGATGAGCCGCAGCATGACTAAAATAATTGGTTTCTTCTGCATGCGGATTAAGCGTACCTGCAGCAATTTCATGCAATAAGGGTTTCCAGATATGCGTCAGTTTCTGATCTACTAGGGTAATATGCGCTTTGCCACTTTTGCCTAAGGTTTCGCCCAGTTGAGTAGCCAGCTCCATCCCACCTGCGCCACCACCTACAATTACGATTCGATGTGCTGTCATATATTATTAACCTATTTATTTTTCTAATAAAAATAAGAGAAATTTAGACCAAATATACTATGGCATGGGCAGCAGGCCGTCTTGATTAGAATTGTTATACAAATTACAAAACGTAGCAATTATGTCAGGGGAGGTAAAATTGACGAGAGAAAAGGGAGAAATTTAAGGGGGGAGTTAGAAGGCAAATGAGAGGCCTTCTAACTGTATTCAGTGTTTATTTCTGGATTGGATAGAGTTTGGCACTTGGTGCACTTTCTGCAAAGATGCCAAAGAAGCTGGATAACCAGCTCAGAAATTTCTGGAAGAAACTGGCTTCTTCAAGTTCCACCATATCTTCAATCTGGATGGTACGAATAAGCTGATTATTCTGATAGACATGAATCGTCGCTAATGGCATCACTTTGGCCATAGGTGCAATTAACTCAGAAGCAGTCATTTCTACATTGATATGAGTTTGGGTTTCATGGAGCGGTTCAATGCTTTGCATTACACCATCACCTGTATTCAACATTACCCGTTGATGGTTTTGATCGAACTGGTTCAGGTCAATGGCATAATTCTGATCATATAAAGATGTCGTAATAATCTGCGGCTGTTTGGTCTGAACCTTAAACATTTTCAAAGTCGATTTGATCACCGGTAATTCAGCGAGTAGCTGTTTGTCTTTAATGGCGACTTCATTACGGGTATAGGTATACGCCAGATTCATCAACTTATGCGACACTTCAGCGCGTTTGGCAGCACTTTTGGTACCTAAAACCACCACGATCAAACGACGGTGGGGCAGTTCCATATCATAAGTTGGACGATTGGCGGTGAGCGCCAGGTTATAGCCGGCTGCACGAGTAAAGCCAGTTTTTAAACCATCGACGCTTGAGTCCACTTGCAACACACGGTTAGTGGCACGGTGGAAATGGTTGTTATAGGTAAAACTTGGCTGTTTGGAATAATATAGATAGTCCGGAGTTTGATTGACTACAGCTGCCGACAAACGCGCCAGATCCGTTGCAGTAGAATAGTGCTCAGGCATGGTAATACCGGCCGGATTCTGGAAATGGGTATGAACCATACCTAAAGCTTTTGCTTCCCGATTCATTCGCTCGACAAAGCTTGGAATATCACCTGAAATTTTTTCTGCCAATGTCACAGCAGCATCATTCGCCGACATGATAATCAGGCCAGCTAGAAGCTGATCAATCGAAATCTGCTCACCTTCTTTCAGATACATTTGTGACTCATCCCACATCACTGTTTTCACAATCGGTGTTGCAGTTAATACTTCACTTTTATCTAATTTACCCGCCTGAATTTCCTTTAGTGCAATATAAGCCACCATCATTTTGGTGAGGGAAGCTGGTGCACGTTGAACGTCGGCATTGTGTTCGGCAATGACTTGGCCTGACTGTGAGTCAAGAATGGTCCAGGCTTCTGCTTCAACGCTTTCAGGCACAATATTTAGAAGGGCAGCATATGAAATTGCAGGCACAAACAGGCTGAGAACTGCAAGCAGTGAGATGATGTATTTCAAAGGTGTTCCTTAATAACCAACCGGTCGATGAACGATTTAATTTTCACGCATGCTATGCCTTTTTTTTAAGGATAGCTAGTCAGAAATGTAGACAAATGCGACAGCTAAGCAATACTGGCCTAAAAAATGCTAAGCTAAGCTATAACTCATTTATTTGTATTTTATATCGCCCATTATGTTGCATTATCAAATCGAATTTGACGATTATCGTCAGCATCTTATTCACGTAACTCTTCGCTTTTTAGCAGACCCAACACAAGTCCTTTCTTTACCGACCTGGATTCCGGGCAGTTACCTGATTCGCGAGTTCTCAAAGCATATTGAAGCAGTCAAGGCTTATGATGAGGATGGACGCCAGCTACAAATCCAGAAGTTTGAAAAGAATAAATGGCGTTTATTCAATACGGATCATGAACTGATTACTGTGGAATACGATGTCTACGCGTATGACCTGTCTGTTCGTGGTGCATATGTGGATCAAAACCGTCTCTATGTGAACCCGGCTTGTGCATGTTTGGGGTTGGAAGGTCAGGAACATAAAGAAATTGAAGTTGAAGTATTCCTGCCGGATGAGCTGAAACATTTCCAGCTTGCGACGGGTATGCAGGCCAAAAGTCTGGTCAAAGGTCGTTATACCTTAAAAGCTAAAAACTATGCTGAACTGATTGATGCGCCGTTTGAACTGGCAGAGCAGACCCGATTCAGTTTTGAAGCCAATGGCATTCCGCATGAGTTTGTGGTGTCAGGCAAACATGCGATGAATGAACAGCGTATGAAGCAGGACATTGAGAAAATCTGTGCGACAGAAATTTCCATGTTCGGTTCTGCGCCGTTTAATGATTATACCTTTATGACCATGGCAACCGGTAACAGCTATGGCGGTCTGGAGCATCCGAACTCAACCAGTCTGATTACACCGCGTGATGACTTTCCTAAAGCAGATGAGCCTGAAGAACCATCGAAAGATTATCAGCGTTTCCTTGGCCTATGTAGTCATGAATATTTCCATTCATGGTTAGTGAAATTCATTCGTCCTGAAAACTTCGTGAATTATGACTTGAACAAAGAAGGCTATACTTCTTTGCTTTGGATCTTTGAAGGGTTTACGTCGTATTATGATGACCTGATTCTGCTACGTAGTGGCGTGATTAATCAGGAATCTTATATTGCATTGCTCAAAGCGCAGATTGATCGCTATTTGCAAAATCCGGGACGTTTTATTCAATCGGTATCTGAGTCTAGCTTTGATGCCTGGGTAAAATTCTATCGTCAAGATGAAAACTCAAACAATGCCGGTACCAGTTACTATAATAAAGGCTGTTTAGTTGCACTTTGTTTGGATCTAGGTCTACGTCTGCGTGGCTCAAGTCTGGACGCTTTGATGCGTAAACTATATGAAAATACGCAAAATGGCATTCAGGTCAATGAACGGACTATCTTTGAGTTATGTCAGGAATTGACTGGTGATAGCTGGTTAGAACAGATCAATCACCTGATCAATACTACTGATGAATTGCCATTAGATCAGTTACTACCTGAATTTGGCGTGAGCTATACGCTGAAAAATGACAAGTCATTGCCATTCGGTCTGAAACTTGCAGATAAGCCTGAAGGTGTGCTGGTTCAGTCTGCACGTCGTGATGGAGCAGGGGTAAAAGCGGGTCTTTCAGCGAATGATGTGATTGTGGCGATTGATGGACTTAAAGCAACGACGAAACTTGTCGAGAAATATGCGAAACAGGAAGGTACTTATACTGTCCATGCATTCCGTCGTGATGAGCTGATGACTTTTGACGTTCAAAATGGTGGTTCTGAACTGACTGAAGTTGAGTTGAAAGTTGAAGATCAAGCCAAAGCCGAGAAGTGGTTAAAAGCTTAATCAGAATGTTGCTATTAAAAAAAACCGCTGTTAAGACAGCGGTTTTTTTTATTGGGTTTTCTAGATGATTTATTTAATGATCAGTCGTGAAGATCCACGGAATTCAGCCACGATTTGCTCTTTCTGATTCAGGATCTGAATATCGTAAATCCCACTGCGACCGCTACTGGCTTTATGTTCAGCTATGGCGGTAAGGGTATCACCGAGCAGTGCCGGTTTCAGATAATGAATACCACAATGTTGGCCGACTGCTGGATGTTCGCCGGTATTGCAGGCAATGGCAAATGCAGCATCAGCTAATGCAAAAATCACAGCGCCGTTACAGGTTTGATGTCCCTGTAGATGTTGTTCAGTCACTTTCAGTTCAATCTTCGCATGATTGTGATTATAGGAAATTAGATGTGCACCAAGATACTGAATTAATCGATCTTGATTAAACATCTGGTTCACTTGCTGATCCATTGCAAAACTCCTTTTTAGATACACTTATTTTAAAAATATTAATTATATGAATCATAAATAGCATTCCAGGAGATAAATAACAAGCGAAAGCCAGATGAATGATGAAATGCAGCTGTTTTACACATCAAAATAAAGCGCCATAGAAATGACGCTTATAGAAACTAAGAATTAGTTACCACGATAGGTTGAATAGCCATAAGAGCTCAGTAATAACGGAATATGATAGTGCTCTAGAGTACCGTCAATCGTAAATACCACAGGTACTTCAGGGAAGAAGGTACGTTGATTATTGGCTTTAAACCAGTCACCGGTTTTGAAGGTCACTTTATAGATGCCTTTCTGTAAAGCTGTATCTTTAGGATAAAACTCTTTGATACGGCCATTGGCATCTGTTTTTAACTCATTCAGTTTTACCCACTTGTCACCTTGTTGAGCTTCCAGAATCACCGTGACATTGGCGGAAGGCAGACCAGTTTCCTGATTCAGCACATGCACACTTAAAGGATTCTGTGCAAAAGAAAAGCTTGCTGTCGTTGCTAGAAGAGTACCAAAAATAATTTTTTTCATAGGTCTGTTCCTATTCAATAGATAGATAAAATTAAAGTTGTTTTAAAGTATGTTGAATGCCTTGTGCGGCACATTGATGATCCTGTTCAGAGCCACCAGAGCCTGCAACGCCAACAGCGCCAATGAGCTGGTTTTTATAAACCACAGGCACCCCGCCGCCGAGCAATAACAATTCATCCAAGGTATTTAAATTCTGTGCATCTGGGTTCTTTTGTGCATGACGCATAAAATCCAATGTACTTGTCTTAGTCGAGTATGCAGTAAAGGCTTTACGCTGTGATGCAGTTAAATTGTGAATTCCGACAGATTCATGCCGTTGACTGGCCAAGACATTGCCGCCTTGATCCAGTACTGTGACTGCAGCGGGTTTGCTGGCTTTCTGACAAGCTTGCATGACGTTCTCAGTAAGCTGATTTGCTGTACTCAAGTCCATAATATAGGCCGTTCTTAATTCAGCATGGCTTAAGCTAACCATTGCTAAACTCGCTAGATATAAAAATATTTTTCTCTGATTTAATCTACTTCTCATGATAATGTTCAGTCATATAGAAATTGAGAAGATCATAATCAAAGAATGGAAGCTCATGGATGACAATCAGATTACCAATTTGTAATCTTTGCGCCGTATGAAATTGATTAAACTCAGCCCATGCATATTTTAATTGTAGAAGATGAAACCAAAATTGCCGGCTTCTTGGCCACAGGCTTAAATGAATCCGGCTACCAAACTACACAGGTGGGTAATGGCCTGCATGCCTTATCGGTGCTGGAACAGCAACCGATTGATCTGGTATTGCTGGATGTGATGCTGCCCGACCTGGACGGCTGGCAAGTCCTCAAAACCTTGCGTACTTTCTCTAAAGTCCCCGTACTCATGCTGACTGCCAAAGATCATGTGCTTGACCGGGTTAAAGGATTAGAACTGGGTGCAGATGACTATTTAACTAAGCCTTTCTCTTATATCGAACTCTTGGCTCGAATCAAAAGCCTGCTACGCCGTGTACCGAAAGTTGAACATGAAATGTATCGGGTGGCCAATTTAGAATTGAATCGTTTAACCCGGGAAGTATTTCGAGACCAGCAAAAAATAGAGCTTACCCAAAAAGAGTTTGCGCTTTTACAGTTGCTGATGGAACACCAGTCTGAAGTTTTAACCCGTACCCAAATTGCTTCACTGGTCTGGAATATTAATTTTAATACTGACACCAATGTCGTTGATGTTGCTGTACGCCGATTACGTTCTAAAATTGATGACCATTTCAGTCCAAAACTTATTCATACGGTACGTGGTATGGGCTATAAACTGGATGTGCAAGCATGAAAATGCATTTGGGCACACGTCTCGGCATCGCCTTTGGTCTCATTTCCTGTATCGTTTTTCTAAGCATCGGCGGGTTGTCCTATCATAATATGCAGCAGATGGTGCAACAACAGCAGGATGAAGCCTTGGCCTTGCGGATTTCCAGGATTGAAATATTTCTGGCTGATCAGCAAAGCTTTCAGGTGCTGATCGAACATCCAGAGCTTTATGAGAATATGCTTGGACAGGAAGATAATTTACTGATCCTTAAAAACGCGCAGAATACATTAATTGATATTAATCCTCTAAATATCGCGATTCCTCTATTGGATTATCATACCAAGCTGAATTATCAAAATAATAAGCTTGAACAACCCACGACCCGTTTGGCATTTAAGCAAGTGAAGTTTAATGGACAGACTTATCAACTGATTGCCGGTAAGCAACTCATAGCAGGGCAACAGGTTTTAAAGCATTACTTGATAAAATTAGTGATATACACTCTGCTTGGTATTATTTTATCCACCTTGTTAGCCTGGCTGATGGGACACTATCTATTGCGATCCATGCGTCAGTTAATTTACGCGACTCAGCAGATCAGTGTGCAGCAGTTGGATCAGCGTATCAAGTTGCCAGCCCGGACTATTGAGGTGCAGCAATTAACAGAGGCCGTGAATGCCATGCTGAACCGAATCCAGCAAGGCTATGAACAGCTGGCCCGATTTTCTGAAGATATTTCTCATGAATTACGAACGCCCCTAAATAACTTGATGGGGCAAACCCAGATTGCCTTGTCGAAGTCACGCAGTCGCGATGAATTAGAAAATCTGCTGTATTCTCATTTGGAAGAATATGAACGTCTGACCCAGATGATTGAAAACATGCTGTTTATTGCTCGGGTGGAACATGGTCAATATCAGATAGAAAAACAGACACTAGAACTGAGCCAGATCATAGGGGATTTGCTGGCATATTTTGAGTTCTTGGCAGAAGAAAAAAATATATCTATTTATACGGATATTCCGGCTCAACTGAATATATCTGCGCATCCGGAACATCTGCAACGTGCGCTTGCCAATTTACTCAGCAATGCTGTGCAATATGGCAAGGAAAATGGCGAGATCAGAATCACGGCGATGACTACAGAAAATAGCTGCCGGATTGATGTACTGACAGCAGGTGTACATATTGGCGAACAGCATTTAGTCCATCTGTTTGAACGATTTTATCAAGTTGATAGCAGCCGGCATCAAAAAGCCCAAACGGGTGGTTTGGGCTTGGCGATTGTGCAGTCGATTATGCAGTTGCATCAGGGGGAGGTTCAGGTGAATAACCATCCTCAAGGTGTGGTTTTTAGTTTGATCTTCCCGATCTAAGCAGTGGCTTAACGTGTACGACGGCCACGACTCTTGGTATTTGGACGGGTGGTACCATTGGTCTTGCGACGTGGTTTCTCACCTTCTTCCATTTGCCAGATACGCGGTGTACCGGTTTTTTTCTTGGTGCCGTCTTTCGTTACTTTCTTGTTAATCGGTTTACCACCGGTGCCACCCGGTTTTTTCACATAAGAGCGCGAGCGGTAAGGTTCTTGAGCAGGCACATCTTTAAAGTCTGGATAAAGTAGGGGTTCAATTTCTTTAGTTTCACCGGGCTGTAAACCTAATTGAACCAGATCAATCGAACCGATTTTGGTGCGGATCAAACGTAAGGTAGGAAAGCCGACTGCTGCAGTCATACGACGTACCTGACGGTTACGGCCTTCACAGATTGAAATTTCGACCCATGAAGTTGGAACAGAAGCACGGAAACGTACCGGGGGATTACGTTCCCATAACCATTCCGGTTCAGTGACTTTAATTGCTTTGGCTGGCAGCGTAATCCCGTCATTCAGTTCAACGCCTTTACGAAGCTGTTCTAAAGCTTCTTCGGTTATATCACCATCGACCTGAACCAGATAAGTTTTGAATTTTTTGCTGGCTGGATTGGTAATATATTGGTTTAAACCGCCATGATCGGTCAGGAACATCAAACCTTCAGAATCCATGTCCAGACGACCGGCAATACGCAAATCTGGATCGTCTACGAAATCAGCCATAGTCTGATGTTTTTCATCTGGACGAAATTGGGAGAGGACGTCATAAGGCTTGTTAAGAATGACAATTTTCACTTTAACCTACTAAAATATATAAAATAATTCTGGTGTGGCAGTCATGTTGCCCATTGTGATACTCCTTTACTTATAAGTAGGAGATAAGGGAAAACATAAAAGAGTCCACTAAGTGGAAGCTATCATAGCAGATTCTGATTTATCTTCCTCGAATTTATGTTTTGCATCTCATTTGATTGCGGCCATGCCGCTTTAAAATGATGTACTTTTTGTATTCAAATATGATCTTCCGTTTAAGAATGTTAATCATCGATAATCTACATTTTCTACTGCACTCGTCGAGCCGGTTAAGGGAAAATAAGACAATTCAAGGCAAAGCAAAAAATTGATAATGATTTTTATAGACCCAAAATGGTTCTGACGGATTTACATACCATACAAAAAGCTTTCCAAACTGGCTTAGACCACTACAAAGCAAGCTGATATTTTAATTTCACAGTTTCTAATATTTTTAATTTTGAGGTGAACAATGAAATTGTTGACTTTAATTAGTATGGGTATTGCAGCGAGTTATTGTTATAAAACCGTCAAACATAACAAGCAAAATCTTTCAAATCTAAGTTTTGATGAAGTAATAAATCAACACATTTTACGAGATTTTATAGCCTGAGTATTATTCATATTTACCGTTAGCTTAAGCTAATTATAAATAGAGAATCTCAACATATCCTGTTGGGATTTTTTATTTTTATCATTTAAATATTTTTAGATAAGATGAGTAAGAAAATTTATATCAAAATGAAAGTTACATGATTAATCTATTAAATAGTCAATTAATACAACTCTATAAAGCAATGTAAACGAAAAATTCAAATCTTCTGCTAAATTAAAAATAAACCAAATGTGTGGAGGTTTGTATGAGAAATATACCAGAAGGAACCCAGGTTATTCATCATATATCAGCTCAGGACTGTGCATTCTATAAGGAAGAAAATGGAATTCTGAAAGTCTGGAGTAGTGGCACTTGGGTGAATGCAATTGTACCAAATCTGGAAAAGATGATGGAGCTTGATTTCGAGTTAGAAGTACTCAAATCTATGTAGTAATTCAAAACTTAAAGATTCTTTTATAAGAATCTTTAAGTTTATAAATTGATATTTTTAAAAATAATAAAAAATGATCTTTATAGAGAAAAATAATTTCATTGAGAGTAAATTAGCAGTTATTGATTATTTAAAAATATAGTTCTGATGTCTAGTATTAATTTGATAGAAAATAAGGAAAATACATTATGAAATAGTAAAATTAAAACCTATGAAATAACTTAAAAAGACATGAAGTTCAAAAGTTTAAATTTTGGAATGGCAATATATTACATAGAAAAATTTTTTATAAACAAAGATTATTTTATGGTTTTAAAGAAATAATCTATTAATTTTTTCAAATGAAATTCTATAAATTTATGAAAATTAAATAGATATTGGTTGACAATAAATGTTTAATTTATAGTCTTGATCTCTTATGTTTTGTTTTACTTTAGTTTAATTATTCAAGATTATGTAATATTTTGTTATTTAGTTTTATGCTTAGATGGTGTATAAATAATATACAGCTCTCCATGAGGGTAAAACACATGACTAAAGCAGAATTAGCTGTCTCCGCATTGGTCGTATTCCTTATTACCTTGATGGTTTATGGAGTAGGACAATCATTAAGTTATTAAAATAACTTTTCCTAATGGTTCCCCGTATGTAAATAAAGCCCTTCGTGGGCTTTATTTTGTTTTTAGTCTGAGTCTGAATCACTCTTCTGATTTTCAGAATATTCTAGTGCAGCTTTTTGTGCTTCTGCGGCGGCTTTAGCTTCCAAAGGAATAGCATCTGCTGCAATAGTAGAAGTACCATAAAAACCCATCATGATGAGTATTAGAACTTTCGAAAACTGTTTCATATAAAATCCTCTAATTTTCTAAAACTTGATTTCAGTGTAGGGGATAAAACTCTGTGGGCATGTATGAGCGGTATCTGCTTATGTAAGATATTCGGGCTTAGCGTGAAAACCCTTTCACCTTATGTAAGAACAATTATCTTATGAATTATTTTGTAGAATTAATTAAAGAAATGTTTTAGAAATTGAAAATATTAAATTTTCTTAAATTTATAACTAGAATGATATAAATTTAATAAACTTAAAATTTAATTCCTTTAAAGAAAATATAATCATTTATTGAATAAAATAATATGGATTAAAAAATAATTAAAATAAGAACAATAGAAAATATTATAGAGCTAAGAATATTTGAACCTTAGCAGATTCTATGGAAGTAGCACCACAATCGGAAATTAATAAATTGTTAAACCTGAAGATAGTGACAAGATGACTTTGAATACAGATTTAATATTCAATTTACCTTATCATGCAGTTATTCCTTTATAGCGAAAACTGTGGTCTACATTTTTGTAGCCTCTCATGCTAAATATACTATTACTGTGTTGGTCTGAGTCTGAACTGGAAACTTTGTGAACGTTGATAAATCAATGCTGAATTTGGCTCATCACATTGGACCCGCATTTATTGTTAGATTTTTTGAAAGGTTTCATTCAGAAAACCAGATCTATACTCAGAGTTAAAACAGGTATCAACATGCAACGCTATGTAAGCGATGTAAATACCTTGAATAAAGATCTAATCAGAATTGAATCACTTAATAAAGATGCTTTTACATTGACGTATTTAGATACAGCTCAGTGATTGGCTTATTTTATATAAAGGTTAGAGTGATTAATGCAACTTCCAGTGATAGAGACAGTTCTTCAAAGGAGTTTATGCTATGGCTAAATCAAGAGCAAAACACAAGCAAGTCCAGCAAAAGGATAAAAAGGACAGTGCTCAAAATGAAGAGCAACAACAGCAACAGCAGCAACCCTCTAAACCATCCCGTGCGAAAAAGCGTAAATAAAATTTAGACTTGATTTAACAAAACCCTCAGCTGAGGGTTTTGTTATTTTTAAGACTGTTTCTGAAAAATAATCTGGAAAAAACATCACTAAAAATAACAGGATTTTGACTTTAAATTTCTGTGTATTCCTTAAGATAAAACGAACCCCTCATTAAACGGCTATGTGAGCTATTGTGAAAATTCCCAGAATCCTGCTTTTAATATTTTCCTTAAATATATTACTCACTGCCTGTCAGCCACCGCCCTCAGGTGAGCCAGCGGGCTGGAAAAGTCCGTACCTCTATTGGCAATTAAAAAAAGCTGAGCTGATTAGACCAGTAGAAATTCCTGTACAAGGAGTAACAGCTCGCCAGATTCAGGATACCTGGGGTGGAGCAAGGAGTGAAGGTCGCAAACATGAGGGGACTGATATTTTTGCTAAACGGGGAACACCGGTAGTCAGTGCGACCCAAGGGATCGTCCGCAAGATTGGAACCAATAATTTGGGCGGTAAAGTTATCTGGATTACTGGCCCGAATTTAAGCCAACATTATTATGCTCATCTAGATGATTATGCTGAACATATTCAGGAAGGAGACTGGGTAGAAGCAGGTGAAATCATTGCCTATGTCGGCAATACCGGTAATGCAAAAAATACACCACCACATTTGCATTATGGGATTTATCTCAGTGGGGAAGGTGCAACCAATCCTTATCCTTATTTAAAGGTAGAAGAATTGGAATAAGCGCAAGTGAATGTAAAAAAAATGTAAAAGATCGCCATCTAAAGAGTGAAAAGCATAAAATAGCGTATCTCCCGCTTTTCCTGTTTTTATGAGTTTTGCTTATCGATCAGATATCGATGGCCTGAGAGCTGTTGCAGTATCATTGGTCATTTTCAATCATCTCGGCTGGTCTTTATTTTCTGGCGGCTATATTGGTGTTGATATTTTCTTTGTCATTTCCGGTTATCTCATCACGACCATTCTGACGCGCGATATTGAGTTGCAGCAATTTTCAATTGCCCGGTTTTATAAGAAACGGGTGATCCGTCTGGCACCTGCATATTTTACTGTACTGGCAATTGTCAGTCTAATTACCTGGCAGGTGATGTTGCCGGGTGAACTGATAGAATATTTCAAAAGTGTCATGTATGCGACTGTGCTTATTGCCAATCTGTATATGCGGAATGAGGTAGGAGATTATTTCAGTCCGAATGTAGAAAATGTGCCTTTATTACATTTATGGTCATTGGGCGTAGAAGAGCAGTTTTATATTTTCTGGCCACTCTTACTATGGTTATTCTTGAGTAAAACCTCGCGTAAATATCTTTGGTTTGTCATTAGTGTATTCATTGTCACTTTAGTTATATACGCCCAACAACAACTGACTCATAATCCGGCCAAAGCTTATTATAGTATGCCGGTACGGGCGTTTGAGTTGTTGATTGGCGCATTGATTAGCTGCTTGCCAAAACCAAATGTGCCAAAAAAACTATTACAGGGATTGGTCTGGGCGGGAGTGGGTGTTCTATTTGCAACTGCAATTTATTTTGATCAGCAAACCCCATTTCCGGGACTGATGGCATTGATCCCATGTCTTGCAACGGCACTCATTATTTATCTGGGGCAATCCATATCTTCAAGTAATTTATTGCTGAGTAATCGTCTTAGTACATGGATTGGCAAAATTTCATATCCTCTGTATCTATGGCACTGGCCGATAATCGTATTCTTTGGCATTTATATGCTGCCCTTGAATCTGGAAAATCAGATTATTATTGTTTTTCTGTCACTTATATGTGCATTTCTGACTTATAAACTGGCTGAAACACCACTGAAACGCTTTGTGATGGCTGCAAATTATAAAGTGATTATTCTTGGGTTTCTGTTGCCTGCAGCCAGTTTTATTGCGATCGCCCAAACCATCAAAACACATGAAGGTTTCCCGGAGCGTTTTCCAAAATCGGTGCATGACAAACAGGAAGCATTACATACGTATGCACATGTGATTCGTAGTAACTGCATGGATACTGCGGATCCAAATGTTTTGCCCAGTGCTCAAGATTGTATCTTAGGACAATCTAAAGAAGATATTGATTTCCTGTTGATTGGCGATTCCCATGCCAATGCCTATACAGCAATGCTGGATGAATGGGCAAAGGACGCCAATTTACGCGGTTATGACGTTACACAAAGTTCTACCTTTTATCTGCCAAGTGTGCAGCGATTTGAATTAAAGCTGAATCAATGGAAAGAATTGACCAAATTCCAAAAACGTAATGATGCTATTACTGCGCATCTGGCAGAAACCCGTTATCCAATGATTATTCTGGCGGGCTCTTATGCGCAGTACTTTGACGATGATGTGAAACTTAAAGATAGTGTCCATCATACTGAGGAAGAGATATTTAAAGCAGGTTTGATGAAAGCCTTAGAAATTGCCCATCAATCTAGTGATCAGGTTATTCTAATTAATGATGTCCCACATCTAGACTGGGAAGGGATTCCATCTGATTGTAATATTCGTAAAGAGATTCTTCATCGAGACGCTTCATGTACAGTTTCTCGAAAAAGTTATGAAGCACATTTAAAGCAATTCAATCAGATTTTGGCAGAAGCAAAACTGAAATATCCGCAATTGAAAATTATTGATCCAACCAAAGTCATCTGTGATCAGCAGGCATGTAAAACGATGCTGAATGATGTGCCTTTGTATCGTTTTAAGGATGATAATCATCTTAATGATCAGGGTTCACGGCAATTGGGTGTTGAATATCTAAAACAGTTTGGTAACCCGCTTAAAGATTTGAAGAAAGATTAAATGGAATAAAACCACGTTTAATGATGTGGTTTTATCAATTGGGACTTGGGTCATTGTCTGACTTTAATTTTTATTTAATTCTTTTCTTCTTGAACAGAAACCGGTTGCGGTTGCTCATCTGTCTTATATTTGGAAGAACGTGTATTCCAGACCAATTGCAAAGTTCCGGCTAATAAAACTAAAGCGGCCAGCATAAACTGTTGATGGTAGTTTAATCCAAGATATTGCAGGGCACTAAAACTCAATCCTCCAATCAGCTGAACAGAGGCAAAACATAGAGTCGCAATGCTCCAAAGCTTTTTATAGGCCAGTCCATACAGTTGTAAAATGGTATAAGAGGTAAGGAAAACCACAGCGGGATTCAACATTCCAGTAAAAAAAGAAGAACTAAAAGTCAGGAATGGATTAGCATTTAGAGTCGCGATAAAAATTGCCAGAATATATACACTATAAAGAATTTTCAAGGCAGTAAAATTGCCAAATTTTCTTGCCAGAATATAGGCAGAGAAAGCTCCTAAGGCACTGCCTAAGCCATATAGAATCCAGTTAAAGTTAATCCAAAATAAGCTTAATCCTAGTTCATGGCTGAGATAGTCAATCCAGAACAGGGAATGCGGAATATAGGCAAATGCACTACAAGCATAAACCACCAGTAAACTATAAAAAACTGTATTTAAAGGGACTTGAGCAGCATGAGAAACAGATTGTTTAGCTAGATAGGGTTTAAATTGTTGTATCAGTAGGCTTAAGCAGATACAAATCATAAGGGCAAACCCACATAAGATCAGCCAGGCCGTACGTATGGAAATCTGGTCAAGATAAGGCAGAAACAGGGTAGCCAGTAAAACCCCTAATCCAATCCCGCTAAAACCAACAAAATTGATTTTAAAACGGTCTTTTAAATCACAGCACTGAGCCACGACACTTGGTGACAAAATCATGAGCAGGCCACCACTAATACCGGAAATCACGCGCCAGCTGATATACCAGATTTCAGAAAATCCTGCAAAGGCACAACAGAATAGGCTAAGCATTCCAGCTATTGCAGCAAGCTGAATATAAGTGCTCATGCTTCGGTCTTGGGGCAAGCGCATCGCTGCAAAAGCACCGATTAAATAACCCAGTAGATTGGCACTACCCAAAAGACTGGCAAAGCTCGTGCTCCAGGCAAAGGCTTCCCGTGTACCAGGTAACAATGCGGTATAGGAAAAACGCAGAATGCCGATGCCTAAGCACATGCTCAGGCAGAGAAAAAGACTAAGCTTGACCGTATTTGAGGACATCCATGTACTCTTGGAGTTTTATATTTGTTCAAAAAATAGCATGAATCATCAAGCTAAAGGAGAAAAGGCTGAATAGATTTTATTGAGAAAAGAAACGCTGGATTAACAGCATGCCTCTTTTTAAATATCTATAAAGCTTGTCGCGGAAATTTTTTAAACAATAAAAAACCGCATTCATGAATGCGGTTTTTTGAGTTAACTTTTATAAATTAACGCATTTTTGCCAGGAAACGGCCTAAACGGGTAATGGCTTCACGCAGTTCATTTTCTGCTGGCAGGAACACCACACGGAAATGATCCGGTGTTGGCCAGTTAAAACCAGTACCTTGAACCAATAGAACTTTCTCGGCACGTAACAGATCAAGCATCAGTTTCTCGTCATCCTCAACCGGATAGATTTCAGGATCAAGACGAGGGAAGCAGTACATTGCACCTTCAGGTTTTACACAAGATACACCTGGAATCTCGTTTAGCATTTCCCAGGCAATATTGCGTTGTTCATATAGACGGCCACCTGGGCGGATCAAGTCATTAATAGATTGATAGCCACCGAGTGCAGTCTGAATTGCATATTGTGCTTGATGATTCGCGCAAAGACGCATTGAAGCTAGCATATCCAGGCCTTCAATATAGTCCATTGCACGTGATTTATCACCAGTAATCGCCATCCAGCCTGAACGGTAGCCGGCAATACGATAGGCCTTAGATAAACCATTGAACGATACACATAATTGCTTGCCTGCAAGCGAAGCTACTGATACATGTTCAATGCCATCGTAGACAATCTTGTCATAGATTTCGTCAGCAAACAGGATCAGGTCATATTTCTTCGCCAGATCCACGATTTGCTGTAATACATGACGCGGATAAACCGAACCGGTCGGATTATTCGGGTTGATAATCACGATCCCGCGGGTATTTGGCGTGATTTTGCTTTCCATATCCGCAATATCTGGATACCAGTGATCTTCTTCATCACATTTATAGTGAATCGCAGTACCGCCAGACAGGTTCACTGCCGCAGTCCATAATGGATAATCCGGCATTGGAATCAGCATTTCATCACCGTCATCCAGCAGGCCTTGCATCGCCATTACAATCAGTTCAGATACGCCATTGCCGACATACACGTCGTTCACGTGCATATCCAGAATGCCTTTTTGCTGGTAATACTGGCAGATCGCTTTACGTGCCGGGAAAATCCCTTTGGAATCCGTATAACCAATCGCATTTGGCAGGTTCAGTGCAACATCATTAATGATTTCTTGCGGGGCTTCAAAGCCGAATGGGGCGGGATTTCCGATATTCAGTTTGATAATTTTATGTCCGGCTTCTTCCATCTCGTTGGCCGCTCGTAACACTGGTCCGCGAATGTCGTAGCAAACATGCTCAAGCTTAGACGATTTCTTGATCTCGCGAGGGGGGGTGTTACCAATACCGGACATAATTCCATCCAATTAATTTTTAAGTTAAACCTATAGATTACGCAAATATCACAATCTATGCTGAAATTTCGCTAGAAATTTTTTCATCTCTAGCGTAAATATGGAAGTACTGAAGCATGACATTGAATGTCAAAGATTTAAAGGAGTTAGTGATGGGAAAACTCAATAAAACAGACCGGGAATGGCAAAGAGAGTTATCACCAGAAGAGTTTCGCATTACGCGTGAAAAAGGAACTGAACCGGCATTCACAGGTAAGTACTGGAATACAAAACAGGAAGGGACTTATGTCTGCCGTTGCTGTGGTACACCACTGTTTTCTTCAACCACCAAATATGACAGCGGTTGCGGCTGGCCAAGCTTCTATCGTCCTGTGAGCAGCTCAGTTGTAGAGGAATTACCTGATACTTCACATGGTATGGTGAGAACAGAAATTGTTTGTCATCATTGTGATGCACATTTGGGACACGTTTTCCCGGATGGTCCGGAACCGACTGGCTTACGTTATTGTGTAAACTCGGCCTCTTTAGAATTACAAACACAAGAAAAAACTGACGAGGAAACTTATCCATGACCAGCATTTATCAGTTTGAAGCTGAATTGTTAGATGGGAAAAACAAACGACTTGCAGATTATGAAGGGAAAGTACTTTTAATCGTAAATACCGCGAGCAAATGTGGTTTCACTCCACAATTTGCAGGTCTGGAAAAGCTTTACCAGAAATATAAAGAGCAGGGACTGGAAATTTTAGGTTTTCCATGCAACCAGTTTGGCGGACAGGATCCGGGTTCAAATGAACAGATCGGTGAATTTTGTCAGAAAAATTATGGGGTTTCTTTCCCGATGTTTTCCAAGGTGGATGTAAAAGGTCCGGAAGCGCATGCGATCTTCCGTTACTTGACCAATAATTCTAAAGGAATTCTAGGAAATGGTATTAAGTGGAATTTCACCAAATTCCTGATTGGTCGTGATGGCAAGGTATTAAACCGTTTTGCACCTACCACCAAACCTGAAGATCTTGAAACAGAAATTGAAAAGGTTTTATAAGTTTATTTGAAATGTCTAATTTCTATTGAATAGAAAATAAGTTAAATAGAAGAATAATTTGTAGTCAATATCCATAAAAAACCCACTTCTGGAAAGTGGGTTTTTTATTTGTGTTTAGATCTAAAAAGATTAAAGAATCGCTTTTAAACGCTGAATTACCTGTTCACATTGTGCTAGATCAGCGACTAATGCCAGACGCACATGATTTTCACCCGGGTTACCTTGCGTAGTTTCACGAGACAGGTAACGGCCTGGTAGCACTTTGATATGCGCTTTTTCCATTAGCATCTTGGCAAAAGTTTCATCATTGTCCACTTTAAGCCAATAGTAGAATCCGGCATCCGGTTTTTTCAGCGGAAGCAAGTGACCCAATTCCTTCTGGAACAAATCAAACTTGGCACGATACTGTACCCGGTTTTCTTCTACATGCGCTTCATCATTCCAGGCTGCAATTGATGCTAATTGGTGTTGCACCGGCATCGCTGCACCATGATAAGTACGGTATTGCAGATAAGGTTTGAGTAAAGTGGCATCGCCTGCAACAAAACCTGAACGCATACCTGGCAGGTTAGAACGTTTAGACAGGGAGTGGAAAACGACACAGTTTTTATAGTCATCTCGGCCAATCTCGGCACACATTTCCAGTAAACCTGTCGGTGCTTCATCAAACCAGAGTTCTGAATAACATTCATCAGAAGCAATGACAAAATCATATTTGTCTGAAAGTGCAATCAGCTTTTTAAACTGCTCTTTAGAAAGAACGGCACCTGTTGGGTTGCCCGGTGTACACACAAATAACAGGGCAGTTTTTTCCCAGACTTCAGCCGGAACTGTATCAAAGTCGCCTAAGTAATCATTTTCTTCAGTACAGTTGATGAAATGAGGTTTTGCACCTGCAAGCAGGGTAGCACCTTCATAAATCTGATAGAAAGGGTTTGGCATCACCACATAAGGCGCATCTTCACGATTGATCAAAGCTTGGACAAAAGAAAAGATCGCTTCACGGGTACCAGAGACCGGTAATACATTGCTGTCTGCACTGATGCTATTGAGTTTAAAACGGCGAGTCAGCCAGTTGGCAATGCTTTCACGTAATTCAGGTAAACCTTTGCTGTTCGGATAAGTTGATAGATGCTGAAAATTATCAATAATCGCCTGTTTCACAAACTCGGGTGCTGGATGCTTCGGTTCACCAATTGAAAGGGGAATCAAAGGCATATTCGCAGGCTGGATATCCGCGAAAAGTTTATTCAACTTTTCAAACGGATATGGATGCAATAAAGACAAGCTAGAGTTCATGAATGTGTTACCGAGCAGTGTGTTAGTGTTGAGCATTGACCTGATGTGAGGCCTCATCCAGAGCAGCTTTTAATGCCGCTGCAAAATTGTCAGACTCTGTTTGGGTCATTGGGCTGCCATCTTTTTTGGTGACAAAGAAAATATCTTCAGCACGTTCGCCAAGTGTGGCAATTTTAGCAGAGTGAATATCCAGACCCTGCATCATAAATAAACCGCCAATTTTCGCAAGTAAACCAGGATGGTCAAGTGTCGCAATTTCAACCATATTCTGGTTTAAAGCTTCATTAAGGGTGATATCGACGGTATTTTCAATATCAAAATGACGTAACTGACGCGGGATGCGGCGCTGCATCAGACCTGGATATTCATCAGAATGACTTAAAGCATCCTGTAAGGCTTCAATGACAGTTGCCTCACGTTCCGGATCGGTCAGGAGCGTGCCAAAACGGTCAAGGACGACATAGGTATCCAGACTAAAGGCTTTGGTTGCGGTAATAATCCGGGCATCCTGAACGTCCAGGTTCATGCGATCCAGAACAGCAACCGTGGTGGCGAACAGATTTGGTTTGTCTTGGGTATAGATGAAGATCTGTACGGCATCCTGCGCATACTTACGATGCGCACGCATTAATACCAATGGTGCAGGATTATCCCCATGTTCCAGAATGGCACGGGTATGCCAGGCGATTTCATCGGCAGATTCTTTCAGGAAGTAGTCATCGCCCAGTTCCTGCCAGACTTTTTCGACATCATAAAGTGAGAAATGTTCTACCAGACGCTCACTGGCTTCAAATTTGGTATCTTCAATCAGCATCTGGTAATCAACCGGACGGCCCAAGCCAGAACGGATGACATCACGCGCATGAGTATAAAGCTGACGCATCAAAGATGAACGCCAGGTATTCCAGAGTTTTGGATTGGTCGCGTTGATATCTGCTACAGTCAAGGTGTACAGATAATCCAGATGCTCCATATCTCCCATTTTTTCAGCAAATTCTTTGACCACATCCGGATCGGAAATGTCTTTTTTCTGTGAAGTCACTGACATGGACAAATGGTTTTCAATCAGCCAGGCAACCAGATTGCATTCCCGTTCGGTAAAGCCATGCGTCCGGCAGAACTGAATCGCATCGGCTGCACCAAGCTCACTATGATCACCGCCACGACCTTTGGCAATATCATGGAAAATAGCCGCTAGATAAACAATGTCACGACGTGCTAAGCGCTGGAACACGGAGCTGACCACAGGGAATTCTTTGGCAAATTCGGGTTCCTTGAAGCGGTTCAGATTGCGGATCAAGAGCAGGGTATGTGCATCCACGGTATAGATGTGGAATAAGTCATATTGCATTAGGCCGGTAATCTGTCCGAAAGCCGGAATATATTTGCCCAGAACACCATAACGTTTCATTGCGACCAAGGTTTCATACAGGCGATGCGGTGAACGAATGATGGCCATAAACAGGGCCTGGTGTACCGGATTATCCCGGAAATCCCGATCAATACGTTTAGCTGCCAGAGTAAGCAGACGTAAAGTACGAGCACGAATACCCTCAATTTCAGGACGATTGGCCAGCAAATAGAAGATTTCCAGAATGGCACTTGGTTTTTCCGAGAAAATCTTGTGATGTTGAACTGCTAACTTGCCATCGACCAGTTTGAAATTTTCATTGATTTCCTCAATCTGGCGTTCATATTGGGGTAAACGTGGGGTAATGACTGATTCATTAAAATAAGCCAGTAGCATTTCATTCAGGGTCGAAACCTGTTGTGCGCTACGGTAATAGCGCTTCATGAACTGTTCGATTGGATAGTTCGGTGACTGACCTTCTTCACGGGTATAGCCAAACATCGCCGCAATATCGCGTTGATAATCGAACAGCAGGCGGTTTTCATCGCGCTTGGTCAGGCGGTGTAAATGATGACGAATTTCCCAAAGGAAGCTTTCAGCTTCTTCGAGTACGGCAAGTTCAAACTCTGAGATAAAGCCCAGATGCACCAAGTCATAAATACGGTTGACACGGAAATGACGTTTGGCAATCCAGCCAATCTGGTTAATATCACGGATACCGCCCGGTGCATTTTTAATATCCGGTTCCAGATTGCTTTCAGTATTATTGTGCTGAGCATAGCGTTTGTGCTGCTCATCCATTTTCGCATCAAAAAAGGTTTTATCAGTCCAAGTTTGTGACACGATCCGGCGTGGCCATTTGGTCAAATTTTCATTGCCAATAATCAGACGTGCTTCGATTAAGGAAGTCGCTACCGTAAGGTCGCTGCTGGCCTGATTGACACATTCATTGATGGTACGAACACTGATGCCCGGTTGGAAATTACCGACATCCCAAAGAGAGGAAATAAAGCTGGAGATCAGCTTTTCCTGCTCTGGAGTGAAATCATCTTCAGAGAGGATCATGATATCGACATCTGAATATGGCAGCATTTCGCGGCGGCCATAACCGCCGACTGCGAAAAGCGCCAAATCAGTCTGATCCAGTCCAGCATGATTCCACAAGAATTGCAGAGCCTCATCAATCAGGTTAGAGCGTGCCTGAATGATGTCACGGATGGATTGTCCATTTTCAAAACATTCCTGAAGCTGATTTTCTACATCGCTACGCCATTGATTGATCGCTTTGATGTCATTGTGACTTTTAATGTAATTCAGCAGCGGGGAGGTATTGATCATGAACAGTGGTCCGTTGTATTTACTTAATTTTGATTCACATTAACTTGGTCTGCAACCTGTTGAGCCAGCTCGCGAGCCTGTTCAATGTTTTCTGCACGCGCAGTCGCGACACCCATACGGCGGCGTTTAAAGCCTTCAGGTTTACCAAATAGACGTAAATCGGTATCGGCATGGGCTAAAGCAAGATTCAGGCCAGAAAATGAAAGATTGCGATCATCGACACCTGCGTAAATCACGGCACTAGCAGCCACACTATGGCGAGCTGTATTGACTGGTAAGCCTAAAATAGCACGGGCATGCAGTTCAAATTCACTCTGGAACTGGGAAGCCAAAGTGACCAGACCAGTGTCATGCGGGCGAGGTGAAACCTCACTAAACCATACTTTGTCGCCTTTGACAAAGAGTTCTACACCAAAAATACCGCAACCGCCGAGTGCTGTGGTGACTTTATTGGCGATACGTTTTGATTCTTCCAGAGCAGCGGGACTCATTGGCTGAGGCTGCCAGCTTTCTACATAGTCGCCTGAGTCCTGACGGTGTCCGATTGGATCACAGTAAGAGGTTTCGATTTCGCCAGTTTTAGGATTCTTAGCCCGTACAGTAAGCAGGGTAATTTCAAAATCAAAATCAATCTGTGATTCGACAATCACTTTGCCCTGATTAACTCGACCACCTGTTTGCGCATATTCCCAGGCAGCATCGACTTCTTCAAAACTTTTCACGCGAGATTGGCCTTTACCTGAAGAAGACATCACTGGTTTCACAAAGTTTGGATAACCAATGTCATCACAGGCTGCGCGGAAAGATTCCAGAGAATCGGCAAAGCGATAAGCAGAGGTCGGTAAACCTAACTCTTCAGCCGCCAGACGACGAATTCCTTCACGATTCATAGTTAGGTTAACTGCTTTAGCAGAAGGAATCACGGTGGCAATATTCTGTTCTTCAATTTCAACCAGTACTTCTGTTGCAATGGCTTCAATTTCAGGAACAATGAGATGCGGCTGAATTTTTTGAATGAGCTGTTTGAGTTCCGCTGCATCTGCCATATTTAAGACATAAGAAAAATGTGCCACCTGCATGGCCGGAGCATCTGCATAACGATCTGCAGCATGAACTTCTACACCTAAACGTTGCAAGGAAATCACCACTTCCTTACCTAGTTCTCCTGAACCTAGCAATAGAACTTTAAAAGCTGAAGATTGAAGAGGAGTACCAATAGTCACGTTCATGTGTATTATCCATGCTTGATTTTATGGACTTTTAGCATAACAGAACTCAATGCCGAGATAAGCCGAGTTTCATACAAAATTGTGATATTGGCCAGCAGTTTTATTTATAAAAGTTTATAGAGAATCGCATCTGAAATCAGGCAGTTTGCTTTACTGTATTTTTCACAGGGTTTAAATGATAAATCCGGTTTTGCGGATTGAGTTTTTCCATATGCAGAATTTGCTTGTCATTGAGCTGAAGTTGATGGAGAAGTTTCAGACTTTGTATTCTCTTAAAGGCGTAAAAGGGAATGAAAAAAGGACAGATAAAACCAAATATCCAGAGCAGTAAACCAAATCCTGAAAATTGCAGTGCATCGAGGAATACAGTGAAAAAATGGAATTGATGATTTAACATTGCGACAAGTGCAAAGAATAAAAACAGTAAAATTGTACTAAAGCAAAATACATAAATAAGATTTGGAATGCCTTTATGTAGCAGGCTCCATCGGCTAAAAATGATTTGTTTGGGATGCAGATGGATTACCTGTTGAGTCTGATTATATAGGGCAATGATTTTATTTTTGCCATGCTTCTGAATATAAATGACACGGACATGATCTGCGGGTTCAGCAACCACTTCTACAAAATGACCAGTAAAATTCTGTGCATTAATAAAGCATTCAAAATAGCAGCCGGGTAATTCATACTGGTTAAAAATAGCCAACATTTCATCACGTCGATGATGAATAAATATTTTCCCTTCAATCATTTGCTTTGGCTCGAACATGCCAATACTTTCCTTATTTTTCTTCTTATATAAAAAAGACTTATGTATTTAATTTAGCATAAGTCTTGAATGAGATTTCTAATTTTCTAAAAGGCTTAAAAAGGCACGGGGATATAGGTATAAATCAGGCCATAGGTTAAGGCTGCAGTTAAGGTCGCCATGACGATTTTCTTGAACTTAAAATATAGTCCAGCCAGCACAATAAAACCGATCAGCATGGCAAAGCTTTTGTCTGGCGTTTCCAATAAGGGCGGTAAGGTCGCCACAACCAGCATGGAACTGATGGCAGCAATTCCAATCGAACCCAAGGCAATTTTCAGCCATAGTGCACCACGTTTTTGCGAACCCTGCTGAAATTTTTGAATCACATAGAAAGGACCAAAACGTGAGGCAAAATTGGCAATCCCGACAATAATCCCGACCAAAATAATTTCAAGATTCATGATTGATCTCCTGCGTATTCAGGATCTGGTTTTTTCAGCACATAGTGCTTGAACAGGCCGGCCAAAATGCCGGAACTGATGCCAATAAAGATCGCAGCGGAGAGATCGATAAAATAACAGGCAACTGCTGAGACAATAATCGTGATGGTTACCACAAAGGTATGTTTCTTTTCAAAGGCTGCTAACAAGAAACTCAAGAACAGGGCAGGTAGCAGAAAATCTAGAGCCGCCTGCAAGAATTGTGGCAGATGACTGACCTGATCAGCAAATAAGCCGCCTAGAAATGAACCTGTCGCCCAAGATAACCAGCTAAAAAGACTCAGACCGAGCATCCACGACTCTGACCATTCTTGGCGCCGTTGCGACAGCTTGATCATACCTGAAGCAAAGACTTCATCGGTAAGGCCCCAAGCCCAGACTGCGGTTTTTTTCAGGTTTAAACGATCTTGAATCAGGTTTTGTAATGCCGGCCCGTATAAAAGATGGCGAATGTCCAAGGCAATTACGGTCAACGCAGTCATCCAGATCGAAGTACCGCTACCAAGTAGTGCTACGACTAAAAACTGACTGGCACCGGCATACATGGAGCAGGACAGAAATAAGGCTTCCCAGGCAGTAAAGCCGAACTGGGTGGCGGAAACGCCAAAGGCAAAGGAGACCGGAAGGTAAGTAAATATAATGGCCTGGCTATCTTTGGCACCTTGCCAAAAACCGGCAGGTTGCATCGCTACTGGATTGTGGTCAGACACAAAACACCTTGAGGGAGAGAGTTAAAACAGGGATTAAATCAAGATTGTGTATTGTACGCGAATTTACTAGCATAGTGCCGAAATGTTTAACTGGCGATTCTGATATGTTGATGTTCAAGACACGTGCAATGCTGGTCGGTGTTTTAATCGGCAGCACCTTATTTCTTCAAGCTTGTGGAAATGACAGTCAAGCGCCAAAGGCCGAAATTAAAGCGGCACCTAAACTCTCTAATGATGCAACGACTTATGCTAATACTGCATGGCAATTCATGAATGAAGTCGATCCGCTGGTCTATAACAAGGAAATGGAGCAGATCGATGCTCAGGTACGTCAACCGGCCCGTAAATTGAGTACTGACTGGCGCATTAATGTGAAAATGACTGACTCAGTGACGGAAGGAAAATATGCCTTATGTCGCAAAGCTTTAACCAGTCTGGAAATCTGGGCACGTAGCACCGTTGAAAATAGCAGTAGCGTGGCACAGAAACAGGCCGACTATGAGCGTGATAAACAGCAATGTCAGGGAGCAATTGCTCATCCTGAACTGGGAAATACTGATCCAAAGCAGAAAGGTAATGCAGTAGCTGAACAGTCTTAATCGGGTTTTATAATCTTCAGGCGGGACTTCGGTTCCGCTTTTTTGTTATAAAAAACGATTCTATTTATATAAATAAACAATAATTAAAATTAAGAAAGATTGCCCTGAATCATTAAAGAAGTTCTATAATTGACTCATAATCAAGCGATTTAGAGATAAAAGTTAATTTTTGGAGTCATTTTAAATGTTTAATAAATTGTTTTTAGCGATAAGTCTGAGTGCAGTTTTAGTAAGTGCAGTACAAGCGTCTCATGCGTGTGAAGTGGCACCATGTACCAATGGCTTCGATAGCGTCAATGTCTGTGAATTGCGTTCTTAAATTTTAAATCCATCTCCCTATAGAAAAAATTAAACAGCAAAAAATAAAAGAAGCCTCAGAATAAGGCTTCCCATACATTAGACGATCATGTCTTAAAGCAACATGAACAGACGTTCTAGATACAACACTGCTCCGCCCAAAAGAATACTGAGGCCGCAGATCAAACGTAAAGAGTGCCAAGACATGATGTTTCGTCCTACTATATTCATTTATGTTGAAAGTGCTTCCAGATAACGGCGATTCACTTCCTTCCAGTTCACTACATTAAAGAAAGCGGCAATATATTCAGGACGACGGTTCTGGTATTTCAAGTAGTAGGCATGTTCCCAGACATCCAGACCTAGAATCGGGGTATTGCCATGCATGAGGGGTGAGTCCTGATTGGCGCTGCTTTCTATGATAATGGTTTGATCAGGTGCCACGCTGAGCCAAGCCCAGCCACTGCCAAAACGGGTCAGGGCTGCCTTGGTAAAAGCTTCTTTAAAGGCTTCAAAGCCGCCAAGCTCCTTGCCGATCGCTTGTGCAATTTCACCTTCAGGATTGCCACCGCCATCTGGACTCATTACTGTCCAGAACAGGGAATGGTTGGCATGACCGCCACCATTATTAATCACATTATTTTTCAAATCTTCAGGTACCTGATTGGCTTTGCTCACCAGTTCTTCCACAGAAAGATCTTCCCATTCTGTGCCTTCAATACCTGCATTGATGTTGTTGATATAAGTTTGATGATGTCTGGTGTGGTGGATTTCCATGGTTTTAGCATCAATATGTGGTTCCAATGCATCATAAGCATAAGGGAGTTCGGGAAGGGTATAGCTCATTTTTAATTGTCCTTAAGCGTGATTGAGTGAGTGGAATTTTCGACTAATTTTTAAAATACGCTTGAGCTGTATTAAATACAATGAGAATTATTATCATTTATGTTATGGGATGAGATTTTTATAAATAGGATGTAAATATGCGTATGAAAATGGCAAGAAGCCAAATTTGGTAACAAAAAAGCCCCGAATGATCGGGGCTTTTTTTTGGTTTCAAACTTATACGTTGAAACGGAAGTGCAGAACGTCACCGTCCTGAACAATATAAGTTTTACCTTCTAGACGCCATTTACCAGCTTCTTTAGCGCCAGCTTCGCCGTTGTACTGTACGAAGTCATCATAAGCAATACATTCTGCGCGGATAAAGCCTTTTTCGAAGTCAGTATGAATGACACCCGCTGCTTGAGGGGCAGTAGCACCGACTTTAACCGTCCAGGCACGAACTTCCTGAACACCGGCAGTGAAGTAAGTTTGCAAGCCTAGCAGTGAATAGCCTGCGCGGATTACCACGTTCAGACCCGGCTCTTCCATATCCATTGCTTCCAGGAATTCGGCACGGTCTTCATCTTCAAGCAATGAAATTTCAGCTTCGATCTGGTTGCAAAGTGGAACCACGATTGCATTTTCAGCAGCTGCCAGTTCACGTACCGCATCGAGGTGCGGGTTGTTTTCAAAACCGTCTTCTGCCACATTAGCGATGTACATAGTTGGTTTAAGTGTTAATAGACCAAAGCCACGAACCAGTTTACGTTCGTCATCATCTAGATTTGCTGCACGGGCAGGTTTGCCTTCATCTAAAAGAGGTAGGATTTTTTCTAGAACGGCTTTAGTGGCTACAGCTTCTTTATCGCCACCTTTTGCAGACTTCGCCAAACGAGTCACTGCTTTAGTCACAGTTTCAAGGTCAGCCAGTGCAAGTTCAGTGTTAATGGTTGCGATGTCATCAAGCGGATCAATTTTTCCGTTGACATGAATCACGTTTTCATCTTCGAAACAACGAACAACGTGAGCAATTGCATCCGTTTCACGGATATTCGCCAGGAACTGGTTACCCAGACCTTCGCCTTTAGATGCACCAGCAACCAGACCCGCGATGTCCACGAATTCCATGGTAGTTGGTACCACACGTTGTGGTTTTACGATTTCAGCAAGTTTGTCCAAGCGTGGATCTGGTACAGGCACGATACCGGTGTTTGGTTCAATCGTACAGAATGGGAAGTTTTCCGCAGCAATTGCAGCTTTAGTTAATGCATTGAAAAGCGTAGATTTACCAACGTTAGGCAGGCCTACAATACCACAATTAAAACCCATGAAATAACTCACAAAGCGTTATATAAAAATTGCCAGTGATTTTACATGAAAGCCATGACAAAGTCAGGTCATGGCTGGGTGCTTTGTTGAAAACTTATGAAATAGATGTTTTTAAATTTTACGTTTGTCGAGCTGATTCGATAGGGTGTCACCAGTGGCCTGAACCAGCATCACCAGTATCACCAGCACCACAATCACCGCCAGCATGATCTGCATGTCAAAACGCTGATAGCCATAACGGTAGGCGATATCACCCAGACCACCAGCACCAATAGCACCGGCAATCGCCGAGGAGTTAATCATGGTCACCAAAGTGACAGTAAAACCGGCCACAATACCCGGTAAAGCTTCAGGCAATAGTACATGCCAGATGATCTGCTTACGATTACAGCCAATCGCTTGAGCCGCTTCAATCAGCCCTTGATCGACTTCACGTAAGCTCACTTCAGCAATACGCGCAAAGAAAGGAGTCGCAGCTAACGTTAAAGGTACAACTGCTGCCCAGACACCATAACTGGTACCGACAATCCAGCGGGTAATTGGAATTAAAGCCACCATCAAAATCAGGAAAGGCACCGAACGGGTAATATTCACAACCCAACCCAAAGCCTGGTTAATTGGCTTGGATGGATAAATGCCATGTTCAGAGGTGCTGACCAAAATAACGGCCATCGGTAAACCAATCAGAAAGGCAACGATCGCTGATACACCAACCATGATGAGGGTATCGGTGGTTCCCGTTAGTAATAAATCAATGAGTTGGTCGTGCATAGCCAATCGCCTCAATCTGTGCAATGTGTTGTTTTAGTTTTTGCTGAAGTAAGTTCGTGTCCAGATTCAGATCAGCAACCGCGACAATGAGGTTGCCGACCAGATGGTTCTGGATACTGTCGATATGACTCTGGTAAAGATGTACCGGATGCTCGAACTGATCGAAAATCACTTTCAAATCTGGGGAATATTGAACACTAGAGGCATAGCGCAGTTTGATAATGCTATGCGTGGTATCTGTTGTCACTTCAGGACTGATCGAAAATGGCAGTTCCAGCTGTTCCAGATTCAGCAGTTCCTGGGTAATCTGTTGCTGTGGATTAGAAAAGACAGACCAAACTTCACCGGATTCAACAATTTCACCTTTTTCAATTACGACGACCTGATCGCAAATTTCACGAATGACTTGCATTTCATGGGTAATCAGTACAATAGTGATGCCAAGTTTCTGGTTAATTTCTTTGAGCAAAGACAGCACCACTGAAGTACTTTCCGGATCCAGTGCAGAAGTGGCTTCATCACAGAGTAGAATCTCCGGGTGATGCACCAGCGCACGGGCAATGCCAACACGCTGCTTTTGTCCGCCGGATAGCTGGGAAGGATAGTTCTGTGCCTTATCGCTTAAGCCAACCAGTTGCAGTACTTCATTCACGCGTGTATCAATGTCTGATTTTTTATAATTCGCGACTTTTAAAGGCAATGCCACATTTTCCCAGACAGTTTTGGCAGACATCAGGTTGAAGTGCTGGAAGATCATGCCAATGCGCTGACGTAACTGGATCAGTTCAGCATGGGTGAGTCCTGCCAGATCCTGCTGGTGGATATGGATATGACCCTCACTGATCTGTTCCAGACCATTTAGAGTGCGTAGCAGTGAAGATTTACCAGCGCCACTTTTACCGATAATCCCGAAAATTTTACCTTCAGGAATATCTAGGTTGATGTTCTTTAAGGCATGTACCGATTTGCCTTGTACTTCATAATATTTGTTCAGATTGCGGATTTTAATATGCGGGACGGAAAACGCCACCTGAGAACCAAAACTCACCATAGTATTCTCCTTATTTCCAGCCCGGGAACCAGAGCTTCGCACCAAAGTCAGCATCTAATGCTTCCTTCACGCGAGGTGAGTTCTGATAGATTTCAACAAATTTTTTCAGCTTGTCATTTTTGTCCTGATAGTCCTCACGTACGGCAAACAGGATTGCATAACGGTTGTCTTTGTTAGAGTCAAATAACAATGCTTGTTCTGGATCAGCTGTTTTAGCCAGACGTAGGTAATGCGGGTAACCGAATGCCAGATCAACATCATCAATGGCACGAGCGGTTTGTGGACCTTCAACTTCAACAAACTGAAGATTTTTCGGATTCACTGCAATATCTTTCAGGCTTGACAGGTGGTTGTTTGGATCTTTCAATGTCACTAGATTCGCCTGTTGTAATAACAGTAGCGCACGTCCCTGGTTGACTGGATCATTTGGCACCACAACTTTCGCGCCATCTTTTAGTTCATCCAGACTAGTAATTCTCTTGGAATATAGACCCACATGAGTCGCTGCACCTTTAGCGAAGGCTTTGATTTTAAAATCAGTTTCTTTTTTGGCATTGTCTAAAAATGGCTGATGCTGGAAAAAGTTGGCATCAATATCGCCATGATTCAGAGTGATATTTGGTGTATTCCAGTCCGAGAACTCGACTAGTTTGACATTTAGACCTTGCTGTTTGGCTTCTTCAGCTGCGACCTGTAAAGGTTTGGCAAAAGATGGACTGATCCCAATCACCAGTTCATCCGAACCGGATTTCTGTTGCTGGTTCCACACCACCAGTCCGATAATGACGGCGGCAATAATCACCCCAATAATGGTGAATTTTGTTTTAGCGGTTTGTGCCATGTTGCACCTCAAAATGAATTTATGCTGATTGTTTTTGCTTTAAGTTTGTGTTCGCTGTTGAGGCGGATTTTTGACATCGGAATTGCTGTACTGGATGCGCACTAGGTAAGCGGTCTCCTTGCTGAAACAGTTTGTGTCTGAAACTGCCTTGTTCATATTCAGTTTTATAGCGTCCGCGCTGCTGTAATTCAGGAATCACAAATTGGATAAAATCCTGATGTGATTCAGGTGCCACCGTACGGGTCAGGTTGAAGCCATCAATACCGGTATCATCAATCAGCTGAATCAGTTTTTCTGCCACGGTGGCACCACTGCCAACGATCAGTGGATAACGTCCACCCAGCACATGTTGAGCCTTTAGGTCATTGGGTGTGATCTGCTGCTCTTTAAATTTGTCATTAACCGTCGCAATACTGTTGGTCTTCTTGTACGGGATCGGCTCATCATCGGCAAATTTGGCCAAGTCAATGCCAACCGAACTGGAGTAATGTGCAAGACCAGCTTCAGGGCTGGCGTAAGCACGGTATTCATCCAGTTTTTGCTGTGCCAGTTCATCTGTTTCTGCGGTTACCACGGTAATGCCGACAAAAATCTTGATTGCTTCAGGATCACGGCCTTGTTCAACCGCTTGACGGCGGATCTGATCGACCTGTTTCTTGATCTTGTGTGGATGTTCACCACCAATAAACATGCCTTCAGCATGCTGGGTAGCGAAAGCCATACCACGTGGTGAAGCCCCGGCCTGGAACAATACAGGGGTACGCTGAACAGAAGGGGAAACCTGGAATACACCCTGACTGCGATAAAACTGGCCTTGGTGATTGATCTGATGGACCTTGGCTGGTTCAGTAAAAATTCGATTTTGCTTATCTTTTAAAACCGCATCATCTTCCCAGGAGCCTTCCCAGAACTTGTAGCACAGTTGTAAAAATTCCTCGGCCTGTTCATAGCGCAGATCATGGTCTTTCAGGCCATTTTCACCAATCAGACGTTGTGCACTGTCCAGATAACCGGTGACAATATTCCAGCCGATACGGCCATTGGTCAGGTGATCCAGACTGGCAAAACGACGGGCGAACTGATAAGGCGACTCATAGCTGAGATTGACTGTTATACCAAAACCGAGATTTTCAGTTACTGTTGCCATAGCAGATACCAGCGTACTTGGGTCATGGCTTGGTAACTGAATCGATTCTCTTAGCGTCAGATCAATACCATTCTGATAGACGTCATAGACCCCAGTAATGTCGGCAATAAACAGACCATCAAATAGGCCTTTTTCTAAAGTTTTCGCCAGATCAGTCCAGTAGCTGAGCTCATTAAAGCGATGCGATTCATCACGAGGATGAGTCCACAAGCCGTGATTGATATGCCCCACGCAATTCATATCAAAGGCATTCAGCAAGATTTTTTTTGCTTTTGGATTAGTCGTTGTAATTGTCATTACAATGTCCCCCGGCGTGGAGGCAGAACACCATTCAGTAAATAATTGGCAATAAAATAATATTTCCAGCGTGAAGCATCATGCAGGGTATGCACGCGGGCATTGCGCCAGAAACGATCCAAGCCATCTTCGCGTTGGCTACCACGACTGCCAGCCAGTTCAATCAGTTTTGATGATGCTTTTAAGGCAGTTTCACTACTGTGCGCACGCGCTTTAGCCACATCTAGAGAGGCTTTGGCAACACTAGATTCAGTTGGATCAGCTTTAGCTGCATCTACAGAGCGGGCGGCCTGTTTCAGTAACACTTCAGAAGCACGCACATCAGCCACGACGCGACCGAGTTCAAATTTAGTCAGCGGATCATCGGTGGCTTTATCCACACCCGAATCAATCCACGGACGCGCCTGACGTACACGGTTTAAGGTTTCTTCGAATGCAGCACGGGCAATGCCGGTTTCAATAGAGGCATGCAGTAATTGTGCGAAAGGGCCCGAAATGGTTGGGTGCGAATAGGTCGTATCAAAACGTACCACATCTTCCTCAAGCACATGCACGTTGTCGAATTTCACCGTGCCGCTGCCAGTGGTACGTTGACCAAAACCGCTCCAGTCATCAATCAAGGTAAGACCTTCGCTGTTACGTGGCACAAAGACCAGAAACTGCTGTTCATGTTCATCCACCACTAGGGTTGGAATACGGTGCGCAAACAGGCTGCCGGTGCAATAGAATTTTTCGCCGTTAATGACATAACCTTGCTCTGCTTTGCGGATGGCAGTTTGACGTTGAGCGGCAGTCTTGGTTTTAAACTCAGCCAAGGCATTACCAAAACGGGCACCTTTCAGAACTTCGGCATACAGCTTGCGTTTTTGTTCCTCCGTGCCGTTATTACGCAGGATTTCCAGACCATAGAAATGGTTTTGCGGAATCTGACCGATTGAACCATCCACACCGCTCATCAGGGCAATCACTTGTGCCACGGTATAGTTAGACACTTCTGCACCACCATATTGTTTCGGGACAGTAATCGCCCAGAGCCCAGACTGGCTATAAGCCTCGATTTCTTCAAAAGGCAGAATACGTTCAGCATCACGCTGTACGGCACCAGCCTTGAACTGCTCTGCCAGATTATGGGCAATTTCCAGTGCTTCTTCATCAGATTTGATGATGTGCGCATGTGCCAGCTGTTCTGACTACAATGGAATAATATTTTGAAATGAAGTCATGGCGAATATCCTTAAATCCAAGCGTGGCGGGCAGGGAGTTTATGATTCAGGTAATAATCCCCGAGCGCATGCAGCTTCCAGCGGATCGGGTCATGCAGGGTATGCACACGTGCATTACGCCAATGCTGATCAAGATTGTGCTGACTTAAGCTAGAGCGGCTGCCGCCTAGTTCCAATAATTTTTCCGAGATATGCAAAGCTGCATCATTGGCATAGACTTTGGCTTCAGCCACTAGAATTGAGGCTTTAGCGGCCTGCTCATCAGTCACAGATTCCAGCTGATCCAGTTCATCCAGATATTCAGCGGCTTCATCCAGCAGTAAAATCGCGGCATCGAGCAGCACAGAAGATTTACCGACTTCCTGCAAGGTGTAATGCTCAAAGCTGGCTTTTTCGACTTGAGCATCGACAATTGGACGTGCTTTTTGTACGGCAGTCAGCGTATCGGCAAAAGCAGCTTCGGCAATGCCGACATCAATCGCAACCTGCATCAATTGGGAATAGGCACCGCGGTAGCTTGGTTGACTCCCTAACAGACGCTCATCAAAAATCAATAGTGGATCAACTTCGACATGCTGAAGTTTGACTGTGCCACTCGAAGTCGTGCGTTGACCAAAGCCATTCCAGTTATCGATCACTTCAACGCCGTCAGCATTGCGATTGACAATAGTCAGCACCACATGTCCTTCAGGATGAATCGCTTTAATCGCTAACCAGTGCGCGAAGCTGCTGCCGGTCGAATAAAATTTTTCACCATTCACAAAATAGCGGCCATTTTCAATCGTGAGCGTGGTTGCCAGTGTTTTGGTGTCTTTGGTATTACGTTCCGGACCACCATTGGCCAGACGCTTACCTTTTAGAATTTCGTTATAAATAAACTGTTTTTGTTCTTCTGTGCCCATGATCCCGATCATGTTGAGTAATGCAATCTGGTTCTGCGGAATTTGCCCGACATTAGAGTCAGCCTTATTAATAATCCGGAATACATGCGCCAGGGTTTTATTGGCAACAAATGCACCGCCGTACTGTTTCGGAATGCGCATGCCACCCAGGCCTTTCTGGCTGAACAGGTCAATCTCAGCAAAAGGTAATAGACGTTGCTGATCACGTTGATTACGGCCTTCCAGAGCAAAGTCTGCAACCTGATAAGCAGCATTAATCGCGTCGAGATCATTTTCGATGATATGAACTTTTTCAGAAGTTAAACGAGACATAATGACATCCTAAATCGATGCCAAAACGTTACAGCTAAAGCATTATGTAATTAAGCAATTGCTTTTGCAAAGCTTATGAAAAAAGCTATTTAGGACAAAAACTGCTAGATTCTTATAAATTTGGAATATAGTAACTGATTAAAATTAAATAGGTTTTTAATGTTTCCTTGATTTTAAAAGATGAGTTTAAAGTAGTGCATATCTGCTTTATAGATAATTAAGACAAAAAAATGTATAAAAATACTCATCGCCGTGTCGAATAAGCAACATCTTTATTTTGAATAAAAAGTTCATTGTATTTCCAGTCGGGGGTGACTAAAGTATCCGACTAAATTAGATGGTTTTAATGCGACCTGACCTAAAAACAAGCATGGAGAATTTATGCGCATCTTATACCAGTTTCCACTTTCTCATTTTTGTGAAAAGGCACGCTGGATGCTGGATTACAAAGAGCTGGAATATGTTGCGCAAAATCTGATGCCAGGTGCTCATCGTGCCTTTGCTCGCCTGAAAACGGGACAAAACCGTTTACCGATTCTGCGCGATCGGGAACAGTGGATTGCGGACTCGACCAAAATCGCCCTGTATCTGGATGAGCAATATCCTGAACACCGTCTGCTACCTGCAGAAACAAGCTTGCGCCAGCAGGCATTAGATATTGATGAAATCACTCAGGAATTAGGCCGCCATGTGCGTCGCTGGATGCTGGCTCAGGCTTTATCGCATGATCATGAATCGATGGATATTCTGATTGGAGAAAAAGGCTATCTGCGCCAGTTTGAAAAATTCTCCAAGCCATTGCTAAAAACCATTTTGACCAAGGGTTATGCCTTAACTGAAGAAACACTGGAACAGTCCAAACAATTTATCAAGGATTCGGTTGAGCAGCTTAATCAGATTCGTATGGAAAAAGAAGGACCTTATCTCGTCGGTTCACGTTTCTCTCTGGCCGATATTGCAGTTTGTTCCATTTTGGCACCTTTACTGGCCATTCCGGGAACGCCGTGGGAGCGAGAAAGCTTTGAATCAATGTCGGATGAATACCGTGAATATCAAAGTCATTTGGCTGAGTTGCCATTAGGGCAATATATTCAAAAGATGTATCGTAATGAGCGTAATGCTCGTGTCGATTGGCGCGGTGTATAAAATTAAAAATGAAATAAAAAAAACGCGCATAAAGCGCGTTTTTTTATGAGATTAGAATTAACCCCAAGGGTTGGTTTGATCAATATCACTTGTTTTACTGAAGCCACTGAGCAGTGAGCTAAAGTCAAACTTCGGTAGGGAACTACCACTTGAGAGATTGGTAATGGTCTCTTTAATGGTTGGGAGGATTTCAGTAATGCTGATATTCGTAGCCGTATCAGTATTACTAATGCCGGAGATCAATTCGCTAAGATCAGGCAGTTGTAGGGACGAGTTGTTACCGACTAAATTGCCAAGACTATCTGTGAATGCGTCCAGACCTAAACCGTCTAAGCTTGGTATGCCAGAACCGAGTGATCCAAGTAAGTCACCAATTTCAGGGAACTGAATACCATCCAGTGCATCTGTAAATTGACCTTCGCTATCAATTAGCGCAATCACAGGTTTTAGTGCGGTAATCACATTATTGAGGTCGCTGGATAAGGTGAGCAGTGATGGGTTATTCACAAAATCCAGCACCACTTGTACGCTATTCAAGACATCGTAAAGAGAATTCACGATTTCTGCCTGATCAGCGTCAAGAACGTCACTATTCGCTAATAGATTCAACAGTGGATTGATGCCTTTTAGTACATCCGCGATGGTGTCTGGCACATTACCTGAACCTGCAGAACTGATTGCAGATACCAATGTAGTCACACTACCAACCACTGTTGGTAAAACTTGGGTAAGTTGATCCATATCAATGGATGAGTTACCTGTATCAATCGATACAAGCAGTGGCATCAGGCTTTGCGTTACAGTTTGCGCAATGGTGCCCGTATCGATATTGCCTGAATTGCTGATTAGACCACTGAGCAAATTGGTAATAGCACCGATATCAAGGTCACTGCTTGCATTGCTCATTAGGTTACTGGCTAACAGATTGACTGAACTGGTATCTAAACTACCTATTGAGCCACCGATCAATCCGCTGATTAAGTCAACAATTGCACCGATGTCGAGATCACTAGCGGCATTGCCACTGATGAGACCACCGACTAGGTTGGCAATTTGATCAATATCTACATCGCCAAGTCCGCCAGAACCACCAATTAAGCCGCTAACTAGTTGAGCGATTTGCGTAATATCAATGTCACCGCCTTGAATCAAGCCGCCGACTAGACCCGCTATTGCGCCGATATCAATGCCGCCTAATCCACCAGAACCACCAATTAAACCACTAACCAGTTCAGCAATTTGATCAATATCTACATCGCCAAGTCCGCCAGAACCACCAATTAAGCCACTAACCAGTTCAGTAATTTGTGCGATATCAATATCGCCACCTTGAATCAAGCCACCGACGAGGCCTGCAATAGCTCCTATATCAATGCCGCCTAATCCACCTGAACCACCGATCAGACCGCTCAATAGTTGGGTAATTTGAGTAATATCAATATCACCACCTTGGATGAGACCACTGACGATACCGACGATGGCACCAATGTCTATTCCACCAAGACCACCAGTACCTCCAATCAGGCCACTCAGCAGTTGAGTGATTTGGGTAAGATCAAGGTCGCCACCTTGCAATAAGTTGCCAGCCAGTTCAGCAATTTTACCGAGGTCTACATTGCCAGCACTGCCACCCATCAATCCGCTGACCAGTTTGATAACTGCATTTAAATCCAGGGTTGATGTATTACCACCCATTAAACTGCCAAGCAAATTGCTGATTGAACCTATGTCAAAACTGCCACCATTGGCTTTAGTTAACTGGCTAATTAAACTATTGATATCAAGTTTAGAAGCATTTGAGCCTGTAAATTGGCTAATTAAATCAGTGAGGGAACTGGAAGTTAAACTTTTGCCAGAAAGCAGGCTGTTTAAGAGAGAATCCAGGGAGGGTGTAGAGGGGGTAGAACCTGTAATAGAACCAATGATGCCAGAAAGACTGCCACCCAATAAACCGCCAAGTAAACTCGTATTTTGTGTCTCTGTCGTGAGCACTGGACTGAGTTTAGTTTTAATTGAACTAAGAATACTAAAAGCCATAACCGTTCCTTGCGAATTTTTATCTTGTTATGTTTGTTGTGTGTTTTAGATAAACCGCTCAATTCTTATTCAATTTCTATACAAGTGTAAATCTAAGTTGGATTAATCATGCTTTGAAAATAGGATTATCAGGGTAATGGTTTTTATTCATAAATAGTTTAGTGATAAATAAGAATGATTTATTTAAAAGAGACGGTTATCGAAAATTTTTTTATACGACGAATGACTATAAACATGGCTTAAAACTGGCTATTAAGATATATCTGGCATTTTTTTTCAAATAACTGGTAATTTACGAAAAAAAAAACAATACTAAGAGTTAAATGATGATGTATTTAAATAAAATGGCAAGAGATTAGAGATGGAATTAGATCGTTTTGATAAGCACATTCTTGAAATTTTGACCCATGAAGATGTCAATCTGAATGAACTCTCTGAGAGAGTAAATTTATCTGTGAGTTCGGTACATCGCAGGATTAAGCATTTAATCGATCATAATATTATCAGTGGCTTGAAGCGCGAGATTAATTATCAAAAATTGGGCTTTAGCCTGCATGTGCTGTTGCAGGTTTCCTTAAGCAAGCATGATAGCGATACTTTTGCCAAATTTTTAGAAGAATTAGAAAATATTCCGGAAGTCATTAACGCTTTCCTGGTGACAGGGCAGTCTGCGGATTTTATTGTCGAAGTTGTGGCACGTGATATGGAAAATTATAGTCAGATTCTATTAAGTCGAATCGGCAAGATCGAGCATGTCGTAGCGCTGCATTCCAGCTTCGTGATTAAGGAATATAATGTCTTTAACTGTAGTGGTCTTTTAAATAAGGTTTAAAATTACAGGCTTTTTAGCGCATATAAAAAACGCACCCGAAGGTGCGTTTTGATCTCATAGAGGATTAGGCATCGAGTTGCGCCAAAACTTCATCAGAGAATTCAACGTTGGTATAAACGTTTTGAACATCGTCTAGGTCTTCAAGCATATCAATCATTTTCATGATTTTTTTCGCTTGGTCGATATCTGTGATTTCAGCTTTGGTAGATGGGCTCATCACCACTTCAGCATTATCAGATTTCAAACCTGCAGCAGCTAAAGCATCTTGTACTGTACCGAAGCTTTCAGGCGTAGTGATGACCAGGATTTCATCTTCATCCACTTCGATATCTTCAGCACCTGCTTCAAGTGCTACTTCCATGATTTGATCTTCTAAAGACACATCTTCAAAAGTAATCTCGCCACGTTTAGTGAACAAGAATGACACTGAACCATTGGTACCGAGGTTACCATCAGTCTTAGTGAAGCAATGACGTACATCAGGAACCGTACGGTTCAGGTTATCTGTCATGGTTTCAACAATAACCGCAACGCCGCCTACGCCATAACCTTCATAGGTTACTTCTTTCAGATCGTCGTTATCTTCACCACCGGCACCACGCTGAATCGCGCGATTGATCACATCACGTGTCATGTTTACAGATAATGCTTTTTCTACAACAGCACGTAGACGAGGATTACTACCCGCATCAGCGCCACCGAGTTTAGCAGCAGTTGTTAATTCACGAATGTATTTGGTAAACAACTTACCACGACTGGCATCTTGTTTTGCTTTACGATGCTTAATATTGGCCCACTTGGAATGACCCGCCATGCGAAATATGCTCCTTGTAGATTGGCTGTATGCCTATCGAATTGCGCCGATTCTACCATAAGCTCTTTTTTTGAAAAAAGAGTCTGAATTTGAGATTTAATGATAATGCCAAAAAAATAGGCAATAAAATAGAAAGGCAAAGCAATAAATGTAAATAAAAACTTAAGAAAATGTTTGCTGAGAAAATACCTAGATAAGAAAAGGGCAGGAGAAATATTATTCTCAAGCCCTTTTATGGAGGGTTTATTCCGGGATAATAATATCCAGACCAACATTCTCTTTATAGAGTTGCTTGATTAAAGCCAGATCATGTGCAAGATCAGTAGGATAAATTTTGCCAAAAATCCCGCCTTGCTTGGTCTTGGAATTGGCATACATAAGCACAATTGGCACATTGGCAGCTTTGGCAATATGCCAGAAACCGGTACGGATCGGTTTACGCGCTTCACCATTTTTGGCACGGGTGGCTTCAGGTGCGATCACCAGATTGAATTTTTCATTATTCTGAAAATGTTCAACCATTACGCTAACAATATCCTTATTCGCTTTACGGTCGACCGCGATACCACCCATGGCTTCCAGAATTGGTTTCATTGGGCCTTTGAACAGTTCTTTCTTGATCAGGGTATGAATTTTGATGTCATACATCTTAAAGAGCGCCAAAGATAGAACTGCATCCATCATGGATGTATGTTCAAATCCGACAATGACCTGTTTATCTTCGAGTACATCGGGTTCAACATGATATTGCCAACCGGCAAGTTTAAATGCAGATTCGCCAATAAATTTGTTTAGCATAAGTAGAAAGAAATAAGAGCTAACGGTATGAACTGCATAATTTCTTCCTGTTCTTATTCACAGTCAATAGGCATTAATTAAAATTCATTAATAATATAAAAAATCCAAAATCAAAAAAGTATATTAAATAGTTTTTTAAGACCTGAAAGATATAAATAAATACTTAATAATCCTTGAGATATATCATCTTATATAAAATAAGTCTTAAAATGATGACAAAATGACTATCCAGCACAAATTTTAGTTATTAGACTTTTGTCGAAGAAAAGAAGAAATTGTGTCTTTTCTATTTTCTGGTCATTTTCTCTCTGAGATTGAAACCTATGACGTATATTACAGCTTTCATGTTCTCAATGCTTCTGTTAGCACTGGTTATTGTATGGTCTTTAATCGAAATCTATATGGATTTACGTAAAGACGAGAAATTGGAATCGGAATTTTAGTCTTTATAGATTTTTAAAGAATATTTTCTAGGATTATATTTCTATACTTAATAGTTGGTATTTTTATTGATTATGGTTGTATTGAGACGTAAAAGCGATTAATTTATTGGTTTGATATTCGAATAATTAGCGTGCTCTCTTTATTTTAGATAGAAAATATAGATGTCATATTAGGCTTTTGCTAGCTTAACTTAGACTGAAGTCTTAAATCCTAAGCAGGGCAGTTATTAAGGATAAAAAATGATTGCTGGCTAAGTGTGCAAGCAGAAAGAAAAGTACTTGTTTTTTGATCTAATCTTGGCTAGTATTCAATGCGCCTGAACTAGTTGAAATATAACAAATTCAGTCTATATAGGGCCTATAGCTCAGTTGGTTAGAGCAGCGGACTCATAATCCGTTGGTCGACAGTTCAAGTCTGTCTGGGCCCACCAAATTTCATTCTCATACTATTCTTATGTGAAATATAAAACCCTAATTCTAAAAGAATTAGGGTTTTTTTATTGCCTAAAAAATACACATATGTACGCATATGTTCACATACGTTCGCGTATAAAAATGGACCCTGTGTATCCTATTGTGTGTATCCCGAGTTCACCCTATAACGAGGATACATATTTTCAATTGAGAGTTTTAGACCATGACTAGAAAACGACATTTAAGTGATCTGAAATGCGATGCATTGAAAGCAAAAGAGAAGGAATATCGGGTTGGTGATGTTCCGGGTCTTTATCTGAGGATTCAAACTTCAGGTAAAAAATCCTGGCAAATGCGTAAAAAGAATAGTCAGGGAAAATGGGCATGGATCGGTTTAGGGACTTATCCAGAAGTTTCTCTTAAAGAGGCTCGTGAAAAAGTGAGAGATATAGAAAAGGGTATAGTGGTACCGCTTACCCGTAAAGAAAAAGCGTTGAAATTGCAAGAAGAGAATAAAGAGCTGTTTGAACAGTTGATGTGGGAATGGTTGGATACCAAAAAAAATTCGTGGACAGCACAAACATTTAAAAAGGAGGTTCAATCTATCGAGAGGCATCTCTTACCTGTATTTGGCAAAAGAAAATTTGCAGAGATCAAGACTCAAGAATGGCAAAAATTTTTTCAGGGTAAGCAAAGAAAAGAGAAGATTTTTAACCGAGTCGAGAAACTACTTTCCTATGTTCGGAATGCCTATGATTACGCCATTCATCATGAGCGGATGCAACGCAACCCTGTAGCAACCCTGAAAAAATACCTGGATAAGAATATAGGAAATAATATGAAGCACATTGATATTCGTGAATTGCCTGAAATGCTTCAAAAGATCAGAAATTATCGAACCCGACAAATCGCTATTGGTTTGGAATTATTAATTCTCATGTTTCCAAGACCAGGTGAATTAAGAATCGCGACATGGGATCAGTTTGATTTCGATCTCAAAATTTGGAAAAGGCCAGGTTCCATGATGAAAATGAGAAAAGATCACGATATTCCCTTATCTCCACAAGTTATTAAGTTGCTGGAGGAGTTAAAGGCAATTCCTGGGCGAGAAAGTAAATATTTATTTCCTTCCAGAGACAGTGCAATGAAGCCGATCAGTAATCTGACTTTTAATGCTGCTTTGAACAGAATGGGCTACAAAGACAAGCAAAATCCACATGGCTTTCGCCATATTGCAGCCACCCAATTGAACGATATTTTAAGTGATAAACAGCAGGTGATAGAAGCCTGCCTAGCACACCTTAAGGCGGGGATGCCTGGTACTTATAATAAAGGTCAGCATTTTCGGGAGCGTATTAAAGTCATGGAATGGTGGGGTAACTATATAGACTCTATTGTTACAAAATGCATCTAATTTTACAAAGAAAATATAAAAAAACTCCTACAGGGTGTTGCAAATATTTTCTAGTGAGGTAGTGTTTAGTTATTAATCACCACCTCATTAAAATGTATGAGTAACCCCAAAGATAATGTCAAGAATTTTTTAATTCGGAAGTATTTCTTATTATGTACACAGGAAAAAGTGTCTGATTTAATCACACAAGAGTGTATACATAAAAATAGTTTTGATGCCATTGAAAAATTCTTGCCTTGGAGAATTAAATTATTGGATCTTTGTAAAATAATGGGTATTACTAGAGCACAATTAAAAAAAATTGCTGATAGTGATCCAACTTTTCCTCATCCACAAAAGGATTTTACCCAGCGTCGTGCAGGAGTGTATTACGATACAAAGCAAATAGAAACATGGTTGCAAAACAATTGGGAAATTAATGCAGATTAATTTCAATTATTTAAATAAAAACCTCCAGAGGAGAACAGAAACTATGCCAAGTGGTCATCACGATCATAATAATGGTAAAGTATTTGAAAGCCTTCTTTTAAAGCTTCATCAGGTGTGCGAGCTTTTAAATATTTCTAGAACAAGCTTATATAAGCTTATGAAAATAGATCCTACATTTCCTCGACCCAAAAAAATTGTAAGTTCTCTGCAAGGTGGGAATTTGTTTATAGCTGAGGAGCTTTGGGCCTGGTATAGAAATAAATTCCTGGGAGAGTAGGTTTATTAAGCCCCTGTAACTAGGGGCTTTTTTTAATAAATAGAATATGAATCAGGAAGTCGTTCTCGATATAGAACTCTTATTTCATCAAAGCTAATGTCAGGATTCTGGTCTATCAGTTCTTCAATCCATAAATAGATGGCCCGATAATTACTACAGTTATTATCTTCATTAAAGAACAGTCCTAGCGTATATCCATCGAGAATTTGAAACTCATGAATTAGTTTACGCAATATATTATTGATCTTTTCTCTATTAAGCATCTGCGTATCTCTTATTATCATCGATGATTCTTTTTAATATAAATTTTAGGGCTTGTCTAATTCCAAGATGTAACTGAAGTTTATAGGTTATCTAGTATTTATTCTAAATAAAAACCTTTTGATTAAATACACATAAGAGAATAAGAATGTACTTAAGAAAACTGAGTGATTTATTGGTATTTTTTGATTTTAAGTATACACGGAAAGAATTTTGAAAGTTTCCAGGTATTAGGTTGGTCTGATTAATTTTTTGAATACATTTAATTGATGATAAATCTATATTTTTTATCCTTTTTGGTATTTCAATGGTCCAGTAGCGAGTGGGAAAAAGTGGGTGGATTGCCTCGAAAAAGATATTAATTTGATCTAGTTCTTTAATGTGGAATATTAATCCTGATTCAGAGGTATTCACCTTTTGAATAAATATTTTTAATCCTTGAATGAGATTTTTATTATCTTTGGAATAATCACCCAGCTGTTTAAAAAAATATGGAATCAGTTTCTTTTCTTCAAAAGTTTCTACGCAGGGCAATATGCGTCTATCTTTGTCAGGATTGATGATGAACCTTGACCTGCCTTTCTGATTTTTCAGCATCTGTAATTTGTTGATATTGTCTTTACATGCCTGAATGAAAGCCCGTGGGAGGTTCAATTTTTTAGCGATGTAATCAATATCATCAAATCGTTCACAGTGTCTAATGATCTGGATTGCCATATGAGCGGAGATACCTGATGTAGCCGTGCCCGGATAATATTTTTCGTTACCGCACTCATTTTTTCGGGTAACGGATGGTTTGGCTCTTTTAGAACTTTTTCTATGTGTAGCGCTATTTATCAGGTGCTCAGCAGTCAAATTTAGCCTAAGCATCGGACTTAAACTGCTTGGATGAATGTCTTTCGAAGTGGGTTTGATTGAGAGACCAGGATAAATGGTTTTAATGGTGCGGTAGGGAATAGATGGATCATATTGACTGAGCCTGTAACCCGCCATGATAAAGCATAAGTGCAGATAGCTTTTAAAGGTTTCTGTTGGCGTGATATGCCCGAGTAAATGGGCAAGAATATACCAGAGATCCTGTGCTGCTTTACCACGAATCAGGTCACTGCGTATCCGCGCATAATCTTGCTGAGTATAATCGCTAAAGACCTTGACCAGTTCATAGGGCATATTGAGGATCAGTGCTAGATGATTGGCGGCAGAATGTCTGAGGGTATGAAATGAATATTGACACCCCGGTAATACCGTATTGATCAGATTCGAGAAAATCTGAGAGACAAAATGTGTGGATAAGCGTTCACTGCTATTCCACAGGGTAAATACATAGTCATCTTTACTGAAGCTGATGCGTCTGGATAAACAGTAGTCCTTAAACGTTTCATGTTCATTGGGACATAACAGCGTACTGACCGGGATATTACGTTCAGCGCTGTCCGTTTTTAATGTATGTTCCTGCTGACTAGAGCGGTAAGGCCTGATCCAAATCGAGGTGCAAGCTGGACCTTCAATATCTTTAACTCTCAGGCCTAAAATTTCATTAATCCGCATCCCCGTACGAAAGGCGAGGGTAAAGATAATTTTGAGCATCTCGGCATCATGCTGATTAAAGCTGTCACACTTTACGTAAGCAGGGATAAGATCAAGTACAGCGCAAAATACTTTGGCTGAGATAATTTGTGTCTTGGGATGAGAGGATGCCTGAAGATCGCGGTACAAAGGAAAATCTTCTGATTTAAACAGAATTTTTTGGAAATGATGAAATCGTCGTAGCAGATCGAGTTTTTGATGCGAGGACTTGGTGTTTTCTCCCATAACCCTGCTGTAGATGTCCTCAAGGTGGGTATTGAAATCAGGATCTTCCATATAGGGAAGCGCATGTAACAACCAGGCTTCTGCAAACTTGGCATAGTAGCTATAGATCGAGGATCGCCTTAATTTCTGCTGGTAACCTAAATATTTGAGCCAAGCTTCTGTGTCGAGATTGAAGAGCTGGCTTAAGTGCTGTACTTGCGCTGTACTGGGTTGAAACATACTGATCAGCCATAGGCAGATTCGGATTGAGGCTTCAGACAGGACAGCGTGTTCTTGGGTCACATAGTCGATGAGTTCAGTCAAACCGTCTTGATTGTGTCGAATGGTCTTGAGCAAATACCTATGCAGTTTTTTGATACTGACCAGTGATTGTTTATTCATCACAGCGGTTGAGCATTTTACTGAAGGCCTATTCGTGATGTGACCCTCATTTAACTCTGCTGAAAACAGAGGTGGATCCAGATAGTTTTTGAATGATGTCAGGCTTAAGCCGCAGGTTTCATTTTTGTCTTCCAGGCAGCGGCTTAAAGCGGTATCCAGTGTGACATGATCCAGTTGCACCCAATGAGAACTTGCCGAAGCCAGAAGTTTAGTAATCTCAGAATATTGACCGGTAAACTCCATTTTCCTGAAGATGATACTGAGATAGTCAAAGGCATTCATGCGTACAGTCGGGGAGTGTTCAAGGTATCGGACCAGCCAGAGTTGAGTGATGCGGTCTAAAACCAGTGTGCGTGATTTTCTCAGTGGTGCTTCAGGATGGTAGATGTCCCCATAACCCGGGGATAAGGGTTCAAGAAAGACCAGATGCAGATCTATAGCCTTAAGGTGCTGGATCATCAGTCCTTGCTGTAACTGTTCAAGAAATGCATCCAGAGTATTGCGGGTACAGATCCCGGCAAAGAGAATGCCCGAGATCAGAATGTTGCCAATGATTTCTGCATCAGAGAATTGCGATGCCGTGTTCCAGTAACGCCACAGCCTTTGATGGACCATATGAACGTACTTGGAGCGCTCAAGCCACTCCCGGTTGAATTCCATGGGCTCACGTTCAATGCTCAGAAATTGCCGGGAGGGTAGATCAAGTTCGATTTCATAGCGATGGTTGAATAGCATGATCTGCCTGCGGTAGCAGTGATACAGCATTTTTTTATAACGAACCGAGGAGGCTTCTCGTTCAATGGCCTCTTCGAGCTTTTCTAATAGTCCCAAGTGCTGATGATGCTGATAGGCCTCGAAGAACTCATCCAAAGGCAGATGCGTCTGGATAAAGTTTTGGGCCTGCTGCATCTCCTTTTGTATGACTTGTTTCCGTTCTGTATGACGGCGCTCACTGGCGAACTTAGAGATCTTTGGCATCAGTCATCCATCCCGTCAATTGGAAAGAGAGCGGTGCTTTGCGCGATGCTAATCACAGCAACTATTTTTGCTTGAGATAACGCCAAGGGAAGAAGCCCAGAGAGTATTCTTTTATTCATAGAGGTTTCTTATTATTTTTATGTCCTGTCTCTATGATAAAACTGAAATTTAACTTATGAACGCATGATCAAAAACTTGGGAATAAAGGGGCAGGTTTTTGTTGAAAAGATGGTATGTCTAAAGATATAAAAAAGAGTTTTATAAACTGCTATTTTAAATAATGTATTGAAAATTAAGGGTTTTTGGTTCTAAAAATCTTCTTGATTTTAAGCCTAATTGTATTTTTTCAAAGTCAGGTCAATGAAGTTCATGCGCGTGTGGCAGTTCTGAATAGATTTACGGAATTAGGTAGACCTCACACCCAAGTTGTCACTTAAATTTGAATGGATTGGGGAAAACTCAGCTTTTGAATGTTTATGCAACAAAGCCGGTACTAAGCGGTACTTTTGGGCTAGTTAAGTTCCAATTTTCGTACTTATCGTACTACCTATATGCATAGACAGGAAATTTATGGGGGTTTTTTATCTTAAACTTGGAATTAATCTTATTAAATTGTGAGATGAAAGAGTTTGTCTGGGTATTAGGACGCTTTTTGTATATGTATTTTTGATAGTTTTTGCCTAAAAAAGAACTGATTAATTTGATAAGTTTCCAGCAAATTTATATCTTTATAACCTACAAAAACTGCTATGTTAAAAGCTCTTAAAATTGCAACTTTCCAACAAAAAGTTTGCCTTGTTTTATTCCTTATTTTGTCATTAGGTTACTTCGGTTTAGAAATCTATTTTAACTCGATGATCATTAGCCAGATGTCCACTACAACCTCGGCTACAAAGATCGAAACGGTGGAACGATATGGTAAAGCCTTTACCGGAATAGGGATCTGCCTACTGTTCATGAAAGCAGTTCTGCCAGGATTCCAGAAAATCCATCAATTCATTCTCTGGCTTATTCCAGTGGCCTTAATTTCAATTGGTATCTCATTCTTTGTGCAGAACCAGGTCATTAATTACATTGTGAATAGCGCTTCTAATGAACAGAAGGGCAAGGCTTTGCTGATTACAGGCGCTCATAACACCATTGTTCCGTATTACAACGACCGTTGGGCCACAAAAAGGGAGCATCTTTATTGGTTTAATTTCAAAATTTGGCTTAAACAAAAAATGAACCCTCGTGATGGGATATACATCAATAGGGAATTAACACCGGAATATGCCGAAGCCAAATCAAAAGCTGAACGTCAGCAATATTATTCTCAGGCTCAATCATGCCAACAGCATCCAAATATCTTTAATGTCGAGAGCACCTTAGATCGGGCCTTTTTCCCATATATTGAGATGACTAAGACTTATAGTGAAGATAAATACAAGCAAGCGATTACATCATTCGCTACATGCTTAATGAACGATGATGCTTATTACAATCGCCAAATGATGTCGAGCAATGTTCTAACTCAATTACAAAACGCTTGGGGTCGCTATATCGGCAAGAGCGAGGAATATAACCGTTACATGGATCAGGTTTTCTTTACTAAAAAGAAAGAAAAAATCCATCAAGAATGGGTTAAGCAAAGCAAAGAAACTTTTGGACCAAATTCTAATGTTCCACCGAACATGACTGAACGCCAGTTCTTTAATCACCCTGATGTAAAGGCTTATATCTTCAAAGAAACGAACCAGACTCGTATCTATGATCCTAAGCAAAAGGATTTTAAAGAACAGATTATTGCCTCAATGCCAGATTCACTGTTTAGAACCTATAATAAGTATCGTCCATATATTTCTGAACTGAATGCACAAAATGAGAAGCCTAAAATGCCTCGTGCTGGTGAAGAAATGGATGCTAAAGATGCCTATAAATCAATCGTGATGCCTATGGTGGGCCTGTGCTTCTCAATCTTCTTCCTGATCACGAACTTTTTGTCTTTGATCTCACTTTTTGTATTTGAGAACAATCCTAAGTTTGCAAAAATCTTCATGGCTGTTTCATTGAGTGCGGTACTGATTCTGCCAAGCGTGAAGGGTGGTGCAGTTAAAGAAGTTGCGGCTGAGTCAAAAAGTGTGACTGCTAAATTTATAGTACGAACTGTCTACTACTACCAGAGCATCATCATGAAGATCTATAAGTAATTGTGATTTTGTATAGTTGCTTAGACCGCCTGTATACAGAACAGGTAAGCGCAATGCGGTTTGATGTAGCCAAAGGCTCTCAGCACCTGAGCCATGACAGTATCCATCCCTGCTCGCATATCCAGAGGTTGGGTAGAAAGCCAGATTTCATCAATGCGGATCATGTTGCAAGTGCCTTGAGTAATTCTGCTAAAGCAGATATTTCTGATACTTGCCATTTCAAGCCAATTTCTGCTTTTGAGTGGGGTAAAGTAATTTGAACCGTTAACATCTCAGTAGGAATAGGATCTAATGGTGCAGAGCAAGATAAAGCAATAAATGCAGGTTTATTCGGTAGTGGTGAGCGATCATTCCCTTGCTTACCATCAATTAAGCGAATCCATTTGGATACAAGATTTGTATTCAATTGAAACGTCCGGTGCTTTACAAGCCTGAACGATCTGCTGTTTAAATTCAGCACTGTATGTTCTTCGTTTTTTCGCAAGAGATGCGATGGATGTCTGATTATTTATAGTCATAAATTTAAGTCCCCACTTGTTTTTAAGTGGGGACTAAATTAAGGCTTATAGGATGAATTCATAAGGTGTGTTCAGCGGACGCTTACAATGAGACTACATAAATTCGTGAAACATTGCTCACTTAATGACTGTGGAACATGAAAAATCCATGAAGAAGCCCAATCGGTATTGTTTGGGCTTCTTTATGTGTATTAAGTTTTTGATTTTTATACAATATAATGAATAATTTCTTATAACGTGTATTATGTTAATTTTAGGAAATTTAAAGACTCTGTTGATTTACACGCTTAGATAATTCTTCAGCACTTTCTACCCGTTCAGAGTAGCGGTCAGTGAGGTATGAGGACTGTCCTCTCGTTAAGAGCGTAAACTTGTATAACTCTTCCATCACATCCACGATCCTAGTGTAGTAAGAAGAGAGCTTCATACGACCATCCTCTTCAAACTCTAGGAATGCTTTAGGTACTGATGATTGATTCGGAATCGTGATCATCCGCATCCAGCGCCCTAAAATACGTAATTGATTGACCACATTAAATGATTGAGAACCTCCACACACTTGCATTACAGCTAAGGTTTTACCTTGAGTTGCACGTATTGCACCTGCGGCAAGTGGAATCCAGTCGATTTGAGCTTTCAAGATGGAACTCATTGAGCCGTGACGTTCAGGAGAGCACCACACCATACCTTCTGACCATGTTAAGAGTTCATGTAGTTCTTTAACCTTTGGATGTTCCATATCGCCATCTTCAGGGAGAGGTAGACCTTTAGGATGGAAAATTTTAACTTCGGCACCGAAATACTCTAGGATTCGGCCAGCTTCTTGAACAGCTAAACGGCTATATGATCTATCACGGTTTGAACCATACAGAAGCAGTATTCTTGGTGGATGATCCAGCTCTTTGGCTTGAACCTTTTCTAAAGTAGGCTTGTCTAAAAGACTTAAATCAATATTCGGTAAATTCATCAGATTTATACCTCTTTAAAAACTTTTGTTCTCAGCCATAAAGACACTGATACCAGCATAATGAGCACCGGTACTTCAACTAATGGACCTATCACCGTAGTAAATGCAACAGGCGAAGCCAGTCCAAAAGTGGCAATAGCGACAGCAAGCGCCAATTCAAAATTGTTGCCTGCAGCAGTAAAGGAAATAGCGGTAGTTTTAGGGTAGTCATTGCCCATCCATTTGCTCATAAAGAAGCTAATGAAGAACATTACAATGAAGTAGAAGGTTAAAGGGATTGCGATTCTCAGCACGTCTAGAGGTAAATGAACGACTTCACCACCTTTTAGACTAAACATGGCTACAATCGTAAATAAGAGCGCAATCAGGCTAAGTGGACTGATCTTGGGAATAAACTTGGTTTGATACCATAGCAACCCTTTTTGCTTCACTAAAATCATTCGGGTTAAGAAACCAAGTAGAAATGGTATGCCGAGATAAACGAGGACAGCATGAGTAATTGTCCAAAAGCTCACATCAATGACCTGTGCTTCCACACCAAAATAAGGCGGTAAGAAGGTCAGGAAAAGCCAAGCATAGGTACTAAAAAACAAAATTTGGAAAATACTGTTAAAAGCCACCAATGCCGCTACGTACTGATTATCGCCACAAGCTAATCCATTCCATACCAACACCATAGCGATGCATCGAGCTAATCCAATCAAGATTAAGCCTGTCATATATTCAGGATAGGAATGTAAGAAAACTATTGCCAGGATAAACATCAGACATGGGGCTATCAGCCAGTTCTGAATAAGGGATAAAGTCAGAGTGCATTTATCCTCGAACACTTTTGGCAAAGTTGCATAATCGACTTTAGCGAGTGGTGGATACATCATCAGAATGAGCCCTATTGCGATAGGAATATTCACTGAATCCACGCTTAATTTATCCAGTGCAACAGAGGCTTGAGGAAAGAACACGCCAATGCCTACCCCTAATGCCATGGCAATAAAAATCCATAGGGTCAGGTTTCGGTCTAGAAAAGAAAGTCTTGAGTTAGACATGGCTTACTCGATATTAGAAATCTTGCTGATTTCATTGATTAGTTCAGAACGAGAAAGGCTATTTACATCAAGTGCAAATAAAGCGTCTAAGCGTCTATTAATGTGATCAACAGTCCTTAAGAATGCTTGAAGTTTTTCTTCTTCAGGAAGGTCTAAATGTGATGGGTCGGCTAATCCCCAATGAGCTTTAATTGCATCATTCAAATATAGGGGACATGACTCTTGAGCAGCCGAATCACATACTGTAATCACAACATCAGGTTGGTATCGTTCACAGTCATCCATTGTTTTGCTGGATAAGCCTTCTGTAGATAGTCCTAAGTTTTCCAAAGTCTTAATTGTTAAGGGATGAACTTTGCCTGTCGGCTTACTGCCAGCACTATAAGCTTTCCATCCTTCAGGAGCGCGGCTGTTAAATAACACTTCTGAAAGGACGCTACGGCAACTATTGCCTGTACATAAGAAAAGGAATTTCATAGTTATTAATCACAATGAATAGAGATAGAGGTATCGGTAGAGGTGCTATTAATCATGTCTTCGTTTTGATTCGAGATGATATTTAGTACAGCTTTAGCCCATTCAGGAAGATTTGGGTTCAGACGGTAATAGACCCATTGTCCTTGTCGCTGATCTAGCAAAATCGAAAGGTTTCTAAGTAATGCTAGGTGTCTGGAAATCTTAGGCTGACTAAGCTGCAAACGTTCAGTGAGTTCACAAACGCAAATATTCTGCTTAGCTATAACAAGCTTTAAGATATCCAAGCGAGTTGGATCAGAAAGGCATTTAAAGAAATCAGTTTGATCCATTAAGTTGACTCAATTTATACTCTTATTCAAATATACGTATATCCATATATTAAGTCAATTTATATCTATTTAACATAGTGACGATTATATGAACTCTAAAGCGTCCAAGTAAGATAGGAATCTCTGTTCACTTTTCTGTGAGATTTAGTGTCCATTAAAATAAGAATACGCAATTAGCAACTGAATAAAAAACTCTCTAGGTAAATTAATGTCTTAAACAGGAAATTGATATCGAGCCCAGCATCCATTACACCAAAATATGAAATATTAAGAACTTTATAGACATCTGTTTTAGTAATAAAGATGCTGGCATTAAGCCAGCATTTTAAATTTTTGAGTTCTTTAACCCGCTATTGACCCGCCATCCTTACGAGTGATTACTACAGTTGCAGAGCGTGGCCGGGAAGTAGCAGATGAGTTAGTCTGTGATGCAGGCCAATGACTAGTGGGCTTATCATAACTTCGAGAATCTTCTCCAGGATGCTGTACGTTGATGAAAATCGCTTTATAGTCTGGTGTCATGGTTACCCCTGTAATCTCGCAGCCTTTCGGACCTGTCAGGAAACGACGTAAAGTTTGATCTGAGACTTGAGCACCGACTATAGTTTCCTGACCAGAAGATGTGGTTGTTCGAGTACCATCTCCAACCTTACCAGGTAAAGCAGCCAACATCATACAATTGGTCGTATCTGTATAAGCACCATCATCAGTCTGAATCCAGAGTACACCACGAGGGTCAAACCACATTCCATCTGGTGAAGACAAGTCATTATTATCATTTAAACCCGATAGATTAATATTCTGTGCCATTTTAGCTTCAGCACCAAATAGGTAAATATCCCATTTGAATGTGATGGCTGTAGTCGTATCCTTATCTTCATGTAAACGGATAATATGACCATTTACATTACCTTTGCCACCTTCAGGATCGCTATAGTTACGTGGATTGGCTGCATCTAAGGCATGTGTAGTGCCGCGGTTAGAGTTATTAGTGAGCGTAACATAGACTTCTCCATTTTCAGGATTGACTGCAACCCATTCTGGACGATCCATTTTAGTAGCGCCTACGCTATCTGCTGCTAGACGGGCAAAGGTCACGACATCCGCCTGGGAACTAAAAGGGTAGATATTGTTCAGCTCATTCAACCCATTAATACCATAACTCAGCTCAATCCATCGACCATTTCCGTCTGCATTGAATTTGGCAACATAAAGTTTGCCATGATCCATATATTTATCTCCGACTGCATAACCGCCATTGCGGTCTTTTTCACTCCATTTGTAGTCAGAGACAAACTTATAGATGTATTCTCCACGTGAGTCATCGCCCATATAGAAAGCCAGGTTATCATCTTCACGAGCACGACTAGCACGACAGTCTTCATGGGCAAAACGCCCTAAGGCTGTACGCTTAACTGGATTTTGTCGGCTATCAAATGGATCAATTTCTACAATCCAGCCAAAAGTATTTGGGCCATTACGATAATCCTTGCTGGCATCACCGGCAGTAATATCTGCGCTCCATCGATCATAAAGATCCTGAGGTTCAATTGTACCTATTGCAGATTCCCAGCCATAACGTGAGCTTGAACCTGCTTTTAAACCATAACGCTCCAAAGCGATCTTTTCTTGCGCTAAGCGATGAACATCATCAGTTTTGCTACGGACAAAGTAACCAATAAAGTTTTCTTCAGTGGTGAGATAAGTACCCCAGGGGGTATAGCCGTTGCCGCAGTTGTTATGCGTACCGCGTGTTAATTTTCCACCTGGTGAAAAGCGTGTAGATAGAAGAGTAGATCCACTCGCAGGACCTGAAAAGCTCATGACAGTTGAGGCAGTAATTCGACGGTTATAAATCGAATTTTTGACAATTTCTATTTTTTGGTTGGAATTGTCTTTTTTGATATGAACGATTGAAACACCATGTGCATTTGTCTCACGAATGACTTCATCTTCAGGGCGGCGACCATCAACTTTGGTTGGTCCTTGAGGATGTAAAAAAGTCGGATTGATATATTCATGGTTCATAACGAGTAGACCGTGCTCAGACACAGTCGGGTCATAGCGGCCAGTAGTAATATTTAAGCCAAAAAAACTCATTCCATCATGGCAGTCGCCAGAGCGAAACTGAAAGCTTGGACCATTCGGGATATTGTTATCATCCCAGTCTGAATATGCAGGATTAATAGAATCTCCAAGAGCATACAGGACATTGGCTTCATAACCGTCTGGTACAGTAACGATATCATTCAAGTTTTTGGCAACTGGTGTAAAGTTCAGTTGCTCTGGTTTTGTATTTGGGTCAGTAGCAGGCGGGTTTGGTGCAGTCTCGGTTGGGGGCAGAGTAGAGCTATTATCGTTATCCCCACATCCAGTCAGAGAAGATGCAAGGGCCAATGCTGCAGCCCCACTTGCAGTTTTGGCAATCAAGTCACGACGAGAGATAGATTGTTCTAAAATATCCCGAAAATGATGATTATCTGACGTATTATTATCCAATTCCTGATTTTCATCATAAGGTAAGTAGTCTGTCATTGTTTTATTCCCATAACTAAGGTCTGGTTGTTTTAAAGTCAGGAATAAATTAGCGGTTAAATATGACAGTCGGGTGAAGCTAATATTGCGGATTTATTAAATATAATATTGATTTATAAATCAAAAATAAAAGCAGCTTAAGCTGCTCATAGAGAATTTTCTTCTTTTATGTTGTTTTTATTATTATTCAGTTATGTCCAGGCATCATTTTTCTATCCATTTTCCTGCTGCTAAACCTAATTCAAATAACAGCCACATTGGAACAGCTAACATAATCATTGATAGGGCATCGGGTGGTGTCACAAACATGGCAATAAAAAAACATCCCACCACAATAAATCGTCTTTTTTCCACCAAGGTCTGTGTGCTGACAACACCAATTATAATAAGTAGGAGCGTGATAATAGGGATTTCAAAAGTAAATCCAAAAACTAAAAATAGTTTTAAGCAAAAAGCCAGATAACTATTGATATCGGTCATCGGCGCAACAGTCTCAGGTGATACGCTGATAAAAAAATGAAGGATAGAAGGTAAAGCGATTAAATAGGCAAAAGCAATACCTGCATAAAACAGTACAATACTGCTGATTAATAGTGGTAAAGCTAACTTTTTTTCTTTTACGTACAATGCTGGTCTAACGAAGGCCCAAAGTTGATACAAAATAAAAGGCATGGCAATAAGTAAAGCAATAAAGAAGTTCAACTTAAATGGAGCCATGAAAGTCGCAGTCACATCTGTTGCAATCATGGTGGAGCTTTCAGGTAACTGAGCGCGTAAAGGCTCTGATAAAAGCTGATAAGTTTGGGTTGCAAAAGGCAGTAAACATAAGAATAGTCCTAATAATACGCCCACAATTTTGAAAAGGTGCTTTCGAAGAATCACTAGATGCTTGGTAATTGGCATTTCTTCTAACGGGATTTGCCGGGTATCGTTGTTTGTTTGAGTCGAAGGCAAAATACTCATACGGCCACCTTTATATCAGTATAAGTTTTTTCTTGTTTTGTTAATTTATTCAGCTGGATTGGCGGTAAATGAACAGGTGAAACTGATTCATTAATTAATTGGTAAGTCGGCTCATGGTTCAAAAGATGTTGTTCCGGATTTCTAATGAAGGGCTGATGGATTACATTGATATTATCCATCTGTGCCTGCACTTTGATTTCTAATTCCTGAATACGTTTCAGCTCGCTTTGCATTTGCTCCCGTAGTTCCGATAGTCGCAATTCACGGTCAAGATCATTTTGTATATTACCGGCGATCCTTTTGATTTTGGCTGACCATTTACCTATAAAACGTACCGCCTCAGGGAGTTTATCTGGTCCAAGAATGAGCAGGGCAATAGCCCCAAAGACCAATAGCTCAGTCATTCCAATATTGAGCATGGTAATACCTTAATTCTTGATTGAACTCTCACTGGCTTTAACTTCCGCATCAATCGTTCGAGAGTGCTGAAGTTGAGCTGTTTTAGTTTCTTCTTCACGGACAGATTTCTTAAAGTCCTTGATTGCACCCCCTACATCTTTTCCTAGATTTTTTAGTTTAGAAGTACCAAACAGTAAGATCACTACAATTGCAAAAATTAGTACATGCCAGATGGATAACCCTGCCATATTTTGTCCTCATTTAATCTTCTTAAGTTTATTGGCTTATATCAACACTAACAAATGACAGTGCTATGACGATTTGATGTCAATATAATGACAAGGATTCAGAAAAAGGCAGGCCTTTTATTTCTATTATTTTAAAATTAGCAAAGAACTACTACATTTTTCACATACCATTCATGTCAAAAATTCTCTACTTTAATAGTTCAATTACATCTTAATAGAAACTGATATGGCTCAAGAAATATATGACCTCCTTTCCTTGATAAAAGAGTCTTAGTCATGGGGCTGTTTCTTTTAATTATTATTATCTTTATAACTGTTCTAGTAATGGTAAGACCGAATACTAGGTATAAGCCTAGTGGAAAGTTTAAAGAATTAACTAAAAACAAATTTAGACATGAAGTTTCAAGTGCAACCAATTTTCAGCGACCTTTAATTACGATCATTGGCCCGGAGATTGAAAATACTGTCAGTAAAGTCGTTAGTGCGCTTTTAATTATAGATCCTGATAAAGTGAATGCAATCATGGTGGTTGTAAATAATGTTCAAGTGGGTTATCTGAGTGAAGAGGATACTGAAAAGTTTTTAGAGTTATTAAAGGATCATCATTTATCAAAGTTTACCGGATTAGAAGTAAAAGCTCTAATCTATGGTGATTGGGGAAATGACCATGAAATTTCTAACTTTAAAGTTAGGTTGAATTTACCTAAAAATTTGGAAGATTCAGAAATTCAATAATTTGATCTAGTAATTAGGTAAAGAATCTTTTTTTATAATTGTTTAATAATATAATAATAAAAACCGTCATTTAGACGGTTTTTTAAATCTTGTATTCTGCTACCTGTGAAGCACAAATGAGCTTAAATTAGGTGGAGGAGATAGACTCTGTATGTGGGAAAAATAGACGAAATTTGTCTAGGAGAGTGGTGGCAGTCCATAAAAATGAAATGTCTGTCTAAGGCTCTAATTTCATTTTTAGCTTTAATTTTTGTAGGAAGTTTCAAAATTAACTTTTATGGAAAGCTTTTTATAAAGAGGAAATTAAAGCTTATAAATATCTTTAATAATAGAAGGGTTGATATTTGAAGTAGGTAATCATTACAAAACATCATTTGAACATTAATAAAATCATGAATTTGCCTATGCCTATATAGTTTTAATATTTAAATTATTCTAGTTCACTAACTTTTTGAATTCGATATTTTTTTGACTTAAAAATGAAAAATTTCTAGCTCTTTATATTTTTACTATGTGAAATAAAAGTCTGAGAAAATTTAGTATTTAAATATTCAATAAAGTCTTTAACTTTTTCGATTACGTCTAAGTTAAATATAGGTCTTTTTCTCCAAATAAGCTTCACAAACTAAAAGCGCTTCTTGCTGCAATTCATCGGTAATATAGCCATAACGATAAAAACTATGCTTCATCAATGCAAAAATTAATTCAATCATAATAGTTATGTCATCTGGCTTTTTAAGTGTTAGCGGATTCTCTTTCTGGGTAAAAATTTTGACGAACTCTTTGGATATCTCTTCGATCACGGCTTCTTGCAGGCTAAAACCTTCGATGTTTACCGGGCCACCCAGAATCAGCATGCTGGCTGGCTTATTCTGGTTATAAAAAGCAGAGGCGTTACTCAAGGCATCTTGAATGATATCCAGCACTGACCACGTCTTGTAGATCTGAGCATTATGGGTTAGGTAACTTTGAAGTTTTTGGAAATACCGATTTACGATTAAGCTAAATAGATGATCTATCGTAGGAAAATACTGATAAATGTGATTTCTTGGTACACCTGAAATTTGTGAAATTTCCTGGATATTGCATTCTGCTAAGGTCTTGGTTTCTAAAAGTTCTATAGTGGTTTGAATCACTTTTTCCAGACGTTCGATACTTCTTTTCTGAACAGGCATCTTTATTTCATTCATCAGCATCTTGCATCCCCTCATTGATTTATTAAAAAAACTCCCCTATATTTTTTAAAAACCGACATGTGACGGATTTTTGAATAAAATATTTTCATGGAGCTGAAAATGAATAAAACTGTCTGCATTATTGGCGCAGGCCCTTCAGGCATTGCCGCAGCAAAAAACTGTAAAGATTATAATATAGCGTTTGATCTATTTGAAAAAAATGACAAAGTTGGTGGTAACTGGGTATTTAATTCCAAAACAGGCCATTCCTCTGTTTATGAAAATACCCATATCATCAGCTCTAAAAAACTTTCAGAGTATGAAGACTACCCGATGCCGGATCATTATCCAGATTACCCACGGCATGATCAATTACAGCAGTATTTTGAAAACTATAGTAAAAACTTCAATGTGTATAACCAAATAAAGTTTAACCATACTGTTGACCATGTTGAACGCACGTCTGATGGTCAATGGCAAGTGGATTACACGGATGCAGAAGGGCAGAAACATCAAAAAATTTATCAGTATCTGATGGTATGTAATGGTCATCACTGGATGCCGAAATATCCAAAATACGAAGGAGAGTTCACTGGCAAATGGATGCATTCACATGATTTTAAAGGTGTGAATGAAGAGTGGCGTAATAAAAAAATTCTGGTGATTGGTGCAGGTAATTCAGGTTGTGATGTTGCTGTAGAAGCTGCTCGTGTAAGTAAAGATATTTATTTATCCATGCGCAGCCCACAGTGGTTTTTACCCAAATTTTTGCTGGGTCTCCCAAGCGATATGGTCGCAAAAGCGTTAGAAAATTTACGGCCTAAAGCACGTCAGACCATACTCACCAAATCCTTAAAAATTCTTACGGGTGATTATGCAAGTTTTGGACTACCTCCAACGACTAAACCTGTATTAAGCCAGCATCCAACGGTTAACTCGGATTTAATTGACTATGTACGCCATGGCAAGATTAAGCCAAAACCTGCAATCAAAAAAATTGATGGAAAGACAGTTGAATTTACGGACGGTACTAAGCAAGAGTTTGACATCATTTGTTGCTGTACAGGATTCTGGACCGTATTTCCATTCTTTGATCCTGACTTTATTAATTTCCAGCATGCTGAGAAGGTACCGCTCTATCGTAAGATGATGCATGCTGATTATGACAATTTATATTTCATAGGCTTGTTCCAACCTATTGGATGTATTTGGCCGTTATCAGATTTCCAAGCACGTATCGCATGTCAGGAAATATTAGGGAAGTATAAGCGTCCAAAAGATATGAAAGCAGCGATTCAGTATGAGCTAGATCATCCTCACTATAAATTTGAGGGTGGACAACGTCATGCTGTAGAAGTTGATTACAACACTTTCCGTGCTGAACTGGTGTCAGATCTCGCCTCAGCAGGCGTGAAAATTCCTCCACGTGATTATAATATTTCAACATTAAAATTAATTTCTAAATTATTTGCTGCCTAGGCAAATATGAAGTTAAGCAATAAGTGCTGCTCGCACTTATTGCGTTTTAATATTTAAAAAATGTATTACAAGGAATGCGTAATGCAAATAAAAAATGTTTTTATACCTTTAGACTCTTTTCAAATTCAGGCTGATTTATATATAAATAATAATGGCTTGCCTTTTGTCATTATGGCTCATGGCTTGGGTGGAGACAAAAGTTGTGCTCTAGATCGATATATCAAATCTTATCTGGAACAGGGATATAGTGTTTGCTGTTTTGATCATCGAGGATTTGGCAAGAGTAGTGGTAAATATAAAAATCTTGTCGATAAAAATAGTCAATTAAGGGACTGGAAAGCAGTCATTCAATATCTCAAAAATGAGTTTAATCTGACTGAACAGGACTTTGTATTATGGGGTTACTCATTTAGCGGGGGACATGTCTTAACACTCGCCAGTGAGCAGAAGTATCATGCCGTCATTGCTAACTTTCCGCATGTGGATGGTTTGGCTAGTTTGCTGGGTTACCCTAAACGTTATCTCTTACCTGCAACCTATTTAGCAATCACTGACTTGTTCTATAGTCTATTTGGCAAGTCAAAATTGATGAAGATCGTGGCAAAAAGCCGGTTTGCAGTCCTATCGGGTTCAGATTGTTATCGGGGTTATTATTCATTAGTTGAGGAAAACCAAAACTGGGATAACCAGGTTCCTGCACGAATCGTCCTCACTATTCCATTTTATCGCCCCATTTCAGTAAGCCATAAAATTCAGACCCCAACCTTAATGATTGGAGCAAAGCAAGACTCCTTGATTCCAATTTCAAGTACACGTAAAACGGCGCAACAATCAAAGTCAATCTGCTATTTAGAAGAAGATTGTGGGCATTTTGATCTGTTTCATGCACCCTATATCGATCGCATCCAATCGCAACACATATCATTTCTACAGCAGCTTTAATTTAAAAATTTTCTATCGATCGCTTTAAAAAACAGCCTTATCCAAGGATAAGGCTATTTTAGCTGTTATAAACAGTATGGCATTTATACGTGTGCTCTTGAAGGCTTTAAGCTGTTTAAAAAGTCTAACTGATAACTTAAATTTTGTGAGAAGTATGGCTCAAAATAAGGGTCAAAATGGTCCGCTTCAATTTTCTTCATTTGAATGAAAGGATTCTTTACCTTTTCGATCTTTTTAGCTACGAACGGAGCGACGGTATCCTGAGTTGCCCCTACAATCAACATAGGTACTTTGACCTGCTTTAAACGTTTCCATGGGCGATAGAACCCCATGGTCAAAAGCGAACGTGCAGTAACACGATTATCATAGTCTATATTCAATTTCTCTTTAGCAAGTTCCATGGCATTCCAGGCCTGATCACGATCCATCGCTCCTAATTGACCCGGTTGTGACACAGTTGGAATACAAATTCGTTCACCTGGTTTAATTCTGTCCGCTAAACCATACCCTAAAAACTTAAACATTTGGGGTAGAGGTACAGAACGTACTGTACTGATCCCATCTAGCATAGGAACTTGAATAATGGCACCTTTTAATTCAGGGTGTTCTGCTACCAGATCCACTACATGTCCACCACCAAATGAAGTACCCCAAGCAATAATATTGTCAGCATCCACCTGAGACATAGACTTCAAATGGGATAAAGCCTTATTAACGGTTTTTACTCGTTTCCACGGATTAATATCCTGACGTGGCAGACCTTCACTCAATCCCCAGCCTGGATAATCAAATTCCATCACAGCGTAACCTTGGGTAACAAAGTGATTGATGAAAGAATCGGTCAATGCACCTTGAATACTTCCCCAACCACCTACCATTAAAACAGCAGGCAGCTTTTGTGTTGCTGACTCTTTAGGTACATGTAAAGTTGCTGAGCACATATCGCCTTCAGTTAGGAAATTAGACTCATAGACTGATTTTTCAATATGTGAGGTATCAGGATATTTACGATTTGTCATATAGTTTAGCCTGCTCTTAGATTTCTTGATGGCTGCCTTCCATCTTATTTCTTGTTAAAAATGCACCAGAAAATTAAATTTATTTTGATCAATCAGTAGTGCATTATTATTCTTTTACATTATCTTGAATGTCGTTCAAGATTGTATGATTTAACTATATTCTTGAATAGCATTCAAGAAGAATTTACGATACTGCTTTGACTCGTTTTATGCGATAGCACCTTAATTTTTAGTAGATTAGGAAAACTGAATGGCCCGTAATAAACGTGTACAAGATCGGGAAGAAAAACAACAAGAGATTATCGATGCTGCACGTTCGTTGTTTCTAACCGAAGGGTATGATGCTACTTCAATCAACCGCATTGCGGTCGAAGCTCAGGTAGCTCCAAATACAATATATTGGTATTTCAAAAACAAAGATGAACTGCTAGTGAGCATTTTGAATGCTGAATTAACGAAGCATATAAATGAATACATGTTGCAATCATCAAAGGATCTTTCTGAACGTTTAATCTGGGTAGTGGATCAACTGCAATTAGTTGATCGCCTAGTGAGTACTGTGCATGCCAGATTAAAATTTTCACCAGAGCTGAAGGAGTGGCATGAGAGGTTTCATGTCATGGTGGAGGCTTTGTTTCGTTTAGAGCTACAGAAGATAGGGGTGGCTGCTGATCAAATTGAGCCTAAAGTAAAAATAGCTGTTTTCACCATTGAAGGTCTTTTAGCCCATCAGTTATCTGAACCAGAAAAACGGGCAATTTGTTCGGCTTTGATTGCTAGTTCATAAGTTAGTTATGAATAGGCATAAGGTATAGAAGTTCTTCACACTATAAGAATTTTAAAAATGAGCATATTTTAAGTTATGAAAAAGCTTGGTAAATATCAGAAGTTTTATGCTCATTTACTTCACTTCTATCTTAATGATAGAAGTAAAAGCTATCTTAGGAATTCATGATCAGAAACCTAGAGTAAAAAGGGGAAATTTTTGTTGAAAAAGATTGTGTTTATAGAGAGAAAATGTAAGTATTAAAATAGTTCTTTATGATTATATTTTTTTAAAATCAATGACTTTTAAATAAAAAATCTCTTTGATTTTAAGCTAAATTGTATTTTTTTAATGAGTCACAACTTAATTCACATGATGCTTTACCCGGTTATGACTATGTGACTTATCTTATGAATCTAAAGATCTCCAATGTCTTCATACATTCCATCAATCTGAAAGAAGCCTTTCATTTCATTGAGTGTATTAGCCAGTGTTCGATAAGCATTTATAGGAAGGCTAGAATAACGATTGCCTATTTCCTGCTGATTCTTTTCATGTCCAAACAGCGCAAGAATTAACGATTCCTCAGCTTTGTCAGTAAGAAATGCGCGTGTGGTATGTCTGAGCCAGTTGGCATGATCAAGCTGCATGCCTTCGGTAAATTCCGCCACAATGGAAGGACTAAGAGGTTGCCACTGGTGATCAAGAAATACCCCCAGTAATGGCTTCTTACTCTCAAATATATCATCGATATACTGTGAGCCGTTCTCTATATGTACAGCAATACTCGCAGTATTCTTTCTTAAATATTTCAGATAGCATTTCAGTTCATTTCTAAGAAAGTCACATAAAGGCAGTATGCGTCCATCATCCTGTCTCCCATGAATCTCCTTATCTGACACCCACAGCCAGCCTTGCTTTAAATCAAAGTCTTTTAACACTCCTGGAAAATCCTTTACAGGTCGTGCTGCTGTAAATAATAGCAGGATATGCCATAGCCAGATGTTGTAATGGTTATAGGTGGCAACTACATCAAATTGATGCATGGCTTGAATCACTTGAGCGTACAGGTAGGCAAAGACACTGGTCACAGTAGAAGGTGTCGGTGCTTTAAGACTACCGAAATTTTCTGATGGTTGATCGATATGAAACAGCTTGGTCATTTCAGCAGATAAGTGCTTAACCGTATCAAGATACTGACTCTGCAAACGATAGACCGGGTAAGAGCAGTAGGAAATAGAACTGGATCGGTTAGCATCTATACCAGTCAAAATATCAGCAAGTTGTGCATTCCCAGTCATATGATAAATAGAGGCATGTAATAGAGTAGTTAATTTCTTACTTGTGAGAGAGGGAATATAGAGTTCTTCACGGCATGTTTTCAATGCGCTCCTAATATGAGACTGTTCAAGAACAGGTCCTGTCTTTAACCCTTCGATAAAGTTATAGGGTAAGGGTAAATCAAAGTGCGTGATCTGATTCTGTAAAGCATCTTTATGAGGGAAGTGCACTGGATCAAACAAAGTAAATTTAGAGCGCAGGACATACCTGCCATCAACGCAGATTAAACGTTGCCGCTGATTCAAACGCGAGATTTTGGGACTTTGTACCTTGAGCCATTCCTCCGTCGAATTGCCAGTGAGAAAGCTGAGCAGAATAATGAGATAGGCTTTATTTCTGTATTGCGCTGTACTGTATTGATTCCAGCAATGTGTAATCAGTAAACGTATAGATTCCAGATCAGGATAATGATTACTACTTCTAAAACGATGCTGAAGTCGAACAATGTACTGCTGCATCAATTTGACTGATTGCTGTTGAATGCTTTTAGATTGCTTGCATAACGGTGACACTGCTTCCGTATCAATCTGAACGTGCTGTACCTCTGGCTGATCCGATAGTTCCTCAAACTGCAGAGACCGGACTTGCTCGGATGTGGACAGTTCCTGGAGAACCAGAAGACTGTCTGAATCTTCCAAGCTATATTGTTCAAAGCGTTTATGGGATGAGTTGTGATGTCCCTGCTTTTTTGCTGTCAGATTCAGTACATAACTATACGCCCGTCTAATATCCCGGATAAGATTAAATTGGAAAGTTGTTAACTTGCCAGATTGCTCCAAATCACAAAGTTGCTGAACAAAAGCTTTCAGAGAAGTTGGAGATTGAGGTAACTGATCCCAAAGCCATACATATAATTTCTCATACTTAGACAGTTTTTTATTCTGGTATGATCTGATCAGGGCTTGGGAGGCAAGGCGAAACCGACTGGCTAGTGTTGTAATAGTCGTTTGATGGTCGGATGATGCAGTAGAGCTGATGCTACTTAAGATACTCAAGGCAAAGACTGTATTGATGCCCCAGAGATAGGCTGGATGATCTGACTTTAAGTCTTTTAAGCAGTATAGATAGCTACTAATAGGCTGTTGAGTTGGATGCGGTTTCTGTTGAGGTAATTGAATCGCTGGTAGTTCTAATGATAGTGATGGATCGAAGTATGGATGTAGCGACTTAAGGTTTTCAAGCAATGGCGTCTGGCATAAGAAATGAGCACCTAGATACTGAAAGGGCTCTAGTGTTTTTTCAGAGGCTAGCAGCTTAAGTATGATGGATTGAAGAGAGTCATGCATGTTCAACTCTCCAGAACATTGAAGGCTCTATATGTATATGATGTAGGGCTTCGCATTTGGCTTGAAGGGCAGAGAATCTAGTTTTAAAAGCTTTATCAATTTGAGATTGGCGATAGTTGAGCTGGTTCCGTGTAAAACCTAGGATTTTGGCCAACAGTTCCAATGACATGGCAGCATGAGGTTTGTCGTATATACGACTGTTCAGATCATAAATAAAGGTCTTGCTCAGATACTGATTGAATAACATCAGCAGTCTGTTTGGAAAGATTTGGTCAATATTGATTTTAGACTGTACTAACATAGTGACAAATTGCTGAGTGAGCTGAAAATGGATATCTTCCCACTCCAGTTTTTCTGCATGCCTCAGAATTTTCTTTCGAACTATAGTGAAGGCTTGGATTTCTGGATGAACAGGAAGTACTGAAGGCATTGCCTTAGTGACTTCATGGAGACAAAGGTCAAAGCCTTTCACTATTTTTAGTAGTTTAAGAGCCTTTTCTTTGTGTGACATTGATTTAGCCATCGCAGTGGGTAAATTTCTTTTCATAGAGGTTTCTTATTATTTTTATGACCTATCTCTATGATAGAACCTAAATACATGCTCTGAATGCTTGATCAAAAACTTGGGAATAAAGGAGGGTGGTTTTTGTTGAAAAATTTGAATCTAGTTAAAGTTTAAATAAGAACTCTAGTAGGCCTAATTGTCTTAAATTAATATAAAATAAAAATATTTATAAAATAAAATCTCTGAGGTTTTAACCCATATTGTATTTTATTAATACTAGGATTTTTGGAACAACCATTTTGGAAAAGGCTGTACATGAGTAATTTTGATAGTACAAAAGAAAATTTAAGTGATATTTTGAAAAAGATAGTTGAGGGGAAATTACAGCTTCCTGATTTCCAAAGAGGGTGGGTTTGGGATGATGCGCACATTAAGTCTTTATTAGTCAGTATTTCTCGATCTTTTCCTGTGGGTGCAGTAATGCTCCTAGAAACAGGTGGAGAAGTTAGGTTTCAAGTACGACCTGTAGAAAATGTTGAGCTTATAAAAAAAGACATTGAACCTGAAGAGTTAATTTTAGATGGTCAGCAGCGGTTAACTTCATTAACACAAGTACTTAAGCTAGAGAAACCAGTAAAAACCTTTGATGAAAAGGGGCGGGTAATCAAGCGGTTTTATTATATTGATATAGAAAGGGCACTAAACGGGAACTTAGAGGATGCATTCATTTCTGTAGAAGAAGATAAAGTTGTTAAGACAAACTTTGGGCGAGATATCAAAAAAATAAAAAACGAGAAAGGTGAGGAAATTGAGTTAGATTTCTCAACGATAGAAAAAGAATGCAAAGCATTTTTTTTCCCCATGTAATCGAATTTTTAATGCCAATGAATGGGAAGTTGTTTTATTTAAAAACCATACAAACAGAATTCAAGAATATATGGAATTTAGAGAGAAAATTCTTGAAAGCTTTAGACAGTATGCTGTGCCGGTCATTAAATTAAATAAAGAAAATTCTAAAGAAGCAGTCTGTTTGGTATTTGAAAAAGTGAATACAGGTGGTGTGCCGTTATCTGTATTTGAACTTGTTACAGCAACATTTGCTGCTGAAGGATATAACCTCAGGGATGATTGGTATGGGCATCCTGAGCGTAATCCAATTGGTCGTGCTAAACGATTGAGTGATAAAGAATCTATATTAAAGCTTGTAGAGCCAACAGATTACTTACAAGCTATTAGCTTATTAAGTACTTTGAAACAGAGAAAAGCAGATATCGCAGCTAAGAAGACTGGTAAATTTATTTCTGCGGTCAGTGCAAAACGTTCAGCTATTTTGGGTATGTCTCTTTCAGATTATAAAAAATGGGCAGACGAAGTAGAAAGAGGATTTTTATTAGTCGCAAAATTTTTAAGGAAAGAATGCTTTTTCTTTACCAAAGATTTACCTTATCGAACACAGCTAGTTCCATTGGCAGCGATTTTAACATTGCTTCAGGAAAGATGGTTAGAGCCGAAAATCTATGAAAAATTAAGCCAATGGTACTGGTGTGGTGTACTCGGTGAGCTTTATGGTGGCGCCGTTGAAACGCGGATTGCTAATGATTTAGAAGATTTTAGCAATTGGGTTGTAAACCCTGATCATGAAATTCGAACAATTCAAGAATCCTCATTTCAGGCACAACGCCTGAAAACGTTGAGATCTCGCTTGAGTGCAGCATATAAAGGCTTAAATACATTGGCGCTGAGAGAGGGGGCACAAGACTTCTTCTGGAAGGAATCGGTTCAAAATTTAGATGTCGAAGAAGTTGCATTGGACATTCATCACATCTTTCCGAAAAAATGGTGTGAAGAAAATAATAAGCCTTCTAAAATATATGACTCTATCCTTAATAAGACACCAATTTCGTATAAAGCAAATCGTATGATTGGTGGTAAGGCACCGTCGAAATATCTTAATGACTTGCAAAATCATAAGACAGTGTTGATGGATGATATCAGTATGAACCAAATCTTAGCATCACACTTTATTGAGCCTGAGTTGCTAAGAACTGATAATTTCGAAGCGTTTATTGATGCTCGTCAACAGCAATTATTGAAGATCATTTCTAGAGTAATGGGTAAAACACTAACAGAAGATAATATCGTTTAGTGAGATATTAAGGGAGCATTGACTCCCTTAATTTTTTGTTTTTGAGTAGACTACGTTTAGTTTTTGGCCCAAGCATTAATTATGAAAACAATAGACTATTACAATCAGTATGCAGATGAATTTACGCAAGCCACACTCTACGTTGATATGGAAAGTTTGTATCAGCCGTTTCTAGAAAAATTACCAAATAATGCTCATATTTTAGATTTAGGCTGTGGATCTGGTCGCGATACATTAGCATTTAAAAATAAAGGCTATACGGTTGAAGCAATGGATTATTCCAAAGTATTGGTTGAGCAAGCTACGATATTAACAGGTATTCAAGTGCGTCATGCAAGTTTTTATGAATTAGCTGAATCCAATCAATATGATGGTGTTTGGGCGTGTGCATCCTTACTACATTGCGAGAGGGATAAGTTACTTGATGTACTGCGCAGAATTCATCGTTCATTGCGCTGTACTGGTGTTTGCTATATGTCTTTTAAATATGGAACGACAGATCGTGAAAAAGATGGTAGATCATTTACGGATCTAGATGAAAATCAGGCCAAAGCATTGCTAGACCAGTTAGATGGTAATGAGATATTAGAACAGTGGATCACAGTAGATAAACGTCCTGAACGTAATGAAAAATGGCTGAATATACTTTGGAAAAAGAAATAAAATAATACGGAAATCGATTTAATGTCTGAGTTTTACGAGATTGAGCCATCTTTAGAAAATTATTGGCGTGCTGTTATTCTATTTGGACGTAATGTAGCTTCCTACAAGTTTGCTTTAGCTAAGTCGCTATACGAGTTACAAGCCTCTTCTGGTACGGTCATTACACTCGATCAACTGGCTGGCCCATTTAGTCATCATATCTGCGAACACTTAAAATTAGTGGATAAGCAGGCAACTTCAAGCTCTAGTAAATTCTTGGATTTTTGCCGCGCGTTTAATGCAGATGAAATAGATCAGCAAACTTTGATCGCGAAGACAGTGCAATATGGTTTTGTGAATGTTATTGATGCTTTTCATAATGTACATGGTCAGGAACTTCCACAAAGATTTTTTATGGATGCCCGAAAAACGCATGGAGGCATCATTTTGACTGATGAAGTATTTCAGCTATTTGAAGCACAGAATTCTAAAGATTTGATCGATGAAACTGAAGCAAGATGGCGCTTAGTTGAAACAGCTTGGGATATGAATTTACCTAAGCATTTAGTACAAATTCAGCACGACGATCAAGGAATTTTGGTTGCGGACAATAAAATACGAAGAATAAATGTCACATCAGCTAAGCCTGCTTTAAATGGATACCAGAAGAGCAGGTGTTTTTATTGTTTTGCTCCAGTTACGATTGAACAGCTTTTTGAACATTCAGCGGATGTTGATCATTTTTTCCCACATAAACTTCGTGAGTGTGATATTCAAAAGCCTATCAACGGAGTTGCGAATTTAGTATTAGCATGTCCCTCATGTAATCGTGGTCAACAAGGGAAGTTTGATAGGTTGCCTTCAGTAAACTTATTAGAACGCTTGCATAAGCGTAATGAGTATTTGATTACTAGCCATCATCCATTAAGAGAAACTTTAATTGCCCAGACAGGATTTACAGAGCAAGCGCGGCGAGGCTTTCTGCAGGATGCTTATAATTGTGCCACATTGACCATGGGTAGTAGTAAGAAATGGGAACCTATGAGTAGTGGGATAGCAATATTTTAAAATGATAACCTAAACTTATTATCAATATGCTAGGCTAAATACTCAGAACTTTAGTTTGCTGTAGAAATACCATAACAATACCTAGTATATAAATAAATCCAAACGAAGCCCAAATTAGCAATATGAAAGCACCTTCTAATCTGAACTTAATTAAAAGACTATTTCTTAATCCTTTGAATTTTTTTGATATTTCAATTAAGTTATTGTCTTCTTTATTTGGCTTAGTCATAAGGCGAATACGATCAAATTTCTCTCCCTGACGCCATAAATAATCTCGATAGTCGTTATATAAAATACAAACATTACTAATAGCAGAGTACATAGACCAAAGAATAAGTAATATTCCTAATATATAAAGGCAGGTATAGTTAAATAAAGATAAATTAGACTTAGTATCAATTGTATAGAGAGATAATAATGCAAATCCCCCTAAGAGTAATTGAGAAGCAATGTTTCTAGAAAAGGACTGCAACTCTTTATTCATCGTATTATCAAAAAGCATATTAACTCCATAATTCTTATTATTAAATCAATAAAATAAGGAAATCTAGGCTTAAGCATGTTACGACAATTTATGTCGTAAGAGTAATCTTTTAAGAAATTAGTGCTTAATTTAAAGAGTCAGATATGGCAAAGTATTGCCATTCTAAAATAATGATTTTTGGTTGATTTTTAACATGACCCAAGTACAACTCCAACAACTGCAAAAACAGCTCTGGAATATCGCCAATACTTTGCGTGGCACCATGGGCGCCGATGAATTCCGTGATTACATACTGGGTTTTATTTTCTTTAAATATTTATCAGAAAAATCGGTGAACTTTGCCAATGAATTGCTCGATGGTGAAGACCTCAGCTTTTTAGAATTAGATGAAAAGAATGCTGAGCATGTGCCCTACATCGAAGAAATTAAAAAGAATGCCATTGCCGAAGTGGGTTATGCGCTTACACCGAAACAGCTATTCCATACCTTAGCCGAGCGTGGTCGTCAGGGCGAATTCATTCTGGATGATTTAACTGCGACCTTAAAATCGATTGAACAAAGCACTTTAGGCACCGACTCTGCCGATGACTTTGCCAACCTGTTTGAAGATTTGGATCTAAACTCGACCAAGCTTGGCAATAATGCCAGCGACCGTAATGCACTGGTGGCGAAAGTCCTGAGTCATTTAGATGACATTGATTTTGATATTAGTAATACCGAAGCCGATGTACTGGGTGATGCTTACGAGTACCTGATTGGTGAGTTTGCATCAGGTGCGGGCAAAAAAGCGGGGGAATTCTATACCCCGCAAACGGTATCGACTTTACTGGCGAAGATTGTCACCCAAGGCAAAGACCGTTTACGTTCAGTCTATGACCCGACCTGCGGTTCAGGTTCGTTGTTGCTACGGGTAAAGCGTGAAGTTAAAGATGTCGATATGATTTACGGTCAGGAGATGAACCGTACCACCTACAACTTGGCACGTATGAACATGATTCTGCATGATGTGCATTTTGCCAAGTTTGACATCAAGCAGGAAAATACTTTAACCCGTCCGCAGCATTTAGATAAAAAGTTTGATGCTGTGGTGGCGAATCCGCCATTTTCTGCAAAATGGTCTGCCGATCCGTTATTTTTACAAGATGAACGCTTTGCTGCGTATGGCAAACTGGCGCCAAGTTCTAAAGCCGATATGGCGTTTGTACAGCACATGCTGTATCAACTCGATGACAATGGCACCATGGCGGTGGTGTTACCGCATGGCGTATTATTCCGTGGTTCGAGTGAAGGCGTGATTCGTCAGTATTTGATTGAACAGTTGAATGTGGTGGATGCCATTATTGGTCTACCTGCCAATATATTCTATGGCACGTCTATTCCAACCTGTATTTTGGTGTTGAAGAAAAACCGTGAGCAGAGCGGCAATATTCTGTTTATTGATGCCAGCAATGATTTTGAAAAGCAGAAGAACCAAAACAAGTTATTGCCTGAGCATTTGGATAAGATTGTTGCGGCATTTGAAAAGCGTGAAAATATTGAAAAATATGCGCATGTCGCGACTTTGCAAGAAGTCAAAGATAACGATTACAACCTGAATATTCCGCGTTATGTGGATACTTTTGAAGCGGAAGCCGAAATTGATTTAGATGCGATTGCAAAACAGCTTCAAGCTTTGGAACAAGACAGCCAAAAAACCGATGCCATCATTGCAGATTTTTGTAATGAGCTTGGTATTGCTTCACCGTTTGCGGAGGTGAAGTAATGGCTGTGCCTAAATTACGTTTTAAAGAGTTTGATGGGGATTGGACAAAATCATCATTAATAAATCTAGCAAAAGATAAGTCTTTAAATAATGGTGTTTTTAATGACCAAAATAAGGTTGGTCAAGGTTATAAGCTAATTAATGTCTTAGACATGTATATTGAAAGAGATATCGATGAATCTAGATTATCTTTATTAGATTTAGATTTAAAGGAATTTGAACGCAATAAAGTGAAATTTGGCGATATATTTTTTACTCGCTCCTCCTTAGTTAAAGAAGGAATTGCTTTCTCGAATGTTTATTTAGGTCATAGCCAAGATATTACTTATGATGGACATTTAATCAAATTAAGTCCTGATTTAGAAGTCACAAATCCTAGTTTTTTAAACTATGCATTAAAAACATCTAAGGTTCGTAAGCAACTAATACAGGGTGGCAAAACAGCTACCATGACAACTATAGGTCAGCAGGAAGTCGGTAAGACAACTATTGATTTTCCAGTTTTAGATGAACAAACCAAAATCGCCTCTTTCCTTTCCGCAGTCGATGAAAAGATTAGCCAACTCACGCAAAAACATGCGCTGCTGAGCCAATATAAACAAGGCATGATGCAAAAGCTATTTAGTCAGCAAATTCGTTTTAAAGCGGATGATGGCAGTGAGTTTGGGGAGTGGGAGGATAAAATAATTGGTGAAATTGCTAATATTAAAAGAGGTGCTTCACCTAGACCAATTACAGATGCCAAATGGTTTGATGAAGAATCAAAAGTAGGTTGGGTACGCATTTCAGATGTTTCGAAAAGTAAAAAAATACTCGTAGAAACAGAGCAATATTTATCAAATGAAGGAATTCAAAAAAGCAGATTTATTCCTAAAGGTAATATTATTATGAGTATCTGTGCAACGATTGGTAAACCAATTTATACAGGTTTTGATGTCTGCATTCATGATGGTTTCGTTGTATTCAGTGAACTAAAAGCTTGGCATGAATATACCTATTATTATTTAGAGTACATTGAAAAGAATTGGTATCAGTATGGACAGCCAGGGACTCAAGTTAATCTAAATTCTGACATTGTTTCTAATGAAATTTTTCCATTTCCTTGCCTAGAAGAACAAACCAAAATCGCCAATTTCTTATCTGCCATTGACCAAAAAATTGAAGTGGTGGCACAGCAAATTGAACAGGCCAAACAGTGGAAAAAAGGCTTGTTGCAGCAGATGTTTGTGTGAATTTTAAGGTTTAGAGTTTTTAAATTTTTTTGTATGGGTGTGGAATGTTGGATTGGCAAAAGTGGAAATATGAAAATAGAGACAAGATTAAGCATATTGTTGGGTATGAAGAAAAATTTGTAGATGAAATCTTAAGTCAAATTCCAGAAATCTCCCCCGATGATGTTATCGCTCAGTATCCGTTTAAAGATAATAAATCTGGTAATCGGTATATTGATTTCATGATCGTTAATAAAAGCAAAGGCTATCAATTGCCAATTGAGTTGGACGGTTACGCAAAAATCAATAATAAGGGCTATGAAAAGTTTAATGACTTTCTCGAGCGTCAGAATGATTTAATTCAACAATTTGGAATTGTCTTACGCTATACCAATAAAAAAGCATTTCAACAACAGCAACAAGTAATCCTTGAGATTCGTAAAGCATTACAAGCTCAAGTGAGCCATCAAATTACTGAACAATCTAAACAAAAACAGATTCAAGTTCTGATCGCTGAATATGAAGCTAAAATAGCCGATTATGAAAAACAGCAAACTACAAATAATTCACTAAATCATTCAGATGTTTCAAATGAGCTAAGCAATGTCAGAAAAGGTATAGATGCATTTAAACAAAATCATTTACAAGAACTACAAAATGTACAAAAAGAACTTTCAGAGATGAAAGGAAGGCAAACACAAGAGCTTGGCTCAGTTAAAAATGAAATCAAAAAACAGATTTATATCGGAGTAGGTCTTGTTGCCTCTATTGCGCTAGGTGCAGTGGTATATATAAAATCAACCTCACAATCTGCTGAAAATATACCCATAACACAGCAAGTTTCATCTAGTTATCTTTCATCAGATGTTCAGGCAGATCAAAATTCAACTTCAAGTGCGAATCATATTCAATCTATTCAAGCTAGTATGTATATTGGTCAAAATCGAATAGTATGCGGTAAGGTAGCCCAATTAAAAGAGTTCTCAAAAGGGGTGTATTTGAACTTTGATCAACCTTATCCAAAAGCAACATTTACAGTAGTCATTTGGAATAATAACTCTCATATCAGCAAACAACTGCGAAATGTAGAAAATAATACACTCTGTGTGAAAGGGATGATCGAGGAGTACAAAGGCAAGCCTCAGATGATTCTAGGCTCATTGGATCAAATCGTGTAAAGAGAAACGGAATGTTTGAATTTGCTATTGGTTTTGCAATTTTCGTAGCGGTCATGATTGTTCTAAGTATTTGCAAATTCTTTTCAGAGACTAATCAGGAGCTGAAAGAAAAAAAGCGATACGATTTTGAGCAAAAGAAAAAACAAGATGAGTTTGCGCTAGAAGCACAGAGGAAGCAGGTTGAACAAGAATTAGAGTTTAGAAAGCAAGCGGGTCTTGATCCTATTTACCAAGAACAGACTCGCAAGAATAAACAATATAAGGCTGTAATTGTTAGCTTGATTGCTTTGATAATTTTTATTGGTGGCTATATTTTATTTTCAAACAATGAATCTGCAGTTGCTAGAGAAGATCAGGTACTTCTTAACGCAGAAGAAATAGCAGATGCCACACGACAATTGCCAGTGGACAGTCAACAAAATCAAGACTTGCCAGAAAGATTTACGCCATCGAATGTGCATGAGCAACAAATAGAAACTGATACAGCATCAACTACTAAACCAATTGATCAACCTAAAATTGAAGAGCCAAGACAGGCTGTTTTAAATCCATTTGAAGGCAATATAGACGATACAAATTTATCGACATCTGGTCAAATTTCAGTATATGAAGCAGATGCACATATTGGAGAAAGTACGACTGTGTGTGGTGAAGTGAGTCAAATTTCACAAACATCAAAAGCAACGTATATAAATTTTGGAGGTATATATCCAAAACATAAATTCAGTGCAGTGATTTGGTCAAACAACATCATGCCGACATCAGAGGGTAGCAATATTTGTATCACTGGCTTAATCGAAAGCTATAAAGGTGTTCCTCAAATTGTGATTCGCTCTGTTGAAAATCAGATTTCAAGCTATTAAATACTTAAGGTGTTCCCTATGCTAAAAAAAATATTAATTACTTCTTTGTTGTCTATGGCGAGCTTAAATGCTTTTTCGCAGGAAATTAAAATTGAGGCAATTAAAGCTCCATTCCATGTTGGTAAGACCGTGATGGCATGTGGGCAGTTAGCTGAGATTAAGCATTTAGGAAATCGGCATTATTTAAATCTTGATCGAATGTATCCGAATCAAACGTTGACGCTTTTAGTTTGGGACAATAACTACAAATGGTTTGAAGAGCGCTTCGGTCGTATTGATGGCATGGTAGGTAAGCGTTTCTGTGCTCGAGGAACAATTGAAGAATATAAAAACAATTTGCAAATGAAGGTGAATAATCCTCAGTTTTTGAGATTAATGCACTGATTCTTTAAAAGTTTTCTATGTGGTATTCCTCTTATCAAGTCTTTAAATGAGATTAATGAAAAATATGCGTTGCACAGATTTTGTTTAAATAGAGTCTAAAATTTGATAAATAGCTAAAACTATGCTTAGTTATTGTATTGGTTAAGTTGTTGTTAAATATTGATTTAAAGTGATGGTGAAATGACAGTACAAAGCGAATATCAACTTGAAAATGAACTGATTAGCCAGCTCAAGCAATTGGGATATGCTGCGGTGACCATCAAGGACGAAAGCCAACTACTGTCTAACCTAAAAAACCAAGTCGAACGTGCCAATGGACTTGCGCCACTGTCAGAAACGGAATGGAAACAGGTCATCAGTTTTTTGAACACGGGCACAGTGTTTGAGCGCGCCAAAAATCTGCGTGATCTATTTCCAGTCAAATTTGATGATGGTACCAGTAAACACCTTTTTTTCCTGTCTGATGATCCTAGCAAAAATATTTATCAGGTCACCAATCAAATCACTATCGACCACCGCGACTATAATGGCAGAACCAGCCGTTTTGATGTCACACTCTTGGTTAATGGTTTGCCTTTGGTACAGATCGAGCTAAAAAAACGAGGCATGGAAATCGCCGAAGCTTTTAATCAAACGCAACGCTATATTCGTGAAGCCTATTGGGCAGGGCAAGGGCTGTTTGGTTTTATTCAGCTGTTTGTCATTAGTAATGGTGCCAATACCCGTTATTACTCCAACGGCACCACAGGCATCGAGTTTGCCTTTCCTTGGGCGGATGTCCATAACAAACACACCAATGAAATTGTCGACTTTGCCGAAGCATTTTTAAATCAGCAGCATCTAACCCAAATGCTGACCCAGTACATGGTACTGCTGGAAACCACCAAAAGCCTGATGGTGCTGCGTCCCTATCAGATTTATGCAGTACAGAAAATTGTGCAGCATGTGCAAAACTCCAATCAGAACGGCTATATCTGGCACACTACAGGTTCAGGTAAAACCTTGACTTCATTTAAAGCCAGTCAGATCATCATGCAAATGCCCGATGTAGAAAAGGTCTTGTTTGTGGTGGATCGTAACGACCTCGACACACAAACCTCACGTGAGTTTAATGCTTTTAAAGCCGACAGCGTGGACAGCACTGATAACACATCGACCTTGGTGAAACAGCTGGATCAACGCCACGACAAACTGATTGTGACCACCATCCAAAAACTCAATCGAGCCATCAGTACCGACCGTTATTTAGAATCGATTGATTATCTTAAAAATAAAAAAGTGGTGTTTATTTTTGATGAATGTCATCGCAGTCAATTTGGTGAGACCCATCAGAACATCAAAAAATTCTTCAGCAATGCACAAATGTTTGGTTTTACCGGTACGCCTATTTTTGAAAAGAACAGCCAAAGTAAAGCAGGTTTAAAACTCACCACAGATTACCTGTTTAATGAGTGTTTGCATAAATACGTGATTGTCGATGCCATCCGTGATCGTAACGTCTTGCAGTTCCAGATTGATTATCGTGGCAAATACACCGCCAAAGGCATGGCGACGAATGAAAGTTATGAGGAAGATGTAGAAGGCATCGATACCAAAGAACTGTATGACAATCCGCAACGCCTTGAAATGATTGCCCGCTACATTGTCAATATTCACGATACCAAAACTCGTAATCGCGAATTTACCGCAATGTTCTGTGTCAGTTCGGTCGAAACACTGACCCAATATTACGACCTCTTTGAAAAGGTGCAGGCTGAAAAGCAAATTGAAGATGAAGCACAAGGTCGGATATTTAAACCGTTGACCATTGCCACTATCTTTTCCTATGCGGCAAATGAGGCTGTACCGACTGATGACTTAACTGGCTTGATTCATGAAGAAGCCGCAGATATTCCAAGTCAGGTCAATTCATCCAGTCGGGATAAGCTGGATCGCTACATTGCCAATTACAACCGACAGTTTAAAACCAACTACAATTCTGGTGATCAATTTTATGCGTACTACCGCGACATTGCACAGCGCGTAAAAAACAGACAGATTGATATTCTAATCGTGGTCAATATGTTCCTCACGGGCTTTGACTCTAAGCCGTTAAATACCTTGTATGTCGATAAAAATCTAAAATATCATGGTTTGATTCAAGCATTCTCACGCACCAACCGTGTCTATAACGATAAAAAACCATTTGGCAATATCATCTGTTTCCGCAACCTAAAACGTGCAACAGATGAAGCACTGGCGCTATTTTCCAATAAAGATGCGCAAAAGGTGGTACTGGTTCCAAGCTTTGAGGAAATTAAGCAGGATTATGATGCTGCTGTTCAGAAGTTGCTCAAGATCACGCCTGATTATCAAAGCGTGGATGATCTCATGACAGAAGATCAGCAGTTGGAGTTTATTAAGGCCTTCCGTGAAGTGATGCGTTATAACGCTCAGCTGCAAACCTTTATCGAATACGATCAGAACCAGACCGCTTTAGATAAACAGCACTTTGCCAATTTTGCTTCCAAGTATGCTGACTTATGTCGTGATGTACGCAAGACTACGAAAAAAGAAAAAGTCTCTGTACTGGATGATGTCGATTTCCAATTGGATCTGCTACATAGTGACCGGATCAATGTGGGCTATATTATCAATTTGCTGCAAATGGCTCTGGATAGCGGGGATGAGGCCAAACGCAAGAAATACGAAGCACAGATACATGATCTAATTGGTAATGAAGTTACCTTGCATGACAAGCAGGAACTGATTCAGAAGTTCATTGAAGAAAACATGCCGAAGATGATCAATGGACAAAGTGTCCAGAGCACTTTTGCTGCTTTCTGGGATGCGGAGAAAGAACAAGCCTATCAGTACCTCTGCCAAGAGGAAAACTTGAAGCCTGAAGCAATGAGAACTGTTCTGGAAAACTACGAATTTACAAAGCGTTTACCAAGGAAAGAAGAGCTAAAGGATTTACCGAATTTTAAAGTCAAGCTCTTTGAAAGAGAGACTGTATTTAATCAGTTGTGGGATAAGACTAAGCAGTTCATTCAGACTTTTTATACAGGGATTTGAATAGGGAATATACATGCCAAATCTTGATGCAAAGTTTCAGCTATGCAAAGAGGTAAAGCTACGTTTAAGTATGTAAGTTATAAATGGAAATTTCCTGATAAAAAGGTCGAGGTTGATGAACATTTAGAATAAACAATTGTTAGAGAGATCTTTGAGAAATTGCATATAATGGTAAAGTGGTTAGATCACCTCGAAATTTAAATTAGGGTGATGCATTTAGCTATCGTAGCTACTGTATTGGCAATTTAAAGATATTAGAAAGGACTATTACCTTCAGGTAAGGATAATCTCTCCTATATTACTATGAGTTTTATCTGATCTTGGTAAAATGAATTATATGATGATCTCATCATAAAGTATTCTTATGTACATGGTGATGTTGTATTCTTAAAAAGTCTACTAAAACCACCTTAAATTATATGTTACTAAACTTTAATTTTGGTTAAAAAATAAACAAATAAATCGTGTATCCTGATTTGTATCCTTACATATTTTTATGATAATTTTTATATTAAATTCAATAGGATAAAATTTTGTTATCGTCCGTCTGGGCCCACCAAATACATCAAGCATCTAGGAGCAATACTCTTAGGTGCTTTTTTATTTTTTGAATTCATTTAAGCACTATCTATCTTCAAAAATAACTAAAATTTCAATCTCTTATCATAAGGTAGGCTTTTAGTAGGTGGGATTCTTTTATCGTTCATTCAATACTTAAATCACGGTGAGGGTCACCGATAATAAGATGAATGGTAGAAGGAATCGAACCATGGCTTTTAAGAATATCGCAGATCAAACAAACGGTTTTTATATCCCTTGTGTTTCACTTTTCGGTCCAGGCTGTGCCAAAGAAATTGGCGTTAAAGCACAAAATTTAGGTGCCAAGAAAGCCCTGATTGTGACCGATGAAGGCTTATACAAATTTGGTGTCGCAGATACCATCGCAAATTATTTAAAAGAGGCTGGTGTTGACAGCCATATCTTCCCAGGTGCAGAACCAAACCCAACCGATATTAACGTCCATAATGGCGTGCAAGCCTACAATGACAACGGCTGCGATTTTATTGTATCGCTCGGTGGCGGTTCATCACATGACTGTGCCAAGGGTATTGGTCTAGTCACTGCTGGTGGTGGTCATATCCGTGACTATGAAGGTATTGATAAAAGTACTGTGCCTATGACACCGCTTATTGCAGTGAATACTACAGCGGGTACTGCGTCGGAAATGACACGCTTCTGTATCATTACCAATACCGATACCCATGTCAAAATGGCAATTGTGGATTGGCGTTGTACCCCACTGATTGCGATCGATGATCCAAAACTGATGATTGCCAAGCCAGCAGGCTTAACTGCGGCAACAGGTATGGATGCACTGACTCATGCGGTAGAAGCCTATGTCTCTATAGCAGCCAATCCGATCACAGATGCCTGTGCAGAGAAAGCCATTACCATGATCAGTGAATGGCTGAGTCAGGCAGTGGCAAATGGTGAAAATATTGAAGCGCGTGATGCAATGAGCTATGCACAGTATCTGGCAGGCATGGCATTCAACAATGCATCACTCGGATATGTGCATGCGATGGCACACCAGCTGGGTGGTTTCTATAACCTGCCACATGGTGTATGTAATGCGATTTTGCTACCGCACGTATGCGAATTTAACCTGATTGCCTGTCCGGATCGCTATGCAAAAATTGCCCAGCTGATGGGTGTAAATACTGAAGGATTAACTGTGACTGAAGCAGCTTATGCAGCGATTGACGCGATTCGCCAGCTTTCAGCTTCAATTGGAATTCCATCTGGTCTGAAAGGCTTAGGGGTTAAAGAGGAAGACCTTGCCATTATGGCAGAAAATGCGCAAAAGGATGCCTGTATGCTGACCAACCCGCGTAAGGCTAGCCATGCACAAGTCGTAGAGATTTTTAAAGCGGCGCTGTAAGCCTCTATGTAAGTCGATTCTCTCCACTCGGCAGACTTACATTTTATGCAACCCTGTTCGCGCTTCTTAGGAAGTGCGCCAAGATAAACGTATCCCCATGCGATGATCTTGGCTGATCCTTACCACCCTTGATAAGGATATGGAGCAGGCGTTGCTCTTTTTTTGCCTAAATTTTTGCTTTCAAAAAATATATTTGGGCAGTTAATTCATCAGGGTATAGCTTATTAAAATTAACTGAATGAATTCGATAATAATAAAATACTGGAATGAGCAGAGTATTGCTAAAAGCTTATTCGTAGCATGAGCTAAATCAATAAAATGTTATAAAAAAATTATAATTCTAAAGTAGTTAAATGCTTTTTATATTTTTATAAGTTGAAATCTTCTTAATGGAAGATAGCCGTAATTATCTTGCTAACGAGAAGCCAAACAAGAAATGATCTGATTTTTAAATATCCTGAAATTTAAGCAGGGTTTGATGTACTGGATGACCTTTTGGCATCAGTTCAATCAGACGTTCAACCGCATCAATTGCTTCAGGAAAGCGAGCAACATGCTTAAGTAATACATCAGTTTCATTGGCTTTAAAAATGGCATCACTGAGACGTGATTCCAGACAATCCCGCCAAGCACATAAAAATGGGCTTTCAGTTTTTGCCAGAAAGACTCCGGTATACAGTTTTAAGGCTGAATCAATATAACCAGCATCAAGCGACTGTTCAGTCTGTAAGAAATCCGCTTCAACATGCGCCAGTAAACGGTAAGGACGCGAACCAAGCATACCGCCCAGAATATCGCGTAACTGTGACATTTCAGCTTTTAGCGTACCCATGCTGACTTTACGCTCGCCATAAAGTGCTTGATGTAGGCGATCCAGACTTAAACCTTGTGGGCATAAAGCCAAAATAGCGAGAATTTCAGTCTGGCGTGGGGTTATGGTCAGGGTCTTACCATTAAAAATCACCTGAGGTACAGAAAAGGCACGAATATATAAACGCTGTTTTTGCGATTCCAGTAAAGCAGATTGAATGATGGATGCACAACGTTCGGCTGCTAATAGCCCTAAGCTATTATGTTTTTGCCAGTGGGTGGACAGGTCAATGACCCCTAGAATCTGTTTGGAATAAGGATCAATAATGGGGGAGGCATAACAGACCAGATCTTGTACTGATGGCATGTAATGTTCGCTGGAAAACACGCAGCTCGATTGTTGGGTTTTAATGGATAGGGCAAGGGCATTGGTTCCGACCAGTTCCTCACGCCACTGACCTCCTTCAACTAAATGAATATTATCAGCAATTGTGCGCAATTCAGGGCAGGAGGCTCTCCATAGTACCGTACTGCCAATATCTCCAACGGCCAAAACCATAGAGGACTGTTCAGCAATATGCTTTAAATTTTCCGCACAATGTTCCAAGGCATGACTTAAAGCCGAAGAAGTGCTGATTTGTTTTATATCTGTTAATGGGGCAGCCAGACGATTTTTGGGAATCTCGGCTAAAGAAGAGCGCTGCCAGGAGCTAACAATGCTCTGTTCGAGTTGTGCTGCATGTGAAGGCGATAAACTGCTGCTTTGACGAAGCTGATCAATTTTTTGCCTTTGTTGTATCAAGCTCTGTTCTGTCATCATTCCTTATTCTCACAATAATTCATGATTTACATCCAAATGTAATTATTATTGTTTTTATGAGGAATCAAAAGAAATGTAAATCGGTTGAGTGCCAACCTTTCTCCAACCTTATAACGCGTATGTTAACTAAATAGAGTACGGATGTACCTTATACCAAAGCTGTAGATGCAGCATTTTTAAAGATTAAAATAAGCAAAGGAAATACATATGCGTTATATCGATCCGAACCAGCCTGGCTCAAAAGTTCATTTCAAAGCCCAGTATGACAACTTTATTGGTGGGCAATGGGTGCCGCCAGTCAAAGGCGAATACTTTGATAATATTTCTCCTGTAGATGGCAAGCTGTTTACCAAAGTGCCACGTTCTAGCGTGGAAGATATCGAACTGGCGCTGGATGCTGCGCATAAAGCTAAAGCACAATGGAATAAATCATCTCCAACGACTCGCTCTAACATTCTGCTCAAAATTGCTGATCGTCTCGAAGCCAATCTGGAACTGCTGGCGGTGGCTGAAACCTGGGACAATGGCAAGCCAATCCGTGAAACCCTGGCTGCTGATATTCCTTTAGCGATTGATCACTTCCGCTATTTCGCCGGCTGTATCCGTGCGCAAGAAGGCGGCATTTCTGAGATTGATGAAGATACCATTGCCTACCATTTCCATGAGCCTTTAGGTGTGGTTGGTCAGATCATTCCATGGAACTTCCCGATCTTGATGGCAGCATGGAAATTGGCACCGGCTTTGGCCGCAGGCAATTGTATCGTTCTGAAACCGGCAGAGCAGACCCCGGTCAGTATTCTGGTACTGGCTGAGCTGATTCAGGACCTGTTACCTGAAGGTGTATTAAACATCGTGAATGGCTATGGTGTTGAAGTCGGCCGTCCACTGGCTGTGAATCCGCGTATTGCCAAAATTGCCTTCACTGGTTCGACTGCTGTAGGTCAGCAAATCATGCAATATGCCACTGAAAATATTATTCCGGTGACACTGGAACTTGGTGGTAAATCACCAAATATTTTCTTTGAAGATGTCATGGCGCAGCAGGATGATTATCTGGAAAAAGCACTGGAAGGTTTCACCATGTTTGCCTTGAACCAAGGGGAAATCTGTACCTGTCCATCACGTGCTTTGGTCCAGGAAAGTATTGCTGATCAGTTCCTGGAACTGGCAATCGATCGGGTTAAACGTATTAAAACTGGTCATCCACTCGATACTGAAACCATGATTGGTGCGCAGGCATCGCAGGAACAGCAGGACAAGATTCTGGGGTGTATTGCAACAGGTCGCGGCGAAGGTGCAGAAGTGCTTGTTGGTGGCGGTGTACGTCAGGAAGTCGGGCAAGGCTTCTACATTGAACCGACCATCTTTAAAGGCACCAATAATATGCGTACCTTCCAGGAAGAAATTTTTGGGCCGGTACTGGCAGTAACCACCTTTAAAGATTTTGATGATGCCATCAAGATTGCCAACGATACGATTTATGGCCTAGGTGCTGGTGTCTGGTCACGTTCGGCACATACCTCGTATCGCGCTGGCCGTGCCATTGAAGCGGGTCGTGTCTGGACCAACTGCTATCATATCTATCCGGCCCATGCAGCCTTTGGTGGTTACAAGAAATCTGGGATCGGTCGTGAAAACCACAAGATGATGCTGGATCATTACCAGCAGACCAAAAACCTGTTGGTGAGTTATTCAACCAAGCCAGCTGGTTTCTTCTAAATAAAAGCAAAAAAGCGAACTTCGGTTCGCTTTTTTTATAGTAGAGAATCTTTAATAAGTGGTATTTGAGATATAGATCACAGATGCTAATTAAAAGCATGAATCAATTGAAATTTAACTTTATCGGAAAGTTGTAAAAATGAATGAAATAGGTTTTACATTTTGAAAAATTCTGGTTATAAGTTAGAGGTGGTTTTTATCCAGAACAACAAATCGACACTCAGGAAGGGTGCCTAAAGAAGCGTATTTTAAAAATGATGAAACGGGAGTTTTATAATGCTTCAACTACTGAAAAAACTATTCTGCTTGCACATTTATGAATATCAACACATGGAAGAGATTGGAACGCATTGGGAATGTCGCAAGTGTGGGGTCAACAAAGACTGATACTGAACAGAAAAAAGTGAGCAGATGCTCACTTTTTTGTGCCTGAAATCCGGAAGTTTTCGCTAAAATATCCGTGAATAAAGAGCTTCTACGGGTGCAACATGAGTAAAGACTTTCAGTCTGATACCTATATTGTTGATGAGAATCTGGCAGATACTCTGCATTGGCTAAGCCTGCATCAGGATTGCTATGATTCTTTTCATTATGATGCTTTAAGTCAGACACTCACGGTTGAACATGCCAATGGTGCAGATGTGATCCGGGTCGGTGATTATCTCAATGCCAATTATGGCATTTTAATTACTGCACATAACTTTTCAGCGTCTTGAATTATTTCAATTAACTTGCCATTGCATCAGTCGCCAATGCGCGGATGCTTGGCTTAGGTTGTTCTGCTACCAGTCCCAATTTTTCAAAGAGCTGCTGGTCACGACCTTTGGCTGTATTTGGAGTCGTTAGCAGTTTTTCGCCTGAAAAAATCGAGTTGGCACCTGCTATAAATGCCAATGCCTGATCTGAGTCAGTCAGTGATTCACGGCCTGCCGAAAGACGAATATAACTTTTTGGCATCAGAATGCGGGCCACTGCAATAGTTCGAATCCATTCAATCACATCCAGTTTTTCAACATCTGCCATCGGTGTGCCTTCAATTGGCACTAGCATATTGATGGGCACAGATTCCGGATGAATTGGAAGGGTAGAAAGCTCAAACAATAAACCGATCCGGTCATTGCGACTTTCACCTAAGCCAACAATGCCACCACTACAGACTTTTAAACCCGCTTGGCGTACATGGTCCAGTGTATCCAATCGGTCATCAAAGCTGCGGGTACTGATAATATGTGAATAGTATTCACGTGACGTATCCAGATTGTGATTGTAATAATCCAGTCCAGCATCTTTCAGGCGTTCTGCCTGTGAGGCATTCAGCATACCTAAAGTCATACAGGTTTCTAGTCCAAGTGCTTTCACTTCACGTACCATGTCTAGCACATAAGGCATATCACGTTCATGCGGATTACGCCACGCTGCTCCCATACAGAAACGCGAACTGCCAGAAGCCAGTGCTTCTTTTGCTTCCTGAATTACTTTTTCTACTGCAATGCGTTTTTCTGCTTCGAGTTTGGAATCATAATGTGCGGACTGAGAACAGTATTTGCAATCTTCCGGGCATTTACCGGTTTTAATAGAGAGTAGGGTACTGACCTGAACGGCATTGGCATCAAAATATTGACGATGAACCTGTTGAGCCTGAAAGAGCAAATCCATTAAAGGTTGTTGATACAGGGCCTCAATTTCTGCACGAGACCAATCATTACGTATCGGATTAATACTGTTCATCTGTCCATCCTTGTTCATATTTATTTATCAGGCTCCATCTTAAGTAAAAGTATCGCCGTCTTCATTAGCAAAATATGACCTTATAGAAAAAAAACCCACACAAGGTGGGCTTTGTTGTTGAACTCTTGATCAGACTTTATTCACGATGATTTCCGTGAATATTCTGATTTTGTAAATCACTACGATGTTGCTTGTTTAATACACGTTCATCTTGTTCGTGCTGGTTATTTTTTGGAGAGCCAAGCGGGCCATGTTGTGACTGCTGCTGTTGCTGTTGTTGCTGCTTCTGGTGTTGATGTTGCAACTCTTCAAGCTGTTCCTGATTTTGATGTTGTGTATCAGATGACTTTTGCATATCCACCTCCGGCTTTATTTCTATTCTTTTTCCTTTATGCCATAGCTTGCACAGTAACTGTGTAAGGCTTTGACGAGAAAATGTGAACCGAAGTAAAAATTGAAAATTACCGGGATTTTGCCAGTTGTTCCTGTATGGCCCAGTCAATATGAACTTGTACAATCTCATCATGTTGATTTTTTTGAGCTTGTAATGCCTGAACAATCTGTGGATCAAATGGCGCATTACCCAAGCCGATCGCAATATTGCGCATAAAGCTTTGATAGCCAGTGCGGCGTAATGGACTGCCTTCAGTTGAGTTTAAAAATGTAGCTTCATCCCATTGCCAGAGATCCAGTAAACTCACTTGATCCAGTCCATGTCGGGGATGAAAATCTTCAATCGTAGTTTTTTGAGCAAAACTGTTCCACGGACAAATCAACTGACAATCATCGCAACCAAAGACCCGGTTACCAATTCCTCGACGTAACTCCTCTGGAATGATTCCTTTATATTCAATAGTTAAATAAGCAATACAGCGGCGTGCATCCAGCATATAAGGTTCAACAATAGCCTGTGTGGGGCAAATATCAATACAGGCTGTGCATGAACCACAATGTTTGCTTTCAGGTTCATCAAAAGGCAGTTCCAGTGAGCTAAACAGTTCTCCTAAAACAAAAAAAGATCCGGATTTTTTGTGGATTAATAAAGTGTGTTTGCCGGTCCAGCCCATACCCGCACTTTCGGCCAGAGATTTTTCAAATACAGGTGCAGAGTCTGCAAAGGGACGGGATTCAAATTTACCGACTTTTTCCCGAATTTTTGCAGCCAGCATTTTTAGGCGCCCGCGCATGGTTTTATGATAATCACGACCACGGGCATAACGGGCAATAATTGCAGAATTTGGTGCATAGGGTACTAGACGCGGTTCTGGAAGATCGACCAGATAGTCCATTCGTACACAGATCACGGATTTGGTATTAGGAATAAGCAGTGTGGGATCGGCACGTTTTTCCAGATTTTCTTCCAGAAACTTCATATCACCGTGATAGCCGCGGTCTAAATATTCCTGCAAGCGAGCTAATTCTGCTTGAGCATCCGGTTTGGCAATGACACAATCAGAAAAACCCAGCTCTCGTGCCTGCGCTTTGATCCACGCCTTCAGTTCATTTGGATCTTGTTGATAAACTTGAATTTGCGCTTGGGAATCGGGTGTTGTCATAAACCAGAAACAGGAAATAAGAAATGCAGCAGCAAGTTTATCATAGCCGCGATATACAAGCATGGGAGCAGCGTTGGTTTGGCAAGCAAAATAGTTCTTATGGTTTGATGCAACAGGTGGCATGGTCGATTGCGCAGCGACTCATCCCCTTGTTGGAACAACGGCAATTGACTCAAATCGCTGTGTGTTGCGGTCAGGGTAATAATGCCGGTGATGGTTATCTGGTAGGTAAATATTTAAAACAGGCCGGTTTTGAAATAGATATTTATGCAGCAGAACCCGGTCCATCACAGGATCTGGTTCAAGCAATCCAGGAAGCTCAGGAAATCGGTATATCCACTTATTCAGATTTTAATTTTCAGAAACAATATGAAGTCTATATCGATGCCTTATTTGGGATCGGCTTGAACCGTGATCTGAATGAAAATTGGCAACAGATTATTCAAAGTATTAATGCCCAGCAAGGACTCAAAATCGCAGTGGATATTCCAAGCGGACTGCATGTCAATACTGGACAGCCTTTGCCGGTAGCCATTAAGGCAGATCATAGTTTTACTGTTTTAGGTTTAAAGGTGGGATTATTTACCGGACAAGGCAAAGAATATGCCGGCAAGGTAGAGGTCATCTCGGCTATTCCTCCTGATGTTGAACTTGTGCCGATAGCTCAACTTTCCTCGACTCAAATTCATCTGCCTAAACGTGAGGCTTTTGGACATAAAGGCAGTTATGGGCATGTGCTCGTGATTGGAGGACATGCTGATATGGGTGGTGCGGTCATTATGGCAGCTGAGGCGGCCTTTGCTGCTGGTGGTGGTAAGGTCACTGTGGTTTGTGATGCCAAACATCATACGGCCATTTTGTCACGTGCTCCGAATATCATGTTGCGTGATATTAATGCGCTAGATGCTGAGCAACGCCAAGCTTTAATTAATCATGTGGATGCTGTCTGTTTTGGTATGGGGCTAGGACGCGATACTTGGGCTGAACAGCAATATAATTACTGGTTTGACCTGATTCAGCAATCAGAACTGGAGACAGTTCTCGATGCAGACGCCTTGTGGTTTCTGGCAAAAGCACCACAAAAGTTGAATGCCCATACTTATGCAACACCGCATCCGGGTGAAGCGGCTATTTTGTTAGAAATGAAAGCATCAGGAGTCGAAGCAGATCGTATTCAGGCAATTCAACAGCTCCAGCAAAAATATCAGGGACAATGGGTGCTCAAAGGTTCAGGTAGCCTGATTTTAGAAGATGCTCTTTTCATCTGTACCGCAGGCAATGCCGGTATGGGAACCGGAGGGATGGGAGATGTACTTGCTGGCATGATCGCCAGTTTGAAAGCCCAATTTAGAAATACTATCCATTTACACGAGATCGTAACTTTGCATGCACTTGCAGGTGATGTACTGGCGGAAAAGGGTGAACGCGGCTTACAGGCGCAAGATATGAAATATGCCATTTACCAGGTCGTGAATCACTAAGGACAATAAAAATACAGGCCATTCATTTAATCATTCAGGGTAAAGTGCAGGGCGTGGGCTACCGTCGCTGGTTTGAACAACAAGCAATTCAATTAGGTTTAAAGGGTTTTGTACGTAATCTGGAAACAGGCGAAGTTGAGGCTGTCATTGTTGGGAAGGAAGCGATTGTTCAGGACATGATCCAGCTCAGCAGAACTGGATCACAACGTGCAGAAGTCACTGCAATTCATCAGCAGAGTTTGAATCTTCAAGACGCGGATTTTCAGGATTTTAGAGTATTAACTAAAGACTAACGACGACGGGTGCTGACCCGGCTGCGTCCGCGTGCCATACCGCCTAAGGCATTCAATACGGCCATTTTACTCATGCTGCCTGAAGCATGAGCATGACAAATCGCAGCAGCAAGTGCATCGGCAGCATCTTGTTGCGGTTTGATTGTCAGGTTCAGAATACGCATAACCATCATCTGAACCTGTTCTTTGTCTGCAGCGCCATAGCCTACAACAGACTGTTTGATCTGCCGCGCCGTATATTCAGCAACTTTGAGATCTAGGTTCACCAAGGCGGCGACTGCCGCACCTCGTGCCTGGCCTAGTTTAAGAGCAGAATCCGGGTTTTGTGCCATAAATACCTGTTCCACCGCAGCCTCGGTCGGGCCATAAAATTTGACAATCCGTTCTACACCGGCAAAGATTCGTTTTAAACGTTCAGGCATTTCCGCTGTTTCAGTTCTAATCGTTCCCGCATCAACAAAAGTGAGTTTTGAACCTTCTTTTTGGATGATACCGTAACCTGTTAGACGCGAACCGGGATCAATCCCAATAATTAATGACATGCCTGCACTTTAAAAATAAAATAATGCCCATATTGTTACATAAGCGTATCAAAAAAGCTTGATCCTGATGAAGCAGTTGATTACAGCATCCTAATATTTATTTTACTGAGATTAGATTAATTTTCATGAAATTATTTCTTATTATCCTGGCCGGCTTAGTCCTCGAAGTATTTGTATGGATTGGCGTGGGTGACCTTGTCGGGAGCATGTGGTACGTATTTTTCTGGTTCGTGGCGGCCTTCTTTATTGGTATGAACCTGATCCGGAAATATTCGGCTGGTGTAATGCCACAAATGCAGCAAATGCAGATGGGACAGATGAGTGCAGATCCGGCATTATCGAATAATTTGCCAAAGATCTTAGCCGGCTTTTTCCTGCTGATTCCTGGTTTGATTAGTGATGTACTTGCGGTATTAATGCTAATTCCACCTGTACAACGTGCTTTCCAGGCAGCCATGATGAAAATGATGATGAAACGTCAGCAAGCCATGATGGAAAAAATGATGGGTGGCATGATGGGCGATGTCGGTGGCGGTGCAGGTCAAAACCCGTTTGCGGAAATGATGCGTCAAATGCAAGATATGCAGAACCAGCAGGGTGGTCATGGTGATTCAACTATTATTGATGGTGAAGCTCGTGAAGTGACCCCGGAAGCCAAGAAAATTGAAATGAAAGATGTGAACAAGAAATAAAATCACGCTTTCAATATAAATGCTTTAAGCCGAATCTTATGATTCGGCTTTTTTATTGGAACTTTCTAATTTCGTTAAACAAAAGTTATAATAGTTTTTTTACCATTTGATCTTTTTTAAATGTCTTTGCTTTTTACCATCTGTTTTCTACATTTTGTAGCTCAATTAAGCCCCGGTCCTGACATTTTACTTATCGCAAAAAGTGCAGCCTCTACGACACGTATGAATGCCTTAAAGGTGATTGCTGGAATTTCAGCGGGGATCGTAGTTTGGGTGGTATTGACGCTAGCAGGCTTTACAGTATTGATCGACCAGTTTCCCTGGATTCAGCAGGTATTGATGGTCATCGGTGGGTTATTTTTGGCCAAAATGGGCTGGGCCATGCTAAAAGGCGGATGGCAAAGTTTTCAGAATAGACATCAAACTCAAGATGATTTAAATACGGTAGAAGCACCAAAAAGTTATTTTATGCAGGGTTTATTGACTAATCTGTCGAATCCTAAAACCCTGATCTATTTCAGTAGTGTATTTTCACTTGCCCTAAGTTCATCAGCTTCTGATTATTTAAAAGCGCAACTGGCAGTGATTATTCCGCTGCAAACCTTTATTACTTTTACTTTACTGATGCTATTAATTTCCCATCCTAAAATTAAAGAGGCTTATCAGCGATCAGGAAGTTATATCGATATGATTTCAGGCGGATTATTCCTGATTTTTGCAGTCTGGTTATGGTATGACGCGCTGATTCTAATGAACTAAAAATCTTAATTCGATGGGGTAACAGAGGAGTTTTCGGCAAAAAGCTGCTGTGCAGCGGAAGCGTCAGAAACTGGATTATCCTGTTTCTGTACTGGAGACTGATAACGATTCGGTTTAAGGGTGGCCTCAGTATTTTCCGAACCCTGATAACTGCGACTGCGATTGGCACGCTCACGTAACCCGCCTTTTTTAATTAACTGAACCATTTTCATCTCTCACTGCAAGATGACTTATTGTAATTCAAATTTTCTATTCTGGCAGCGTTTCATATTCAAGTTAAAAACGCATAAAAAAGACCTGATCCAAGTCAGGTCTTGCTGGAGGATAAAAAAATTAGCGCTGACGTTTATTATCTTGTTGTAGCACATCAAATAATGATGACTGAGCTGGCACTTCCTGCTGCTGTGGCTGGATATAAACATGCATTACCTTGAATGCGATTGCAGTAACCAGACAGGCCACCAGACATAAAATCCAAAAACCATAAGGGCTGCGAATATTATGTGAGCCACAGGCATGACATTCTTTTTGGCCAGCTTCCACAACTTTATCGCAGCACGCACAGTGATATTGATAGTACATTGCTAAGCTCCATTACATTTCTGATATTTTTTTTGTTATCTTTCACGGACTTTTATCTCAGGTCTGTGTTTCATGTTAATGATGCAATTAGACGCTGACAAGTCATATAACAAAAAGTTACCCAAGTCTCAGTGAGGAAAACAAATAATAATTGGCTAAGTACATAACATCATTAAGTTATTCCGAGAAATTTCTCTGAAATAATTAAATATGCTATCTATCAATTCATAAGCAATTTTTGAACCAGTTCGAGTGGAGCTTAAGAACAACAAGTATAAAATGGGAAATAGACAGGGCAAGAACTTAGATGAATTGATCTGCCCTAAAAAATAGAATGATATGGAATATATTTTGCTTATTTTTTAGCTATTCGTTGCACTGTATTAAGTCTATAAAAATGTTTAATTTCAATAATTTTTATGAAAGTGCATTATAAACTTAAGGAACAATACTGATCTCATGAAGAAAATATCACTGTTTTTATCATCCTTGCTCTGTATGAGCAGTCTTTATGCACAATCGGATATTGAAAAGGAAGTTATTGCCCAGTTTCAGCAGGATTTTAATGCGCAAAATTATGCAGCAATTTTTGAAAAGTTTTCACCTGAAGCGAAAAAGGCAATTCCTTTAAATATGTTTGAAAAAGTCTCTAAAGACTTACAGCAGCAACTAGGCACAATACAAAGTCTTGAGTACTTGGAATCCAAAGGTAAAGAAACTGCAGTCTATAAGGCCAACTTTGAAAAAGACCGTCTGAAACTCAGCATGAGTTTGAATAATGATCAACAGATTTCCGGTCTTTTATTTACGCCCTATATCGAATCTACTGCAGCAAATAATAAGACAGTCAATGCTATTCAAGGCTATCCAAAAGCGATTGCAGAGAAAATTTATCAGGCTACTCGTACTTTTCCAGAACAGACTCAAGTGGCTATAGCGGTATTAGATCAAGACCAAACCCATTACTATGGGGTACAGAAGCATAAGGACAAAATCCAGGCCAAGGCCAATCAGGATAAAGTCTTTGCAATTGGTTCTCTGACCAAAGTAATGACATCAACCATATTGGCTGAACTGGTGACACAAAATAAAATTAAACTGGATGACAAGATTAATCCTTATTATACCTTTCCATTTAAGGACAATATCCAGCTTCGCTTTCAGGATTTAGCCAATCATACGTCAGGACTGCCACGACTACCGAGTAATTTGGAAGTAGATGATGATACTGATCCATATAAGGAATATGATGCAGCTAAACTAGAAGAATATTTAAAAAATTCATTAGAGCTTGAACATGCAAATAACAGTGGAAAAGTGCCACATTATTCTAATTTGGCTGTGGCTTTATTGGGACAGAGTTTGAGTCAATCACAAAATCAGGATTTTGCTGAGTTACTCAATGAATATGTCTTTAAAAAGTATGGGATGAAAAATAGCTATACCTCGCCTGATCAAGCAGCTAAGCCACTTGTGCCTGCATTTGATGCCCAGGGAAAAGAAATCACCACCTGGACATTTGATACCTTTTTACCTGCGGGCGGCGTGCTCTCTACAGCTTCAGATTTAACCAGATTTGCACAAGCTCAGTTTGATGAAAAAAATGCAGCAGTGCAATTAACCCAGCAAGCAACCACAGAACAAGCAGGTAGTTACCAATTGGGATTGGGCTGGTTTATACGAGAACAGGACAATGGCACCAAAATCATCTGGCATGGGGGAAATACCGCAGGGCATTCTGCTATTTTGATGATTGATTTAAACAAGAAGAAGGCAGTGACGATTTTAGCTAATGTTGCTGCTGTACATCCTGAAATGGGAAATATTGAAAAACTGGCTGCTCAATTACTACAGGAATAAATCAGCTTTAAGATATAAAAAAGCCCGCATTGCGCGGGCTTTTTTAATTCATGAATTTTAAGGATTACTGACCAGAACGGATGATGTAATCAAAGGCAGATAATGATGCTTTGGCACCTTCACCAGTCGCGATGATGATCTGTTTGTAAGGCACAGTAGTACAGTCACCTGCAGCAAACACACCTTTCACATTGGTTTCATTACGTTCGTTAATCACGATCTCACCACGGTTGGTTAGCTCAACATCGGTTCCTTTCAGGAAGTCAGTGTTTGGCAACAAACCGATCTGAACGAAGATCCCTGCCAGTTCAACAGTGTGCTCTTCATCAGTTGCACGGTCTTTGTATTTCAACGCTGTGACTTGTGAACCATCACCGATCACTTCGGTAGAAAGCGCATTTTTGATCACAGTGGTGTTTGGCAAGCTGTTCAATTTGTCTTGAAGCACTTGGTCAGCACGTAGTTTGGTATCAAACTCAACCAGCGTTACATGCTCAACAATCCCTGCAAGGTCGATCGCAGCTTCTACACCCGAGTTACCACCACCAATCACCGCAACACGTTTGCCTTTGAACAATGGCCCATCACAGTGTGGGCAGTACGCTACCCCACGAGTTTTGTATTCTGCTTCACCTGGAACATTCATCTCTCTCCAGCGTGCACCGGTAGACAGAATGACTGTTTTAGATTCAAGTTTCGCACCATTCTCTAAAGTCACTTCTACCAGACCATTGGCTGTGCTATCTGCACCTTTGATGTCAGAGACACGTTGCAGGTTCATGATGTCAACACCGTATTCACGCACGTGTGCTTCCATTTCAGCGGCGAATTTTGGACCTTGAGTTTTTTGCACTGACGTATAGTTTTCGATGTCCATGGTATCCATCACCTGACCGCCCATGCGTTCAGCCACGATCCCAGTTTTGATACCTTTACGTGCTGCATAGATCGCTGCAGTATTACCAGCAGGTCCACCACCGATCACCAACACATCAAATGCATCTTTGGCATTGAGTTTTTCCGCATCTTTGGCTGCCGCATTGGTATCCAGTTTGGCAATGATTTCTTCTAAAGTCATACGGCCCTGACCGATATGTTCATTGTCCTGGAAGACCATCGGTACGGCCATGATTTTGCGTTCTTCCACTTCGTCCTGGAAGAAGGCACCATCAATCATGGTTGCTGTTGTACCCGGGTTATAAATGGCAATCAGGTTCAATGCCTGCACCACATCCGGACAGTTATGACAGCTCAGTGATACGAATACATCAAAGTCAGATTTAATGCCCAAGCCTTTAATCGATTCCAGAACTTCAGCAGAAACTTTGGGTGCATAGCCTGAAGTTTGTAGCAATGCCAAAATCAAGGAAGTAAACTCATGGCCCATCGGCAAGCCTGCAAAGAACACACGAGGCTGTTCACCGGCTTTTGCAACACCAAAGCTTGGTGCACGTTTGTTGGTACCATCAAAACGGGCAGTGACTAAATCAGAAAGCTGAGCGATTTCCTCAACCAGTTCTTTGATTTTGGCTGATTTGTCAGAGCCATCCAGAGTTGCCACTAATTCAATCGGGCCTTCCAAACGTTCAAGTAGTGTTTTTAATTGAGCTGAAGTATTTTGATCTAACATTGCTAACGTCTCCAAAGGAGTAAGAATTCATTCGATAAGTAGATACTAAGCCAAATCGATAAATAGATAAAACAGTTTGTTTTTATAAATTTGATCGGTTTTGCAAATGTATTGAAAAATTCATGATTAATTTCAAGCTTATATATGGGTGCTTAGCATGAATTTTCAAGTAGTTTAAAGTGTGATTGGTCTTTTTCAGTTAAGATTGGAATTCTGCATTTGAGAGTTGAACGATGGAATTACAACGCGGTATTTATCAACATTATAAGGGTAAACTTTATCAGGTCCTGCATGTGGCAACACATAGTGAAACGGAAGAAAAGCTGGTGGTTTATCAATGTCTTTATGGTGACTATTCGATTTGGGTTCGACCGCTATCCATGTTTACGGAAAGTATTAGTACCAGTGATGATCGTGAAGTAGAACGCTTTAAATTGGTTCAGGCACTTTAATCAATCCATAAAAAATTTATTTAGATAACCTCAGGGAAGAGCAATGAATCAATTACAACATTTTGAAAGTTTCATGCAGGAACTGTATAAGACTTTTCATGCGCATGATCTTCAGCAAACTGAACGTCTGCAACGCTATCGAAATATTGAGCCTGAATCAGGTCGATTTTTATCATTACTCATTCGTGTCCAGCAGTCCAAACGTATTCTGGAAATCGGTACTTCTACAGGCTATTCCACTTTATGGCTCGCCGAAGCCGCCCGGCAGACTCAAGCGACGATTACAACATTAGAAATAGATGCAGAAAGAGTTGCGCAGGCTGAGCAGTATGCAAGTCAGCTAGGCTTGAAGGATTTGATTGATTTTAAAGTGACAGATGCATTGCATTATCTGCAAGCTGAACAGGACGTATTTGATTTTATATTATTAGATGCGGAACGTGATGCTTATGTGGATTATTGGACCCATTTGGCCCGATTACTCAAGCCAAAAGGTGGAGTATTACTGGTGGATAATGTGATTTCACATGCTGCGGAAGTAGAAGAATTTATTCAGCTCATCCAGCAGAATTCACGTTTTATCATGAGTACGTTGCCGATTGGGGCTGGCTTACTCATGGTGACTTATCGTTAAGCAGAAATTAGTTAAATTAAAACAGGCAAACCCGGTCAAAATGTAAGTTGTATTCAAGATATTTCTGTACAAAGGCCATTTTATCTTGGCGTCTTAACAGGTTGTCATAAACAAATTCGGGAACAGGATGGTAGAGCTCTATATCGCCATTGCTATAAATGATTTTCAGGTGGCGGCTAGAAGGACTATAAGCCCATGAGATCACGGTTAGCAGTTTTTGCATACGTTTTCCTCCACTGAATATTATTATCTTATGTCTTGAACTTATGCCAACTGACATTGAAGATGTATAACTGAATTGTAAGCATAAGTAGGGGATTGTTATGAAGAGAATGCAATATGCATGCCTGATTTTTATATGATCTTTAAAGTGAAAAATAAAGATTTAATAGGATGGCTTTAGATACAAGAAAAGGGAAAATAAAACGTTTGGCCAATAGAGCAATCAAATAAACGTTCAAATAAAAAACCACGCTAAAAGCGTGGTTTTTTTGAATCAGTTCAATCTAATGCAGATTAGATTTTACCAACTAGGTCGATTGAAGGAGCAAGAGTTGCGTCGCCTTCTTTCCATTTAGCTGGGCAAACTTCGCCTGGGTGAGCGTGTACATATTGAGCTGCTTTAACTTTACGAAGAAGTTCTTGAGCATCACGACCGATACCGCCAGCGTTGATTTCAACGATTTGGATTTTACCTTCTGGATCGATCACGAAAGTACCACGGTCAGCAAGGCCGTCAGCTTCGATTAATACGTCGAAGTTTTTAGCAAGAGTCCAAGTAGGATCGCCAACCATTACGTATTGGATTTTTTTGATTTCTTCAGAAGAATCGTGCCAAGCTTTGTGAGTGAAGTGAGTGTCAGTAGAAACTGAGTAGATTTCAACGCCTAATTTTTTGAATTCTTCGTAGTTGTCAGCAAGGTCGCCAAGTTCAGTTGGGCAAACGAAAGTGAAGTCAGCTGGGTAGAAGAATACTACAGACCATTTACCTTTAAGGTCAGCTTCTGTTACTTCAATGAATTTACCATTCTGGAACGCAGTTGTTTTGAACGGTTTAACTTCAGTATTAATTAAGCTCATCATTGTCTCCATGATTGAGGTTTGTATTTAATTTCCAATAGGGTACAGAAATTATTTTTCTTGCTGAAACAGTATTTTTACATAACATACATCGGAAAAACCGAATTAAGCTAAAAATAAAACACCATCAGCGCAAACAGCATTGCTCTTGATATAAATGATTCAACCGTAAAATGGTGAATACATCATGACAAGACTCACCCCGGTTTAATGCCTCTTCAGACATGATGCCGCAAGCAGTAAAATTCAAGGGTAAAAATTAAAAAATTATAAAAATATTCAAAATGGCCGTTCTTTCGCTTAGGGGCAATACAGCGTAAAATAGCTGCCTATTGTCTTTTTTTATATCAGGTGTTTTCTCAGTGCAGAGTCCTTTAAATGTAGATCAGCTCGTTATGGCGCGTGACCGTCATCGTTTAAATCGACTCCAAAAAGGTAAAGATGCCAACCAAAAGCAATATCAAGAATTATTTGAAAAATCGCATGCCAAAGTCATGCAGCGTATCGAACGCATTCCCAATATCAAGCTGAATCAGGATCTGCCTGTTACCCAGTATGCAGACAAGCTGATTGAAGCGATCCAGCAGCATCAGGTTATTATTGTGGCTGGTGAAACTGGTTCCGGTAAAACCACACAATTACCACAAATCGCCATGTTGGCAGGTCGCGGCCTGACTGGTCTGATTGGTCATACTCAACCACGTCGTCTGGCTGCGCGTAGCGTATCACAGCGTATTGCGGAAGAAGTTGGCGAGAAACTGGGTGAATCGATCTCCTTTAAAGTCCGTTTTAATGAACAGGGCTCGCAGGATTCAATTGTCCGTTTGATGACGGATGGTATTTTATTGGCAGAGCTGGCCAATGACCGGTTCCTGACCAAATACGACACCATTATTATTGATGAAGCGCATGAACGCTCGCTAAATATCGACTTCATCATGGGGTATCTCAAGCAGCTGTTGCCGCGTCGTAAAGATCTAAAAGTGATCATTACTTCGGCAACGCTGGATGTAAACCGTTTCAGTAACTACTTCAATGGTGCGCCGATCTATGAAGTGGAAGGGCGTAGCTATCCGGTAGAAGTGCGTTATCGTCCAATTTCTGAAATGAGCATTGTCGGCAGTGATGACGACGAGTTTGATGATTTTGAAGAAAATCTGCCACGCGCAGTGGTTGCAGCAGTAGAAGAATGTTTTCAGGATGCACAAGAGAGAGGCCATCCGGAACATGCCGATATCCTGATTTTTGCCAGTACCGAACAGGAAATTCGTGAACTGCAGGAAACCCTGATTAAGCATGGTCCACGTCATACTGAAGTGTTACCACTCTACGCACGATTAGCACTAGCAGAACAGCAAAAAATCTTTAATCCATCGGGTGGTGGTCGACGCATTATTATCGCCACCAATGTAGCAGAAACAGCATTAACTGTTCCGAATATCCGTTATGTGATTGATAGCGGTTTTGCCCGTATTTCCCGATATAACTACCGTTCACGGGTGCAGCGCTTACCGATCGAAGCAGTTTCTCAAGCTGCTGCCAATCAGCGTAAAGGTCGTTGTGGCCGTATTGCGCCAGGTGTCTGTGTTCGTCTGTATAGTGAAGAAGACTTTTTAAGTCGTCCTGAATTTACCGAACCTGAGATTAAACGGACCAATCTGGCATCCGTTATTTTACAGATGCAAAGTCTGGGCCTAGGTTCACTGGAAGATTTTGATTTCATTGAGCCACCAGATCACCGTCTGGTCAATGATGGTCGCAAGCTCTTGATTGAGCTTGGGGCAATGGTGGAGAAGAGTAAAGCCCCTCTTTCTGAAAGAGGGGTTGGGGGAGATTCTACTAATCCTCCTAAATCCTCCTTTACGAAAGGAGGACTTCAAGGCAAGGGAGATTCTCTAACTAAAATCGGTCAGCAAATGGCAAAAATGCCAATTGATCCACGTCTGGCGCGAATGATTCTTGGCGGTGCCCATTTTGGTGCGCTGAATGAAGCTTTGGTGATTGTCGCGGCGCTGGCAGTACAAGACCCACGTGAACGTCCTGCGGATAAGCAGATGCAAGCTGATCAGAAACATGCCTTGTTCCGTGAAGCAGATTCAGATTTCCTGTTTTATATCAAGCTCTGGGATACCTTGCATAATAACCGTGAAAGTATGAGCGAAAACAAACGTCGTACTTTTGCACGGAATCATTTCCTGAGCTGGTTACGTCTGCGTGAATGGAAGAAAACTCATGAGCAGCTGGTGGATCTGGCTAAAGGCTTAAAATTATCCTTTAATGAAAAGAAAGCCAGTTATGAAAACCTGCACCGTGCCTTGTTAACTGGCTTGCTATCTTTTATTGCCAACAAGACTGATGAACGTAATGTGTTTATGGCAGTCCGTCAGCAGAAAGCACGGATTTTCCCGGCATCAACGCTGCACAAAACCAATACCCCATGGGTGATGGCTTTTGAAATGGTTGAAACCTCGCAGGTGTATTTACGGACTCTAGCGAAAATTGAGCCGGAATGGATTCTGCTGGCTGCGCGGGACTTACTGAAACATCATTATTTCGAACCGCACTGGTCGAAAAAAGCGGGTGTGGTCAATGCCTATGATCAGATTTCGTTATTCGGCCTGATCATCGAACCAAAACGTCCGGTTAATTATGAGAAAGTGGATCAGCCGGCTGCGCATGAAATCTTCCTGCGTGATGCACTGACCACTGGAAATCTCGGTATTAATCCACCCTTCCTGAAGCATAATCTGCTGAAACTGGAAGAAGTGGAACGGGTAGAAGACAAACTGCGCCGTCGTGATCTGGTAGTGGATGAAGAAACCATTTACCAGTTCTATGCCTCCAAAGTGCCGCCTGAAGTAGCCAGCCGCCGCAGTTTTGAAGACTGGCGTGCCACAGTTGAGCCACATGATCCGCGTTATCTGTTTATTGATAATGATGCGCTGTGGCTGAATGATCGTCCGACCACACAACAGTTTCCGGATTATTTACGTAATGGTGAATTGCGTCTGGCGACCAGTTACCGTTTTGACCCAAGTCATGATGAAGATGGTGCAACGGTTAAAATCCCGCTGCAGGCTTTGCCGCAGGTCGATGAAAATATCTGGTCGTGGGGTGTTCCAGGCTGGCGTCTGGATCTGATCGAAGCTTTATTAAAGACTTTGCCTAAAGATAAACGCCGCAGTCTGGTGCCGATTCCAGATACTGCGAAAAAGCTGGCAGCCCGTATTGATGCGGTAAATTTACATGAGCATATTTTCAGTTTTCTAGCTTTCCAGTTGCGTGGCGAGCAGATTACAGAAAAAGATTTCAGCCTGGATCGGGTTGAGCAATATCTCTTGCCTTTGATCAAGGTGATTGATGAAAAAGGTCGTGTGATTGAACAAGGCCGTGATCTGGCCGAGCTGAAAGCCCGTTGCCGTACTGAAACTCATAGTCCGGTGAAACAGTTAAAAGGTGAGTTTAAAGCCTTCCCGGAAAACTTTGTCTTTGAAGCATCGCAGAAAGTGACGGGTGTAGTGGTCAAGCAATATCAGGCTTTGGTTCCGACCAAAGACTTTGCTGCACTGGAACAGAAAGATGAATCTGGTGTGGTGATTCAGACCTTTAATGATCAGGCTGAAGCCGTCAAACAGCACCGGGAAGGGATCATTCGACTGGTACATATGCAGCTCGGAGATCTGGTGCGTCAGCTGAAAAAACAAATTTCCAAACCGCTGGCACTGGCATATTCACCGCTTGGCGATAAGGCTCAGTTGGAGCAAATGTTAGTTTATGCCACACTGCACCTGTCAATTAATGAGCTGCCTGTCAATATGCAAGAGTTCCAAAAGTTGGTAGAGGATGTAAAAAAATCTTTCCTGACTCATGGCCAGACTGCACTGAAAGAAATCACAGATATTTATATCCAGTGGCAGGAAATCCGTCGTAAATTACTGGTTTTAGACCCATCTATATTTGGAAAAAATATTGATGATATTGAGGATCAGCTTGATTTGATGAGTCTTTCTGACTTCGTTTATCGGAAACCTTCCGACGTATGGTCAGAATTTCCACGTTATTTGAAAGCCCTGATCTTGCGTTTAGAGCGCTTGCCAAATAACCTACAGAGGGATGATTCCGCCATTGACCAAATTGATCCGTGGATGGAAAAATTATTTAAGTTTAAAAATGACGCTCGCCTTAAAGAATTGTATTTTATGGTTGAGGAGTTAAGGATTTCATTGTTTTCTCAACCGATGAAAACGAAAACACCCGTTTCTCCAACTCGCCTGCAAAAAGTATGGGAACGTCTTGGAATCAGTTAAGATATAGGTCATTTTGAGAAGGAGTTTTACATGGGCATCCGTATTACGGGTACTGGCTTGTTCCATCCGGAAGATGTCATTACCAATGAAGAGTTAGTTGAAAGTTTAAATGCTTATGTGGAACTGTATAATCACGAAAATGCAGATAAAATCGCTGCAGGCGAATTAGATGCGCGTCGTGGTTCTAGCGCAGAATTTATTGAAAAAGCGTCAGGCGTACAACGCCGTTATGTGTCAGAAAAAACTGGCATCCTCGATCCAAAACGTTTACGTCCAAATCTACGTGAACGTTCAGATGATGAAATTTCCCTTCAGGCAGAATGGGGCGTGACTGCCGCTAAACAGGCGATGGAAAATGCCGGTGTTACTGCTGAAGATATCGATGTCGTGATCCTGTCATGTTCAAACCTGCAACGTGCTTATCCTGCGGTTGCGATTGAAATCCAGACTGCTCTGGGTATTCAAGGTTATGCGTATGACATGAACGTCGCATGTTCAGCAGCAACTTTCGGTTTGAAACAGGCTGCCGATGCCATCAAAGCAGGTGCACGTCGTGTATTGCTAGTGAATGTTGAAATCACCTCTGCACATACCGATTTCCGTTCACGTGACTGTCACTTTATTTTTGGTGATGTCGCAACTGCATCGATCATTGAAGATACTGAAACTAAAACCGGTTTCGAGATTCTGGATACTTCATTATTTACCCAGTTCTCGAACAATATCCGCAATAACTTCGGTTTCCTGAATACGTCTGAAAATGCTGATATCGATGACAAACGTTTCCGTCAGGACGGTCGTAAGGTATTTAAAGAAGTGTGTCCACTGGTTGCCAAGATGATTACTGCTCAACTTGAGAAAAATCATATTGCACCTACAGATGTAAAACGCTTCTGGTTGCACCAAGCCAATGCCAGCATGAATGAATTGATTCTGAAACTGGTAGTGGGCAAAGAAAATGCCAAGCCAGGTCTGGTACCCATCATTCTGAATGAGTTTGCCAATACTTCTTCCGCAGGTGTCATCATTGCCTTACACCGTACTGCAAATGAAGTTGAAGACGGCGAATATGGCGTACTGTGTTCATTTGGTGCAGGCTACTCAGTGGGTTCAATCCTGGTACAAAAACGCGTGGCATAAGCCGGGAGCATATTTTGCAGGTCAAGCATGACGGAGCATGGATCAGGCGCTTAAGTGCCTTATCCAAACTGTATTTCACGCCTACTTTTTTAGGGGCTGAAAATATTGATGCCAGTCGACCTGCAATGTATGTGGGTAATCATTCCATGTATGGCATCTTTGATGCGCCAATGCTGATTGATTACCTGTACAACGAACATCAAGTGGCTGTGGTCAGTATTGCTGATCATAGCCATTTTTATGTGCCGCTATGGCGTGAAGCAGTGAAGAAATTTGGTGCTATTGATGGTGTACAGGACTATGTCCGCTCGGCCATGCAGCAAGGCTACTCGATTCTGGTCTTTCCGGGTGGTGGCCGTGAAGTGCTGAAACGGGAAGGTGAGCAGTATCAGCTGATCTGGAAAGAGCGTTACGGTTTTCTGAAATTAGCTCAAGAGTTTCAATATGATATTGTCCCTTTTGCTGCACTTGGCGGTGATGAAATCTATGAGATTGGATTTGATGCAAATAAAATCATTCAACATAAGTATTTTCAAAAATTATTAAAAATCCCCCAACTCAATAAATTATTACGTCATGGTGATGTGATTCCTTCCTTACCTAAAAATCTGTTTCCCAAACGCTTGCCTTTTTATTTTCAGTTTATGCCACGGCAGCCGATTCATCATGTGCAGCATGAGAATGATCTGATTGATTTTCGTGAGCATTTACAACAAAAGATCTATCAGGGGCTAGAACTGTTGGCTGACAGACGTCGGCAAGATGAAGTCTAGGTCTTTTCATCATTCCTGCTTTGCTTTACATTGAGATCGAATCGTCTAAAAAATTACCATGCTTCAATTTCTGTAATAGAAAGGAAAAAGTGATTTTAAAAGATTGAAATTCAGTAGGTCTGTAACTCAATAGGATTAAAACGAAGGGGGAAATATGGAACAGGAGGGTTTGTTACTGTCATTCAGACAGCTTGCTCAACAATGCCTCAGTATTTTTCCTGAGTTAAATCAGCTGTATCTGGATCAAATGGCGCTTATTGGTCATGTGAATGCCCAGAATTTATTCAGGATTCATCAGGATGAGCATCGAATTGATCTGCTTAATGGCTTATTAAATATCCAGCTGTATATGCCACAAGATTTAAATCCGGAAAGTCCTCATGCCTTAGCAGAAATGCACATTGATTCTAGGCTGGGTAAAGCAGAGGCTTTGGAAGAATTCTTCTTTCAGGATATTTACTTTCTGACTGGCGATTTAAAGCCTCAACATTCCCTGTTTTTACGGGATAAGGCCAAACAGCTCCGTCAACTTATTATTGATCAAGTCTATATATGGGTTAATGCGCCTGAACGAGTTGCTAATTGCTTAAAGCAGATGTCGCTTGTGCAGGCTGAAATTATCGACTCCTTTATGATTAAGGCTGAAGTTTATACTCAGCCTTTGATCAGCAATTGGATTCAAAGCGGTCATGAGATTCCGGCGAATATCTTAAAACAGCTACAGCTAATCTTCTCCTTGCAATATTTACAGCCAGATGAGTTTCTATCGATTCAGTCAGTGATGGACAGTCTGGATGCCTTCTGTTTTAGTGCGCCTGAGTTTCTGCACCCCGCGACCTTCCGGATTATCTCCTTATCCTTTGAAAACCGGTTCAATCTGCATGAGTTGAATGACCATATTGACGATATCCGTTTGCTGTATCGGCATGCCGAAGAGCAAAGTCATCTACTGGGCTTTGTCCGGCTGATGAATCGTGATAGCTGGCATCGGAGTGATCTGCTATCCAAACGCAATTTTCTGGAAAATAATCCTTATTTATGGCAAAAAAAAGTCGCCAAACTTCCCTTATTTGATTGTCATCGGGTAGTGAACTGGCTATTTAAACAGCCTGCGGAAATCTTGGATTGGCTGAGCAGCAATATTCAACATAGCAGTGTGCGGGTAGCAGCAACAGCCTTAAGCTTTATCGATACGCATCATATTCATCCGCAGATTGTTTTAGCTACCTTGCAATATTTTCAATATATCGCAGCACGTCTATTTATTGATGATGTTCATCAATATGCCCTTCAGCATCACTGGTTTGAGCATGAGCTGAATCGAACAGTTGTTCTCAAAGGGACGCGTCAGGCTATTGAGGATCATCGCATTGCGATTAGTCCATCGATTCTATATCTGGATGAATGGATCGGATTATTGCGGGATGTAGTGGCAATGGATGATCAGATGACCAAAAGGGTCTATGCTAACTTAAGTCGGGTCATGCAAGCTTATATGCAGCATCTGTATAAGATTACCTGTGATTTGCCTGAGGATGTGCTGGTTTATATTCGGCCCCAAACTCAGCAAGACCGCGATTTTTATAATGTACTACAACGTAACCAGATTCCATTTGTAGAGTTCAGGAAGCGTTTTTACTTGCATGCCAGACATGTGCGGGAATCCTGTTTTGATGGTTATATCCGTGATTATCTGCCGGAGTATTTTTCTACTCAAACGGAAGTGCCTAAGAATTTAAGCTGGACCAGTTTATTTACGCAGGCAGTTGCCTGGCATGAACAGATTCAGAAGCAAGAGATTATTGCCAAGCTCAAAAAAGACTTTGCTTTAGCCAGCTGGAGGCCACTCACACAGGCACATTTTCTACTGTATTTTAATTGGCGGTTTGAGGAGTTGAAAACACTAGAGCGGATTATTGAAGAGGCCAGAATATTCCGGAACTGTCTGGCTGCAAGTTATGCACAGCGTATAGTCGAAGGTGAATATGTGGCTTTTCGCATGTCACATCCTGCAATCAAATTACCTCTGATTTTAGGCTGTCAGTTGCAGAATGACCAAGTCATCTTTGACCAGCTTGAGTATCCAAATAATCAAAAAGCGCAAGTTGAATATATCAATATTGCCCAGCATTTTATTAACTGGTTAAACCTGCAGGCTTGACCGGATTCAGTGCTTTTCTATCCGTGAAGCTTAACTTTTCCTGCAAAAATCGTTAGGCTATAGCCGTTCTTTTACGGTATCTCTTTTATGAAACAGGAAACTGCACTTAAGCTCTTAAAAGCAGGGGAAAATGTCTTTTTAACCGGTTCTGCGGGTGCAGGGAAAACTTATACGCTCAATCAATATATTAATTATCTGAAAGCCCGTAAGGTATCGGTCGCCATTACTGCATCGACTGGTATTGCGGCAACGCATATGAATGGCATGACCATTCATACCTGGGCCGGAATCGGAATCAAAGACTTTTTGTCTGAAGAAGACCTGAAGCGCATGAAAGAGCGTAAATACCTGAAAGAACACTTGGAAAATGCGCAAGTTCTGATTATTGATGAAATTTCCATGCTGCATGCCAAGCAGCTCAATCTGGTCAATCAAGTACTGAAATATTTCAAGGAAAGTGATGAAGCTTTTGGCGGGATTCAGGTCATTGTTGCAGGGGACTTTTTCCAGTTGCCACCCGTTGGAAAAAATGATGAACGTAACCGCGATAAATTCTGCTTTATGTCGGATGCCTGGGTTGAAGCCAAATTTCGGGTTTGTTATCTGACTGAGCAGCATCGTCAGGGTAATGACTACCTGAATGATATTCTGAATGCCATTCGTGCGCAGGCCATTTCACCTGAACATCGTTCAGCATTACAGGCCACACGTCAGCAGGACATTGGCGATACCTATACACGTCTCTACACCCACAATATGGATGTCGACAGCATTAACTTTAAGCATCTGAATGAAATTGATCAGGATCCCCGCCAGTTTGATGCGCAATGTGATGGCAATGAAAAACTGATTGAAACCTTAAAGTCTTCAGTCCGTGCACCCGAAGCCTTAACCCTGAAAAAACATGCCAAGGTCATGTTCGTGAAAAATAACTTTGATATGGGCTATATCAACGGCAGCTTGGGTGAAGTGATCGGCTTTGAAGATGATGATGAGCATGGCGTTTTGCCAAAGGTCAAACTGACAGACGGAACTACCCTGATTGTAGAACCTGAAACCTGGTCAGTGGATAATGAAGCAGGCAAAACCATTGCCAGTTTCCAGCAGATTCCACTACGTCTGGCTTGGGCGATTACCATTCATAAGTCTCAAGGCATGACGCTAGAAGCTGCTGAGATTGACCTGAGCCATACCTTTGAAAAAGGGCAAGGTTATGTAGCATTATCTCGTTTGAAAAGCTTAAATGGATTACGTCTAAAAGGCTTTAATGAACAGGCTCTGGAACTGGATAGTCTTGCCATTAAGGCTGATCGCCGTTTTCAGGAACTGTCAGATGAAGCAGAAGCGAATTTTGAAAATGTAGATTTGACTGTACAGCATAAGGCCTTTATCCGTCATTGTGGTGGCACTTTGAACGAAGTCGAGATCCAGCGCAATGAGAAGAAAATTGCTAAAAATGGTGGCAAGCAAAACTACGCGACTGCAACCTTGGATGAAACCCGTGAATTGTTTGAAGAAGGTTATGAGATTTCCGATATTGCAACTGAACGTGGCTTGACACCTGCTACTATCATTAACCATTTGGGACGTTTGCATAAAGAGCAAGGGCTGGATATTTCGGTGGCTCATCCGGGTGAAGAAGTTGTTGAACAAGTCCGCAAGATTTATAAACGTCTAACCAAACGTCAAAACTCAGATCATTTCAATGATGACGGCAGTATTAAATTACGTCCGATCGTAGAACTGACCAGTCCGCGTATGGGTTATGATCAGGTGCGTTTGGCTTTGCTGTTTGTGGAATAAAATTTGGGTTTTTAAATTTTAGTATTTAACCTGAGCTTTTACTTTTGAAAGATCAAAAGTAACAAAAATCTTTTGTTGGATTGAAGGTACATCCTGTACCTCAATCCAACGAGCGACATCCATGTCGCTGATCATGTGATTTAATACTATGCAGTTCTTAATTTTAGAATATTAATTTTTAAGAATATTGCACAATCATGGTTAAAGACTTATTGCGTTCCAATCAATAACGATAAAATCCCGGCTGCAATTAATGGCCCGACTGGGACACCACGAAGTACCGCCACACCTGCGACCGTACCAATTAATAGACCTGCAACGACATCAGGCTGACTCGACATCAGTTTCACCCCACGTCCACCAAGCCAGGCAACAAATAGACCGATTGCAATTGCCAGTAAAGATTTCCAGCTCAGGAATGATTTCAGAATACTGTCACCGGGAATTTTCCCGCTAGCAATCGGAGCCAATACACCAATGGTTAAAATAATAATCCCGATATTTAAGCCATGTTGCTGTACATAAGGTAAGAGGTCATTGAGAGGTGTAATCTTCAGGACGATCAACACGGCCGCAGCAATGGTCACAGCAGTATTATGACTAAAAATACCGCAAGCCAATAAAACCAGAAGAACAAGCAGATTCAGATCAAGTTGGGACATGAGGAGATAAAAAAAATGAAAAGTCACAGGATTATAGGCTTTTTAGCCATTTAAAGGGGGAAAGCCCTACAAGAAATGAATCTGGTTAGTTTTCAGTATAGAATGCGCCTATCGCTCATTTAAACAGGTTCAGATGGATGCTATTGGAAAAAATGTTGCAATCACAGGGTTTCGGTTCACGAAAACATTGTCAGCAACTGATTAAAAATGGTGCTGTTTCGATTCAGAATGAAATCATTGATAATCCCAAGCATAAACTAAATCTGCAAGATCTGACCTTTAGTATTTATGGTCATGAATACCGCTATCGGGAAAAAGTATATATTGCACTCAACAAGCCACAAGATTATGAGTGCTCACATCAGGCTACCCATCATTTCAGTGTATTTGATCTGTTTGATGACATTCTGTTAAACCGTGGAATTCAATGTGTAGGTCGTCTCGATCAGGACACTACCGGACTATTATTACTGACGGATGATGGTCAGTTTCTACAAGCATTGACCCATCCTAAGAAACATGTAGCGAAAGTCTATCAGATGACTACTGCCGATCCCGTGACAGATGAGCAGATTCAACAGCTTGAACAGGGTGTGGAATTGAGAAATGAAAAAGGCACCTTTGCTGCTACAGATATTGTTCGTCTAGATGAAAATCGTCTGCAAATGACCATTCATCAAGGGGTTTATCATCAGGTGAAACGTATGCTGGCAGCTGTTGGCAATAAAGTGGAGCAGCTGCATCGTGCCCAGATTGGTGCATTGGCCTTGAGTGAACTGGCAATAGGGGAATGGACCTATCTGGACGCAGAACAAGTGGCACAGGCAAAATTCCGTACCGAATAAAGTCTGGGATTTATTTCAGGAAACAATGGAAAGTCACGAATTCATTGTCCTGAATAAATCCAAGTGACTCATAAAGTTTATGTGACTGATAATTGGTTTTTTGCGTTTCCAGGCTGATTCGAAGCGCATTTTCATGTCGGGCAAACAAGATAGCAGTGTCAATCAGTTGCTTGGCTGCACCATGCCGGCGATAAGGCGGGCTAATATAGACATCGTCCAGCACATAATAAGTAGAACATGCGACTGAGGAAAATCTTAAATACAGCAGAATAAATCCGGTAAAAATATCATCCTTAGTGTTGATAAAAATGACAGTTTGACCATCTTCAAAACGCTGTTTCAGAAACTCGTAAGATAAATCCAGATTGGAAGAAGTACCATAAAATTGACGGTACTCATCAAATAAAACGGCCAGGTTAGGTAGATCTTCTGACTGGGCACGTCGCACGATCATCGGCTTACTCCATGTTAATTTTATTATTTATCATTAACATCAAGCATAGCGAAGTTTGAAAGGAGAGAAACTTAAGAATTGTTCGTAAATGCAACAATGTTAAATTTTGTCGCTTTCACCTAAAATAGCATTCAGTTCTTCAAATAAATCAAAATGATCATCATCCAGATTCATTTCCTGATGATCTGCTGGAATAGCTGTAGTACTTGGACTTGAGGTTTGTTCTGCCTTAAGTTCATTCTGTTTCTGCTTGCGTAACTTGATCAGCTGTTCCAGATTAATATTCTGATTTTCAATCGAGAAGGGGATTGATTTGGTCAGAACAACCTGTTTAAAAAAAAGACGAACTGCCTGAGCCGGCGTAATCCCCAATTGTTTAAATACTGCAAATGCCTGTTTCTTTTCTTGGGAATCCAGGCGAATTTGATAAACTTCAGTTTTTCTCATAATATTTTCAAAGCTTTAAATTACTTAACTTTTCGCCTTATTCTAATCGATAACTTTGGGATTTCAATCCTCAAGTTGCCGTTTTTAGAAAATAATCTGTAATGACAAGAGATTTACAGTGTCAATTCAAGTTCAGAGCTAAATTGCATCTGCTTTTGGGTAACTGGATCCGTAAAATGAATGTGTTTGGCCAGTAGCTGTAAAGGTGCAGAAAAATCATCATCCGCCTTATGGGAAACCTGCGGATAAAAAGGATCATTCTGGATCGGAATCCCTAAATGGCTTAAGTGTACCCTTAACTGATGCTGTTTTCCTGTATGCGGTTTTAGCTCATATTTGCCCCATTGCCCATTATGTTGCAGCAATTGAATTTCAGTTTCGCTATTAGGCTCTCCTTCTACCACCTGCATGGTATAAAAGGGCTGGCCTTTTTCCATTTTGAGCTTTGTGATGAGCGGAAAACTTAAATCATTACGATAAACCGCAATCGCATGATAAGTTTTCTGTACCTGCCGAGTCGCAAATATTTGCTGATAAACCCCACGCGATTGCACACATTTTGAAATCAGCACCACACCTGCCGTTTCACGATCTAAGCGATGAATCGGAGTAAGATGTTCATTTCCAGTTTGCTGTTTTAGGCGTACCAGCAAGGTTTCCTGTACATATTTTCCAGTAGGACTCATGGTCAAAAAATGCGGTTTATCCACCACCAGCAAATGTTCATTCTCAAACAGAATCTGATGCTGAAAAGGAACATGCACTTCGTGTGCCAAAAAACGATAATAAAAACAATGAGTATTCGCTTGAAAAGAACTTTCGATGGTTAAGGTATTGCCTTGAGCATCGTAAACCAGACCATTATCGAAACGGGATTGCCATTCGCTCGGATCAATATGTGGAAATTGTGCACAGAGATAGGCATAGACTGTCTTGGGTGAATCAGCTGTCGCTTGCAGGAATACTTTACTTGCCGTCACCCCATTCAGCATGGGTGGGCTAAATTCAACAGTCGAAGTCATCACAACGTGGATCTATCTCTGGTCTGGAACGGATGCTGTGAAAAAATACAGTTTCTCACAGAGGTAAATAGGCTTTTAAAGCGTTGCGATGCTATCATAATTATTCTTTTTCATCATGTCGTGAGTAATATGCCTTATTCATTTAACGTCACTTTAAAACATGAAGATGACACCCAAAATCTGGCCAAAGTTCTGGCAAATAATTTTTCTGCGGGCGTTATATATCTGATTGGTGACTTGGGTGCGGGGAAAACCACGCTGACGCGTTATTACTTACAACAGCTCGGTCATAAAGGCTCAGTAAAAAGTCCGACTTACACGCTGGTGGAACCGTATCAGGTGAATGGTCAGGATATCTTTCATTTTGATTTATATCGTCTTAATGACCCTTATGAACTTGAATTGATGGGGATCCGGGATTATTTAGAAACTCCCAATGCGCTATTTTTATTCGAATGGCCTTCTAAGGGGGGTGATGAAATCCCGCAAGCCGATTTAATTATTGAAATTTTAAAATCAGAAGATGAGCTGACCCGTACCGCGAGTCTGATTTCTTCTAATCTGGCATTACAGCAAGCTTTGGAGCGTGAATTCCCAAATGGTTGATGATTTAAGCATACGCCGTATCCGTGCACTTGATCCTGCGCTGGCGAACCAGATTGCAGCAGGTGAGGTGATTGAACGGCCCGCATCTGTGGTCAAGGAGTTACTGGAAAACTCGATTGATGCAGGTGCGACCGAGTTGATTATCCGGGTGGAACAGGGCGGCAGTACGCTGATTGAAATCATTGATAATGGCCGTGGTATCCATCATGAAGATTTGCCACTGGCCGTGATGCGTCACGCGACCAGTAAGATTCAAACGGCTGAAGAGCTGCATGCGATTACCAGTTTGGGCTTTCGTGGTGAGGCATTGGCCTCAATTGCCGCAGTGTCTCGTCTGACTTTAACCAGTAGCCAGAATGAAGATGGGATTGGCTATCAGGTGGAAGTGAACGGTACGGCTTTTGATCATCAGGAGATTCGACCGGTCGCGGCATCTAAAGGAACTCAGATCCGGGTGCAGGATTTATTCTTCAATGTTCCGGCGCGGCGCAAATTCCTGAAAAAGCCCGGCACTGAATTTGGACATATCGAAGAAATTGTCCGCCGTATGGCTTTAACGCATTTCGATATTCGCTTTGTATTGGAACATAACCAAACCATCAAGCTGAATTTGCCAGTTGCAGATAGTGGTGCTTTGCGTTTTCAGCGTGTGCAACAATTACTTGGCCGTCAGTTTACTGAAAATGCTTACTGGATTGATGCAGACAGTATCAATATGCGTTTATCAGGCTGGCTCGGACATCCTTCGGATGCACGGGCTCAAGCCGATCTGCAATATGTCTATGTGAATGGCCGGACTGTTAAAGACAAGACCATTTCGCACGCTTTGCGTATGGCTTATGATGGTATCCTGCATGGCCATCAGCATGCTGCTTATTTACTATTTCTGGAAATCGATCCAGAAAGTATTGATGTCAATGTGCATCCGACCAAACATGAAATTCGTTTCCTGAACCAGCGTGAAGTACATGAATTTGTACGTCACTATGCCAAGGAAACCCTGGCGCAATTCCAGACTGCGACCGCTGATCTGGCTGAGGCCATGAAAACTGAGTCTGAAGCTGTTGCGATAACACCTCAGCCGCGCTATCAGGAGCAGTTCAGCCTGCATCAGTCCGTAGCCACTCAACCGGTTATTCCAGTCACATCTCCGTATCATCAGCGTGAAGAAGAAGCTTCTGATGTGTTAACGGATTTTGAGTCATCAGGTCCACAAACTGTGCATTATGCGCAGGATTACAATAAGTCATATTCGGGTTCGCAGCAGCTGAATAATGCCCTGAAAAGTTATCTCGCTCCTTTAAGAGAAACTGAAGCAGAAACCAGTCATTCAGCATCGAATGCATTACAGTCACATTTACATAGTAAAGTGGATGAGCATCCTTTAGGGATTGCGATCGCCCAGCTGCATGGTATTTATATTCTGGCGCAAAATACCGAAGGCTTAATCATTGTAGATATGCATGCGGCGCATGAGCGTATTCTGCTGCAACAGATGAAAATGGCTTGGGATAAACCGGAATTCTGGATATCCCAGCAATTACTGATTCCTAAAGTGGTAAGCATTAGTCGTATGCAAGCCATGCGTGTTGACGAACTTAAAGATCAACTTGCTCGTTTAGGTCTGGAAATTGACCAGTATGGTGATGAACAGGTCATTGTGCGAGGCGTACCGGCCATTTTACATAAGGCTGATTTTGATGCCTTGATCCCTGAATTATTGAATGATCTGGATCCGAATGATCAGGGACAAAGTTTAATGCAAAAACGTGATCAGATTCTTGCGGGCATGGCCTGTCATGGTGCGGTACGTGCACATCGAATGTTGAGTCTGTCTGAAATGAACGCTTTGCTGCGTCAGATGGAACAAACTGAATTTGCGAGCCAATGTAATCATGGTCGTCCAACCTGGCGAGCATTTCCATTGTCTCAACTTGATAAACTTTTTGCTCGGGGAGAGTAGCCTTACATGTCCAATCAACTGCCGGTCATCAATTTAATGGGACCAACTGCAAGCGGTAAAACTGCTTTGGCATGTGAACTATACGAGCAAGGTCATTTTGAGCTGATTTCTGTCGATTCTGCGCTGGTCTATCAGGAAATGGACATTGGTACAGCGAAACCTTCTAAAGAGGAATTAGAGCGCTATCCGCATCATTTGATCGATATTATTAGTCCGCTGGAAGTCTATTCTGCAGCAAACTTTGTCGAAGATGCTTGCCGTCTGATTGATGATATTCATGCGCGTGGTAAAACCCCAATTCTGGTGGGTGGCACCATGCTGTATTTTAAAGCCTTACTTGAAGGTTTATCTGATAATTTACCAAGTGCAGATTACGCAGTACGTGCCCAGATTGAAGAGAAAGCCGCTCGTGAAGGGTGGGAAGCGGTATATGCTGAATTATGTCAGGTAGATCCCTTAGCTGGCCAGAAATTTAAAGTCAGTGATAAACAGCGAATTATCCGTGCATTAGAAGTTTTTAAGCTGACAGGCAAACCGATTACAAAACTACAAGCAGAACAACCAAAAAATTTACCATATCGTTACAGTTTCCATAATTATGCCTTAATGCCCGATCGGTTAGAATTGCACAAACGTATTGAAAAACGTCTTGAAATTATGTGGAAAAACGGATTTTTAAATGAAGTTAAAGGATTAATGGGAAAATACGATTTTGACGAAAATTTACCCTCAATGCGTTCAGTAGGTTACCGCCAAGCCATAGAATTCTTAAAAAAAGGTGACCTAAGTCATGAAAAACAACGGGAAATGGAGGATAAGGCTTTATTTGCGACACGACAACTTGCCAAACGTCAATATACCTGGTTGAGATCTTTGCAAGAAAAGCATAAATTTACAACATATTTTACGCTCGAGCAGGCCCAAGAAGACTTGCGAAACTGTCACGGATAAAGCAAAATTTGAGTACTATCTTTTTTATAATTTTTAATTGAAAAATAGAGATAGTTTTTTGCGCTGATTTTTAAATTTTTGGAGTTATAACATGTCTAAAGGTCAAACTTTACAAGATCCATTCTTGAATTCTCTCCGTAAGGAACGTATTCCAGTTTCTATCTTCCTGGTAAACGGTATCAAATTACAAGGTCACATCGAGTCTTTTGACCAATACGTTGTATTATTAAAAAATACAGTAAGCCAAATGGTTTACAAACACGCGATTTCTACAGTTGTACCTGCTCGTAACCCTCGTCCAGCTGGTGCTCCTGCTGGTCCACAAGGTGCTGGCTTCGGTGGTCAAGGCGGCGCAGGTGGCTTCGGTGGTCAAGGCGCTGCTGGTGGCTTCGGCGGTCAAGGTGGCTTCGGCGGTCAAGGCGCTGGCTTTGGTGGTCAAGGCGGCTTCGGCGGTCAAGGTGGCTTCGGTGGTCAAGGTGCTGCTGGTGGCTTCGGCGGTCAAGGTGGCTTTGGTGGTCAAGGCGCTGGCTTTGGTGGTCAAGGCGCTGGTTTCGGTGGTCAAGGCGCTGGTTTTGACAACGATTCAAAATTTGAAGATTCTTCTGACGACGAAAACAATCGTTAATCGGATCTGAAATAAAAAAGCCTCTTAATAAGAGGCTTTTTTATTGCTTAAAGAATTAAGTCATTAAAAAAGCCAGCATTATGCTGGCTTTCTTTTCTTATATTAACGAGCGCGTTTAGGATCTAGCTGAGGATCTTTGATTTCTACATAGGCATTGCTACGAGTTTCACGTAACCAGCTATCTAGCTCAGCATCAAACTGGCGTTCACCCAGGATCTGGCGTGCCATACGTTCCTGATATTCCTGAGTCATATCTTGCTGACGTGTATCGGTCACTTGCAGGATATGCCAGCCAAATTGTGACTGGAATGGTTCACTAATCTGACCTACTGGCGTACTTTTCATACGCTGTTCAAATTCAGGTACCATGACACCTGGGCTGACCCAGCCTAAACTTCCGCCATCACGCGCTGAACCTGTGTCATTAGAGAAAGTAGATGCCAATACTGCAAAATCTTCACCTTGCTTAAGACGCGCATACAAGCTATCAATCATCTGTTTGGCATTTTCTGGGCTAACCACTTCTGATGTTTGAATCAGAATATGACGAGTCTGGTACTGAGGAACCAGTGCTTTTTGCTCACCACCTTTACGTTCTAGAAGTTTCAGGACATGCACACCATCTGCTGCTGGAATCAGTTCTGATGTTTGACCCGCTTGCAGGGTAGAAACACGTGCAGCGAGTTCTCCTGGAATTTCTGACAGGTTTCGAACACCCATATCAGACGCATCTACTTTAATATCGCCAGTTGAATATTTTTTGCTGATCGCCTGAATATCATTGCTGCTACTCAAGTCATTTCTTACCTGTGCTGCAACCTGCTGTGCATTTTCTCCGGTTATACGTAAATGCAGAACATGTACCTGGCTGCCTAACAAAGCTTGACCTTGCGGTGTATTCAGGAAGTTTTTCACATCCTGATCACTGATCTGGATACGTGAATTTACGGCTTGCTGGCGTAAACGGCTAAGTGCTAGATCTTCTGCAATACGGTTACGCAAAGAGGCATACGTATTCGGCGCGATAGCATCCAGTTTTTGCTGGAAAGCTTCCAAGCTAGGGGAGCCTGAATCACGTGCTACTTTAAGCACTGCTTCATTTAAAGATTTTTCATCTGGACGGATATTGTAGCGTTTTACCTGTTCCAGTTGAGCCTGACGTACAATTAGCTGTTCAAGTGCTTGTTGTTCAAGATAAGGTTGTGGTGGAACAGGCTTGTTTTGCTTTTGCAACTGGTGAGAAATTTCAGCAACGCTTTGTGCCAGATCACTACGCAGAATAGCGCTATTGTCGACAACAGCTACAACTTCATCTTTAGGTTGGGCAACAGCAAAAGTCGTCATCGCTGAAGAAAGACATAGCGCAAGTGCGGTCGCTTTAAAAATTTGTTTTAACTGTTTTGTCTTCATTAACGTTCTGTCCAAGTTTGATTGATATTGTTAAAACCTAGAATACGATTTTCTAGTAATGAGGTTAGCTTGTTGCTTAACCCGCCAAGACCTTTAAGCGTTACTTCAGCCATTACTGCACGTTTCGCTTTCACATCTGGGTCATTGATATCGTCTAGGTCATTGTAGTATGAGCGGCCATAGACAGATACTCCCCAACAGCATGACTCATAGTTTACGCCAAGTAAATATTCACGTGCGACACTATTATCCAGGTCAAATTGCGCATGGCCGACCAGACGCCAGTTATTGGCAATTGGCTGGATAAATGAGCCAACCACCTGATCATAACTTTCCTGACGGTTTGGAATATCTTTACGATAGAAATAGCCTAAGTTATACAGATTGCCTTGATCGCCCGTATAATAAACCTGTACATCACGCTGGGCATTGGAGCCATTCGACATCCAGCTAGAATTCAGGTTGACATGCACGTTTTTGTTTAACTGACTTCTAAGCTGAATAACTGGTCCAGTATGACTTTCACGGTCAAATTCATCTGCCTCACGATCTAGGGTGACACGGCGATCTTCGAAGAAGAAACTTTGCCCCACACTGGCGCGTAATCGCTCTAAACCTTCTTCATTAAATAAACTGTAACTAAGACCTAAAGAAGCGAAGTTATTGTCTTCTAAGCGGTCATTACCATAGAAGCGGCGTGCACTAAATAATTGGTCATAATTAATTGAGGCTACGACAGAGTCGAAGTTTGGCTGATTGCGCTGGTTTTCATACGGTGAATAAGCGTAGAACAGGCGAGGCGTCAAGGTCTGTAAATAGCGACCATCTTTTTCAAAAATTAAACCGGTATCCAGCGTAAATTGTGGTACTACGATAGAATGATTTTCACTTGATGAGCTGGTTTGATTATTATTAATACGATCAATAGTATCTTGATCATAGAAAGTATTGATATTGCGTAATGTCGCCTGAGGAATGAAGAATGACCAAGGCGTAAAGTGATTATAGCGTACCGAGAAATCATTATAGATTCGTGTACCACTTGGTTGATAGATGGCTTCATCACCGGTATCAATATTTTCAGTATTTCTGATGTCTTTCTGGAAATAAGCCGTATCGTTATTAAATTCGTATTGTAAACCCAGTGGGTTACCGGTCTTATAATTCACCAAAAGCTGCGGCAAACGCGCATAAGGACGGTCTTCATCCAGAACGGCAGGATCAAGTGTCTGGAAATCTTCAACTTTAAACTGAGCTTTTAAGCCAGGGATGCCATTTTTATAATTAACTTCCCAGGCGCGGCGCAAGTTCAGGTCTGTTTTTGAATCTGGGTTATTATCCAGATCGGCAAAAAAGTCCTTGTCTGATGCGTAATTATATTCAAGATTTGTTGAGAACTGATCGTTGATTTGCCAGTTATGCAGGAAGTGCAGGTCTTTACGGTCTTTATTGTCATAACTTTCATCAGATGGCAGGTAGCCACCCCAAATCCGGCCTTCACCATAATTTTCTGTTAAATAACGAAACTCGCCATCCAGCATCGCACCACGGTCACTAATATAACGTGGCGTAATAGTCGCATCATATTGTGGTGCCAGGTTGAGATAAACCGGCACACCCAGTTCCAGACCACCATCATTAGTAAATCCGAAAGTTGGCGTCAGAATCCCTGTGGTACGGCGATCATCGATTGGGAAGTTAAAATAAGGAACAGCCAGTACCGGAACATCTTTCACATAGAGCTTGGTATTACGGGTTTCACCGCGACCGGTTTCCTGATTTAGCTTGATTTGGTCTGCCTGAATTTTCCAGGTCGGCTTTTGCTCAGGTGGACAGGTAGAATAGGTGGCATTTTCCAGTTCAAGCGTATCGTCTGAGGTTTTGGCAATCTTTTCAGCACGGCCATGCGCATGCTGTTCTTCGGCAATGAAAAAACTGTTGTTTAAGTCACCTTGCTGGGTTTTTAGGTTGTAATTGATATCATCGCTTTGCGAAATCAAGCCACCTTGGGCCAATTGGACTTGACCTTCTGCCTTAGCATAGGTTTGAGTCTGATCAATCGTCACGCGTTCCGCACGAATCTGGCGACCTTCCTGATCAATGACCACATTGCCTTCTAAGTAGGAATCACCGGCCGGATTATAATGACCATAGTCTGCAGTAATGGTTGAAGTTGCCTGTTCAGGGTCAATCGTCGGTGCATCAGGTGTAATAGGAGTGACCCAGGCGCCCTCACAATAGGCTGAACTGAGATATTTACCTTGACGCTGCTGTGCTTCTGGTGAAGATTTATCTACATAATATTGTGAGAAGAATGCTTCACCGGGATAGGTCTCATTAATGCGTTGTTTAAGTTGTTCCGCATTTACATTGGATGAGTCATTTGATGCAGCATAGCTTGAGACCGAGCTACTACATAAAAGGGTTAAGATCGCAGTCGCTAGAGGGTTTATTTTAAAGTGATGCTTCATTTGTCTCATTAACCAATCATGCTTTTATCGCAATTAATTATTGTCGCATCATAGAGAAAAAGTTGATAAGTAGCTACACTTAGCACTTTAAAAACTCAGCCTGTACTAGAATTTATTGCAAATGAATACTCAACGCGAACAATTGATACAATCTTGGATTGCTTCTGTACTCGGTTCAGATCAATTTGAAACACATTTTTTAGCAGGCGATGCAAGTTTTCGTCGTTATGCACGAATCAAACTGAATAATAAAACATTTATGCTCATGGATGCACCACCAGAAAAAGAAGATTGTGTGCCTTTTGTGACGATTGATGAATTTTTTGATGCCCATGGCGTACGTGTTCCACACATCGTGGCCAAAGACCTGGAAAATGGCTTTTTGCTGCTCGAAGATTTTGGTGATGTGCTGTTATCAAATTTGCTGAATGATCAGACGGTTGATACCTATTATGAGCAAAGTTTTAAACAGCTGATTCAGCTACAGTCCATTCCGGGAGAAGGTCAGTTTCCTGCTTATTCTTATGAGAAGCTGATTTCTGAAATGGAGCTGCTGACTGACTGGATGCTGCCTGCTCTAAAAATTCAGCCAACAGAATCAGAGTCTGCGCTGATCAAGCGCACATTTGCGATTCTGGCGAATGCTGCTTTGGCACAACCACAAGTCATTGTGCATCGTGATTTTCATAGCCGTAACCTGATGAAAATCGAAAATGAAACCGAACTGGGTGTGATTGATTTTCAGGATGCAGTGATTGGTGCTGATACCTATGACCTGATCTCTATTACCCGTGATGCTTATGTACAGTGGAATGCAGATCGCGTGTATCGCTGGTTTAAAGTGTTCTATGACCTATTGCCAGCAGCTGCAAAACAGGACCGTGATTTCGAACAGTTTAAAAAAGATGCGGATATGATGGCGATTCAGCGTCATATCAAGATTTTAGGTATTTTTGTCCGCTTGTTTGAGCGAGATGGTAAATCTGGCTATCTAAAAGACCTGCCACGTGTGATGTGGTATCTACTGGAAGAAACCAAAGACTATCCAGAATTACAACCATTTATGCAGTTTATTCATGAAAAAGTCATGCCTGTCTTTGAAGCAAAATATGGTTCATACGAGGTAGCGGCCTAAATGAAAGCGATGATTCTCGCGGCTGGCTTGGGCAACCGCATGCGTCCTTTAACTTTGCATACGCCAAAACCTTTACTGGAAGTGGGTGGCAAACCATTAATTGTCTGGCATATTGAAAAACTGGCGGCGATAGGCGTGAATGAAATTGTCATCAATACTGCCTGGCTAGGTGAAAAACTGGCTCAGGCGTTGGGTGACGGTTCACAGTTTGGTGTCAAGATTTTATGGTCACATGAAGGTGAAGGTCTGGAAACAGCCGGTGGTATTATTAATGCTTTACCACTGCTTGGTGATGAACCTTTCATTCTGGTCAATGGTGATGTCTGGACAACCATGGACTTTGCACCTTTATTGAATGTTGAGCTGGGTGAAAATCTGGCACATCTGGTATTGGTACAAAACCCGGAACAGCATCCAAACGGTGATTTCACACTTGCAGACGGCAAGGCTTATATCTTTGATCAGCAGATCAGTGGTGAAAATCTGACTTTTAGCGGTGTATCAGTGATTCATCCGAAAATGTTTGCAGGCTTAGAGGCTGGAAAACGTCCTTTAGCACCACTATTAAAAGCAGCAATGCTGGAAAACAAGATTGCTGCTTCTAAATTGACAGGTATTTGGGTGGATGTGGGAACGCCTGAGCGTTTGAATGCACTGGATTTAATGATCCGTGAAGGGAAGTCTGCTTAAGTGAATATTCACTAAGCACTCCCTACTGTGCCAATATAGAGAAAACGGTATACTTCCACTTAACTTTTTCGAGCGTTGATTGTTTATGCACACGTTTTTTCAAGAACTAAAGCAGGGTAGCCAGGCTTTAGGTTTAGAGCTGTCTGATGAAGCTTTAAATTTATTACTCAAGTACCAGGACGCTTTGGTACTGTGGAATAAAGCATACAATTTGACTGCAATCCGTGATCCTAAGGAAATGCTGGTTAAGCATCTGCTTGACAGTCTGAGTATTTTGAAGGATTTGCCTGCAGGTCGTTTGCTCGATATCGGAACTGGTGGTGGTATGCCGGGCATGATCATTGCTTTATGTCAGCCTGAGCGTGATTGCGTACTACTGGATTCAAACGGTAAAAAAATTCGTTTTCTGAAGCAGTTTATTGCAGACCTAAAATTAAAAAATGTCATTGCAGTACAAACCCGTGTGGAAAATGAAGACAGTATCAATGAGCTGGGTCAGTTTGATGTGATTACCAGTCGTGCATTTGCTTCATTGACAGATTTTGTGAATGCGTCTAAACCGTATATGCATGAGCAGAGTATTATTGCTTCCATGAAAGGTTTGATTCCTGAAGAGGAAGTGGCAGCATTAAAAGATGAATTTAGCTGTCAGATTATTGAACTGAAGGTTCCGCGCTTGGACGAACAACGTCATTTACTTCTATTAAAACGTATTTAAAATTTTTGAAGGATCGGGGTCAACATGGCACAAATTATTGCGATTGCCAACCAGAAAGGTGGTGTCGGTAAAACCACAACCGCAGTAAATTTGGCGGCATCTCTCGCTGTGCTAAAAAAACGCGTTTTGCTTGTGGATATGGATTCTCAAGGTAACGCGACCATGGGGTCGGGGATTCAGAAAAATGACCTGCTGTATTCAGTGACTGATGTATTGCTGGGTGAAGTGCCGATTGAAACTGCGATTACTAAGGCTGAAGTCGGATACAAGGTTTTAGGGGCAAACCGTGATCTGGCTGGTGTGGAGCTGGCGATTGCCGAGCAGAAAGGCCGTGAATTCATTTTGCGTGAAGCTTTGCAGGAAATTGAATCTTCATTCGACTATATCATTGTTGATTGTGCACCAAGCTTAAGCCTGATCACCGTAAATGCACTGGCAGCGGTGGATGGCGTGATTATTCCGATGCAATGCGAATATTATGCTCTCGAAGGTCTGGCTGATCTGACACAAACCATCGACCGGATTCAGCAGGCACTTAATCCAGACCTGCAGATCGTGGGTGTATTGCGTACTATGTATGATGCACGAAATGCCTTGACCCGTGATGTTTCAGAAGAGTTAGAGCAATATTTTGGTAAAAAACTTTATGAAACCGTGATTCCACGTAATATCCGTCTGGCTGAAGCGCCGGCACATGGTCTACCAGTGATTTATTTTGAAAAAAGTTCAAAGGGTGCAGTTGCTTACTTAAATCTGGCAGCTGAAGTATTAAAGAAAAGCAAAGTGAAAAAAGGAAGTAAAGCATGACCGTCAAGAAACGTGGACTCGCCAAAGGTCGTGGTTTAGATGCCTTGCTGGGATCAATTCAAAAAGAAAAATTACAACTCGAAGCACAAGGTCTTGATCATGGTCAGTTGAAACAGATTGATGTCAATCTGCTGAAACGTGGTGAATATCAGCCACGTCGCTATATCAATGAGCAGGATCTGCAGGAACTGGCCGCATCGATTGAAAAGCATGGCATCATGCAGCCAATCGTGATCCGTCCGGTCGATGATGAACGCTATCCATACGAGATTATTGCGGGTGAGCGTCGTTGGCGTGCGGCACAGTTAGCAGGTCTGACTGAAGTTCCTGCGATTGTGCGTGAGCTGAATGATCAGGTCGCAATTGCATTAGCTTTAATCGAAAACATTCAGCGTCAGGACCTGAACCCGATTGATCAGGCGATGGCTTTGCAGCGTTTCCATGACGAGTTTGGTTTAAGCCATCAGGAAATTGCCGATACCGTCGGTAAGGCACGTACTACAGTAAGTAATCTACTGCGTCTGCTAACTCTGGCTGAAGAAGTAAAAGACTTTATGCAGCAGGGCCTGCTGGATATGGGACATGCACGTGCCATCCTGACTTTGAAGGCTAAAGATCAGCTTAAAGTTGCTGAGATGGTCATTGAAAAGAGCCTGTCAGTACGCCAAACCGAACAGTTGGTACGCGACTACAATGCACCGAAAACAGAAAAACCAAAAGCAGCGATTGCGCCGGACATTCAGCAGTTGACTCAGCGTCTGTCTGAGCGCTTTAGTGCGGATGTTAAAATTGACTACAACAAGCAAGGGAAAGGCAAACTGGTCATTAGCTATCATTCTTTAGAAGAGCTGGACGGGATTCTTTCAATCCTGGGCGATGAATAATTAATTTAAAATTTGTTTTTATTGGGGAATAAATCAGATGTGGGAATTGGTTAAAGCAGGCGGCTGGTTGATGCTGCCGCTGGTATTGTGTTCGATATTTATGTTGGCGATTTCAGTTGAGCGTTTCATTCGTTTAAAAAAGAGTCTGGTACTGCCCAACTCACTTCTGATGGGTCCTGCACAAAATGCAGACCAAGCCATGCAAAAGTTGCAGCAAAGTTCAGCTTTAAAAAACAGTACTTTGGGTCGTGTATTTACAGCTGGTTTTGAAGCGTGTCACCAGTCTGAGCAATATGCTCGTGCCCAGATGGAAGTGGTAGCTTCACAGGAAATAGGCTATCTGGAAAAGAATATTAATTTTCTGGGTACTTTGAGTGCAGTAGCGCCTTTACTCGGTTTGCTGGGTACAGTCATTGGGATTATCGAATCATTCTTAATGATTGATGTCGGTACTAATAGTGACCCGGTTTTAATGATGCCCGGTATTTCCAAAGCACTGATCACGACAGCAGCGGGTATGCTGATTGCTATTCCTGCTTTATTTGCACATCGTTATTTCCAGCGTCTGGTTCAGGAATATGTGGCGGAACTTGAGCAGCAAGCAACGTTATTTCATGCCAACCTGTTCTATTTAAATGCTTCAGATGATGTAGAAGAACGCATCAAGAAAGCAAGTTAGGAGCAGTGGCATGAAATTTAAACGTAACCAGGTGGAAGATGTACATATCAATCTGACGCCCATGATTGATTGCCTGTTATTTATTTTGGTCTTTCTGCTGCTTTCAACCACGTTTAACCAGATGAGCCGAATGAACCTGACGCTCCCAGATGCGCAAGGTGTACCGCCAAAGAATTTTGACCAGAAAATTGAAGTGATTGTGGATGCCAATGGTCACTATGCCGTGAATGGTCAGTCTATTGCCAGTAAAGACGCAGCAGATTTAAATACGGCAATTAAACAGATTTCGAATGAACGTCGTGATTTAATGTTTGTCATTGCCGCTGATGCAAAAGCGACACATCAGGATGTTATTCGTGTCATGGACGTTGCAGGGCAACTTGGCTTTGTCAATGTCAACATCAGTACGAAAGTACCAACTCGAGGTTATTAGTGAAGCACGATTTTAAGGTCTATCTTCGCCTTTTAAGCTATTTAAAACCATTTTGGGGCACAGCCTTAATTGTCCTGCTTGGTTTCTCTATTAATGCGGCGACAGAAGTTTCTGTAGCCAAATTACTGGAATATATTATTGAGGCGATTCAAAACAGAGACCAGGGTTTCACCTTACTTTTCCCATTCTTAGTGGTAGTACTGATGTTCTTTCGGGGTCTAGGCCTATTCCTCGGTGGGTATTATACGGCGGTCATCTCGCGTAATCTGGTATTTAATATACGTCAGGAAGTCTTTGCCAAAATATTGCGTTTGCCTGCGCAATATTTTCTGGACAATACCAGTGGTCATATTACGGCCAAAATTATGTATAACGTTGAGCAGCTCACTGCAGCCTCAACTGAAGCACTTAGAACGATCATTCAGCAAGGTCTGATCACGATTGCCTTATTGGGATATCTTTTATATACCAACTGGCGTTTAACCATGTGTATTTTGATCTTTGGACCTGTGATTGGTTTTGTGATCAGTAAAGCTTCAAAACGGATGCGCAAGCTATCACAACAGGTTCAGGACACCATGGGTGACGTAAACCATGTGGTTCAGGAAACGGTAAATGCCAATCTGATCGTTAAAGGTTTTGGTGGTCAGATTTATGAGCAGGAACGCTTTAAACAAAATTCTTTGGAAAACCTGCGCCGTGGTTTGAAAATGGTGGCAGTACAGCAGCTGAACAGTCCAGTGGTACAGTTGATCATGTCAGTTTCACTCAGTATCGTGATGTATATTGCGTTGCGCCCACAAATTCTGGGAGATACGACTGCGGGTGAATTTGTTGCTTATATTACAGCTGCAGGCATGTTGGCACGACCAATCAAGACATTAACTGATGTGAATGAAAAAATTCAGCGTGGTATGGCGGCCGCACATTCTGTATTCGAATTGCTAGATATGCCTGAAGAACATAATACCGGCAAGCTCAATGATGCCTTAAAAGGCAACATTCACTTTAAAGATGTCAATCTGGTTTATGGCGATGGTCACCATGCGATTCATGACTTTAACCTGGAAGTGAGAGCGGGCGAGACTGTAGCATTGGTTGGGCGTTCAGGAGCAGGTAAAACCTCGCTGGTGAATCTGTTGGTACGTTATCAGGAAACTTCATCCGGGCAAATTTTGCTGGATCAAAAACCGATTACTGATTATGAGTTGACTGCTTTACGTACCCAAATCGCAATGGTAAACCAGCAGGTAGTGCTGTTTAACCGTACTGTTCGTGAAAATATTGCTTATGGCCAGCTAGAAAATGCGAGTGATGAAGAAATCATTGCAGCGGCAAAAGCCGCCTATGCCCATGATTTCATTATGGCCTTGCCACAAGGTTATGATACGCCACTGGGTGCTCAAGGTCTGAATCTGTCAGGTGGTCAGCGTCAGCGTATTGCCATCGCCCGTGCCATTTTGAAAAATGCACCGATTCTGATTCTGGATGAAGCGACTAGTGCGCTGGATAATGAATCTGAATACTTTATTCAGCGTGCCTTTGATCAGGCGATGCAAGATCGGACTACGATTGTGATTGCCCACCGTCTATCAACAATTGAAAATGCCGACCGCATTGTCGTAATGGATCAGGGTCGTATTATAGAGCAGGGTAATCATGCTGAGCTAATTGCACGTCAAGGTGCTTATTATCAGCTGCACCAACGTAATTTTGAGGAACATTAAGTCATGGCTTTGGCACAGATCATTCAGGATGCTTGGAATACACAGGCAAAGTGGCTGGTTGTGCTGCGTCCTTTGTCATGGCTTTACCGTTTGGGTTTTGTCAGCAATCACTGGCTTTACCAAAAAGGGATCAAAAAAAGCTATACCGCACCTATTCCAGTAATGGTGATTGGGAATATTACCGTAGGCGGTAGTGGTAAAACACCTTTGCTGATTCATCTGGTGGATTACCTCACTGAAAAAGGCCTACGGATTGGTGTGATCAGCCGAGGTTATGGTGGTAAAGGTCCTTTTCCTGCTTATGTCGATTTAAATACCTTGCCTGAAGTGGTAGGTGATGAACCAGCCTTAATTGTCCAAGCGACTGGTGTGCCGATGGCTGTGGGGCCAAATCGCCAGAAGAGCATTGAGCTTCTGCTAGAAAAGCATAGACTGGATTTAATCATTTGTGATGACGGCTTGCAGCACTGGGCTTTAAATCATCAGATCGAATGGATTGTGCTGGACAATAACCGTGGTTTGGGTAACCAGAAACTTTTACCTGAAGGTTATCTGCGTGAACCCGTTACCCGGTTGGAAAAAGGTACCGTGATTGAACATGCAGCAAATCCAGTTTCGCCTTTGCATATGCATCTTGCAGCCTCTCAGCCCTATCTATTAAATCAACAAGATGTCATCAAAAGCTTTGATCCAACTGCGGCTTTTTATGCAGTAGTCGGCATCGGTTTTCCACAGCGTTTTTATCAAACGCTAGAATATCTGGGGCTGCAACAATTCCAGTGTCACGAATTTCCAGACCATCATGATTATGAAATTGAAGATCTGCAATTTGATGATAATAGCCCGATCATTACGACTGAAAAAGATGCAGTTAAAATTATGGCATTACTCAAACAGTATCCAGATTATCAGCGCGATATCTGGGTGGTGCCAGTCGATGCAGTCTTGTCACCTGCCTGTTATACAATATTGCAGCAGCAATTAGAGCAACAGGGTATTTCTATTTCCTAAGGTTTATTTACGATGAAACATATAGTTATTCCTGCACGCTTCTCCAGTTCACGTTTGCCGGGTAAACCTTTGCTGGAAATCCATGGTCGTCCAATGATTCTGCGTGTCGTGGATCAGGCTAAAAAAGTACAGGGCTTTGATGACCTGTGTGTGGCGACAGATGATGAACGTATTGCTGAAGTCTGCCGTACTGAAGGCGTGGATGTGGTCCTGACTTCAGCAGATCATCCCTCAGGTACGGATCGTTTGAGTGAAGTCGCTCGAATCAAGGGTTGGGCGAGTGATGACATTATCGTGAATGTGCAGGGTGATGAACCTTTATTGCCAGCCCAGTTAGTTAAACAGGTCGCGCAACTCTTAGAAGATCAACCGGCTTGTTCAATGTCTACTCTGTGTGAGCCAATTCATCATTTAGAGGAATTCAAGCGTGACAGCATTGTTAAGGTTGTGATGTCTAAGCACAATCAGGCATTGTATTTTAGTCGCGCTATGATTCCTTATGACCGTGATGGTGCCAAGCTGACTGAACAAAAACTGCATGATCGGGCTTATCGTCATTTGGGTTTATATGCTTACCGCGTGAAACTGCTACAGGAATATGTAACCTGGGAAATGGGTGTGCTGGAAAAACTGGAATCTTTAGAACAGTTACGTGTACTGGAAAATGGTCACCGTATTGCCATTGCTGTGGCAGAAGCCAATTTACCGCCAGGTGTTGATACGCAGGAAGATCTGGATCGCTTAAACCAGATGGATCCATCTTCTTTTGCTTAATTTGAGAATTCTCCATGCCGCTTGATGTCAATGCACAGATTTATCCATGGCAGCAACAGGTTTGGGATACGCTAACCGGGCGTTTTCCTAAGCTTGGGCATGGTTTGTTATTCTATGGAAAAAAAGGCTGTGGTAAAGAAGCCTTTGCCCAGCAGTTTCTGGCCTGGGTTTTATGCCTGAACCGTCAGCCTGATGGGCCATGCGGTGAGTGTGGTAGCTGTCAGTGGCTGAAAGCGGATACCCATCCGAATTACGTCTATATCAGTACTGATGAAGACAATAAAAAACAGAATGCCAAAATTAAAATTGAAAAAATCCGTGATCTTCTTCCTTTTGTACAGCAGACCGTTGATGGCTGGCGCGTCATTGTCATTGAACCCGCTGAAGCATTAAATATTGCCTCTTCTAATGCCTTGCTGAAAACTCTGGAAGAACCGGGTGAAAATATTGTCATTATTCTGCTTGCGGACCATTATCTGAAATTACCTGCAACTATCCGCAGTCGTTTACAGCATTTTGCCTTAGACCGGATTTCATCGGTGCAATTCAGTGAATATGTAGAGGCGCAGTTACCTGAAGCAGGTTCGAGCCAGCAGCAGTTATTGATGAATTTATCCAATCAGATGCCTTTGCAAGCGATTGAGGTTGCACAAAGTTCATGGCTGCCACTACGTCAGGAATTCATGGAAGACTGGAAAAAACTGGTCATTCAAAAAAATACGCCAATGGCAATTGCGACCAAATGGAATAAAAGCCTGAGTTTTGGTGAATTTGGTCAAATGTTTGAATACTTGTTGTCCGATTTAATTTGTGTCAAGCTAAATCAGGCCGTAAAAAACATTGATCTGGACTTTAGTGTATTGGCCGAACAATATTCATTGGAAACACTTTTTAAAATTTATGAGGATTTTCAGCGAGCCAAACAATACCTAGAGCAGAACGTACAAAGTAATCTGGTGCTCGATGAATTGTGTATCAAGCTGATGAATCTTTAGCTTAAGGGGAAAACAAGATGCAACCACGTATGGGCGGTATTATTCAGGCCAATATTCCGGATATTGAAACATTATTTGCCAGTTATATGCCATATGTTGTAGGTGGTGGACTTTTTATTCCTTCCAAGCAGCCAGTAAAATTAGGTGAAGAAGTTTTTGTTTTGACGACTTTACCTGAACAGACGCAGAAAATTCCATTAACCGGAAAAGTAATCTGGGTGTCTCAAAAGCAGAATGGCATCAAGCCACAAGGTTTTGGGATTCAGCTCACTGGTGAAAAAGGCGTTTTCTTCAAAAATGAAGCCGATCGTCTGGTTGCGGGTCTTAAATCTGATGGACGTAAAAGTTACACTATGTAGTTAATTTACCTTCGGTAGGAACTCATTGTGTTTGTAGATACTCATTGCCATTTAACCCTGCTTGATTTAACACCTTATAACGGTGATCTGGATCAGGCGCTCGCTCAGGCCCGTGAAGCAGGCGTATCCAAGTTTATGAGTATCTCGGTGGATCTGGATGATCATATCGAGCTGGCGAAAATCGCGGCCCGTCATCCTGATGTCGGTTATACCGTCGGTGTACATCCTTGCGAAGATGCTGCGACGATGGCGCGTGCGACCACTGAATATCTGGTTGAACTGGCACAGCCTGAAAAAGTCTGGGCACTGGGTGAAACGGGACTCGATTATTATCACAGCACCGATTTTATTGCCGAGCAAAAAGACTGTTTTGCCCGTCATATCCATGCCTCACAAATCGTGAAAAAACCTGTCGTCGTGCATACCCGTTCTGCCAAGCATGACACGGTTGATATTATCCGTGCAGAGAAATCTACCCATGGCATTTTGCACTGTTTTACCGAAGACTGGGAAACCGCTAAAGCTGTTTTAGACTGCGGTTATTATGTGTCTTTCTCAGGTATTGTTTCTTTTAAAAATGCCCAGGATTTGCGTGACGTTGCCAAACAGGTTCCACTTGATCGGGTTTTAATCGAAACGGATAGTCCTTACCTTGCTCCAATGCCATATCGTGGCAAATCTAATGAACCAAAATACGTTCCTTATGTAGCCAAAGCGCTTTGCGATGTATATGATAAGTCGCTAGAAGAAATGGCTTATATCACAAAGCAGAACTTTGAGAATCTTCTGAATTCAAAGTAAATAAAGTTAGATAAGAGTACAAGAGAGTTATAGGGTGAAGATGGATCGTCAGGCTCAGTTTCGAGCAAGAGAAACCTTGATTTTTCAAGTTGCAGAACAGTTACTGCTAGAAAATGGTGAAGCCGGGATGACCCTGGATGCACTGGCAGCAGAACTGGATCTGGCCAAAGGCACTCTTTATAAGCATTTTCAGAGCAAAGATGAATTGTACATGTTGCTGATTATTCGTAATGAGCGCATGTTGCTGGAAATGATTCAGGATAGTGACAAGGCTTTTCCTGAACATTTGGCTTTCTTTATGTTGCACCATCTGCATCACCCTGAACGTACTGTCCTGTTTCATCAGATTGAAGAACGTCTTTCGACAACAGGTGTTGGAATTCAGCATCTGTTTAGCGAACTTTATCAGGTGCGCAAACAGCGTTTACGCCTGATTATTCGTATGACGGAAAGCTATCTGGCTTCAATCAATAGCAGCATGTCGGTGCGTGATTATCTGGCCTCAATTTGGTCGATGACCCATGGTGCAGCTGCGATTCTGAACTCCAGTTTTTATCAGCGCTATCTCGGTTCACGCGATACCTTGCGCGTTGCCCTTATTGATCAAGCTTTAGCTTTACCGAAACAGGTCCATCCTGCCGAGCAGTTCGCCTAAGAGTTGCCTATGATCAGATCACATCACGCCTCCATTCGTGGATTCACTCTAATCGAAGTGATGGTGGTGATTGTGATTATGAGTATTATGGCGTCACTGGTCGTGCTCAATATTAGTGGGGTAGATCAGCGCAAGGCAATGCAGGCGCGGGAAGTCCTGTTACTGGATTTGCAAAGAATCTTGCGGGAATCCAATGATCAGTCTCGTATTCTTGCGCTTGATGTTCAGGCTGCCACTGATGTTTCACCATTTCGCTACGGGGTCGTGGAATATCGCGCCCTTAATCCAGCAGAACCCACTTTAAATCAGCAGAAATGGCAAAGCTATGCGGAGTTTAATCTGCGTAATTTGCCAGAGCAGGTCTCTTTCCGGATTCAGTCTTTAGAGCAGCGTTATAATAATGCCCAAAATCGGGATCTTACTGAAGCCAATGCACCCAAGCTGATCTGGTTAGGCAATGGTGAAGTTAAACCGGTCAGAATCCAGTTCTATCTGGAAGATCGTGTAGTGGGCAATCCGATTGAAATTGATCACTTGGGTAAAGTCCATGAAAGCTAGGGTTTTCAAGCAGAGTGCCGAAGCTGATGTAATCAAGCCGTTTAAGTCAAATGCTGATCGTGCGCAATCCGAGTATAGCTCTTCGTCTTGCGCAGCGGTGAAACAGCGTTTCACTCATCGCGGCTCCTCAAGCACAGCTTTCGGACTTTTTTGCGCGATAATGCCGCTCAGGTCGAGGATTACTCGACTTAATCGTGCCTCAGGATTTACCTTGCTGGAAGTGATGGTCGCGCTGGCGATCTTTGCCACAGCAGCCATGACCCTGACTAAAGTTGCTATGCAATATACCCAATCGACTTCGAATGCCATTTTGAGAACCCAAGCCCAGTTTGTTGCCTTGAATGAAGCGGCACTGATGGAAATTAATCAGCAGTGGCTTACTGGTACAGAATCTAAACAACTCACTCAACAGGGCGAAACCTGGCAAATTGATAAGCGCAGTGAACCCACTGTAAGTCCTAATGTACAACGCATTGAATTACAAGTGAGTCTGGTCAACACTGAAACCGGTCAGGCAGAAAATGGAATTAGCAGCTTGATGTTCTTTAATCACCGGATGAATGAAGCGCCATGAAGTCTAAGGGATTTACGCTGGTCGAACTACTGGTTGCTATTGCTATTTTCGCCGTACTCTCTGCTCTAGGCTGGAAAGTATTTGATTATATTGTACAAACCAAAGACCGTAATGCGGTGCATGAACAGCGCTTAAGTCAGTTGCAAGATACTTATCAGCAGATTTTGCGTGATACGGTGCAGGCGGTGCCTTTAACGGCCAATATTAATGGTGATATTCAGCCGGCACTGGTTTTGCAAAACGGGCGTTTTAACTTTAGTAAGACTGGAGTCACCGATCCTCTGGAAGAGGGGGTTTCTCCAGATGAGCGGGTTGAATATCAGTACCGGGCAGATGAACAAAAACTCTATCGCCTGAAATACCGGAATTTAAACCAGACCGGGCGTGATCAACCTGAATCCAGTGTGTTGTTGTCCGATGTTGAGCAGTTTCAGATCGTAGTACTTAATCCAAATGAAATGACCCAATGGCCAGACTCATCTTTTGATTTAAATCAGATTGAGCAAAAACAGCGTTTACCCAAAGGCATTAAAATTAACTTAATGGTTAATGGGGTCAGTTATGAGTGGATTTTCAGTTTATTGAATACAGACTTCCTGCTTGAAACCCAAAAATTAACCTGACAAAGAATAATAAAATGCAGATGAACAAAGCAATAATGATCAAACAGCAGAAGGGGATTGCTCTGATTACCATTCTAGTGATGGTGGCTCTTGCAACTATTTTGGCTGCGACTATTGCTAAACGTCAGGCTGCAACTGCTGAAAGTACCGCTTATTTAATGCGACAAAACCAGTCTTTGATGTATGCCAAAAGTGCTGAAGCGTTTTTTTCTGAATTGCTAGTTGATGACGCAGAGAATGCTGCTGAAGTTGATCATTTAAATGAAACTTGGGCGCAGCCGATGCCAGCTTTTCCGGTTGAAGATGGTTATGTCTCGGGAATACTGCAAGATGAGTCGGGTAAGTTTAATTTAAATAGCCTGATTACAGCTGAAGGCACGGTGAATGAAAATGCTAAAGCCTGGTTCGAGCTGATATTAAAACGTGCTGGATTGCCAGAGCAGTTGAGTGAAGCCGTGATCGACTGGCAGGATGAAGATGAGATGCCAAGTGGCCCAATGGGTGCAGAATCTAATTATTATCAGGGCTTGCCGAATGGTTCCCTACCTCCGAATGCCAAATTTCATAACGTTGAAGAGCTGAAACTGGTACGAGGCTTTGAAGAAAACAAGTACAAACTAATCGCACCTTATCTCAGTGCTGCGCCTGTAGAAGACAGTACAGTCAATATTAATACCGCATCTGCATTTCTTTTGGCGAGCATGGATGAAAAGCTGGATGTGAATGCTGTGCAGCAATTGCTGGATCGCCGTCAGGCAAATCTGGAATATTTTTCCAATGTGGCTGATCTCTGGACACTAGAACCCTTTGCTCAGGTGGATGCAGCCAAACACAACCTGTTTAATAACCTGCTTGGGGTGCAATCCAATCACTTTAAAGCACGTATCGAAGTGATGCTGAGTGAACGTAAACGTCAGTTTAGTAGTGATCTAGTGCGGCAGGACAAAAAGGTTTATGTTGCCTATCGAAGCATGGCGCCTTTTTAAAATATCACCATTTTAGAATGCTCTCATTTCTTGAACTTGATTCGCGTAGCCTTAATCCCTTTTCCCTATCATGATGAACTGCAAAATTAATCCTCATAGGTTTACTTTTGCTTTATAATTGAAATTAATTCACCTATTTTTTGACGACATTACGGCATATGTTAATTCGTAAGTTATTTAAGTTTGAAAATGCTCATATTGTGCGTAACTGCACCTCGGATCGCTGTAAACGTTCGATCCATGGTCACAGTTATAAAGTCGAGTTATTGCTGAAAGCGTCGAAGTTGGATCATGGCCAGATGGTATATGATTTTGGTCTGCTCAAAGGGGTGATTAAGGATTTCTTTGATTCTTTTGACCATGCGATCTGTTTCTGGCAAAAAGATGATCCTGAATATATTCAGGCATGTAAAAACTTTAGTGCACGCTGGGTATCTTTGCCGGTTTCGCCATCTGCAGAACAGTTTTCACGTATTTTCTTCTTTCTGGCTCAGCAGGTATTGGCATCCACCATTACTCAGAATGGTGAAGGGGATGTTGAAGTTTACTCTGTGATTGTCCATGAAACTGATACAGGCTATGCGCAAAGTTTCCTGGAAGATATCCAGAATGAACAGATGGGTCCACTTAGCCTGGAACAGATTGAATTCTCGGAGCAGGTGCGGGCAGAATGGACAGATCCAGAGATGTTTGTGAAACTGAAACAGGGTCTTCCATTTCATAATCCGGCTGTGGAACTGCAAGTCCAGCCTTAAAAATTCAAATATAAACGCAGACTGACATAGATTTAGGATTGAAGCATGTCTTTAAATGAACAGCAAATTGCGAAACTGAATAAAGTTCAGTTAGATGACAGCTGGAAATATGGACTCAGTGAGTTTTTATTGAGTCCAAAAATGGATGCGTTAAAAACGTTTTTAATTGAAGAAAAAAAAGCAGACAAAGTGATTTATCCACCGAATCACCTGATTTTTAATGCTTTGAATACAACGCCATTAGACCGGGTCAAAGTGGTCATTATTGGTCAGGACCCTTATCATGGCCCGAATCAGGCGCATGGTTTAAGCTTCTCGGTGCAAAAAGGGGTTGCATTACCTCCATCTTTACGTAATATTTTTCATGAGTTACACAATGATTTAGGCGTAAAAATCCCTAAACATGGTGATTTAACTCATTGGGCGGAACAGGGTGTACTTCTGCTCAATGCTGTACTGACTGTAGAGGCAGCACAGCCAACTTCACATCAGAAACGTGGCTGGGAAGAATTCACAGATCACGTCATTGATGTATTGAATGAACAGCGTGAACATATCGTTTTTATTCTTTGGGGCGCATACGCACAGCGTAAAGGACAGCGCATTGATCAAAATAAACACCTGGTCTTAAAGGCGGCACATCCTTCGCCTTTGTCAGCAAACCGCGGTGGTTTTTTTGGTTGTAAAGTTTTTTCGAAAACGAATAATTATCTCAAACAACATGGCATTGAGCCTATAGATTGGCAGCTGGACGCATGACTTATTCTCCTGTAACTAAACCTTACCATCCGGACCTGATTGTTGAACAAGCCAACAATGGCTGGCGCATTGTTCGCCTGAATCGTCCAAAATCATTACACGCTTTAGATGAATCTCTTGTCTCTGCACTACTGGAAATTTTTCAGGACTTTCATACAGATGACAGCGTAAAAGCGATCTGGCTGGATTCAACTACACCTAAAGCATTTTGTGCCGGTGGCGATGTGCGTAAGCTGCGTCAGTTAGTAATTAATGATGAAGTGGCAACCGCCAATAAGTTTTTTGAACAGGAATATGCGCTAGATTTATTGCTGCATAACTATGCCAAGCCGGTATTGGTTTGGGGTGAAGGTTATGTGATGGGTGGTGGTTTAGGCCTGTTTATGGCGGCTCCATTCCGTTTGGTGACGCCGTATTCACGTCTGGCCATGCCTGAGATTAATATTGGTTTATATCCAGATGTGGGTGCGACCCGCTTCCTGGCAGACCGTGGAGCGATTGGCCTGTTTACAGGTTTAACGGGTTCCATTATGACTGCTGCGGGTGCTTACGGTATTGGCTGGGCGACTCATATCTGTGATGCACAGCGTGATTCAGTATTAGATAAGGTCGTAAATATAGACTGGGAACATTATCCAGCTGGGGATTTCCGTGCGATTGATGACACCTTGAACAGCATGCACCGTCCGGTAGGCCCGGGTCCTTTGCAAAACTCACTGGATGTAATCCACAGTGTATGTCGTGGCGTAAACTTCGAGCACGATTATGAATCGATTATTGGTTTAAGTGATGCGCGCAGTGACTGGTTGCGTCAGGCCAGCGAAAACCTGCAAAAAGGTTCACCTGCAACCGCTGCTCTAAGCTGGTTATTATGGCAATGGGGTAAACAGGTTCATTCCTGGAATGAAATTTTCGAACTGGAAACCCAGATTTCAAACTGGAAAATCCGTCATCCTGACTTTGTTGAAGGCGTGCGTGCACGTCTGGTCGATAAAGATCTGTCTCCAGAATGGCAAAAAGGGAGTGATTTAAGCCTGAAAGGTATTCTGTCTCAGAATCCACCAGTGACCACCATTGAAAGCTGGAATGAGTTACTCAAGTACTATGGTGTGATTTAAGTCTGAATGTCCGAAACACAATTTACCGATGAATACTGGATGCAGCTTGCTTATGAGCAGGCTGCACTTGCGGCTGAGCAGGGTGAAATTCCTGTAGGAGCTGTGATTGTCAGTCAAAATCAAGTTATTGGCCGTGGCTACAATGCGCCTATTTCTTTAAATGATCCGACTGCCCATGCTGAAATCGTAGCATTACGTGAAGCCTGTCAGAAACTGCAAAACTACCGCCTGCCTGAAGATGCTGTTCTTTATGTCACTTTAGAACCTTGCACCATGTGTGTAGGGGCTTTGGTACATTCGCGTATTTCACGGGTCGTCTTTGGTGCGACTGAGCCCAAAGCAGGTTCTTTGGTGAGTGCACGCAAGCTTTTTGAGACCGGCTACTATAATCATGTATTTCCATTTGACTCGGGCTGTATGCAGCAGCAGTGTGCTGAACAGCTCAGTGCATTTTTTAAGTTGCGTCGTGAACAAAAACGCCAGCTGAAATTGCAAGAAAAATTACTGAATGCTCATAAATAAATTGAATCTAATTCGTTAAACTTTGCTCACTTTAAAATCATTTATTTTCAGGAAAAAGAAAAATGAAAAATGCGATTCAGGTAAAAAAAGAATTCCCAGCAGCGATTGATAAGGTTTTTGAATTGCTGTCTAAACACGATGCTTATAACGTGGCTTTTGCACCAATGCAGGTGGAACGAATCAAGGATTCGGCAGACCCTGAGCGCCCAGATGGTGTGGGTTCTGTGCGTAGCATGGGTTTAGGTCCAGTCAAGCCGCTAAAAGAGCAAATTACCTTGCTAGAGCCGAACTCCCGTATTGAATACAAGATCGTAAAGAATCCTTTGATTAAACATCATTTGGGTATTATTGAGTTTGAAGCATTGGACGATAACAAAAGTCTGGTGACTTATACGATAGAATTGCAGGCACGTCTTCCATTTGTCAGTAAATTAATTCTTGCACAGCTCAAGACAGGGATTAAACTAGGCCTCGCAAAACTTGCAAAATCTGTATAAATAACGGGAAAGTAATGACAGTTCAAATTATTACCATTGATGGTCCAAGCGGATCTGGCAAAGGCACACTGGCTGCAAAACTGGCAGCACATTACCAGTTTCATTTACTGGATTCAGGAGCTTTGTATCGTTTGTTAGGACTGTCATTGCATCACCATAATTTACTCGATGAACTGGATACTAAACTGGCTGAATGCGTACAAATTGCAACAAATTTGGACATCCGGTTTGTCAGTACTGAATCAGGTGTTCAGGTATGGCTGAATGGTGAAGATGTCTCCCAAACTATCCGTACTGAACGGGTCGGTGAGTATGCTTCAAAAGTTGCTGCAATTCCTGAACTTAGAACCGCTTTGGTAGCCCGTCAGCATGCTTTTGCTCAAGCTCCTGGTCTGGTGGCAGATGGCCGCGATATGGCGACCAGTATCTTCCCAGAGGCACAGGCCAAGATTTATTTGACAGCTTCGGCTGAATCCCGTGCGCAAAGACGTGTAAAGCAGTTGCAGGGTATGGGGCTGGATGTTAAAATAAACGACATTTTAGCTAATATCGAAGCGCGGGATAAACGAGATATGGAACGCACTGTCGCTCCGCTCAAACCTGCTGCTGATGCGTACATTATCGATAGTTCAGATTTGAATATCGATGAAGTATTCAAGCTGATGACTACGTATGTGGATCAGCAATTAGCTCAATAACCCTATTATTTCAGCAGACGCATAGCTTGATCAGTTTTATATGGACTATGTAGATGCTTAATTAAACCGGCCTTGTCTGATCCAAGACCGCTGACTTTATCGGATATATCATGACCGAATCTTTTGCAGCCCTCTTTGAAGAAAGCGAATTAAACCTCAACGTTGAAAAGGGTGCAGTCATCCAAGGCGTTGTAGTAAGCATCGACTCTGATTGGGTAACTGTTGACACTGGCCTTAAATCTGAAGGCGTTGTTGACCGTGCTGAGTTCTTAAATGAACAGCGCGAACTTGAAGTTCAAGTTGGCGACACTGTAGACGTAGTTGTTGAAGCACTTGACAACGGTATGGGTCAAACAGTTCTTTCTCGCGAAAAAGCTAAACGCGCTGAGACTTGGACTAAACTTGAAAAAATCTTTGAAGACGGCGAAATCGTTACTGGTGTTATCTCTGGTAAAGTTAAAGGCGGTTTCACTGTTGACATCGGTCCAGTTCGTGCGTTCCTTCCAGGTTCTTTAGTTGATACTCGTCCTATCCGTGATACTACTCACTTGGAAGGTAAAGAGTTAGAATTCAAAGTAATCAAACTTGACGCTAAACGTAACAACGTTGTTGTTTCACGTCGTGCTGTTATGGAAGCTGAATCTTCAGCTGACCGTGAAGCGCTTCTTGCTCAGCTTGAAGAAGGTCAAACAGTTACTGGTACTATCAAAAACCTTACTGACTACGGTGCATTCGTTGACCTTGGCGGTATCGATGGTCTTCTTCATATCACTGATATGGCTTGGAAACGCATCAAGCACCCTTCAGAAGTTGTTGAAGTGGGTCAAGAAGTTACTGTTAAAGTACTTAAATTCGACCGCGAACGTAACCGCGTATCTTTAGGCCTTAAACAATTAGGCGAAGATCCATGGTTAGCGATCATGAGCCGTTACCCTAAAGGTTCTATCGTTAAAGCTCGCGTAACTAACCTGACTGACTACGGCTGTTTCGCAGAAATCGCTGAAGGCGTTGAAGGCTTAGTACACGTTTCAGAAATGGACCACACTAACAAAAACATCCACCCATCTAAAGTAGTTCAGATCGGTGACGAAGTTGATGTTATGGTTCTTGAAGTAGACGAAGAGCGTCGTCGTATTTCTCTTGGTATCAAACAAACTCGTGCTAACCCATGGGAAGAGTTTGCTAAGAACCACGACAAAGGTGAAAAAGTTTCAGGTACTATCAAGTCAATCACTGACTTCGGTATCTTCATCGGTTTACCAGGCGGTATCGATGGTCTAGTTCACTTGTCTGACATCTCTTGGAACGAACAAGGCGAAGAAGCGATTCGTCGTTACAAGAAAGGTGACACTGTTGAAGCAGTTATCCTGTCTGTAGATGCTGAAGGCAACCGTATCAGCCTTGGTATCAAACAATTGAACAGCGATCCGTTCAACGATTTCTTAGCTGCTAACGAACGCGGTGCGCTTGTTAAAGGTACTGTAACTGCAGTTGACGCTAAAGGCGCTACTGTTAAGTTAGCTGATGAAGTTGAAGCAACTCTTAAAGCATCTGAAATCAACCGCGACCGCGTTGAAGATGCAACTAAATTCCTTGAAGTTGGTCAAGAAGTTGAAGCTAAGATTATCAATGTAGATCGTAAATCTCGCTCTATCAACTTGTCTATCAAAGCGAAAGACGAAGCTGAAGAGAAAGAAGCTGTTGCGAATCTGAAAACAGCTGCTGCTGGTCAAGACAATGGTCCTAAAACTATTGGTGACTTGATCAAAGCGCAAATGAATCACTAAGAGTAGATGGTGAATTGTATTGTTAATGTAAGTTAAGTAATACTTTTTACACAAATACTGTAAACGGTAGCGTAGTATTTAATTATTGCGCTACCGTTTTGTATTTAAACAGGTTATTATCGGAAAATAGATCCCGAGTAGCTTGATAATTAAAGAGGTCGCAGATGACTACTGAAGCACTTAATAAGTCTGACTTAATAGAGCGCATCGCGCTAAAGAATCCGCATTTGGCTGAACCTTTAGTGGAAGAAGCAGTTAAAATTATGATTGATCAAATGATTGAAGCTTTATCATCTGATAACCGTATTGAGATTCGCGGGTTTGGCAGCTTTGCATTGCATCATCGTGAGCCTCGTGTGGGTCGTAATCCTAAAACTGGTAAATCTGTTGAAGTTGCAGCAAAAGCTGTTCCACACTTTAAGCCAGGTAAAGCACTTCGTGATGCAGTAAACGAATCTGCAAACAAATAAACAAGATATTTACGGGGTGTTCATGCGTTACGTTCTGGTCATTCTTTTATTGCTCGTCTTTGGCTATTCATTAGCTTTGGTGTTGCAAAACGGTACTGAGGTCTCAGTGGACTTGTTATTTACTCAAGTTCCTGCAATGCGCTTAGGGTTATTGCTCCTTTTGACTCTTTCCTTAGGAATAGTGGTTGGCTTGTTACTCGGTGTGCAGGTTTTCCGCGTTTTTCAGAGCAATTGGGAAATTAAGCGACTACGTAAAGATATTGAGCATCTACGTAAGGAACAGTTGAATACTGCAAAGATGATGGCAGCAGAAGCGGCGGCTCATACACGACATGAGAAAACAGTATTAGATATTAATTCTAATGACAGGCCATCGGCACCGCTTTAAACGAAAATGAGAAGTCGAAGTAATCTATCGAATTTTTACTTCGCCTGTTTTGATTAAACGCCTTTTAGCTTAGCTTCTAAGGCGTTTTTTATTGCTAAATTATATTTAGAAGAAATATATAAAAATTATATAAATAAATGACTTAATTTGAATCAAAAAATCATTTTTGCGAAAATATTCTTGGTTGTTATAGGGCTAATCCGTATAATGGTTTAATTTTGTCAATTTGAAGGGTCTTCTCATGAGTATCATCGTTGCACTGGATGCTAAAAGTCAATTTGATGCCTTAACGATTGCAGAGCAGCTCGATCCTGCCTTATGCCGAGTAAAGGTGGGCAAAGAGTTATTTACTCATGAAGGTCCTATCATTGTAAAAGCACTTCAGGACAAAGGTTTTGACGTGTTTCTAGATCTGAAGTTCCATGATATTCCGAATACCACTGCACAAGCGGTATGTGCCGCGGCAGACTTGGGGGTGTGGATGGTCAATGTCCACGCTTCAGGTGGTCGTAAAATGATGGAGACCTGCGTTGAGCGTTTAAAAGCAGGTAACTATAAGACTCAACTCATTGCGGTAACTGTGCTGACTTCAATGGGACGTGAAGACCTGAAAGATATTGGCTTGGATATCGAGCCTAATGAACATGTAAAACATCTGGCTCAACTGAGTAAAGACAGTGGCCTAGATGGGGTGGTCTGTTCCGCACAAGAAGCGAAAATGCTGCGTGAAACTATTGGACAAGACTTTGCACTAGTCACTCCTGGGATCCGCCCTGAAGGTTCAAATGCAGACGATCAAAAACGTATTGTGACACCAAAACAGGCAATGCTGGATGGATCAACACATCTGGTGATTGGTCGACCAATTACAAAGTCGGAAAATCCTCGTCAAACCTTAAAAGATATTCTGGCAACATTGTAATTTCTACTACCCGATAAAAAGCCTTTCATATGAACGGCTTTTTTTATACATTGAGAAAAGCTGTATAAAAATAAAAAGGAATTTCAAATGAGAATAATAAAGACACCAGAACAAAAAATGCTAGAACAAAGGCTGGAGATGGAAAAAATAGCAGATCAATTCGAACAGCAGGAAAAATACAAACAACAGGCACAGTCGGGTTCATGGGACTGGATGTCAGGCCTTGATAGCATAGATATTGTAGAACTCGCTTCAGAAATGATGGAGACAGTAGGGGATTCATTGAGTAGGGTTGATTTGAATTTTTAATATTCCTCAGTTTATTTTTATTTCTAATTAAACCCCCTAAATCCCCCTTTATGAAAGGGGGACTTCTCCTCCCTTTTTAAAAGGGAGGTCGGGAGGGATTTTTAAATTACCGCCAACACACTTACCGCTACTGGCGCCAATACAGATAAAATAAAACCGCTCACCATGGCATGTGGAATAAAATCATTGCCACAGGCCTGTTTGACCATGGGTAAAGTCACATCCATCGCAGTCGCACCTGCAGCAGAAATTGCTGATCTTGGGTAACGCCAGCCGGCACAATACATCAGTAAAATCGCAAAAATTTCCCGAAACAGGTCATTCATCAGGGCAATACTGCCGAGTTCCGCATTTCTTAGTTCTGTAACGACAACACCCGACATTGAATAAAAACCATAACCTTGTGACAGCATAATCAGGTCTTTTAAATGAATATCCGGATTCCAGAAAGAATAGGCAATTGCTGCCACGCATGAACCAGCAATACAACCTGTTGGGACCAGCAGGATTTTCCAGTTCAACCATGAGCGATCAAGTGGTGAGTAGGCAAGATCCAGTCCAATCAGAAACATAAAGACCAGTAATAAATGCCAGGTGCTGATCTGAACAGAAAGACCCATTTGAGTGAAACTATAATGCAGCAAGTACCCAGCAGCTAAGGCGAAGAATGCATAACTGATATTAATCAGTGATTTAATCACTAGCTCAGTGGAGACTCGTCCAGAAGAAGGTTGAAAATCTGCCCATTTAAATAGCAGATAACAACAGCTAAATGCCCCAATAGAGGTGAGAAAAGCAATTGTAATAGAGGTATTTAGAATCTGGGCAGGGTGAGGTAATTCCGTCAGAAGCCCAGAAAACTCAAAAGCAATAGCGACCAGTAAGATATAACTAAAATATGGTAGAACCTTAAAGCATATTTTCGTGAGTGAAGCAGGAAGCCGTTTTGCAAAAACAAAACCAAGCGCTAAACAGACCAGAAGCTGGGATACTAACCAAAGCGATTGCATAATAAAAAAGTATGATAAATCAGTCTTTATTATGCCATCGCTAGCCCTATGAATGTGAAGGGCTTTTAACTGGCTTTATTTAAAAAATAATAATCTGCTGTATTAAGGGTTTTGGTTTTGAGCCAGTATTTCCAGGTATAAGTGGGCCACAAGGCAAAATTTTTCCCGCCTTCCTGCTGATACCAGCTAACGCAGCCAGATTGCCAGACCGTATTGTCTAGCATATGTTGGACATCCTGGTTGAATTTTTCCTGTACCTGATCTTTGACCACAATCGCATCACTATGTGATTGATCCACTAGGGCGATCATTTGCAGGATATAACTTACTTGGGCTTCAATCATAAAAAGCACTGAGTTATGTGCCAGCACAGTATTCGGTCCTAATAGCTGAAACAGATTCGGAAAACCTTTAACACAGATCCCATAATAGCTTTCGGCACCATCTTTCCAGACATCATTCAAGTGAATGCCATTCAGGCCAGTGCAATCGAAATTTTTCAGATAAATTCTTGGATCGGTAATAAATCCGGTACCGTAGATCAGGCAGTCGATCGAACGTTCTTTACCATCTACAGTAATAATACTGTTTTCGGTCACTTCACGAATACCTTCAGTCACCAGTTCCACATTTTTACGGTTAAAGGTAGGGAAATATTGGTTAGACACCAGAATCCGTTTGCAGCCCATGATGTAATCTGGGGTCAATTTCTTGGCAGTTTCCTTGTCCTTGACCTGATAGCGAATATAAGCTTCAGCCAGTTTCTGGGCATATTTCATAACAGCTGGTTTAACGATAGGCACCACACGCGATTCATTAGACCAGTACAGCCGAATACGGTGTAACTTGCGGAACCATTCATATTTGGAAAACAGCTTTTTTTCCAGGTCATGATATAGGCGTTCATCTCGTGGAATGACCCAAGCCGCAGTACGCTGCAAGACATATAACTGTTTGCATTCGGGTGCAATTTCAGGGATATATTGAATTGCACTGCCACCAGTCCCAATCGATGCGACATTTTTCCCCTTGAGATCATAATGATGATCCCAGTGAGAAGAGTGAAAGATTTTACCCTTAAATTTTTCAATGCCCGCAATATGGGGAATTTGAGGAACATGTAAAGGGCCAGAGGCAAATACTACAAACTGAGCTTCCAGAATGCTTTGATCATGCAGATGGATCTGCCATAAGCATCGGTCTTGCTGATAATGAATCCCGAGTACTTCAGTATTGAGCCGAGCAAAAGCCCGAAGATTATAATCACTGACTAAATCTTGAATATAGCTGAAAATTTCTGGTGCTTCGGCATAGCGTTTTGACCAGTCAGTTTTGGGTGCAAAGGAAAGGGAATACATATGTGATTGCACATCACAGGCCGCTCCAGGATACTGATTATCGCGCCAGGTTCCACCAAAATCGCTATCTTTTTCTAAAATAATAAAATCATGGATACCTTGCTGCTGTAAACGTATTGCCATCGCTATCCCGCCAAAACCGGCACCGATAATGGCCACTTTGGTATAAGGATGATTATGGGTAAGGCTTGTATTGTCCAGCATCTTTGCATTCCTTGCTTATTTTAATAATGGATAATTATCTTGATTTATTAACTAGCTATTAGATATAAAATTGATCTAAACGGCAATAGCCGATTGCTTATTTTTATAGTACAACTAGAGCTATCACATTGTATTTGTATGGTTATGAAACGTTCTGTTCTCAGTCTGATGTATCTGATCCAGGGCATGCGCAAGGCTGGCATAGAGGTCGATCAAAAACTGCAAAATATCGGCTTGCGTGTTGATGCGCTTGATCCGACTTCAATTATTCACCCAAGCGTGGAATATGATGTGCTCAAAGTAGTGGGTCAGGATATCCAGCCAGAACAGGGTTTATTGATCGGCCAGCATTATGCATTGGCAGGTTATGGGCCTTTGCTGATGTTACTGGTGACCAGTCCAACCGTACGGGATGCAATGCATCAGGTAATTCGTTTTCAGCAATTGACGCATCTTACCGGTCAGTTGGGACTAGAGCAAAGTGAGTACCGCAGTGCGCTTTGCTATTATCCCAAGAAAACGGAAGATCATCTGGGAATGCTGGTCGCGCAAGCTGAGATTTCAGGTACATTCAAGTTCATTCGCGATATTTACAAGATGATGGGCCTGTCCAAGCCTGACCTGCAGATTGAACTGCCTTTCGCCGCTCCGGAACAACCTGCTACCCAGAAAATCTATCATGATTATTATGGAACACAGGTACAGTTTGGTGCTGCAAGAGCTGCATTCTGGTTTGATGAGGCTATTTTGGATATCCGGATTCCTTCAGCAGATGCGGAGACCTTTGCAGTCTATGAAGCAAAGTGTCTGGCTGAACTGGAACGTCTGGCGGAAGATGCTGATGTCCCGACTGTGGTACAGCGAGTACAGGATTATCTTGAGCTGCAAACCGGTTTGATGCCGAGTATGGCTGAAACGGCTCAGGCTCTGAATATTCCAGAACGTACTTTACGCCATCAATTACAGCAGTTCGATACCAGTTATAAACAGATTCGCGAAGAGATTATTAAAGATAAAGCTTTGCGACTCATTGAATATAAACAGTATTCGATTGAAATGATTGCAGAGTTATTGGGTTATTCCGAACCGGCTGCTTTTAACCATGCCTTTAAGCGCTGGTTTGGGCAAAGTCCTCGGCAATATATAAAATAGCCTAAGTTAGTTAATGCCAAAGTGTTATAGTGTGCGTTCTAAACTCCGCTATAATTAAACAGATCCTGAATAGTACGAAACCTATGTCCGATTTTAATTCACAGCACAGCACCGCTTTTAGTCCGATCTCTCCTGCAGAACGTTATGCACAGGCTTTGTCTTCAGGACAGTTTATGCCTGATGATGCACAGGCCATGGCAGTACATGAGCTGAATCGTACCTGGCTGGAATTAATTCAGCGTTTTAAAGCTTCTAAGAAGGCCTTTCGCCGTTTCCGTCGTCAGACTTCGCCAAAAGGTGTATACATGTGGGGTGGAGTAGGTCGTGGAAAGACCTGGCTCATGGATCAGTTTTATGAGTCGATTCCATTTCGCCGTAAAACCCGTATGCACTTTCACCACTTTATGCAGCATGTGCATCGTGAGTTAAACAAGCTTTCAGGCCAGCGCAATCCGCTGGATCTGGTAGCGGATCAGATTTATAAAGATGCTGTGGTGATCTGTTTTGATGAATTCTTTGTATCTAACGTGACAGATGCCATGATTCTGAGTGATCTGTTCCAGAAGCTGTTTGAACGTGGCATTACGCTAGTAGCGACTTCGAATATTGCACCGGATGGTTTATATAAAAACGGGATTCATCGTGACCGTTTTTTACCAACCATTGAAATGGTTAAGAAAAACTGTGTCATTCTGAATGTAGATGCCGGTGTGGATTACCGTTTACGTGTCTTAAAGCAGGCGCAGTTATTCAAGTATCCATTAACGCACGACAATAAAAACTGGTTGGCACATCGCTATACTGCACTGACTCAAACCCAAACCTCCTCTCAAGAGCCAATTATCATCAATAACCGTATTGTTGAAACTGTGGCACATACTGAAGATGTCTTGTGGTGTGAGTTCTCTGAACTGTGTCTAAAACCGCGTAGTCCAGCTGACTTTATTGAAATTGCGAATATTTACAATACAGTATTGGTCAGTAATGTGCCGCATTTAACCGATTTTCTGAATGATGCCACACGCCGTTTCATTTATCTGGTTGATGAATTTTATGACCGTGGAGTCAAATTATTGCTGACTTCAGAAGATAATATCGTTGATCTTTATAAAGGTGAGCGACTGGCTTTTGAAATTGAACGGACCCGTTCACGTTTGCTAGAGATGCAGTCAGATGAATATCTGCATTCTGAACATCGCCAGATCGAGAAAATAGCTTCAAGCGAGCCTGAATAAATACAACAAGCGCTGGTCATGACCGGCGCTTTTTTATGCATTTCATTGCGTCAAAGATCGACAAGCTCAGCCAAACATGGCTTAATCTTGATCTAAATATGACCTTGTATAAAAAGAACGGACAACTTTTATTCAAAAATCTGAACTTAAGTCTAATTTCTACATTTCAAAAACTTTATACACTGTCATGAGGGTATTTAGCAGGATGATATTGCATCGTGTGAGACATCATTTAATAAGGATATGAGGGTATTCTTATTGGAAAAATGCTCATTATTTTGCGGTGTGATAGTACTATTCAGCTAGATTTTAATCGGTATACTAGAATCTCTTGTATAAAAAGTAGCAATATCAGGAAAGACAATGACTGCACGTATTCAAAAAGGCAAGTTAGCGATTGCTAAAGAACTTTACGATTTTATCGAAAATGAAGCACTACCAGGTTCTGGTTTGGACAGCGAAACATACTGGAAGAACTTTGAACAAGTCGTTGTTGATCTTAGCCCTAAAAACAAAGCACTTTTGGCTAAGCGTGATGATATTCAAGCTAAAATTGATGAATGGCATCGCAATAACACATTTGAATTACAAGCTTACAAAGCTTTCTTGACTGAAATTGGCTACTTATTACCAGAAGTAGAAGATTTCCAGATCAGCACTGAAAATGTAGACGAAGAGATTGCACTATTGGCTGGCCCACAGCTGGTAGTTCCAGTACGTAATGCACGTTACTGCCTGAACGCAGCGAATGCACGCTGGGGTTCTTTATACGACGCTTTATACGGCTTCGACGTGATCTCTGAAGAAGATGGTGCTGAAAAAGGTAAAGGCTATAACCCGAAACGTGGTGAAAAAGTTATCGCATTCGCGAAAAACTTCTTAAATGAAACATTCCCGCTGGCACAAGGTTCACATGCTGATGCAACCAAATATGCAGTTGAAGGTAATGCACTGGTTGTAACGCTGAAAGACGGCTCTACCACAACTGTTGCAGATAGCTCTAAATTCGTTGGTTACAATGGCGAAGCTTCTGCACCAACTGAAATCGTACTGAAAAATAACGGCCTGCACGCGATCATCCAGATTGATGCAAACAGCCCAATTGGACAGACAGATGCAGCAGGTGTAAAAGACGTTGTGCTTGAAGCGGCTGTAACAACGATTCAGGACTTGGAAGACTCTGTTGCAGCAGTTGATGCTGAAGAAAAAGTCGAAGGCTACCGTAACTGGTTAGGCTTGATGAAAGGTACGCTTGAAGAGTCTATCGAAAAAAATGGCAAGACCATTACCCGTAAACTCAATGCTGACCGCACCTTCAAAAATGTTGAAGGTGGTGAGACCAAGGTTCATGGCCGTTCATTGATGCTGCTTCGTAACGTTGGTCACTTGATGACAAATCCGGCGATCCTTGTAGATGGCGAAGAGATTTACGAAGGCATCATGGATGCATTGGTAACTCCATTGCTTTCTGTAGCTGATATCCGTGGTGAGAACACGATCAAGAACTCACGCAAAGGTTCGATGTACATCGTTAAGCCAAAAATGCACGGTCCAGAAGAAGTTGCATTTGCGGTTGAGCTGTTTGAACGTGCTGAACAAGCGCTTGGCTTACCTGAGAAAACCCTGAAAATCGGTATCATGGATGAAGAGCGTCGTACTTCGGTTAATCTGAAAAACTGTATTGCTCAGGCGAAAGACCGTACCATCTTCATTAACACCGGTTTCATGGATCGTACAGGTGATGAAATCCATACCTTCATGGAAGCAGGTCCGTTCGTTCGTAAAGGCGAAATCAAAGGCCAAAAATGGTTCCCAGCTTACGAAAACCGCAACGTGATGGTAGGTCTGCAAACAGGTCTACGTGGTAAAGCACAGATCGGTAAAGGCATGTGGCCAAAACCAGACATGCTGTTAGACATGTACAAAACCAAGACTGAACATCCAGAAGCAGGTGCAAGCTGTGCATGGGTTCCATCTCCAACAGGTGCAGTGATTCACGCAATTCACTACCACCAAATTAACGTGGCAAACCGTCAGCAAGAATTGCTTGCAACTGAAGCATTGCCTTTAGATGATCTGTTAACACCACCTCTTGCGACTGATACAAACTGGTCTGAAGAAGAGAAACTGAAAGAACTAGAAAATAACTGTCAAGGTATCTTGGGTTATGTTGTTCGTTGGGTTGATCTGGGTGTAGGTTGTTCTAAAGTTCCAGACATCAATGATGTGGGCTTGATGGAAGACCGTGCAACTTTACGTATTTCTTCTCAGCACGTTGCAAACTGGTTACGTCACGGGATCGTAACGCGTGAACAGGTTGAAGAAGTAATGCAACGCATGGCGAAAATCGTGGATGAGCAAAATGCCAATGATCCACTGTACAAGCCAATGGCTGCTGACTTTGACAATAGCATTGCATTCCAGGCTGCTTCTGACCTGATCTTCAAAGGTGGTGAACAGCCATCAGGTTATACAGAGCCGCTTCTACATGCAGCGCGTTTAAAGCTTAAAGGTTATACAGGTGACTAATCCTGTAACTTGAAAAAAAAGCCTCTTCGGGGGCTTTTTTTTATTGCTCTAAAATAAGATCTAAGGTTAAAAATGTATTTTTGGAATGTAAACTAACTGACTGAACACCTAAAACAGAGTAAGGTTAAGGGAGAAAACTTTAATAATAATTATCTGTTAAACAGTAGCTTTATATTTGCAAATCGCTATTCCTATGAGTGTTTACAGCTCCTCATGCTGGGTAGTTGTAGATCTTTGGATAGTGTATTTAAGACTCAGTTTAATTCACAATTTTTAATTTCTAAGAATCGTATTTTGGCTGATGTACTGGAAGATTTAAACTGCGATAAAAGAGAATCATGCATCAGTAAGTTCCACTTACTTATAAAGCTAAAGATAAAAGCGTAACAATTCGTCGCTGTCACTTCCATCCTGAAATGGCTCTGCTAAAGTAAAAGCAAATCAATAAATTGCAGGGAAGAACAGCATGGCATATCAAAATTTGGATCAGCAGTTTATTGCGGGTCAGTGGCAACCCGGCCGTTCCCAGAAAATGATTCAGAATTTGAATCCCTACACCCAGGATACGATCTTTACTTTGCAGGCGGCCAGTACTGCAGATGTTGATGCGGCTTATGCGGCAGCTGATAAAGCCTTTCAGCAGGGTGCTATTAAATCAGTAGAGTTAAGACAGCAAATCCTGCAAAAACTACAACATGTGATTCAGGTACGCCAAGATGAAATTATTGACTGGTTAATTCTTGAGTCTGGAAGTACCCGTTTTAAAGCGGGTCTGGAAGTTGGCGCTGCTTTATCCATTATTCAGGAAAGTCAGAAATTTCCGGAGCAGATCAAGACTGAACAGCTGGAGAGCAAAGATCCCCAACGTAAAAGTCTAGTACTGCGTAAACCCTTGGGTGTGATTGGTGTCATTAGCCCATGGAATTTTCCATTTCATTTATCCATGCGTTCGGTAGCAACAGCGATTGCCTGTGGAAATAGTGTGGTACTCAAGCCAGCAAGTGATACGCCAGTGACAGGTGGAACCTTATTAGGAAAGCTGTTTGAAGAAGCTGGCTTACCTGCAGGTGTGCTCAATGTGGTATCAGGTGCAGGCAGTGAAATTGGTGACTATTTTGTCGAACATCCGATTCCAAAAATGATCTCATTCACGGGTTCTACAGAAGTCGGACAGAATGTAGGAAGCAAAGCCTTAGCCAGCCCTCGAATTAAACGTCTGGCGCTGGAACTGGGCGGAAATGCGCCACTGGTGATTCTGGATGATGCTGATCTTGATCTGGCAGTAGAACTGACAATCATGGGGCGCTTTATGCATCAGGGGCAAATCTGTATGAGCACCAATCGGGTCATTGTCGATGCGTCTATTCATGATGCCTATGTGGAAAAACTTTTAGAGCGAGTGAAAACTGTTGCTGTGGGTGATCCAAATCTAGAAGAGACCATCATTGGGCCGATCATCAATCAAAGTCAGATCAAAAAACATCAGCAGATTATTCAAAGTGCAAAAGAGCAGGGTGCAGAGCTGGTATACGAAGGGGGGATAGAAGGTAATCTGGTCTATCCACATATCTTTACTGGGGTAGCACCTGAATCTCCACTGGCTCAGGAAGAAAGTTTTGGACCGATTCTGCCAGTACTGAAAGCTCGTGATGAAGCACATGCCTTAAAGCTGGCCAATGATACCCGTTTTGGCTTATCCAGTGCGGTTTGTACCTCGAATATTGAACGTGGTATCAGTTTTACAGAACAGCTGGATATCGGTATGACTCATATCAATGGTATTAGTGTGGCAGATCAGGCTAATGCTCCGTTTGGGGGAGAGAAAAACTCTGGGCTTGGGCGTTTTAATGGACGCTGGATTTTTGAGGAATTCACCCGTACTCACTGGCTGACTGTACCCAGTGAATAATATTAAATGATAGAAACTTATCCATAATCCATACAGGTTTAAGCTTGGCATCAAGCTATAATCAGAACATCAAGTGATCTGTCTGATTTAAGCATGTGTGCCAACTTTAAGCCTTTAACTTCACAGCAAATACATGATCTGGGCTTGCCGGAAATTCCCTTTGAATATCCGGAAGAAGTCTATCCGAATTATGCTACCCCCTTGTTATTTCAATCTGATCAAGGTCTGGAATGGCGCTCGGTTAACTTTGGCTTTATTCCCAAATGGGCAGAGGATAAAACGATTGGGACAAAAACCTACAATGCCAGAAATGAAACTTTGCTGCAAAAACCAACCTTTGCAGAAGCGACAGTCAAATGCAAGTTTGGGGTGATTCCCGTCTCGGAATTTTATGAGTCAAAGTATTTTGATAATAAACCACAGCGCTGGGGCGTCAGACGCAAGGATGGAAAAGCGACCTTTATTGCGGCACTCTATGAAATTGCACGGGTGCAGGATGAAATTGTACGTTCGGCCAGTATGATTACGATGGATGCAATAGACCATCCCATGATGAAAGAGTTTCATGAGCCGGGAAATATTAAACGTTCAGTCATTGTGATTCCGCATGAACGTTTACATGAATGGCTGAATCTCACACAACCAGATATTCGCAGCTTTGTACAGGGATTTCCAGTAGAGGAGTTCGAATGTTCACATGTACCAAAAGAAAGAATCAAAAAAGCCAGTCCACAGCTGAACTTTTTTGATTCCTAAAACCTAGAAAGCAATGGCGGATCGTTAATTATTATAAAAGGTGTTATTGATCTCGCCAGCTAAATTCAAAATTGAAAAAATACTTAACGGGCCAAGTTTTTAAAGATATGGCGTAAGCTTTCCATAGTTTTTTCAATTTGTAATGGGGTTAGCCCTTCAAATGACTGTTCCAGTACAACATTGGTCAGGTCATTAATTTTATGTGTCATTTCCATTCCTTTTTCAGTCAGCACGACACGGGTAATACGAGCATCGTCTTCACAGGAATAGGTTTCAACCAGACCTTCATCTTTTAAGCGATAAACAATCTTGGTGGTTGTCGACATTTTAGATACGACCATTTCTGACAGATCAGAAACGCTGGCATGTGGTTTGGCTTTAAGAGCAAGCAAGATACGGCGACGTGAATTATCGACACCATATTTTTTAAGTGCATGATCTACATTTAGGACATATTGGGCATGAACTTGAGTCACCCAGTAGTATGGAAAGTTTTCTAAATTAAAGTCTTCTGCACAAGGTAAAAATTTTGCATATTTTTTAGTCATGAAATGTTCCTTTTATTTATTTTTCTAGGGCACTGACATTTTATGTAAAAGTTTATACATGTTTCAACCTTTATTTTTAAAATGTTAACGAGATTGCATTTGTTAGATCTTCTTAACATCAAAAAAATCAGGTGATTTACATGTTGTAGATCAATCGGGGGCAAATTGTAACTCTCTTTATCCAGATGAATGGCATTGATATGACATGCAAATCTTAAGGCTCCAGATTAGGTTTAGAGTCTGAATAAAAACTGGATTGGCAAACCATATGGATAAATGGCCGACCTGCGCATATCTTACTTTTGGTGAGTATGCGGAAATACAATTCAAAATCGATGCTGTTTAAATGAATGCTCTGATACATTTTTTAATCTGTAGCACGATGCAGATTCGGATTTCTCAAATCTGATCGAAAGCTAGAGCGAGTACATTTAAATTGGTCACTCATCGAATAAAACCGTTTTGGATGAGAAACTTATGCATCTTTTTGATCCCACGACTAACTATTTATAACGTGTATGAACTATTTTAATAAAAAAATCCATATTTAAAATATGTCTTTAGATAAGTGGATTTAATCGGTGTAGCAGGATAGTGGATGATTCAATATTTTATGATGCATGAATAGATACGAATATTAAGAGAAACAGTAATTTATATCTCAGGCTTCTATCAGATAGATTTAATGCGCTTAGGGTCAAAAAGAAGCCTAAATTTTCTTTAATTTGTAATGAGTTATGTAGAATATAACAGATTCAGGCCAATGATTTGAAAATTAAAAGATTTTAGAATAAGGAGAGGCAAAGCGGTGCAACAGTTTTTCATAAATTTTATTGTTCAAAAATCATAAGTTTATGCATAATGGATGCATCTTAAGTCGAAAAGGTTAAATTAAATGGATCCCTCGCCGTGCGTTGATCTTCCATATTCGTTGCTTACATACTCAAACGGGATGGTGTTCTAATGGAATTTTTATTAGATCCCGGAATTTGGGTTGGTTTAATTACTCTTATTATTCTCGAAATCGTTTTAGGTATTGATAACCTAGTCTTTATTGCTATTCTGGCTGAGAAACTTCCTCCTGAACAGCGTGATAAGGCCCGCGTGATCGGTCTATCCTTAGCCTTACTGATGCGTTTAGGTCTGCTGTTTGCGATCTCTTGGTTAGTCACCTTGACTCAACCGCTTATTCAATTATTTAACTGGACTTTCTCCGGACGGGATTTGATTCTGCTCTTTGGTGGTTTATTCCTGCTCTATAAAGCCGTTACCGAACTTCATGAAAAAATTGAAGGCAAGCCTGAAATACAGGTCACGACCAAGGTGGCATATGCGGGCTTTACGGCAGTTGTGGCTCAGATTGTCATCCTGGATGCCGTATTTTCACTGGACTCGGTAATTACCGCCGTAGGTATGGTCGATAATATCTATGTCATGATGGCAGCCATGATTATCGCGATGGCCGTGATGTTATTGGCGTCTAAACCATTGACTAACTTTGTAAATCGTCATCCTACGGTCGTGATTCTGTGTTTGAGCTTCCTGTTACTGATCGGGATCAGCCTGATGGCAGAAGGTTTCGGTTTCCATATTCCGAAAGGCTACATCTATTCTGGTATTGGCGTTGCTATTGCAGTTGAAGCCTTTAACCAGTTTAGTCAGCGCAATGCTGCGAAACATGAAGCCAAGATTCCGCTGCGTCATCGTACCGCCAACAGTATTCTCCAACTGATGGGTGCCAAGCTGGAAACTACCAGTACTACTCAGCATGAGGCGCAGGAAACCTTTGCGGATGAAGAACGCTATATGATTGGCGGAGTATTGACCTTGGCAGAGCGTTCTGTAGCATCGATCATGACCCCACGAAGCCAGATTTCCTGGGTCGATCTGGAGGATAGTCCGGAACAGATTCGTGAAAAAATCCTGTCTGTACCCCACAGCCTGTTTCCGGTTTGCCGGGGCAGTCTGGATAAGGTGATTACCATCGTCCGTGCTAAAGAACTGTTAGATGTACTGGATGAACCGGAAGAATTAAAAGCTTTGATCAAGCGTCATCGTCCTATCTATATCTTTGAAAGAATGAAGGTGATTGACGCGATTAATACCTTGCGTACATCAAAAGGCTCTCTGGTGCTGGTGAGCGATGAATTTGGTCATGTACAAGGTCTGATTTCACCGCTAGATGTGTTTGAGGCAATTGCCGGTGAATTCCCGGATGCCGATGAGCAGCTGGATCTGGTCAAAGTTGATGATACACACTGGATTGCGTCCGGTATGCTGGACCTGTATCAGTTAGAACTTGAGCTCGGTATGCTGGATCTGATTGATGAAGATGCAGGCTATATCAGTGTTGCCGGTCTGATTCTGGATAAAACCAATAGTGTGGTCGAGGTAGGCACTGAACTGAACTACCAAGGTGTTCAATTCAAGGTAATGGAAATCGAAAATAACCGGATTAAATCGGTGAGTATCCATTATCAGGGTTAATCGCCTGTCTTTGTTATTTTTTTGAGTCAGTTGCTTAAGGGCAACTGACTTTTTTATTGAATATTATTTATGACTTAGATATTAATGCTCACCTAAGCTTATTCTTCAGGCCAAATGGAGTATTGAATATTTCAGAAGCCAAGAATGCGTAATAGGTTTTACTGGTTTAGAAGTAAGAAATCTTAATGAAGTATCAAATTCCAGACATGCTGTATTTAGAATTATTAAGCAAATTTAAATAAAGTTTAAAAATAAGTGTGAATTTGACTAAGTGGTAAAATATATATTTCACGTAATTTTGAAAGATTTTAGACAAATTCGAGATACAAAAGCTCATCCAAAGCTTACACAATACTCAGCTTGAGCGCTTGAAAAATTATTTTTGCCAGATTGGGCTGACTTTAATTATCTAAAAAATAAGTTGAATAGTGTAATAGGGTGTTCTATGTGTTCATTATAAAACACCCGACTGATGCTTAATCCGCCAAAATCCGAAAGTCTGCATATTGACGGATCGTTTCTATATTCAATTGATGGATCTCATCGGTAAATGCAGCATTAAACTGGCCTAAGGTCGGTGCTTTGGCAAAAGCCAATTGACCGGCGATTGCAAAATGAACATGAGCAGAGAGCGCTGCGATCGCAGGAGAACTTACTGCACTATACGCTGCAATCAGTGCGCCTAGGGCACATCCAGTTGCTGTGACGCGCGGCTGTAAATATGAACCGCCTAAAACCTGAATCACCGGATAATCTCTGGAAATAATGTAATCAGACTCACCTGAAATAGCGATACATTCACATTGTTCCAGTAAGGACTGCGCCTGTAGATAGACTTCCGAGCTATCTACAGTGCTATTGACGCCTTTGGACTCGATATTCTTTCCAGCAAAAGCACCAATTTCTGAAGCATTCCCCCGTAAAATTGTGGGTTGATAGGTCATGAGCTGATCCACAACACTTGAACGCCAATGCAGTACATTTCCATAACCGACAGGATCTAGTACCCATGGCTTTTGAATGCTGTGTGCTGTTTTCGCAGCAATCTGCATCGCCTCGACCTGTTCGGTAGTCGGTGTTCCTAGATTTAAACTGAGTGCCCCGGCAATTTTGACAAAGCTCTCTGCTTCAAAAGGATTATCAATCATGGCGGGTGAAGCATTCGCAGCCAGCAAGATATTGGCCACATAGTTGCTGGCCACCGCATTGGTCATCACATGCACCAAGGGTTGCTGCGCTTGAAGCAATGACCAGGCTTCACAGATCTGATCGAGAAGAGTGTTTTGTAATTGTTGCACGGAAGTATTCATCATCATGATCTTTCAAATATGAATAGGGCTGCTAAATGCTTAGCGGGTAAAATAATGGTCTTGATGCTTACAGTTACGGCATAACAGGCTGACATAATCGCTGGCATCATATTCAACAGTAAGCTCTTGTGAGCCGCAATGCATACAGCGTTTTTGTGAATAAAATTTCAAGCGTGGTTCAATCTTCTGCCATGAACGCCAGATCGGTTGGAAGAAAATATTTTCATCATAACCAAGAAAGCGGAAGAACAGGATGCTGCTCATCTTGCTCAAAGGCAATTGTGGTGGACGAGGCAGGATAGAGGTTTCCCATTTTTCATTCACTGAACGTTCCCGATACTGCTGTAGGGTCTTTTTCAGTAAATTGGTATTAATGAAATTTTCATTTCGTGGTTTTAAAGCTTTCTGCTGATACAGATATTCGAGTGCCGACTGCACCAGATAATAAATCTGTCCCACTGCTAAAACATCGAGCAGGCGATAGCAGAAGGTCTGAAAACTTTGATTGCCCGCAATCTGGATACCCCAGCTACGGCAATAGAACTGTGCGAATTGAATGACTTCCTGATACAACAAGCAATACAGTGCATCTTTGACTTCATCCGAACTTTTAAAAGGCACGCCTTTACTCAGATTTTCATAGAACCAGTAACGCAATTGCTGGGTAATACTAAACAGGCTTGGCTCAGAATAGCCATCCAGACGTACATTAATATAGTACTGCTGATTCTCTTGTTGAATATCTCTAGGAATTAGAATCTGATCTTTCAGCAGATTTTTGACCAGACCATGCTGATACAGGTAATTCGGGCTGATGCAATAATATTTAATGGCATGCCAGTCAATATATTCCTGATGCTGACTATGTTCCTGAACCTGTTCATCCAGAATCGAGAGCAGAAACAGTTTATTTATAAAGCTGAGCTGATTAAGCTCATATTCATGCCGATCCTGCTTTTTATGAAATTTCCGGTTTTCCTGTAAACGGACTTCTTTCAGCATACGTTTACGCTGAGCCAGACACTGATCGCAATAACAGTTGTGTTTCTGGTCGGTATAGAGCTGATGCTGGCAGTGGCTGCATTCATGATAAGTAATATCCTGATCATACTGTTCTGCCTCGATCCAGTACATGGAGGCCTTACATAGCGGGCACTGCGTACTTTCATCTAGCTGTTTTTGCAGAACGTTGAATACCATGATTGCGCACAACTCCAGAATAAAGAGAAACTGCGATTATACACAGCTCATCAAAATCACGCGTCATTTGAGAATATTTTTAATAAAGCAGATTTTTAGGAGAAGAGAGTCTTTAAACGAACAGAGCTACCGAAGTAGCCCTGTATTCAAGAAAACTGGATTATCGTTTTTAAACGGGGCAGGGTAATGTTTCGTCTTCCTCTCCTTGATGTTTCGCTTGAATCAATGCCTGCACTTTTTTGGATGGAACCTTTTTGGCACCAAGTGCATCATAAGTATTCAGAATCGCACTGACCTCATGCGCTTGTAGCTGAACGCCTTCAGAACTCATGAACAGGGCAATGACTTTGTGATCAATATTGGCCTGATCCAGAACCTGAAGTGTTTTAAGATTTTCAATCCGTACCACATGCTGTTTTAAATACATAGCTCACCTCAATTTCTTTGTTGTCGTTATTCTTGGAGTTTTTGCGCTTGGAGAAAACACACTTAGACTGTAGCAAAAACCATGCTCATTTTTTAATCAGTATTTCGGAATTGCTATTAATCATAAATTATATATTTTTAAATCAAACACATAAGAAAATGTAAAAAAATATGATATTGGCTGAAAACTTGGCATATATCTTTCTTTGAATCCTGCCATTGCTGTTGGGTGAGACAAAATGCATTCAAACTGGTGCATGTCATTTGTGCATTTAAAATGAAATTCAGAACGCAGATTAACCAGAACTTAATCTTTTAGAAGTCAGGTTTTGCAGCGCCCAGCATCTAAATTGGATAAGGTTGTCCTGAATTTAGGTAGTAATTTTTCATATTGAAGTAATACTTTGCATGTGCAGGAAACATGCATAAAGGAATCATACAATGCAGATGAAAGCTTTTTTTATTTTATCTTTAAGTTGTTTTAGAGATGGGGATTTTAGATATCGGGCAAATATAAGGCGATTATCGTATATTTTGATGTAGCTCAATTGAAAAGATCAGTAATTATTCCCATATACAATACAAATGAAATGCACAGACAGGTTCAAGATCAAGGCGTATGATCAATACATTGACAATCTTTTGCCTTAGAAGCTGTGCAATAAAGGATCAGGACATTATATGAATATCGCGGCGAATCCGGTGATCGAAGCAGATCAAACCATTTATTTAAAAGACTATCAAAAACCTTCTTTTGTTGTAGATTCAATCGACCTGAATATTCAAGTCTATGATGATCATACGCTGGTCAGCAGCAAACTGGAGATGCAGCGCCAAACAGCAGGTGATCTGGTATTGCTTGGCCGTGACCTGGAACTGCAATCGATCCAGTTAAATGGTCAGCCACTAAATGCATCAGATTATATTCTGGATGCTGAGCAACTGGTGATTAGCAATGCTCCAGATCAGGCGACCATTGAAACAGTTGTCAAGATTCATCCGGAAAGTAATACCATGCTGGAAGGTCTGTATCAGGCCAGTTCAGATTTGTTCGTCACTCAGAACGAACCGGAAGGTTTCCGTAAAATCACATTCTATCCAGACCGTCCTGATGTTTTATCAGTTTTTACTACGCGTGTTGAAGCCGATAAAAAGTATCCGGTTCTACTGGCTAACGGTAACCTGATCGAAACCGGCGAAGTGGATGAAAACCGTCACTATGCACTCTGGCAAGACCCGACCAAGAAACCAAGCTATTTATTTGCCTGCGTGATTGGCGATCTGGCAGTGATGAAAGATCGCTATACCACATCAGAGGGTCGTGATGTGGCACTGGAAATCTATGCTGAAGAAAAGGACATTCCTAAATGTAAAATCGCGATGGAAGCCTTAAAGCATTCCATGCGTTGGGATGAAGAGCATTATGGTCTGCCATATGACCTCGATAATTACATGATCGTAGCAACCAGCGCATTCAACATGGGAGCGATGGAAAACAAAGGTCTGAATATCTTCAATACCTCATGCGTGTTGGCTGATGAAGAATATACAACTGATGCTGCCATCATGCGTGTACAGTCCGTGATTGCTCATGAGTATTTCCATAACTGGACGGGTAACCGGATTACCTGTCGTGACTGGTTCCAGCTATGCTTGAAAGAAGGTTTGACTGTATTCCGTGATCAGTCTTTCTCTGAAGACCTACAATCTGCTGCGGTACAGCGTATTGATGATGTGGCAGTACTAAAAGCGCATCAATTCCCGGAAGATTCTGGCCCTTTATCACATCCACCACGTCCGGATCATTTTGTAGAAATTAATAACTTCTATACTGCGACCGTGTATGAAAAAGGTGCAGAAATTAACCGTATGATGGCGACTTTGCTCGGTAAAGAAAAATTCCGTCAAGGTACAGATGAATATTTCCGTCGTCATGATGGTCAGGCCGTAACGGTTGAAGACTGGGTGGCTGCCTTGACTGCCGGTTCAGGGGTAGATTTATCGAGCTTTCTGACTTGGTATAACCAGCCTGGTACACCGAAACTGGTCGCAAAAGGTGAGTATAATGCAGATGCACAAACTTATCGTCTTAGCTTTAAGCAAAGTCTGAAAGCTCATCCGAAATATCCGAATCTGAAAGCTGTTCCGATTCCAGTGGCTTTGGCCTTGTTTGATGCGAATACCGGTGAGCAGCTGAGCCTGAACTCTGATGCCTTATTTGAAAATGGCGTCAAAGATGGGGTGTATCTGTTTGATCAGGATGAAGCGACCATCGAGTTTAGCGGTGTGACCAGCAAGCCGGTTGTTTCTTTACTACGTAACTTTTCTGCACCCGTTGATCTGCATTTTGATTACTCTGAACAAGAACTGGCGTTCTTGTTGCAATATGAAACCAATGGTTTTAACCAGTGGCAGGCGACCCAGACTTTATTAGAACGCATTCTGCTGGATGATCAACCTTCTGAAATCTATATCGAGGCAATGCTGAATACCTTGCCTGATCTGATTCAGAAAGATCCGCTATTGGCTTCGCGCTTATTTGATGTACCGGCAGAAGGTTACCTGGGTAGCCGGATTGATACAGACTACAATCCAGCCATGATCCAGGAAAAACGTGATGCCTTGCTGCATAAATTGGCACGTGCCTTTGGAGCCACAGCTAAAGAAATCTATCTGAGTCTGGATCCTGAGTTGCAGTCAGATTTCTCTCAGGCGATGGGTGTACGTGCACTGAAAAATATCATGTTAATGCTGATTGCACGTCAAGGTGATGAAAGTGCATTTGAATTGGCAGAGCAGCAATACCAAAACACAGGCAATATGTCTGAACGTTTGGGTGCCTTGCGTGTGCTGGTATGGAATGACGCCCCTCAAGCCAAAGCATTTCTGGATGATTTTTATAACCGCTTTAAAGATGAAGCACTGGCACTGGATCAATGGTTCATGCTGCAAGCAGCTCATCCAAAAGCGACTGCAGAAACAATTAAAGCACTCACTGAGCATGCGGATTATGACTTGAAAGTGCCAAACCGTATCCGTGCGGTGAGTGGCGGTTTGAATGCCAATCCGGTCAATACCTGGAGCTTTGGTGTGCAGCATTATATCGAGCTGGCGAAATATCTGGATCAGAAAAACCCGATTGTCGGTTCACGTCTACTTCAGGTGCTTTCACGCTGGTATACCCTGATTGAACCACAACGCAGTGAAGTCAAAGCACAACTTGAAGCTTTAAAACCACAGGTGAAATCGAAAAATGTCTCAGAGACATTGAACAGCATGTTAAGCGTATAAGATCGTTATGTAAAAAGCCGGATCACCTGATCCGGCTTTTTATTATTGACTTATTTTAAATGGTGAATTTAAGCGCATTTAAAATACTATAATGTGAAATCAGTCACATAAAAGGTTTACAGTAAGAGGCTAGATAGGAAAGTAAAACTATACTTTTCTATTAAACATGAAGAAATCTTCAAATTGATATACTAGAGGTCTTATTCAAGATGTTAGTGAAAATCGAAGATGGTTTTTATTTAAATACTCGGCATATTATTGCGGTTCATGTCAGCAGAAATGCTGCGACTGGTCTGTTTGAAATCTCCCTTCAATATACACCGCATTCTATTCAGCAAGCTGGAGAATACAAAAAAGTATTTAATAGCCAGCTGGATGCTGAACTCTTCCTGAACGAACTGAATCAAAAAGTTCGCTAAAAAAAGCCTGCATCGCAGGCTTTTTTGTTGTCTGGGTTACGTTAAGGTCTCACAATCAATACCGGAATCTCGGACTGGGAAAGGACATTCTGTGCCACGCTGCCCAGCATCAGTTTTTGCAGACCTTTGCGGCCATGTGAGCCCATGATAATCAGATCGGTCGGAACTTCCTGCGCTGCCTGAAGAATTCCTTCAGAAGGTGCCATACCATGAATGATCTTGGTAGTGACTTGTGTACCATCATGCACAAAATTTTCCTTGATCTCATTTAGAAGATCTAGTGCATGTTGTTCTGCCTGCATGAAATAGTCAGTAACTGCGGGAGCAACCTTATAAAAGTCCACGCCTTTAAATGGATCTACAGCAATAATACTGACCAATGTCACCTTACTATTAAAAGCTTTGGCCAGCTCACGGGCATGTTCAGCTGCAGCATAGGACATCGAGGATTCATCGAGTGCGACAAGAATATGTTCATAGTTTTGCATGGTGCCTCCTCATTTTTAGAATATGCAGTGAAATGATCATTTAGAAAATGGAGGTTCACTGTAGAAGGGTTCAGACAGAAACACTGCCTGAAAAAATTGCGCACCTTGAAGATGCGCAAATTAGATCATTTTTTAACAATTAACACCGGAATTTGACTGGCGCCAAGAACATCCTGTGCGAAACTGCCCAGAATCATTTTCTGGAAGCCTTTACGGCCGTGTGAACCCATGACGATCAGATCAGCCTGGGTTTCCTCTGCAGTCTCAGCAATATGTTCGGCATTTACCAGACCAGTTACAATGCGGGAATCTGCTTCTATACCTTCACTGCCTGCAATTGCAGTGGCTTCTTTTAGGGCATTTTTTGCATTGGCATGAGCTTGAGCAAAATACTCTTTCATGATGGTTGAACTGTAGTAGAAGTCAGCTTCGGTAAAAGGGTCTTCTGCAATCAGGCTGATCAGGGAAAGTTTACTGCCAAATGCCTTGGCAATTTTGGCTGCATGTCGAACTGCAGAAAAGGAAATATCTGAACCGTCTACTGGGACTAAAATATGTTGGTAAGCCATGATTTTTCTCCGCATGTTGTGTGTTTTTACGCTCTGATTTATTGATAGCATAGTGCGCCCAAGGGTGCAATTGCAAAAAGCTGAAAAATGGCAAAAAATCTTTAAATTACAGATATTTTTCACATAAAAGCAGAGATTTGATGAAAGAAAAAACAGAGTAAAAAACTAGGAATTCAGGTTTTATTGATCAAAAATAACAGGATAAATGACGCTGTTTTTCTGGGGATAGTTTAAACTGCCTAGGCTTATTTTTTGGCTGATCGAGGGGGAAGGTTTTGAGGTTCTTTGTCATTCATTTATTGCTGCTCTGTTCAATTATTCTGGCAGGCTGTCAAAATACTGTACAGAATAGCCGGGTCATTGCCGGTGCTTTTAATTTGACCACAGGGATGCAGCAAAAGGTGATGGATCGCTATGCACCAGGTTCGGTCATCGTGCATCAGAATATGGTCTATGAACCGCAGAAAAAGCTCTCTCTGGATCTGTATCAACCACAAAATATCAAAACTATTGGCCCGCAACCAACTATTGTGTGGATTCATGGTGGTGGCTGGATTTCTGGTTCCAAAGAACATGCCCGGGGTTATTTTAAACTTCTGGCTGCGCAAGGTTATAACGTGGTATCGGTCCAATATCAGTTTGCACCTCAAGCGATTTATCCAAGTCAGTTACATCAGATTGATCAGGCCTTGGAGTTTATTACTCAACATGCAGCCGAATACCATATTGATGCCCAGAATTTATATCTGGCCGGAGATTCAGCCGGGGCGAATATGGCTAGCCATTATGCTGCGCTTCTAACAAATCCTGACTTCGCCAAACAATCTGATTTTCAGCCTTATCTGGAACCTTCCCAACTTAAAGGTCTGATTCTGCACTGTGGTATTTATGACTTGGAGTCATTCGCCAGTACCGCACCTGATGAAATGAAGATCGTAGAGTGGGGAGTATATAGCCTGATTCAGGCCTATACAGGTGACCGTAAAAATGATGCCGAATTTCTCAAACGTATTTCTCCAATCCAATATATTACGCCGTCTTATCCGCCAGTATTCATTAGCGGGGGCAACAAGGACTTTCTGACCGACACCCAATCCTTGCCTTTTATCAAAGCTTTAAAAGCACAGCAAGTTCCAGTGACAGAAGTTTTTTATCCCGAATCAAAAGCCTGGCTGATTCATGAATATCAGTTCTTTATGGGCAAGAAAGAAAGTCAGCAGACTTTTATCAAGACGCTGGATTTTCTGCATCAGCTTTCACCCCTCAACATACAGTGATAAATAATTTATTTCTTAAGACATAACTAAGCTTTGGTTTAGGAAAGATAGATTTGGAGAGTGAAAAAATGAATCCTGCGACTTGGGCATATCTATTGTTGGGTTTGGCTATAATTGCCGAAGTCACTGGATCTACATTTCTAGTGAAATCTGAAGGCTTTACCCGTTTGTGGCCTTCTTTAGCGGTGGTCGTTTTATTCTGTATCGCGTTTTATTTGCTGTCTCAGGTGATTAAGGTAATTCCTTTAGGCATTGCTTATGCGATTTGGGCCGGTGTAGGGATCATTCTCACAGCCATTGTCGGTTATATTGTATTTAAGCAGGCGCTGGATCTTCCTGCTTTTATTGGTATTGCCCTGATTATTTCCGGTGTGGTGGTCATTAATCTGTTTTCTCAAACGGCAGGACATTAAAAGAGATAGACATAAGTCATCTCTATTTTCATGAATTTAAGCCAGCTGAGGTTTAAGCCTAAATAGTAAATAAACCATCAAACCAAGCAGTAGGCCCCAGAAAGCTGAACCTATGCCAAAAAACTGGATATTGGATGCACTGAACAGAAAGGTCATCAGTGCGGCTTCCCGGTCATGACTGTCCTGAAAAGCCAGTGCAATGTTGTGGCCAATGGTGCCAAACAGGGCAATGCCAGCCAGAACCGTAATCAGAATACCCGGAAAAGCCATCAATAAGCTGGTCAGGGTCGCAGCGAAGAAACCCATCAGGATATAAAACAGACCACAGCTCATACCTGCGATATAACGCTTAGCCGGATCAGGATGGGCTTGTGCATCCAGACTGACTGCTGCGCTAATCGCGGCAAGATTAACACTGAAACAGCCAAAAGGAGCGAGAAGCGCCTGAGTGAGGCCCGTCCAGCCTAAAATCGGATTCACCTTGGGTGGATAGCCATAGCTTTTAATCACGGCCAGGCCAGGTAAATATTGCGATGCCAGATTAATCACCATCAGCGGAAGAGCCAGTCCTAAAATAGCTTGCAGGCTAAATTCTGGTGTGGTCCATACAGGCTGGGCGATGCTCCAGTCCAAATGTGGAAGCGTAAAATCGATAAAGAACGGACAGAGTGCAATTGCAAGCAGCACAGTAATAACAATGCTATAACGCGTACTCATTTTTTTGGAAATGAGATAGATGGCCAGTACAGTGAGCACAAAGCTCCAGGATTGTTGCAGGCTGCCAAATACCGAAATTCCAAATTTCAGCAAGACACCAGCCAGCATGGCACTGGTCAAACTTTGTGGAATAAACTGAAAAATCCGGTCAAATATTCCGAAAAATCCCAGACAGGCAATCAGGATGCCGCAAATCAGAAAAGCGCCAATCGCTTCGGCCAGACTGTAATGGCCTGCGGAGGCAATAATTAACGCTAGACCGGCTGTCGACCAGGCGGTGGAAATCGGATAACGATATTTCCAGGAAAGCAGAAAGCCGGAAACCCCAATACCTATGCCGAGTGCCCATAACCAGGAACTGATTTGCGCTGCATTTGCATCCAGGCTTTGGGCTGCTTCAATGACCAGTACGGCGGATACGCTGATCCCAATCATGCAGGTAATAAAACCCGCCATGATGGCAGGAAAGGAGAGATCTTGTAAAAGTTTAGGCATCATCCATGACACTATTTTTAAATGCGTTTAAATCATACGCTTTTCATATCTCAACACAATGTTTTTAACAATTTTTGAAAGCGCTGCTCTTGCCAGAAAGCTGCTGATTCTTAGAAAGTAGATGTCGCCAGTTTGATGCCGAACCCGCAGAATAGAATTCCTACTGAAGCAACCCCGCCAGCGGTCAATTTATAATTCTGGTTGAAATAGCTCGCGAGTTTGACCCCGGAAAAGATCAGGATTGAAAGGTAGGTCATGCTGATCAGTTGCAGGATTAAAGCCAAGAGTGCAAAAGTCAGTGCCGGATAAGGGTAAACAGGATCAACAAACTGCACGAAAAAAGACAGGTAGAACAGAATCGCTTTAGGATTTAAAACACTGATTGTTAATGCTGTACGGAAGGGCTGAATCGACCCGACAGTTTCAGGAGTAGTCTTTTTAATCTGAACACGTTGTGACGACTGTTTCGGAAAGAAAGTCTGATAGGCGGCAATGATCAGTTTGATACCAAGATAACTGAGATAAACAGCACCAATAATTTTCAGGGCAATAAACAGCACGGGAAACGCATGAAGTAGAGAGGCTGCGCCTAACGCCGTACATAGAATCAGAATCAGGTCACCGGTATAAACCCCTAAGGCGCCCATATAACCGGTCTTGATACCAAAGCGGGAGGCAATCGACATGACATAGAGGGAATTCGGCCCCGGCAGTAACACAATTAACGTTGTCCCAATGATAAAGGTCGTTAGATCTGTGATACCAAACACGAAGAACTCGCAAAAATGAAAAAAGCCGATGCGGCATTATAGCAACATCGGTCTGCAGAAATTCTATAAATTCGCTGTGAATTTAGGTAGTGCTCAAAAAACTTTCCTTTAATAAAGCCGCCAGTTGCTCACGTGCCTTGATAAAGCCATCAATACCACCTTGCAGTAATTCACTGGCCATCTGGTCCTGTTTCAGTTGAGCATCAAAATCGGCATGACTGATTGGATTCAGTTCACCTTGAGATTGAATATCTTTGGCTGAAAGCTGAGCCTGAACTTCACGCTGATCATTTTCAAGTTGTTCCAGCAAGTTTGGTGCAACAGTCAGTAGATCACAACCGCTGAGGCCCAAGACCTGCTCAATACTACGGAAGCTTGCACCCATGATTTCAGTTTTAATCCCATGTGCTTTATAGAACTCATAAATGCGCTTTACTGAGAGTACACCCGGATCTTTTTCGATCGGATACGACTCAACACCTTCCGCTTTCTTGTACCAGTCTAGAATGCGGCCGACAAAAGGTGAGATTAAAGTCACTTTGGCATCAGCGCAGGCATGGGCCTGATGCTGGCCAAACAATAAGGTCAGATTGGTATGGATACCTTCTTCTTCCAGTGCTTTCGCTGCCTGAATGCCTTCCCAAGTCGATGCGATCTTAATCAGGATGCGGTCAGAATTAATCCCATATTGATCATACAGCGCAAGTAATTCTTTAGCCTTGGCGATGGTCGCTTCAGTATCAAAAGACAGGGAAGCATCCACCTCAGTCGAAACACGACCTTCAATCAGTTTTAAAATTTCAACACCGAATTTGACAGTCAAAATATCAATCGTGCGTTCAATCAGGGCATTATTCACATAGCCTTCTTGCTGGGCTTGTTGAAAAGCTGCTTCAATCAAGGCCTGATTTTCAGGCTGTTTCGCTGCAGCAGTAATCAGAGATGGATTTGTGGTTGCATCCAGAGGGCGAAATTTCTCAATTGCGCTTAAATCACTGCTATCTGCCACAATAGTCGTCAAGTTTTTTAATTGGTTTAATGCAGTTAATGTCATTACGATCTAGTTCTATGGTTATTGCTTATGCATTCTTATATATCATAAATCATCCTCTTACCAAGTAGACTGTCGTTGAATTTCTGTGATTAATGGTCGGTTTTTCGCTGCTGACGCAAGTGATTAATCAAAAAATGAGCAGCTGTACCCAGTCGAGTTTCCCGGCTCCAGACCAGATCGACAAAATATTCAAATTTTGGGGTGAAATCGAGCAGCTGCAAGATCTGTAGCTGCTCCTGCAAATGTAGCTGTTCATTGATCATTTCCAGAGGGAGTACACCCCAGCCCAAACCTTGCTGGATCATGTTACAGGCTGAATGATGATTGTCAGTGCGCCAGTAATTCCGGGAAAAGAGCAGTTCTGGCTTAATGCTACGATCACGACTGGCAACAACAATCTGTCGGTTTTGTAAAATCTGTTCATAGCTGACCTGGTGAAATTGACTTAATGGATGCTGTTTGGCCGCCACAGCAACCAGTACCTCACGCTTTAATTCTATAAACTGTTCACGGGTTTCTAATTGCTCCCGCTCAAACATCAGCGCTAACTGCGCTGAACCTTCAAATAGCATGTGATGAGCATCTTCCTGAGGTGCGCTAAAGACATTAACTTGCAGCGCTGGAAATTCCCGTTCCAGCAAAACGATATAATCAGTCCAGCGGGTATGGAGGAGCTCAGACACCACCACAATATTCAGTTCAGATTCAAGACCTGAACTAAGTGCTAGGGCATGTTGCTTCCATTGGTTGATTTCAACCAAAAGCTGCTCAGTTTTTTCATACAGTACTTTCGCCTGTGCAGTTGGTTTTGGCTCACGGCCAATGCGTTCAAATAGCATCAGATTAAGATCAATTTCTAGATTGGCAATGGCCATACTCACTGCAGAAGGAACTTTACCAAGTTTACGCGCAGCAGCAGAGAAGGAGCCAGTTTCCATAACCAGTTTAAACATCTGTAGCTGTTCTTGATTAATATTCATGAATTCTATCTTTCATTTTTATTGATAGATTCTAACTCGAATAATCAAATTTAAAGAAATAAAATTCTTTTATCTCCTGACTTGATGAACTGAAATGTTAATTTCGAAAAGAAGACTGATTCATGCCACCTTATATGAAGGCATTTTATTGGTGGTGATTGCCATATTACTGAGTACGCTCATGCATATGCCGCTTGAGGTCACAGGTGCTCTCGGAATTGCGATGGCTGTGACTTCAATGTTCTGGAATATGCTGTTTAATCATTATTTTGAAAAGTTTGAAGCCAAACATCGTCTGAAAAGAACCATCAAAGTACGGATTGCTCATGCGATTGGATTTGAGGGTGGTTTGATGCTGGCGACGATTCCGATGGTGGCTTATGCATTACAGATCGGTCTGGCACAGGCTTTTCTTCTGGATTTGGCGATGACATTATGTATTCTGGTATATACCTTTATCTTCCAGTGGTGCTATGACCAGCTTGAGGCCAAAATGGGTCTGGAACCAGACTACCGAAAAGCTTAACTTGAGTCTTTATTAGAGTAATCCTCAAATGCTTCGCTAATAATATTGCAATAAAAAAACCGCTCATAGAGAGCGGTTTTTTTATATGAGGCTTGGATTATTTTTCAATAATTGCTGTTACGCCTTGACCACCAGCTGCACAGATCGAAACAAGCACACGACCTGAACCTTTCTGGTTAATCAGTTTTGCCGCAGTTGCGATAATACGACCGCCAGTTGCTGCAAATGGGTGACCTGCAGCAAGAGAAGAACCTTTTACGTTCAGTTTGGCACGGTCAATTGAACCTAGTGGAGCATCCAGACCTAAACGCTCTTTACAGAATTTTGGATCTTCCCAAGCTTTCAGCGTTGAAAGTACTTGCGATGCAAATGCTTCGTGAATTTCATAGTAGTCAAAATCTTGAAGTTTCAGACCAGCACGTTCCAGCATACGAGGAACTGCATAAGCAGGTGCCATCAACAGGCCTTCTTTCTTGTCTACGAAATCAACGGCAGCAGTTTCCTGGAAAGTCAGGTAAGCCAATACTTCATGACCATTTGCTTTAGCCCATTCTTCAGAAGCCAATAGCACACAAGACGCACCATCAGTCAGTGGAGTAGAGTTACCCGCAGTCATGGTACGTGCATCGCCTTTACCAAAAGCAGGTTTTAGTTTCGCCAGTTTTTCAACTGAAGAATCAGGACGCAAGTTGTTGTCACGTTCAAGACCCAGGAATGGAGTCACCAGGTCATCAAAGAAACCTTCTTCATAGGCTGCTGCCATTTTCTGGTGTGAAGAAGCAGCTAACTCATCTTGCGCTTCACGAGAAATACCCCATTCCAGTGTAGTAATTGCTTGATGGTCACCCATAGACAGGCCAGTACGTGGCTCACCATTTTTTGGTGCATCCATCAGGTCTTTCACATTGATTTTTGTCAGTGCTTTTAAACGATCTTTCGCTGTTTTCGCAATGTTTAGCTCAAGTAATGCTTTACGTAAGCCATCACCAAAAGCGATTGGTGCATCAGAAGTCGTATCTACACCGCCTGCGATTCCCACTTCGATTTGACCTAGAGCAATCTTGTTTGCGACCAGGAATGCTGCTTGAAGGCCAGTACCACATGCTTGCTGAATGTCATAAGCAGGTGTTTCTGGTGCAAGAGCAGTATTTAATACACATTCACGAGTCATGTTGAAGTCGCGGCTGTGTTTCAGTACAGCACCTGCAACCACTTCACCTAAGCGTTGACCTTGAAGATTAAAACGTTCAACCAGACCATTCAGGGCTGCTGTGAACATATCAGTATTGGATGCCGTAAAGTAAGCACCGTTAGAACGTGCAAATGGAATGCGGTTACCACCGATAATAGCAACGCGGCGAACTGTATTTTGGCTCATGTTTGGTTCCTGTTGAACAGAAGTCTGTGTTATAGATGTTGAATCTTGTTGGCTTGAAGTCGTTTTTTTGGTACGTGCAGATGTACTGCGTGTACGTGTGGTTTTAGCCGGACTTCTTTCTGCGGCATTGGCTGTATCAGGATTTTTAGTGCTACGCTTGCTACGCGTTGATGGTTTTGACACAGTTTCTGTCGCAGAGTTCTCGACTGCTGGATTATCTTGAGTTGTTTTGCTCATAAGGCTTTACCAGGCAAATAGATCGTCTTCTTGGCGCTTACATTAGCATAGAAGAAGATAGGCTGTATTGACTACAATGACATTACAGACTGCGCTTAGGTCAAGTCATCTGCCTGTTATCTCAAGTATGATTGGGCGGAATCTGGTAGATCTATTGAAATATAAGTGTCTGGCATCATACTGAAGTTTAAGGATAACTTTAGATCAACCAAAAATTAATTTGTATGAGAGATAATAAACATGACTGATCAGTACCAAACTTTTGCAAAATCTCCTATTGGTAAATTTGTCATTAAAAATTTGGGTCTGCCATCCCCAACTTCTTTAGACCGTTTTGAGTCTGCTACACCTGTAGTTAAAGGCGCGGTATTGTTTGGAGCAGCACCAGCAAGTACATTGACCGGTGCTATTGCTCAGGTTCTGGCAAATATTCATGCCAATAGCTATGCAGGTAACAATGCTGAACTGCAACAGGCTGCTGCATCAGCTGGACTGAATCTGGGTGCGTTTAATCCGGGCGATAAAGAATCAAAATTCAAAGTTGTCATTTTTGATGCTTCAGGAATCGAAAATTCAGAACAGTTAAAATCACTTTATGATTTCTTCAACCCGATTGCGCGTCAAATCCAAAGTTCTGGCCGTGTCGTGATTGTGGGGACTACGCCTGAAACTGCTAAATCAGTCAGTCAGTCAATTGCTCAACGCGCACTGGAAGGTTTTGTAAAATCTGTGGGTAAAGAGTTTAAAAAGGGAATTGCAGCGAACCTGATCTATGTAGATGCTGGTGCTGAAGCAAATCTTGAGTCTGCTTTACGTTTTGTAGTTTCTCCACGTTCTGCCTATGTTTCTGGTCAGGTGATCCGTGTTTCACCTGCTGAAAAAGTGGATGTGGACTGGACTAAACCATTAGCAGGAAAAACCGCTGTAGTGACTGGTGCGAGCCGTGGTATTGGTGAAGCGATTGCTCATGTATTGGCACGTGATGGCGCACATGTCATCTGTCTGGATGTTCCGCAACAGCAAGCAGACCTTGACCGTGTAGCTGGTGAGATCGGTGGTTCAACTTTAGCTATTGATATTACTGCTGCAGATGCAGGCGAAAAAATCAAAGCGGCAGCAGCTGAACAGGGCGGTCTGGATATTATTGTGCACAATGCCGGTATTACCCGCGACAAGACTTTGGCCAATATGAAGCCTGAGCTATGGGATCTGGTGATTAACATCAACCTGTCTGCCATTGAACGTGTAAATGACTATTTAATCTCCAACGATGGTCTAAATGCCAATGGCCGTATTATCTGTGTATCTTCAATTTCAGGCATTGCAGGTAACCTGGGTCAAACCAACTATGCAGCGTCTAAAGCGGGTGTGATTGGTGTGGTGAAATTCACAGCACCAACCTTAAAAAATGGTGTAACGATTAATGCCGTTGCACCGGGCTTTATCGAAACACAAATGACGGCTGCGATTCCATTTGCAATCCGTGAAGCTGGCCGCCGTATGAACTCAATGAGCCAAGGTGGTCTACCTGTAGATGTTGCAGAAACAATTGCCATGTTTGCTTCTACGGCTTCAACAGGTTTAAATGGCAATGTGGTTCGTGTCTGTGGTCAAAGCCTGTTAGGGGCTTAATGGAATCTCTCCCGACCTCTCTTTATAAAAAAGAGGAGAATTCCCCCTTTAATAAAGAGGGATTCAGGGGGATTAAAATTCTAAAGAGAAAATTCCAAGAATTCTCAAAACCTCTCCAGTACTTCACTTTCATACAATGATTGAAGTATGCTCAGGAGAGGTCACCTTTATAAAGATAATATTTCCAAAGGTTCAGTATGAATACGCGCCATTTTAGTCAACTTCCAAAACCTTATTTAGCCTATCCAAAAGTGATTCAAGGCTTGATTTTTAAAAAGCCGAAAGCTGAAAAAGTTCTACCGCAAGTTGAATATGTGGTGGATTCATTCAAGGTCGATCAGAAACATTTAAAAGCCTATAATCAAGTATGTGGCTTTAAAAATAATGGTTATATTCCAGCTATTTATTTGACCGTGCTATCTCAAAGTCTGCAAATGCACATGATGACCTCGGAAGCATTTCCGTTCCCGATTTTAGGACTGGTACATATCCGTAATCAGGTCAAGCAATACCGTAAAGTCGGTGTAAATGAGACTTTAACCTTGTCATGCAAGTTTGGTGAATTACAGCCACATGACAAAGGGGTTCAGTTTGATTTTATTACCACAGTCAAAGTGGGCAATGAAGTCGTCGTTGAGGCATTAACGACTTATCTTTCACGTCAAAAGACTGATGCTAAAGCTGCTGCAAAATCAGCAGAAAGTAAAGCACCAGACTATAAGCTGAATACTGAATGGAAAATTTCAGAAAATACCGGCCGCCGTTATGCCATGACTTCAGGTGATTTTAATCTGATTCATATTCATGCTGTTACAGCGAAGGCTTTTGGTTTTAAACAGGCGATTGCACATGGTATGTGGAGCAAAGCCAAAGCGCTGGCTAATCTGTCATTGCCGGATGCCTATGAAGCCGATGTCTGGTTCAAGCTACCGATGTACTTGCCTTCTAAAGTTGAGTTTCTAACGGCTCAAGCAGCGAATGATACAGATTTCCTGATCCGGAACAGCAAAAACCAGAAGCCGCATGTGACCGGCCATGTAAAAGCGATTTAAATCTAAATCAAAAGCCTAAACTCGATTTAGGCTTTTTCATTTTAAGGGATCAAAATTCTATGGATAGAATGATGCAGCCAATCAAAGATTATCTGTTTGCTGATCAGCATAATTATCAGGGCGATGTTGATACACGTTTTCGCGACCTTGCTCGTCAGTTTAGCCGCCTACAGGATGCACGTACTGAACAGGGTGGTGCAGCACTTGTCGTATATTTTCAGGGACAAAAAGTTGTCGATATTTATACCGGAAAGAAGTCTGCCACTGAAAACTGGCAGCCCGATACCATGTCACTATGCTATTCCACTGGCAAAGGTGTACTAGCGACTCTAGCGCATATTCTGGTTAGTAAGGGTTACCTGGACTATGACAGATCAGTTGCAGAATACTGGCCTGAATTTGCCCAGAAAGGTAAACGGTCGATTACTTTGGCACATATGCTGAGCCATCAAAGTGGTTTATTTGATATCCGTAATATTATTGATGATGCCACTGAAATGGCTGACTGGCCACACATGCTGGAGCGGATCGCGGCAGCTGAACCACGTTTTCAGACCACGACAGATGCCGCTTATCAACCTTTGACTTTTGGCTGGCAGGTGGGTGGAGTACTGGAAAAGGCAACCGGTAAATCATTAGGCCAATTAATGCAGGAATATTTAGTTCAGCCTCTGCAATTAAATGGTGCCTATTTTAGTGTGCCGATAGATGAACTACCTCGGGTTGCGCGACCGATCTTTAAAGCAAAATCTGCATCTCAACACTCTAAAAGCAAAAAAGTAGCTGCACGCAAACCTGGTTTAATGGAGCGCGCCCTGGTCTGGAGTGGTCAGAGCCCCCAAGATTTTCAGGATGGCATGATTCCTAAAGGCATGAAGAATTTTAGCTTCTTTAGTGATGAGGGATTACAGGCGATTATTCCTTCAGCCAATGGGGTCTTTACTGCAGACAGTCTGGCAAAAATCTATGCGATGTTGGCCAATCACGGTGCTTGGCAAGGCCAGCAGTTGATTTCACCTCCAGTATTCCAGCGACTAAGCCAGGTGCAATATATCCGTCGTGATCGGGTGATGCCTGTGCCCATGCACTGGCGGCTGGGTTATCACCGTATTTTGACATTGGGTAAAGCCTCTACAGGTTTTGGTCATATGGGCTTTAACGGTTCTGGTGCCTGGTGCGATCCAGAACGCGGTTTAAGTTTTGCCTATACCCATAATTTCCCAACAGGTTCATTGACTGGAGATTACCGTCTTTGGGGGCTGACGCAGGAAACTTTGCGCTGTGCTGATGCGGTATTGACAGGAAGAAAAGGCTGGCGATAACTGAATATCCTTGATTTGGGAGTTTAGTCAGTCATTTAAAATATGCTATTTTGTGGCAAATTCCAGCGCTGTGAAATGAAACCATGAAAAAAGTAATACTGATTCCCTTAGTGGCAACCGGTGCTTTATTCGGTTGTCAGGATCAAACCCAGTCAGCTAAAAATACTATTGTTGAAGCCAAGGCACAGATTCCAGCATGGGCGGGAGAGTATCAGGGTACAACTCCTTGTATGGGCTGCTTGTCCCGTTGTGATGATTGTCCGGGCATGGCTGTCATGCTAACCCTGCATGAAGATCAGACTTATACTTTAGAACGTGAAAGCCTGAGTGGACATAATGAGGTGGAAACCTTTAGCGGCCCGATTCGTTTTCAGGATGATTCTCATCAGAAGATTGAACTGGTGAATGTAGCGACTCGTAATTTACTGTATGTTGATCTGGAAGAGCATGTGCTGGAAATCCGTGAAGACAAAAGCGGTAAACGCTACCAGATGCAGAGTGATTTTATTTTAGGGCGATTCGCTTAAGCAGATTCAACTCAATTCTTTACCTTCGATCAGAAATTTTTATTTTTAAGATTGTATTCATCTACTCAAATAGATGGAAGATCAATAGATATTTTATTTTCCAAATATACAAAAACTATCCTGATATTCTTGTCAGGCATAAAAATGGAGCAAACAGCTTCAAGATAGTTGATTTAAATCAGATTGATAGGTCTATCTCTCCAGATCGTAACTGATTAATTCATTCACTATTTTATAAAAAAACAGTATGCTTAGACCTGTAAAAAGGAGCATACATGTATCAAGTACTTGCGCGAAAATACCGTCCCCGCAATTTCAACGAATTGGTCGGTCAAAACCATGTTTCACGTGCTTTAACTAGTGCACTGGAGCGTGGCCGTTTGCACCATGCCTATTTGTTTACGGGAACGCGTGGTGTTGGTAAAACCACGATTGCACGTATTTTGGCGAAGTGCTTGAACTGTGAAACTGGTATTACTTCGACTCCTTGTGAGGTGTGTCCGACCTGTACCGCCGTCAATGAAGGCCGTTTTATTGACCTGATTGAGATCGATGCGGCATCACGTACCAAAGTCGAAGATACCCGTGAGCTGTTGGATAATGTCCCTTATGCGCCTACACAAGGCCGATTTAAGGTCTATCTGATCGATGAAGTACATATGCTGTCCACGCATTCTTTCAATGCTCTATTAAAGACACTGGAAGAACCACCGGAGCATGTCAAATTCCTGTTCGCCACCACAGATCCGCAAAAGCTGCCGATTACCGTCATTTCACGCTGTCTGCAATTTACTTTGCGTCCATTGGCCGTTGATGAAATTACCGAACATTTGGGCAATATTCTGACGAAAGAGAGCATTCAGGCTGATCAGGATGCGATCTGGCAGATTGCCGAATCAGCACAGGGTTCGCTTCGTGATGCCTTGTCCTTAACCGATCAGGCAATTGCCTATGGTCAGGGTGCCATTCAGCATCAGGATGTCAAAGACATGCTGGGCTTGATCGACCGAACCATCATTTACGATCTGATTCTGGCAATTCATCAGAACCAGAAAGCACGTGTTAGCGAATTATTATTGCAATTCCGTCAACAGGCGCTGGATGTATCATTGGTTTTAGATCAGCTGATTTCTACCTTGCATGAACTGGCTTTATTACAATATCTGCCGGATTTAAGCCTGAAATACAGTGCCGAGATCAATCAAAAGATCATGCAGTTATCAGCTTTGATTTCAGCACAAGATTTGCAACTGTATTATCAGATTGCCTGTAAAGGACGTGCTGACCTACAGCTCGCGGTTACGCAAGAGCAAGGCTTTGAGATGACAGTGTTGCGTTTGCTAGCCTTCCGTCCGTTACAGCCCAATGAAATTCCAGCCAATACAGCTCAGATACCACAAGCTGTACCTGCTGCATCAGTTCCACAGCAAAACCAGATAACGCAGCAGGAGCGTGTTCCGGTTATTCAAGCTGTAGAAGATTTTTCCTTAGATGAGGGCTATGAAGACGAGCAAGATAATCATCCAGTCACTGCACAGTCTGAACCATCTTCGGATGACTTTCTGGATGAAGACGAGCCAGAAACCAATTCTGAGTCTCAAGTCATACAGGCTGAATCCACTAAGGTAGAACAATCTGAGTCTGATCAAATTTTATTTGATCCAAACCTGGAAGATGGTCTGTTTGGTTTTGACGATGTTCCTGCAGAACCTGTTCCATCCAGTCCTGAAGCCAGCAGTGATGATTTTCTCTTAGAAGAATTCATTCCTGACAATGATACTGCTGCAACAGTAGAACAAAAATCCGAGTTTAGTCTGGATACTTCGATTCCTGAATCAGAACAAGTGATTCATAAAGCAGATGAAAGCCAGCCAGAAATTTCTACTCAGACAGAGGCTGCATCAACTCAGATCGCAAATACAAATATTTCTACAGACCGTAATCTGATGCCGCAGGATATTCTGCAAATTCCGGTACAGGATATGCAGGGTGAATGGACGGTAGAAAAATGGGAATTCTGGTTCCGTAACAGCCAGTTATCTCCGGCAGTTCAGGAATTGGCTCAGTATGGCATCATGACCGGCCAGATTAATGCAGCATCGGTCTTTCATATTCCAGAGCGTTATCAACCGCTTTTGTCGCAGTTACAACATCATCTGGAAGCAGCTTTGCGGGAACAATGGCCGCAGACCATTTTCCAGGTGAAGTTTGAAGATGTAGAGCAGTTAACGCCATATACCATGCAGCAAGAACGTAAAGTACGCGCTTTTAAACGCGCAGAAGAGCTACTGCATGCTGAACCGGCTGTACGTGACTTGCTGGAACAGTTTGATGGTGAGTTGCACAATATTCAGCTGAAATAAAATATTTTAGGCTGAGACAAAACGCGCTAAAGCATCCCGCATTTCAGCTGGAATCGGGGTGCTTTTTCGTGTGTAGCGATCGACAAACACATGCACAAAACTGCCTTGAGCTGCTGCCGTATCAGAGTTCATTTTGAAGATTGCCAGATCATAGCTGAGAGAACTATTCCCCATTTTTTCTATGGCGACACCTACCTCTATAATTTCCGGATAAGACAGCTCCTGATTGAACTGGCATTGCGAGCTGACCACCAGTCCAATCATTGGAGAATATTTGGGATCGAATGCGGCTTCCTGAATCAAGAGGGCATTCGCGGCCGTATCAAAATAGCTGTAATAAGTGACATTATTGACATGGCCATACAGATCATTGTCTGCCCAACGAGTTTGTATCGGCAGAAAAAATGAATAATGTTCGCGTTGTTTAAGAGCTGCTTTCATATTTTAAAATAACTTGTAGTGGCTAGGTCTGCCGAGTTTAAAAATATCCTAAACTTAATAAATCGCCTGATAAATGTTGTAAGCATCTTCCAAAGTAAGTTCACGTGGATTGTTCTGTAACAGGCGGCTTTGTTTCATGGCATCTTCCGCCATGATCATCAGCATATGTTCAGGAATTCCTAACTGTTTAAGTTTCAGAGTTAAGCCACTTTTCACCAGATGGTTATTAAAATGATCGATAAACAGGTCAGTCAGGCCATCATGACAGCCTTTGCTTTGTGGATCTAACCAGCACATCAGTTCGGCATAGAGGGCTTTGGCATCCGGTGTATTAAATTTCATCACCTCAGTTAATACCAGCGCATTACTATGTCCATGCGAAATATGGAAGTGTCCACCTAGCGGATAAGCCAGTGCATGTACCGCACCCACTGGTGCATTGGCAAAGGCCTGACCTGCCAGCATCGAGCCGACCAGCATGTTTTGACGTGCGTCCAGATCCTGACCATCGTCCAGCACACGTTGTAGATTGGCATTTAACAGTTTCAAAGCATGCTTGGCCAGCATATCGGAATAGGGATTTTTTTTGATTTTAGAAGTATAAGCTTCAATGGCATGGACCATGGCATCAATGCCGGTCGCAGCAGTAATTAAGGGCGGCAGATTTTGGGTAAAGGTTGCATCCAGAATGGCAGTATCTGCAAACAGGATCGGTGCCACAATTCCGGTTTTTGTAGTTTCACCTGTAGTGACAATTGAAATCGGAGTAACTTCAGATCCCGTACCTGCAGTGGTAGGAACCAAAATCAAGGGCAAACGGGGGCCAGTAGCCTGATTTACGCCATACAGATCAGACAAAGATTGGTGCTGTGCCGGATGACTCAAGATTGCAATCAGCTTGGCGACATCCATAGAGCTGCCACCACCAAAGCCAATTACGATATCGACATTTTCCTGTTTGGCAAAATCTGCTGCTTCAAGCACTACATGCTCAGGTGGATCGGCCTGTACATCGGAATAAATTGCATAATCCAGTCCCGCATCTTCAATAATTTCCAGAATAGGCAGGTGTAATTGATGCTGTAGCATGCCTGGATCAGTGACCAGTAAAACACGCAGATAACAGCCCTGTTTGAGAATAGAGGATAATTCCTGAATCGTGCCGAGGCCGGCGATGATGTTGGGAACGGTTTGAAACTGAAATCGATTCATGTCTTTATCCTTTAATTTTTATCGCAAATACAAAATTATTATGGGGCGGTGATATAGGATTCATCAGGTAAATAACTTAACATAAGTATCTTGAAAATGATTAACTCTGAGGTTGTTTATGTCATCCAGAACGCCATATAAGGTGTTATGTGTTTGTTTGGGAAATATTTGTCGTTCTCCCACGGCAGAAGTGGTACTCAGACATTATTGTGATGAACAGAAACTCGATATTGTGGTCGACTCAGCAGGAACCAGTAATTACCATCCGGGGAAAGCACCTGATTTGCGTAGCCAGCAACATGCCTTAAAACGGGGTTATGATCTTTCTGGCCTGCGTGCGCGTCAACTCAAAACCCATGATTTTATTGATTATGATCTGATTCTAGCGATGGATCTGGAAAATCTGGCAGATATTCAGGCGCTTCAGCATCAGGCAGAGGCAGAATTCGGACGCCTGCGTGCCCAGGTTGCTTTAATGAGTGAACATGATCAGCACTATCCAAAACAGGCTTTACCAGACCCATATTATGGTGGGGCAGATGGTTTTGAACGTGTCCTGAACCAATGTGAGTCAAGCAGTCAGGCCTGGGTAGAAATTTTTAAACAACATCAAACAGAAAAGGTTTAAGTCATGCAGATTCAGACTCAGGTTCAACTTAAACCTTTTAACACGCTAAATCTTGAAGCGATTGCCGCTTACTACAGCCGGATCCAATCAACTGAAGACCTGATTACTGCACTGGAGTTTGCTGAGCAGCAACAACTGAATGTGCTGATTCTTTCTGGCGGTAGCAATATGTTATTGCCAGAACAGATTGACGCACTCGTCCTGCATATGAATATCCAGGGCATTGAAATGCTGGAAGGAAATGAGCAGCATCAATTTCTGCGAGTAGGTGGGGGTCAAGTTTGGCATGACTTCGTACTCTGGACGACAGAACAGAAATTCTATGGTCTGCAGAATCTGGCCCTGATTCCCGGACTAGTCGGTGCATCTCCCGTGCAGAATATTGGGGCATATGGTGTCGAAGTCGGCGAATTTATTCATGCGGTAGAGGTCTATGACCGTAAGCTGAAAAAATTTGATTCCATTCCTGCCTCAGACTGTCATTTTTCCTATCGTCATAGTATTTTTAAAGATGATCCAACACGTTATGTGATTACATATGTTACTTTTAAATTATTAAAACAGGCAAATCTGAAACTGAATTATGGTGATCTTAAAGCAGCGGTGGGTGATAATCTCACAGCAGAAAACTTGCAGCAGCAGGTGATCCGGATTCGTCAGAGCAAACTGCCTGACCCTAAAGAATTTCCAAACGTGGGAAGTTTCTTTAAAAATCCTATCGTAAATCAACAGGTTTTTGACCAAATTGCTGTGCATTTTCCTAATTTGCCCCATTATCCGCAGGCCAATGATCAGGTTAAAATGGCGGCAGGCTGGCTGATTGATCAGGCAGGCTGGAAGGGGAAACAGCTTGGGCCAGTAGGCATGTTCCATAAACAGGCACTGGTTCTGGTGAACTATGGTCATGCTTCTCTGACGGATGTCCGTCAAACCTATGGCGCAGTACAGCAGGCTGTCTGGGACAAATTCAAGATTATGCTCGAACCTGAACCGGTATTATTTGATTGTAAAGGCTTAATTCGATCTCATCAGGATAAATAACGTATATGAAAAACACCCATTGGATGGTCCGTTTAGTACAAATCGTCGCAGGACTGTTTGTATTTTTCGGCTGTTTGGTGATGTTGATCTATTCGCCATTTTATTCTCAGCTCGTGGTTAAGGGACTCAATCGATTTGTGTCCTTTGAAATTAACGAAGTTGCAGCACAAAGCCAGAAAATGGCTTCCCTGAGTGAAGATGATACGCTTGAACCAGGTTCTGATCAGTGGATTGCCCGTCAGGCTTATTTGCGTGTGATGGAGCAGGATATCCAGAAAAATCATTCGTCCAATCTGATGCTGATTCAGGCACGCTACAAGATACTGCAACAGATGATTGAAGAACATCAGCGTGAACAGCAGGAAGAAAAAGCAGAACAGAACCAACCCGCACAAGTGCCTTTATTATCCCAGCAAGAACCTGTGGAAGCCGTTGACCCGACTCAGAAGGTCCGCGAACTGCTGGAATGGGATAGTAATGAAAACAAAGAACGCATTGAGCAATATATTGAATTCTTGACGACTCATCCTCTGGAAGATGAAGAAGCGAGTGCCGTTCAGGTCACAGCGAAAGAAGAAATCAAGGAAGATCTGGCTTTACTGCAAGAACAGCAGCAACAGAAACCGGTCAATCAGTCTAAACCTTATGCCATTGTGGTCTTGGGTGGGGGTCTAACCTTGCATGAAAATGGTAAGGATATTGTGGTCAATGACTATACCCGTTTGCGTCTGGAAACCACACTCGCAGTTGAAAAACAGTATCAGTTACCGATCGTATTGAGTGGTGTGGAAGCGCCGTATATGCAGCGCTGGTTACAAAATTACAATGTCGATGCCAAATTGCTTGAAGACCGCAGCATGAATACCTGTGAAAATACCCGTTTCAGCTCGTTATTATTGCAAAAAAAAGGTGGGGCACCGACTGTGATTCTGATTACCGACCGTTATCATATGCCGCGTACCCGTCGTCTGTTTGCACTGAATGGTATTCAAACCATTCCAGTGGAAGCACCGATGCCGAAGTCCTTGACCCGTTGGCGTCCAAGCCGACAAAATTATGATCATAGTCGCCGTGCCAATTATGAAATGCTGGCCACTATCCGCGATATGTGGTTTGGCTCCAGTGACTGTCGGGAGGTGCCTTAATGTCTGATATTCCGTTTTTAAATCCGACCATCCTGAAACAGCTGGATTTACCTGTGCCAAGCAGGGAAACAACGCCACAGCTTTTGCAGCCCTTAAACCTGAATAGGGATGACCAGCCGACTATTGATCTGCTGTCTTATCGCAGACTGTATGGCTTTGATTTGCTGGATTGCAAGCATTGGCAGGGCTATGTACAGATGCCGCTGTTTAAACTGCATGTGCAAGTATTTACACCTAATCTGGAAAATACCCGTTTTGACAAGATTCAGGGAACGGCGTTTCTATTACATGGATATCTGGAACATAGCGGAATTTATCAGCCGATCGTACGTGAGTTGCTGGAACAGGGCTTTAGCGTCCTGACCTATGACCTGCCGGGGCATGGTCTCAGCGATGGTTCATCTGCCAGTATCCAGAATTTTGATCATTACCAGCAGGTTTTGCATGCGGTATATCGTTATGTGAAGCATGCCGAGCAATTACCTAAACCATGGGTCGGTATTGGACAAAGTACCGGTGGTGCGATCTGGATGCACCATTTGCTCGAATTTGCAGAACGACGCGAAAATCCGTTTGTAGATCGCGTGCTGTTATTGTCACCGTTGATTCGTCCGGCTAAAACTGCCTGGTGGCATAATCCGCTCGGACTCGGCATTATCAGCCGGATCAAGCGTGAAGTACCACGTCATTTCCGCCGTAATAACCATAATCCTGAATTTCTACGTTTTATCCGACTCAAAGATCCTTTACAACCCCGCATGATGGGTATGGACTGGATTCTGGCGATGTCACGCTGGATGCTGGAAATGGAAGCACGTCCAGCCTGTCGAATCCCTGTCTGGTTAGCTCAAGGTGCTCAGGATCAGACAGTGGACTGGCGTTACAATATTGAATTTATCCGGCGCAAGTTCCGCCTGCAAACTTTGCTAATGCTGGAAGAAGGTTCACATCAATTGATTAATGAACGCGCGGATATTCGTGCAGCATTAACGGGTTTAATTCCAGCCTTTTTACATGCGCATGGCAGTAAGACCTATTATTAAATTATCTCGCTCTCAATTAAAAAAGGCGTTTTAGTAAACGCCCTTTTCTTGTCTAATTTGACTAAGTTTTGATTCTTATAGGCTCAAAAACTTTCCAGTTTGGCCATATTCCACATACGGAAATAAAAGTTTTCCTCATCTTTATTTTCACAGTGTAATAATTCACCTTCTTTAAGCCAGAAATGAATCTGGGCAAAGTTCTTGATTTCATGATTGCTGATTCGCTGTGCCAGATGATGCGGTTTAATAGCAGAAGGATGTTTTAAACCTGCTGAAGCGATTAGCTCAGACAGGGCATGCATTGTATTTTTATGGAAATAAAATACTCGCTCGGCCTTAGTCGGGACATGCAGGGCTTTTTGACGCTCTTTATCCTGAGTAGTGACTCCCACAGGGCATTGATTGGTATGACAACTTTGAGCCTGAATACATCCGACTGCAAACATGAATCCGCGCGCTGAATTGACCCAGTCAGCTCCAAGTGCCATGGTACTAGCAATATCAAAGGCACTGATAATTTTCCCGCTTGCACCAATTTTAATCTTGTCTCTCAATCCTGCACCGACCAAGGTATTGTGCACAAACAAAAGACCTTCTCTTAAAGGAGTACCCATATAGTCAATCAATTCAATTGGTGCAGCACCGGTACCGCCCTCAGATCCATCTACCACAATAAAATCAGGATAAATTTTGGTATGTAGCATGGCTTTCACCATACTCATAAATTGCCAAGGTTGACCCAGACAAAGCTTGAATCCGACTGGCTTACCTTCAGAAAGCTCACGTAGTTGTTGAATGAAATTCATCATTTCAATCGGGGTTTTAAACGCCGGATGTCCAGAAGGTGAGACACAGTCATGTTCACGGCTAATCCCGCGAATCTGAGCAATTTCTTCTGAAATCTTGGCTTTAGGTAAAATCCCGCCATGTCCAGGCTTTGCACCTTGTGAGAGTTTGATTTCAATCATCTTCACTTGAGGAAGTTTGGCTTTTTCTGCAAATTTCACCGGATCAAACTGACCCTCTAAGGTCCGGCAACCAAAATAGCCGCTACCAATTTCCCAGACAATGTCACCGCCATGTTCCAGATGATAAGGGCTGATACTACCTTCACCGGTATCGTGAAAGAATTTGCCTTTTTGTGCACCAAGATTTAAAGCCCGAACCGCATTAGCACTTAAACTGCCAAAACTCATAGCCGAGATATTCAAAATTGAAGCAGAATAGGGCTGCGTACACTGCTCATTGCCAATCAGAATGCGGAAGGTTTCTGGATCGGCAGGTCTGCAAGGGGTGAGGGAATGGCTAATAAACTTATAGTTTTCTTCATAGACATTCATGATTGAGCCGAAGGGCTTATCTGAATTTTCATTTTTGGCCCGTTGATACACCAGACTGCGCTGCATACGTGAAAATGGCAGGGCATCCCGATCCGCTTCAATAAAATACTGACGAATTTCAGGACGGAATTCTTCAAAGATAAAGCGGAAATGACCCATAATCGGGTAATTTTTTAAGATTGAATGTCTGTTCTGCAAGACGTCATATAAGCCTAGCAGGCTCAGCAGAATACTGACGATCCATAAGGTATTCACCAAAGTTGCCGGCATAAAATAATAGATATAGCGCGGTTCATAACCGATATGAAAAATCGTAAAAATAACGGCGATGGTGATGCAGGCAAACCAGACCGAATGCCGTGAAAAGAAAGTATTAAGTAATTTGTGTCGTACTAATTGCGCAGGGTTAGCCATTATGAAATTAAATCCCTATTTCCACTACGATAGCGTTTAATAATGTGCAGAGCTGCCTGGCTTATACAAGCATAGAATTGTTTTTTAATTTTATAAGCTTGCTGAAAATGGAATGATAGTGGTTATACCTGACTTCAAGATAGATAATAAATTTTCCAAATAATCTTCTATGGAAAAATTGTGCAAAAGGCATGCATTCTTTTTATTTCAAAAACAGGCTTAAGCGCTTTATAGTAATTTTTATCCCAATAGCAGGAGTGTAAATTATGATAAAAAAATCGATTCGTTTTAATAAGGCAGAGCTGGCTTGCTCATGTTGTCAGACTCTTTAATTTTTAATGTGACACATCCGGTCTGTTTTCTGGGGCAAGAGGAAAGCAGACTGGCTCAGTAGCAGACCACCAGAGCAATAATAAAAATAAAATAATAAATTGATCAGGTCCCCAAAATGGGGACTTTTTTATTCTTTGGAAGAAGCTGAATCAGTGTCATTCGCTTGATAAACAGCATTTGCCACTATTTTTGGTTCGATATGCTTGATTTTATTGCCAAAACTGCGCAACCACCAGACCAGTTGCGAGGTAAAAGGCACAGTAGCACTAATCAGAGCCATGCCATTTTCAATTTTTTCAATTTTTTGATCTTTGCTTAGCTGACTTTCTTCAAAATAGTGTGCATCAGATTCAGGCATGCTCAGTTGAAGCAATACATTTTCTGTTGGCTGGTTAAAATCGACCCGGAATCCTAAAGCGCCAGATTCGATGTATTCATCAATATCAAAATTTACCGGATGCAGGGCACGAGAATTCAGCACCACCGCTGATTTAAAACGGTGCAGGGCAAAGGTTTGAATATCCGATTTATCATGACGGGTACAGACCAGATAGATAATTGAACCTTTTTGTACTAATGCCAGCGGATTTAAAATATAGGTTTTCTCTTCGCCATTATGACCACGACCCTGATAAACACATTCCAGCTGTTTGTCCTGTAACAGGCCTTCGTAAATCGCCTGTTGGGCCGTTTTATCGACTACAGGCGGAATAAGTGGCTGAGTGGCGGGCACGATTCTGACCCGGTTAATCCATTGCCGTACATTATTTTGTGATGACAGGCTGCGTCGAGCCAGATCAAACCAGGGATTCATTTCTTCAATCAGACTAGGCGGCAGCAGATGTTTCAGGTGTTCCTCAACCATCATAAAGGTCACCGCCTGTGAACTGGTCATGTGCGGCAAGCTTTGAATAGGCGCATCTGAGCGCCAGCGCCAGCCTTGGGGTGTAGTTTTACTGCTTTCAATCGGGAAACGCTGGGCAATCTGGTTCAGGTCACGCTGAATGGTACGCAGACTGATCTCAATCCCTTCACGATTCAGGATTTCTTGGAGTTCACGGGTTCCCATCCATTTGCCGGTAGAAAGACGCGACAAGATTTGCCATTGGCGGTAAAGGCTATTGGAGGTTTCTTTTTCTTGTGCTGACATAATGTATTTTTACTGGCAATCAGTGGAAACAAATTAAATATGAGCTTACCACAATAAGAAATCTGGATTTTTTTCGCAAGTTATTCTGCGCAACAATTGTCCTACAATCCGTAAACATCTTGGTGAAAAATGATATTGAGTGAATAGGCACTTTACTGGGTTAATACAGACTTCGAAACGGATGTAATGGCATGGATATTGCTCTGATTTTATTATAATAGATTACAATGACGAGGTTTGTATGCTAAAAGAAAGCCAGGATACAAATACTATTACAACAGTAGAAAATCATACTGCAGCAGATTTAAGCAAAAATTTTACAGATACTACAGCACTCAATATTTCAATTAAGTATAGTCCGCATTTTTTATACCAAGAGATTTCCTCGAAATTTTTCAATGAAATGCGTGATCATCAGGTAATAAACAGTCAAGCAGGTCAACGAATTGAAGAATGGCTGACACAGCATACACTGGATGAACTGAATCAGCTAAATGAAGTAGCAAAAGAACATTTTCTTTATGACGGTATTACGTTTACCGTATACGGCGATGAGCAAGGCACTGAGCGGACTATTCCTTTTGATGTAATTCCCCGGGTGATTGCCCGTAAACAGTGGAATATGGTGGCACTCGGTTCAGCACAGCGCGTTCGAGCCTTAAACCTGTTTCTACATGATATTTATCATCAGCAGGATATTCTCAAAGCCAATATTGTCCCTGAACTTCAGGTGCTGACTCATGAAGCGTATCAGCCGCATATGTACCAGCATCATTTGAAAGGCAGTATCTATAGCCAGATTAGCGGGATTGATATTATCCGGGATTCCAAAGGCGAATTTTATGTACTAGAAGATAACCTGAGAACGCCATCTGGTGTGTCCTATATGCTGGAATGCCGCAAGATCAGCCAGAAGTTAATGCCAAAAGTCTTTGAGCAATCCAATATTGCTGGTATTGAACAATATCCAAAACTCTTAAAAGAAATTCTGGCGGAAAATGCCTATACCGATAATCCTTTCATCGTAGTTTTGACTCCAGGTCGTTTCAATAGCGCTTACTATGAACACGCCTGTCTTGCAAGGGAGATGGATGTGCCTTTAGTGACATCACGTGATCTTTTTGTTGAGAACTCGAAGGTTTATGTAAAAACGATACGTGGGCGTCAACAGGTTGATGTTATTTATAGAAGGGTCGACGACGCCTATCTTGATCCACTGTGCTTTAAACCAGACAGTACTTTGGGTGTTCCAGGCTTAATGTCCGCATATTTACAGCATAATGTTGTAATCGCAAATGCACCGGGTACAGGTGTGGCAGATGATAAATCGATTTATCCTTATGTCGATAAAATGATTCATTTTTATTTAGGTGAAAAACCGATTTTAAATAATGTTCCAACCTACCAATGCCGTAATCCCGAAGATCTGGACTATGTATTGGCAAATTTGGATCAGCTGGTCGTCAAGGAAGCACAAGGTTCTGGCGGTTACGGCATGCTGATTGGGCCACAAGCCTCTCAACAGCATATTGATATTTTCAGAGATAAGATTTTAGCTGCGCCGCATTTATATATTGCGCAGCCAACTTTGGATTTGTCGGTCAGTCCGACTTTAAGCAATTTTGGTATTGCTGAACGACATATTGATTTGCGTCCTTTTGTCTTGAGCTCACCTTACCGCACTGAAATTGTGCCAGGTGGTCTGACCCGGGTAGCCATGCAGGCAGGCTCACTGGTGGTCAACTCATCGCAAGGTGGCGGGATCAAAGATACCTGGGTAGTCGACAACTTACATTCATAACATTCCAAAGAAGGATAACGTCATGGTTTTGTTAAATACCAATGCGCAACATATTTTTTGGTTAGGCCGTTATTTATCTCGTACCCAGTTTTTATGTTCGCATTTTCCATTTTTAGATGATGAAGCTGCTGTGGCTTATGCACATGCTTTCTGTTTGCCTGCGTTTGATGCCAGTTCATTAAATGAGCTGGTTCTGGATAGTACCCAGCCGACTTCATTTACCCAGCAGTTTCAGGTGGCAAAAGACAATATTCAGGAATTACGCGGTGTATTGTCTAGCAAAGCCTATTCCGAACTACTGAAACTGATTAAAACTGCCGATCAGAATGCCGGTTATATCTGCGATGTCGTGACAGATTGTGCCGAAATTCTGGAAGCAGAATCATCAGATGTATTTCTATTTTTCAGTCTGGGCCAATGTCTGGAACAGCTTGATCAGCAGTTACGTCTCGGTGAAGATACGACCCGTACCTTATGTAAAATCGATTATATCGTGGATACACTCTGTGAAATTGGCTGGGGCAGTGTAAAGCAATACTGGACACAGTTACGTGCCGCACCTGATCTGAAGCAATTTTACCAGTTTAGTGATCATATTCATCGCTTGTTCGAGGCTGATGTATGAAATTGATGGTGAATCACCAAACGCAATATACGTACACAGCCGAGGTGAGGAACAGTATTCAGTATATCAAAATGATGCCTTCCACCAATGAGCATCAGAAAGTGCATTATTGGGATGTCAGTGTACCGGGTCAGAAAGTGATTCGGCATGATGCCTTTAAAAATCTCTGGATGACAAGTACACAGCGTGAATCCTATCATAGCCTGATGATCATGGCACAAGGCATCGTTGAGCTAAATCTCAAGCATGAGCAGGGCTTAAATGATTCCTTAAATCCATATCTGTTTTTACAGCCGACTGAAGCCACAAAATGTAATGCAGAGATGAAGGATTTTGCAGGGCGGCATGTTCCAGCATTAACTCGTAAACATTTAATCGGCTTGGCCCAAGCCGTACTCGAACACGTTCCTTATATAGCAAATAGTACTACGGTACAGGGTTCTGCGATTGATGCTTTTGAAGCACGTCAGGGTGTCTGTCAGGATCACAGTCATATTTTTATCGCCATGTGTAAACATTTAGGTTTACCATCACGTTATATATCAGGTTATCTTTATGCACAGAATGCCTCACATCTGGCGAGTCATGCTTGGGCTGAGGTATTTGTTGAACAGGCATGGTACTGTTTTGATGTGAGTAATCTGTTATTTACGCCAAGTGCGCATGTCTATGTCGCGGTGGGACGCGACTATTGGGATGTTGCACCAGTACGTGGTGTAAGAGAAGAAGGCGGTGTGGAATCCATGTATTCCATCGTCCAGGTACTAGGATGTTAATTCATTAATAAGGACAAAAAATGACGTATTGTTGTGCCCTTCGTTTAGAGCAAGGTATGCTATTTATCAGTGATACACGCACCAATGCCGGTGTGGATCACATTTCGGTATTTCGAAAATTATATACCTTTGGGGTAGATGGGGAGCGCGTCATCGTACTCCAGGCCTCCGGAAACCTGGCAACAACACAGGCAGTGATCGGACATATCAGAAATCAGCTAGAACTCAGGCAAGAACCGAATATCCTGAGTTTGCCAACTATGTTTGATGTTGCGGAACTGATGGGCAATACGCTTAAAAAAGTAATTGCCAATGTCACAGATGATAGTTTGGAACAAAGTACTTACTATTGTAATTTCCTGGTCGGCGGCCAGATTAAAAATCAGGAAATGCAACTCTATCATATCTACCCGCAAGGCAATTTTATTTGCGCGACACGGGATACGCCATATTTCCAGATTGGTGAAAGTAAATATGGTAAGCCGATTCTGGATCGTGCCTTGACCTATGATATGCCACTCGATGAGGCATTACGTTGTTCGCTAATTTCTTTTGCATCTACCTTACGTTCAAATGTATCTGTCGGTATGCCGTTAGATGTACTCGTCTATAAAAAAGACAGTTTAATGATGCCAAAGGGTAAGCGTATTGCTGAAGACGATGAGTATTTTACGGATATTAGCCGGCAATGGTCTGAAACTTTAAAGAAAGGCCTGGCTGAATTACCCACCCCATCGAATGATTATTTCTTATAATATTTATAGGAATAAAAATAAGTTTTTTTTATAAGAATTAGTAAAAATTGACTGCTTAGTGTACAGTGCTAACTTCTATAAGATATTGCATAGATAAGAATAGAGGTTAGCCGCATGTACCAATTTTGTTACGCCAGTGAAAGTACCTCGTCCAAAGCCGACTTACTTCAAGATTTAACGGATATCCTTAAAGAAGCACGTGATTTTAATCATCCTAATCAAATAACAGGTGTGCTTTATTTTGCTGATGGACATTTTTTCCAGTGCCTGGAGGGTGAATGTCTGGTTTTAAAAGCTTTACTGACAGAGAGACTATCTAAAGATTCACGCCATAAAAATATTAAACTATTTGAAACTAAAGAGATTGAGCAGCGTACTTTTGGCGACTGGTCAATGAAATATATTTCTAAACGTAGTTCTATTCAACAATTCTGTCAAGAGATGGGATTTGAAGTTTTTACGCCTAATGATTTTAACCAGGAACAAGTAGATGCTTTATTACTTGAACTGTCATTAATCGAAAATGAAGAGCAAAAATCAGCTTGAATACTGACCGTATAAAAAGCCCAATTTATATTGGGCTTTTTTATTTTTGGCTAGTTTTTCTTTAAACCAGTTTGCGTACCGGGCGGGCAGACATACGGCAAAGTAATTCATAACCAATGGTGCCATTGGCTTCAGCCACATCATCGATCAGACGGGATTTGCCCCATAGTTCGACTTCAGTACCTAATTCCAGATTGAGACCCGTTGCATCAATGGCAATCATGTCCATTGCGACACGGCCAATCACACGGGTTTGCTGACCATTAATCGCTACATGGTTCTGTTTAGGGAAAGCACGTGGATAACCGTCACCATAACCGATAGAAACAATGGCTAAAGTCATATCTTGATCAGCAGTGAAAGTAGAACCATAACCGACATGTTCACCCGCTTTGATATTATTCAATGCAATCACTTCGGCAGTAAAAGTCATGACTGGTTTTAGATCCAGATCATGTACAGTCTTGTCTGCAAATGGAGTCGCGCCGTAGAGCATGATGCCCGGACGAACAAAGTCAAAATGCAATTCTGGATATTTATAGATCGCAGCTGAGTTACAGCAAGAACCCATTAAAGGTGCGCAGTCATTTTTTACTTCAAGAAACTGCTGGATTTGCTGTTCATTGAGAGGATGTTCCGCATCAGCATTGGCAAAGTGCATCGCCAGCACGCAGGTAAAACCTTCTGCTTTTAATTGATTGATCACATTTTTAATCACATCAATTTTAAAACCAAGACGGTTCATACCGCTGTTGAGTTTCACCCAAACTTTTAAGCCTTTCGCAATATAGGCTTCTTTATTTGCCAGTAACCAGTCCAGTTGTGGCTGATGATGCACAATGACTTCAATATTCTGATTGATCACAACCTGCATTTCATCTGCAGAGAAAATGCCTTCGATTAGGGTAATGGGTTGCTGGTAGCCGAGTTCACGAATTTCCAGGGCTTCTTCCAGACAGGCGACCCCAAAGGCATCACTATCTTTTAAGGCTGCTAAGCAGTCTTTAACTCCATGTCCGTAAGCATTGGCTTTGACCATGCTGACGATTTTAGCGGTTGGGGCAAGTTGTTTGACACGGTTTAAATTATATTGCAGTGCTTCACTGTCAATATAAACTGTAGCTTGGCGCACCCTAGATACTCCTGCGGGATGACAAAAATAATATCGTGTGAAACACACAAAAGAGGGAGAGAAATAACGGGATTGTAAAAACAAAAGCGGTCATTTCAGAATTGCGAATATTGTAGACCTATCTACCATAAATGGACATGCTCATTTATATAATTTCATGCACAGCAAGCATTCTAAATAAAAAAGAGACCATCTCGGCCTCTTTTTTGGAATCAGATTAATCTTGAATGCTTACTCTTCATCATCATACTGGGCATAGAACTCAGGAGAGAGGTTACTGAAACGGGTATATTGACCTTCAAATGCCAGACGAACTGTACCAATTGGACCATTACGCTGTTTACCGATAATAATCTCGGCAGTGCCGGCTTCTTTCGATTCTTTGTTATAAACCTCGTCACGGTAAATAAACATGATCAAATCGGCATCCTGCTCGATCGCACCAGACTCACGAAGGTCAGACATCACCGGGCGTTTGTTTGGACGGTTCTCTAGAGAACGGTTCAACTGTGATAAGGCAATCACAGGGCACTGCATCTCTTTGGCCAAGGCTTTTAAGCTTCGAGAAATTTCCGAGATCTCGCCTACACGGTTATCACCCATACCCGGCACTTTCATCAACTGAAGATAATCGACCATGATACAACCGAGCTTACCGCCATGCATTTTGGCAATACGACGCGCACGCGCACGTACCTCAGTTGGTGGTAGTGCTGAGGAATCATCAATATAAAGATGCTTTTCCTGTAAATGCACAATGGTACTGGTCACTTTTGACCATTCATCACTGTCCATTTTACCAGCACGTAAGTGACCCTGATGTACACGGCCAAATGACGAAATCAAACGCATCGCAATCGAATCCGCTGGCATTTCCATCGAATAGACCAGCGCAGGGAGGTTGTTGTTAAACAGCACACTTTCGACCAGGTTCATGGCAAAGGTGGTTTTACCCATAGAAGGACGGGCTGCGACAATAATTAAATCGCCAGCCTGCATACCGGAAGTTTTGTTGTCTAGTTCCACGAAACCGGTGGTCAGACCGGTAATTGAACCTTCTAATTGGGACAGTTCATTTAGCTTATCGAATACATCAGCTACAACGGTATTAATCGCTTTCGGACCTTGAGCCTTGGCATTGTTATTATGTTGTTCGGCAATCGAGAAAATATTAGTTTCGGCCAGATCCAGAATTTCACTCACCGGACGGCCTTTAGTGTCATAGGCATTCTGTAAAATTTCAGAGCTGACCTTGATCATGCTACGTAAAGTAGAGAACTCTTTAATTTTGCCGGCATAGGTTTCCAGGTTATAAAAACTCGAAGGCGAATCAGCCATCAGCTGCATTAAATATTCTTCACCACCGACCGCATCGAGTAAGTTCTGCTTGATGAGCCAGTCATGAACCAGTACTGCATCATAAGGCGAATTTTCCTTAGAAAGCTGTTCAATGGCACGGAAGATATATTTATGCCGGGTCGCATAAAAATCATTTTCGGTGAGTACATCGCCGACTTGTTCAAAAGATTCAGCCACAGTCATAAGGGCAGCAAGTACAGCCTGTTCAATCGCTAAATTGTGCGGGGGAGTACGGAACTCCTTAAGTTGGGTATCAGCAACAATTTCTGGTTTAGCGGTAGGTGCCTTTTTGCTGGCATTCGCCTGTGACATATAAATCCCTGATTTTAAATACAATGGTTAAATATTGTCGGAGATGAATAAGGTTTATTCACTACGAGATGAAATGATACGCGGTCTGATCCAAAATGCGAAGTGCAATTTTTTGTGAACACGAAGAATAAATTGAATTTTCTACTGTTGAGCAGATTATATTTTTTAGAGATAAAAAAAGAGCATGCCAAAGCATGCCCTTTTTTCGGTGAGAAATTACTCAGCTACGATAGTAACCAGAACTTCTGCAGCAACATCATGGTGCAATTGGATTGCGATGTTGAATTCACCAGTGTTGCGAAGCGCGCCATTTGGAAGACGAACTTCAGCACGGTCAACTGTAAGACCAGCATTTGTCAACGCGTCAGCGATGTCACGAGTACCGATTGAACCGAACAGTTTACCTTCATCACCAGCTTTCGCAGTGATTACGATGTTAACTTCGTTCAATTGGTCAGCACGTGCTTGAGCAGCAGCTAATACTTCAGCTTCTTGTTTCTCAAGTTCAGCACGACGAGCTTCAAAAGCAGCAGTGTTAGCTTCAGTAGCTGCAACTGCTTTACCTTGAGGGATCAAGTAGTTACGGCCGTAACCAGCTTTAACTGAAACTTTATCACCAAGTTTACCAAGGTTTTTAATGCGTTGTAATAAGATAATATCCACAGCTCAACCTCACTTATGATTGTCAGTGTAAGGGATCAAAGACAAGTAGCGAGCTTGTTTGATAGCAAGTGCTAGCTGACGTTGGTAACGAGCTTTAGTACCTGTAATACGGCTAGGAACAATCTTGCCGTTTTCAGTGATGTACTGTTTTAAAGTGTCGATATCTTTGTAGTCGATGTACGTAACGTTCTCAGCTGTAAAGCGGCAGAACTTGCGACGACGGTAAAAACGTGCCATGTTAGGTTCTCCTTATGCTTCAGCAGAGTCTTGAGCTTGTTGTGCTTCTTCACGTTGAGCTTTACGCGCACGTTTTTCTTCAGCACTCTTAGCCAATAGTGACTCTTCAGTGATAGCGTTTTCACGACGGATGATAAGGCTACGAATGATTGCATCGTTATAACGGAACAATTCTTCTAGCTCATCAAGAGTAGTTTGACCACACTCAACATTCATCAGAATGTAGTGAGCTTTGTGGATCTTGTTGATTGGATAAGCCAATTGACGACGGCCCCAGTCTTCAAGACGGTGGATTTGACCTTCAGCTTCTTTGATGTGAGTCAGGTAACGTTCTACCATACCCACAACTTGATCGCTTTGGTCTGGATGTACCAATAGTACGATTTCGTAGTGACGCATTGTCAGCTCCTTACGGTTTAAACAGCCCCAATTTAAGTGAAATTGAAGCAAGGAGTCACAACCTTGGTTGTGTCGCATAATATGCGAAGCGTGAAGTTTAGTGGTTTTGGGGCTGAAATACAAGCAAATCTTGCCAGATGATGAATGTTTAAGCAGGTATGGAAACAAATGAAAAATTTACAAGAGTTAAATTTCTAAAAGAAACACAATTACTTTAAGTAAGCTTGAAAGGAATTATGGATTTAGCAGAAGAATTAAAAAAGATAGAGTAAAACTCTATCTTCTTAAAAGAATATGATTGGATTCTGCGGGGCAGTAGAGGTAAAACTGAAAATAATACTGATCACGGTAATCAGTTTGACCGAGAACATGAAATACTGTTTTGCCCATGCCTGATCATCTTCAGCTTTAAAGCCCTGAATACTGAGATAGATCCAGTAAAGCGTCATCAGATTCAATACCACCAGATAGATCCAGTTTGCATAACCATAAACAAATAAAGCATTCATGGTAATTCCGAACAATATCACGTAGATCAAAGATTCGATCTTGGTACGTCGAATTGAACGGGCGACAGGCAGAATCGGAATGCCTGCATTTTTGTAATCTTCAAAACGGTAAACTGCAATTCCCCATGAATGAGGCATTTGCCAGAGTGCATACCCTAGAAAAATTAAAAGGGCACCTAAGTCAAACTGACCTGCAACTGCGGTATAACCGATCACAGGCGGTGCTGCGCCAGAAATACTGCCTACCAGTGTTTGGTGAATAGTTGTTCGTTTTGTCCATAAGCTGTAAAAACCAACGTATACGACAAAACCAATAACTGCGAATAGGAAAGCGTATGCATTTACCCAGAACCATAAAATGCCAAAACCGATCATACCTAGTACAAAAGCAAAGGCGAGAGCAACAGGTACAGAAATGGTTTTTTTGACAAGTGCGCGATTTTGCGTGCGCTGCATTTTTTGGTCAATGTCCTGATCAATAACGTTATTGACCACGCATCCTGATGCCACTACGAGAGTAGTACCAATAAGAGTAAGAAGCAGGAGAAGGAAATCTACAGAACCTTGAGTGGCTACGAAGTAGCCACCCAAAGTGGTAACAAAGTTACCGAAGAGAATTCCTGGCTTAGTCAGGAATAAATACTTTTTCAGCATGACAACCAGTTTAGATCATCATGTTGTAGTGTAGGTAGTTCATGATCCATACAGAACCCACTAAAAGAATAGCGATGGTTAAGATGGTATACACAAATGCAATTACGTTCCAGCGTTGCTCTGAAGAAGAGTTCATGTGCAAGAAGTAAATTAATTGCACAAGAATCTGAGCGACTGCAGTAATTGCAATAGCAGTAATCAAGATACCGCGGCTAAAACCACCTGCCATGACCATACCGAATGGAATTACAGTAAGGACAACAGACAGGATGAAGCCAACAGTATATTGCTTCATGTTACCGTGTGATTCGCCAGCAGCGTTATGATCATGACTCATTATAGAACTCCCATCAAGTAAACTACGCTGAATACACAGATCCATACGATGTCAAGGAAGTGCCAGAACAAGCTTAGGCACGCAAGACGACGAGTGTTAGGTAGAGTCAAACCATATTTCTTGATTTGAATCATTAACACGATCATCCATACCAAACCTGAAGTCACGTGGATACCGTGCGTACCTACCAGCGTAAAGAACGAAGACAGGAACGCAGAAGTGCTAGGGCCATGACCAGCATGAACTAAATGATTGAACTCATAAAGTTCCATACCGATGAAGGCAGCACCGAATAACCAAGTGATCGCTAACCAGGTAAGAACCTGACCAACGTTTTTCTTGTAGGCAGCTAGAACGGCAAAACCAAAAGTTACGGAAGAGATCAAAAGGGCAAACGTTTCAGTTAAAACGAAACCTAATGAATCACCAAACAGATCACGCGCGCTTGGAGTGCCTAATGGAACGTGGCTACTTAAAACAGCGAATGCAATGAAGAGTGTACCGAAAAGGATAAGGTCACTCATCAAGTAAGTCCAGAAACCAAAGACAGTGATGTCGGTATCATCGTGATGATGATGCTCATCGTGTCCGTGGTTATCGTGATGAAGTACTTCAGCCATGGTCTTAGTCCTTCTTCAAGTGTTTTTCAAGGATCGCATAACGTTCACCTTCAATACGCTCAACTTCAGCAGCAGGAACATAGTAATCCACTTTCTTGGTGAAAGAAGACACGATGAAGCTGATGATAGCTGCTACGAAAGTAACCGCTACTAACCACCAGATGTGCCAGATTAACGCGAAGCCCATAACAGTAATGAACATTGCGATAATGAAACCAGCAGCACGGTTAGTCGGCATATGGATATCTTCGTACTTCGTAGGTTTTGCATAAGCAACACCGTTTTCTTTCTCGATCCAGAAAGTATCAATACCATTGATCTTTGGAAGATGAGCAAAGTTATAGAACGGAGCAGGAGAAGATGTAGACCATTCAAGCGTACGACCATCCCATGGATCGCCAGTCAAATCTAGACGTTGATCGCGTTGTAGGAAACCAACAACGATTTGCATAATGAAACATACAATACCAAGTGCAACAAGAACTGCACCGAACATTGCGATGTTTACATATGGATCCCAGTCTGGGTTATCAAATGTATTCAGACGACGAGTCATACCCATGAAACCAAGGATATAAAGTGGCATGAATGCAAAGTAGAAACCGAAGAACCAGAACCAGAATGCTGCTTTACCCCAAGTCTCATTCAGTCTCCAACCGAACATTTTCGGCCAGTAGAAGATGATACCCGCGAACATCGCGAATACTACACCACCAATAATTACGTTATGGAAGTGAGCGATCAGGAATAAAGAGTTATGTACCAGGAAGTCCGCTGGTGGAACCGCCATCAATACACCTGTTAAACCACCGATACCAAAAGTCACAAGGAAGCCAAGTGTCCATAGCATTGGGGTAGTGTAAACGATACGACCCTTGTACATGGTGAACAACCAAGAGAAGATTTTTACACCAGTAGGAATCGCAATAATCATGGTCATGATACCGAAGAACGCGTTAACGTTGGCACCTGCACCCATGGTAAAGAAGTGGTGAACCCATACAACGAATGACAATACTGTAATTGCAACTGTTGCATATACCATTGACTTGTAACCGAACAACGCTTTACGAGCGAAAGTCGATACAACTTCAGAGTAAATACCAAATGCTGGCAATACCAGAATGTATACTTCTGGATGACCCCAAGTCCAAATCAAGTTCACATAAAGCATTGGGCTACCGCCTAGCTCGTTTGTGAAGAAGTGGAAGCCGAAGTAACGGTCAAGAGACAGCATTGCAATAGTAGCAGTCAATACTGGGAATGCCGCGATAATCAATACTGCTGTACATAAAGATGTCCAGGTAAAGATTGGCATTTCCATCAGTTTCATGCCAGGCGCACGCATTTTGATGATGGTAACGAAGAAGTTAACACCCGTTAATAGCGTACCCAGACCTGAAATCTGCAGTGCCCAGATGTAGTAATCCACACCGACGCCAGGAGAGTATTCAATGCCTGATAGTGGAGGATAAGCCATCCAACCAGTCGCAGCGAATTCACCTAGAGCAAGTGAAACCATCATCAAACCTGCAGCACCAGCAAACAGCCAGAAGCTTAAAGAGTTTAATAATGGGAATGCAACGTCACGTGCACCGATTTGAAGCGGTACAGAGATGTTCATTAAACCAACAACAAGACCCATTGCCACGAAGAAGATCATGATCACACCGTGTGCGGTGAAGATCTGGTCATAGTGTTCTGGGTGCAAGTAACCTTCGCCGCCACCTTTTGCAAGGAACTGCTGAAGACGCATCATGATCGCATCGGCGAAACCACGTACCAGCATGATCACTGATACAAAGATATACATGATACCAATTTTTTTATGGTCTACAGATGTGAACCATTCGTTCCACAGGTAGCCCCATTTTTTGAAGTAGGTAATACCTGCAACAACTGCGATACCACCTAAGATCATCATTGCAACAGTTACCAGTACGATTGGATCGTACGGAATTGCATCTGGACCTAACTTACCTAAGAAGCTCATGAATTATTCTCCTTGAGAAGCAGTCGCATGTTCAACATCTACATGTGCTTCAGAAGCAGCTGCTTCCTGGTGAGCAACAGAAGACGCTGAGTGATCAGCACCGTGATAGTTACTCATGTAGTTATTGATCACAGATTCAAACAAACCTTGCTCAACAGAAGAGTAGTAAGTCACTGGATGTGGCTTAGTTGGGTAAGGCTTCATTGCTTCAGCAGCAGCCTTCTCTTCAGGAGTCGTAGCTTTTGCAATAATCGCTTCGATTTGGTGTTTACCACGGTTACCGTCACGCAAGCTTGCAAATTCAGCTTGGTCTAAAACAGTTTTTTGAACTGCTTCTGGATTTACTGAAGTACCGTTACCTGCTTTAACTGCAGCTACCCATTCAGCAAACTGAGCATCAGTCACAGCATGTGCACGGAAGCGCATTTGTGAGAAGCCATAGCCTGAATAGTTAGAAGAGAAACCGCGGTAGCCTTCAGCTGGGCTAGTTTCGTCTGCCATTAAGTTCAGGTGAGTTTGCATACCCGCCATTGCATAGATCTGACCACTTAACGCAGGGATGAAGAATGAGTTCATCGTGAAGTTAGAAGTCAAACGAAGACTTACCGGAGTTTTCTCTGGGAAGCGAATTTCGTTTACAGTCGCAATGTTTTGTTCTGGGTAGATGAAGATCCATTTGAACTGTTCAGCAATAACCTGAACTGTTAATGGTGCTTTATCTGCCTCAAGTGGGCGGTATGGGTCGTACTTGTGGGAACCCCACCAAGTTAACCAAGCTAAAATACCAATAATAATGACAGGGATACCCCAAACTACAATTTCAATCGCAGTAGAGTGTGCCCATGTAGGTTTATAGTCTGCGTCTTTATTCGATGCGCGATATTTCCAACCGAACCATAATGCCATGATAATTGATGGGATTACCACCAATAGCATTAAGTAAATCGCAGTCATCATCAGGCTACTTTGGCCTTCAGCAACTGGACCCTTAGAGTTCAGAAGTACTAGATCACCACCACACCCTGTTAAAAGTGCAGCCATCGTTGATAAAGACAATACAGCTAAAATCGTTTGTCTCATTTTACAACCTCGGTGAAGAGTCCCATTCCCTAATTTAATATGGGATAGCGATTAAAGTGTCGCATGATAAAAGAGGCCGTTTTTTTACAAAACACCCTTCTAATCATAATACACCGCTACGTTGTAGGGCATTATGCCTGATATTGCCAAACTAAGCTATATATAAAGGTGCTTTAAATGACTGTAATAAAAACCGATTTTGTCGGTCGGGTTTCAAGAGTATTTATAGGAATTTTATTGTAATTTCAAAGTTATGTAGGAAAATGGGATGCCAAAACATCCCATTTTATGGCAGAACTAATTATTGTTTAACGACTTGGGTTTTTGCCAGTTTATCGTGCACGGTTTGACGTTTTTGCCCTAAACCGAACGCCCAGTCAATAATTGTGCTGAGTGGCATGAAGATAATATTCAGGAAAATAAAGAACACACTGCGAATAGTGAAGGCACGCATCAAGCTGGTTTTTTCACCAGTCTCGGCATCTACAATCTTAATTTTAGTCAGTTTTTTACCGATACTTTGACCCGATTTGGCAATCAGAAAAGCCTGGATAGCGAGCATGATCACCAGGTAAATTGCAGTCGCAATCCATGCCTGTTGTGAAAACATGTCAAACATCTGAGTTTGTAGTTGCTGTGCCAGAGCAGGGTCAGCGTCACTACTTAACATCACATTCATGAACTCCTGGTTCAGTTGTGCAAACTGGATTTCCTGTTCAGGAGTAAAAAATGCGGTCAAAATAAACGTGGCAGGCAGCCATAAAAGCAGGTCAACGATTTTGGCTAAAATACGGCTTGGAATACTCGCCAGTTCTTTTTTTGCTGCAACATTTTGAGAACTGCGGGCACGAAGATGGTCTGTACTTGACTCATTTGTGTTCTGTGGAGCCTGATAGGCTGGTGTCGCTGGCGTTTCTGGTGCTACATAGCCTTCAGGCTGATAGATCAGTTTCCCTTGGGTGAGTTCACCTAAAGCTTTCCATTCGGTCATACCTTGATGCCAAGCCAAATCAGTCAGAAGTACCTGTTGGTTGGCAAGCATCTGATTTAATTGCTCGAGCGTATATGGGCCAGCTTGTTGATTATTTCGTGCCAAGTAAATCTGCATATAGACTGAATCTCAAAAATATAAATTTAGACAAAAATTGAACTAGGAGTTTAAGTATTTTCAGGCTGAAAACAAATAAAAGAATATAAGTGTAATATATGGATAAGTTTAGGATTTTCAAGAATGTTCATCACCAAATTCCTCCATAATTGAGACAGTGTAGCAAGGATTGATGATTTTGCTATCAAGATGTGAAAATTCACTTAAATTTAATTATGCAATTTTTTCTCATGCTGTTTGTTGGTATTTGTTTGTCATTACACTAAGAAGCTTATGTTTATATAAATAATTTGATTTCAGCTAAATCAAAACATATGATTAATCATTTAACTATAAATGTGATTAAGACAATATCTAGGTAATATTGAGAACATAAAAAAAGACCCTATGAAAGGGTCTTTTTTATAGAGCGAATTAAGCCTTTTGAGCTTTCTCTTCAGACAGGAAGAACCAGGTATCTAATACTGAGTCTGGGTTAAGAGATACAGATTCAATACCTTGTTCCATCAGCCATTGTGCAAGATCTGGGTGGTCAGAAGGACCTTGGCCACAGATACCTACATATTTGCCTGCTTTACGGCAAGCATGGATGGCCATAGAAAGCAGTGCTTTTACTGCTGGATCACGTTCATCAAACAGGTGAGAAACAATACCAGAGTCACGGTCCAGACCAAGCGTTAACTGAGTCAAGTCATTTGAACCGATAGAGAAACCATCGAAGTGTTCAAGGAATTGTTCAGCTAACAAAGCGTTAGTTGGCAATTCACACATCATGATCACTTTAAGACCATTTTCACCACGTTTCAGACCGTTTTGACCTAATAGCTCAATAACACGTTTAGCTTCAGCAACAGTACGTACGAACGGGATCATGATTTGAACGTTAGTCAGACCCATTTCGTCACGAACTTTTTTCAGTGCACGGCATTCAAGTTCGAAGCAGTCACGGAAGTTGTCAGATACATAACGGCTTGCACCACGGAAGCCCAACATTGGGTTTTCTTCTTCAGGTTCGTACAGTTTGCCGCCGATCAGGTTAGCGTATTCGTTTGACTTGAAGTCAGACATACGTACGATCACTGGTTTGTCAGCAAAGGCAGCAGCAAGAGTAGAGATACCTTCAACCAGTTTTTCTACATAAAACTCGATTGGAGATGCATAACCTGCAGTACGAGCAAGTACAGCAGCACGAGTTTCACGTGGTAGGCTGTCGATGTTCAATAATGCTTTAGGATGCACACCGATCATACGGTTGATGATGAACTCTAGACGAGCAAGACCAATACCTTCGTTCGGAATTTGCGCGAAGTCAAATGCACGATCCGGGTTACCTACGTTCATCATGATTTTGAACGGAAGTTTTGGCATAGATTCGATAGAGTTGGTTTGGATTTCGAAATCCAATGCACCTTCGTAGATGAAACCAGTATCACCTTCAGCACAAGATACAGTTACGTCTTGACCGTCAACAAGCACTTCAGTTGCATTGCCACAACCTACGATCGCTGGAACACCAAGCTCACGTGCAATGATCGCAGCGTGACAAGTACGACCACCACGGTTAGTTACAATCGCAGCAGCACGTTTCATCACTGGTTCCCAATCCGGGTCAGTCATGTCAGATACAAGTACGTCACCGTCTTGTACTTTGTCCATTTCTTTAATTGAAGTTACGATGCGGACTTTACCAGAACCGATACGTTGACCGATTGAACGGCCTTCACAGATCACGTTACCTTTTTGTTTTAGCAGGTAGCGTTCCATCGTGCCGACATTTTCACGGCTCTTCACAGTTTCAGGACGCGCCTGAACGATGTAGATTTTACCGTCATCACCGTCTTTAGCCCACTCGATGTCCATTGGAGAACCGTAGTGGTTTTCAATGATCAATGCTTGTTTAGCCAATTCTTGCAGTTCATGATCGTTCAATGCAAATTGTTGACGATCTGCTTTTTCTACATCAACCACAACAACTGATTTACCCGCAGCAGCTTCTTCACCATAGATCATTTTCTGGTGTTTAGAACCTAAGTTGCGGCGCAGTACAGCGTGTTTGCCTGCGTTTAGCAGCGGTTTTGAAATATAGAATTCATCTGGGTTTACTGCACCCTGAACTACCATTTCACCCAAGCCATAAGAAGCTGTAATGAATACTGCATCACGGAAGCCTGATTCAGTATCTAGAGTGAACATTACACCAGCAGCACCAGTTTCTGAGCGAACCATGCGTTGTACGCCAGCAGAAAGGGCAACTACGTCATGCGCAAAGTTTTGGTGTACACGGTAAGAGATCGCGCGGTCGTTGTACAAAGATGCAAACACTTCTTTGATCGCGATCAGAACGTTATCGATACCACGAATGTTCAGGAAGGTTTCTTGCTGACCTGCGAAAGAAGCATCAGGTAAGTCTTCTGCAGTCGCAGATGAACGAACGGCAACCGCAATATCAGGGTTGCCGTTTGAAAGTTCTGCAAAAGCTGCACGAATTTCCTTTTCCAGTTCAGCAGTAAGTGGAGTTTCCACAATCCATTGACGAATCTTTGCACCAGTTTCAGCAAGTGCATTGACGTCATCAACGTTAAGTGCAGCAAGCTCTGCATTGATTTTAGCGTTTAGGCCACTTTGCTCGAGAAATTCACGATAAGCAGCAGCTGTTGTTGCGAAGCCACCTGGTACTGATACACCAGCATTAGATAAGTGGCTGATCATTTCGCCCAGAGATGAGTTTTTCCCACCTACAAGCTCAACATCGTGCTTCCCTAATTTTTCTAGACCAATTACGCGCGCTTCCAAAGTTGTTACTCCACTTTTGCAGTATTAATCACTATCTTGGCATGAGAGTATAGCAAATCTTCTAGGTTTTTGATTTTACTAAGCGACAGTCATGTAAGATCGGTTTACTATAAAGATTATATAGTACTAAGACAAATGTTTGAGGAGAATTTTAATGTCAGAAGGTAAACAAATTCAGCGGAGTGTGTTTTTTATTTCCGATGGTACTGCCATTACTGCTGAAACCCTTGGCCACTCACTGTTAGCACAGTTTCCGCATGTGGATTTTGACATTCATATTATCCCTTATATTAGCTCTGAAGAAGCGGCCATGAATGTGGTCACAGAGATCAATGAACGTGCCCAAAAAGACGGTCAAAAACCTTTGGTTTTCGATACGTTGGTGGATCCCTATGTGCGTGACATCATTAATACTGCAAATGCAGTAAATCTTGATGTTTTTGAAGGGCTTATCAGTAAACTATCAGAAGAGCTTGGTACTGAACCTACGACTTTAGTCGGTCAGACCCATGCGGTGACCGATTCTGAGTCTTATAAGGCACGTATTGATGCCGTACATTTTGCGCTCGACAATGATGATGGTGCGCGTACGCGTCACTATGATAAGGCTGATCTGATCCTGATTGGCGTATCGCGTTCCGGTAAGACTCCAACCTCAATTTATTTGTCTCTGCAATTTGGAATTCGTGTAGCGAACTATCCGCTAACTGAAGAAGATCTGGACGATAACCGCCTGCCAGCAGTGCTAAGACCGCATAAAAACAAGCTTTTTGGCTTGATGATTGATGCAGAACGTCTGGTTGCAATCCGTACAGAACGTAAGGCCAACAGCCGTTATGCCAGCTTCAGCCAATGCCAGATGGAACTACGTGCAATTGAAGGCATCTATATTTCGGAAGGGATCAAGTATCTGAATGTCTCGGAAATGTCGATTGAAGAAATTTCAACTCGTGTCTTACAAATGACAGGACTAAAACGTCGAATTGGCTAAAAAGAATTCAGAGCCAGACTTCAGTTTGGCTCTGATTTATAGATAAAAATTAATAAAAAATACTACTTTCATAGAAATAAAATATGAATATTATAAGTTGTTGAAATATTCAATATTTTAATCAAAAATGTAGTGGTTGGTTTTTAAGCTTATTTGCTCTTCAATGAACTCAGAAATTCAATTTTACAGAGCTAAATTTTTCCCACTACACTCCGAATTTTTAATCTTATGAGCTAAAAACAGATTAACTTGATGATTAAAAAGTATGCACAATTAGCTCAACCTGATGTTCATCTCCATTAATACAATGAATACTATTTTCGGAAATTTTTGCAATAGGCCAGGTAATCAGCTGGCAATTTTCACGTTGCAGAGCAGTATAATAGTGGTCTGATTTAAGATAAACTTTGGATGCAGCTGCAAGATTTGGCATGAGCTGGCGTCTGAGCCATAAATTCTGTACCTGATTTTCCAGATAACGTAATGACAAAATACTTTTAATCCGGTTGTTAAATAGGCGTCGATTTTTAATGATCAATGGGTGATTTAATAGCCGCTGCAAACCACGTTCAGTACCTGGCAATACAAATTGCGGATTAATCTGAAAAACTTTTACTGAGCGAGCTTGCTGGCTAATCTTGTTGAGCTGGCTTACGGTAAATTGATCCGTACCAATAATCGCAATATCTTTTCCAGTACAGTCAAGTTCAGCGAGCTGGGAAGAGGGCACTTTAATGCCAGTAAAATGCTGGAAATTTTCGGGACGATTCTCAAATATACCCGCGTGTGCATCCTGCTTGGTAGACATTGTTTTTCCTTGAAATTATTTAATAATTGGTCTTATTTGCTTTGTTATAGATATTAGCAAAAGCCCTAGAGCGGTAAAGATCAAAATTTAACTTAGACAGTCATTCTTTTTTCTATTGTATTTTTAATGAGAGATAGATGGATTAAAGTGCAGGAGATCCATCTTAGACATAAACTTATCCATTTGGAAACTTGAAATATTCAAACACAGTTTAAAAAAATATACCCATTCCTGAGAATGGGTATATAGATAAGAATAAATTAGGCAAAGCAAGACAGCATTACTGCCCGTTTTTGATTTGCATCAGTAATTCAAAATTATGCAGACGTTTCTCTGTGTCATAGATGTCACAGGTGAAGATAAACTCATCTACATCATATTTTGCTATGAGTGCTTCCAGACCGGCTTTAACAGTTTCTTTAGAACCCACTTGTGCCATGGCAAAGAAATTATCGACAGACATTTTTTCAGGTGGTGACCAGAGTCCTTCCATAGAATCAATTGGCGCTTTCAATTTCAGGCTTTGACCGCGAATCAGGGCAAGGACACGCTGGTAAGCACTTGTTGCCAGATATTCAGCTTCTTCATCTGTATCTGCGACACAAGTCGGTACGCCCATAGAAACATAAGGACGATCAAGATATTCAGACGGTTCGAAATTGTCCCGATACAGCTGAATCGCTTGACCAAGCATACGCGGAGCAAAGTGAGATGCAAAAGAATAGGGTAGACCAAGTTTTGCTGCCAGCTGTGCGCTAAACAGGCTCGAACCTAATAACCACACAGGTACGTGTGTGCTTTGGCCTGGAGTTGCCACAATGCGTTGGCCTGGAATCGGCTCTTTAAAGTATTGCAGAATTTCTAAAACATCCTGCGGGAACTGATCTTCAGTTTCCTGACGGCCACGACGCAAAGCACGCATGGTCATTTGATCGGTACCAGGAGCACGACCCAGTCCCAGTTCAATACGATCTGGGTATAAAGTCGCTAATGTGCCGAACTGTTCTGCTACCACTAAGGGTGCATGGTTTGGCAGCATAATGCCACCAGAGCCAAGTTTGATGCTATTAGTATTTGCCAGTAAATAGCCTAAGAGGACGGCGGTCGCTGAGCTGGCAATACCATCCATATTATGATGCTCGGCCAGCCACATCCGGCTATAACCTAGACGTTCTGCGGTCTGAGCTAATTCCAGCGCATGTTGCAGGGAGAATTGAATGGTCTTATCGTCACGAACTGGAACCAGTTCGAGAATAGAGAACTGGGTATCGGTAAGCGTACGCATAATATTACTCTTGAATAAACATGACTAAGAGCATACGTCTTTGCATTGTATTTGTATATCGAAAAAAATCGATATATATGTAAACCAAAATAACAGACAAAAAATAAGCATCCGAAGATGCTTATTCAAGAAGGAAAAGTAAATAGAGGAAATCTTAGCGACGGTGGTTATAACGGTAGTTGCTAGTACGATAGTTTTTTGAACTATAGCGACGGTCATAACGGTCATCATAACGACGGTCTTCGCTGACTTTTTTACCAAGGGCAGAACCACCTGCAGAACCTAATGCAGCACCAATTAAGCCACCATTAGAACCCGCCATGTTTTTACCTACGGCATAACCAGCACCACCACCTAAAGCACCACCGATAATCGCACCATTACGGTCACGTTTATTTGCAGCTACTGCGGCACCAGCACCACCGCCAATCGCAGAACCGATTGTCGCGCCAGTTGTACCACCCATTTTATTGCCCACTGCGGCACCAACGACACCACCCAAAGCAGAAGCTAAAGCCGTATTCGTTGTATTTCCGGCATTGGCGGCTGTCATACCCATGGCTGAGGTTGCTACAACAGCGATCATTAGAGATTTGTAATTCATGAGTACACCTTTTATATATCTAGCTGTATTTGTTGATGAGATAAATTTAATCTAGCAACCGTCAAATAGCATGGAGGCAGTGTTGGCGAATTGTGATTTTTATCTCCTTAATTTATTCATGATCTAGTTCTGATAATTTGATGTATTACATGAATTTGGATAAGTTGAACGCACAATAAAAAAAGCACCCAAGCAGGTGCTTTTAATATTAAATGTAGCGTCGAATTTAAAGAGCCTGAGGCCAGGAAATTAACGGTGACGTTTTTTCCAGTGTTTAGCACGATTCGCTTTGGCACGATCGGCTGCTTTATCTTTAGAAATTTTATTACCTAATGCTGCACCACCCGCAGCACCAAGTGCTGAACCGATGTAGCCGCCATTAGAACCGCCCATGTTTTTACCTACGGTATAACCAGCACCGCCACCTAAAGCACCACCAATTGCAGATGAGGTACGGTTTTTCTTGTTACTTGCAACAGCAGCACCACCTGCACCACCTAACGCGGCACCAATTGTTGCGCCAGTGTTGCCCCCCATGTTTTTGCCCAGTGCAGTACCAGCAACGCTACCTAAAGCACTTGCTGCTGCCACACGTGCAGTACTGTCTGCATGCGCACTCACTGTCATCATTGAGCCTGCAGCCATTGCAGCACTCAGTAAAATTGCATTGAGTTTCATGTTGTAACTCCGTGTCCCTGATAGGACTTTCATATGTTAGTGTGTTTCGACGCAGAAAATGTAACAAATCGTGCCCAAAAGAATGTGAAGATCTACCTCCATATTTAATGTGTTTATTTGCCAATTTGTAAAATGAGAAATAAATAAGGATCAAATTGAGCAGAAAAAATCCAAAACTGAAGATTTTATTTATATTTGTTAACAAATGACGATGACATCGCTGCATCTCAGCACTGACTTACTGAATAATGATGTTCATTGACCCAGAGAATCGTTAAACTAGGCGCAATTTTTTGATTTCGCTGTGCTAAATCACTGTTTAGTCACAGCCTTATGTTTGAGATTTTTTAGAAAATGAAAGAATCGTTACGTTTACGATTAGACCAACTCTCTGACCGTCATGAAGAACTGACTGCGTTATTGGCAGATGTTGAAGTGATTTCGGACAACAAGCGTTTTCGCCAGTTATCACGTGAGCATAATGATTTAACCGAGATTACCAGCGTTTGGACCAAGTACAAACAGGCTGAAGAAGATATTGAAACTGCGCAAGCCATGCTGTCTGATCCTGACTTTAAGGAAATGGCGCAGGAAGAGATTAAGGAAAATAAAGCCCTGATCGAACAGCTTGAAGCTGATTTGAATATCCTGATGATTCCAAAAGATCCGAATGATGCCAACTCTGCTTATCTGGAAATCCGTGCCGGAACCGGCGGTGATGAAGCGGCTATCTTCTCGGGTGATTTGTTCCGTATGTATAGCAAGTATGCGGAATCTCAAGGCTGGCGTATTGAAATCCTGTCTGAAAATGAAGGTGAGCACGGTGGCTATAAAGAAGTCATCTGCCTGGTGAATGGTGAAGGCGTTTATGGTCGCCTGAAATTTGAAAGTGGTGCGCATCGTGTACAACGTGTGCCTGCAACAGAATCTCAAGGTCGTGTACATACTTCAGCATGTACTGTGGCAATTCTTCCAGAAGTGGATGTGGATACATCAGTCGACATTAATCCGGCTGACCTGCGTATCGACACTTACCGCGCATCAGGTGCCGGTGGTCAGCACATTAACAAAACTGACTCTGCGGTGCGTATTACTCACATTCCAACCGGTACAGTGGTGGAATGTCAGGATGAACGTTCACAGCATAAAAACAAAGCCAAAGCGATGGCCTTACTGGTTTCACGTCTGGAAAATGCCAAACGTGCCGCAGCAGATGCAGCGACTTCTGAAATGCGCCGTGACCTGGTCGGTTCGGGTGACCGTTCGGAACGTATTCGTACTTATAACTATCCACAAGGCCGTATGACCGATCACCGTATTAACCTGACTTTATATAAGCTGGATGCTGTGATGGAGGGTGATCTGACTGAATTATTAGACAGTCTGCATCGTGAATATCAGGCCGATCAGCTGGCCATGCTTGCACAGCAGAATGGTGGCTAATGAACATTCAAGAAGCACTGGCTTTACGTGGTGAACCTGAAAGTTATGAACGGCAGGAAAATGCCTGGCTGTTGGAACACATTACCAAGATTGATGCTTTTGATCTGGTAATGAAAAAAGACCAGCAGTTAACGCCTGAACAGGAACAGGCCTATATCGAAAGCCTGGCGAGGATTGCTGCGGGGGAGCCTTTGGCCTATGTCACAGGTTCACAACCGTTCTGGACTTTGGATCTTAAAGTCACCAAAGATACCTTAGTGCCACGCCCGGATACCGAAGTGCTGGTCGAAACAGTCCTGAAATTAGACTTGCCGGAAGATGCGCGAATTGTTGACTTGGGGACTGGTACCGGTGCCATTGCCTTGTCACTAGCGTCTGAGCGCCCGAACTGGTCTGTGACCGCTACTGATATTTATGAACCCACACTGGAAGTTGCCAAATACAATGCGGAACAGCATGATTTGGATCAGGTGCAATTTATTCTTGGTTCATGGCTAAAACCATTTGGTCGGCAGTTCTTTGATGCGATTGTATCTAATCCGCCGTATATTGATGCTGATGATGAGCATATGCCAGATCTGGCAACTGAGCCGGAACGTGCGCTGGTTTCAGACAAAAATGGTCTGGCTGATATTGAACAGATTATTCAGCAAGCTAAAAAGCATCTGACCGTAAATGGCTGGGTTGTGCTTGAGCACGGCTATGATCAGGGTGATGCGGTTCGTCATCTGTTTACTCAAGCAGGTTATAAACAGGTCCGTACAGTGAAAGATTATGGCGGCAATGACCGAGTGACTTTAGGTCAGTGGCCGCATTAATTTTTAAAGCTTGATTTAATAAAAAAGCGACCTGGATAGGTCGCTTTTTTTAATTCTTTTATTCAATAAATTATGACTTTTTAATCACATCTCGCCAGCGCAGTAAGCGGGTTTCAAACAGCTTCATAATACTGTCCGTGATTTTGCCTAGGACTGCCAACAGGATAATGGCAATAATCACAATATCCGGACGTGAGGTTTCACGACCATCACTGAGCAAATAGCCAATCCCTTGAGTAGCTGCAATCAATTCAGCCGCAATCATAAACATCCAGGACAAACTCAGGCTATTTCTTAAGCCAGTCAATATTCCCGGTGAGGCAGCAGGCAATACAATCTGCTGAACCTGTTGCCAGTATTTCAGGCGATAGACTTTTGCGACTTCAATCAGCTTACGATCCACACCCTGAATTGCAGCCACAGTATTGGTATAGGTCGGGAAGAAGGCACCAATCGCAATCAAGGTGATTTTAGAAGATTCATCAATCCCTAACCAAAGTAAAAGCAACGGAATCCAAGCCAGACTCGGAATGGATTTAATTGCAGAAAAGGTTGGTTCCAGAAAATCTTCAGCATGTCTGTTTAACCCCACTAGGATTGCAAAGATCAGTCCCAATCCACTACCAATCCCAAAGCCAAGAAAAACCCGCCAGCTACTGGTCCAGATGTGTTGCCATAAATCGCCCTCAGCCAGTTCAGTAAAGGACTGAAGCAGGCTACTCGGTGCAGGCAATAAATAAGGTTCGATCACGCCATTACGGACCAGTATTTCTACCAATACGATAAAAATAACAGGCAGGGTGAGGGCTTTGATCACCGAAATGCTGCGTGGTAGCACAGCGGATTTTGGCTGTTCTTCCACGCTCAACTGTTCCGAGATGCTTTTCGGTATAGCCATTACTTAGTTACAACCTTTTTTGCATAGCGGGCATCAAATAGTTGAGTTACGACCTGATTGACATTGGTTCCTTTACGAACCAGTTCTTCTTCCGTCAGGATACGAGCGGCTTTTTGTAATGCCCCGGTATGTTTGGTGGTTGGAATATTTTGATCCAGATTGGTACGGCTGAGTTGAAGTTTAGCGACTTCAATCGGAAGCTTGGCTTCACGTGCCAGCAATTCAGCCAGTTTGTCGGGATTGGCTTTCGCCCATTTACGTGCCTGTTCATAAGCTTTAATCACCGCTTCAATCGCTTCCGGACTAGATTTGGCAAACTGATCTTTTACGCTCAGTACGCTATAAGAGTTAAAACTGACATTGCGATACAGCAATTTGGTGCCTGACTGCGCCTGCGCAGATGCCATTAAAGGATCAAGGCCTGCCCAGGCATCGACCTGTTTGCGTTCCAACGCAGTCTTACCATCCGGATGCTGTAAATGCACCAGCTCTACATCGCATTTGCCCAAGCCAATGGTATCTAAGGCTTGTAAGGTAAATAAGAAAGGATCGGTACCTTTAGTAGCAGCAATCTTTTTACCTTTCAGATCTTTCAGTGATTTGATATTCGAATCTTTATTGACGACCAGTGCTGTCCATTCAGGCTGGCTCTGAATATAAACCGTTTTAATCGGGCTGCCATTGGCACGGCTAAGCACTGCCGCTAAACCTGCAGTTGAAGCGAAATCGGTACTGCCACTATTTAGATATTCAAGTGAGCGGTTACTGCCTTGGCTAAATACCCATTTAATCTTGGTTTTTGGCAAAGCTTTTTCTAGCAGTTTTTGTTCTTTGACCACCAGACTGGTCGGTGCATAATAGGCATAGTCCAGTTTTAATTCAGATGGAATCGCTGCGTTAGCCAAGCCGGTAAAGAAAGAAATAGAAAGACCGAGTAAAGTCAGACCTGATGTTCTTAATGTTTTTTTCATGAATATCTCAATCTTGAATTAAATTTTTGACATTCATAGCGGTAAATAGATGAGCACACAAAAAAGAAAAAAAGATAATCAAATCAAAAAATGAAATAATTAACAGTTTTAAATATAGGTATTTGTTTTTATTTAAATTTATTAAATAAAGAATAGAAAGGTTTTGCTTAGATAAAATTTTAAAAATGGTATGGCGTAAATTGATAAGCTGTTTTTCTAATTACTCATCTTTGCAGTAGGAGGTTTTGTAAATAACGAGTGCCATAAAAAAGCGATGCATTAGCATCGCTTTTTGAGTCACTATTTTATAAATCTGGGTAGCTTACATTGGGTAGTCTTGCAGACAGTCATAAACTTCGACTTGATCTAGACTACCAGTTTCCATTGCCAAGCAAAGGGCCACGACTTTGGCAGTATCAGCAAGATACTGTTCATCTTTCAGCGCAATACCTTGTTGTAATGCAACGATGCGCTCAGTCGGAATTTCAAGCGATTTCGCAGCTTCAGTAGCATCAATCTGATTAAAGAAGTGCACAATAGCATCTTTGAGGGCAGAATCAGACGCATTCAAGATGCCTTGATTCAATTGCTCTGCATTAAGATCGGTCGAAGAAACTAAAGCCTGGGCGAAGTTTTGAACAAGATTCTGTCCAAGAACATCAGTCATCTTTAACATGGAAATACCTTCAACAAGGAAAGAGGGAAAGGGAGTACAGCCAAAAGAGAAGCACTAAAGAATTGATTGAAAAATAAACTATATTAATAGGAAATGCAAAGCATTATGGATGACCGTTCAGTCCTCTATTTTTGGGCTGTAAGCCTTGAAAAATATAACTGTTGAGAAAATATAAATTTAAATTTATATGCTGAATTTTAATCGTTTTTAAGTCTTATTAAATATAAATTATCTAGTAGTATTTTGTCTATAGGCACCTGGACTAACCCCTGTCCATTTTTTAAAGGCGCGATGAAAAGCACTGACTTCCTGAAAGTTAAGCTGATCACTAATGTCCTGCAAACTTTGATCCGTACAGGTTAAAAGTTCAATGGCTGTATCACGACGAATTTCATTTTTGAGCTGTTGATAAGTCGCACCTTCATTTTTAAGACGCCGTTGCATGGTGGCTTCAGACATATTCATTTTCAAAGCAAGCTCATTCAGTTCAAGCCATTCAGCCGGAGGTACTTTTAAAAGCTGTTTGCGGATCTGTGTACTTAGCGCATAAGGATTTTTAAAGCGAACTAGCAGGTTATGCGGAGTCTGCTGAATAAACTGATACCAGGAGGTCTGATCCTGTTTTACCGGGAGCTGCAAATAGGCGGCATCAAACTGGATATAGTTTTCACTGGCCTGATATTCAATCTGTTCACAAAAACGGACTTTATAATCGAAATCATCTAATGGCGCGGCACATTTTAGTTGGATCTGATTGAGTAAAATCCGCTGTCCGCTTAACCAGCATAGCAGGGTATGAGTCAGCATTAGATAGGTTGCATAACTAAACATGCGCTTGGTCTGCTTCTGGTCATAGATCACGATATAGGCGAAGTTTTCCTCGACCATGAGGGTGCTGTGCAGATCATCCAGAATCAGATTAAAAAATTGCAGGATTTGCTGCAGAGCTTTTTCCAGCGTATCGGTCTGTAACAGCATTTTTGACAAGAGCTTGAAACTGCCACGGCGCATCGGATGACTGTCCATGCCAAAAAATTCATCATTCATGCTGTCTGCAAGTGCAGTCCATAGCGCGGCATATTGCGCTACTGACACCCGTGCTTTAGCAGAGTGCAGAATCTCTAAGGGAATGGCAGCCTTAGTTAGAATCGCAGCAATATCATAATGCTGTGCTTTGGCATTCAGCAGTGCTTCATGAACCAGATCAATTGAAATGGTTCCCTTACTATATTCCAAGGCTGGTAATTGCATAGCCAGTCAGATATCCCTTCTTTATTGTCCAAATCCATCAGTGAAGATGCAACATTTGGAAATTGTACAGAATAAAATCTCTGTTTACTCTGCCTATTAAGTCGTAGCTTGTCATAAAAAATAGGAACAGGACATTAACATGAAAATTCAGGGAAAAGTGATTGTGGTAACTGGTGGTGCATCAGGTCTGGGTGCAGCCACAGCGGCTCATCTGGTAGAACAGGGTGCAAAAGTGATTCTGGTCGATATGAACCAGGAACAGGGCAATGCCTTACAACAGCAACTGGGTGAGCAGGCTGAATTTGTACAATTGGATGTAACGGATGAGCAGGCGGTTGAAGCTTTCTTTAATCATGTTGAAAACAAGTATGGTCAACTCAATGGCTTGGTGAACTGTGCTGGGATCGCACCCTCTGCCAAAGTGCTAGGCCGTAATGGAATCCATGAACTGGCGATGTTCCAGAAAGTATTGAATATCAATGTAAGTGGCACATTTAACATGCTTCGTTTTGCGGCGGCTTTAATCGCCAAGTATGAACTGCAAACGGATGAAGAGGAGCGTGGCGTGATTGTGAATACGGCTTCAGTTGCAGCCTTTGACGGTCAGATTGGTCAGACAGCTTATTCTGCGTCTAAAGGTGCGGTCGTTGCAATGACGCTGCCACTAGCACGTGAGCTAGCGCGTGAAGCGATTCGTGTCATGACCATTGCACCGGGCATTATGGAAACCCCAATGCTGAAAGGCATGCCGCAAAATGTACAGGATGCTCTGGGGCAGATGGTTCCATTTCCACCACGTCTGGCTAAACCTCAGGAGTTTGCCCAGTTAGTGGGTCATATTTTTGAAAATAGCTATCTCAACGGTGAAGTGATTCGTCTGGATGGTGCCATCCGTATGGCTCCAAAATAAGTTCGAATCAACAAAGCAAAATACAAAAGTCAGAGTAGATAGGTTTATTCACTCTATATGGAAAATTAAAAGATAAGTAAGGGATATACGCAGTGCTTTTAAATGACGAACAGAAAATGATTCAGGAAATGATGCGAAACTATTCGCAGCAAAAACTGAAACCCACCGCTGGTTTAAGGGATAAAACGGCTCAATTTCCAGCACAAGAATTGAAAGAACTCGGTGAACTCGGTGCACTCGGTATGACCGTGTCTGAACAATGGGGTGGAGCAGGCCTGGACTATGTGTCGCTGGTACTAGCCCTTGAGGAAATCGCTGCTGGAGATGGAGCCATCTCGACCATTGTCAGTGTACAAAATTCACTGCCTTGCGGGATTACCCAGCGTTATGGTACCGAGGAACAAAAGCAGAAATACCTGACTAAACTAGCGACCGGTGAATGGTTGGGGTGTTTTTGCCTGACAGAACCTCAAGCCGGTTCGGATGCCAGCGCACTGGAATGTAAGGCAGAACGTGATGGCGATGAATGGGTATTAAATGGCACCAAGCAGTTTATTACTACCGGTAAGCATGCCCAGATTGCATTGGTATTTGCAGTGACAGATAAATCTGCGGGCAAGAAAGGAATCTCATGCTTCTTAGTACCTACCGATAGTCCAGGATATATCGTCTCGAATCTGGAAGAAAAAATGGGGCAGCATTGTTCCGATACCGCAACCATCATTTTTGATCAATGCCGGATTCCGGCTGAGAACCTGTTAGGACAAGAAGGTGAAGGCTACAAGATTGCCTTGTCTAATCTGGAATCTGGCCGGATCGGGATTGCAGCACAATCTGTAGGTATGGCACGAGCTGCACTGGATGCTGCTGTTGAATATGCCAATGAACGTAAATCCTTTGGTGTAGAGCTGGTGCAGCATCAGGCAGTAGCATTCCGTCTCGCAGATATGGCCACCCAGATTGAGGCAGCAAGACAACTGGTCTTACATGCAGCAACGCTTAAAGATGCAGGATTACCATGCTTAAAAGAAGCGTCCATGGCTAAACTGTTTGCTTCGACGATTGCAGAGCGAGTCTGCTCGGATGCGATTCAGATTCATGGCGGTTATGGTTATATCTCAGATTTCCCGGTCGAACGTATTTACCGTGATGTCAGAGTGAGCCAGATTTATGAAGGTGCATCTGATATTCAGCGTCTGGTCATTGCCCGGGAAGTGAGCAAAGTTTAAAAGTCATGAAATAGCCGACTGTTCAAATCTTGCAGCTCATTTGAGGGATATGGAAATTGTGATGGTCTATAAAACATGGTCAATTATTGATAAAGCGAAAAGTGACTCAGCAGAGTGACACCTAACATGTCCTAGCAATAGGGCATGTTATATAAAACCGGCATTGCAATGGAATTCGCAGGCGGTAGACAGAACAACAAATACAACGGACACAGACATAAAGTCTGTTTATAAACGGAATAGAGGTTGTCGTGATGAAGACACTAGAACAAGCGTATCGTGAATTTAATTTTGACACTATGGTTCAACAACATCTGGCAGGAGTGCCAGATGCACTCAACGCCTATACAGAATGCTGTGGACGTTTTCTAGGACAAAACCGGATCGCGTTAATCTGGGAAGGTAAAAATGGCAAGACCCAATATTGGACTTTTGAACAATTGGCTGAGGCTTCAGGACAATTGGCTCATTATATGACCTCACTGGGTTTAGAAGCAGGTGACTGTATCGCTGGTTTGCTCCCACGAACCCCCGAATTATTAATTACTATTCTTGCTACCTGGCGTATTGGTGCGATTTATCAGCCTTTATTTACCGCTTTTGAAAGCAAGGCAATCGAGCATCGTATTAATACCGCACATACCCGACTGATTATTACCAATCAGGAACAGCGTGCAAAACTAGATGATCTCGATATTCCACATCTTTTAACCGTACATCAAACGCCTGAAAGTACCAATCAGGATGCTGATTTCTGGACAGAACTCAAGAAATGCCCAACTGAATTTGAGCCGGTTCAAGGTCGTTTTAGTGACATTTTCCTGATGATGTTTACTTCAGGTACAACGGGGCTGGCAAAATCAGTGCCTGTTCCGCTTAAAGCTTTACTGGCATTTAAAGGCTATATGCTGCACGCCGTAGATTTACGTGACGAAGATACTTTCTGGAATCTGGCAGATCCAGGTTGGGCTTATGGTCTGTATTATGGAATTGCAGGTCCATTAAGTCTGGGACATAGCATCATTCTGGATGAACGTGCCTTTAGCGTAGACAATGCTGTTGAAGTCATTAAAAAATATCGGGTAAATAACCTGACCGGTTCTCCAACCGCGTTCCGGATGTCCTATGGCTTTAAGGAAAAATTTGATGCTGAGATTAGCTCATGTTTACGTGTGGTCAGTAGTGCAGGTGAGCCATTAACGCCTGAAGTCATTCAATGGTTTAATCATGAAATGGACGTCAATATCTACGACCAGTATGGACAGACGGAACTGGGAATGGTGATTGCCAATCATCATGCGCTGGAGCATCACAAGAAAATCGGTTCTGCTGGCTTTGCCATTCCGGGGCATCGTTTTGCAGTTTTAAATAAAGAGCATCAGGAAGTCGAAAAAGGTGGTATTGGTACTTTGGCCATGGACTGCTCAGCCTCACCTTTGATGTGGTTTGAAGGCTATGGCGGCAATAATCGTAAAGCCTTCGTGGGACAGTACTATTTAACGGGTGATACCGTAAAACTGAATGAACATGGTGGAATAGATTTCATTGGTCGTGCGGATGATGTTATTACGACTTCGGGTTATCGAGTTGGACCTTTTGATGTAGAGAGTACCTTGCTGGAGTGTGAAGAGGTGCTGGAGTCCGCTGTGGTTGGAAAGCCAGATCCGGAACGTACCGAAATTGTGAAAGCCTTTGTAGTGCTTAAAGCACAATATGCTGCTAGTGAAGAACTGATGCTGAAATTGCAAAACTATGTGCGTTCCCGTTTATCTAAACATGCCTATCCGAAAGAGATTGAGTTTTTAAGTGATTTGCCTAAAACCTCTAGCGGTAAAATTCAGCGTAATCTACTTAAACAGCAGGAAATTGCCAAGATTCAGGGTATCAAACAGGTCAGTTAAAATATTTATTTAAACATGTTGAAAAGGTCGCAATTGCGGCCTTTTTTATATGATTGATCTGTTTATTTTTAAATTTATCAGAGAAAATAATTGTCATTACAATGTAATACTATTCATCTTTTAAATAAAATAAATCAAAAATTTAGCCTCTTATTGCGAGGCTAAATTGAAGGTGAAATTCTTATTTACTTATAGATCAACTTTTTTGTGCTCAGCATCTGGTTCCCCAGCTTCGCCAGTCACACCACCTTTTAATGCCTTAAATAGCTGAGTTACTTTATTATCGGTGACATTCCAGTATTCTGCACTTTCAGCTTCAGCAATCAGTACACGCACGCTAGGATCGTCTTTACCCTCAAACCAGTTTTCTGCCCATGGATTCCATAATTTTTCAATCAGAATACGGTCAGTACTGATCTGTGCATTTGCACTGATCGATACATAAATACCATCAGAAGGTTTAGCGAAAGACAGGCCAATCTGAGTGCGACCAGTAGTGGCAGCTTTCACCAGATCATTGGTATCACGCATGATGAAATACAAGTTCTGATCTTCATTCATTTGCTCAGAATTGAGCATGGTCATCGGCTGAGAATGAATTTCCTGACTTTCGGTTACATGGCTGATCATGGTGTAACGCACATCTTTGATTAATTCCCATAATTTTTCACGATTATTATGCTGATTTTGTTCGTTCATCTATATGCTCTATACTATTTTTGAAAGCGAGGATAATTACTATTCCTTAAGCAGCTTAATCATATTTAGGAATGGATACAGAGGGTCTCACTGAACTGATACATTTTCCTATTGAATTGCAGGCAGCAGCTACAGAAGTGCTAAACAAGCGGAAGACAGTTACAGGGTGATAAAAGAATAGAAGAACGAGATTAGCCAGAAGATGTAATACGTGAATAAATTAAGTGGCATATAAATCAGTTAAGTGCATTAATAATATGATCATTACATATTTATCAGGACACTATCAGCTTGATGCTGAACGTTTAGCTGATATGCTATTTGGCGCTAGTATTGCCAAGCCATTTATTGATTTACTGTTTATGCGCAGAGAAGTTAATTTGCTCGAGATTTATCAGCATATTGAAATTTCGGTAAATGCGCTTTTTGTGAAGCCTGCTTCTTAAAAAATCTTCGAAACAAGGAACGACGTTGTCTATATCGACTATGGATGCTATATCCCCAGAGTTTGAACTCACCGATGCTGAATTGCATTTATATAGCCGCCAGATTCTCCTGGACGGTTGGGATATTGAAGCACAGGAAAAGCTGAAATTTTCTAATGTCTGTATCGTGGGGTGTGGCGGGATTGGTTGTGCCTTGGCAGAACTTCTGGCTCGAGCGGGCATAGGCAAAATTACCCTGATCGATCCTGATGCCATCGAGATGAGTAATCTGCAACGACAACTGGCATTTACGCCAAATGATCTAGGCTTTTATAAGGCAGAAACACTCGCGAAAAGACTGGCTCAGATTAATCCGAATGTTCAGGTTGAATATATTAATCAGGCTTTAACGACTGAAAATGCAGAAAGTATCATCGAACATCAGGATCTGATAATGGATGGGTGTGATCAGTTCGAGACACGTTATCTGGTCAATCAAAGCTGTGTAAAACTGAATGTGCCTTTAATCAGTGCTTCTGCGATTGGCTTGCAAGGGCAACTGTTCATGATCGAAGGGGATTCGGCTTGCTATGCCTGCCTGTTTCCACCTGAACATCAGGCTGATACCAGTTTGCGTTGTGCGGATTCAGGCGTATTGGCAACCACGCCAAACGTGATGGCAAGTTTACAAGCTCATCATGCTTTGCTTTATTTAGGCTTGGGTAAAATGCCACTTAGACAGAAACTTCTACTTTGGGATGGTCTAAGTTTCAAACAGCGCATTTTAAGTTTCGAAAAAGATACAGATTGCCCAGTCTGTCAGGCAAGATAGGCCTGCAAAATTTAATTTTTTTGCTACACTGCATGTAATTAATTTTTCCTAAGACATTATGAAAAAAAATATCTGGTTAGATGGAATACGTTCGGTTGCCCGTATGGGTGAAACTGCGGTAGTTGCGGCGAAGGCCGGCATTAAATATGCTACTGAAAAACCAAGTAATGCCAAACTCATGCGTGAAACGTTTGAGTCTTTAGGCTCAACCTATATCAAGCTCGGTCAGTTTATTGCTAGTACGCCGTCGCTGTTTCCACGTGAATATGTGGAAGAGTTTCAGGGCTGTTTAGATCAAACACCGACCTTGCCTTTCAGTTATATCCAGGAAGTGCTGGCATCAGAGTTTCCTGGTCGCAATCTGGATGAAATCTTTGCCTCAATTGAGGAAACACCACTGGCTTCTGCTTCCATTGCACAGGTACATGCAGCCAAGCTGGTTTCTGGTGAAGATGTGGTCATTAAAGTACAAAAGCCGGGTGTGGAAACAATTCTATATACCGATTTAAATGTATTGCATTGGGCGACCAAACTGCTGGAAAAAGCAGTGCCGAAAGTAAAATTTGCGTCATTGGCAGATATTGTCGAAGAAATCAAAACCCGTATGGTGCGTGAAGTCGACTTTATTGAAGAAGCACAAAATCTGGATGATTTCGTCAATTATCTGAATATCACCAATAACAAAGCTGCAACTGCTCCTAAGGTTTATCATCAATATTCAACACGTCGTGTGCTGACCATGCAACGTTTATATGGCGTGCCACTGACTGATTTTGAAGTGGTGAAAAAGGTCGCTAAAGACCCGTCACAGGTTCTCATCACTGCAATGAACACCTGGTTTGGCAGCCTAATGATGTGTAACAGTTTCCATGCTGATTTACACGCGGGTAATCTGATGCTGCTTGAAGATGGTCGTGTGGGCTTTATTGATTTTGGTATTGTCGGCCAGCTTAAACCAGAAGTCTGGACTGCGTGTATGGCCTTTATGGATGCCTTGCAGCATACCGACTATACCTTGATGGCAGAGAATATGCTGAAAATGGGCATGACTGCAGTTGCGATTGATACCAAAGTGCTTGCGGCTGATCTCGAACGTTTGTTTAGTGGTGTGATGTTAGCTGATCCTCAGGAATTACTGACTTCAAGCCCAGCAGATCTTAACGATATTATGATGGATATGGTGGCAGTCGGTGAACGTCATGGCATTCGCTTCCCACGTGACTTTGCTTTATTGTTCAAGCAAATGCTGTATTTCGATCGTTTCATGAGAATTCTGGCGCCGTATACAGATATCTATGCAGATCAGCGTTTGCAGATGGTTCAGACTATGGACCCAAATTTGCTGTTAAAGCACTAATTTAATCCCTCCCGTCCTCCCTTTAAGAAAGGGAGGCTTTCATTACAAAATAAATAGAAGTGATGAAAGTCCCTCTGTATTAAAGAGGGATTTAGGGAGATTATTGGTAAATATTAAATTCCGAGTTTTAAAATGGACGCAATTATTATTGAAGGCTTAAAGGTCGATACAGTAGTCGGCTGCTTTAATTGGGAGCGTCAAATCATTCAGCCTTTAATGCTGGATCTAAACATTCGTACCAACTTAGAACAAGCGGCACAGTCAGATGAACTGGAAGATACTTTGAATTATGCCGAAATCTGCGAGATTTCAGCGCGGGTGATTCAGGAAGCTCAGCCAAAATTGATCGAACATGCAGCAAAACTGGTACTAGACGCGCTTTTTGCTACCTTTGAAAGTGTAGAATCGATTATGATTACGATCCGTAAGCCTGCCATTATCGCGCAAGCCAATTCTGTAGGGATACGTCTTGAACGCCACCGCAACGATATTCGCCCTAGCACTGGCGAGTAATTGTCATCCACAGCAACATTTTCAGGCTGCCCAGCAACGGATCAGTGAGTTGGGGGAAGTCCGGTTTTCTCCAATTTACCTCATTCCATGTCGGGAGAGTATCGGAGCAGATTACTGGAATGCGGCCTGTCTCCTATACAGTGAGGTTTCTGTTCAAGATATGACAGATTTATTAAAGCAAATGGAAACGGATTCAGGGCGGGTTCGACCATCGCATCAGATCAGCCTGGATGTCGACCTGATTGCATGGGGAAATGATTTAAATCAGATGGACTTTAATCCGAAAAAATTACCGCTTGCCCTAGACGTAAAAATCCCGATGCATGACATCTGGTCTCATCCTGCATTTGAATATGATCGCCGTCTTCAATATCCACAAGTCAAAATTTAATTTATATCTAAAGCGAGTAAAAGGTATCTTTTAGCTTAGTTTAATTAGCGAATTGGAATTTGCTAAGAACAGCTGTCTATTTTTTCTTGTGATAAAAAACAACTAACAACACTATGATTGCAAACAGAATGCCAAGAATAATACCTGTTTCCATACGTCACCTTTAAAGCATTATTTTTTTGATAAATAGGTCATAGCTATTTAGCAGTTATACCTATGTCAATCGTTCTAGAATTTTAATAAATACGAGATGAAACCGGTTCGATTATAACAGCTAAATAAACGAATAGAGTTTGATTAAAATGTGAATCAATATTCTGCTGGATAGGCGGTTAAATTGATTGATCTACACTCAAAAAACGATCAATGAGTTATCTTGTTTAAGAATTCATAAGAATGAAAAAAGCCCTCAAAAAAGAGGGCTTCATTTGATACTTAAATATAATAACTGGTTTTAGTCATTAACTTGGAAATACCGGTCATAGCAATCTTGACTGGAAGGGGTAAATCTACACCGCCTGCAGCCAAAGCTGTATCACGATGATGCAGTTCATCTTCATTCATTTGTTCCAGAATGCGACGTGAGCGTTCATCCTGTGCGGGCAGCTGATTAATATGATGCTGTAAATGCATACTCACTTGGCGTTCGGTTTCAGCAACAAAACCCAGACTGTATTTGTCACCCGCAATGCCGGCAATTGCACCCATCCCAAAGGAAAGGCCGTACCAGACCGGATTGAGTAAACTGGTATGGCTATCCAGTTCTTGTAAGCGGTCTTCACACCAGGCCAGATGATCCTGTTCCTCAATTGCCGCCTGTTCCATTTCCCGACGTACATTTGGTAATTTCGCTGTTAATGCCTGTCCATGATAAAGCGCCTGGGCACAAACCTCACCACTATGATTCACACGCATTAAACCAGCCACATGACGGGCATCACTCACGGTAAGCTGAGTTTCAACCGGTTTGGCTGGATTTTCCCGTTGTGAGGAAGTCGTTCCTGGAACAAGACTGCGTAATGCCTGGTCAAAAGAATGAATAAGCTTATCGACACCTGTATATTGACGCATGAATTAATCCTCCAAAGGGGCTTTTGCGATTTTGATCATCGGTTTCAATCTATAGAGCAGCCATAAGGTAAACAGGCCACTCAACACTGCAGTAATACAGAAAAGTATTTTAAGATCAAACTCTAAAATGCTTAAAATAATAATTGAGAATATAGCAGAAGATACCATGAAAACGGCATTCAGGATGTTATTTGCTGCAACCACACGTGCACGATGTGAGCGGGGAGAATGCGCTTGCATCATGGCATACAGCGGTACGATATAAAAACCGCCACTGATGCCCAGTAAAGTTACCGCCAGCATCACATGATAATAGCTCCAGCCTTGCTGGAATACATCTGCCAAGCCGAGTAACGTACCGGTACGTTCCGGAACAAAGGCAAGACTTGCGGCTAGATATAAGGCAAAGACTACAAGGCCAATGGCACCAATGGGAACCATTTTGATATTGACCTCAGTACCTCCTAATCTGCGGCATAAATAAGAACCTAAGCCGATCCCGACAGAGAAAAAGGTTAAAAGCAAACTGGCGACATTTTCAGAAGCATGCAGGTTTTGTAAGGTGAGTTGAGGAATCTGGGTAAGATAGGTTGCACCATAAAACCAGTACCAGGAGTTACCCAGCAGAATTAAAAAAACCAGCGGTAAGCTTTTGGCATATTTAATGGTCTGAAAGCTGGTCCGGAAAAAATTCCAGTCAATGTTGATTTCAGGCGCTGGAATGCTCTGCTTCAGAATATAACGACTGGAGAGATAGCCAATCACGGCGATACTTAATACCGTCAGGCTGATCCAGATCAGATTGCCTGTAGAAGCAGCAATGACTGCACCACCCAGAATCATACCGAATAAAATTGCTAAAGAAGTGCCTGACTGGAACAGCGCGTTACCTGACATCAGTTCATCTGGTTTTAATACTTCAGGCAAAATGGCATATTTAATCGGGCCGAAAAAAGTGGATTGAGTACCCATTAAAAACAGGGCAAACAATAGAATCCATAAATGACCGAGTAGGAAACCAACAGTCCCCACAATCATGATCACAATTTCAAAAATCTTTAGATAGCGAATCAGCTGGGAACGTTCATATTTGTCTGCAATCTGGCCTGCCGTCGCAGAGAAAATAAAATAAGGCAAAATGAACAATAGTGCGGCCAGGTTATTTAGTGTGCTAATACTGGCTGATTGTTGCTGAATCCAGCCATAGGTAATCACCAGTAATAATGCCTGTTTAAAAACATTATCATTCAGTGCACCAAAAAACTGGGTCAGGAACATGGGTAAAAAGCGGCGGCTCGCTAACAAATGTTCATTGTTGTTCATATAAGACGTGCTACATTAAGATTTATTAAGAAATGTGAGATATACGTAAACATTGAGAAAAATCATGTAAGATACTTTCGTCCATGTAAAGGCAAAACCCAATAATTTAAGTTCTTTAGCTTATCTTTTTCGGTCAAATAATCAATTAAAGAATGTATTCGTTTAGAGTTTGCTATGCCCGCAAAGAGAAAATTTAAACAAACGATGCTGAATCGTAGTATGGGGTCTCTCGTACCATATCATGGCCGAGCCAGGCTATGTATGAGCATATTTTTCATGATGTTATCGCATCAGGGCATGGCACAAACCGAGCAGACGGAAACTCCGGTAGCACTATCTCAGGCAGAAATGATCGAAGAGTTATCCCAGGAAGCCGTACGACAAGGGGTAGCTACGACCGAAGCTGAAGCCACAGAAAAAGTTGAAGAAGCTTTAGAACCTGAAACTTCGACTGTAGATAGTATGCAAATGCTGCAAGAACAGCAGACTATGGGAACGTCTCTGGGTGAATTTCAGCCAATTGAGTTTGATGATTTAGAAAGCCTGCCGGTGCAAACGATTGACCAGAGCATGGCCAATGAGATTTATCAGGTCGCAGAAGAAGCGAAACGCGAGGCGCAAGCCTATCGCCAATCAGCGCAGACTGAAACGGTAGTCAATGATATGAGTCAGCAGGAACTGGTTGAAATCAATCAGGCACCTGTGAATGTTGATCAGCTTATGCAGTCCATTCAGGCCGATAGCCAGATCATTGTCCAAAGAAATGAGTCCGGTGCGACCTTATCCGAGTTGCCTGCACCAACAACGCCTGAAAATGACAAACGTCCGAATATTTTCAAACGACTGTTTTATAAAATCCGTCCACCTCGCCAGATTATGACCGCCAGTTTGCCTCGGATCAGTGCAGATGTGGTCATTGTGAATGGAAATGGTACTGCACAAAGCAATGGCGGATTGAATCGTAAAGCCCGGTCAGAAGGTTATACGAATCTCAGAAATAATGTAAAAGCTAAACTTTCTAGCTTTACTCAAGAATCCTTTGACGATTTTTCATCTGCATTACCGCAACTCCGTAATTTGTCCAATCAGGCTGCCCAAGCTGTAGGTTATTACAATGCCCAGTTCAGATTTGAAAAATTATCTGACAGTCGGGTCAGAGTTTATGTAACCCCGAATGAGCCAGTCATTATCAATACCCATAATATTGAGTTTAGTGGCCCAGGTGGTGAACAGCCGCAGTTCCAGGTTATTAGTCTTCTACCTGAACAGGAAGAAGGTGATATCTTTAACCATGGGGATTATGAAAAAACCAAGGATCGGATTAATACCGCAGCCAGCAATAATGGTTATTTCGATGCTTACTGGCGCTTGCACGATGTGCGCATTGCCCAACCCGAAAATACAGCCGATGTAAATTTACGCTTTGAGACAGGTGAGCGTTATAAACTGGGTAATGTCGAGTTCAGGATGAGTGATCCTGAAAAAGAATTTCCACTGAATCGTGATGTGCTGGAAAGTCTGGTTACTTGGGAAGATGGTGCCGATTACACTTTCTGGCGTGTAAATAGCCTGGCCAACAACCTGACGAACTCACGTTATTTTAACTATACGCTGGTGGATGCGATTCGTCCTGATCCTATTGATCGGGAGCTGGAACTGGCACCGGATATTCAGAGTCTGATAGAAGAACAGAAGTTTTCAGAAGATGAAATAGGTGTGGCCAAAAAAGCTATACCGGCATCCGATCAGGAAGTTACACAGGATGTGGTGGATGAAGATCAGTTTGCCGGTAGCCGTGATGCAGAGAATCCAAATTTAAGAACTTTGCGGGTTCAGCAGCAGACCAAAGAAGACGAAGAAGAACGTTTAAAGGCTCAAGCTCGTGAAGAGAAAAAAATTCCGGTGATTGTGACACTGAATGCTGACCGTCTTAACAGTGCCGAAGTCGGTCTGGGTTATGGTACAGATACCGGAACACGCTTACGTGGACAATATCGCCGTGCGATCGTAAACAAGCGTGGCCATTCATTTGATGCCAACCTTGAATTGTCACAAATTCGTCAGTCCATTGATGGCCGTTATAATATTCCATACAACCATCCACTTAATGACTATATCAGTATCGTAGGGGGTTATGAGCGTGAAGAACGTGATGGTGTGGCCCAAGGTGATGGCCTGTTAATTGAATCCGCGGTACTCGGTGCTGACCGGATTATTAAAAATCCGCGTGGCAGCTGGCAACAAACTTATGGTCTGCGTTACCGCCTGGATCGTCTGACGCAGGATGGTTCAGTTGATTTTAGCCAGATTCCAGAAGCATTCAGATTCAATACTGAAGATGAACAGCAGTCTTTACTGGTGGGTTATGAAGTTTCCCGTACCGATAGTGATCGCCGGGTGAACCCGACCAAGGGCTTTAAGCAAACCTATAAAATCGAATTGGGCAGTGAAGCTTTATTGTCTGATGCCGATATGGCCATCATAAATGCAGGCTGGCGTTTTATCTATTCATTAGGTGAAAATGCCGATCACCAGTTTGTTGGACGTGCGGATCTGGGTTATATCTTTACTGAAGATTTTGCCAAAGTACCTTATAACCTGCGCTATTTTAGTGGGGGTGACCAGAGCATCCGTGGTTTCGACTATAAGAGTCTTTCTCCGGAAATTGAAGGCTTTAAAGTGGGCGGACAGGCTTTGGGTGTGGCTTCACTGGAGTATAATTATCAGTTCAGGGAAGGCTGGCGCGCTGCAGTATTTGCGGATGCCGGAAATGCCTATAATGAGGATTTTAGTAATCCAACAGAATATGGTGCGGGGCTGGGGATTCGTTGGGCTTCACCGATTGGCCCAATTCGTTTAGATGTGGCAACAGGACTGTCGGATGACAATTATCCGATTCGTCTGCACTTCTTTATTGGCTCGCAGTTATAAAACATTTATTAATTAAAAAATAGTTATTTGGGTAGATCATGGTCGAGAACCAACCACAGCCAGAACAAGAGCAACAACCTGAAGTTGTGCCGAAAAAGCGCCGTATCTTTAGAAGTATTCTATTGTCGGTTCTTTTTTCTCTTATTTTTCTGCTGTCTGTACTGGCGATCCTGTTTTCTACCGATAAAGGCAGTAAATTCCTGCTCGATCAGGTGATGCAGCGCCAGGAAATCATTCATTATGAATATGAAGGTGGGAACCTGTGGCGCGGGATTATCCTGAAAAATGTTCTGGTCACCCTGAAACCGGTCGATGTCAAAATTGACCGTGCTGATGTCAAGCTGGGTTGGCGGGCGATTATCAAAAAAGAAATTCATCTGACTGAAGCAGATGTACTGAATTTACAGATTATTAATAAAAATCCGCCAAGTGATGAGCCATTCAAGTTCAATGCTATTCGTTTACCGTTTGTATTGCGGGTTGACCACTTACTTCTCGATCACCTGGTGATTAAAACCCAGACCGATGCAGTGGATTTTTATAATATTGAACTGAATGAAGCATTATGGTCAGGTACCGAGCTGAATTTCGAAGATTCCCGCATGGACATGGGCTATCTGTCGGTACGTGAAGCTACTGGGAAAATGCAGTTTGAAGGTAAATATCCATTGGATGCACGTGGTATTTTAAATCTGCCTTCACTCAGAGAAAGCCTGAATATTCATGATATTCAAGTGCGTGCTAGAGGCACACTGGATACCATTCAGGCCGGGGTCGCGACCAACACTCCAGATTTGCTGACAGGCTGGGCGGTTCTGCACCCGATGCGTCCTAATGTACCTATGCGTGGTGAACTCCAGTTTAAGCAATATCACTGGCCAATCCTGACAGAGCAAAAACTGTTTACGAAAGATGGTGTGGCTGAGTTTAATGGGAATACCAAGCGCCTGGATTTGAATGTCCGCACCGATATTGAAGGTGAAAATATCCCGGATGGGCAATATACCGCAGTGATGTATACCGATCTGGTCAATCAGCTCAATATTACTGATCTAAATGGTCAGCTGATGAAAGGCTCGGTAAGCCTGGCGGGTACTGTGGGCTGGGCTGATCGGGTGGATTGGGATCTGACAGGTCGCATGAATGGGATTGATCCGAAACATCAGCGAATTCCACAGGTAGTGCAGGACTTTCTGCCACCAAGTCCGGATGGCAGTATTGCCTCTGCCGGCAATCTGGAAAATGGCCTACATTTAACAGGATTGGTTGATTTTGACCGCTATGAAACCTGGAATATCAAGCTGGATCAGAAGCCGGTTAATGACAATAAAGCTCAACCGATGTTGCTGGATGTGGCCTGGAAAAATATTGATCGTGCTGTGCCTTATATTGGCTGGTTAAAAAGTGAATCAGGCGATGTTGATCTGGTACTGGTCGAAGGCCAGCAAAATATCCATGTTGCTACCCAAGTTGCTCAGCATGAAGAAGGGCTGTTGCCGACAGGAATGTATCAGGCACAACTAAACTTGAAAAATAACATCTTGAATGTTCCAAGTTTTAAATATAGTGGAAATGGACAGGCCGGCAGTCTAACAGGCAATGCACGGGTTGAACTGCCAGAAGAAAAACGTCAGCTCAGATGGTCCGCAGTATTAAATGCCCAGAACCTGAATACTCAGACTCTGGCTGCAGCTTCACCAATTGACCGCTTGAATGGTCGGGTAAAAGCCAGTGGTTATGCACGCCCAAATCAGCAGATTATTAACCTCAGCGGTGTAGATCTGACCGGGCGACTGGCTGCGCAAAATGAAACTGTTCATCTGACAGGTAATAGTAATATTGCCTTGTTGTTCCATGATGAAAAAGCAGGTGGCGGATTCAAAAGTTATGCGGTCAATTATGATGGTGCATTAAGTGCCAGCCAGATCAAGGCCAGTCAGGGATTGCTGAAACTGCGCTTGTCAGGTACGCCTGATATGCTGAATATCAAGGAACTGCGTCATGATGGTGTCGCTGGAAAAATTAATGCCAATGGTCAGGTGAATCTAGCAAATGGTATTGGCTGGAATGTAAATGCCTCTCTGGTGCGTTTCAAACCTCAGTATTTTAATGCCAAGCTTAAAGGTGAATTGTCTGGTAATCTGCAAACCCAAGGTGTCTGGTCGGATGCAGTGAAGCGTGTCCAGATTCAACGCTTAAATCTGGCCGGTATGTTGAATAATAAACCGGTACGCGGTAAGGGTAATCTGGCTGTATTGATTGACTCCAAGCAGCGTGGTTTTGTACCGCAACAGTTTGAAGCCAATAACCTGTTCCTGTCTTATGCCAGCAACCAGCTCCAGGCCACCGGTAATGCACAAAATCTGCAACTGAAAGTCAATGCGCCGTCATTATATGAGATTTATCCGGGATTAAGAGGCCGGGTACAAGGCTATATTAATATGCAGGCACAACCGCGTTTACAAGCAACTGCAAATCTGGCAGTGGATAATTTTGCCTTCAAGAACCTGTTTAGCGTAGACAAGATTCGGGTACGCGGTCAGTTGCCGACTTCACAAACCACACCGACTTTATTGACTGCGACCATGGATCAGTTGCGTAGTGGCAATAGACAGATTGTACGTGGTGAAGTTTCACTAGCTGGAACGCGCGCCGCGCATGTGCTGCAAGTTCAGGCTGAAAATAAGCTGTCTAAATTTTTTGTTCAGCTCGCAGGTGGTTTTAATGCGCAAAATAACTGGTTAGGCCAGATCCAGCGCGGTGATTTTGACTCACTGCGTACCCATCTGGTGCAGCGTCAAAATGCAGCTGTGATTTATAACACTGCTCAGTCGGATCTATTTGTGGGCGCTCATTGCTGGATGAGCCAGCAAAGCCAGCTTTGCTTTGACCAGCCAATTCGAGTCAATAAAACTCGAGGCAGTGCTTCTTTTATTACCCGTAACCTGGATCTGGCTGACTTTAGTGCCTTCCTGCCAGAAGGTATAGCATTAACCGGTAAAGTGAATGGTTATGCTAAGGCAGCTTGGGCACAAGGTGCCAAACCGAAAATTGATGCACGTCTGGTAACCCGCAATGGGGTGATCGGCTTATCTTCTGATGATCCGGAATATTTAGGCTCGACTTTAAAATATGATGAAGTGGGTCTGGTCGCAAAAAGCGTGGCCGCTGGACTACAGATTCGTCTGGATGTGAAAACACCAGATATTGGTACAGGCTATGCCAATGTGATTATTGATCCATATCGTGACAATAAACCAATGCGTGGGGAGATTGCCTTTAACCAGGTTCAACTGAAGGTCTTTAAGCCATTCATTCAGGATGTGCGTAATCTGGATGGTACCTTGTCTTATGCAGGTAAAATTAGTGGAACGTTAACCGATCCATTACTTGAAGGTGAAATTCGGGTTAAGGACGGGGCGATCAGTATGATTTCATTGCCAGTCAATCTGACCAATGTGCAGCTCTATTCATCAGTCCGTCAAAATACCGCGACTATTAATGGTGCATTTAATAGTGGTCGTGGCGCTGGTAAATTAACTGGCTCTGTAGACTGGAAAGGGGATCCTCGCGTACAGCTTAAACTTCAGGGTGAAAATTTGCTGATTCGTCAGGCACCACTGATTACTGCGGTGGTTACACCTGATTTGACCTTGGATATGTATCCGTTCAATAAAAAATTGAGCTTGAGTGGCAAGGTCGATGTTCCTCGTGCACTGATTTCAATGCCTGAAGCGTCTGAACCTGTGGTGGGCTTGTCTTCTGACGTACGCGTAGTACGTGAGGGAGATGACCAGCTCGCCATTCTGAAAGCTGCACGTCCATGGGATATTCGCGCAGATGTTGCAGTGTCGTTAGGAAACCAGGTGATCTTCCAGGGCTTTGACAGCCGTATTCCACTCTTAGGTCGTGTCAATCTGACGCAACGTGGTCTGGAATCTGCGATGCGTGCCAATGGCGCGATCGGGGTATCGCAACGGGTGAAAATTGAAGCCTATGGACAAAGTCTGGATCTGAACCGTGCGATTGCGCGTTTTAATGGCCCACTGTCGAATCCAACTTTAGATATTGATGCCAATAAATCCATTCAAGGTAGTACGGTGGGTGTACGTGTCACTGGTACAGCCTCAAGTCCTGCCATTCAGGTGTATAACGATGCTGGTCTGTCTGAACAGGAAGCGTTGAATGCCCTGATTACTGGTCGTATCAATGAAGGGGCTTCAGGTTTAAGTCAGGCGGAAGGTTTTAGATCTGATGTAAACAACACCATTGCTGCCGCAGGGATCAGTCTGGGCTTGGGTGGTACGCGTGCCTTGACCAACCAGATTGGCCGTAGCTTTGGCTTGAGCGGTCTGGCACTGGATGCACAGGGCACAGGGGATGATACTCAGGTGTCTGTAACCGGTTATATTACGCCAGACTTGTATATCCGTTATGGGGTTGGCGTATTTACCCCAGTGAACAAGCTGACTTTACGTTATCAAATGAACCAGCGTTTATATCTGGAAGCCAGTCAATCTTTAGAGCGTGCAATTGACTTGTTCTATAACTGGCGATTCTAATCTAATCAAAAGCCCTCTAAATGAGGGCTTTTTTATAGGCAAAAGATTTCAAAATAGCCTAAGCTATTTAAATCATCAGGCTATACTGATTTAAGCTATTCAATAAAATTAATCTTTAAAGGTCTCGTTCAGTGCATTCTGAACGGCTTCCACTCGGGATTTACAGGCTTTATACGCCTGCATAGACTCTTCAACGATTTTCATCAAATTATCAATATCTGGTTCTTGCTGAGATTCAAGTAATTCAGCATTCTTTTTCAAGATGTCATAGCCTTCCTGAAAGCTCAAAGTATCATGTCTCATGGGGAGTTACCTGCGTAAGTTGTGCTGAAAATAGGCCATCGTGTAATTCAACTTGAACGGGTTGTTGCACATCGATCTGATGAATTGAACGAACCACATGATCTTGCTGCCGCACAATGGCATAGCCTTTGGACAAAACATGTTTGGGATTTTGCAGTAGTGTTTCCCGCATCAGGGCATCTAGTTGCTGATTAATCAGTTGGGTCTGTTGCTGGGCAAGGTTAGAAGTGTTGGACTTGAGCTGCTCTAAACGTTGCAAGGCATTCATAATCTGATGATTGGCCAGATTCTGGATTAGTTTTAAATATTGCTCATTCTGGTTTTGATAAGCCTGAATTTGCTGTTGAGAAAGCCGTTGGATGCTTTGCAGATTATTTAAAACTTCTTGAGTTAGCTCGACCACATGATTACGAATTCCAGCAATCACCTTACTCGGTGTGTCAAAAGATCGATGAGCGATTTCATCCAGAATCGTCCTGTCTTTTTCATGACCAATACCAACCCAGACGGGAACTGAACGTTTGCAGAGCAGGGCAGCCAGTGCATAGTCATTCAAATAAGCCAGATCATTGACTGCGCCACCGCCACGGATGATCACGATCAGATCAGGCGCGTGATGATACGTTTGTGCCCACTGCTTTAAAGCTTGTGCCAAGCTTTGCATGATGCTTTGCGCTGCAGTATTTCCCTGAAAGGTCGCACTATGATAGATAAATTCACATACCTGAGCTTCTTGCAAAGCATCAGCATCTTTCTTGAAATCGCCCAGACCTGCAGCCTTTTCCGGAGCAATCACCAGAATCCGGTTGAGGTCAAAAGGTGTAGGCAGATTTTTATTGCGATCAATCAGACCTTCGGTTTTCAGTCTTTCTACAATCTGCTGATAACGTCGGGCTATATCACCCAAGGTATATCCAGAATCAATCTCTACGATATTTAGGGAAAACCCATATTGCGGATCAAAACTAGCTTTTACTTTGATTAAAACCTTAAGATCCCGGCTTAGCTCAATACCACTTTCACGTTCAAATTGCGTCACAATTTTCTGTGCAGCAAATTTCCAGATCGTGGCCCGGCAACTGGCAATGACCTGATCATTGTCAGGATCTTTTTCTGCCAGTTCTAGATAATAATGGCCAGTTTTAATATTTAAATTACGAATCTCGGCTTTGACCCACACCGGTGTATCGAAAGTGATTTTGACCACTTCCTGGACCGTAGAAAGGTATTCTTTTAAGGAGAGCTGGAGATCGTCTTGCATGCCGAGATAAAGTTTAAAATTCAATCAAATATTAAATCAATATGACTGCTAGTACAAACACTAAGCTCAGCGCATAAAGAAAACTAGGATAAAAAACTGAGACAAGAATTAGCTTAATAGTCTAAAAACAAAATATTAGAGTAATGCTTGGTTGATGAAGGGTAATAAACACTTTGTATAATAATGTAATGACATTGTCATCTTAAAGCCATTCCAATAGTTAACTAAAACTAAATTTTGGCTATTTGAAAAAAGAAACTACTTTTGAAGGTTGATTATTGGTTAAGGTAAATCATAGGAAATAGTGCGAACTCTAAATGTAATTAAATCTTATAATATTAAGAAATAATCCTGCCGCTTTTTACAGAATTACAAACACTCAAGCCTTTTCAGATCTGACGCTATAAATGGAATATGCTACATTAAAGGTGAATTTCTTTAGAAGAATACCGCTCATGAAAAAAATAATTTTATCTGGTTTGTCCGGATTGTTTGCATCCATCCTCCTTGCTGGCTGTAGCACAACCCAGTCGCCTGATTCAAACTCTGCGTCATTAGGAACAGCTAATCCAGCGAGTGCCTATTGTGTTAATCAAGGTGGAAAGCTAGAGATCCGTAATGAAACTAATGGGCAAGTGGGCTATTGTCATTTAAAAAATGGGCAAGTGGTCGAAGAGTGGGAATATTTCCGCGCAAACCAGCCTAAATGTATCGCTGATCAGGCGGCTGCACTGGTGGGTCAATCCAATTTAACTGAAGCGCAAATCAAAGAAAAAACCAAAGCTCAAATGGTACGCATGGTTGCACCTGGCCAGCCTGTCACTATGGATTATCGTGAAGAGCGTGTGACGGTCACTGTAGATCCAGCCACTAAGAAAGTAGTTCAGGCAAGTTGTGGCTAAGATATGAAATGATACTTTCGGGCAGGCAGTATCAATAAGAATAAGTAGAAATTTCATTTTAAATGACAAATCTGTGCTGATCTCTTATAGTGCCTCTCGGAAGGAGAAATTCATGAAAAAGTTATTTGCTTTATCGCTGATGGTTGCTCTGGTCGGTTGTGCAGAGAAAAAACCTTTAACCCCTGAAGAGCAGTGGCATGGCTATTGTCGTAGTGTGGGGAATGCTGCACGGACCATTATGCTGGATCGTCAGAATGCGATCGAGAAAGAAAAGGCTGTTGAGCATGCCAACAAGATCGATGATGACATTACTCGCGGTTTTATCCTGAATATTATCGATGAAGTTTATGCACTTCCGGAACAGGAAATTAAGACCGATGTAGATGCAGCCCGTGAGAAAGTCCGTGCTGAGTTTACTGAAAAATGTATCACCACACCGCATGATAAAATGCCAGATTACAAACCGTTCTAAGGAACGGTTTTTTTATATCTAAATAAAGCAAACTAAGGAATCTTCATTCAAATTAAATAGTGGTTTATAGATATAAGAATATTCTTCTAATAATAAAAATAGCCTAAGCAACATTAAATATAATTTGTGACAATTGCTAAATCTAAAATATAGAAATGCTTATCTTTATATTGAATAATGAATTTAACTCCAAAGCCTTGAGGAGAACAATAATATGGACGTCGTGAAGTATTTATATCACTCAGATCTGCTGTTAGAAGATGAAAAAGGATTGGCGATTATCGGTAGCGGACGCTATGTTCTGAGTGTAGGAGACAAGGTCGTGATTAAGCAGATCTTGGTGCAGGACAAAAAACGCTGTTTGGTCGAGATTTCCTTTGCCAGCAATAACCACAGTCAGACCTATGAAGATCAATGTGAATTAAAATTTGAGGGTTGTCGGGACGCTTTTCAGCAATATTTGAACTCGACGACAGTCCACTAAGGTGGAGTATCTTTTTCTAAGTAAATCAGGCAACATCGATGTTGCCTTTTTTATGCGTCAAATTTGGTTAAAAGTTGTCATATCTGTATTTAAATTATGCAAGGCGATGATGATTTGTTTATTGAATGATCTTTATAAGCATCATTTAGTTATAAAATAATGAGCATCACAAAGAAACACTGTACTTGCATTAACTTTTAACTGGAATTTTAGTAAAATTTTAGAGTCCATATTATTTGTGAAGCTTTTATAAAGCAGGAATTCACAGGTAATTTTTTAAAAAAGAGGAATAACACCGTGCTAGAAGCTTACCGCCAACACGTTGAAGAACGTGCCGCACTCGGAGTCCCACCGAAGCCACTTGATGATGCTCAAACTGCTGCATTAGTTGAATTATTAAAAAATCCCCCAGCTGGTGAAGAAGCATACTTAGTTGACTTGCTTGAAAACCGTGTTCCAGCGGGTGTTGACCAAGCTGCATACGTAAAAGCTGCGTTCTTAGCTGCATTGGCAAAAGGCGAAGCGACTTCTCCACTAGTTTCTAAAGAACGTGCGGTTTACTTACTAGGCACTATGCTTGGTGGTTATAACGTTGCTCCTTTAGTTGAACTTCTAGAAGACGCAGAGCTTGGTGGTCTTGCTGCTGAAGCTTTGAAAAAAACGCTTCTTGTATTTGATGCGTTCCATGACGTAGCTGATAAAGCACGCGCAGGTAATGCAAATGCAAAAGCTGTTCTTCAATCATGGGCTGACGCTGAATGGTTCACTAACCGTGCAGACGTTCCAGAAGAAATCAAACTGACAGTTTTCAAAGTAACTGGCGAAACTAACACTGATGACTTGTCTCCAGCACAAGACGCTTGGAGCCGTCCAGACATTCCATTGCACGCAAATGCAATGCTGAAAAACGAACGTGATGGCATCAACCCAGAAGTTCCTGGTGAAGTTGGTCCATTAAACCAAATTAAAGACCTCATCGCGAAAGGCAACAAAGTTGCTTACGTAGGTGACGTTGTTGGTACAGGTTCTTCTCGTAAATCTGCAACTAACTCTGTACTTTGGTTCTTCGGTGACGAAATCGCTCACATTCCTAACAAGAAAGAAGGCGGTTACTGCTTAGGTTCTAAAATTGCTCCGATTTTCTTCAACACTATGGAAGACGCTGGTGCGTTACCAGTTGAAATTGACGTAGCAAACATGAACATGGGTGATGAAATCACTCTTAAAATCGACAAGGCTGCTGCTAAAGTAACTGCGTTCAAAGACGGCGCTCAAATCGCTGAAGCTGACCTTAAAACTCCAGTACTTCTAGACGAAGTTCGTGCGGGTGGTCGTATTAACCTGATCATTGGTCGTGGTTTGACAACTAAAGCACGTGAAGAGCTTGGTCTTGAGCCATCAACTCTGTTCCGTACTCCAGTACAACCTGCTGATACTGGCAAAGGCTTCACCCTTGCTCAGAAGATGGTTGGTCGCGCTTGTGGTCTTCCTGAAGGTCAGGGTATCCGTCCAGGTACTTACTGTGAACCACGTATGACTACAGTTGGTTCTCAAGATACAACTGGTCCTATGACTCGTGACGAATTGAAAGACTTGGCTTGCCTAGGCTTCTCTGCTGACCTGGTAATGCAATCTTTCTGTCACACAGCTGCGTATCCAAAACCAGTTGACGTTCAAATGCAACACACGCTTCCTGATTTCATCATGAACCGTGGTGGTGTTTCTCTACGTCCAGGTGACGGTATTATCCACTCTTGGTTAAACCGTATGCTTCTTCCAGATACCGTTGGTACTGGTGGTGACTCACATACTCGTTTCCCAATCGGTATTTCATTCCCAGCGGGTTCTGGTCTTGTAGCATTCGCTGCAGCAACTGGTGTTATGCCACTTGATATGCCAGAGTCTGTTCTTGTGAAGTTCAAAGGTAAAATGCAGCCTGGTATCACTCTACGTGACCTAGTACATGCAATTCCTTACGTAGCGATCCAAGAAGGTGACCTGACTGTAGAGAAGAAAGGTAAGAAAAACATCTTCTCTGGCCGTATCCTTGAGATCGACCTGACAGAAATGGAAACTGACCTGACTGTTGAGCAAGCATTCGAACTTTCTGATGCTTCTGCTGAACGTTCTGCTGCTGGTTGTGCGATCACGCTTTCTGAAGAGAAAGTTGCTGAATACCTACGTTCTAACATCACTATGCTGAAGTGGATGATTTCACAAGGCTATGGCGATGCTCGTACTATGGCGCGCCGTGTTGAGAACATGGAAAAATGGTTGGCTAATCCATCACTTCTTAAAGCTGATGCTGACGCTGAATACACTAAAGTATACGAAATCGACCTTTCTACAATTACAGAACCAGTTCTTTGCTGCCCGAACGACCCAGATGATGCGAAACTTCTTTCTGACGTTCAAGGCGTAAAAATTGATGAAGTATTCATCGGTTCTTGTATGACTAACATCGGTCACTTCCGTGCAGCTGGTAAACTTCTAGACAAAGTACCTGGTGGTTCTTTATCTACTCGTCTATGGTTGGCTCCTCCAACTCGTATGGATGAACACCAATTGATGGAAGAAGGTTTCTACAATACTTATGGTAAAGCTGGCGCTCGTACAGAAATGCCAGGCTGTTCACTGTGTATGGGTAACCAAGCACGTGTAGCTCCAAACACAACTTGTGTGTCTACATCTACTCGTAACTTCCCGAACCGTCTAGGTCAAGGTGCTAACGTTTACCTAGCATCTGCTGAGCTTGCTTCTGTTGCTGCTGTATTGGGTAAATTACCTTCTCCAGAAGAATACCAACAGTACGCTGCTCAAATCGACAGCATGTCTGCTGACATCTATCAATACTTGAACTTCGACAAGATGAGCGAGTATACAGATGCTGCTAAAGACATTGATACTAAGAAAATTGCTGCTGCTCAATTAGCTTAATTTGTTGATAATTAAATTAATTTGAGTTAAGAATAAGGGCTGAGTAATCAGCCCTTATTTTTTTGAGAATAATTATTAATGGAATTATCAAATTTATCAGTTTGGTTTTTTAGTACATTAGGTTCTACAAGTTTGCTTGTTGGCATTGGATATTTGTCTAAAGATATTATTTTTAAGTACTACGAAAAGAAAATTAATATTAAATTTGAAAAAGAAATGGAAGAATTTCGACAAAAAATAAGAGAAAAAGACAGTCATATAGCATTAATAAGTAATTATTTAACTGATTTAGAAACAAATCGTTCAAAAGTAAGAAATGATAAGCAATTAATTGCTGCGGAAGATTGTTTAAAATTAATAAAAGTATTTAATAAAACAAATTTCCTGATTCAAATACTAATAAGAATTAATTTTAAAAAAGTATATGCTGAAAAAAGAGAATTAGAATTACAAGGGGTTAGTGAGCAGCTATACCGTGACTGCAACATTGAAAATATTTTAAAAGAAATTAAAGACTTAAATAGTGATTTTATAGACCTTTATTTAGATCGTCAAAGTTTAAATAGTTTGCGTATTTTTCAGGGAATAACAGTTACTGCAATAACATTAATAGCGGCTTTTAAAGACAAAACCACAGAATTTTTAAAAAAAGAAGATAAAGAGCTTGTTGAACTAATAATTAAAGACTTACCAAGTACTAAAAGTTCATTTGAGAAATATGGTGACGAGTATATGTTTATTTGGCACGACTATTTTTATGAGAAAACTTTAATCTCATTACGCAGTTTTGTTAGTGGTGAAAAAATCAATGATGATATCGTCAATATTCAAAAAATAACAATGACAACTAGAAAAATTTATAATAATTTACCTGATGATTTAAAAGTGCAAAGAAGTTGAAGTAATCAATGCCCAAACAATCCCGATTCCTCTGTATTGGTGGTTTCCTCAATGGAACTCAAGTCAAAAACCAAGGTGACAGCTTTGTCTGTGTCGAAAATGGTAAACAGGTGAATTACCATAAAAAGGAAATCTTCCATCAAGATGCTTGGGATCATGATTATTATGTTTGTGAAAGTACGACAGACCAGCAAGCACACAATTGGGTTTATGATATTCCATCGTATTAATTGAATCTATTTAGGACATAAATTAAACAATTACTAGAAACAATAACTTGCATAACATTTCTAAAATTGATTTTTCATACTGTTTTCCTAAAACTGTATGAAAATAAAGCTAATAGGGAATGTTATGAATTATGAAATCGATGCCTTTGGCACCTTGGTGATTGCAGTATTTTTTCTTTTTATTGGGCGGTATCTTGTTAGTAAAATTAGCTTCTTTAGAAACTATAACTTACCTGAGCCTGTAATCGGCGGTCTAATCGCAGCGATTACAGCTTTTATTCTCTATAAATTTTTTAATATCAGTGCCACATTTGACTCAGAAATTCAAACCATTCTGATGCTGATGTTCTTTACCTCTGTTGGTTTAAGTGCAGACTTTACCAAGCTCAAAGAAGGTGGGAAATCACTGCTGATCTTTCTGGTCTGTGTCATTCTATTTGTAGTTGTACAAAATGCGGTTGGCATGAGTTTAGCCACAGCACTTGGGCTTGATCCATTGATTGGTCTGATTGTCGGTTCTGTTACCTTAACGGGTGGACATGGTACTGCCGGTGCTTGGGGTGAAGTGCTTGAAACTCAATATGGAATACAGGGGGCAATTGTCCTCGGAATGGCAAGTGCTACTTTTGGTTTAGTTATTGGTGGGCTTGTGGGTGGTCCGGTTGCCAAATTCTTGATTAAACGAAATCAGTTGGCAGAGACAGTGGCGCAAGAGACCAATGAACAACAACTCGATACTAGCATCAACACCGCACCCTTCGAATATCCAAAGAAAACCCGGTTGATTACAGCCAGTAATGCAGTGTCGACTTTGGGGATGTTTGCACTATGTATATTTGTTGCGAATGAAATGACAGAGATCAGTCAGGGAAGATGGTTTGAACTACCGACCTTTGTCTGGGCTTTAGGGACAGGGGTGATTGTACGTAACTTCCTAGAGCATGTACTGAAAGTCGATATTTTCGACCGTGCCATTGATGTATTCGGAAATGCGTCATTATCCCTGTATTTATCTATGGCTTTACTGTCACTGCAACTCTGGTTACTGGCCGATTTGGCAGGCCCGCTCATTACCATTTTGTTTGCGCAGACAGCGGTACTGATTTTATTTACCGCAATTGTGACCTTTAGGATTATGGGAAAAAATTACGATGCAGCCGTATTGGTAGCAGGGCATTGTGGTTTTGGTATGGGAGCAACCCCGACTGCGATTGCCAATATTCAGGCGGTCACCAATAGCTATGGTCCATCACATAAAGCCTTTTTAATCGTACCGCTGTGTGGTGCATTTTTTATTGATATTGTGAATGCTGTGGTGATTCAGAGTATCATTGCATTTTTCGGTTAAATTTTAATACGACTTCAAAATCATATAGACATTAAAAAGCCCCATGGTTAGGGGCTAGTCGTATGCACATCTGAGGCACATACTGTAAGAGGCTCATCTCATACTGAGCGTATTAAAGCACATTAACCTATCAATAGCCATTTAAATCATCTTTAGGCAGATAACTGTTGCTCAATGATTGACCATAAGTTTTGATGAGATTTCTTGAACATCAGCATGTGGCCAATCCCTTTATGACCATATTCCTGGGGTTTTAGCTCAATCATTTCTGTGACTGCTTTTGGATATAAGCGCAGCAAGTCTTTGACATTTGCTTGAGTGGCAATTTCATCATCTGAAGCCCAGATAGAAGTAATCGGGCAGGTGATCTGGGCATGATAGTCATGTGCTGGTGCGATCTTTTTACCAATCGCATTGATGACATAACCCGGTTTACTACAAAATTCTGCCCATTCACGCGCCACATCTTTTGGCAGGTTTTCACCCATACCAATCGCTTGAGTTGGACCATAGCCTTTGGTGATACGTGCCAATGGGAAAATGATATTGAACATCACTGGTGCTAGTAATTTGGTGCGACCCTTTAAACCTTTAACATGACCCGTCGATCCAGCAATTGCCACGACTTTTTCCACTTTGGCATAGTTTGGGACAATACCCAGCAGCTGTCCACCAGCACTATGCCCAAGTAAGATGACCTTTGCTGTCTGAGTCTTAGCTAATAGCGCATCAATTGCAGCCGGAATGTCCAGTTGTCCCCATTGCACAATACTGGCTTTAGACTGCTTAACCGAACCTTTTAAAGATTCGCCGATACCTCGAAAATCAAATACCAGCACTGCATAACCCTGAGTTTGCAACCAGCAGCTAAAACTATGATAAAACTGTTTGGTAATGCCAGTCGCAGGGCAGATTAATATGGGAGATTTCTTACTTTCAGTCTCAGTGACTGGATAAAAACGTGCACTTAATTGATAGCCATCCTGGCACTTTAGAGTCAATGTTTCGAATTCAGACATGGGCTACACTATATTTTTGAATCAGAATGAATGCTTAAATTTACCTGACTTCTTCAAAGAAACTTGTTAAAACAATGACTAAAAAGTCAGTACGATGATAAAAAACGGAAAGAAAATATGCAGGGAATAGAACTTGATCTGGCAGTAAAGATCGCGATTATTTTTAGTGGAATATTCTTATGGGTGGGGATGTTAACCGGGGTATGGAAATATTGGCAAATCCGTCAGTCTGTAAATTCACGGGCGCATTATTATGTGGATATTGCTCATCGCAGCAGCCTGCTTTATGCACCTGCAACATTGATTCTGGCAGTATTGGCTTACTATTCAGCACTATCTTCGCAAGTTAATTTGGTCTGTGTATTGATCAATGTTCTCTTTTTCAGTTTCTCGATTGGTGCGTATATCTTGCATGGGTTTTTGAAAGACACGACAAATCAGTTTAAGCGACCGCATCAACTGGGGAAATTTCAGTTGCCGGGCGTACTTATGACTTTGGCAATGTTAGGTTTGATTATTGCGGAATTAGGAGGGACAAGTGTGCTTCTTTATGGGGCGGCGATCGGATTATTCTAATTTTTAATGGTTGATTTTATTTTTTGAGCCTTTTGCTCAATTCTTTTCTGCCAGATGGATGACTGGCCAGATCATCCACTGGGGTATAAATTTATTAATAAATTATCGGTATTTCTGGTCGATCACAGCCCATAAGAAAAAGGCTGCCGAGACAATCAAGGCATAACCGACGTACTCAAATTTTAAATTGCCTTGAATTAAACAATGCACAATCAAGGTCAGCATAAGCGCAACCGTGGTGCTCAAGAAAGTCACCAGATTGGTATTTGCCTTAAGAGCGTCAATGAAGACTTGCTTTTTGAAATGTACTGATAACATCTCCATCCCTCCCGTTTATTTGTATTATTGAAGAGTAAATCTTATTGATTTAGTCTGAATTGAATATACAGTTGTACTTCTTAATTTCAACCTTTGCAACTATTTAAGTGAACTTTAACAGTTAAAAAAGGCCTCCTTTAGTCGTATTACTGTACTTATCAATGATTGCATCCGAATCATCATCTTAAACATTTCAGCGAGGGCAGTCCGGCTGAAGTGTCAAGCGATCATTCATTGCTACCATAGGGAAAAGCAAATTCTACGCCAAAGATTTGTAGAGATAATCCAGAGAATGTAAGTCTATGTAGGATGATGAAGGTGAGTTGGTTTAATCAGGAAACAATATGTTTTAAAAACAGTAAAATACAGAGTTGTGTTGATCTTCTGCTAAAGAATGAAAATGGAAGTAAGAAAGAAGATAATTAAAATAATTGATTAAAAGTCTATAAAGCTTTTTAAAATACAATTTAGCTGTGATCATGATTAGAGGATGTAAACAATAAATGCCGGTTTGGGTAAAACCTGACAGATATTGATCACGCTAAAACCGGATTTTGGGTAAAAATACGATTTTTATGACCTCTTAGAAAGATTAATTTCTGATGCGGTCAATCACAGCGGCAATGACAAGAACAATAAGAGATGGAATCAGCCATGCCATATTTTGTTCAGAAAGCGGTAAGTTCTGTAGCAATTCAGGTAATTCAAGACCAGCAACTTTAAGCCCATCAAAAACACCAAAAATAAATGCAACCAGTGTAGTCGGTGCAACAACTTGAGCAGGCTTTTTAAAGAAATGACCGCAGAAGCTTAGCAGGATCACTGCAATCGCAGGCGGATAAATCGCGCTCAATACAGGCACAGAAACGGCAATTAGTTTGGTCAAACCAAGATTTGAAATCACCAGCGAGAAGCCGACCAGTACAAAGACATAGGCTTTATAAGGCAGTTTGGTAATAGAGGAGAAGTATTCAGCACATGCACAGGTTAAGCCAATCGCAGTCACCATGCAGGCAACAAAGATCATGGTGGCAAGGAAATAAGCACCCATATCACCAAAAGCATGTTGTACATAGGCATGCAGAATAATCGCACCATTCGCAGCATTAGGGGCAACATCATGACTACCTAAGCCTAGTTTAAACAGACTGAGATACACCAACGTCAGACCGATACCAGAAATAATCGCTGCATTGACTGCATATTTGGTAATCAGCTTGCGATCCGTTACGCCACGAGAAGTAATCGCACGCACAATCACAATACCAAAGACCAATGCACCTAAGGTATCCATGGTCAGATAACCATTAACGATGCCTTCAGTAACCGGGCTTGTAACATAGTTACCCACTGCAGCCGGTGGTTTGCCGGCAGGAATCAATACTGCAGCACCGCCTAAAATAATCAATGCGATAATTTTTACTGGAGACAGGAAGTAGCCAACCGTATCCAAAATCTTATTTGGATAAAGGGAAACCAGAGTCACTACAGCAAAATAGATCACACTATAGATCAGCAGGTTGCTAGGTGCATTGCCAAAGTATGAAGAGAAGCCGATTTCATAAGAAACGGTTGCAGTACGTGGTGTCGCAAATAAAGGCCCAACCGTCAGATAACACACGACAGTCAGTAAAAGACTGGCAGCTTTACCTAATGGAGAACTTAAGATCTGGATCGAACCTTCAACACGTGACAATGCCACGATGGTGATGACAGGTAGGCCAACTGCCGTAATCAGGAAACCCAAGGCAGCTAACCATACATGCTCACCGGCTTGTTGAGCCACAATCGGTGGAAAGATAATGTTGCCCGCACCAATGAACAGTGCAAAGGTCATAAAACCTAAGGCCACAATATCTCTTGTACGGAGACTTGTCATAGAGGGAGAATAGATAAATAAAAGAAAGCGATTTTAGTGTATATATGATGATTTTTGGAGTTTAATTTAATGCCGAAAGCCTTGATTTTACTGATCTTGACGATCGGATAATGTGAACTTTAAAAGCTTGGTAGAAATATATCTTTGATATTCAGTTGAAAAAATTATAATTTATTTTTAAATAAATAAATCATTTAGACTTCATTTCATTATATTCGGCTTATTGTTTGTATAAATAAGCAGCATTGAGATTCTCTATAGCAAGTTTTAAGAATTGTCATGCAGAGCGAACAAATGCGCATCTTGGCTGAAAAAGGACTATAATTTCCTGATTCACCTTGAGGATAGATCCATGCGAGCTCCAGCAATTACTCTGAAAACCGAACAAGATATCGAAAAATTACGTATATCTGGACGTTTGGCTGCACAGGTTTTGGAAATGATCGGGGAGCATGTCAAGCCGGGTGTTACGACTGAATATCTGGATGACATCTGTCATGATTTTATCGTCAATACGCTAAAAGTGACGCCAGCCAATATTGGTTATTATGGTTATACCAAAACCACCTGTATTTCACCGAATGAAGTGGTTTGTCATGGTATTCCATCTCCAAATACCGTATTACAAGACGGCGATATTATTAATATTGACGTGGCGATCATTAAAGACGGTTATTTTGGTGATACCAGCCGGATGTATTATGTTGGTACACCATCTCCTGATGCCAAACGTCTGGTCGAAACCACTTATGAAGCTATGGTTGCCGGGATTCATGCCGTTAAACCGGGCGCAACCCTAGGCGATATTGGTTATGCAATCCAGTCTGTTGCACAGCGTGAAGGCTATACCATTGTGCGTGAATATTGTGGTCATGGGATTGGTAAAATTTATCACGAACAGCCAAACATTCTGCATTACGGACAACCAGGTCAGGGCATCAAACTGGTACCCGGTATGGTCTTTACCATTGAACCTATGGTCAACATGGGTAAAGCGCGTGTTAAAGAGCTGAAGGACGGCTGGACAGTGGTGACTGCAGATAAATCCTGGTCAGCTCAATGGGAACACATGGTAGTTGTAACCGACACAGGTTTTGAGCTGTTATCACCATGGCCAGAAGGTACAGGCGAGTATCCGGAAATTTAAATTATTTTTCATGTTATGCATTGAAATACAGTAGCTTACATAAATTACAGCTTGCTTGCTATTAGTGACGAAAGCTTACAAAACACTACATGAAGAAGTGGTTTAACCAGCCAAATCCTCTTAATCTATTTATAGTTAGTTGATGTTTGCTTTGTTAGATTTCTGATTGCTGTATATTAGATTTGGCTTGGCGGTAGTAGTTTCCTTTCGTTCACTTCATGCTGTAGTGAATCGTTTTTATTAGCTCATTTTTCCCCAAGAATGAGCTATTTTTTTTGCCTGAAATATTCCTTTTATACAAGATGCAGGTGTTCAACCAGATAATCAATAAATACCCGTACAGCTGGTAACAGACCACGACGGGAAGGATAAACCAGATGAAAAATGCCATGAGCAGTTTTCCAGTCTGAAAGTACCCGAACCAGTTCGCCACGTTCTACATATTGCTGCACGACATTATCGGGCAGTAATGTAATACCACAGCCTGAAGCTGCCAGCTGTGCCAGCATATTCAGGTCTGATCCCATTACGGTGGGGCTGATCCGGATTTTCTTCTGTTGCTGTTGCTCATTCTGCAATACCAGGAACTGTTCAGTATGTTCCTCAGCCATGCTTAAAATTTTATGTTCAGAGAGTTGTTCAGGCGTTTTCAGATCGCCAAATTCGTTTAAATAGCCCTGACTGGCAAACAGATGCTGTTCAATTTTTTCAAACTGACGAATCACTAGATTTGGATCGTCATCCAGGCTAGAGCGCACGCGTAAAGCCAGATCAAAACCTTCATTAATAATGTCCACACGTCGATTAGTGATCATCATCTGGACTTTAATTTCAGGATATTTTTTCAGGAAATCCGGCAGGATTTTTGCCATTTCATTCTGGGCAATGGAGACGGGCAGGCTCACTTTAATGGTGCCACGCGGTTCAGTACTGAGATGATCCACCAGATCATGGGCGGCCTGTGCTGCACTGAGCATCACTTGTGCATGTCGATAGATATTCATTCCAATATCGGTGACTGCAAAATGACGAGAACTACGTTGAATCAGGCGGACGCCAAGGCGTTCTTCCAGATTATAAACGCGGCGGCTGAGCTTGGATTTGGGAATATCAGTAGCACGTTCGGCTGCACTGAAGCCGCCATGTTCCACGACCTGCGCAAAACAGTAAAAATCATCCAGATCAGTCAGCATCGTTTAATTCCATTCCTGCAACAATAGGCTGATTAAAAAATGATTGTTGCATACTGTCAACTATAGAATACGAATTTTGAATGATGACTAGATCTCGGACTCAAGTAATTTAAGTAAGGTTTTCATGCCTTCTGTGGCCGTCTGGGAAATCTTGTGAAACTGAGCAGGTAAGTGCTGTTGATCTGCTTTAGGATCAATATAGTAAGCTGTACAGTGAGCTGGAATCTCATGGATTAAGCCAGCAACAGGATATACTTGTAAGCTGGTTCCAATGACCACAAAAATATCAGTATCCTGTACACAATCTTGTGCTTCTTCATAAGCTGGTACGGCTTCGCCAAACCAGACCACATGTGGACGTAATGGATAGCCCTCCTTACAGAAGTGTTTAGTTAAATCTAATTCAGTCCCTTCAATCGGATAAAACTCGGTGGTGTACTGGCAATTCGGGCCTGAGGTTTTGGCTAGGCGGATATTGCCATGCAGGTGAATGACCTTGGAACTTCCGGCACGTTCATGCAGATCATCAATATTTTGAGTAATCACATGGACATCAAAATCATCTTCGAGTTCGGCAATGAGTTGATGAGCTGCATTTGGTTGTGCTTCCAGAATATTTTTACGTCGAGCATTATAAAAGCGTTGCACCAGTTCCGGATTTTTAGCCCAAGCCTCCGGTGTGGCCACTTCTTCTATACGATACTGTTCCCAAAGCCCATCACTATCACGAAAGGTGTTGATCCCACTTTCCGCACTCATACCAGCACCTGAAAACACCACCAGTTTTTTCATGATTTCTTCTCCTGAGTCTTTAGGCCGCTGAAGAGCTGGACTGTAAATTTTCTTTCAGAAAGATGCCGAGCTCCCTGGCAAATTTGAGGGGCTCGGTCAGTAAAGGGGTATGGCCAGATTTTGTGAAAAGTACCTGTTTAGCCTGAGGCAGGCTTTGGGCAATCAGGCGCTGACCTTCAACAGGATAGAGTTTAGACTGCACACCGCTAAAGAAAGTCACCGGACAAGTAAGCTTCGCCAGAGCTTCACGATAATCTTCCTGATGATATAAATAATTATTGATATACCACATCATATAGTCTACCCGGCTGGAAGGCAGGAGCAAGCTTTGCAGACGAGGTTGATTCAGGATGAACTTAAACACTTTTAAACTGGCAGGACGATCATTTTGTAGCTGGATAAAGCGCAGCCATAATGCTGCAATTTGCTGACGTACTGAATTATCCAGATCCCGAATGAATTCAATCTGCCGATGTTCTGCAAGTAATGTTGAAAGCTGCTGTAAAATTTCAATAAATTCCTGATGGCGTGGACCAAAAAGTCCAAATACCCAGGCATCATCGACCGAAATCTTCGGTGTTTGGTCAATATGCAAATAAGCTGCTATATGTTTGGCAAAATCCCCATAGCACAAGCCATGCATGGTGGTGGTTGCGCCCATAGAGTAAGCAATCACAATAAATTGATCTAAATTGAGCTGCTGGATCACCGACTGAACATCAAGCCAATGACTGGAAATTGCATCCAGGTCTTGCGGGATTTTGCAGTGACTAGACGCTCCAAAACCACGCCATTCAGGAATAATAAAGCGGAAATTTTTCTGATGTGGATAGAGAAAAGCTGCCCATTGCCAGCTCAACATGCCCAGACCTGATAGGACCAGTACCGGTTGACCCTGACCGTATTCACGTACAAATAACTGTTCGCCATCTGGCATGGTATAGAAGGGCATGCATATCTCCGTATTTATAATTTTTTTACATCGAATTGTTTAAGTCTGGGAATAACCTGTTCCAGCCAGGCAATCCAGCCCAGTTCCTGATCAATACCCAGTTGCAGAATCATTTTATGAATATACAGGGTTCGGTCATTTTCGTCAGCTTGAGCAAAGTCTTTGGCGAAAATTTGCAGATAGGTTTTAAGTTTCTCTTTATGTATTTCTAGATGACGTTCCAGTTCAGGTAAGGTGCTGTTGCCGCCAAGCTGGGCTTCTGCACGCAGACGAACCATCAGTTCTTCACGAAGCTGTGCAGGTGAACTATGTTCTAACATCCAGTTAGCCAGTTCTTCACGGCCGAGCCGTTCTACTTGATAGGTTTTTTTACGGCTATGAGAATCTTCCTCTTCTATGGTCGAAATCCAGCCTTTTTGCAGCATGGCATTCAGTTCACGATAGATCTGCTGATGGGTGGCATTCCAGAAGAAGCCCATGGAGCGGTCAAAACGGCGCGCCAGTTCAATGCCGGTGCTCGGTTTCTCAATCAGGCTGGTGAGTAAAACATGTGATAAAGACATAAACGTCTCAAAAAAGTGACTCGGGATTATTATGCAACATGTTGCATAAAAATCAATTCTGCACTATAAATTAGTGCAACAAGTTGCATAAGGCTGCTGCTTGATGGAAATAAATCAGTCAGCCTGAATAAAAATAGCCAGCACATCTGCACGCTAGGGAGTTGAAATGTCTAAATATCCGAATTTACTTGCCCCACTGGATCTGGGTTTTACCACGCTTAAAAACCGTGTCTTGATGGGCTCCATGCATGTGGGCTTAGAAGAAGCACCGGGTGGTTATAATCGGATGGCTGCCTTTTATGCAGAACGTGCCAAGGGTGGTGTGGCTTTAATCGTCACGGGTGGTATCTCACCGAATGATCATGGCGTCACTTTTCAGGGTGGTTCCAAACTCGACACCATTGAAGAAGCTGAAAAGCATAAAGTGATTACCCAAGCTGTACATGAAGCTGGCGGGAAAATTGCCATGCAGATTCTGCATACCGGCCGTTATTCTTATCAGGCAGAAAATGTCGCGCCGTCTCCAATTCAGGCACCGATTAATCCAGTCAAACCGCATGCTTTAAGCTCGGCTGAAGTGCAGCAAACCATTGATGATTTTGCCAACTGTGCCAGACTGGCTCAATACGCTGGTTATGACGGTGTTGAAATCATGGGCTCAGAAGGTTACCTGATCAATGAGTTCATCGCAGCACGTACCAATCATCGTGATGATGAATGGGGTGGCAGCTATGAAAACCGTATCCGTTTCCCGATTGAAATTGTACGCCGTACCCGTGAAATGGTCGGTGAAAACTTTATTATTATTTATCGTCTTTCGATGCTGGATCTGGTTGAAGGTGGCTCAACTCTAGAAGAAGTAATCCAACTGGCCAAGGCCATTGAGAAAGCGGGCGCGACAATTATCAATACCGGCATTGGCTGGCATGAAGCGCGTATTCCGACCATTGCCACCAAAGTACCACGTGCGGCCTTTACTTGGGTTACGCGCAAGCTAAAAGGTCAGGTGAATATTCCTCTTATTACGTCTAACCGTATTAATACCCCGGAAATGGCAGAATATGTCCTGGCTACAGGCGATGCCGATATGGTGTCAATGGCACGTCCAATGCTGGCAGACTCTGAGTTTGTCTTAAAAGCAGAACAGGGCCGTAGTGATGAAATCAATACCTGTATCGGTTGTAATCAGGCCTGTCTGGATCATATTTTCTCGATGAAAATTGCCACCTGTCTGGTGAATCCACGCGCGTGTTATGAAACTGAACTGATTTTTAAGGAAACCAGTGTTGCCAAAAATATTGCAGTGATCGGTGCAGGGCCGGCAGGTTTAAGCTTTGCTATCTATGCAGCAGGTCGTGGTCATCATGTCACTGTATTTGAAGCTTCGGCGCAGATTGGTGGGCAATTTAATATTGCGAAGACCATTCCAGGTAAGGAAGAGTTTTATGAAACTTTGCGTTATTTCAAACGTCAGATTGAATTGCAACCACGTATTCAATTGAAATTAAATTGTACCGCCACCTTTGATCAGCTGGTTTCAGCTGAATTTGATGACATCGTGGTTGCCACTGGGGTGACACCGCGTCAGCTCGATATCCCTGGAATTGATCATCCTAAAGTGTTGTCTTATTTGGAGGTACTAAGAGAGCGTAAACCAGTTGGTCAGCGTGTGGCGATTATTGGTGCAGGGGGTATTGGCTTTGATACAGCCGAACTACTCAGTCATGGAACTGAAAGTGGTAGTGTCAATCCGGAAAAATTCTATGATGAATGGGGAATCGACACTAACTATGAAAATGTCGGTGGACTCAAGACAGCCAATGTAGAACAACCTGAACGTGAAATTTATTTATTGCAGCGTAAAGCAGCTTCTGTTGGCTCAAGTCTGGGTAAAACCACAGGCTGGATTCACCGTACTGGCTTAAAACATCGTAATGTCAAAATGATTGCCGGTGCAAGCTATGAAAAAATTGATAATCAGGGCCTGCATGTGATGGTAAATGACCAACCTGCAGTGTTAGACGTAGATAATGTCATTATCTGTGCCGGTCAGGAATCTTATACTGCCATGTTTGATGAACTGAAAGCTGCCGGTAAAAACGTGCATCTCATTGGTGGTGCGAAAGAAGCAGGTGAGCTGGATGCGAAACGTGCGATCCGTCAGGGTGCTGAATTGGCTGCGGTGATTTAATTGATAAAACTTAAAAGATGACAGTTTTTGCTTTCATGCGAAATTGTCATGAAAGAAAGTTGATTAGCAACGTTCCCTCTCCTTTGTTAAAGGAGAGGGTTAGGGAGAGGATTCTATTCTGAAACACCAGAATCCCCCTAACCCTCTTTCTTGCGCTTCGACTTAAAGCAGTGCTTAAGTCTCGCTCAGGGGGAATTTCATTATTAAAACGAAGAAAGCGTATAGATAGAACTTTAAAAATAAAAGGAATCTAAAATGACAATTGAAACAACAAAACAGGCCATTACACGCTGGCATGAAATGTTAGAAACACGTGACATGTCCATATTGAATGAACTCCTCGCGGATAATGTCGTATTCCGCTCGCCCGTGGCTTTTCAGCCTTATCCCGGGAAACAGGTTGTATTTTTTATCTTGACCAATGTGATTCAGGTCTTTGAAAGCTTTACTTATCACCGCGAATTTCTTAGTGAAGATGGTAACAATGTTGTACTTGAGTTCTCAGCCAATGTCGGCGATAAGAAACTTAAGGGAATCGACATGATTCAGTTCAATGATGAAGGTCAGATCATTGATTTTGAAGTAATGATACGACCGAAATCTGGACTTGAAGCCTTAGCTATAGAAATGGGCCAGCGGATTCAGGCTTATCAGGCTAATACTTAATTTCCTAAAATTGATTCAAGTCGGCATGAAGTTTGTACATCACTGATAGAAAACTAGAGGGGAATACAGATGAAAATGTGGCTTAAAAAAATGAGTCAACTTTCAAGTGAATATCTGGACCGCTTTAGCGGAGCAGATCTTCCAACACTTTATTATAATCCGAATGGTTTATTTTCTGGTGTGATTGAACGTTTACCACTTTTAAAACAGAAATATCGTCCAACACCGTGGTTATCGAATGCGCATGCGCACATTCTATATCTGGACTTGATAAAAAAACGCACGATTAAGCTGCAATATGATGTGCTTGAGCAGCTGAATATGTCCGATGGCGGCATTACTGGCATTGCCTGGTATGGTTTAGATTTACCGCCAAGTACACCTACTATTGTGCTATTACATACCATTACCGGTTCTCCAGAATCCATGCGGGAGCTGGTACGTGATCTGCATAAATATACAGGCTGGCGTGTTGCCCTGTGTTTGCGCCGTGGTCATGCTGACCTGCCAATGCCTGTACCAAAAATGAATCTGTTTGGCTCTACTCAGGACTTGCGTGAACAGCTGCTCTATATTCAGGACAAGTTTCCTCAGTCCGATCTCTATGGTGTGGGTTCCTCTGCGGGGACAGGACTGTTGGTTCGCTACTTGGGTGAAGAGGGCGAGCAAACCCCGCTCAAAGCAGCCTTTGCTTTATGCCCAGGCTATAACACTGAAACCGGTTTTGCCTATGTACATCCGTTTTATAGCAAAGTCATGGCTAAAAAACTGATCAAACGTTTTATCCATCCTTATCAGGAAACCTGGCAGATTTATCCTTCATGGAAGCAATTGCTTGAGGTGAAAGACTTGTCTGAATTTGAACAACGCTACTATGAGCTGGCAGGTTTTTCAGACTATGAAAGCTATACAAAAGCCACCAATCCAATTTATGTCTTTGAAAATGTCAAAATTCCATTGATGATTTTGAACTCGGAAGATGACCCGGTCTGTCATATCCAGAATCTGGAACCGTATAAGGATACCATTCGAGCTATGCCGAATATTGTGGTCGTCACCACTAAAAAAGGCAGCCACTGTGGCTTTTATCAGGGCTTAATGCAGACAGAATCATGGGCCACTCGTCTGATGGCAGATTATTTACTGCAACTTTCCAATACTCCGACAGCAGCTTGAAAGAGATTTTTAAACCATAAAAAACCCAGCATAAGCTGGGTTTTTTTGATGAAGGATTATATTAGTTTTCAAGTGCTGGCATAGCAGCAGCAATCGCATCTGCAACTGCGTCATCTTCAGACTTGTTTGCAGAAGATGAATTGTTTTTAGGAGCGGCTGGTGTTGCTGCAGGTTTTGCAGGCTGCTCAGTACTTGAATTTGTTTCAGCTGCAGGCGCAGGCTCTGATTTTTTAACTTCACGGCGAATTTCAGTCGTAGTGTTCGCAGTTTGTTCGCGCTGGATTTCAACAGCCGGTGCTGCTGGTGCTTCTTCAACCGGTTCAACTGGTGTTGATTCTAATGGTTCAACAGGCTCAAGTTGTACAGGTTCCGGAGCAACCACTTCAGATGCTGGAGTAACTTCGGTTTGTTCTTCTTTTGGAGCTTCTTTTTTTACACAACCAGTCAGTGTAAGGCCAGTCAGGATCAGGGTACAGATTAAAAGTTTCTTCATCATCATTGCATCAAACAGAATAGTGTGGGGTGTGAATGTTCCTATTATAGCAGCAAAATGCAATATATAAATCATATGAACTTACTGTAATTTTTTTAAGGAATTGCTGTTAGAATAGTCAATTGTTTATTGTTCTTTGATTTGATGCGGATTGACTTTGCTTTATTGGTACAAGGTAAAGTAAAATTGCGCAACATTGCAGGCCGATTTAGGCTCGATTGTACGAGAAACCCAATGACCCATTTTATTTTCGTGACTGGTGGTGTTGTTTCATCACTAGGTAAAGGTATTTCAGCTGCTTCTGTTGCTGCACTTTTAGAAGCCCGTGGTTTAAAAGTGACCATGGTAAAAATGGATCCATACATTAATGTCGATCCAGGGACTATGAGCCCATTCCAGCACGGTGAAGTCTTTGTTACAGAAGACGGTGCTGAAACAGACTTAGACTTGGGTTACTACGAACGTTTCTTGCGTCGTGCGAAAATGACCAAACTGAATAACTTTACATCAGGCCGTGTTTACCAGGATGTTCTGAATAAAGAACGCCGTGGTGACTACCTGGGTGGTACTGTACAAGTTATTCCACACATTACTGACAACATTAAAGAACGTGTACTTCGCGCTGGCGAAGGTTATGACGTTGCGATCGTTGAGATCGGCGGTACTGTAGGTGACATTGAATCTCTCCCATTCATGGAATCTGTACGTCAGTTAATGGTTGAACTTGGTCATAAGCGTACGATGCTGATGCACTTAACGTTACTCCCATACATTAAGTCTGCAGCAGAATTAAAAACTAAACCAACTCAACACTCAGTAAAAGAACTTTTGTCTATTGGTATTCAGCCAGACATTTTGATCTGCCGTACTGAACATGATGTTGATGCAGATACGACGCGTAAAATTGCCTTGTTCACTAACGTAGAAGCGCGTGCAGTGGTCGTGTGTAAAGATGCACGTACGATCTACCAGATTCCACGTACTTTCTATGAACAAAATGTTGATGATCTTATCTGTGAACGTTTCGGCTATGACAATCTTCCAGAAGCAGACCTGTCTGACTGGGATAATGTGGTAGAAGCTTTACTGAACCCTGAATACACTGTTCGTGTGGCAATGGTTGGTAAATATGTTGAACTTCCAGATGCCTACAAGTCTGTGAACGAAGCACTTTTACATGCCGGTATTCAAAACCGCGTGAAAGTTCAGATCGATTATGTCAATGCTGAAGAGCTTGAAAGTCAAGATGTCAATGAAGTATTGAAAGATGCGGATGCGATTCTGGTACCAGGCGGTTTCGGTGAACGTGGTACTGAAGGCAAAATGAAAGCGATTCGTTTTGCACGTGAAAACGGTGTGCCATTCTTAGGCATCTGTTTAGGTATGCAGCTGGCTGTGATCGAATATGCACGTAATGTGGCGGGTATTACTGACGCAACATCGACTGAATTCAACCGTTCAACTAAATCTCCATTGATTGGTCTGATCACTGAGTGGTTAGATGAGCGCGGTGAAGTTCAACAGCGTTCAGTAGATTCTGATCTTGGCGGTACAATGCGTCTTGGTGCACAGAAGTCTGAACTGGTACCGGGTACCAAGACTGCTGAAGTGTATGGTGCGGATGAAATTATCGAACGTCACCGTCACCGTTACGAGATGAACAACCGTTATATCCCAGTGCTGGAAGAAAAAGGCATGAAGATTTCTGGTTATTCTCCGGTACAACACTTGGTAGAAACTGTTGAAATTCCTGCACATCCTTGGTTTATTGCAGTACAATTCCATCCGGAATTTACCAGCTCGCCACGTGATGGACATCCATTATTTGCCGGTTTCATTGATGCTGCGAAAAAACAGTACCAAAAAACCAAATAATGCGAGTTTAAGACACAACTAGGAAGTTTAAATGTCACAATTAAAACCACAAGAAATTGTACGTTTAGGCGATATACAAATGGCAAACCACTTGCCATTTGTACTATTCGGCGGCATGAACGTACTTGAGTCGAAAGACTTAGCTTTTGAAATTGCAGAGACGTATGTTGATATCTGCAAACGTTTAGATATTCCATATGTCTTTAAAGCAAGTTTTGACAAAGCCAACCGTTCAAGCCTGAACTCATTCCGTGGGCCTGGCCTCGAAAAAGGAATCGAGTGGTTAGCCGACATTAAAAAACATTTTAATGTGCCAATTATCACTGATGTACATGAGCCGTATCAGGCTGCTCCTGTGGCAGAAGTTGCTGACATTATCCAGCTACCTGCATTCTTAAGTCGTCAGACTGACCTGGTTGAAGCGATGGCAAAAACTGATGCCATCATCAACATCAAAAAAGCCCAGTTCCTTGCTCCGCACGAAATGCGCCACATTTTGCATAAGTGTCTGGAAGCAGGGAATGACAAGCTGATTCTTTGTGAGCGCGGTTCTGCCTTTGGTTACAACAATCTGGTTGTAGACATGCTGGGCTTCGACATCATGAAAGAAATGAACGTGCCTGTGTTCTTTGATGTAACGCATGCATTACAAACTCCGGGCGGTCGTGCTGACTCTGCCGGTGGTCGTCGTGCGCAGATTACTACACTGGCGCGTGCCGGTATGGCAACAGGTCTTGCAGGTTTGTTCCTGGAAGCTCATCCAAATCCGGATGTGGCAAAATGTGATGGTCCTTGTGCCTTGCGTTTATCTCAACTAGAACCATTCCTGGCTCAATTAAAAGAGCTGGATACTCTAGTGAAAGGATTTGAAAAATTAGATACCCATTGATGCAGTTTTAAGCATCCTGTTATTAATCAACTGAGGAATTGTTCATGAGCCAAATCGTTGACATTCGTGCACGTGAAATTTTGGACTCTCGTGGTAACCCAACCATCGAAGCAGACGTTATCCTGGCATCTGGCGTAGTTGGCCGTGCATGTGCACCATCTGGTGCTTCAACTGGTTCTCGTGAAGCTTTAGAACTTCGTGATGGCGATAAAGCACGTTACCTAGGTAAAGGTGTTAAAACTGCGGTTAACAACGTAAACACTCTGATTCGTGATGCGTTAGTGGGTAAATCAGTATTCGAACAAAAAGACATCGACAACACGATGATCGCTTTAGACGGTACTGAAAACAAAGAAAAATTAGGTGCAAACGCAACTTTGGCAGTATCTCTTGCGGCTGCGCGTGCTGCTGCTGAAGAAAAGAAAACTCCGCTTTACCAATACATCGCAGATCTTCGTGGTCAAAAGATTTTGACTATGCCTGTTCCAATGATGAACATTCTGAATGGTGGTGCTCACGCAGACAACACTGTTGATATCCAGGAATTCATGATTGAGCCTGTAGGTTTCACATCATTCTCTGAAGCGTTACGTGCTGGTGCTGAAATCTTCCATTCTTTAAAATCAGTTTTGAAGAAACAAGGTTTAAACACTGCAGTTGGTGATGAAGGTGGTTTTGCACCAAACCTTCGTTCTAACGAAGAAGCTATTACTGTGATCCTGTCTGCAATCGAGCAAACTGGTTACAAAGCTGGTTCTGACATCATGCTTGCACTTGACTGCGCATCTTCAGAATTCTACAAAGACGGTCAATACATTCTGGCTGGCGAAGGCAATAAATCGTTCACAAGCAACCAGTTTGCTGACTACCTTGCAGGTCTGGTAAACCAATACCCAATTATCTCAATTGAAGATGGTCTGGACGAATCTGACTGGGAAGGCTGGTCTTACCTGACTTCTATCCTTGGCGACAAGATCCAGTTAGTCGGTGATGACCTGTTCGTTACGAATCCTAAGATTCTTCAACGCGGTATCAACGAGAAAGTAGGTAACTCAATCCTGATCAAGTACAACCAGATCGGTACATTGACTGAAACTCTAGATGCCATCTACCTTGCGAAAGCAAATGGTTACTCTACTGTAATCTCTCACCGTTCAGGCGAAACTGAAGATTCTACTATTGCGGATCTTGCAGTGGGTACAGCGGCGGGTCAAATCAAGACTGGTTCACTTTGCCGTTCTGACCGTGTAGCGAAATATAACCAATTACTTCGTATCGAAGAATTGACTCAAGCTGCATATCGCGGTAAAGCTGAGTTCAAAGGTTTGAACTAAGCGACTTATGTCAATGTTAAATGTATTCGACTCCTTGATGAGTAAAGTACTGTTGGGCCTTGCGATCGTTCTGATCGCAGGGTTTCAATATTTATACTGGTTTGGTGAGGGTGGTTATAATGACCATCAGGCATTGACCCAGAAAATTCAGCAACAAGTAGAATTGAATGAAGAGCTAAAAGAACGTAATCGCGTTCTCGCTGCAGAAGTTTATGATTTGAAGAATGGTATTGAAGCCATCGAAGAATATGCCCGTCTCGATCTAGGTTTGATCAAGCCGCATGAAACCTTTGTACAAATGAGCACTATTAGTACTCAATATAAACCGATTTATCTTAATCCGAATAAAGTAGACCTGAGAACCAATGAATCAGCTGATGTTCCAACAACACCATAAATTGTGGGTCATTTTACCAGCTGCAGGTTCCGGTAGCCGATTTTCCAAAACCGAACTTAAACAATACCAGATGATTCAGGAACAAACCGTTCTTGAACATACGGTTGCACGTCTGAATCAATTGCCATTAGCAGGTTATGTCCTTGCGATTGGTGCGCAGGATGATGTTGCCAAGACTCTGCCATTTTCTCATCTGGATAAAGCACATTTTTGCTTGGGCGGTGCAGAACGCGTCAACTCTGTACTGAATGCCTTGCAATATTTATCTGAGATTGCTTCAGAAGAGGATTGGGTGTTGGTGCATGATGCTGCCCGTCCTTGTGTGAGTCAGAGTTCCTTGATTGATCTGGTCAATACTGCAACTGCAACCGATCAAGCGGCGATTCTGGCCATTCCGGTACGGGATACCTTAAAACGTGTCGTAAAGAATCATGATATTGAAACGACAGTAGATCGTTCGACATTATGGCAGGCACAAACCCCGCAAATGGCAAAACTGGGAATCTTGAAACGTGCCATTCAGCAGGCACTAGCAGATGGCGCTACCATTACCGATGAAGCCAGCGCACTCGAACATATAGATGAACCAGTTCAAGTAGTACAAGGTCGCTCTGACAATATTAAAATTACCTATCCAGATGATCTGGAACTGGCCAAGCTGATTCTGGCTGCCCAGCGCTAAATATATTGCAATAAAAATGGAATAAATCAGCCAATGGCGATTTATTCCGGAGCACTTTAACTTATAATTTTGCCATCATGAATTTTCTACCCGTGGGCCAATGATCCCTTCACAGCAGTATCGTTTTTTGCGGCAGTCCGCACGCGATGGACGTAGTATTAATCCCCAGAATGCCTCCCGATGGACCAAGTTACACCTTGATCCATGGCTGCTTTGTTTCCTGATTTTAAATGCGATCTTGGGTCTGATGGTGGTTTACAGTGCCACCTCTGAAGATTCCGGGATGGTGATCCGTCAGGCGATCAGTTTTGGTGTGGGCTTTGTGGTAATGTTTATCTGTGCGCAGGTGCCACCGAAGGTATATCAGGCTGCCAGTCCATATTTTTATATGTTCGGTATCTTTATGCTGCTGCTAGTCTTTGTGATTGGTGAAAAGCGCCTAGGGGCAACGCGCTGGATTACGTTGCCGGGTGTGGGAAGTATGCAGCCGAGTGAGGTGATGAAGTTTGCCATGCCACTGATGATGGCCTGGTATTTTGCCCGTAAACCTTTCCCGCCAAAGTTTCTGGATATTGTCGGTGCTTTGGTGATTTTAGGCGTGCCCTTCGTACTGGTGGCACTGCAACCCGATCTAAATATCGGTCTGGTGATTCCCGGGATTTTTGTACTGTTCCTGAGCGGCATGTCATGGCGTTTAATTGCTGGAGCCTTTGCTGCTTTGGCTATTGCAGTGCCGCTGCTGTGGATGTTCTTGTTGCAGGAATATCAAAAGAAACGGATTCTAACTTTATTCGATCCAGAATCAGATGCCTTGGGCGCAGGCTGGAACATTATCCAGTCCAAAATTGCCATCGGTTCAGGCGGAATTATGGGAAAAGGTTACTCACAAGGTACGCAGTCTCATCTAGGTTATCTGCCTGAACATCATACCGACTTTATTATGTCGACTTATGCAGAAGAATTTGGCTTTATCGGGGTGTTTCTGCTATTCAGCCTGTTTACGGCCATTATTATTCGCTGTTTGATTATTGGTATGAATAGCTTTCATAACTTTGGCCGTTTATATGCTGGTGCGATCGGACTGACTTTTTTCTTCTTTGTATTTTTAAACTCTGGCATGGTCAGTGGGATTTTACCTGTGACGGGTGACCCTTTGCCATTGATGAGTTATGGTGGTACAGCCGTGATTTCCATGTTGGCAGGGATGGGTATTGTGATGTCAATTCATACTCATCGGTAGAAAATTCAATGAAGTAAGTTTTCAAAGCCAGAGTAGTTCTGGCTTTTTTATTGCTCGTATTTATTAAAAGTAGCTTTATGTTATAAATATTCAAGAACTTAGATAAATCGTATGTAGTTTTTATTGTTGAGGGGAAAATGAATAAATTAATGATAACCATTGGAATTTTCGGGTTATCTGTTTCAGCTTGGGCCAAACCACTGAGTCAGGCTGAATTTAAGGCAAAAACCAAACAAAAATATGATGAGTTGGAGTTAAAACTTGCTGTATTGAACTCATCGGTAGACCGACGTGAGCATCCTGCACTTATGATTGCTAAAGCCTGTGAATATGCAACCGGTTTAAAGCAGTTAAAGCATCTATCAAAACAGAATCTGCATCTTGCGGCAGCGCAAGATGAATTCCAGTTTGTGAGTAAACTAGATAATCAGTTTACTCAATCTCTTCAGGATTTGGGAACTACCTATGAAACAGGCTGTGTTTCACAAAAAAAATAAAGAACAAAAAGCCCTCAAATGAGGGCTTTGTTTTTGGCTGTTTAATACCTAATTAAGAAACCAGGTGTAATAACCCCATAGCATTAACGGCCAAGCCAGAAACGGACTAAATAGCCATTTCCAGAACCAGTGCTGAGGGATAAAGCCAACCCCGTGAATAAAACCGCCTGAAATGCCGATCATGATAAACATCATGGCGCGGTGGCTATATTCCCCGTTGGCATCCAGCATTGCAGCAGGATGAACCAGCAACACCGCTGCGAGTGGAAAAGCCAATAGGCAAGAAATCACCATTGCAAAAGGGTTAGATTTTTTTTCTATCTTTACTTGTTCAACTGCAGCGTCTGTCATCTCTTATTTCTCATCCAGGTCTTGATGATTTTCAATATATAGTGCACTGAGTACACCGGCGAAACAGGCCATCAAAATGCCGAGAATCCATGCGAAATACCACATAATTTTATCTCCTAAGACACAGCCTTAGTACAGGCTGTGTGAATTCTCTTGAATATGTTTTTTGGTAATCACGCCCCACATCTTGTAGTAACACCAAGTGGTGTAGCACAGGATCAGTGGAACGAAGATGCATGCAGCCACAGTCATCACAGTTAAGGTATTTTGGCTGGATACCGCATCCCACATGGTTAAGCTTGCAACTGGATTAATGCTAGAAGGCATCAGGAATGGGAACAGGGCAAAACCGGCAGTTAAAATCGCACCGATCACCGCTAAAGATGAACCCAGGAAGCTCAAGCCAGCTTTATTTTTACCTGCTGCCAGTACAATGATCAAGCCACCCAAAATGCCGGCAATAGGCGCTGCCATCGTGATTGGATAAGTCGAGTAGTTATTCATCCAGCCTGGGTTGGCATTGGTCAATACTTCTTTTGCCAGCGGGTTGGCAACACCATTGGTATCAAAAGGTGTAACCAGGGTATAGCCCTGAATACCACCAAAGTACAGCCAAGCGCCTGCAGCCAGGAAGGTAACCAGATAAACCAGACCCATGATTTGTGTTGCTTTGGCAGAACGTTGGCGTAGGTCACCATCTGTACGCAGCATTAACCATGCACCACCATGTGCACATAGCATCGATAAACTGACCAGACCGCATACAATCGCAAACGGATTGAGCAGGGCAAAGAAGCTGCCAGTATAAGTAGAACGTACAGTTTCATCTAAAGTAAATGGTACACCGAGGAACATGTTGCCGAATGCTACACCGAAGACCAATGCAGGCACTGCACCACCAATGGCTAGCCCCCAATCCCATGAATTACGCCATTTGGTATTTTCCAGTTTTGAGCGATAGTCAAAACCGACTGGACGCAGGAACAGGGCAAACAGGACCAGCAACAGTGCCCAGTACATGCCAGAGAAGGCTGTTGCATAGACCATTGGCCAGGCAGCGAATAACGCACCGCCGGCAGTAATAAACCAGACCTGATTACCGTCCCAGTGCGGCGCAATGGTATTGATCGCTGCACGGCGCTCGCTATCATTTTTGCCCACAAATGGCATGATTGCCATAGAGCCCATATCGAAGCCATCGGTGAGGGCAAAGCCAATCAGCAATACGCCGACCAGCACCCACCAAATGATTTTTAATAATTCATATTCGATCATACGTGAGTCTCCCCATTTGCCTTTTCTGCAGCTGCAAGCTTTTCAAAATGATATTTACCGGTATGCAGTGAGCTTGGGCCAAGACGTGAGAACTTGATCATCAGATACATCTCAATAATCAGTAACACGGTATAGAACGCTGCCAATGCAAGGATTGAACCCCAGACATCACCTGTGCTTAAGCTTGATGCTGAAAGATGCGTCGGTAATACCTCACCAATGGTCCAAGGTTGACGACCTACTTCTGCTACATACCAGCCGGTTTGTGCCGCAATCCATGGAAGCGGCAGTGCAAATAATGCAAATTTTAATAACCAAGGTTTGTTTTCTGCATTGCGTTTAGCCACTGCAAAAGTCGCAAGAATAAATAGAACCAGCATCAGGAAGCCTGAAGCGACCATGGCACGGAATGCCCAGAACAGGCTTGGTACATGTGGAATAGTATCTTTAGCTGCTGCTTTAATTTGCTCATCAGAGGCATCAACAACATTTGGCGTGTATTTTTTCAGAAGCAGACCGTAGCCTAAGTCTTTTTGACTTTCTTCAAAAGCGGTTTTCAGTTCTGGAGACTGATCACCAGCACGTAATTTTTCCAGTTGTGAATAGGCCACCATACCATTACGGATACGCGCTTCATGCTGAACCAGCAGGTCCTTAATACCTGTGACTTGTTCAGTCGTAGAGCGTGTAGCGATCAGACCCATCACATAAGGAATTTTTACTGCATAATCTGTAGTCATGGTTTCCTTATTCGGAATACCGAACAAAGTAAATGGCGCAGGTGCAGGATGAGTATCCCATTCTGCTTCAATTGCTGCCAGTTTGGTTTTTTGTACATCGCCCAGCTCATAACCTGATTCATCACCCAGCAGGATCACTGAAAGAGTAGATGCTAAACCGAAAATGGCAGCAATCGCAAATGAACGGCGTGCAAATGGCAGGTCACGTTTTTTCAGCATGTAGTAACTTGAAATTGCCAGTACGAAGATGGCACCAGTTACATAACCTGCAGAAACAGTATGTACGAATTTAACCTGTGCAACCGGGTTAAAGATCAGTGCTGCAAAGTCCACCATTTCCATACGCATGGTTTCATAGTTGAATGCTGAACCAACCGGGTTTTGCATCCAGCCATTGGCAACCAGAATCCACAGTGCAGACATGTTAGATCCCAGTGCAACTAACCAGGTCACGCCCAGATGCTGTACTTTGGATAAACGGTCCCAACCGAAGAAGAATAAACCAATGAAAGTAGATTCAAGGAAGAAGGCCATCAAACCTTCAATAGCCAATGGTGCACCGAAAATATCACCCACATAATGCGAATAATATGCCCAGTTGGTTCCGAACTGGAACTCCATGGTCAAGCCTGTGGTTACCCCTAAGGCAAAGTTAATCCCGAACAGTTTTCCCCAAAACTTAGTCATGTCCTTGTAAATTTCTTTGCCGGAAATTACATAGGTGGTTTCCATAATGGCAAGCAGAAATGCCAGGCCTAAGGTCAGTGGAACAAAAATAAAGTGATACATCGCGGTCATAGCGAACTGGAACCGCGAAAGATCGACCACGCTTTCAGAAATCATCAACGTGTCTCCTTGATTTGGGAAGGATTGCCGGCGATACGCTCGGCGACTTGAGTGTCAAAATCTTTTGGAATAGTAGGCGCATCAAACCAAATATTTTTAATTATCAGAAGTAGAATAATCTTGATAATTAAAATCGCAGTAATCTCTCTTACTGTTTTTTGGTTTAAATTTTTAGAAACTAAGCTCATGTGAACAAGCCTATTATGTGGTTTGTTATATATTATTAATCGATTGTAACTAAAAAATAAATAGACGATACAATTTAAATAAATATATATTTATAAGCATTTGAAAATAATAAATATATATTTATATGAGTTAAAATTTATTCTAATTAGTTTTTGTTATTTTATGTAATTTTATTGGTTTTTTAATTTGATTAAAATGCTTGGTTTTAAAATAATGGGATAAATTAATCAAACTAAATTGGTTGGTTTTATAAGGGTTGAAAGGGAAGTGTTATAGGATGTTATTCAAAGATGTGCCTGATAAGTGATCTTGATCACAGGCTTTCTCATACTGTTTCTTTAAGAAAATGCATCAAAAAAAAGATCCCGTTTAGGGATCTTTTTGTATGTCATGTTTAATAAATAATAGCTACAGAGATGTTCTCTTTAAGCGAATAGGTATTCAGCTTAGAAGTCGTAACGCATACCGACTGAGAGTCCAAGTGCAGTTTCACCAGCAGCATTTACACCTTGAGCTGAACCAGCTTTGTTACTACGTGCCTGTGACCATGGGGTAAGGTTGGCATTATCATCATTTAGCATTGCTGCCAGATTGCCATAGATACGGAACTGCTTATCAAGACGATGTTCTAAACCCAGTGCCAGCAGGGTAGAGTTAGCGTGAGAAGTATCAATGTCACGATGGAAGGCATGGCCACGCAAAGTATTTTTATCAGTCAGTTTATATTCAGCACCGACTCCGTAAACATTGGCATCTGCATTGGTACCGTTGCCATCATCAAGAGTAGTAAACTGATAAAGTGCACCCACATTTAATTCTGGAGTCAGTTTATAGGCAGCCGCTAAACGTACACCATCACGTTCTCCTCGGCTGACATCTTCAGCATAATGCTCATAAGCAGCTGCTACATCCCAGTTGCCTGCTTTGTAGTTTAGGCCCAGATCATATGCTTGAGACTTTTCATTGGGCTCTTCGGTTGTATCATTGTTGATCATAGTGCCGTCATGTAAAGACAAAGCTGCTGTTGCGGTGAAACCATCACCAAATTTAGGTGATTTATATTCAATCGTATTCGGGTTACGTTCATCAAAACGATGGTTATAGGCGCGAGTGATGTTACGTAAGTCGCCAACCTGATCACCAAAGAAGTTTGCAGGGCCACGAGCTGCTTTAAATGGGCTGTCAAAACGACCGACTTTCACCTGACCGAAGTCACCTTTAAGTCCTACAAAAGTATCACGTGTTGAGAAGTTGATAGAATCTTCTGTGTCGTCAGAGCCACTTGAAAAGTTGATTTGCTGTTCGATTTGAGCAAAAGCCGTCATGCCATTTTCTAGTTCTTTTTCAGCTTTAAAGCCTAAGCGTGACGAGTTCGATGATAAAGCCACCTCATTGTAGTCTTTACCATCATCCAGATAATCTAAAGAAACGTGTGCACGACCATAAATTTTAACGTCAGCAGCAGCTGCCATGACTGGTGTTAAAATTGTTGCCCCAATTGCTAATGCAGATAACGTTTTTTTCATGTGTTGCTCCAATAAAGACTTTTTTATTCATCGTCTTAAAACAAGTTTCAGTCATGTCTTGAAACATGTACCGCTCTATTGGTGCCCAGTATCGATTACAAATAAGACAGTAAGATTAAGGAAATATTTCAAATCTGTTAAATGTTATATCTTGTAAGTTTTGTAATATTATTTACTCGATTTGTTTGTGTATTAAAAAGACGATTCGGGTGCTTGGGTCTTAACGAAGGTGCTTTTTTACAGTTTGAGAAGCAAAGTAGAATAAAAAATGGAGCCGAAGCCCCATTTTTTGTTCAGTTAAACTTAAAGTGCGGCTTTGATTTTTTCAGCCAGTGCTTTAATTTTTTCCTGATCACCCATTTGTGCCGCATGTTTGCCAAGGTTGTGCAAAGAGGTAGGTACCAGATGGAAATGAACATGCGGAACAGTCTGACCCGCCGCAGCGCCAGAGAGCTGCATGAGTACAATGCCATCTACACCTAAACCTTTTTCAATCGCTTTGGCAATTTTTTGCACCACCTGAATGGTATAGGCTGCAACTTCAGGATCCAGGTCAAGCAAGGTAATTGCTGGAGTTTTAGGAATGACCAGAGTATGACCATCGGCCTGTGGCATGATGTCCATAAATGCAAGAACTCGGTCATCTTCATACACTTTAATTGCTGGAAGTTCACCACGCAGAATTCGTGCAAAAATATTTTGGTCATCGTAAGTCATAAGTGCATTCCTTGAGCAGAATTGAATTGTATTATTTACAGTTCAATTCTTTCTGACGTTCTTTGATCGCGTCAAGACGTTGCTGCTCTTTTTCTGAAAATTTTGGCTTGGTTGTGTAGCAATTGTCATTAAACTTTGCTTTTGCTTCAGGGTCTTTAAAACAGAAACCTTTAGACGCATAAATCACATCATGATCATTTTTTAATTTTTTGCACTCTTGTTCAGATGCAAGAACCGATGTTGAAGCCCCGAACAAAGTTGCAAAGCCAATCAATGCTGCAACAGAAAATTTCTTCATGAGAGTTTCCTCTGGGTTATCCACTATATGTGCCTGCCTAATAGTCACAATATGAGGTTTCGTTATCATTATTCAATGGCGAGATATTACTCGATGGTAATATTACTCCATGATTCATACATTTTTACAGCACTGGAAAAGTCACTATTTTTATCCGACAGATTGCTAGCAGCTTGCACCAGACTTTGACCTAAAGCGAGAAGTGGTACTGCCAGTTTGGCATCGCGCGCAAGATCAAGTGCAATGCCTGTATCTTTGGCTAAAAGAGGCAGGGCAAAGGTAACAGGGAAGCTACGGTTCAAAACACGCTGTGGTAAAACGGTTTCAGTCACATTGCTTTTACCGCTTGATGCATTGATACAATCCAGCGCTTCATTCAGGTCAACGCCGTGCGCTTTCAGCGTGGTAAAGCCTTCTGCTGCTGCACACAGGTTTACAGCCAGTAACATATTATTTACCGCTTTTACCGCAAAGCCGGCACCTGATGTCCCCACATGCTTGATCAATTTGCCAAACGCCTGCATCGCTGGCAGGGTTTTTTCAAAGCCTTCCGCATTACCGCCGACCATCACAGTCAATGTGCCATTTTCCGCACCAATGGTCTGGCCACTCACAGGCGCATCCAGGAAAATCACACCCTGTTCAGCCAGTGCTTCTTCTAAGCGTCGGGCAGCGTCAGGAACACCGCTGGTACAGTCTACCCAGATACTGCCAGCTTTAAGGCTGAGGCCTTGGACTAATGCTTCAACATCGGCACTGGTCGGCAGGCAGGAAAAAATAATATCTGCCTGAACTGCCTGTTCTAAAGCGACAGCTTGGGTGCCATATTCAGCAGCATGTTCTTCAGCCTTGGCAAAAGTACGGTTCCAGACATAAACTGTCTCAAAATGCTTGGGTAAATGCGCTGCCATGCGATAACCCATTGCGCCTAAACCAATAAATGCCACTGACTGAATCATGTCATACCCTCTGAATAAAATAATAAATACCTGAAAATTGCCGGCTCTTCCGGAATTAAGCATCTATCCGGGTTGAGCGTTGTGCCAGCCAGGTGGTCAGTTTCGGCCAGAATGTATTGGCTGTTTTCTGATTGGACATCAGTCCAAGATGACCACCCGGGATAAGAGTAAACGTCTTATCGGTACTACTTGTCAATTCCATCAAAGGTTTAGCTGACTGTTCCGTAACAATCTGATCGGTTTTCCCAGCCCCGACCAGTAAGGAACAGTTAATATTTTTTAGGTCAATCGTTCGGCCGTTTAAAGTCATTGAGCCATTTTTTAAAGGATTTTGCAGCCATAAGTGCAGCACCATGTCCTGATTGATTCCACCCGGATAATCAATCATCTTGTTCAAAAAATTGCCCATGGTGGCATGTTCATAGACATCTTCAACATTTTCCAGGTTCATCAAAAACTGCTTCTGGCTTTTAAACCAGCCAATCGGATCAAGGAGCTTAAATCCCAATGCATTGATGATGCCGGGCGAATGAATATATTCCTTAGGAATCAATCCTTGGTGAATCGCCTGTTGCAGGGTTTTATTTTTGGAAATGAGCTTGTTGGTGGTGCTAAAAAGCTTGCCAACGCGACCGGATGCATAACTGTCAATCGGGCTACCCAGTACAATCAGGTTTTTAACATGTTCAGGGGAATGTAGCGCAGTATAAAGCGTGACAAAAATTCCGGCCATACTCCAGCCATGCAGGGAAATAAACTGACTACCTGAATGCGAGCAGATCCGTTCAATCGCCTGAGGTATTGCGCCGTCGATAAAAGACAGGAAATTCAAGTGACGGTGTTTATAACGGAAACGTTTCCATTCCACTAAATAGACATCAAAACCGCTATGCTGAAAATGCTTGACCAGTGAACGGTAAGGATACAGATCATAAATATCCATATTGATCGCAAGAGGGGCAACAAAGACTAACGGCTCACGGTACTTTTTTTCAGGCGCTGCATAATAGCGAATTTTGCAGAATTCAGTCGCAGCAATATATTCAAAGGGCGTTTTTTGCGAAAGAATCAGGGACGACGAGTTAAATAACCGTGCATTCAGGTGTTTTAATTTTTTCTTCTGGCGTTGAATATTTTGTTTTAACTGAATCATGTAAATAATTTATCCGTATACAAAGGAGAATTGGTCGAAGTCTAAGCAATAATTGCTTATTATGCCTTGACCTGAAATAGCTTAGACGCTCAAAATGTTGGCAATTTTTTACAAAAGGCAGCCTTTGGGCTGAAGTAAAGTGATGAGCCAGCAAGACGATTTTAACTATCAATTAGAAACTTTAGCCATCCGTACCGGTCACACCCGTAGCTTTGAGGGTGAGCATGGTGAACCGATTTTTCTAACATCGTCATTTGTTTATGAAAATGCGGCTGAAGCTGCAGCAAAATTTTCAGGCCAGGAGCCGGGTAATATTTACTCTCGCTTTACCAATCCAACCGTTGCCATGTTTGAAAAGCGTCTGGCTGCCTTAGAAGGCGCAGAACGCGCTGTTGCAACCAGCTCTGGTATGGCTGCGATTATGGCTGTGGCGATGGCTTACCTGAAAGCAGGCGATCATGTCATTTGTTCACGCGCCGTATTTGGTTCAACAGTTTCTTTATTTGAAAAATACGTAGCTAAATTCGGTGTCGCAGTTGAGTTTGTCGATCTGACGGATCTGGATGCATGGAAAAATGCTATCAAGCCAGAAACCAAATTACTCTTTGTTGAATCTCCGTCAAACCCATTGGCTGAAGTGGCAGATATCCAGGCTTTGGCAGATATTGCACATGCCAATGATGCATTGCTCGCGATTGACAACAGCTTCTGTACACCAGTGTTACAACAACCACTCAAATTTGGTGCAGACTTAGTCGTATATTCTGCGACTAAATATCTGGATGGCCAAGGCCGTGCACTCGGTGGCGCTGTAGCAGGTAACCATAAACTGCTTGAAGAAATCTTCGGTTATGTACGTACCACTGGTCCTTCTATGAGCCCGTTCAATGCTTGGGTATTCCTGAAAGGTCTGGAAACTTTACGTTTACGTATGCGTGAACATTCTGCCAATGCACAAAAACTGGCAGAGTTCTTAAATGCACATCCGAAAGTAGAAAAAGTTTACTATGCAGGTTTGCCTGAACATGTTGGTCATGAACTGGCTGCAAAACAACAAACCGGTTTCGGTGGTATCGTATCTTTCGAAGTGAAAGGCGGCCGTGAAGGTGCCTGGAAAGTAATCGACAATACCCAGTTCATTTCAATCACTGGTAACCTGGGTGATGTGAAATCAACGATTACTCATCCAGCAACAACCACGCATGGTAAATTGTCCCCAGAAGCCAAAGCAGCAGCGGGTATTCGTGAAGGTTTAATTCGCGTTTCTGTTGGTTTGGAAGAGATTGATGATATTATTCGCGACATTACACGCGGTTTAGATCTAATCTAATTTTATAAATATATGTTCGGAGATCTTTATGAACATTAATATGTTGATGCAGCAAGCACAGCGCATGCAAAAAGAAGTCGAAAACAACATGAAAAAAGCCAAAGAAGAGCTTGCGCAAACTGAAGTGCATGCTGAGGCTGGTGGCGGTCTGGTGAAAGTCACCATGACTTGCCGCAATGTGGTGAAACGTATCGAGATCAATCCTGAACTGTTACAGGACGATCCAGATATGATCGAAGATCTGATTGCAGCAGCGATGAATGATGCAGCGCGTCAAGCAGAAGTGATCTCTGAAGAGAAAATGAAATCTGCAAACTCAGGTATGGGCTTACCACCTGGTCTGGCTGGTTTATTCTAAGGAAGTATGCGCAATGTTTAGTGATCGTTTTGATCAACTGGTTCAAGCATTACGCATTTTGCCAAGCGTTGGGCCGAAATCGGCCCAGCGTATGGCTTTGCATTTAATCATGAAAAATCGTGAAGGGGCGATCGGTCTGGCACATGCCTTAACTGAAGCAACCGATCACATTCATGAATGCTCGATCTGCCATTCATTGACGGAAGATGAAGTCTGTAATATCTGTACCTCACTTGAGCGTGATGATGAACTGCTTTGTGTCGTGGAATCACCGGCAGATGTCATGGCAATTGAGCAAAGCGGCAGTTTCCGCGGTAAATATCATGTTCTGGGTGGTCATCTGTCACCTCTAGATGGAATCGGGCCTGAAGAAATCGGTATTCCCTATTTACTGCAACGCTTAAGTCAGGGACAGATCAAGGAAGTGATTCTGGCTACCAATGCGACTGTCGAAGGACAGGCAACCGCGCATTATCTGGTTGAAGCCAGTAAACATTTACCGGTGCAAATGACGCGTATCGCTCAAGGGGTGCCTCAAGGCGGAGAACTGGAGTATGTCGATAGTCATACATTGAGTCAGGCAGTGCATAACCGGATGCGAATTAAGTGAAATATTAATTATATTCTCTTAATATATAATATAAAAAATATATTAGTAAAAATATAAAATGTTTACTAGATAAGCTATATTCGAAAAATATGGAACAAAAAGTGTGATTTGGTTTTCATATTTTTATATAAAAATTCTATATATCGGGTAATATAGCTTCATCGAGCATCTAATTTTAGACTCAGTCTTTATGTTTCAATTTATTCAACATCAGCACGACTTAAACCATGTCCTGAACCTTATGGATCAAAATCCGGTCTATGGCCTGGATACAGAATTCATTAAGGTAGACACCTTGTGGCCAAAACTTGGTGTTTTTCAAATCAATGTCAATAACAATGTCTATTTGCTGGATGGAACAACACTGGATCTGAGTGAATTTCTGAACAAGATTTTTAATGCTCAACAGAATATTTTCCATGCCTGCAGTGAAGACATTGACCTGATTTACCATTACACCCAGAAAAAAGCCCTGAGCAATGTCTTTGATACACAGGTCGGTATGTCTTTCCTCGGACATGGTTTGCAGGTCAGCTATCAGAATGCTTTGAAACAGATGCTGGATGTCGATATTGAAAAAGATCAGACCCGCTCTAACTGGCTGGCACGTCCTTTAAGCTCTGAGCAGTTACTGTATGCAGCCAATGATGTGCATTATCTGGTGCAACTGTCGGATAAGGTCAAACAGGATCTGGTAAGCAAATATCTGCTCGATTTCGCTCTTGAGGATTGCCGTTTTCTGACCCATGAAATTGGTGAAGAAACACCGACTGCCTTACTTTATCAGGATGTCGGTAATTATCGTCATTCACGCCGTCAATTAATGCAGTTGCAACAACTGGCTGTATGGCGTGAGCAGATTGCCAAGGCGTTGAATCAGCCACGCAGCTTCATTCTGAAAAACTCGACCATGATTGATCTGGTAGAGAAATTCCCGCGCAATAATTTCCAGCTCAGTCAGATAAAAGACATCCGGGCCAATATTGTCCGCGAACATGGCAAGACCATTTTGGATCTGTTGAAATTCCTGCCTGATCAAGCCGAATGGCCGCTGCGTCTGGCACGTCCAATCCGCCATTCATCCAGAGAGATTGGCGAGAAGGTCGAAACAATGATCCAGAATATATCCAATGAAATCTCTGTACCGAAAGAAGTGCTGATGCGAAAGAAATGGCTGAATGCCTTATATCAGCATGTAGTATGTCATAAGGATGAACAGGATCTGCCAAACTACTTGCTCGGCTGGCGCTATGAGTTATTAACTCTGCCACTAATTAAGGTATTGCATCAGGATGAGTCTTATCTGTCGACCCAGATGAAAGTGGTTGAGTGATTTTTACTGGATTGATTAAAGATAAAGCAATTATACAAAATCACGACTGATGCATTTGAAGCGGCTAATGTTTCTGTCGTTTTTTTGATGTATCCTTGCGATTGTTTTTTCAGAAAAGTCGTTTGAAATATGCAAGTGTCTATCTACAAATCTAGCAAAAAAGATGAAATGTATCTTTATGTGGCGCGTCCTGCAGATGAGAACGAAGCCGAAACATTTGAACCACTAGAGGTATTGGCTGAACCGGTACGTGTGGCGTTTGGTCGTGCGACTTTTGTTATGCATCTTGAATTGAGTGAATCGCGTAAACTGGCACGTGCTAATGTTTTACATGTGATGGATTCAATTTCTACCCGTGGTTTCTTCCTGCAAATGCCACCAGAAGGTTTGATTAACCCGAATGCACCAGCGCCAGAAGGTCTTCGTGGGGCTTAAGCTCAGTTCAGGAGTTGTGAAATGAATGGTTTTGTAGCTGTATTGGACTCAATTCCTGACCAGAGTATTGCGTTTGCAGTGTATCTGCTGGGCAGTCTGATTGCGTTAGCTTGCTGGTATGGCGTGACCAAGCGCATGCCAAAGGCAATGGGCGGTTTTTTATGGCTATTGGCCTTTGCCGTGCTGTTGACCCCAACCGTTTCTGAAGGCAGTAATGCTTCAGTTGCACCTGCTATTTTCGGGCTGCTGTTTGGGATTCTGACCAAGGAATATGAACTCGTTTGGATTAATGCGTCACTTATTTTATTTGTCATTGGTATCGGGTCTGTGATTGGCTATTGCTGGTCGACCTATGCATCCAGTAAAACGGGTCTTGGGTCAAACAAGAAAAGTTCACCGCTGTAAATAGAAAAATAAGGTTCAATCATGTCTGCTGATATTCAACAATTCTCAGGTACGGATCAGTACATTGCCACTGACAGTTTAAAACTGGCTGTGAAAGCTGCGCGTAGTTTGCAAAAACCCTTGCTGGTTAAAGGGGAGCCGGGTACAGGTAAAACCTTGTTGGCTGAACAGGTGGCACAAAGCCTCGGACTGAAGCTGATTACCTGGCATATCAAATCAACGACCAAGGCACAGCAGGGCCTGTATGAATATGATGCAGTATCACGCTTGCGTGATAGTCAGTTAGGTGATGATCGCGTTTATGACATCAAGAACTACATCAAGCCGGGTAAACTCTGGGAAGCGTTTACCAGTGAAGAGCGCTGTGTATTGCTGATTGATGAGATCGATAAAGCAGACATCGAGTTTCCAAATGACTTGCTGCACGAACTCGACAAGATGTCTTTCTTCGTTTATGAAACGGGTGAAACCATTACTGCGACCCAGCGTCCGATTGTCATCATCACTTCAAATAACGAGAAAGAACTTCCAGATGCCTTCTTGCGCCGTTGTTTCTTCCACTATATCGAGTTTCCGGATGAAGCGACCATGCGTGAAATTATCGATGTGCATTTTGAGAATATTTCAACAACGCTGGTGAATGAAGCTCTGCAAATCTTCTTCAAATTACGCCAGATTCCAGGCTTGAAAAAACCACCTTCAACTTCTGAACTGATCGACTGGTTAAGTCTGTTGATGGCAGATGATATGCCGGAAGACATTTTAAGAAATACTGATAAGTCCAAAGCGATCCCGCCTTTGTACGGTGCGCTGATCAAAAATGAGCAGGATGTACAACTGCTTGAACGTCTAGCCTTTATGTCGCGTCGCTAAGGGAGAAACACGCATGTTTGTGCGATTGTTTTATACCCTTAGAAAATATGGCGTACCGGTTTCCACCCGTGAGTTGATTGATCTGAATCAGGCGGTAGCGGCAGGCGTGGTTTTTGCCGATCAGGACGAGTTTTATCAGCTTGCTAAAACTGTGATGGTCAAAGACGAGCGCTACTTCGACAAGTTCGATCGCGCCATGAAAGATTACTTTGATGGTATCGCGACTTTTGATTTGGATGAACTGCTGAATCAGGTGCATAAATTGCCCAAAGACTGGTTTGATCTAGAACTTTTGGAAAAGCACTTAACTCCTGAACAGCGTGAAGAACTAAAAAAGGCCGGATCGCTGGAAGAACTGATGAAAATGCTGGAAGAGCGCTTGCGTGAACAGCATAAAAAACATCAGGGCGGGAATAAGATGATTGGTACTGGTGGCACATCGCCATTTGGTGCCTATGGTGATCATCCTGAAGGTGTGCGCATTGGTGGGCCGGGGCGTAAACGTTCCGCTGTCAAAGTCTGGGAACAACGTCAATACCGTAATCTGGATGATGATCAGATTCTTGGTAGTCGTCAGATGCAGATGGCACTGCGCCGTTTGCGTAAGTTCGCCCGTCAGGGTGCGGCTGAAGAGCTGGATATTGATAGCACTATTCGTGAAACCGCCAAACAGGGGATTCTGGATGTGCAATTGGTACCGGAGCGACGTAACCGTATTAAAGTTTTAATGCTGTTTGATATTGGCGGATCGATGGATGCGCATATTGCTCAGTGTGAAAAACTGTTTAGCGCCGCCAAAACCGAATTTAAGACTCTGGAATATTTCTATTTCCATAACTGTCTGTACGACTATGTCTGGAAAGATAATGTCCGTCGTTCCAGCTCGCGCATGAATACCTGGGACTTGTTCAATACCTATGGACGGGATTACCGGGTGATTGTAGTGGGTGATGCCAGCATGGCTCCCTATGAGTTGAACTCCGTCGGTGGTTCGGTCGAATATATGAATGATGAGGCAGGACAGGTCTGGTTACAGCGTCTGCGTCAGCATTTTGATAAAACCGCCTGGCTTAATCCTGAAGAAGAAAAATACTGGCATTACACGCATACTATTGGCCTGATTAAGCAAATCTTTGAAGATCATATGTTTCCAATGACCTTAAAAGGCATTGAGGATATGACCAAATATCTGGCGCGTTGATTCCATTTATCTATAAGTGACTTTATCTATAGTTATTAGTGCTTTAAAACGAAATATTCTAGTATAAAGTCACTTGTTATACCTTATTCCAATATTCAGGAATTATTATGGCTCATCAAATTAATGGTATTGCGTTGCCGAACGAAGAGGGTTTCTTTGGTCAATATGGCGGTCAGTTCATTCCACCAGATCTAAAACAGGCCATGGATGACATCAATGTTGCCTATCAGGAAATCCGTCAAACTGAAGAATTCCAGAATGAATTAAAAGACCTGTTTGCCAATTATGTCGGCCGTCCTAGTCCTTTGTTTCATGCTAAACGTCTTTCTGACCAGTTAGGTGGAGCACAGATCTATTTAAAACGTGAAGACCTGAATCATACCGGTGCACATAAAATCAATCACTGCCTGGGTGAAGCACTGCTAGCGAAATACATGGGTAAAACCAAAGTCATCGCTGAAACGGGTGCAGGTCAGCATGGTGTGGCATTGGCTACTGCATGTGCTTTGGTGGGTATTCCATGTGAAATTCATATGGGCCAGGTGGATATCGAAAAAGAACATCCAAACGTCGTTAAGATGAAAATCTTGGGTGCTAAGCTGATTTCTGTGACGCGTGGTACTGCGACCCTTAAAGATGCAGTTGACAGTGCTTTTGAAGAATACTTGAAAGATCCGAAAAACTATATCTATGCGATTGGTTCGGTGGTAGGACCGCATCCATTCCCAATGATGGTGCGTGATTTCCAGTCTATTATTGGCGATGAAATCAAGGTTCAAACCAATGAACGCTTCGGTGCAAACCCAGACTATGTTGTGGCATGTGTAGGTGGTGGTTCAAATGCTATGGGTGCATTCACTGCATTTCTAAATGATCAAGAAGTCAAACTGGTGGGAGTAGAACCTGCTGGTCATGGCCTAAATACTGATAAGCATTCCGCAACGCTGACTTTGGGTAAACCAAGCCAGTTGCATGGTATGGCATGCTATGTACTCGAAGATGAGCAGGGTGAACCTTTACCTGTGCATTCGATTGCTTCCGGTCTGGATTATCCAGGCGTAGGACCACAGCACAGCCTGCTTAAAGATCTAGGTCGTGTGGAATACACTACGGCGACAGATCAGGAGTGTCTGGATGCCTTTATGACCCTGTCGCGCGTTGAAGGAATTGTGCCAGCATTAGAAAGTTCACATGCAGTGGCTTGGGCAATTCGTGAAGCGGCTAAGCTGCCTAAAGAGACTAAGATTGTAGTGAATCTTTCAGGTCGTGGTGATAAAGATTCTGATTACGTGGCAGAGAAACTCGGTCTTTAATTTGATTTATAGTCATAATCAAAGAAATCCCAGCTTTAAGACTGGGATTTTTTATATCTGATCTGGTTTTGATATGGCATTGTCATTTATTTGTAATGACATTTGAGTTTAAATCTTAATTTACGTATTGAACTAAGAAAGAATTTAGCCTGAAATATATTGTTGTAATTGATCAATCAGCTTACGTTGATCTTCCATTGCAGCTTTGACCAAGTCACCAATCGAAATCAGGCCAATCAGTTTGTCATTTTCAACTACAGGTAAGTGGCGTAAATGGCGGTCAGTCATTAATGCTAAGCAGTCTTCAACAGAAGTTGCAGAAGTCACGGTTATGACTTTAGGTGTCATAATTTCATTGACCGTGGTATCAAAAGAGGTTCTTTGCATCAATGCGATTTTACGGGTGTAATCACGCTCTGACAAAATGCCGACCACACTATCTTCGTGGGTAACGACCAGCGCCCCAATTCCTTTTTCTGCCATCAGGCTAATTGCTTCTAAAACTGTAGAGTCTGGACGGATGGTATAAACTGCCTGATGTACTTTATCACTGAGCACTTGTGCTACGTTGGTCATTCTATTGAGTCCTTTTTATCTAATTATTATAAGTCCTAGAGTATGTATCCAACCGAACATCTCTAGGTGTCTATTCTATGTCTTTATAAATAACATGTTTTTAGGCAAAGTGCAGTCTTTGTTGTGAAAAAAACAGGTGACGCATCTGTGGAATTGATAATTTCAGTTTAGTGCCATTGCCGCTACATAAAGTAGGTGTCACGGCTAGTCGGGACAGTGTAGGTAATAAGTTGTTTTCGAAATCTTCCGGGTTGATTCTACGTGGTACATAACCTGGCCAATGTTCCTTGGCATAATTTTTGGCATCCAGAGAATTAAGCCAGAATGGAAAAATATAATCTTCCTGATCGCGCATCATCGCCCAACCCTGATGATAGACGCCCCACAAAACGCCGCAATACATCATAGATTTGAGGATGGTGAGCCTCAAAAGAAAGTTTTTACAAATCGGGTCGTATTGAATAATTTTTCGCATTGTCGTTAAAATAAAGTGCTATTAGAGTTCAGCTCTATTCTAGAAAGTTCCAGTGAAATTACTGTTTCAGCTTTGCAAGCAATCGTAATAAATTATGTCTTAATTGCAGTATTTCGAAAAATTGGCATAAAAAAACGTCACCTCGGTGACGTTTCTTCAGGCTTGCATGGTGGCCATGTTCTGCCAGTATTGTGCTTTGAGTGAATCTCGTTCTACACGAAAACCTTGATAATATAGTTCAGCTAAAAAGAGAGCTGCTTTACCGTGACCGGCGCGCGCTGCATCTTCTAATTGTTTTACTGCATCGACAAAGTTCATTTGCGATTGAATGGTATTCACTGCATCTGCATACAGATGTTCCAAATCATGTTGAGAGATATTCTGCATAATATAAAAACTCCTTAATTTTAATTATGATTTTGGATAGACTTTTAAGTCTAAATACAAATATAACTTACTATTATTAAACTAATATTACAGAATAATGGAAAAGTCAACTATATCAGCTTTCCCGTTTACTTAATTTATAGTTTGTACGATCAAACTATACACACATGAAAGTGCGGTTGGTATAGATTTTAACAATAGAACAAAAGAAAAGGAGAACAACATGATGCAAAGAACTCTTGAAGGGCTCAGTTTTGATATGCCCCCAACAGCCAGTCAGATTACAGAATTGGCGCATGTACACCGTAAAAAACTGGATGAGGCAATTTATGACAAATATACCCATCTAGGTGATTACAGTCTGGCTCAACGTAAAGAAGTTTATGATTTTACCCGCGCTCTGGACGAAACCCAGCGTGCAGAATTTTATAGTCACTATAATGATGAATTGGTCCGAATTGCAGATGAAGATCGACTGCATCCACCTGAAGCAGAAGCCGGCTTGAGCAAGTTTGCAATTTTACTGGTCTTAGGTCTGGTGGCTATGGTCATTGCCTGGAGTGTGTACGAATTGTTGAAATCCTAACCGATTTATAGTCATATCGAGATGTGTATTTATACTGGTCATTCAATCTTTGACTTGAACTTCATGGGGCCCAGCCATACACTAGCTGCAACTTGAGGTAGTGTATGGCTATAGATGGCAAAAAATTAAGCGATTTTCTGAATAAAATTAAGCTTGAACAGATTTATAATGCGGTTGTTATTTTTATTGTGGCATTAATTTTATGTCTGGCTACATTTGCCATTTATCGTCCACTGACGACTCCCCAATTTAATTTACTTCAGCAACTTGCAGAGCAGCAGAGCTTACCTCAAACCCAGGATATGGCTCAGACTTTGCTGCAACAGCAACGCATCCATCGCGGTCAATATCTTAAATTGATGCAGGCGTATCAACAGGAATCTCTACGGGCTCGTCAGCTTCCGCCGGTTTCTGTGGATATGCCTTAGGTATTGGAATCGTATTCGGCAGTGGTTTAGAAGGATCTGACAGGTTCTGTTCCAATCGTAATTTTAAAGTTTCTTTATTCAATTCTTGACTCACCACGACCAGTGTTAAACGTTCTGGATGCAGATGTTTGCGCACGGCATTTTGCACATCTGTTGCGGTAATTTTGGCTAGACGTTCTGGATAGCGTGACAGATAGTCGGCTTGCTCTGCATAAAAGCCCATCGTGCCTAACTGGGCATTGATCGTGGCATTGCTGCTGTAATTATTTGGAAATGCTCTTAATATCCCGGCTTTGGTTTCTTCCAGGCGCTTAGTATCAATCGGCTGATTTACAAATTTGATAAAAGCCTGATGTGCGACCTGAATGCTATCCAGTAATTGATCTTGTCTAGTGGAATAACGGAAGCTAAATATACCGGGTGCCTGACTAAAGCTGAATGTACTATAGGCACCATAGGTATAGCCGCGTTTTACCCTTAATTCCTGCATTAATACTGCATTAAAGCCGCTACCCCCAAACATGCGGTTGGCCACTTCCAGAGCAAGCCGATCTTCAGTAAATCGGTTTGGTCCTAAGTGGCCGAAGGTCACATGCGCTTGGGATGAGTTATAAGGCAAATGTACGATATCAAAACCCGATTTTTCTTCAGGTTCAGCTAATGCAACTGCTTTCTGTCCTTGAGGTAAATTGCCTGCAATTCGTTCAGAAAGTTCCAATGCCTGTTTAGGACTGAGTTTGCCGGTAATGGCAATATTCATGTTTTGTGCCACCAGAAACTGGTCGCGGAATTTTTTCAGTAAATCAGCCGTAATTTTTTTGGTACTGCCAATCGTGCCGGTAATCGGTTCGGCATAAGGATGCTGTCCATACAATGCCCGATAAAACCGGATATCCATCAGTTTACTTGGATTTTCCTGAAGCTGTTTTTGTCCTACTTGAGTATTGCTGAGTGCTAACTGAATGCTGGAAGGCTTGAATGTGGCATTTTTGAGAACTTCCATCATCATGGCCAAAGCAGGTTCCATTTTCTTGGGGTCTGATAAAGTTCGAAGGCGAACGACAAACATATCGCGATAAGCCTGTACGCTAAATTGTGCGCCTGTGGCATCAAAGACGGAAGCCACCTGTGCAGCCGTATATTTATCTGTTCCTTCACGCATCAGTTTGGCTGCTGTGCTGGATAAACCAAATAAACCTTTAGCAATTTCCTGATCTCTTGCTGATCCGGCATTAAAGGTCAGTTGAATATCGACCATAGGTAAATCACGGGTTTCAACAAATAAGGTGCGAACTTTGTAACGATTATTTAGGTCATGAATAAAAGGCGCCTGAAATGCCTGCTTTTGATTAATGTTTTTTAAGCTTTGCAGGAGAGGAATAGCTTGTAACTGACTGGGATTATCATTCAGATCAGGTTGGGTATCTAAGTAATTTTCTGCCCAAAGGCTTGAACTGAGGCCTAAGCTGGTTAAAAGGATAAGAGAGCGAACTTTAGACATTGTAATAACCATTATTGAGCTTTCTGTTCAGGCAAAAGGTAGAGCGTACTTAAATTTTCACGGACAAAATAGGCATTAGCAACCCGCTGAATATCCTCTGCACGGACACTGTCATAATGCTGAGGCAGTTCATCCATCAGGCGGTAACTCAATCCGTTTACTTCAAGGTTTCCAATCATTTTGGCCTGTCCGCTCAGACTGTCCTGACTATAAATCAGATTTGAAATAAAGCGTGTGCTGATCCGTGCCAGTTCATGCTCAGAAATAGTTTCAGTTTTTAATAAATCAATTTCTTTCTGGATAGCCGCTTGTGCTTCTGCAAGCTTGATACCTGGAGCCGGAAGTGCAGAAATACCAAACAAACTATCTCCACGGTTATAAGGATCATAGGATACACTCACAGAAGTAAGCACTTTGCGGTCGCGAACCAGACGATCCTGCAGGCGGGAAGAAATTCCGCTATCCAGCAGGCTGCGAATAATGGTTAGGGCATAGGCATCTTGAGGATTCTTGGCGGTAGCTAAAGATTTCACATTCCATGTCATATACAGATTAGGCACCTGGACATTGCTCTCAATTTCCATATGACGATAGCCTAAGCGCTCAAACTCGAGTACGTCATTACGTGAGGGTGTGGGTCGTGCCGGAATATCGCCAAAATATTTCTGTACCTGAACGAGAGCTTCTTGAACGTCAACATCACCGACAATCACTAGAATGGCATTATTCGGGCTATACCAGTCTCGATACCATTTTTTAACATCCCTGAGCTGAACATTATTGAGCGTTTTCATGTGACCAATCACGGGCTGGCGATAGTGGCTGGTGGGGTAACTGATCCATCTAAATCGTTCAAATGCCTGGGCACGCGGATTATCATCAGTACGCTGACGCCGTTCTTCCATCACCACTTTAATTTCCGGATCAAAATCTTGCTGGCGTAACAACAGGTTGTTCATACGGTCAGATTCAAGTTCTAGCGCCATCGGAAAATAGGCTTTGGGATAGAGCTGATAATAGTTCGTGTAATTGGTAAAGGTTGCGGCATTAATACTGCCCCCATAAATCCGGCTCAGGCGGGTAAATTCATCATTGGGAACCTTGCTCGTGCCTTTAAACATCATGTGTTCCAAAGCATGAGAGACGCCGAGAATATTGCCGGACTCATCACTACTGCCGACTTTATACCAGATCTGTGTCATCACCATCGGAGAGCGATGATCTTCCCGGATAATGACTTTTAAGCCATTACCTAAATAGGTTTCGATAGTGGTGCGGGATAATTCACTCTGTGTTGCGGCATGTACGGGGTTAAAACCGAAACTCAGGATGAGTACTGCAACTGGAGAAATCCGCTGTTTGATGATTCTGGATAAGGAGGAGATAGTAAAAAAAGATATGGACACAAAGTCTTCCAATGAATAGATATTTGTATTTAGGATTATTTTTCAGAAATCTTGTATTGAAAGCAACCAAACACTGTTATTTTTTGGTTGTTTATTCATGGATTGGATTGCCCGCTCAAAACACTGCAAGTTATGCTAGAATTCAATTTTTTAACGCAATGCTTTTCAAGGATTCGGCATGCAACAGCAATCTAATGGGCAAAACAAATTTTTGATTGATGCTGATATCGGAGATGATGATGTCACATTACCGAGTTTACCTGCGGTTAATGTGCCGATTGTAGAAACACCAAGCGCAACTGCTGAAATTTCTGCACCTGTAGCGACGGAAGCTCAGGAAGAAGAACCTGCTACAAAAGGTGGTTTCTTTAGCCGTATGAAAGAGGGTTTAACCAAAACCCGTAAAAATCTTGCCGATGGGATGGTCAATATCCTGATTGGTGGCAAAGAAATTGACGATGAATTATTAGAAGAAGTTGAAGAACAGCTTTTGGTTGCAGATATCGGTGTTGATGCAACTAAAACGATTATTGCCAATTTGACTGAACGTACTGCACGCGGTGACTTGATTTATTCTCACTCACTGTATAAAGCGCTTCAGGAAGAACTGGTGGCTCTGCTGGCTCCGCGTGTAAAACCGCTGCATATCGATCCGAATAAAAATCCATATGTAATTCTGGTGGTGGGTGTAAATGGTGTAGGTAAAACCACAACCATTGGTAAACTGGCAAAACGTCTGCAAGGCGAAGGTAAAAAAGTCATGCTGGCTGCGGGTGATACTTTCCGTGCTGCTGCAACTGAGCAGTTACAGATCTGGGGTGAACGCAACAATATCGCCGTCGTAGCCCAAGGTCATGGTGCTGACTCCGCTTCAGTCATTTTTGATGCTTTCGAAAGTGCGCGTGCCAAAGGTGTGGATGTTTTAATTGCGGATACTGCAGGCCGTCTACATAACAAAGGTCACCTGATGCAGGAATTGACCAAAGTTAAACGTGTGATGCAGAAGATTGATGCGACTGCGCCACATGAAGTGATGTTGGTGGTGGATGCCGGTACAGGACAGAATGCCATTAATCAAGTTGAAATGTTTGATGAAGCAGTGGGTTTAACGGGTTTAACCATTACCAAACTGGATGGTACTGCAAAAGGTGGTGTGCTGTTTAATATTGCCAGCCGTACCCATGTACCGATTCGCTTTATCGGTGTAGGTGAGAAAATTGATGACTTGCGTCCATTCTCGGCAAAATCATTCGTTGCGGCATTGTTTGAAACTGAAAAATAATTAATGCAACTTGCGTCACATAAACTCCGCTAAATGCGGAGTTTTTTGTTTTTAAGGAGTTTGAATGCTCTAAAAAGCAGCATGAAAAAAACAGCAAATCCTGCCTGCCTAAATAAACCCATTATATTGTATGGAATTTGCCTGGTGATTGAAGTTCAGGCTATATGTAGAGGGTAGAAAATGGCATTACTCAATAAAATTGGGCAGGTATTAACAACTGACCTGACTAAGGATTTTAAATTTCCTAAAAAGAGTAAAGTAGTTGAAAATTTAGAATTCACTTTTGTTGAGAAATTAAAAAAAGTGTCGTGGGATCTATCAGCTAGGTAAGCGTGTGCATTTCAGTCAAGCTTATCTGACCGAGCTGATTCAGGAAGCTGTGCATAGTTGTCCTTCAGCTTATAATTCACAAAGTGCACGCATTATCGTGCTATTTGCCGATTCACATCATCAATTCTGGAACATTGTGAAAGATGTTCAACGCCAGCATGTGCCGGCATTGGTCTACGAGGGGATTAGAATCAAGCTGGATCAATGTGCAAATGCCTATGGCACGATTTTATTCTATGAAGATCAGCGTACCATTCAGCAATTACAGAAGAAGGTTCCATTTAGTGCTGATGATTTTCCACTGTGGTCAGAGCAGACTTCCGGCATGGTGCAGTTTGCTGCGTGGGCTGCGCTGGCAGATGCTGGTCTAGGTGCTTCGTTACAACATTATAATGTGCAGATCAATCACGCTGTAGCTGAGCATTTTAAGATTGATGAAAACTGGTTGCTACGTGCTCAGCTCTGTTTCGGTTCAATTGAAGAAGCAATAGAAGATAAAATTGAGTCTGTGAATCCAGACAGCTTCCAGGTATTTAGCTAAGACCGGCGATTTTTGAAATTAGCATGCGCTAAGGTGATTGATACAAAGGATCAACCTTAGTATCTCTGAGAATGTTCTATAAATAAAACACATTGTTATCGAAATAAGACTGTTTTGGGCAGTGAAAATGCTTAGGATGATCTTATTGGTTTTAAATAATCAGAATAGAACGAGGTGAGATCATGGCATTTCTAGATCATATTAAAAAGCGCCGTAGTATTTATGCTATTGGGAAAAATGTCAGCCTGGATCAGGCAGAAATTGAGCACATTATTAAAGAGGCGGTGAAACATAGTCCATCATCTTTTAACTCGCAATCTTCACGCGTGGTGATTTTGTTTGGTCAATCACATGATACTTTTTGGCATATTGTGCGTGAAACTTTACGCGACCTAGTGTCAGCAGATGCTTTTGAGGCTACCAATAGCAAAATAGATGGTTTTGCGGCAGGTTATGGAACTGCACTGTTTTATGAAGACCAGAATGTCATTAAAGGAATGCAAGAAAAATTTGCGCTGTATGCAGATAATTTCCCGATCTGGTCAGAGCATGCTAGCGGTATTGCGCAGTTTGCAACCTGGACAGCTTTGGCTGAACATAATATTGGCGCATCACTACAGCACTACAATCCGATCATCGATGAAGAAGTAGCGCAAACTTTTAGTATTCCATCAAACTGGAAGCTTCGTGCTCAATTGGTATTTGGTTCAATCGAAGCGCCTCCAGGTGAAAAAACCTTTATGGATGATGCAGAACGATTTAAGACCTTCGCATAATCGATTTAGAGATGAGAAAGAAGTACTGTTAAGTACTTCTTTTTTATGTGTGATATAGCAGAAATCAGAAGATAGATAGTCTGATAAATACTGAGTAAAGTGCTGTAGAGGCAAAGCATTTGTCATAGAATTGTCATTTGTACACGGCATAGTGCAATGAAAATTTTATATATTAACCAGAATGAGTGAGAGACATGGATTTACGTATCACAGCAGCTGTAGTTGCATTATTGGGCAGCACATCAGTTTTTTCAGCCGTGACATTAACTGTACCTGAAGAAATCAAGATAATCGCAGTGAATGATCAGGAAGTACGTTCAGGTCTATTACGCTCAGATCAAACTTATAAACTGGATGCTGGTACGAATGCGATTAGCGTTCGTTATACTGAATTTTTCCAGCACAATGACAATTCTCATGACATTTTAAAATCTGGCGTAGTAACTGTAAAAACTCCAGAACTTAAAGATGGTGAAGCTTATAAATTGGCTTTAATTAACGCGCCTAAAAATTTTGATGAAGCGAAAAAATATAAAGATCAGCCAATTATTGGTTTATATGATGCAAAAAATCAGCTTTTGGTTCAGCAGGCGGGAGCAAAAGATGCAGCGAAACCATTACTAGGGCAAAGCGTTTTAGGAAAATCTGTGGATTTGACAACGAATAAAGTGGTAACTCCAACAAATCAGCCAGCAGCGGTCTACACTCAAACTGCAAGCACACCGAATGTGGCTACTGCAAACGTTCGGGAAAATGTATCAGTTGGTCAGCTTGATCAGCAATTAATTCAGTTGTGGAAGCAGGCATCTAAAGCTGAACGACAAAAATTTATGAATTGGCTTGGCGAGCAGGCAAATTAAAATTTATTGTTCAATATTAAAAGGGATCGTATGCAACGATCCCTTTTAATAAAAACTAAACTAGTAGAAATTCACATTTGCTTAAACTTTCGGGCCAAAAATGACTGGAAAAAAGCATTAAAACTGCTAAAAATAGCAATTCAGATTAAAAAATAAACGTACAGTGCGCTTTTTTGAATATTTTTAAGAAAAGCTCTTGCACTGGTTCGGAAACTGTATAGAATACGCAGCACACCAACGCAATGCATGAAACGAAACGTTAAGTGGTTGGGTTGGAGCTTAAAACTGACGAGGTTTTAAGTAAGATCATTAAGAGATTATGAAGAACAACTTGTGTGGATTTTTACTGGTTGATTGATCGAAATTATTTTCATTGATTGAATGGTAGAAATTACTCGAAGTTTATTTGAGAAATATTTGTCAGAAAATTGATGAGCCAAGTTTAAGAGTTTTACTTATAAAACTCGAAATGATTTTAACTGAAGAGTTTGATCATGGCTCAGATTGAACGCTGGCGGCAGGCTTAACACATGCAAGTCGAGCGGGGATAGGGTGCTTGCACCTGATTCCTAGCGGCGGACGGGTGAGTAATGCTTAGGAATCTGCCTATTAGTGGGGGACAACGTTCCGAAAGGGACGCTAATACCGCATACGTCCTACGGGAGAAAGCAGGGGATCTTCGGACCTTGCGCTAATAGATGAGCCTAAGTCGGATTAGCTAGTTGGTGGGGTAAAGGCCTACCAAGGCGACGATCTGTAGCGGGTCTGAGAGGATGATCCGCCACACTGGGACTGAGACACGGCCCAGACTCCTACGGGAGGCAGCAGTGGGGAATATTGGACAATGGGGGCAACCCTGATCCAGCCATGCCGCGTGTGTGAAGAAGGCCTTTTGGTTGTAAAGCACTTTAAGCGAGGAGGAGGCTTACCTGGTTAATACCTGGGATAAGTGGACGTTACTCGCAGAATAAGCACCGGCTAACTCTGTGCCAGCAGCCGCGGTAATACAGAGGGTGCAAGCGTTAATCGGATTTACTGGGCGTAAAGCGCGCGTAGGTGGCTAATTAAGTCAAATGTGAAATCCCCGAGCTTAACTTGGGAATTGCATTCGATACTGGTTAGCTAGAGTATGGGAGAGGATGGTAGAATTCCAGGTGTAGCGGTGAAATGCGTAGAGATCTGGAGGAATACCGATGGCGAAGGCAGCCATCTGGCCTAATACTGACACTGAGGTGCGAAAGCATGGGGAGCAAACAGGATTAGATACCCTGGTAGTCCATGCCGTAAACGATGTCTACTAGCCGTTGGGGCCCTTGAGGCTTTAGTGGCGCAGCTAACGCGATAAGTAGACCGCCTGGGGAGTACGGTCGCAAGACTAAAACTCAAATGAATTGACGGGGGCCCGCACAAGCGGTGGAGCATGTGGTTTAATTCGATGCAACGCGAAGAACCTTACCTGGCCTTGACATACAGAGAACTTTCCAGAGATGGATTGGTGCCTTCGGGAACTCTGATACAGGTGCTGCATGGCTGTCGTCAGCTCGTGTCGTGAGATGTTGGGTTAAGTCCCGCAACGAGCGCAACCCTTTTCCTTATTTGCCAGCACTTCGGGTGGGAACTTTAAGGATACTGCCAGTGACAAACTGGAGGAAGGCGGGGACGACGTCAAGTCATCATGGCCCTTACGGCCAGGGCTACACACGTGCTACAATGGTCGGTACAAAGGGTTGCTACTGCGCGAGCAGATGCTAATCTCAAAAAGCCGATCGTAGTCCGGATCGCAGTCTGCAACTCGACTGCGTGAAGTCGGAATCGCTAGTAATCGCGGATCAGAATGCCGCGGTGAATACGTTCCCGGGCCTTGTACACACCGCCCGTCACACCATGGGAGTTTGTTGCACCAGAAGTAGGTAGTCTAACCTTAGGGAGGACGCTTACCACGGTGTGGCCGATGACTGGGGTGAAGTCGTAACAAGGTAGCCGTAGGGGAACCTGCGGCTGGATCACCTCCTTAACGAAAGATTGACGATTGGTAAGAATCCACAACAAGTTGTTCTTCATGACGATGTATCTGAGGGTCTGTAGCTCAGTTGGTTAGAGCACACGCTTGATAAGCGTGGGGTCACAAGTTCAAGTCTTGTCAGACCCACCACTACTTGAGTGAGGGTCAGTAAAACATGTTTTGCCCGAACGCAAGGCTAACGAACGAAAGTGAGTGCGCAGGCAGTAATACGATACATTGACTTATTGATAAGCTGGGGACTTAGCTTAGTTGGTAGAGCGCCTGCTTTGCACGCAGGAGGTCAGGAGTTCGACTCTCCTAGTCTCCACCAGAATACTTTTTAAAGCACTGCTTTTAAAAAGTATGCAAGACAAGATCACGAAGTGATCGCGTAGTTGTCTTGGAGGTTAAGCCTTAGTCAAACGGTTTGATAGCTTATAGAGCTTAGTAAGAAAGCGGCGTATAATGCGCGGCATTGTTATTAACCTCTGTGATTTATCACAGTAATGCAGTCCGACGAGGATGCATTAAATCATTAACAGAATATATTTGAGTTGAAATAATTTGTTCATACTCATGAAAGAGCGGAAACGACACGACTTCGGTTGTGAAGTTGAAGTGATTGAATGAGAACTAGCGAAATTAACTGAATCAAGCGTTTTGGTATATGAATCTAATTGAAGCTGTACAGTAGTTAAATCTACGAGATGCCAACTGTATGAGAGTGATGAGTAATCATCACAATCTGTTGCTCATCCTACTTGTAGGGATGAACGACTGTTTGGGGTTGTATAGTCAAGTAATTAAGTGCATGTGGTGGATGCCTTGGCAGTCAGAGGCGAAGAAAGACGTGATAGCCTGCGAAAAGCTCCGGGGAGGCGGCAAATATCCTGTGATCCGGAGATGTCTGAATGGGGAAACCCACCGGCTATAAGGTCGGTATCATAAACTGAATACATAGGTTTATGAGGCGAACGCGGAGAAGTGAAACATCTCAGTATCCGTAGGAAAAGAAATCAATTGAGATTCCCTCAGTAGCGGCGAGCGAAAGGGGAACAGCCCATTAAGTCATATCAGTTTTAGTGGAATGCTCTGGGAAGTGCAACCATAGTGGGTGATAGTCCTGTACACGAAAGGGCTGATATGATGATGTCGAGTAGGGCGAGGCACGTGAAACCTTGTCTGAATATAGGGGGACCATCCTCTAAGGCTAAATACTCCTGACTGACCGATAGTGAACCAGTACCGTGAGGGAAAGGCGAAAAGAACCCCTGTGAGGGGAGTGAAATAGATCCTGAAACCGCATGCATACAAGCAGTGGGAGCCACTTTGTGTGGTGACTGCGTACCTTTTGTATAATGGGTCAGCGACTTATATTCAGTAGCGAGGTTAACCGAATAGGGGAGCCGTAGAGAAATCGAGTCTTAATAGGGCGTTTAGTTGCTGGGTATAGACCCGAAACCGGGTGATCTATCCATGAGCAGGTTGAAGGTTGGGTAACACTAACTGGAGGACCGAACCCACTGTCGTTGAAAAGCCAGGGGATGACTTGTGGATAGGGGTGAAAGGCTAATCAAACTCGGTGATAGCTGGTTCTCCCCGAAAGCTATTTAGGTAGCGCCTCGGACGAATACCATTGGGGGTAGAGCACTGTTTCGGCTAGGGGGTCATCCCGACTTACCAAACCGATGCAAACTCCGAATACCAATGAGTACTATCCGGGAGACAGACTGCGGGTGCTAACGTCCGTAGTCAAGAGGAAAACAATCCAGACCGCCAGCTAAGGTCCCTAAATCATAGTTAAGTGGGAAACGATGTGGGAAGGCATAGACAGCTAGGAGGTTGGCTTAGAAGCAGCCACCCTTTAAAGAAAGCGTAATAGCTCACTAGTCGAGTCGGCCTGCGCGGAAGATGTAACGGGGCTAAAACTATGTACCGAAGCTGCGGATTTGCAATTTATTGCAAGTGGTAGGGGAGCGTTCTGTAAGCCGATGAAGGTGTGTTGAGAAGCATGCTGGAGGTATCAGAAGTGCGAATGCTGACGTGAGTAACGACAAAACGGGTGAAAAACCCGTTCGCTGAAAGACCAAGGGTTCCAGTCCAACGTTAATCGGGGCTGGGTGAGTCGACCCCTAAGGCGAGGCCGAGAGGCGTAGTCGATGGGAAATTGGTTAATATTCCAATACTTCAGTGTAATGCGATGAGAGGACGGAGAAGGTTAAGTCAGCCTGGCGTTGGTTGTCCAGGTAGAAGGAAGTAGGCATGCATCTTAGGCAAATCCGGGGTGCTCTATGCTGAGATCTGATAGCAAGCCAGTTTACTGGTGAAGTGGCTGATACCATACTTCCAGGAAAAGTCTCTAAGCTTCAGTTACACTGGAATCGTACCCGAAACCGACACAGGTGGTCAGGTCGAGTAGACCAAAGCGCTTGAGAGAACTCTGCTGAAGGAACTAGGCAAAATGGTACCGTAACTTCGGGAGAAGGTACGCTGTTGATGGTGATGGGACTTGCTCCTTGAGCTGTTGACAGCCTCAGAAACCAGGCCGCTGCAACTGTTTATTAAAAACATAGCACTCTGCAAACACGAAAGTGGACGTATAGGGTGTGATGCCTGCCCGGTGCTGGAAGGTTAATTGATGTGGTTAGCGCAAGCGAAGCTATTGATCGAAGCCCCAGTAAACGGCGGCCGTAACTATAACGGTCCTAAGGTAGCGAAATTCCTTGTCGGGTAAGTTCCGACCTGCACGAATGGCATAATGATGGCGGCGCTGTCTCCAGCAGAGGCTCAGTGAAATCGAATTCGCCGTGAAGATGCGGTGTACCCGCGGCTAGACGGAAAGACCCCGTGAACCTTTACTGCAGCTTGACATTGAACTTTGATCTTACTTGTGTAGGATAGGTGGGAGGCTTTGAAGTGGTGACGCTAGTTGCCATGGAGCCGTCCTTGAAATACCACCCTGGTAATATTGAGGTTCTAACTCTGCTCCCTGATCGGGAGCGAGGACCATGTCTGGTGGGTAGTTTGACTGGGGCGGTCTCCTCCTAAAGAGTAACGGAGGAGTACGAAGGTGCGCTCAGCGTGGTCGGAAATCACGCGTAGAGTATAAAGGCAAAAGCGCGCTTAACTGCGAGACCCACAAGTCGAGCAGGTACGAAAGTAGGTCTTAGTGATCCGGTGGTTCTGTATGGAAGGGCCATCGCTCAACGGATAAAAGGTACTCTGGGGATAACAGGCTGATACCGCCCAAGAGTTCATATCGACGGCGGTGTTTGGCACCTCGATGTCGGCTCATCTCATCCTGGGGCTGAAGCAGGTCCCAAGGGTATGGCTGTTCGCCATTTAAAGAGGTACGCGAGCTGGGTTTAGAACGTCGTGAGACAGTTCGGTCCCTATCTACCGTGGGCGCTGGAAATTTGAGAGGATCTGCTCCTAGTACGAGAGGACCAGAGTGGACGAACCTCTGGTGTACCGGTTGTGACGCCAGTCGCATCGCCGGGTAGCTATGTTCGGAAGGGATAACCGCTGAAAGCATCTAAGCGGGAAGCCTACCTCAAGATAAGATTTCCCCGAGACTTTATGTCTCCTAAAGAGCCGTTGAAGACTACGACGTTGATAGGTTGGATGTGGAAGTGCAGTGATGCATGAAGCTGACCAATACTAATTGCTCGTGAGGCTTGACTATACAACACCCAAGCAGTTGTATATAAAGCATCAATTGATTTCATATTGATCTAACGATCAGACGAAGCCTTGATTTAGTTAAGCTAATCGAACAAACTACTGCAACTCAGATACATCTGTTAATGCATTCTATTTGAAGAAAGCTAGGCAAATGAAGCGCAAGCAACGTAGATAAGACCATAGCGAGTAAGCATACCAGTTGTGCTGGCGACCATAGCAAGAGTGAACCACCTGATCCCTTCCCGAACTCAGAAGTGAAACCTCTTAGCGCTGATGGTAGTGTGGGGTATCCCATGTGAGAGTAAGTCATCGCCAGCTCATTATTCCTAAAAAGCCCTCTGCTCACGCAGGGGGCTTTTTTTATGCGTGGGATTTAATAAAATAAGATAAAAAGACTTAAATAAATTTAAGCCTTAGATACTAAAATTATAAAACTTACATGGATTTTTTAAGTTGCTTCTGGTGTGTTAAAACTTCTTTAGCATATTTTTTGCCTTGTTTACGCATTTTCCGATCTTTCTCATAGGCAGTAGGGCCTACATTATAATAACCCAGCGCTTTTTCTAGGCTGCCACTAGATTCCTGATAACGTGAAAGAATATAACTCCCACATCCAATATTGACTGCTTCATTAAATAAATCAGGTCCGCATGTAGATTGCCAATAACGCGGAACAATTTGCATAAGACCCACAGCACCTGCAGGTGAAGCGACTTGACTGCGATAGGTAGATTCCTGTCGAATCACGGCTGCAACCAGCAAAGGATCTAGACTATGTCTTTCGGCATTCTGAATAATTAAAGGTGAAACGCGAGTAGCAGTTGTCGCAGGCACAGCATATGCAGTCTGAATTCCTTGAGACAGTTTAGCAGAGCGTTTTTCTAAGGAGTTACCTCCTAGTGAGGAGCAAGCACTTATTAATATTGTACTTAAGCCAAGCATCCCAATTTTTAAAGTAGTAGGATTTAAGACCTTTAATAATGAATAGTTTTTGCTAGAAAATTTGCCCAACAACTTTCAGCTTCCCTGTATTTTTAAAATTAGATTGATCTTAGGAAGATGTATGAAAATCGTCAAGAAATTAGATGATTTGTTTACAAAGACAACTTAGATTTTGTTGAATAATGAATTTTTTATGAAGAATTGCTTAAAGAAAAGCTAGTTAGCAGCCGAATTTGTATCTCTGGCTCTTCTTTAAAGTGTATATATTTGGATGCACAAGATAGCTTAGTCTAAAGTTTTTAGCATCCAGATTTCACAAGCTGCACTATGACCCGTATTGCCTTCGGGATGATCGAGATGTTCAAAACCTAATTTTTCGTAAAGCTTCACAGCCTGCCAAAGACTTGCAGTAGTTTCAAGATAGATTCGTTTAAAGTTCTGCTCACGAGCAAAGTCAAAAGCCAGATTTAAAATCTGTTTTGCAAATCCATAACGACGAATAATGGGTAAGAAATACATTTTCTGTATTTCTATAATACTCTGATCCCCCTGTAATGGCGCAAAACCTCCACCACCAAAGACTTGATCCTGCTCATCGACAATGACCCAATAAGCTGCTTTTGGCTGTTGATATACTTCATACAGGTTATCCAGGATTGAATCACCGACAGCAAAGCCGGTCTCTGCTGCAAGCCCGAATTCTACGGAAACTTCACGAATAATTTTGGCAATTTGAGCATTATCTTGAGGTTGTATAGGACGAATAGAATACATAGGTTATGACATAAAAAAGGATGGAAATTTTATAGTCCGAAAATCATAAAAAATCCATCCTTTTTGTTGATTCATTCTTTAATGAAGCGGTATTTCCAGTTTTTTATTATTTTAATTTACTTGAAGATTTACCTAGTTCACGTCGGGCAATAATCAGTTGCTGGATCTGTTGAGTTCCTTCGAAAATATCTAGAATCTTGGAATCACGTGCCCATTTTTCTAAAAGTTCTGCTTCGTTATAGCCTACAGATGCTGCTAATTCGACACACTTCAAAGTGATTTCATTCGCGATACGACCTGCCTTGGCTTTAGCAATAGAAGCTTCACGAGAATTAGGCTTGCGGTTATCCGCCATCCACGCAGCTTTCAACATTAATAAACGGGCTGCTTCCCATTCGGCTTCCATTCGGTAAATTTGCGCTGCAATATTCGATGCTTGTAAGTAAGGCGTATTGTACTCAGGATCTAGCTGATCCTTAAAAATCTCCTTAATTCTTTCTAAGGAAGCTTTAGAGCATCCAATTGCCATCGCTGCAACGAGTGGACGGGTATTATCAAAAGTTTCCATGACCCCAGCAAAACCTTTGGCCACATCAATTTCAGCATATCCAAGCAAATTAGCAGCAGGTATACGACAATCAATAAAACTAATCGCAGCCGTATCCGAGGCTTTAATGCCCAGCTTATGTTCCAGACGCTCGATTTTCATGCCAGGCGTACCTTTGGGTACGACAAAGGACTTGATCGCAGCACGGCCAAGTTTTTTATCTAAAGTCGCCCAGACTACAACCGCATCTGCACGTTCGCCAGAGGTGACAAAGATTTTTTCACCATTGAGGATATAGTCATCACCCTCTTTAATGGCAGTGGTACGAATGGCAGCTGAATCCGAACCACAGCCTGGTTCAGTAATCGCCATCGCTGCCCAGATACCATGAAAGCGTTGTAACTGTTCATCATTAGCAACGGCAGCAATGGCTGAATTTCCTAAACCTTGACGCGGCATGGATAAAAGCAGTCCGGTATCGCCATAACACATTTCGACAATACTAAGTGCAGTGGACATATTTACGCCATTTTTATTGCTTTCATTATTATCACCGCGTTTATTGACCGCAGCTCCCGCATTCATGCCTTCGCTGCCTTGGTTCATGCCATCGACGACAGAAGCGAGCATATCTAACTCTTTCGGATAAGCATGTTCAGCTTTGTCATATTTGCGTGAAATAGGGCGGAGTACATTTAGAGCAACTTCATGTGCCTGATCAATCAGCAATTTGAATTTTTTAGGATTTTGTAAGTTCATTTATTTTTTCCTTATTCTTTGCTCAGGCATGAAGGCCAGAATGTACGATTGCTGTTGCTCTTAAGTCCCGATACCAGCGTTCTACCGGATGTTCCTTGGTGAAACCATGTCCGCCGAGGATCTGCACGCCATCTGTGCCAATTTTCATGGATTTTTCTGCACAGAGCAGACGGGCTAAATAAGCTTCACGATGAAAATCCTGTCCAGATTCTGCCAGACTGGCGGCATTCAGGATTAGCATTTGCATGGCATCAATTTCAATCGCCATATCTGCAATCATAAAAGCTACACTTTGCCGATGAGAAATCGGTTCGCCAAAGGCTGTCCGTTCATTGGCATATTGCACACAGTATTTTTTAACTGCTTCACAGGTACCGACCGCCATGGCACACCACATTAAATTGCCCAGATCAAGAAAAGCGGTGTAATCAAAATCGTCATCTCCCAGGCGTTGTGCCGGTGTGTTATTAAATTTGAGGTTCATGGTTTCAGTGGCTTTCAGGCCCATAGCCGGAGATTTTTGCGCAGTGATGGTATTATTGCGTTGCACAATAAATACTTCGGTTTTGCCATTTAGATCTGCACTGACCAGATAGATATCAGCACTTTCTCCGAGCATCACCAAGGTTTTTTCACCATTAATTAAATAGTGATCTTCATTCGACGTTGCTTGAGTTTTTAACTGATAAGGATTAAAGGCAGCTGTTGCTTCCTGTACTGCGAAGGTAGCTTTAAGATGCGGATCATCGGCAAATGCAGTCAAATACTCAGTCTGAACCTGTTCTGAACCCCAACAGGTAATCGCATTAATCACACTAAAGGTAGAAAGCAGACCAGCGGTCAGACTGAAATCACCTTGAGCCAACTGTTGAGCCATCAGGACATTGCTGACGATATTCTGTTCTGCAGCTACGCCACCTAGAGCTTCAGGCAGTGCATAAAAATTAAGACCCAGATCAGTTGAATATTGCCAGAGTTCCTCTGGGAAGATTTCATGATGATCTGCATCATGTGCCAAAGGATAAAGAACTTCGCTGGCAAACTGCTGCATCGCCTCGCAGGTCATTTGCTGTTCTTCAGTCAGATTCAGATCAAACAGGGATTTGGACTGATGTGGTAAACGTTGTCTTTGAATTTTCTGACCAGATTTCAGAATTTTCTGAGTTTGGCTGAGTGTTTTAAAACCTGCTTTGGAACTTTGATAAAGAGATTTTTCTAAAAATTTACGCAGCTTTAATTGGTCGAGTAAATCACTTCCAGCCACTTTGGTCAGGATGGACAAGCCAAATCCTTGTGCTTTGTTCACCATATTGTTCATTCTAATTATCCTACGGGGTGTTATCTTATTTGCCTGATGTTGACATGCAGCTCTAGAAAAAACCATGTCATCAATGACATGAATCATTGTCAATTTATAATTAAAATAAAGAGAGAATTTATAAATTTAAAATATTGAAAATAAATAGAAAAATAAAATAAGAAAAATTTGGTTTTTATCAAAAATTGACCCGAATGACAAAATCATCCGGGTCTTATATAAGGCTAATAATAACTTAGTCGATTAGAGATGACGTTTAATCATTGCGCGTACATTAGTTTTCGCATCAATTACCGTCATGAAGGTATAAGCGCCAATGAACTTACGGCTGATAAACATAAATTCTTTAGGCGGTACACTGAAATAACGTGAAGCCATGGATTTAGAAGCCTGCTGCATCACACGGCTATGAAGCTGACTTTTTTTCCAGTTATAGCGGTCATGTTCATCCATCACGCCTGGCGGCAAGTCTTTATTGTTCATTGGCGAGCTGAAGGCTTCTGTGGCTAGCAGAAAGACTTTCGCCATATCCGGTTTGATGCTAGGCGGAATAGAATCAAAGAATTCATAACCGGTCATGGCTTTCACCATCATGTCTGAATCATGATGATAACCGGCCTGGATCAGATTACGTGCAACGTTTAATAGATGCTGGTCAAACTGACGGATTGCACCGAAGTCAAGAAGTACAATCTTGTCCTGAATATTTTCGCCATCACCTAAACGTACCAGATAATTGCCGAAATTTGGGTCAGTCTGCATCTCGCCCCATTCAAAAATCTCACGTACAGCGATTTCCAGGGAAGCTTCACCCAGTTTATTACGACGTTCCTGTGGTAGAGACAGCATCACTGGACTATTGATGGGTACACCACGTTCAAAGGTCATACACAGAACACGGTCAGTACAATAGTTATCGATGATGGTCGGTACGATATAACGCGGGTCATTTTGTAGACGTTTACAGAAGCGGCGAGTGGTATCTGCTTCGATTTTATAATTGACCTCACGATGCATCATCTCGCGAACTTCATCAAACCATTGATCAAATTCACGGGTTTGCGGCACCATACGGGTCAATTTGAGCATGTTCTTAAACAGGCTCATATCAGAATCAATAGCCTCAGCTACACCCGGGTACTGGATTTTAAGCACCAGCTCCATACCGTCTGACTTACGCACCGCACGATGCACCTGAGCCAAAGAGGCAGTACCTAAGGGCTCATGATCAACTGTCAGATCATCTAGCTTGGAACCTAATTGCTGCTGTAATTGGGCTTTGATCGCCGGCCAAGCCAAAGCGACTGTTTTATTATTTAATGTATTTAAGGCTTGAGTGACTTCTTCTGGCAGAAAATGCTCGCCATACAAGGCCATCATCTGACCAATTTTGACAATTGAACCCTTAAGCTTGCCAATTTCTGCAACCAGATAATCGGCCTGCTCTTTCATGGCTTTTTTGCGTCTTCTTTCTTTTTCTTCTTCGCTCGAGAACATTGAACCCGCACTGGATGCTGCCCAGCGCGTACCTGCCAGCAAAGATGCCTTTGCGATCGATAAGCGTCGATCCATTGAGGAAGTTTTCAATTGTTTAAGCTTATCGTTCTGATCTGACATGTAAACTCAATCCTTTTATCAGCATAAAGCGGAATAAATCATTGTAGTGGATATTACCGTGTCTGCACGTATTAAAAAAGTTTAAGCCGCTGAATTCACGGTGAAAATCTCGGCAAGAGCATATCGCTTGCCGTTTTGACCAGTGTAGGGTGAATATTATGACATTTGAAATTGAATTTTTAATTCAGATCGTTGTTGTAACTGTTGTTTATTTGTTTGAATATGTTGATGAATTAGGTTCTGGACTGTTTCATGCATAAAACCCAGCGCATAACCCTTCACAATAATGATGCTTGGCAAGCTGAAAAACAGGTATTTGGCATCTTCCAAAGTCGCACTATTAAATACACCTTGCTGCATTAACGTGGTCTGTAAAAATACCTTTTCCTGCTGCACCTGACTGGATAACTGGTCATTCCAGTAGTTCTGGCGCATGGCCATAAGATTGTTGTGCTTATAGCTCATAAGATCTGGACTCGTTTGGACATCATTGCCGAATTATATGCGGCCATAAAATCAAGTTTCAACCAAAGAACTGTGACATCTTTTTAAGCGAGAAAAATATAGGATTTTATCGAGGACTAAGTTAGTATCAGGCAATAATTTAAACAAGATTCATTATTCAATATTGATTGGAAACAAGCCAGTTTTGGTGAAGGGGATATTATGCGTTTTGCATGTTTGTTAATGGCAGGTTGTTTGGGGACGGTGGCATTACAGGTTCAGGCTGCCACAGGTTATTCTCAGGAATATACCCAGTGCATGAACTTTAGTTATGGCAATACAGCTAAACTGCAGAAATGTGTGAAAAAAGAATTAAAAGCACAGAACAAACGTCTAAAGAAAAACTATAAGACTTATCTGAAATTGAATGCTGGCTATCGTAATAATATTCGTGATCAGCATACCGTCTGGGAACGCAAACTGTCACAGCAATGCAAGCTGACTATGAATACCCAATATGCCCAGATTAAACAGGGTCAATGTGCGCTGGAGATGGTAAAAGATCAGGCGAATTTGTATCAATCGCGTTCTTATCGTGCCGGTACTTAAACTGGTTTTAAGTTAATAAATCCTTCCGGAAATAGTGATAAATCTTAAAAAGTAGGATTCTAATCTGTCTGAAATCTAGAAGATCTGTCATTGATAAACCATGGAGAATTCGGGTTTTTCATGGTTTTGGCATTATAAAAGACCTCAAAACAAGGTATCATAAGGCGTTTTAAAAAATGACCTTGGAGACGCCTTAAGTGGATCGACCGACTATTAGCCCTGAACATTTGCAGGAAGCCGCTGAAAATTTAACTACCATTCGTGATTTTATTCGTTTTGGGGTTACAGCATTACGTCAATACGATGCGCACTTAGGTCAAGGTACAGAAGATTATTTTGCTGAAAGTTCAGCGCTCGTTCTACAAACCTTGTCACTAGACTGGAATGCAGATCCTGAAATTCTGGACTCTAAATTATTGCCAAGCGAAGTGGCTGAGTTCTTGAGCTTGCTGGAACGCCGCATTAATGAACGTGTTCCAACCTCTTATTTATTGAATCTGGCCTATTTCTTTGGCAAGCCATTCTATGTGGATGAACGTGTATTAATTCCTCGTTCGCCAATTGTTGAGCTGATTGAAAACCGCTTTGCTCCTTATTGCCTGACTGAAAATGGTGAAATGGGCGCAGCAGTAAATAACCTGCCAGAAAACCCGAATCCAAAAACTCCACAACGCATTCTGGATATGTGTACCGGTTCTGGCTGTATCGCGATTGCATTGGCCTATGCTTTCCCGGATTCGGAAGTGGATGCAACTGATATTTCTAAAGATGCCTTGGAAGTGGCGCAGATTAACTGTGAACATCACAGTAAACAGTACCAAGTGGCCTTACTTGAATCTGATCTGTTCGCTAAAATTCCAGCTGAAAACCAATATGATCTAATCGTATCTAATCCTCCATATGTCGATGCAGAGGATATGGCTGATCTTCCTGATGAATTCCATCATGAGCCAGAACTGGCATTGGCTGCTGGTCAAGACGGTCTGGATCTAGTACGTAAGATGCTGGCTCAAGCAGCTGATTACCTGACTGAAGATGGTTTAATCGTGATTGAAGTGGGTAACTCTGAATGGGCGATGAAGCAAAACTTCAATACCGTTGATTTTCACTGGTTGCAGTTCCAACGTGGTGGTTCAGGTATTTTTGCACTGACTGCAGCCCAATGCCGTCAATATCGTGATTTATTCATTCAATCTGTTAATTCATAAGGAGTCGTTGACATGGCAGGTAATAGTATAGGGCAACTCTTCCGTGTAACGACTTGTGGTGAATCTCATGGTGTTGGCTTAATGGCCATTATTGATGGGGTTCCACCAGGGATTGAACTGTCTGAAGCTGATTTGCAAAAGGATCTGGACCGTCGTAAGCCGGGCACTTCAAAATTTGCAACGCAGCGTAAAGAGCCAGATGAAGTTGAAATTATTTCCGGTGTGTTTGAGGGTAAAACTACCGGTACTTCAATTGGTCTTTTAATCCGTAATACGGATCAGAAATCAAAAGATTATGGCAATATTGCGCAAACTTTCCGCCCGGGTCATGCAGATTATACTTATACCCAGAAGTATGGTTTCCGTGATTATCGTGGTGGTGGCCGTTCGAGTGCGCGTGAAACTGCGATGCGTGTAGCAGCAGGTGCGATTGCCAAGAAATTCCTGTTTGAGAAATTTGGTATTGAAATCCGTGGTCATGTGACCCAAATCGGTACTGAAAAAGCAGAAAAACTAGACTGGAATGAAGTGCCAAATAACCCGTTCTTCTGTGGTGATGTTGATGCGGTGCCGCGCTTTGAAGCATTGGTAACTTCATTACGTGAGCAAGGCACAAGCTGTGGCGCACGCCTTGAAATTATCGCTTCGAAAGTTCCAGTCGGTTGGGGTGAACCAGTATTTGATCGTTTAGATGCTGATATTGCCCATGCCATGATGTCAATTAATGCCGTGAAAGGCGTGGAAATTGGTGATGGTTTTGGTGTCGCTGAGCAGTTCGGTCATGAAACCCGCGATGAACTCACAACAGATGGCTTCTTGGCGAACCATGCTGGTGGTATCTTGGGTGGTATATCTAGCGGTCAGGATATTCGTGTTTCGATTGCGTTGAAACCAACGGCTTCCATCACGACTCCGGGTAAAACCATTACCATTAATCGTGAAGATACGGATGTCCTGACCAAAGGCCGTCATGATCCTTGCGTGGGTGTACGTGCAACACCAATTGCTGAAGCGATGCTAGCAATTGTTTTGATGGATCACTTCATGCGTCATCGTGCACAAAATGCCGATGTCATTGCGCCGTTTGAGCCAATTGAACCTAAATAATTTGCTTTATAGAAGCAAATGAAATTAAAGTCAGGCTTCGGTCTGGCTTTTTTATTTATAGAATTAAAAATAACAATATTCGTTTAGCCCAAGCTACGGACATTCAAAGCATTGTTAAGTTGATCAATACAGCTTATCGATCAAATTTGGGTTGGACGCATGAACATGACATTGTTTCAGGTAATCGAATTAATGAGGCTCAGTTAAGTGAGCTTTTAGCACGGCCTGATGTTGAACTTTATGTCTTGGAAAATGATGACCAACTAGTGGGTTGTATTGGTTTGACACACCTCCCAGATTGTTTTGAAATCGGCAGTTTTGCTATTGACCCAGTCCGGCAAAATTCAGGTTATGGCCGAATATTGTTAGATTTCGCTGAACAATACTCCAGAGAAAAAATACCTTTCAAAAAACTTAGAATGTCTGTTCTTAATGTTCGCATTGAATTAATCGCGTATTATGAGCGTCGTGGTTATCACCAAACCGGCGAAACAGACAGTTATCCACTGGATGCAGATGTTGGACAACCTTTAGTAGATTTAAATCTGGTGATCTTAGAAAAGAGTCTCGAAAAGATTTATGAAGTTATGTGAATCTATTTTTGATTCTAAGTGTGTTTAATAAGAATAATGACAGGATGTATGAATGGAAGTATGGTTAAGTGCTGAATTAAGTAGGGAAGTGTTAACAGAATATCATCTTGATCTCGAAAATAAAGCACGTAACGCAGTAGAAAATGTCTTGAATGCTCAACTACAAAATAAGTCGTATGATATTCCGATAGATAAATGGAAGTGCATTGAAATTATGATGGGAAATGATAGTTTTGATGAACGTATTTTTTATTCATTTAAACGTAGAAATATGGATTTCCGTTTAAGGATTGATCCAACAACTTTTAAGGCAACAGATGATTTAGGCCGTGAGAGACTTATTTTTAGGATGCTCTTAAGAAGCCTAGATTTGTTAAAAGTTAAGTTTGAAAAAGTCTGTCCGAAGCTTGATGCAAAGGTTTATGAGGAGCTTGAAAGACTAAAAAATGATGCACTAAATGTTGCAAAAGATAAAAGTTGGATTTAAAGCGTATTTTAATTAAAGCCAGCGAGAGTGTTTTTTATTTATTATCCATTGAATTTTCCACTATTTTTATCCTGAAACGAGTCGGTTGTTGTATCCTTGCTCATTGACAGGCAATTGAATTGGATGCGATTGCCGCAAAACCCATATCATGAGTTGTTCAATGTTTCAGACTATCTTCACTGTACTGTTTCCGCTTATTGGCCTGATTACTTTGGGCTATGTATTAAAACAAAGGAAATGGCTGGAAGATAGTTTCTGGCGTGGGGCAGAAAAACTCAATTATTTTGTCCTGTTTCCAGTCATGCTGTTTTTAAATCTGGCCGTAGCCAATATTGAAATGGCAGTCATTAAAGATGTGGTTCTGGTGGTCTTTAGCCTTATGGCGGTGGTCAGTATTGCTCTTTATATGCTGCGCAAGATTTATCAGATTGGCTATGCACGCTTTGGGGTTTATGTACAGGCACTTCTGCGCTTTAACACCTATATCGGACTTGCAGCAGTGAATGCTTTATTTCATCAGCAGGGCATGACCATTTTCGCCGTAGTGATGGTGTTATGTATTCCGCTGGTCAATATCTTGTCTGTACTGGCATTTACCCGTAGTTCAGATATGCAGATCTTCAAAATCCTGATTGATTTGTTAAAGAACCCTTTAATTCTAGGTTCTCTTGTTGGAGGCCTATTTAATCTTTCAGGCTTGTCACTCTGGGCCGGGTTTGAATTATTTCTAAAACAGATTGCTTTGTGCAGTTTGCCGCTTGGCTTGATGTGTGTGGGGGCTGCCTTACAATTCCAAGGCTTTCAGCGAGATATCTTACCATTGGGCCTGGCAACTTTTGGACGTTTATTAGGAATGCCGCTTGCTGCATTCTTTGTCTGCCAATTATTTGACATTGATACTCTAACCACACAGGTACTGGTGTTGTTTTTTGCTTTACCTACCGCTTCAGCTTCTTATGTACTGACGCGTGTCTATGGAGGAGATAGCCAGTTCATGGCCAGTATTATCAGTATGCAAACGGTAGTCGCGGCAGGATCTCTCATGTTGATTCTTTCCTGCTTAATTTAATTTTAGGATCTGAAATCTGGTCATAGATTGAGAGTCTTCTCGTAAACTAATCCCGAAAATAGCCTAAGCAATTATTAACTTTATTGCTTTTCTTAAATGCCTTGCATTGGAGCATGACGTAGGAAAATGAGGCAAAAAACCAAATTAAAATCTTAAGATTCATTTGAAATAGATAGTGTTATTTCTTCTAAATTTATTGAAAGTAGCGTTACCACTTAAATCACGTGAATTAACATAAATAAAAAACTGTAGTCCCCGATAAGATGGTATATAAATTGCTCAGGATAATAAAAATATTATTGCAGGAGAGAAATGCTACTGCATTCGCCGAAGGAGCAAGGTCCCAGGAAACTCTCAGGCAAAAGGACTGCAATAATATATTAAACTCTGGAGAGAAGTGTTGAATCACTCACCGAAGGGGGAAGGTTGCTGCATACAGCTATGATGCAGTCACCGAAGCTCTCAGGTACACATGACAGATGGGAAAGACATCACATATTGAGGAGAGGTGTCTATGCGTCATGTTATTGTGGTGGGGGCAGGCATTACCGGTGTAACAACAGCTTATGAGCTCGCCTTATTCGGTTATCAGGTCACGGTGGTTGACCGTCATCTTTATCCCGCGATGGAAACATCCTTTGCCAATGGCGGGCAACTTTCTGCCTGTAATGCAGAGGTCTGGAATCAAAAAGCGACGGTGTTGAAAGGCATCAAATGGATGTCACAAAAAACCGCACCGCTATTGCTCAATCCTTCTTTTAGTCTGCATAAATATAGCTGGCTGATGGAATTTCTAGGTCATATTAAAAATTATGAGGCCAATACCCGGGAAACGGTAAGACTCGCGTTACTTGCCAGAAAACGCCTGTTTGAAATTGCCGAAATTGAGCAGATTGATTTTGATCTGGAAAAACGCGGGATTCTGCACTTTTATCATAATAAAGCTGATTATGATGTCGCGATTAAGGTCAATGATCTCCTATGTAGTGGTGGTCTGGAACGTAATGCAATTACCAATGAGGAAATCAAGCAAATTGAACCTGCATTAACTGGGGATTATTACGCCGGATTTTATTGCCAGAGTGATGCGACTGGAGATATTCATAAATTCAGTATAGGGCTGGCAAATGCCTGTATGAAGAAAGGGGTGAAATTCGAATTTGGGCAGGATGTATTTGCAGCCGATCACCAGGCACAGCAGATTACAGTTAAATGCCGCCCAAGCCCTGAAAATGTGCGTGCCAATGCTGAAGATGTGCTCGAGATTCAGGCAGATGCCATTGTGGTATGTGCCGGTGTCAGTAGTTATCAGTTGGCAGATCTGTTGGGTGAGCGGGTGAATGTATATCCGGTGAAAGGCTATTCAATTACGGTACAGCTCAATGATGAGCAAAGTCAGCAAAATGCTCCTTGGGTCAGTCTGCTAGATGAGAGCGCCAAGATTGTCTTGTCACGTTTAGGTAAAGACCGCTTACGTGTTGCAGGAACCGCGGAATTTAATGGTTATAATCGGGATATTCGTGTTGACCGGATTCAGCCTTTAATTGACTGGACACAACGCAATTTCGATCTGTGTACTGAACATGTGGTTCCATGGGCAGGTCTGCGTCCCATGATGCCGAACATGATGCCAGTGGTGCGCCGTGGTAGACAGGAACGTGTCTTTTATAACACCGGCCATGGACATTTAGGCTGGACACTATCAGCAGCAACCGCAGCGATGATCAGTCAGGAAATAGCTCAGCATTACCCGGTCTAAGTAAAAAGCCCGCTTGCAGGCTATTTTAAAAGATCAAAAATAATTGTTTATTTATTAAGCTCCTCCTACCTGAGGAAGAAGGTTAGGGGGAAGGGAATCTTTATAAAAACTTCTCCTATAAGGAGAGGGAATTCCTAGTTTAAATTTTTAAATATATATTTAGGATATTGATAGATAAAAATAAAAGTCGGCTGTTTAATCATATAAACGATAAATACCACTAAAGCGCTCGCAGCCTTTTTGCTCAGTACTGACCGTCAAGATTGCCTTACTATAGTTAAAGGTATATTTGCAGTCATGCTCATTATCCGTAATCTGGCTTTTAGTTTCCGTCGTGGTATAAGCCAGAAAAGGAATGGTCTGGGTTTCTGCACGATTATTCGGATTGCGGTAAGCGATCCCTTCAATCTTGATGCGGTCTTTTGTCAGCTGATGAATCTTGAGATGAATCGGCTGCTTGGCCATTTGTCCCTGTTCAACCTTGAGATAGTGTTGAGTCAGGCTCTGATTCAAAGAAATATAAATATTGAGGTCATCCAGACGCTGGTCAAATTGCTGTTTAAAGCAGTCCAGCGTTTTACATTGCTGTAAACGTGTGCTCCATAGCTGCTGGGTATCTTGCAACAAGCGAACAGGCGCGTCTGTAATCAGAAAGGCGGTAAAATATTGATCAGTCAGTTTTTCACGCGGTTCATCTAGAGAGGCTGAACAGATCTTTTTCATGGCTGCGTTATTGTTATGATGACTGCTACAGTCCAGCGATTCAGCATGAATGCTGCTAGCAAAAAGGCCTGTCCCGAGTAAAAGTCCCATTATTTTCATCATATTTATATCAGTTTTCAGTAGCATGATCGCTTATACTTTCACTGTGTTACGCTAGGTCTAACTATAGCGAAATAGAAACGTCGTGTACAAGATTTCAATCAGTTATTTCTAAAGGATATAAAAGTGATTGCACAAATTCGTATTGGTCAGGGACTGGATGTACATGCATTTGAAGAAGGTGATTTTGTCACTCTGGCAGGTATTCAGATTCCACATACGCATGCCTTGAAAGCACACTCTGATGGTGATGTAGTTTTACATGCACTTTGTGATGCTTTATTAGGTGCCTTAGCACTGGGCGATATTGGTCAACATTTTCCGGATACCGATCCGCAGTTTAAGGGTGCGGATAGTAAGGTCTTGTTAAAGCATGTCTATCAGCTGATACTGGATCGCGGTTATCGCCTGAATAATGCCGATATTACGGTGGCCTGTGAACGTCCAAAGCTGGCTAAATATAATCTGGAAATGCGTCAGAGCATTGCCAATGTGCTGGATGTGGATGTGACTCAAATCAGTATTAAAGCCACAACCACCGAAAAATTAGGATTTACTGGCCGTCAGGAAGGTATTCTGTCTATGGCAACTGTTTTGATCAGCCACTACAAATAACATCAACCGAAGTTATTGGGATGGATCAGAGATAATTCCAGTTCCTGTGTTGCTTTACGGCCTTGCAGCTGTAGGGCAACCGCATGAATTAAACCGGTCCAGGTTTCATTCGGTTCCCAGAGCTGATTCAGATATTCCTGTGCAGTCGGCATGTCCATATTCATATAGTATTGTCGATATAAATACATCAGGCAGCTGACATGATAATTCTGCGTACAATGTACCCAGACCATCTGTTCTTTAACCAGATGATCAATCAGATCCAATACCAGCAGGCACTGACTATCTGAGGGAGTTTCCCAAGAGATCGGTACCTGGATATAGTTCAGGCCAAGATCAAGACAAATTTTATCTTCATGTAACAGATGATGATCGCTATCTGTTAATGCCACATTGATTACGGTGGATACACCATATTCTTTAATCAACCTTAGTTGTTCAGTTGTCGGCTGACCAGAGCTGAACAGATGGTCATGGATGAACTGAAAATTTTCAATTTGACTTAATGCAGTTTCAATTTCATTCATCAGATAAAATTTTCCTTGTTCAGAAATGAAAACGCCATCTTGTCGATGGCGTTTGTCAGTTCGTTTAACGATTAGGTAAAACGTCCTTCAATGCCTCATGCATGTCAAGCAACACTTTTTCTGTGGTCTCCCAATCGATACAGCCATCAGTTACTGATTTTCCATATTCCAGATCACAAAGATTGGCAGGGATATCCTGACGGCCACCTTTCAGGTGACTTTCTACCATAATACCAACAATTGACTTGTTTCCATCAAGAATTTGTTCAGTAATATTTTTTAAGACAAGCGGTTGTAAGTACGGGTCTTTATTTGAGTTTGCGTGGCTGGCATCAATCATGATCTTGCCGCTGACTTTTGCTTTCGCAAGCGCTGCCTCAGCATCTGCAACTGAACCTGCATCGTAGTTAGGTTTGCCATTACCGCCACGTAGAACCACGTGTGCATATGGGTTACCTGAAGTACGAATTACCGCAACCTGACCTTGATCGTTAAGGCCCAGGAAGCTGTGACCATGTTTAACAGATTGCATTGCATTGGTCGCAACAGTTAGACCGCCGTCTGTACCATTTTTGAAGCCGACTGGTGAAGACAGGCCAGAAGACATTTCACGGTGAGTTTGGCTCTCGGTAGTACGTGCACCGATCGCTGACCATGAAATTAGATCCTGATAGTACTGTGGAGAGTTTGGATCCAAGGCTTCTGTCGCACATGGCAGGCCAAGTTCATTTAGCTCCAGTAACAGTTTACGACCGATACGCAGACCTTTTTCAATATTGAAAGAGTCATTCATATCCGGGTCATTGATCAGACCTTTCCAGCCTACAGTTGTACGCGGTTTTTCAAAATAAACACGCATTACGATATACAGGCTATCTTTTACTTTTTCGCTTAAAGCTTTTAAACGTTCAGCATATTCATGCGCAGCCGCTGGATCATGAATTGAACATGGACCAATCACTACAAAAATACGCTTATCCTTGCCATCCAGGATATTACGAATCGTTTCACGACCATGCAGTACGGTTTGATAAGCAGTTTCAGTCAAAGGTAACTCTGCTTTCAACTGAGCAGGTGTTACCAAAGGAATCATGCTTTGGATATTCACGTCATCAATATCTGATGCTGAAATAGGTTTTGACTGTAGTGTATTCATTGCCGTCACTGGTTTGATCATACAAAAGGTTGTTTAATAGCCTGAATATAACATGAATGATGCGTCACTTTGTTATAAAAAAGATGAATACTTCTTTGAAAAAAAAGTGATGAATCCATGATTTAGTTTAAACAGCAGCTGTTTTTTCTACTGCTGTTACCAATTCAGGTTGGGCTGGTTGCACTGGTTTTGACTTGACTGGATTCACAATGAAATTCACACCAAGACAGAACAGGGTAATCCCAAGAATTTTACGGATAATTTTCTCTGGCATACGTGAACTGATCAACGTACCAATTACAATCGCTGGAATAGAACCGCAAAGTAACCAGCCTAATAAAGTAAAGTCTACATTACCTGCGCTCATATGGCCCAGACCTGCGACTAAAGTTAGAAGTACGGCATGTACTACATCCGAACCGATAATGCGAATCATGGGCAGATTCGGGAACATCAGGATCAAGGCCATAATACCGAAAGCACCGGCACCGACAGATGATAAGGTCACAAACACGCCCAGTACAATCCCCATGATCACGATCAAGACACGTTTATTGCCAGATTTAAAGTCAACTTTGTCCAGATCCTGAGTCATGTCAGGCAGTTCTTGTTTGCGGTATTTATTAAAAAACTTTTCAATAGAATTGCGGAATACAATAGATGCACCGGTAAGGGTCAGCATAAAGCCCAATACCATAGTCAGCGTTGCTTTATAATGTGTCGATTGACTGAGGTAATTCTCAAGTACCCAGTGGGTCACAAATGAGGCAGGGATACTACCGATCGCCAGCCAGATTACAATGGGCCAGACAATATTCATTTTCTTGGCATGAACCAATGAACCACAGAATTTAGAAATTGCGGCATAAAGAAGGTCTGTACCAATCGCGATATGCGGTTCAACCCGAAGCAGTGTAATCAGGATTGGGGTCATCAACGAACCGCCACCGACACCGGTAATCCCAACACAGAAACCAACCAATACACCTGCTAAAATAAATTCAATCGGACCAAACATGCATATATGCCAAAATCAAAAAACGAGCATATCTTATGACTTTTAAATATAAGTCGTTGTCTTGATTATTGATTTGCTTATTCTAAAAAGAGATAAAGACCGTAAAATTTAAAGTAATTCATCCTGATTTATATTTTAATTTGAATCATCTAGCACACCTTTCTATTGCTAAGTACGATAATTGATAAAGATTCTGCAAAATGCTTTTTATTTATTTGTTTAAAGATCATTCGGTTTAGGTCACTTTTAATTTTTTAGACCTAGCTAAAGCGCGCATTGTACAGCTTCCAGAGTTTTATGATTTAAGATAGCCATGATTTGTCAGTTCAACACTTAGGCATGCTCAAATCACGCTTTATGATAGAATCTGAACGGAATTAATTTGTCTCATTTGAGGGAATACACTTGCAGAATCGGAAACTTAAAATCGGAATCGTGGTGGGAGAAGTATCGGGAGATACGCTTGGTGCGAAGCTCATCCGTAGTTTTCGAGAGCAGGGTATTGATGCAGAATTTGAAGGGATTGGCGGGCCGCAAATGCTGGCGGAAGGCTTTAAGAGTTACTATCCAATGGATATTCTCTCGGTCATGGGTATTGTAGAAGTTCTGAAAGATATTAAAAAACTGTTTGCGGTTCGTGATGGTCTGGTCGAGACCTGGACGAAAGATCCAGTCGATGTGTTTATCGGTATTGATGCGCCTGATTTTAATTTGCGACTTTCCAAGACTCTAAAGCAAAAACAGTTACCGATTAAGACCGTGCAATATGTCAGTCCTTCGGTCTGGGCATGGCGTCAAGGCCGGGTACATGGTATCAAGGCCAGTATTGACCTGGTACTATGTTTATTTCCATTTGAAAAAGCATTTTTCAAGAAATGGGATGTTCCGGCAGCTTTTGTCGGTCATCCATTGGCAAGCCAGTTACCCCTCAACAATGATTTGGCTGAAGCGCAGGCAGAACTGGGTTTGGATCCTACGCAAAAGTATATTGCACTGCTGCCAGGGAGCCGCCGTGGTGAAATTGAACGTTTAGGACCATTGGTACTGGATGCAGCCAAAATTCTGCATCAGAAATACCCGGATTATACGTTTATGATTCCTGCCATTAATGAGATGCGCAAACAGCAAATTGAAAACTTGCTGGCACAATATCCGGACAGTTTAAAAGCGCATATCCGCCTGATGGAAAATACTAGCAGTGAGTCAAAAATTGGCCGTCAGGTGATGAATGCGTCCAATATCATTGCGCTGGCTTCCGGCACTGCGACACTGGAAGCCATGCTATTACACCGTCCGATGGTGACCTTTTATAAATTGCACTGGCTGACTTATCAGATTGCCAAATTGCTGGTCAAAATTCCTTATTTCTCATTACCAAATATCATTGCTGGCAAAAAAGTGATTCAGGAATTGATTCAGTCTGAAGCAACGCCTGAAAATCTGGCTGCTGAAATTGAAAAGCTGATGGATATTGAAGCAGCTCAAATTCAGGTGATGCAGCATCTCACTATGCACAAGCAGCTGCTTTCCGGCAACAGTGAAGATCCTGTCAAAGCGGTACTAGACTTAGTCCAATAAAGGCGTCTTACTTTTCTGACAGGCAATACGATATTGGGTCGGGGTTTGTTCAAACTGTTTTTTAAAGCTTTGACTAAACGCCGTTTCAGAAGAATAGCCCACCAGATACGCGATCTGCTGAATGCTAAATCCGCTATTTCTGAGATATTGTGCTGCCAGCCGAAGTCGATGCTGTTGTAAATAAGCCAATGGCGGCTCACCAACAATCTGGGTAAACAGCTGGGCAAATTTTGAACGCGACATATGACATTGCTCAGCCAGACTTTCAACGGTCCAAGCTTGTTCCGGTTTGCCATGAATCGCTGCCAAGGCATTGGACAGTTCAGGATGCGAAAGAGCATTCAGCCAGCTCGAAGCATTTTCCAGATTCAAAATATAATCTCGTACGCATTCAATCAGTAAAATACTGACCAGATGATCCAGAATCTTGTCCCGTCCCGGACGAAGTTGCTGGGTTTCCAATGCAAGAAATTGCAAACCGACTTGTAACCATTCTGGTGCTGTATCTCCAAGAATATGCTGAATGTGCAGAAATTTAGGTAAAGCACTCAATAGAGGTTTCGCCATCTGGATATCCAGATTGGAACGAATCGCCAAGATAAAACTGCGTTCTGCTGAATGGGTGATATTGAGATCCACACATTGCTGTGCATGAGTCTGAAAATAACAATTAATCGAATGATGTTCAGAAAAATCCGCATTGCCGGGACTAGAAATCCGATGGGCAGAACCAGCAGGCAATAACACAAGATCACCTTGTTGCAGCTCAAGCAGATCGCCATCTTTAAATATTAATTGAGCTTGGCCTTTTAATAACACATAAGCCAGCATGGACGGTTCATACTGATAATCAAACCCGCCTGGATGAAACACATTGAGGTAGAGATATTCGGATTTTTCCAGATGAATATCATCAAAAATTTTACTTAAAGCATCCATGCCTGACTCTATTCTTTTGTTTTAATTCATTTAATTAAATTTAAATAGCCCAGTCTTGTGATTTAAGGCCAAGATTTGGCCTAATGCGCCAAAGACGCTGACATAGTTTTTCTGGACGTTCAATACTGTTCGCTAATGCAGAAATATTCAACTATATGTGCAGAGTAACATAAAAAAGGAGGGTCGCAATGAATGCCCCTGCACAAATTAGCAAAGCTCAGTTCACGCAGGATGCGTCAGCGCTGAAAGGTGTCCAACTGGATAAAAAACGTTTTGGTTGGCTGCTCAGTCCCGGTTTGCCTATGATCGGTATGGGAATTCTGGCTGGCTATCATTTTGGTCCCAAAGCCACTAAAAAAGTCTTTGCGATGGGTGGGCCTTTATTATTGCATGTGATTATCCCAACATTAGATGCTTTAATTGGTGATGATGCCAATAACCCAAATGATGAGCAGATTCAGGCATTGGTCAAAGATCCTTATTATGACCGGATCGTGAAGATGTTTATTCCATTGCAAATGGCTGCCAATGCTTTTGCTGGTTATGTCGTATCCCGTCCTAATGTTTCTCTGGTCGATCAGGTGCTACTTGGCGTATCTATGGGGGCGATTAATGGAATCGGCGTGAATACTGCGCACGAGCTAAGCCACCGTCCTCAGAAAAAAGATCACTACTGGTCACATGCCAGCCTGATGCCGCTGGCTTATAACCATTTCCGGATTGAGCATCCTTATGGACATCATAAACGGGTGGCGACGCCAGAAGACCCGGCATCTTCGAAAATGGGTGAATCTTTCTACCGTTTCTGGCCACGTACCGTATTTGGTGGCTTGAAATCAGCAATTGAGATAGAAAAAAGACGTTTGGAACGTAAAGGCTTAAAATTCTTTAGTCAGGAAAATGAGCTATTTCATGGCTGGGCGATGAGTGCGGGCTATCATGCCTTGATGTTGAAAACGTATGGCAAGAAAATTATTCCTTATACGCTGACCCAAGCCTTTTATGGCATCAGCCTGTTTGAAATCGTGAATTATATCGAACACTATGGATTGAAACGCGGGCAAAAAGCGGATGGAACCTATGAGCGAACCTTGCCCGAGCATAGCTGGAACAATAACAACATCGTGACCAACCTGTTCCTGTACCAGTTACAACGCCATTCGGATCATCATGCCTATCCAAGCCGACCATTTCAGGCATTGCGACATTTTGATGAAGCACCAGAATTACCAAGTGGTTATGCCACCATGCTGATACCGGCACTGATTCCACCATTGTGGTACAAGATGATGGATCAACGTGTGTATCAACATTATCAAGGCGATCTGACTAAAGCGAATATTCTGCCTTCGAAACGTGCCAAGCTGCTTAAGAAATTTGGTCTAAAAGACACTGCGGCTTGATGATGTAAACAAATAAAAAATGCGCCATTCGAGGCGCATTTTTTATTGATTTTTATTTAGAACCAGTCACTTTGCATATTTAGACAGGTGTCATCGAAGTTCATCAGTAACTTAGCCAGATGTTCAATTTCAGGCAGTTCCCAATGAATAAAATATTGAGCTGCCTGAATTTTACCCGTCAGAAAGGCTTGATCTTCCTGTTGAGAAGATGTGCCAAATTTAAGTTGAGCCTGATTAGCCATTTCCAACCACAGCCACGCAATAATAGTTTTGCCCATCATATCCAGATATAGCCCCGAATTGGCCAAAGCTTCACTAACTTTGCCTTGATGCAGAGCCTGACCTAAAACCTGAGTGGTCTTTTGCACAGTGGCAAGATGCTGTTTATAGACATTTACCAGTTCTGTTAACTTGCTATCCTGAATCTCAGACAAGGTTTTCTGGATGCGTTGCATGAGCAGGGCCAGGCCTTTGCCATTGTGCTGCCAGAGTTTACGGCCTAGTAGATCCAGAGACTGAATCCCATAGGTGCCTTCATGAATCGGATTAAGTCGGTTATCCCGATAGCATTGCTCAACCGGATATTCACGCGTATAGCCGGCACCGCCCAAGACCTGAATCGCCAGATCATTGGCTTTAGGACCATAAGTAGAAGGGAAGGACTTGACCACGGGTGTAATGAGATCCAGCAAAATGGCACTATCTTCATCTTGTGCAGCCTGATGTTCATCAATTAAGCGAGCTGCAAATAAGCACAGCGCCAAAGCACCTTCAACATAAGACTTTTGTGCTAATAACATGCGTTTGACATCCGTATGCTCAATGATATTCACGGGCTTGGCATCAGGTGTTTTTTCATGAACCAGCCGGCCTTGAGGACGGTTCTTGGCATAGTCCAGAGATTCCAGATAACCACGATAACCGATCATGGCTGCCCCTAGACCGACACCGACGCGCGCTTCATTCATCATCTTGAACATGTATTTTAAGCCATGCCCCGCTTCACCAATTAAATAGCCTAAGCAATTATCGTTTTCCCCAAAGCTTAGAACTGTTGAAGTGGTGCCGCGATAGCCCATTTTATGTAGGAGACCAGCTAACTGTACATCATTGGATTCACCCACAGTGCCATCTGTATTGGTTTTGAGTTTCGGCACGATGAATAGGGAAATACCTTTTACGCCTTGTGGTGCATCTTGGATACGAGCCAGAACCAGATGCACAATATTTTCAGTAATGTCCTGATCACCACCAGAAATAAACATTTTCTGGCCTTTAATTTTGTAGCTTCCATCTGCCTGTGGAACCGCTTTAGTGGTCAGATCTCCCAAAGAGGAACCCACATTCGGCTCGGTCATCGCCATAGTTCCAGCAAAGCGGCCACTTAGCATATGCGGCAAGAACATTTGTTTTTGTTCTGGAGAGGCAAAGGCTTGAATCAGATTTGCTGCAGCGGCTGTCAGAAAAGAGTAGGCAACAGTCGAAGGATTCGCCGACATGAAATAGGCATTGCAGGCCATATTCACCAAAGTCGGCAGTTGCATGCCGCCGTCTGCGTAATCATGCTGGGCGCAGAGTAGACCAGCATCAGCAAATTGTTGCCATGCTATTTTTACTTCATCAATGGTCTTCACCTGTTTGCCATCAAAGCTCGGTTCGTGATGATCAGCCTTGGCATTATGCGGTGCAAAATAATCGGTCGCGATGCCTTTTGCCGTTTCCAGAATACTATCAAAGGTATTTTTGTCATGGTCCTGATAGCGTTCCAGTTCAGTTAAAGCTTCAAGTTTGAAGACATCATAAAGCAGAAAATTGAGGTTTTTATCATTAATCAGCTGAGTCACGGTACGGTCCTGAATATGCAATCCTTGAGATAGCATCAAGACTAGCAGTTGCATTTATCAAGGAGGATTGTCAATAATGACATGAAACGGGTGAAAAACGACAAATAGAAAAATATGCAACAGGTAGTGATTTTAGGCTTTGATGGTGCTTTAGCTTCAGCAATTACGGGTGTCGTCGATTTATTTGCTATGGCGGGCGTCAGCTGGAACCGGATTCAGCAGCAGGATGTGCAACGCCTGTTTAAAGTCAGGATCGCCAGTCCAGATGGACAACCAATTCGTTGTATTAACGGTCTGAAATTGCAGGCTCATTGTGCATATCAAGAGATTCAAACTGCCGATATTCTGGTAGTGCCGACCATTGCCGCGCCTATTCAAGAGGCACTGGATGAAAATCCAAGCTTGGTTCAGTTTTTAACTTCTGCTCATGCACAATCCACCTTAATCGCTGGAAACTGCACCGGGAATTTCTTTCTGGCAGAGGCCGGCATTTTAGATGATCGTGTGGCGACCACACATTGGGGTTTTCAGGACATGTTTCGTGCACGTTATCCTCAGGTCAAACTCAATGCCGATCTGATGATTAGCCGGGATCAGAATATTTACTGTGCGGGTGGAGGCTTGGCTTGGTTTGACTTAGGCTTGCATCTGATCGAACGTTTCTATGGTTTTGAAGTTGCCATGCAATCTGCTAAATCCTTTGTGATTGATTATCGACGCGATAGCCAACTCTCCTATTCATTAATGAAGATTGGACAACCGCATCATGATGAACTGGTGCAAAAAGTTCAGGACTGGTTAGAGCAGCATTTTCATGAAGAGTTTACTTTGAATGCGCTGGCAGAACGTTTTAATGTCACGACTCGTACTTTAATCCGGCATTTTAAACAGGTGCTAAATATTGCACCGAACCAGTATCTGCAAGCCATTCGCATTGAAGCAGCACGCAAACGGCTTGAGGAAACCGATCAGGCAATAGATCTGATTATGCAAAATGTCGGCTATCAGGATCCAAGCTCATTTCGGCGTTTATTTTATAAAAAAACAGGGTTAACACCTTTAGAATATCGCCGTCGTTTTAGCCGACGTTTCTAAATTTTGATAAAAAGAAAGATTCGAAAATCTCTCTTGGCATACATATTAGCTAAAGATATCTTTACGTAAATAATGCGTATAAATGGTTGATGCTATGCTTTGCAGGAAGCCGGTGAACATAATCCAGTAAATGAAAATTTCACGTTCTAACTATTTTAGTCCGAAACCTTCAAATCCGATGATGCTCAAAAAGGCTGAACTAATCCCCAAAAATAAAATGTTATAGGACAATGATTTCTGCTTTAATAAAATCATGGTTCCTCTTTCGTCTTTGGCTTCCTGTGAGCATTCAAAGCGTATTTTATATATTTCACAGCAAATCACAGCAACCACAATACTTAAAATACTAGCCATCAATAACCAATATAGTGTCATGTTTCTTCCTCAGCATAACTAAACAGTTCCTCAATCGTGGTTTCAAGCGCATTTGCTAACTTGAATGCCAGTATCAAGGAAGGGTTGTACTTCTCTTTTTCTAATGCGGCAATCGTTTGGCGGCTGACTGCCACTGCATCAGCAAGCTGTTGTTGTGTCCAACGTTTTTTAGCACGGAACACGATGATGTCATTCTTTAACATGTCTTTACTCCAACATCACTCAAAATGTAATATATATTTTACATTATGTAAACTATATATTTCATAATGATAAAAATAAGTGTTATTTAAAAGATTGAGATATAAAAAACGGGCTTGATGCCCGTTTAAAAATTTTTGAATCAGCTGGTTTAAGCTTTGACTGAGGTCGATTTAACCTTGCGGCCATGCAGCAGGTAATACCAGATCAGACAACTAAAGGTAAGCACTGCGGAAAACAAATAAAGCTGACGATAACCCACCTGATCCAGCAGCATACCGAGGAAATAAGGTCCGAAACCAAGACCGGCATCTAGTGCAATAAAGAAAGTCGAGGTTGCCAGACCCATCCGTTGCAAGGTGGTACTTTTCACGGCAATAGTTTGACACACGGACTGAATATTACCGAAACCAAAACCTAATAACGCGGCACTTGCCAGTAACATCACAGAGTTTTGCGCCTGACTCAGCATCAGAATACCTACTGCCATAATCACGATTGCAGGATAGATAATGATGTTTTCGCCCTTACGATCCATTAATGGGCCAGTAAAAGGACGCGATAGCAAAATGGCGAAGGCATACATCAGGAAGAAGAAAGAGGCTGCTTCGACCAGATTGATATCCTTGGCATAAAAGTGAATAAAGGACAGTACGCCTGAATAACAGGTAGCTACCAGCAGTACAATGACAGCAATCGGCAAGGCATTCGGCTCTACATATTGAGCGAGTTTACTGGCAGATTGTGGAACAGAGGAAGTCGATGTACCACTCGCTTTAAGACGCGGTGGTTGGATAAACAGACCGCAAATCAGGCAGCTGAGTGCAACGATCGTGGTGAAGATAAAAATCACCTGATAATTAAAATTCGTCATCAGCCAGATCCCGACAAAAGGACCAATCGCTGTACCAAGTGTACTGCTCATACTGAAATAACCGATACCTTCACCACGTCGTGTTGCCGGAATGGTTTGCGCAATTACTGTACCAAGTACGGTAGAGGCCATACCCATCATAAAGCCGTGTATCAGGCGAATACCTAATAACACTTCCAGCTTGGCCGGAATCATATAAAGTCCGGAAAATAGCAAAAAGCCAGTCAGGCCAATCACCAAGGTATTTTTTAGTCCTAGACGATTCAGCAATTTCCCAATAAATAAGCGTCCAATTAGCGTTCCGACAATAAACAGACCGGATACCAGACCGGCTTGTGCAGTCGATGCTCCCAGTTCAGCGACCGAGAAACCGACAATCACAATCACCAGCAGGTAAAACACCAGAACGAGCTGGAAATTAACCAGACTGACCAGGACGAAATTAGGGGTCCATAAGCGGGCTTGATCTTGGCTCATTGTGGTGTTTCCTGAGATGAAGGGTGTAGTTGCTGAATCAGCTGTACCAAAGTATTTTTACTGCTTTGCAGATCATCTGCGTCAATTTGTTGCAGTAACTGATCTTCAAAAGCATCAATCTGTTTAGAACACAGGTTAAAGGTTTTAACCCCTTGCTCGCTGAGTTTAAATAATTTTTGACGTTTATCTTCGGTTTCGATCTGGCAGATTAAGTCGAGTTCACTTAAATGCTGGATACGTTTGGTGATGCTTGGTTTTGAAACATTTAAATAGCTTGAAATATCAACCAGCGTGCATTGCTGTTGGGATTGAATGGTGTAGAGCACTTGCCATAAGGAATAATTAAGTTGGGAGGATAATAAAATAGTATTGATTTCATCACTCAGGAGTCGTGCGCAACGCAGCAACAATGAACGAAATCTAGAAGAGGGTTGAAACATATAGTTAGCCTGGCTAACTAAATTGTGCCTAATTTACGCCTCTTTATTCAATTAAACAAGAGGGAAATTTTGAAAATTTTTGCATGGTTAACGTCCTTTTGACTAAGTTGTTACAAGTCCTTAACCTGATTAAAAAACAATCAACAAAAGACTACATACTTTTAAGAATGAATCAGCCTAAGCTACCTAAGCACTAGAAAAATCCATCACTTAATAACTGAAGGGCAGATATGCCAAATAACACTGCATAGGTGAAGTTTATGACTCTGGGTTTAACTGCATTAGAGTTAGCACGCATACAGTTCGCCTTTACTGTATCTTTCCATATTATCTTTCCTGCAATTTCAATCGGGTTAGCAAGTTTTCTGGCTATTCTGGAATGGCGTTGGTTAAAGACTAAAAATCCGATTTTTCAGGATCTGTTCAAGTTTTGGGTCAAAATTTTTGCCGTCGCATTTGGTATGGGCGTCGTATCCGGTGTGGTGATGAGCTATCAGTTCGGAACCAACTGGAGTGAGTTTTCCCGGGTCGCGGGAAGTGTGACGGGGCCCTTGCTGGCTTATGAAGTTTTAACTGCTTTCTTTTTAGAAGCCGGATTCCTGGGCATCATGCTCTTTGGTTGGGATCGGGTTGGCCCACGAGCGCACTTTTTCTCCACTTTAATGGTCGCAATCGGCACCTGTATTTCCATGTTCTGGATTTTATCTTCCAATAGCTGGATGCAGACTCCACAAGGTTTTGCGATTGAAAATGGCCTGATCGTCCCGCAGGACTGGGTAGCGATCGTATTTAACCCGTCTTTTCCTTACCGTCTGGCCCATATGGCGATGGCTGCCTTTCTGGTTTCGGCCTTACTTGTAGCCTCAACAGCGGCATGGCATCTGATCAAGGGCCGTCGCGATCCTTTAGTCAAAACTTCATTTTCTATGGCTATGTGGCTGATTCTGGCACTTGCACCTTTACAGATTTTTGTGGGGGATATGCATGGTTTGAATACGCTTGAACATCAGCCCGCCAAACTGGCCGCAATGGAAGGCCATTGGGAAACCAATCATGATGAAGGAATGCCTTTATACCTGTTTGGAATTCCAGACATGCAAGCTGAAGAAACTAAATATGCAATTGGTATTCCTAAATTGGGTAGCCTGATTCTGACGCATTCTATGGATGGAAAAGTCACAGGGCTTAAAGATTTTGCGCCTGAAGATCGACCCAATTCACTGGTCGTGTTCTGGAGTTTCCGGATCATGGTCGGGCTGGGTATGTTGATGCTCTTGCTTGCACTATGGGGGCTATGGTCACGTACCCGAGGACGTTTTTATGAGTCACGTGGACTGCATCGTTTTGCACTCATCATGGGGCCATCCGGATTTCTTGCCATGCTGGCAGGATGGTTTACCACAGAAGTTGGACGTCAGCCTTGGGTGGTCTACGGCATTATGCGGACCAAAGATGCATTATCACCAGTGTCTGCCGAACAGGTCGGTCTAACTCTGATTATCTTTGTAGTGGTGTACTGCGTCGTTTTTGGCGTAGGAATTTTCTATATGTTGCGACTTATGCATAGAGGTCCAGAATTTATTCATTCCAGACCACACCATGAATCGGATAGCGATGTGGTTCAAGCTTCTCGTCGACCATTGAGCAGTATTCGCGAACGTATTGAAGAAGTTCCTGAACATCCGGATCAGGAGGATAAAAATGATTGATTTATCATTAATTTGGATTGCGATTATTGGACTGGGTGTATTGGTTTATACCATTCTGGATGGTTTCGATCTGGGCATTGGCATCCTATTTCCATTCTTCCCGCATCAGGATGAACGCGATGTCATGATGAATACGGTCGCTCCAGTCTGGGATGGTAATGAAACATGGATGGTTCTAGGGGGTGCCGGATTATTTGCTGCCTTTCCATTGGCTTATTCGACGGTACTCTCAGCGCTATATATGCCCATCATCCTGATGGTGATCGCCCTTATTTTTCGTGGTGTTGCTTTTGAGTTCCGTTTTAAGGCGAATAAAAGCAAACACTGGTGGGATAAGGCCTTTATAGGGGGATCAATCGTTACCAGTTTCTTGCAAGGAATGATTCTAGGTGCATATATTCAGGGGATCGAAACACGAAATGGTGTCTATGTAGGCGGTGGTCTAGACTGGCTTAGCCCATTCAGTATCTTTACCGGAGTCAGTGTTGTGGTGCTATATGCAGCATTAGGATGTGGCTGGCTCATTTATAAAACCGGTGATGATTTACAGGATCGCATGTTTAAACTGATGCCGAAGCTGATTATAGCTTTATTGATTATTCTAGGCGCTGTTAGCGTTTATACGCCGTTGACCCATCCGCAAATTGCGGAGCGCTGGTTCAGTCAGCCACAATTCACCTACTTTATGCCCGTACCGATCTTGGTCATATTGTTTACTTGGCTAGCCTTACGTGCCTGTAAAAGACGCAGTGAACTAGGTCCATTTTCCTATATGTTAGTGCTGGTATTCCTGGCATATACCGGTTTTCTGATTAGTCTGTGGCCTTATATTATTCCACCATCAGTCACGATCTGGCAGGCAGCGGCACATGAAAATAGTCAGTTATTTGCTTTGATTGGAGCCTTAATCCTGATTCCGATTATCGTGATTTATACCTGCATGTCCTATTGGGTATTCCGGCACAAGGTGCGTGTTGGTGATGATGGTTATCATTAAGGAGCAGGTATGACACGCAAACAGATAGTATGGTTTGTAGGCTTATGGCTTGCAGGTTTTTTGACACTGGCACTTATTGCAGGGGCATTCCGCTTTCTGGTGCATTTGGCCTATTAGATATATTAAACTGAACAGAAAAGGGATTTGTTAGTACAAATCCCTTTTTTATAGGCTGAATTTTAGATCTTTAAAATCAAGATGAGGCTTTGATCTGTTTACGATACACACTTGGACGGACAGGGCGGCTATTTTTCCATAACCCTTTTTTCTGCTTTTTGGCTTTATTCTGTAGTTCCATCATATAGAGTAAATGGTTTTTATCCCGGATATATTCCTCATAGACCCATGCCGCACCACGTTTCACAATCTCTTCATTGATATTCTTGCGATAACGATAGACCACACCGACACAGCGACCATAACGGTCAATATCCGTAATTTGTACCCGAATCATTTTATTTTTGACCATGCTTTGAACCAGGCGTAGCGATTCCTTACCATAGGCCTGTGAAGATTCAGGCGCATCGACATAGGCAAAACGCAGTTTGGTCTCAGAGCGACGGATATTAAAACGGTAGCAGGTGAGGGTGTCACCATCACTGACAGCACTTACCCTGCACCAGTATTTCTTACCTTTCTTAAAGGGGCGAAATAGGTCCTTTAAATACACGGTAATTTTATGCAGCAGATAATAGGAAAAACACAGAAGTACGAAGCCCAGCACAATTTGCCAGGTAGTGGAGAGATGTAACAAGGGCAAGATCCAAATCAGCAAAAACAGCCGCATAAACACAGCTAAAAGTTGAGCCATTTTAGATCAAAGCCACTCCGCATAGGGCTTAAAAAGCCATCAATCGGTGTTTTGTTTTGTACCGATAAAATAGCCTAAGCAGTATAAAACCAAGCCAACCTTAATCCTAAAACCTGATAGTAAAAATAGCCTAAGCAATTTTAAATCATCTCATAAATAGCCTAAGTAAAAATTTTATAAATTTCATTTCTCAAAAATTGATGTCTTTTATTTTCTTGCAAATCTTTATGCCAATACATCCCCATATTAATTTTCGGCAGTTGTACAGGAACGTCAAAAATATTCAGACAGTTTGCTAACTGTAGATGCATCAATACATTTTTAGGAATCGTCAGCATGGCAGTCTTTTGCTGTTCCAGAATTTGCAGGGCTGTCGAATAGTGCTGGCAACGTAAAAAAATCTGTCGGGAATAATGTTTTCGACTTAAATATATATCTTCAACTAGAACTCCTGTACGGCGTGAGGAAACCCCAATATGAGGTGAGGCTAGATAAACCTGTTCATTCATTTCTGTTTGTTGTGTACAGACCACGAATTCATCTTGTACCAGTCGTTCAAATTGGATTTTTTCACTAATACTTTGCTCCAGATCAATGACAAAATCGACCTGTTGAGAGGCAAGATCTGCAGCAATATTTTTACGGTCGAGTTTCATGCTACTCAGTTGAAGGTCCAGATTTATTTGTTGAAAATGTTGAACCAGTTTAGGAAAGATCATGGGTTCAATTTCATCATGTACAGCAATTTTTAAGCTATGAATCAATTCTGGTCTGAATTGCTGATGCTGCATCGAAATATTCTGAATCGCAAAAAGTGCATTTTTAATTTCAGGATAGATTTGATCCGCAAACGGTGTGGGCTGCATCTTGCTACCCGTTCGCACAAATAAATCATCCTGTAAATGCTGTCTTAAACGTTGTAAAGCATGACTGGCCGCTGACTGGCTTATCGATAGAATTTGCGCAGCTTTAGAAATACTGTTTTGTTCGTAAATGGCAATAAAAAGTGGATAAAGATTAATATCAATACGATGAAAATTTCGTAGATCCATCACGGTTTTTGAATGAATACTATGCATACTACTATATGGAATTAAATCATTTTATTCATAATAAGTTTTGGGTTAAGGTGTTGTAAAGCGTATGAATTACAATATTCAGAGGGATAAAGCAATGTTTGAGCTGTCAGCACGTGCACAGGATTATTTAAATAGAACAAAAAAGTTTATTACTGATGAAATTGAACCTGTCGAGGCTGATTTCTGGCATCAGGTGCATGAGCTGAATCAAGGTGGCGACTGGACCAAATGGCAATGGCCGGCAGAACTTGAAACATTGAAAGATAAAGCCAAAGCAGCAGGTCTCTGGAATATGTTTTTGCCTTGTCCAGAATTAGGACAGGGATTATCCGTTCAGGAATATGCACATATCGCTGAACTTTCTGGACGAAGCCTGATTGCACCTACGGTCTTTAACTGCAATGCGCCAGATAGTGGCAATATGGAAGTATTGTGGCGCTATGGTTCTGAAGAACAAAAACAGCAATGGTTGATGCCACTTCTGGAAGGGAAAATCCGTTCAGTGTTCTGTATGACTGAACCTGCAGTGGCTTCAAGTGATGCTACTAATATGCAGGCGACGGCGGTGGTTGAAGGTGATGAGATTGTCTTGAATGGCCGTAAATGGTGGTCTTCAGGCCTTGGTGATCCAAATGCCAAAATCATTATCTTTATGGCACATACACCGGATGAGACCAAAGACCGTCATCATCAGCATTCCATGGTTTTAGTTCCAGTCGATACTGCAGGCGTAAAAATCGAACGGATGCTTCCAGTCTTTGGTGACTATGATGCGCCACATGGCCACGGCGAAGTCAGCTTTGATAATGTTCGTGTTCCAGTTTCGAATTTTATTGGCGGTGCAGGTCAAGGCTTTGAAATTGCCCAAGGTCGTTTAGGGCCAGGCCGTATTCACCATTGTATGCGTTGCATCGGTGCTGCTGAAAAATCATTAGAACTTATGATTGACCGGGGTATGAGCCGTACCGCATTTGGTAAAGAGATTTTAAAACTGGGTGGTAACCTGGAACGTGTGGCTGAAGCTCGCGTTGCCATTGATCAGGCTCGATTATTAACCTTGTATGCTGCCTATAAAATGGATACTTTAGGGAATATGGCAGCACTGACTGAAATTTCTGCAATTAAAGTCGTTGCGCCAAGTGTACTGGAAAAAGTTGTGGATATGGCGATTCAGATCCACGGTGGTGCGGGTGTTTCTCGTGATACACCGCTGACCGGATTCTTTGCCCAAGCCCGTGCCTTACGTCTGGCTGATGGTCCGGATGAAGTGCATAAAGGTATGATTGCCAAGCTGGAACTGGCAAAACGTGGTTATAGCACACGTCGTAAAAAATAAGCTGGCTTTATATACAGAACATTGCAACGTATTAGAAGATTTTAAGGAAAAATTATGGCGGTCATTGATGTAGGTGGATCAGTTCGTGAAGGTGAGGAACTGGATGTACAGGCCATCACAGATTGGTTAAATCAACAAGGAGTAAATGTAGAAGGTCCTTTAGAGCTTACTCAATATTCCGGTGGAGCTTCAAACTGGACTTATCGTTTGCAATATGCCAATGCCGATTTAATTTTACGTCGCCCGCCTCAAGGCACCAAAGCCAAATCTGCGCATGACATGGCACGTGAATATCATGTACAAAAAGCCTTGGCTGAACATTATCCAGTCGTACCTGAAATGGTGGCGCTCTGTCAGGATGAATCAGTCATTGGCTGTGACTTCTATGTGATGAAACGCATTGAAGGTATTATTCCACGCGCCAAATTACCGCCTGAACTGCAGCTGACTAAATCAGACATCCAGACTCTATGTATTAATGTGATTGATAAGCTGATCGAACTACACCAAGTTCCTTACACCGGTACAGAACTGGAAAAACTGGGCAAGGGTGAAGGTTATTGCCGTCGTCAGGTCGAAGGTTGGGATGCGCGTTATGAAAAAGCCAAAACATTAAATGTTCCATCTTTTAAATATGTACGTAACTGGCTGAAAGATAATATTCCATTTGATTCTAAAACCTGTGTCATTCACAATGACTGGCGTTTTGATAATGTCATCCTTGATCCACAAAATCCAACTGAAGTTATTGGGGTGCTGGACTGGGAAATGGCCACCTTGGGTGATCCGCTGATGGACTTGGGTTCTGCTTTGGCTTATTGGGTAGAAGATACGGACAATGCCATTTTTAAAGCAACACGTCGCCAGCCGACCAATTTAAAAGGTATGTTTACCCGTAAAGAAGTGGTGGATTACTATCTGGATAAAACCGGTCTGCAACCGGAAAACTGGACATTTTATGAAGTGTTTGGGATTTTCCGTCTCTCGGTAATTGCCCAGCAGATCTATTACCGTTATTACCACAAACAAACCAATAATCAGGCCTTTAAGGATTTTTGGGTAGTGATTCATGCCTTGCATATTCGTGCCTTAAAATTGATTGGTCTACAAAAGCTGGAAGCCAATGACATTGCACAAAAATATATCCTGAAATTTAAAGAGTTAATGCCAAAATGACCACCATTTACTTGATCCGGCATGGGCAGGCATCTTTCGGGGCAGCCAGTTATGATCAGCTTTCGCCAAATGGAGAATTACAGGCAAAACTGCTCGGTCGTTATTTTGATGAAATTCTGAAAGAAGCACCGTATGTAGTGGCTGGTTCTATGCAACGTCATCAACAAACGGCGCAGTTATCTCTAGATGAATGTTTTCCTGAAAGCGAGATTTTGACCGATAGTGCCTGGAATGAGTTTAATCATCAGCAGGTCTTTGCCCGCTATGAACCGCGTTTTAATCAGCCAGAACTGCTTAAGCAGGATGTCTCAGAACATGCCAATCCACGGGATTATCTGAGCAAAATCTTTAGTGGAGCGATTGCTCGCTGGACCTGTGATGATTATCACCATGAATATGATGAATCCTGGCCCAATTTTAAAAGCCGTGTAGAAACCGGTTTGCAAAATTTATGCGACCAGCTTGCGCAAACTAAACCGCGCTATGCAATCGTGTATACCTCGGGCGGTGTCATTTCTGTCGCGGTAGGTAAAATTCTAGGTCTGAGTCCAGAGAAAACTTTCGCTTTAAACTGGGCAATCACCAATACCAGTATTACTACATTGCGTCTGGTCGGAAATGAACCCCAGCTACTCAGCTTGAACGAACATCATTTTATTAAAGCACAGCGTCCAGACCTGCTAACCTGGATTTAAAAATTATTGAAGATAAAACACCTTAGAAAAAATAAAGGGATAGGGTAAAAATATGGCTAAAACGATTTTAATTACTGGTGCAAGTTCAGGGATTGGTGCCGGTATGGCACGTGAATTTGCAAAAAAAGGTTATAACCTGGCGATTTGTGCACGTCGTCTGGAACGTCTGGAAACTTTGAAGCAAGAACTTGAAAGCCAACATGATATTAAAGTCATTGCCAAAACACTGGATGTGACCAATTATGATCAGGTTTTTGAAGTTTTCCGTGCCTTTAAAGAAAACTTTGGCACCATTGACCGAATTATTGTCAATGCCGGTGTAGGTGAAGGCCGCCGGATTGGTAAAGGAAACTTTGCGATCAATAAAGCTACTGTTGAAACTAACTTTATTTCTGCATTGGCACAATGTGAAGCTGCAGTAGAAATTTTCCGTGCACAAAACTCCGGTCATCTGGTGATGATTTCATCGATGAGTGCAATGCGTGGTATGCCAAAACACTTGACCGCTTACGGCGCAAGTAAGGCTGGAGTTGCACATCTGGCTGAAGGCATTCGTGCTGAACTGATAGATACACCAATTAAAGTCACTACCATTTTCCCAGGATATATTCGTACTGAAATCAATGAAGGCGCGAAAAAGCTACCTTTTGAAGTAGATGAGAAAACTGGTTCACGTTTATTGGCAGAAGAAATTGAGAAAGCGCCAGTCAAAGCCTATGTACCGAAATGGCCTTGGTTGCCACTCGGTTTGGCAATGAAAGTATTACCGCTAAAATTAGTCAATAAATTAGGTTAAAACCTCAATTTAAAAAGCTCCATTCGGGGCTTTTTTACTTTTTAGTATTCAAAGTTTTGGATAAAAGTAGGTAGGATAATTCTGGTATCGGATTTAAAAACGTTATAAATTACTAAGATAATTAGTTAAATCTCTAAAAGTCATTAACACTTTGATGATGAATAAATTTTATTTTTCTATAAAAATAAAAATTCTATTAGAATAGAGATGATTAAATTTTTAAGAAAAGAATTTTTAGACGATAAATTTTATAGAAAATATCTCCTTATTTTTCTGCTTTATTCTTGATCTTAAAAAAATTACTAAAACTGCCCAAAACTTGGACATACTCGCTACGAAAGTGGAAAGATAACTTCTCTTTTTTATAAATTCCTTTAATGTACAACTGTTCAGAAATTAAAGGTTGTCCATATGTCTACATCTTCGGATATGACTGACCAACAGCGAATCTCTAAGGTCAGAAATATCGTTACACAGGCCGGGGAAGAAATACGTACCCGTTATCCTATACTTAAACATCAGAATTTCATTGGTGCGAGTATTTTAGGTTTTGCCTGGACGGGGATAATCGCATGCGCATTGGCATATGGATATGGTTATCTTTCTGCGTGGTTCACCATTCCCCTAATTGCAATTTTTGCTTCACTGACACATGAATTAGAACATGACCTGATTCATTATATGTATTTCAAAAAAACACCTTGGGCACATCATTTAATGTTGGCTTTAGTGTGGCTGGCTCGTCCAAATACGATTAGTCCATGGGCTCGCCGACGCATGCATTTGCATCATCATAAATATTCAGGCACTGAATATGATCTTGAAGAACGTGGCATCAGTAATGGTATGCCATGGGGGATTCGCCGCATTCTAGTGATCAGTGACCAGTTGATGTCAGTGTATTTGCGTCCTTTTCAGATGTTTAAAATGATTCATCTTTTTATGGAAAAACAGCCTGAAAAAGAACGTAAAGTTGCCATGATTTCTCAGCTATTAGGCTTCTTGCCATTAAGCTTGATTTATTATGGTCTGTGCTATTTATTTGTAGTCTTTCATGTAGGCAATGCCGTTGCACCAATCTTTGGTTATGAAATGCTTTGGTCGGAAAGTATCATCGAAGCTATGCCGCTCGTGAATTTCTTGGCAGTAATTTGGATCATTCCGAATTTTATCCGTTCTTTTAGCCTGCAATTCGTTAGCTCCAATATGCATTATTATGGTGATATTGATCCACGCGATGTCATCAAGCAGACTCAGGTACTGAATCCATGGTGGATGGTGCCATTCCAGTTATTTTGCTGTAATTTCGGTTCAACTCATGCGATCCATCATTTTGTGGTCAAAGAACCCTTTTATATACGTCAGTTGACCTCTAAAACAGCGCATAAAGTCATGAAAGAAGTGGGTGTACGCTTTAATGATATTGGGACGTTCAAGCGCATGAACCGCTGGAATGATCATAAAGTTTGATAGATCAGTTACATTAAAAAATCCCGCTAAATGGCGGGTTTTTTTAATTTTTTAATCTACTCGTTAAGTAAAAATTTTAGACATAAAGATTAAAAAGTCGCGTACGGACAAAATTCTAAGTTACGTGAATATTCATTAAAAATGACTGCTGAGGTATTACTCGTAATCCATAAATTGCAGTAAAATTAATCATATCTTTATATAAATTAGTCCATTATGTTGCTCAAAGCTGCCACTATCGCCTTAATTCCCGCGCTCATAATTCAGGGTAATCGTGTCAAAAAAAATACGATAAAACTTCCAGAACCAGAAGGTGCACGTGAAGGTCAAACAGGAATAGGTAAAAAACTTTCATTACTGATTGTAGGTGATTCAGCAGCAGCAGGCGTCGGCGTAGATCATCAGGATGATGCCTTACTCGGCGCAATTCTGCATGAGTTAAGAAATGACTTTGAAATTGAATGGAAGTTACAGGCAAAAACGGGCGATACCACCTCAAAGGTCATTCGTACTTTAGACCAGATTGAAGCTAAATCCTATGATGTGGTCGTGACTTCAGTTGGCGTGAATGATGTGACTAAACTCATGCCTGCCGATGTCTGGATCAAGAAGCAGGAACAGTTTTATGGCAAAATCCAGCAAAAGTTTAATCCAAAACTGGTCATTGCAGCCGGTGTTCCTCCAATGAATATGTTCCCGGCTTTACCGAATCCTTTGGCCTGGTTATTTGGTCAATATGCCAAACACATGAACCAGCAGCTGGAAAAATTTGTGAATAAGCAGATCAACATGCAGTGGATTGAATACGATATTGAAAAATATCGGGCCATGAATTTACAAATGGCCAAAGATGGTTTTCATCCAAGTAAGGAAGTTTATACACTTTGGGGACAAGAAGTCGCTAGCAAGATCCGTCAGGCATTCTAAAATAACTGAAATACCTGAATCTGGAACAGTTTATGTCGGATATTGAAACCCATCCATTACCGCCATTTTTACCGCCCAATGCCAAATTACTGATGTTGGGCAGTTTTCCGCCACCCGCAACGCGCTGGAAAATGAACTTTTATTATCCGAATTACCAAAATGATATGTGGCGGATATTTGGATTAATTTTCTTTAAAAATAAAGATTACTTTTTGGACTTACCCAATAAAAAATTTCAGGAACATCTAATCCGAGAGTTTTTAACAGAAACGGGAATCGCGATTTTTGACAGTGCTTATCAGATCCGACGCCTGAAGGGAAATGCTTCCGATAAATTTCTGGAAATTGTAGTGCCCACCAATTTGCAGGATCTATTGGGGAAAATGCCGGACTGCAACCACATCATGACTACAGGCGACAAGGCCACAGATACTTTGATGCTCTCTATGCCTGAAGGTACGTTGAAACCCGGTATAGGTGAGCCAACACAGGCACATTTTCTTGGCCGTGACCTGTATCTATACCGGATGCCATCTTCATCCCGGGCTTATCCTTTGGCTCTGGATAAGAAAGCAGATAGTTACCGGATGATGTTCGAGCATGTCGGTCTAATTTGAGTTATGAATAAATATAAATATTAAGTATATTTATGAAATAAGCTTATTTTTAGAAAGTATTTAAGTATTTTCTACCTGCATATTGGGATATTCGACCCAGCGATAATCCTTAACTTTAATATCCCGAACATGATGAAAGCTGGACCAGATCAGTTTGCTACCTTTACTCCATTTTAATGTAGAGATACGAGATTCAACTTTCTCAATCTCTTCCGCTGTTGCAGGACGTAAAGAGCCAATCTCTGCATATAAACGTACACCGGGATAATGCTTAAATTTTCCCTTGAACATGGAACTTAACCAGAACAGTTTGCTGCTATTCACAGCCTGAATGCAGGCAAGTGGCTGATGCTGTAAATTTTCAGAGAAGGTGGTGGAGTAAGTATCAAAAAAGAAACCTGTACTAGACTGCTGATCCAGAAAGACAGTTCCGATCGGAGTAATACTAGGAAAGCCTTGGGGATTGACGGTTGCGATCGAACAATGCATTGCTGCACGCTGCGCATCTGCAACAACTTGACGGATATTTTGCCATTCAGAAGGGGAAATCATGATGTTTTCTCTTTATTATTTTAATCAAGCTTAATCTGTATGTCTAAAATAGGCATTGCCATAAAAATATTCAGGCAAGGGCAATTTAACCAATTAAATATATTAGATAAATTCCCTGTAAACAAAAAAGAGCCGATATGGCTCTTTTAAATTCTAGAAGTAGAAAAATGAATTAACCATCATATTCCACATAATCCCACAGGTTTAAGCGTGCTTTAATTTCTTTGCGAATATTTGGCAACATCGGAAGTAATGTCCCGTCAATCCATAAACTTAAAGCCTGTGCAGAAATCAGCTGCTGTTGTTCATCGACCAGTTGCGCACCTTTAACCATCACCAGCGTTTCTTCAGAAGCTTCGGTTTCAACACCTTTAAATAGCACCTGTAATTCATAACCGGTATCCTGAATCAGCCATTCCAGTTCGACCTGGATATTCTGATTAGATTTAAGTACGACCTGACCTTCGACCAAGTCTGAATCAGACAGGCAGTCATGTTCAACCCGTATTTTGGCTAAAAACCATTCTTGTTGAGACAGATCCTGCAAGGTCTTAACAGGGGTGAGAATATCACTGAGTTTAAACTGACGACTTAAATCAAAAAATTGCATGGGAGTGGAAAGCGAAAATTCGCAAAATACTGGAAAAGTGTAATTTTAGAGCAATCAACGGAATAGGTAAAACCTTTGTAGGTATTGATCTGATTAATATATAAGAAATAAGCTGAAAAATATAAGTATAAAAACCCGATTTAGAGATTTAGTCAATTTTATATTGTTCAGCTTATCACCAATAAAGATTTAAAATATCCAAAGCCAACTATCAATTAAGGAAAAATCACATTAAATGTAATTTGATTGCAATGTATCTGTCATTACATTAACCATTCTCCCGGGAATTTTGTTGCCAGATTCATCATATAACGCTGGAACTGTGTCGTTTCAGGGTCATGATTATGCTGAATGACTGAACCATTTTTCTGATGTTCCAGCCAAATGATCTCGCCCTGTTTATTTAACTTCAGCTGATAAGCCATTCTGGGTAAATACTGGTTTAAGGACTTGGTAATTTCGTCTTGGAGCTGATCTGATTCAATCACCAGACCGACTTCAGTGTTTAAATAGGCAGAGCGTGGATCAAAGTTAAAGGAACCAATAAATACCATACCATCCAGATCAAAGAATTTGGCATGTAGACTGGAACTGTTCTTATTTTTAGCCGGAATAATATTACCGGTCATAATTTCATACCAGGTCCGTTTTGGCCGTTCAATATAAGGTTTGAATTCCCATAGTTCGATTCCATTTTTGAGGAGCTGTTTACGGTATTGCTGATAATAGGCATGTACTAAAGCTACATCATTCGCTTGGAAAGAATTGGTTAAAATTCTGATTTTGACACCCTGTTGGGCACGTTTACTTAAATAATCCGCACCTTCCTGAGTGGGAATGAAATAAGAAGAAACCAGTTCCAGATGATCTTTGGGTTCACCCATAAGTTCCAGCATATGGGTATAAATATAATCGCCATTCTGGGCGCTACGACGGACCTTGGAAGGGGCATCGGCAACAAAATAGGCATTTCCCCATTTGATCGGGCGCTTTCTCAGCTGTTCATCAATCTGCTGTTCCGCAATACCGACTCGGCGTTTCAGCTCATTCTTATCGACTTCATCTTCTTTAAATTCGGTTCTCAACCGTTTTAAAAGTTGTGGATTGCCTGAATCATTCAGAACTTGTCGGATATCATAGCTTAGATCATCGTTCCAGAATTTGATAAAGGTCTGATTCGCATCGTGGGCTGGTTTCCCGGCAAAGAAAATATCGACATCGCTAAACTGAAAATCCTCACTGGCATCAAAATATTCACTACTGATATTCCGACCACCCGTGACCGCTGCCGTACCATCCGCAATAATCAGTTTGTTATGCATGCGCGGATTAACATATTTCATACGGAATCCGTAATCTAGGGCACGCAATTGACGGAATTTATAAGGATTAAATAGTCGGACTTCGAAATTAGGATGCTGGGCTAAGGCCAGCAGCTTATCATCCAGTTTAGTTCCGTTCTGGTCATCAATTTGAACTCGAACCTTCACGCCACGGTCTGCGGCTTTTAATAATTGGGAGAGGATCATATTGCCAATATAGTCATCTTTCCAGATGTAATATTGTAGGTCGAGATGGTATTTGGCCTGATTGATCAGATATAACCGTGCCGCCATACTCATAAAACCGTCATATAAAGGCAGATAAGCCGTTTTCCCTTCCTGAATCTGTGGCAGTTGTTCCTCTCTGATCCAGTGGGTCGATTGTACTGGAGTAATAGCTTCTTCTTTTGCTGTATTGGGAGCTAATTCACAGCCAGAAATAGTCAGGCTAAAAACAAAAATACTTAAACATGTAATTGACGAGGGCTTAGTCATTGATGTTCCATTAGTTATAGGGGTTTTATTCCTCAACTAGTGATGTTAATGGTTGAATCTCCGAATAGAAAGAGGTTACTGTTAACCATCTGTAAATCAGTAATAAAAGGATCGTTTTACATGAAATCACGTGCAGCGGTTGCATTTGGCCCAGGTCAGCCATTAGAAATTGTGGAAGTAGATGTTGCTCCACCAAAAGCAGGTGAAGTACTGGTAAAAATTAGCCATACTGGCGTATGTCATACCGATGCATTTACCTTGTCTGGTGATGATCCGGAAGGCGTATTTCCAGCCATTTTAGGCCACGAAGGTGCGGGTGTGGTCGTTGAGGTAGGTGAAGGCGTAACGAGTCTGAAACCGGGTGATCATGTGATTCCACTTTACACAGCAGAATGTGGTGAATGTCTGTTCTGTAAATCGGGTAAGACCAACCTGTGTGTAGCGGTTCGTGCGACTCAGGGTAAAGGTGTAATGCCAGATGGAACTACCCGTTTTTCTTATAATGGCCAACCGATTTATCATTATATGGGCTGTTCAACGTTCTCTGAATATACAGTCGTTGCAGAAGTTTCTCTGGCGAAAATTAACCCTGAAGCTAACCATGAGCAAGTGTGTTTATTGGGCTGTGGCGTGACTACCGGTATTGGTGCAGTACATAACACTGCTAAAGTACAGGAAGGCGATAGCGTCGCTGTATTTGGCTTAGGCGGTATTGGTCTTGCAGTTGTACAAGGTGCTCGCCAGGCCAACGCCGGCCGTATTATTGCCGTGGATACCAATCCAGATAAATTCGAACTGGCTAAACAGTTTGGCGCTACTGATTTTGTGAATCCAAAAGACTATGACAAGCCAATTCAGCAAGTGATTGTGGAAATGACCGGTTGGGGCGTAGACCACTCTTTTGAATGTATTGGTAATGTCGACGTAATGCGTTCAGCACTAGAATGTGCACACCGTGGCTGGGGTCAGTCTGTGATTATTGGCGTAGCAGGTGCAGGTAAAGAAATCTCGACTCGTCCATTCCAGTTAGTGACTGGTCGTAAATGGATGGGTACGGCATTTGGTGGTGTTAAAGGTCGTTCTCAATTACCGGGCATGGTTGAGCAGGCCATGAAAGGCGAAATTCAATTAGAACCATTTGTGACGCATACGATGCCATTAGAACAGATCAATGAAGCCTTTGATCTGATGCATGAAGGCAAGTCGATCCGTAGCGTGATTCATTTTGATTAAGATGATTTAGCGATTTAAACTTCATAAAGGCCGGTGAACACCGGCCTTTTTATTTTAATAATTAAGGTATATCAGATACATTTGCCTATCAAAGCACCACAGAGCTTTACCTAAAAAACACAAGGCTTCTAAGATTATTACATGCCAGATGCTTATAGTGAATAGAAGCGTATCGATAGACGCGATTAAAACCATGTTTAAGAATCATTTTAAAGAATAAGGATAAGCTCTATGTCGAATGATAGATTTGATCGTATTAAAAATTCTCCTAAAGATGTCCGTGATGATTTAAATGCCGATCCAATTAGCGGCGAGCCAGGTGCACATCCTATTGGCACAGGCGTAGGTGCTGCCGGTGGCGCAGCTGCAGGTGCAGCGGTCGGTGCAGCAGGCGGTCCGGTCGGTGCAGCAGTAGGCGGTGTTGTGGGGGCAGTGGTCGGTGGTCTCGCAGGTAAAGGCGTAGGCGAAGCTGTGCACCCGACTGAAGAAGCAGCATTCTGGCGAGATAATGCCGTTGAAACCCCTTATTATTCAGATGCCCGTACCACGTATAGCGATTTAGATTACGATCGTGACTATGATGCGGCCTATCGTGTCGGTTATGAAAACCGTGGAGCATATGATGCCAATACCCGTTTTGAAGATGTAGAAAGCGATCTGAAAGTAAAATGGGAACAGGCAAAAGGCCAGTCACGTCTGAACTGGGAACAGGCAAAATTTGCAGTACGTGATGCATGGAATCGCGTAACCCGTTAATTGCAAATGCCAAAACCAAGATCTAATATGCTCTTGGTTTTAAGGAAATGGGCAAAGTCTGCTGACCGTCACGACTTTGTCCATTATTAATATCTGAAAGGTTAGAATTCTAGGGCGATAAGTAAAAGTATAAATACTGATAAATATTTTTTTATATTTACTACTTGTCAAAACTGGATAGAGCGCGTATTTTAATTTCAGATTCACATTTTTATGAAAGACATAAACATGTTAAAGCAACCTATCATTTCAAACGCTTATTTTTATTTCTGGCAGTTTAGATAATTGCCTGAATGCGTTTGGGCAATGAAAAGGTTGCCCACCAGTTAATACCTGATCGGCAACCCTGATCAGGTTTTTTTATGCATGTGATTTAACAATTCTTTGGAGACAGCCATGACAAACTTTAACTATTCATACTTTAGCAACTTTTATTGGTCTTACTTTAGCCAGCTAATGACGCTTTCGACATCTTCGATTAGACCCATAACGCTCAAATAAAAGTTTGGACTGATTGCCAGTCCCAGGATTTAAAGTCATGAATATTGCACATACATCACAACAACATCAAACAGAAACCATTTTAGCTTTGCCACAGCAGCTTAAGCAGCAATTGCCACTGTCTCCGCAATTGGCTGCACAAGTCGCTGAACAGCGTCAAATTATTCAAAATATTTTAGAGGGTAAAGATCACCGTTTAATGGTGATTACCGGACCATGTTCCATTCATGATGAAGCTTCCGCACTTGAATATGCAGAAAAATTAAAACAACTTCAGGAACAGGTTTCTGATCAAATTTTCCTGGTTATGCGGGCCTATATTGAAAAACCACGTACTACTGTAGGCTGGAAAGGCTTCCTGTATGATCCAGAACTTGATGGCTCATCCAATATGCAATTGGGTCTGGAAAAATCTCGTGCACTGTACCTAAAACTGATTAGCATGGGTCTGCCGATTGCCTCAGAGATCTTAAGTCCAATGGCAACGGCGTATTTCGATGACCTATTGGCCTGGGGCGCGATTGGCGCGCGTACCAGTGAATCACAAATTCACCGTGAAATTTCCAGCCATATGCCGTACAGCATCGGTTTCAAAAATGGGACAGATGGTTCGATTCAAATTGCTCTTGATGCTATTCAGTCAGCTTCCAATCCACATCAGTTCATGGGCATGAGCCAATCGGGTCTGCCGTGTATCCTGAGCTCAAAAGGGAATCCAAAAGCACATTTGATCCTGCGTGGTTCAAATAGTGGTCCGAACTACCAGTTGTCTGAAATTGAAAAAATTAAAGCGAAACACTCAACCGATTTGCCGGCCCTGGTTATTGATTGCAGTCATGGTAATAGTTCAAAAAACCCAATGCTACAACCTGAAGTGCTGGAGCAAATCGTCGCTGAACGTTTGCACAGCAATGTGCGGGGTGTAATGCTCGAAAGTCATCTGGTCGATGGCAATCAGAAAATCTCTGAAGATATGGTTTACGGCCAGTCAGTGACTGATGGATGTCTGGGCTGGACAAAAACCGAGCAATTATTGTTAAATATGGCTGATTCACTGCGATGCGAAAGTTTAAAGCGTAGCGCTTAAACTCACGATCTTATCTTTCCTCAATTCGTTGAGGAAAGATATTATGATCGGATATGGTTGTTCAGAAGTATTTTTCTAAATGCTGAAAGCAACAATTCGATATTTTGAAAATTAAAACAATGAGTATTAAAACGATTTTAAAAAATTCATAAAAAATAATTAATTTAAAAAAATAAACAATAACAATAATTTATTAGAGGTCAGCCTGATACTGTTTTTAAACAGCGGATGAGTAATGATCCCGGGAAGCTTGCTATGTATACAACTGAATTACTCGATGAAGCACGTAAATTTATGCACCATATGCTGACCAAAGTCGTGGAATATGGTGGTTCCGATCTTTTTATTACAGCTGATTTCCCGCCCAGTATCAAACAGCAAGGGTTAATGAAACCATTTGGTCAGCAGAAGCTCAGAGCCGATAAGACCCGTTTGTTTGCTTATGCCTTGATGAATGAGCGACAGATTCAGGAATTTGAATCGGTGATGGAATGCAATTTTAGTATTAGCATCCCGGGCGTGTCGCGCTTCCGGGTTAATGTCTTCCAGCAACAGCACAATGTAGGCATGGTGATTCGGGTCATTACGACAGATATTCCAAGCTTTGAGCAGTTAGGCTTACCAGCTTCATTGCAACAGGTCATCATGCAGAAACGTGGTTTGGTGCTGGTAGTTGGTGCAACGGGTGTCGGGAAATCGACTACATTGGCAGCCATGATTGATTATCGTAATACTCATACTGAAGGGCATATTATTACGATCGAAGACCCGGTGGAATATGTCTATCAGCATAAAAACTCGATGATCACCCAGCGTGAAATTGGTGTAGATTGCGTTTCCTGGCACAATGCACTGATTAATACCATGCGGCAGGCACCTGACGTCATCGTGATTGGCGAAATCAGGGATACAGACAGTATGGAGCATGCAATTGCCTTTGCTGAATCTGGCCATTTATGTCTTGCAACACTTCATTCCAATAATGCCGATCAGGCACTGGACCGGATTATTAACTTCTTTCCAGAAGAACGCCGTAATCAGTTACTGCTAGATTTATCAGCTAATATCAAAGCCGTGATTTCTCAGCGGCTAATTCGCACTGAAGATGGTAAAGGTCGTCGGGCTGCGGTAGAAATTCTGCAAAATACCCCTTTAGTTTCTGACCTGATTCGTAAAGGTGAATTCCATGAACTTAAAACGATTATGGCTCGTTCGCGGGAACTGGGCATGCAAACCTTTGATCAGGCATTATTTGATTTATATAACCAAGGCATTATTTCTTATGAAGAAGCCTTGCGTAATGCAGACTCCAGCAATGAATTACGTTTGCAAATCAAGCTGAAGAGCAGTCGTATTAATCCTGTTTTACAGGCAGAAAATGCACAGATTTCACTTCTGGAACAGTCCGGATCGCGTGTACTTTCTCCTGATTAATCTTTTTTTAATAAACAGATTACTATTCAGTTCAATAGAACTGAGTCATAAATCTTCTTTAATGGTGGCTTTTAAGCAAGGCAGCTTTCAGCCACCTATCTAATTTTTTAATTTTATCCTTACTTACCTGGTGAATTCAGTTTCACCATCTTGCATTTATCCTGAATATGATCTTGTTCATCGTAATATTCTTTTAAAATGAAGTAGTTTTTAAAATGCAAATTTTGCCTAGTTAATTGATATTTTGTTGAACTTCATCACATAATATTCCAAAAATATTTTCTTTATAAATCAAATCAATTTGAGGCTTTAAAAAAAACGCTGCACAATAAAAATCAAATGATATTGGCATGAATCAAGCATTTAAATTCATGTAATTGTGTATTTCCAGGGGAAGAGAATGTTCACGGCAGAACTGTTGGACGAAGCAAAAAAATTCATGCATCACATGCTGACCAAAGTAGTGGAATATGGGGGCTCAGACTTATTTATTACCGCAGATTTTCCACCGAGTATTAAACATCAGGGCTTAATGAAGCCCTTTGGACAACAGACTTTAACTGCTGAAAAAACCAAACTGTTCGCTTATAGCTTGATGAATGATAAACAGCGTCAAGAGTTTGAAGCTGAACTAGAATGTAACTTCGCGATTACTGTACCGGGTGTATCGCGCTTCCGGGTAAATGTTTTTGTACAACAGCTTCAGGTCGGGATGGTAATCCGGACCATTACGGCAGAAATTCCAAATTTCCAGAAACTGAAATTACCAGAATCATTGAAACACGTGATTATGGAAAAACGCGGTCTGGTACTGGTTGTAGGAGGAACGGGTTCAGGTAAATCGACCTCTCTGGCAGCGATGATTGACTACCGCAATGAAAATTCGGCGGGGCATATCATTACCGTGGAAGATCCGGTGGAATATGTACATAAACACAAGAAATCCATGATTACTCACCGTGAAGTTGGAGTCGATTGCCATTCCTGGCACAATGCGCTGAAAAATACCTTGCGTCAGGCACCTGATGTGATTCTGATTGGTGAGATTCGTGATACCGAAACCATGGAACACGCAATTGCCTTTGCTGAAACCGGACATTTATGTCTGGGCACACTGCATTCCAATAACGCCAACCAGACTTTGGACCGGATTATTAACTTCTTCCCGGAAGAACGCCGTAATCAGTTATTGATGGATTTATCTTCTAATATGAAGGCGATTATTTCCCAGCGTCTGATTCGTACTCAGGATGGGAAAGGCCGGCGGGCTGCGATTGAAATTATGTTAAATACACCTTTGATTTCTGATCTGATTTTAAAAGGCGAGTTTCATGAGCTGAAAGCTATTATGGGCAAATCTCGTGAACTGGGCATGCAGACTTTCGATCAGGCCTTATTTGACCTGTATAACGAGGGGGCGATTTCGTATGAGGAAGCATTGCGTAATGCCGATTCGACTAATGAATTACGTTTACAGATCAAGCTGAAAAGCAACCGCCAAGATAATCCTGCTGCCGGAGAAGCAACACAATTCACGATGATGCAAGAACCGAAAGCTGAAGAAAAAGAACAAGAAAATACTTCAGCATCTGAATAAATACTTCTTCGTGTCAGAATTAAAACAGGCAGTTTATCTGCCTTTTTTTTATTATATTTAGACATTAACTTGTATTAGGCAGTCTTAACTTGAACGACCAGTTTAAAGTAAACAATACTGCATAAGGTGAGTAAACCACACAGAATAAAGGCGAACTGATAACTATAAGTCGCAATAAGCGCCCCAATCAGTAGCGAGCCGACCGCAATTCCTACATCATAGAAGGTATAAAAGGTCGAAGTTGCATAACCAATCCGGTGTTTCGGTGCACGTTGAATGGCTAGTGTCTGGATGCAAGGTTGTGCGCTGCCAAAACCGACACCAATCAATACCGCAGCTAGCAGAAATCCCCATAGGGTCTGAATCTGACTCAGTAAAAAGAGTCCTAAACTAAATACTAATAGCGCAGGATAAATCACATATTGTGAGCCTTTACGATCGTAAATTTTTCCGGTAATTGGACGCAAGCTCATCATGGAAATGGCGAATACGACAAAAAACAAACTGGCATAAGTCATCAGATTTTTACTGGCAGCAAAAGGTGCAATAAAAGACATGATGCTGGCATAAGAGAAGGAAATCAGAGCTGCCAGAACAGCAACAGGCAGCGCTTTCTTTTCTACAACATCAGACAACACCAGTCCTTTTTTCTCAGGAACAGTTTGAATGATGTTCTCAGGCTCCTTGACCGGAATCATTAAGCAGAAAGCAAATCCGATAAAAACTAATGCAATAAGCAGCGTTGTGATCTGAAAATAAGACCAGTATTCAATCAGACTTAAGCTAATCAAAGGTCCAAGAACAATACCCAGATTGACTGACATAACGTAATAGCCCATGCCTTCGCCTTTACGCTGTTCTGGAATAAACTGATTCACCACAGGAACACAGACTGTAGTCAAAATACTAAACCAGATCCCATGCAAAAAACGGATGATAAATAAGGTCGTCAGCTGATCGGCAAGCAAGTAAGCTAGGGAAAATAGACTGAAAAAGATTCCAGAAATAATCAGGGTTTTACGGATACCCAATTTTTCAATAATCAGGCCACTAAATGGACGTACCGCAATCGCTGAAATCATGAACAAGGTCATGGCAAGACCAGCCTGAGCTAAGTTTCCGCCTAATTCTTTCAGGATATAAATCGGTAAAATCGTGGTTTGTGCAAAATAGAAAATAAATAAAAACAGGTTATTGGCCAGACACAGCACAAAAGGCTTGGTCCATAAAGGCAATAGATTGGATTTCATAATTTTCCTAAATTGATCTATAGGGAAATGCTGCGATGAGCATGAATATTATTTTTATAAAGCAGCCTGAGCTATCTGATGCGAGTGATAGCAGGTACAGCAAAGACTTTAAGAAAAATGTGTGAAAAATACAATAAAATTCCGATATAAATACATTGTATTTGATGGTGAGCTTTAAATACGAAGTTTTCAATGCGTAAAAAAATCAGCCCGCAGGCTGATTCTTATTTTTCCATACTAAATCAAAGTAGCTTATAGGCCAGCTTCATATTCTGTATTAGACAGTAGCTTTTCTACATCTGCCATATTGTCCGGTTTGATTTTATAGATCCAGCCTTTGCCATACGGGTCATCATTAATGAAGTCAGGATCATCTTCAAGTGCAGCATTGATTTCAACGACTGTACCAGAGACAGGCGCATGAATATCAGAAGCTGTTTTCACTGATTCAACCACGCCAGCCTGTTCGCCCGCAGTAATATGTGAGTCAAGATCTGGTGCTTCTACATAAACCAGATCACCTAATGCATCCTGTGCATGGTCGGAAATACCGGTCACAACAAGATCACCCTCAATGCGTACCCATTCATGTGTACTTGCGTACTTTAATTCTGAAGGATGATTCATTGATAACTCCCTAAAAATCTTAAGATCATTTTTGATATGTTTTATACATTCTTTTTGGTCAAAACAAAAGGTTTATCCTTGCTTATAAATAAGGATCTTTACGCCAGTTGCTCGGGCTACGACCACTCCAGCGCTTAAACGCCCGACTAAAATTGGCCACATCACTATAGCCAAGTTCATCAGCGATCTGCTCCAGAGTAAAGTCTGTACGGGATAATAAGGAAGTGGCATGCCGGTAGCGCACTTCATCCACCAGCGTAGAGAAAGAAGTACCTTCAGCGGCCAACTGACGCTTTAAGGTTCGATCTGACATATGCAGGCGTTCAGCTACACTTTCAATACTCAGATAATGCTGTTCGGAATGAGTCAGGATATCTCGTACCCGCATGGCAATCCGGTGTCGTTCACCAAGTGCAGATAATTCAGCTTCACATTGGTTAATCGCAATCTGGCTGGCAATTGGATCGGCATGTACCAACTTGTTCATCAGGTAGCTTTTATCAAAGCTTAAAATTAAATGCGGCTGTTCAAAACGGAACTGGTGCGTAGGAAATTTCGCCATGAAGCGTTCAAAGCCTTCCGGCTTTTTGAAATCGAAGTCGATTTCACCAGTTGCATCGTTAACCCCGGTAATAGCCTTAGCCATACTGATCAGACCAATCATCAGGGCAATCGAAATTTCGGTACGAAGCGGTTCAAGCTGGATATCAGTTTGCAGCTGTACCGTTGCCTTAGCGCCAAAGGTCGAGAAAAATAACTGCAGGAAGGGTAAACGTAACTGAATGAATCGATTCGCCAGCACCAGAGCTTCGGTAATATTATTCGCCGTCATGATGGCATAACCGATAAAACCATGAATTGAAATCCGCATCTGGGTACCTAAGTGATAACCCAATGTCGGTTCACCAGTGAGTTTCAGGGCATGCTTGACCAGTTCATTGGCCACAGGGGTCGGAATACGATAATCAGGATCTGCCAACTGTTCACTGGTCAGGCCAAAAGGCTTAAAAAGCGACTCATTATTATACCCCCAGCGGGAAATGACATCGAGAAGCAAGAGACCGTATACACCTGGAATACCTTGGTCTTGGCGTGGAGCTATTGTTTTCATGCGCGATCCGTTGCACTCATTCAAATTTTTTTATTTTCACTTCATATTGGCATGAAAAAGCCATTTTCTTGATAAAAATTGTTGGACAAAGCTGCGGCAATTTCCACAAGCAGATTTCAATCAACTTAAAGCAGAGTAGCCTAATTTAAAGTTGGAAATCAATGTAAAACAGAGATATTTTAGGGATTTAATTTTAAGGCTACAGATTTCTTCTAATTCAAAACAGGATCACTTTTAGAAAAATCTAAACTTAAAAAATTCTTATGGAATAGACGATATTCACATAAAAGCAAACCGAAGCATTACTATTCTAATGACTCAAATAGAACGCTTCGGTTTCTGTTGTAGATGTCAGTTACTACTGAATAGAGCGATTATGCTTCGTGTAAGTTATCAGTTTTGGCATGTTGCTGTACCAAGAACCCGCCGGTTTGACGCTGCCATAGCTGCGCATAGATTCCGTTTAAGGCAACCAGTTCATCATGCGTACCTTGCTCGGCAATTTTACCTTGATCCATCACAATCAGACGATCCATCTGCGCAATGGTAGAAAGACGATGCGCAATGGCAATAACCGTTTTACCTTGCATCAAGTCATCCAGACTATTCTGAATAGCCGCTTCGACCTCAGAATCCAGAGCACTCGTGGCTTCATCCAGAATCAGAATCGGTGCATCTTTCAGGAATACCCGGGAAATGGCAATACGTTGACGCTGTCCACCAGAAAGCTTCACGCCACGTTCACCGACATAAGCATCATAGCCTCTACGGCCACGCAAATCAGTCAGATTCGGAATAAATTCTTCTGCTTTGGCCTTGCGTACAGCTTCAAACATTTCTTCATCAGTTGCATCCGGACGGCCGTATTTGATATTTTCAGCTACAGTACGATGCAGTAAAGACGTATCCTGAGTGACCAGCGCAATATTTTTACGCAAACTGTCCTGAGTGACATCGGCAATATCTTGGCCATCAATCAGAATACGGCCCTGATTCAGATGATAGAAATGCAGTAACAATTGAATCAGAGTCGATTTACCGGCACCGGAACGACCTACGATGCCGATTTTTTCACCCGGACGAATGGTCAGATTAAACTGGTCAATCACCGGTTTTTCATTATAGGCAAAAGTGACATTATCGAATTTAATCTCACCGTGTTTCAGTTCCAGTTCTTTCGCATCTTCTTTGTCTTGAATATTGATTCGACGTCCCAGAGTTTTCATTCCGTCCTGAATAGTACCGACATTTTCAAACAGGGCAGAGGTCTGCCACATCATAAACTCGGCAATACTATTCAGCTTTAATACCATCGCTGTGGTTGCTGCAATGATCCCGAGCTGAGCTTGACCTTGCATCCACAGCCAGATTGCAGTTCCCAGCACACCTGCATATAGCACAACACTTAGCATCAGAATGCTGATTTCGTATTGAGCGCCCAGACGCATCTGTTTATATACCGTAACCATAAATTCCTGCATGGAGGATTTGGCATACTGACTTTCTCGGCCTGCATGCGCAAACAGTTTTACGGTCTGAATATTGGTATAGGCATCAGTCACACGTCCGGTCATGACTGCACGCGCATCCGCTTGTAAGGATGAAATCTTGCTTAATCTTGGAATGAAATAGCAGGCGGCACAAATAAACAAGAGTAGCCAGACCATAAGCGGCAGGATGAGTAAGGGTGAAATAGCACCTAAAACAATATTAATTGTGACGAAATAAATCAGCACATAGGCCAGCATATCGCCTAAAATGACCCAGAATTCCCGGATCGCCAGCGCCGTTTGCATGACTTTGGCCGATAAACGTCCGGCAAAATCATTATGGAAGAAGTCCAAACTCTGTTTGAGCAATAAATTATGGAAGCGCCAACGCAGACGCATCGGGAAATTACTGTATAAAATCTGATGCTTGATCAGGGACTGGGCACTGGCAAACAGGATATTGGCCAGCAAGATAATACTTAATAAGGTCAGATTGCTGGCATGTTGATCTAAAAAAGTTTCTGGTTGACTTTGGCTCAACCAGTTTACCAGATCGCCAATTTTTGAATACAGTAAGGCCTCAAAACTGGCTGCACCTGCGGTACACAATACTAGAATCAGCAAATAACGGCGTACCCCATAAGCTGCCTGCCAGACAAAGGGGAAAAAGCTGGTGGGTAAAGGTTGATTCAGGTTTTTGGTGGGATAGGGATCTACCAGCCGTTCAAGCCATCGAAACATTCACGTACTCTTATCATGTATTTTCTTTGCGAGGATTATAAAGGATTCTGCTTTTTGAAGTCTGAATTTGAGTGAAATTGCCACAAATGTTTAACTAAATCAAACTTTAGGTTGCAGAGCAGAAACTCATGCCAGATTTATGCCAGCTGATATGAAAACTAAAAATAAGAGCCTGAATTCATTTTAAATACTGAATAAAAAAGCCCGAAATAAAAGATTATTTCGGGCTTAAGTTGAAAGGTTAGTTTAAGTGATAATCGGAGATGAAGAACTCGCGTTAAAAGATTCTTTAAAATCACTCCCAGAAGGCGCCTGATACACCTTCAATCCAAATTCCGAAATAATCGCCAGAATATGGTCCATGATATCGGACTGGATATTTTCATACTCTGCCCAAACCGTCGTATTGGTGAAAGCATAAATTTCCAGTGGTAAACCTTCGCTGGTCGGTTGTAACTGACGCACCATCAATGAGAAATCTTTGGCAATGCCAGGATGCTGTTGCAGATAAAATTCCAAATAAGCGCGGAACGTGCCTAAATTGGTCAGACGGCGCTGGTTGTATTGTGAATGGTGCTGGAGCTGCTGGTTAAATTTATCTAGCTCTTCTGATTTGGTATTCAGATATTGATCAAGCAGGATGAAATTTTTCAGCTTGTTCTGTTCTTCTGCCGTCATAAAATGCACGCTAGTTTGATCAATATGAATTGAGCGTTTGATCCGACGGGCACCTGCTTCCTGCATACCGCGCCAGTTTTTAAAGGTATCAGTCACCAGTTTATTGGTTGGAATCGTGGTCACAGTCTTATCAAAGTTCTGCACAGTCACTGTATGTAATGACATATCAATGACATCACCATCGGCATTCAGGGTCGGCATTTCAATCCAGTCACCAATACGCACCATGTCATAAGATGAAATCTGAACCGAAGCGACCAGTGACAGAATGGTATTTTGAAAGACCAGCATCAGGACAGCGGCCATCGCACCAAAACCCGCAAGCAAGGTGAATACATCTTTTTTCAGGAAAGTGCCTAAAATCATAAGACCACAAACAATGAAGATGATCAGCTTGACCAGCTGTAAATAGCCTTTAATCGGCTTGTTGCGTGACTTGGGATTGCGCTGATAAATCAGGTTAAAGATATTCAGTAATTCACCGAGCGCCAGAGCAATGGTCAGGAAAATAAATGCCTGAGCACCCATTTGTACAAAAGTTTGTACCTTGTCGGATAAATGTGGAACTGTGGTAATCCCGTTCATAATCACGATTGCCGGAACAATATTGGAAATCCGGCGAATCACGCTATGTTCAGCAAAAATCTGATTATTGGCAAAGGGCATTTTGGAAATCAGTTGACGAATGCCACGTACGACAATCTGTTTGGCAAACACATTGGCAAGGATGGCCAGTAAAATCACAATACTCAGTGAAGATAACATTTCCAGCCATGGGTACTGATCGGCCCAATCTCGAATATTCTGAATAAAATTAAACTGTTCCAACTGATCTTTCTCTTTAACTCAAAAAATTTGTTAGAGTTTATAGGTTTAAACGCAATTTTTTAATCTTGGATAACCTTTTAAAACATATCTTTCTTAGAGGATGCGAACTTAATCACTATTCAGGCATTTATTTTTTCCTTCAGGTTAATTCAGATTAAATAGATCAATGGAAATTGATTGGTTAATGGCTAGGAAACGTGAAAAATTGATATAACAGCCTAGCTTGTATTTTTTCTAACTTTAAAAAATTAAAAATGTCAAAGTGAATTAAAGAATTTAATATAGCGTTTAATTATGTTAATTCGACATAACTTAATGTTTATTTTACATTTTATATACTTACGATAGTGCTAGGATTAAAATCATATAATCTTAATCATTAAAAATGAAAAATCTTCAAATAGTTATAGCACAAGCTCTACATTCCTATGAACTGGAACATATTGAGCAATCAATAAGCCATGAAATTAATAACACTATATTGGAGATAGTGGTTAATGATGAATCTTTTGAAAAAATTGATCGTTACTTGTATTCAAAAAAAGATCCGAAAAAAATTCTTAAAAGCTCTATACATTATGTAATAGCGCTCTTAGAAAGAGCAAAGTATAGAGTAGAAAAAGCTTAGCAAAATAACGTGAGTCCTTTGCATATCTGCTTATACGTGATTAAGAAAATTGAGGGGTTTATTGAGTATTTACAGACTAAATTTTAGTGATTAGCGCTTTCATTTAAGGCTCGTTATATGAAATCTAAAGTTACTAAATAGGATTTGAATTGAGTGAAATTTGCTATCTATTAAAACAAGAATATGCAAAAGGCAAGCTGACATAGACTTAATGAAACAGATTAAAAAAACCGGCAAATATGCCGGTTTTTTATTTATGCTTTCCTTTTTAAGGAAAATGTGCTTACCACATTAAATCATCAGGAATCACATAAGCTGCATATGGATCTTCTTCATCAGTGGTTTCTTCATTTTTCTCTGAATTATTCACAATGATAAAGCCTTCCATTTTTGAATTGATACGATCTGCCAGAGCTTTAGGCAGGAAGGCATAACTTTCATTTTCACGTGCAATCACCAGACTGCCAGCGACTAGTGCATTATAAATCTGCTGGTTGATATAAACTTTCTTGATCTTGCTGTCATCAATAAACTGATAACTGATCTCACCATCCGTATCGCGGATTTTATGCTGATTAATCATCTGCATGATGGCCGCTTTGAGTTCTTTTTCCTGCAACTGGACTTTTTTCGCCTGTTCAATGGCTTGGTCTTTAGCCAGCTTTTCCTGTTTGTCCTGCTCAATCTTTGCCTTGATTTCGGCTTCTTTACTGTCGCCTGTGCGCTTTTCATGTATAGCCTGTTTAGACAGTTTTTTGGCTTTTTTATTATCGACTAGGCCTGCCTTTAACAATTGTGCCTGTAATGCATTTTTAACCATGAGAGTTTCCAAAAATTAGTCGTGTTGATGTCGATAACGTAAATAGATCACCCAATAGGTCAGGCTAAGCATCAGACTTAACACTGTAGGGACCAGGAATGCATTTAATTTTAAATAAGGATAAATCCAGCTGGCAAGTATGCCACCCATTAAAAAGCCGACCAAGATCAGCATATGCAGGATCACTTTACGGGATTCTACGACCAGACCACGCAGGCGATAGCCCATAGCCAGACCTAAATCGGTCAGTACACCAGACAAATGGGTGGTCCGGATAATCGCACCTTTATAGTGGCTGACCATGGCATTTTGTACACCCATCGCGACACAGGCCCATAACAAGGCATAACGCGGGAAATAGGGCAATAACAGCCAGCAAATGAATATAAAAAAAGCCACTAGGCTTAAAGGATAACCATACAGGCGTCCCAAGCGAAAGTGACTATTTCCTAAAATCAGCCCGCTATACATCGAGCCAATCACATAACAGAGCGTAACCAGAATCAGATACAAAATCTGGCGTGGTTGCCAGTCCAGCAGCGCCATCGCCAGCATACTGACGTTACCGGTCATATGTGAAACGGACTGATGCAACACGGTCACCAGTCCTAATACATTAATCATTCCGGCATTTACCGCAAGGAAGAATGCACCCAATTGAACCCACGATGGTAAACGCTGTAATGGCATGGCAATATCATTAGAAAAACATCTTGATTCTTCAATATAAAATCAATCTGTAGCGCGGTCTACTGCTGTTGTAAATAAAACATCGGTAGATGAGTTGAGTGCAGTCTCGGTAGAGTCCTGCAATACACTGATCACCATACCAATTGCTACCACTTGCATCGCGATATCTGAAGAGATCCCGAACAAGCCACAAGCCACGGGAATCAGCAATAGTGAACCACCAGCCACACCTGAAGCACCACACGCAGACACAGTCGCTACGATAGAAAGAATTAGCATAGTGGTGAAGTCAACATTAACACCTAAAGTATTTACTGCAGCTAAAGACAACACGGTAATCGTCACTGATGCACCAGCCATGTTAATTGCTGCACCTAAAGGAATTGCTACGCTTGAAGTAGTCTCTTTTACACCTAAGCGTTTTGCCAAGTCCAGGTTTACTGGAATATTGGCAGCAGAACTGCGAGTAAAGAACGCGGTAATGCCACTTTCACGTAAGCAGGTAAAGACCAGTGGATATGGATTGCGACGGGTAATGAAACCCACCATTAATGGGTTAATCACTAAGGCTACAAATACCATTGTACCCAGCAGAACAGCTAATAAATGCGCATAGCTGGTCAAAGTATCAAGACCGGCTTCGGCAAAAGTCACGGCAACCAGACCAAAAATACCCACTGGCGCAAAGCTGATCACCAGACGAATTACATAATTGATTGCATTGGCAGCGTCATTTAAACAGGTTTTAGTTGTGTGCGATGCATGACGGAAGGCAATCCCTAACGCAATTGACCATGCCAGAATCCCAATAAAATTCGCTTCAGCAATGGCAACCACCGGGTTCGCCACAAAGCTCAGCACCAGATTTTTGAGAATTTCACCTAGGCTGCCTGGTGGCTGTAAATCACCTTGCGCTGCAATATCCAGGAACAATGTACTTGGAAATAAAATACTGGCGATGACAGCACTTAGTGCTGCCAGGAACATGCCGACAGCATACATCAGCATAATAGGTCTTATCGTTGAATTGGTCTGGCCAACCTGGAAATTTGCGATTGATGCAAGAACCAGAATGAAAACCAGAACTGGCGCGACGGATTTTAGTGCCTTAATAAACAGATCACCCAACAGGCTTAAGGAAGGTGCAGCTTCAGGAAATAACAGAGCCACACCAACGCCTAGAATAATGGCGATGATGATTCGGGAGACTAAACTCAGACGCGATAGGGCAGAAAACATAAGGTTGCCTTGTGAAAATTACGAGGGCTAAATGCGAAAAAAATTTGCGTTATTTTATACTTAAATTAAGGATCGCTTAAAATATATTTTTAGATAATATTTAAGTATCTGAAAATTAATAAATAATTAAGATGATTTTTTATCTTGATCGTATTATTTCCATACAAAATTCTTAGAAATAGCCAGATTCAATGATCGGTTTTTAATCTTTATTTTTTAAATGAATATAGAATCTAAATCAATCATTTCCAGTTATGTTTCAGTTCAATTCTTTGCATGACAGCATATCTATCATGCAAAGAATTGAAAAATCTTAAATCATATAATGCTGAGGCTTTTCGAAAATTTCCGGTGCCAGATCCTGAATTGCCTGAAAATGAGTGAGATAAATCCGTCCACTTAAATGTGTCATTAGTTTGGAGGCCTGCAAGCGGTCGAATACCGGGCCTTTCACTTCTGCAAAGTGCAGTCGAATATTCAGTTTAGACAATTCAGCATTGAGTTCTTCCAGCGTTTCCAAAGCACTCAAGTCAATCGCACTGATACTGGAGCAGTTCAAAATCACATGCTCTAACTTGTCATTTAAACTTAACTGATTAATCAGATAACCTTTAAGAGTATGCGCATTTAAAAAACTTAGGTTTTCATCAATACGCAGAGACAGAACCCGATCAGAAGTCATCACCTGATGACGCTGGATATTCCGGAAATGCTGGGTGCCTTCGACCAGTCCCACGACTGCAATATGAGGACGGCTGATGCGCCATAGCATAAGAATAAAGGTCGAAATTATCCCGACGATCAGACCAGTGGTGATATCGAGTAATACCACACCAAAAAAGGTAATCCACATGGCAATGCCGTCAGCTTTGGAATAACGCCATGCATCGATAAAAGGCTGGAAATTGACCAGTTTCCAGATAGATACAATAATGGTTGCAGCCAGAATGGTCAGTGGTAGATCCTCAAAGAAGCTGGTAAAGAACAGACTGACCACGACAATCAATAAAGAAGACAATACGCCAGCCAAAGGTGTTTTGGCGCCAGCGTCAGCATTAACCACAGTACGTGACAGACTACCGGTCACTGGAAAGGCAGAACTGATTCCAGCACTGATATTGGCTACACCGAGCGCAATCAGTTCCTGGTTGCTATTTAAATTGCTACGCTGCTGTAGCGCCGTTGCCTGAGCAATAGAGAGAGATTCTACAAAGCTGATCATGGCAATCATGCTGGCACCCGGTAATAAGGTCATCACCAATTCCCAGTTCCAGTGTGGGAAAGACAAAGGCGGAAAGCCAGAAGGAATTTCACCGACGGTTTTAATGCCCTGAACTTTTAAATCCAAAAACAGAACGGCTGCAATACCGAGAAAAACCAGAATCAGTGGAACTGCCCGAACCAGAAAATCAGTCGAACCGATCCGGCTTTGTACCGCTTGAGATTTTAATAGTTTGGGCAGATAAACCAGTAAACCGATAGAAAGCAGGCCAAAGATCAGACTCGGAAGATGCAAAAGTGGCAAATATTCAACCAGGCTTTTCACCAGCTCGGGAATATTATTGGCTTTTAAAGGCAAATCCACCAGAAACTTGAACTGACCAAAAGCAATCAATAGAGCCGAAGCAATAATAAAACTCTGAATGACCGGATGGCTGATCAGCTGAATCAAAAAGCCGAAACGAAACACACCCAAAAACAGGGAAATAATGCCGACCATCAATGCCAATAAAGTTGCCGCTTCAATATAGACCGGAGAACCCACTTCAAATAATGGATTCAGTGTGGCAAAGGTCATCATGGAAATGATGGCTACCGGTCCAATCGATAAAGTCGTACTGCCACCCAATAAGGCATAAATGATCATTGGCAGAATACTGGCATAGAGTCCCATAATCGGTGGCAAACCTGCCAGCATGGCATAGGCCATTCCTTGGGGTACCAGCATTGCAACGACAATCAGGGCCGCCAGTACATCCGATTTCAATTTCACCGGGTTGTACTGACTTAACCATGACCAGGCAGGGAGTCTATTGAGCAGTCTAGACTTAAAATTTGGCATATACAGGTCTAAATCACAAATATAGATATATTATGCACAAATTCTGCTAAGAAGTCTTAGGATATAAATAGGTGATCATTCACATTTTAAAAAATGAATGAGGGGACAAAGGATCAAGGCAAAAGACTTAAAACTCTTAATAGAGAAAATTTAAATCAGGCAGATCGCTTTAAAATAAAACAGGACGAATGAGGCAAATAGCAGCTTTAAGCGACTACTTGATTTACACAGTAGATTTGATAAAGCTTGTTTAACATTTCTACCAGGTTCTGGTCTTTGATCGAATAATAGATCTGTTTACCGTCTCGACGGGTATTTACCGCATCGCTTTTACGCAAAATCATGAGCTGCTGAGACAGGGTTGGCTGTCTGATCTCGGTAATCTCTTCAATTTGAGAGACATTCAGTTCATTTTGGGAGAGATGACATAAAATGAGCAGTCGGTCCGTATTGGCCATTAACTTTAAAATACCGACAACCTGTTGAGCTGAATCCCGCATCGCGGCAATTTCAAGATCGGTTTTCATTTACTATGTCCATTTATACAATTACAGCCCGCGAATTATACGACTCGAATAGCGTGAATTGATGGATAGAAAGCGTGAATTACTATGGTTTTTAATGAATTGTGTTATCAAGAATAGTTATAATTTACTAATTAAAATATAAGATAATTTTATCGTGTTCCGGTTTTTTAGGAAGAAGATGTTTCATTTCAAACTACTATCATGATCCCATCTTGTTTCAGGCATCTACAAAGCCGGAAAATGCTTGTATCATGTAAATACATCTTGGCGAATAACATCAAGGATATTCTAATGACTACAGATTCAGCTTTTCCAACACCTGCCAATTTAGGTATAGCGGTTTATAGCAATAATGCAGAAGCGATTGGTAATACACCTCTGGTTCGTATCAATCGTGCCATTTCTGGCGGAGCGACTGTACTTGCGAAAATTGAAAGCCGTAACCCGGCATTTTCGGTGAAATGCCGTATTGGCGCAGCCTTGATTGCTGATGCAGAAAAGTCAGGTAAATTGAAGCCGGGCATGCACATTGTTGAGCCAACCAGCGGTAATACCGGTATTGCGCTGGCATTTGTAGCAGCGGCTAAAGGCTATGACATTACCTTAACCATGCCATCAAGCATGAGTATTGAACGCCGTAAAGTAGTGAAAGCACTAGGTGCCAATCTGGTACTGACAGATCCAGCCAAAGGCATGAAAGGTGCAGTAGAAGAAGCACAACGTTTAGTGAATGAAAATCCTGAACTGTATTACCTGCCACAACAGTTTGAAAATCCAGCTAACCCAAAAATCCATGAAGAGACGACCGGTCCTGAAATCTGGGAAGCGACTGCAGGTAATGTCGATATTCTGGTAGCGGGTGTAGGTACAGGCGGTACGATTACCGGTATTTCACGCTTTTTTGAAAAAGTGAAAAACAAGCCGATTTATTCAGTTGCTGTAGAGCCTGCTGAATCTGCCATTATTGGTCAGGCAAAACGTGGTGAGACACTCACTCCAGGACCACATAAAATTCAGGGTATTGGCGCGAACTTTATTCCAAAGAACCTGGATCTGGATCTGGTCGATGAAGTGATTGCCATTACTAGTAGCGATGCAGTGGAATGGGCACGTAAAACTGCGACTCAAGAAGGCATCTTGGTGGGTATTTCAAGTGGTGCTGCAATGGCTGCAGCTGCGCAACTGGCTGCACGTCCTGAAAATGCAGGCAAAAATATCGTGGTGATTCTGCCAGATGGTGGTGAGCGCTATTTATCTTCAATTCTTTTTGAAGATATTTCTGCTGAGTAAATATTTAACAAATTAGTTTCACTAAATCTCGAAAAAGCCTGAAGTCATCTTTGGGCTTTTTTATTGGACTTTATGCCTTCATATAATGAAAGATCAAGAATTTAAACCAGAAGCTTGACCTTCCCATTATGGTAATGTTTAAGCTATAGCATAGGCAGTGAATGGGTGAATGGAGAGCGCAGAATGAATACACCAGCAACCACACAGTTGTACGAACAGCAGGTACAGATTTCAGGAATGACCTGTGCCTCTTGTGTCGCACGTGTGGAAAAAGCCTTAAAGAAAATTGAAGGTGTGGTGGAAACGAACGTCAATCTCTCCACTGAACAGGCTTTTTTAAAAAGTGAACAACCTATTCCTGCATCGCAACTCGTCAATGCTATCAATAAAACCGGTTTTGAAGCCGTGATCCAGCAGTTTGATTTAAATATTGAAGGCATGACCTGTGCCTCTTGTGTAGCTCGTGTTGAAAAAGCCTTGAAAAAAGTCGATCAGGTACTGGATGCGCAGGTTAATCTGGCAACCGAAAAAGCTCATGTCACTGCAATTCGTCCTCTCGCTGTTTCCCAACTGGTTAAGGCGGTACAAAAAGCTGGCTTTGATATTCAAACCGACCGAATTGAACTGGCTATTGAAGGAATGACCTGTGCCTCCTGCGTAGCACGTGTAGAAAAAGCCTTGAAAAAAGTCGATCAGGTAAATGAAGCACAAGTCAATCTCGCCACTGAAACAGCTTGGGTCAAGGCGCCGCGTAGTCAGCTTCCAGCTTTAATTGCTGCCGTCAAAAAAGCGGGGTATAACGCCCATGAAAAATTAGATACACAGGCTACCGATGCCCAGACGGCATTTCAGGAAAAGAAAACCGCTGAAACTGAACAGCTAAAACGTGACTTATGGTTAGCACTAATTCTGGCTGTTCCGGTGTTTATTCTGGAAATGGGTTCACATCTGATTCCGGCTTTTCATCACTGGATTGCACATACGCTAGGTACCCAAAACAGCTGGTATATCCAGTTTGTACTGACGACTCTGGTTTTGCTGATACCAGGACGGCGGTTTTATCAGCATGGGATTCCGGCATTGTTGCGACTGGCACCCGATATGAATTCTCTGGTTGCCGTGGGAACAATAGCCGCTTATGGATTTTCCTGTATTTCCACCTTCTTTCCGCAATTATTGCCGCAAAGCACTGTGCATGTGTATTTCGAAGCAGCAGCGGTGATTGTTGCTTTGATCTTACTGGGGCGTTATCTGGAAGCCAGAGCCAAAGGTAAAACCTCTGAAGCGATTCAATATCTGGTTGGCTTGCAGCCAAAAACTGCCCGAGTACAACAAAATGGAACCTGGGTTGATCTGGCGATTGCTGATGTACAGCAGGGCATGCTAATCGAGATTCGTCCGGGTGAGAAAGTCGCGGTTGATGGTGAAGTCATTTCTGGTCAAAGTTATATTGATGAAGCCATGATCAGCGGTGAACCTTTAGCGGTGGCTAAACAGGCTGGGGATCGGGTGATTGGCGGAACGGTAAATCAGAATGGCACCTTGCAAATCAAGGCGACTGCGGTTGGTCAAGATTCAGTCCTGGCTCAGATTATTCATATGGTGGAACAGGCACAAGGTGCAAAGCTTCCGATTCAGGCGGCAGTCGATAAAGTGACCTTATGGTTTGTGCCGGCTGTGATGCTTCTCGCGACTTTGACCTTTATTGTCTGGTTCCTGTTGGGTCCTGAACCGAATCTGACTTATGCACTGGTCAATGCTGTCGCGGTACTGATCATTGCCTGTCCTTGTGCAATGGGCTTGGCTACGCCAACATCTATTATGGTCGGCACCGGCCGGGCGGCAGAGCTGGGTGTATTGTTCCGTAAAGGAGAAGCATTGCAACTCTTACAGCAAACCAGAGTTGTGGCGGTAGATAAAACCGGAACCTTAACTGAAGGAAAACCAGCCCTGACCGATTTTGCAGTGACGTCTGGTTTTGAGCAGCAAACAGTATTGCAAATGGTCGCAGCAGTGGAAGCCAAGTCTGAACATCCCATTGCCCATGCGATTGTGGAAGCTGCGAAAGCACAACAGTTGCAACTACCTGAAGTCAGTGATTTTGATTCAATCACCGGTGCAGGCGTGAAAGCTCAAGTTTCAGGTCAGCAAATTCATATTGGCGCAGTGCGCCTGATGCAGCAATTGGGTTTAAGTGTCGATATTTTTAAAGAGAAAGCACAACAGTTAGGCGAACAGGGACGTACTCCTTTATATGTCGCGATAGATCAGCAGTTGGCTGCCATTATTGCTGTGGCTGATCCGATTAAAGTCACAACCTATAGTGCGATTCAGGCCTTACATGATCAAGGCTTAAAGATTGCCATGATCACCGGTGATAACCAGCATACTGCACAGGCCATTGCTAAACAGTTGAAAATTGACCATGTCATTGCTGAAGTTTTACCTAATGAAAAAGTCGATGCGGTACATCAACTCCAACAGCAACATGGCATCGTCACTTTTGTTGGTGACGGGATTAATGATGCACCTGCCTTGGCTCAGGCCGATGTCGGGATGGCAATAGGAACTGGTACGGATGTCGCAATTGAAGCAGCAGATGTGGTACTGATGTCAGGAAATTTACAGCATGTGGCAACCGGTATTGGCCTGAGTCAAGCAACCATGCGCAATATCAAACAGAACCTGTTCTGGGCCTTTGTTTATAATATTGCCTTGATTCCGATTGCTGCCGGTCTACTATATCCATTCTTCGGTATTTTGTTATCACCGATGTTTGCAGCAGGTGCAATGGCGTTATCCTCAGTCTTTGTGGTCAGCAATGCGCTTCGTTTAAAGACTTATCAGCCGATCCAGTTGAAGGAGGCAGTGTAATGAATATTGGACAGGCCGCGAAACGCTCCGGGATCTCGGCCAAAATGATCCGTTATTATGAAGATATCGGTTTATTACCCAATCCTAAACGTAGCGACTCGGGTTATCGCATTTATAGTGACGATGACATCAAGACTTTAAGTTTTATTCAGCATGCGCGTGAATTGGGTTTTTCTTCCGAGCAGATGAAAGAATTGCTCGGCCTGTGGCTGAACGATGCCAGACACAGCAGTGATGTCAAACAGTTGGCGCAAAAGCATATCGAGTTACTGCAACAGAAAATTGCGGATATGCAAAATATGATGAAAATTTTGCAGCAATCGGTTGCGCAGTGTGCTGGAGATGAACAGTCCGACTGTCAGATCCTGAAACAGATTGAGCAAGGTGTGTCACATGGAAAAACTGCGCATACGGCTATTAAAGCAGATCAATAGACTTGAATTAAAATTCGCTTAACCCAAATTTAAACTGATCAAAGGGAGATCAAGATGAAATTCCGTATTGAAAATATGACTTGTGGTGGTTGTGCGCGTAGTGTGACTGCAACCATTCAGGATCTGGATGAAAATGCTAAAGTCAATGTTGATGTGATCAGTAAAATGGTGGAAGTTGAATCGAGTGCAAGCGAATCTGAGATTATCGCGGCATTAACTGAAGATGGCTTCCCGCCTGAAACTATGGCTTGATATTTGCCATTTAAAAAATAATTCTAAAATGCCTAATCATGATTAGGCATTTTTTATGAAACTGCCGATATTTTATCTGGCGTCATCAATGCCTGATTAATATATAGCTTAATCAGGCGTTCACGCGAACCAATCGCTTTTTGATAACTGGTCGAATTTAATAATAATGAAGCGCCATAAGTGACTGTCCAGATATAAGATAAATAATCCCGGATTGACATGGCACTGTCTAAAGACACCAGATAATCATGGGTCATATCTTTAATGCGGATAATCCGTTCTTCACGAATACGGTAGAGTTCCTGAAATAACTCTTTCAGGTTTTTTTCATTATTGGTTAAACGCTCTTCAATAACATGCAGCAAAATAGTCCGGTTTGAATTGAGCATGTGATAAAGCATATATTGCGAAACATAATTTTTAATATCGTTATTATATTTATCGGAAATTGCCAGAATTCTTTTTTCATTCAGAATGATGAGTTCTAAATATAACTGGTTCTTGCTTTTAAAATGCTTGTAGATGGTTCCTTTGGCGATGTCCAGTTCTTCAGCAAGTTCACTCAAGGTGATGTCCTGATTATTATCAAGCAGTAGACTTTCTGCCATGCTCAGGATCTTCTCTTTACGAAGAAGGAAGTTCTGCTGTCTTACAGTCGTCATCTTCTTGACTCATCATTTTAGAAAAGGAACCTACTAAGAATATGCTATTTTCACAGGTATAGCTATAAAACTAAGGTCGTGATATTTATCTAAATTTGTATATTTATTCAACATTTCTTGTAGAAAAAAGTCATATACAGCTGCGCTAAAAATATTGTCAAGAAAATTGAACCCTTGAGATCAACTTTGCTAAATAAAATTCCATTTTCAATATATTTGATTTATGGTTTTAGGGCATAAAGCTGAATCATATTTTCGTTTTAAACCCAGACCAGACAAGGTTTAGTGAAGTGAAGCCAGAGTCATTTTAGCAGCTTAAATTTTTCATTCATCAATGGATTTAAGTTTTAATGATTCAGTAAATACCAGAGGTATAAAGTTTTTGATTTTAAATTTTATATCGCTAATTTATGTCAATGAATTCATCGCCAGATTAATTCGATATGATGATTTTTGAATGACATGCATGGATTCGAGCAAAAATCCTCAAAATATTTTCTCGAATCCATAATGAAAAAATACTCAGTAACAGAATTGAGTATCACCAGTGAAGGAATATGAAAATGCCTATTTATAATGCGCCGCTAAAAGACATGGAATTTATTTTAAATGATGTGTTTCAGGCCGAACAATTTTGGCAAGATAATGAAAATCTTGCACATTTAGATATGGCAACTGCAAATGCAATTCTGGAGGAGATGGCCAAGTTTTCCAAGAATGTGATTCTTGACCTAAACCGCCCTGCAGATGAAGAAGGTGGTGCTCAGTTTAGTAATGGTGAAGTCAAAACACCTGCAGGTTTTAAAGAAGCTTTCAAACAGTTTGCTGAAGGCGGCTGGGTGGGGTTGGGTGCGCCTGAAGAATGGGGCGGTCAGGGCATGCCAAAAATGCTGACCGTACTGGCTGATGAAATGATTTGGAGTACCAATCCATCTTTCATGCTTTACCCGCTGTTAACTGTCGGTGCTGGCATGGCGATTAATGACCGCGCTTCGCAGGAACAGAAAGAAACCTATTTGCCAAAATTCTATACGGGTGAATGGTCAGGTACGATGTGTCTGACTGAGCCACATTCAGGGACAGATCTGGGCATTATCAAAACCAAGGCTGAACCGAATCAAGACGGTTCATACAACATTACCGGGACCAAAATCTTCATTACCAGCGGTGAGCATGATCTGAGTGAAAATATCATTCACCTGGTACTGGCCAAAACACCGAACGCGCCAGCAGGTTCACGTGGTATTTCTCTATTTATTGTCCCGAAATTCCTGGTTAATGCAGACGGTTCACTTGGTGAGCGCAATGCAGTCGCTGCCGGTTCGATCGAACATAAGATGGGTATTAAAGGCTCGGCAACCTGTGTCATGAACTTTGATGGTGCCAAAGGCTATATGGTGGGTAATGAAAATGAAGGTCTGGCGGGCATGTTCGTGATGATGAACTATGAACGTTTGTCGATGGGGATTCAAGGCATTGGCGCGGCAGAATTTGCTTATCAGAATGCCGCACAATATGCGACCGACCGTTTACAGGGCCGTGCATCAACCGGTGCTAAATCACCAGAAAAACCAGCCGATTCAATTCTGGTACATGGTGATGTACGCCGTATGTTGCTGAATGTGCGTGCCAATAATGAAGCTTCTCGTGCTTTCGCAGTCTATGTCGGCCAGCAGCTGGATATTACCAAATACTCCACCGACCCTGAGGCGGTACGTAAAGCAACTGATCGTGTGGCTTTATTAACGCCTATTGCTAAAGCTTATCTCACCGATAAAGCACTGGATGCTGCACTTGAAGCACAAATGTGCTTCGGTGGTCATGGCTATATCCGTGAATGGGGCATGGAACAATGTATCCGTGACCTGCGCATTTCACAGATCTATGAGGGGACCAATGGGGTGCAGGCAATTGACCTGATTGGCCGTAAAACTACGAAATGTAAAGGTGCATATATTGCAGAGTATATTGCAGAAATCCGTGAATTTGCCCAAAGTCTAGATGATGCCTTAACGATTAAAAAGGCAACCTTAGATACCTGTCAGCAACTGGAAGATATTACCAATTTTATTGTTGAGCAGTCTCAGCAGAATCCTGATTTCGCCAACTCGATTGCTGTGGATTATTTGCATGCGGTAGGTTTGTTGAGCTTCGTCTATATGTATGCACGTATCAGCAAAGCGGCGGCTACCAAAGAAGAGAGCTATTTCCAGAATAAACTGGTACTGGCAAATTACTATATTGCTAAGGTACTTCCGGATTTAAGTGCGAGAATTCAGCGCATTCAGGCAGGTGCGGAGCTGGTGATGCAATTGCCAGAAGAATATTTCACTGCATAAGCCTAAACCCGCAAATATTGCGAAGGACAAATACTGTAGAGCTATCACTTTACAGTGTTGATAACAATGATGTTAAAGGATGAGATTAGAATGATTGTAATTGTAGAAGCTGTACGTACCGCGATGGGTGGTTTTCAAGGCTCACTTTCAAGCTGTACGGCACCAGATTTGGGTGCTGTAGCGATTAAGGAAGCGGTGGCACGTGCAGGTCTGGCAGCCAATGATATTGATGAAGTGATCATGGGTTGCGTATTGCCAGCCGGCTTAAAACAGGGTCCGGCACGTCAGGCTATGCGTCAGGCAGGCCTGCCAGATTCAACCGGCGCGACCACCATCAATAAAATATGTGGTTCAGGCATGAAAGCGGTGATGCAGGCTGCGGATGCGATCAAGGCGGGTTCGGCAGAAATCGTAGTGGCAGGTGGTATGGAATCCATGTCGAATGCACCGTACTTAATGGATAAGGCTCGTGCCGGTTTCCGTATGGGCCACGGCAAAGTAACGGATCACATGTTCCAGGAAGGTCTGGAAGATGCTGAAACTGGTCTGTCGATGGGAATCCTGGCGCAGGAAATGGCGGACAAGAAAGGCTATACTCGTGAACAACAGGATGATTATGCGATTGGTTCTTTAAATAAAGCTGTGACTGCCGTTCAGCAGGGCTTCTTTAAAGATGAAATCGTGCCAGTTACAGTCAGCACGCGTAAAGGCGATGTGGTGGTTGAGCAGGATGAACAACCACTGAATGCCAAAGCAGACAAAATCCCATCTTTACGTCCGGCATTTAAAAAAGACGGTACTATTACGGCGGCAAATGCCAGTTCAATTTCTGATGGTGCTTCGGCACTGGTCGTAACCTCAAGCGAGATTGCAGCACAGCGTAACCTGAAACCTCGAGCGAATATTCTGGCTTATGCCAGCTATTCGCAGCATCCATCAGAATTCACCATTGCACCAGTGGGCGCGATTGAAAAAGTCTTGCAAAAAACGGGTTGGGATGCTCAGGACGTAGACCTTTGGGAAATTAATGAAGCTTTTGCCATGGTAACCATGTTAGCAATAGATGCTTTTAAACTTGATCCAGCAAAAGTGAACGTTAATGGTGGGGCATGTGCGCTTGGTCATCCCCTAGGTTCTTCCGGTTCCCGAATTATTGTGACCCTGATTCATGCCTTAAAGCGTACTGGTGGCAAGAAAGGCATTGCAGCACTATGTATTGGCGGTGGGGAAGCAACAGCGATTGCAGTAGAACTAATTTAAGTCTTTTCATAATTGCATGATCATATGCTCAAAGTAGCAAACTTAAATATTTTTTGAATTAGACCACAATGCTTCTGGTACGCCAGGAGCAGGCGTCTCTTTATTTTTAATTTTTGAGAATTTTTATGAACGGTTTAGAGCGTATTCGTTTGCTCGCATTACAAGATAAAGTAGTACCTGTAGAAAAAGCGCTGGAAGTGATTCAAGATGGTGACGTGATTGGTTTAAGCGGTTTTGGTGGTGCAGGTGAAGCGAAAACTGTGCCTTTGGCATTGGCTGAATATGCCCGGCAGTATCCGATCCATATCACACTGGCGACAGGTGCAAGTCTGGGGAACCGGATTGATGGGAAACTGAATGAAGCTAACGTTATAACCCGCCGTTATCCTTATCAGGCTGATCCTTCTTTACGTCAGGCCATCAATAATGGTGAAGTGATGTATATCGATCAGCATCTTTCTGAACTGGCAGACAATATCCGTCATAAAAACCTGCCGGCGATTAATGTAGCTATAATTGCCGCAACGGCCATTACTGAAGATGGCCAGATTATTCCGACCGGTTCTTGTGGAAACTCGGCGAATTTCATCGAAATGGCAGATCGGGTCATTGTTGAAATTGATACAACAGTTAATCCGGTGCTAGAAGGCGTACATGATATTTATTTGCCTAAAACCCGTCCAAACCGTGGTCCGATTCCTTTGACGCAAGCCAGTGACAAGATAGGTACAATCGGAATCCATGTTGCACCTGAAAAAATTGCTGCGATTGTCATTAATGAGATTCCGGATACTTCTTTCGCAATGGATGAGCCGGATGAAGAAACACTGGCGATTGCCAGCCACTTAATTCAATTCTTTGAAAATGAAGTCGCCGCAGGACGATTACCTGAAAATCTGGGGCCGCTGCAGTCCGGAGTAGGTTCCGTGGCAAATGCCGTATTTGCAGGTTTTGAACATTCTAATTTCAATAATCTTGAAATGTATTCTGAAGTCCTGCAAGACTGTACTTTCCAGCTTATCGATTCAGGAAAAATGACCTTTGCTTCTGGTTGTTCCATGACCCTGAGCGATGAATGTGCGGCACGGGTGATGAAGAATTTTGATCAGTACAAAGATAAAATTGTCTTACGCCCGCAAGAACTTTCCAACAACCCTGAGCTGATTCGCCGTCTGGGTATAATTGCAATCAATACCGCACTGGAGTTTGATATTTACGGGAATGTGAATTCAACCCATGTCGCTGGCACCAAGATGATGAATGGTATTGGCGGCTCAGGTGATTTTACCCGTCATGCACATATTGCGATTTTTGTGACTAAATCCTATGCCAAAGGTGGTGCGATTTCGTCTGTGGTTCCACTGGTGAGCCATACAGATCATACTGACCATGACGTGGATATTCTGGTAACAGAGCAAGGTTTGGCCGATCTGCGCGGATTGGCACCACGTGAACGTGCCCGCAAGATTATCGATATTTGTGCTCATCCCGATTATCGTAAAAGTCTGAATGATTACTTTGAGCGCGCCTGTGCGCATGGTGGGCAAACACCGCATTTGTTAAATGAAGCTTTGTCCTGGCATGCCCAGTTTGAAGAAACCGGTTCAATGAAAATTGCTTAGTTCTCTTTCTTAAAATAAGCCCAAAATAAAGCCTGTGAATCACGGGCCTTATTTATTGTACTAGATAAATATTTTAGTTCTGAATCAGACGTGGGTTATTAAAGACTTTATCCAAGATATGCCGATGAATGAAACGCAGTTTATCTTTCACAGCTTCAGTCAGCTTAAAGGGGTAAGCATCTTCCAGACCCATACTGCGGTTTAAGGCATTCAAATTAAAAGTCAGGGTGACCCAGTTTTCCAGGATATGTTCAAAATCCTGTCCACCAATCGGGCATTCTTTAAAGTCCATACTGGCTAGATTTCGGCCATTACCTTCCACGCGTAGACCGGCATAAAATGCAGTTTCCAGTGTTTCCATGATATGCAGATAATGTGACCAGGTTTCAGCCCAATCTTCCCACGGGTGTGCAGTGGCATAGGGACTAATATATTTTTCATGCCAGTTGATAGGCGCACCTTGATTATAGTGCCTCTCTAGTGCTTCACTATAATTTTGCCGCTCATCTCCAAAATAATGGCGAAGTTCATCGAGTAATTCCGGATGTAGGTGCTGGATGACATTAAAATAAAAATGCCCACTTTCATGACGAAAATGCCCTAATAATGTCCTGTAATTTTCACCCATATTGACCCGGGTGGTTTCACGATAAACCACATCGGCCTCGAAGGTATTTAAGGTAATTACCCCGTTAGCATGACCGGTAAGTACCGGCTTGTCTTTTTCAGGAAGAAGAAAATCAAATCGCAAACCCAATGGATCATCATCCGAATGTTTTGGACGAGGCATAATGTTCATACGTTGGGTCAGATATAGAAAACGGCGTTTGGCTTCCTCCAGCCGATACCAGTAAATCATGTTTTCGGCATTTTCCAGATTTGGAATTACATGCGTCAGCTGGCAGGATTCGCAAAAATCTTCCTCATCATCTGCAGGGATCATCCAGTTACATACCTGATGATGGGTATAGTTATAACAAGGTTTATAACGGGAATGTTGATACTTTTCGGCAACCGGAACCCACTCCTGAGCATTCAGCTTTTTAAATGTCGTCATTTCTTTTTCAGATGCGATATAGCCGATAGGGGAAAGGCAGTGATCACATACGAATTTGGCGAAAAAGATCTGCTGTTCGCAAACTGGACATTCAAAATACTTCATCGATACTCCCTGCAAAATGAATGAATTACAATGATTTGCTGAACCTCTGTAATTTATATTCAGATTGCATTGCGGAATTTTATCCTGTTTAAAAATTCATCTTAAAAATTTCTTAAAAAACACTATGTTGATTAATTGTAAAATGCGTGTGATCGATTATTCATTAAATTATAGTTTAGTGACTGTTTATAGAAGAAAAGCTGAAAGAAATAAAAAAACCGATGAACTAACTTATGTATTTTTTCTTAAATAAAAAAGAGAGCACTAATTTAAAAAATCTGAATAACGCAAATAATAAAAAAAAATCAGAGATCAAAAATTATTGAAAAAAATCGATTGAATCGCGTTTTTCAAAAGACCTAATTGGTATATATTTTGCTCAATTTTAAAACATATATCATGCTGAAAAATAAATTATTTTTCATTTTCTAGTTCTGCTTTTTGGGTATTAAAATATGATGAAGATAAGAAAAGCCACTGTTCGGGATACACTTGCCATTGCGAACGTCATTGCCCCCTTTGTTGATGTCTTGATTTCTAGTGAAGAGGGACACAAGCGTTTTCAACCTGAAATTCTTCAGACCATTTTTGACCGAGCTGATATTCATTATTTTGTTGGAGAAATTAATCAAAAAATTGTGGGCGTGGTGGCCTATATGGAACCTGCACACTTCATGCACTTCTTTCTAGATCCAGCGTATCAGGGGCAGGGATATGGACGACAAATGTGGAATTTTTTAGAAGAAAAAATTCGTAATCAAGGGCATCAAAAGATTACAGTCAAATCCAGTTTATATGGCTTCAATATTTATAAAAAATTTGGTTTTGTAGAAACAGGTGAACTTACTCATGAACATGGCATTCGCTTTATTCCAATGGAAAAAGTTTATTCTGATGAAACATCTTCGGTCTCTTAAAATAGAAGAGCCGTTTATTATAAGTTAATCAAAGATCAGGAGTTATTTTCTTATTTATTAGCATAGTTGGAATCTGAGAAATCAATTTTATCCCTGTCAATTTGATAAATTTTAATTATTTTTAAATTAGAAAATTAAACTTTTAGCTATTAGCCATTATCTCATTTTTAATTAGTCATAGATTGTACTAAGGCATAGAATTAATTCACTTTTACGGTATTAATGATCAGGGTATGGCAATCAGCTGGATTTTCTTCACTTTAATGGCTGCATTTATGCAGGCCTGGCGAAATGCCTTTCAAAAACAGCTCAGCACCACTGTTGATATCTGGGGCGTGACACTGGCGCGTTTCCTGTTTGGATTACCTCTAGCTGGACTTTATATCGCGACTTTATACCACTTCAAACCGGTAGAAAATGTGGTGCATTTTACCCCGAAGTATTGGATCTATATCCTGATTGCCGGTATCAGCCAAATTCTGGCGACTGCTTTGATGGTGCAGCTGTTTAAACAGAAAAATTATGCGATTGGTGTTGGACTGGCAAAAAGTGAAGCGATTCTGGCTGCCATTATCGGGGTGATTTTCCTATCAGATCATCTGTCTGTACTCGCCTGGATTGGGGTGCTGATCGGTGGTTATGCGGTATTCCTACTGAGTAAGGGCAATCAGCTCACCGGCCTATCCACCAAGACTTTAGCCATCGGAATCGGCAGCGGTTTGAGCTTTGCTATTACTTCACTCTTGGTACGTGAAGCCAGTCTGGAACTACCAATGTTGCCAACCGTACATCGCGCTTCATGGGTACTAATTTCGGTGATTGGTTTCCAGTGCATCAGTATGCTGATTTACCTGAGCCTGTTTAGTCGAAAAACCTTAGTTGCCATGTGGCAACGTTTAGGTCTAACCTTTAAAGTCAGCTTCTGCAGCTTTATAGCATCCCTCGGCTGGTTTACCGCCATGAGTATGATGAGCGTGCCAATCGTGAAAACCTTGGGACAAATCGAAATCCTGTTCAGTCTGCTGATTTCAGTTTATTTCTTTAAAGAAAAACTGGCGCGTGCCGAGCATTGGGGCTGGTGGTGATTGCAGCGATGCTGGTGATCTGGGCTTAACGAATACACGAATAAAAGAAAAGCCACGATATATCGTGGCTTTTTTATAAGAATAAATTTAAGCAGCAAGAAAAGTTTGTACGGCCTGATTAAAGGCTTCCGGCTGTTCAATATTGGAAATATGCGAGGCATCTATTCCATATAGCTGGCTGTTCGCAATACGTTGCTGCATAAACTGGCCATCTGCAACAGTCGTCACAGGATCCTGCTGACCCGCAATAATCAGCACAGGGATTTGAATGCTACTAAGTTGTTCGCGGACATCCGCCTTAGCCAGAGCTTCACAGCAGTTTGCATAGCCTTCTGGGCTGCCAGCTCCGAGGTCGTTTGAAAGTTCTGCAACGACTGCCGGGTTGCTCTGGATAAAGGGATCGGTAAACCAGCGTGATGCCGCAGTTGCTGCAATCGGAGCAAGACCTTGCTCACGGACAAGCACAGCACGGTCTTGCCATGCCTGTTCCTGGCCAATTTTGGCTGCGGTGTTACAGACTATCACCTGGCTAAAACGTTCTGGCTTATGAATCGCCAACCATTGACCGGTTAAGCCACCCATAGAAATACCACAGAATGCTGCTTTTGCAATATCCAAATGATCCAGTAGATTCACGACATCCTGACCCAGCTGCTCCAAGCTATACGGGCCTTGTGGTACAGATGATGCACCATGACCACGGGTGTCATAGCAGATTACGTAATGATCCTGCTGGAAATGTTCAATCTGTGGCTGCCACATGCTGTATTTGGTACCCAGTGAGTTGGAAAATACCAAGACAGGTTTGTTGGCATCCCCAAAAGTCTGGTAATTAATCTGGGCATCATTTGATGTAAATGTTGGCATTTGTTATTCCTTTTATTTCCTTCTAAAAATTCCTCCCTGAACAAGGCATAAGCACTGCTTAAGCCTTGTGCAAGAAAGGGAGGTTAGGAGGGGTTTTTTAAACACGTTCAATAATCAGCGCGATACCTTGACCTACGCCAATGCACATAGAGCAGAGAGCATATTTCCCGCCAGTCTGTTCCAGCTGGTTCAGTGCGGTTGTCACCAGACGGGCACCGGAAGCACCGAGTGGATGGCCAATGGCAATGGCACCGCCATTCGGGTTTACATGGGCAGCATCATCTGGAAGGCCAAGGTCACGGGTCACGGCTAAGGCCTGTGCAGCAAAGGCTTCATTCAGTTCAATGACATCCATCTGATCTAGTGTCAAACCGGTCTGGGCCAGTAGCTTTTTAATCGCTGGTGCCGGACCAAAGCCCATAATGCGTGGTTCAACACCGACAACCGTTGAGCCAATAATTTTGGCACGCACTTCTAGGCCATATTCAGCAACAGCTTCATCAGAGGCAATCAGGAGTGCCGCTGCACCATCGTTAATGCCAGAAGCATTGCCGGCAGTCACCGTACCATCCGCTTTTACAACTGGTTTTAGCTTAGTTAAACCTTCTAGTGTCGTAGAAGCACGTGGATGTTCATCTGTATCAACAACCACAGGTTCGCCTTTACGCTGAGGAATCACTACCGGAATGATTTCATTTTTAAAGAAACCTTTGGCCTGCGCCGCTGCAGTACGTTGCTGGCTGGTCAGGGCAAACTTGTCTTGATCTTCACGGTTGATATTGAACTGTGCTGCCACATTTTCCGCAGTTTCCGGCATGGTTTCCACGCCATACAGCTCCTTCAGTTTCGGGTTGATAAAACGCCAGCCCATGGTAGTATCTTCAAGCTTTTGAGTACGGCCATAAGCGGTTTCAGACTTACCCATCACCAGCGGTGCACGTGACATGGATTCCACACCACCAGCCATAATCAGATCGGCTTCACCGGCTTTAATGGCACGAGCCGCAATGGCTACCGCATCGAGTGATGAACCGCAAAGACGGTTAATCGTAGTTGCCGGTACCTGATAAGGCACTCCTGCGAGCAAAGCGGACATACGACCCACGTTGCGGTTATCTTCACCGGCCTGGTTGGCACAGCCATAGATGATGTCATCCACTTTTTCCCAGTTAATACTTGGATTACGTTCCATCAGCGCTTTAATCGGGATCGCGCCAAGATCATCAGCACGGACAGGTGCCAGTCCACCCGCATAGCGACCGAATGGGGTACGGATGGCATCGATGATGTATGCGTTTTTCATTGTTTCTATTTCCAGTTCTCTAATCCCTCCCGACCTCCCTTTGATAAAGGGAGGAGAGCTTCCGGCATATATTTTCGAAAGTTTCCCTTTCTTGCACATCGACTTAAAGCAGTGCTTAAGTCTCGTTCAGGGGATTTAGGGGGATTTAATTTTCCTTTATTACTTAACCTTGTGTTGCATCAATCAGTTTGGCACCCGTCATCGACTGCAATTCTTCAAATGACAGACCTTCAACTTTTTCAATCACTTTCATGCCTTCAGCCGTGACATCAATCACACACAGATCGGTATAAATACGGTCTACACATTTCAGGCCAGTGGCAGGATAAGTCAGTTCAGCCACGATCTTCGGTTCACCTTTTTTAGTGACATGATCGGTAGTGATAAAGACTTTCTTGGCACCGACGGCCAGATCCATCGCGCCACCGACAGCAGGAATTGCATCCGGTGCACCAGTATGCCAGTTGGCCAAGTCACCATTTTCAGCGACCTGGAAAGCTCCGAGTACCGCAATGTCCAGGTGACCACCACGCATCATGGCGAAAGAGTCGCCATGATGGAAAAAGGCACCGCCGGTCAGCATGGTTACAAATTCTTTACCGGCATTAATTAGCTCAGGGTCTTCTTCACCTTTAGCTGGTGGTGGGCCAAAAGCCAGCAAGCCATTTTCAGAATGTAGGAAAACATCCTTGTCTGCAGGAAGATAGCTGGCAATCTTGGTCGGCAGGCCAATACCAAGGTTGACATAGGCACCATCAGGAATGTCCTGGGCAACACGTTCAGCAATCTGGTCACGGGTCAGTTTGATATAGCTCATGATTTTGCTCCTGAATTACTGTGCCGGTTGTACTTGGACAACGTGTTGGACAAAGATGCCTGGGGTAATAATATGCTCCGGATCCAGCTCACCGAGTTCAACGACTGCAGCGACCTGGGCAATAGTCACATCTGCCGCCATAGCCATGATTGGACCGAAGTTACGCGCCGATTTACGATAGACCAGATTACCCCAGCGATCGCCTTTATGCGCTTTGATCAGGGCAAAGTCCGCTTTAATTGGATTTTCTAAAACGTAATCTTTGCCTTCATAATTTAAGGTCGGTTTGCCTTCCGCCAGCAAGGTTCCAAAACCGGTAGGCGTGTAGATTGGCCCTAGGCCCATACCGGCAGCCTGAATTCGACAGGCCAGGTTGCCTTGCGGCACCAGTTCCAGCTCGATCTTGCCGGCACGGTACAGCTCGTCAAAGACCCAGGAGTCCGACTGGCGCGGGAAAGAGCAGATGATTTTACGAACTGCGCCGGTCTTTAGCAGTTTTGCCAGGCCATAGTCGCCATTGCCGGCATTATTGTTAACGATCACCAGATCTTTCACGCCCAGCTCAATCAGGCCATCAATCAGTTCAGCGGGCTGACCGGCAGTACCAAAACCACCGATCATGATGGTTGATCCGTCTTTGATTTGTGAAAGTGCTTCAACCAGAGAAGCAGAACTTTTATCAATCATAATCTTTCCTTTACTGCCTATCACTCAGGCACGTTTTGAATCAGAAGCTAAATTTGTTTGCAGTGAAGATTTCTTTGGGCTAAGTACAAAGTGCGCCAGCAGGCCGATACAGATGCCCCAGAACACTGAGCTCAGGCCGAGTACACTCATGCCAGAAGCGGTAGCCAGAAAGGTAATCAGGGCAGATTCACGTTGGTTTTCTGTTTGCATGGCCACGGTCAGATTGCTGGAAATTGCACCGAGTAAAGCCAATCCTGCCAATGCTGCAATCAGTTCTTTGGGAAACAGACTGAACAGCATCACGATACTGCCTGCAAACAGGCCACCTAAAATGTAGAACAGGCCATTACATACACCAGCGATATAACGTTTTTCTGGTAATTCGTGCGCATCTTTGCCTATGCAAAGTGCTGCAGTAATTGACCCCAGAACCGTGGTGATACCACCAACCCAGGCTACTGCCAGAGAAGTAATACTGGCTGTGGTAATAATGGGTTTGGCCGGTACCTGATACCCGCTGATTTTTAATAAACTCATCCCCGGTAAAAACTGACCGGACAGGCTGACCAGAATCAGGGGGAGTGCCAGGTTAAAGGTCGATGACCAGGTCCATTCCGGCTGAATCAGTTGCGGAATGGCCAGATTGAAGTCCATGCTGACTGGCTGAAACTGACCGAGAATCAGGCTTAAACAGACACCAGCCGTCAGTACCCATAACATGGCATAACGGGGATTCAGCCGTTTGGCGACTAAAAACACCAGCAACATGCCAAGTACGATCACGGGCATATTGTCTGTAGCACTAAACAGGCCCAAACCAAAATTCACCAGAATGCCGGCCATCATTCCTGCGGCAACCGCTTGTGGAATCAGCGCCAAAAATTTATCGAAATAGCCACTAATGCCAATCACAAACAGCACCACAGCCGTGGTGATATAGGCAGCAATCGCTTCATTCAGTGAAATATCGGGAAATAAGGTCACTAAAAGTGCCGTACCAGGTGCTGACCAAGCCATCACAATCGGCACTTTGAACCTGATGGATAAATAGATACTGGAAACAGCAGCACCTATGGAAATCCCCCAGATCCAGGAAATCATCATGGCTGCAGATACTTGTGCCTGCTGGGCCGCCTGGAAAAAAATAATCAGGGGACCGGCATAAGAAATCAGTACTGCTAAAAATCCTGCAACAGTGGCTGAAATCGACCAGTCATTTTTTAAGGTTTGAAACAGGTGACTCATTGGCAATATGCCTCCTTGCGTCTAGCAATGATCCTGTTGATCTGTTGTGGATCTGGATTAACCCAGATCGCCACCACCGACAGGTACTACCGTACCGGTCATATAGGACGATTCATCCGAAGCCAGGAATAAAATGGCATTCACTTGTTCCTGAATCGTGCCGTAACGTCCCAGGAAAGTACGGTCAATAGTTTGATCCACCACTTGCTGCATCCATACTTTTTCAGTTTCCGTTAATGGATTGGCATTACGTGGAACCTTACGTGGCGGTGCTTCGGTACCACCCGTTGCAACGGCGTTGACACGAATCCCGTCTTTGGCATGTTCAAAGGCAAGAGCAGCAGTCAAGCCGTTAACTCCACCTTTAGAAGCCGAATAAGGCACCCGGTTAATGCCACGGGTTGCAATTGACGATACGTTTACAATGGTGCCATGCTGCTGCTTGATCATTTGCGGTAGTACTGCACGGCAGCACCACATTGTTGGGAAAAGAGAGCGGTTCACTTCCTTGATGATTTCTTCTTCAGAAAACACTTCAAAAGGCTTCATCCAGATCGCGCCACCGACGTTATTGATCAGTACATCGACACGACCATAGGTATCCAGAGCTTTTTCAACGACAGATTGAGCACCGGCATAAGTTTCTAGATCGGCTTTTACAGTAATGGCATCGCCACCTTTCGCTTCAATTTCCGCCAGCACTTCTTCTACATAGGGAGAAAGGTCGGCCATGACGACTTGTGCGCCTTCAGCAGCAGCCTGGATGGCTACACCGCGGCCGATGCCTTGCGCAGCACCGGTCACGATTACGACTTTATTTAAAAATCTTTGACGTTCGGTCATGTCGAAATATCCTCAATCAGTTCGCTGAGAATTTTTCAAACAGGAAGTTGGCTGGCTGGATGCCTTCTGCTGACAGCCAGTTACGCACGGCATCTACCATTGGTACCGGGCCACACAGGTAGATATCGACATCTCCAGCGTTCAGCCATTCATTTTCAATATGACCAGTCACATAACCTTTACGCTCATGCGCAGATTCCGGATTTGCAACCACTGTGCGATATTCGAACCATGGGAATTTGTCTTGCAGTTCATTCAGCTTTTCAATTGCGACCAGGTCAAAGTCATTGGTCACACCAAATACCAGACGTACTGGATGTTCAGAACCTTTTTCTTCCAGTACCTGTAACATTGACATAAATGGCGCGATGCCTGTACCACCTGCCAGCATCAATACCGGACGGGTCACATTACGCAGATAGAAGCTGCCGAATGGACCGGTAAAGATCATTTTGTCACCCGCTTTTGCATCAGCGCTGAGGAAGCTCGACATTTTGCCGTTAGGGACATTACGAACTACAAAACCAGTTAAACGGTTACCCGGTTTAGAGCTGAATGAATAAGAACGGGTTTCGGTGGTTCCAGGAATACCGACATTGACATATTGTCCGGCCAGAAAATGGATATCTGGTTGACCATCATCGAGTTGAATATCAAAGGTAATGGTGGAGTCAGACAGGTTTTCTACACGAGCCAACGTACCTTGAAATGCGTGAATCTCGGTTTTGCAGACATCAGACGAAGCCTGAATCTGGAACACGGCATCCGAAGTCGGTTTACATTGGCAAGCCAGAATAAAACCTTCTGCGGCTTCTTCTGGAGTCAGTGCATCTTCAATATACATTTCTTCAGGCATGTCATACGCACCTGATTCACAAAAAGCGCGGCACGTTCCACATGCACCGTCACGGCAATCTAGAGGGATATTGATCTTTTGACGGTAAGCTGCATCGGACAGGGTTTCGCCTTGGGCAACACTAATAAAACGTGTAACGCCATCTTCAAATTGGAGTGCAACATTGTGGTTTGACATGGCTGAATATCCTATATAAATCTTTGAAACTAGACCTTTCAGCCATATTTCCCTAGCTGAAAGGTTTTTTGACCTTGCTGTCGAAACAGTCTTAGAGGTGATAAATGTCGATAACCTGGTTGATGTAATCGTTTTTCAGCACCACGTATTTGCTTAAAATCTGTGGTTTTTCGCCTGAAAAATCGATCACATAACGAGACATACCGAAGTAGCTGTAGCTGGTTTTGTAACGGAAACTCAGGGTATTCCAGTTAAAGCGCACAGTGACCTTGTCGCCGTCACGTTCCACAATTTCAATATTGCAGATGTTGTGGCTGGTACGGGTATCCGGCATGGTGGCAGATGAACGTTCCGTCTTGATCCGGAACACACGGTCTTCCAGGCCCTGACGGTCAGGGTAATAGATCAGTGAGATTTCAGACTGTGGATCTTCAGTCAGACGGTCATCATCATCCCAAGCTGGCATCCAGAAAGAAGCAGTAGGGGCGTAGCACTGTAACCAGTCATCCCATTGCTCATCATCTAAAAAGCGGGCTTCCTGATACAGGAACTGCGCAATATTTTCTAAAGTGATGTCGCTCATGCGGTTTCTCCTTCAGTGCTTGCAGCAATTTCTTTTTCAGTCGCAATGCCTTTTTTGATCAGTTCTAGCCAGTACTGGTGCTGAGCCAGGTACAGGCCTTCATCTTCAGTTTTAATGCCAGACAGTTTTGGTTTCAGGCCAATTTCATTGGCTGCATCATCCGGCCCTTGAATCCAGTGCTTAGAACCACGGCACATGTCGTTCCATTCCAGTGCGATCCCGGCATAACCAGCCTGACAGGCACGGAATTCTTCCAGATCGTCCGGAGTTGCCATACCAGAAGCATTAAAGAAGTCTTCATACTGACGGATACGGCGGGTGCGTGCTTCAGGCTCTTCACCGACAGGACCGATACAGTAAATCGTCACTTCAGTCTTATCGACAGAGATTGGACGCAGAACACGGATTTGTGAGCCGAACTGATCCATGAAGTAAACGTTTGGATAGATACACAGGTTACGTGAACGTTCGATCATCCATTTCGCCATGGCTTCACCATACCGTTCGGTATATTCATCTTTCTTGGCAAAGTTTGGACGGTCTTCCGGATTGGCCCATTGTGTCCAAAGCAGCATGTGACCATGTTCAAAACCGTAAGAACCACCGCCTTGTTTGCCCCATGAACCTGCGCTCATGGCACGAATATTATCGCCAGCTTCTTTTTCCTTACGTTGCTGAGTCGTTGCAGCATAGTTCCAGTGCACGGCAGAGACGTGATAACCATCAGCACCGTTTTCTGCAGTCAGCTTCCAGTTACCTTCATAGGTATAAGTCGATGAACCGCGTAAAACTTCCAGACCTTGCTCAGACTGACCCACGATCATGTCGATGATCTTGGTGGCTTCACCCAGGTATTCTTCCAGAGAAGGAACATCCGGATTCAGGCTGCCAAACAAGAAGCCTTTGTAATTTTCAAAACGGGCTACTTTTTTCAGGTCATGAGAACCGTCCTGGTTAAAGCAATCTGAATAGCCTGCATCAGCCGGGTCTTTCACTTTTAATAACTTGCCTGAGTTATTGAATGTCCAGCCATGGAATGGGCAGGTATAGGTTGCTTTATTGCCACGCTTATAACGGCACAGTTGTGCACCGCGGTGTGAGCAGGCATTGATCATGGCATTCAGTTCACCATTACGATTACGTGCAATGATGATTGGCTGACGGCCAATATGGGTTGTGTAGTAATCGTTGTTGTTGGGAATCTGGCTCTCATGTGCCAGATAAACCCAGTTTCCTTCAAAGATGTATTTCATTTCCAGATCAAACAGGGCTTGATCAGTAAATACGGAACGGTGCAGTTTAAATTCACCAGATTCAAAATCATCGACCAGTAATTCATCAATACGGTCTAAATGGCTGGTGTTAATTACAGGAATACGAGGCATGTCCAGTCTCCGACTTTCCAAGGAGGGGAAGTCATCGGGATGTTGCTCAGACTGACATCCCGATTCCATTTTGAATTAAGCGCTTGCGCGACGACGTTCTACTTCAGTGCTTGGCGCTGCAGCCTGGTCTTTCACCAGTTCAATATTGAACTGGATATGTTTGAATGGACCATTTAAACCACGGCGTACGATTTCAGCTTCATCGGTCACATCAACAGCAGTTGCGACCAGACCATCACGTGTGGCGAATGCAAAGTCATCCCACAGGTATTGATCGCCTTCGATATTGAACTGTGTGGTTAACTTTCGGTAACCCGGTGCAGATACGAAGTAATGCACATGAGATGGGCGGTTACCGTGACGACCTAATTTGTCCAGTACGAACTGGGTAGTACCTTCAGGTGGACAGCCATAACCGACCGGCATGGTAGTCAGGGCAACATATTTACCGTCTTGATCGGTAAAGATAGAACGGCGCAGGTTAAAGTCAGATTGCGACTTGTCAAAGAAAGAGTAGTTGCCCAGGCTGTTGGCATGCCAGACTTCAACTTTTGCACCTTCAATGATGTTGCCGTCAGTATCGGTCACTGTGCCTTCAATAATCAGGGTTGGAATTTTGCCCTCTTCAGAACCGTCATCCATACGCGCAAAACCAACTGACTCAGGAGCACCTGCAACATACAGCGGGCCTTCGATGGTACGTGGTGTACCGCCAGTAATGCCTGCTTTGGCATCTGCTTCATCCGCGCGTAAGTCTAAGTAATGTTCCAGACCCAGACCTGCAGCCAGTAAGCCTAATTCATTGGCTTGACCTGCATCAGTAAAGTATTCCAGACCTTTCCAGAGTTCAGTCTGAGAAATATCAAGATCTTCAATAGCCTGGAAAAGATCACCTAATAAACGTACAACAACTTGTTGTACACGCTCATCAACTGGTCCTGTCGCTGTGTCGACATTCATTTTTTTAACCAGTGCATCAATTTCTTGGCGGTTCATACTATTGCTCCTAAAGTATGTTTTCATATTTTAGTGGCGCATCTTTAGCTTTATCGGCTGGCTAAATTTGGCTGGCCACAAGTCCTTTTGGTTTACCCTCAGGTGTATGGGTGAGAAGGATTTTTTTATTTCCATTCCCGAATTTATTCATTACTTGTCATCATCTCGAATCGATGATGGATGGCGGTTCAATGCCATAACTTCGATGTTCATATACGGGTAGAGCGGCAAGCCCTGTAGCAGGTTGTGCAACTCTTCATTGCTTTCAACATCAAAAATACTGATGTTTGAATACTGCCCGGTGATGCGCCAGATATGACGCCACTTACCCTGGCGTTGCAGATCCTGTGAATAGGCTTTTTCGACAGCCTTAATTTCATTGGCCTGTTCAACTGGCATATCTTTTGGAATATTGACGTCCATTCGTACTTGGAAAAGCATGGGGTTCTCCTGGAATTATTGACGACGCAAGTTGTCAATTTTGTTTTCATCCAACTCAATACCCAGACCTGGTCCTTTCGGAATCTCAAGTTCAAAGTTTTGATACTGGAGTGGGGTTTTTAAAATTTCATCAGTTAGCAGCAGAGGACCAAACAGTTCGGTGCCATAAGCGAGACTTTCAAAAGTCGAGAAGGCATGGGCAGAGGCGATGGTGCCCACCGGGCCTTCCAGCATGGTGCCGCCATACAGATCGATGCCTGCCAGCTGTGCCACTTTTGCAACTTCACAGCCTTCAATCAGGCCACCAGATTGCGCCACTTTAACTGCAAAAACTGATGAGCCATGCTGACGTGCGATCTGATAAGCAGACTGCGGGCCCATCAAGGATTCATCCGCCATGATGGCGATATCAAAACGCTGGGTTAGACGTCGCATTGCATCCAGATTGTCAATGGCGCACGGCTGTTCAATCAGGTCAATGCCGCCGTCCTGGAGTAACTGAATACCTTTAATCGCATCCAGCTCTGACCAGGCACGGTTCACATCCACACGGATCGAAATGTCTTTGCCCAATGCCTGTTTAATGGCAAGCACGTGTTCAACATCCTGTTCCACTGGACGTGAACCAATTTTCAGTTTGAAAATATTGTGGCGTTTGGCCGCAATCATTTTCTGGGCTTCAGCAATGTCTTTCTCGGTATTGCCAGATGCCAGTACCCACAGCACTGGGATGCTGTCACGTAAACGTCCACCTAGAATTTCACTCAGTGGTTGGTTCAAACGTTGTGCCTGGATATCCAGTAGCGCAGTTTGAATGGCACATTTGGCAAAACGGTTACCATTAATATTCTTTTTGATGGCTTGTAATGTCTGTGCAACATTCAAACCCGATAATGTTTTCAGAAGCGGTGCGAAGTAAGTCTCAATATTCACTTTGACACTTTCTGGGCTTTCTTCACCGTAGCCTAAACCGCCAATGGTGGTGGCTTCGCCCCAACCCACATAGCCGTCTTCGGTGGTGATTTTGACCAGGACCAGTGTCTGGGTTTGCATGGTTGCGACAGCCATCTTGTGAGGACGGATCGTCGGTATTTGAACCAGCAAGGTTTCAACTGACTTATACATAATTACGCTTCACATTCTTGCTTTAATGTTTTGACTTGATATACCTTAAAAGAATAATTTTGATTGGTCTAAGATCGATTTAGCATTTTTTTATACTTTAAAGGTATGCATAAATATGGAACTCAGGCATTTGCGTTACTTCGTCGCAGTCGTCGAAGAACAAAGTTTTACCAAGGCGGCAGAAAAACTGTTTATTGCTCAACCACCTTTAAGCAGACAGATACAAAATCTGGAACAGGAACTGGATATTCAGCTCTTTGAAAGAGGTAGTCGACCGCTTAAGACCACAGAAGCAGGTCAATTCTTCTATCAGCATGCGGTTAAACTTTTGTCTAATGCGGAAGAAATCAAATCGATGACCAAGCGGATTGGCATCGCGGATCGCACTATTAGCATTGGTTTTGTCGGATCTTTATTATTCGGTTTACTGTCGCGTATTGTGTTTCTATTTAAGCAGCAACATCCCCAGCTCAAAATTGAGATGGTTGAAATGAATACTTCAGAGCAGATTCAGGCACTTAAAGAAGGGCGGATTGATGTCGGTTTTGGACGTTTAAGGATTTCAGATCCGGCAGTGAAACGGGTATTACTGCGTGAAGAACGGCTGATGGTCGCGGCACATTCTAGCCATTTTCTTTCGCAACGAGATGGCGTGAATCTGGCTGAACTGGTAGATCAGCCACTCTTTTTATACCCGAATAATGGTAAGGCTAATTTTTCTACCCAGGTGCGCGGTATATTTTCCGAGTATGGACTAGAGCCGAAAAATATCCGTGCAGTCAGTGAATTGCAACTGGCGCTGGGTTTTGTGGCTGCTGGAGAGGGTGTCTGTATTGTGCCGGAAAGTGCCCAGAATATTCGGCTGGCTCATTTAAACTTTATCCCTTTATTAGATGAATTTGCGGTTAGTCCGGTCTTTATGGCTATTCGTAATATGGATGAAAGTGAATATATTCGTTATCTGTTTGATGCGGTCTATCAGGTCTATGATCTTGAAGCGATTAAATATGATCGTGCGGTGTTTTAAACAAGATTAAAACTTTTTAGATGTTATATAAAATAAGTGAAATTATTATTTAATGACTGAATTAAAGTCGTTTTATTTAGATGAATATCATTAAAGCATAGTAAATAAAGCCTTTTCTTTAAGGCAGACTTTATAGGTATAGAAGCATGCCTATTCAGTTTTGGACATTTATGCACATCTTCTGCATTGTGAATCTCATAAATTGAACTTCACAATTAGGAGGTGGAGATGTCTACAAATAAAGTGAATATAAATACGCTGATCGATGAAGCGAAGTTCACGCCTTTTCATTGGGGCGTCCTGATCTGGTGTTTGCTGATCATTATTTTTGACGGTTATGACCTGGTGATTTACGGCGTGGCTTTACCGCTACTGATGCAGGAATGGTCACTCAGTGCAGTACAGGCCGGAATGTTAGCCAGTACCGCCTTGTTCGGTATGATGTTTGGTGCCATGAGCTTTGGCACTTTGTCCGATAAACTGGGACGTAAAAAAACCATCATGATCTGTGTCGCGATCTTTAGTGGTTTTACGTTTATCGGTGCCTTTGCTACATCACCTGTCGAATTCGGGATTTTACGTTTCCTTGCCGGACTTGGTATTGGGGGCGTGATGCCAAACGTCGTTGCCCTGATGACGGAATACGCACCGAAGCGGATTCGCAGCACGCTGGTTGCCTTGATGTTTAGTGGTTATGCGATCGGTGGCATGACATCTGCCTTACTTGGCGCATGGCTGGTGCCACAGTTTGGCTGGAAAATCATGTTCTTGCTTGCGGGTACTCCTTTACTGTTCCTGCCAATACTCTGGAAATATTTACCAGAATCGCTGATGTACCTGACCAATAAGCAGCAGACTGCTCAAGCGCAAAGCATTATCCGGAAAATTTCGCCAACACAGGTAATTGGATCTGACACCCTGTTTGTCCTGAATGAAGTGCAAAAAGGCGATGAAGCACCTTTAAAAGCATTATTTCAGCAAGGCCGCACATTTAGTACCTTTATGTTCTGGCTAGCTTTCTTTATGTGTCTATTAATGGTCTATGCACTGGGCAGCTGGTTACCGAAACTGATGATCCAGGCTGGATATTCACTTGGTGCCAGTATGATCTTCCTGTTTGCCCTGAATATTGGTGGCATGATTGGGGCTATTGGTGGAGGTTATCTGGCAGACCGTTTCCATATCAAAAAAGTACTGACCATCATGTTTCTTTGCGGGGCAGCTTCTTTAATCCTGCTCGGTTATAACAGTCCGCAATTCGTGCTTTATAGCTTGATTGCAGTGGCCGGTGCAGCAACCATTGGTTCTCAAATTCTCCTGTATACCTTCGTGGCACAATATTATCCATCGACTGTGCGTTCCACCGGCATGGGTTGGGCTTCCGGGATTGGACGTATCGGTGCGATCGTTGGACCGGTATTGACAGGTGCTTTACTCACCATGAATTTACCGCATCAAATGAACTTCTTTGCAATTGCGATTCCCGGTTTGATTGCTGCGCTGGCAATTTTCCTGGTGAACTTAAAAATGTCTGTAGAAGGTCAAGCCCTTGCTGCACCTGAGATTCGCACTGATTCTCTCGCTGAAAAAGCAAGTTAATGGATTAAATATCAATTAATAAAGAAAACACTTCTAATGATAGAGATCGCCATCGTAAGCGGTGGTGATCTGTTGCTAGAATCGAGACGCATAATAAAAAAGTGAGTTTAGGATGAACACGAAACAATTATTTAATAATCAAACAATCACATTAAAACGCACGGTTCTGATGAGCATGATGGCAATAAGTTTAGGGGGCCTTAGCTTGTCTGCCCAGGCACAAACTCCAGCTCAGTCCAATCAACAGGAAATTGAGCAGTTGCGTCAGGAGGTTCAAGCTTTACGTGCCTTGATTGAACAGCAGCAGACTCAGACAGCTGCTGTAACTGCACCTGTAGCGACAACGCCGGCACCTGTGAATACAGCAGTAGCGCCTGCGAGCAAATCTGTGATGAAAATTGCCAGTGGGGCCGAGTTTAATCTATACGGTAATATCCGTGCTGATGCCTCTTATCAGGCTGAGGGCGGTGCAGCGACACGTATGTATAACCAGATTAATGCGGTACCTCTTGAAGGCACAGGTGAACGCAGTGATGAATTTAAGTCCACGCTTTCAGCCACCCGTTTAGGGATGGATTTTAAAGCGCCTGTGGGTGCTGGGGATAAAGCCTTAAGTGGTAAAGTTGAGGTCGATTTCCTGGGTGGGGCTAGTTTTGATAACCTGCGTATCCGCCATGCCTATATCAGCTATGCTGACTGGTTAATTGGTCAAACCTGGTCAAACTTTGCGACCCCAGACTATATACCTGAGACGGTAGATGCACTGGTTTATGCCGGTGGTTCAATTAAACGGACGCCTCAGATTCGTCATACCAGTACTTTGAGTCCAGCGACCAATCTGGTGCTTGCAGTAGAAGATCCGAAAGATGCGACCATTACGGGAATCAAACAGCGTTTACCGGCTTTAACTGCACGCTTAAACCACAAATTTGCGGATAATCTTTCTGTCAGCGCACGTGCGATGGGGAATGAAAAACGTGTGAATGAAGATGAAAAAACTGCATGGGGTGTGGGCTTAGGTGCCAAATACGAGTTTGTTCCAGGCACCAGCCTTAAGGCAGATTATTATCATGTCAAAGGAGATAGCAGTTTTGTCTCTTACGCTAACCCAGGTGTCGTTACAGCTGCTAATGGAGATCTTCTACAGAGTGAATTTGACTCAATTACAGTCGGTCTAACGCAGCAGTTTAATGATAAATTGCGTGGCACAGTAGGCTATGGTTATATGAATTTCGACCAAGATAATGGCTATCTTGCTGCTCCTGGTCTGACTCTAACAGCAGTGAACAAAGACCTTTGGCAGGCTTGGGCCAATGTGTTCTATAACCCTACAAAACCGCTGAGTTTTGGCCTGGAATATGTTTATGGTGAACGTGAAGCATTGGGTGCTGCACCAAATGGCAGTACAAAAGGTGAAGATAACCGAGTGAATGCCGTTGCAATTTACAGTTTCTAAGCTCCAGCGATTTAACATAAGAAACCTAAAGCGTGGATGAATTAATCCACGCTTTTTGCATGATTCAGGATCACCTCTGCCAGTACATTGACAGCGTTTTCTATCTCAGAAGTCCAGTCAAATGAACAGTTCAGGCGAATATAATTCTGGCTGGTATGTTCCGGTTTAAACAGCAAAGCAGGAGCAATGGCAATATTGTACTGAATCAGCTGTTCATATAAAACCTGACCATCCAGCTGTTCCGGCAATTTGATCCAGAGAAAATAGCCACTAGAATAATAATAAATTTCACAGACTGAATCTAAACGCGCTTTGAGTTCCTGATAAAACTTTTGCTTATACTTTTCCAGCTGCTGTTTTAAATGGCGCAAATGCTTTTCATAATGATGATGGGACAGAAAATCGACCAGTGCATTTTGTAATAGCGGACTAACAGTCAAAGTACTCATGAGCTGTAAATGCTGGATTGCATCGGAAAATGGGCCAGCGAAAACCCAGCCGACCCGCGCACCCATGCCCAGAGTTTTAGAAAATGAAGAGCAGTGCAATACCCGTTGATGCTGATCAAAATATTTTACGGAAACCGGTTTATGAGCGCCGTAATTGAGTTCCTGATAGACATCATCTTCAATCAGATACACCTGATATTCATTCAACAGTTCCGCAATTCTTTGCTTGATCTCTGAATTTACCGTAAAGCCAATCGGATTATGTGCATTCAGCATCAGCCAGCAGACTTTGATCGGGTACTGTTTTAGGGCCTGTTCAAATGATTCCAGGTCAAAACCAAACTGCGGATGTTCAGGGATTGTGATCACCTGCAAGCCTAAACGTTCAGCCGCCTGCCAGGCACCATAAAAAATGGTTTGCTGGAGCAGGATAAAGTCGCCAGGTTGAGTCAAAGCCTGTAAAGACAGATTGAGGGCTTCCAAGGCACCAGAAGTAATGACAATGTCATCCGAAGAGCAGTTTATGCCTTGTAACTGATAGCGGTTGGCAATGAGTTGGCGTAATTCCTGATTACCCGGTGGCATATGATTTTGATGGCTATAACTGCTTTTTCTTTTGCTATGCTGCGCCAGAATCTGCATAAATCGGCTGTTATATAACAGTTCAGCATTTGGAAAAGCTGAACCAAAAGGCGCAATATTTGGAGTTTGCAGTGACTTTAAATAATTAAATACCACAGAGTTAATTTTAACTTTGGAGTTTAAGCCAATCTGTACCGCCGGCTCTTTGCTGCTATAGGTTTGTGGTCGCTCCGCAATATAGTAGCCAGATTTATCTTTGGCATAGACCAATCCTTGCGATTCGAGCACCTGATAGGCATTAAGCACCGTCATCAGGCTATAGCCGGACAATTCAGTCTGTTCCCGCAATGAAGGTAATTTGTCATGCGCCTTCCATGCGCCATTTTCAATCATCTGGCGAATATTCTGGGCCAGCTTTTCAGACTTGAACATAAGAAAATAAAATCTAAACTGTACTAATATAATCGGAATTATATTATGAATAAGTTATTAAAATATAACAAATCAAAAAAATAAGTGGCTAACTGTTATATTTTTTTAAATGAATATTGTATCTATACAGCTGATTTAGGTCTGCTGATAATAAAACTCATAACGCCAGACCAACCTATGGGTGATCATATGAATTAAGAAGACAACAAAGCACCAAAATATGCGGATAGCAGTATTTCTGATGCAGCATTCAAGAAGATGATTCTCTGGTTTGCACTTTATGCCAGTTTATTCTGCCTAGGCGTTATCTTTGTAGTAAATGCAGACAAAATTATGATGAGCGGCTTTTAAAATTCTCTCCTTGAACACTATCATCGCCCCAATCTAAATTGGGGCTTTTTTTATGGCACACATTACCAGTTTTATTTTCTACTTTTTCTGCATCCACTCTGTAACTTTGTCACAATTTGACACTCACAAAATCAGATTTCCTTGCTAGATTCAGACTGTTTGATGATAAAAATGAATACAGGCTTTTCGCCAGCGCATCATACAGAAATAACAACGATATAACAGATGGACAAATAACAAGGATAAAGGAGTGAAGCATGCTCGGAAATATGATGTTCCAGCCCTTACTGATCAGCAGCATGATTGAACATGCCGGCCGTTATCATGCCGATACCGAGATCATTTCTAAAAATACCGATACCAGCATTAAAAAGACCAATTGGGGAGAAATCCGGGAAAATTCGAAACGTTTTGCCAATGTATTACAGCAATTCGGTCTGACACTCGGCGATCGGGTTGCGACTATTGCCTGGAATAATCATCGACATCTAGAATCTTGGTATGCCATTTCGGGGAGCGGGCTGGTTTGCCATACCATTAACCCGCGTTTATTTCCGGAACAGCTGGTATTTATTATCAATGATGCTGCCGATCGGGTACTGCTGTTTGATAAAACCTTTGCACCTTTAATTAAAGCCGTCAAACCGTTATTAAAAACTGTAGAACAGTATATCTGTCTGGATGCTGAAGATTGCGCGATTCGTGAAGCCATTCCGGAAGTTCAGTTTTATGACGATTTGCTTGCCCAGCAATCTGCAGAATTTGACTGGCCTGAACTGGATGAAAATACAGCGAGTTCACTGTGTTATACCTCCGGTACGACTGGAAATCCGAAAGGGGTTTTATATAGCCATCGCTCAACAGTATTGCATAGTTATGCCATTATCATGCCGGATTCCCTGAATGTAGCAGCGCGTGACATCATGCTGCCAGTGGTACCAATGTTCCATGTCAATGCCTGGGGAACCCCATATGCCGCTGCCATGGTCGGTTGTACTTTAGTGCTGCCAGGGCCGGGCCTGGATGGAGCCAGTCTGGTCAATCTGATTGATACATATAAAGTGTCTGTAGCTTTAGGCGTTCCAACGATCTGGCAAGGGCTGATTGCGGCTGCCCAGCAAAGTGGTTCAAAACTGGAAAGCCTGAAACGGAATGTGGTCGGTGGTTCTGCCTGTCCACCGGCGATGCTGAAAACCTTTAAAGAGCAGTTTAATTGCGAAACCATTCATGCTTGGGGGATGACTGAAACCAGTCCCCTCGGGAGTGCCAATCAGCTAAAAACCAAACACCTCGATCTGGCGGATGAAGAAAAAATGCAGATTCGTCTGTCTCAAGGTCGTCCACCGTTTGGCGTTGATTTACGTTTAACCGATGAAGAAAAAGGGACCCAGGAAATCGCCCGAGATGGTGAAACCATAGGTAATCTGCAAATTAAAGGACATTGGATCATTGATCATTATTTTGGCAAGGAAGAATCTGCGCTCACAGCAGATGGCTGGTTTGATACCGGAGATATTGCCACCTTAAATGAAGATGGCTTTATGAAGCTGTGTGACCGTTCCAAAGATCTGATCAAGTCAGGTGGTGAGTGGATCTCTTCAGTCGATCTTGAAAATATGGCCATGGGACATCCTGAAATTGCCATGGCTGCCGTGATTGCGGCACAGCATCCTAAATGGGATGAGCGTCCCGTTCTGATTGCGATTAAAAAGCCAGAGAGTCATGTGAGTGAAGCTGAAATGCTGGATTACTATGCGGACAAAGTTGCTAAATGGCAGATCCCGGATCGCGTGATCTTTGTAGATTCAATTCCATTGAGTGGCACTGGAAAAATGTTGAAAAAAGACCTGCGTGAACTTTATGGCTCTATCTTGCTGGAACAGGCCGTAGGTTAAGCTATTTTTTTAAAAGGTAAATTTTTGCCTTTTTAACTCACCCAATATTTAAAACAGAAACTGATCTCTTATAAAGAGGTCAGTTTTTTTATATGTTTTTGCTAAAAATATACAGACCAAAAAAGCAATTTATTCAGTTCATACAGTTTTAACAGCACTTTCTGGCTAAGATTGTCTTACAAAAAGTCCAACTATGGTTTCTAAGCACATAATTTGACCTACATTGACATGGTGTGAGCTTCAGAATTCTTTATTCTGGACTACATAATAAATAGACAGTTGTACATTAATACTGTCTGCGGAATAGAGGGGATAAAAATGACAAGTATGACAACCTACAAGCCGCATTGGATTCGTGAAGATTTCATTGATTTTGTTGGTGAAAAAATCCATCCAACTTGGGCACTCAAAAAAGTCAAAGCATCGATCGTGAATATTCAGGCGGTCAGCCCGGACTTTTTCAAAATCCAGTTACGTCCAAATTATAACTTTAATCGCGGGTCATTTCAGGCCGGTCAAAATATCGCGGTGACTCTGCGTCTGGATGGAGTACGTCATCAACGTCATTATTCTATCGTGACCATTTTAAAAAATGGTGATGTGATTATTGCAGTCAAGCAGCAAGGTAAAGTGTCGCGTGCCTTAACTTTATTGCAACTGGGTGCAGTGGTCGAGCTGTCTCAGCCACAGGGCGAATTTACCTTATTAAACTCTCCTAAACCGATTCTGTTTCTGGCATCAGGCAGTGGCATTACTGCGATTTATTCCTTATTGCAAAAAGCAGTCGTGCAGTTTCAGCATCCGATTGATCTGATCTATTTCACCCGTGATGATGCATTTCATGCCGAGATCAAAACCCTGGCGTTGATGCATCCTCATCTGAAATATCATCATTTTAATACAGTCGAGCATAAGCAGCATCTGAGCCAGCAATTGCTAAACAAGCTGGTACCAGATTTTGAACAGCGTGAAATCTATGCCTGTGGTTCAGCGGGAATGATGAAAACTGCACTCAAAATTGCCGATAAACTGGCGGTGAAATCTAGCTTCCATTCTGAATATTTCCAGATTGCAATGGATGAAAAAGTGAAAGCACAGCCTGTACAGTTTTTAAGATCGCAGCAGGAATTCCAGGCAGAATCTAATCTGCTGGAAAGTGCAGAGCAGGCGGGTCTTCGTCCAGCGCATGGTTGCCGTATGGGCATTTGTAATACTTGCTCATGTACTAAAGTCAGCGGTTCGGTGAAAAACATGCTGACGGGTGAGATCGACCACGGCAGCAATACTCCAATCAAACTTTGTATTTCACAGGCCGTCAGTCCTGTGGTGATTAATTTATAAGCTATTTCAACCATTACTAAACGAATAAGAAGGTGCTCCCATGAATATGCAAATTGATTTTAAAAAACACAGTAAATCTCAATTTCTAAGCCCGGAACAGGTTGAAGAGTTCGGTGCCAAGGTTGATGCTATCCGCCGTGAAGTAATGGAAGATTTGGGCGAGAAAGACGCAGAATATATTTATAAAATCCGTAATTTTGTACGTTATAGCGAGATTGCTTCCCGTGGCATGTTGATGGTCGCAGGCTGGTTGCCGCCGGTCTGGTTAGCGGGCACAGGCTTATTGGGTATCTCGAAAATCGTGGAAAATATGGAACTTGGCCATAACGTGATGCACGGCCAGTTCGACTGGATGAATGATCCGAGCCTGAATGGTTCGACTTATGATTGGGATACTATTTCCACTGGGGATGACTGGAAATACACCCATAACTATATCCACCACACGTATACCAATATTGTCGGTATGGATCACGATGTCGGCTATGGTCTGATCCGTGTCAGTGAATCTCAGCCGTGGGAACTACGTTTTATCTGGAATATTCCTTTAACCATTCAGTTGATGGTGTTCTTTGAATGGTATGTGGGTGTACAGCGTTTGCATCTGGAAGATGTAATTGCCTATAAAACCAAAACCTGGAAACAGGTCTGGGAAGAAGCAGCACCTTTACGCAAAAAAATGCACCGTCAGGTTCTGAAAGATTATGTATTTTTCCCGATTATTGCCGGTCCAAATGCGATTCCAGTATTTACGGGGAATGCGGTTGCCAATGTGATTCGTAGCCTATGGGCGTCTGCGGTGATCTTCAATGGACATTTCACTGAAGATGCAGAAACCTTTGAAATGGACAATACCGACAATGAAACCCGTGCGGAATGGTATCTGCGTCAGATCCGTGGTTCGAGCAACTTCAGTGGCGCGAACTGGTTGCATATTCTGAGTGGTAATTTAAGCCATCAGATTGAGCATCATCTGTTCCCAGATATGCCAGCAAACCGTTATGCCGAAGTAGCACCAAAAATCAAAGCCTTATGTGCTGAGTACGGGGTTCACTATAACGAAGCTAGCTTTATGAAGCAGTTCTCGACTGTATGGGTCAGACTGGCGAAATGCTCACTGCCAAATGAATGGAATCAGCAAATTGCAGAAAAAACTCATGCAGTTAAATCGGTGTTTCGTTACTTTAAATCTAAGCTTGTAAATTAATTTTTAAGGTTTCTCTATTATCCAGTTTGGTACTCCTCAATAGATTTGGATGGTCTATTGAGGATTTTTTTATCTGTTAAAAAGTGGCAAGTTCACACGAATTTATGAATGAAATATGAAGATGATTTTCAAAAAATGACGAAGCTGGGACAGATTTACTACGGCTGAAACGCTTCGCCTACAAGCTAAGCGTTTACCTCAAGAAGGTTCTTTTTATAATGGCCGCGTTCTATTATTCAAGGTCTCAGTTTTGAAATATCTTAAATATTAGATATCTTTCATAAATCAAAAAACGATCTTCTTTTTGGTTAATATTTGCACTCCGGATTTCTTAGCATTCGTGCATAATCTGCGGATGAAATACATCGATTCAAACAAGCTTTCTGATCCTCAGTTCAAGCGATACACAGGCATCTCATGGTCAACTTTCTATTTGATGGTTGAGCAATTGCAGAAGCATGTCTCTGCCAAAGGCAGACCGCCCAAGTTAAGCCTGGAGGATCAGGTCCTGCTCTGTCTGAGCTATTGGCGGGAATACCGAACCTTATTTCACGTTGCGACGAGTTACGGGGTTTCAGAGCCCACAGCCTCAAGAATTGTCCGTCATGTTGAAGACTGCCTGATTCGGTCCAATCTGTTTAATTTACCCAAAGATTTACCCGAGGGCGAAGGCATCGACTGGAATGTTGTAATCGTGGATGCCACGGAAATTCCAATCCAAAGGCCTAAAAAAACAGAAGAAAAGCTATAGCGGCAAGAAAAAGACCCATACCTTTAAAGTACAGGCCATGATTCACTACAAAACTCAGCAAATTCTGAGTTTATGTACCAGTCGCGGTGCAGTGCATGATTTCGAGTTGTTCAAACGCAATTTAAACCAGATTCCTTTTGGGGCTTTTATCCTTGCAGATAAAGGCTATCAGGGGATTTATGTGTTGTATCCGAATAGCCTGTTGCCATTAAAAGCCAAAAGACACTGTAAATTGGATCCTGAATTGAAAATCTATAATCAAGAAATCAATAAAAGAAGAATTGGAATTGAGCATGTATTTGGCAGCCTGAAAACCTTCAAAATCCTTGCTGAGCGTTATCGAAATAGAGGTAAAAGGCTTGGTTTGAGATTCAATTTAATCGCTGGAATCTACAACTTGGAACTGAGCAAAAAATGATTTATGAAAGAGGTCTATTTTTCAGGCATCTCACTGTTATTGCTGTTAACCGCGTGTAATACCCCGGAAACTCCTGCACCAGATTATCAGGGGAACTGGAAAAATACACTGGAAAACCCAAAATTGGAAAATATCCTGGTGATTTCCAAAAATGGTGAAAACTATTTCATTACCAATACCATTAAAGACAAAGAAAGCGGCAAAACCGACAAGAAAAATCCGATGCCAGCTTCAGTCGCTGATAATGGTCTGCTTCAGATTAATTCAGGTACAGGTGTCGTTGATTTCGCGATCGACGAAAAAACTGGCAATCTGGTCGGTTCAGGCTCCGTCTATAAAAAAGCCAAATAATGCTCTAATCTAATCAATTCAGAGATAACACGAAAAATGCCATGATCAGGGATGATTCATGGCATTTTTTTAGTTTACCAATTTTATGAGACCAGCAAAATCTTCTACAAAATAATCTGCCTTGGCTTTGATCAGATCCATTTCATGCGCAGAATACTGGTCGTAAATTGCCACGACATCAATTCCCGCATTGTTGGCAGCTTCCACCCCAATTAAAGAATCTTCAATAATCAGGCAATCTTTGGCTTCAATTTCAAAATGCTGGAGCGCATTTAAATACACTTCTGGATGCGGTTTGATATTCTCGACATTTTCACGAGTCAAAATAATCGCAAAATCATCATCAAAACTGATTTTCTGATTAATCTTCTGGTTATTGTCCTGATAACGCTGCACATTGAACAAGCTGGTGGTAGTCGTAAGTGCCAATTGTATCCCTCGCTGCTTCAGGGCTTGAATCAGCAGCTCAGCTTGAGGTTTGAGTTCAATCACATGATCCAGAAAATGCCGTGAAATACCGTAACGGCGATTTTTAACCTCTTCCTTGCTTGGCTTGAAACCATAGAGGTCTTTTAAATAGCCACAATATTCCAGATAGGGATCGGGCATATGTCTAAAGGCTTTCAGTTGCAGGTCACGTTGTTGCTGAATCTGATCTAGACCAATTTCAATTCCAGATAATTCCAGAATCAGGGCAGCATCGACCTGGTTCCAGATTCCCACTGAGTCAATCAAGGTTCCATCCAGGTCAAAACACACCAGCTTTTTATCTTTAAACATGTCACACCCATTTTTCTTTCTCCGCCATTATCCCGTTTTTAGAAAGAGATAAAAAGTCCAGTTTGGGTGCACATCCAGTCTGTATTTATCAATAAATACCTAAAATGAACTTATTTTGAGCATTTTAAGTATTACTAATAATAAAAATCGTAATACTAAATTGGCACAGCATTTGCATTTATCTAAGCATCATAAAGTGATCTAGGGTTCCGGCAGTTTTTTAAAAAACTGCGGCTGAGACCGAGAGTTCACGGCTCGATTTGAGCTACACGGAGGGATAAAAGCCCGGGAGGTTGGAACAAAAACCTTAGAGAGGTCATGCAAATGGGCGCAATAGACAATAAGTACCATAACAATCAAACACTTTGGACTGAAATCCTGCCGGGAGGGCATCATTGGTCCGGGCGCATTCAAAAAGGCGCAGTACTGCAATTCAAGGCACTGGGTGCCAATGCCAACGTATCGCTGTTCTGTGTCAATGCTGAAGACAAACTAGAACGTTACAACATGCCAGACAGTCTGAAAGGCCAACATACCGCATACCTGACAGCAGGGAATGTACTGTATTCCGATCTGGGTCGTGTGATGGCATCCATCGTCAAAGATGAAGCTGGCTGGAACGATACTTTCTGCGGGCCATCCCGTCCTGAACAGATTGAAAAACAGTTTGGCATCCGTACCTTCCAGGATGCCCGCAATGACATGTACCAAAGCGGTTTAGATGGTCTGTTAATTGAATTATCTAAATTCTCACTCGGTCAGACTGACCTGAGTGCAACCGTCAATCTGTTCTCTAAAGTTACGCCAAATGATGCCGGCGCATTGTCTTATGTGCCTTCAGACAATACTGATCAAATCATTGAACTGCGTTTTGAAATGGATTGTCTGGTGTTCCTGTCTGCTGCACCACATGGACTAGATAACAGTGCGGAATATCAACCGGCTGATATTCAATTATCTTTGTTTAAAGCCAATAGCTTAGGCGAAACCGATATCTGTCGCGACTCCTGTCCACAGAACCAGCGTGCATTCCAGAACAACGCACGTTACTACGCACTTTCAAACGTTTAAGGCAGGAGAATAACCATGACAGCTCTACAACAATTCGAAAAAACCGTACTTAGCGAAATCTGTCCTGCCGGTGAAGCATGGATGTGCGAAGTCAAAAAAGGCCAGTATTTCCGTATCATCGATTTGGAAGGGAATCAGGCAGTCGATACCTTATTTATCTCGGCTAAAAATCCGGAAGAGCGTTATAGCGCAACCGATACGCTGGCGATTAACCAGCAGATTTATCTGGAAAAAGGCACTACTTTATACAGCAACTTTGGCCGCGCTATTGCCGTGATTAATGACGATAACTGTGGCCGACACGACACTTTAGGCGGAGCATGTTCTTGCGAAAGTAACACGGTCCGTTATGCACATGACAAATACCCAATGCACAGCTGCCGTAACAACTTTATGTATGCGCTGGCAAAACATCCGGTGGCAAAAAAACATGGCTTAAACGTGCGTCACATCGGTCCAAACATCAACTTCTTTATGAATGTGCCAGTAACGGCTGATGGTCACCTGAAATTTGATGATGGTATTTCTGCACCAGGCAAGTATGTGGAAATCAAGGCGGAAATGGACCTGATCGTACTGATCTCGAACTGTCCTCAGCTGAACAACCCATGTAATGCCTATAACCCGACACACATCCAGCTGGTTGTATGTGAAGGCGAGGAGGCTTAAGTCATGTTTGATAAAGTTCTGATTGCCAACCGTGGCGCAATTGCCTGCCGCGTGATCCGTACCCTGAAAAAACTCGGGATTCAGTCTGTAGCCGTTTATTCTGAAGCAGACCGTGATTCATTACATATCACACTGGCAGATGAAGCAGTATATATCGGTGAAGCTCCAGCCAGCCAAAGTTATTTAAACGTTGAAAAAATTCTGGAAGTCGCGAAACAGACCGGTGCACAAGCGATTCATCCGGGTTATGGCTTCCTGTCGGAAAATGCTGAATTCTGCGACCTCTGTGAAGCACAAGGTATTGCCTTTATTGGGCCAAACTCTGCGCAGATGCGTGCCTTTGGTCTTAAACACACTGCACGTGAACTTGCGATTCAAGCCAATGTACCATTGCTTCCAGGTAGCCAGTTACTGGCAGATGAAACTGAAGCACTGACAGAAGCAGCGCGTATCGGTTACCCAGTCATGCTGAAAAGTACTGCGGGTGGTGGCGGGATCGGCATGCGTCTGATCTGGAATGAAGCTGAACTGAAAGATGCTTACGCAACCGTATCGTACCTGGCGCAAGCCAACTTTAAGGATGCAGGTCTGTACCTGGAAAAATTTGTACAAAATGCCCGTCATATCGAAGTGCAGATTTTTGGTGATGGTCAAGGCAAGGTGATTGCACTGGGTGAACGCGATTGTTCGGTGCAACGCCGTAACCAGAAAGTCATTGAGGAAACGCCAGCACCGCATATTAGCGATGAACAACGTGCCTATATCCAGAATGTCGCAATTCAACTGATGGAGTCCGTAAACTACCGTTCTGCCGGTACGGTTGAATTCGTGATGGATACCGACACCCAGGAATTCTACTTCCTTGAAGTCAACACGCGTCTGCAAGTCGAACATGGCGTGACGGAGCAAGTCTTTGGTGTGGACCTGGTGGAATGGATGGTGACATTGGCCAGCGGTGACTGGACTGCACCAACCAAACAACTGGAATCCAAAGGTCATTCAATTCAGGTTCGTCTGTATGCTGAAGACCCGATCAAGAACTTCCAGCCAAGCGCCGGTCTGCTGACCTATGTCGAGTTTGATGAGAATGCTCGTAACGAAACCTGGGTGGAAACTGGTTCGAATGTATCGTCTTTCTATGATCCGATGATTGCCAAAATCATTGTCACCGCAAATGATCGTGACGCAGCCATTCAGGCCATGACCGATACACTGGAAAAAACTCAAGTGGCGGGTATCGAAACCAACCTGGAATATCTGCAAAACATCATCGACTGTGAGGTGTTTAAAGCAGGGACACAAACCACACGTTTCCTAAATAGCTTTGAGTGGAAAACCCAAAAAATCGAAGTGCTGCAAGCGGGCATTCAGACTGCGGTGCAGGATGTCACTGGTCGTTTGGGCTACTGGGATGTCGGTGTTCCGCCATCAGGTGCGATTGATCCATTGTCTTTAAATGTCGCAAACCAGCTTTTAGGTAATGTGCCAAATACCGCCGGTCTGGAATGTACCCTGCAAGGTCCGACGCTGAAATTCCACTGCGACAGCCAGATCGTACTGGCGGGCGGTGACATGCCATCAACATTGGATGGTGTGGCAGTACCGATGTGGCAAACCGTGAATGTACGTAAAGGTCAGATTCTAAAATGTGGCAAGATCGCAACCGGTTGCCGTACCTATATCGGCATCAAAGATGGACTGAATGTACCTGAATACTTGGGTTCACAAGCGACGTTTACCCTCGGTCAGTTTGGTGGTCATGCCGGCCGTAACTTACTGATCGGCGATATGCTGCCAATTACGTCATTCACAAGCGATGAAGTCAAAGTACTGGCACCTGAACAAGTTCCAACATTCAGTCATGAATGGGAAATTGCGGTGATGTATGGTCCACATGGTGCGCCAGACTTCTTTACCAAAAATGACATCGATACCTTCTTTGCCAATACTTTTGAGATTCACTTTAACTCTAGCCGTACCGGTATCCGCCTGGTTGGTCCTAAACCGGAATGGGCACGTGAAGATGGCGGTGAAGCAGGTCTGCATCCATCCAATATTCACGACAACGCGTATGCGATTGGTGCGATTGATTTCACTGGTGATATGCCAATCATTCTCGGTCCAGATGGTCCAAGCCTCGGTGGTTTTGTCTGTCCAGCGGTGGTGATCAACTCTGAACTGTGGAAATTGGGTCAGCTCAAAGCCGGTGACAAAGTCAAATTTGTCCCTGTTAGCTATCACCAAGCCAAACTGCTGAATGAAAAATATCATGCGCAGCTAGAAGCGCTGGATACTCAAGACGTTTCATTTAATGAATCCTTCTATCCAGAACTGGCTATGCTGAAAAATGCTGTACTGGATACCTTAAAAGGTGAAAATGGTGCGCCGGATGTGGTGTATCGCCCAGCAGGTAACAACTATCTGCTAGTGGAATATGGTGAGCTGGTACTGGATCTGAACCTGCGTTTCCGTATCCATGCCTTGATGCAATGGGTTCAAAAACAGAATATTCCGGGCATTATCGACCTGACGCCAGGCATCCGTTCGCTGCAAATCCATTTCGATTCAATCAAGCTGGATCAGCTCGACCTGTTGCGTCTGTTGCAAGTCGCTGAAACTGAACTGCCTGATGTGACTGAAATGGAAGTGCCATCACGTACCGTGTATTTGCCATTGGCATGGGAAGATTCTCAAACCCAACTGGCGACCGAACGTTATATGCAAACCGTACGTCCAGATGCACCATGGTGTCCAGACAATATCGAGTTTATCCGCCGTATTAATGGCCTGAAAGATAAACAGGCAGTAAAAGATGTAGTGTATAACGCCAGCTATTTGGTGATGGGCTTAGGCGATGTATATTTAGGTGCACCTGTGGCAACACCGCTTGATCCGCGTCAGCGTCTGGTAACTACTAAATATAACCCGGCGCGTACTTGGACCCCTGAAAATGCCGTGGGTATCGGCGGTGCTTATATGTGCGTGTACGGTATGGAAGGCCCTGGTGGTTATCAGTTCGTGGGTCGAACCACACAAATGTGGTCGCGTTACCGTAAAAATGCCGACTTCGAGCAAGGCAAACCATGGTTACTGCGCTTCTTTGACCAGATCAAGTTCTATGAAGTGTCTGAAGAAGAACTGATGCAAATGCGTGAGGACTTTAAGGCAGGTCGTCTGAAACTGCGTATTGAAGAAGGTGTGTTGAACCTGAAAGAGTACAACCAGTTCCTGACTGATAATGCCGATACCATTAGCGAGTTTAAGGCAACGCAACAAGCCAACTTTGAAGCGGAACGCCGTCGCTGGCATGAAGCTGGACTAGCAGAATACGTTTCTGAAAGTCTGGATGCCGTAGATGATGGTGAAACGGTGGCTATTCCGGAAGGTGGCTGTGCGGTGGAATCGCATATGCCAGGTTCGATCTGGAAAATTGAATGTCAGTCGGGCGATATTGTAGAAGAAGGTGCAACCTTAGCCGTGATTGAAGCGATGAAGATTGAGATTCCGATTATTGCCCCTGAACGTATGCGTGTAGATACGATTACGATTGAGAAAGGGCAAACGGTAAAAACAGGGCAGGTATTGTTTACGTTGGTGCCAGTGGCTTAAAGAATCCTCCCTAACCCTCCTTTGAAAAAGGAGGGAATTTCCCCTCTTTATTAAAGAGGGGTTAGGGGAAATTAAAATTTATTTGTTACACTTTTCAACATGCTTAAAAATTCTTTCACATAATTCTTTAGCTTTTAGTGTAAGTTCCCAGTCAGGGTGCTCATCAAAATCCTTAATGATTTCTCGGCAAAAGTCTGTTTTGTATTTAATTGTTCCCACACCTTCACCGTCTGCAAAAACCGTTCTTGATTCTGATGTTCTAGTGTTTCGAATTTGATTATCTAATAATTTTCCGATTCCCCATTCTGAACTATCGAAATAATTTGGATCAGAAATAATATTTAAATTCTTGATAGTAAATCCTAATTTTGTCGATTTATGCTTTCTATCAAAACTAGATTTCGCAACACGAATAATGGAATCCTTTGGTAAGGTATTTTCAATTTCCTTACAACTGAATTTAAAAAAGTTTTCTTTAGTCAATTCCTCGATTAAATTCTTTACTCGGTCAGCTTTATCTTGTATATCGCCATCAGCAATTAAAAGCATATCACTAGCAACAGCTTTCGCACTTAAGCCTTTATCATCAAGCTGATTTGCGTATTCATCACTAAAAGACCAATGTGTTAGGTTGCTACCTGCATATTCCACAAATGTGTAGTGATAATTAGGCATAAAGCGACGATATTTTTTATAAAGTACTTCATTATTTTTTTCTAAGTATGCTAAATATTTTTCCATATATTTAGTGATATAAAGCCGATCTGTAATGCCCTCAACCCAAATCGTACAATTGGCAAGATATACAGAAGAAGGACGTACGCCTAAAGAAGCCAATAAGTCACGATCACGGTCACAACGGTAAATTTTAAAATCAAATTTTGTTGGATCTTTTTTACTTGGTTGTTTTATAAATTTTTGAATAATGACTTGATCAGATTCGTCAGCCATATCTAATAAGTGATTAGAATGAGTGGTAAAGAAATAGTAATGTTTAGTCTCATTCAAATAAAAATTCATAAGTTGACGAACCATGCCTGCATGCATATGGAGTTCAGGTTCTTCTACAAAAAAAGCATAAGTCTCACGTCTATGAATAAAAGCTTCATAAGTAAGAATAATAGCTTGTTGTAGACCATCACCCAGCTCTGAAACAGGAAATTGCTTATCATTGCCAATTTTAATATTTACAACATCTTGATCATGCTTAGGAATAAGTGAAATAGCTTGGTTATCGAAAAAATATTGACTCAATTTTTCTTCATAGCTCTTTATCAGTTCCCTTTGTTCTGGTTCACCCAATAGGTGAATTTTTAACTCATGATAAAGACATTCACCAGTAATTATATTTTTGGAATTAAATTTCGTAGTATCTTGAAAATAGTCCTTTTGAGCACGTTCAATGTATGGCTGTTTATTTTCTTGATTAGTTACAGGACGCATCCCTCTAAGGATAGGGATATAAAACTTTTTCCTAAAACCATATATTTCATCAAAACTATCAATTAGATTTTGAATTATTTTTATATGACTACTCAATAACTCAGGATCAGCTGTATAACAGTATTCTCGAATCTTCTTGAAATTTGCATAAAAAATACTTTTGTAGTTTTTTCTTGGAAATAAAGGTGTTTGTATAATTTGATTAATACTGCTTAATAGTTGTCCATGAAAATGGCTACCATGTGTGTTACCAATATTAATTCTTGAAGGGTGTAACAAATTAACGGTATCTCGAAGGCTCTTTAATTCTTTTGAACAAGTAATAAAGTTAAGATCCTCGAAAGGTAAATTGGTAGAAAAAAGGTTACGTAAAAATCTACTTTTGCCTGCATTATTTTTACCTATGAAGAAGTTTAGTCTTTTAATTTCAATTATGTGATTATCTAAAGATTCATTATCACAACTATAATTTTGTAGGTTTTCAGCCCAATAGTATAATTTTTCAGTCATGAATTTCTTCTTAGCGATCTAAACTATACTTATGATTTTATAGAAAAATTATTCTATTTAGAATATAAAAATTATTGCTTTAAAGGTAAAGAAACTGCCTTTCGGCAGCTTATTAGGAAAGTTGGTTTTTATCAGCATCAAAGCTTCACCAACTCCACTCGACGATTTTTCGCCTTACCATCTTCACTCGTATTATCTGCAACAGGCTGAGTATCCCCAAAACCTTTAGCGGTTAAACGGCTGCTTTCAATACCTGCTTGGGTCAGGGTTGCAACCACACTTTGCGCACGCTGATCAGACAGCTTTAAGTTATGAGCTGCATCACCGGTATTGTCGGTATGACCATAAATACCCAGTTTTAAATCCGGGTTATCTTTTAATAAAGCAACAATCTGTTCAATTTGCGCTTGAGAGTCCGGTAAAATCTCAGCTTTATTCGTTGCGAAGTTAATCTGTACGCTCACTTTATTGTCTTGATCCAGACTTTGTTTTAGTGCACTCGAAGTCAGTGCTTTGGCAGTGACATTTAAAGGCTTGGATTCAGCCACCATCAGCGAAATATAATTGCCAGATTGGGTTAGCTGGAACCATGCGGTCTTATCTTCCTGACGAACTACATAAGTCTTGGTCGGGTAGTTAAAAATATCACCCAGGCCAGCATAGTATTGCACCTGAAAATCTTTCGGAATTTTCTCGATGATATCTTTGGGAATCTGGCTATTGGTAACTTCTACGCCGCCCAAATCCTTGATCACACTCTCCAGATTACGCTGAATTTCTAAAAAATTGCCTTCTTTATATTCCGGTTTCGAGGTAATGCCTGAACTGAATAATTTGCCTTCAACCCATTCCAGTTGCTGTCCTGTCCAGAATGGAACGCGCTCAAAATTGCGCTGCTCAGTATTTTGATAGATATAACCGTCTGGCAGGGAAATATAAGGAAAGTCACCGAGTGTCGCTGTGCTGAGTGGAATTTTACTGATGTCAAAAGCTTGTGCCGGTGCCGTTTCGGCAGCTTGCGTGGTATCTTCCTGCTGGATTTCGGTTTTGGAGCTTTCTGCTTGCTCGGTTTTGCTACATGCCGCAAAAATAAAAGGCGTACAAAGAATGGCAGTACGAAGGAGAGTGGAAGTCTTCATTAAATTTCCTTATTGTTCGGGCATTTTTATGGAATTTATTGTATAGAAATTCACCTGTAGTGCAAATTTTAATCGAAACCTAAATCTGAGCGGCTTTAGTATTCATAATTAAAGCCAGAGAAGAGTAATTGGTGAAGATTCCATTATCAAAAACTGTACCATAAAACCCCATTTTGATATCGTTTTGGTGCAAGTTTGATCACTCTTGGCGCATAAATATTTTAGACACATTTTGTAGCATTTATTAAGTTTCCACTAACTGTTTTAAATCAATTTTTTAATAATAAAAAACTCTTTATATTTGGCATATTTTCTGCTTTTATTTATATACCGAATTAAAAGAGGAGAGCATATTACTTGAAGAACCAGACGCAATTCTCGATCAATCCATCATGTCTAAAAATAATTACAGTACATGATTAATTTAACGGCCTCTTGGTGAATTAATTCACTCATTTTGATTCCAAATAAGCCCCATAACCGTTGATGGGGCTTTTTTTGAGCTGCATTTCTGCCTTTTCTCCTCGTAATTAGCAAATTTCCCTACCTAAAACTGGCACGTTTTCTGCATTTCCCTAAGTAATACGAAATTTACATTCAGTAATACCGAGGAGATGCGCATGAATAATCAAAGCAAAAAAGCCAAGCTGCATCCATTTGCCCAATTTTTAATTGAACTTCTCAGCGTTCGCGCCGGGCTTTATGTCAAACAGGATTCACTCAAGGAAAGCAGACGTGTCTAAACCGAAATTGGCACGAATCAGTATCACCGTGCCGGAAACCACATTACAGGCCATGGATCAGAAAATTGTCGAGCAGCACTATGAAAGCCGCTCGCAGGCCATTGTCGACATGATTAACCGCCACCTGATTGATGAGCTGGTTTCTCGTGATGAAGTCATGGTCGGCACGTTGACCTTGGTCTATGACGTCAGCCTGAAACCGTTACGTTCCCAGCTGGTCGATTTGCAACAGCAATATCTGGAACAGGTAATCAGCTCGCTGCATATCCAGCTGGATGATCAGAAAGTCCTGCAAGTGATGCTGATGCAGGGTGTAAGCAGTGATTTAAAAGAAATTAGTGAGCAATTTATTGCATTAAAAGGTGTGCTGAAAGGGCACCTGGAACTGATGGATGCCGTGATGCCTCCCATTCCCCAAAATACCAATAAAGGAGTATTGTCATGAATACTTTATGGACAATTCAAGACTGGCAGAACGCCTACCAACAGCAGCAGATTCAGTTACAGGATCTGATCGATTATGTAGCATCATTTCAGAATGATGATCATGCCTGGATTTCAATTGCATCTGCAGAACAATTACAAGCACAAATTGATGCCTTAACAGGAAAATCACCAGCCGAATTGCCACTCTACGGCATTCCATTCGCAGTCAAAGACAATATTGATGTTGCCGGTTTTTATACCACTGCAGCCTGCAAAGAAGCTTCTTATCTGGCAACCAGTGATGCCATGGTGGTGGCTAAATTAAAAGCTGCCGGTGCTGTTGTCGTAGGTAAAACTAACCTAGACCAGTTTGCGACTGGCCTGGTCGGTGTACGTTCACCCTACGGCGCAGTGAAAAACAGCTTTAATCCGGAATATATCAGCGGCGGTTCAAGTTCGGGTTCATCAGTCGCGGTGGCGAATGGTCAAGTGCCATTTAGCTTGGGTACAGATACCGCCGGTTCAGGTCGTGTACCGGCAGGACATAACAATATTGTCGGATTGAAACCCACCAAAGGCTGGTTTTCCACTATGGGTTTGGTGCCAGCATGCCGCACCATTGATGTGATTTCAATTTTTGCCCTGACTGTCGATGATGCGTGGCAAGTTGCTCAAATCATGCAAGGCTATGATGCGACAGATGAATATTCACGCCAGCATCCAGCCAATGTGCCAACCCAATTTTCCAAAGGCAAAATCGCGATTCCGGCAACACTGGAATTTTATGGCGATGCCGAAACTGAAAAAGCCTTTGAATTGGCAATTGCTCGTGTAAAACAGCTTGGTTATGCAATTGAAGTGATTGATTTCAGCATCTTCAACCAGCTGGCTTCAGCACTGTATAACAAGGCATGGGTAGCAGAACGGACCAGCGCTGTTGAAAAACTGGTTTCCCGTGATGTAACGCATCCAGTGATTCACCAGATTATCAGTCAGGCAGACAACTTTAATGCTGTCGATATGATGCAGGCGGAATATGAACGAGCGCAATTGGCACGTCAGATCAATCTAGCCCTAGCTGACTTTGATGCCTTGATGGTGCCAACAGCACCAACCATCTACAAGATTGCTGATGTGGAAGCGGATCCATTAATCAAAAACAGCCACATGGGCGCTTATACCAACTTCGTGAATTTTGCGGATTTATCGGCTTTGGCACTGCCTAATGCAATTCGTGCTGATGGTTTGCCAAGCGGGGTAACTTTTATCGCTCCAGCTTGGATGGATCAGGCACTGGCGAACTTTGGTCAGAGCTGGCAGCAGGCAACAGCTTTAACTCTGGGCACTTCGCAAAAAACTTATGAACAAACAAGCCAGATTCAGTCACAGTATGCAGTAAAACTAGCAGTCGTCGGTGCGCATCTGACTGGTATGCCGTTGAACTTCCAGCTCACCACACGTGGCGGCACGCTAGTTCAAAAAACCAAAACCGCAGCCAGCTACAAACTGTTTGCACTGAAAAATACCACTCCACCAAAACCGGGCCTGCAGTACCACAGTAAAGGTCAAGAAATCGAAGTGGAAGTCTGGGATATTCCGTTTGCCAACTTTGGTCAGATCGTAGCAGAAGTTCCAGCACCGCTGGGCATTGGCAATGTACAGCTGGCAGATGGCAGTTGGGTCAAAGGTTTTATCTGCGAAGGCTATGCGCTTGAAGATGCAACTGACATCAGTCATTTTGGTGGCTGGCGAGACTTTATTAAATCAAAACAACTTTCAAATACACGTTTTAAATGTAATTGCATAGGGGAAATCGCACAATGATCAAGAAAGTAACTTTAGCAGCATCTGTTTGCTGCGCAATTTTTATGAGCGGTTGTGACAATACGGCGAAAGTTCCAGAATCATCTGGTCAGGCCAAAGGCAGTGTAAATACTCAGCCGATTCGTATCGGCTATAGCGACTGGCCAGGTTGGGTAGCTTGGCAAGTGGCGATTGAAAAAGGCTGGTTAAAAGAAGCAGGCGTGAATGTCGATTTAAAATGGTTTGACTATTCAGCTTCATTGTCTGCCTTTGCCGCAAATCAGCTGGATGCAGTCATGGTAACCAATGGTGATAATCTGGTGACTGGCTCTGGTGGTACTAAAGGCGTGATGATTCTGGCGACGGATTATTCAGCTGGAAATGACGTGATCATTGCCAAGAATGGAATTAACTCGATTCAGGATCTACGCGGTAAAACTGTTGCCACTGAAAAAGGTCTGGTCGATCACTTGCTGCTATCGACTGCTCTGGATGATGCAAAGGTTAAACTGAATGAAGTGAAACTGGTTAACACCATGACCAATGAACTGCCACAGGTCTTTGCAACAGCGGATATTGATGCGATTGCAGTATGGCAGCCAGTCGCGAATCAGGCCTTATCTGCGGTTGCCGGGTCAAAAATTATTTTCAGCTCTAAAGATAAAGCTGGTCTGATTTATGACACTTTAACTGTGAATCCTGCGCATTTGGAAGCCAATAAAGAGCAATGGAAAAAGGTCATTCAAGTTTGGGATAAAACAGTTAAATATATCAATGACCCGGCAACTCGTGCAGATGCTGTAGAAATCATGTCGAAACGTGTCGGTGTGGATGCCAAAGCCTATATGCAGTTTGTAGATGGCACACACTTGCTGGATCTGGAAGCCAACAAGAAAGTCTTTACCAAAGGTGATGGTTTCGATTCAATCTATGGTTCAAGCTATCACGTCAACAAGTTCAACGTCACCAACGGCATTTATAGCACTGAAATGAATGTGGATAGTGTGATTGTTCCAACGCTGGTACAAGAGCTGAAATAAGTCGTAATGCAGACAATAAAAATCCCCAGGTTCGGGGATTTTTTATTATTAGATGAGTAGATATCTTTTATAAATCGAAAAATGATCGTTAATATTCATATTCAATGGATATTGAAAGTTCCTTCTCCCTCTGGGATGAGAAGCATAGCTTCGCAAGAGGATGAGGGTATTTATTAGAAAGAACCTCTCCCTGAGGAGCATGCTCCGCAAGTCTCCTACAAGGAGAGGGAATCTACTTCTTAGTAATTAAAAATGACTGATGAAAAAACGCTAATATTAAAAAATCAAAGTTCAACACTTTTGGAAAAGATATTAATAAAAATAATCCCCACGATCATGAAAGACAGGCCAATCAGTGCCGGAATATCCAGATGCTGCTTGAACACCAGCAGTCCGACAGTAGAAATCAGGATAATGCCTGCACCAGACCAGATCGCATAAGCAATGCCCATTGGAATGGTTTTCATGGTCAGTGACAAGAAAAATAAGGCAACTGCATATCCTAAAATAGTGGCCAGCGAAGGCCAAAGTACACTAAAGCCATTGGATGCTTTCAATGCAGAAGTCGCGATCACTTCTGCAAGAATAGCAATCGACAGATATAAAAAAGCCATATTTCTCCTTATAACACTCGTTCTGCATGATGGAGCAGGTGATTCTGTTCTGCGCTCATCCACTGTGCTGCTTCTGCAGTCGTGGTAGTCGTGTGCTGAAACTCATATTCAGGTTGGTAGATATCAATCTCAAAAATCAGATCAATTGCGCGGCCCTCAACTTCTACATGCTGGACCAGATGGGTTACATCCAGAATTTCAAAATTGTCCAGGTCAAAGGCATTGCCTGTTTCACCGGTACGGGTGCTGTAGGTTTTACTGAAACCTTGAGTGCCAATAGAGACTTCAAAGCTTTGTAATAGATCAAATGAAGTAGTATCGGCTGACTGGATAGCGAGTTCTGCAACCTGAGTTTGTACTTCTGGCAAGCGGGTGAGAGCATAAGCAATATGATCATCACAGATAATCAAACCGCCATCCATTTGCAGCTTTGCGCCTGATTGGACATCTAATGCAGATTCTAGGCGTAGACCTAAGAACAGACCTTTCTTCACTTGCTGACGCCAGTCTTCGACATAGACATTGCTCGGTGAAAATTCCAGAATACAGTTGCCGATCGCGTGCAGTTTTGCAGGTTCAGGCCACTGCACATGGTTCTGGTAATTGGCGTAGTCTTCTACTTCCCAGGACAAGAGCTGCGTTGCATCATCCCATACTGTATTACCAATCCAGCCCTGACGTTCTGTCACTGGTGTGTCATTCTGACTTTTCAGGCGTAGATCTATAGTAAAGCTGCGTGACTGGAACCAGTACACAATGGTGTTTTGATCGGTCAGGCCATTAAAGAAACTGATGCTTTTCCTGCGAAATGCCCCATATAAAAAGCTCGGAACTACTTCAGGTTGAGTAGTTGTTGGCGTTAATTTTTTTATGGCTTCTAACAGGTTCATGATGCTGCCTCCGATTTTTCATTTAAACCAAAGGAAGACAGCGGAACGGCATTTTTTAGGACCAGCTCACCATTGGCAATTCGCTGTTTTAGATACTGGAACGTTTGTGCGGTCTGGTTAAACAGGTGTTCACCGCCAATTAAAGGTTTATATTTGGAATCATTGGTTTGTACTACCGGTTCAATCACCGTGTCATAGTTGCAGGCACAGAACAGCGGGAAGGAGTAACGTTCTTCGGATACTTTTTTTACGCGGTGTTTGGTTGCCAGGTATTTGCCATTGGACAGGATTTCCATCATGTCCCCAATGTTCATCACCAGCGTATTTTCGATGAGTGGAATATCAATCCATTCACCAGCTTTGTTCAGCACCTGCAAACCAGGCGCGGTAGGCAGCAGCAGGGTAAAGCATTCATAGTCGGTATGTGCGCCGATGCCTTCGGCATCTTTGATATCCGGATTGTACGGATAATGAATCAGGCGCAATTGACTTGGCGCATCATTAATTTTATCGGCAAAGAAATCTTCTTTGACACCGAGAGCCAGGGCAAAAGCAGAAAAAATCTGTTCGCTGATGGTGTGCAAGTGGCCGTAATATTGGCTGATAATGGTTTTAAAATCTGGATATGCAGGCCATAAGGTTGGGCCTAGCAATGGGTAGTCTGTTCTAGAACCCTGATAATCATAATTCACATCATAGGCTTCTTTGAGGTCATAACTGTTGCCCGCGAACTGTTCTTCACCAATTGGCACATAACCGCTATGGTTACTGGATTTGCCAATATAGTGCTGCATTTTTGTGTCCAGGTCCTGCTCGAAATAGGATTTGGCCAGTTCAACCAGTGACTTGGCATAATCAAAATTAAACTGATCCCCTTTAAGATAAAGGAATCCGACATCTTTACAGGCCTGGTCTAAAGCTGCCGCAACTTCAAGACGATCGGCCAGATGTGGACTTTGCATTTTAGAAATATCGACGAGTGGGAGTACGTATTGGTCTTGCATTGCAATCACCTTATTGTTGGTCGTCCAACACAGCGATTAAAACCTTTGGGTCGTCCCAAAGGCTCTTTTTTAAAATGGATTATTTGCTCGTGCTGACTTTGGTCAAGCGTGGAATCTCTGGAAGATCGGCCAGTGCAGGATCCAGTTCATCTTCTTGAGCGTGTACCAGATGATTGACGTGCTCGCGAAGCTGTTTAAATTTCGGAGTCAGCATCAGATCTGGATGGCGTGGACGTGGTAAATCCACTTCAATAATTTCCTTGATTTCACCTGGATTGGCTTTCAGCGCCACAATCCGGTCTGCCAGCAAGATGGCTTCATCCATATCGTGGGTCACGAAAATGATGGTGATGTCGATGTTTTGCCACAGATCCATCAGATGACGCTGCATTTTTTGGCGTGTATGCGGATCCAGTGCACCAAAAGGTTCATCCATCAGCAATACTTTAGGTTCATTGACCAAGGCGCGGGCAATCGCCACACGTTGTTTCATTCCGCCTGAAAGTTGATGCGGATACTGATCCTGATATTTTTCCAGACCAATGATATTGATCCATTCACGTGCCTGCGCTTCAGCAGAAGCATTACTTTGGCCTTTCATTTTCGGGCCAAACATAATGTTTTCTTTCACAGTCTTCCATGGGAACAGGGTATAGCCCTGAAACACCATGCCGCGTTCTGGGCTTGGGCCAGTAATCGGCTTGCCATCCACCAGAATTTCACCGCTGGTATAAGGATCAAGTCCAGCAACAACGCGGCTAAAGGTGGATTTACCGCAACCCGATGGACCAATCACACAGATAAACTCACGTTTATGAATTTTCAGGTCAATGCCATTTAAAATGGTGCGTTCAGTTTTGCCATGCTTGAAGGATTGAGTGAGCTGTTTGGCTTCCAGGATGACCGGACGGCTATAAATCTTGTCAAAGTATTCGCGGGTATTAAATTCAGAGTTTTGCATCAGTTGGCTCCCGGTTTCCATTTAAATAAGCGTTGTCCCAATTTCATTAAAATCACGTCACAGAGCAAGCCAATTACTCCAATGATCAGGATTGCTGCAAAGACATTGTCAAAATTCTGATAACGGGCCTGCTGGGTAATAAACCAGGTAATACCAGACGTACTACCGATCAGTTCAGCTACGATCAGATATGTCCACGCCCAGCCCAGTAATACGCGCAGATTACGATAAATTTCAGGAAGGGCCGCTGGAATGACCACATGAAACAGGCTTTTTAATTTATTAGTACCCAGGGTGAAACCGGCTTCAATCAGACTGCGATCCACCAGTCGTGTGGTATTGGCAATAATCAGGATTTGCTGGAACAAGGTACCAATCACAATGATGGCTACTTTTGGTGCATCATTGATGCCTAAAATAGCCACCGCAAGGGCACCAAAGGCTGGGGCTGGCAGATAACGGAAAAACTCAACAAATGGCTCCGTGAGTTGGGAAATTTTGTTAGAGAAGCCACATAAAATACCGAGTGGAATACCGATCAGGGAAGAAATAAAGAAGGCAGTAAACACTAGCTTGATACTGTGCCACAGGCTTTCATGAAACCACGGTGCATTGGCTTGAGCAGGTTCTGTGGTAAATGCAGTAACCAATGCGATCGCCACTTCATGCGGGGCAGGCAGATAGATCGGATTGACCAGAATACCTTGGGGCGGTGCCAAACCTTGATCTACTGCGGATTGCGCAGCAGAGAAAAAGATATCCTTATCAATACGACTACCGGCCTGTAAATAGCTAACGCTGCCTGAATCGGCAATCTGGACTTGTGGATGCCAGATAAATGGCAAATAACTGACTGCACACCAAATCAAAATCGGTATTAAAAAAGAGCCAAAGCCAAACAGTATTTTATTTCTTTGACTGAGTTCACGTGCAACGTAACTCATAGTGTTGCCCCTCAATATTACAATTTTTATAAAACGTAATACTGATCAAGCAAAATGGATGCCATGATAAGCAGAAATATTCAAAATGATAAAATAAGCTGATATTTCAAAAGAGAAATTTAAACTGATAGGCAGGATCAACAACTTACCCAAGTTAACAGTTTGATTACATCTAGAAACATAAATAATCTTATTTTAGTCTTTATTGATCAATTTATAGTCAGAACTATTTCATATCTTTACATTAGTTTATTTAATCTCTTATTTTCCTTAAGGTATTGTCCACTTCTTAACTCATTGAATTATAAAAGGGGAGCAATGCTAGAATTTAAAAATCAAATCGTACACGGCGCAATTTTCGATATGGATGGAACCATGTTTGATACTGAACGTTTGCGCTTTCAAACCTTGCAACAAGCTTCACGTGAGCTGATCGGCGTCGAATTTTCTGAAAACTATTTAATGCAGTGTTTGGGCTTAAGTGCCCGTAGTGCCGAACAGCTGGCCAAAGAACGTTATGGACAAGATGTTCCTTATGCCGAGATCCGCCAGCGTGCTGATGTACTGGAACTAGAACATGTACGCAATTATGGTGTTCCAATTAAAAAAGGTTTATTACAGGTGTTGGAACGCCTACGCAAGGCAGGCCTAAAAATGGCTGTGGCGACTTCGAGTCGACGCGCGATCGCAGAAGAATATCTGATCAATGCCAATGTCTATAAATTTTTTGATGTGCTGGTGTGTGGCGATGAGATTAAACAGGGGAAACCTCATCCAGAAATTTTTATCAGCGCAGCCGAAAAAATCAATTTAAGTCCGGCTCAATGCCTGATGTTTGAAGATTCTGAAAATGGCCTGCGATCTGCTTATGATGCAGGTGGTATGACGGTACTTTTCAAAGACATTAAAACGCCGAATGAATCGATGCTGGCACAAGCCCAGTATTATTATGAAACGATGGAAGATTTTCTGACAGACCTGAACCAGTTTGTTCCGGTGCTAGAGATGCCAGAACTTGAGACTGCATTTCCGCAAACGCTGAATCAGTTAACGGTCGGGATTCACGGTTTCGGTGCGATTGGCGGTGGTTATCTGGCTCAGGTGTTATCACACTGGGATGGCTATACGCGTCCACGCAAAATTATTGCCTCAACGCGTAACCCACTCTATCAGTCTGCCGTAAATGCATTTGGCACCTATTGCATTCGTTATGGTCAGAACTCTTTTGACCAGCGTATTGAGAATATGAGTGTGATTGATGCGCATGATCTGGAGCAAATGCAGAACATGTATATTGAATCCAGTCTGGTCGCAGTCTGTGTCCCTGAGGAAGCGCTGGTTTCTGAAGCAGAGGTGATTGCACAGGGTTTATATGCGCGATACCTGGCTTATGAGCAACAGGAGCAGCCGCTGACGCTGTTAATTATCCTGAATAAAATCGGAGCCAAACAGCTGGTGATGCAGCAGATTCTGAGCCGTCTGCAACAGATTACGGATGAACAGACAGCGCAGCACATTATAGATCAGCATTATTTCTGTGACACAGTGGTAAACCGTATGGTATCCAAACTGTCCGACCAGAAACTGTATCGTCAGCTGCGCATTAAATACAACATGTTCAAGCAGTATCAGCTGGATGAAGACCTGTCCGTAGTGGATCTGGATGATTCTACAGCCCTGAATGCAGAGCAGGAACATCAGGCGGGCTTATATATTGAAGACCTGCGCCGTAATTTCCAGCCAAGTCATATTCTGCAGTCGATGGACCTGATTCTATTTAATGCCGAAACGGATATGCCAATCTATGTAGAAAATAACAGTCCATTATTGGCTAAAATGCGCCAAATGATTCTGGTAGATGATATTGCCAATATCCAGCTGATTAAAAACCGCTTATGGAATGGTGTGCATGCGATGATGGCCTGGTATGCCAGCCTGCGCGGTCATCAGACCATTGGCGTGGCCATGTCAGATCATGCGGTCAGAAAATTCATGCAGCAGGCTTTAGCGCAGGTGAAGCATAGTCTCTGCTACCAGATTCCTAAGCATGCTTCAGATCTGGAACGTCTGGCGCAAAGTTTCACTGAATCCTGTGCCTATGCTTATCAGGATCCATGTGCACGTGTAGGGCGAGAACCTCTAAGAAAGCTGGAACACAATGAACGGGTTATGGGTTCATTATCGACCTTGCTTAAATATAGCTTGCCATTTGATGTGGTTTTAAAAGGCGCAGTGTTGGGTTATATCTATGCTCTGGAACAGGGTGAATGCGAGCAGCAGGAACTGTTGATGCATTTACAGATCCAGTTAAGACATATGGCATTAGAACCGCAGCTATATGAGACCTTGTATGATGAAATGTCACAATTCATCAATCAGATGATTGCTGGAAAATTATCCTTACAAAAATTCATGCAATTGGATTTACAGCAAGCGTTCAGCTAAATATCAACAGTAAATAAAAAACCCAGAAATTTCTGGGTCTTTTTATGGAAGTTTATAAATTTATAATTTATACAGTCGTGGATTCTTGCTGATAAATACAGGATTGGGCAATCTGTCGCTGATCATCTGCGGACAGATCAATATTTTCCCATTTTTCCATCTGCTCTAATAACCAGATAAAATCGGTGAATTGAGGCTCAACATTTTCATCTGCAAGGTTACGGATAATATTCTGAATCTTATGGAAGTCATATACGTGTCGGGAAGCTGAACATTCAAACTGGATAATCTGATAATCTATCAGCATGTCCCAAACTTCAGAAAGATTGGTAGCATGCTTTAAATCCATCTGGGCTTTTTTTACAGCAGCGACTAAGGCCTCAACAGTCAGTGGATGCAACTCGCCCCATTCCTGAGTTATTGCCAACACTTTGTCTGCCACTTTAGGAATGACATTCTGACTAGCTGCAACAATCAGGCTATAACCTTCAAGCTTGGCCTGAATATTCCATGGCTCACCCACACAAAAACCATCAAAAATCTGTGCTGCAATTCCTTTAACCATCAAAGGGGGTGGTGAGGTCTTGAGCAATATATTTTTGGCATATTGCGCATCAGTTAAAGCCAGCCATTCTCTTAAACAGTAATGATGAATGGAGTATTTATAAACATGTGCCAGGCCTACTTTGTGTTGCTGCTTTAAGGCACTGACCAGCTTTTGTGACGTGATCCGTTCATTATCTTCAGGCTGAATGCCGAGTTCATAGCAGAGATCCTGTCTTAAACTGATAAATGCCTGATTGATACTGAGTACTAATGGAGTCTGCAAAGCGACTTGTAACTGGTCTGCGCCCAAAGCAGCCGCGGGAAGCATGGCAGATAGGCAATGGGCAGCATCCAGAAAGCCATAGGCCAGACGGTCGCGTAAGCTGGACCAGGATGCTTCACGGATCAGATTTACCTTTAAACCCTGTTCAGTAAAATAACCTTGTCGCTCCGCCCAAAGAATGGCAACACAATCAAGCAGTGGAATATAGCCAATATTGAGTTCTGTTTTTTCTAATGTTGTCATTGAATGCTCCTTATTGGCCGGATAACAGTTTTTGTGCATCAAGTAAGCGCCTTGCCATATCGCCAATGGTAATCCGGTGACTCATGGCATTTTTGCGCAACAGGGCAAATGCTTCTTCTTCGCTCAGTCCATGCAGCTGGATCAGCAGGACTTTGGCTTTATCAATATCCCTGCGATCACTTAATTTTTCCTGAGTTTCCTTTAGGTCATGTAACAACTTTTTATGTTTCCGGAATTGTTCAATCGATATTTCCAGAATATTTTCCAGTTTGGTTGGATCGATCCCGTCCACAATATATGCCGTGACTCCGGCATCGATGGCATTTCTGATGGTGTCCTTGTTGGAATTTTGGGTAAACAGAACCGTTGGTAATTCATACTGACTCACGCAGCTTTCGATAATATCGCGATGAGGATGATCCATATTTAACAGAATGACATCGGCATGCAGGCTTTTGATATCAACAATGTTGAGGTCATTCAGAATGACACAGGCCACCACATGAAAATCATGTGCAAGCAAAGAAGCCTGAATAAATTCAGCGCGTTCTGGATCATCATCAATCAGGGCAATTCGTAATTTAGACATGCAAGATTTTTAGCTAGTACATCGGGGAATATTCCATAAGGACTTATGCAAAAAACATACCATGCAATTTGGTGCAAAAAATCAGGAGATCAGGTTAAAAGTGTCATAAAAATAGTGCAGAGGAACTTAAAAGGCCGAATTAACCTGACTAAAATGAGGCGTTCTTGAAATAAGCGCACTAAAAGAAGGAGTTTTAAGGCGAATAAGAATATAAAATTCATCGCTTAGATCAATTTTAATTTCATCAAGATGATCGGGAAAAATAAAAAATCAAATATAGATAAAAATATTGGAATAATAATTGCTTATTTTTAATCCACTATAAAATAAAAAGGTGGAATAGACATGAAATTACAACTTATACCATCCCTGCTAGTAATAAGCAGTCTTTTGATGGCGGGTAATGTGATGGCAGAAGATGGTGGTTTACGTTTTACCGAGAAAACTCTGGCCAAAGTGGCAGAAATGAAAACCAAGAAAAAATTAGCCGAAACCCAGCAAGCTGCACCATTACAAGCGCAAGTAATCGAAAATACCTCTAAATAACAATAGCCAAAATACATGAAGAAACTCTCCAGCAGGAGGGTTTCTTTTTTGGCTGAAATTTATAAGCCGTAGTTCGAAAAGTAAGAGTTTTATTTTCTGGCTATTACTTAGATCTTGGTTTGGAAACCTGTCTACTAAACTGATCTTTATGAATCAGAATATTGTTTATATCCTTAAAATTTTTAATTTAAATCACTTTTTGCCAACTCGAATGAGATGGTTACAAGAAAAAAATATATATCTATAAATTACAAATACTTAATAAATTAGATGTCAGAACTTGTTTGAATTTATCTGCGATATTGCAAAGTACTGACAGATTATTTGTATAGAATAAATTAAAAATATTGCCGCACCAGTCAGATATTTTGGCAGAAAATATCTGCTTAATTTTGCATGCTTCATTTATGCTACAGCTTAAATTTTTAAGCCAAGTCCTAAAGCAGATCAGGATCACTTATACAGGATTGTATAAATTCGCCATGAATATGATAAAAATTCCTCTCAAGAAAAATCCGCTTAGCCTAATGATACTATCGGCATTTTCAGGCCATCTTTATGCTGAAACTACGCTAGTGCAGGATAGTGTTCAGCAACTGGACACTATTGTGGTGACCACAGAGCAAAATACAAATTCCCAGCAAGGGACTGAGGCGGAACTTGCCAGCGTTTCGGGAGGAACCAATTTTATTTCAGATCAGCAGCTCGAACATCAGCGTTTGGGAACCACTGCTGACGTCTTCCGTCTCCAGCCCGGTATTTATGCCCAGTCACCGGGCAATGAAGGAGCCAAAATTTCTATCCGTGGTTCTGGCATTAACCGTACTTCTGGTGCACACGCATCCGGAACTTATGTCATGATCGATGATATTCCCTTTACCGGGCCAGGTGGTACAGCTTATGAACTGCTTGAACCGTGGTGGATTGATCATGTTGGGGTGTACCGTGGTGCCAATGGTTTAAAACAGGGCGGATTGTCCTTAGGTGGAACAGTTAACTATAAAAGTAAGACTGGTGCAGAGCAGAATGGCTCTGAATTAAAATACGAAGCGGGTAGCCATGGCTATCAGAAATACCAGTTTAGTACTGGCCGACAACTCGACAAGTTAGATTATTATCTGGCAGTGACGGGTTCGCAGTTTGATGGGATTCAGGATCATGCCGAAAGTGATGGTAAAGGTCTGGCTTTTAATCTGGGTTATCAGATCAGTCCAGATATTGAGACCCGCTTTTATGCCCGTTACCGTGAAAGCAAACATTTAACGCCGGGGCGCATTACCCAGGAACAGCTCAAGAATAATCCTGGAGCAGCCAATGATTTTAATCTGGCTGTAGATGCCAAGCGGATTCAGCCGGGCAGTACCTGGCTGGCAAATACTACCACCTGGAACTTGCAGGATGATTCCAAACTGACCGGTAGTCTGGCTTATCATCATTATCCATTGGATCTACGTGAAAGTAGTTATCGTACCAATGTCGATTATGAAGATATTAGTGCAAGAATCCAGTATGAGAAACCTTATCAGTTATTCGGTCTTGAACATCAAGGAAAAGTTGCTTTTCGAAGTACCACGCACCGTCCGAATAGTGGTGTAACCGAAACAATTCGACGCGATACTACAATTGATGGCACGCTTTATCCGGCAGATACCGTAACACGCCATTATACTTATCGTGGTTCAGACAATGTGCTGCAATTTGATCAGGAAACTCAGTTGAATGATCAGTTTAAGCTTGATCTAGGATTGGCAGCAGCCTATACCCACCGTGAGAGTGAAGTGACTTATCCTGTGGCTAGTCCTGAAGTTAGCCGCTATGAATGGAATTTCGCCCCGCGTATTGGCCTGACTTATCAGCCAAGTGAGATGCTGCAATGGTTTGCCAATTTAAGTCGTAGTATTGAACCGGCACATCCATGGGCAATGGCATGGTCTTCACCTTATTATTTTGATAGTGGTGTCGCTTCAGGGCGGGTACGTGAACCTATTTATCTGGACACGCAAACTGCAAATACTTTAGAACTGGGTGGCAGGGGCCAATCAGCTTGGGGTGATTGGGCACTGAGCTATTATTATTCCAAGGTTAAAAACGAGTTATTAACCTCAGAGTTGATCAAAACCTATGAGGATGGATCGGAACGACCTTCTGAACCAATTGCCGTTGAATCCAATGCAACTCCCACCCTTCATCAAGGTGTAGAACTCAGTCTGGATACATCATTGTATGCATCACAGGAGGGTGAACTTCGCCTACGACAGGCTTATACCTTGAGTGATTTCCAGCATAAGAATGATCCTTTATTTGGCAAAAACCAGTTGCCGGGAATTCCAAAACATCTTTATCAGGCACAGCTCAGTTATGCATTAAATAACGGTCTTTATGTGGGGCTAAATACTGAATATGCATCGAAGATGGCACATGACTATGCTAATAGCCGCTTCAGTGATGATTATCAGATTTGGGGTATTGATCTGGGATATGCGCCAGAAGATCAGTCATGGAGTGCCTGGGTTAACTTCAAGAACATCACCGATGAGAAATATGCAGCAGTGGTGATTCCAGGTCTTAATGATAATGGGAAAGATGAAGCACGATCTTCACCAGGTGAAGGTTTCTCGACCTATGCAGGTGTGTCGTTTAAATTTTAAAATCATCACTTCATAAAAAAGCGGGCATTTTTGCCCGCTTTTTTTATCCTGTCAGCTTGTATAAAACTAACCTTCCAGAATTCCACTGACACCTGTCACAATCATATCAATGGCAATAGTACCGATTAGTAACGCTGCGACACGACCAACGATATCGACATAAAGGTCAATGTAGTTGGAATATTTATGCTGTAAATGATCATGCAGGTATTTCATCAGAATTAGCAAGCTACAGGTCAGAAACAGGGTAAAGAAAATCACCAGAATGGTTTGCATTAAACTGAGCTGAATCCCGGTAATCACGGAAGCCGAAATGGTGCCGGGACCGATCATAAACGGCATGGCAATCGTACCCGCCAGATGACTGGGCGCTCCACGCATCACACCAATCGTATCAGCACCTTCAAAGACATAACGATAGCCAATCACCAGAAAAATAATACCGCCAAAAATCTGGAAGGACTCAAACCGTACATGCAAGACTTCATTAAAGAAGGCTTCACCGGTTTTTGCAAAAATGATGAACACAATAAAGCTGATCAGACTGCCCTGAATCAATGCCATGTTGAATACTTTTGCGTCGGAATTACGGATAATTCCGAGCATATAAATACTCATCAGAAAAGGGTTGAGCAGGGAGAAAAACAGGGCAAATGTATTCAAACTTTCTGACATCATTCAGTCCTTCCGTAGTTGAGATATCCTAGATTTCACGGTCCGGGAACAGCGGACGTTTACCTGGGCTGATCCGGTTAATATGCAGATACATCATATGGCGTTCATATTTATCCAGGATGTCATTGATCACCTGTTCCTTACTATAACCGACCAGATCGTTGCCCTGAGAGCCTTCAAACAGATAACTTTCCAGACGATAGTAATAACGTTTGGTTCGTTTACCCCGTGAACTGAAATTTGGCGTGTCATAGCGTACCGGCCATATTTCATAGACAAAGTTTTCTTCTTCATCCAGCTGAATGGTGAGATCCAGATGATACAGTTCAGGTTCTTCCTCAAGCGGTTTTTCCTGAATATTGACTTGAATGCCTTTGTCAATTAACTCGGTTGCAACGGCCTCAATGGCTGGTTTGCAAACATTATCCAGCATGGTTCGGGTCTGGGATAGGCTTGGATGCAGCATGACCCGGCTCAGACGCTTCTTCCAGTTCAGGATATCCACATTACCGACCACAGGCGCAGCATTCAGACTGGTACTGGCCTGCCGAAAATCCTCCAGACGCAAGGACTTATACAGTCCGGCCATCACAAAGAAAATCACGAAACTAAAAGGCAGACCCATAATAATCGTGGTGTTCTGTAATGCTGTCACGCCATTCGCCATGAGCATTGCCAAAGTTAGCAAACCGATAGCAATGGCCCAGAACACACTGAGCCAGCGCGGTGAATCATGCTCAATATTAGTGAATTTAGTGGTGAAGTTCCCCAATACCAATGCCCCTGAATCCGCTGAAGTCACATAGAACAGCAAACCTGTAATGGTGGCGACACCTGCGAGAAATGTGAAACCTGGATACTGTGCTAGCAGGTCATAAAAACCATGCGCTGGATTTTCTAAAACAGTTGTCGCAAGCTGAGTATTACCATCAAAAATCACGCTGTATAAAGCACTGTTACCGAAAATAGACAACCAGGTCAGGGTAAATAACAGAGGAATAACTAAAGTCCCGGTGACAAATTCACGAATAGTACGACCACGGGAAATACGTGCCAGGAACAGACCGACAAAAGGCGACCAGGCAATCCACCATGCCCAGAAGAACAGCGTCCAGCTATTCATCCATTCTTTAGGCTGCTCAAAAGGAAAACTGCTTAAAGAGAGTTTCGGGAACTGGCTGAGATAATCACCAAAATTCTGAATTAGAGCCGCTAATAAAAACTCTGTATTTCCCATAAAGAGAATAAAGAGCAGCAACCCGATTGATACATAGATATTAATTTCAGACAGAACCCGAATACCTTTATTGACACCCGCAGTCACGGAAATAATAGTAATAATGACTGCAACACCAATTAATGCAGTTTGAATCCAGATATTTTCCGGCAAGCCGAACAGGACATGCAGACCGTAGTTCAGCTGAACCACACCAATACCGCAGGTTGTGGCAATACCAAAAATCGTACCGAGTACTGCAGCGGTATCTACCGTATGGCCAATTGGGCCATTAATTCTTTTTCCAAAAATAGGATAAAGCGCAGAGCGAATTGTCAGTGGTAAATTATAGCGATAACTGAAATATCCCAACGCAACCCCAATCAGCGCGTACATGCTCCAGCCGGTCAGACCATAGTGAAACAGGGTCCAGACCATAGACTGACGCGCGGCTTCAAAGGTTTCAGCTTCACCGACTGGAGGACTCATATAATGAGACAAGGGTTCAGCGACCGAGAAGAACATCAAATCAATCCCGATCCCGGCTGAGAACAACATGGCCGACCAGCTCAGCAGGCTGAATTCGGGTTTAGAATGTTTGGGACCAAGCTTGATTTCGCCATAACGTGAGCAGGCGATAAAGACAATAAAAACCAGATACAGCGTTGCCGCCAGCAGGTAATACCAGCTAAAGGTACGACTAACCCAGTTTAAAATATTAATAATGACTAGATTGGCTTGTTCATTAAATAAAATCGTGATGATAGAAAACAGCAGAATAAGCGTCGCCGAACAATAAAAGACTACCTTATTCAGACTATCTTGCACCTCTTCGTTTTTCTTTTGCATAAATCTCTGACCATCGTTTTTGTTGCCGGATGATCTACAGTGCAGTGTGATTTAAAAGCAAAAGCTGGCCCTAAAGCTTCCTTGTTTTCGTGAATTACAAACTTTTGCAAATCCAAAACAAACTGCGCTGTACATCAAGGGTGAGCTGGCACTATAATTTTTATTAATTGAACGTTCAATTAAAAAAGCGTTTATGAATTGTTACATCATTCAGCTATTTGCTTTAGCAGAATGATTTTTTATTGCTACATCCGTTATTCAGGTTAGTCCTATGCCAAAAGTTGGTATGCAACCGATCCGTCGTCAGCAACTGATCGATGCCACCTTAGCTGCAGTGAATGAGCTAGGTTTTGCAGAAGCTTCAATTAGTCAGATTGCTCAGAGGGCAGGTGTCTCAACCGGCATCATAAGTCATTATTTTCAAGGTAAAAATGGGTTAATTGAAGCCACAATGCGTTACTTATTGCAGCAATTAGGTAAATCTGTTGCTGAAATCAAGTCACAGGTGAATGACGCCCCTGAACAACGCTTACTGGCGATTGTGCGTGGCAATTTTACTGCTCCACAAACGGATAAAGCGGCCATGAAGGTGTGGTTGGCTTTTTGGGCCAGCAGTTTGCATCAGCCTGATTTACATCGTTTACAGCAAATAAACCATTACCGCTTACATTCCAATCTTAAATATGAATTCATGAAAAAGCTGAGTAAGGATCAAGCTGAGAAGGCAGCACAAGGTCTGGCTGCACTCATTGATGGATTCTGGCTAAGAGGTGCTTTAGTAAGTGGCGAAATTGATCCAGAACTGCCGATTGAACTGTGTAGTGAATATATCCGGCAACAACTCAAATAACCAATCTGCGAGGGAATTCCATTGACAACATTCAAACTGCAACGTCCTTATATCCATGGACAATATGTCGATGCAACGTCCAATAGCACGTTTCAAACTATTAACCCTGCAACAGGCGAAGTCCTGGCTGAAGTGCAGGTCTGTTCAAAAAATGATATCGATCGTGCGGTTGAATCTGCACAGCAAGGGCAAAAAGTCTGGGCAGAAATGACCGCGATTCAACGTTCGCGCATCTTAAATAAGGCCGTGGCCATTTTAAGAGAACGTAATGATGAGCTGGCAAAATTAGAAAGCTTGGACAGCGGTAAAGCCTTTAGTGAAACATCGACTGTTGATATTACGACAGGTGCAGATGTACTCGAATATTATGCGGGGATTCTACCGGTTCTTGAAGGCCAGCAAATCCCGCTGAGAAGTAGCTCCTTTGTTTATACCCGTCGTGAACCTTTGGGTGTCGTCGCTGGAATTGGCGCATGGAATTATCCAATTCAGATCGCATTGTGGAAATCTGCACCGGCACTCGCTGCAGGCAATGCCATGATTTTCAAAGCCAGTGAAGTTACGCCTTTAACTGCGCTGAAACTGGCAGAAATTTATACTGAAGCTGGTGTACCGCATGGTGTCTTTAATGTGGTTACCGGCAGTGGTGAAATTGGTGGTTATCTGACTTCGCATCCTGATATTGCCAAAGTATCGTTCACTGGTGGCGTTTCAACCGGCAAAAAAGTTATGGCACAAGCTGCAAATTCTAGCCTGAAAGAAGTCACTATGGAGCTGGGCGGAAAATCTCCACTCATTATCTGTGAAGATGCCGATCTGGATCTGGCGGCTGATATTGCCATGATGGCCAACTTCTATAGTTCCGGTCAGGTGTGTACCAACGGTACTCGCGTATTTGTGCCTTTGGCATTGAAAGCAGAATTTGAAGAAAAAATTTTGCAGCGTGTTGAACATATCCGTATGGGTGATCCACTTGATCCTGAAACCAATTTCGGTCCGGTTTCCAGCTTTGAGCATATGGAAAAAGTGCTGGGCTATATCGAAAAAGGCAAGATAGAAGGGGCACGCCTATTATGTGGCGGCGGCCGTGCTAAGGATGAACAGTTTGTCCAAGGAGCTTATGTCCTGCCAACCGTATTTACCGACTGCCGTGATGACATGACCATTGTACGTGAAGAAATCTTCGGTCCAGTCATGAGCATCCTGAGTTATGACACCGAGCAAGAAGCCATTCGTCGTGCCAATGATACCGATTATGGTCTGGCCGCCGGTGTCGTCACACCAGACTTAGCCCGTGCACACCGAATTATTCATCAGGTAGAAGCGGGTATCTGCTGGATCAATACCTGGGGTGAATCACCTGCAGAAATGCCGGTCGGTGGTTATAAGCACTCCGGTGTCGGACGTGAAAATGGGCTTGTGACCTTGCAGCATTACACCCAGACCAAATCGGTTCAGGTCGAACTCAGTCCTTTCCAATCTGTATTTAGCGCATAAGGGGGATTTGATGAATTACGACTATATTATTATCGGTGCGGGCTCTGCGGGTAATGTTCTGGCAGCGCGTTTAACTGAAGATCCAGATACTAAGGTGCTATTACTTGAGGCAGGTGGCCCGGACTATCGTCTGGATTTTAGAACCCAGATGCCGGCTGCTTTAGCTTATCCTTTACAAGGACGCCGTTATAACTGGGCCTACCTGACTGATCCAGAACCCCACATGAACAATCGCCGTATGGAATGTGGTCGTGGTAAAGGTCTGGGCGGATCTTCACTGATTAATGGCATGTGCTATATCCGTGGTAATGCTATGGATCTGGAACAGTGGGCCAGCCTTAAAGGTCTGGAACACTGGAACTATGCGCAGTGTCTACCCTATTACAAAAAAGCTGAAACCCGCGATATTGGCGGCAATGACTATCATGGCGATTCAGGCCCGGTTTCAGTCGCAACGCCTAAGAATGGTAATAATGAGCTGTTTCATGCCATGGTGGAAGCTGGGGTTCAAGCCGGTTATCCACGTACCGATGACTTGAATGGCTACCAACAGGAAGGCTTCGGCCCGATGGATCGTACTGTGACACCACAAGGCCGTCGTTCCAGTACGGCACGTGGTTATCTGGATATGGCCAAAGGCCGGGATAATCTCACCATTATTACCCATGCCATGACCAACCGAATTCTGTTTAATCGCAATCAGGCGATTGGCGTAGAATATTTTGAAGGTCAAAATACCTTACAGCCGATTCAGGTCTTTGCGGATCGTGAAGTTCTACTATGTGCAGGTGCAATTGCATCTCCACAAATCCTGCAACGTTCTGGTGTGGGTTCGGCTGAACTGTTAAAAAGTCTGGATATTCCTGTAGTTCAGGATTTACCGGGAGTGGGTGAAAACCTGCAAGACCATCTGGAAATGTACTTGCAATATCAGTGCAAAAAACCGGTGAGCTTATATCCGGCTTTGAAATGGTATAACCAGCCGATGATTGGGGCAGAATGGTTATTTTTGGGTAAGGGCATTGGCGCGAGCAATCAGTTTGAAGCAGGTGGTTTTATCCGCTCTTCAGATGAATTTGAATGGCCGAATATTCAGTATCACTTTTTACCGATTGCGATTAACTACAATGGCACCAATGCCATTCATGAGCATGGTTTTCAAGCTCATGTTGGTTCAATGCGTTCGCCGTCGCGTGGCCGTGTCCGTCTGAAATCCAAAGACCCGTTTGAGCATCCAAGTATTCTGTTTAACTATATGAGTACGGAACAGGACTGGCGCGAGTTCCGCGATGCGATTCGGATCACTCGGGAAATTATGCAGCAGCCGGCACTTGATCCTTATCGCGGTGAAGAAATCAGTCCGGGCAAAAATCTGCAAACTGATGCAGAAATTGATGAATTTGTTCGTAATCATGCAGAAACAGCGTATCATCCGTCCTGTAGCTGTAAAATGGGTGAGGATGATATGGCAGTTGTCGATGGTTATGGGCGTGTGCATGAGATGCAAGGCCTGCGTGTTATCGATGCTTCAATTATGCCGCTTATTATTACAGGCAACCTCAATGCAACCACGATCATGATGGCTGAAAAGCTTGCAGATCATATCCGTGGCAAGCAGGCATTACCTGCTTCTACAGCGCCTTTCTACCGGGCCCCACGCGCTTAAGTCATGGCTATATTCCTGTTGCTTGTTGCATCAAGGAATATAGCGAAATTTATTTTTACCCAAAGCTGGATAAGGCTGTAATTGATTTCGGTGTTATCCATTCTTTGCTTAATATAATTTATATTTTATGAGAATTTTCAAACAAACAGTCCTTTTCGGCTGTGCTGCTGTTTCTAGTGTTTATTGTTTTGCAGACGATGCAGAAGCAAAAAAAATTGAAACCAGTGGAAACATCAGTGTAGTTTCTAAATACATCTCCCGTGGTCTGACCAATGCGCCAGAAAATGATGACGTTGCCTTACAGGCAGCGCTGAATCTGGCTTATGGTAATTTTTATGTCGGTTACTGGGGCTCAACCTTAGGTTATTCCTATCCGGAACTGGAAGGCAAGAAGTCACATCGTCGCGATAAAGTCGAACATGATTTTATCGTGGGCTATACCTATAACAGTGAAAACTACGACTGGAATTTCTGGGATGCAACCTATTATTATCCGGGTGGCAGCCATACGACTTCAAATGAATTAGGTTTGAATGTAAGTTGTGCACTGAATGACAAGACCAGTGTTACAGCAGGTGTATCGACCTATTTATATGATGTCGCCTATGCCAATCAAGGTGATACTTTTTATACCCTGGATTTAACCCATCAGATTAATAACAAGCTTGGTGCGCATGTCGGTGCAGCAGGTGGTTATTTTAATGATGAAGGTAAATATGAAGGTAATGAGCTAGGTAATACCACAAAACAGCATGCTTTCCGTTATGCAACTGCTGGATTAAGTTATGAAGTTGCGCCGAAATTGACCTTGTCTGGTGATTATATCTTCGGTGGTTACGACCGTTTTGGTGATAAACAGCGCGATCTCGCTGTGTTTGGTATTGGCTATGACTTTTAAGTTGGATCTTGATCTGATTTAAAAGACGCATTTCGCAGTCCATAAAATCCAGTCGGGAACAGCAAGTATCAATAAAAACAGCCTGTTCCCGGCTTAAAGCCAGATTTCCTGAATATTTAATTAACAGATATTTTGATAAATCTGCAGGAAATTCGAGCAAACATTATCAATTTCATAAAATGATTCTATAATAGCGCCCATTCTTACTCGAGCTAATCCTCAAACTAACTAGTTGAAGGTTTAACCCGGGTTATTTTTATTTTTGAGTCAAATTCTCCTCCGTGATTCGGCTTGTATATTCAGATTTAGCATCTTATCTGTCCGTGACGGCACATAAGAATATTTAGGTATCCACATGGAAATTAAGGTCAATTATCTCGATAATCTTCGTCAAGAAGCCAAGTTCGATGACTTCACGGTAATCGCCGATCAGCCAATTCGCTATAAAGGCGACGGTTCTGCGCCAGGTCCATTTGATTATTTTCTGGCTTCGTCTGCGTTGTGTGCAGCTTATTTTGTTAAAGTCTACTGTGCAGCGCGTGACATTCCGACCGACAATATCCGTCTATCTCAAAACAATATCGTCGATCCTGAAAACCGTTACAAACAGATTTTTAAAATTCAGGTTGAGTTACCAGCTGATATCTCTGAAAAAGACCGTCAGGGGATTTTGCGTTCGATTGACCGCTGTACTGTTAAAAAAGTGATTCAGACCGGTCCCGAATTTGTCATAGAAGAAGTTGAAAGTATTGATGCCGATGCGCAGGCATTATTAATGCCTAATCTGGCTTCAGACAGCCTGACCTGTATTCCGGGTAAAGACCTGCCACTTGAAGAAACCATTGCCAATATGTCTGCGATTCTGGCAGGCCTCGGCATGAAGATTGAAATTGCGTCTTGGCGTAATATCGTACCGAATGTCTGGTCACTGCATATTCGTGATGCTCAGTCACCAATGTGCTTTACCAATGGTAAAGGTTCAACCAAAGAAAGTGCGCTGGCGTCTGCACTGGGTGAATTCATTGAACGTCTGAACTGTAACTTCTTCTATAATGACCAGTTCTGGGGTGAAGATATTGCCAATGCAGAATTTGTGCATTATCCGGATGAAAAATGGTTCCAGCCAGGTCCAAATGGTGAATTGCCAGAAGAAGTTTTAGACGAACATACCCGTGAAATTTATGATCCTGAAGATGAATTACTAGGCACTCATCTTTATGATACTAACTCAGGTAATAAAGCACGCGGTATCTGTTCATTGCCATTTGTACGTCAGTCTGATGGTGAAACTGTATATTTCCCATCGAATCTGATTGAAAACCTGTATCTCAGTAATGGTATGAGCGCGGGCAATACCTTGGCTGAAGCTCAAGTACAATGTCTGTCTGAAATTTTCGAACGTGCGGTTAAGCGTGAAATTCTGGAAGGTGAACTGGCACTGCCGGATGTACCTGAACACGTACTGGCAAAATATCCGAAAATTGTTGAAGGCATTAAAGGCTTAGAAGAGCAAGGCTTTCCAGTACTGGTCAAAGATGCTTCTTTAGGTGGCCAATTCCCGGTGATGTGCGTGACCTTGATGAACCCGCGTACAGGTGGTGTCTTTGCCTCATTCGGTGCACATCCTAACTTTGAAGTCGCTTTAGAGCGTAGTCTGACTGAATTGTTGCAAGGTCGTAGTTTTGAAGGTCTGAATGATCTGCCCAAACCAACCTTCAGTTCAAATGCAGTCACTGAACCGAATAACTTCGTTGAGCACTTTATTGACTCAAGTGGTGTCGTGTCTTGGCGTTTCTTTAGTGCAAAATCTGATTATGATTTTGTCGAGTGGGATTTCACCAATAATGGTCAAAACTCAAATGCCGATGAAGCGCAGGAATTGTTTACCATTCTGGAAGAGATGGGCCACGAAGTTTATATGGCGGTCTATCAGCATTTAGGTGCAACCGCTTGTCGTATTCTGGTGCCGGGTTATTCTGAAATTTATCTGGTTGAAGATCTGGTTTGGGACAATACTAACAAGGCGCTGTTATATCGTGAAGATATTCTGAACCTGCATCGTCTGGATGATGAACAGCTGGAAGCACTGGTTGAACGTCTGGAAGAAGCAGATGAGGATGATTATACCGAGATCCGTACCCTGATCGGGATTGAGTTTGATGAAAATACCGAATGGGGTCAGTTAACTATTCTGGAACTAAAACTGCTGATCTATCTGGCTTTACAGCAATTTGAAGAAGCTAAGGATTTGGTCGAACAGTTCCTGCAATATAATACTAATACCGTTGAACGAGGCCTGTTCTATCAGTGCATGAATGTAGTGCTTGAAGTCATTCTGGATGATGAAATGGAACTGGAAGACTATGAACACAACTTCCGCCGTATGTTTGGCGATGCCCGTATGGATGCAGTCCTCGGTTCAGTAGAAGGTACAGTACGTTTCTACGGTTTAACTGAAACTAATATGCAGCTTGAAGGTCTGGATCGTCATCTACGTTTAATTGATAGCTATAAGAAACTGCATGCAGCGCGTGCCAAGTTTGTAGCACAATAAGCTGAGAAGATCATCAGCCAAATTTGTTGATCTTTAAATCTTATAAAAAATAGCTCATCTTAGAATGGGCTATTTTTTATATTGCTCTAACATCTTACGAGTAGTCTCAAAAAGAAAAAAATAAAGGGCGATCATTGCCGCCCATTTAAATCTTAAATAACAGCTTAAATATTATTTAAAGTCAGGGAAATATTATTGACCATATGAATCAGGCGAGGACCGATTTCATTTTCCAGTTTTTCCTGATTGAGTAAATAAGTTGGGGCACCACAGTTAAAGGTCAAAATACCATGTTTAGGATGAATCAATGGCACTGCAACAGAGTTCACATCTTTGGCCCAGTCACCCAGAGATAGGCAATAGCCATAATCCTGATAATCACGGATAGCACGTTCTAAATTACGCTTAATGGTTGGCCATTGATCTTCATTTCTTTTCTTGATCGCATCAAACAGATACTCACGTTCTTTAACTTCCATCGCAGCCAGACAGGCACGGCCCATCGCACTACTATGAATAGGCAAGGTAGAGCCAACTGGACGACGCATGGTTAAAGTAGACTCTGTGTGAACGACTTCCAGATAAATCATGCTCAGACGATCACGTGTTGCCATGGCGACAGGGGCTTGGGCATAACGTGACATTTCTTCCATAAATGGATATGCCTGGGTACGGGCAGAAATATTGCTGAGCGCCGCATAACCCAAAGCCAATACGCCAACATCCAATAGGTATTTTGTCGTATTAGGTAGCTGTTTTAGATAACCTAAAGAAACCAGCGTGCTGGTGATCCGGGCAACAGTCGGTTTTGGCAGATTAGTCAGCTGTGCAATTTCCTGGTTACCCAGTAATTGATTCGTTGCAGAAAAACATCTCAGGATTTCTAAACCACGTGCAATAGACGCGATAAATTGTGGGTTATTTTCTCTATGAATATGTGAAATCGGATCTAAACGGATCTCATCAAAATTAGGTATTTCGCCAGTTTTATTTTTTGTCATGGTCAGAGCAATTAAAGGTAAATTAATAAATATGATAGCAATTAAATTTCACGATACAAAATAAAACACTTCTATTAATGATAAAAATAAATAAAAAAGTGCTCACTTTATCTGTATTTAGGTCAATTAACGCTATTTAGCTAAAAACAATGCAGAATTTATAGGTTTTTGAGACCTGTAATGATTTTTAAGTATCTTTAGAAAATTTAAAGTTCGCCAGATAAAATTTTAGGAAAATGGACCCAATCAAAACGAGAATCATCAGCACGATTTAATTGAAACATTCTTATTTCGATGCGCTTTTATAGAAGGAATTATGATCTGATTCAAATCATCTAACTCTTTTCTAAATCTATTAACAATCTAAAAATTTCGCATTGTGAAATAAAATTCTAACTATAATTTTTAAGTAAAGCCAGAAAAATTTGCTTTTTTGCTTAAAAAATAAAATTTTTAATAATTTTTCTTGCTCAAAATGAATTTTTATGATTATTTATTTCGTATTACGAAACTAAAATTAAAGGGTAAAGGAATTTACCCAGATGAACTAAATAACATGGAGATTCCTATGATTCGCGATCCGGAAATGCTTGAGCAACTTCTTTCGACTATTCGTAACTTTGTCAAAAATGAACTAGTCCCTTTAGAACATGAAGTTGAAGAAAGTAACGCGATTCCTGAGCGTATTGTCGAGCAGATGAAAGAATTGGGTCTGTTTGGCTTAACCATTCCAGAGGAGTACGGCGGTTTAGGTATCACCATGGAAGAGGAAATTCTGGTCGCAATGGAATTAGGCCGTACATCGGCTGCATTCCGTTCTTTGATCGGGACCAATAACGGGATCGGTTCAAGCGGGATCGTGATTGATGGTACAGAAGAGCAAAAACAGAAATACCTGCCACGTTATGCGACTGGTGAAATCATTGGTTCATTCTGTTTAACTGAGCCGGATTCAGGTTCAGATGCTGCATCTTTAAAAACCAGCGCGGTCAAGGATGGCGATTACTATATTCTAAACGGTACCAAACGTTTTATTACTAATGCGCCGCGTGCAACGACATTTACGGTGATGGCGCGTACCAATCCTGATATCAAAGGTGCAAGCGGCATTTCTGCATTCCTGGTAGAGGCGAATACTCCGGGTCTAAGTCTGGGCAAAATTGACAAAAAAATGGGCCAACACGGTTCATACACTTGTGATGTGATTTTTGATAACTGTAAAGTTCATAAAGATCAGCTGATCGGTGGTGTTGAAGGCATTGGCTTCAAAACTGCAATGCGTGTCCTAGATAAAGGCCGTCTGCACATTGCTGGCTATAGTGTAGGTATGGCAGAGCGTATGCTGGAAGACGCTTTAAATTATGCAGTGGAACGTAAGCAGTTCGGTCAACCGATTGCCAATTTCCAGCTCATCCAAGGCATGCTGGCGGACTCTAAAGCTGAGATTTATGCAGCGAAATGTATGGTTCTAGATGCTGCTCGTCTGCGTGACGAAGGTAAGAATGTGACCACAGAATCTTCATGCGCGAAAATGTTTGCGACTGAAATGTGTGGCCGTGTAGCGGATCGCTGTCTGCAAATCCATGGTGGCGCAGGCTATATCAGTGAATATTCAATTGAACGTTTCTACCGTGATGTGCGTTTGTTCCGTCTGTATGAAGGTACGACCCAAATCCAGCAAATCATCATCGCACGTGAAATGATTAAACAAGCGACCGCGTAAGCAGCAGATTTTAGAATATTGGACATATTAAAATGAGCACAAAAATTAGATTTGACTGGCAAGATCCATTTTTACTGGAGCATCAGCTGACTGAAGAAGAACGCATGATTATGGAGTCAGCACGTGCCTACTGTCAGGGACAGCTACAGCCACGTGTACTGGAACAGTTCCGTCATGAAAAAACCGACCCAACGATTTTCCGTGAAATGGGTGAACTCGGTCTGTTGGGTCCAACCATCCCAGAACAGTACGGTGGCGCAGGTTTAAATTATGTCAGCTATGGCCTGATTGCCCGTGAAGTGGAACGTGTGGATTCGGGTTACCGCTCAATGGCCAGCGTACAAAGTTCACTGGTCATGGTGCCAATCAATGAGTTTGGTTCTGAAGAACAGAAACAGAAATATTTGCCAAAGCTGGCGACTGGTGAATACATTGGCTGTTTCGGCCTGACAGAGCCGGACCATGGTTCTGATCCGGGCAGCATGATCACGCGTGCCAAGAAAGTCGATGGTGGTTACCGTCTGACTGGTGCCAAAATGTGGATTACCAACAGTCCGATTGCAGATGTCTTTGTGGTTTGGGCGAAAGAAGTGTCTCCTGAAGGCAATGTCGGTGATATTCGTGGCTTTATTCTGGAAAAAGGCTGGGAAGGTCTGTCTGCACCAGCAATTCACGGTAAGGTGGGCTTACGTGCTTCGATCACCGGTGAAATCGTGATGGATAACGTATTTGTTCCGGAAGAAAATGCATTTCCGGAAATTCGCGGCTTACGTGGTCCATTTACCTGTTTGAACAGTGCCCGTTACGGTATTGCCTGGGGCGCGATGGGCGCAGCTGAATTCTGCTGGCATACAGCACATCAATACACCATGGACCGTAAACAGTTTGGTCGTCCATTGGCTGCGAATCAGCTGATCCAGAAAAAACTGGCAGACATGCAAACTGAAATTGCGTTGGGTCTGCAAGTGGCATTACGTTTTGGTCGCATGAAAGACGAAGGCATTGCTTCAGTGGAAGGTACTTCGCTGATCAAGCGTAATAACTGTGGTAAAGCATTGGATATTGCCCGTGTTGCGCGTGACATGATGGGTGGTAACGGAATCTCTGATGAATTCGGTGTGGCTCGTCATCTGGTGAACCTGGAAGTGGTCAACACTTATGAAGGTACCCATGATGTACATGCCCTAATTCTAGGCCGGGCTCAAACAGGCATTGCCGCATTCTGCAATTAAATATGGATGAACTTCTAGCCAGCATTGCTGGCTAGTTTGTTTTGGCTGACTTTAACTCAAGCCATCCAATCTGGCTCTAGGAGAGTTTTTTAAAAAATCTAGCCAAGAGTAGCGTTAAAGACGAATCAAATATTCTATGTTTCATTTAAACCATTAGGTGAAACATAAACATTTTTAAAGGCACAGGAGTGCTAAAAAAAGCATAAAGGACATTATGAATACGATCAGTTCGCAACAACACCTTCTACCAGAAGAAAATGCACCTCAGAAAAAGATCTGGATTCTGGCCTTTATCTTTTCATTTCTGGCATTACTGGTAGATGGTGCAGATATCGCATTACTGGCTTATAGCCTGACCAGCCTTAAACAGGAATTTTCACTCAGCAGCATTCAGGCCGGTGCATTAGGTAGCTGGACCTTGGCGGGTATGGCCATTGGTGGTTTCTTTGGTGGTTGGGCCTGTGACCGTTTCGGACGGGTACGCGTCATTGTCGTTGCGATCGTCCTGTTTTCTTCACTGACATTCTGGTTAGGCTTTACCCAAAGCTATGATGAATTTAAATGGTTAAGATTTTGTTCATCAATCGGTTTGGGGGCTTTATATATTGCCTGTAACACCTTGATGGCTGAATATGTTCCAACAAAATATCGTTCTACTATCCTTGCGGCTCTAATGACAGGCTGGACACTAGGCTCAGTTGTTGCCACGGTATTGGCAGGGTGGTTGTTGCCTGAATTTGGCTGGCGTTATCTTTACTACATCGCCATTATTCCAATCGTTTTGGCATTTGCGATGTTTTTTCTGGTCCCTGAACCTCAGGCATGGATAAAAGCACGTCAAGAACGACTGGCAGCTAAAGCCAGTGGCTTGGTACAGGAAAAACCAAAAAACACCTTCAAAATGATCTTTGCTGATGCTTTAAGTCGTCGCATGTTCATCCTCTGGTCTTTCAGTACCGCATTCTTACAGTTTGGTTATTACGGCGTAAGTAACTGGTTACCGGCTTATCTGGAATCTGACCTGGGCATCAAGTTCAAAGAGATGACCATGTATATGATTGGAACTTTCCTGATCATGATCTGTACCAAGATTATTGCTGGCTATATTGCCGATAAGATTGGTCGTCGTGCTGTATTCGCCTTTGGCACCATGGGAACCGCCATCTTTATTCCCGTGATTGTCTTTGGTAATACACCGGACAATATCTTGTGGCTGATGCTGTTTTTCGGATTCCTGTACGGTATTCCATATGGTATTAACGCCACTTATATGACCGAAAGTTTCTCCACCAAAGTTCGCGGTACTGCGGTAGGTGGTGCTTATAACGTTGGACGTCTGGGTGCAGTCCTGGCACCGTTGACCATTGGCTATTTTGCACAGGGTGGCTCAATTGGTACCGGATTGCTGATTATGGGCGTGGCTTATTTCATCTGTGGTCTGATCCCGGCAATCTTTATTAAAGACCGTTTATACGACCCGCAAAAAGCAGATTAATTAAATAGATCCAATATTTTAAAAGACAGGAAGATGCTAGGAAGCAATTGAATGAATAAAATCACACAGGATATCGAAACCATACTCAAGCAGATTCCAGATGGTGCGCATATTATGACCAGCGGCTTTGGTCTGGCAGGTCAGCCAGTCGAACTGATTGAAGCTCTGATTGATATCGGTCCTAAAGATCTGACCATCATCAATAATAATGCTGCGTCAGGTGATCGTGGTTTAACCAACCTATTATTGTCTGGACTGGTAAAGAAAATGATCTGTTCATTTCCTCGTGCCAACAATTCCAAGGTGTTTGAAGAGCTGTATAAAGCTGGAAAGGTTGAGTTAGAGCTGGTTCCACAAGGCAACTTGGCTTGCCGTATTCAGGCGGCAGGTGCAGGCTTAGGTGCTATTTTTACCCCAACAGGTTTCGGTACCAAGATTGCTGAAGGTAAAGAGACCCGCCATATCAATGGCAAGGACTATGTACTGGAATATCCGATTCATGCTGACTATGCCTTGATTTATGGCAATCAGGCCGATCAATGGGGTAATTTAACCTACCGTAAAGCAGCGCGAAATTTTGGTCCTCTAATGGCAAAAGCAGCCAAAACCACCATTGCTCAAGTACATGAAATTGTAGAGTTAGGCGAGCTTGATCCAGAGATTATCGTGACGCCGGGTATTTTTGTGCAGCATGTGGTGAAGGTAGGAGATATCAAATAATGACAATTCAAAAACGTACACGTGAACAGATTGTAGAAAAAGTTGCACAGGATATTCCGACCGGCTCTTATGTGAACTTAGGTATTGGTTTGCCGACACGCGTGGCCGGTTATTTAAAGTCTGAACAGGATATTATCCTGCATTCTGAAAATGGTGTTTTGGGTTTTACCGCTTTAACTGATCCTGAACAGGCTGATGATGATCTGATTAATGCCGGCAAAGAACTGGTCAGCATGCTCGATGGCGGCAGTTTTATGAACTCTGCGGATTCCTTTGACATTATGCGCGGCGGGCATTTGGATTTCTGTATTATGGGGGCTTTTCAGGTTGCGGTGAATGGTGATCTGGCCAACTGGCATACCGGTGCACTAGATGCCGTCCCAGCGGTGGGTGGGGCGATGGATCTGGCGGTTGGTGCACGCTGTGTTTATGTCTGTATGGAACACGTCACTAAAAATGGCGAACCACGAATTGTGGAAGAGCTGACTTATCCAATTACTGGTAAAAACTGCGTTGACCGCATTTACACCGATTTGTGCATTATTGAATTAAAAGACAATCAGGCCTTGGTGCTAGAGATAGTCGAAGGCTTAAGTTTTGAAGAGCTACAGCAAAAAACCGGTTGTACCTTAATTGATGCACAAATAAAACTATAATATTCATTTAAAATAATATAAGTAAAATGAGAAGCAACGGGAAGTTGCTTCTATTACTATAGGAAAGAATATGTATCAAAACACACAATTGTATATTGCTGGTCAATGGCGTGACAGTATTCAACAACAAACGCTTGCAGTTATTAATCCGGCCAATGAAAAAGTAATTGGCCAAGTAGCCAAAGCGTCCCTTGATGATATTGAAGATGCAGTTCAGGCTGCTCAGTCCGGTTTTGAAATCTGGAAAAACACCCCAGCACAACAACGCGCTAAAATCATGCAAAAGGCTGCCTTTTTATTAAGAGATCGGGCAGCCCACATTGCAGAGTCGATGAGCTTGGAGCAGGGCAAGCCGCTAAAACAGGCCAAAATGGAAGTTTTGTCTGCTGCAGACATCATCGAATGGTTTTCAGGTGAAGCCATTCGTAGTTATGGGCAAGTTATTCCGTCAAGACAAACCAATGTACATAGCTATACGATTAAAACACCGGTTGGTATTGTGGCTGCCTTCACGCCTTGGAACTTTCCTATTAATCAGGTCGTGCGTAAATTATCTGCTGCAGTAGCAGCCGGCTGTGCCATTATTGTGAAAGGACCTGAAGAGACACCGGCTTCACCAGCTCAGCTTGTCCAGACCTTTCATGATGCAGGTATACCTGCTGGTGTGATTAATTTAATTTATGGTGAACCTGCTGAAATTTCCGAATATCTGATCCCTCATCCTGCGATTCAAAAAATCTCATTTACTGGCTCCACGGTCGTTGGTAAACAATTGGCTGCTCTTGCAGGTCAGCATATGAAAAAAACCACCATGGAGTTGGGCGGTCATGCACCTGTATTGATCTTTAAAGATGCTAATCTAGATCTTGCGGCAAAGGAAATGGCTGCAGCAAAATTCCGAAATGCAGGTCAAGTCTGTATTGCACCGACACGGTTTCTAATTGAGAAAGCGGTGTATGAAGATTTCGTTGAAAAATTGAAAAATGAAGTTAGCCAGCTAAAAGTCGGTCATGGTCTAGATGACAATGTAGACGTTGGTCCGATGATTCATGAAAGGGCTTACCAGAATATCCAGAAAACTATTCAGAATGCGCTTCAGGCAGGTGCGGAATTAGTATGGGGTGGTCAAACACTTGAAGGTCCAGGTTACTTTATTGAACCGACTATTTTAAAGGATGTACCACTGACAGCAGCTTGCATGGAACAAGAGCCTTTTGGTCCACTGGCCTTATGTATTCCTTTTGAATCATATGAGGAAGCGGTAACAGAAGCGAATCGCTTGAATTATGGACTGGCTGCATATGCCTACACAGAGAGTAACAGCACGTGTCTCAACTTAGCACGCGATATCGCAAGTGGTATGTTGACCATCAACCATGTGGGACTGGGATTCCCTGAATTACCTTTTGGCGGTATTAAAGATTCCGGCTATGGAACAGAAGGTGGTAGTGACGCCATTGAATCGTATCTGGATACGCGTCTGGTAACAGTCGCTTCTCGTCGTTAAATAATAGAAATAAGTTCGTACAAGAAGTGTGTAGCTCATCTAAGAGAAGTAAAAAATAGGGAATAATAATGCAATGTTATTGCGTCAATGAACATGGTACACCTTTAGAACGGGTCGAAAGAGAAATTCCGCAACCTAAAGGTACTGAAGTTTTGATTAAAGTCCAAGCTGCCGGTTTATGTCATACTGATTTACATTTATGGGATGGCTATTATGATTTGGGTGGTGGTAAACGCTTAGCTCTAGCAGATCGAGGGGTCAAACCGCCGATTATTTTAAGTCATGAAATTGCAGGGGAAGTCGTTGCAGTTGGCGATCAGGTTAATGATCTTCAGTTAGGTATGCAAGCGGTTGTTCATCCCTGGATTGGCTGTGGTGAATGTCGGTATTGCGAAATAGACGAAGAAAATTTGTGTATAAAACCCCAGCAACTTGGCATTGTAAAGCCGGGAGGTTTTGCAGAATATATCATTGTGCCGCATCCTCGTTACCTGGTCGACATTCAAGGAATTGATCCAGCTGAAGCTGCGCCTCTGGCTTGTGCAGGCTTAAGTACATTCACTGCCTTGCAGAAATTTGGTCAACATGTTGCTACAGAATCAGTCGTCATCATTGGCGCCGGTGGACTGGGGCTAATGGCTTTGGAATTGCTTGAAATACAAAATGCAAAAGCACCCATCATGGTCGATATTGATGCACAAAAACTAAATGCTGCAGCAGAATTAGGTGCACTGCATTGTATTAATAGCACTGCGCCAGATGCAGTGAAGCAACTACAGGAATTTACCCAAGGTGGGGCACGCTTGATCCTTGATCTTGTCGGGAACTCATCAAGTTTAAATTTTGCTTTAAATAGTGCAGCACGTGGTGCACATATTGTGGTCTGTGGATTGATGGGTGGAGAAGTGAATCTTGCTATCCCCACGATTCCTATGCGTCCATTGACGATCCAGGGCAGTTATGTGGGTACTGTTCAAGAACTACGGGCTTTGGTGGAATTGATTGCACAGACCAGAATGCCCCGTATTCCTATACAAAAACGCGCAATCAACGAGGTCAACCAAGCCTTTCTAGATTTACAGCAAGGCAAAGTGATTGGGCGTTTAGTCTTAACCCACTGATTGAAAGTCATCAGACTGCCAATGAATGCCCCATTTACTGGGGCATTTTTAATGAAAAGCTATATATTGAAATAATATTAAGGTGGTGATGGATTGTCTGCTAAATTATGTTCCCGACTTAGGTCATAGCGGTTAATACTAAAGATGAGCAGGGCAAAGACAAAGCCCAATGCAACGCAGGCTGACCAGCCATACATTTTCCATAGGTTTAGCGATAAAAATGCACCTATCCCGGCACCTGAAAAATAACAGGTCATATAGATCGCATTAATACGGGAACGGGCCTGCACCGAGATCCGGTATACCAAATTCTGATTTAACACATGCAGTGAAGAAATCCCAAAATAAGCGGGAATTAAACCAATGATATATACCCATAAATAGCTCTGCGCAAAAAATAGGGGAATCCAGGCCAGAATTAATCCTGTGGTAGCAAGTTGTGCGACCCATTTTTCTCGGTGCCGTCCAATCATTTTACCGGTCCATTGTGATGACCAGATGCCGACTATACCAACGATGCCCATCAAGCCAATCTGGAAATCATTAAAATGATAGGGTGCTTCCGCCAGCACAAAAGTCATGGTGGTAAAAATAATACTCAGCATACCAAAGCCCAAACCACCAATGATGCTGCGTCGAATCAGCATCGGTTCGGTTTTAGCAAAGGTAAATAGTGAGCGATAAATCTGCAAGATGCTCATCTGTAGCTGACTTTTCGCCTTAGGTAACTGATACCACATGGCGATACTCAATATGAGAATAGAACAGCCACTCAATAGGTAAACGGCATGCCAAGACCATAAGGTAGAAATCAGTCCTGATACAGTCCGGGCAAACAGAATACCGACCAAAACACCACTCATCAGCAGACCAACCACTTCAGCACTTTTTTCTCTTTGAGACAGGTTGGCAGCAAAAGGAATCAGAATCTGAGTGGTGATCGAACAAAAAGAGGCGAGCAGGGTAAAGCCGTATAACATATGCAGATTGGTGCTGGCAGAAAGCCCAATAAGCGCCAGTCCGGTACAGAACATCAAACTGCAGATATACAGCCGTTTTTCGAATAAATCTCCCAAGGGGACAAACAAAAATAACCCGGTGGCATAGCCAATCTGGGTTAAAACCACAGTCCAGCCAGACTGAGCTACACTGATCTGCAGATCCTCTGCAATTGAATAAATTAATGGTTGGTTAAAATAGTTACAACCCGCGCAGAGTGCGCAGGTCATAGCCATCATAAACATAAATTTTCGTGAAATTTGCCCTTGGGTAGACATCCTTGTCTCCTGAGGCTTTAGAAACTATAAGTCGCTGATAGGTTCACACGCGAAACATCCGCTTCTCGATTATCAAAAGTCTCACGTTTGCCGTGGTGATATTCTGCGCCGAGATTAACCTTTGGAACTGGAGAGTAAATCACATTGGCCACATAGTCAGTTAAACGTTTGTTGGTTTCAGGATTCGCGCGTGCATAGTCGCTGGAATCATCAAAATCAACAATGCTGGCATTAATGCTGCTACGTAGTTTTGGGGTGAATTTATGTGTGAATCCAATATTTAAACTATTAAACTCATTGAGTAAAAGTTCGTTATTAACTGGATCGACTGAATAATCACCCCCCCATTCAGCGCCATCACTTGTTGATCCTTGAGTCAAGAAAGCTGCAATGCGCTGGTCACCGACTATATGGAAATAGTTGCCCTGAATCGAGTTTTGATCATCGAGATGATAACGTCCACCAAGACCTACACCCCAACCGACTTTTTCAATATCGCCTGTATCTGTTTGCGCCTGCTTTTGATTGACAAAGCCTTGAGCTAATACATGCAGCGGGCCTGATTGATGGACATATTTAGTGGTTAAAGCAGGCAAGGCAGAAGAACGATCACCACCGGCCATATATTCCACACCCACATTCCAAGTATTTTCCGGATCAAGTTTAAAAGCATAGCTGACTTGAGGGGTACGTAGGACTGATCCACCCAGAAACAGGCTGTAATCGACAGCTTCAGTACTAATTTCCGGTGTAGACATCAATGACCAAGCCTGACCAAAGGTCCAGTTATAGTATTTTAAATGTGCATGACGAATACGTAATCCACCATCGCCTTTACCATTATTGGTCCAGAAATCAGCTTCTAAACGTGCAGAAACATTTGGATTTCCACCAAGGTCTTTCGCCAAGAAACCAATTCGGCTGGCAGCTGCAGTAAAATCTGAACGGGTAGAGTCAGGTTCAGTAAAAGGGACTTTATTGATCTGGTTAATGGTACGGCCACGAGCTTCAGTGGTACTTTTGAAATCGACTGCGCCATCAAAGCGAATCAATCCATAAACATCGACATTATCCACCATCGAACTTAAAGTTTTAGAATCTTGTGCTTTGGCTTCTTCCTGCTGATTCTTTAACGCAAGTTGCGCGGCTTTTTGCTGTTCCAGTTCGGCCTGGATTTGCTTTAACTGTGATTCTAAGAACTGCATCCGGTCTTCAGATGCTTCTGCTGAAAATGTCTGTGCTGAAGCAATGCCACATAGTGTCGCTAAAACTAATTTTTTCATTTCTTAATCCCTAAAGAAATTTTCTGATATCTAAAAAGGAAAATCTTTCCTTAATGTTGCTCTTATTGCGCAATGCAGAGTTTTTGACTTTTGAATGATGAATACGAGTCTCGTTCAACCCAGAAACATCCTGTTCAGATCAAAGCATATGGATTCGATATTAAAGTCATGAAATTTGGATTCAGGAGAGCCGTAAATACACAGCTCTCCTGATTTAAAACTTATTCTGCTTTTTGCGGATCGTATAAACGGTCTTTAATAAACAGGGCTGGAATCAAGCCGCACAGGAAGTATGCTGCACCCATCACCATCAAGCCTGTACCAATCGAACCTTGCATCGCCAGATAGCCAATGGTAATTGGCGCGAAGATCGCACCGATACGGCCAATGTTGAACGCACCGCCTACGGCAGTACCACGAACGCCAGTCGGGAAGCTTTCAGTGAGATAGGTTGCGTTAATCGCATATGGAATACCATACAGGAAGCCGAAGATCAGCATGAGAACGCCAATGTTATCGGCGGTATGCATATACACTACGACAGGAATAAATAGCGCTGTTCCCATGGTGCCGAAAGCAAATACGATACGGCGACCAATTTTGTCAGCCACATAGCCTGCAATGATTTTGGCGAACATCATGGTGATAAAGGTACCTACCATGTATAACGCCATTTCTTTAAACTTGATGCCTAGTTCAGCTTCAAGATAACTTGGCAACCAGTTACTTACACCGAAGTAACCGAATAGCAGGAAACCAGAGCTGAAAGACCAAAGGATGAACATCTTGCCATGGGTTTTATCTTTAAGAATGGTGATATATGGATTGCCTTTTTTGGCATCATTATCCACGATCTGACCAGTTCTTTTCATTTCACGGACACGCTTCCATGACTCTGGTTCTGGTACCATGAAATGCATGAGGATACCTAAAGCCAATGGAGCAATCGTGATCCAGTACAGCATACGCCAACCGAATTCAGGAATGATCCAGCCTGAAAGCATGGTGATGACCAGAGAACCTAAAGTGAAACCGGTCATTAATGTTGCCAGTACGGTGGTACGGTATTTAGTCGGTACGTATTCTGACATCAGGGTATTACAGGCAATATATAAACAACCTAAACCCAAGCACGAAAGGGTACGTAAAATCGCAAACTCTTGATAAGACTGGGCAAAACCTGAATAGGCAGATAAAATTGAGAAGGCGATGGTTGCTAATACAATGACACGTACGCGTCCAAACTTGTCACAAGCCCATCCACCGACAAAGCCACCAATTCCCATACCCAAAAGAGAATAACTTCCCAAGGCGCCAGCCTGTACAGAAGTCAGTCCCCATTCCGCTTTCAGACTGGTCAAGCTGAAAGCCAGAATACCAATGTCTGCACCGTCACATAGTAAAATCAAAAAAGCAAAGACAAAGGCCGTCATCCACAGACGTTTAGGTGCCTGTTTAACGGTGCCGTCAGAGGAGACTCCCGTTTTGGTTTCCTCAGCTACGATGGTATCGCTTGTCATTCTTATATCCTCTATAAATTAAAAGTAGCATTTCCTCTGCTACCGCTAAATCCATTTTCTTCCTCACGGAAAAGCATTTTCCTTATCTACGGTCTAAGCGTCTGTGCGCATTCGCTCTGTTAAGATCAGGTTGGATCTGATCTTTGCGTTTTATCCGGGATGAAAAATCACTGAACAACGTAGTATCCTTATGACGGAAATTAATTCTTTTATTTTGCATTGTGGTTAATATTTGCATAAATGAATAACCAAAATTCGAATTAAATAATTAATTCCGTATTGCGAAATCAATTAATCATAAAATAGCCAACTGAACAAGAGTTTTTACTCTATTTTTTATTAAAAAATAACTTTTTTGAGTTTTTGAGAGAAAAAATCTTGATTTATGGGTCTAGAAACCGTAGTTTTATATAAAATAAAATTTCGCTATACAAAATAAATGGAGATTTTTGATGGAACAGGTAGTTCAAGTAGAGCAAATCTCGACACATGTGGCGATGGTCAAGATCCATCGTCCAGAAGCTAAAAATGCCCTGAATACAGAAGTACGTCAGAAACTGGCTGCGGCTTTTCTGCAATTGAATGACGATGAAAATATCCGTGCCATCATTCTCACTGGTGGTGAAACTGATTTCGCAGCAGGCGCTGACCTTAAAGAATTAGCCAATGCTGAAACCATCCAGATGATGCAACGTCGTACTGAGCGTTACTGGCAAGCCATTGCACAGTGTTCAAAGCCGGTGATTGCAGCAGTAAACGGTTATGCATTGGGCGGAGGCTGTGAACTGGCGATGCATGCAGACATTATTATTGCTGGGAAAAGTGCCCAGTTCGGTCAGCCTGAAGTCAAAGTAGGGGTAATGCCGGGTGCTGGTGGTACACAGCGTTTATTCCGTGCCGTGGGTAAATTCCATGCGATGCGTATCATCATGACCGGTTGCCTGGTACCTGCACCAGAAGCGTATCAGATTGGTTTGGTGTCACAAGTAACGGAAGACAGCGAAACCCTGGCAACAGCAATCAAGATGGCTGAAGGTCTGGCAAAAATGCCGCCAATCGCGCTGGAACAAATCAAGGAAGTGGCTTTACTGGCTGAAGATGTGCCACTCAATGCCGGATTAATGCTGGAACGTAAATCCTTCCAGATGCTGTTTTCTTCAGAAGATCAAAAAGAAGGTATGCAAGCCTTTATCGAAAAACGTAAACCAAATTATCAGGGACGATAAGCATGAGCATTCAAATTCAGAAAATCGGTATTATTGGCGTAGGTACCATGGGTGCGGGCATTGCCCAGATCGCAATTCAGTCTGGCCATGATGTCATATTGTTTGATGCCAAAGCGGGTGCTGCTGAACAGGCACAGGAAAAGCTGGCTAAAACATTAAATACCCTGGCTGATAAAGGTAAATTCAGCCATGAAAAAGCTGCTGAAGATCTTGCTCATTTATCCATTGCCCAGCAGATCGAAGACCTGAAAGATTGCGATTTAATCGTTGAAGCGATTATTGAAAATCTGGAAATCAAACAAAAGCTGATGCAGCAACTGGAAGGTATCGTAAAACCGGAAGCAATTCTGGCATCCAATACATCTTCACTGTCTATCAGTGCGATTGCCGCCAATTGCAGCCAACCGGAACGCGTTGCCGGTTATCACTTCTTTAACCCAGTACCACTGATGAAAGTGGTTGAGGTCATTGAAGGCTTTAATACCCGTGCTGATATTGTGGATGCGCTTACTCAGTTATCTACAAAAATGGGACATCGCCCGGTAAAAGCCAAAGATACCCCAGGATTTATCATTAACCATGCTGGTCGTGCCTTTGGTAGTGAAGCCTATGCGATTCTGAATGAAAATGTCACTCCATTTTATGACATTGACCGCATCTACCGTGACGGCATCGGTTTCAAGATGGGGCCATTCGAGTTAGGCGATCTGACCGGGATGGATGTATCTCATCCAGTGAGCGAATCGATCTATCACCAATATTATGAAGAAGCGCGTTACCGCCCAAGCGTGATTACCCGCCAGCGTTTTATTGCTAAACAGCTAGGCCGTAAAACTGGTAAAGGTTTTTACGATTATACCTCGGGGAGCAAAGTAGGTGATGTGGCTCCAACCTTGGTTGAAAAGCTGGATCAACATCCATCGGTTTGGCTGGGTACAGAATATAGCGAAGACCGTCAAGCGCTTGAGCAATATCTACAGCAGTTCAACATCCAGATCGAGCAGACTGACGCACCTTCAGCAGATGCTTTAATTTTAATTGCGACTTATGGTGAAGATGCCACTTCAGCAGCAGTCCGTTATCAAGTGTCTCCGCAGCAAGTAGTCTGCATTGATCTGCTTTACGGCTTAAATAAACACCGTACCTTGATGCCAACGTTTGTGACCAAAGCTGAACTGGTTCATGCAGCACAATCGATTTTCAATCTGGATGGTGTGACCGCGAGCACAATTCAGGAAAGCGTCGGCTTTGTGGCGCAACGTGCTTTAGCAATGATTGTGAATCTTGGCTGTGATATTGCCCAGCAAGGTGTTGCAACCGTAGAAGATATCAACGTTGCCGTGAAGTTAGGCCTTGGTTATCCATACGGCCCAATTGAATGGGGCGATGTACTGGGTGCTGAAAAAATTCTGAAAATTTTAAACCGCATGACTGCGATTACCCGTGACCAGCGTTACCGTCCAAGTCCTTGGTTGCGCCGCCGCGTTCAGCTCGGTTTACCTCTTGTTCATACTACACATTAATTAAAAAGTTAAAGGAATAACACTCATGTTAAATGCATATATCTACGATGGTTTACGTTCTCCAATCGGTCGCCATGCAGGAAGCCTGGCCACTGTGCGTCCAGATGACCTGGCAGCAACAGTCATTAAAAATCTGCTAGAAAAAACCGGTATTCCAGCAGCTGACGTAGAAGATGTGATCTTTGGTAGCACGAACCAAGCCGGTGAAGACAGCCGTAATGTGGCTCGATTTGCAGCATTGCTTGCTGGTATGCCAGTGACCGTTCCAGGTCAAACAGTTAACCGTCTATGTGCGTCGGGCCTGGGTGCTGTGATCGATTCAGCACGTGCCATTACCGCAGGTGAAGGCGAACTGTATATTGCAGGTGGTGTAGAGAGCATGACACGTGCACCGTTTGTAATGGCTAAAGCTGAAAGCGCGTATTCACGTGATGCCAAAATCTATGACACCACGATTGGTACACGTTTCCCGAACCGTAAATTCACCGATCAGTTTGGCGCGCACAGCATGCCGGAAACAGGTGATAACGTCGCTGAAGAGTTTGGTATTACGCGTGAACAGGCAGATACTTTTGCTGCTGCATCACAAGCGAAATATCAAGCTGCAAAAGAAGCAGGTTTCTTTGAAGGTGAAATTACCCCGATTGAAGTTTCACAAGGGCGTAAATTGCCGCCTAAATTAGTGACTGAAGATGAACATCCACGCCCATCTTCAACATTTGAAGCATTATCCAAGCTAAAACCGCTTTTCGAAGGTGGTGTAGTGACTGCGGGTAACGCATCAGGTATCAATGACGGCGCTGCAGCACTGATTATCGGCAGTGAAAAAGTTCAGGAACAGTATGGCTTAAAACCTTTAGCACGTATCCTGTCTTCTGCAGCCGCTGGCATTGAGCCACGCATCATGGGCGCGGGTCCAATCGAAGCAATCAAAAAAGCCGTAAAACGTGCAGGTTTGACGCTAGATGATATGGACATTATCGAGATCAATGAAGCATTTGCCAGCCAGGTATTATCTTGCCTGAAAGGCCTGGATGTTGCATTTGATGATCCGCGTGTGAATCCAAATGGTGGTGGTATTGCGATTGGCCATCCATTGGGCTGTTCAGGTGCGCGTTTGGCTTTAACTGTTGCGCGTCAATTACAGCGTACGGGTAAAAAATATGCCGTGATCAGCTTATGTATCGGTCTGGGTCAAGGTCTTGCGATGGTGATTGAAAACCCTGAAGCTGCATAACCACTTTAGTCATCGTATTAATGCCATGTATAGCTGATATACATGGCATTTTTTATTGGACTATTTATATAGAAATAAAAATCCCTGCATATCGCAGGGATTAATTAAATCAGCGTAAGGATTATTTGCGGCCAGTGACCAATAAAGTTGCTGAACCAAAGGCATAAATTTTACCGTCTTTGTCGATAATTCGGCCTTCTGAAGTCAGCACATTACGACCGATCCGGATTACTTCACCAATGGCAGTATAAGTTTCGCCATTTTTCATGGCTTTAAGCATTTTGACATTCAGATCAATAGTGGAGAAACTCACGCCCGCATCAACTGTAGTATGAACTGCTGCACCGGTTACGCTGTCCAGAACAGTGGCGCAGAATCCACCATGAATGCCGCCTTGCAAATTGAAATGACGTTCATCTGGATAAACTTCATATTCCACATAATTTTCACGAACAATACTGAGTTTCATGGGAATAAGTTGTCCCATTGCTGAGCCAGGTAATTCGCCATTTTTAATTGCGGTTAGATATTCAAATCCATTCATTTGAGCTGTAGTCATATAGCTTCCCTTTAATAAAATATTTCGCTTTATGAAATAATATTCTGTTTTTCTAAAATTATGATATAACAGATAGTGATCGAAATGCTATATTTTTCCAGGATGGAATGATGACAATAAAAAATCTCGTTACAGCTGCTGAATGGCAGGCACGCTGTGAACTCGCAGCGCTTTATCGCATTATTGCGCATTATCGGATGACTGACCTGATTGATACCCACATCAGTTTAAGAGTCCCAGATCAACCAGACTGTTTTCTGATTAACCAATATGGTGTCGCATTTGAAAAAATGCGTGCCTCGACGCTGGTGAAGATTAATCATGAAGGGCAGGTGGTAGAAAGCTATGAACAAGACAAGCCAGTAAATATGGCTGGTTTCGTGATTCACTCTGCGATTCATGAAGCGCATCCTCATCTGAACTGTGTCATTCATACGCATACCGCGGATGGAATTGCTGTTTCTGCTCAGAAACACGGGCTTCTCCCAATTTCCCAGCACGCCATGAAATTTTATCAGCATGTGGCCTATCACGAATACGAAGGCGTTGCGCTTTCAACTGATGAACAAGAACGCTTGATTCAGGACTTGGGCAGTCATCGTGCCATGATTTTACGTAATCATGGCCTATTAACGGCTGGAGAGACTATTGCACGGGCTTTTCATGAAATCTATTTCCTAGAACGCGCCTGTCAGGCACAGGTCAAGGCCTTAAGTGGCGGTGCTGAATTGCATTATCCAGCAGAAGAAGTCCGAATTAAAACAGCGAAGCAGTTCGCCAGTCCTCTCATTGAACCGATATTACAGCGTGCCTGGCAGGCCGCTTTGTCCCTGATTGAGCATCAATATACGGAGTATGCATCATGATTGTTATTTCCAGTTCTGTACCAAATATTGAAGCCATTCTGGTCAAGTCTTTTCAAAAATATGCGCCTGCTGGCAGTTTCTGTACAGTGGACAGTCCTGAAGCTAAGCAGGCAACCACAGTTGCTGCCTGGTTTCCAGATCTGGAAAAAGTGCAGCAGCTACCAAAGCTTGGCCTGATTCATTCGATTGCTGCTGGGGTAGAACATTTAAACTTAAATGCTGTGCGCCCCGATCAAGCCGTTTGCCGGGTGCTGGATCCGCATCATCAAAAGGGCATGTTTGATTATCTGCTTTGGGGTGTACTGTATTTTCAACGTTATTTTGACCGCATGATCCAGCAGCAAAATCAGCAGCTCTGGAAGCAGTATCGCCAGAGCTATAGCCATCATATCCAGATCGGGATTATGGGACTGGGGCATATGGGCGGATATGTAGCTGAACGTTTCTCAGAAATGGGCTATCAAGTCTCTGGTTGGTCGAATTCCCCAAAAGACATTAATCAAGTTAAAAGTTATGTGGGCCAAGAACAGCTTTCCGACTTCCTGGCTCAAACTCAGATTCTAATTAACCTGCTACCCCTTACCGAAGAAAACGCCGGGATTCTTTCTTCTGAATTATTTCAGCAACTGCCTGAACAGGCAGCTTTGATTCATGTCGGGCGTGGCCAGCATTTAATCGAGCAGGATTTATTGGATGCACTGGATTCTGGCCATCTACGTGGTGCGATTGTTGATGTCTTTGAGCAGGAGCCATTACCTGCGGATCATCAGTTTTGGCAGCACGAAAAAATTGTGGTGACACCACATGTGGCCTCACATGCCCCAATGTCTGTGGTGGTAGAGCAGATACTGGAAAATGACCGTCGTTTAAATCAGGGTCTGGATTTGTGTCATCAAGTGGATGTCAATAAAGGCTATTAATTGTAGGGATACAGACAAAAAAATAAGGAAATTGATGATGTGGGAAATGATTCAGACCCAGATTCAGCAAGGCGTCGCCACTTTAAGTTTTAACCGTCCAGATTCACTCAACAGTTTCAACCGGCAAATGCATGAAGAAGTCCAGCAGGTGCTGAACAGTTGGAATACGGATTCAGACATTCGGGTAATTGTGATTCGGGGTAATGGCCGGGCATTTTCAGCAGGACAGGATCTAAAAGAACGGGCTGGAAAGCTCGGCAATGTGCCTTTACCACCAGAGGGTTCGCTGGCCAAATATTATAATCCTTTAATTAATCTGATTCGCAAAAGTCCAAAACCGGTCATTGCAGCGGTAAATGGTGTGGCTGCAGGTGCAGGGGCTAATATCGCGCTGGCTTGTGATCTGGTCATTGCCAAGGAAAGTGCCAAATTTATTCAAGCCTTTTCTAAGATAGGCCTGATTCCCGATGCCGGCGGTACCTGGATGTTGCCGCGTTTGATTGGCTATGCACGTGCTACGGCACTAACTTTACTTGGTGAACCCGTGCATGCCAAAGAAGCGGCTGAAATGGGTATGATCTGGAAAATGGTTCCTGATGCAGAATTTGATGCTTATATCGATGAACTTGCACAGCGACTGGCTCAACAGCCGACTTATGCGCTGGCTTTAACCAAACAGGCACTACAACGCAGTGCGGAAAATAGCATGGATCAACAACTAGAGCTGGAACAAAACCTGCAATACTTGGCCTTAAGTAGCCAGGACTATAAAGAAGGTGTACAGGCCTTTGTCGAAAAACGCCCCGCACAATTTACCGGACGCTAAGGAGAGCATTCATGAAAATTCAAACGCGTATCACCGAGCTTTTAGGCATTCGCTATCCGGTTATTCAAGGCGGCATGATGTGGGTCGGCACAGCGGAAATGGCCAGTGCAGTCTCCAATGCAGGTGGTTTGGGAACCCTGACAGCATTGACTCAACCGACGCCTGAAGCCTTGGTCAAGGAAATTGCACGCTGCCGAGAAATGACGGATCAGCCTTTTGCTGTGAATCTGACTTTATTGCCCGCTGTAAACCCACCGCCGTATGCCGAATATCGACAGGCCATTATTGAAAGTGGGATCAAGATAGTAGAAACGGCAGGCAACAAGCCGCATGAACATATTGAAGCCTTTAAACAGCACGGCATCATCGTGATTCATAAATGTACCTCTGTCCGTCATGCACTTTCGGCACAAAGAATCGGTGCGGATGTGATCTCGATTGATGGTTTTGAATGTGCCGGCCATCCGGGTGAAGATGATATTCCCGGACTGATTCTGATTCCTGCAGCCGCCGATCAGCTTAACGTACCAATTGTTGCTAGTGGTGGTTTTGCTGATGGACGTGGTCTGGTGGCAGCACTTGCTTTAGGTGCTGAAGGCATCAATATGGGGACACGCTTTTGTGCTACTCAAGAAGCGCCAATCCATCCAAACATCAAGCAGTTTTATGTCGACAATGATGAAAGGGCAACGCATCTGCTTTACCGTCAGTTCAGGAATACGGCCCGTGTTGCCAAAAATGCAGTATCTGATCTCGTCGTTAAAATGGGTGAAGATCCAAATCTGGAATTTGAACAGATTCGACCTTATGTCAGTGGCTTAAAAGGTAAGCTGGCTTTGGAAAATGGCGATGTAGATGCAGGCATATTGACTGCGGGTCAAGTGATGGGATTGATCCATGATATCCCGACCTGTCAAACGCTGATTGACACTATCATGCAAGAAGCAGAACAGATTGTTCAGCAACGTCTGCCTCAATTTTTCCCGTGCTAGATCGCTTTATTTTGATCATTTAATCAAAAGCCATTCGATCATGAATGGCTTTTTTATACCAAAGTTTTAATTTTTTAAATGTGATTTTTTATGTCATGACTAGATTTTATCCATGAACTTATATTATATTCGACCTAAAACATAATTTCGTATTATGAAATTAATTGTCATAAATATACAAATTAGAACTCATACAAGGGAATTACGATGAGAAATTATATTGCGCCATTAAAAGACATGAAGTTTGTCCTGAAAGATCTGCTCAATGTTGAACAGAAATACACAGGCTATGCAAAGTTTGCAGACAAAGTTTCTATGGATATTATGGAACAATATCTGGAAGTCGCTGCGGACTTTTGCCAAAACGAACTTCTACCGATTAATGCAACAGGCGACCAGCAGGGCTGCCGTTTGCAGGATGGCGTCGTAACTACACCGGATGGTTTTAAAGCGGCTTATGACAAATATGTAGAACTCGGCTTTACTTCATTAACTGGCGATGAAAAATATGGCGGTCAAGGCTTCCCGACTTTATACCGCATTGCCATTTCAGAAATTATCACAGCGACCAACTGGTCTTGGGGTATGTACCCAGGCCTGTCACATGGTGCGATGCGTACTTTAGAACATCACGGTAGTGATGAACAAAAACAGAAATTCCTGGTGCCTTTAATTGCAGGACGCTGGACCGGAACCATGTGTTTAACTGAATCACATGCCGGTTCTGATCTGGGCCTGATCCGTACCAAAGCGGTGCCAAATGAAGATGGCAGCTACAGCATCAGTGGTGAGAAAATCTTTATTTCTGCAGGTGAGCATGACCTGGCTGAAAATATCGTACATATCGTACTAGCACGTTTACCGGATGCGCCTGCCGGCACCAAAGGTATTTCGCTGTTTATCGTACCTAAATACAATCTGGATGAAGCTGGAAATGTGGCTTCACGCAATGGCGTGGTGTGTAGCGCGATTGAACACAAGATGGGTATTCATGGCAATGCGACCTGTGTACTGAATTTTGACAATGCCAAAGGTTTCCTTATTGGTCCTGAAAACCGCGGCTTGAACTGCATGTTTACTTTCATGAACTCTGCACGTATTGGAACGGCGATTCAAGGTTTAGCTGCAGCTGAATCGTCTTATCAAGGTGCATTGGCTTATGCCAAAGACCGTCTGGCCATGCGTTCACTTGAAGGTGCGAAAGAGCCAAACCTGCCTGCGGATCCAATTATCGTGCATCCGGCAGTGCGTAATATGCTACTGACTCAAAAGGTATTTGCAGAAGGTTCACGTGCCTTGGCTTATTATCTGGCGACTTATGCTGATATTGCTGAAGCAACAGATAATCCTGAAGAGAAGAAAGCCGCAGAAGATCGTCTGGCATTATTAACCCCAATTGCTAAAGCATTAATGACCGAAACAGGTGTAGAAGCGGCCAAACATGGTATGCAGGTTTTTGGTGGACACGGCTATATTGCTGAACATGGCATGGAACAGATTGCCCGTGATGCACGTATTGCCAGCCTCTATGAAGGCACTACTGAAATTCAATCAATCGACTTACTGGCACGTAAAGTACTAGGTTCAAAACTAGGTTTGTTGACTGCCTTAACTGATGAAATCCAAGGTTTTGTGAAAGAGCATCAGCAACATGCCCAGTTTAACCAGCAAGTGGCACAAGTGAGTCAGTTGACTGAGCAATGGCTAGAATTAACCAAAACGATTCAGGCTCAGGCACAACAGTCTGCAAATGAAATCGGTGCGGCATCAGTCGATTACTTATACTTCTCTGGTTATGTGGTGTCTTCGTATTTATGGCTGAAAATGGCGATTACGGCGCAGCAAAAAATTGAAGAGGGCAATACCGATCCGTTCTATGCAGCGAAGATCAAAACCGCGCAATTCTTCTTTGCACGTATTCTGCCAAGAACTTCAACTCACGTTGCCAATATTCAGGTCGGTGGTGAGAGCCTGTTCCTGCTGACTCCTGAAGAGTTTAAATTCGATTAATCCTTTTACCCACGATCAATCTCTCGATCGTGGGTCTTTTTTTCTTACTACTTTTTTTATCCTGCACAAAACTCGATATCGATGGGTACTTTTTAGTATTGCATCGGCCATAAAACAACAAGATCAGGAGTCTATATGGATTTAGACACGATTACGCGACAATGTCCTTATGGTGATCAACAACTGACTTATCATGAAGTCGGACAGAAATCCTCATATCCCACCATCATTCTGATCCATGGTACGGGTGGAAATACCGACAAACATTTCAGCTATATTTTCCCCATGCTCGGTATCCATCAGCGGGTTTTATCGCTTGATTTGCATACTCCAGATAAAGCCGATCTGGCAGTGACTGATTTTAGTCAACAAGTTGAAGCACTGATCCAGCATGCAGTTGCAGAAGATGAAGCAATTACTGTGGTGGGTTATTCACTTGGTGCTGTGATTGCTGCACAAGTAGCCGCGAGTCTTAAACAACGCGTGGCACGTTTGATTCTGTTAGCAGGTTGGGCAAAAACCAGTTCGGTGCAACAACTACGAACCACGATCTGGCAACAGCTATTTAACGATCAATCCGCAACCTTACCACATTTTGTCAATTATTGCCTGTATAGCGATGATTACCTGTCTGCTCGAACTGAAAAACAAGTGCTCGATCTGGCACGCTTTGTAAAACCTTCTCAAGATGCAGCCAAACAGCGTGAACTGAATTATTGCATTGATATCACCGCCATTTTGCCGGACATCTCTGCTGAGACCTTGATCGTGGCCTGTCGTGAAGATCGTATGGTGCCATTAGCCCAAGCCAAATTACTGTTTGCTTCGATTCAGAATAGTCGTTATATCGAAATTTCTTCGGGACATGCGATTCATATTGAAGCACCAGCGGAAGTGGTGCAATTGATCAACCTGTTTAGCCAGCATCCAGAGCAGTATCCGGCGAATCAAAAAATCCAGCCCATGATGCCTTAAAAAAGGAGAAAAATAATGCAAGCTCAAGGACAGCGCAGCAAGATTTTAATTGTAGGCAGCGGTTTCGGTGGATTAGGCATGGCGATCCGTCTTAAACAGCAGGGCATTCACGATTTTAAAATCATTGAACGTGCAGCAGAAGTAGGGGGAACATGGCGTGATAACACCTATCCCGGCGTCGCCTGTGATGTACCGTCACATTTATATTCTTTCTCTTTCATTAAAAATCCCAATTGGTCACGTGTCTTTCCGCAAGGGGCAGAAATTCAGCGCTATTTGATTCAATGCTGTGATCAGGAAAATATCCGGCCACATATTGATTTTCATACACAACTGGAAAAAGCCAGCTGGAATACCGAAAAACGTAGCTGGAATATTCAGACCTCTAAAGGTGTTTATGAAGCGGAATTTTTAATTACCGCTACTGGGCATCTGGCAGATGAACATCTCCCACAAATTCCGGGACTAGAAGAATTCCAAGGTCAGGTGATGCATTCTGCACGCTGGAATCACGAAGTTAATCTGGATAATCAGCGCGTCGTTGTCGTAGGTTCAGGGGCTTCTGCTATTCAGCTTGTACCGGAAATTGCCAAAACAGCAAAAAGTCTGACCGTATTGCAACGCAGTGCACCGTATATTTTGCCGCGACCAGACCGACCTTATTCTGAGTCAGAAAAACAGCTCTTCCGCAAAGATCCGGACAGCATGTCAGCGTTAAGACATTCCTTGTTCTGGGGTAATGAATACAATTTTGCCCAGCGCCGTAATCTGAAAAGCCAGATCGAGCGGGTCAAGAAAAATTGTCTGCAATTTTTAAAACATCAGATTTCAGATCCTGAATTACAGCAGAAACTCACACCGAATTATGAACCGGGCTGCAAGCGTTTATTGCTGTCCAATGATTATTATCCGACTTTTCTAAAACCGAATGTCACGCTTGAAGATTCAGCTTTGGCTGAAATTACGAAAGACGGTGTAATCAGCAAATCAGGCAATGAATTTCCTGCAGATATCATTGTCTTTGCTACCGGGTTTGAAGCAGCACGCCCACCTTATGCCGCAAAGGTGGTGGGTAAACATGGCCTAAGCTTGGAGCAGCAATGGTCTAGTGGGATGCAGGGTTATCAATCTACGACAGTGCATAATTTTCCAAACCTGTTTATTCTGAATGGTCCAAATACCGGAAGTGGGCATAACTCAGCGCTTTATTTCTTGGAGACCCAGTTTGATTTGGTACTGGATGCCTTGCGGTTTTTTGAACAAGAACAGATTCAGGTCTTTGAAGCCGATCAGAACGCTGAAAATCACTATATGCAAGAACTACAGCAACTTTCCCAAGGCAGTGTCTGGTTATCAGAAAGCTGTAAAAGCTGGTATCTGGACCCGCTGAGTCGCAAGCTGACTTTGGTCTGGCCAGATTATGCGCATTCATTCAGAGACAAAAACCAGCATTTTATTCGCAGCGGTTATCACTACCAGTACATCGAAGCAATGCAGCAGAAAGTGGTGTAAAGATCAATCAGGAATAATCGGAACTTCAGAGTTTCAACATACAAAATAGAATCAAATTAAAAGAAAGGAGTGTTGTCATGAACAGCCAGCCATGGATGGAAGAATATAAAAAATGGAACGTCAATCCGGAATTTACCCGGCCTGACCCTGATAAAACTTTGAGCACGACAATTGCTGAGAATCTACTTAAGTTCAAAGATAAGACTGCTTTCTTTTATCTGGATCGAAAGTTCAGCTATCAGGAGATTGATGTTTATAGCCAGAAGCTGGCTACTTACCTACAGAATCTAGGCTTGGCGTCCGGTAGCCGAATCGCGGTGATGTTACCGAATATTATTCAATATCCAATTGCGACTTTTGCGATTATTCGTGCGGGTTATATTCTGGTCAATGTAAACCCGATGTATACCCAACGCGAGCTGTATCATCAAGTACAGGATTCAGGGGCAGAGGCCTTGATTATTCTGGGTTCAACTTTGGAGCAATTGAATCAATTAGATGAATGTCCTGCGCTGAAATATGTGATTTCTACCCATCCACTTGATTTCATTCAGGATCAGCCGATATCAATTTATAGCCAAACGGCGCAATATCCAGAAAAACAGTTTTCTGACTTTAAGCAGGCCATTGACCAGGTACAGGTGATTGATTTTGAAGCCCCTGTACAGCAGCAGGAAGATACCGTTATTCTGCAATATACCGGTGGAACTACAGGTGTTTCCAAAGGTGCTGAGCTCAGTCATCGCAATATCTTATTTAATATCGCCCAGAACAGTACAGTGTTCATCAGCCATTTTGGGGACCGCTATGCGACTGAAGATGAATATGTGTTTTGTGCCTTGCCGCTGTATCACATTTATGGTTTTACCATCTGCCTGTTCAGTTATGGACTAAGTCGCGGTTTTGCCAATGTGCTGATTCCAAATCCAAGAGATCTGGATGCACTGGTAGATCAATATCATAAGCATCCTCCGACGGTGTTTCCGGGCGTGAATACCATGTTTAATGCATCGGCTCATCATCCACGTTTCCGCGAGCTCGATCACTCACGCCTAAAAACCACGACAGGCGGTGGTGCATCTGTTTTAAAAAACACGGCAGAATTATGGTACGAAGTCACAGGCTGTCATATCTATGAAGGCTACGGTCTTTCTGAAACCTCACCAACAGCAACATTTAACCCGCCTTTAAGCAAGCGCTTTAGCGGTAGTATTGGCTTGCCATTGGCAGGAACAGAAATTCAGATTCTGGATGATGAAGGAAAACCTGTAGCACTTCATCAAGCTGGAGAAATTGCTATTCGCGGCCCTCAGGTGATGAAAGGTTACTGGAAGCAACCGGAAGCAACAGCACAGGTATTTACTAAAGATGGTTTTTTCCTGACAGGTGATATCGGTTGTATGGATGAGCAGGGTTATATCACCATTCTGGACCGTAAAAAAGACATGATTCTGGTCTCGGGCTTTAATGTCTATCCAAATGAGTTGGAAGGCGTTTTATCCAAACATCCTAAAGTACTGGAATGTGCCGTCATTGGGGTGGATGATGAAAAATCTGGACAAGTCCCAAAAGCCTTTATTGTAAAACAGGATGACAGTCTGACCGAGAATGAAGTCATGACCTATCTGAGACTACAACTGACCAGTTATAAGCTGCCAAAATATATTGAGTTTGTGTCTGGATTGCCGAAATCCGCAGTTGGCAAAATTCTACGTCGTGAGTTGCCTAAAACCGTGCAGCCGGATGCCAAAGCCTGTTAAGGAATGACATAGTCAAAATAAAAAAGGAATCGAAAGATCATTGCTGTCCCACAATTTTTCACAAGAGGAAGCTCAAATGAGCTTCCTCTTGTTTTATGGGTATTTTATCGGGTGAAAATAAAGCTTTTAAAGTTCTTCTTTCAAACAAATTCACTTGAATTATTCTGAGTAAACGTTGAACTGTCCAACCTGTTTTCCCTAAATGTTGAGCGAAACTCACCAATAAATAGGCGATTTTTTTGATTTCATCAGGATGCTGTAAATCGCATTGAATCAGCAGGCAACGGCGTCCTTCTGCTTCAACCATTTTTTTGGTATCAAGCGCATCCCGGTCTTCATCCAGATAGCAAATGGCAATATCAGCACCTTCGCGGGCAAACAATACTGATACAGAGCGACCAATCCCGCTGTCACCACCTGTAATCAGAGCTACTTTGCCTTAGTACTGTCGTAAATATTGCCGGGATTTTTGAACTCGGGGTACGTGAACTGGATTCGCGCTATGTCTATATGGATTTAAAACAGGCACAGTCTTTACTCAGCCTGCCAGGTGGGATCACTGTAATCGACCTGACGGTAGAAGATATTTTTGAAGCAGAAAATATTGCAACGCAGGTCGGGCGTTTGACTTCATTACAGGCAGAAAGCTGGATTAAAACCAATGGTCAGTTAATGAATGCCATCTCAACGCAAAGCCTTTCAACCAATATGATTATTATCTTTGTGGCCATCTCCGTCGCTTTTGGTATCGCCAGCGTCTTGTCAGTTAGTGTCGTACAACGGACTCGTGAAATTGGCATCTTAAGGGCAACAGGGGCTACACAAAGACAAATCCTGCGCGTTTTCCTGTTTCAAGGCGCAATTTTTGGCTTGTTGGGGTCTATTATCGGCAGTGCAGCCAGTTATTTACTGGTCTGGATCTTTAATGAATTTGGCCCAAGTTTGTTCTATATCCCAATTTCAATCAATCTGCTAGTGCTGGCTTTATTGCTGGCCACATTGACTGGTGTAGTGGCAGCGGCTATACCATCCCGTCGTGCGGCAGCACTGGATCCTGTGGAGGCAATTCGTCATGTCTGATTTATCGAATGAGGTTCTGCGGCTGGAAGCACTACGTAAATCCTATAATATTGGTCAGCCCAATGAGGTTGAAGTTCTGCATGGCATTGATTTGTGTATTGAACGTAATGACTTTGCAGCACTGATTGGCCCTTCAGGCTCAGGTAAAAGTACGCTGTTGAATATTCTGGGTCTACTGGATCAGCCAACTAGCGGTGAACTGTATCTGCTTGGTCAACCCACCAGCCGTATGGATGACGCTGCACGTACCGCATTACGCGGCAGCAGTATTGGTTTTGTATTTCAGTTTCACCATCTGATTCAAGCTTTTAATGCATTAGACAATGTCCTAATGCCATTAATGATGGCACATGGCAAGCCAGATCAAAAAGCTCTAGATCGTGCCCATGAACTGCTGGCTGCAGTCGGACTGGAAAAATATGCACATCGAAAACCGAATGAGCTTTCCGGTGGGCAACAGCAACGCGTTGCAATTGCTCGAGCACTCATTACAGAACCAGCCTTGTTACTGGCCGATGAACCGACCGGGAACCTGGATACCCAAACCGCATCTGAAGTCTTTGAACTGTTCCGTAAAGTAAATAAGGAACAGGGCTGTGCCATTTTATTGGTGACTCATGATCCGCGCTTGTCTGTTAGTTGTGATCGCACCATCAAGTTAGTTGACGGCCTGATTCAAAGTGATACCAGAACAGCTCCAGCAGATATTCCTGAAAATACTTAATCTTTAAATATTTTAAGAATTTGTATTCTGCAATTATGGATAAATGAAGAGTTTTCTTATCACTTAAGCCTTGCAATAAAGCTGATATAAGGTTTGCATCAGGGTGAGTACTTTGGGATCGGAAAGCTGATAGAAAATCTGCTTGCCTTCACGACGTGTGCTGACCATTTCGGTTTTTCGCAGTACCGTAAGTTGTTGCGAAAGAGTAGGTTGGTGAATATCAGTTTGTAGCTCAATCTGTTGCACATTCATTTCATTATCGACCAATGCACATAGAATTTTCAGACGGTCAGAATTCGACAACACTTTTAAGCGTTCGCTCACCACATGAGCCTGAGAAAAATCAATACGTGTCTGAGATTCATCTGCTGTCATATAAAAACCTGTATTAGTCACGCAATATTCAAAAACTGTCTTGATTAATATTTTTAATTATATATTATAAAATTATATATTGTAAGTGGGATATGCTCATGCATGACTTTTTGGCAGCGTTTCTCGGTGGATTACTGCTTGGTCTTTCAGTGGTCGGCTATCTGTATGTCAATGGCCGCATTGCGGGCGTGAGTGGGTTGGTTGGGCAGGTACTCAATCGAAAGACGATCTTCAAAACTCCTGCGGTCTGGTTTTTAGCAGGACTATTTATAGTTCCATTTATCTACGGCGTTTTGTTTCAGCCAGAAATTGAGCTGAATGCCAGCCCATGGATGATGGTCATTGGCGGTTTGCTGGTCGGTTTTGGTACACGTTTAGGTTCAGGTTGTACCAGTGGGCATGGCATCTGTGGAATTAGTCGTCTGTCAAATCGCTCCTTTGTTGCGACCGGGTCTTTTATGCTGGCGGGATTTATCACGGTTTATGTGGTTCGTCATCTGGTTGGAGCTATCTAAATGAAAAATCTATTCGCTTTTCTATTTGGTGGCCTGTTTTCAGTCGGCTTGATGCTCTCAGGTATGTCTAATCCTGAAAAAGTTCTGGATTTTCTGGATCTGTTTGGGGATTGGGATGCGAGCCTTGCCTTTGTCATGATGGGGGCAATTCTGGTGGCTTTTATTCCTTTCCAGAAAGCTAAACATAATCCAAATCCGACCACTTTATTTAATGAACCCATTGATTTACCAAAGAATCAAAAGATTGACCCTAAACTGCTGTCGGGTAGTTTATTATTTGGTATCGGTTGGGGAATTGCAGGCATTTGTCCGGCACCCAGTTTTACCCTGATTGGTTTGGGACATTATCAAGCCTTGTATTTTATTGCAGCTATGCTGCTTGGGGTCTGGATTCACCGTAAATGGGCAGGAGTATAAATATGACACAGCAGCCAAACGTCAAAGCATTTTTTGATAAAAATACCAATACTTTTAGTTATGTGGTGAGCGATCCTCAAACTGCCCGATGTGCCATTATTGATAGCGTGCTGGATTACGATGCTGCGTCTGCCACCACATCGACCGAGCATGCCGATCAGATGATTGCCTATGTAAAATCACAAGGTTTGACCGTGGAATGGATTCTGGAAACTCATGTACATGCTGATCATCTGACAGCTGCCCCATATCTAAAACAGCAATTAGGTGGCAAGATTGCAATCAGTAAGAAAATTGCGCTGGTGCAGGAAACTTTTGGCAAGATATATCATCTGGACATGAAACAGATCAATGCGCATCAGCCTTTTGATTATCTGTTTGAAGATGGTGAGCATTTCAAAATTGGCGAACTGGAAGTTTATAATATTCCTACACCAGGCCATACACCTGCCTGTTTAAGCTATGTGATTGGTGACGCCGTCTTTGTAGGAGATACACTGTTTATGCCAGACTATGGCACGGCTCGTTGTGATTTTCCAAATGGCAGTGCACCGGTTTTATATGACTCTGTTCAAAAGCTGTTTCAGCTCCCGGAAAGTACCCGAGTATTTCTGTGTCATGACTATTTGCCAGAGTCACGTCATGAATATCAATGTGAAACGACGATCCATCAGCAAAAACAGCAAAACGTTCATATCCGTGAAGGGATTAGCAAATCTGAATTTGTACAGATGCGTCAGCAGCGTGATGCAGGTTTAAGTATGCCGAAGCTGATTTTGCCTGCCATCCAGATCAATATGAATGGAGGGCAGTTTCCAATGCCAGAAGACAATGGTGTGTCTTATTTGAAGCTGCCGCTAAATTATTTTAAGAAGTGATCAATTTATCAAGAACGAAATATTAATCTTTAAATTAAGCGCTTATAAAGTTTGCGAATTTTAATATTCCACCCTATGCTATTTGGGTTAACTCATTTTTATATTTTCAGGGTGCATCGTGCTCAGACAGTTCTTTAAACAGATCTGGTTTGTGATGCTTATGGTCTTCGCCGTAGGCTGGAGCAGCATGTCTGTTGCTTCATCAAAAACGATGCATCTGGAAACGTCAGCCAAGCAGATGAGTTCCCATTGTCAGGAAATGGCAGAAATAGAGAAGTTACATAGCCAGCATCAAACTATGCATGGTTCTGCTCATGATATGAGTCAGGACATGGATTGCCACTCCGACTTAAATGACCATAAAGATGACTGTCCGGATTGTATTTATAGCTCTTGCCATAACTTGAGTAGCTGGATCGATGTGGAAATCTCGAAGTTAAATCTCCCTGTGATTCATGCCTTAGAAACTACTTTTATTTCTAATTATCAAGCCAAGCACCTTGCCGGGTATTGGCAGGAAATTCTGCGCCCACCTAAAGCTTAATCCTCGTTATTTATATTTTAATAAATCAAGGATTAAGTTATGTCGATTAAAATTAGTCAAAGCCTGTTATTGGGCTTAAGTTTAGTGATTTCGTCTTCATTATTGGCTGCTGTAAAAGAATATCAGCTGGTTATTGAAGAAGGACCTGTTAATCTCACCGGTAAAACCGTACAGCGTATTACAGTGAATGGAAAATTTCCTGCACCTTTACTGGAATTTGAGGAAGGTGATGAAGCTGTTATTCGCGTCAAAAACAAGCTAAAGAATAAAGAAAGCTCTCTGCATTGGCATGGTTTATTGCTACCCGGTTTGATGGACGGCGTCCCCGGTTTTAACGGTTTTCAGGGCATTGCACCTGATCAGGAATTTGTCTATCGCTTTAAAATTCGTCAGAGTGGAACCTACTGGTATCATGCCCATTCCAAGGGGCAGGAACAGGACGGCCTTTACGGCGCCTTTGTAATCTATCCCAAGAACCCGGTGGAAGTTCCTGCACATGAGCAGACCGAGCGTGATTATGTGGTCATGCTTTCAGAATTTCATGAGCAGTCCGGCCAGCAGATCATGAATAATTTAAAAAAATCTGCCGAGTATTATCAAAATCAGCGTGAAACTCTGAGCGATGTTTTTCAGCAAATCAAACGGGAAGGGCTTAAAGCCACCTGGAATGATCGCAAAATGTGGAATCAGATGCGCATGCTGAAAACTGATCTGTCTGATGTAACCGGCTATACCTTTCTGGTGAATGGAAAAACGCCTGAACAGAACTGGATGGGACAGTTTAAACCGAATGAAAAAGTGCGACTGCGTTTTATCAATGCCTCTGCCATGTCATTCTTCGATGTGCGTATTCCACAGTTAAAAATGACAGTCGTCAGTGCAGACGGGCAGCCTATCAAACCTGTAGTTGTCGATGAATTCCGCATTGGTGCCGCAGAAACCTATGATGTGATTGTGGAACCCACTGCGGAACATTATCAGATTGAAGCTGAATCGATTGACCGTTCCGGTTTTGCGATTGGCAGCTTACAGAATGAATTAAAGCCAGTTCATCATGCCATACATAAACCTATATCCCGTCCTCGTGCCTTATTGACCATGGAAGATATGGGACATGGCAACATGCAGGGTGAAGAACACGAGCAGATGAATCATCAGAATCATGCTAGTCATGACATGAATGTCAAAAAAGATACTGAACATTCGATGGGGCATAAGCAGCATGCATCGGCCAAAGTGATCGAGCAAGGAGAGGACAATCATACCGAGCATTCAGATACTCCATTCGCTATAGATCATGTGAATCACTCAAATATGACTGGGCATATGCAACATGAAAAAGATGCCAAAACTTCTACGCAGCAACCAGTTTACGGCTGGGCCAATGCCTCTACACCGGTAGGGCATAAAGCTTTGCAATATAGCGATCTCAAATCTTTGACCCCGCAAAAAGATATTCGCGACGCAGAAAGCGAATTGGTGATTCGTTTAGGCGGCACCATGGAACGGTATATCTGGACCATGAACGGCAAGAAATTTAATGAAGCAGAGCCGCTCAAAGTGAAATTTGGGGAACGGATCAGGCTGAAATTTATCAATGACAGTATGATGGCACATCCAATGCATTTACATGGCATGTTCATGCAGCTCGAAAATGGCCAGTCTGCAATAGATATGCCGAATAAACATACCGTGATTGTCCCACCTGGAAAAACCGTTACGACTTTGCTGACTGCAGATGAACTAGGTGAATGGGCGATTCATTGTCATCTGCTGTATCACATGACTGCCGGCATGATGAATAAACTGATTGTAGCGAATGTTCAGGAAAATAACGTTTCAACTCAGGATACTGTGCAGGAAAATCATTCCAATCATCACATGCCAAAACCAGCAGAAAAACAAGGAGATGCTCATGCGCACCATTAATCTTTGTTTGAAGCCGGTTTTGGCTAGTGTATTGGCGTTGGGAAATATGGCTGTTTTGGCCGAAGATATATCTCAACAGCATGCTGATCATTCGATGCATCATCAACACTCTATCCAATCGTCAGAGCATCATTTAACTTCAGTATCACTGGAAGTTAATGAAAATTTAATTCCAGATTCAGCTTCAACCTATTCCATTGAACATGATCATCGCAAGGAACATGGAGGGCAAATTTATACGTGGGTCAAACTGGACAATAAATGGATCAAAAATTCAGAAGGTGAGGGAGGCTTACAGTCCGAGAATGAGCTTCGGATTGGCACCGATGAAAATAAACTGTTCATTAAACTCAAAGCTGACAAGCAGGAATCCAGAGCAACAGAATATGCAGTCCAAGCTCTGTATAGCCGGAATATTTCAGATTTCTGGGATGCTCAGGCGGGTCTTCGCTACCATCAGGAAAATTTGGGGCAGCCTAATACTGGGCAAGATATTGAACATGTAGATGCAGTGTTTGGATTCCATGGACTGGCGCCGTATTTCTTTGAAACCAATACACATCTGTATCTTGGTGAAGATGATTTTATCGGGCTTGAGCTAGAAACAGAACGTGATCTGCTACTCACACAAAAACTGATTTTGCAGCCTTATTTTGAAGTTGACCTCATTCTAAAGGATAAGGCAGTCAATGCCAAAAAGACTGGAATAAGTCATGCGGCATTCGGTCTGGAAACTCGTTATGAAATCAATAAGAAGATCATGCCTTATCTTGACATTGCTTATGAATATTCCAAGGGCAATGAGAAAACCTCATGGCAGGACGCATCTGATTCTGAACAAGGCTGGCGTTATGGAATCGGTTTAAGAATGATGTTCTAAACAGATATCTATATAAGCAAGATTTATGAGGCGGGAAAATCATTTTCTCGCCTCATCTATGCTTAGTTAGATCTTATTTTTCACAGTCTTTCATAAGACTGTAATCATGCTTTTGTTTGTTTTAAATTATTCATCTTCAGAATAAATATAAATACGATTGGACTTATAAAAACCCAAAGTGCGATAAAGCTAATACTACTACTGAATTGAGTTCGTAAAAGGAACAATACCAACAGTAAAAGACTACCTGAGATCAATTTAACGATGACCGGATAACTCACCAGAAAAGAATATCGAGATTGTCTGGTTTTTAAAATCTGTTTTTCACTCACGGCATAAAAACCAAAACAGGCTATCCAGATCAATCCTACTATTGCCATCCATATCATGAAGAAGACTCCTGCTGTGCGGTTTTAAGCTTGGTCTGAATTTTATGAACGGCTTTTTGCTGGATAGGTGTAATTTTCTGATGTAGGAAGTAACCGAGAAGTGCCAAGATCCAGAGCATCAGATCGATACGCAAAAACAGCCAATAGTTTGCAAAAGAATCCAGATAATGCTGGGACCATAAATAATATAAGTCGATGAGTGGAAGCATAAAAGCGGCACAGATGAGAATTTTAAGCTGCGTTTTCCATAAGTGCTGTTGTGGCGTTAAACAGGCCAAGATCAAACTGCTCAGCCAAATACTAAAGAAGATATAGATTTCATAATTTGTGGTGCCTACAGGAATGGGAATCAAACGGTTTGCATAAAGATAAGCCAGCATGGCAATAGGTAAACCAATTATCATCGTGATATTCAGACGATTCACCAGATAATGTCCAAAGTGAAAACGATCCGATTTTTTCTGCATCTGTCGTTTCAGGCTCCAGAGCAATAATCCGGAAGCGATCATGGCACAGCCTAATATGCCTGCGAAAAATAGGGCGAAACGTAAAACAGGTTCAGCAAAACGTGCCATATGCAAACCATATACTCCGGCATTCAGGGTAGCAATTGCACTGTCATTACGGGTGTTTTCAAGCAATTTGCCTGTTGTCGCATTGAATACGAGTTGTGCCTGATTGCGGGTAATAGAATGATCTTTCAATTCGGTTAAGGTAATCTGTGCCAGCTGGGTATTCGGCTGCTTCACGGTAATATTGTCAAATTCTGATTTTCCCCAGTGCTGCTGCGCCGTAGTGATAAAATGTTGAATCGGCAACATCTCCGTTTTAATGGGCACAGCAGAGGGAGCAAACACATTTATGGTTCGGATTTCTTCAAAATATTGAAATGGATTTTCTGGATATAGCTGCTTCATGCCAGAAGGCAAAACAATATAAAAGAAAATAGCCAGTCCAGTAAAAGTCATAGTTAAAAAGAACGGTAGTGCAATGACGGAACTGACATTATGAAAATCCAGATAGGAACGTTGTCCTTTAAAAGCTCTCAGGGTAAAGAAGTCAGTCAGAATTTTTTTATGGGTAATGATTCCGGAAATCAGGGTCATTAACATGATGAATGCAGCAATGGTTACAATCAGACGACCAATGGTATAAGGTACGCCATATAGCTGAAAATGAAAGTTATAGAAAAAATCTCCGCCCTGTGTAGCCGAAAGCGTTAATTCCTTACCTGTCATAGCATCCAAGGTTTTAAGTTGATAAGCACCCTCTGCAGTTTGCCAATAAATTTTATTAACCGGTAAATCCTGATTCGCTACCCCGATATACCAGTTCTGTGCATCAGGTGCATGTTGCTGTAAATAGCTATAAGCAGTTTTTAAAGCAATTTCCTGGTTAACCTGCATCGTGGCGAATTGTGGCTGCATCCACATTGTAATTTCATGGCGATAATAAGTGACCGCACCTGTTAAAAAGATCGCGAAGAGGAGCCAGCCAAAACTTAAACCTAGCCATGAATGTAGCCATGCCATAGATTGACGGACAGATTTATGCATGGTTTAACCTATGAAGCGGGAAATGACAAATAAAACAATGAGAGGAATCAGGCTATAGACTGAAAGTGTTTTAAGACTTTGGATACAGAAGATTCCAATCACAAAACAGACATAAAAAATCAGGGCAATAAAGGCAGCCAGATAAACCGATTCAGCCTTGGCTAAACTCGCCTGTAAAAAATAGGCCAGATCGAGAGCAATCAGATAACTACACAAATAACCAACACCAAAGCTCATGCTTAATCGATACAGGATAGCAAGTGGCTGAAGGGTAGAAATCATGGAAAGGCCTTTATATGAATCTGTACAAGTAAATATTGAGGCAACTTAATGCACAAAGCTTAAGGTCGTGACCAGGTACTGTTTCTTATACACTTGCTGATTCAATTTTCCTGTCTTGTCTATTTCTTGACTCACCTCTAGTACATATTGACCCTTCCATGGCGTAGCAATATTAATTTGGCCCTGGTTGTTGGTCGTATAATTTTTAAGCCAGTGCTGTGGGGAATAGACAGTCACTTTGACATCCGCAGCGGGTTTACCCTGATACATGACTGTAAAAGTATTACTGTTCGGTTGAACCGGTACGATATCCAGCTCTGAGTCTGCTTTCAGGTTTTGTCTGCCGGATTTCGCGTGATAGCTGAGTAAGGATTCCCCATAGATCAGTTCATGATGGAGCTCTACATCTGCTTGATCTTTTGTAGAGTAGACCAGATGATCCTGGTGTAGTTGGGGACTAAATTGTTTTTTAGTCTGAATCGCTTTTGCTTGGCTGAATGATTTTAAGGCACCTTCTTGAGTTTCTTTAAGCTGTTCACTATATTCCCCAAAGAATGCATGTGTTTTTGCATCTGAAGCACGTTCTAGCCAAAGCATATGTGCCTGAGCAGAAAGAGTCATTGACAGTCCAAATGTCAAAGTAATGATTCTTTTCATGAATTCTACCTGATTATTGTTTACATATAAGAAAATGAGCTCCGAATATTCTTTCAAAGCTCAAGCGAAAAATTAATATTTGAATTTTACGGCCACACTGTAATTTGCCGGTGCACCATAGAAGCCTTGCTGATTCGGGAAATTAAATAAGTATTTTTCATTGGTCAGATTATTCCCGTTGGCCTGCAAAGTAATGTGATCATTGAGTTCATAACTGGCCATCAGATTTACAAGCGCATATGCATCCTGTTTGATAATGCCTGCTTGTTGGGTAACAACACCCTCTGAAGCAGCTTCAGGAACTTCTAGATAAGTTTTATCCTGCCATTGCACACCAAGGCCCAGTTTCAGTTTTGGAATCTGTGGCACCTGATAGGTGGTCAGAAGATTAAAAGACTGATTGGGATTAAAAGTACGGGCATCACCACCGTTAATCAGATCTTTAAGACTAAACTGAGTGTATCCAAAGCTTAGATTTAAATGATCCGTTAACTCACCAGCCAAACCGAATTCATAACCTTGTGAACGTAGATCACTCACCTGGGTTTTACGTAAAGTCGGTATACCGTCAGAATCTCGCAACGGATAATTGCTTTGCTCTGTTCTGAATACGGCCATGCTGGCGGTGAGCTTATCATCTAGCCAGGAACTTTTAATCCCGGCTTCATAACTTTTACCTTCAACCGGTTTATTAATACTGCCATCCAGAGCTTTGGTTGTTTGTGGACGGAAAATTGAGGTATAGCTTAGATAACCTGTATATTCAGGACTAAATTCATAAGTCAGGCCTGCATAAGGTAATAGCTTATTCTCATCATAAATCGTGTCTGTTCCATAACTACTGCCTGTACTTTCAGCCTGAACATAGTTGGCACCTAAAAGCAGTTTCAGATCATCAGTCATATGTAATCGGGTGGCGGCATATAGGCTTTGGTTTTTTTGCCGGATGTGCATTTCACCACTGGTTTTTGACATATCCCAGACTGGTTCGGGCGGTGTAAAGCTGGATAAATCTGTGGTAAGTGGGTTGGTAAAGCTGCCTGCATAACCTGACTCATTCAGATTGTTTTCAGCCCAGATATAGCCAAAAGATGCTTCATGTTGTTGTCCCCAAAGTGGATAGGTACCACTAAAACTTAGACTAGCCTGCTGTTCCTTGTTGTCATCAATATACATACCTGGATATAAGAAAATACCTGAAGTACCGTCAGTACCAGGTTTACCGGACAGGAATAAAAGTTTTGAATCCCGGTCAGTCTGTTTTTCCTCATAACTCAGTTTAGCTTTCCAATCAGCACCAAGTTGTTGTTCGATCTCGGCAAAATAGTTTTTAATATTACTGTCCGAGTAGGCCCAGTCCGGACTGTAATTATAATTTCTTGAATAGCTTAACTGTTCACCTTCAGTATTGATTAAAGGATTGGAACCCCAATTTACACCATTTGGATTATGATTCGTTTCGGTATAACCAGCAGTTATTAAGGTCGAATCAGTCAGGTCAGCCTCAACAACTGCACCAATGCCATTTTTTTCGAGTTCATAGTGATCCAGATAACTATCACCTGTCTGCTGATAGCCAAATACTCGGCCTCTGATTTTTCCATCCTGTGTCAGGGGAGAGGAAACATCTGCTTCATAACGTTGGGTATTCCATGAACCATAACTGGTATTAAACGCGGCTTGAAGCTCCTGAGTAGGGCGTTTTCGAATCATGTTAATGGTAGCGCCCGGATCGCCAATACCATTATTTAAGGCATTAGCACCTTTAACAATCTCTATACGGTCAAATAAAAAACTGTCTGGATTGTCATTATTGTAGTTATAGCCTTCAAGCGGAATCCCAACGCCATCTACCAGTAGGTTTGAGATTTCAAAACCACGGGATAGATATGAAGTTCGTTCGGTCTCCTGGTTACTTACAGTGATTCCCGGTGAGTTGCGGAGTACATCACGGGTATTATCCAGCGCAAAGTCATCTAATTGTTGACGCGTCACTACATTCACTGTTTGTGGCGTTTCCTTAAGAGGAATATTTAGTTTAGAAGCTGTTGCAGAATTTTGAATAATATAGCTTTTAGTCTGTTCAGAGCTTTCTGTTGTTTGTGCTGCATCAGTGACTATCGTAATGGTAGGAAGCTGCTGACTATTTTCTGCAAAACTTTGCTGTGTCATCAATATGGCAAAACTGAGCAAAGATAGCTTGAAAGTTGGATGATTGGTATAAAACATTTTAATGAATATAAATGATAATAATTATCGCTAATGTTATTGATTAGATATTTTTAAATCAATCTAAATACAATAGGAAATTTAAATTAAAAATTACTCATTGATAGAGGAATACTTTGCAGTTAAAGCAGATTAAAAGAAGAAGGAGTTAAGATTTTGCTTAAAATAAAAGCGATTTATTTTATTGAAATAATTGTTATATTATTGACTTCATATTAATTTTTTGAATTTATAAAATGTATTTGCTAAATATTTTTCATATATAGAATGTGATTAATGCCCAAATATAAAAAGAAAAATGAAATAAAAAAAAGCCATCACATTGATGGCTTTTTATAAATGATATTGATCAATAAGTTTTATAAGGCAAGAATTTGCCAGACAATACGACATTAACGCGGTCGCCATTCGAATTTTCTTCGCGTTGAATATCCATACTAAAATCAATCGCACTCATAATACCGTCACCAAATTCTTCATGAATCAGTTCTTTAATGGTAGAGCCATATACATTCACCACTTCATACCAACGGTAAATCAAAGGATCGGTTGGTACGTTGGTTGGCAGGGAACCTTTATATGGCACGATCTGTAGCCATGCAACGGCTTCATCACTTAAGCCAAAAATCTGACCAATCTTTTCTGCCTGCTCTTTATTAAATGCCATCTGACCTAAACATGCAGCGGTTACCCATTCTTTAGAAAGACCAATCTCTTTGGCAACATCTGACCATTTAATTGACTTTAAAACTTTCGCTGAAATGATCATGTCAGTTACTTGTTGACGATGGGTAATCATAATCCTCTCCAAATTATTCTCAAATGAATGTATGCAGAACGGATAATGCAGATATCATGCCAATAGCATTTTAGAGTTCATGCTAAATAAAAAATGAATATTTAAGCGATTGTTAATTATTTATGGCACAGCTTTTGCTTCTATTTCGATATACATGGCAACGACGCCATTCACCATTACCTGTTCTAATATTCAAGGCAACGGCGCCTAAGGTCTTCAGTGATCTTAGGCGTCTTTTTTTCGAAAAACAGGTCCGTATATTGAAAAAGAGGACGACAACATGGCATATCTTGCTCCTGCGGAGTTTGCAAAAAAAGTAGTAGATGCGGGTGAATCCAAGCTTCATATGGCCACCCGTGATGTTTTGATTCGTGCCTTTATGGCAGGTGCGATTCTGGCCTTGGCAGCCGTATTTGCAATTACGATTGCAGTGCAAACTGGTGTGCCATTGATTGGCGCATTACTGTTTCCTGTTGGCTTCTGCATGTTGTATTTATTGGGCTATGACTTGCTAACTGGGGTATTTGTATTGACACCGCTGGCATGGCTGGATAAACGTCCTGGCGTAACCTGGGCACGCATTTTAAAAAACTGGGGACTGGTATTTTTAGGTAACTTTACTGGGTGTTTAGTCGTTGCAGTACTGATGGCTGCTGTTTATACCATGGGCTTTGCGACTGATCCGAATCCAGTCGGTGAAAAGATTTCTCATATTGGTGAAGACCGGACCTTAGGTTATGCGGCTTATGGTTTCTCAGGTTGGATGACTATTTTTATTCGCGGCATGCTGTGTAACTGGATGGTGTCTTTAGGTGTGATTGGCGCAATGATGTCAACTACGGTGAGTGGCAAGTTCATCGCAATGTGGATGCCAGTGATGCTGTTCTTTGCCATGGGCTTTGAACATTCAGTGGTAAATATGTTCCTGTTCCCATTTGCCATGATGATGGGTGGTGACTTCTCGATTGCAGATTATTTCCTGTGGAATGAGTTACCGGTTGCTTTAGGTAATCTGGTCGGTGGTTTAGCCTTAACAGGTCTGGCACTTTACACCACACATGTACGTACTGGCGCGAAAAAAGAATTCTAATAATGAATCATTTTTAAAGGGATCAATATGATCCCTTTTTTGAGTTTTCAATATGAAAAAAACATTAAAAGTCGCTATTGGACAATATTCTACGGCTGGTATTAAAGATCAGAATCAGGATTTTTATGGCATCTTTTTACCAGAAGGTCATGTACTGAAGCAAAAAGGTATAGCTTGTGCGATTGCCGACGGGATCGGTAGTAGCAATGTCAGCCACATTGCCGCAGAAACAGCCGTTAGCAGTTTTCTCTCTGATTATTATTCGACTTCGGATGCCTGGAGCACTCAGACTTCAGCAGCACGGGTGATTCGTGCCACTAATTCATGGTTATATGCACAAACTCAACAAAGTCAGGGACGTTTCGATAAAGATCGGGGCTATGTCTGTACCTTATCCGCACTTATTTTAAAGCAGCATCAGGCGCATATTTTTCACGTCGGTGATAGTCGTATTTATCGAATCCGAGATGGTGAAATTGAATTATTAACCCATGATCATCGCGTCTGTCTGTCTTCGACAGAACATTATCTCAGTCGTGCCTTAGGCGTGGATTATCGTATTGAAATTGATTATCAAAGCCTTGAACTAAAAGAAAAAGATGTCTTTCTACTCATGACTGATGGGGTTTATGAGTTTGTTACAGACCAACAATTATTAGATTTCACCTTAGCAGCAGATCACTTAAATCAGCTTGCCAAATTCCTGGTTGAACAGGCTTTAAAACAGGGCAGTGATGATAATTTAAGTCTTCAAGTGCTCCGTATTGATCAGTTGCCTGAACCAGATCAGTTTTATATGCACCATGATTATGTCTTTCCACCGCAGCTCAGCAAAGGTGAAGTGTTTGAAGGCTATGTTATTGACAAAATCCTGCACCAAAATCACCGCAGTTGCCTGTATTTGGCACACGATCATGATCGGCAACCGCTAGTGATTAAAACTCTGGCAGTAGATTTACAGCAAGATGAACAGGCTGTTGAACAGTTTCAACTTGAGGACTGGGTGTCAAAGCGTCTTAAGCACGAAAATCTGCTGCAATGTTATCCGCATCAATCAGAGAAAAAATATTTATTCCAAAGTTATGAATATTTACAGGGAGAAACCTTAGATCGCTGGCTGCATCAACAGAAAAAGCCTTTGCAACTAGAAAATATTCTCCCTATTTTGCAGCAAACAGCATTGGCCTTGAATGCAATGCACCGACTGGAAATGTTGCATCAAGATGTACGTCCGGAAAATATCATGGTCTTAAACGTTGATAATACACTTAAAGTCAAACTGATTGATTATGGTTCAACTGCTGTACGAGGACTGGTCGAAATTAATCCTAAACATGTGAATCGGCCACTTGGTACCTTGGCATTTATGGCGCCTGAATATTTCATTGAACATTCACCATCGGTTCAATCTGACCAATTTTCTATGGCAGCAATGGCTTATTATTTACTGACTAAACAGCTTCCTTATGGTACAGATTTGGCTCGTTGTAAAACGCTGAAGCAGCTGAAGAAAGTTCAATATCATTCCATTCAAAAATATCGGCCAGATTTACCACTTTGGTTAGACCGGATTCTAAAAAAGGCACTGAATATCGAGCCGATGCATCGTTATGAGGCATTGACTGAATTGATCCATGATTTGGAACATCCATCTAAGGAATTATTAAAATCCAAAGCTCCTACCATGATTGAACGTGATCCCTTACGTTTCTGGCAAATCAGTTGTGCTGTATTAGGACTTTTACTTTTATTAAGTATTGCATGGCCATTTATTTAAGAAGGTTGGAGTAAATATAAGTAAAAAAATTAGACCGTGTTCTATGCTTTGGACAGCTTGCGTCACTAGAAAATTTACGGCAATCAATCCACAACCAGAAACTACAAGAACTATATCATTACAACTTCAACCGCCTTTTAAAATGGGAGAGATAAAAACAAAAAGTAGGAAACTACCATGGCGACTCAATTTCTTCTATCAGCCTTAAGTACCGTAATCATATTGGGGTTTACCGGCTGTACGGTTTCATCCAAGACACCGGTAACAGACAGTTATGGCTCCCAGCCATCTTTACCTGAACCGAAATCAAGATTGTTTCCGGTCGTCAACATTGCCCCTGCAAAAGGTTGGCCTGAAGGCGTCATGCCGACGCCAGCACCGGGTTTAAAGGTGCAAGCATTTGCACAGGGCCTTCAACATCCGCGCTGGTTATATGTATTACCGAATGGAGATGTACTCGTAGCTGAAACCGATGCTCCGGCTAAGCCCGAAGACAGTAAAGGGATTAAAGGTAAAATCATGAAAATGGTGATGAGAAGAGCAGGATCATCCTATCCAAGCGCCAACCGTATTAGCCTGCTGCGTGACAGTGATCAAGACGGTATTGCTGACCAGAAAACAGTATTTCTGCAAAACTTAAACTCGCCGTTTGGAATGACTTTGGTAGGTAATATGCTTTATGTCGCAAATACCGATGCTTTAGTGCGATTCTCTTATCAGCCAGGTATGACCCAGATCAAGGAAAAAGGCACTAAAGTATTGGACTTACCCGCTGGCCCCTTAAATCATCACTGGACAAAAAATGTTATTGCCAATCCTGCAGGGACGAAGCTCTACATTACGGTAGGTTCCAATAGTAATGTGGCGGAAAATGGCATAGCTCAAGAAGAAGGGCGCGCCCTGATCATGGAGTTTGATTTTTCTACAGGTCAAGCCCGGCCGTTTGCTACAGGCCTGCGTAATCCCAATGGCATGGGCTGGCAGCCTCAGAGTGGAGCTTTATGGACCGTAGTGAATGAGCGTGATGAGCTGGGTAATGATCTGGTTCCTGATTATATGACTTCGGTTAAAGATGGTGCTTTTTATGGCTGGCCTTATAGTTATTATGGCCAGCATGTAGATTCCCGGGTAAAACCGCAAAAGCCTGAACTGGTTGCACAGGCAATTAAGCCAGATTATGCCTTAGGAAATCATACTGCATCACTGGGGCTGACATTTTATAAAGCCAATTTAATGCCGCAATATCGTGATGGAGCATTCATTGGTCAGCATGGTTCCTGGAACAGAAAACCTCATAGTGGCTATAAAGTTATTTTCGTACCATTTCAAAATGGTCAACCTTCTGGTCAGCCTCAAGATGTTCTGACCGGATTTTTAAGCAAAAATGGAGATGCATTTGGCCGACCTGTGGGTGTAGCTACAGATGCTCAAGGCGCAATATTGGTTGCTGATGATGTAGGGAACGTGATTTGGCGAGTATCACCGAATCAATAAATAAGTAGATGCTAATAAAATAAAAGCCTTATAGTCTCTCCCAAAACTATAAGGCTTAGCGGCTGTAGTCTCTACTTTTATCACTTACCATCCCAGTAAGTTCGCTGTCTTTCGACTTTATTATCGTTGTAATGCGATTATTATCAGCTTTCCTTGCTGACTCTTTATGTGAAACATAATGTCAAAAATTGAGGAATCAAGATATAGAGTATTTGCTCCAATCTATGTAAGCCAAAACTTACAAAAAATAATATATTTATACAAAAGTTAACATTATGTGAATATTCTTATATTTTACAAAGGTTTTTGAAGATAAAAATCATTCAAGTGTAGTGTATAAATAACTATTTTCCAGTTATAAACAGCATTAAAATTAAAAGATATGATTTAAGAATCATCTTTTGCTTCAGGTTTAGAATACAGGATTCCATATTATAAAAGATATTTATGAACACTTTCACTAAGGTAATTGATGGATCTGATTTCTCTGCCATATATGTGGTCGGGGATCTGCATGGGTGTTATAGCTTGCTCATGCAAGAATTAGAGAAAGTTCATTTTAATTTTGAGAAAGATCTACTGATTTGTACCGGAGATCTGGTCGATCGTGGTAATGAAAATCTAGAATGCGTTTCATTACTAAGTCAGCCCTGGTTTTATTGCGTTCGCGGTAATCATGAGGAAATGTGTATTAAGGGCCGTGACGATGCATGGATTCAAGATATGCATGCACAGAATGGCGGTGAGTGGTTCTATCTTTTATCTACTGAAAGACAGGATGAACTCAGTGAAATTTTTTCGGCACTTCCTTTGGCCATTGAACTAAACCTAAAACATAAAAAGATTGGCATTTTGCACGCAGATATTGCGCTTAATGACTGGAATATATTTAAAAAGAAAATTGCAAAAGGTGAAAGTAGAATTCCAGGCTTAACTTCAGCATATACCAATGCACTTTGGGGTAGAGGGAGAATTCGCAATCATTCTTATCGCTATGGAACCGTTAAAAATATCGATGAGATCTATCTGGGTCATACGATTGTAAAAGAACATACCCAAATTGATAATTGCCACTATATCGATGTTGGTTCTTCTTATACGCAGAAGTTGTGTGTTGTCAAAATAAAAGATGCAAACTAGGTACTATTGCTAAGAACCAGCTGCAAAAATATATCAATAACTTCTGCCTTTAAAATTAACTTGATAGCTTATTTTTACAAAAGGTGATCTACATTAATTTTTGAATAAGAAACTGTATTTTGTCCTATTTAATTTTGGGCAGGCATTCATCCAATTAATTTGGCTATAGTGAATTTCTCTCATCTTTCACTGAATTTATATCGTTTTACTCATCTTTAGATTCACGTTTAAATGAAGTCATACAGAAATTTGGCTTTATTTAAAAATTTAGGATATTGAATCTCCATGGGTAATCAATTTACATGCTCAATCAAGCGCATCCGTTTTGATGAAAATTATCAACCAGCAGACAACACACGTTTAACAACCAACTTTGCCAATCTGGCACGTGGTGAAAGTCGACAGGAAAATCTGCGTAGAACTCTGGCCATGATTAATCAGCGTTTTAATTCATTAGCGACAAGTGATAATCCTAAAGGCGACCGTTATTCCCTTGAAATTGACATTATCTCTGCGGAACTTGATGTCGAAGGCAATGGTCAAACTTTCCCCTTTATCGAGATGCTAAAAAGTACCGTCATTGATCATCAAACCAATGAGCGCATTGAAGGCATGATTGGCAATAGCTTTTCATCTTATGTACGTGATTATGACTTTAGCGTTGTATTGCCATCCATCAGCGATAAAACTGATGCAAAGCTTGACGACTTTGGCGATTTGCACGGTAAACTTTATCAGCATTTAATTCATTCAGATGTGTTTAAAGCCGAGTTTAAGAAACAGCCGGTGATTTGTCTGAGTGTATCTACCACGAAAACCTATTACCGTACTGCACATGTGCATCCTGTACTCGGTGTGGAATATAAAAATGATGATTATTCACGTACAGATGCATACTTCAAGAAGATGGGCTTAAGCGTTCGCTATTTCAAACCTGAACATGGCAATGCGCCGTTGGCATTCTATTTTGCCGGTGACTTATTGCGTGATTACACGGACTTCGAACTTATCAGTGCGATCAGTACCATGGAAAGTTTCCAGAAGATTTATCGTCCTGAAATTTACAACACCAATTCGCCTGCAGGTTTGATCTATCAACCAAGCCTGAATTATCAGGATTATTCGTTGACACAAATCGTTTACGACCGTGTGGAGCGTAGTCAATTAGCAGTTAAGCAGGGCAAATGGACAGAAGAAAATTTTATTAAGCCGTATAAAGACATTCTTGAAAAGTGGGCCGCAAATTTTACTGTAGATAATGCTCATCAAGTCCATGCTGCCTGAATGAAGAAATAAATTAACGAATATAGAGATAGAAGATTAGACATGAGCATTTTACTCCCAACATCTACAGCTGGCAGCTTACCGAAACCATCTTGGCTTGCCGAACCTGAGCAACTTTGGTCACCCTGGAAACTGGAAGGCGAGCAGCTTCTTGAAGCCAAGCGAGATGCTTTGCGCTTGTCCCTGCATGAGCAACTACAGGCAGGCATTGATATCGTCAGTGATGGCGAACAAACCCGTCAACACTTTGTGACCACCTTTATTGAACATCTGGAAGGTGTGGATTTCGAAAAGCGTGAGACGGTGCGTATTCGAAATCGCTATGATGCGAGTGTGCCATCCGTCGTGGGTGCTGTCGCTCGCAAGAAACCTGTATTTGTAGATGATGCCAAGTTCTTGCGTAGTCAAACTAAGCAGCCAATCAAATGGGCGTTGCCGGGTCCAATGACCATGATCGATACGCTTTATGATGCTCATTATAAGAGTCGTGAAAAACTGGCTTGGGAATTTGCAAAAATCCTGAATCAGGAAGCACTTGAACTCGAAGCAGCAGGTGTAGACATTATCCAGTTTGATGAGCCTGCATTTAATGTATTCTTTGATGAAGTAAATGACTGGGGCATTGCCACATTAGAACGTGCGCTTGAAGGTCTGAAATGTGAAACAGCAGTACATATCTGCTATGGCTATGGTATTAAAGCGAATACGGACTGGAAGAAAACCTTGGGTTCGGAATGGCGTCAATACGAAGCAGTGTTTCCGAAACTGCAAAAGTCCAAGATTGATATTGTTTCACTTGAATGCCAAAACTCTCATGTACCGATGGATCTGATTGAACTGATACGTGGTAAAAAAGTTATGATCGGTGCCATAGATGTAGCAACCAATCAAATTGAAACGCCAGAACAGGTTGCAGATACTTTACGTAAGGCGCTTCAGTTCGTGGATGCTGACAAGCTGTATCCTTCAACCAACTGTGGTATGGCACCTTTATCGCGTCAGGTGGCACAAGGCAAACTGAATGCTTTAAGTGCTGGTGCAGCCATTGTCCGTCAAGAACTGACAGCCTGAGTATTCATTTGTCTTAAGAGCTGTGTAAGGAATACATGTACTTTTACTGCTCTTCATCAAAGCGATAGTCAATTAGGAATTTAAGAGATGATTGAAGCGACTGACTTTAGAAATGCAATGTCCTTACTCACCACAGCAGTGAATGTCATTACAACCTCGGGTGAGACGGGAATGCATGGTTTTACGGCATCTGCCGTATGCAGCGTAACCGATACGCCACCGACATTGCTGGTCTGTATGAATCAGTCATCTCGATCACATGTGCATTTTATTGAAAACAAAATTTTGTCAGTGAACGTCTTGGGTCCACAACACGAACAGATTTCCAATGCATTTGCATCCAGCAAATTCAGTTCTGAACAAAGATTTAAACTAGGTTCTTGGACAACGCTAAAAACAGGTTCACCTGTATTAGGCGATGCATTAGTGAATTTCGACTGTGAAATCGAGAATATCCAACAAGTAGGGACACATAGTATCTTTATGTGCCGAGTGGTTGCGATTCAACGGAGCGAACAGGATCAGAGCCTGGTATATTTTAATCGTGCTTACCATTCCATTGGACAATTAGAATTTGCTTGAATATAAATGAGAAAAATGACAATAAGATAATATGGATTTTCTCATTTTTAAGATTTGTATCGAATTTAACAAATCAAAAGCAATCGGTATTCACCCTCATTTTCAACCGGAGCCCGATGTACACAAGGTAAGGCTCTTTGGGTGGGATGATCGACTGCCAATCGCCAAAGATGGCCTTGACCTAAATTTACAGGTTTTGCATCAGGCTTAGGTTGATAATGCAGATCAAAGAAATATTCTTCCAGAAAATCTTCAAATCTAGCTTCTGGGCCATCATATAATTCTTTCAGCTTTGCCCTGATTTCTGGAATTAGAATCTTTTGTTCCACCTGATCATTGGGCAAGATATCGCTTGCAGCGCCATGATAGGTACATAAGAAAGTATCTGTTTCAATCGGTGAGCGATCGACATGAAATGAGTAGACATCTGTAGTAATAAAATCAAGCTCATCATCCCGTTCATAGCATTTAAGCAGATTGAGTGAAGGAGAAGCGCCGTATTCAGTTAGTCGCTGTATATCTTTTAAAATAATCTCTCTTGCCATATGACCGCTTTGTGAAAGTTGGAGTTTCATCAGATCACGAATCGAAACTTCAGTCATATTTTCCTGTAAATAAAGCTTATTCACGATCTCGGCAAAATCACCCACTAAATTTCTAGACCAGCAAATCGCATTCATCTCACCCTTAAAATGCGAATTAACAAGTTCAGAAAAGTTTGAAACTACACGAATTTGTTTATTGTCTGAAAATTGATTATGCATGCTTAAGTGAAATGACTTATGTATTATGCCTAATATTACTCTTAGATTCCTCACAATAACTTTATGACCCATAAAAAAAAAGAGATTTTAAAACCTAAAATCTCTTTCCTTTCACAGCATCTTAATTTTCAGCTTGTGCTTTGGCTGCAATATTACTTTTATAGGGCTTTGTTGCACAAACCTATCTGTAAAGGCTTTTTCAGCGATATAATTTTCAAATGAAGAAGCCTACAAATACGCGCTATTCAGCTCACAACCAATAATGTCAGTGATTCACAGGTGCTTGGTGATTTACTTAATCAGATTCCACAAGATGAGCAGATTGACTCTGTTTATACCGATGGAGCTTATGACACCAAGCAATGCCGTCAGGTCATTGCAGATCGGCAAGCACATGCGGTGATTCCACCTAGAAAAAATGCGAAACCATGGAAAGATAGAAAGAGTAGCTCGCTAGAGCGAAATGAATTACTTCGAACAGTTAAACGTTTAGGCAGGACATTATGGAAAAAATGGTCAGGCTATCATCGCCGCAGTTTGGTGGAAACCAAGATGCATTGCATCAAATTATTAGGCGATAAATTAATGGCAAGAAGCTTTCCTAGTCAGGTGAATGAAATTCATGCACGTGTAGCAGTCCTCAACCGATTTACGGAATTAGGTCGACCACTTACCCAAATTACGCCTTAAATTTGGCTCAATTAGGGGCGCTTTGCATTTCAAATCTTTGTGCAACAAAGCCCACTCAAATTAATTTCTAAATTATTTGCTGCTTAGTTAGATAATAAGTTACGTAATAAGTGTTTTTTGCACTTATTACGTTCTCATATTAAAAAAATGTATTACAAGGAATGCGTAATGCAGATAAAAAATGTTTTTATTCCTGTCGAGTCTTTTCAAATTCAAGCTGATTTATATTTAAATCATAATGGCTTGCCCTTTGTTATTATGGCACATGGCTTGGGTGGTGATAAAAGTTGCGCTCTAGATCGTTATATTAAATCTTATCTGGAACAGGGTTATAACGTTTGCTGTTTTGATCATCGAGGATTTGGTAAGAGTAGTGGGAAGTATAAAAATCTTGTCGATAAAACTAGTCAATTGAAGGATTGGAAAGCAGTCATTCATTATCTTAAAAATGAGTTTAATTTGACTGAACAGGATTTTATCTTATGGGGCTATTCATTTAGTGGAGGACATGTCTTAACACTTGCAAGTGAGCAGAAGTATTATGCTGTGATTGCCAACTTTCCCCATGTAGACGGATTGGCAAGCCTTTTCAAATATCCGATCCAATACCTTTTACCTGCAACTTTCTTGGCGCTTACGGATATGTGTTATCGTCTTTTTGGAAAAGCTAAAAATATGAGTGTGGTTTCCCCAAAAAGGTTTGCAGTACTTTCAGGTAAAGATTGTTACGATGGCTATTATTCACTGATTTCAGAAAATCAAGACTGGGATAATCAGGTCCCTGCAAGAATTATATTAACAATTCCATTTTATCGACCGATAGCCATAAGCCATAGAATAAAAACACCAACGTTGATTGTTGGAGCTAAGCAAGATTCTTTAATTCCTATTTCAAGAACACGTAAAACAGCGCAACAATCAGAATATATTAAGTATTTTGAAGAGGATTGTGGGCACTTTGATCTCTTTCATCTGCCTTTTATCAATCGTATTCAATCAGAGCATTCGACATTTCTTCAACAGCTTTGATGAATTCAGAGACAGAAAGAAGTCTACAAGATCAGATACATCCTATGAAAACAGCCTAATTGATTATTAGGCTGTTTTCATTGAAGGCATTAGATCAATATCACCCATGTATTAGCTTTTTATGCATTTAAGCTTTTTAAAAAGTCTAATTGATAGCGTACATTTTTTGAGAAATAAGGTTCAAAGTATGGATCAAAATGATCTGCTTCCATTTCCACTACTTGAAGAAATGGATTCTTAACCTTTTCTATTTTTTTAGAAACGAAGGGAGCAACCGTATCTTGTGTTGCGCCAACAATCAACATAGGTACTTCCACTTGCTTTAAACGTTTCCAAGGACGATAAAAACCCATGGTGAGCAGGGAACGTGCAGTTACACGATTATCATATTCGATATTCAGCTTCTCTTTGGCAAGTTCCATTGCATTCCAGGCCTGATCACGATCCATGGCCCCTAATTGACCTGGTTGTGAGACAGTTGGGATACAAATTCGTTCTCCAGGTTTAATTCTATCCGCTAAACCGTAGCCAAAAAATTTAAACATTTGTGGCAGGGGAACAGAACGTACGGTACTGATCCCATCAAGCATAGGAACTTGAATAATTGCCCCTTTTAATTCAGGGTGTTTTGCGGCCAAATCCACTACATGTCCACCACCAAATGAAGTACCCCAAACAATAATGCTGTCCTCATCTACCTGAGACAAGGACTTCAAATGAGCTAATGCCTGGTGAGCAGTTTTTACTCTTTTCCAAGGATTAATATCTTGTCGAGGTAAGCCTGCACTGCGTCCCCATCCAGGATAGTCAAACTCCATCACGGCATAACCTTGGGCAACAAAGTGATTGATAAAAGAATCGGTCAATGCACCCTGAATACTTCCCCAACCACCAACCATAAGAATTGCTGGATGTTTCTGATTTTCTAAATCATTTGGAATATGTAATGTTGCCGAGCAAAGGACATCATCGGTTAAAAATGTAGATTCAAGGACAGATTTCTTGATATGTGAGGTATCAGGATATTTGCGGTCTGACATATATGTTTGCCTGCTCTTAGATTTTTTGATGGCTACCTTCCATCTCATTTTTATTGAAGAATGCACCAGAAAATTAAGCTTATTTTGATCAATCTATAGTGCATTATTATTCTTTTACGTTATCTTGAATGTTAATCAAGATAACTAAATTTAACTATATTCTTGAATAGTATTCAAGAAATATTTACGATGCTGTTTTGATTAGTTTTATGCGATAGCACTTTAATTACTAGAAGAGTGAGAAATCTGAATGGCCCGTAATAAACGTGTACAAGATCGGGAAGAAAAACAACAAGAGATCATCGAGGCTGCACGTTCGTTGTTTCTAAGTGAAGGGTATGATGCGACTTCCATGAGTCGTATTGCTGTTGAAGCTAGAGTTGCCCCAAATACAATTTATTGGTATTTCAAAAATAAAGATGAATTATTGGTTAGCATCCTGAATGCTGAGTTAACCAAGCATGTAAATGAATACATGTTACAAACCTCGCAGGATCTTTCTGAACGTTTAATCTGGGTAGTGGATCAACTTCAATTAGTGGATCGCTTAGTGAGTACTGTGCATGCAAGATTGAAATTTTCATCAGAACTGAAAGAGTGGCATGAGCGATTCCATATCATGGTTGAAGCTTTGTTTCGTTTAGAGTTCCAGCAAATTGGGGTGTCATCAGATCAGATTGAGGCTAGAGTTAAAATTGCAGTTTTTACAATTGAAGGGCTTTTAGCTCATCAGCTACCTGAACAAGAGAAACGGGCAATTTGTTCGGCTTTGAGTGCTAGTTGTTGAGGCCTAATCTAAAAGATTACCAAACAAGAATTTTGAGCAATTAGAATCAAAACCCACATTCGATTAGTTTAAGTTTTGCTCAATATAAAATTTAGACTGGCTTATAAGTATATGTCGGTTGAACTCGTTTAATTTCAGAGCGGGAGAATTATTTTAATTTTATAGATAAGTAAAATATCCAAGTTAGAAATCTTTTCAGATGCGTTTCTCTTGTAGGTAGGCGATACAAGAACCATCAACCCAGTTCATAAGACGAACTGGGTTGATACATTTGATAAAGCTAATTATGAAATTTTGCCAAAATGGGTTTTATTTCATAATTAGCTTTAATTTCTGATGAAAATTTCATAATTAACTTTCATGGACAACAACCACATACAGAAATAGGCTATATGCATAATATCCTATTTAACATAATATACATTATACGAAATACACTTGTTAGAACCCATTTAAAGTGTCTATATTCTCACCAATAAAAATGTCTGGTTTATGATGGTTTTTATCACCATGGACTGGATATAAAATATAGATGCTGATCACTATGTCTGACAAAGAAATTCAACGTCTTGCAGTTCTGCAAGACGTTCGAGATCATCGTATTACCCAAGTCCGTGCTGCTGAAATCCTGAATCTTTCCACCCGTCAAATTACCCGGTTATTGCAGAAGCTCAATCAAGATGGTGTTTCAGGCATGACGCATGCCAGTCGTGGTCAACCGGGCCATCATCGCCATGACGATTTATTAAAATCGCAATGTCTTTCCATTATTTCTGAACATCTGCTGGGCTTTGGACCTACCTTGGCGCATGAGAAGCTCAGCAGCATGTTTGACCTGAATATCCCGGTAGAAACGGTTCGGCGCTGGATGACTGCAAATGACCTTTGGATTCCGCGATCCAAACGTCTAAAACGCCCATACCAGCCACGCTATAACCGTGATTGCTTCGGTGAGCTGATCCAGATTGATGGCTCATATCATGACTGGTTTGAAGGAAGAGCCACCAAATGCTGTTTGCTGGTTTATATCGATGATGCTACCGGCAAGCTGTTGCATCTACGCTTTTGTGAGGCTGAAACGACCTTTGACTATATGCTTTCAACCCGAGCCTACATTGAGCAATACGGCAAGCCCTTGGCCTTTTATAGCGATAAACACTCGGTATTTAGAGTCAACCAGAAATCCAGGCAAGACAGCCAGATCACGCAATTTGGGCGGATTCTGAATGAGTTAAACATTGATATTATCTTCGCCAATTCACCCCAGGCCAAAGGTCGCGTAGAGCGAGCGAATAGAACCCTTCAGGACCGTTTGATCAAGGAGATGCGCCTGGAAGGCATCTGTTCGATTGCAGAAGCAAATGCCTGGTTGCCCTGCTTTATTGAGCAGTTCAATCAGAAGTTCGCCAAATGTGCGCGAAACTCAAAGAACCTGCATCGGCCATTAACCGAATCTCATCTTGAACTGGATGATATTTTTACCTGGCAGGAACCGCGTAAGGTCACCAAGAACCTGACGATTACCTATGACAAATGTATTTATCTGCTTGAACCGACAGAGCTGAATCATAAGCTTGCTGGGCAATACATTTCATTTCTGGAGTATCCGGATGGCACTGTGGCCCTCATGCATGAAGGACGAAAGCTCAACTACAGCATCTTCAATAAATTGGCTGGGCTGCAGCAAAATGAGATTGTTGAGAATAAACGGTTAGGTTCAGTCCTGGCGCATATCCAGCAACAACATGAAGAATTGGAGAAACAGAATAAACGTTCCCGTGCCAAGAAAAGTATGCCGAGCCGTAAAGCTCAGAAAGCCGATATTGAACAAAGAAAGTTAAATCCTGTGCTTGACTCTTGTGGTTAAAAACAGGACATTTTAAATGGTTTATCGCATAGACATTTTAATTGGTGAATAACAACACTATATGTTAGATTCAAATAGAAATGTCCGCCTTAGATTCGCACTTATTGCTGATCTTGGCGGACATACACATGTGAACATGGATCTTGAATAAATTGAGAAAGCTTAAGTCACATTTAAATTAAAACTCTTTTGTCACGCTTAATCCAGCACTCCAGTTACGACCTTCTGCAGGTTCATAGAAACGACCATTGCTTTCATTGACAATGACTGAACCTGAATAATCCTTATCAAACAGATTGTCTACGCGTGCAAACGTTTTTATAGACAAATCTTTGACATTCCAATTATAGCCTACATTAGCCCCAGCCACGGTATAACTTGGTGCAACCTCAGAGTTAATATCATTCACAAAAATCCGGTCTGAATAACGCACATCGAGACCTGCATTAAAGCCATTTTCAGGCTTCCATCCCAAACTAAAGAATGCCTGATTCTTAGCAATTCCAGGAATATAATTACCTGACGAAACTGCAGCTACTGTACCAATAGTTGGAATATCGGCATCAAATGTTGCATCAATATAGCTATAGCTGGCTTGTGCTGCCAGATCACGCCACAGGTCTTTACTCCAGGATAGTTCCAGTCCTTTTCTTAAGGTTTTATCTGCATTACGAAACTTTGCTCGCCCATCTTCGCTCCCAGCAGAAACAATATCATCATCTGTAGTCGTCTGAAAAACTGCGAATATAAAATTACCAAAGCGGTTAGCAGATTTCAGACCAATTTCATAAGTTTCGCTTTCAGCAGCTTTTAAACCAAGGGTTTCATTACTGTCATTTGCTGGGTAAGCCATTTCAGTAAAGGTCGGTGTTTCAAAACCTTGTGCATAGCTTGTATAGGCCATTAATTCAGGAAGAATTTTCCAGCTTAAAGCAACTGAAGGTAAAAGTTTCTCATAAGTAGTTTTACCTGAGTTATCTTTATTTTCACCTACAATATAATGATCTTTAGTTTTAAAATGTACATTGCTATAACGCAATCCAGTATCCAGCGTTAAATCAGGTACAAAGTTATAAGAAGCTTGTAAATAAGGGTCTGCACTCCACAAAGTATTATCTTCATCTCTACGAAGCTCACCTTTAACTCCTAAAGTGCTACCAATGAAGTTTTTATATCCTTTACGATCTTCAGTCATGCCATCAATTGCAACACCTGCAATCAGTTTGGTATTAGGAAGAATATCTTTGCCTGTCCAGCGCAGGTCTGCGCCGTAAAACTGACGGTCAAAGTCAATGACACCACCAGCTTGCTGAGGTTTATTTTGAGCAACATTTTTAATTGATTGATATTGAGTAACTTCACGCTGCCCCCAATATGCCATACTATATAGTTCTTGCTGATCACCAATTGGCTTGTTCCAGGTCAGACCAGTCTGAAATTGCTCAATTTCTTTACGAGCATTATAATCACGTACATTATCAACAACTTGTTTGGGATTAGCCTTCCATTGCTCACGAGTTAAACCACCTGGATCATCTGCTGTAATTTTGACATAGTTATTGACCCAGTTAATTTTAGAGCCATCCTCCAGATCCCAAGTCAGCTTGGCATTATTCAGGACTTTATGTGCACCGCTATGGTCACGGAAACCATCCGTATCAAAATAAGATGAACTGATGATATAGCTTGGTTCAGAAGCATTCTCTGAACCACCTTGTAGCACCAGGTTCGTTTGGCCTTTATTCTGACTGCCACCCGAATATCCTAAAGTGACTGAATCAGGTCCCTGTCCTTCACGGCTTTGTGTCAGGATGGTTCCGCCAGAAGAATTACCATATAGCGAGGAAAATGGACCACTCAACACTTCAATATGATCCAGACTATTCAGGTCAATATTCGAGGTTTGCCCCTGCCCATCCGGCATAGTCGCAGGAATACCATCGACATATAAACGTACTCCTCGAACACCGAAAGTCGAACGTGCACCGAAGCCCCGCATTGAGATCTGTAAATCCTGAGCGTAATTTTCGCGGTTATTCAGCTGCAACCCTGGTACACCTTTTAAGGTTTCAGAAAGGTTTACATTTAAGCTATTTTGTTGTTCCTGATTCAGATAATAGGCAGATGCCGGTGTTTCCAGAATGGCACGGTCTGTACGGGTTGCTTCAACCACAATGGGAGCCAGTCGCTGTACCTCTGTAACCGGTTCTTCCGCATAAATTCCTTGACTGATACAAGCAATCAGACAGGATAAAGTCGATTTCATCGGTAACCGCGTGGTATGAAGATGCATAGCTAATATTCCTGATATCTGGCATTCACTCATGCCATGGGAGTTCAAACGTTTTAAAAGTGTCTTATTAATTTTGAAGACTCAGCATCTGCAAAAGATCAAACTGAATACTTGCAGGAAAGCCGAGCTAAAGGTTCATGATTTTATAATCAAGCTTTATTGTCATAACAGCCTGTATTTTGCATAAAAAAGCCTGACGAATCAGGCTTTTTTACTTAACTATAAAACTTCATTATTTATTGTCAGGTAGTGCATAGGCAACCAAAGAGTCACCCATTTTGGTACCGAAGGAACCATGGCCACCCGCCATAATCACAACATACTGCTTACCATTGGCTTCATAAGTCATTGGCGTCGCTTGACCACCTGCAGGTAGACGACCTTTCCACAGCTCGTCACCATTAGTCACGTTGATCGCACGGATGTAATTGTCTTGAGTTGCACCAACAAACATCACATTACCCGCAGTCGAGATTGGACCACCTAACATCGGTACACCCATTTTGAATGGAGGCAATGGAATACCTGGCATACTGTCACGGATGGTACCGATACGACGTTTCCAAGCGATCTCATGATTGGTCAGGTCAACACCAGCCACATAACCCCATGCAGGTTGCTTACATGGCAAGCCGAATGGAGACAGGAAGGCACTGATTTCTACGCCATAAGGCACGCCATACATTGGTTGTACGCCCGCTTCTGTACCTGCACCTTTGGCAGTTTGCTCACGGTTAGGATCAGCAGGAATCAAACGAGTCACGAATGGCAAACCAATTGGATTGGTCAATGCAATTTGACGATCTGGGTTGACTGACATACCGCCCCATTCGAATACACCGAGGTTACCTGGGAACACCAACGTACCATTTTCAGATGGAGGTGTATAAATACCGTCATAGTTTAATTTCTTGAACGATACACGACACATCAACTGGTCAAACATAGTGGCACCCCACATGTCTTTATCAGTCAATTTATCTTTAGGTGCCAGGTCAAAGTCAGAGAATGGTTGAGTTTTTGAATACCACTCGCCCTTAGTTTGCGGACCACGTTTTACTGACTGAGGTACTGGTTTTTCAGTAATCGGAACGATCGCTTCACCTGTACGACGGTCTAACACAAAGGCATTACCGGTTTTGGTCAGCACATAGATCGCTGGAACCATGTTCCCGTTTTTGTCTTTGATATCAGTTAATGTCGGTTGAGCTGGTACATCCATATCCCAAAGGTCATGATGGGTCGTCTGGAAGTTCCAGATCAATTTACCAGTTGACGCATTCAGTGCCAGCATTGAGTTCGCATAACGCTCATCTAGCTCAGTACGGTGACCACCGTAGATATCCGGTGTACCTACACCTGTTGGTACATAGACAATATCCAACTGTGCATCATAAGCCAATGGTGCCCATGCGTTTGGCGAATTGTTTACAAATTTTTGTCCTGGAGCTGGAATCGCGTTTGGATCTTCTGCGCCAGTATCAAATACCCATAATAATTCACCGGTATTTACGTCATAACCACGGATCACACCTGAAGGTTCTTCAGTTGAGTAATTATCAGTGGTTGAACCCGCGATAATGATGGTTGTACCTGTAATTACTGGAGGTGAAGTCGGGTTATAACCGCCTGGATATGGGAATGGCATATCTTTTTGCAGATCAACTTCACCATTGTTACCAAAGTCAGAACATACTTTACCCGTAGTCGCATTCACTGCAACCAGGCGTCCATCATTGACTGGTAAGATCACTTTTTGAGGACATTCAGCAGAAGTTGTTGAGCGTGCAGCCAGACTGCTTTCAAAACCTGCAGTATTGTTCGCATCATAATAAGATACGCCACGACAAGTTAAATGCTGGAAGGTATTGTCCGCTTTCAGTTTAGGGTCGAAACGCCATTTTTCCTTACCAGTTGCAGGATCGAGTGCAATCAGATATTGGTGAGTTGAACACATGAACAGGTTGTTCCCCACTTTAATTGGAGTCACCTGATTAGTCGTTTCACCAGAGTCTTTATCTGTTTTAGTATCGCCAGTACGGAATTCCCAAGCCAGTTCAAGATCTTTTACGTTTTCAGAATTGATCTGTTTTAATGGAGAATAACGTAAACCTGACTGAGTACGACCATAAGCAGGCCAGTCTTCATCGGCAATACCCGGAATGGCTTGATGGACTGCAGGTTGTTGTGATTTTAATTCGCCACGGATTTCTTGCGGGTCATTAAATACAGAATAAATCATGACAGCAATCGTAATTGCCAGAGAGCCTGTCAGCGCCATTTTTGCAGCTTTGCTGTCACCAAAACCGCGAGTCACTGCAGGAATCAGCAGAGCCAGACCAAACAGGCCTAAAATATCTAGACGTGGTGCCAGTGCAAAGAAGTCTGAACCCACTTCCCAAAGACCCCATACCACTGTACCAAGGACCAATACTGCATAAACAATAAGGGCTGTGCTTTTACGTTTTTGTAATAACACGGCTGTCGCCAGGAAGAACAGACCGGCAATGATGTAGTACCAAGACCCACCAAGTGTTGCCAGATATATTCCTCCAAATAGCAGAACCAAACCGAAAATGGCAGCAATAGCTGCCAGAATCGTTTTCAGTACTGAACCTGAAGACGAAGTATTCATATTGAACACCTTTTTTTTGATTTCTTGAACGTCTAAGCACTTAAGCGGCATAGACACCATATTGTTAAGTTCTTAGTTATAAATACATGAATACTTGGAGTATCAGTTCATCAATACCCCAACGTAATGGAAGAATCAATTGTGTATTTGCAACTAAAAACTCCGATTAGAACGACGTATTAAACTTAATTCCACCCACCCAGACATTTTCACCGTCTTTATATGCACCGACATGATGGACATATTGCAGGTTTGGACGGATGGTCAGCCAGTTAGTTGCATGAATGCCGTAATAGATTTCCGCATCGACTTCTTCACTACGGTTACCCAATACATCATTGTTCATATTGATACGGGCAACACCCAAAGCGATTTCATCCTGTGGACGGGCATCCATCACACCTTTGTAGACAAGACCGATATTTTGCATATCACTAACTTGGTTGGTTTTAGAATCATGAACAGTGACGTTCACGAAACCACTTAAACCACGAGAAGTATCCCCAGGATGTGCAGTGATTTGTTGTTTCGCTACGATCCAGCCCCCGTGATGATGACCTTTAGCATCTGAATTTGTATCAATGACATCTACATCAGCGGTGCTGTAGTAATAACCAGCACGATATTCACCTGGCAGTTTTTGCTCACCCAGTTTCGGTGTCCAGACCACTTCTGCAGGAATGATCGCGCCTTTAGAGCCGTCTGTGCTCAGGTTAAAGCCTTTGCCACGATTCTCAGCATTTTCAGGATTGTATTCATAAACCCCTACCTGAGTATAAACTTCCGGGGTAACGTTATATTTAACCCGCGCAGCCCATTGAGAAACTGGCCAGTTATACCATTGATCCCCTACCCAGTTACCCACTTGTGAACCGCACAATGCCAGATTCTGGAAATCACAATCGAAACTGTTAAAGTCTTCACCTTCACCAAAACGTCCGACTTTGACATCCAGTTTTTGATCCAGGAATTGTTTCTTGATCCAGAAATCTGTTAGACGCCAGGTTTGACCACGACCCCATACTTCCTGTACTGAACTTAAATGTCCTGTAAGCGCATCAGAAGTATTCGAAAGATTACGGCCATCACGATGAGTCACCGTAATTTGTGCTTCAGTGCCTTGCCAGCCAGCAATTTTTTCCAAGTCTAGATGAGCACCCAGGTTTAACTGACCGGTATATTCTGTGCCATGGCTATTTGAGCGTTTCGCGTCAAGTAAAGTCGCCATTTCACCTGTATATCCAAAGCTAAAATCATAGCCCTGCTCTTGAAGCTGGATACGTTGACCATTCCAGTCACCCAACATCCACGGACTTTCTGCACTAAATGCATCAGCGGCCTGGGTAGTTGTATTTGCCAATAGCAATCCAACTAAGGATGTATAGACAGCCTTAGATAAGGGAGAAATAGACATTAAATGCTTCACCTTAATCACGTTTTTACTAAATATAGTACACTAATTTAATTTTATAGTTTCAAATAATGAAGGAAAAGTATTAATAATGTTATGAAGTTTAGCTAATCTAATCCTTTTGTTAATTTTAATTTAAGAAAATTTTAAATTTTAAATTCAATAATTTAAGAGAAAATAAATATAATATTAATAAAAATAATACCACCTATAAATAATTCTTCTACATCAGTTCTTTTGTACAAAAAATTACCAATTCGAATTGCGTAACAAAAAAAACATTTGGTCTTTTGTGCATTTTTCATACTGAAACTTGATGGTCATCGCCTTTCTATTCTTGAGTTTCTTAGCGAGGAAAATTGAAAAAATCTGGTTTTATAAAGGTATCTATAATCATTAAATGAGATAAAGAGTGATCTATACTAAATAAATAAAGTTTAAATATATGTAAAAATTAAAATTATTGGCTCTTTATAGTTGATTATAGATGTATATCTTGTTTAATCTCTTCTATCAAGATTCTTATTGACCACCTTATATAGGCTTTATCTTTTAATGGGTGATATTGAGTAAATCAAGTAATGATCATTAACTTTATTGAATCGCTACAAAATATGTAATGATTCGAGTTTAAAACTAAATAAAAAAATATTTTAATAATAAATATTAAATTTAAAAACAATAATTTGTATCAATATAAATATATTATTTATTTTAGAGTCTACCGAAATATCTTCCTTTATTCCTACTTGCAATTAAAGCTTTTCAGTCACATGATTAAGTGATCAAGGCTGCATATCAAGTGAGTAAAATCATGACGCCTGAACAACGCTTCCAGGCCATTTTGGCCCAATCCAAGCAGCATGATGAAGAAAAATCCCAGCGCTCAAAGCTGGAAAATAATCTGATCGTGCTCAGTCATGAACTGAAGGAACTCGCAGAACGCATTGAGGAACAAGTCACTGATCTCATCTTCGCTGAAATGGATCATTTTCTAGAATCTCAAGGCTGGAATTCAGAATTTATTAATACCAGAAATAAAAGATATACCCTGAATGAAAAAAATATTTATCTCAGCGCGCTTAAGCCAGCGATTGGAAAATTTTTATTTGTGATTAAGCATGACCTGTTTGAAAATACTGAACATCAGGTGGAAGCCTGCTTTAAGGATAGTACGACCTTGAGTCATTTTAAAACTGCCATGCAAGGTGGAGATCTTAAAAATGATATCCCGATCAAGGCGCTTGAAGAATGGTTAAAAGGCTTGCAGTTGACACTGCAAAAATTAAAAGCTGAAAGTAACAACCTTCAGGCTGATGGTCTGACCTATGAAGTGATCAAGGTCGGTCAGATCCATCATAAAAGACTGCCTAACTTTATCGAAGCCTTTTTATCCATTCTGGAGCATAGATAAGTCTGTTTAAAGTTAGGGTTGGTTTTTAAACTTTATTTACAGGCGCTGTAATTCATTGACCGCACTTCCCTGTTCTGCGAGCCATTTCGTGCGTCGCTGGAACAAGGCTGGAGCAGCCTGATTGACCTGATCAATTAAGATTTGCAGATCAGCACGTACCAGTTTCCGGTTTTCTACTACCACTTGGCCATTCACCATCGTCATATGTACATCCTGTCCTTGTACTGCATGCACTAGGTTGGTATGTAAATTAAATAACGGGCCTTGATCGATCAAGGGGGTCATTCTTGGAGTTGCAATATCTACTGCAATAATATCGGCAAGTTTTCCAGCTTCTAACGAACCAATCTGATCCTGCATACCTAAGGCTTTGGCACCTGTCCGAGTTGCCATCTGACAGACTGACCATGAATCGAGTGCTGCGGCATCTAAACCGGAAAACTTCGCCAGTAATGAAGCCGTTTTCATTTCTTCAAACATATCCAGGTTATTATTTTCTTTCTCGCCGTCAGTACCCAATCCTACAGCAATGCCATGTTTAAGCATTTTCGTAATGGGTGCAGCTCCAGAGGCGAGTTTCATATTCGAGATCGGATTATGTGCAACACCAACATTATAGTGTTTTAAGATTTCGATCTCTGTTGAATCGGCCCAGACACAATGCGCTAACAGACATTGAGGCACATCCAGCATACCCATTTGCTCCAGCGTCTGGATCGGGCGCATGCCATAACGTCGAAGGTTTTCTTCGACATCAAACTTGCTTTCGTTGCTATGCGTGTGAAAGCCAGTCTGATATTCATGACACATTTTCTGGATACGTACCAAGGCCTTTTCTTCAGCATAAAACAGATGCTCTAGGCCAACCCAGACCTGAATTCGTCCATTTTCAGCTTGATGCCATTTTTGAATTAAAGCTTCATTGCTGTTGAGGGTTTCAAAATAGTTGTGATCTGGATGTTCAGCCACATAGGGCACCAGCACTGCACGTATACCTAATTGCTGTGCTGCCTCGGCACTACCCTCCATATAACGCCACATATCCACAATGGTAGTCGTGCCGGATAGCAGCGCTTCGGCATAACAGAGATAAGAGGCAATTTTGGCATCTTCCGGAGTCACTACCCGATGCATCGGGTCAATAAACTGTTGCAACCAGTCCCAGACTGGCAGACCCTCGGCTGTACCGCGTAGCAGGCCTGAGTGGCAGTGGGTATTAATCAAACCCGGCATCAATAAACTTTTGGGATACTGAGTAACTGCAGCTTCAGGATATTGCTGAGTTAATTCCTGTAATGTTCCTACCTGTTTAATGAGAGCACCATCAATCAGGATGGCACCATCTTTAATACAGTCCAGGTTGGAATTCATGGTCAGGACATAATCTGCGCTTATAATTTTCATAAAGTAATTCCTGAGATTTGTCCGATTAAAGGCTAAAGGTTTTGCCGAGTGATGCTGGTAAATTGAGTTTCAATAACCTCTTGTCACGTGAAATGAGGACTAAGACGACAATCGTTGCAATGTATGGCAATGCCGATAACAGTTCATTCGGTACTTCTAGACCCAGAGCCTGGGCATGAAACTGTAAAATCGTTACACCACCAAACAGATAGGCACCCAACATCAAACGCGTTGGTTTCCATGCAGCAAAAACGACTAAAGCAATTGCAATCCAGCCGCGTCCTGCAACCATATTTTCAATCCACATCGGCGTATAAACCGTAGATAAAAAAGCACCGCCAATACCTGCCATCGCACCGCCAAACATGACTGCACCATAGCGAATCGCCAGCACGTTATAGCCCATGGCATGTGCGCTTTCCGGAGATTCTCCTACTGCTTTCAATAACAAACCTAAACGGGTTTTACTCAGTACCCACCACACCAGTACAAAAGCAAGAATGGACAGATACACCACATAGTTTTGCTGGAACAGGACTGGTCCTATGAATGGAATATCGGTGAGTCCCGGAATTTTGAGATTTTCCAGACCCGGTAAGGCAGTACTGACATAATTCTGTCCAAGAAAGGCTGAAATCCCGATCCCAAAAATAGTGAGTGCCAGACCACAGGCAGATTGGTTGGTGCTTAAAGACAAGGTAAAAAATGCAAAAATCAGTGCCATCAATGTGCCTGCCAATCCGCCCATAAATAAGGCGCTGGCGACACTGGCTTCATACTGGCTAGCGAAAGCAAATCCGGCAATGGCACCGACCAGCATCATGCCTTCTACCCCAAGATTGATGACACCGGTACGCTCTGCTACTAGCTCACCCAGTCCGGCAAAGATTAAAGGCGTTGCCGCAGCGACAGTTCCGGCAACAATTGCGGTTAATTCAATACTCATGTTGTTATCCTTCTTCTGTCTGGTTCAGGCTGCTTGCGCAGTGGTAATGGTTTTTTTGACTTTCTTTTTGGCAAAACGGTAGCGGTTTTCAATCAGGGCATCTGAAGCCAGCAGGAAAAATAAAAGCAGGCCCTGGAAAATTCCGGTAATGGCGACTGGGAGCTGCAACTGCATTTGTGCCAGTTCACCACCTAAATAGATCAGCGCCATCAGGAAACCTGAAAGTACGATTCCAATTGGATTTAATCGGCCAAGATAAGCCACAATAATGGCTGCATAACCATAACCTGGTGAGATATTCGGATTGAGCTGGCCGATTGGACCTGCTACTTCACAGATTCCGGCAATCCCCGCCATCAGGCCGGAAATCCCCAAACTTAACCAGATAGCTTTTTTAGCTGAAAATCCTGCATATTGAGCTGCCAAAGGTGCCTGACCACTGACTTCTAGTTTATAAGCCATCAGACTCTTACGGATAAAAACCCAGAACAGCACCACTGCGATGATCGTGATAAAAATTGAGGCGTTAATCCGTGTGCCTTCCATAATCAGCGGCAGGGTCGCGCTTTCCGAGAACATTACGGATTGTGGAAAGTTCATGCCATCTGGATCACGCCATGGGCCATTAACCAGATACATCAGCAGAAAAAATGCCACATAGTTCATCATTAAGGTGGTCAGGGTTTCTTGTGCATTAAAATGGGTTTTTAGCAGCGCTGGAATCAGACCCCAAATTGCACCACCAATCGCACCCATAATCACCATTAAAGGTAAAATCCACCAGCCGATCTGCTCATGAAACAGGATGGCAATACCACCGCCAAAGATGGCCCCCATAGCCAACTGCCCCTCGGCACCAATATTAAACAGACGGGCACGAAACCCAACAGCCAGACCCAAGGCAATTAAAATCAGCGGACTGGCTTTAATTATCAGTTCACTCAGATTATAGACTGAAGTCAATGGCTCAATAAAAAAGATATATAAAGCCTGAGCAGGATTCACCCCAAGCATTAAAAACAATAGGCTACCTACTACCAGCATGGCGAGTAATGCAAGCACGGGTGAAAGCCATTTCATCAATTGAGAAGGATGTTCTCTAGGTTCTAATAAATGCATATTTACACCTCTTCTCTACGCATGTACTTCATGGACAGGCTCGGACTCAGCTAATATTGCTGGATCTGCCTGAATACCTGACATGAGCAGGCCAATCTGTTCTGCATTGGTATTTTTAGCCGGAACAGGTGCTGACAGCTTTCCACCAGCCAGAACACAAATCTGGTCGCTAATTTCAAACAGTTCTTCCAGCTCTTCTGAAATCACTAAAATCGCAACACCTTGACGAGAAAGATCAATCAGGGTTTGACGGATAAACATCGATGCGCCGACATCAACGCCCCAGGTTGGCTGGGAAATAATCAGCACTTTGGGCTGTTGCAGGATTTCACGCCCTACAATAAATTTTTGCAGATTCCCACCCGAAAGGCTGCGGGCTTCAGCTTGTGGTCCTGCAGCTTTTACCCCGAATTTTTCGATACATTGCTGGGCAAAAGCGACAGTTTTCTCAAACTGGATAAAGCCCCATTTGTTTAAACCCTGACGAAAAGCAGTCAATAAAGTGTTTTGTGCCAATGTCATATTCGGCACAGCACCCCGACCTAAACGCTCTTCCGGAACAAAGCCCAAGCCTAGATCACGTCGCTGGCCTGCACTGAGTTCAGAAATATCATGATCTAGTAGAAAAACCTGACCTCTTTTCGCCGTTTGCTCACCTGAAAGCAGTGCCAATAATTCAGATTGACCATTACCCGAAATACCGGCAATGCCCAGAATTTCACCCGAATTCAGGTTGAGTTGAATATTGGATAAGGACACGCCAAAAGGATCATCAGTTTCGTAATTCAGGTTTTTCACCAGAAACAGCGTGCGATGTTCGCCTGTATATTCAGCATGCGCATAAGTCGGCAATTCCCGGCCAATCATTAATTTGGCCAGTTCACTGGTACTGTTTTCAGAAGGCAGTACATAGCCGGTGACTCTACCATTACGCAGAATCGTCGCTTCATCACAGAGTTCTTTGATTTCATGCAATTTATGGCTGATATAAAGAATTGAGACACCTTGCGAAGCCACCAGTCGCAAAGTTTTAAATAACTGACGTACCGCTTGTGGAGTTAAGACTGAAGTCGGTTCATCTAAAATGAGTAAGGACGGATTTTGGAGTAGACAGCGGATAATTTCGACCCGTTGTCGCTCACCAACCGATAAAGAAAAAACTTCACGCCGTGGATCTACCGGCAAGCCATATTGTTCTGATACTTCGGTAATTTTAGCCGCTAAGCTTTTTAAATCTATTTTCTCATCCAGACCTAATAAAATATTTTCAGCCACGGTCATGGTTTCAAATAGGGAAAAATGCTGGTACACCATGCCGATGCCCAGTTTTCTGGCCATCGACGGACTTTCTATCTGTACTTCTTTGCCATTCCAGACGATATGACCGCTATCCGCTTTGGTCGCGCCGTAGATGATTTTCATCAAGGTACTTTTACCAGCACCGTTTTCACCCAGGATGGCATGAATTTGCCCAGGTTGGACTTTTAGATTAATACTGTCATTTGCTTTCAATGAGTTATAGCTTTTGCTGATATTAATCAGCTCCAGTCGTGGAATTTGCTGCTCATTGAGCGATGACGTTTCGATGTCATTTGACATGTGAGGCAGATCGCTCATAACTCAGTCTCCACTCATTTTGGCCCAGTCCATAAAGTGATTCATGGACTGGGGGATGATTTTTCAGGATTTACTTTCTTTTATTTTTAAGTCATACACATAGTGAAAGAATTATTTAGGTAATGAACCTTCAACCCCTTTCACATAGAAGTTCATTTTTCCAAGCGCTTCATCTGTCATTTTGCCGCCTTTGGCAATCACCAAAGTTCCATCCTGTTTATAGATTGGGCCCTGGAATGGATGTAATGTGCCTTTATGAATCGCACTTTGTGCATTTAAAGCAGACTGTTTCACCTTGGCAGGAACAGCAGGTCCGAAGTTTTCAATTTTCACTGCATCCTGTTTTACGCCATACCAGAGAGCGGCAGGTTTCCAGGTTTTATTAGCCACTTGCTGCATGGCTGGGGTATAAATTTTTTCCCAGTGCAATACTGAAGCAGCCAGATGCGCTTTAGGACCAAATTTGCTCATGTCTGAATCCCAACCAAAGGCATATACGCCTTTTTGCTGGGCAGCTTGCACGACTGCTGGCGAATCTGTGTTCTGCATCAGCACATCAGCTTTTTGAGAAATCAGCGCCAAAGCCGCATCACGTTCTTTACCCGGGTTAAACCATGAGTTCACCCAGATGACTTTGGTTTTGACTTTAGGATTGACGCTTTGTGCACCTAAGGTATAGGCATTAATATTACGAACCACTTCCGGGATCGGGAATGAAGCTACAACGCCCAAGGTGTTGGTTTTGGTGGTTTGCCCTGCCACTACACCCAGCATGTAAGCACCTTCATAAGTACGCACATCATAGATGCCTAGGTTTTTCCCCTGCTTATAACCGGTCGCGTGCATGAATACGGTATTTGGGAACTGTTTCGCGACTTTTTCCATCTGGTTCATATAACCAAAAGAGGTCGCAAAAATCACTTTATTGCCCTGCTGTGCCAGATTACGAATCACACGTTCAGCATCGGCCGTTTCAGGTACATTTTCGATATAAGTCGTCTTAAATTTTCCGCCCAAAGCTTTTTCAGCTTTAATACGCCCCTGATCATGAGAATACGTCCAGCCATGGTCACTGGTTGGTCCAATATAGACAAATGCAGCTTTATCGACTGCAAAGCTCTGACTGCTGATCCCCAAACCAATAATTGCAGCCGCAATTACAGGCAGTGAAAATTTTTTCATTATCTTTTTATGTTTGGACATATTCAGCATAAATTGCCTCCGTGAATGCCATTTGAGTTTTATAAATAGCGGCTTTAAAAGATCTGAATCGACATCAAAAATTTTACTGATTGCTATATTTCTATTAATTAGCAACTTCTATTCCAATTCGGTTCAAAAAATAGAACAGGCGGATTGCAAGACACTTATAATTTTTAGAATGATCTGTTCTTTTATTTATTTTTATTAATTACAGAGATTTAGAGAAAATTATTGGTATAAAAAAGTTTAATAATTAAGAAAGTAAGCCGAGAAATATAGATTTCGGTCTTAGCCAATGAGCAAAGCTGCTAGAAAACTAGGCTCAACTCAAGACTGAGAAATTAATAAGACCGAATATTTAAAAATTCTTGTGATTTTCTTTTGATCTGCGCTAGATAAGTGCGTTAGCTCTAAATCGTGTGCGCTAATAAATGGCGTATAATTGGCAATGCACTGAATGAATAAAATGGATTTTTAAAAATAGAAAATTAAGGAAAGTATTTTTAGAAAATAGAGACTGGATTGCAGGGTTTTAAATTGAGCCTACAATCCGGAAAATCTGTTTTTATGGTCTTATAAATAATATAAATAAAATGAAGTAGAATTATAAAAAGAATAATTTCAAATCTTCACCGAGATGACCAGAAGTCTTTTTGCAATTGAACCGTTTCCTGTTCAAGTTCCATGATTGGTCCAATCAGCTCAATATTCTTCTGACCATGAGCAAAAACATACTCAGCAGAAACACTCATAGTCGGATTCTCATTATGGTTTCCAGTACATTGCAATAATTTTTCTTCGGTCATGGCATAGACCACCCGCCCGATATTGGCCCAATAAATCGTTCCAGAACACATGCAGCAAGGTTCAACTGCCGTATATAAGGTGCATTCAGCCAGATAATCCGGCGTAAAATTGCTGGCTGCGATCCGGGCTAAAGTACTTTCTGCATGGTTGACCGTATCAATATTACATTGGGTCAGTAAAACCGTTTCATGATCAGGCGCGACCAGCACCGCACCAAAAGGATGATGGCCTAAAGACATTGCCCGCTTGGCAACCTTATTGGATAATCTTAAAAAAGATAGCATTTGCTCATGGCTAGGCTGTGGCATAAATTACTCTAACAATCGAAAGTTCAAAGGTCATATGTGCTTATAAAATAGGACTTTGAACAGATGGCATGGAATAAAAAAAGCACCCCAACAGACCAGGGTGCATAAAGGAGGAAATTTAATTTAAACAATATAGCGCTTGCTTAGACCCCATTCCGCCAGAATGCGGCGATAAGTTGTCGAAGACCGGTCAGCTTCAAAATGTGCTTCCATCGTAATATCCAAAGGTAATTCTTCTGGTTTCTGGCTTTCGACCATGTCCTGATCTTCAGCAAAAATCTGTGCGTTAAAGTCATAAACCGCTTGCAGATCACCAGTCGTATCAAAATTACGGGTCAATGGCACAAATAAACGGGTTTTATTGTGAGATACCGGACAGCAGGCATTCAGAATTTTCAGGATGCCATTTTCCGGAAAATGCACTGTTAAAATCGCTGAAAATGGTGGATAAACATCAAACTCACGTTTCCACAAAAATCCTTCGGGTGCCAGATGCTGCAAGCCATGTGGATAGTTGCTGACATCGCTGACATATTCTGTATGCAAGCCATAAGGAGTGCGCACAGTGGAATACTTTTGCACGATCGGATTATCACGTGAAGCAAACGATTCATGATGCACCCAGGCAAAATGCGCCACATCAATAAAGCCTTCCAGCTGCCGGCCACTTGAACCACCGATATCAACAAATGGCGGTAAGATGGATTGGTGCTCTTCACTGTCCCAGGTATCCAGATCAGGGAAATTAGCTTCTGATTCATCCCGGCTAAACAGGCTGGTCCAGACCAGACCATATTTCAAGACCACTGGAAACTTGGTTAAGGTAAAACGATCCGAAATGTTGGTTAGTTCTGGTTGAGCCGGTATTTTGGTGCATTTTCCTTGCGTGTTGTAATGCAAGCCATGATAAGGACAAATAATTTCTTCACCCTTTACCCAGCCTTTGGTTAATGGTACACCACGATGCGGACAGATATCACGAACCAGATGAATGCTGCCACTCTCAGTTTGATATAGGGCCATCTTCACATCCAGAAGTTGTACCTGCTGTGGCGTAGTACTCACATCCTGAATACGGGCAACTGGATACCAATGCTGAGCCAGGATATTCCAGTCTGATGGGTCAAAGCCGCTACAGTGCGGTTGACTGAATAAATTAAGCACCGGGATCGCATTCATAGTTCACTCACAAATATTTATCGCATGACAACGGCTTAAATTTTTATCTCATTAAGCTGCCTAGTTGTTCTTTAATAAAATTAGCCAAATGCCTGTTCTGCTGTCTATTAGAATGTTTCGTAGCCCATGTTCCAAAAAATAGAACACAAAACTTTTACCGTTCCATTTCTTTGAAAATTGGCACAGAAATCGCTTGTCCACTTGCATAGAACCAGAATCACTTAGTTTCCAGCTGAAAATTATGTGATTAAAACGATGTGCAGGTGGGTTGATGTGATTTTATGAATATTACTTTTTCAAGATTTTCAGAATATTTTATTGCCGTAGCCAAAACAGGCAGCCTCAGAAAAGCAGCTGATCAGCTTTATATTTCCGTCTCCGCGATTCATCGTCAGATCGCTCTGGCAGAAGAAGAATTTGGCATCGTGCTTTTTGAACGGTTGCCGAGTGGCCTGAAGCTGACATTAGCGGGTGAATTGCTCTATGCCGACCTACTCAAATGGCAAAAAGAATTCCAACAGACCTGTATACGTTTTGATGAAATTCAGGGTTTATCGCGCGGCAGCATTGAACTCGGGCTCATTGCGGCACTCAGTGACGGTTTCGTTTTAGATTCCCTGCAATACATGTATGAAAACTATCCCTGGATCAATTTCAATATCCAGATTCAGGAAAGTGATACTGTCTCTAAAATGATTATGGATGCTGAAGTTGATTTTGGCATTCTGCTCAATCCTAAAAGTCATAATCAGCTCGAAGTCATGTCTTTTGTGGAAATCCCGGTTGGATTTGTGATGGCCAAATCTCATCCTTTGGCTCAGGCAGAAAAAATCTATTTTTCCGACACTTTAAACTTCAAGCATCTCATTCCCTGCGCCCCTTTAATCATTCATGACTATGTTTATAGCCTGTATAAACATCACCAATTTATGCCACAGCAAAAGCTGGAATGTAATGACATTCGCATGATTACTTCTCTGGCAGAGCGCAACTTAGGAATTGGGGTACTTTCCTATATCGACGCCTTGCCTTATTTAGAACGCGATGAACTGATGTTTAAACCGATCATTGAAAAAGGTATGCATCCACTGACCCTTGCCCTTTGTGTGGCACCGAAACGGCAAATTTCCCGTATCTCACAAATCATGATGAACCATCTGATCGACCAAATGGAAGATTTGAAAATCAAATTACAACAGCTCAATGCCTCATGTGCTGCCTGATTCATGTGCAGCACAAATAAAACTTATGGGAAAAAAGATATGACAACCTTATGGATTAAAAATCCTCTTGCTGTATTTACCGCAAATGATCTGGATGCCCGTGGTGGCTTGGTCATTCGCGATGGCAAAATTATTGAACTGGTGGCTTTGGGACAAACCCCAGCATCGCCTTATGACCAGTTCTTTGATGCCCAGAATTTGGTGATTACACCGGGACTGATTAATAGCCATCATCATTTTTATCAGACCTTGACCCGCGCTTGGGCTCCCGTGGTCAATGCTCCGCTATTTCCATGGCTAAAAACCTTATATCCGGTCTGGGCCAAATTGAATACTGAACAGCATTATCTAGCCACTCAAATTGCATTGTCTGAATTACTGCTTTCCGGTTGTACCTTTGCGGCGGATCACCATTATCTGTTTCCACAGCAGCTGTCCGATGCCATTGATGTTCAGGTTGAAGCATCAGAACAATTAGGGATTCGGGTCATGCTGACCCGAGGTTCCATGAGTCTGGGTGAAGATTCTGGTGGCTTGCCACCGCAGCATACCGTACAGGATATGGACACCATTCTGCTGGACTCAGAACGGTTGGTGCAGAAATTTCACCAGCGTAGTGCTGATGCGATGGTCAATATTGCGCTTGCACCATGTTCACCATTTTCAGTCACCCAAGAGATTATGCGAGAAAGTGCGGCACTGGCAGAAAAACTGGATGTACGTCTGCATACCCATCTGGCCGAAACACTGGATGAAGAACAATTTTGCCTGTCCAAATTTGGCATGCGTACCGTCGATTATCTGGAAAGTGTAGGCTGGCTCAATTCTAGAACTTGGCTGGCGCATGGCATTCATTTTAATGCCGATGAGATCCAACGCTTAGGACAGGCTCAGGTCGGTATCTGTCATTGTCCGCATTCCAATATGCGTCTGGCTTCAGGGATTTGTCCAACCATGGATTTACTGGAAGCGGGTGCAGTCATTGGTCTGGGTGTGGATGGCTCTGCTTCGGGTGATGCGTCCAATCTGATTCTGGAAGCTCGGCAGGCGATGTATTTACAGCGTTTAAAATATGGTGCAGAAGTGATTACCCCTGAATGTGCTTTAACCTGGGCCACACAAGGCTCGGCACAGTTACTGGGACGTGAAAAGCATCTAGGACAAATCGCAGCAGATTTTCAGGCAGATTTAGCTTTTTATAGTCTGGATGATGTGCGTTTTTCAGGGATTCATGACCCGATTGCCGGCCTGTTGCTGTGCGGTGCAGACCGTGCCGAACATGTCATGGTGAATGGACAATGGGTCGTTAAAAACCGGGAAATCCTGAATCTGGATCTTGAAGCGGTTCAGGCTGCACATCGGCAGGCAGCGAAAGCTTTACTTGCGGCCTAAAAAATCTATTAGCGAATCCCTCATATTTAAATATAAAAAAACCCTTCATCATTGAAGGGCTTTTTGCCAAGAGTGTAAAGGCAGAATTAATCTAAAGGATTGCCAATAATATTACTGATAATGCCTTTCATGATATGTGGTCCCTGCTCTTTACGCAGTTCTTCATACCATTCTTTGGTCACGGCTTCATCTTTCATATGCGTGACATCACAGCGTTTACGTGCACGCAATACCAGCTCATTGGCACGCTCATTGCGTTTGTTCTGATAGCGTTTCAAGGCATCTTCCAGCCCAAGGGTATTAATCTGTAAAGACCGAGCCAGATAGATCGCATCTTCCATGGCCTGACAACCACCCTGACCAATATCCGGTGTGGTGCTATGTGCGGCATCACCAACAATTACGACACGACCTTTATAGAACTGAGCAAACGGTTCAATATCATGAATTTCAACCCGATTGGTTTTCTGTTCATCCAGCGCATCAATCAGATGCTGAACCGGCGCACACCAACCTTCAAAGTACTGTTTCAACAAGGTTTTATATTCTGCCCGATTATTCTCTAAACCGGCTGGCAACGGCACATCAAAGAAGAAATAGAATTTTCCGTCTGCTACAGGCATCAGCGAAACGCGCTTACCTTGCCCGACAAATGTGGTCCATTGATCTGCCGGAGTGAGATTTTCTGAAATTTCTACCAGACCATTCCAGTTGACATAACCGGCATAGCGACGAGAAACCTGTTCACCCAGTACATAGGCACGGGTAATGGAATGAGTTCCATCTGCGCCAATCAGTAGATCCGTTTTGATTTCTGTACCATCCGCAAATTTAACCAGGACACCATCTTCTTGTTCTTGCAGCTCGATCATTTTCTTGCCAAGCTGAATATCTTCATGGCCAAAATCGTCCATCAGCATGTTTTGTAAATCTGCACGTGCCACCGGATATGGACGTTGTCCCACTTCTTCAATTAACGGCAATAAACTGAACTGCGTCATGGTATCGCCCGTCAAGCCATCAATATAGGCCAGCTGATCCATCTGGCCGCCAAGATTGGCGACCTGTTCAGTTAAGCCCAGATAATTCAAACATTTTACCCCATTTGACCAAAGTGAAATTGCTGCGCCCACCGGTAAAATCTTTTCTGCCTGTTCATAGATGGTGACTTTATGCCCAAACTTTTTTAGTGCAATTCCTGTGGTCAATCCCCCCATCCCTGCACCAATAATTGTAATCTCCATCTATTTGCTCCTCTCAAAATTGTGTTTCTTCCTCCCTGTGTAGCTAAAAGCGTGCCATTTCGAAAATAATGCACTGATTTTTCTCAAAAGTTGGCACAAGCCGTGCATTCATCTATTCATTAAAAACCTGTTTTTATAAGGTCTTTCAGCAGAATTACAGACTTTTATAAAAAATTAGATTCACGTTAAACATAATTTGAATGGAACATAGTTATGGCAAGATTATTTGCACCCATTTTCGAGATCCCTGCCCATATCCAGCAGCTTACCAACTTGGCTGATAGCCGGATTGGTGCAGAAATTCTTGAATGTTCAGATGATTTTTTTGCTGAAGCAAAACGAATGTTGCAATTTGATGCACCAATTTTTGTTGAAGATAAATTTGATGATCATGGCAAATGGATGGATGGCTGGGAAACCCGCCGCAAGCGCCATGCCGGCTATGACTGGGCCATTGTTAAACTAGGTGTGGCTGGAACCATCAAAGCACTAGATATTGATACCACGTTCTTTACCGGTAACTACCCAGCTTCTGCTGCAGTTGAAGCCTGCTATGCACCAAATGGTGACTTAAGCACTGCAACCTGGCACTCAGTTTTACCAAACAGTATATTAGGTCCGAGCCAGCATCATATTTTCAATGTTGCTTCAGACGAGGTCTTTACGCATGTACGTCTAAATATTTTCCCTGACGGGGGCGTGGCGCGCTTTAAAGTCTATGGTGAAGTAAAAATCCAGGTTCAGGACAGCAATCAGGTGATTGATCTGGTCGCTCTGGAAAATGGCGGTCGTGTCATTGCCTATAGTGATGCGCACTTTGGTCATCCACGTAATTTGATTAATCCGGGGCGTGGCATCAATATGGGGGATGGCTGGGAAACTAAACGCCGTCGTGCACCCGGTTTTGACTGGTGTATTCTGGCCTTGGGTCAAAGTGGCCAGATTGAAAAAATTGAGATTGATACCGCACATTTTAAAGGCAACTTCCCTGCTCAAGTCTCTATCCAAGCGATTTATATTGAAGATGCGACTGATCAGCAGTTAATTCCGCAAAGTATGTTCTGGCCATTCCTGCTTGAAGCACAAGATATGCAGATGGATCATATTCATAGCTTTGTTAAGGAAATCTTAAAACAGGAAAAAATTTCTCATATTCGGGTGAATATGATTCCGGATGGTGGCATTAGCCGGATTCGTCTATGGGGAAAAGTTGTCTGAGTAATTACATCTATGAGCATGCAAAGCATAAAAATACAGCCCTTAACTGCTGAAAGTTTCTTGCCTTATGGCGAGGTCATTGCCTGTGAAGGCAATGATTTTTTCCATATTAATGATCAGCAGACTGAGCGTTATCATGCTCTGGCTGTTGCTGAAACAGATGCAAAAGTTGGTCTAAGTATTTTTAGAAATATTCAGACTACAGCCATTCCCTTTGCAATCGAAATGCTGGAGCGTCATCCTGTCGGTTCACAAGCGTTCATCCCGATGCAAGGCCAGAAATTTTTAATTGTGGTTGCACCTAATCTGGATCATGAAAAACCTGATCTCAGTCAAATTCAGGCTTTTATCAGTAATGGTACACAAGGCGTAAATTATCGTGCCGGCACCTGGCATCATCCTTTGCTGACCTTTGAAGCTCCGAGTGATTTCGTGGTGATCGATCGTATCGGCACTGGTCCAAACTGTGATGTTTATACTTTTCCTGAAAAGATTTTTATCGAAAATTAAGCCCATTAAAAAGCCCTTATCAATAAGGGCTTTTTAATTTCTTATTTGTTGTATTTAGAAATGATATTTCACTAAAGCACTCACGTTGTTTTCATCTGCATCCGGAATACCGTATTTGTTATTCCAAACCGAATGCTCAATACCAAGATATAAATTGGTATCAGGAGAAATGTGCTTGCCGACATTCCATTTCCACTGAGTCGTCCAGTTCATCTCGCTCGCATGATCATCTTCAGCAGTTGACCAGTCCAGGAAGCCATCTACCAGGAATTCTTCTGTACCTAGTTTAAATGGCACACCATAGGTCAAGGTGAGCTGATAGTCGTCTTCCATATTTTCGTTATTTACACGATAGAGATTCACGCTGGCATAATTGAATTTTGGAATTGCCAGATCGAAACCTACACCGTACAGGAAGTTATCAAAACCTTCACCACCTTCCCAAGTCGTTGCCACCAAAACATCTTTCACTGGACCAAATGCCAGCTTTTGACCTGAAACTTCACCCAGACTTAAACGTGGTGAAAATTCAAAATAGCTTGATTTAATATCATCGGAACCACGCATACGGTCAATGAAAAAGAAGACATCTGCATATTTAACTTTTGCAGCGTATTCAACAGTTAGGGTTGCCTGTTTTTCATCTACAACTTCATAGTTTTCCCCATAAAGCCCAGTAACGCTAAAATCCTGCCAGACTGGTTTTGCCTGTGCAGATGCTGCACCCAATGCAAGTAATGTTGCAGCAGAAACTTGAGTAAATTTCATAAATAAGGTTCCCCAATGGAATTAAAAATTTCACACTGGATTAAGCAAAAACAAAGCCAACTTTTTTAATTTTTGATAAAAAAAGCCCATGACTGGCATGGGCATATGGAGGAAATCAAACTTTAATGCAGCGTTTCTGCGACCTTTTCCGGAACCTCTGTTTTCGACTTAAACATTGGCAGATGATTAAACAGAATATTTAAAAGGATCGCCATTAAACAGGTTGAACTGATGCCAGAATGGAACAGGGTTTGGAACCATTTTGGGAAATTGGCATAGAAAGAATAGTCAATAATCGGGATCATGCCGGCTGCAATTGAAGTTGCAACAATGATCAAATTCTTCTGCTCGTTATAATCAATTTTTGCTAGCGTACGAATGCCGCTTGCAGCTACTGTACCAAATAACACTAGACCTGCACCACCAAGTACCGGAACCGGAATTGCGGCGATTAGTCGGCCCATAATGGAAAGTAATCCCAAAACTACTAGAATCATACCGCCTGCAGCGACTACAAAACGGCTTTTAATCCCGGTAATGGCAACCAGTCCGACGTTTTGCGCAAAAGCACTTTGCATGAACGAACCAAAAATCGGTGCAACTGCACTTGAGAACATATCTGCACGCAGACCATTCGAAATACGTTCTGAATCTACTTTGGTTCCAACAATCTCACCTACAGCAATAATATCAGCCGTCGTTTCAGTCATAATCACCAACGTCACAATCAGCATGGAAATGATTGCACTGAGTTCAAAGGTCGGCATGCCAAAAGCAAAGAAACTCGGAAATTGTACCCATGCACCATGGCCGACTTTACTAAAATCGCCAAAACCAAACAGATAAGCCAGCACTGAACCCATTACGATCGCCAATAAAATAGATAAGCGACGAATCGAGGCATTTCTGCTCAAGTTTAGACAGATCACAATAGCCAAGGTCATCACGGCCAGGCTGATATTTTCAACACTTCCCCATTCAGGTGCATTTTTATTACCCCCCATCATCCAGCGAACGGCTACGGGTAAAAGTGATAAACCGATAATCGTGATCACACAGCCGGTCACGACTGGCGGGAAAAAACGGATAATTCTAGAAAAATAAGGCGCAAGGAAGAAACCAATTAATGAAGCTATGATGACTGCACCATAAACAGCTGATAAGCCGCCACCTGTAGTTACAATCGCCACCATCGTCGCCACACCCGCAAAGGAAACCCCTTGTACCAGTGGCAATTTAGCCCCGATATATTTCACTCCAATGGTTTGTAAAATCGTAGCCAGACCGCCAACAAACAATGCAGCCGCAATCAATAAACCGACTTGTGTAGCTTCCAAACCTGCGGCAGTACCCACAATGAGTGGTGGTGCGATAATACCACCGTACATGGTCAATACATGTTGCAAGCCATAGGCTGCACTTTTGCCTGCGCCCAGATATTCATGTTCTGGTGAAATGTTTGTGCTTTGTTCTGTCATTCTTTTTCTCTCCCTGAAAGCTTAAATAAAAAATCAGCTTCCGCGATATGTGGAGTACGCGAATGGGCTGATCAATAAAGGAATATGAAAGTGCTGGGAGGCATCTTTCACCTGAAAATGAATGACTGCTTTAGGAAAGAAAGTTTCTAGACCTAAGCCTTCAAAATAATCAGAAGTAGCAAATTCAAGACTGTATTTACCTTCCTCAAATTCGGTTAAACCAAAATCTGTGACTCGACCATCTGCATTGGTAAATGCTTTTCCGAGTAATTCACCTTCTTCATCAAAGAGTTTGATTAAAACATGTGCTGCAGGTTTGCCGAGATGCGTATCTAAAATATGAGTGCTGATCATGCTTGCAGCTCCTGTGACAGTCTTAATAAAGCGATTTCCGCCAGTTGCGTATGAACAATACCTTTTTCAGTTTCCGGATCATTAGCTAAACGATCTTTCAAGGCATTCAGCACTTCTTGGCTATTTAGACCAGCCGCTTTAATCAGGAAGATATAACCGTATTTTTTTTCATAAGCGATATTGCCTTCTAGCAAAGCTTGCTGAGTTGCTTCGTCCTGAGTTATCGCAGCCTGTTCACGATTGGAAAAGTTTTTTTCAACTTCGCTTAATTCAGCCTGTGCCTTTTTTTCACCAATACGTGGATGATTATCCAAAGCTGCTTTGATTTCGTCCCAGGTCCAGGTTGCAGCCTGTTGTCTGGCTATATTCAATACATCTTCAACAGATATATAAGGACGCTTTGCTTCAATCTGGGTCGACCAGCTCGGTATTTGCACACAGTGCTTTAAAAAGGTAATGGCCTCTTCTAGAGATGCCTGATTAAATTCAACGAGTTGCACTATTAAATCGCCTGATGATATTCATTTTTTGTTCAGTACAGGTTTTGCAATAACAGTGCCAAATCGTCTTGATCTTCTATTTTTATATGATGTATAAAGCAAAAAAGAGAGCTCAAGGTTCTCTTTTTTAATATATTTTTCTCATTTTGGTGCGTGATATTTATACCAATGCGCTGCAATATCACCTCGGCGGCAAATCCAGACTTTTTCATGACCTTGCACATAATCGAGGAACTTTTGTAGGGCTTTAAAGCGTCCCGGCCGCCCTAAAATACGACAATGCATCCCGATCGATAGCATTTTTGGTTCAGTTTCACCTTCAGCATAGAGCACATCGAAGGCATCTTTTAAATATTGATAGAATTGTTCCCCGCTATTAAAGCCGCCCGGTGAACTAAATTTCATATCATTGCTTTCTAAAGTATAGGGGATGATCAAATGAGGGCGTGTTTCCCCTGCCTGATTGGTCAATGTGCTCCAAAATGGCAAGTCATCGCCATAGTTGTCGCAGTCATATTGAATCTGAGGAAATTCAGCCAGTAATTGACGGGTATTTGGACTATCCCGACCGGTATACCAGCCAATCGGTGATTTGCCGAAGAGGGTTTCCAGTACGCTAATCGCCTGATCCATATACTGGCGTTCAAGTTCAATTGGCATGTCCTGATAATGCACCCAGCGCTGACCATGTGAAACTACATCATAATTGGCTTCTTTAATCGCTTCGACTATATAAGGATTACGAATTAAAGCCATCCCAACCCCGAATATGGTCATCGGCAGATTACGCTTTTTAAACTCGTTATGAATACGCCAGAAACCTGCACGTGAGCCATATTCATACATAGAATCCATCGACATGTGTTTGTCTGGAAAGCTGGCTGCGCCAATAATGTCAGATAGAAACTGTTCTGAACCGGCATCACCGTGTTCTACGTGGTTTTCACCACCTTCCTCATAATTCAGTACAAATTGAACTGCGACACGGGCCTGATTAGGCCATTCTACTTTTGGTACATCGCCATGATAGCCAATCAAATCACGTGAATAAGGCTGGTTTCGAATTTGATCTATGAGTTCTTGTCCGCGTAGATATGTGCTGGTCACGTTTAATCCCTGATGTGTTATATCAAACAGTAAAATTGAATAAGCGTGACAAGCAATTTATGCGCCAAAAAGGATCATTAAATTTTCATGAAGTTTCATTAATAGTTCGATCTAATCTAGGATGATTAGGAACTGTTAGACCATAATTATTGAATATTCTTTCTACTCTAAAATAGGGAATTTTATTTTTACTACATATCTTTTTAAGTTTTTCCTCATCTTTGGATGAAATTTTAATTCCACCAATTACAGTACAAATTAAATCTGTATAAGGAATTTTTTGGATCGGTTCATTTGTATAAGGTCTTAAAATTCTGAACTCTTTTTCATAGCTCCATTCTTCAGATTTCGTTGTATAGATCTCTAATATTTTTTCTTCTGATTTTAAACGATCTTTTAATGTAACTAATGGCATTTTATTTGAATAATTTACAGAAATAGGAAAAAACTTCGCATAAACTGAATTCGATTTTAGTAAATCTCTTTTCAGAAATTTAAATTCTGTTAAAAAGCCTTTATGAAAATCTGCATAATGAGACCACATAAGAATATTAAGTGGGTTGTGGTTTAAGCAGCAGATTCCCATGCGATCATTCATTTCTTTGAAATAGCTTAGATCATGTATCTTTCTTTTTTCAGAATCCTTATATTTCTTAGCCTTTTTTTCTGCCTTTTTTCGACTTATCTTTGCCCCCCTATCTTTAAATATTTTCTTTATTTCTTCTGCTGAATAATGATGACTCTCATCAATATTTCCTACACAGTCCAAAGGGTCATTAAAATTTTTAGGATTTGTAAAACTTATAGTCCCTTCTGTAAGAAGCTTTAGTCGACTATCAGTGATGGGCTGATGTTTATATAAATATATATAATTTTCATCTTGATAAATGAATGGGTATTCTGACATATTGAGCAAATTAGCAAACTCTATCTAATCTATTGAATTAGTAATCTATATATTTTTTAAACATACTCATCAAGATCAAAAAATAAGAAAATACCCCTCATCCTAACCTTCTCCCAAAGGGAGAAGAAACTTTCCAAGAGTGGACTGCTCCCAGTATCCTAGACACGAGACGGCCTCATTTTGAAGCTGCCTCAAAGGCTTCCGGACTCATCCCATCGAGATGCGAATGACGCCTGATTCGATTGTAAAACATCTCGATGTAATCAAATACATCTGCACGAGCCATTTCTCGTGTTTTATAGATCCTCTTTTTAATTCTTTCCTTCTTCAAGCTGCTAAAAAAGGATTCAGCAACAGCATTGTCCCAACAGTTTCCACGACGACTCATACTCGGAACTAAATTATGCTTCTGACAGAATTTCTGCCAGTCTCCGCTACTGTATTGTGAGCCTTGGTCTGAGTGTATGATCACAGGTTCATTGACCAACCGATGACTTTTCTCGAATATAAATCGAGAACCACAGCCAGATATAACCAGCCTTGCCAGGTGCGGATGTAGGTAATATCAGTCACCCAAGAGGTATCCGGTGTGTTTACAACAAATTCTCGATTTAAATGGTTAGGTGGCACAATCTGAGGACGACCACGACCATAGCTTTTATGCTTCTTATATCCTCGAACAGCGGCAATACCATTGTGCTTCATGATCTTCAGCACACGATTAGGTCCACAGCTTTCACCTAGCTCTTTAAGATCCAGCGTAATGCGACGATAACCGTAGATGCCATAACTGGCATCATAAGAAGAACGGATGAGCTGTAATAACCGCTTATCTTCAATAGTCCTGCCTGATTCGGGTTCATGCAACCAAGCATAGTAGCCAGCACGAGCAATCTTAAGAACCCGACACATCGTTTTAATCTTAAATTGATGGTTGTATTCCAGGATAAACTGATACTTTACTCGGGCAGGCTTGCAAAGTACCTTGCGGCCTTTTTTAGAATATCCCGTTCCTCTTCAGTTTGTTTGAGCTGACTTTTAAGGCGAAGGATTTCTTTCTTTGCTTCGAGTAGTTCATGTTCATCAGGGTTGTTGCGTAAAGGCTGTACGGCCTTTAGCCATTTATAAATGCTGTGCTGTGATACACCTAAACGTTCTGCCACATCGGTGACAGAATATCCACGTTCAGTAATCAATTTAACAGCTTCATCTTTAAATTCTGGGGTGTATCGTTGTCCACTCATAATGTTCTCTCCTATGCAAAAAGAATAGACGAAATTTGTCTAGGAGAGTGGTGGCAGTCCAAAAGATGATTATGTGTGTCTAGAATTTTGGTGGCTATTCAGTTTATTTAAATAGTGGAAATTCCCTCTCCTTTAAGGAGAGGGTCAGGGAGAGGTAATTAAAACAAGAAATAACGTTGAGCCATCGGCAACACTTCTGCTGGCTCACAAGTCAAATGCATACCATCGGCACGAACCTCATAAGTTTCTGGATGCACTTCTATGACAGGACAGTAACTATTATGTTTCATGTCCTGTTTAGTTACCTGGCGTGTCGCCTTACATGGTGAAATCAACTTTTTCAGACCTAATTTTTCATGTACGCCATCATCAATTGCAACTTGTGACAGGAACGTAATACAGGTGTTATGCACACCACGCGGATAAGCCCCAAACATTGGACGATAATGCACAGGCTGTGGCGTTGGAATAGAAGCATTAATATCACCCATCGGCGCTGCTGCAATCATGCCGCCCTTAATAATCATGGATGGTTTGACTCCAAAGAATGCAGGCTTCCACAGCACTAGATCGGCCAATTTACCTTCTTCCACCGAACCAATTTCGTGGCTCAAACCATGAGTAATTGCAGGATTAATCGTATATTTGGCGATATAACGTTTGACCCGGTTATTGTCTTTATAGGCAGTGTCACCTTCCAAAGGCCCACGTTGCACTTTCATTTTATGCGCCGTTTGCCAAGTCCGTAAAATTACTTCACCGACACGTCCCATCGCCTGAGAGTCTGATGACATCATGGCAATTGCGCCCATATCCTGCAATATATCTTCTGCAGCAATGGTTTCACGGCGGATACGACTTTCTGCAAATGCCACATCTTCTGCAATCGCTGGATCTAAATGGTGACAGACCATTAACATGTCCAGATGTTCATCAATGGTATTGACGGTATATGGACGGGTTGGATTTGTTGAAGATGGTAATACGTTCGGTTGACCAATGGCTTTTAAAATGTCCGGCGCATGTCCGCCACCTGCACCTTCAGTATGATAAGTATGAATGGTTCGATTTTTAAAAGCTGCCAAAGTTTCTTCTAGAAAGCCACTTTCGTTTAGTGTGTCAGTGTGGATGGCGACTTGTACATCATACTGGTCGGCTACAGTCAGACAGTTATCAATCGCTGCAGGTGTAGAACCCCAATCTTCATGTAATTTTAAACCCACTACACCTGCTTTAATTTGTTCTGCAATTGGCTCTGGCTGGCTTAAGTTACCCTTACCTAATAAACCAATATTCATCGGTAAATCATCAATCGCTTGCAACATAGTGGCAATATGCCAAGGTCCTGGAGTTACTGTGGTCGCAGAAGTTCCAGCTGCCGGACCCGTACCGCCACCGACCATCGTGGTTGTACCAGACATCAGTGCCGTTTCAACTTGCTGCGGGCAGATCCAGTGAATATGGGTATCAATTCCGCCAGCTGTTAATATTTGTCCTTCGCCAGCAATGACTTCTGTAGCTGCACCGAGTGGAATGGTAATATTTGGCTGGATATCCGGGTTACCGGCTTTACCGATTTTCCAGATTCGACCATTTTTTAGGCCTACATCGGCCTTTACAATACCCCACCAGTCAACAATCAGCACATTTGTAATGACAGTGTCAGCTACATCGGATGACAAAAGTTGTGATTGTCCCATACCATCACGAATGACCTTGCCGCCACCAAATTTAACTTCTTCACCATAAGTGGTGAAATCCTGTTCGACTTCAATGAATAATTCAGTATCAGCTAGACGAACACGATCCCCGACTGTCGGTCCAAACATTTCGGCATAAGCACGACGTGACATTTTCATGATTTATAAACCTTTATAATTCTGCTGCAATTTTTATGAATCGAGCTTGCCCATGACCCGCCCGGCGAAACCATAAACTTCACGTTTCCCAGCCAGTGCGACCAGTTCCACATCACGTTTCTGCCCTGGCTCAAAACGAATCGCCGTACCGGCAGCAATATTTAAGCGAAAGCCTTTGGCCAGCTCACGATCAAACTGCAAGGCATCATTTGCTTCGGCAAAATGGAAATGTGATCCGACCTGAATCGGTCGATCACCAATATTAGCGACAGTCACCTTCAAAATTTCCCGACCGACATTCATTTCAATATCGCTCTCAGGTGTAAAAATTTCCCCTGGAATCATGTGCTGCTCCTATATGATCGGTTGATGGACAGTGACCAGCTTTGATCCATCTGGAAAGGTTGCCTCGACCTGCACTTCTGCAATCATTTCCGGAATGCCTTCCATGACATCATCACGTGTCAGTAAAGTCGTACCGTAATGCATCAATTCACTCACCGTCATGCCATCACGCGCACCTTCAAGCAGTGCCGCAGAAATATAGGCAATGGCTTCTGGATAATTCAGCTTTAAACCTCGGGCTTTACGACGCTCTGCCACCAGACCCGCAGTAAAAATCAGCAGTTTATCTTTTTCTGTAGGATTGAGTTCCATAACTGGTTCCTCATTGATATATATGTATTTCTAAGCAAAATATGTGCAAGATTTAAAATCTTTCCCATTTCAACTTTATAAAAGAGATGAGCTTTTCTCCTCCCTTTATCAAAGGGAGGTCGGGAGGGATTTGACCTGCTCTTAGCCTTCTTCCAGTCAAAGGAATCCTTAATTTTTTTTGCGGAGCAACGCTTCTCACTCATCTTTAAAAGAGGACATTTTTTAAGACGATTATGAAGACTTTTACGTCCGCCAAATCCTCGGAAATGCCTCATCCAGACCGAACCAGTAACGTCTTAATCGAGCGCGAATTGCAGCAAAACCATCATGGCATTGACGGACATCATCTCCCAGAAAACGTGCACTAATTACATCGCCAAGCAAAGTCAAGGTAATCGGTACATCCATCCGCATAATAAGCTCACGAATTAAATCGAGATGCTGTTCCAGATAAAAACTCGCGCGGTATTTTTCAGGCGGTACAGCCCAGAAGCTACCCATCACCGCATGTCCATTCATACCTAGACATGAACTGAGCCAGCGGTCATTGCCTTTAAAATTCAAGGTATCTACAACCAGCAATTTGTCTTTACGCCAAAGCTGAAACCGGTTTTGATAAGCCCCCTGTGCAAACTGCTCATCTCGTGCCTGACGGCCGATCACCAGCATATCCCAACCAATAAAACTGGCTGCCGCATCTAAATGGACGATTGTTTCGGAACTGGCATTAGCCCCATCAAACAGCATGGTTTCTTGAGGTAGCCATTCAAAAATCGCATTGTCATTTAAACGGATATGAATGTGCTGAAAAGCCTGCTTGCCATTGGTTCTGTACCATTTACCCGCACCCGGTGTGGTCACCAAAGCATGAGCATTGGCATCCACCTGCATATCAAAAGTGAGATGATCTCCACCGGCGATCCCTGCTGGCGGATGCACGATAATGGCATGGCAAATCCCATTGGCTTCTGGCCATAACATTTTCTGGATGCGTACCGGTCCATGATGCCTGCGATGTTGCAAAATGGTTCGTGCAGTCTGTTGCTGCGCCTGAAATCCCATTTCCAGACGTGCATACCATAAGTTCTGCTGTGTGCTTTTTTCTGCCAGTTCATACATCAACAAATCAACTCAATTTCATCTGCAAATGATTTTTCAGGCATTAAGCCAGGCCAATGACAGCGACAACTGCAGCTAACCCACCAATGATCTGCTTGCCATAAGGTACATATTTTTTTACGAATGCACCTAGAGCCAAGCCTGTACCATAAATCAAAGCCATTGCTGAAACCATACCGACAATTAATAGCGATACATGTCCACCTTGCCCCAATTCACTTCCATGCGCTACGCCGTGGAAGCTAGCCAATAAGATTGCAGCGACAGGCAAAACCTTATTCGATTTAGTCCACAGCGCAACAGCTAAAATGACCAGTGAAGCGATGATGCCTGACTCAGCCAGTGAAGTTGAAAGCAGACCCTTGCTACCGAGCACAAAGCCTGCAACCATCGCTACTGCCAGACCGATGAGACCCGAAATTTTCCAGCGTTGATTTGCAGTCCACATCAATACACCAAAGGCAATCGCCATCATCAGGTGATCTAAACCAGTAAAAGGATGGACAAAGCCAGACCAGAATCCACTGTGATGGTCATGTCCCGCGTGAGCAAATGCCAACATCGGTAAAGCTGCCACGCTTGCAACCAGTAACTGTTTGAATAGACGCATGATGAATTTCCCCTTAAGACTTAAATAAACCTTGTTTTTCGATAAAGCTGATAATTTCGTTCAAGCCATCTTGTGTTTTCATATTAGAAAATAAAAATGGTTTATCGCCACGCATCCGCTTCGCATCCTGATCCATCACCTCCAGGCTGGCACCGACCATTGGCGCCAAATCCGTTTTATTGATAATTAGCAGATCCGACTTGGTAATACCGGGACCGCCTTTACGTGGAATTTTCTCGCCACCAGCCACATCAATCACGTATAAAGTGAGATCAGATAATTCCGGGCTAAAGGTTGCCGCAAGGTTATCGCCACCACTTTCAATAATGATAAGTTCTAGTCCATCAAACTTTTCACACAAATCATCAATCGCAGCCAGGTTAATGGACGCATCTTCACGAATCGCAGTATGTGGGCAGCCGCCTGTTTCTACACCGACAATACGGTCTGGCGACATCGCTTCATGACGGGTTAAAAAGTTCGAGTCTTCTTTGGTGTAGATGTCATTGGTCACCACTGCCATATTGTATTTTTCACGCAGTGCAAGACATAAATTCAGGGTTAAAGCAGTTTTACCTGATCCAACCGGACCACCAATTCCAACGCGTAATGGACTACGTTCTGACATGTTGATTTCCTTTATTACATTTTCTGGGCACCAGTTTTAATGATGCTTTTCAATCTTTTTACTACTGCTCTGGTCTGAAGATTACGACCGGAATAAGCGTGAATACTGGGTTTCATGAGACATGCTCAACATGGCATATTGCGGTAATGCGCTGCTGATTTCATGATCATATAAAGCTAATGCTGCCTGTACAGCTTCAGGAATTTCCTGATGTAGTTGCCATATAATCCGCTGCCCACTCATTTGCCCGAGTGGAATGGTTTTTACTGCTGCCAGCAGCTGATTTTCCAAAACTGTAAAGCTATAAGCAGTTAAGACATCGGCAAGATCTAAACCCAGCTCACCACATAAATGTGCATACACCGGCACAAACCCTAATTGCTTTTTTACGCTCGGTGGTTGTTTTAAAACATCTCTAATCCATGCATTCAAAGAAAATGCCAATTGTTGTGATTCAGCCAGTAATTCTTTGGATTCTCGGCTGGCCCGATACAGTTCTGCCCAATACTGAAACTGTTCTGCATCATCAAAAGTCTCTACCAGACGCTTGAGTACTGGAAGCTCAAAACGCACTAGTAGCATTTCCAATACTTCCTGAAAATAGCTCACACAGGAGACTTCATCATGCACCATGCCTTTTTCGATGGCGCTTTCCACCCCTTGCGAATAACAGTACGCTCCAATCGGCAATGCCGTTGAAGATAAAGTCAGCAAGCTGAGCAGTTGAGACGCATTAGTGATGGACATGATGTAAAGCCTTGATTGGGCTTAAGCGGTGGTCATGCTGATGCTGTGCATAAGCACCACTTTCAGGTTCAAATGGGTGCATGACTTCCTGAACTTCAAGACCTAAGCCTTGTACCATTTCAGCCAGTACATGATCTGGTTCAAAGTACAATGCTGTAGGTGTCAACATTAATGGAACATGACGATTCCCTAGATGATAGGCTGCTTTTAATAAGTCAAAGCTATTGTTTGTAGTCACCTGCATCAATTTTTCAGGCTTCGCATCGACCCGAAGAATGTCACCCTGTTCAGTTGCTATAAAAGAACCACTACGCAAAATTCCTGTACGTGGTAAATCTGCACCAATATCGACACCATTTTTTAAAGTTGCACGAAAACGGCTCTTTTGTCGTGTATCGAATGTGAGTTCAAGAGACTCAAAATCACTTTCTGGTGCAATGTTTTCCAAACGTTGCGTATAAATTTTCATAACTACCCTACTGATGCTGATAAATCCTGTATTTGTTCCAAATTGAAACCAAATAATTTTTAGCATTTAAAATTTGCATCAAAATAAAGCAGTTATCGTGCCAACTTGGTTTGTTAAAAGATCTAAAATTGAATGAAAGATAAAATCTCAAAAGTTTTCGTTGAGCTAATCCGTAAGTTAAATTATTTTCTTGATTCAAAAATTTAAGCTAATATCTCTACAATGATTAAATAAGAATATGAGAAATAAATGGCAAAATTTTTAAACACAAGCGGAACAAATTTCTTTCTAGAAGAACTTATTAAAAATGCCAAAGAGCGTTTAATTTTAATTAGTCCATATTTGCGTCTCAATGATCGTATTAAAGAGCTATTGGAAGACAAAGATCGGCTAAAAATTGATATCCGTATTGTTTACGGTAAAAGTGATCTGCATCCTGATGAAATTAAATGGATGCAAAAACTGGATTATGTGCGTCTAAGTTTTTGTAAAAATCTACATGCAAAATGCTATTTGAATGAATCAGAGTGCATCATTTCAAGCTTGAATCTCTATGAATTTAGCCAAGTGAATAACAATGAAATGGGGATTCTAATCCGCAAGTACGAAGATAATGATGTATTTAAAGAAGCTTATGAAGAAGCACAACGGATTATTCGAATTAGTGATGAAGTCCGCATTACTTTAGATGAGGTAAAAGCAGAGACCATCCCAACTGAAGAGAATAAATCAGAAGAAAATACAGCGTTCACAAAACTGACCACAGCGAAGCTTGCCGCAAAACTAGGCTTAAAAACAGCAGACACTTTTGAGAAATTGATTGCCAAAGGTTATCTAACACTCAATGAAAATGGAAAGCATTTTTTAACAGATGAAGGTAAATCTGCAGGTGGAGAATTCCGGACTGGACAATATGGCATGTATTTTTTATGGAGTGAGAATACAGAGATTTAATTATATTTATAAATCCCTCCAAACCTCCCTTTTACAAAGGGAGGCTTTAAAAGCAGTATGACTAAATCGCTACCAAATCCCGAATCCCTTTTTCTGGCATTTCGCTTCCGACACCTTGAGCAATCACTTGCCCACGTGCCATGACGGTATAACCATCTGCCAGTTCTTCAGCAAAGTCATAGAACTGCTCCACCAGAACAATCGCCATTTCACCGCCATCAGCCAGCTTACGAATCACGCGACCAATATCTTTAATGATAGATGGCTGAATTCCTTCAGTCGGTTCATCCAAAATGAGCACACGCGGTTCAGATGCCAATGCGCGGGCAATCGCCAGTTGCTGTTGCTGGCCACCGGATAAGTCACCGCCGCGTCGATACTTCATTTCTTCTAATACCGGAAAAATCTCATAGAGATGTTCCGGAACTTTACGGGTTTTGGCTCCTTTAAATTTTGCCATACCAATCAGAATATTTTCTTCAACGGTTAAAGTCGAAAAGATATCCCGGCCTTGCGGCACATAAGCCAAACCTGCCTGAACCCGCTGTTCAGGACTCAGTTTGGCAATATCTTTGCCATCTAAAAGAATCTGACCTGATTTGATGGGCAAAATCCCCATCAGACATTTCAGCAGTGTCGTTTTACCAACGCCGTTACGACCCAGTACGACAGAGCACTCACCGACAGGCGCATTGAAAGACACATCACGTAAAATGTGACTACCGCCATAAAACTGATTTACATCTTTAACTTCTAGCATCAGTCAGCCCCTTAACGTCCAAGATACTTTTCAATGACCTCTTCATTGGCCTGGACTTCTGCCAATGTACCCTCAGCCAAAATCGCTCCTTGTGCCAGTACCGTTACTTTTTCACTAATAGTATCGATGAAGCTCATATCATGTTCGACCACTACCAGCGTATGATTTTTTTTCAGTTCCAGACACAGTTCAGCAGTCCGTTCAGTTTCAGCATCGGTCATCCCAGCCACAGGTTCATCCAGTAAAATCAGTTTTGGACGTTGCATCAGCAGCATGCCAATTTCCAGCCATTGTTTCTGACCGTGTGATAATAAGCCTGCAGGTTTGTGAATAAATTCCTGCAAGCGGATTTGCTGTAAGGATTCATCCAAGGCATTTTGTGCATCCGGATCGAGCTTGCTGAAAAAGCTTTTTTTAACACGTTTATCTTTAGGTGCAGCCAAGAGCAAATTTTCCATCACGGTGAAATTTTCAAACACCGTTGGTTTCTGGAATTTACGCCCGATGCCAGCTTCTGCAATTTCTTCAGTACTCATTTTCGCCAGATTATAGGTTTGGCCAAAAAATGCAGAACCTTCAGTAGGACGGGTTTTCCCGGTAATGACATCCATCAACGTGGTTTTACCCGCGCCGTTTGGCCCAATGATGCAGCGCAATTCACCTTCTTCGATATACAGCGATAAATCATTTAAGGCACGGAAAGCATCAAACCAGACACTGACTTTTTCCAGATAAAGTGCGACCCCATGGCTAAAATCTGGCCCTTGCTCTTTTGGTCGGCCATAGCCTTCAGAAGCATGGCCGCCATGAGGTTGTAAAATTTCACTCATTCGCTACGCTCCTTTTTAAAACGGTCAAATAATCCAATCACGCCTTTAGGCAGGAAGATGGTGACCACAATAAATAATGCCCCCAGAATTAATAACCAGGCTTCTGGATAAGCGACAGTAAAGTAAGTTTTAACTGCATTAATTAAGCCTGCACCCAGGATCGGACCGATCAAGGTACCGCGACCGCCAGTCGCTACCCAGACTGCCATTTCAATCGAGTTCACCGGATTCATTTCGCTCGGATTAATAATCCCGGCTTGTGGTACATACAGTGCACCAGCGATACCTGCAATCACAGCAGATAATACCCAGGCTGAAAGCTTGTACCATAAGGTGCGGTAACCTAAATATTGCAGACGGTTTTCACTATCACGAATCGCGCCAAGCACACGACCATAAGGTTTATTCATTAAATGGCGTAGACCAACAAAGCACAGCAATAACACCAGAGCCGTGATAAAACATAGGCTGGCACGCATCGGTGCTGATGTGATGTCCATGCCTAAAATGGTTTTGAAACCGGTAAAACCGTTATTCCCGCCAAAGCCTGTTTCATTGCGGAAGAATAAAAGTGCTGCTGCAAAAGTCATCGCCTGAGTAATAATCGAGAAGTAAACGCCTTTGATTTTTGAGCGGAAAGCAAAGAAGCCGAAAATAAAGGCAATCAGTCCTGGTATCAGAACCACAAGCATCATGGCCCACCAGAAATGATTAGTCCCCACCCAAAACCAAGGTAACTCAGTCCAGCTCAGAAAACGCATGAAGTCAGGCAAACCATCACCTGCTGATTGACGCATTAGGTACATGCCAAAGGCATAACCACCCAAGGCAAAGTACAGGCCATGACCTAAACTTAAAATACCGGCATAGCCCCAGACCAGATCAAGTGCTAAAGCCACCAACGCCAGGCACATGATCTTACCGATCAAAGTTACCCAATAAGCAGACAGATGCAGGCTCGAATCTGCTGGCAATAAATGCAGCCATGGCAATGCCAGCAAAATAATAAAACAGATCGCAATTGCGAGTGCGCTATAAGGTTTATCTGAAAGTAATAATGTGATTTTCATAGGCTTACTCCACAAAGCGTCCTTTAATGGCAAACAAACCTTGTGGACGTTTCTGAATAAACAAAATCACAAGAACCAAGAGAATAATTTTTGCTAGTACTGCCCCCATACCGATTTCCAGTACGGTACCGCTGACACCCAGACCCAAAGCAGCAAGTACAGCTCCCCATACTTGGCCAACACCACCTACAACGACGACCAGGAAAGCATCAATAATGTAATTCTGGCCAAGATCTGGCCCGACATTACCGACTTGAGCCAAGGCACAACCGGCAAGACCCGCAAGACCTGAACCCAGACCAAATGCCATCATGTCAATCCGGCTGGATCGGATACCGACAGCACGAGCCATTTGACGGTTTTGCGTTACGGCACGGACAAATAAACCAAAACGGGTTTTATTCAGTAGATAAACAAGTAGCAGCAAGACAGCTACAGTAAAGACAATAATTGCAATACGGTTATAAGGCAGCATCAGGCTTGGAGTAATCGAGATCCCGCCTGAAAGCCATGAAATGTTAGAAACTTCGACATTTTGTGCCCCAAAGATCATCCGCACCACTTGCATCAGGATCAGGCTCACCCCAAAGGTTGCCAATAAGGTTTCCAGTTGACGGCCATATAAAGGACGAATCACGGTACGTTCGATCAGCATGCCAATCGCCGCACTGACAATAAATGCCGCAGGAATCGCTGCAATCAGGTACCAATCCACCAGACCACTAAAATGCGATTTGAAGAAACTTTGCACCACATAAGTGGTATACGCCCCGATCATGATCAGCTCGCCATGCGCCATATTAATGACACCAAGCAAGCCATATGTAATGGCTAATCCTAAAGCCGCAAGCAATAAAATACTGGCAGTACTTAAACCGGAAAATACATGTCCAGCCCATTCACTGGCCTGAATTCGGGTTTTGATACTACTTCTGGCATCGACCAGCGCTGCTTTTAAATCAGGATGCAGATTTGGCTGAGCCAGTTCATTTTGAACCAGTGCAAGAACGTCTGGTCTGTTGGAATCTTTTAAAACTTTTGCCGCTTCTATTTTGGTCAGGACATTTTCAGATTGATAATCCAGACGTGCTTTTAACTGGGCAAAACGTGATTTAACCGTATTGTTTTTTTCATTTAAATACATCTGATTGATGGCTTTAGCATCAAGTTCAGACAAGTTATTTTCTAGAATATCAATCGCCTCAAGGCGCTGAGAGGCTTCGTCTGAATTTAATTTCTTTTTTGCTAAACCGAAGGTCAGTGCTTTATTTAAAGTATTTACCAATGTAATTTGCGACAAATCAGATGGCCAGGTTTCAACAGCTTTTCCATCAGGATAGCTGACTAGTTTGTCTTCTGCTTCCAGAATATAAGTATTACCTGCACTGTCAGTATAAAGCTGATCTTTTTCAACAAACTCTGCTAGTTGATCAAGTTGTTCAACACTGGAAGGCCACTGGTTTAATAAAGCACGACGAGTGGCAAAGTCCCCACGAACAAACTGCTGAATGGCATCAAGTGACTGTTGAGATGATTGCGATACGGTTGTTTCGCTAGATTGAGTTTCTGCATGCACCATATTGAGACACAAACACTGACTCAAAATTACAAAAATGGCCGCGAGATTTAGGCGAGTGGACATGAGTGTCCTCCCTATTTATATATTTAACGCTATCCCGTCCGGGAGATGAAAAATAAGAAAGGCCTACTGCCGAAGCAGCAGGCTTTGGAGGAAATTATTTAGGAATGTATGGGCTCCATGGCTCAGCAGCAATGGTTTTCGGAGTTTTATAAACCACATCAAACTGACCATCGCCACGAATCTGACCAATCATCACCGGTTTATGTAAATGATGGTTGTTAGCATCCATTTGTAACTGATAGCCAGATGGTGCATCAAAGGTCTGACCTGCCATTGCTTCACGAACTTTATCTACCTCAGTAGAGCCGGCTTTTTCTACCGCCTGTTTCCACATATTGATACCGACATAAGTCGCTTCCATCGGGTCATTGGTCACAAACTTTTCTGCATTAGGCAGTTTGTATTCCACGGCATACTGTTTCATCTTGCCGCTGAATTCAGTATTTTTCGGATTTTTTACGGACATGAAGTAGTTCCACGCCGCTAAATGGCCGACCAATGGCTTGGTATCAATACCACGAAGCTCTTCTTCACCTACAGAGAATGCCATAACCGGAATATCAGAAGCTTTTATGCCCTGGTTACCCAATTCACGGTAGAACGGTACGTTTGAATCGCCGTTGATGGTTGAGATCACCGCAGTCTTTTTGCCTGCAGCAAATTTTTTCACATTGCCGACAATGGTTTGATAGTTACTATGACCAAATGGTGTGTACTCTTCCATGATGTCAGCATCAGCGACGCCTTTAGATTTTAGGAAAGCACGAAGAATTTTGTTGGTGGTACGCGGATAAACATAGTCTGTACCTAGTAATACAAAGCGTTCAGCTTTACCGCCTTCTTCACTCATCAGATATTCAACTGCTGGAATCGCTTGCTGGTTAGGCGCAGCACCGGTATAGAAAATATTTTTAGACTGTTCCTGACCTTCGTATTGGACTGGATAGAACAATAAGCCATTTAACTCTTCAACCACTGGCAATACCGATTTACGTGATACTGAAGTCCAGCAACCAAAGATGACCGCAACTTTATCTTGAGTGATGAGCTGACGTGCTTTTTCAGCAAATAGTGGCCAGTCAGATGCTGGATCAACGATAACCGGTTCAAGCTTTTTACCTAAGACCCCCCCATTGGCATTGATTTCATTAATCGCCATCAATGCTGTGTCTTTTAATGAAGTTTCAGAAATGGCCATCGTGCCAGATAAAGAATGCAAAATACCAACTTTAATCGTTTCCCCACTAGTTGCAGCTGCTTTCGGCTCAGAGGTAGCGGCCGTTTTATCTTCAGGCGACTTCGAACAACCTGTTAAAGTCAGTGTCCCCAACATCGCAGCAACAATTAAATTTTTAGAAAACTTTTTTTGTTCGACTTTCATGTACTTCTCTCCAATCCTAGTTAGGCTTTTTTAGAAAATTTGAGAGAAGCTATTCAAATACTGTGCCACTTTTAGTTTACAATTTTAAGCCACTGAATTTCATTATGATTATCTATTTTGAATAAAAATAGAGATTAAATTTTGCACCAATAAATACATGTTGCCCTAAAATAGAAAATAAAGTCTGAGGCTGAAAATCAATTAATTAGCCTAAAAACTCATCAAAATAGCGCAGGCTTTTAAATCAAAATATTAAGAATGCTTACTAAGGATGCATAAATAAAATGAGCAGAAAATACATCTGCTCATCAATATAATTTATTTTTCATCAATAAAATTTTGCATATGCTGCAAAACTTCCGCCGTCTTTTCTCCATGTAGCCAGTGCCCTGCATTTTCAATCACTTCAATCTGTGCATGAATAAACTGCTGATTGATGGCTTCAAAATGTTCAGGTTTAGAGATATATGATGAATTTCCACCTCTTAAGAATAATGCTGGAAGTTCATTTTTTTCTATCTTCTCCCAAGCAGTAATATCTTCATAATGATTATAAAGTGCTTGCACATTAAACAACCACTGTCCTTTATTGAATGATTTTAAAAGAAACTGGATGACCATTTCCTCTTGAATATATTTACGCATAATTTTTGCTGCTTCATTTCGTGAAGCGACTTGCGCCTGCTGCACTGCAAACAAGGCTTTAAATATTTGAGAATGATGATTTTCTTGATATTGAATTGGCGTGATATCTAATACAACCAGTTTTTCAATCTGATCAGGCGCCAGGTCTGTCAGCTTCATGGCAATTTTTCCGCCCATTGAATGCCCGACTGCAATAAATTTTTTAATATTTAAACTAGCTAAAGTTTCTAAAATATCTTCGGCCATGATTTGATAATTCACTTCATCAGAATGGCCAGATAAACCATGATTTCTGACATCAATTTGAATCGTAGTTGCCTGCTCTGAAAAATGTCGGGCTAACATACCTAAATTACTTAAGCTACCAAATAAACCGTGAATAAATACCATTGGGGCTAAAGTTGATGTTTCATGGGTTTGTATTTGATAGTTCAGGATCATTTGAGAATTCCGTGATTTTCTATGTTATGTGTTAATAGTGGAGTTATATTGGAAGTTAATCAATTGCCAATGACATAATTTAAAATTTTGCTTAGGCTATTTTTATGGAAATAAAATATGCTTAGCCTAAATTGGCAAGATCTGCTCATAATTGAGTGTCACACTAGATCATTAATAAAAAAAATATTTTAAAATTTTTAGGAAATATACGAGTTTTAGAGGTTTATTTGGTATTAAATTTTAATTATGGGATATGGATTTTGCGAGAATAAATATAAAGTAGAAAATTGCTTAGGCTATTTTAGCGTGCAATGATTTTACTGCCCTTTGTTTAAGTAAAAAGAAACATATAAATATTTAATAATTCTTAATAAATTTCAAAATTAGCTGATATATATCCGGTAAAATTTGTATATAAATAGATTTTTTATAAAGTTTATTTAATGAGTAATTTAAAATACAATGAAATCCATATACTACGTATCAGAGTATTTATGCATTTTATAAGCAAGCTGAGAGTCGAAAAAACGGGCTAATTTTTTGGCCCTACCCTTTTTTATCCGTCTATACCTTTATCAAGATCAACATCCCTAAATAAGATATGAATATTTAATTTTATTAGCTTGTATATGCTTCATATCCGATAGTTTAAAGTAGTGTATAAAATGTATTCTAAGGCTATCTTATGAACAATTTAGTTAAAAAAAGCATTGAATTCTTAGTGGAACAAGACGTTGTTGAATCAGCAGAATGTGTGATCGCAGAAGCCGGATTAAGTCCAGCAGAATTGATCACGATAGTTTATGCCAAAATTGTTCGAACAGGTCAAATACCTATTATCCCTCAAATAGGAACTAAGGATTTTAATATCGCTCGATTAACAGCAGCGAGTTCGTCTATTCCAACTGTCAAAGTTTCCACTCCAGAACAGAAGGATGCATTTTTAAATGATGATGGTGGCTATTAAAACTGAAAACATTGCTCTTGCTTTTGGCCTAATTACACTTCCCTACTCTTACAAAATACTGCGGTGATCATACCTGAATTATTCATACTCTGTGCTTGTCGATCCAGAAAGCTTTTAGCAATCATCGCCATTGTAGGCGCCATATTGAGTTCATGATTTTCTTCAGAAACTTTTTGAATCTCTTCATAAGCCGTTAAACGCTGACAGAATGCCTGACGTTGACTTTGTGCATCAGCATTCTGATCTGGCTCATCTAAAATATGTTTGGTTTCATTGACTATTTTTGTTTGCGCAGCAATAAACTGATCATAATCTGCTTGTGAAAGCTTTTCGGCAAAAGCCATATTGTTCAATTGCATGCAAATAAAGAAAGTACATATTAAAGATGAGGATTTGATCATTTCGAAGGTCTTCTTTTAGTTTTCTTCTTTCCAGACATCTTCATAATCATCTGCATCAATCATGAAGCGGTAGCCCTGCTCTAAAGCCAGATAAGGTAAAACTTCAGGGGCGACATCCTGTAACTCACGTACAGTCATGGTTTCAAAAGCATCTTCATTTGAAGCCAGTTCACCACCATAAATATACCAGCTAATATTTTCGTCTGTCTCAGGCTTTCTACGGATTCCGACAATTGGATCCTGCTTCAAGGTATGTACAGCCACTGCAACGACATCATCACCACTTACTTCTATATAGGCAGAACCGACCTCTTCACACAGCAATTTCTGCTCTGCAATCAGTTCCTGTAATGGTGATAATTTTTGCGTGTTTTTCGACATTCGGTTTAACTCATTAAATTCTTTAAATACCGCTTTAGTTTAGCCTAGTTTTAAAAAATCTAATGCGTATTTTTATAAACTACCTGAAGATCTGTCCTTAAAAAGGATTAAAGACAGATCGGAAATAAAGCTTATTGGAAAACTTTGAAGCGTTGATCATCTTCAAGATAATCTTTCGCACGCGCTTCGCCTTCAACTGAACCAAATACCAGTTGAGCACGAAGTTTCCAGTTTTCTGGAATATCCCACTCTGCATGAACCTGCTCATCTACAATCGGATTATAGTGTTGTAAAGATGCACCCAGGCCTTCAGTATGCAACGCTGTCCAGGTAGAGAACTGAGCAATAGCAGTTGAATGTTCTGCCCAGATTGGGAAATTCTCGGCATAAGATGGGAATTGCTCTTGCAAGCCTTTTACTACATTTTGATCTTCAAAGAATAAAACTGTACCCGTACCTGCAGCAAAGGTTGCCATTTTTGCAGTCGTTTTTGCAGCACTTTCTTCATCTTTGGCATAGCTTTTTAATTTATCAGCGACAAAGCCCCAGAATTTTTCATGTTCGCCATTAAATAAAATAACGGCGCGAGATGATTGCGAGTTAAAAGATGACGGACTTTGCTTAATCGCATTTTGAATCAAATCAGTTAAATATTCAGGAGACTGTTCTACATTTTTACCAATGGCATAAATAGTACGGCGTTTTGTAATTAAATCTAAAAACTGATTCGACATTCGGTTAAATCCTTGGATATATCTTCGGGAAAAATGGAACCTTCACTTATTTTTATGAAGGAATTCTAATGAATAAGAACTCTATGATTCATTTACTCACAAGTACTGATAGCTTAAAAAAATATGACTGGAATAGCTATATTATTAAAGTAATATCTTTATATATTCTTTTGATAAAGAATAGTTTTTTAATTTATTTTTTATCAAATGATAAAATAAATGCCCTTTTCTGAGTCAATTTCTGTTTTAAAATAAATCACTATGTTCAATGATGTAGCAGAAAGTTTTTTTGATGATAAATATAGAAATTTGCTTAGGCTATTTATTATGAGGGAAATGTCAATCCTAAGAAATCGCTATATAAAATCATCCCCCAATTTGGAGGATGAAATTGAATGAATCAGCTTAAATTTTCTTAGAATTTAGCATTAAGCACTTGAGCAGAGACTTTATTTTTCCAAAGATCACGTAAGGTTGGTAAATAGAATTTTTCACCTAGTTCTACCAGTTCAGCATCAATCAAGCCATGCACATCATGCATAAATAGATAATCCAGATCCACACTAGAAAGCTTAAGATGTTTCTTCTGATATTCTCTGCGTTTTTGCTGCGCCTCTTTCACCAACTGATCTGCAAATGTCTTATCTTTATACTGGGTGATCGCATTTAAACGCAATTCAATAATGCCCCAGCCTGTTAATAACATCTGAAATGTCTCAAAGTCCTGAGTGGTTGATTCCCAGGTCATTTCATCAAGATTTTCATTTTCCGGGAGAACAGGTAAAAGAAGTTCCATTACACTTGGAAAAATCTTTTTAAAATTCAGAATAAATTTAACAGGATGCTCACCTGGATAATCCTTGAATTGAATCTTTTTTTGAACATCTGTTAAATAAATATCAAGCATTAAATTTTCCTTAAACAACCTGCCATTTTATGGATGTTTATTCATAAGCCATAGAAACTCATGCTGAATAAACGACAAAACAGCAGTAAAAACGAACTGCATTTTAGCAGCTATATACGCTTATTCAACGTTAATTCGGTATGAGAAGCCATGTGAATAGGCTTTAACACTAAAAAAACTTCAATAGTTATCTCTAAACATCCTTCTAATACGATTTCACCCGTAATTTTAGATTCTTTCTTTTATTTGCTCATGAATCTTCAAAACTAAGAACTCCTGATGAGCAGAATAAAAAAGCCCACTCATAGAGCAGGCTAAATAAACAATTATGAGTTGAGTTAATCTATCTCACCTGTTTTGCCGGTTCCCATACATTCGATACACTGTTTAGCTTCCACAACGTTATAGCCGGTACCGCTACAGCTGCTACACTTCTTTTTTGTATAATCTGGATATAGATCCTCATCTGGATAGGGCTCTTCCAGATCAAAATCATCATCAAAGTCAGTCATCACCCTTACCTCATTTTTCTAGTTATCAGGGAATTTCTATTAGTAATCCTTCGTTGTATATCTGTCAAAACCTGAACGATAGATGGTTCATAGCATTTAATAAACAAGCTCAATTGAATAAGAATTTTCTAGCAAAAACATGTGCTTGTTATTTTATTAAAATTTGTATGAATAATCCTTAGATATAATAAAGCCCACATTTAGAGGGCTTTATTATTTAACCATAATTAGAAGACTTATTTTACGTTTGGAGCCACCATATTTTCAGGACGAACCACCTGATCAAACTGTTCTGCAGTTACCAATCCGAGTTCTACTGCGACCTGTTTTAAGGTTTTACCTTCTTTATAGGCAGTCTTGGCCACTTTAGCTGCATTCTCATAACCAATCACTGGATTTAATGCAGTGACCAGCATTAATGAATCATGCAGGAAGTGCTCAATCTTGTCACGGTTAGGCTCGATTCCGACTGCACAGTTATCGTTAAAGCTGTTACATGCATCGCCAAGCAGTTGAATAGACTGCAACAGGTTATAAGCAATCACTGGCATAAAGACATTCAGCTCAAAATTCCCTGATGCACCGGCCACATTAATTGTCGTGTCATTCCCTAAGACTTGGGCAACTACCATAGTCATGGCTTCACTTTGAGTCGGGTTCACCTTACCCGGCATAATACTTGAACCCGGTTCATTTTCAGGAATACGTAATTCACCAAAACCACAACGTGGTCCACTCGCCAACCAGCGAATATCATTGGCAATTTTATTCAGGCTAACGGCTAAAGTCTTTAAAGCACCTGAAGCAAAAACTGCTGCATCACGGCCGGCCAAAGCTTCGAACTTGTTAGGAGCGGTGACAAAAGGCAAGCCTGTTAATTTAGCCAGAGTATCCGCAGCTTTAACAGCATAATCTGGATGGGCATTGAGGCCTGTACCGACGGCGGTTCCGCCTAATGGCAGTTCATATAACCCTTGCAAAGCCTGATACAGTCGAATTAAGGCATGATCCAGTTGAGAGACATATCCACTGAATTCCTGACCTAAAGTTAAAGGAGTGGCATCCTGAAGATGGGTACGACCGATTTTTACAATCTCGGTAAATTCCTGAGATTTGGCATGCAAGGTATCACGTAAACGTGTCACTGCCGGTATTAGCAGTTCATTGATCTGTAAGCTAGCTGCTACATGAATCGCAGTCGGAAAAGAGTCATTGGTCGATTGAGCGCGGTTGACATGATCATTTGGATGCACAGGCTTTTGTGCACCTAAAGGATTACCCAGCTTCTGGTTAGCAATATTGGCAATAACCTCATTACAGTTCATGTTACTTTGCGTGCCCGAACCGGTTTGCCATACCACTAGCGGGAACTGGCTATCCCATTGACCGCTGATCACTTCATCCGCAGCACCGATGATATAGGTCGATAACTCATGAGGAATCTGGTTTAACTCGGCATTGGTGATCGCAGCTGCTTTCTTGACCAAGCCCATGGCACGAATCATGGCGCGTGGCAAATGCTCATTGCCAATCTTGAAGTTCTGTAGACTACGCTGAGTTTGTGCGCCCCAAAGTGCTTCACTCGGTACAGCGACTTCTCCCATCGTGTCATGTTCAATACGTGTTTGCATGCTCAACCTCAATTGTTATTCCATGTTTTACTCATTTAGACAGCAGCTTCAATGCTGTACTCAATTCATTCATCTTAATGAGTTTGATTACTTTTGCAAATGATAATTATTATCAATAATTAACTTATAGGATTCTTAATCACTGCCCTCTTAATGTATTCTGATAAAACAGCCATTCATCCTCTAACATTTTCCTTAAGGTATAGCGTGGCTGCCAATGTAACAACTGTTGGGCTTTATCCGTATTAGCACCCAGTTGATCCATTTCGGCATGCGGATATGGCAAAGCATCTACTGTAGGAACTGCGGATTGGGTGACTTCTGCAACCTGATCCAGCAAAGTCTGCATTGAGATTAGCTCTCCAGCAATATTAAAGGCTTCACAAGTCCATTGTTGCTGCTGCGAGAGCCAATGTAGCGACTTGAATACCGCATCACAGACATCCATCACATGTAGAAAGCTGCGTTCTACCGTATAGTCTTCGGTCTTGGCCTGACGGCGCAATTCCAGATATTCACGCTGCTTCGCACCCACCTGCATGGCCAGAGGCACAATATTCTTTGGTAGAGGTGGTACCCATTCACCTAAAATGCCATTTTCAAAAGCACCCGCAACATTGGAAAGACGTAACATCGCAATACGCCATTCATTATCCGTCTTGGCAGTATCCCGGATGATTTCTTCCACCATCTGCTGTGATTTAATATAAGGGTTTGGATAAGTGTAATTGAAAGCCTGATCTTCTTTTAAATCCGTTCCGGAATGGCCATATACAGCCAATGAAGATAAATGTACCAGATTTCGCACTCCGGTACGCTGCATGGCACGCATCAGACTCATGATACAGCTGACATTATCATTATAATATTCAAGTGGTTTTAAAACTGATTCTTCTAATGATTTAAAGCTTGCAGTATGAATGACAGCCTGTACCGAATTCTGTTCAAAAACTTTATTTAGTGCTGGAGTGTTACGGATATCAATTTTGACAAAAGGCACATAGCGGCCAGAAATAAATTCAAGGCGTTCTAAGGTCTGGAGACTGGCATTGGCCAGATTATCGACCACAATGACCTCTAGTCCTTGTGCCATCAGACTTAAAGCAATATGTGAGCCTAAAAAGCCTAAACCACCCGTCACTAAAATCATTGTATACTACCTACTTTCTTTGTAGCCAAGATCATCATCCCGCGTTGATCAAGCCTGTAGTGAATTTCGATGAGCACCTTAATTCTTGTTACCTCCGCACCGACTTCTATTTATGCCTGGCATGCGCTTGGACTCGCCCAAGCTTTACAACATAAACAAGAAGCTTTCCGTGTATTTTTCTATCAAGATGGCGTGTCGGTCGCAAATGCATTGCAATGGGTGCCCGACGACCAGCGTCATCTCACACGTTCCTGGCAGGATCTGAATATCCGCTTACCCGTTTGTGTCAGTGCAGCCTTAGCGCGTGGGATTACAGATCAGGAAAATGCTCAACGTCACAATATTCAGCAACATAATCTTGCTGATGGTTTTGAATTGGTCGGTCTAGGTGAGCTTGCTGATGCTGTTCAGTCCTCACAACGTCTAATTCAATTCTAGATGCTTCATTTTTCAGGATGTGTTGCTTTTAAAAGGAATCTTGTGTGAAATCTGTACTTGTTATATTAACCCAAGCCAACCTAAACAGTTTGCAGGTGCATGAAAGCCTGTCTGCCACGATGGTACTGGCGACCTTCGGGGCTGAAGTTAAAGTATTACTCCAAGGCGCGGCCTTGAGCCTTTTACGTTCTGAGCTGCAATTTGATCAGCTGAAACATGCCTTTAAACTGGCTTCAAATCTGGTGGATAGTTTCGAATTTTATGACCTAACCCCAATTCTGGTTGAACAGAAAAATCAGGATTCTCCTTTTGTAAAGCAAAGCGAACAGGAGATTGAGTTGATTGAACTCAATTCAGAATTCGTTCAAAAATTTGATCACGTATTGTATTGGTAAGGACGAAGGATAAATAAATGTCAGATCAAACCCTTTACCTGATCCAGTCAGATTATGCAGCGACGGCGTCAGTCCTTGATCAGTTAGCACAGCTCCATGCTTTAGATGATCAGGTGGTCCTGATGGGAGAATCTATGCTGTATCTGGACCATGCCTTCGTACAGCAACTACCGCAAGTTTATATCCTAAAAAATGATGCAGAAATTCTGATCTCACCTTTATCGGAAAATGTTGCTTTACTCGACTACTCCGAATTTGCAGATCTATGTCTGAAGTTTAATCGTTGCATCTCAATGAAATAATCCATGAGTCAAATATGAATCTAGAACTGGACCAAGATGGTCATTTAGTCGATTACACCATCTGGAATGAAGACGTTGCCCAAGTACTGGCAGATACACTAGAACTTCAACTTACTCCTTGGCATTTTGAAGTGCTACAGGCAGTCCGTCAATTTTATCAGCAGTTTGGGCATTCTCCTGCAACCCGCCCGCTAATTAAGTTTTTGATGAAGACAGTCAGCCCGGAAATTAACAATGCCTTATTACAGGAAAAGTTTAATACGGGTTTAGTGGCACGTCATTTAAGCCGACTGGCTGGCATCCCGAAACCCGCGAACTGCTTATAAGTTTTACTCTAAAACATGAATGAAGAAAAAGCCCGTAGAAACGGGCTTTTTCTTATTAAGCTTATCTATGATCTGTATTCACAACTAAATAAAGCTTTAAACCGGAAGATTAAAAACTTTTCTGATCCAATGCATTTAAAGCTTGATCCAGCTGTGGAGAGATTTCAGGCAGAACTTTTTGCAAAAATTCTATTTGAGCTCTCGCCTCTTCTGGAGCAACGACCTGGGCATTCACCAGATTCTGCTGTTGTACCAGCAAACGATCTAGCTGGCGATAGTCTGGTTTTTCACCTTGACTTAAGCCATTCATCATTTGGGTAAAATCCAGATAAAGCTGCTCTCGCTGTTGTAATAAGACCTGCTGTTCAGAATCCACTTCCGGGTGTCCAGCCGTTCTTGCCGGTACAGCTGTTTTAGGATTTAAATTCGAAGTAATCAGTGACTTTGCTGGAAAAGTCATCTGATCATCAGGTTTCAGTATATTGAATTCTGCCTTATAGATATCCTTATGAACCTGATAAGCAATCCCAACCAGAATACCGGTCAATAACATTCCCGCCAGCAGATATAAAGTAAGTGTTTTGTTCCTCATATATGCCACCTACAATGCTTAGAGCAACGTTCATAACACATTGCTCTTTTTAAGCCATTATTTGCTACGGCGTAGACCAGTCTGCTGGGGCATAACCGATCCGGACACGCTGTGGATGATTGCCTACAGGTACACTGGTCACTTTATTGCCTGTCGCGAAATCAATTACGGTCACCACATCCGTTTCACTTTCTGAAATGATACAGCTACGGCCATCCGGACTTCGGGTAGCCCAGTATGGTTTACCTGCAGGAATCAATTTTCCGGCAGTCAGACTCTGACGGTCGACAATGGTGGCGTAATTATCCATCGTGCCCGCAACACAGAGCTTTTCACCGTCTGCACTGATCGATAACCCATGATGACGGGAATCATTTACCCATTTGGTGCGGGCTTTGGGAATACTATCGCTACCTGGCAACTGCCCAATACGGGTCACTTTATTCTGGTTTAAGTCATACTCAATCAAACCATTAAAAAATGATACCTGAGCATAGAGTTTACTTTCATCCTTGCTAAAGACCATCGGCCGCACTGAATTAGATAAATCTTTTCGACCAAACGCATCCAATGCCGGTCTAAAGTCAATTTTCTTAAGCACCTGATGGGTATTGGCATCTGCAATGGTGATATAGCGTTTACCCTTGGTGAAATCCTGCCACTGCGCATCAAGAGAGGTTTCTACATTACCAATGGCCGAGTTCAGAATTTTTCTGCCATTATCAAAGTAGATATTTTCATGCGGTTTATCACCCGTCGCAAATCGACCAAGTTCCTTACCAGTATGAATATCCAGTACATGCACCACATTTCCGGAAGATGCGGAAACCGCGACACGCTGGCCATCTGGTGAAACTGCCATATGATCCGCGCGGAAGCCTTCAACTGGAGTACGCCAGTTAATCTTGCCTGTCTTGATGTTAATCGAGACCACATCGGCAAAACTTGGACGGGATGCGACCACTGACTGTCCATCTGGTGTGGAATACATATCGTCGACCAGCTGATCATTACCTTCACCCGCAGTAGCTTGAATATAGGTATAGGCAATCAGTTTGATTGGATTGAGATGAATCTCCTTCAGACGCTCCTTACGATCAGGAATCATGTTGATCACACCAACCTTGCCAAAGTCACCTGAAGATCGAATCACTGTGACTGTTCCATCCCAGTTATTACCTACAAAGAAAACTTGCTGGGAATTGGGCGGTTGAGGCAAGGTAGACGAATCTGCCTGTGCAGTTGAAAAGACTGAGAGCATGGCCATCGCGGACAAGCTCATACAGAACCGTGATAATTGTTTTTTCTGGATTTCCATGCGGTATTCTCCATATTTTCTATTTTATTATTTTTATCTTTGTTCAATCCACAGTCAGGCCGTGGATCTCAATCATCCACTATACAATGAAGAAAAAACCATGCTGAATTTTCCGACAGAATAGAAATATAAGAATCCAGAAAAGTTGAAGCGTCCATTGATATGAACGCTTCTCAGTAAGATAGTTTTATTGAAGAATACTTAAAATTTTAGATATCCAATACATCCACAAATTTTGCATCTAGGACCTTAGCCAGATCCGCAGGTTTTAAACCAATATCCAGCCCACGTTTACCCCCACTGACATAGATTTTATTCAGCTGTTCTGCAGATGCATCAATGACAGTTTTTAAGCGTTTTTTCTGCCCAACTGGACTAATTCCACCGACAAGATAACCCGTTAGACGTTCTGCCTGTTTAGGGTCAGCCATTTGTAACTTTTTACAACCAAAGGCTGATGCTACTTTTTTCAGGTTTAACTGATGGTTGACTGGAAGAACTGCCACAAAATACTGCTTCTCATCCGTGACTAATAACGTTTTAAATACTTCTTCTACTGCTAGCCCTAACTTTTCTGCCGCTTCCAGACCAAAGCTTTTGGCATTAGCATCATGTTCATATTCGTGAATGCTATATTCAATTTTTTGAGATTTTAATAATTTGCATGCAGGTGTCATAACAGCTTCGATAGTATTTTGACGGAATCTTCATTATAGCTTATCAATTCTGCTTGGGTTTTATTCTGTGATTCTCCATAGTCTATACAATCAATATATGTTCAAAATACAATCAGATACCATTACCTTTTAATCCGGCATATCTATTCATATCGCACTTTAACCGAACTTAGCTATCTCATTTATCCTTCTAATTCCTCATACCATCCTGGTATTAAGCTTAAAAATTCATCATTTAAAAACTTAGGCAATATTCAGATGAATAACAACGCCTATACATGAAGTGCCATTTTGCCAATGTTATTGAGCGAACATAAAGAATAAAAAATAAAGGGAATACTTAGAAAATTGAGCACATTCGTCAATATTAGACGAGGCCAATAAAAGATTAATGAAGAATCATAAGTTTTTAATTTTACGTTTGTGATCAGTATCATTTAGCCAATGTTTAGTAGCAATGAGCCTATCTTTTTTTGCAGAAAAATAATGTGTTATTTGCTTTACTAGCGACATAAAATCCATTTAATACTAAACTTCAGTTCATACCATTTATCAAATAACTTTTTGATTTTTATTCCAAGTTTGATATTTTAGTTTGCATAATAATGAATAGAATAAAATTTTGATTCATCCAAAAATATAATGAAAACCCGGTCTTTTACTGATCACCATAATTTTTGATATGAGCAGAGACTTCGACTAATAATTTTTATTTTTGACAAGCCATTGCCGAATAAACACCCAATTTAAAAGAATTATGAATAAACATTGAGGTCTAACTTACACAGCATAAATGTAACAATTCAGCCAATTCATCTAAAATATAAAAATGATGTAAAAGACAAAGATTTGGTAGTTTTGAACATTGCTAAATGCTTGCAAAGTTTTCATTATATGGCCACTGCGTGGTACATGCTTTTCTATGTCAATTCAAAGAAATTATAAAAATAATGTAGGAATTCATGCCATAATAGGCGAAGTTTGTAGACATCTTGCAAACCTATCCTGAAACTTTTTAACTGGAGCACCATAGATGACTTCGACCATTTTGGTTATTCATGGACCGAATTTAAATTTGCTAGGAAAGCGCGAACCCGAAGTTTATGGTTATTTAACTCTAGAAGATATTAATCAACAGCTCACTGCTCAGGCTGAAAAAGCTACTTTACAACTTGACACTTTCCAGAGCAACTGGGAAGGCGCAATTGTTGACCGAATTCATCAAGCCCAACAAGACGGCGTGCAATATATCATTATTAATCCTGCTGCCTTGACGCATACCTCAGTTGCAGTTCGTGATGCACTTCTTGGCGTGGCAATCCCGTTTATTGAAGTCCACCTGTCTAACGTCCATGCACGTGAGGCATTCCGACATCATTCATATCTATCCGATAAAGCTATTGGCGTGATCTGTGGTCTAGGTGCAAAAGGCTATGCTGCCGCACTCGACTATGTCATTGAAAAAATACAATCTTCTAAACAATCTTAATTAGGAATACTGTCTCATGGATATCCGTAAAATCAAGAAGCTCATCGATTTGATGATTGAATCTGACTTACAGGCGATTGAAGTTAAGGAAGGTGATCAGTCGATCGCTCTGACTCGTCGTAATCCAGTAGTTGCAGCAGCTGTTCCTGCAATGCCTGCACCTGCAGCTGACGTCCCTGCAGCTAAATCTCCTCGTGGTGCAGTTGAAAAATCTCCAATGGTTGGCGTGTTCTATGCAGCTCCAAGTCCAGGCGAAGCACCTTTTGTAAAAATTGGTCAAACTGTTTCTGCTGGCGAAACACTGGGTATCATTGAAGCAATGAAAATCATGAACCCGATTGAAGCAACTCAAAGCGGCGTGATTGAAGAAATTCTGGTGAAAAATGGTGAAGTGATTCAGTTTGGTCAGCCACTTTTCCGTTACCGCGCCTAATCACTTCGGGGATTCATAATGTTGCAAAAAGTTTTAATTGCAAACCGAGGTGAGATTGCCCTGCGCATCGCCCGAGCTTGCAAAACTTTAGGAATTAAAACAGTCGGTGTCTATTCAGACGCTGACAAAGACCTGATGCACTTACGCTTCTGTGACGAAGCCGTGTGTATTGGTCCTGGCGCGAGCAGCGACAGTTACCTGAATATTCCAGCCCTGATTACAGCCGCTGAAATCACCAGTGCAGATGCCATCCACCCTGGTTATGGCTTTTTATCTGAAAATGCTGAATTTGCTGAAATCGTAGAAAGTTCTGGTTTTATCTTCATTGGTCCACGTCCGGAACATATTCGCCTAATGGGGAATAAGGTTTCTGCGATTATTGCCATGAAAAAAGCGGGTGTACCAACTGTACCTGGCTGCGATCATGCCGTGACGATTCACAATGCGCTTGCTGAAGCCAAAGAAATTGGTTTCCCGCTCATCGTGAAAGCGGCTTCCGGTGGTGGTGGTCGTGGTATGCGTATTGTAGAACGTGTAGATACCCTGCTTGAATCAGTACAAGCCGCACAGCGTGATGCAGAAATGTGGTTTGGCGATGACACGGTTTATATGGAACGTTTCCTGCAAAAACCGCGTCACGTCGAAGTACAGGTTCTAGGCGACGGTAATGGTCATGCGATCCATTTATATGACCGTGACTGTTCTTTACAGCGTCGTCACCAGAAAGTGCTTGAAGAAGCGCCAGCGCCTAACCTGCCAGAACAGGCTCGTGCTGACATTCTTGAAGCCTGTGTCAATGCTTGTAAATTGATGCAATATCGTGGTGCCGGTACATTCGAGTTTCTGTTTGAAGAAGGTGAATTCTTCTTTATTGAAATGAATACCCGTGTTCAGGTAGAACATCCTGTGACTGAAATGGTCACCGGTATCGACATCATTGAGCAGCAGTTACGTATTGCGGCTGGCTTAGGTCTGGATATCCAGCAAGAAGATGTACGCGTACAAGGTCATGCGATCGAATGTCGTATCAACGCAGAAGATCCATCGAACTTTATGCCATCTCCAGGCAAAATCGAGACCTTCTATGCGCCAGGTGGTGCAGGTATCCGTTTAGACTCTCATATCTATCCAGGTTACAGCATCCCGCCATATTATGATTCTATGATTGCCAAGCTAATTGCCCATGGTAAAGACCGTAAAACTGCAATAGCACGCATGAAGCAGGCCTTGGATGAAATGATTCTGACAGGTGTGAAGACCAATATCCCATTACACAAAGATCTGATTCTTCAGGATGAAAATTTCTGTGAACAGGCAATGGATATTCACTATCTGGAAAAACATTTGTTGAAGCAGCTTGAAGGTGCTGAAGACAAAGAAAAAGCTTGATCCGAGACTTGATCTAATATAAAAACCGCTGAATTCAGCGGTTTTTATATCTAGCCTTCAATCAAGGCAAAATGCGTCGAAGTACAGCAAAACATTGCTCTGCTTTTTCATTGGCACAGAAATTAATGGTATTTGAGTTCTGCCACTTCACAAAATACTGCGAAATCTCGCCTGACTGATCCACCTGATTGCCGGAACAGTCTTTTTCATTATTGTCGTATTTCACCTGCATAATCAGCGCTGGAATCTGTGCAGCCGGATCTTGTGAAGGCTGATAGTCATACAGCCCTGTGGTCCATTCTGAACCGCTTTTAATCACGACGTTGTTATTGCCTTTAAAATTATAGTATTCAACACATTTCTTATTATCTGGAATTTCCATTCCCCATAGCCCAACAATTTCAGGACGGGTATTAATAGTAAAGGTATTCGGAACTTCGATAGGTTTCGTAATACTACTTGCAGCTTGATTATTGTTTTCTGTTGCCATTAGCCAAGATGAGTTCATGAGCAAGACAAGGCTAAGACAGGTTTTTTTCATATTCACAGGCTTCGTTTCAATCCTAATAATTAATTTTAACTTATCATATTTTTCGGGATCATATTCTGCTCTGCATCAGTTTAAATACCGAAATAAAACAAATTTTTATCATTATAGTTTAAAAACATGGATTTCCTTTTTTAATTTTTTTGTATATATTTCGTATACAAACGTATATTGATAACGTAAGTAAAAACAGATTATTCCAAGAATAAAGTTGTACTTTTGGGTAAAAAGCATTTCCCAAACAAAGTGATATTTCACAAATAAAAATTAGATACAGGACTTAGATTTGCGAATACCTCGAATCACAGACCAGAACTTGAATCCTGAAACATATGCCTACTTGGTCATTCTTTTCATTATTTTAGTGACTTGTTTGATTGGCATTATGACCAGAACACAGGATTACTTAGCCATACTCTGGCCTGCTAACGCTGCCTTGCTGGCCATGTTCTTACGCTTCCCGCATTTAAACAATATGGGCGGGTGGCTAGGTGCTTTCTGTGCATTTATGTTTGCTGATCTGGCGACAGGTAATAATCTATTACAAAGCCTGTTTCTAACACTTGCTAACCTGATTAGTACGATTGTATCGCTATTTTTTATCCGATATTTCCAGATCAATTATAAGTACTACAATACTGGTTTCACTTTCGTGCATATGTTTGGCATCTGCGCATTCGCAGGATGCTTGGCCAGTGCAGCTTTTGCCGTGGCTACCTTACCCAATCTTCCTCATTCCTTTATGACCAAGGAAAATTTATGGATAGATTTTGGGCTGTGGTGGACAGGTGAAATGGTAAATTACATTATTGTCCTACCGCTTTTTCTAGCCTTTCCTAGAACCAAAGATCTCAAGTATTTATTTAAAAACCGCAGAAAGAAGCAGAACTCTTTTAGCTATCTGCTGCCAGCAGGTACGGTAATCCTGTGTATTATCCTGAGTAATATTTTTGTCGGTCCAGGTGCCCTGCTTTATCCGTTGGCAGCTTTAATCTGGGCAGCACTGACCTATCGCATCTTCACAATTGCAATTATTAATGCCTTTGTAATCATTTTGATGTATTACAGCCTGACCCAGTTCTATGCCACTACACATGATACGTTGGCAGACTCGACCATTTATATCTCATTAAGGATCGGACTATTTATGCTAGCATTATCACCGCTGATCCTGTGTATCATCAGTCAGAACCGCAATGATCTGTTTAAACGGGTATTGTATTTGGCCAATCATGACAGTCTGACGCGTACCATGAACCGGCATTTTTTCTTTCAGAAAGGTGAATATTTACTACAACATTCCAAGAGTGTGCAGTTTTCCCTGATTATGCTGGATATTGATCATTTCAAACGTTTAAACGATCATTTTGGCCATCATGTGGGCGATAAAGTACTGCAACACTTTGCTGAAATCATCCGTTCTAATTTACGTTCTCAGGATCTGTTTGCGCGTATTGGTGGTGAGGAATTTGTGATTTTGCTTTGGGATACCAAACCATCTAAGGCCCAGTTTATTGCCGAGCGTATTCGTGAACTGGTAGCTAAAACGCCAATGTATCAACCTGATGGATCACCTTTATCGATTACTGTGAGTCTCGGGATTACGCATCAACATGCCCCGCTTTCTCAGGATTTACAGCAACTGATCAATACCGCGGATCAGGCCTTATATCAAGCCAAACACTTGGGACGTAATCAGGTGGTGCTTGCATCCTGAACTGAAACCCTCTACAACCTTATAACAATATCAACGCTAGGGAATGCAGATGAAATTTGAAGAATACTTACAATACGATGGATTAGGACTGGCTGAACTGGTTAAAAATAAACAGGTGCATTCAAGTGAACTTTTATCAGTTGCCTTAGAACGCAGTGCAAATATTAATCCTGAAATCAATGCCATTATTATTCCCATGCATGAGCATGCCTTGCAACGTACCCAGCAAGATCTGTCTGGTCCGTTTGCCGGTGTTCCATTTCTGGTCAAAGACCTGTTTCAGGAATATGCAGGTTATCCGACGTCTTATGGATGTCAGGGTTTAAAGCGCATCGGTTATATCGCCGAGACTAATGCTGAAATTGTTAATCGTTGGGAACAGGCAGGTATTGTGACCTTTGGCCGTACCAATACGCCTGAATTTGGAATTAAAGGCATTACCGAGCCTGATGCCTGGGGGAGCTGTAAAAACCCATGGAATTTAAGACATAACAGTGGTGGCTCGTCAGGCGGTTCTGCTTCTGCTGTGGCAGCCGGCATTGTGCCAATTGCTGGTGCAGGTGATGGTGGTGGCTCAATTCGTATTCCGGCTTCCTACTGTGGTCTGTTTGGTTTAAAACCAAGCCGTGGACGTACGCCGTGGGGACCGCAAATGAGTGAAGCAATGCATGGTGCTGCCATTCAACATGTACTTACCAAGACTGTTCGGGATAGTGCAGCAATGCTGGATGCCACCCATGGTGAAGATCGCAGTTCACTGTTTACCATTCAACGTCCGCATACACATTATCTGGAAGTGATTCAGCAACCACCAAAAAAATTAAAAATCGCATTTAATACCCGTTCCAGCATCGATACGCCTGTTTCTCAAGATGCTATTAAAGCGGTAGAACAAACTGCCCGTTTACTGGAATCTTTAGGTCATGAAGTCGTTGAGGATCAACCGCAGATTGATGGCATGCAACTGGCTAAAGATTTTATTACGACGTGGTTTAGCCAGTTTTCTTATATGCTGGACGAAATCCAGAAAGGCTATCCATCCAGATCAGGCGATTTTGAACTAGATTCTCTGGCTCTGGCTGCTTTTGGTGCCAAAACAACGGCGATTGAATATATCCAGAATCTGACTAATTGGGGACAATATGTAACCCAGATGAATCATTTCTTTGATGATTATGATCTCTACCTGACACCAGCCACAGCCACTGTTGCACCCAAAAATGGCGAAGTCAAAACACCAAACTGGCAGAAGCCGATTCTTAAAGCTCTATTAAAAATGAATAAGGCACATTTATTGGCACAAGGTAAGCTGGTCGATCAGATTGTAAAAGAAAACCTGAAATGGGTGCCATTCACGCAGCTAGCCAATATTACCGGCCTCCCAGCAATGTCTATACCGCTTTACTGGAATGAAAATAACTTACCTTTAGGTTCACAGTTTATTGCACCATTTGCCCGTGAAGATTTACTGTTGCAACTGGCCGCTCAATTAGAACAGGCTCAGCCCTGGTTTGATCAATATTCCAAAATCCGCATTTAATTATTCAATCGTATCTTAAACCTGCTTTTGCAGTTCGACTTTGTTGGGTAAGCCAAATACCAGCAATAGGCCCAGCAAGGTCGAGAGCGCAGCAGCAATAAAGATTGATGTTCCACCGACCTGATCCCAATAACGACCAGCTAGAATGCTGCCACTCGCTACGCCTAAGCCCCACATGGTGCTATACAGTGCCTGTCCACGGCCTTGTTGCCCAGCCGAGAAGTTCTGGAAAATAACCCGCATGGCAATCATGTGAAATAAGCCAAAACTCAGGGCATGAATGGTCTGAGCAAAAAACTGTGCCAGAAATGACGATGGAAATAAGCCTACAGTCAGCCATCTTAAACCGGTCATTAACAGGCATAGCATCACCAGATGACGCCATGACCAGCGTGTCAGAAAAAATGTAGCGTAGGCGAACATAATGATTTCAGCAATGACCCCAACCGACCAAAGCAATCCGATCTGACTGGTACTAAATCCATTCTGGCTGAGATAGTTACTATAAAAACTATAAAACGGCGCATGTGAAAACAGCATGATCAGTTCAATCAGGAAAAAACTGTATACCACCGGACGCTTAAAAATCGGCCATAAGGCTTCGAGTTTTTTCTGGGCTGTGGGTGCTGCTGTTGGTTCCTTGATAGTGAACGACCAGAGAAAAGCCAAAAATGAAATACAGAGCAATAAGACTGGTAGCATACTAATGCTGATAATTTCAAAAATTGCCCCTAAACCAAATACGCCAATAATAAATCCAATAGATCCCCACTTACGGACTTTGCCATAGAGCTCTGCCCTTTTTTCACCTAACCAGAATAAAGTTACGCCTTCAAACTGAGCCAAAATCGCATTCTGAAAGAAACTGAAAATCAGCATAAGCAAAGCGACTGACTGGAAGCTATTTGGAATGATAAAAATCATGAACCAGATACAGGCTTCCATCCAGGTAGCTATACGCACCAGCAACATGCGTTTCCCGGATTTGTCTGCAATCCACCCCCAAATAAATGGCGCAAAAAATCGGGTGACAATCGCAATCGAAGATAAAATCCCAATTTCCTGATAATTAAAGCCTTGATCTTCCAGATACAGACTCCAGAAAGGCATGAATGCGCCCACAATCGCATAATAAAAAAAGTAGAAAAAACTGAGTCTGTAATGAATAGCTAGAGATTGCATCAGACTAGATACTCATTTATTTCTGATAACTTAAAATAAATATAAGTCGCGCTGAGTTGCATTGATTGGGTCTCGGTCATATTTAAATTAACTATAGATTTATATTCATGGAATTTTAAAAGGCTCTTAAATCTTCGAAATAAATACTAGGTTACTTGACTTGAATCATAGAAATACCTAGGCATAGACAGTTTCATTAAAAGAATTAAAGAGCCTATAGCTGTTTTACAAGGCTTATGGGTCATGCATGAAAGCGGTATAGAAAGCTGTGAAGAAAATTAAAACTTATAAAAATATGAAATTGGTGTAAGTTTATTTTGATCTATCTTCCAAGGATTATATACAGATATCTCTCCGGAATTCTCTACAATTGTTAAGTCGTCTGATACTTGAATTGAATGGACAACACTTAAAATAATGTTACTGTTTCCTTGATAAAGTTCGACTTCATTTTTAGTAAAAATTACTTGAGCACCTAATGACCGAGTACCTTTTACTTCTACATAAAATTCTTTACCATTTTTATATGCTAGGAGGTCATAGGGTTTATATGCGCAGACTTTTTGCTTTTGCTCGTTATATTCTTTTACCTTAAATCCTTCATTTTCTAAATATTTTATAGTTACTACAGTAGAGTACTTTTCAATAGATTTTCTTATCTTTTCATTTTCCTCAAACCCTAATCCTTCAATCTTCTGATTTTTTGTATTCTCTTTTTCCATAATAATATCAGTATTACTTTGAAGAACTATTCCTTCATACATATTTACATATTCAATTGCTTTTGGTATCCATTCATAAATAACTGTATTGAAGTTCTTTAAAGTTTTGTCTTGTTCATACAAATAAAAACTATTAGATTGGCCAGGATTTCCTTTTCTCTCCCCATAAATTGAATGCCCTATACGATAAGCTCTATTTTTTTTAGGTAAAAGAAAAGCATCACTAGCTTTAACTTTTAAGAAATATCCATTAAGTTCTGAATTAATACCTGGTCTTGAAATATATTGTCTTTCTCTATATACCGTTGCATTTTTATACCAACCAACTATCACTGCACGCGTTACTGGGCCTCTAGCATTAACCTCTAACTCAGGGTCAGTTGTAAAAAATATCACGAGTACATTATCTACTTTAGTTTCAGACTTTCTTATTTTGGGATCAATACGTTGTAAGTTAATACTTCCAAAATTCACTCCATCTGGTTTATATCCTCCAGGCTGAAAGTAACCATAAATATAGTTTTCAACACTCAAAAAATTACATGCTTCAAAACCAATATTATCTTCATTATATTTTCCTCCACCAACAGGTCTTTCATCAGCTGCTCCTTGGTAATAACCCATATTTCCAATACGAGCAAATAATACTTTTTGCATTCTTTATATTCCCTTAATTTTAAATACATTATAGTCATAGGTTTTCTATTTTAATAATTATTAATTTGCTAAATCAGTTTGAAGTAAATAAACCTATCTGACTACTCAATGCCACCTTTCCATAATTCAGATACATATCTGCATCCTTTGACTATATCTTTCAGTACCTATTCAGGCTATGACTCTTTAAGCTTAATCCTCATGATATTATCAATATCCATAGACTTAATTGAGCATTAATTTAGCTTATTTGAGATTCTAATATTTAGACAGCTTAGCACTGTAAGATTATAAGTCTTATTAAACCTATGCTTTAACTGTTATAACATCTATCAATGTAACATTCTTACCTATTCTATGAAATTAACTTGTATATTCTTATTAATTTGAACAGGCATTCTTAATTTTACTCAAAAAAAACCCACATCATTGGGGACGATGTGGGCAGAACTCTAAATTCAAAACGTGGAGATTTTTGAACATATGGTAAAATATAGTAAAAATATTGCATGCAGTCAATCACACTTTGATATTAAGTCGATGATTAACAATCATATCGACCGATAAAATAGAAATAAGTCACTTATTCAAATTTCTAGTTAATCTCAGTCTCTTTGACCAGATCTATTACTTAGCTTAGCTAGGCTATTCAAGCCAGATACATAATAAGAAATTAAGCTAAACTTTTCTTTAGGCAATAAAAAAGCCCACATTGCTGTGGGCTCTTCCCCTTTATCATTTTGCGCTGATTCAGGATTGTTGACGAAATGTACAACGGTCAAACAATAGCCAATTCATGACAAATATAAATATATATAGAAATTAAATATCTATCCATACATAAAAAGTCTAAATTGTGATCTTTGGAGTCAATAATTTCTAGTTTGAACTTGATAAAGCTTTATTTTAGGCAACAAAAAAGCCCATCTTTCGATGAACTTCTGCAAAATAACACCTAGTAATAAGTGTGTTATCAGATCATCTGATCAATCTAATCCCCATGACTAGTTGCCCATATAAGTCTTCCTTATTCCGCTTGTTGATCTAAAAACTCTTTAACAAGATTACTTTTTTAAATTGTTGATTCCATCTCGGTGCATAATATTGATCGCTATCACCCTACTATTCACCTTGATCTCTAGTCCAAATCTTTAAACTTTTACATGAAATAAGCGATCTAAAAGTCAGCAAGACTTTCCTTGATCATGGAAAATAATAATACTGCGCAAACCGCGAACAATAGCCCTATCAAAGCAAATAAAGGATCCTGATAAATAAGACCTAAAACCATGAGAGAAACAGCAAGGATGACGAGGAAAATAATGCCGCATATTTTAAAGAGATACATATCCAGAACCTAAAGCAAAAGCTATGCTTTCAAGAAGCAATATTTATTCCTTTTTAAATAATTTTTATATTTATTATCTATATAAATTGATCAATATTCTATTTATGGGTACGAAGCTAGAGTATGAAATACGGATCTACTCAGTAACCATATTTCGAGCAAAATTCAGAAATCCAGACATTAAAAAGCCACTCTAAAGAGTGGCTCAATGATCAAATATTTTAATTGATATTCAATTATAGCGGTCATTATTTTCAAATAAGAATTTTAATAAATATTCATTCTTTACCCGAAATAATCTCGACATGCATTCCTCCATGAAAGATCAAAATATTCCTGATCTACCTGCCGTCTTTCAATCAGCACAATATTTTTATTTACTACAATAAACCTCCGATGCTTCATTTCATTCGTAGATTTATCTCTGAAACTAACCTCACCACATTCTCCCTCTTGTTGATGAAATTGAACCAGATCTGAATTGGGTAAAGCATTCCTTACCATCTCCCTAATTTTTTTTAAATCCTCATCCTGTAGGATCTTAGAGTCAGCTTCTTGCTGTGTATTTGGTTGACTACACCCCAGAAGTATTAAAGCTACAAGAGGCAAGATAATTAGTTTTTTCATAAGCTGTCCTCCTGAGAAAGAGGATCACATTATTTTTAAAGTATGGCTATTATTAAAATGAATAGTTTTGTAAACCATTCAACTTTATCAATAAATTTAATCAGGACAATTTAGAACAGATGAAAAGGAAAAATAGCTAAAAAGAGTTTGCTGTTTCTCTGAAAATAGCAAAGTTCTGAAAATTATATAAGACTTGTCAAAGATGACTTTACTGAAAGAATGAGAGACCTCACAACCTTCTCTTGCTAGTGGTGAGGTCCTTTAAAGGAATTATTCAACAGGATTTGGTGCTTGGCTATCTACCTGTTCATTCTGAGGAGCAGGATTGTTTGAACCGTCCTTTTTGTATTTCATTTTCTTATAACAATAACCCGCAAGTACACCTGCACCAATTAACGTTAATGACTTCATCTTTCACCTCATGCTCATAAATGCAAGCCTATATAACTAACATCTATATTTGTAGCTTTCCAAAGCCATTTAGAGTGTTTTTTTAAATAAAAAGTTAAATTATGTATATCTATATAGATCAAATAAAATTTTAATTTTTTTATAATATTAAATTTACTTAAAATATTCTTGAGTTAAATATTTTTAGGCTCTAAATATATACTTATAAAATAAAAATCCTGCTTGCTGATTAAAATCTAACTTACGATATTCAAATTGTTTTGCACTTATCTCTCTTATATTTTAATTATCATGATAGATCATAATGAGAGCATTCGCCCATGTGTTCAAACTATGAATTTCCCTCAAAAAGCCGTCTCTCTTTATTAGATATTCATGAAGAACAGCTCGAACTGGATATGAAAACACATGTATATCCTTTGGCTCCCGCTCCCATCATTATGCGCGGTGCTGACGAGTTTGAACTGGATATTGCACGGTTTGGGCTTATTCCTTCCTGGGCCAAAGAATTAAAGTTTGGCCGGCATACTTATAATGCCCGGACTGAAACAGTCGCCTCAAAAGCAAGCTTTCGGCATGCCTGGAAAAACAATCAGTTTGCTTTGGTACCTGTAGATACATTCTATGAACCCAAATACATTGATGGCAAATCGTATTGGTATTCTGTTTCTCGTGAAGACGGCGATCCTTTTACTGTTGCAGCCATTTATGATGATGCAATTATTGAGGGTGAAAAAGTTCGGTCTTTTTCAATGCTTACGATTAATGCAAATCAGCATCCTTTTATGAAACAGTTCCATAATCCGAATGATGAAAAACGCTCGATTATTGTGATACCGGAAGAGTCAAGACAGGACTGGTTGCACTGCGATCATAAAGAAGCAAGTGAGTTTTTCTTCGAAATGCGGGATGAATTTATTGCAAAGCCACGAGATCCCCGTTTGTCGGAAAACTGAAATATAAAAGCAGTTTAATCACTAATATCTGATTTTAAATCATTTATTTTATTTGTATAAAAATAAAGCAATCATTACAATCTTGATTAATGTAACAACAATCAAGAAGTAGCAGATTTATGACAAATTCGCATGGGGGCTTTAGAATTGGTGCAGGCAGAAAAAAGGCCGAAGAAACTAAAGTAATTCGTGTACCTGAATCTAAAGTCCTGGATATCAAAGCATACTTAAAATCACTTAAAAAAGAAAGTGAAATCAGTGATATTCGCCAGTTTGATCCCGTTACTCAAATGGAAATTCCTTTGGTCACTGAACGCGTTCAGGCTGGTTTTCCCTCACCCGCACAAGACTATATTGATAAAAAACTCGACCTGAATGAATTCCTGATCAATAACGCTAATGCTACTTTTATCGTTCGTGCCAATTCGCTGTCGATGCTGAATGCAGGCATTGATATCAATGACGCATTGATTGTAGATCGTAGTATTGAAGCGCAACATCGAGATATTGTGATTGCCTGTGTAGATAACGAATTTACGGTCAAACGGCTGATTGTCGATGTAAAGGGTTGCTGGCTAAAAGCTGAGAATGACGATTATCCCGATATTCATCCTGTAGAAGGTCAGCAATTTGAAATCTGGGGTGTGGTCACCAACGTCATTAAAAAATTCAGATGAAATATCAGCAGGAAATCTATGCGCTGATTGACGTCAATAACTGCTATGTCAGTTGTGAGCGCATATTCAATCCGAAACTAAATCATGTACCTGTGATCGTGCTATCAAATAACGATGGCTGTGTAGTCTCACGTTCGCAGGAAGCAAAAGATCTCGGCATTAAAATGGCTGTTCCATTCTTCCAGATTCGCGATATTGTCGAGCAGCATCAAGTTCAAGTGCTATCCAGCAACTATGCCCTATATGCAGAAATGTCCAAACGCTTTCATTCCATTCTGTCTGAATATGTAGCACCTGATGAACAAGAGGTTTACTCCATAGATGAATGCTTTCTGAAAATTACAGCTTATGCAAAAAATCATGATTTAACAGAATATGGTCAGGATATGCGACAGCGTATTTTGCAATGGATTGGCTTACCCGTTTGTGTCGGCATTGGCCGTTCCAAAACCGAAGCTAAATTAGCTAACCATATGGCCAAGAAAGCCAAACGCTTCAATGGGGTTTGCGACCTTTCTTCAATGCATCCACAACATAGAGATTACTTCTGGAGCTTGATTGATGTTGCTGAAGTCTGGGGGGTTGGGCGCCAGCAGAGTAAAAAGTTAAAGAACTTAGGCATACATACCGTTCTTGATTTAGCTCAGGCCGATTGTCATCGAATCGGAAAATTATTTTCAGTTGTTATGCAAAGAACTGTGATGGAATTACAGGGAATTTCCTGTATTGAACTGGAACAGGCGTGCCAGCCTAAGAAGCAGATTATTTCTTCACGCTCATCTGGTTCTCGAGTGACGGATCTTGAAGCTTTAACGGAGGCTATGAGTGATTACCTGCAAAATGCCGTCAAACGCTTGAGAGAGGATCAATCCTTATGTGGTTGCATCATTGCTTTCGCTCAATCCAATCCTTTTGACAAGAACAGACCCTTTTATCATAAATCTATCAATATCGCCTTTCCTGAACCCACTGATTCCGCTGTTGTAATGAACCGGGCATTGATGCAACAGGTGCATGAGCTATTTTCAGAAGGTGTAGAGTTTAAAAAATGCGGGGTTATTTTGACGGCGCTTGAACCTAAATCGGCCTATGTCTATGACTTGCTCTCGGACCATGCTCAGATCGAGAAAAATGAGAAGCTTCAACAAGCGCTAGAGAAAGTAAAAGAAAGATTTGGCGATCAAAAGCTGGCGATTGGAGCAGCTAAAATTCCTAACCGGACTTGGACCATGTCTCAACAGCACCTAAGTCAGAATTATTTTAGTTGGGATGGACTGTTAAAGATTGATCGTTAATTTCATCTTCCCAGTAAGGTAAAGCAGAAATTTTCCGAAACTTAAATCAAAATCTAAAAAGCCCTAAATTTAATTAGGGCTTTCTGATATTAATATCTTACTTTTGCTCCCTCAGTGGATGCTCTGGCTCGGCATTAGGCTTTTTCTCAGGTTTTACACCCTTATAGGTTGCTTGATTGCCTTTATCATCATTAGATTCTTTTTGCGGATTATCTTCTTGCTCTGTTTGGTGGTCTGCATGAGTTGTCATATATATTCCCTTTCCTCTAGATGCTTAGAAAATTATTAGGACATATAAGGTTAAACATCAATAATATTTATGTTTTCCATACATTTTAATAAACATATATTCTTCTAATCAGAGCTTATATAGACTTCTTGTTCTAATCAAAATCTGTCTGGCTGTGCAACCTGCTTCCAGAAAGCACAGCTCATAGATCAATTTAAAATTTGGTTTCTTATTACTTAAAAGAAAGTATCTGCAGAAACGTTAAAACGTTCAGACAAAGCTTTAATATGGCGGATATTGAGCTGACGTTTACCATTCAGGATTTCAGAAATGATCGACTGGGTAGCTATATCAGATAGGTCTGATTGGCTGAGGCCATGCTGTTCCATCAGGAAAGCGAGTGCAGTACGACCATCGCCTTCTGGCATTGGCAAATGCTCATGTTCATAAGCTGAGACTAAATCACCCAGTTGAAGAATCAGTCCCATTAAGGGATGCGACTCATCATCACCTACAATATCCAGAAGTTCATCTAAAGCTTCAGTAAGGGTATTAAAGTCTTCTTCAGTTTCTGGCTTGCTGAGCAATGGTGCAACATAACGCCAGTGATCAACGGCCTGTTTAATCATTGCATTCATATTAAGCCTCCTTCCAATGACCTTTATCATATTCCTGATGGGATAAGACATGGCGAATATAGACCCGTTTTGCCTGGTAGATTACAACTGCGATCAACCTGATCTTGTTGCCACCAATATCAAAGACATGAAATTTTCCGACTTTATCGACTGCGGGAAATAATCGCTTCATGTCGGCAAAATCCTTAGGATCATTGGCCTTGATAATTCGATACCAACCATCCAATGCCGTTTCAGCGTGTGGCCACTTTTGCATTGCTTCCAGAATCCGAGCGTGAGTGATCACATGCATAATTATTTATCGCATTTTGCTATATTCAAAGTATAATCTAAATATCGCATATTGCAATAACACTTAAAGCATGAATTTAGTTGAGATGAGTATTGTTATGGTCAAATCACAAGTTAAAATTAAATAAACCCTTATTTTTAATAATCTTTATTAATTATCAATATTTATGAATTAGCGTGGATATGTTGGTTCTATTTTCAAATAGCAATGATAAAAAAATGAAAACCCCGTCAATCTAAAATCTAACGGGGGTTCAACATCCATCTAAACTACGAAAGTCTAGAGAGTTAATTTAAATCTTTCAAGCAATCACGACACTTTTTGACTTCGAAATCATCGACTGTGTAATCAATTTCAGTCGCACCATGAAGACCAAATAAACAACATATAAATTGGAACATGTATTTCTCCTGACTGTGAACAGCTCGATCATAGATCGAGCTTTGTTGCTTTAAAGATAATGGCTTACAGCTCCACGATTTATTTACCTTGAAACGATTGAATCACTCACCTGTATTGCGATCGCACAGGCAAGTTATAGCCTCTAAATTTGTACACTCTCTTCATGTTTTGGCGCTTGGTCTTTGGTACCGTGATCCTTGCTCATCATCCGGCACATTTTTTCTTTACAAGATTTAAAGCAACATCCCACCATGACACCCATACCAAATGCACAGATAAATCTCATCATAGCTCTACCCTGTCTTTTCATGAAAAGAGATATATAAATAACATCTATTCATGTTTCACACTTGAACGTATTTTCAGGTTTTATGTTGTATATGAAAACTTATGTGAAGGATAAATATCGGAAAATCATCTATTTTTGACATATTTATGATCTAAAAAATAGGCCCTGTTTAACTGTCTGGATTAAACAGGGCTTTTTAACTTGCTGATTTTAAATTATTTTATCTGAGTTGTTGTAGTGGTGATAAAGGGCTTTGTTGCACAAACCTATCTGTAAAGGCTTTTTCAGCGATATAATTTTCAAATGAAGAAGCCTACACATAAAATCTACCGCACAACCAATTGGCCCGCATATAACCGAGTACTCATGAGTCGCGGAAATATTGCCATTTGGTTTGATCCTGCTACGCAATGGTATGCTCCATCAAAAGGCAAACAAGGGCGAAATCAAACCTACTCCGACGCAGCTATCCAATGCTGCTTAATGATTAAATCCTTATTCCGTCTATCTTTACGTATGGTCACTGGCTTTGTGCAAAGTCTGATTGAACTTTGCGGATTAAATTGGACCGCACCAGATTACAGTACGCTTTGTAGAAGACAAAAGCATATTGATATTGCAATCAGCTACCAAAAAAGTAGCGAGGGGCTGCATCTACTTGTAGACTCTACAGGCATGAAGTTTCTAGGTGAGGGCGAATGGAAACGCAAGAAACATGGAGCTGAATATCGTCGCCAATGGCGTAAACTACATATTGGTATAGATGCCAAAACCCTACAAATACGCGCTATTCAGCTCACGACCAATAATGTCAGTGATTCACAGGTGCTTGGTGATTTACTTAATCAGATTCCACAAGATGAGCAGATTGACTCTGTTTATACCGATGGAGCTTATGACACCAAGCAATGCCGTCAGGTCATTGCAGATCGGCAAGCACATGCGGTGATTCCACCTAGAAAAAATGCGAAACCATGGAAAGATAGAAAGAGTAGCTCGCTAGAGCGAAATGAATTACTTCGAACAGTTAAACGTTTAGGCAGGACATTATGGAAAAAATGGTCAGGCTATCATCGCCGCAGTTTGGTGGAAACCAAGATGCATTGCATCAAATTATTAGGCGATAAATTAATGGCAAGAAGCTTTCCTAGTCAGGTGAATGAAATTCATGCACGTGTAGCAGTCCTCAACCGATTTACGGAATTAGGTCGACCACTTACCCAAATTACGCCTTAAATTTGGCTCAATTAGGGGCGCTTTGCATTTCAAATCTTTGTGCAACAAAGCCGTGATAAAGTATCACTTGTCATGCATCTAATATGTATATGAAATATAGAGGCTTTTTTACCAAATGTTGAATATAGGTTATGTTTTATATTTTATTGACTATTTTTCATCAACTTAGATGCAATTAAATACAAAAAACTTTGGTTCATGTGATTTTCATTCAATCAAGTGAGTCATAAAAGCAGAGATGCAACTTATACATATTGGTAGATATTTTATTTATTTTATCAAAGTCCTTTTCATTTTTTATTTTCTCAGCTGTCAATGAGTTTAAAGGTAGGTGCTCTTTCACTCATTTCTCTTTATAATTTTTCCAACGACTGATAACAATATATTGTTGCCATGAAAATATCATTATTCATAATTGCCCTATTGGCATTGGCCATCACAGGCTGCCAAAAACAACAGGCAGATGTATCAGCTGAACCTGATCCGGCAGTGAAAGCTCAGTTTGAACAATCCGATGCCCGATTGAGTGCTTATTTAGATAAATTAGATTCTTCTACTATTAGCCTTGAGGAAAGAACACATATTTTATGTGAGGATTATCCTAAAGAATATAAAACTTATTATATGCCGGCCCTAATAAAACTGATGCCACAAGAATATGATAAGCAGGAACTACTGAAAGATCTGAAAAATGCGCTCGATTTTTATAAAGTAAAAGCCAATATTCAATGCTGATTTATTCTGAACAAGAAAAAACCGCCTTAAAGAAGGCGGTTTTTTGTAGAGATTACACAGCTTAGATATAAACGCTGTAGCTTTAACTAATCTTATTGATTACGCAAATTTTGCTGCTGGTTATCTTGTTGTGGCTGTTGCTGTTGTTGCTGATTGCGTTGCTGGTCCTGTTGGCCCTGCTGACGCTGTTGGTTTTGCTGTCCCTGCGGCTGTTGTTGCTGCTGGTTCGGCTGTTGCTGATTTTGATTCTGGTTTTGCTGACGTTGTTGGTCTTGCTGTTGTTGTTGGTTCTGTTGGTCTTGCTGATTTTGCTGTTGATTATTAGCCATGGTGTAACTCCTTACTATTTGCTTTAAATCGCCGATGATTAGGTTTCGACTTAATATTTACTCTACCTATTTTTAAAAATTCGCCAAGTTATTACCTGTTACAGGCTTTGTTGCACAAAGATTTGAAATGCAAAGCGCCCCTAATTGAGCCAAATTTAAGGCGTAATTTGGGTAAGTGGTCGACCTAATTCCGTAAATCGGTTGAGGACTGCTACACGTGCATGAATTTCATTCACCTGACTAGGAAAGCTTCTTGCCATTAATTTATCGCCTAATAATTTGATGCAATGCATCTTGGTTTCCACCAAACTGCGGCGATGATAGCCTGACCATTTTTTCCATAATGTCCTGCCTAAACGTTTAACTGTTCGAAGTAATTCATTTCGCTCTAGCGAGCTACTCTTTCTATCTTTCCATGGTTTCGCATTTTTTCTAGGTGGAATCACCGCATGTGCTTGCCGATCTGCAATGACCTGACGGCATTGCTTGGTGTCATAAGCTCCATCGGTATAAACAGAGTCAATCTGCTCATCTTGTGGAATCTGATTAAGTAAATCACCAAGCACCTGTGAATCACTGACATTATTGGTCGTGAGCTGAATAGCGCGTATTTGTAGGGTTTTGGCATCTATACCAATATGTAGTTTACGCCATTGGCGACGATATTCAGCTCCATGTTTCTTGCGTTTCCATTCGCCCTCACCTAGAAACTTCATGCCTGTAGAGTCTACAAGTAGATGCAGCCCCTCGCTACTTTTTTGGTAGCTGATTGCAATATCAATATGCTTTTGTCTTCTACAAAGCGTACTGTAATCTGGTGCGGTCCAATTTAATCCGCAAAGTTCAATCAGACTTTGCACAAAGCCAGTGACCATACGTAAAGATAGACGGAATAAGGATTTAATCATTAAGCAGCATTGGATAGCTGCGTCGGAGTAGGTTTGATTTCGCCCTTGTTTGCCTTTTGATGGAGCATACCATTGCGTAGCAGGATCAAACCAAATGGCAATATTTCCGCGACTCATGAGTACTCGGTTATATGCGGGCCAATTGGTTGTGAGGTAGATTTTATGTGTAGGCTTCTTCATTTGAAAATTATATCGCTGAAAAAGCCTTTACAGATAGGTTTGTGCAACAAAGCCCCTGTTACATATTAATTCAATGTAAAAAAGGTAAGTTAAGTAATTGAAGTCTGGATTTATAAGAAACATAAATTACTTTTAATAATAGAATGAACACATATTGAAAGCTTTCTATCTTTTATAAATTTTATTTTTCAATTAAAGTCATAACTTAATCAAAAAATTGTATATAAACTTAAATTTAAAATAAAATTTAGAAATACATTTTGCTACTTATATAAAATATGATTATATTTATAAGATATTGAATTTTATTAATTATTTAAAATTATAATTTCTTATACATGTTTAATCTAATTTTCTAAAAATTAGATCATTAAATATAAAAACGAAAAAACCATTTTTAAATAGCAGAATATATTACATAGAATCACAAATAAGGCCTTTTCAGTTGCCAATTTACCTTGACTTTATATTTTTAAAATTATTATTAGATTTTTTTATTAAATCTAATCAAATTTTATTTTAACGACCTTTATCCAATAAATAAGCCTCTTATTTTAAGAGGCTTATTTTTAATAAGTTATTTTTAGATTGCGACCACTTTTACAATAATGGTTTGGCTTTCTTCTTGCTCTTCGGCTAGATATAAACGCTTTAATTCTTTGCTTTTAACTTTAAACTTTAAATTCTGGTAATGAATGATGCTTGGGATCTGATCAAAATATTGACCATCTGCCTCAATTTCTTCCTGAAATAAAGGAGTACCCAGTTGATAATCTAGGCTTTTTAATACGGAATACTTTACTGTGGTTTTCATTCTTACAACCTACTTTCCTTTCGCACTTTATTTTTATTTTTACCACTGATCAGAGCAAGTTAAAACCATTAATTTTAAATATTGTCCAAGCATTAAGCAATCAGTTTAACAACTGCCAAACTTACGTTTAGAATACTAAAATTACAAAAATATTTTACCTTTCATCATAATAAAGAAATAATCTCACAGTTGATACAAAAGCAAAATGGGACTACATTGGAATAATAAAGATTACCTTCTAAGACAAAATAGACATTATGATTAAAACATGTTGTGGCCTGCTGGAACAAAGAAACATCAAGATTGCTTTTATCGAAAGTGCAAGTTCTGGCTATTTAACCAGTCAGTTTTCAATTTGCAAAAATGAAGGTGCTGAAATCTTGTTGGGAGGCCTGGTATGCTACGATCCGTCCGTGAAGATCAATGTTTTGGGAATTTCTCCGAATCTGATTAGCACCCATTCAGCTGAATCCATGCCTGTAACGGTTGCTCTGGCTGAGGCAGGCAAAAAAATGTTTCAGGAGGCGGACTGGATTATTGCTTGTACAGGCTTGCTTAAACCAGGCGGTAGTGCAACACCTGATAAGCCGGAAGGTACTTTCTTTGCCGCTGTTTATGATGGTCTTCAAACTCACCAGTTCCAGTATTATATTAAAGGCACACCACAGGAACGTCTCAATAAACTGGCAGCCGTCATCGCACATGACATGATTAATCTACTCAACACCTAAAGCCAAAACTGTTTATATTGAGTGCTGATCAAACTTCATTATTTCTACCGTATTTTAAGATAGATTGGCATGATCAAATGCCAATCTATTTTTTTGAGGGTGGAATGACCATGAATATTAAAACCGCACTGCTTCTGCTCCCTCTGAGCTTGCCCAGTCTGGCTTTCGCTACTGTAGGCGGCCCACAAAATATTGAAGTTCTAGGCTATGAAGTCAAAGAACAGAAGCTTTATATCATGCGTCATTATCTTGATGGTCGTGGACGCTTGCCTCAACTGTATTATTATAATTTTAAATCCCAAAAACCAAATCAACTGGTTCAGGTCAATTCCTTATATATCAATCCTAAAACCAAGCGCATCGATTATGATCAAGACAGTCGCAAGTTTGATCAGGACATTGCCAAAATCAAAAAACGTTTAGTTCCATTAAATCCAATTCAAAAATCAAAGCCACAGCTTAAGGTGTTAAAGACAACGAAAGGTAGCGCGCCTGCCTGGCATGATCCTCAGGAAAAAGTGCCAAAATGGACCTATCAATATCAAGTAAAATCCAGCTTACAAAAAAGTCCGGTTCAGCAAGCAGTCAGTTATCAGCAAGGCTTGAAAATTAGCCAGGCCTATAAAGTTCCGAAACAGAATAAAACCCTGGTAATAGTAAAGTATCTGGGTATTCCTTTTGAAACAGGTTATAGCATTGAAGATCCGGCACTGTTAAGTCGATAACAGAATTCACTAATAAAAATAAGGTCTCAATTGAGACCTTATTTTTATTCTAGGACATTTACGGATCAAGCCGCTGTAGAACGCTCAGCGATTGGCACTACTTTACGTAGTTCTGGACCGGTATAGTCCGCGCTTGGACGGATAATACGGTTATCTGCACGCTGTTCCATCACATGCGCTGCCCAACCTGTCACACGTGACATAACAAAGATCGGGGTAAACAACTTGGTTGGAATGCCCATGAAATGATAAGCCGAAGCATGGAAGAAATCCGCATTACAGAATAATTTCTTCTCACGCCACATGACTTCTTCGCAGCGCACTGACACTGGATAAAGTACGGTATCACCGACATCTTTGGCTAAACGCTCCGACCAGACTTTAATAATGCCATTACGCGGATCATTGTCCTTATAGATCGCATGACCGAAGCCCATGATTTTTTCTTTACGTTCCAGCATGCCCAGCATTTCACGTTCAGCTTCTTCAGGCGACTTCCAGTTTTCGATCATGTCCATCGCAGCTTCGTTGGCACCGCCATGTAGAGGGCCACGCAAGGAACCGATTGCACCGGTAATACAGGAATGCATATCTGACAGCGTTGATGCACACACACGAGCGGTAAAAGTCGAAGCATTGAATTCATGCTCTGCATACAGAATCAAGGAAACATTCATTACCTGTTCATGTAGCTCATTTGGTTTTTCACCATGCAGAAGATGCAGGAACTGTGCACCAATCGAATCATCGTCAGTATTTTCTTCAATACGTACGCCGTCATGACTATAACGATACCAGTAACAAATGATTGCCGGCAAAGTTGCCAAAATGCGGTCTGCGATATCCTGTTGCTGCTCAAAAGACTGCTCAGTTTCAAGATTGCCCAGCATAGAAACGCCAGTACGCATCACATCCATTGGATGCGAGTCGGCAGGAATACGCTCAAGGACTTCTTTTAATGCCTGAGGTAAAGTGCGCAAGGATTTCAGTTTGGCTTTGTAGGCAGCCAATTGCTCTGCTGTCGGCAATTCTCCGAAGAAAATCAGATAAGCGACTTCTTCAAACTGGCAATGTTCAGCCAGATCCTGCACGTCATAGCCGCGATAGGTCAGACCTGCGCCACTTTTGCCTACTGTTGAAAGTGAGGTTTTACCTGCCACTTGTCCGCGCAATCCTGCGCCAGTGAGTACTTTTCCTTCAGCCATTGTTTTAATTCTCCTGCTTGAACAGTTTATCTAATGTGTTTTCAAAGCTGTGATAATCTAAAAATTCGTATAATTCTTTACGCGGTTGCATTTTATCCAGAACATGCACCTGTGTACCATTTTCACGCACTGAGCGCATCACTTCCAGTGCCGCTTTTTGCATCGCACGGGTGGCTGATAGCGGGTAAAGTACCATGCGAATACCCTGCTCAGCCAGTTCTTCAGTGGTGTAATATGGGGTATCACCAAATTCGGTAATATTGGCCAATACTGGGACACCAACTGCATCACATACGGTGCGATACATCGTAATATCCGTCATTGCCTCAGCAAAAATGGCATCTGCACCTGCTTCGACACAGGCACAAGCACGGTCAATCACTGCCTGCAGACCTTCTTTCTGTAATGCATCGGTACGTGCCATCACCACAAAGTTTGAATCGGTTTTAGCATCGACTGCCGCCTTGATCCGGTCAACCATTTCCTGTTGGGTCACAATTTCCTTATTCGGACGATGACCACAACGCTTTTGCGCAACCTGGTCTTCGATATGCACAGCTGCAGCGCCAGCAGCAATCATCTGCTTGATGCTACGTGCGATGTTAAATGCACCGCCCCAGCCTGTATCGATATCGACCAGTAAGGGTGTATCTACACGTTCAGTAATGCGACGCACATCTTCCAGAACATTATCCAGACTGGTCATGCCTAGATCAGGTAGACCGTAAGAATAGTTGGCAACACCGGCACCAGAGAGATAAATGGCTTTATAACCGACCTGTTTGGCCATCATGGCAGCATAGGCATTCACTGTGCCCATAATTTGTAATGGTTTTTCGACTTCAAGCGCTTGTCTAAACTTTAAACCTGCAGACATTTGTTCTGTCATCTTCCCTTCCACAGTCTTGGCTATAATTATTGAGATTTGAGTATACCGATTTGGAACCATGATGCTATAAGCCAATAGAATAAAAACTCTAAAACTTTAGTCAAACTTTTAAGTTTTACTTGATTCACTGAATAAATTCCGCCTTCATCCGGTCCGATTGTGAAATCTGCGGATATATTTGTTATGATGAACTACCAAGTTTATATAACCTGTTGATATACCATCCTCTATGCAAAACCTTGTTCATCTGGAACCACTCGCCAAAGATCTGCCACAAACCAAACGTGGTCATGAGCGCTGCGTTGCGCTGCTGGTCTCTGCGACCGAACTGTTTCTGGAACATGGTTATGATGCAGTTTCTCTTGATGATATTGTCCAGCATGCAGGCGGTTCCAAGGCTTCTATTTACAAGTACTTTGGCAACAAAGAAGGCTTGTTTAAGGCCATTTGCGATTATCGTCGTATCAAGTTTTTTGAAGATATCAGTATTCCGATCGAGCTGATGGCGCTGGATTTTCGTAGTTATCTGGTACATACGCTGCTTAATTTTTATCATCAGATCATGCAACCGGAAAATTCAGCCTTTATGCGTCTGGTGCTGGAACAGAGTCAGCGTAATCCGGAACTCGCGCAGCATATTCATGAACGAGGCCCAGTACATGTACAAAGTTCCATTGCTACCGCACTCGAACAGGCACATGAACAAGGTTTGCTGTATTGTGAAAATCCGCAATATTCTGCCCAGTTATATTTTGGCATTTTGCGTAATCTGGAATGGCGGATTCTAATGGGAATTACCATAGAGGAAGATGATCAAGAAATCGACAAATACATCAGTTATTGCGTGGATCGCTTTTTAGACGGTCATCAAAAAGTCTAGTTTTTTTGCAATTTCCTGTTCATATAGTATATTAGCCGATTCCGTATTTTTTCTTAAACTAACCAACAACTGATTGTTGATCGAGTTTTCGGCAATTATTGTGGAGTAACGAATGGCTCTCCGTCACTTTCTCACCTTACGCGATTTATCAACTTTAGAACTGAACCAGATTTTACAGCGCGCAATCGAGCTTAAGCGCAAACAGCACAATAATGAAGTGTTCCAACCCTTTGTTGGTAAAGTCATGGGCATGATTTTCGAAAAATCGAGTACCCGTACGCGTGTTTCGTTTGAAGCAGGCATGAGCCAATTCGGTGGTAGCGCCATCTTCCTGTCTTCACGTGATACCCAGTTGGGTCGCGGTGAGCCAATTGAAGATTCTGCACGTGTGATTTCCAGCATGCTGGATATTGTGATGATCCGTACTTTCGGTCACGATATCGTAGAACGCTTTGCTTCTTATTCAAAAGTTCCAGTGATCAATGCTTTGACTGATGATCATCACCCTTGCCAGTTACTTGCTGACATGCAGACATATCTGGAACATCGTGGTTCAATCGAAGGTAAAACCGTTGCCTGGATCGGCGATGGTAATAATATGTGTAACTCTTATATCGAAGCAGCGCACATGTGGGGCTTCAAGTTAAAAGTTGCAGCACCAAAAGGCTATGAGCCTCAAGAACAGTTCCTGTCTGAATTCGCACACTGTGTAGAACTGGTCGATACTGCTGAAGATGCAGCAGTTAATGCCGACCTGATCGTCACTGACGTTTGGGCAAGTATGGGCCAGGAAGAAGAACAGAAAATCCGTGAAAAAGCTTTTGCGGACTATCAGGTGAATGAACGCCTAATGGATCTTGCACACCCAGACTGCCTGTTCATGCATTGCTTACCTGCGCATCGTGGTGAAGAAATTTCTGAAAACATGCTGGATCACAAAAATGCTGTGGTTTGGGATGAAGCAGAAAACCGCCTTCATGCACAAAAAGCACTGGTTGAATTCCTGTTGAATGAAAACCTGAAAAAAGACTGATTCCTTCAAAAAAATCTTCACAAATTAAGCACCAATCTCTGGTGCTTTTTTTGTTTCAGCTCTTATAATCAGAATTGAAACGACATAAAAAGTGATGCGATACAATGCAAAAAAAATATTGGACTTTGGCACTCCTGGCAGGTTTTAGTAGTGCTGCTTTACCGGTGTATGCTTCTGAATTCGACCAGTATCTCCAAGGAAAAGGCATTCTAGACAGCAAGTTTAAAATTGAGAAAAAAGCTGAGCTGAACGAGCTGCTTACCGTGCTAAGTGCGGAAGATTCCAAGACTTTACCGCTACAGATCGATCAGAATACAATCATAGAGCAGTTACAACTTACAGCCAATAAAACGACGCTTAAAGGCATGATCACCACACCCGACTTTAGCCAGTTTGAGAAAGACTTAGGCCGTAAAGAAGTCCTTAAGGTGATTCGTAATAATCTTCTAAATAACTGCCAGATCTTTTTTGAACATCGCTATCAGATCGTCAATCCTTATAAAATCGAACTTAGTCTCAGCTCCCAAACGCATACTTATAATGTAGATCTCTCCCAGAAAGACTGTAATGTAAAATAATCTTGTCTAGAATCAATAAAGGCAGCTAAAGCTGCCTTTGTTTTTAAATAAATTCTAATTGGGAAACATAACCAGATGATCAACGAATCAAACCTTGTGGCTGTAATATAATAATCAGTGCTCCTAGAATCACTACTATTCCACCAAGCAGATCCCAACGTGAAAGGCTGACCTGATCAACGAATTTCAGCCACATCAATGCTGAGAAAATATAGATTCCCCCATAGGCGGCATAAATACGCCCAGAAGCCGCCGGATGCAAAGTCAAAAGCCAGACGAACGCAGCTAAGGCTAATGCCGTTGGAATCCATAGCCACTGGCTCTTCGCCTGATTTAAAATCAGGTAGGGAAAATAACAGCCTAAAATTTCCATCAATGCCGTTAATAAAAACAGAAAAAACGTAGTTAAAAGCTTGCTAATCTGGATATCCATATATTTCGCTAAATCAGAAACTCTTTAAACCAAGAGTACATAAATTAAGGGCAAATAAAACAACAAAACCCGTGCGAACACGGGTCTGATGATGATCTATTCAATGATTAAGCTGGTTCAGCAGTCTGATCTTCGAAGACTTCAAGTTTCAGACCGACAGATTTACCATTTTCTTTCTTCACAGAAACTGAAACGTTACCACCATTTTCAGCCAGTTCACCAAACAGGATCATTTCAGCCAGTGGTTTTTTCAGATGTTCCTGAATCAGACGCTGCATTGGTCGAGCACCCATCAAACGGTCATAGCCATTTTCAGCCATCCATTCGCGTGCGCTTTGATCCACCTCCAGCACCACTTTCTTCTCATCCAGTTGTGCCTGAAGTTCAGTCAGGAATTTATCCACGACATTTTCAATAATGGTATTCGGCAATGCCTTGAACTGAATTACACCGTCCAAACGGTTACGGAATTCTGGCGAGAAGGCTTTCTTCATCGCTTCCTGATTGTCATTACTGTTGTCCTGTTCCATGAAACCAATGCTGACACGAGAAATACTTTCCGCACCAATATTAGTCGTTAGAACCAGTACCACATTACGGAAATCGGATTTGCGACCATTATTATCCGTTAAGGAACCATGATCCATGATTTGTAATAACAGGTTGAATACATCTGGATGCGCTTTTTCGATCTCATCTAGAAGTAATACACAATGCGGATTTTTGTGAATCGCATCGGTCAGCAAACCACCTTGGTCAAAACCGACATAACCTGGAGGCGCACCGATCAGACGAGAGACTGCGTGACGTTCCATGTATTCGGACATGTCAAAACGTACTAACTCTACACCCAGAATTTTCGCCAATTGCTTGGTGACTTCAGTTTTACCTACACCTGTTGGACCGGCAAAGACAAAACTACCCACTGGCTTATCAGGCGATTTCAAACCTGCACGTGACAGTTTGATTGCAGAAGCTAAAGCTTCAATTGCTTCATCTTGGCCGAAGACCACACGTTTCAGATCACGCTCAAGGTTTTCTAGCACAGACTTATCATCTTTAGATACGGTTTTCGGTGGAATACGGGCAATCTTGGACACAATGTCTTCGATGTTTTCAACCGTAATTAAGCTGTCATCTTGCTCAGCTTTCAGACGACGTTGTGCACCGGCTTCATCAATCACATCAATCGCTTTATCTGGCAAGAAACGGTCATTAATAAATTTCGCTGACAGCTCAACCGCAGAAACCAGGGCCTGATCGTCATACTGTACATGGTGGAAATCTTCAAATTTAGATTTCAGGCCACGCAAGATATCAATTGTTTCTGTAATCGAAGGCTCATTCACATCTATTTTTTGGAACCGACGTGACAAGGCATGGTCTTTTTCAAAGACCTGACGATATTCCTGGAATGTGGTTGAACCGATACAACGCAATGAACCATTTGCCAATGCAGGCTTGATTAGATTCGATGCATCCATGGTGCTGCCCATGCTTGAACCTGCACCGATGATCATATGAATTTCATCAATAAACAGCACCGCATCCGGTTTTTTCTTCAAGGCATTTAATAGTTGTTTTAAACGCTTTTCGAAATCACCACGGTATTTAGTTCCCGCCACCAGTGCACCGATGTCTAGGCTATAAATTTCAGCATTTTCCAGTGGCTTAGGTGCCTTGCCATTCACAATTAACCAAGCCAGACCTTCAGCAATCGACGTTTTACCTACACCTGGATCACCGACAAGTAAGGGATTATTTTTACGACGGCGGCATAAAATTTGCGCTGCCCGCTCAATTTCTTTCTCACGACCAATCAATGGATCTGTCTTGCCGCGTTGAGCTTCCTGATTCAGGTTTGTCGTATATAACTCTAGCGGACCAGAATTATTGGAAGAAGCCGATTCACCGTCCAGTTCTTCAATTTCTTCTTCAGACTGTACTTCGTCTTTACGTGTACCATGAGAAAGGTACTGAGTTAAAGTCAGACGGTTAATCTGATGACGTTTAAGCAGATAAACCGCAAAAGAATCACGCTCAGAATACATCGCAACCAGAATATCGGCACCTTCTACAGTACGATCACCGCCACTGGATTGAACATGGAAAATTGCACGTTGCAAAATCCGGTCAAAACTTTCTGTAGGATGAGGTGCCTGATCACTATTTTCACCGAGTTTAGGGGTATGTTGTTCTACGTACTCTTCTAATTCTTTACGCAAAACGATAATATCTGCGCCACATGCTTTTAAGGCATTCACGGCAGAATCATTGTCGAGTAAAGCTAATAATAAATGTTCTACGGTCAGGAACTCATGTCTCTTTTGACGAGCCATGCTGACAGCCAAACGTAGTGATACTTCTAATTGACGACTGAGCATGCAACCCCCTTAATCTTTCGGCTCAATCTGGCAAAGTAAAGGATGACCTTGAGATCGAGCGTAATTATTGACTTGGTTCGCTTTGGTTTCCGCAATGTCTCGAGGATAGACCCCAGCTACACCTTTTCCTTCATAATGTACAGTTAGCATTACTTGTGTAGCTTGGTCAAGATTCATTGCAAAGTATTGTTGTAAAATTTCAATTACAAACTCCATGGGAGTGTAGTCGTCATTCAATAATACCACTGCATACATCGGTGGACGCTTCAGTTCAGGAGGTGCAGTCTGAACTGCAAGATCAGCGTCATCATCGTGAAAAGGCTCGTCTGTTAAACGCGGGCTAATATGCCAATCAACCATGCCGGACTCGTAAAAAGAATTTTTGATCTCACTTAAACATTTTGGACGTTTATTGCTTGGCATACGATTTCTATTTCACACTTAATTTGCATTTGCTTCAGTTTTTGGAATCTCTGACAGGACTGTTGACTGGCTTTCAACAGCTTTCCCCTGATCCCAGCTAAAACGGCGAATCACAGGCTTAGCCCCTGAGAGGCGCACTTCAATAAATTCTGGTTTAAAGCCTTTAGGCATGGTCCAGCGACCAGTTAAACGTTCGTAATTGTCGAAATTAAAGTTTTTATCTTCAAGCGGCACAACCAGGATTTCAGTGCCCTTAATCAAACGTAACTCTACTGTACCAGAAGCGCGATTTTTGCCTGGACTAACTTGAACCAGATCAATCTGGTATTCGAAGGCATTATCAGGTAAGGCTTTAATCCCCAGATGTTGAACTGTCAGTGCTAGACCACCGCGTTGACGCAAAATCTCGCGGTAGATCGTACCAACGCTTTCAGCCTGCTCCTGGGCATCACGCGCCTTATTTGCTGCCAGATAAAGATCATTGGCATTGCTAACGGCCAGATCACGTTCCTGAACCGCTGTATTCAGAGATTTATTCAGTGTTTCCAGACTGGTTTTTTGTTTTTGTACTACTTCAACCAGTTGTTCCGCATCCGCCTCAAAACCTACCGCAGTCAAACCTTGCCGATGCCCGACCGTATAGCCCAGCAAGCCACTACCCAGAATCAACACAGCAGCACCGATTACCAAAGGTGTATTGCCTCTCATCAATGGTTTCTTTGTAGAGGGTTCCTGGATCGTCATGTTTGACTCATTATTCGGCATTTTGATCTCTGTATACTTTGTTCAAGACACACATTTAAATCCAAATCTAAATGTGTGTGAAGTTCTAATACGTTTTTTATGGTAATAAACCAATATTATTCAAGCCTGCATTTTCTGCAAAGCCAAACATCAGGTTCATGTTCTGTACTGCCTGACCAGCTGCACCTTTGACCAGATTGTCTTGAGCCACCAGAATCACCAGTTTGGCTGGTTGTGGCTTATACAGTGCGATGCGCAACTGGTTGGCACCACGTACCGAACGGGTTTCTGGCGAACTGCCTGCTGGCATCACATCAACAAACTGTTCATTGGCATAGAATTGCTCGTACAGTGACTGCAAGTCAGCTGCCTGGCCTGCTTCAGTTAAATCGATATAAATCGTTGATAACATCCCACGAATCATTGGCACCAGATGCGGCACAAACAGGATATGGTCAAACACGCCTTTTTGACCTGAAATGTTTTCCAGTGCTTCTACGATTTCAGGATGGTGACGGTGGCCGGCAACGCCATAAGCCTTAAAGTTATCAGCATTTTCAGAATAGATCATGCCCAGGCTTGCTTTACGACCTGCACCTGATACACCTGATTTCGCATCAATGATAATGCTTTCTGGTTTTACCAGAGCTTCTGCCGCTTTTAAAACTGGTGCCAAACCTAGCTGAACCGTCGTTGGATAACAGCCCGGATTACCAATCACACTCGCCTGTTTGATCTGTTCACGATTAAGTTCAGACAAACCATAAACAGAATCTTTTAATACTTCTGGGCAAGCATGTTCCATGCCATACCATTTTTCGAACTGTTCCAGATTTTGCAAACGGAAATCCGCTGCAAGGTCAATTACCTTGGTATTGGCTGCGACAAGTTCTTCAGCATGTTTCATGGCAACCCCATGTGGTGTCGCGAAAAATACCACATCACATGATTTTAAAAGATCAAGGCTGAGGTCAGAAAACTGAATATCCGTATGTCCACGCAGACTCGGGAACATATCGTCAACGCGACGGCCTGCTTCAGTACGTGATGTCAGTGCTTTAACTTCTACATTCGGATGTCGCAGTAATAGACGTAAAAGTTCAACGCCTGTATAACCTGTACCACCCACAATACCCACTGAAATCACGATGATTACCTCAAACTAGATGTTTCCTTTATGGACTGTAGTATGACAGGAACTTGAGGTTTTCTAAACTGTTTCACTAGGGATTGATGGTTTTTTATTTACCCTTTTATTTTGAGTGTTTTTAAAAACTTTAAGAGAATTATGTCTATTGCTTAGGCTATTTGGAAGTGAATAAATACTATCCGAGTTCCTCTAAAGATATTCTTAAGCTGTCCACCAATATGGCATGACGGTATTTTTCAGAATTTTGCGATGAATTAAATAACTTGGATCATGCTTTGCCACTTCCGCCCAAAAACGAGGACTATGGTCAAAATGCCGGGTATGGGCCAGTTCATGCACACATAAATAACGCACAATATTTTCAGGAAACAGAATGATGCCGCTATTTAGCATGATGTCATGTTTGGCAGAACAACTGCCCCATCGTGTTTTCGGTTGGCGAACATTACAAATGTTAAATGATAATTCTGTTTCCTGGCTTACTCTGTCCAGATAAACAGGCAGCTGCTCTTTGGCATAAGAAATGGCAAAGGCTTTTAAATAGGTTTCAGGATGACGGTCACTAATTGATAGCTGTAATGATTCAGCATCAAAAAGGAAGTTCTGCTTCTGACTTTGATACATGATCTGGATTGACTGAGCCTGATTGAAAAGCTGCAATTCTGCTGGTAAAGATCTATCAATACTTTGATTTTTTTCCTGCTGCAATTTCCATGTTTTCAGTAGCCAGCTTTCCGCTTGGTCAATAAAATTCTGAATCTGTTTTTTGCTACAAAATACAGGTGCGGTTAAACGGATTTGATCACCCTCTACACGTAGTCTGAGACGTGTTGAGCGAACATTTCGGGTGATTTGGATTTCGGGCAGGTCGTTTAGGGTCATTTTTTATATTTAATCGTTATTTTACTAATCCCCCTCGATCCCCCTTTAATAAAGGGGGAAGTTCAAACTTATAGAAGTTTCGAGGAGCTTTATCAAATTAAAGACTTTTCCCTCCTTTGAAAAAGGAGGGTCAGGGAGGATTTCTTAAATCGCTGTACGCTCTTCAATACCATTATTAGTCGCAACAATTGCAATATCTGCTTTGTTGATCGCGAAAATACCGTTACATACCACACCCGGAATATCGTTGATGGTTTTTTCTAGCTCAAGCGCGTTCAGGATATTCAGGTTATGAACGTCTAAAATCACGTTACCGTTGTCAGTCACTACGCCTTCACGGTAAGCAGGATCACCACCCAGTGCAACCAGTTTACGTGCGACTGCTGAACGTGCCATCGGAATGACCTCTACAGGAAGTGGGAAATCACGACCCAACTGCTCTACCCATTTTGAATCATCGACGATACACACGAATTTTTTCGCGATAGAAGCCACGATTTTTTCACGTGTCAGCGCAGCACCACCGCCTTTGATCATGTGCATATGACGGTCGATTTCGTCTGCGCCATCTACATAAGCATCCAGTCCACCGACGCTATTCATATCAACCACTTCAATGCCTAATTTCTTTAGACGCTGTGCAGTCGCTTCAGAACTTGCAACAGCAGCTTCTAACTGAAGTTCAGGTAAAAGGTCAATGAGAAAGTTAACGGTACTGCCTGTACCTACGCCTAAAATGCCACCTTTCGGTAAGTGCTTTAAAGCAGCTTTGGCTGCTGCTTGTTTTTTCTCATCTTGGGTTGCATATAGACTCATGACATCACTCAACTAATTTGGACTTTTGCAGTAATTTTAAACCGCAAAGCCGTGTGGTTTGTTACAATAGATTCTTATTTTAAACTGTTAGATGGAAAATTAACATGCTGTCTCGTTTGGTTCGACAAATTTTACAAGCAACGGTCTACGATGTTGCAATCGAAACCCCACTCGAAGCAGCGCCACGAATTAGCGAACGCTTAAATAATAACATTCGCTTTAAACGTGAAGATTTACAACCGGTCTTTTCATTTAAGCTACGCGGTGCCTATAACCGTATTAGTCAATTACCGAAATCACAACTCGAACGTGGCGTTATCACAGCTTCAGCAGGCAACCATGCACAAGGCGTGGCACTGTCAGGGAAAAAGCTGGGTATTCGCGCGATTATTGTGATGCCAAAGACCACACCCGACATTAAAGTCCAAGCGGTAAAACGTTTAGGTGGTGAAGTGGTTTTACATGGCGATTCATTTGACGTTGCCAATAAATATGCCATTCAGCGTGCTCAAGAAGATGGCATGACTTTCATTCCGCCTTATGACGACGAACTGGTGATGGCAGGTCAAGGTACGATTGCCAATGAAATCCTGCGCCAATGGCGTGATGTAGAATATGTTTTTGTTGCAGTTGGCGGTGGCGGCCTGATTGCAGGTGTTGCAGCTTACTTAGGTGATGTTGCACCACATATCAAAGTGATTCCGGTGGAATACGAAGAATCTGCATGTTTAAAAGCAGCTTTTGATGCAAATGACCGCGTAATTCTGCCATCAGTTGGTTTATTTGCCGATGGTACTGCTGTGGCACAAATCGGTGAAAAGCCATTTGACGTGATCCGCCTACAAAAATCAGACAACTCCGGCCCGATCGTAGAACCAGAAGTCGTACTGGTCAATACTGATGAAGTCTGTGCAGCAATTAAAGATACTTATGATGAATGCCGTAGTATCGTAGAACCGTCAGGTGCAATGGCATTAGCGGGTATCAAAAAATATGTAGCAAAACACGGCATTGAAGGCAAAAACATCGTATCGATTGTTTGCGGTGCGAACATGAACTTCGACCGTCTACGTTACATTGCTGAACGCACCGAGCTGGGCGAACGCAAAGAAGCCATCTTTGCCGTAACTATTCCAGAAGAAAAAGGCTCATTCCTGAAATTCTGTCGTGCACTACAAGGCCGTAATATCACAGAGTTTAATTACCGCTCAAGTGATGCTTCTGCAGCTCAGGTCTTTGTCGGCATCAGTCTGAAAAATGGCGAGAAAGAACGTCAGGAAATCTATGAAAACCTGAAATTTGACTACGACGTTGATGATCTGTCTGATGACGAAGTTGCAAAACTGCATATCCGTTATCTGATTGGCGGTCATGCCGATATTGAAAATGAGCGTCTGTTCCGCGTGGAATTCCCGGAACGTCCAGGTGCCCTGCTAATGTTCCTGGAACGTCTTGGCCCAACGCATAACATCACCCTGTTCCATTACCGTAACCACGGCGCTGCAGAAGGTCGCGTACTGGTCGGCCTGGAAGCAGAAGATGCACAGCAAAATCCAGATGGTTTGATTGAGACATTGGAAAGCATTACTTATCCATATGAAGAAATCACCAACAACCTAGGTTATCAGCGTTTCTTGAAATAATCAGTTTGATATAAACCGCCTTTCGAGGCGGTTTTTTTATGTCCAGCTAAAAAAATGTATGAAGTATTTATGTAAGGCCAGATAGCTGAAAACTATAAAAATCTTTAAGATACGTACTTAGACATGAACTGATTTGAAATAAAAAAGATTTAGGGAAATATGCATGGCATTATTTGCAGTCATTGGGCTGGGCAGCTTCGGTGCAACAGTGGCGACTCAACTGATCAGCCTGAAACATGATGTGATTGGAATCGATCTCGACAAAAAATATGTGGAAAATATTTCCGATCAGCTTACCCATGCGGTGATTGCCGATGCAACCGATGAGCATGTCCTGGATGAACTGGATATCCAGCGCTGTGAAGCAGTCGTAGTCGCGATTGGTGAAGATATTGAAGCCAGCATTCTGTGTGTACTGCATCTAAAAAATATGGGTGTAAAGAAAATCTGGGCCAAAGCCAAATCTAAAGCCCACCATATGATTTTGACTCATCTGAATGTCGAAAAAATTATTCATCCAGAAGAAGATATGGGCGTTCGTGTGGCACAATCACTCAGCTACCCCATGGTTAGCCGTTATATGTCACTTGAAGATGATCATTATATTGTCAAGATCGAGATTCATGCCGATCATCATGACACTCCCTTACACCAGTTAATGAGTCAGGTTCCCGAAATTAAAGTTCTTTTGCATAAACGTGGCACTGAAATACAGCATATCGTAGATCTTGAACTATTACTTAAGGAAGGTGATATTTTGGTGGTCGAAGGATTACTGGACCCTCTACGCCGTTTGTCAAAGCATTTTAAGGCCATATGAAAAGCTCAAATTTAAACCAGAACAGGATTATCAATCTCAGTCCACCGAGTCTGCTGGCCTTAGGTTTTCTCGGACTGATTTTTATTGGTTCTTTATTACTGATGCTGCCCTTTGCCCATCAAACTGAAATCAGCTGGTTAGAAGCGATTTTTACAGCGACTTCTGCAGTGACAATTACTGGGCTATCTGTAGTCAATGTTGGTGAAGCTTATACACCCTTTGGGCAGGTCGTGATTATGTTCCTGCTGCAATGTGGTGGCCTCGGCTTTATGACCTTTGCCATACTTGCCTTCATGAGCCTGTCACCTAAACTTGGCTTAAGACAGCAAGTAATGGCACAGGAATCTATTGGCCAGACCAGTTTGAAGAAAGTCAGTTTTACCATTAAAGCGGTATTCCTATACTCCCTGTTTTTCGAAGCGATTGGCACCCTGATTTTAACCTTGGCTTGGCTGGAAGATTATCCTTTTGGTGAAGCGCTGTTTTATGCAGCTTTCTATAGTGTTTCTGCGTTTAATAATGGCGGGTTTTCTCTTTTCCCCAATAGCTTGATGAGCTTTTCCGGCCAGTATTTCGTGACCTTTACGATCAGTATGCTGTATATCATTGGCGGGATCGGTTTTCTGGTTCTGATGGATGTAAAACAGAATAAAAGCTGGCGCAAACTCAGTCCGAATAGCAAGCTGATTCTGACTACGATTATGGGTCTTAACCTGAGTGCTTTTATTGTACTCTGGCTATTAGAAGCCTCTAATCCACAAACATTAGCGCTGATGAGCGTAGGTGATCAGGCACTCAACGCCTGGTTCCATGCCACTGTTCCCCGCTCTTCAGGTTTTTATAGTCTGCCTATGGACCAGATGAGCGATGCCTCAAGTCTAGTCACCATTTTTTTAATGTTTATTGGTGGCGGTTCCTTAAGTACGGCGGGTGGAATTAAAGTTGGCACGTTTATTATTGTGGTCATCAGCGTAATCAGTTTTTTACGCCGTGAAGATGAAATCCGCTTGTTCAATCATTCTATTTCTGAAAAAACCACTTTTAAGGCTTTAGCGGTTGTGTGTATTACCGCAGGTCTGGTCATGACCGGTTTTATGAGTTTACTCATTCTAGAACCCGATCATGATTTTTTAGACTTGCTATTTGAAGCAGTTTCTGCCGCCTGTACAGTTGGATTAACACGTGGTGTCACTGGAGAATTGCAACCAGCGAGTTTAATTATTCTGATGCTGATGATGTATGCAGGTCGTCTAGGACCTTTAACTCTTGCCTATTTAATTGCAACACCGAAAAAGAGCCGTCTTAAACATCCGCCTTCAGAAATTCAGATTGGTTAAGATTTAAATAAATACGCATAAGCAAAAAAACCACGCCTAAGCGTGGTTTTTTACATGAAACAGATTAGTACCAATTCATTAAGGATACACCCAAGCCCACATAGGTCGCACGGTGATTGTAATCAATCAAACTTTCACCATAACCATCAAAGAGCTGAAATTGACCGCGTAGACGTCCACTGATCGGAAATGACCAGTCGAACTGTACTGCACCACGGTTATCATCTCCACCTTTTAGCGTATGACGCAACATCAGGGAAAAATCGTGGGCATTGTGACGATAAAACGCAGTTAAATCTCCACGCCCGATATAGTTTTTAATCTCGGGATTATTGTCATCTGCACGATCTTCTTCGATACGATACCAAGGGCGCAGCATCATGGCGAAGTTGTCTTTTTCAAAACCGAGATTCAGCATTACCCGGTTCCAGCTACGAGATAATGGATCCGAACGACCATTAGATTGATGATTCAGGGTTAGTCCCAGCATACGCCAGTTCAAACCAAATAGATCATAATTAGTACGGAAGATCAGGCTTGCTTCAGGCTCATAATTGGTTTCACGAAATGGTCGGGACTCTTCCGAGTTATATACCTGCCAGCGTGAGGACTGGGTATAGCCCAGCCAGAGATCACCATTGTCACCCAAGATATTCTCAACTGCCTTGGTTTTTAAAGATAACTGGAATTTCCCCTCAATCGAGGTCAAATTCTGGCGCTCTGTTTCTGTATTATTTGGATTTTCACTCTGAGGTAATTCATTTTTGTTGGAAGTCCAGAATCCTGGCATCAGATAAATCGGCTGATAGGAACGGATATTCCAGGTACCCAGTTTACTTTCCGACGACAATTCCCAACGGCTATCCAGCAAGGATAAAGCCGGAGTCAGCTTTGATCCTTCAGAAGCATAAATATTGGAAACGGTCTGTTCAATTTTTGCTTTGAGGTTATCAGGTTCGGGCGCAATTTCTATGGCTGCACGCCGTTCAGAAACAATCTCAGGCTTACTATCAGCCGGTATTTTAAATACCGCATCATAACAGGCCAAGCGTTCTGAATTGGTTTCAACCGCAGAGCAAGCCTCCGCCGTTGCCGGCATCGGACTACTTGCTACAGTTTTATCTTCCGCATTAACTTGCGTCCCAACTACACAGCCAAGCAAAACGCCCAGCTGCAAAGTTGAGCGCTTAATAGAATTAAGCGCCATCCTCTATCCTCATTGTTTTTATTTATTGAACTTGCTGAATTGTAAAGCCGAGTTGTTCTAAAGTTTCTCGTTTGGCAAATGGCGCAACAACCGCTTTTGAAGCTTGCTGTTCAACCAGATAAGTCTGTGCAACATGTTTCAAGTCATCTAAAGTGACATGCAACAAACGTTCCCGAAGCTGTTTACGGAACGCTGGTGTACGTTGATGCAGGTAGGCATAACAGGCAGTAATCGCTTCACCTGCTGGTGAGCCCGGTTTGTCCATACTGGCGATTAAACCCAAGATGGCTTCTTCCAATTGATGCGGTTGTTGAGGTGCGTTAAGCAACCATTGGATACTTGCATCAAAATCCTGGAAAGTTTCTGCTAAGCGTGGATCGCGGTAACTATAGAAGCGGAATGAACATGCATTGCCGTCATAGCTTGCGCCACCACCATAAGCACCGCCTTTTTCACGGATTGCGCTATGCAGATAACCATTACGTAAGTAGCCTGCCAATACCATTAAGGCAGCAGCATCAGGATGTGAGACTTCAACAGCAGGATAAGCCGCGGCACAGAACTGCACATTGGTCTGAATCAACCAGGCTTCATTATTGCCATGATTAACTTTTTCAACCTGAGTCAATTCTGCAGGTGCAGTATTCACTTCCAGTTTGTCCCACACGTTTTGAATTTCTTCAATCAGACGCTCAGACTGCTGTTCTTCACACACCAACAGGAATTGTTTTGGCGCTTGTAGCAAGACTGCATGAATGCGTTTTAATTCATCAATCATGGCGTCATAAGCTGCTGGATCTTTTTCAGCCTGATTGACCAAGTTAATTAACCAGTTCAAGGCACCCAGACCGGTATTATGATAATCACGCAAGGCTAGAGCACTATGCTGACGTGATGCCACTTGCATCGCATAGCTATGACCAGAACCGGAAATACGTGATTGCCAGCGAGTTTTACGTTGTTGTAATAACTCAATAATACGGCCTTTTTCATCAAAGCGTAGCTGCTCAAAACCGATCTTTAACAGACGGATCGCATCTAGATGGCTGGCCAAAGATTTAGTCGTTAAAGTTAACCACGCACTGATCTTGTTTTTGTCATCCACTTTAGAACGCAATGAAGCGCCCATGCCCAGACCACCGCTGACTGCTGTTTGCAGTTGCTGGAATTTCAGGTAATCATATTCACCCGCACCGACTTCACCCATCAAAATAGATAACAGGTTGAAATACGGTGATTGCACTACTTCATCCGGAATTTTTACCAATACCTGTTGGTAATAAATTCCATTGGTACCCGCATGATACAGATTCAACGGCGTATCCACGCGGTTACAGATAATCTCACGCAACTGACCTTGCACAATCTGCAATTCCGCAGGCACATCTTCCAGACCGACCTTAGGTAACAGATTCAAATCGTCTGGGGTATCTTGGCGGATCTTTAACGCTTCAGTTTGGGCATTGATCTCGGCTTTTTGTTCTTCAGTTAAAGCTTTACCAATTTCAGCTAGACGTGCTTTTTCTTCTTCAGCTTCCTTGGTAGATTTGCTTGCATCTGGAACTAAAGTCAGTTGAACACGGTGCGGGTTATCTAAAAGATGATCTTTAATCAGATTTGACAGCCACATTGGATCTTGCAATTCTTCTTTTACTGAAGCAATCGCAGAATCCACATCCCAGACTTCAACTGGATCACGATGGTGAATTGCACTGCTTAAGCCGCTCAAGATCAGGCTTAGACCATACGGTGTACCATCACCATTGATTTCACGCTGATGCAGCTCAATCTGATGCAGGATTGCATCCACTGCCTGTTGATCAACCGGTTTAGAGGCCACATCTTCCAGAACTTTAAAAACTCCGTTTTTGAATTCTTCAGCATGTTCAGGATTTGAACCTTGAACCGCACAGTAGAAAGTCATTTCAAAGTTAGAATCATCTACGCCCATGAATGGGCCAGTTGACTGTGCATAACCACAGGTTTCCAGATAATGACGCAGTGGAGATGCTGAATCTTCCAGCAAAATCCCTTCTACCAGACGCAAGCCTAAACGTAACTTGATATCACTCGCTTCTGGCAATAACCATGATAATACGTGATAAGTCTTGTCCTTCAGATCTTCCCCATCCACTGCATAGGTTTCTGTCACATTGAGTGGCGCAGTTAAACGAGTTTCCGGAGTTGAATAAAGTGTTTCACCTTTTTCAAATTTAGACAGCGCCAGATTTTCAAACTGTTCCTGTAACTCAGCAGCAGATTTATTACCAAAGGTCATAAATACTGCATTACTTGGGTGATAATGCGTTTTATAAAAGTTCACCAGCTCTTCATAAGTCAGGTCTGGAATATCTTTAGGATCGCCGCCTGAATTATAGTGATAAGTGGTGTCCGGGAATAAGTGATGCGCCAAAGTATGATAAAGCTGATCTGAAGGTGAACTCATTGCCCCTTTCATTTCATTAAATACCACGCCTTTATACACTGGCTCGCCATTTTCCAGCTCAATACGGATACCTTCCTGAGCAAAATCCAGCGGATTCAGGTTCGCAGCAAAGGCCGCATCCATATAAACTTCTAATAAGTTCTGGAAGTCTTTATCATTTTGAGTTGCGAATGGATAAGCCGTCCAGTCTGCCGCTGTAAAGGCATTCATAAAAGTATTAAGCGAACGGCGAATCATCAGGAAGAACGGATCACGTACCGGGAATTTTTCTGAGCCGCACAGTGCAGTATGTTCCAGAATGTGCGCTTCACCTTTTGAATCCATTGGCTGAGTGCGAAACGCAACCAGAAAAACATTTTCATCGTGATTGGTCGCCAGATGATAATGGGTGGCGCCAGTCACTTTATGCTTATATTCAGACACTAAAATGTCTAAAGCTTCAACATGTTGTTGACGTACCAACTGAAACGCAGGATGTACAGTTTGAGAAATGGTTTCAGTGACATCTACAGTCATGCGATCTCCTAATGCTTAAATTAAAAAATTATTATTCGCATTATAGCTGTAGTTGTTTGAATTATTCACGCAGAAAACCGAGGATTTTGATCGAATTAAGTAAACCTGATCATCTGATTTTTAAATGATCAGGTCGGGCAATGATCTCTAGATCATATACTTGAAATAGTTATAACTCGGGTGGTTTTCAACAAAGACATAGTTCTGTTTTTGATAAAAACTGGCTGCCAGTTTGGTATCGGTCTGTAAACAAAGTGCTGAATAAAATGGTCGTGCCAACTGCTCCAGATAAGCCAGAAGCTGCTTACCTACACCATGTTGACGATATTTTGGATGCACATAGAAACGACGTACCCGTCCAATCCGTTCTTCAATGCCGTTATCGCCCCATTGCTGGTTTAAACCACCACAGGCAATCAGTTTATTGCCATCATAGGCACAGGCCAGAAATTCATTATTTTGACTGAAACAGTTTTTTCCAGTGCGGTATTCTTCAATTAACTTATCAATCAGGTCATAACCTTCTTTACGCGCCAGTGTCGCTAGAGTGTCAATCTGATCAGGGAGCTGCTCGGCTGTTACAATCTTAATATCCATATACCCACACTGTTTTAGATGATTGTTCAAATGTCGCACCAGTATAACTGCTTGGTACTCTAATCTTATAAATAAAATCCAACCTTTAAATCAATGCCTGTACTCTCCACCGTTTAAAAATAAACCAATTCTTAGACCAAAGATTCAAGCTGAATAAGTTACAGTATTTTTTAAAGTATTCTGAAAATGTTTCAGTGAACTACAGCAAACCCGAGCAATCGTGTAAACTTAGCACTTTCATTTTTAATGTGATATTTGAATATGTCTACTGTTGACCTTTTTGCGATTGGCAATGCGCTAATTGACCAGGAATTTAAAGTTTCTGATGAGTTTTTAACTGCACATCACTTGCAAAAAGGCACCATGCAACTTGCGGATGGTGAAGCTCAGGCTACTCTGTATCAAAACTTAAAAGCAACTCAAACTTATAAAGGTCAGGCTTCAGGCGGTTCAGCAGCCAATACTACAGTTGCATTTGCAGCTTTGGGCGGCTCTGCATTCTATGCCTGCCGTGTCGGTAATGATGATCTGGGGCACATCTATCTGCATGGCTTAAATGAAGCTGGCATTAAAACTACGACCCAATCGATCAGTGAAGGCGTAACCGGCACCTGTATGGTTCTGGTCAGTCCAGATTCTGAACGTACCATGCATACCTATTTAGGTATTACTGCTGAACTGACAAATGAACAGATTGACTTCCAGCCTTTAACAACTGCTAAATGGCTCTATATCGAAGGTTATCTATCCACATCAGAAACAGCACGTCAGGCCGTAAAACAGGCGCGTGAAATTGCCAAAGCCAATGGGGTTAAAATCGCATTTACCCTTTCTGATCCTGCGATGGTGCAATATGCCCGTGCCGGTCTGGATGAAATGATTGCAGATGGTGTAGATCTCTTGTTCTGCAACCAGCAAGAAGCATTGATGTATACCGAAACAGATACCATCGAAGCCGCTCTGGCTAAACTTAAAGAATTAAGTCAATACGTTGTCATTACAATGTCAGCTGAGGGTGCGCTTATTTCCAATAATGGTGAAACCTTCACTGTACCGGGTCGTGCTGTAACTGCAGTGGATGCCAATGGTGCTGGCGATGCGTTTGCGGGTGCTTTTTTATATGCACTTAATGCGGGTCTTGGTTTAAAAACAGCAGCAGAACTGGCAATTTTAGTGTCTAGCCAAGTGGTAGCGCAATTTGGTCCACGTCTGGCTGTTTCAGAATACGCAGCATTATTAAAAGATGTTCTTAAGGAATGTGCTTAATGTTTAAAATTTGCATGACTGACGATATTCCAGAGCGTGAAGCGCGCTCTTTTGAACTTCCGAATGGGGATATAATTTTTATCACCCAGCGTGATGGTTCGTTTTATGCTTACCAGAATATTTGTCCACATTTACAGGTAGAACTGGAATTTTTGGAAAACCAGTTTCTGGACCGTGATCAGGAGTTTATTGAATGCTCTACTCATGGTGCGCTATTCGTAGTAGAAAGCGGTGAATGTATTTCTGGACCTTGCCAAGGTCAATCACTTGAAAAAGTTGATATTACCGTGCATTCTGATGGCGGAATTTATCTTTCAGAATAATAGCTAAAACGGATTTTGCCATGCCTGAGTTTTTACTTGACTATAACCTGATGCCATTTCATCTCAGTTTATTGTTCATCATTCTGCTTGGCATGGCAAAAACAGTTGCCTTCTATTTTAAGCTTAAACCCAGTCAACTCCTGAAACGCATTTCTCCGTATGACTTTCAGAATGTTGAATGGCTAAATGTCAAATTTTCCAAAACCCTGATTGTTTTTTTCTTTCTGATGAATTTTAGCTTTGCCGGCTATTTGCTTCAGTTTCTGATCTATTCACAGGAATATCATTTCTTACCTGCCTATTACATCATTCTACCGGCATTGATCATTGCGATTTTCTTTACCGTATTTATGATTCATTGTCTGGATCAGGTCATTCCACCTAAATATAAAAAGAATGATGTAAACCTACTAGGTCGTTTAGCCACGATTTCAAGTGGCAATGCTCGTCCCGGGTTTTCTGCCCAAGCGCGGGTCCGAGATGAGTATGGTCAGTTACACTATGTTCAGGTTGAACCTGAATTTGGCGAACTGGAATTTCAGTCTCAGATTATTTTAATCCGTCTTAGAAAATCGCATTATGTGGCCAAGAAGATCTGTAAATCCAATCGACTCTTTAGCTTGAATCTGGAAGAAGCTTAAAGTTCATGCAGTTCAATAGAAAAAATCCCGGCTAAAAGTCGGGATTTTTTATTGGATAGATAGATTTATTTTTTAAACAAGCCTGAGACCATATTCAATACATTCTGAATATCATTATTGGCTTCCTGCTTGCTGGTCTGCTCACCTTGTGGTGTCAGTGAATCAATAATCTGCGGCAAGACCTGAGAAATGGCGCTATAGACATCCTGTTTAGGCACATGGGTCTGTTCTGCGACCTGTTCTACTTCCTGGTCATCAAACAGGTTTTGCACCTGCTGCGGATCAACATTGGCATTTTCACCCGGGCCAGTAGAGACCCAGTCATCAACCTGGCTATTTAAACCTTGTCCTTTGAGTTTATCCAATGCTCCTTGCAAACCGCCCTGTTTCTGAATCCAGGCCAAGACCAGTGGCAAGACAGCAATCAATAAAGTCTTTGTTGTTGAACTGCCACCCAGTCCAGAACTTGGTCGAGCGGAAGATTGGCTCCCACCTCCGAGCTGGCTGAGTACAGCACCTAAAATTGCACCTAGGCCATTTTGCTTGTTTTGCTGTTGTGAGTTTTGATGCTGCTGATTTTGATTCTGGTTTTGCTGATTAGCATTATTGATATGACCCAATACTGATCCAAGAATATCTGCCAATCCCCCTTGCTGGGATGAACGCTGCTGGGATTGAGCTTGGTTATCTCCTAAAGCTTGCTTGGCCAGCATTTCTACAATACTACTAAGATTGGTCATAACTCATTCCTGTATACGCCTTCTCTACAGAATAGAGTCTGAACTCATATTTTCCATGCAGGATTTTGTTAATATTTGCAATACTGATATAAGTCCTTCCTAGCTTTCCAGTTTTACCAGCGATATTTATCCCAGTTTTCAGGGTTAGCCCAGAATTTAGAGTTAAACCAGTCTGGCACATGTTTATAAGTCAGAATATTGAATTGCCAGAGTGCAAAATCCGCCCCATGAACCGTCTTGTCAATCAGCTGGGTCAGACCTAGAGACCTGAGCAGTTTTTCATCCTGCAAGCGACTCACTACTACCAGACGTTTTGCAAATAAATCACGCATTTTAACCAGAATTTGACTCTTCTGCTGTTCTGACAATGCTAAGGTTTCAGGAGTGTCCAGCATCACTACTGCTAGGTCATAACGCTGTTGAAAAGGCAGATTTAAAACCTCAGATACGTTAAAATAGTGCCATTGAATAGATTGCTGAAATTGAGATTGGGTTAAATCCTGCCCGATACAAATAGCAGTATGAATTGGCTGTTCTTTGGCGAAATCGTCTAGCATTGAAGTGATGACATTCTGTTCAGCCATGACTGCATCCTTATGATTTAAGTGAGTAATTTTTTATGGAACTTCAGGGCATTTGCCATAAAATGCACGTCGATCTTACAGACCTTAGTGTAACTGATCAAAATACCCAGCGGGCAAATGTTGAATATAAATTAATATTAGATGGATCAGAAACTAACCTTCCATTCCAGTTAGGTCAGGAAATCGAGATTGAATGGACAGGAAATATCTATTGTGTTTCTTGCGGCAAAAAAACTTCTAAATCATTCTCACAAGGCCACTGTTTTAAATGTTTTAAAACTAAAGCTTCATGTGATATGTGTATCATGAAACCGGAAACCTGCCATTATCATTTAGGCACTTGCCGGGAAGATGAGTTTGCACAGAATGTCTGCTTCCAACCACATATTGTTTATCTGGCCAATTCTAGTGCTTTAAAAGTCGGAATTACCCGGATCAATCAAATGCCGACTCGTTGGCTGGATCAGGGTGCAACTCAAGCCCTTCCTATCATGAAAGTGGGTTCTCGCCGTCTTTCCGGTAAACTGGAAGTGATGTTTGGTACCCAAGTCGCAGATAAAACCGACTGGCGTAAATTGCTCAAAGGTGAGGCGGAACCTTTAAATCTGATTGAAGTTCGCGATCAGCTGATTGAAGAATTTGCACCGAAAATCCAAACTATTCGTGAAGAGTTTAATCAGAATTTGCAGTTTAATGAGAATATTGAGGTTTTGGATAAGGAATTACCGCGCGAGTTCATCTATCCGGTAGAGCAATATCCAGAGAAAATCAAATCTCACAATCTGGACAAAACTCCAGTGATCCGAGGCAAATTACAAGGAATTAAAGGTCAATATCTGATTCTGGATACGGGTGTGATTAATATCCGTAAATATACAGGTTATGAGCTAATTTTCCGGGCGGAATAAAATGGCCGGATTTGAAAAGAGAGCTGTATGCTCATTTCTTATTTTAGATATTATTTCCTACTTAAGAAAATAAAAAACCAGCCCTCAGGCTGGTTTTTTTACAAGCGAATCTTATTTGATTTTTGCGTGAGATTTTAAGTAACGCGTATAATCATCAAATTCTTGTTGACCACGAAGCTGTTGATACAGTTTTACCAGCTCACTACGTTGCTCTGCACTTAAAACATCGATCGGATTTTTCTTCACTTCAGAAACTGCCACAACAACCAATTCATTTGGCATATTTGCTGTCGTTACTGACCAGTGACCTGCTTTAGGTGCTGGTACGCTAAATGCTGCACGTTGTACATCACGCTTAAGCAGACCTTCTGCGCGTGTATAGATGCCTGCATCTTCAAATACCAGTTTACCTTTTGCAACTGATGCTGCAGGCTTGGTTTTAAACTCATTCAATGCAGTTTGAACTTCAGCTTTAGCCGCAGCAAATGCTTTATCTTGAATCAGTTTTGCTTTTACCGCTGGTTTTGCTTCTGCCAGTGTCTGCTCACCCGCTGCATGATAATTGCGAACTTTTACCCAAGCCACATCACCATTGGCCAACTGAATGCTTGAAGATGCATTACGGTCGCCATTTTTCACGTCATCATTAAACAGTTTAACTTTGACAGCCGCATTACTTAGCAATGGATCACGTGTCGCAAGGGTCACACCATTTGCTTTCTGAACCTGAACACCCTTCACTTCCTGAGCAACAACATCCAGCGAGTCCGCACTTACGACCATGTCATTCAGACTGTTTACCGTATCAGAGAATGCATTAGATTTTTTCGCTGCCAATACTTCTTCAGATAAACGTGCTTTTTGAGATTCAAAAGATGGAACTGCTACATCAGGCAATTGGACTGAAATAATATGGTAGCCATAATCTGTTTTAACAGGCGCTGAAACTTGACCAGATTTTAAAGATGCAACAGTCTGATCAAATGTAGTACCGAACACGCCTTTTTCATAGACAGCAATAGCACCGCCTTTAGATTTAGATTCAGGATCCTCAGAGTATTGAGCTGCTGCTTGTGCAAAAGTGGTACCGGCTTTGATTTTAGCTGCAATTTCGCTTGCCAGTTTTTTGGCTTCAGCATCACTACGACTATCTGCAGTCACCAGAATATGTTTAACCTCTGGTTTTACATTCTGCTTCTGGTCAGCCACAAATTTATTATAGGCTTCCTGCAATTCTGCATCAGTGACCGCTACATTGGCAGTATCAATATTGCTCGGCTTGATCACCACATAATCCACATCAACACTAGTTGGTTGCTTGAACTGGGATTTGTGCTTTTCATAATATGCTGCAATATCAGCTTCTGATACTTTTACTGCTTTTTTATAGCTGTCCAGATTCACGCTAGCGATATGAATATGACGCTGTTCAGTTTGCAGATCTGCAATTTGCTGCATTTCAACCGGACTGACCAATGGATAATCCATAAAAGTAGAAGACAGCATTTTCAATGCATGGTCTTTACGTAAACTTTCTACTAAAGCATTGTTGGTCATGCCAATTGATTTCAGGTAATTTTCATATAAAGCATTAGAAAATTTGCCATTCTCCTGAAAAGAAGGCTGCTGTGAAATCATTTGTGCAATTTGCTGGTCACTCAGGCTAATCCCCAGTTTTTCAGCCTGTTGCAAAAGCAAGGTACGCGCAACCAGGGTATCCATCGCTTTTTGATCGATGAAGCTTTGATTTAATAAGGTTTCATCACCATTGGCATAACTTAAGTATTGTTGTTTGAATGATTTTGTAAGTGACTCTAATTCTTGTTTAGAGATATCAGTTCCATTGACTGATTTTGCTGCATCAGAATTCCCGCCGCTAAAATATCCTTCAATACCTACAAGCGCTAAAGGGGTTAAAAACAGAACGAGCAAGACCTTGCCCAACCAACCCTTAATAACTTTACGAAAAGATTCCATAAGTATTCCAATATTTTATTTGCAGAGGATTTTAACCGAAAAAACCCATTGAATGAATGTGTTAATCAAAACAATTAAATCTATCAATAAAAAACGCGCCAAAGAAGGCGCGTTTTAGGATTGAAGCAGCTTAAGCAACAGCGTCTTTTAAGCCTTTACCTGCTTTGAAGCTAGGTACTTTGCTTGCTTTAATTTCAAGAGTAGCACCAGTTTGTGGATTACGGCCAGTACGTGCAGCACGCTCTTTAACGCCGAAAGTACCGAAACCAACTAGAGTTACTGTATCACCCGCTTTTAAAGCTTCAGTAACAGAAGCAATTGTAGCATCTAAAGCTTTACCTGCGTCAGCCTTAGATAATCCCCCTTTCTCTGCAATTGCATCAATTAATTCTGATTTATTCATGAAAACTACGTCCTCTTAATATCGTTTATTTAAGGTCCAAGAATTTGTTTAAACTACCATAACGCCTTTATAGCAATGCTTTAGGTATAAACGCAATACTTATAAACCTCTTTTTTTTCAAAATATATGCGAAAAAAACATTGAATTATGAAGAAAATCATTTTGTGTGTATTTTTTCCGATAATTCTTTCTGTATTTTTTCTTGCTGCAAGGTCAATTCATCAACCTTGGCATGCAACTGAAGAATTAAACGCTCCAGATGTTGTACATCCTTCAATGTCACTAATCCTATACGATTCAAGGAATGATGAACAGAGTTGTCGATCAGTTTTTCAACCTTATCTTTGGTATCTGTCACAGATTCGCGTGCTTTCTCGGAGACTTTTTCCACAGTTTGATCTGCAATATCGACTGTTTTGGATTCCAGCTCTTCTCCGACCTTGACCAGCGAGTCAAACAGTTTATTGCCTTCTTCCTCTGCGCGGGAAAATGCCCCAAGGCCAGCTAACCAGATCTGCTTGGTATATTTACGAAAGTCCAGCATCGAACGTCGCTCTGAGGCAGACTTTGACTTACTCTTCACTGGTTTTTCAATCAATTCCTGATCTGTATCTTGTGTCGTTTTTGTTTTATCCATGTACACGACTCCTGCTTATTTTCTATGCAAATATCATAAAATTATCTACAAAATCACCGCATAATAGCAAATTTAGGGCTTGATAGATTTGCTAAACTGTTCTACAAAGCACTTTATTTCAAGTCTAATTTGATTTAACCCTGAAATCTTTTACTCAGCAGGATGCTTTTTCATTTTAATTTTCAGGTAAGGATTGGTTGTATATATGAGTGAATCGCAACAAAGTCAAAATCAACCACATTTGTTGCTTACGATGACTTTGATCGTTTTAGAAACAATTTTCACGTTCATTCTCAAACATGACCGTGTTGTTGCTCTTCAGGCGAAGAAGTTTGTAGATGAGAATATTACAATAAAAATCAATAGTTATATTCCATATTTTGATTTCTATGTTCAGTTTACCAAAGACGGGCTGTTATTTGACTATAAAGCACCAGGCAGAATTATTGATCTGGATGTTCGCACCACTTTAATGGATCTGATTAAAATTTTTATCTTTGGCAATCGCAGAAGCATTCGTGCGATGCGTATTGACGGTAATCAGGTTTTAAAAGACGAGTTCCGTGATTTACTGACTTTATTTGCCTTACCTAAAGTATTGTCTGACTGGAAACACTGGTTATCTGAACCACCGGCAGATGAGACCGATATTGTTTCATCAAGAAAACGTATTGCGCCTTTATTAAAGAAAATTGAAGATCAGCGTTCCAAAATTAATAGCCTGCAAGTTGAAGTTAAACAGTATCGCAACCGCATTAAACGTATGGAACGCCGTCAAAAGCGGATCAATATGGCCTTTAGTATAATCACAGTACTTTTGATTGCGTTATTAGTGTATAATTGGATCAGCGTGTAATTCTTTCATTTTCAGAAAATTAAATACGCTCGCCATTCACAAAAATAACTTGACTAATTTAGTCGGGATTCATAAAATCTACACATCTAGTCTAACCATGTGTATCGAATCATGCGCCTAACCACTCGCGGTCGCTACGCAGTGACTGCTCTACTTGATTTAGCTTTGCAGCCATCTGAACAAACGATCACGCTTGCTGAAATTGCAGCACGTCAAACTATTTCTGTTGCCTATCTCGAGCAGTTATTTGCGAAACTAAAACGTCATGGTCTAGTTTCGAGTGTTCGCGGTGCCAATGGTGGATACCATTTAGCACGCAGCGCAGATGAAATTACTGTGTTAGCAATTATTGAAGCTGTAAACGAAACAGTTGATGCGACTCGCTGTGACCATAAAGGCAACTGCCAAAATGGCGCGATGTGCTTGACTCATGATTTATGGCAAGAACTCTCCCACCACATTGCCGATTATCTCGCAAAAATCACCCTTGCTGACCTTGTAGCTCGTGACAACGTGCAAACCGTGTCATTACGCCAAAATTCAGCAAACATTGATTCAGCCCTTTTATCGGTTACAGGTATTTGACATGAAACGTCCGATTTATCTTGACTATGCAGCAACAACTCCGGTAGATCCTCAAGTTGCAGAACGTATGATGGAATGCTTAACTTTCGAAGGCACCTTCGGTAATGCAGCATCTCGTTCACATGCTTATGGCTGGCAAGCGGAAGAAAAAGTTGAATACGCCCGTGAACAAGTGGCGAATTTAGTAAAAGCTGATCCGCGTGAAATCGTATGGACTTCAGGTGCAACTGAATCTGACAACCTTGCATTAAAAGGTGTGGCTCAATTCTATGCATCTAAAGGCAAACACATCATTACTTCTAAAATTGAACATAAAGCAATTTTGGATACTTGTCGTGAGCTAGAGTCTGAAGGTTTTGAGATTACTTATCTTGAGCCGCAACCAAAAACTGGCTTAATTACTCCAGAAATGGTTGAAGCAGCAATCCGTCCAGACACCATTCTTGTTTCCCTGATGATGGTAAACAACGAAATCGGTACGACAACTGATGTTGCTGCGATTGGTGAAATCACCCGTGCGAAAAAGATTTTCTTCCACGTTGATGCTGCACAGGCTGCAGGTAAAGTTGAAATCGATCTTTCTCAATTGAAAGTCGATTTGATGAGCTTCTCTGCACATAAAATCTATGGTCCTAAAGGTATTGGTGCCCTGTTCGTACGTCGTTCACCACGTGTACGTCTAAAAGCACAAATGCATGGCGGCGGTCATGAACGTGGTATGCGTTCAGGTACTCTTGCGACTCACCAGATCGTTGGTATGGGTGAAGCATTTGAACTTGCAGGCAAAAATTTACAGTCTGAACAAACTCGTTTACGTGTACTTCGTGACAAGCTTTGGAATGGCTTACAAGGTCTTGAACAGGTCTTCTTAAATGGCCACCCAACTCAAAACGTTGCAAACTACCTAAACGTAAGTTTCAACTTTGTTGAAGGTGAATCATTGATGATGGCACTGAAAGATGCAGCCGTATCGTCAGGTTCAGCATGTACATCTGCAACACTTGAACCATCTTATGTACTTCGTGCATTAGGTCTTTCTGATGAGCTTGCACACAGTTCGATCCGCTTCAGCTTTGGTAAGTACACCACTGAAGAAGATATCGATCACGTTTTAAATATCACTAAAGCTGCTGTTGAGAAATTACGTGAACTTTCTCCGCTTTGGGATATGTACAAAGAAGGTATCGACCTTTCTACAGTTGAATGGGCTGAGCACTAATTTTTGACTCTGAGATAGCTGTATTTACGCTGCTATCTCATTGATAAAAAATTTTTAATCCCCATATTTATATTAAGGCTGACCCCGAGTTTTGGAGAAGCAACATGGCTTATAGCGAAAAAGTAATTGATCATTACGAAAACCCACGTAACGTTGGTGTTTTAGACAAAAATGCAGAAAACGTTGGTACTGGTATGGTCGGTGCACCTGCTTGTGGTGACGTAATGCGTTTACAGATCCAGGTAAATGATGAAGGCGTGATTGAAGAAGCACGTTTTAAAACTTATGGTTGCGGTTCTGCAATTGCATCAAGTTCATTAGTGACTGAATGGTTAAAAGGTAAAACCTTAGACCAAGCACAAGCGATCAAAAACATTGATATCGCTAATGAATTGGCTCTTCCACCAGTAAAAGTGCACTGCTCTGTACTGGCTGAAGATGCAATTAAAGCGGCTGTTGAAGACTACCGTAACAAGAAGTCTAAAGCTTAATCATTCGTTTTTTAAAGAAAGATTCACGGAGTTTTCATGATCCACTTAACTGAAAATGCAGCAACTCATATCAGCAATTACCTCAAAAGTCGCGGTAAGGGTGAAGGCATTCGTGTTGGTGTGAAAACTTCAGGCTGTTCTGGTCTTGCTTATGTTCTTGAGTTTGTCGACGAAGTCGATACTCATGACCAGGTCTTTGAACAGTTTGGTGTTAAAGTTTTCGTAGACCCAAAAAGTCTGGTTTATCTCGAAGGTCTAGAAATGGACTACGTGAAAAACGGCTTGAACGAAGGCTTCGAATTTAATAACCCAAATAAAAAAGGCGAATGTGGTTGTGGTGAGTCATTCACTGTCTGATTGCAACAATAATTCTCTTTTTTCAGCATTAAAACAGTGTGAAATACACTGTTTTAATTGCATTTAGGCAGTTATTTTAATTGTCATCAAGCTTAATCATTTTTGCATATTAATCGCGGACTCTATCTCCCATGAATCATTTTGAGTTGTTCAATCTTCCTGTAGCACTCGATATTGATTTAGCCACTTTAAAAGCAGAGTTTTTAAAGTTGCAGCAACAATATCACCCCGATAAAGCTGAAGATAAAGATCAGGCTTTGATTAAATCAAGCGAGATCAACCAGGCATTCAAGGCTTTATCAGCGGTTGATAGCCGTGCAGCTTATTTACTGTCTTTAAAAAAACAGGACTATCATCTGGATCAGTCTATTAGCGATTTTGAATTTCTTCAGGATGCGCTGGAAATTCGCGAACAATTAGATGAAGCTTCATCGGCTGAAGATCTTTCTTCTCTGAAAGTTGAAGTTCAGCAATGGATTGATGGTCTGGTTCGTGAGTTCAAAATTGACTATGAAGATGAAGACTGGGGTGAAGCTCGCGATACCGTGCGTAAACTGCGTTTCTTTGTTAAAGTCATGGCGGACATCGACAAAGCGGAAGACCGTTTCCTGGATGATGACAGCTTTGATCTTGATGACGAATTTTAATTTTTCTATTTAATTTTAACGTGCAAAGGATGTAACACTATGGCTCTCTTGCAGATTGCAGAACCAGGTCAATCAAGTGCACCACATGAACACCGCATTGCGATTGGTATCGATTTAGGCACCACCCACTCTTTGGTCGCCACGGTTCTTTCAGGTCAAGCCAAAGTACTCAAAGATGAACAAGGTCGTGTGTTACTTCCTTCTATCGTTCATTATGCAGCACAAAGCACCGAATATGGCAATGATGCCAAACCTTTTATTACGACCGATCCTAAAAATACGATTGTATCCGTAAAACGTTTTATGGGGCGCTCCCAAGCAGATATTAAATTCCAGCATCCTTATGCCTTGGTGGGCGAAGCGAATGAAATGCCGGCATTTGAAACTGCACAAGGTCGTAAAACGCCAGTTGAGATTTCTGCGGAAATTTTAAAGCAGCTTAAAGAACGTGCTGAAGCCAGCTTAAAAAATGAGATTAACGGTGCCGTGATTACGGTTCCTGCATACTTTGATGAAGCACAGCGTCAGGCAACACGCGATGCTGCGCAACTGGCTGGTTTAAATGTTCTGCGTTTATTGAATGAACCAACGGCTGCTGCGGTAGCTTATGGACTGGATCAGGAAACCAACTTGAGCACAGATCGCAACTATGTGATTTATGACTTGGGTGGCGGTACCTTTGACGTTTCAATTCTACGTTTCTCTCAAGGCGTATTCGAAGTATTGGCGACTGGCGGCCATACTGCTCTTGGTGGTGATGATCTTGATCGTCTGATTTTAAAATGGGCTAAAAAACAGCTTAATATCGAAACCCTAGATGATGCTGAATATGCGCATTTTATTACTGCTGCGCGTAAAGCTAAAGAAACATTATCTGATGCTGACTCAGTTGAATTAAAGCTGCTTGGCCAAAGCCTGACTTTAGATCGCCCGACTTTTGAAGAAATCATCAAGGTTGCTTTGGATAAAACCATCAGCGTATGTAAGCGTGTCATGCGTGATGCCAAGCTGGAACTTGATGATATTCAGAATGTGGTGCTTGTAGGTGGTTCTACCCGCTCGTACGCCGTGCAAAAAGCAGTACGTGATGTGTTTAACCAAGAGCCTCTATGCACCATTAACCCGGATGAAGTGGTTGCGATTGGTGCTTCAATTACAGCGAATCAGCTCATTGGTAACAGCAAAGATGGATCATTATTATTAGATGTGACTCCACTTTCTCTTGGTCTGGAAACCATGGGCGGTCTGGTTGAGCGTCTGATTTCACGTAATACCGCGATTCCAGTCGCACGTCGCCAGGAATTTACGACGTATCAGGATGGCCAAACTGCTATGCTGATTCATGTGGTACAAGGTGAACGTGATCTGGTAGAACATTGCCGCAGCTTGGGCCGTTTTGTCCTGCATGGTATTCCTCCAATGACTGCAGGTCAGGCACGTATTGAAGTAACTTTCCAAGTGGATGCAGATGGCTTGTTGACCGTTTCTGCTAAAGAAATGACTTCAGGTGTGACTGCACAAATCGATATCAAACCATCTTATGGCTTGTCGAGTGAAGATACTGAACGTCTGCTGTTAGAAGGTTATCAGTTTGCTGAAGAAGATAAGAATCTTCGTCATCTGCAGGAAACCAAGGTGGAAGCACAACGTGAACTTGAAGCACTGGTTCAGGCATTGAAAGTAGATGCTCAATTGATGAATGAACAGCAATTGGCAGAACTGACTGCTGCGCAAGCACGACTTGAGTCCGAGCTACAAGGTACAGATATCAAAGCCATTGAATCTGCAGTAGAACAGCTTAAAATACATAGTGATGCATTTGCTGCTCTGCGCATGAATCAACATATTGATGCTGCCCTTAAAGGCACTAAACTCGACGATTGGTCAAACTCAAACTAATTTAAGGTAAAGACTATGCCACGTATTAAAGTTCTTCCACATGCGCAAATTTGCCCTGAAGGTGCTGAGTTTGAAGTTGAACAAGATGCCAATCTATGTGAAAGCATGCTGAAAAACGGAATCAAGATTGAACATGCATGTGATATGTCATGTGCATGTACCACTTGCCACGTAATTGTTCGTCGCGGTTTCGACAGCCTTGAAGACATGAATGATGTCGAAGCTGATCTGCTCGATCGTGCTTGGGGTTTAGAACCCGACTCTCGTCTGTCTTGCCAAGTGAAGATTGTGGATGAAGATCTGGAAGTTGAAATTCCAAAATATACCATCAACCATGCTTCAGAAAATCACTAAGATTCTGCAATCAAAAAACCACGCTTAGGCGTGGTTTTTTTTATGGTCTTTATCATTTATTTAAATCATAAAAATTAGATGACTTTTGATCGTTCAGCTGCTCGAAATGCTTCTTCAGCAGACAAAGGTTCAATGACTTCATCTTCAAGTTTTAATTTCACAATTCCTTGAGAGTTGGTCAGTTGCTGTTGGGTTTGAATGCGTTTAATCATTTTCTCCAGCACATGCAGCAACTCTGGATAATCATAGTTTTGCACTTCATCCAGATTTAACAGTAAATGGAAACCTTTATATTCATAATCAAACCAGCGCTGATATTCAACTTTCTGGAAGGCATATTTTTCCATCACTTGCCAGGTGCGTACCGGCGCCTTAATCCCTTTCAGGAAAATTGGCTTTTTAGGTGCACATAGATAATCATTTTTGATCAGGTTATGGGTATCTTCAGAAATCAGGATTTCATCAACTTCCGCAGCGCTTTGTAAGCGTGCAGCCAGATTGGCATCACGACCAACAATGGTATAGGCCATACGGTGATTCGCACCATAGTTCCCCACGTGGCAATAACCGGTAGAAATTCCCATACGGATATGCAATGGCGGATAACCCATTTTAATCCAGCGCTCGCGTAACAATTTCATTTGCTGACGCATTGAAATCGCCATTTCCAGACAGTTTTTAGCATCCTGCTCTACACCATCTGAATGCGGATCGCCAAAGAAGATCAGGATGGCATCACCCATAAACTTATCGACTGTTGCTTCATATTTCTTGGCGATTTCAGTCATATGACTTAAATAGTCATTCAGCAGGAAAGCCAAGTCATCTGGGATCAGAGTTTCAGAAAGCTCTGTAAATCCTTGAATATCTGAGAAGAAAATCGTGAGTTTTTTACGTTTGTATTCGATCTTAGCTTCAGACTCGCCTTTCATGATGGATTGCCACAACTGCACTGGCGCATAGCGGCTGAGCTGATTGGCAAATTCCATATAACGGTTCATCTGGTCAAAATAATGGTTTTTCTTTTGAGTCATATATTGCATACGACCGCTTTGATAGAAATTTCCAACACCAAAATAGGTAATCAGACAGATGAAACCTAGTACGGTGAGTTCGGTACTGGTAGGACTGAAATAGCTGGTAAACCCAAAAATGCCAATGGTAGACAGATAAAAGATCATGGTGCCAATCAGGCCAGCCAGTGACACCATCATGAATGAAATCTTGTTATTAATGGCTGTATACAGCAATGTGACCACTGCCAGCAGGGACAACACCAGATCCAGATGTACAGCTGCAAGTACAACCGAAACAATAATCACATCTAGAACAAAGAAGAAATTACGTTTTAAATTATAGTCGTATTTATAAATCATCCACCGGGATAATTTCGGTGTGATCACCAAGACCAGTGCCAGAAACAACGGAACGAAAATCTGGTAATTGGTATCCGGTTCCGTGTAGTGATAGACGATCAGAACCAGAGACAGCATGATATATCCCATCATGCGATGGAAATATTCAAACTGTTTCGGTTCCTGATGAATCCAGTCGTCTAATTGCACTCAATTACTCTCTTAAAGTCCAAAATCTTGAATGGACCATAAAATGTATGTCAACGCTTAGTCCATACGCCAGTCAAATGGCATATCCCCTTGACCGCGTAAAGCCAGCATCAAGGTTTGACGCATATGTGCCAATACTTCACTGCTATAAGGAACTGCTGGAGTGCCCCATACCGGCTTAGGCCATGCCACATCGTTTTGATAACGAACCACATGATGAAAATGCAGTTGTGGGACCATATTGCCCAAAGCTGCGACATTCATTTTGTCGGCACGGAATACACGCGCTAACTGGCTAGATAACCAGCTTGATTCACGTAAAAACTGCTCTTGGTCAGCTTGGCTCAATTCATATAATTCGGTAATGCCTGGTACACGCGGAACCAGAATCAACCACGGAAATTGCATATCATTCATCAAACGACATGTTGATAAAGGAAAGTCGCCTACAAAAAACGTATCTTGAGCAAGTTGTGGATGCAAACTAAACATATCTTTATAAATGATGCAAAATTAGAATGATGGCTAATACTACCATATACAATTGCGGCTGAGTATTGTAAGCGGGCGCTTTAGAGCAATTTTGTATGAATTGTGAAGGACAAAACGGCAAACTATTAGCTTAAATAATTTCATATGAAAACAAGCTGATATTCACACTATATTTATAAAAAAGAAATATAGCGTGAATAGTCATGTTCCATGAAATCTAAAAATATTAATTTAGCTCTTTTAATAGGCTATCCAATAAATCACTGATGAACTGGATTCGTTTCTGATAGTCTTCCAGCATCACCATCACTTTCAGACGTTGACCACCCTCCATTCTGAAATAGGTCGGATGTTTCTGCATCATCTGGATAATACTCATGGCCTGAACCGGTGTATCTGGTGCAAATTCGATATGGCCGCCCTGCCCACCAATGTCAATTTTAGTGATGCCTAATTGCTCGGCTTTAAGACGTAGCTGATGCACCGCAAATAACTGTTTCACCGGTTGCGGCGGAATGCCAAAGCGGTCAATCAGTTCCATACGGATATTATCGAGTTTTTCCTGAGTATCGGTATTACTGATGCGTTTATAGAACAGCAGCCGCTGATGTACATCACCCAGATAATCGTCCGGAATCAGGGCTGGCATATGCAGGTTGATTTCTGCAGTTAAAGACAGTGGTGCATCAAAATTCGGTGTTTTACCTTTTTGAATCGCTTTAGTTGCCTTTTCCAGCATTTCCATATACAGGCTATAACCGATCGCCTGCATCGAACCACTTTGCTGCTCACCTAAAAGTTCACCTGCACCGCGAATTTCCAGATCTTCGGTGGCCAGCATAAAGCCTGCGCCCAGAGTCGAAGCACGTTGAATCGCTTCTAGCCGTTTTTCTGCATCACCTTTTAAGGCTTTTAGAGATGGCACTAACAGATAGGCATAGGCCTGGTGATGCGAACGCCCAACCCGGCCACGCAACTGGTGTAACTGTGCAAGACCGAGCTTGTCTGCGCGCTCAATAATAATGGTATTGGCATTCGGCACATCAATCCCGGTCTCAATAATGGTCGAGCACACCAGAACATTGTATTCTTTGTGGTAGAACTGTTGCATCACCTGCTCAAGCTCGCGTTCTCGCATCTGACCATGTGCCACAATCACACGCGCTTCAGGCACCAGATTCCGGATATTTTCTGCAGCTCGGTCAATGGTATCGACTTCATTATGCAGAAAATAGACCTGACCACCACGCAATAATTCACGCAGAATTGCTTCTCGAATGGTATCGCTGGTATGCTCCTGCACAAAGGTTTTTACAGCCAGACGGCGTGCTGGTGGCGTGGCAATAATCGACAGATCACGCATTCCGCTAAAGGCCATATTCAAGGTACGTGGAATTGGCGTTGCGGTAAGAGTCAGCATATCCACATCGGCACGCAAGGCCTTAATACGTTCTTTATCACGCACTCCGAAACGATGTTCTTCATCAACAATCATCAGCCCCAGATTATGGAACTGGACATTTTCCTGTAAAAGCTTATGGGTGCCGATAACAATATCAACTTTGCCATCCGCTAAATCCTCAATCGTTTTGGTATGCGCTTTAGAAGAACCGAAACGGGAAAGTACTTCAATGCGTACAGGCCAATCCGCAAAACGATCTTTAAAAGATTCATAATGTTGCTGTGCGAGCAAAGTGGTGGGTACTAATACCGCGACTTGACGATTATTCTGTACTGCGACAAAGGCTGCCCGCATGGCGACTTCGGTCTTACCAAAGCCAACATCACCACAGACCAGACGGTCCATTGGTTTGGCCAGCTGCATATCATATAACGTGGCTTCGATCGCATTGGCCTGATCCGGTGTTTCTTCATAGGCAAAGCCGCTGGCAAACTGCATATAAAGACTTTGATCAACCTCAAAACTGATCCCCGGTTTAGATGAACGACGTGCCTGAATATGTAATAACTCGGCTGCGACATCATGAATCTGTTCCAAAGCCTTACGTTTGGCTTTATTCCAGGCATCCGTACCCAGTTTATGTAACGGTGCCAGATCTGGATCACCGCCACTATAGCGGCTGATCAGATGCAGGTTAGTCACCGGCACATAGACTTTAGCACCTTCAGCATAGTCCAGTTGCAGAAATTCATGATCCTGATCATCGATACTTAAAGTAATTAAGCCTGCATAACGTCCCACACCATAATCCATGTGTACCACTGGTGCACCAATGCTCAGCTCAGTCAGACTGCGGATCAGGAATTCTTCTGATACTTCCTGCTGACGCTTGCGACGACGTTGGACCACACGATGCTCGTAAAGCTGATTTTCCGAGATCACACTGATCCGATTTGTCAGAACAAGACCACGTTCCAATGGGGCACTGGTAATCGCAATCGCATGCAGAGATTCGACAAAAGCATCAAAGTTTTCTACGGTCGGAATATCGCCCAGACTTGGGCGCAGCGCATCTTTTAAGGTTTCACGACGACCGGCACTTTCAGCAACCAGTAAAACCGGATGATTGGCCGCATCAATATATTTTTTGACTTCGGTAAAAGGTTTTTCACGTTTTGGATCAACAGGCAACCGTGGTGGTAACTGGGTATCCAGATTAATCACGCCGGCTTTCTCATCAAAAGCTTCTTGTGCCGCAATGATGCGACTAAACTGATTCAGCTGTTCTAAAAGCTGATTGGTCGGACAGAACAGTGTTTCAGGCGGCAGAATCGGCTGATCAATATTATGACGGCGATCTTCATAACGGCGTGTTACATCCTGCCAGAACTGCTCTAAACTCTGCTCCAACGCCCTATCTGTAATGACAATGCCATTCTTTGGTAAATACGAAATTAAGGTACTTTGCCCTTGCATCGCTTCATGACTAAAGAATAAAGGCAGGTAGAACTCGATTCCCGGTGAAGCAATGCCATCCATCACATCCTGATAAATTGGATTTTTCTTTGGATTAGCTGTCGGGAAAAATTCTGCATAACGGTCACGGAAAGTAGCACGGCCTTCCTTAAGGGGAAATTCTTGTGCAGGTAATACCGTAAATTGTTCTAAAGTTTGCGTAGTTCGCTGGGTTTCCGGATCAAAAAATTTCAGGGTTTCAATTTCATCATCAAACAGGTCAATCCGGATCGGGGCATCCTGACCTGAAGCATATATATCGATAATACTACCGCGAACTGCAAATTCGCCATGGTCATAAACGGTATCGACCAGATGATAACCAGCCTGAATCAGTTTTTTCTTTTGCTGTTCCAGATCCAGCTTTTGCCCGACTCGAATATCGAAGTGTTCACCCAGCACCCATGAAGTAGGTGCAATACGCTGTGCCAATGTAGAAGCTGCCAGCAACAATACGCCGCTTTGGGGCATATTAGATAAAATTGCCAGACGTTCAGAGACGATGTCCTGATGCGGAGACAGACGGTCGTAAGGCAAAATTTCCCAGTCTGGAAATATGGTCGGTTTAATCCCATAAAATTCTAGTTCACTTTCCAGTTGACCCAAATGCTGGTTATTACGTGCAACAATGACAAATAGGCGCGATTGCTGCTGCTTGATAATTTCTTTCAGCAATAATGCAGTAGACGAGCCTTGCAGATTGCCTAACCAGCGTTTCTCGCCTGCCTTGAGCTTGGGTAAATTAAGTTGGGAAATTTCTTGTTGGAACATGTATATAGCTTTAAAGTCTAAACAACATGAAGCTTATACTATCACGATGATCTGGTGCTATTTCGTTATTTTTATGCAGTCGTTACAGATTGACTGCACAGGATAAAATCAGCCTATGATTCATCTATTTTTTGTCGCGTAAAAAGTTACGATAATAGTCATTTAACTTTTTCACAATTATTTTAAATTGCAGCAGGTTTTCTTCAGTATTTCCTAATCTTGCATTAAAACGCTGATTGGCAATTTCCAGATCAATTTTTTCATTAATGATCATTGCAGTTGAATATAGCGCTTTTAAATCATCAAAAGTTTTCATGCGTCGGTTAGACAAGTATTCCAGCCGCTCGCCCAGCTCCTGATTTAAATTAATCCCATCCACAATATAGCCAGTCCCTTCTACATATTGGATATGATTCTCTTCCAGAAAAAGCTGAGCCGGGTCAGGTTTATTTGATTTAAATAAGTTACTGATTTTATCAAACATGCTATGCACTCAATTCATTGTGTCATCGATATAGTCTAGATGAAAATGCCCCAAACCCACAGACAGGATTTGAGGCAAATGGTTAAAATCAGTACGAGTCTATATTGGACTCATCCTTAAACTTTCAGGATACCCGTTCCCATTGATTCATCATTGGGACTTCTGAAACCAGATTTTCAAAGGCAAAGATTTCATCCAGCTGAATTTCACTCAATAAACCCAGCTCCAGCACCACTTCAGGTACAGTTTTATTTTCACGAATACATTGCTTGCCAATTTCATCACAAGTGGCATGACCTAAAAGTGGTTCCAGTAAGGTAATAATCCCGATACTGCGCATCACTGCATTTAAACAGTTTTGTTCGTTGGCCTGAATCCCGGCAATACATTTTTGTTGTAGGGTCTGCATACCTTGAGTTAATAATTGGATGGATTCATTCAGAGATACTGCAATGACCGGCTCCATGACATTGAGCTGTAATTGTCCTGCTTCTGCTGCCATCGTTATAGTCAGGTCATTACCAATCACACGGAACGCAATCTGATTGACTACTTCTGGAATGACCGGATTGACCTTGGCTGGCATGATAGAGGAACCTGCCTGCAATTCTGGCAAACGGATTTCCGCCAGACCGGTACGCGGGCCAGAACTCAAAAGACGCAAGTCATTACAGATCTTGGATAATTTAACAGCCAGACGTTTCAGACTACTGGATAGAATAATAAACACGCCGCAATCGCTGGTCGCTTCGACATAATCTTCCGCGCCTTTTAAAGGTAGGCCAGTAATTTTCGCTAAAGTTTGTACTGCATGTTTGGCATAACCATCTGGAGTATTCACGCCGGTTCCAATGGCAGTCGCACCCAGATTCACTTCCAGCAATAACTGACGCATTTGCTCAATCAGCTTCAGGTCTTCTTTTAATAAGGTTGCGAAAGCACGGAATTCCTGTTCCAGAGTCATTGGAACTGCATCCTGTAACTGGGTACGCCCCATCTTGATCACATATTGAAACTCTGATGCTTTGCTATATAAAGTATCAATCAACGATTTTTGTACATGAAGCAGTTCATCCAGACGTGTATAAGTCGCTAGACGTAGTGCCGTGGGATAGACATCATTAGTCGATTGCGAAGTATTCACATGATCATTTGGATGCAAGATATGGTAATCGCCTTTACGATGCCCGAGCAATTCTAGCGCCCGATTTGCAATGACCTCATTCGCATTCATATTAATAGAAGTACCGGCTCCACCCTGATAAGGATCAAGCGGAAATGCTTCCTGCCAGTCCTGAGGTTGATGAATCAATTCATCACAGGCTTGTTGAATAGCAGTACTTTGTTGTTCTGATATTTTCTGAAAATGTAAATTCGTTTGTGCTGCTGCTTTTTTAACTTGCGCCAGTGCGCGAATAAAGTGTGCTTGCTGGCCTACCACCAGACCTGAAATCTGAAAATTCTCAATCGCACGCAAAGTATGAATACCATAATAGCTGTGCTGGGGAATCTGCTTCTTACCCAATAAATCCTGTTCAATTCGGCTTGATTCTATTTGCAACATATTGTCCATGTCATATTACTCTTAGCAATGATGCACCATTCAGAATGGCGTTCCTTCACTATGAAGAGAGGCCCTAAAAACAAATAGAAGTGATTTAAACAGGATTTGAAACAAAATATGACTAATTCGAGCTTGTTGTTAGTTTTGTAAAGTTGTGTAATTAAAATACAAAAGTTCAATGAATTTAACTTTTTATTAAAATTACCTATTTTTCTTCAAAACCACGTGTAACTTTGCATTTTACAACCCTCTCCTAATTGTTCATTTTTATTAGAAAATTCTTAATTTACACAAAATATACATAAAAGCTGATTAACTGTTACAGAGTGTAATTTTTAAAACATGTTTGAATCACTGCCCTGTGAACGTAGTTCAAAAATCATCCCGGATGATGATGTTTAAAATTTAAGGATACTCTGCCTATGAGCTCGCTTAATCCGACACTGATTACTTTTATGTTTTATATCGTCGCCATGATTGGGATCGGTTTATATGCCTATCGTGCGACGTCCAATTTTGATGAATATATTCTAGGTGGGCGAAGTCTGGGCAGTGTCGTGACTGCACTTTCTGCAGGTGCCTCTGACATGAGTGGCTGGCTACTGATGGGTCTACCCGGCGCCATCTATTTTTCTGGCCTGTCTGAAGTCTGGATTGCGATTGGTCTGATTATTGGCGCCTGGTTCAACTGGCTACTGGTGGCTGGCCGTCTGCGTGCCCATACTGAATTTCAGAACAATGCCCTAACTTTGCCTGATTATTTCACCAGCCGTTTTGCGGATAAGAAACGGATTTTACGTTTACTCTCTGCGATCGTGATTCTGGTGTTCTTTGCAATTTACTGTGCCTCCGGCATGGTCGCAGGTGCACGTTTATTCGAAAGTTTGTTTGGCTGGGATTACACGACAGCACTTTGGCTCGGTGCAGTAGCCACGATTCTGTATGTGTGTATTGGGGGCTTCCTGGCAATCAGTTGGACCGATACTTTCCAGGCAGGCTTAATGATTTTTGCCCTGCTCATTACACCCATCATTACCTATTTGGCATTGGGTGATAACGCTCAACAGGTGGGCACCCTACTGGAAACAGCCCGTCCACATGCATCCAATATGCTGGAAGGTCTGAGTTTTGTAGCGATTATTTCCAGTCTAGCATGGGGCTTAGGCTATTTTGGTCAGCCACATATTCTGGTGCGCTTTATGGCGGCAGATTCGGTTAAAACTATCCCTGCTGCACGCCGGATCGGCATGACCTGGATGATTCTATGTCTAGTGGGGGCAATGTCGGCGGGCTATATCGGGATTGCTTATTTTGCGGCAAATCCTGACCTTCCTGCTGCTGCAATTGTCAACCGGAATCCTGAAACCGTGTTTATGGAACTGACCAAGATTCTGTTTAATCCCTGGATTGCAGGTATTATATTGGCGGCAATTCTGGCTGCTATTATGAGTACATTGAGCTGTCAGTTACTGGTTTGCTCGACTACCCTGACTGAAGATTTATACAAAGGCTTCCTGCGTAAAAATCCCTCACAGAAAGAACTAATCTGGGTGGGTCGTGGCATGGTGATTGTGATTGCCTTGATTGCAATCTCCTTGGCCATCAATCCAAACAGTAAAGTTCTGGGTCTGGTGGCTTATGCCTGGGCTGGCTTTGGTGCTGCCTTTGGTCCACTGATCATTTTCTCATTGTTCTGGAAACGCATGACCCTCAACGGCGCGATTGTCGGAATGGTAGTTGGTGCTGTAACCGTAATTGCCTGGAAAAATTATATGGGTGATACCGGTCTGTACGAGATTATCCCGGGCTTTATTCTGGCAGCGCTAAGTATTGTGATTGTGAGTCTATTGGATAAAGCACCAAGTCACGATGTCGTTAATCGTTTTGAACTGGCGAAAGCTGAATATCAAAAAGAAATGGCTGAAATGAAAAAATAATTTTCTATTTCAAATTAAAAAGGGACTTTATGTCCCTTTTATTTTGTCTGAATTTATACCTTAGCTTTAGCCGGCATTTTCAACTTGATCTGTTGGGTTTCCTTGATCACTTCCATGACCGGATAACTACGGGTTTCCTTTACCCCCGGTAATTGCCACAAAATATCACCGGAGATTTTTCGGAATTCATCCATATTGGCACAGCGAATTTTTACCACAAAATCAAAGCCCCCACTGATCATATGACATTCCACAATATCCGGAATATGCTGCACTGCCTCGGAAAATTCTTCCAGCACATTCGGTGTGGTTTTATCCAGCAAAATTTCGACAAAGACCACAAAACCGTTACTCAGCTTGACCGGATTGAGCCGCGCTTCATAACCGAGAATAAATCCTTCCTTGGTCAGTTTCTGTACACGAGCCAGTACCGCAGTCGGTGATAGATTCACCATTTCTGCCAGTTTAATATTGGAAATTTTCGATTCAGACTGCAGCAAATCAAGGATACGAATATCTATTCGGTCAAGGCTTAAATAAGGGCTATTCATTAGAATTATTCTCTAAAAATGATACAAACTATAGTGAGATATTCGTCAATTATTTTGGGATTATAGATTAAAACTCATTCAACTCAAAGAACCGATTGACGCAGTACAGGAAGTCACTATGTCCACCACAATACGCCCGAATTCGCACTCGAATGCAATGAAGCAATCGAATTACATTGCTGAATTTAAGGATAAAAACCAATACGAACAGCGCATCAATACAGCATGGCGACGTGCCGAGTCCGAGTGCGTGGAAACGCTGCTGGAACATAGTGAAATTTCTTCAGAACTGACGGATAAAATTCAGAGCCTGGCTTTTGATCTGGCACACTCCCTGCGCGAGCGTAAAGGCTCTGGCGGTAAAGCGGGTATCGTACAAGGATTGCTACAGGAATTTTCACTCTCTTCTCAAGAAGGAATTGCCTTGATGTGTCTGGCAGAAGCCTTGCTACGTATTCCGGATACCGCAACCCGTGACTTGCTGATCCGCGACAAAATCAATCAAGGCAACTGGAAAGAACATCTTGGTCAAAGCCAGCTGATGTTCGTGAATGCTGCAGCCTGGGGGTTGATGCTAACCGGAAAACTGATGGAAACTCCACAGCAGAAAAGCTTGTCGAGTTTATTAACCGGTCTTTTAGCGCGTAGTGGCCGTGGCATCATCCGTAAAGCGGTGGACGTCGCGATGCGCATGATGGGCGAGCAGTTTGTGACTGGCGAAACCATTGATGAAGCCCTGAAAAATGCGGAACGTCTGGAAGATAAAGGGTTCCAATATTCTTATGACATGCTCGGTGAAGCAGCACTGACTGATCCGGATGCAGAACGCTATTATCAAGATTACCAAGATGCGATTCATGCCATCGGCAAGGCTTCAACGGATAAAGATGTCTATAACGGCCCGGGTATTTCTATCAAACTGTCTGCACTGCATCCACGTTATCAACGTTCACAAATGGATCGTGTGAATGATGAACTGTATAGCAAGGTACTGAATCTGGCAGTTCTGGCGAAAAACTATAATATCGGCCTGAATATTGATGCCGAAGAAACTGAGCGTCTGGAAATTTCCCTAGAGCTTTTAGAACGCTTGTGTTTTGAACCTGAACTCGATAACTGGAAAGGCATTGGTTTTGTGATTCAGGCTTACCAGAAACGTTGTTTCTATGTCGTGGATTACATCATTGATCTGGCTAAACGCAGCCAAAAACGCCTGATGATTCGTCTGGTCAAAGGTGCGTATTGGGATAGCGAGATCAAGAAAGCTCAAATCGAAGGTATGTCTGATTATCCGGTGTTTACCCGTAAAGTACATACTGACCTATCCTATATTGCCTGCGCACGTAAACTGCTGGCAGAGCCGGACTATATTTACCCGCAATTTGCGACGCATAATGCGCAGACCGTTGCCATGATTTATCAGCTCGCTAATCCAGACCGCTATTATGCCGGTCAATACGAATTCCAGTGTCTGCATGGCATGGGTGAACCGCTGTATGAAAATGTGGTGGGTGATAAAGCTGCTGGAAAGCTTGGTATTCCTTGCCGGATCTATGCACCGGTCGGTAACCATGAAACCCTACTGGCCTATTTGGTCCGTCGCCTGTTGGAAAATGGTGCGAATACTTCTTTCGTCAATCGAATTGCTGACAAGAATTTAAAAGTCGAAGACCTGATTGAGAATCCGCGTCAAACCATTTTAAAAGCAGCTCAACAGGAAAATGCCTTAGGTACTAAACATCCGCAAATCCCTTATCCAAAAGATTTATACGGTACCTTACGATCAAATTCGTCCGGATTAGATCTGGCTAATGACGCAGACCTGCAAGCCTTAAATGAAGTTGCGACAGACTTGGCGAGTAGCCAATTTCAGGCTGCGGCGATGGGTACTGCTTTTTCAGAGTTAGATACCAGCTATCCAGTACAGATTGTCAATCCGGCTCAGCATCAGGATGTTGTGGGCACCGTATATGAGGCAACAACTGAACAGGCTGAAATTGCCCTGACTCAGGCAATAAATGCTCAACATTTCTGGAGCAATTTGCCAAAAGATGAACGTGCTGCTTGCCTGAATAAAGCCGCTGACCTGATGCAGCAACGTTTGCTACCACTGATGGTCCTTCTGTCTCGTGAAGCCGGTAAAACTTATGCCAATTCGATTGCGGAAGTCCGTGAAGCAATTGACTTCCTGCGCTACTATGCTGGCCAGATGCTGGACCTGTCTAATGATGTACATATTCAGCCTTTAGGAACCGTACTCTGCATTAGTCCATGGAATTTCCCGTTAGCGATTTTTACCGGTCAAATTTCTGCAGCACTGGTTGCTGGCAATACTGTCATCGCCAAACCGGCTGAACAGACTCCATTGATTGCAGCACAAGCCGTGCAGATTCTCTGGGAAGCGGGTATTCCGCAGGATGTCCTTCAGCTATTGCCGGGTCGTGGTGAAACCATTGGTGCTCAACTCAGCCAAGATTCACGCATTCAGGGCATCCTGTTTACTGGTTCCACTGAAGTCGCCAAGATTTTGCAAAAAACTGTCGCAATACGCCTGAATCAGTTTGGTGAAAGTGTCACTTTAATTGCCGAAACTGGTGGTCAGAATGCCATGATTGTAGATTCATCAGCGCTCACCGAACAGGTGGTGTTAGATGTAGTCAACTCAGCCTTTGACAGTGCCGGTCAACGCTGTTCTGCCCTACGTGTACTCTGTGTGCAAGAAGACAATCTAGATACTGTGCGTAAGATGCTACAAGGAGCCATGCAGCAGCTACGTGTCGGCAATCCGGTTCTACTCAAAACCGATATTGGACCGGTGATTGATGCCGAAGCTCAACAGAATATCCAGAAACATATTGATCAGATGCGCAGTAAGGGTCATAAAGTTCATCAACTGATGTTTAATCAGGATGCTTCCGATCTGGCTCAAGGTACTTTTATTCCACCGACCTTGATTGAACTGCCGAATTTGAATGATCTTGAGCGTGAAGTCTTTGGTCCAGTGCTACATCTGATTAGTTATAAAGCCGGGGAACTATCACAGCTTCTAGATCAGATCAACAGCAAAGGATATGGCCTGACCATGGGTTTACATACCCGGATCGATGAAACCATGCAGACTGTAATTTCAAAAGCGCATGTCGGGAACTTGTATATCAACCGCAATATTGTCGGTGCTGTGGTGGGTGTACAGCCCTTTGGTGGTGAAGGTCTGTCTGGGACTGGTCCGAAAGCCGGTGGTCCACTTTATATCTACCGTTTAATGCATCAGGTGTCTGAGAAGAAACTGGCTCAGCCTTATGCGATGCAGTCTGCTCAGGCATCACTTGAAAATCCGGTGTCGCAAGATTTTAAGGATTGGGTAAGCAAGACTTTTCCACGGGTTTCTTTGCAAGCTCCTGCTCAGATTGCAACGGGACATAGCTTTAGCCTGCAAGGTCCAACGGGTGAAGAAAACCAGTACATGATCTTGCCGCGTGAAAGCGTGCTCTCTCTAGCAGACAATGATGTAGATCAGATTCAGCAAATCTTGGCAATTTTATCGGTGTGTAGCCGCCCGGCTGTACTCGCAGACAATACTTTTATACTCAAGTATCTGCAAAGTATGCCCGCGAGTGTGGTGAAAGCCATTAAAGTTATCAAAGATATTGAATCGGGTGATTTTGAGGCTGTACTGCATCATGGCGAGACCTCTGCATTGATGGATTTGCAGCAACGTATCGCAAGACGACAAGGAGCTATTGTAGGTATCACGCATTTAAGCTCTGGAAATTATGATATTCCAGTGGAACGTTTCGTAATTGAACGTGCAATCAGTATCAATACCGCAGCTGCAGGTGGCAATGCCAGTCTCATGACCATGTCAGGCCTATAAACAGCTTTAGTACTTAAATTATTTTAATTCCTTTCCTCTTATGGCCAAATCTCTCCCCTTTGCAGGTTTGGCTTTTTTTTAACTGCTTTTCAAGCTGGTTTCCCTGAATAGTCTTAGGCAGAGCAGCAAATTTTTGCTACCATCTTGGCTTTCAAAATATTTGCGATTTTTTTACTGCATATGACCTCATCTTATCAGCAACAACTGGATGCCAAAGTTGAACGCATTAGCGCGCAATTTGCCGAATATCAACCACCTGCCCTTGAAGTATTTGAGTCGCCTGAACAGTACTATCGCATGCGTGCTGAATTCCGGATCTGGCATACTGAAGATGACCTGTTCTATGCCATGTTTGAGCGTGATGAGAACAATAACAAGAAAGTGATCCGTATTGATGAATTCCCTGTGGCTGACCGCAGTATTAATGACTTAATGCCGCAATTACTAGAAGCCTTCAAAGCCGATGCAACTCTGGGTCACCGCCTATTTGAAGTGCATTTCCTGGCAACACTAAAAGGTGAAGTACTGGTTTCCCTGATCTATCACCGCAAGCTGGATGAAAGCTGGGAACCTGCAGCTAAAACACTGGCTGAAAAATTGAAGATCAAGCTGATTGGTCGTAGCCGTGGCCAGAAATTTGTCTTGAGCGATGAGTTTGTCGTAGAAGAACTCACTGTATTTGACCGTAAATATCAGTACAAACAGATCGAAAGCAGCTTCACCCAGCCGAATGCGCAAGTCTGCCAGAAAATGCTGGAATGGGCATGTAATGCCGCGCAGCAATCTGATAAAGATCTGTTAGAGCTGTATTGTGGCAATGGTAACTTTACCCTGCCATTATCTACCCGTTTCCGTCGTGCATTGGCAACTGAATTGGCCAAGTCATCTGTGTATGCGGCTGAATGGAATATCGAGCAGAACGGTATCGAAAATATTCAGGTAGCACGTCTATCTGCTGAAGAATTTACGCAAGCTTTTAATGGTGAACGTACTTTCCGCCGTCTGCAAGAAGCCAATATTGATCTGTCAACTTATGACTTTGATACGGTATTTGTCGATCCACCACGTGCAGGGATCGATGATGAAACACTGAAACTGCTACAGCGCTTTGAACGAATCATCTACATTTCTTGCAATCCGGACACATTACACGACAATCTGAAACAACTGTCCCAAACCCATAAAATTACCAAGTTTGCCCTGTTCGATCAGTTTCCTTATACCCACCATGTAGAGTCAGGCGTACTGCTGGAAAAACGCTAAAAATATTGTTTCAATTTATTTTTTTGTTACATAAATGGAGCTTTTGTTAGCTCCATTTTTTATACATAAAATTAGTAACTTATCCATGAATTATCTTGTTTCAATCAAATAATATCGTTCAAAATCTCTTCTACAATCGAAAATTTAAAATACTGACTGCTGCTTTTATCACATAGGGCCTATTGCTTTATTTATTAAATTGGATATATTTCACCCTATGTTAGGTTGTGTATGAAGGCTCTATGAGTTTCTGGCAGAAGTTGTTTTCAGATGAACAACAAAATGAACACAAGAACCAGATTGCTTGTGTTGAAAATGATTGCTCTTGCAAGACAAATGAACAGCTCCTTGAAGCACTGTCTAAAGCAACTGATGAAGATATCATTATCGGAATCAAAAAAGTTCTAGCTTCTCGCGGTTACAGCCGTAAAGAACTCAATGAACTTCAGCACCTGCCGCTGCAATAAGCAGCTTAGGTCTTGATAAAAAGCATTTGCATACGCAAATGCTTTTTTTATATCTATCATTTGGATTTTTGCCAACCCTTATTTCCTCTTAATCAGATGGAACCTAATCTTTCTATCTGAACTTGGGTTTCTATATCTTCATTTCTCTTCAAACATGCGGATAAATGACTTTTCATATTAGCTTAGGCTATTTAGACATTATAGTTTAATATCTGCCTCAATCAGTTCACATACAGCATTTATAAAGTTCGAAAAATTTAAGGATGACTGTCTAGACAACGAATTCTGGATAGAATTGAACCCTAAAACATCGATTAATTCACAAAAAAACAGTACACTTGCTGTTTAAAATACACTTGTTATTAAATGGCTTAATCTTTACATGCAGCGAACTAAACGGTTTCCCATAGGTGCGCATCTTATGGTTAAACATTTCGGTTATACTCATCACGGGATTTATGCCGGGCGTGGTCGTGTCATCCACTACTCCGGTTTTGCACATTTATTTAAGAAGCATCCAATTGAAATTACCTCAATTGAGAAATTCAGTAACGGTAAACCGATTCAGATCCAGTACTATGCTTCAGCAAAATACAAAGGCCGTAAAGTGGTTCGTCGTATGCGTTCCAGAATGCATGAAAATAACTATCACTTGATTATCAATAATTGTGAACATCTCTGTACTTGGGCAATCACTGGTGTAGAAAGCAGCCCACAAGTCATTCAGATGATGAATCGCCTAACGACGATCGGTTATATCAGCTCCATGATGAGCTTTATGAATAGCCTTTTCCTGACCTTGACGACCACCTGTTTCGCCCTAGCCCTCTATATCAAGAAAAAGCTACGTGACAAGGCCAAACAACGTTTAGAGCAATATCGTGAGCTACATGAGCAGGTTAAAAACAATAGCCCAGATCTTGGCAATCATTTAAAACATCGCTAGGGTCATAGTTTCATGCTATTAAAATTTTTAAGCCCGCTATTCAAAAAATATTTAAAAAAATAAAATTTCTATCATTTGATTTATTTAATGATTAGCTTTTTAATAAAATCAGTTTAAACCTAAGTTAAATAAGCTTTTTGAGCTTTAATCGCTTCAGGTAATTCTTGTCCTAAAGAACTCAGGGTTTCACGTTCGATCAATCTCACAATAGAGTCTAAAGGCAGATCATTATCCTGAAATCCAAAAGGCTCTTCCAGTTCCGCACTCAGTTCATCTAGCCCTAACAGCATATAAGCAATCAGGCCGACTAGAATCGGAGTCCATAAACCAAGACTAGCTTCCAGACTAAATGGCAGGATAAAACAGAAAGAATAAACAGCACGATGCAATAGCACTGAATAGGAAAATGGTAACGGCGTCGACAAGATCCGGTCACAACCCGCCTGTATATCACCCAAAGCCACTGTATGCTGATTCAAATTGTTATAAATAATGTCTGTGATTTTGCCCTGTTTATAGAGCAAAACCAAATCTTTCTGGATCTGTTCCAGTACCCATTGTGATGCATTGATATGCGTGGACAATTGTTCAAATGCAGCAGCATCAAAACCAGTGTGCGCCTGGTAATGCTGAATACTTTGCTGTTGCTGTCTTAAACGGTCACGTAATAAGTGAGTAAACAGCATCATACGATACAGCAAGATTTCACGTGACTGATCATCAAGGACGTAAGTATCACGACATAAATGACGTGTCGTAGCAATCAGCGCTCCCCACAGCTTGCGCCCTTCCCACCAACGGTCATAACAGGCGGTGTTACGAAAGCTGAGAAAAATCGACAGAATCACCCCGAAGATGGTAAAGCCTATGGCCGGCACTGCAGGAAAGCTAAAAAAATGCGCCTGACGCAGATAGACCAGGAAGCCTGAAAGAAAAATTACCAGCCCCAAGGCAGGCAGAACTTTAGGCAAAATTGTGCCATGCCATGCAAACAGCAGACTAAAGCTATTACTTTTATCACGAACAATCATTCATTCTTTCCTGCCACGATTGAAAAAGCCCAACCGGAGTTGGGCTTTTTAGGGATTTAGCTTAAATTATTTGCCAGGTTTAAAGCTGTCTTTCAAATCCAGGATACGGTTGAATACTGGTTTGTCACTGGTATGATCATATTGATCCGCTACGAAATAACCTTCACGTTCAAACTGGAAACGATCTTCCGGTTTTGCCTGAGCCAATGCAGGCTCAATAACCGCTTCTACCACTCTCAATGATTCAGGGTTCAGATTCGCCAGGAAGTCATCCCCAGTTTCAGGATCTGATTCAGTGAACAGACGATCGTAAATGCGAACTTCGGCAGGAACACCTTTGGTTGCAGATACCCAGTGAACCACACCTTTTACTTTACGGCCTTCAGGATTTTTACCTAAAGTTTCAGGATCGATTGAGCATTTCAGTTCAACCACTTCACCGTTCGCATCTTTAATTACTTCATCACATTTGATGACATAAGCATGACGCAGACGCACTTCACCGCCTGGAATCAGACGTTTGAAGCCTTTAGGTGGCTCTTCTTCAAAGTCTTTACGGTCGATATAGATTTCTGAAGTGAGCGGAATAATACGTTCGCCCATATCCACGTTTGGATGACGTGAATGAGTCAGATCCATATCCGCTGGCAGATTGGTTAAAGTCACTTTCAGTGGATTCAATACTGCCATACCGCGAGCTGCGGTATTTTCTAAAGATTGACGGATGCAATATTCAAGCATTGCTACATCAACGATACTGCCATCGACTTTAGATACACCTACACGCTTACAGAAATCACGCAGACCTTCAGGCGTGAAACCGCGACGGCGCATGCCTACAACAGTCGGCATACGTGGATCATCCCACCCGTTAACATAACCGCCTTCAACCAGCTTGCGCAGCTTACGTTTAGAAGTGATGGTGTAATCAACATTCAGACGGCTAGATTCATACTGACGTGGAACTGATGGCGATTTAACTTTTTCCACCACCCAGTCATAGAATGGACGGTGATCTTGGAATTCCAGTGTACATAGTGAATGCGTAATGCCTTCAATCGCATCCGATAATGGATGCGCATAGTCGTACATTGGATAAATTTTCCATTTATCGCCAGTCTGGTGATGTGCAGAATGCAGAATACGATACAGGATTGGATCACGCATATGCACATTTGGCGAGTTCATATCTATCTTGGCACGCAATACCGCTTCGCCTTCAGCATATTCACCAGTGCGCATTTTCTCGAAACGCTCAAGGTTTTCTTCCACAGTCGCATCGCGTTGTGGCGAGTTTTTACCTGGCTCTACGAAGTTACCACGGTTCAGCTTGATCTCTTCCGGAGTTTGCAGATCCACATAGGCATCGCCCTGTTCAATCAGTTGAATTGCCCATGCATATAACTGATCAAAATAGCTTGATGCATAGCGGGGTTCACCATTCCACTGGAAGCCCAGCCATTTCACATCATTGGCAATACCATCCACATATTCCTGCTCTTCTGCATCCGGGTTGGTATCATCAAAACGCAGATTGCACAGGCCACCAAATTCTTCAGCAATACCGAAGTTCAGGCAGATCGCTTTAACATGACCAATATGCAAATAACCATTTGGTTCAGGCGGGAAACGGGTGACCACTTGCTGGGTACGGCCAGCTGCTAGATCGTCAGTAATCACCTGACGTACAAAGTCTAAGCCTGGTTGTTGTTCCTGCTGCTGCGCTGAATCGACTGCATTCTTATTTTGGGTCGGGTTGTCGGGCAGAGACGTCACAACATCATTTGGCTTCATGATTAATCATTCACTTCTAAAGTTAAAAAGGGATTAATGAATATGCAGTAGCTCACGCGGTCTAACTGTATTCACTAAATAAAGGTTCTTTAGTTTAACTATAGGTGAATGATCTCTCAACCGTTAACTTAGGTATTTGATTTCAATTCGTTCATTTTCAAATTGGAAAATACAATAGCTTACCAAATCGTAAAATATCCGCTTTTGACTGAGCCAGCAGATCAGTGCATGCTCTTAGGGTCAGACAAGCTTTATGAAGACGCATGATCTAGAAGAAATGACTTTGTAAATCAATGCATAAATAAGATACGATTTTTATGTTTTTAACAAGAAAATTATGTTTTTGCTTGCCTTGTCGATTGTAGTTTGCTTATGCTTCCTTCATTCAGAAAAAACCATGGCATTAGTCCATGATTAGGAGATTACACAATGAGTTTTCCTCAAGTCGAATTAAACACCAATAAAGGTCGTATTGTTCTTGAATTAAACGCTGAAAAAGCACCTAAAACAGTAGCTAACTTCTTGCAATATGTACGTGACGGTTTTTATGACGGCGTAATTTTCCACCGCGTTATTGATGGTTTCATGATCCAAGGCGGCGGCATGGATGAAAACTTCAAAGAAAAAGCAACGCGTGATGCGATTGAAAACGAAGCTGACAACGGTTTAAGCAACGATGTAGGTACCATTGCAATGGCACGTACTCAAGCACCTCACTCTGCTTCTGCTCAGTTCTTCATTAACGTGAAAAACAACTCTTTCCTTAACCATACTGGCAAAACTGCACAAGGTTGGGGTTATGCTGTATTTGGTAAAGTGGTTGAAGGCATGGACGTTGTTGATGCAATTAAAGGCGTTCGCACTGGCAACCGTGGTTACCACGCCGACGTTCCTCTAGAGAACGTTGTGATCGAATCTGCAAAAATCATTTCTGAGTAATTTTAAATCCTCCCTAACCCTCCTTTAATAAAGGAGGGAACCACCATTTTTAAAGATGGTTTTTCTCTTCCCTGAGTAAGTTTTAAAGCACTGCTTTTAAAACGAAGCGCAAGAAAGGGAGGAAAACTCCCTCTTTATCAAAGAGGGATTTAGGGAGATTCAAAAATAAGGAAAAGATTCGTGACCTATCTGTTTATCTCAGATTTACATTTGTCACCTGATCACCCTCGACTTGTTCGGGGGTTTTTAGATTTATTGGCAGCTTATCAGCATAAAAATACTCAACTGTATATTTTGGGCGACTGGTTCAATGCCTGGATTGGAGATGACTACTCGGCTCCCTGGCTGGATGAAATTATCACTGCTTTAAAACAGTTTAACCAGGCCGGTAATCAGATCTTTTTTCTCATCGGTAACCGTGACTTTGCCTTAGGCCAAGTTTTTCTGGATCAATTTTCCGGACAGCTTTTACCTGAAGTGACCAGTTTAAATATAGGTTCGATCCGATACCGGATTGAACATGGCGATGCACTCTGTACCGATGATGTGTCCTATCAACGTTTCAGAAAAGTCATCCGTCATGCCTGGATTTTAGGCTTTTTAAGAAAAATGCCTTTAAGTTTCCGTGCCAGAATCGCTAATGGTTTCCGCAAGAAAAGCCATGAAGCACAGCAATTGAAAAGCTATGAAGTTATGGATGTAAACCCATCTGCGGTAGAAGCAGCACTCAAAGAAGCAGATGTGCTGATTCATGGACATACTCATCGCGCTGCAATACATGATGTAAATGGTAAAAAAAGAATTGTTTTAGGAGATTGGAAAGCTGATTATGCTGAGATTTTAGAGCTGGGCAGCTCGGATATTGATATTCATAACATTCAATTAAAAATCTGGTATTACCCATGAAAAAAAGCAACTGCGAGCAGTTGCTTTTTATATTTTATTTAACTTAAACGGTATAACTGGTTAAAACCAGTATAGAAACTTTTACCATCCAGATTAAATGGATATTGTTCACCATTTTCAAGTTCAATCATCTTGCCCACATTGACCATAATCATACCATTGATGGTATTTTGCTGACGTTGCATTGGTACAACTTTGACTTGAATTTCACAACCATTAATGGCGGTCGCGATAGACCATGTATTTAAATTTTTCAAAATATTCACTCATAATATGAGCTTTTTGTGATTAAACAAGGAGAGCTATAGACTAAAAATAAATCTTATTTCTGGGTTTGCTAGAGTTTTTTTAACAGGAAAACCTGTCTTTCGTGTATCACAATCAGCTAAAAATAAACCAGCGAAAACAGTATTCGCTTTAAAGTAATTATCTTATAACTCTTTTTTGACCAAATAGCAAAATTACATTGTAATGACATATGTCAAGAGTAGTATTTTTCAGATGCTTTTTCGCCTATCTGAATGTCCAGTAAAGAAGTATTTCAACATATAAAACAAACCGATCAACATCATGATACTAAAGCCAGAGATCAAATCACCTGAATCAAGAAAGTTTAAAACTGCCAGATATCCACTAAGCAATGTATAAGTCAGCATTAAAGACGAATAAGATACGTTGCCCTAAATGATAACGTTGTTGTTTTTTTGCTCATGGATCTGTTTTTGCTGCTCAAAAAATACATCAATTTCTTCTGGTTTCATTTTACAATCCCACCCATCTTATTTTTTAAACTACTATAGCTAAAGTAAATAAAAAAGCTCTGACAAATCAGAGCTTTTATAAAATATCTTCTATATAAGTAATCAATATTGAGAAACCACAATTTACGACTCTCTGATATTTTTATAATCAATAACCGCCTTCTGACTTGATGACTTCAGCATCAGGTTTATATTTTACCAAAAGTTCACGAAGCGAATTCATCAGAACACTGGTATCGACGCCTACTGCAACAAACTCAGTTCCAAGGTCCAAATATTTCTGGGTAGCTTCATGCTGAGTCGATAAAATCCCAGCAGCCTTACCAGATGCACGAATCCGCTGAATGGCGTCTACTACTGCTTTTTGTACTTCAGGATGGTTCGGATTCCCCTGATAGCCCATAGTCGCTGAAAGATCTACCGCTCCAATAAATACACCATCAATCCCCTCAATCTTGAGGATTTCATCCAGATTTTCCAGACCTGTCACCGATTCAATCTGAATTAACAAACAGATATTTTCATGAGCAGTCTGGTAATAATTCGGGATACTGTTCCAGCGAGTCGCACGTGCCAGTGCAGCGCCCACGCCACGAATTCCTTCTGGGGGATAGCGGACTGCTTTGACCATTAATTCGGCCTGCTCCACAGTTTCTACCATAGGAATCAATAAGGTCTGTGCGCCAATATCGAGTAACTGCTTGATCAATTGTACACTGCCAATTGGTGGGCGTACTACAGCTTGAGATGGATAAGCAGCGATACTCTGTAATTGAGAGAGCGTCGTTCTCAAGTCGCTTGGGGCATGCTCGCCATCAATCAAGAGCCAGTCATAGCCTGCATTTGCCGCAATTTCTGTCCCATACGCATCAGCTAGTCCGACCCATAAGCCAATTTGCTGCTGCGTCTTTAATTTACGTTTAAAGTAATTGGTATATTGCATCGGCCCACCTATCTTGCATGCTATTGCCTGAAGTTCTTATTAAACTCCTGTTACCAGAAACTGCCAATATACAAAAGCTCGCTTTTTATCTGATTTAACTCTTAGTTTTTCATAAAATTTCACTCAAGATTATATAAATATAGACTTTGCCGATGATGTTTTTATTGTAATAATCTTTTGATCAGAAAAATCTAGATGCCTAAAGCATATTTCTAAACGCCTTATCAAAAGATTGGAGTCCATCAATGGATTTACTTAAGATCGCTCAAACCCGTTATACCACTAAAGCTTATGACCCTAACAAGAAGGTTCCAGCAGAACAATTTGAACGTTTATTAGAAATCTTACGCCTGACGCCATCTTCGATTAACATTCAGCCCTGGCATTTTTTTATTGCTGACAATGATGCCGCTAAACAGCGTATTGCCAAAGCACTAATTGGAACTTATGCCTACAATGCACCCAAAGTGCTAGACTCTTCACATACCATTTTATTTTGTACCAAAGCCGATATTGACGAATTACATCTGGACAACCTGTTAAATCGTGATGATCTCAGTGGTCGTTTTAAAGATGAAAGCGCCAAAGAAGGTCAAAAGAATACCCGTACCGGTTATGTACATTATTATCGTAATGAAAAAGGTGATATTCAGCGCTGGGCAGAAAACCAAACCTTTATTGCACTAGGACAGATCTTACTGGCTGCAGGAAGTGAAGGTATTGATGCCACACCGATTGGTGGTTTTGATGAAGACATTCTGAGTGAGGAATTACAGTTAGCTGAACAGGGCCTGATTCCTTCTGTATTGCTTACTTTAGGTTATCGCAGTGAAAATGATTTCAATGCCAAATTGCCTAAATCTCGTCTGCAAGCTGAAGATATTTTCACCAAACTGTAAGCATTTTATGTTATAAAAGGGGTCTAGTGCCCCTTTTCTTGTCAATTCGGGCCTAATTTTTGCTTTATTATCCAAACATCCAACTAGAATAACAATTAGAGGTACCCATGTCTGTTTTACCATCCAGCTCTTTAAAATTTGAATGCAAACACTGCGATAAGATCTATTTACATCACTATGCTAATGCCCAGCATCGTTATCCGAATTGTCCGGACTGCAAACAGGCAGGCTTATTGCTTGGACGGGCTGAAAAAGAAGACCTGTTACGTTATCCACTTGAATTTGCATCTTCCTATGTTAAACAGACATTGCATATGCTAGGCAAACAACACTAATCACGCCTAGAATCAGCCCGATCGTACTTGCAGGTTTGAGTCGTTCTTTAAAGATGAGCAAACCTGCAATCACACCAAAAATCACCACCAGAATATTCATGCCCGCGAATACAATCGCTGGCGTATCTTTGAGCATCATGTGGGCTTTGACGTAAAAAGCGATATTGGCAAAGTTCAACGCACCCAATAACAGACCGAAACCAATATCCTTGCCAGAACCCAGATGACGATATTGCAGCAGCAGATAGATCATCGACAGAATCATGGCACAGATAAACATCAAGTTCAGTGCCACAGCAAATTGTAGACCAAGGCTGGTGGTATATTTCAGCAAGACATCAATCAGCGCATAACCAAACCACACTAGGCCCAGAAAAAACATTCCCTGCCTGGAGCTTTGTGATGTCTGACGGTGTGAGAATAGAATGCACAGTACGGAACTTATGCCTAAGACAATACCCAGCATCTTGAGCTGGTTAAATTGTTCCTGAAAAATGAAATAAGCAGCAGCCAGTGATAGTACAACCGATAATCGCTGGGCAATTTCAGTTTTTAAGATCCCTGCTGTTTGTAATGACTTGGCCAGAAACAGAAAAACACTAGGCAATAAAACACCGAGGGCCAGAATCAGTAGCCATGGAGTCTGACTCATGGAAATATGCTGGATGTCTGGCTTGAACCAGAAAAAACACAATATGCTGGCTGTAACATAATTCCAGCTAATCATGTGGATAGGGCTCAAGCCTCTATTTTTAGCAATTTTTAAGAGTAACGAGACTGCAACACTACAAAATGCGGCAATAAAAATCAGTTCCATATGCTGCTCTTATTCTTCATCTTTATTTATATATATAAAAAAGCCCACATTCGCTGTGGGCTCTTCTTATAAATTATTCACAAGGAATTATTTATAACGCTCAACCATTTTCTCTAAAGAGATTGGACGAATCTTGTCTGCATTGCCTGCAGTACCAAATGCTTCGTAACGGTCGATACAGATTTGCTTCATTGCATCTACAGTTGCGCTGAAGAATTTACGTGGATCGAATTCGCTTGGTTTTTCAGCCATCATACGGCGCATTGCACCTGTAGAAGCTAAACGCAAGTCAGTATCGATGTTGATTTTACGAACACCGTGTTTGATCGCTTCAACCAGTTGCTCAACAGGAACACCATAAGTTTCTTTGATGTCGCCGCCATACTGATTAATCACAGCAAGCCATTCTTGCGGCACAGAGCTAGAACCATGCATTACAAGGTGAGTATTTGGCAGAGCTTCATGAATTTCTTTAATGCGGTCAATTGCAAGAATATCGCCTGTAGGTGGACGAGTAAACTTGTACGCACCGTGTGAAGTACCCACTGCAATGGCTAATGCGTCAACATTGGTATCTGCAACGAATTGACGAGCTTCTTCAACTGAAGTTAGCAGTTGAGAATGATCAAGTACGCCTTCAGCGCCTACACCATCTTCTTCGCCTGCCATACCTGTTTCAAGGCTACCCAGACAGCCGATCTCACCTTCTACTGAAACGCCGCATGCATGTGCCATTTGTACAGTACGGCGAGTCACATCAACGTTGTATTCGTATGAAGTTGGTGTTTTACCATCTTCACCCAGTGAACCGTCCATCATGACTGAAGTAAAGCCTAACTGGATTGAACGTTGACATACGTCAGGGCTAGTACCATGATCTTGGTGCATTACCACTGGAATATGTGGCCATTCTTCAACTGCAGCCAAGATAAGGTGACGTAAGAATGGTGCACCTGCATATTTGCGAGCACCTGCAGATGCCTGCACGATTACAGGTGAATTCGTTGCATCTGCTGCGAGCATGATTGCGCGCATTTGTTCTAAGTTGTTTACGTTAAACGCTGGTACGCCGTAAGCATGTTCGCCGGCGTGATCCAAGAGCTGGCGCATCGAAATAAGAGCCATAATATCCTCCCAGGTAATGGGCCATATTCTACATGTTCAACTATTGCAATACAGCCAAAAAATACAATATTTTATAAAAAATCCCTGCAAAAGCAGTGATTTTTACTTGCATAGTCTGAGTTATAGTGTCATAGGCTCGGAAGCACCTGATACAGATTCATCTACAGTCGCGGCATCTGCAGGTGCATTGGCAATTTCAGCCGGAACATCTGTATTTTTTTCATCCAGAACCGGTTTATCAATCGCATCAATTGCGGCTTGTTGCTCCGGACTAATAGTCTCTTCATTTACCACTGTTGTATTTTCTAGGTCATCTGCCGGTGTATTTTTCTGTGGGGTACAGGCAGTAAACATAAAAGATGCTGCCAGCAATGCAGCTAAAGTGAGGTGCTGTTTCATCTAAAGATCTCATCTTCATACTCTATTGTCTGCATCTTATGACAGCTTTATTGCACTTTAATGAATCATTGATGAACAGATCTGGAATAAATAAGCTATAAAAATAAAAAAAGCTGGCATCAAGCCAGCTTTTTACATTAGGACATGCGATTAAGCACGCTCTAACAATACCGCAACTGCAGGAAGTGTTTTGCCTTCAACGAATTCAAGGAATGCACCGCCACCTGTAGAGATATAGCCAATTTTGTCAGCAACTTCGTATTTATCGATCGCAGCTAAAGTATCGCCACCACCTGCAATCGAGAAACCTTCAGATTCCGCAATCGCTAAAGACAATGCTTTAGTACCTTCACCGAACTGATCTACTTCGAATACGCCGACTGGACCATTCCAAAGAATTGTTTTAGACGTTTTCAGGATTTCAGCAAATGCTTTTGCAGTTTCTGGACCAACGTCAAGGATCATGTCATTGTCAGCAACGTCTTCAACTTTCTTCACAGTCGCTTTAGCCGCAGCTAATGAACCCAGGAAGTCATCAAAGTTGATTTCAGATGCATCAGCAACCACAACATCAGTAGGAAGTGGAACTGAAACTTTTGCGGCAATGGCTTTCGCTGTATCGATCAGGTCATTTTCACACAGTGATTTACCTACATTGTAACCAGCAGCTGCAAGGAACGTATTTGCGATACCACCACCAACAATCAATTGATCACAGATGTCAGACAATGAAGTCAAAACATCAAGCTTGGTAGAAACTTTAGAACCCGCAACGATCGCAACCATTGGTTTTTCAGGTGTTTTCAATGCACGGCCCAATGCATCCAGTTCAGCCGCCAATAAAGGACCTGCTGCTGCTACTTTAGCTAAACGAGCGACACCTTCAGTTGATGCTTCTGCACGGTGTGCAGTACCGAACGCATCCATCACGAATACGTCACAAAGGGCTGCATATTTTGCTGCAAGTTCAGGATTGTTTTTCTTTTCCCCTACGTTGAAACGGCAGTTTTCCAGTAAAACCACTTGACTCGGCTGAACTTCAACACCATCTAGATAGTCTGTGAAAAGTTTTACTTCCTGACCCAATGCTTCAGTCAGATAAGCTGCTACAGGTGCAAGAGACTGTTCAGCCTTCGGCTCACCTTCAACTGGACGACCAAGGTGTGAATACACCATGACAGCCGCGCCCTTTTCTACTGCAGCTTTAATTGTTGGTAATGCAGCACGTAGACGCGCATCGCTAGTGATTACACCATTTTTAACCGGTACATTTAAATCTTCACGGATCAGAACACGTTTACCCGTCAGGTCAAGGTCAGTCATACGCTGAAAGTTCATTGTAGAGCTCTCTTTATAGATATTAAAAACGAGGCGATTTTAAATGATTATGCAGAAAAAGGTTAGCATCTTTTGCAGAAAACATTATGAATGCCAAAGTTTTGTTATGATAGAAAAAAGCTTCTTCCAGATTCAGTACCTATGTCGATACATCCTGATCCTAATCTTAACCGTCTCAATGTTCTGGGCGAGCCTTTGGCAAGCTGTTGTTTTGATCCCATTACTGGGTATTTCCGTAATGGCTTTTGCCATACCGCACCTACCGATCTGGGACAGCACACTGTCTGTGCACAGATGACCTCTGAATTTCTGAATTTTTCCCAGAAAGTGGGCAATGACCTGATTACACCATTACCAGAACTGGGATTTCCTGGACTGCAACCTGGTGATTTCTGGTGTATCTGCGTGACACGCTGGGTAGAAGCTTATGAAGCTGGACAAGCGCCACCGATCAAGCTGCAAGCCTGTCACAAAGCTGTCCTTGCTTATGTTCCTCTCCATATTTTAGAAGAATACGCTGTCTAATGAATACCGCAAAAATCATCTTGGCTTCTTCAAGCCAGACCCGTAAAGAACTGATGAACCGTCTACGTCTTGATTACGTATCGGTCGTCCCGGACATAGATGAATCACCCCAAGGTGAAAATCATGCGGATGAATTAGCCAAACGCCTGGCTTTTGAAAAATCTCGTCATGTCGCTGAGCAACATCCTGATGCAATTGTGATCGGTTCTGATCAGGTAGCCTGGCGTGAAGGCGCACCAGATATCTTTATGGGTAAGCCTTTAACAATAGAAAAGGCCATTCGCCAGCTGCAGGCCAATTCGGACAAGATTGTGTATTTCAGTACGGCGCTCAGCGTTCAACAGAAATCTACCGGTTTTGAACGTACGCTGGTAGAACATTATAAAGTCAAATTCCGCAAACTGTCTCAAGCGGAAATTGAGCGTTATGTAGAAATCGAACAGCCCTTGCATTGTGCCGGTAGTTTTAAATGCGAAAGTCTTGGGATTAGCCTGTTTGAAACCATGATCGGGCAGGATCAAACTACCCTGATGGGTATGCCGATGATTCAGCTATGCAATATTCTGCGTGAGCTAAAGATTTTAGTTCCTTAATCCTTTAAAGAAGTAATAAAAAAGCAGTCCCAAGACTGCTTTTTTAAATCATGATAATACTTAACCAATAATTAGCTGATTTTCAGACAAAAGCTGCTGCAAAGTGAGTCCTTGCTGATTTTCCAGAATCAGTAAATCTGTGCACTGAAATTCTGATTCTGATCCATCTCGGTCAACACGAATCACTGCATGACCGTCTATATCCTCAACTGTAATATAATCATTGATATTACTTAGGTCAGACAGCAAACCATCAAAGAACTCTTTATCAAACTGGATAACATCAACATCCAGCAAGTTAGAGTCTTGCCCTGAACCTGCTAAATTAAAATCGATCCAGGTATCTACACCATGACCGGCAGTTGCATCCGCTGCATCTAGTACTTCGTAGACCAGAGTATCCACACCTAAGCCTGAAGAAATCAGGTCATTACCCTGATCAGCATAAATGGTGTCATTCCCCGCACCCGCGATAATAATGTCATCACCACTGCCCGCCTTGATAATATCATTACCGCCATGGGTATCATTTTCCTTGATAAGGTCTCTAAAGTGTTTTTTGAGGTAGGTATAGACTTCTTGCTGGGTTAATACCTCACCTACAGGTTTTTGTGATTTCAGGTATTCTTCAATCACAATATAACCAGAACCTTGCGGAGAAATACGTTCATCCCAAGTTAGGTGATCCGTATTGATCGTGTCCGCAAAGATGACATCAGCACCGGCACCTGCATGAATATTGTCATGACCCATCGGATTGAGCTGAGTAACTAGTTGCTCTCCAATAATATAAGCCATCAATTCTTGCGGAGTTTTCAGTACAGCAACCGAGCCTTCACCGATAGCAACTTTCTCCCCTTGTTCATTGGTATTGTCATATAGCTTAAGTGTTTCTTCTTTCGGATGAAGAATACCTGCTGCAAACACTTTTGAGAGTTGATCTAACTTTGCAAAGTTTGCTTTATTATTTTGTACGTTGTCTGTTGGATCACCATCCGTAATAAAATAAGTCTGGTTTTCATAGCCTGAATTTTTGATATTTGCGCTATTAAACCAGTCCGTTGCCTGCTTGAACGCTTCATTATAGTCTGTACCACCTGATGATGGAGTGAAGAATGTCCCTGACGTTGCAACAATTTGATTCTTTATCCAAAGCTCTAAATTAGGCAATAAGCTCGGATCTTTTAAATTCTGAGCAGAAATTTCGATAGATTTTCGATTGCCTGAATAGTTATTCCCCCTAGAATCTGTAGAACTAAAGGTCATGATCTTGAAATTAATCAGACCATCATGCTTGGCTAAAATGGAACTAAAATGTTTGAGCACTTCTTGCACCATTTGTGCATAGGTAATGTATTTTCCATTATATCTAATGGTATCTGCCATACTGCCAGACAGGTCAATTAACATGGCGATATTGTAGTTTTTACCGGCTTCAGTATAAGTTTGTACCCCACCTAAATCACCCACCAGGATATCTTCAGAACTTCCTCCGACAATATCATCATCTCCATCACCACCAACCACAATCTGTGCCGAGGTAATTTCAACAGGAATGGTTCCAATTACAGGATAAGACGGCAGGCTTTCTAATTGAGACTGAATATCTTTAACGATACCAATCACTTCCACCTGCGTATCCATACGCAAATGTCCTGCTGTAACATCCACACTCCATGAATTATCTGCCTCATCAATAACAGCTTCATAGATTTTCCCAGCGACTTTCACTTCAACTTTGACAGGTTCACTACCTGCGGAACCCGAAATACTTCCTTTAATTTTTACTGAAGTCGTAATTTCTGGATCTTTCAGCAAAGCAATAGGCTCAATTGAAACTTCTGCTAACGGTAATACCCAAATGGTTGCCGATGTTAGGGTATCCGCCTGACGCTGAGTTTTGTGATCTACCACTGTAGCGAGTACTATATATTGACCAATATTAAGTGCTTGCGGAACCTGAATACAGAAATGACCAGCTTCATCCACACACGTGGTGAGACTCTGAATATTTCCAGATCCATCACTTATTTTAAGTGTAACTACACTACCGGCTAACGCATTTGAATAGCCACTTAAAATCGGGTATTGCTCAGCGCTTTTTTCCGGCTCTTCAAGGCATACATTTAAGTTATCTACAATGGCTTCTGTATATGAGCAACTAGTACGGTTACTACTAGGTTCAGTCACGCTGACTTGTACGCTATATTGCCCATCTGCCAATGCAACCGGTACCACTACTGCAAAACAACCATTATTTGCTATCGCTTCAAGTGTTTGCACATTTTTATCAGCATCTGTCACTACAACTGTAATTGGGGTGCCATCAGCTAATGAAGTAGTACCACTGATAGCCGGATATTGATCAAAGTCATCCTCTAAGGGATTCAACTTTACACTTACAGCATAAACTTCGGCTGCTGATTTTGTACTGGCAGTACGTACACTTTCAATTTCTGTCACGCTGGCTTCAACACAATACTGGCCATCTGCAAGAATATCTGGCACTTGTGCTTCAAACACACCGTTTTGAGCTGTTGTTATTAAAATTTGTACTGAATCTGCTGAATCCCTGATAACAATAACAATTTCACTTCCATCTTGGGCATTGGTTTGACCAGTAATAACTGGACGCTGTTGATACCCACTTTCTAATGAAAGGCAAATCTCTAAACTTAGATCAATCGGATCAACGGGATCTACAGGATCCACAGGATCAATTGGATCAACCGGGTCAATAGGATCGACCGGGTTAACTGGATCAACCGGATCTACTGGATCGACCGGATCAACAGGATCAACAGGATCAACAGGATCAACAGGATCTACTGGATCGACCGGATCAACAGGATCTACTGGATCGATAGGATCAACAGGATCTACTGGATCGATAGGATCTACAGGATCTACTGGATCGATAGGATCGATAGGATCAACAGGATCTACAGGATCTACAGGATCTACAGGATCAACAGGATCAACAGGATCAACAGGATCAACAGGATCAACAGGATCAACAGGATCGACCGGGTCAACAGGGTCAACAGGGTCAACAGGATCTACTGGATCGATAGGATCTACAGGATCTACAGGATCTACAGGATCTACAGGATCTACAGGATCAATTGGATCAACCGGGTCAATAGGATCGACCGGGTTAACTGGATCAACAGGATCAACAGGATCAACAGGATCAACAGGATCAACAGGATCAACAGGATCAACAGGATCAACAGGATCAACAGGATCAACAGGATCAACAGGATCAACAGGATCAACAGGATCAGTCGGAGTCACAGGAACATTTGATTCAAGTTCTGAACCAGGATTAGATGGGCTTCCACCACTAGAGCCACCGCTAGCGGCAGCTGCAATTCCACCTACTAGCGCTGCGCCACCCGCAATCCAGGGTAAAAGCCCCATACTATCGGAAGATGAAGGTAATAATACTTCGATGTCTGGAATCTGCTTGTACTGTTTCGCGACCTGATCAAACCAGTACAATCCTCCATCGTCTTCTTCAAATACAATGTCAGATGTGAGTCCATCTTCATTACTGACATAAAAGTTTTCAATGACCAGTCTTTCGCCATTTGTAAGGACCACAATTAGGGTATTGCCCTCTTGTAATAACTCGACAACATCGAGCTTATTAATTTTGGCTTTTACAATTGAAATAGCATCAAGCTGAACATTAGTTGCCTCTAATTTTGTTTGTTCTCGGCTTAACTTATTAATAATTTGAAGTGTTTGCATTATTTTTCCAATCTATATTTCCCCAATGTTGCAAAATTGTACGATTGTTGTTTTTATGTCAAACACACTATTCTTTTCACCTATTTATTGATGCAGTTCACACTTTTTAATTACATTCTTTTTCACTTTATTAAAAAAATATATTTTTACTGAGACCTTTTGATTAACTCTTTTCAGAAATAAAAACTCAAATCTTGAATTTAATTTTTAAGGGATATATCACACTTCCCCAATTTGTAACAAAAGTTGTAATAATATTTCCCTTAGACAGAGTATTACGGCTTAGATTTCATCTCTTAAGGTGCAATAAAAATCTATTTCACATGATCCAGCTTGCACCATAAGCTTACTCAAGAGAAAATACCTGCAAATTTTTATGCAGTCTTAATAATGTCCCTACCTCTAGACGTTTTAGGCGGTATTACCGCTGAACAATTCCTTGCCGAATACTGGCAGAAAAAACCGCTGCTGGTACGTAATGCCATGCCTGAAATCGCAGGCCTGCTAGAGCCTGATGATGTAATGGAGCTGGCACTTGAAGAAAATGTCACTGCACGTCTGATCAAGCAGAAAGATCGTGATCCAAATCAGTGGTCGGTCAAGACATCCCCTTTATTAAAAGCTGACTTCCAGAAGATGCCTAAGCTCTGGACTTTGCTGGTTCAGGCTGTGGATCACTATTCATTCGACCTGTCTGAACTCTGGAAAAAGTTTGCTTTTATCCCTCAATGGCGTCGTGATGACATCATGGTGTCTTATGCGCCTCAAGGTGGTTCAGTCGGTCAACATTTCGACTTTTATGATGTTTTTCTAGTTCAAGGCTATGGTCATCGCCGCTGGCAACTGGGGCAAATGTGTGATGCCGAGACCGAACTTGTACCGGGGCAGCCATTAAAATTATTGCCAGAAATGGATGTGAATTTTGATGAAGTCCTTGCACCCGGTGATTTGCTGTATGTTCCACCCGGCCTTTCCCACTACGGCGTAGCAGAAGATGACTGTCTGACTTTCTCTTTTGGTTTCCGTATGCCAAATGTCAGTGACATGATGGACCGTGTAGGCGATAAATTTTCGGAAAATGAGGTCTTACGCAATCCATTGACTGACATTATTCGTGATCAAATTAGCGCTGCGGGTGAAGTCACAGGCAATGAACTTGAATATCTGAAAGGCAAAATCATGGAGCAGTTGCATAACTCCAATGTGCTTGAAGACGCCATCATGAGCTTGATGTCAGAACCGAAATATGAAGAGAATATTCCGGAGGCTGAAGAAATTGGCACAGGTGATCTGGAAGAAGCACTTGATCAGGGCTATAGCCTGATGCTTGAACCCGCTTCACGCCTGCTCTATACAGAAGAAGACGGTGAAACCTTGTTCTGGGCCAATGGTGAAGGAATCTGTATTTCAGAAGCATTTACTGCAAAACTGAAGCAGATTGCTGATGGTGAGCGTGTCTTACTGGATGAAGGTTTCGCTGACGAAGATATGCTGGAGGATGTTGCTGAGCTATTGAATGATTCTGTACTGATGCTAGTGCCACGGGCTGAAGAAGAATAAGTTTTTATATCTTGGTCATTTAAATCTATAAAAAAGAGGATCATATGATCCTCTTTTTTATGTCTGGATAATTTTGAGATGATTAAGGCTGATAGAGTTCCATCACCACGTGTACGCAGGTATCACCTTTCGCAGACTGAATATCCAGCATTCCACCCATGCGTTCAATGCGCATTTTCATACTGCGCATGCCAATACTCATACCATTTTTCTGCACCATCTCTGGATTAAAGCCGACCCCATTGTCTTGAATTTTTAAAGTCAATTGATGTGGCTGTGTATATTCCATACTCACACTCACCTTTGTCGCCTGGCTATGCTTGATAATATTGGTCAGACTCTCTTCTACTACACGAATCAGGGTCAGACATTGCAAAGCAGTAGGTTCACGCTGCCAGACTTTAGGAAATGACCAGTCTACGGCGATATCCATTTCTTCCAGTAATTGAGTAAATCGGTAACGTACTGGCGCAATCCAGATCACTGGCGTTTCAGGCACTTTATTGTCAATAGAAGAACCGCTATCGATAATTTGACGCAGGTCATCCCTAAGCAGCTTCAGCATAGATAAGAACTGCCGGTTAGAAATATTTTCGGTACTTTGATCCACCAGAATCATGGAACGCACAATCGAGCCACCCAGTCCATCATGCAGTTCATGTGACAGATTAATCCGTTCCTGCAAACGCACATTATCCAGTTCCAGCTTATGCTGATCACTCAAGCTTTTATTTAGATCAGCACTGACTTGCCGTACTTTTGATTCTAACTGCGTATTAAATTTTTCGATCTTTTTGATATTACGATTCAGTCGTGTCCCCATAATTAGCACAACAAACAGAATAATAATCGGTGATGTATAAGGTGATAAAGGTGAGAATTCACTAACCGCCGTTTGACCCAGAATGATCAGATCTATAATGACACACAGCAAAATTCCCCACAGACAAAGCATCAGAAACAGATATTCCCCATTGCGGGTTTTAATGGCCCAGTAGCTGACATAGATGACGCAACTAATATAAAGCAGCACATATGAGACAAAAGCGACACTGAGCACCGCTTCTAAATGCTCTAAAGAACTGGCTATGATGAATACACTAAATAAAGCAGTAACCCCGATAAGCCCCCGCTCCAAACGCTGAAATTTCTGCTTCAAGAACCGAATCAAATACAGGCAGAAGAAGTGCATATAAAGGATAAAGAAAATCAGATTGGCTTTACTGGCCCATATACTGGAGGGAAAAGGAAAATTCTCTGTGGTTAATACATTGGAGATAAACAAAATCCACAATAATGAACTCAGCGCCAGCCAGCCAAAAGTGGTTTCAGAACGTCGGAATAGCCAGATAATCAGGCTAATGACTCCAATCGTACCGGATAGAATCATATTGATCTGAAAGAGCGTACGGCGATCCCAGATCTTTTTTGAATAATGCTGGTCGTTGGCCATGACATTATGAAATTCAATCCTGCCAAGTCCTGCACCTTGGAAACTGTAACCCCGTACATAAATCAGCAGTTCATTGTCTGTCTGCTTCAAGCCTGCAATGGGCAAAATCCAGTAACGTGGTACATTCCAGCTTTTAGATAAAGGTTCTTGCAGATTTTGATCCGACCACAGCAGATCATCATTCAGAAAAACAGCTCCAGCAGAGTTCAGATAATCAATCCCAAAAACAATGGGTTCAGCCAGACGTATATTGTCCTGACAAGACCAACCCCAGCGAATTTTATACCAGGCATCCCCATTATATTTCGGCCAGTTATTTTTCCAGTTATCCGGTAATGTCACAGGTTGCCAGCCCGCATCCGGAATTTCGAGATGACTTGGGACTTGAACTTTTTGTTGCTGTTCAATGTTCACCTGACAAAGCTCATTAATCTGAAAATTATTCTGTGCCAGACTGATGCAAGAGAATAGGCTCAGCCAGCTCCCTATCATCAATAGAGCGAAGAGCCTTAGTCCTTGTCTAAACATCTTGCTAACGGATAGCATTCGCACTAAAGAATACCTAAATGCCGGGCGGTGCTCACTGCTTTAGTCCGCTTGCTGACAGAGAGTTTGCGGTAAATATGCTTAATATGACTCTCTACGGTATAGCGTGACACACAGAGTTCATCGGCAATTTCACGATTGCTAAGTCCCTGTGCCACCAATGAAAGAATTTCTTTTTCCCGTTGGGTCAGGCTTTCCTGTTCAGGATCAGGTACGACCTGTTCCAAAGAGGAAGATGGCTCTGAACTGGAAATCTGCTTGAGAATTTCACGCGCAATAAAAGGATCAATGGGTGCGCCGCCCCGCAAAATACTACGAATTGCCAGACTCACTTCTGTATCATCGCGTTCCTTGAGTACATAACCGGTTGCTCCTGCCTTAATTGCTTTTAACAGGCTGTCCTGAGTACTCCAAGCGGATACGACGAGTATCAGAGTTTGTGAACCGAGCTCATGTATTTTTTCAATAATGGAAATGCCATTTCCATCTGGCAGTCCAAGATCAATCAGTGCTAAACAGAACGGTTCTTGTTGCAGAAGATATTCGGCTTCCCTGACATTATTGGCGAACAGCAATACTTCATCGCTATACCCTAGATCCTTCAAAATATTTTTTAAACGGCACTGAATGACATATTCGTCTTCAACAATTAATACAGGTACCGGTAGTACGGCGTCTTGTGCTGTCATAAGCACACCCCTTATCGTTATTCTTATCACCCCATTGAAATTAAAATATAAACAAAAAAAGAAGAAAAATCATGAGTTTTTTTAACTTTATTGTGAGTAGCTCTAAGTATGAATAATTTTGAAAGCAGAGTTCTTGTTCTTGGAAAATTCAAATTTATAAACCATAAAAATGCCATCTATTTTAAGATGGCAATTTTTGTATGTTCCAAATATTAGGTAGCAGTTTATTTTTTACTTTTCTTCTCAGGACCATATTGCTGCTTCAAATACTCCACAATATCTTTAGACTCAAACATTTTTGTATTGGTATTCGGATCAACCAGATAAGGAACTTGGATATTGTTCCCCATTACTTTTAGTATCTGTTCACGTTTACCCCCCGATAAGGGTTCATATTTACCCGGCTTTAAACGCAGTTTTGCTGGTCCATAATCTTGCCAGCGTTCCTTCGCGACGTTATGAAAAATGAATGGTATTTCCAGCTCGCTTAGAACAGCACGTACTACTCGAGTAAACGGACTCGCTTCAAAGCCCCATAATTCTAATAACTGTTTAGGTGCTGGACGATCAATAATCTGTTTGTTGATCCATACACCGCGGGCTCCATTCACGATGGTTCCGGCAATAGCGGCCACTGGAATTTTAGGATATTGCGCGTATTTACTCGGTATCTTGCCATTTTTGCCATAATGCTTGAACAGGTGATGAATAATATCTTGTGACTCATACATCTGATCACCCGTATTTTCATCTACTAAAAATGGAAAGCGGGTTCTGCCTCCCAACTGTTTTACAATCGGACGATATTTGGTGCCACCCTTAGGACATGGATAAACTTCATAATCCAGATTGAGCAAGGTTAATACCTCACGGACACGACGACAAAATGGTGAACCTTCAAATTCATATAGCTTGATTGGCTTTTCAGGCTGATTTGGAAACGGCGTGCCCACCATACCTCGACCGCCTTGGGTAAATGACGATGCCAGTGCTTGAGCAATCTTGATTTGATGTGGGAGCATTATTGTTATCCTTTTTTTGTTTTAAGAACCGTGAAAGTATGCTATTTGAGTGACTTTCACGGTATTGCTGATTTTTATTACTTTCTGTCAGTTTAAACAGATAGCTGATTAATCGACTAGTTTTTCCTGCGAAAGTACAATGCCGTTGTTATCGGCATAGACATACTCGCCCGATTTAAACGTGACTCCACCAAAATAAAGCGGCACATCAACTTCACCAATTCCCTTGCGGTTGCTCTTTTGAGGAATAGAAGCCAAGGCATGTACACCAAGATCAAGTTCAGCAATCGCATCGACGTCACGCACACAGCCGTAAATAATCACACCATTCCAGTGGTTTTTCACCGCAGATTCAGCAATCAGATCACCCATTAATGCACAGCGCATCGAAGCACCACCATCAACGACTAAGACTTTGCCTGTACCATCTGTCGCCAATAACTCTTTAACGCGAGAGTTATCTTCAAAGCATTTTACGGTCACAATCTGGCCGCCAAAGCTTTTACGTGCGCCATAACTTCTAAAGAATTTGCCATCCAGGCATGGAGTGACTACCTGCAGGTCTTTATCCGGATTATCATCAAGCAGGTCACAAGTTACAAATGGTACGCTGGACACGTTTTTTACCCTCATTTCATTTTTTGTATGGCTAAATTATCATAAATTTCAAATTTCACAGTCTGATTCAGTGCTGCATATACCATAGTATGAGCCACCTGCTCTGCTGTCACTGGCTTGTATTTAAAAGAATCGGAGATGAAATGCGAAAACTTATCAAACAGGTTCTGTGCCGCGTCTTCCAGTAAACGCTGATGATCCCGCTCACCAATCAATAAAGACGGACGGAACAAGCTGATACGCTCTAGAGACAAGGTCTGGATATAATCCTCTAATTCACCCTTTACTCGATTATAGAACAGTCTGGATTTTGAATTGGCACCCATCGCACTAATCAACAGATAATGGGCATCTGTTTGCTGCACCAGTTCGGCAAAATGGGCATTGATGGTGTAATCAGTATTATAAAAAGCTTCTTTCGAACCTGCTTTCTTTAGCGTGGTACCCAGACAGCTAAAGGCATGGGTATGGCCACTGACATCCTGATCATTGAGCATTAAGAAATCCTCAACGACCACCTGCTTGACCTTGTGCCATTGTTCAAATTCTGGTTGATGTTTACGCACGATGACGCTAATACGCTTACAACTTGGTTCATTTACCAGCTGTTGCACCAAAGTCTTTCCGACCAAGCCTGTAGCGCCAATCACGATAGGATATGTAATGGTTTTAGTCATTTTTTGTACGATCTCCCTGCTTAGATACTAATCTAACGTTTTCTTTAGAATTTTTCTGCAACTAAAATGTTGTCAAAGCATGTCAAGACTTGACTTAAGCCCATAGTTTCCTCAAAATATGGCACTTGTTTACGGGCTGGTGATAGTTCTTCTGATGTGGTTTTCAGTTGAGTTTCAGCCCGCCCAGACCAATCTATTTCAAGGAGTGCACGAGTGGCAAACTCTGCTCAAGCAAAAAAACGTGCTCGTCAAAACGTTAAAGCACGCAAACACAACGCAAGCTTGCGTTCTATGGTTCGTACATATCTTAAACGTACAGTAGCTGCTATTGCTGCTGGCGACTATGCTGTTGCTACTGAAGCTTACAAAAAAGCTGTTCCAGTAATCGACCGTATGGCTGACAAAGGTATCATCCATAAAAATAAAGCAGCTCGTCATAAGAGCCGTTTGAACGCGCAAGTTAAAGCATTAGCTTCTAACTAATCGCAAATCAAAAGAAGCCCTTTTAGGGCTTTTTTTGTGCCTGAAATTTAATACCAAATCAACAATAAAGAATGATGAATACCAGAAAGTTATCTAATCCTAGTTATAGAAATCTTCTATTCAAATAAAAATAGAATAAATTATTCATCCTTATCCATAGAATGAGGTGTTGTGGTCTGATCTTGCTGCGCATTGTCTGTATCACGCTGACAGGCAGTTAATCCCAGCATAACAACCAGACTTAAAATTGTGATTATTTTCATGATGACTCCTATGCTTCCAAAATTGGTTTAAATATCAGCATAGTGATATTTCATCGTTACTCTATTTCACTTTCATACGATAAATGTAAAAAACTCAACCTAAATAATTGAGCCTTTGAATTATTTATTTACCTTTAATTCGGCATTCTGAAATTGGGAAATATCCAGCTCATGCACTTTGCCACGCCAAATCCATTTTAGTTTAGATTCCTCAAATACATCACCTTCAAACCAGACAAACAGACCTTCCATCATTTTCGGCCAGTCTTCACGGCTGACTTCCTGATGCCCAGACATCACTGCAATCATCGCTGCCAGAATGGTGTCATGACTGACCGCCAGACTGAGTCCATACGGCGTTTTCGGATGAGTGTTATAAATCAATTCCAGTACATCCACTACGCCATTAATTGGATGTTTCATTCCGGGCAAGGCATTGTTGACGAAGCTATTAATAAAGCCTAATGCCCCCTGCTTTTTGAAATATGGCCCTGCTTTTTGAATATCCAGTACAAAGCTGCCTGGTTCAACCAGCAAACCCTGTTCCACGATTTCAATCTTATGGGTATGCGGTGCTTTATCCGTTGCATCTGCCCCTTCGATCATCAATGCTGCGGTATCTACGCAGCGCTGAATCGGACTCGATATACAATGCTGAATATACCGATCTGTCTGATTGACCAGAAAAGCGCCCCATTCCTGCGCCAAATCACGTCCTTGCGGCGTCAACTGCAAATCGTAACCTGCCAGTCCCTGACCAGCGACATCTTCACGCAGAGAATGCCGCGTAAACAGAGTCACAGGTGTCTTAGTATCAGGCAATAAATCTATTGCACTGAGCATACTTGGTGGAAGCAGTTTTAATGCCACAATCTTGCCAACTGATCTATCAACGGAATCTTCCTCACTATACCATGAACGGCTATGAGCTCAATCATTGTCTTGCATGTCCGCCAGTGCCTGTAAGGCTAGTACTTTCATAGCTTCATTCTTATAGGCGATAAACCCGCCATTCAGTAAGGTCTTGCGCTGGTTGTAGATGAATGGCCGACCTTCCAGATCAACCAACCCTCCGCCAATCCGCTCGAGCATGCATTGACCGGCACTGGTATCCCACTCAGAGGTTGGATGGAAACGAGGATAAATATCTACCCGGTCTTCAAGGATCATGCAAAATTTATAGGCACTTCCTGCCTTGAACTCGGTGTACGCGCTAAGTTTAGCCAGACTTTGCAGATACTCGATATATTTTGGCTTCTGCTGACTGCTCTGACTCAGACCGACAAAGACATCCTGATGATCGGTAGCTGACTCATAGCCAAACCATGCCTGATTCTGAATATCGTATTTAATCGGCAAGCCTTCTTCAGGACAGAAATAAATTAGCTGCTGCGCAGGAACCGCCAGAATCGCAAAGGTAGTCAGACTGCCTCTGACCAGACTCAGGTTAATCGTGAATTCTGGGCGCTGATGCAAAAACTCTTTGGTGCCATCCAGAGGATCAAGCAACCAGAAGTCTGTCCAGGCATGACGCTGATCCTGCCGCCCCTCTTCTGACAGCAAAGGTAATTCCGAGATTTCCGCCAAAGCTTGGGTTAAATAACTATTCACCCGATAGTCTGCCTGCGTTACAGGAGAATCATCACTTTTCTTGACAATATCAAACGCAGCACCCGAACAATAACGCTGATATTCTTCTCGCAAAATTTCACAGGCATGTGTCAAAATGGGCACAAACTGCAAAATCATCGGATCTTGTGGTGCTATTGTCGCTTTAAACATAGAAAACCTTATATGTCGAATTGCTCAGAAAAACCGCCTATAATTTTCGATATGGACGGAACTTTACTTGATCTTGCTTACGATGACTTCATCTGGAACGAGTTATTACCGGTCCGTTATGCCGAAACACATGGCTGTAGTCTGGAACAAAGCCGCGAAACGCTTTATGCATTCTATCAGCAACATAATCATACCCTAAACTGGTACTCTTCTCGCTTCTGGACGGCTAAAGTCGAAGTCGACGTTCTGGCCATGCAAATCGAGCATAAAGATAGGGTTAGCTTACGCCCTTATTGCCTGGAATTACTCGATTATCTTAAAAATAATGGCTATCCGATCTGGCTTGCAACCAATGCCGACTGTGCCGGCCTGGCCTTTAAACTGGATCATCTGAATCTCAAAGATTATTTCGATGTCATTGTCAGCTCGGAAAGCATTGGACATGCCAAAGAATTTGTAGAATTCTGGCAAGGTCTGAATGCTTTGTACCCCTTTGATCCTGAGCAGGTCTATTTTATTGATGATACCGAAAAAGTCCTGAATGGCGCCAAGGCTTATGGCATCCAGAACCTGTTCTGCATCCAGCAACCATCTTCCAGTAAAGTTGCGCGCCAGACTTGCAATTACCCGATGCTGCACCAATTAACAGAGTTAATCACTCATTTAAATCAGTCTGAGGTAAACAAGCAATATGCGTAAATCGTCTTTACCCGAAGATGCGGTAGGCATGCGTATAGATAAATGGCTGTGGGCGGCACGTTTTTTTAAAACCCGTTCCATTGCCAAGAATGCTATTGAGGGCGGTAAAGTCCATCATAATGGTGAGCGTGTAAAAGTATCTCGCGAAGTCCGTGTGGGTATGGAGTTGACGATTCAGCAAGGTATCGACAAAAAAACCGTGGTTGTAAAAGAACTTTCTGATGTTCGTGGTCCTGCACCAGTGGCACAGAAACTGTATGAAGAAACTGAAGTCAGTATCGCTCGCCGGGAATTGATTGCATCGCAAAGAAAGTTGCATAATCTAGCGCGTCCCGATCATCGACCAAGCAAAAAAGATCGTCGAGACATCAGTCGATTCAAGAATGAAAATAGTCAGAACTTTGATCAACATTGGTCATATAATGATGATTAAATTCAAGCGTCAGCATGTGTCGTAACACTGCTAGATTTTATAGAACACAAGGGAAATTTCTGTCACTATATTCCTGTGGAACGAAGCTCTAATGTAAGACATCCACTTGAGTACTAAGTTTGTGACATCGTATTGAGGTTGTAAGATGGATGAGAATAAAAACAAGGCGCTCAACGCTGCCTTAAGCCAGATTGAAAAACAGTTTGGTAAAAACACAGTGATGCGTCTTGGTGACAATACCGTGCAAGCAGTTGAAGCTGTATCTACAGGTTCTTTAACGCTTGATATCGCACTCGGTATTGGTGGTTTACCGAAAGGCCGTATTATCGAGATTTATGGTCCTGAATCTTCAGGTAAGACCACAATGACATTGCAAGCGATTGCTGAATGTCAAAAAGCTGGCGGTACATGTGCATTCATCGATGCCGAGCACGCGCTTGATCCTCAATATGCCCGTAAACTCGGTGTAGATATTGATAACCTGCTGGTTTCTCAGCCAGACAACGGTGAACAGGCACTTGAAATCGCTGACATGCTGGTACGTTCTGGTGCGATTGACCTGATCGTAGTCGACTCTGTTGCTGCATTGACGCCTCGCGCCGAGATTGAAGGCGAAATGGGTGACTCACATATGGGTCTGCAAGCACGTTTGATGAGCCAGGCACTGCGTAAAATTACCGGTAATGCCAAGCGTTCAAACTGTATGGTGATTTTCATTAACCAGATCCGTATGAAGATTGGTGTAATGTTCGGTAGCCCGGAAACCACAACTGGTGGTAATGCACTTAAATTCTACGCTTCTGTACGTCTGGATATTCGCCGTATCGGTCAGGTAAAAGAAGGCGACGAGATTGTAGGTTCTGAAACCAAAGTCAAAGTTGTGAAAAACAAAATGGCACCTCCATTCAGAGAAGCTCTGTTCCAGATTCTGTATGGTAAAGGTGTTAACCATCTTGGTGAACTGATTGATCTTGCAGTACAGCAAGAAATCGTTCAAAAAGCGGGTGCATGGTATTCATATCAAGGCGACAAGATTGGCCAAGGTAAGAACAATACCATCCGTTATCTTGAAGAACACAAAGAACTGGCGGATACTATTGAAAAACTGATCCGTGAGCAACTGCTTACTACAGGCAAAGTAGTCGAAGATAAAGACGAAGAAGAACCAGCAGACTTTCTGGATGCATAATCCTTGAACGTCATAACAGAGCGCCCTACGGGGCGTTTTTGTTATTATGGAATGGATATTTTAATCGAGATCAATATGTCAGACGCAAAATTCAGCAAACTTTTGGACTATGACGCGATTAAACAGCAGTTTGGTGATGCTGAAGATTCAGTCACTCCTGCACCTGTTAAGTCACAGGCTTTGCCAGAATTTGATCCGGAAGACAGCTTATTTGGTAACTCCGATAAAGAGCAGAATAAACCCGGTCTAACTGGCACCCGTTTGCGTTCTTATGCCTTTGCTGTATTGACTCGCAAAGAATACTCCAAAGCTGAACTCATTGAGAAACTGGCGCTTTATGCAGAAGATCGCAATGAAGTAGTCACTTTGGTGGAAGAGCTATCTAGAGAAAACTATCAAAGTGATCAACGTGTCGCTGAAATCATGTTGTCGAGCCAAAAGCGTAAAGGCAAAGGTCCCAATCAGATCAAAATGAAGCTGAAAAGCAAAAAAATTGATACTGCCCTGATCAGTGAAGAACTCAAAGAAACGGACTGGGTACAACAGGCTTATGAACTGAAACTTAGAAAATATGGTCCAGAAGTGACGAAAGATCCAAAACTTAAAGCTAAACAGATCCGTTTTCTGATGTATCGCGGTTTTGAAATGGATGCGATCATGAAAGCGATTAGCCGCAAGGCCGAAGATTAGTTCTTTTGTATTTGTGAAAATTACGCTTAGGCTATTTTTTATTTTCTTCTTTGCCATCCTGCTTAAATAGTTTCCCTTATTACAACTAATCCCAAACAACAAAAAGCTTTCAAAAGCTCAAATTAAGATAGTCTATTTTCATAATTGAATTTCAATATTCCAAACAATATAAACATCCACGAAAGCAGCTCTGGATAGAAATCTGAAAGTAAATATTAAAGGAATGAAATACAATAAAAATTAAGATTGAAAAATAAAGCGAGAATAGAGAAATTTTATAATTATAAATCTGGTGGCAACCCTACCAGCAAAGCTCCGGCACATCATAGATCTACTACCGTTGCTACCTTCCGGTCCTGGCGGGGTTCATAGAGTACAATTGCGAAGTAACCGGCAGGGCTACCATTACAGGAACAGAGTATAGAGATTTTTATTGAAGTTGCAAGGGCTGTATTTCAAATTTTCAGCATATGCTATCCGTTTGATTATTTTAAAAACAATATGCTCCAATATGTTGGTTTTTTAATATTCTTCACAATTAATTCATGAATATCGAAATTCACATGATCTTTGTAAAACCTTGTTGCAATTTCTAAAAATGCCGTTTTAAATGTGAAGCTATAAACGAGTTATCTCTTTTAGAATAAATGAGCTGCGGATACATAATCTCGCCAAGAATCATGGAACTTATATGATGTTTAAGAAACAGGTATTGTGTGCCCTCACTGCACTCTGTACAACCTCTCTTTTTGCTGCGATTCCTATCGAATCACGTGGACTCAGCCAAGGTGCTCAATCAAATAATATCAGCACTCAATCTGCCATTGCTACAGGTGCAGATGCGCCTCAGACCAATACCAGCTGGCAGCTCATGCAAAAAAACCAGCAGCTTGAAAATGATCTACGCAGTTTACGTGGAAAAATCGAAGAACAAGAAAATGAGATCGAGAGATTAAAGAGCGAATTAACCAACCGCTATGCAGATCTGGATCAACGTCTTGAACTGTTGCAGCAAAAAATTGAACCTACTGAAGATACTCCCGCGGAGGATAACCAACAGGATATTTCTCCCAGTTTAAGCTCTAATGCTCCAGTAGCCACTCATCAGGTACCTACAACGCAACAGCCGAGTGAGCAGGAAAAAGTGGCTTATACCATTGCACTGGATGCCTATAAAAATGGTGGTGCAGCTAAAGCCATTGCACCCATGCAGAATTTCATCAAGAATAATCCGAATAGCGTCTATATCAGCAATGCTCACTTTTGGTTAGCCGAATTTAACCTGTCGATTGACCCACCGAATTTTAATGAAGCAAAGAAAAATTATCTGATTGTGGTTGACCGCTATCCGAATTCTGCAAAAGCCTCTACTGCCCTTTATCAGCTTTATAATATTAGTAAGGATGTAGAAAAGAACGCTACTCTCGCTTCACAATATAAAGCGAAACTACTCAAGAACTATCCGAAAGCTGAAGAAGTTAAATTTTTGAAGTAAATAAAAAGTCCTATTAGTCCTATTAAAAAAGACACCACGAAGGTGTCTTTTTTAGTTCTACTTTTACTTTTTTAGCTTAACGTACAATGCCACGCTTGGATTGTTCGAGTGAATCAATCAGACGTTGTGCTTCAGACACTTCTGGAAGAATCTCGTTACGGATTTTCTCGATGGCTTCCTGAGTCGTTAAGCCAGATTTATAAATTAGCTTAAAGGATTCACGCAAACCATTAATCACGTCTTTTGACCAGCCTTTACGACGCATGCCTTCAACATTCATGGCAAATGCATGGGCCGGGTTACCCGATACCATCACATAGGCAGGAACATCTTTCAGAATCAGTGAAGCACCACCAATCATGCTATAAGAGTCAATTTTACAGAACTGGTGAATACCTGAGTTACCACCAATCACGACATAATCGCCTACGTGTACGTGACCCGCCACACCGACATTATTTGCGAAAATATTATGATCACCAACCATACAGTCATGTGCAATATGCGTATTTACCATTAACAGGTTATGACTGCCAATCTTGGTAATACCTTTGTCCTGAACCGTACCACGGTGCAGACTGCAGTGTTCACGAATCTTGTTATAATCACCAATTTCCAGCCAGGTTTCCTCACCTGCATATTTCAGATCCTGGCAGACTTCACCGACGCTGGCGAACTGAAAAATTTCATTATGTTCACCAATACGTGTGAAACCACCCACCACGACATGTGAATGCAGTTTGGTACCAGCACCAATCGTGACATTTGGCCCAATAATACAGTAAGGGCCAATCTGTACATCTGCAGCAATTACTGCAGATGCGTCAATGATGGCAGTTGGATGAATTAGGGGATTATTGCTCATGCCTGCTCGACTTTCAGATGGGAAACCATAATTTCCGCGGTTGTTGCGACAATGCCATCTACTGTGGCAATGCAATTATATTTATAAATGCCACGTTTTTGCATCACTAATTCAGATTTAAGTACTAATTGGTCACCAGCAACCACTTGTTTTTTAAATCGAACCTTTTCAGCTCCAGCAAAAAGGAATAATGAACCTTCTTTTGGAGTTTCATTATTCATGACAAAACCAAGGATACCTGAGATCTGTGCTAATGCCTCTACAATCAATACACCTGGCATGATCGGATAATTCGGAAAATGGCCTTGCAGAAACTCTTCATTAATTGAGACGTTTTTATAACCAACAATGCCATTTTCGGTAATATCAACAACGCGATCTACCAGCAGAAATGGATAGCGATGGGGCAAATATTCACGAATCTTTTGAATATTCATTGGCAATTCAGGCTTCGTGAATGTAGGCAAATTCGACTCTGTCATCATAATTATTTACGCAACTTAAATGTTGATTCAATGGACTCAATTTGAGATTGCATATGATCCAATCGTTTTACCAACTGGGTCAATGGCACATCTGCTAATTGTCTTAAGCGAACCACTGTGCGTTTCCATTGCTGATTTGGTAACAATCCCATGCCTGAAGAATAAGTGCCTTCCTCAGTAATGTTATTTGTCACCATTGACATTCCTGTCAAGGTCACATTATCGGTGATATGTAGGTGTCCTGCTACCCCACAAGCCCCCGCGAGAATACAGTTTTTGCCAATCGTGGTACTACCGGCAATCCCGCATTTGGCTGCAATCGCAGTATTTTCACCAATCTTGACGTTATGGGCGATTTGCACAAGATTATCAATAATGACACCTTGTTCCAGAATTGTGTCATCCAGTGCACCCCGGTCAATACTACAGTTTGAGCCGATCCGGACATCATCTGCAATACGGACTGAACCCAACTGGGCAATTCGATGCCATTTCCCTTGATAAGGTGCAAAACCAAAACCTTCACTACCAATCACGGTATTGGCATGGATCCGAACACGATTACCGATTTTCGTAGCACCTGTTAAAGTCACATGTGCATCAATAAAACAGTCTCGACCAATTTCAACCTGGTCGTCGATCTGAACGTGGGACTGGATAATGGTATTTTCACCCACCACACAATTCTCACCAATTACGGCATAGTGGCCAATATAGGCACTATCAGCAATGATGGCAGATGGATGAATTTGTGCGGTACTTTCAATTCCCTGAGTCGTATGCTTTTTCTCAAAAACGTGAGTCAGAATTGCAAAAGCCAGATAAGGATTGGCCACGACAATGAAGTTCTGCTGGGAAGTTAGCTGCTCTTTTAATTCAGCAGTCACAATTAAAGCGCCTGCCTTACTCTGAGCTGCCTGTTCCAGATATTTATCTGCATTGACAAATGCAAGGTCATGAGAGGTTGCATTTTCAAGACTTGCCAAACCTCTCAAACATAAATCTGCCTGACCTACATACTCACCTTGGACAAGACGAGCAAGGTCAGCTAACTGAAGTTTTTGATGATTCATCGATTATTTAATTGCATTAACCTTTTGAATCATTTTATCAGTTAAATCATACTTCGCGTCATAAGCAAGTACGGAATTTTTATTTAAAACCACGTCTAGCTTGTTTTCTTGGCGCAATTGTTCAGCAGCACGCTTCAAATTTCCTTCAAAAGCTTTATTCACACTTTGCATGCGCGTTTGCACGGTTGCCTGTACCTGTTGCTGCACACCTGCCAGTTGAGTCGCTTTACCTTCAAATTCTTTGGCTATTTTTTCACGTTCTGCTGGTGTTTTTGCAGCCTGGCCTTTTTGCTTGATTGCAGCAAGGTCTTTTTGAAACTGTGCAATCTGTGCGGTTTGCGGCTTGATTTCATTTTCCAGAGTGGCATTTTGCTGCTTTAAATAGATACTGTTTTGTACTACTTTTTCCAGATCAACAATTCCGTAATCATCTGCATGTGACAATGAAGTTAATCCCGCTAAAGCAATACCCATTGCCATCATCATTTTTTTCATGTTTTTACCCATTCAAAAAATTTTGCTCACAAAACCTGATGGCTTCATGAGCAAAATTTATATTTAAGATCAAAGTGTTCTTAGAAAGTACGCCCAATTTCAAACTGAATATTTTGAGTTTCATCACCGTCTTTATCATTCAACGGGTAGGCATAACTCAGTGATAATGGGCCAATCATGGTAATCCAGGTGAAACCAGCACCTACGCTATAACGCATATTGCCTGCATCGAAACCAAAGTTATCTTTACAGTACTGTTTACCACTAATCGAGCTGCCATTCACGAAAATATTATCATTAGATACATCACACTGAGTATCAAATACTTGAGCACCTTCAGCAAAGAGTACCGGACGAACCTGACGCGCCCAATCTCCCTTAAATGGAACAGGCAGAACTAACTCAGTACCAAACTGAACTAAAGCATTACCACCCACTTCTTCCGGGGATGGGTCAGTTCGGCCGATGTCAGAGAAATATACGCCTGGATATTTAGGACCTAAGGTACTGTTTTCATAACCACGTACTGAACCATAACCACCGGCATAGAAGTTCTTATAGAAAGGCAGGTCATTACCATAGCCTAAACGGCCATAACCACGCAGAACAAAGTCTTTACCTAATGGGAAGAAAGCCTGAGCGTCATAAGTGAGCTTTTGATATTCCACATCACTACCTGGCAAGGCAATTTCTGCATTGACACGATGTGACATACCTGTCGTCGGGAACATTGGACGGTTCAAGGTATTATAAGACCAACCCAGATTCAGGTTATAAGTTAAGAAGTCACCCTTGAATTCTTGCCCATAAGGAATATTTCTACAATCTTCAGTTGGATTACCCTCAGCATCTAAAATTGGCTCACAATATTCTCCGGTTTTTGTTTCTTTACCACCATTGCGTTCCAAATAGTCAGCCACATATGTAGATACGTATGGCCCTGTGGTCACTTCAGTCTGGTCTATATTCAGACCCAGGCTTACACTTTGGTTCTCATCAATTGGATAACCGAAGTTAATACCACCACCCAAGCTGTCTGTAACATAGTTGTTTACGTTATAGTCATCATCCAACTTTGTTTTACGGTAGTAAAGATTATAACCGCGACGTACACCATCAATCGTGAAGTACGGGTCCATTACACTCAAGTTATAATAATCTTGAGTTTCAGAACGTGACAGGTCAATCGAAACGCTGTTCCCTGTACCCAGGAAGTTAGTCTGACTTAGACCAGCCTGGAACGTTACACCACCACTTTGCGAGAAACCAACAGCTAGAGTACTTGTACCTGAATGCTGCTCTTCAACTGCCACATTCAAATCAATCTGATCTGGTGATCCCGGAATACGAACAGGTTTGATATCAACTGTTTTAAAGAAACCAGTACGCTCTAAACGTACTTTAGACAGGTCAATCTTCTCATTGCTTGCCAGCGCACTTTCCATCTGGCGCATTTCACGACGTAATACTTCATCGGCAGTTTTAGAGTTACCTGTGAAGTTGATGCGACGTACAGTCACTTGCTGACCCGGATTAATATAGTAGTTCAGGTCAACCTGTTTAGTTTCGTTATTAATCTGAGGTACAACATTTACTTCAGCATAGTAATAACCAGCATTACCATATTTACGTAGCAATAGCTGCTTGACCGCATTCACTCGTTCCTGAGAGTAGGTGTCGCCTTCTTTATACAACTGCAAAGCTTGTAACTCTTCAGGTTTATAAAGCGCATCGCCGAGGAATTTGGTTTGTCCAAACTTAAACTGTTCGCCTTCATTGACTGAAACTTCAATAAAGACATTCTTTTTATCTTCGCTCAGGTTCAGACTTGAATTGGTAATATTGAAGTTGATGTAACCGCGGTTCAGATACATCGCACGTAAAGATTCCAGGCTCGCAGCCATTTTTTCACGTGCATAACGATCATTACGCGAAATGACAGAACTCCAGCCACTTTCTTTAACAGCAAAGGCTTGCTTGATATCTGATTCTTTAAAGACAGTATTGCCGATAATATTGATATCAAAAACTTTAGCGGCTTTACCTTCAACAAAATCGATCAGCACTTCAACGCGGTTGTTTGGTCGAGGTGTCGTTGTTACCGTAATATCGGCATCATAACGACCTTGCTGCATATATTGCTGTTCCAGCTCGGTTTCGACTGTTTGCAGTGCAGATTTCTTCAGCACCTCACCTTCAGCCAGACCCATTTTTTTCAGGCCTTCTTCAAGCGCTTCCTTTGGAATCAGCTTATTGCCTTTCAGCTCAATTTTCGAAATTACCGGACGTTCTACGACCTGGAATACCAAGGTATTGCCTTGTTGAACGGCTTTAATGTCATCAAATAGCCCAGATGCATACAGGCTACGAATCGCATTGGCAATGATCGGATCATTCACCCGGTCACCACTGTTGATTGGCACCAAGCCGTACACATTTTCTGGAGTTAAACGTACCAATCCATCAAATTTTATATCTTGTACAATGAAGTCTTCTGCCGCATATACTTGTTGTGCTACTGCCATTGCACTAACGAGTGCCAAAGGCATAAATAAATGTGTGTGCTGCATGCCAGTCTTTTCCGCTGTTAATTATTCCATTTACGTTATTATAAACGCATAAAGTCATTAAATAATGCCAAAAGCATCATACTGCCAAGCAGTACCATACCAATTTTTAATCCAACCAATTGTATTTGTTCAGAAACAGGTTTACCACGAATTAATTCGATAAAATAATAAACCAGATGTCCGCCATCAAGCATTGGGATTGGCAATAAGTTTAATATCCCTAAACTTACACTCATTAGCGCCATAAAGGAAATAAAAGTTTCCCAACCCATTTCCGCACTTTGTCCCGCCACTTTGGCAATGGTAATCGGGCCAGAAAGATTATCCAGACCAATCAGACCACGTACCATTTTGACGATCGAGTTCAGAATCATTGAAGACAGATGTGCTGTCTTGTCAAAGGCCATCACCATCGCCTCAACAGGCGTATAGTGAATCGTCTGTTTATATTCAGCAGGAATTGTCACCTTGCCCGGATCACTTTGAACTCCGAGCATACCGGTTACATTCCCCATATTGTCACGTTTGCCTTGCGGCATGACCTGAAGATGCACGACCTGATTACCACGTAATACATCTATCTTAAGTAATTTTTCTGGTGATGCCTGTACAACCTGTACCACATCGAACCAGTCTTTCATCTGTACACCATCAATGGCCAGAATCTTGTCACCTTCTTTAAGACCCTGACGAATGGCTGCACCATCTTCACTCAGTTTGCTCACCACAGCCGGAATTTCCGGACGATATGGCAAGAAACCTAGTGTATCAAGGGGTGACTGACTTTGATCTTTAAGAAAGTCTTGAATTGGTAACTGGAATATCTTGTTTTCACCCGCACGGTCTGCCTGAATCGAGACCACACCAGTTTCACCCACACGATCCACCAAGGCATAACTCAGTTTTTCCCAAGTTTCGACTTGTGTACCATCTACAGCGACGATTTTATCGCCCTGCTGCATCTGTACTGCGGCTGCCGGTGTGTTTGGTAAGACCTTGCCTACGCGAGTATTCAGCTGTTCTTGTGCAGGTAAAAAAAGCACCCAAAACAGGACAACGGCTAAAAGCAAATTAATGAGAGGACCCGCAGCAACGATGGCAATACGTTTCCAGGGATGCTGACGGTTAAAGGCTTTAGGCAAGTCTTCTTCTGCCACACTGCCTTCACGCTCGTCTAGCATTTTGACATAGCCACCCAAAGGCAAAGCTGAAAGCTGATATTGGATACCGGACTTTTTGGAAGTCCATTTTAGGAGGGTTGGCCCAAAGCCAATGGAATAGACCAGTACTTTAACGCCCAGTTTACGTGCCACAATGTAGTGACCAAACTCGTGAATCGCAATTAAGGGACCGAGTAATAGGATTGCGGCTGCAATAATAAACAAGGCGTTCATGTCTTAACTTCCTTTATTCACAACATATTGCTGTGATAAACCTCGTGCTGTGTGATCTGCATGCAGAATAGTATCCAGATCGTGTGCTGGTTGATTGTCCATCTGGTTCAGGACAGTTTCAACCACCTGAGGAATTTGGGTAAATCTGATTTGCTGATTTAAAAATGCAGCAACTGCAATTTCATTGGCCGCATTTAAAATTGTAGGCGCAATCCCACCACTCTTCATGGCTTGACGCGCTAATTTCAGTGCCGGAAAACGAACCACATCCGGTTCCTGGAAATTCAGCTGTGAATGCTTAAACAAATCCAGAGCCGGGATATGAGTACTGATCCGTTGTGGCCATGCTAAAGCATGTGCAATTGGCGTGCCCATATCCGGGTTGCCCATTTGTGCCAATGTCGACCCGTCTACATATTGCACCATGGAATGAATAATACTCTGTGGATGCACAACAACTGTAACAAATTGTTCTTGAACTGCAAACAAATGACACGCTTCGATAAGTTCCAGCCCTTTATTCATTAAAGTAGCGGAATCTACGGAAATCTTTTGCCCCATTGACCAGTTTGGATGTTTGCAGGCTTGAGCAGGCGTCACATCATGCAATTGTTCAAGCGAATGGTTCAGGAATGGACCGCCAGAAGCAGTCAGTAAAATCTGATGAACACCGAGCTTAGGTTGACCATTACGTTCGGCATCAAAGTAGTTTTGAGGCAGGCACTGGAAAATCGCATTATGTTCAGAGTCGACTGGCAATAATAATGCACCATAATCTCGCGCAGCTTGCATCATGATGTCGCCGGACATGACCAAGGCTTCTTTATTGGCCAATAGGACACGCTTACCCGCTTTGACTGCAGCCAATGTAGGAAGCAGGCCCGCCGCCCCGACAATTGCTGCCATCACGATATCAACATCCGCATGCTCTGCGACTAAAATTAAGCCCGCTTCGTCCTGAAGAATTTCGATATCTGATAAGCCCTGTACTTGTAGCAGCTCAGAAAGTTCATCGACTTTATTTGCAGGCACTACCGCCACCTTAGGACGATACTGCTGACAGATTTCTGCCAGCTCAGTAATACGACTTTGCGCTGTCACAGCGAAAACCGAGTAAGCTTCAGGATGTTGCTGCAAAATTTTTAAAGTACTTTGACCAATTGAACCTGTAGCACCCAGTATACAAACAGCTTGTGACATTTATAAATCTACGCCAATAAGTTTTAAAACATATATGCCTGTTGCAAAGATAGGAGCTGCAGCAAGCAAAGAATCAATACGATCTAGTACACCACCATGACCCGGCAAAATACGGCCCGAATCCTTGATTCCAGCACGACGCTTAATCATGGATTCAAACAGGTCACCTAGCACTGAACTAAACACGGTAATAACAGAAAGAATCAGGAATAGACATAGCTCTGGCCAGGTCATATCCAGATAAAGTGAAGCGACGGCAACCACGATGAGCATGGAGGTAAGAATACCGCCATATAGGCCTTCTACCGACTTGTTTGGGCTGACATTTGGTGCGAGTTTTTTCTTGCCGAACTTGCGTCCAACAAAGTAAGCGCCACTGTCTGCACCCCATACCAGCAGAAACAGGTACATCAACCACCACGGGGAGTTTAGCCAAACCGAGAAGATTGCTGTAACAGCAGCAGAAACCAGCACAATCCCGATGCCGTGCAAGCTGACATTGTACCAGCCATCATAATCAGGATAGGTTTTAACCCAGTAGATACTTAGCAACCAGGTCAGAATAGATGCTGACCACAACAATAAGGCCACATCCCAATAGTATAAAGCCAGTGCAGATAAGGCTGCAGTCAGTAGACCATAGCCCCACGCCACTGGCTTGATTACATTTTTACATTTTCGCGGCATGAGTTTAAACCACTCATAGCCTGCCACCCCGGCAGCCACAACCATCAATGCGAACATTGGATATTGTGATTTGGTCGCAAACATACAGCTTAGTACGACTGCAACCAGCACCAATGCGGTTATAATCCGCTCAAACATGTGTATTAATTCTCAAGTCTTTCTTGAAAAATCTGCTCTGATGTTTTACCGAAACGACGTTCGCGCCCGCCAAATACAGCAAGTGCATCATCGAATTCCTCTACAGTAAATTCTGGCCATAAGGTCTCAGTAAAATACAGCTCTGCATATGCTGCCTGCCAGAGCAGGAAATTGGACAGGCGGAAATCTCCACCGGTACGAATCAGCAGATCAACAGGCGGCAAGTCACTCAAACTGACATATTGACCGAACACATCAGTATCAATTGCTTCAAGATCTAATTTATTTGTTAAAACATCCGCAGCAATCTGCTTCGCAGCTTGTGCCATGTCCCACATTCCACCATAGCTGATTGCAATGGTAAGCGTCATACTATCGAAATTAGCAGTCCTTTGTTCTGCTTGCAACATCAATGCTTGCAGTTCAGGAGATAAACGCGACCGATCACCAATAAAACGTAAAGCAATATTAAATTTTTGCATCCGTGGCAACTGTTCATGAATCGTGTCTTCCAACAACTTCATGAGCAAGTCGACCTCATATTGGGGACGGTTCCAGTTTTCGCTGGAGAATGCAAAGACCGTTAAAGCCTGGATATTTCTTTTTCTACAATGTTCAACAATCGGGTCTAGAACCGTTTTTCCTTCACGGTGTCCATCGCCTTTCTGCATCTGATTTTTTTTGGCAAAACGATTGTTGCCATCCATGATGATGGCAACATGTTTTGGAAGACGGGAATTTTCTTCAGAAGCGGTCATTGATGAATTAGACCTTCATCAATTCAGCTTCTTTCGCAGCCAAGCGTTTGTCTACTTCAGCAACAAATTTGTCTGTGATTTTCTGAATTTCGTCAGATGCACGACGTTCATCATCTTCAGAAATTTCTTTTTCTTTCAACAATGCTTTGATGTCACCCAATACATCACGACGGATATTACGGATCGCAACTTTGGCATTTTCAGCTTCGTTACGTGCAACTTTCTGCATGTCACGACGGGTTTCTTCAGTTAGTGCAGCCATCGGTACACGGATCGCATCAGCAGTAATCGGGTTCAAACCAAGATCAGACTCACGGATCGCCTTATCAATCGCAGCAACCATTGAACGTTCAAATGGTTGAACTAGCAATGTACGTGAATCTTCCACGCCTACGTTTGCAACCTGATTCAATGGCACATCAGAGCCGTAGTAAGGAACCATGACGCCGTTCAAAATTGATGGATGCGCACGTCCGGTACGAACTTTAGCGAAACCATGTTCTAACGAGTCAAGAGACTTGTTCATACGCTCTTCTGCGTCTTTTTTAAGATCGTTAATCATATGATCTTCCTTACTTAATTCTTAAAAGATGTATTTACCAAATTAGGAGGTAGTATAAAGGGCTTTGTAGCTCACGTCATTAATTGGTGACGTGAGTTCCTTCTTTTTCACCCATCACTACTGAAAGCAATGCGCCAGATTTGTTCATGTCAAATACTTGAAGTGGCACATTATGATCACGACATAGGCAGATCGCGGTTAAATCCATGACGCCCAACTTCTCGTCCAGCACCTGATCAAATGTCAATGTATCGTATTTCACTGCATCTTCGTATTTGCTTGGGTCTTTGTTGTAAACACCATCAACTTTAGTCGCTTTCAGGATCAGGTCAGATTCAATCTCGATACCACGCAAACAAGCTGCTGTATCCGTAGTAAAGAACGGATTACCTGTACCCGCTACAAATACGCACACTTCACCTTGAGTCAGATGACGAATCGCATCACGGCTAGAATAAGATTCAACCACTGCACCAATCGGTAATGCAGACATCAAACGGGTTTTGATATTACGGCGTACCAAAGCATCACGTAATGCCAGACCGTTCATGACAGTTGCCAGCATACCCATCTGGTCACCGGTTACACGACCTACCAGACCATCTTTTTGCAACTGGCTACCACGGTACAGGTTACCACCGCCCACGACGATACCGACTTGTACACCCAAACCCACGAGATGCGCAATAGAAAGTGACATCTGATCGAGCACTTGTGCATCAATACCCATGTCTTTGTTCCCTGCCAGTGCTTCACCAGATAGCTTTAGCAGGATGCGACCAAATCGTGGCTTTTTAGAATCCAACATCATCAAACTCCAAATTATTTAATATAAATTCTTTTAATTCAAAATCTTAAGCAGACTTGATTGAGATCAGCTTAGCAAATAAATCATATTCATCTGCATCAGTGATTTCGACTTCAAGCAAATCCCCTGCCTTAATCACACTTTTGTCGATATCTTCAACAAAAACATTACCATCAATTTCAGGCGCATCCGCATATGAGCGTGCTACAGCAACCGGGAATTCTTCTTCCAGGTCATCGACTAGCACAGTCATTTTCTGGCCAATACGTTTTTGTAGCTTCGCTGCTGAAATTTCCTGCTGAACCTGCATGAAACGTTCATAACGTTCTTGCTTGATCTCTTCCGGCACATGGTCTGGAAGATCATTCGCTGTCGCACCTTCAACTGGTGAATAAGTAAAACAGCCAACGCGATCCAGTTGTGCTTCTTTCAGCCAGTCCAGAAGCATCTGGAAATCTTCTTCCGTTTCGCCCGGGAAACCCACCACAAATGTAGAACGGATGACTAGGTCAGGACATTTCTCACGCCATACTTTTAAACGCTCCAGTGTATTTTCACTGTGCGCTGGACGTTTCATCAGTTTCAGGATTCTTGGGCTGGCATGCTGGAATGGAATATCCAGATAAGGCAGGATTTTGCCTTGAGCCATCAAATCGATCACGGCATCTACGTGTGGATATGGATAGACATAGTGCAGACGCACCCAGATGCCCAATTGACCCAATGCTTCACACATGTCATAGAATTTGGTTTTAACTGGCTGGCCGTTCCAGAAGTCCAGTTTGTATTTGGTGTCGACACCATAAGCAGAAGTATCTTGGGAGATCACGAGTACTTCTTTGACACCTGAACGTTTCAGTGCCGCAGCTTCTTCAAGCACAGAACCGACTGGACGGGAAACCAGATCACCACGCATGCTTGGAATGATGCAGAAGGTACAACGGTGGTTACAGCCTTCTGATATTTTCAGGTATGCATAATGTTTAGGGGTTAAACGGATACCCTGCTCAGGCACCAGATCAATAAATGGATTGTGTTTTGGCGGCTCAGGAACATACTCATGTACCGCATCCATCACTTCTTCATATGCTGCTGCACCCGTCACTTTCAGGACATTCGGGTGCATTTGGCGAATTTTATCTTCGTCTTTTCCTAGACAACCTGTTACGATAACACGACCATTCGCGCTCATCGCTTCACCGATGGCATCTAAAGACTCTTGTACTGCAGATTCAATAAAACCACAGGTATTTACTACTACTAAATCAGCACCGTCATAATCCGATGCGACATCATAACCTTCAGTCTTTAACTGAGTTAAAATTCGTTCAGAATCTACCAATGCCTTAGGACAACCTAAAGATACAAAACCGACTTTGGGGGACTTCATGAATCTGCGCTCCACTAGAATGCGCGTATTGTATGTCTTTTCGCATCATAAAAATAGTTGAAATGGCCACTCTTTGCATCACGCACTAAAATAACGCCATAAAATATTCAATATAAAAGCTTATGCACCAAAATGAATCATTTTAGGTTTACAGCCTCAATTTAATCCGTTATACCTGAGTTTGATTGGGCATCCCCGTCAGATTTCGTGCATTTTTCAGCAAAATTTTAACAAGAGTTCTAAAGTTGGCGTGCATCTTGCTTAATTTGCCTCAAATCTGAACTTTGAAATTGTTATTTTGCTTTATGAAGATGCCATTGCGCCATTTTAATACAGGAAAACCACCGCTAATGGATCAGCCTCTTTCCATCGACTATCGCCTTTTGGTGGACAACCTGACCACTGCCATTATGCTGGTTGATAGTCATCTGAATATTTATTACTTAAATACAGCCTGCGAGGCTATGTTTGATGTCAGCTTGTTACGCGCATCAGGTACGCCGGTATTGAACATACTTCAAGCGCCGACAGATGAATTCAATACTGAAGAATCTCTATATAACACGCTGCACACAGGCCAACCTTATACTCGCCGTGAGGCGACGATCATCGTTAACTTTAAAGACATTCATGTGGACTATACAGTTTCCCTGCTCAATGCGGGCAAGCCAAATCATCCTTTATTGCTGATCGAGCTGAATCAGCGTGACCGTATGCTGAAAATCTCTCGTGAAGAAAACTATATCCAGCAGCACCAAGTCGCGCGCCAATTAATTCGTGGTGTTGCACATGAGATCAAGAATCCACTCGGTGGCATTCGTGGTGCAACCCAGCTTCTGGCACGTAGCCTTGAAGATCCAAAATATAAAGAGTTCACTGACATTATTATTAGTGAAGTGGATCGCCTGAGAAATCTGGCAGATAGCATGCTCGGTTCACGCCAGCTACCAAGCTATGAAATGGTCAATGTGCATGAGCCTTTAGAACGTGTCCGCTCACTGATCGTGAATCAGACTAAAAAGAAAATTAAAATTACCCGGGACTATGACCTGTCCCTACCGGAAGTTCTGGCAGATCGTGATCAGCTCATTCAGGTCATGCTAAATATCTGCGTGAATGCCGTTCAGGCGATGACAGAAAACAAGGATTTCTTTGTCGAGCATCAACCGGAACTCATTTTAAGAACCCGGATTCAGCGTCTTTATACCATTAGTGGTGTGATTCACCGATCTGTGGTTCGAATCGACATTGAAGATAATGGTCCTGGTGTTCCAGACGATATTATCGAAGCCGTGTTCTACCCGCTGGTGACCAGCCGTGCCAAAGGTACCGGACTAGGTCTCAGCATTGCTCAAAATATTATGCATCAACATAACGGAATGATTGAATGCCAGTCAGTTCCAGGAAAAACCGTATTTAGCTTATTTTTACCTTGGGAGTCAGATCATGTCGCGAAATAAAATATGGGTGATTGATGACGATCGTGCCATGCGTTGGGTACTAGAAAAAACATTTAAAGAAGAAGGTTTCGACGTTACCAGTTTTGAAGAAGCCCAATCAGCACTTGATCAATTGGGTGTCGATGCACCTGATGTGATCCTGACCGATATCCGTATGCCAGGGATCGATGGTCTAACCTTTTTAGGCAAAGTAAAAAATACCAATCCTGATCTGCCAGTTATTATTATGACAGCACATTCAGATCTGGAATCTGCGGTGTCCAGCTATCAAACGGGTGCTTTTGAATATCTGCCAAAGCCATTTGATATTGATGAAGCATTGGCACTGGTTAATCGTGCGATTTTGCATATCACCAAATTACAGCAGCAAGAATCTGCCAAATCTGCACCAACGATTCAGTCAACTGAGATTATTGGTGAATCGCCTGCGATGCAGGAAGTGTTCCGTGCGATTGGCCGTTTATCTCAATCACATATTACCGTGCTGATTAATGGTGAATCCGGTACAGGTAAAGAACTGGTAGCGCATGCCCTGCACCGCCATTCACCGCGTAGCAATAAACCGTTTATTGCACTGAACATGGCGGCAATTCCAAAAGACCTGATTGAAACTGAATTGTTTGGTCATGAAAAAGGCGCTTTTACCGGTGCAAATACGCAACGTCAGGGCCGTTTTGAACAGGCCAACGGCGGTACGCTGTTCCTGGATGAAATTGGCGACATGCCTTTTGAAACACAAACGCGTTTGTTACGTGTCCTGGCAGATGGTGAATTCTATCGTGTTGGTGGTCACATTCCGGTTAAAGTTGATGTACGTATTGTGGCTGCAACGCATCAGGATCTGGAAAAGCTGGTACATGACGGCCGCTTCCGTGAAGACTTATATCATCGTCTAAACGTGATTCGTATTCATATTCCTAAACTGGCGCATCGTTCAGAAGACATTCCGATGTTGGCACAGCATTTCCTCGCGCGTGCAGGTAAAGAACTGGGTGTAAATCCTAAAATCTTACGTCCTGAAACTCAGGAATATATGCAAAAGCTACCTTGGCAAGGTAACGTGCGTCAGCTTGAAAATACTTGTCGCTGGCTGACTGTGATGATTACCGGTCGTGAGGTTTATCCAGAAGATCTGCCACCTGAATTGAAGCAGATTCCAATTCAGCAGCAAGATCCGGGTGCTCCAATTCCAAACCTAAATCAGATTGCGCCGCATCATTGGGATGAATTACTGGGTCAATGGGCGATCCAGAAACTGAAAAACGGTGAAATGAAGCTGTTAGATGTGGCTACACCAATGTTTGAACGCACACTCATCAATGCTGCACTACAACAAACCCGTGGTCGTAAGCGTCATGCAGCCGAACTTTTAGGTTGGGGACGTAACACACTCACTCGTAAGCTGAAAGAACTCGGCATGGACAGTGCGGATGACGATGAAGTAGAAGAAGTCGAAGGCCAGGCCTGAAATTAAAAAAGCACCCAAGGGTGCTTTTTTATTTCTTATATATAATAGTTAGATTCTTACACTGTTAAACCGATATAACGCGAATAACCTGCCGCGCCTAGATCCGATTTTAAAATCAGATAATTCGGATAAGTACTTGTAGTGATTTCTTCGAACATATTGACGATGTCATCATTGGTATGTAGCTCATCAACCGTTTTTTGCATGGTTTGCTCAAATTCATCGGTAATGTATTCAAAACCGATATCCATAGCGATAAAGAGCGTATGTTCGCAAGGTTGGACATATTGTTCTTCTCGCCAATTAATGATGTCTTGATGGCAATGAGGGCAAGCAATATTGTCAGTGGCTTGGATATCAAGTTCGACGAGTTGGTAAGACATAATCTTCATCAAATGCTGTTTGACATAATGTTATCAAAGCCATTAACAATGCATAAGCTACAAACATAAAAAAAGGCAGCTTAAAATGAGCCACCTTTTTTAAATTTGCAAATATTTATTTAATTTTAGATTTGTATTTAGACAAAGCAGTCACTGCTACAGCTGAAATCATCACTGCTGGCAAACTTGCCATCAATACACCGGTAGTCCCCAAACCGAGTGCCAAGATTTTCCCTGACAATAATGGCCCAGTCATTGCACCTAAACGTCCCAGAGAAATTGCACTACCCACGCCTGTTACTTTACCTGTGTCTGAGTAGAAAATTGGCGAAATGCCGTAAAGAATCGACTGACCACCTGTTGAGAAAATCCCACCCATCAAGCCAGCAAGAATAAGTAATGGAATGACTTTACTTGTAAATAACAAGATCAGTGCAACAGCTAAGCCAACATAGATAATTGCTGCCATCTGCCAAAGTTTCAAACGATCCAGCATAAAGCCTAAACCAAGCGTACCTACCAATGCCCCTACTTGGAAGATCAGCATAATACTAAACGCTTGTGGTTTTGATAAACCTTGTTCCATTAATAAGTTCGGCAACCAACTGATCAGAATGTAGTTAATCATCAAGGTAAAGAAGAAACCTACCCACAGTGGTATGGTACGTTTATATTGTTCAGTTTTAAACAAAACCTCTACCATTGGCGGAACGATTTGTTTTTTAGTATGGGTTTGTGCTTTTTCTTTTAAGATAAATGCCATAAATGGAAGTAATAGCAACGGCGCTAAACCACCAATTAAGAATAAGGTATGCCAAGAAATATCTTTAAAGAAAATTGCTAAGCCTGCTACAAAAATAGCCCCTACAGGTAAACCGCAATACATCAAACTGTTTAATTTACCGCGATTAGCTTCAGTCGCTTCATCACCTACAACTGAAATCATGGTTGGCATTGCAGCCCCCAAACCTAAACCCGTTAGAAAGCGCGCAATATAGAATACCTCAATACTTGTTGCTACAGCAGTTAATGCCATGAATGCACCAAAGATTGAGATTGAAAGCATCAGTACTTTCTTTTGCCCCAAGTAATCTGCAATACGTCCTCCAAAGAACGCACCAAATAACATACCGAATACACCAAGGCTAAAGACATAACCCATTTCAACTTGACCAAGGCTAAATGTTTCAGCAATTCCTTTTGCAGCAATACCCGGCGCTTGCAAATCGAAGCCCTCGAAAAATGCCACCCAAAAACATAAAAATATGACTAAAAACTTTTGTAATTTATTTTGTTGTATTGATGCCATGATTCCTCTCCAGCAGTAAACAGCTTGCCTATTGTTTGACTGAGCTTGCAGGGGAATTGTCTGCCTATAACCAGAAAATATATACCACTACAATGGTCGGAATTGGACTTGTGGTAATTTGATTTAAAAGAAGGATTAAGACTTAGAAACAATAGCTATATTTAATATTGCAATTTTTATTATTAAAATAAATATAAAAATCAAATATTTATTTATTGATAAATAATTACTATCAAATCATTACCAAAAGTGATGATGATCTTTAAAAATAAAAAAGCCCGCATTACACGGGCTTCTTTAATTCAAAATCTTAAGCAAATTTTTTCGCTTGAGCATTCTTACGAATAGTGATCATCACCAATTGAACTGCTGCTGGTGTTACACCCGGAATACGGCTTGCCTGAGCCAGTGTTTCAGGACGAATATCTTTCAGCTTCAAGGTAATTTCGCGAGAAAGACCTGAAACAACATCATAGTCAAAATCAGCAGGAATCTTGGTTTCCTCTAAACGTTTCATTTGCGCAACGTCTTGATGCTGACGGTTGATATAACCTTCGTATTTCACCGCAATTTCAATTTGATCACCGACTTGCGCTGAAACTTCAGAACCTGTGAGCTCTGCAATTTGAGCAAATGTGATGTTTGGACGTTTCAGCAAATCAATCGCAGAACACTCTTTAGAAAGATCAGCACCTGTCATTTCCACGAATTTTTTACCCATTGGGTTGTTTGGTGCAGCCCAAAGATGTTGCAAACGACCTGTCTCTTTCTCTACAGCTTCCATTTTTTCACAATAAGCTGCCCAACGTTCGTCATCTACCAGACCCATTTCACGACCGATCGGTGTTAAACGTTGATCCGCATTGTCTTCACGTAGCATCAAACGGTATTCCGCACGTGAAGTGAACATACGGTACGGTTCTTTAGTACCTAGTGTGATCAAGTCATCAACCAGTACACCCATGTACGCCTCATCACGTTTCGGTGTCCATTGTTCCTGATCCCAAGCGCGACGTGCTGCGTTCAAGCCTGCAAGCAAGCCTTGAGCACCCGCTTCTTCATAACCTGTTGTACCGTTGATTTGACCAGCAAAGTACAGATTATTGATCGCTTTGGTTTCCAAAGTGAACTTCAACGCTTGAGGGTTGAAATAATCGTATTCGATTGCATAACCTGGACGAAGAATGTGCGCATTTTCCATACCACGGATTGAGCGTACCAATTCAAACTGAACATCAAATGGTAAAGATGTTGAAATACCGTTAGGATAAAGCTCATGTGTATCCAGGCCTTCAGGCTCAAGGAATACTTGGTGAGAGTCTTTATCAGCAAATTTATGAATCTTATCTTCAATCGATGGGCAATAACGTGGACCTACACCTTCAATCACACCGGTATACATTGGTGAACGATCTAAACCGCCCCGAATAATCTCATGAGTACGTTCATTGGTATGAGTAATGTAGCAATTTACCTGTTCAGGGTGCATAGACACATCACCCATAAATGACATGGTTGGAGACGGGAAATCACCCGGTTGTGGTGTCATTACAGAGAAATCAACTGAACGCGCATCAATACGTGGTGGCGTACCTGTTTTTAAACGACCTACTGGCAAGTTCAATTCACGTAAACGATGTGCCAACGAAATTGAAGGAGGATCACCTGCACGACCACCTGAAGCATTGTTTAAACCAATGTGAATCACGCCACCCAAGAATGTACCCGCAGTCAGCACTACAGTTTTCGCATCAAAACGAATACCCATCTGGGTCACGACACCTTTAACAGTATCGCCTTCAACAATCAGGTCGTCTGCCGCTTGCTGGAAAATATCCAGGTTCGCTTGATTTTCTAAAGTCTCACGAATTGCCGCTTTATAACGAACACGGTCAGCCTGCGCACGAGTTGCACGTACTGCAGCGCCTTTACGTGAATTCAGAATACGGAATTGAATACCGCCTTTATCGGCAGCCAGTGCCATCGCACCGCCCAAGGCATCAATTTCACGCACTAAATGTGATTTACCGATCCCGCCAATGGCTGGGTTACAGCTCATCTGCCCTAAAGTCTCAATGTTATGAGTTAAGAGTAATGTCTGTCGACCCATACGTGCTGCAGCCAGTGCTGCTTCCGTACCTGCGTGACCGCCACCGATAACAATGACATCGTATACTTTAGGATAGTGCATAGTGGTAAATAGAGAGATAGAAAAAGGATAGCTGAACATTATAGCAAACTTCCTTCCAAAGTTGACAAAATCACTTGAATTTATCCTTCGGAATTTGCCCTGCCCGCCTATAAAGCAATGTAATTAAACTTTGCATACTTACTATATAAATTAAACATCTAAACTCAAAAAGTTACCCGACTCATATTGTTTAATATTGATTAGTTTTTAATCTATAAAGTGGTCACATTACAAACAAAGGTATACATGATGAATAAGAATATTTTCCTAGCAACAGCGCTCTGCGGTCTATGTTTCGCTCCATTTGCAGCCTCAGCAAATGATAAAGTCGAAAAGGTTTATAATGCCCAAAAATACCAGCAAGTTTGTAAAGGTAAATCAGAGGGTGCTCCTGTAAGTTTTGCTTACCGCGGTATTATCTGGAATGGTACCTGTCAGCAACAGTTCTTCCCTTCATCATCAACCAATATCAAAGGCGATGAACCTGAACTTTATACATCTTGTAGTTCAGGCGGCGAAACTTCTGCAACCATTAATGGCACTCAGGTCAATGGTAAATGTGCATTAGGCTTTACCCCTCCACGTCCACAGTCACAAATGCAAACTCAGCCTCAAACCCCATCTCAATCAGGGATGTAAATCACTATATAGCTAATTAAATATATTTTTAATCAGAAACTTAACGGGTAAAATGCATAAATTTTACCCGTTTTTATATTGCTTATTTATTCATCTACGCTAAACTCAAAATATACCTAAAAAATGAATAATAAAAAGGAAACTTCATGGATTCGGGGGTTTTTAGCTTATTTTTGCCGATTACTTTGGCAATTACGATGATGGGGTTAGGACTACAGTTAACAATCAAGGATTTTCTACATGTTAGCCGTTATCCTAAGGTGATTTTCATTGTCTTATTCTCACAACTGGTGATTTTAACCGGTTTAACCTTTTTAATCTGTCTGGTACTGGATCTGCCGCCATTGCTTGCTGTAGGCATGATGCTGCTGGCTGCCTCTCCAGGAGGTGCTACTGCCAATCTGCTGAGTTATCTTTATAAAGGTGATGTTGCACTTAATATCACGTTAACCGCCATCAATACGATTATTTCTATTTTTACCTTACCTTTTATTATGAACCTGTCCCTGTACTATTTTATAGGACAGGATACCGGCATCGGCTTACCACTTGAAAAAATGGCTCAGGTTTTTCTGATTACGATTATTCCGGTTGTGATCGGCATGTTGATTCGGGCAAAATTTCCAAAGCTTTCAGATATTGTACATATGCCAATGCGGCTGCTATCTATCGCTTTTTTAAGCATGCTCTTGATCTATGCCATTTTCCAAGAGCGCTTTAACATCATCGAATATTTTGCCAGTATCGGGATTGCTACTTCCATATTATGTTTTTCCAGCCTGTTTCTCGGTTATTGCCTGCCTTTATTAATGGATATTCCAGACAAGATGGCACGCGCCTGCACCTTCGAAGTCGGCATTCATAATACGACTGTATCCATGACGATTGCGATTTCTGTCCTGAATAATGTCACCATTGCCATCCCTGCGGGTATTTATTCAATTGTCATGTACGTTTTTGCTGGTATTTTTGGCTTTATGATTAGTCAGCAGAAACTTAGCTATAGTGGCAAGAGTCGTTTATCAGATTTGTAACTTTCTAAGTCAATTTCCTGCTTAAGCTGTATGCTTTTTATAGAAAATTTAAAACTATTAAAATAAATTTCTATAAGGAGCATACAGATGGACTCTGGCATCATAACAATATTCCTCCCCCTCGCACTCGCCATCATCATGGTGGGATTAGGACTCGAACTCACGCTTAAAGATTTTGCCCGGGTCAGTCAGCACCCTAAAGCAGTGCTGGTTGCCTTGTTTTGTCAATTAATTCTACTGGTAAGCATTGCTTTCATTCTATGTAAAGTTCTGGCTTTACCACCTTTACTTGCTGTTGGTCTGATGTTGCTGGCCGCATCGCCAGGTGGCAGTACCGCAAATCTGTTCAGCTATTTGTTTAAAGGCGATCTAGCCCTCAATATTACCTTGACTGCGATCAATTCGGTGGTTGCTGCATTTACCTTGCCTTTAATTATGAACTTTTCCATTATGCATTTTATGCAGGACAGTCAGCAGATCAGCTTGCAGTTCGGAAAGATTCTGCAAGTGTTTGGTATCATTATTATACCAGTCGCGATTGGTATGTTGATTCGTCATTATGCGCCTGCGCTTACAGTAAAGTTAAACAAGCCTCTCCGCATTTTTGCAGTCCTCTTTCTGGTGCTGATTATTGCAGGAGCAATTTATAGTGAACGCGCCAATATTGCCGAATATCTGACTCAGGTGGGTTTAGCAACCGCCCTGTTCTGTCTCTTCAGCTTAATGATTGGCTATTTTGTTCCACGCCTGATGAATATCAATTCCGCTCAGGCACGTGCCAGCGCCTTCGAGATCGGTATTCATAACAGCACACTCGCCATGACTATTGCACTTACTGTCATGTCCAGCACTGTAGTTGCTATGCCCGCTGCGGTTTATTCAATCTTTATGTATATCTTCGCGGCTATTTTTGGATTATTACTGAATCGCTTTGCTCCAGTAGCTGCACGCCCTACCATCTCTCCCACTCAAGAAAATGCGTTTTAACCGGTTTTCGTAAAAAGGGTGCGAAAGCATCCTTTTTATTTGACTCCGTCTCAAGAAGATCACACCTTCAAGCTGAACTTCCGTTACAATAGCTTTTTGAAAAAATGTATAAAGGTTATTTCTGTGAAGTGGTTACAAATTCATATTACAGTTGATCAAGCTCAGGTAGATTTTACTGAAACATTACTTAGCTCACTGGGCGCCGTAAGTGTCACTCTGGATGATGCTGAAAACCAGGATTTACTGGAACCACTTCCAGGTGAAACACCGCTCTGGAATAAAGTGATCGTGACTGGCATCTATGCTCAAGAAGATGACGAAGAAGAAATCGATGTAGCTGCATTGGAAACCTTTATTCGCGCACAACTACCTGAAGCACCGATCCGCCATGAATTCCTGGAAGATCAAGCTTGGGAACGCACCTGGATGGATGCCTACGAGCCAATCCAGATTTCTGAAAAATTCTGGATTGTTCCAGAGTGGATGGAAGTGCCTGAAGCAGATGCAGTGAATATTAAACTTGATCCAGGTTTAGCTTTTGGTACAGGTAACCATGCCTCTACTTTCCTTTGCTTGCAATGGCTGGGTAAAACCGATGTAAAAGACAAGATCGTGATCGATTATGGCTGTGGTTCAGGCATTCTGGCTGTCGCGGCCCTGTTACTCGGTGCCAAATATGCCTATGCAACTGATATTGACCCACAAGCTGTTTTAGCGACTAAACAGAATGCTGAACTGAATGGCGTATTGGATCGACTTTATGTTGGTTTACCGGAAAAGTTCAATGCAGAACTTGGTGAGCAGAAAGCAGATGTGTTTGTTGCCAATATTCTGGCTGGCCCACTCATGATGCTTGAGCCTGAGTTCGCAGAATTGGTCAAACCTGAGGCAGAGTTCGCACTCGCAGGTGTTATCGAAGAGCAAGTTGCTGATGTTACTAGCATTTACTCAAAACATTTTGATATATTAGAAGTAGAAAAACGCGATGAACACTGGTGCCGTATCTCGGGGAAACGCCATAAGAATTAAAGAGTCTATAAAACATTTATGAGTGACAAGCGAACCCACTGCCCGACCTGCTCTACAACCTATAAAGTTACGGTTGCGCAATTAACCATTGCCCAAGGCATGGTTTGCTGCCCAAAATGTAGTACGACCTTTAATGCTTTATCGCATCTGGTGACCGAAGCACAGAATTCGGTCGCCCTTACCCATACGCCAAGTCATGTTTCTTATATTAATAGAAGCCTCGCCGAATCTACTTCTTCAGCTAATTCTTCAGGTCAGCACTATTTACTGAACATCTTTGATGAAAAAGTTGAAAACTCAAATATTGATCTGAAAACCTATCTGAACAACCTGAATTATTTCAGTACCGAACCGATTGCAGTCCTCCCTAGCATGAACTGGGATGATCAGGCTGATAAACAGCACAATAAAGGCCCGCTTTATTATTTAGGCTGGACCAGCCTGAACCTGTCCCTATTTGGATTACTGTTATTTCAATTCTTCTGGTTCAATCCGCACTATATTAAGAATAGTCATGTGATGAGTGTGGCTTTTAACAATATCTGTGAAGTGTTCAACTGTTCCAATCTGGAAGAACATTACAATCTGATCAATACCAATAAGGTCAAAGCCAAAGCGATTGCCACAGATAAAACCCAGTTTAGTGGCGAGCTGATCAATTTCCACAAGCGCAGTCTGGAAATGCCAAACTTGAGAGTTCACCTTAAAGATCAGGGTGTGGTTTTGGCGACTTATAATTTAAAACCTCAGGAATACCTGATCGAAAGCCTGGTCAAGATTCAACGTATTCCCCAAAACAGCCCATTTAAATTTGAATTTGTGCTTCCTGTCGACCGTAAAGACTTCGATAATTACAGTTTGGAAATAATTCGACCTTAATATTGATAAAAACTATTAAAAAACGAAAAAAAAGTTAAAAAAAATGCAGTTTTCTTGCTCACTTTTCCCGAGACAATGGTATTATACGCGCCACGAAAGCTATGTGCTGCAAACTCCTCGCTACTTTTTCACAACAAATACAGTCTTGCCTAATGCGCTATAAAACTTATTGCGTATCGAGCAGATTTTTTTGTTTTGATTTTGGTCAGTAACAAAACTTTAACTATTGTTACGCTTATTTTTCGACCAAATCGTCGAGATGTGGCAAGCTACAAGCTCAATGTAATGACCAAGTTTTAGAACTCCAGTTTTAGGATCTAAAATGGAGTTCATTTCAATTTCTAGACCACTTTTATATATCGCTTTACCCAAGTGATATTTGATTTTTCGGATTAATTCGCATGAATAGCAAATCTCCTATTTTTACTGCACAATCTGATGTCGCTCTTCGTATTCACGTAGATCGCGCAGTTCGCCACTACTTTGCACAACTGCAAGGCGAGCAACCTTCTCAGGTGTACGACATGGTGCTGGCAGAAATGGAGAAGCCTTTATTATCTGTCGTTCTAGAATATACGCGTGGTAATCAGACACGCGCTGCCGAGATTCTCGGACTAAACCGCGGTACTTTACGTAAAAAGTTAAAAGCTCACGGTTTAATGAGTGAATAAATGGTAAAATGCTTGCGGCTACCGCAGGCATTTTTTTTGACTGTTAATTAGCTATTTAGATTTAATCTGTTCCTTGGTAACTGTGACGAAGATCATGACTATTAAACGCGCTTTAATCTCTGTTTCCGATAAAACCGGTATTGTGGAATTTGCACAAGACCTTGCTGCTCTTGGGGTAGAAATTTTATCTACAGGTGGTACATACAAATTGTTGAAAGACAATAATGTCGCTGTAGTAGAAGTTTCGGAGCACACTGGTTTCCCAGAGATGATGGACGGCCGTGTAAAAACGCTACATCCGAAAATTCATGGTGGCATCCTGGCTCGTCGTGGTCTAGACGAAGCTGTGATGGCTGAACACAACATCGATGCGATCGATCTTGTCGTTGTTAACCTGTATCCATTTGCTGCAACTGTAGCGAAACCAAACTGTTCACTGGCTGATGCGATTGAAAACATCGACATCGGTGGTCCAACAATGGTTCGTGCTGCTGCAAAAAACCACGCATCTGTGGGTATCGTGGTAAACGCTGCTGACTATGCAACTGTAATTGCTGAGCTTAAAGCTGATGGTGCTTTATCTTATGCAACCCGTTTTGACCTTGCGGTTAAAGCATTCGAACATACTGCTCAATATGACGGTATGATCGCATCTTACTTAGGCGCTCGCGTAGGTAAAGAAGAAGGTCAGGCAGACAAATTTGCGCGTACTTTCAATACTCAATTAAACAAAGCTCAAGACTTACGTTACGGTGAAAACCCGCATCAGTCTGCTGCTTTCTATGTAGATCCTGCTGCGAAAGAAGCTTCTGTTGCGACTGCTAAGCAGCTACAAGGTAAAGAACTTTCTTATAACAACATCGCGGATACTGATGCTGCACTTGAATGTGTGAAATCATTTGCGAAACCTGCTTGTGTGATCGTAAAACATGCGAACCCATGTGGTGTTGCAGTTTCTCTAGATGGCATCAAAGCAGCTTATGATCTTGCTTATGCAACCGACCCTGAATCTGCATTCGGTGGCATCATTGCATTCAACCGTGAATTAGACGTTGCAACTGCGCAAGCAATTGTGGATCGTCAATTCGTTGAAGTGATCATTGCTCCTAGCATCGCTGAAGGCGTACTTGAAGTAACTGGCGCGAAGAAAAATGTACGCGTACTGGTATGTGGCGAACTTCCAGCGATTAACGAACGTGCTCCACAACTTGACTACAAACGTGTAAACGGTGGTTTACTGGTTCAAGATCAAGACTTGGGCATGATCACTAAAGATGACTTGAAAGTTGTGACTAAACGTGCTCCAACTGAACAAGAAATCGATGACATGATCTTCGCTTGGAAAGTTGCAAAATACGTGAAGTCTAACGCGATTGTTTATGCGAAAAACCGTCAAACTATCGGTGTGGGCGCTGGCCAAATGAGCCGTGTAAACTCTGCTCGTATTGCTGCAATCAAAGCTGAACACGCTGGTTTAGTGGTTGAAGGTGCAGTAATGGCATCTGATGCATTCTTCCCATTCCGTGACGGTATCGATAACGCGGCTAAAGCTGGCATCAAATGCATCATCCAACCAGGTGGCTCAATGCGTGATGAAGAAACTATTGCAGCAGCTGACGAAGCTGGTATTGCAATGGTATTTACTGGCATGCGTCATTTCCGCCACTAATTTTTAAGTATTAAATTCCAAACCCTCCTTTTCGTAAGGAGGGTTTGTTACATCAGTAGATTATTTAATATCTTGCTATAAGATGTTAAAAGATTTTTAAACCTCATTGGGTTTGTGGAATTTCATTTTCGAGGGAATTTTCTAAAGATGAACATTTTAGTTTTAGGTAGTGGCGGCCGTGAACATGCACTTGCATGGAAAATCGCACAAGACGATCAAGTGGCAAAGGTATTTGTTGCACCGGGCAATGCAGGCACCGCAACTGAAAATAAATGTGAAAATGTCGCTTTGGACATTCTCGACAATCCTGCCATCATTGATTTTGCAAAAAACAATACAGTTGAAATGATTATTGTGGGTCCTGAAGCACCGCTTGTGAATGGTGTGGTTGATGCTTGCCGCGAAGCAGGCGTGAAAGTTTGGGGTCCAACTCAATTTGCTGCTCAGCTGGAAGGCTCTAAAGCATTCGCGAAGCACTTCTTAAAACGCCATAACATTCCAACTGCTTTCTACGATGTATTTACTGAAGTAGATGCAGCAAAAGCTTTTGTTGAGAAAAATGGCGCGCCAATTGTGATCAAAGCTGACGGTCTTGCTGCGGGTAAAGGCGTAATTGTTGCCATGACCAATCAAGAAGCATTTGATGCGATTGATGACATGCTGGCAGGAAATAAATTTGGTGATGCCGGTTCTCGTGTGGTGATTGAAGAATTCCTTGCAGGCGAAGAAGCATCTTTCATTTGTATGATTGATGGTGACAACATTCTGCCAATGGCGACGTCTCAAGATCATAAACGTATCTTTGAAGGTGACCAAGGTCCAAATACGGGCGGTATGGGTGCTTACTCTCCTGCTCCTGTTGTAACTGCTGACGTGTTTGAAAAAGCAATGAATGAAGTGATGCGTCCAACTGTGGAAGGCATGAAAAAAGACGGTCACGTATACACAGGTTTCTTGTATGCAGGCTTGATGATTGACGACCAAGGTCAACCGAAAGTAATCGAGTTTAACTGTCGTTTTGGTGACCCTGAAACTCAACCAATCATGATGCGCTTAAAATCATCTTTAGTTGATTTGGTTCAAGCAGGTCTTGAAGGTAATTTACCTGCAGAAGCTGAATGGGATGAGCGTAAAACTGTTGGTATCGTACTAGCATCTAAAGGCTATCCTGAAACTTCTAGTAATGGCGATGTGATTTCTGGTTTAGATACTGAAATGACTGATGCGAAAGTGTTCCATGCAGGTACAAAAGCCAATGAAAAAGGTGAAATTGTCACTGCGGGTGGTCGTGTTCTTTGTGTCACTGCACTGGGTAATACCATTGGTGAAGCGCAAGCCAAAGCTTTAGAACTTTGCCGAAAAGTAACGTTTGATGGTGTTCAATACCGTAAAGATATTGGTTATCGCGCGATTGCTCGTGAAAATGCTTAATCTATATTCAGATTAAATAAAAACCCCGCTTAGTGCGGGGTTTTTATTATATGATTTAATCAAATTACTTACCTAATAAAAATATATGCTGAATTTATTTAATAAACCTTCTGACACAATTCAGTATTTAGGAACGCCTTATACTCAAGATTGTATTGAAGCTATTGCTATGATCATTCAATTCGAAGCGCAAATCGAAAGTGCAATCGTTTTAACATATGATCAAACTCACTGTTTTTTAGTAAAAGCATACCGACACTTATATCTTATCCGTTTTGGATTCCGATCAGATTATATATCTGAGGGATATAAAGGATTTGTTAAAGCATTAAACCTTTTAAGGCGACATGAAATTGAAATAAAAGAAGTGGTTATTACACAAAAATTATTCGAAACTATAAATCGAAATGCTTTAACGGATAGTGATATAGAGTTAATTTTAAACAACCCTAACATTAGAACTAACACAATATACAATTATATCAATAATTTAGAAGTCATATTCAAAGAACCTTTGAATATAGATCGTTATTATCCTTCAGAATTACCATTGAATTTAATTGATCCGAGAATTTTGGATTTAGCCTTAAAATTCCGCGATGATGCAGATTCGGCTATTATGAAAGCTTATACTCGATTAGAAGACATTGTGCGGGCAAAAATTGATTCAAAAAAATTTTCTGCTTCTCTTATGGATGATTCCTTTTGTTCTGATTTAAAGAAAAATAAGTTATCCCCCTTTAAGTGGGAATCAGAAAATGAGGATTCCTCAACCGCTATTGGTCGACTGTTTGTAAATACATTTAAAGCATATCGGAATCAACGAGCACATAGTGAAGTTGATAAGTCAATTTCCCAACTTCATAGAGAGTTTTTATTAATCAATGAACTTTACCTACTGGAAAGTGAGTCAATAAGACGATAAACAGATACTGTATGACTATTCATCTCGAAACCCCTCGCCTAATCCTCCGCCAATGGCAAGAATCCGACACTGCCCCATTTATTCAAATGTGTGCAGATGAGGATGTGATGCGTTATTTTCCCGCCCTACTGACACCTGAACAAAGTTTACAATTTATCGAAAAAGTGACTCGGCAGATTGATCAGCATGGTTGGGGTTTATGGGCAGTTGAGCTAAAAGAGACTAAAGAATTTATTGGTTTTATTGGGCTGCAACCCCAACCTAAATTGTTTGAGTTTTCACCCTGTATTGAAATTGGCTGGCGGCTAGCAAAAAAATATTGGCATCAAGGTTATGCGACTGAAGGTGCACGTGCAGTATTGGATTACGCGTTTACCACTTTAGGTTTGGATAAAGTTGTGTCGTTTACTGCCACAGTCAATACACCATCCGAAGCGGTGATGAAAAAGATAGGCATGCTAAAAACTCAAGAATTTCTGCATCCAAAGTTGCCAGAGGATCACCCTTTATGTTGGCATGTATTGTATGAAATCAATCAAAGTAATTACTCAGTTAAATAAAACACGGCTTAAATCCTGCTTAAGCGTTTATTAAAAAAGATCTTTCAGTAGCTCAATGAGCTAGTAGATTTACCCATGTTTATTCATTTTTATGATTTCTATTGGATAAAATCTTATAAAGATCAATATTTAAGCGGTTTGGAATTTTTCCTTATCTTCAATAAAAATAATATATTGTATTCATTAATATTTTGATCATTTTCATCTAATTAATATTCTATTAAAAAGATAAGTAAATACTTTTTATCCACTATATTGAATAAATAATAATTGCTATGATTGCGCTCATTCAGAGCACCAAATACGATTATATCTTTTAAAAATCTCTATTTACTCTCTCTAAATAGAAAACCGATATAGTGGTTTGGTGAACTCTGACCCGATCGAATTAACGTGAACTGTTGCAGTACATTTGCATTTTCCCTGCCGGAGCCACATGCGACATCGATCTAGAGTCAGATGAAAGTGTAATAAAACTCCACTTTAACATGACCTTAAAATGCATATACTTTAGGCAACACGAAAATTAGGACATCTTTATGAAAAAGCTACTTGGCGTTTTACTCAGTGCATCTGTACTGACTTTAACTGCATGCGGAAAACAAGAAGCGCCTGCAACGGACGCAGCACAAAACAAAGATTCAGGTGAATTGCAAACGGTTACTATGGCATCGACTGGTTCAGATGCTGACGTATGGCGCTACATTTCAACTTTGCCTGAAACTAAACAAGCCGGCATCAAGCTTGATGTGAAAAACTTTACTGACTATGTGGCGATGAATACTGCTGTTGCCAACAAAGAAATTGATGTCAACGCCTTCCAGTCTTATGCCTATATGGTTGCTTATAACGACGCCAATACTCAAAAGATCGCTCCACTTTCTACGACTTATCTTGAGCCAATGGGGATTTACTCAAGCAAAGTGAAAAAAGTTGAAGAGTTTAAGCAAGGTGCGACAATTGCTATTCCTAACGATGGCGCGAATGAATCACGTGCATTGTTACTTTTACAATCTGCGGGTCTGGTAAAACTTAAACCAAACTTTGACCTGGTAAAAGGTACGCCTGCTGACATCACTGAAAATGCGAAACAGATTGTCATCAAGCCAATTCAAATGGCGACTGCAGTCCGTGTGAAAGATGAAGTAGATGCGATTGTTCTAGGTAATACTTTGGCAATGGAAGGTGGTCTGAACGTATTGAAAGATGCGATCTATTACGAAGCGATTGATCAAAGTACTAAAATGAATGTTAACATTTTAGCTGTCGCTGCTGACCGTCAAAATGATCCTGTACTTCAAAAAGTTGGCCAGTTGTATCATACTCCTGCTGTGAAAGCCTATGTTGATGAACACTTCGGTGGTACTAAAGTTGCTGTAAATAAACCAGTGACTTATTTAACCGAAGAAAAGTAATACAATAATCAATATTCAGAACAGGCAAGATTTCTTGCCTGTTTTTTTATTCGTGATGCAGTATTTGACACTATGATTGAATTTAAAGACATCTCCAAACAGTATGAGCTCAAGGGTCAAACCTTACGTGCCTTGAATCGGATTAATTTACAGATTCCAACCGGCAGTATCTTTGGCATTATTGGCTATAGTGGTGCCGGTAAAAGTACCCTGATCCGCCTGATTAATCTGCTTGAACGCCCTACTTCTGGTCAGGTGATTATCAATGGCACGGACTTTACTGCTTTGGATGCCAAATCATTGCGTCAGGAACGTACCCAGATCGGCATGATTTTTCAGCATTTTAACTTGATGCAGACTAAAACAGTGGCTGCCAATATTGAAATGCCAATGAAGTTGCTTGGCTGGAGTAGGGCTGAACGGGAAAAACGTCTCGAAGAACTGCTGGATTTTATTGACCTAAAACATAAGCGTCATGCTTTCCCGGATGAACTGTCCGGTGGTCAAAAGCAACGTGTTGGTATTGCTCGTGCATTGGCAAATCACCCAAAAATTTTGTTATGTGATGAAGCAACTTCTGCTCTAGATCCGCAAACTACTAAATCTGTACTGCAACTACTCAAACGGATTAATCAGGAACAAGGCATTACCATTGTTATGGTCACCCATGAAATGGATGTGATTGAAACCGTGTGTGATTATGTTGCTGTTATGGAAAAAGGCGATGTGATTGAAACAGGTTCTACCTTACAGATCTTTAGTCAGCCGCAGCATCCGACTACGAAAAACTTCATTCAGACTGTACTTCAGCAAAACTTGCCAGTGAATATTCTGGCGAATCTGGAAAACCAAAATCATCACAGTATTTATTGTTTAAAATTCCTGGGCAGCTCAGCGCAGGAAACCGTGATTCAAGGTGTGATTAAACAGTTTGATATCAGCTTGAATATCCTGTTTGCCAATATGACAGAAATTAATGGGTCGGTGATTGGCCAGATGTTTATCCAACTTTTAGGCGATCCAGCGCAAATCACAGCAGCGATGCAATATCTAAGAGATAATGGCGTACAAGTAGATCAAGCAGGAGTACAAGAATGAGAGACTTAATTGTACAGTGGTTGACCACTATTACTGCGCCATTCTGGAAAAGTTCGCTGTCGATGGATCAGTTTGTCACAGCACTACAAGAAACTTTCCACATGGTGTTCTTCGCAATGCTGTTTGGCTGTATCTGGGGCTTTATTCAGGCGATTATTTTACTCGTCACTCGTCCAAACGGGATTCTGCCAAACCGTGTGATTTACCATGCTCTAAACCCGATTGTGAATGCACTGCGTTCCCTGCCATTTATTATTTTGCTAATTGCGGTGATTCCACTAACCAAGTTTTTGGTCGGAACATCAATTGGTACTTGGGCAGCGATTGTACCTCTAACTATTTATGTCGGTCCTTATATCGGCCGTCTGGTAGAAACCTCTCTGCTGGAAGTGAATGAAGGCATTATCGAATCTGCTCAGGCGATGGGTGCAACACCAATGCAGATTATCTTTAAGTTTATTCTGCCGGAAGCGCGTAGCTCACTCATTCTTAACCTCACTACTGCAACCATCAGTCTGATTGGTGCAACGGCGATGGCTGGAGCAGTTGGTGCTGGTGGTATTGGCGACTTAGCGATTTCTTATGGTTACCAGCGTTTTGATACCTCAGTCGTGATCATGACTGTAATTGTTTTGTTGATCTTGGTACAGATTGTACAAAGTGTCGGTGACTGGTTATCTCGACTTCGTTAAGCTAAATTCCTAAGTAAATAATGCCCTCTTTTTGAGGGTTTTATTTTATCTACTAAGCAAATGATCTTACATTACAAATCCACCTTAACAGCTCTTTATTCAAATTCTACTAAGCACTAGCTATAGAGAATGGTGACAGGATGTCGCTCGTTGATCTGTGGCACATGGACGTGCCATCAGATTAACAAAGGGGTTTTGTTACTTTTGGCCCGTCAAAAGTAAGGCATAAACACTACAAAGTTAAAATTGAATAAAATACTGAAATTCGATTTTTCCAATAACTTCATGAAAAAGCTTATTAGCACTTGAAATTCTTCTCTTACTTTTGAAAGATGAATAGCACTGCTATGCAAAGTAACAAAAATCTTCTGTTGGCTTGATGATACCTCCCTGTATCACAAGCCAACGGCGACATCCATGTCGCCTCATACAAATTCAATTTGGGTACGTAGTTCTATTCCGATAAAATGATAAACGTGGCTTTAAGTCAATTCTAATTCACAATCTAAAAGTTCAGCATTTCCCCTCAATTTCAAACTGAAACAATAAATCCCGTGCTAAACTATCGAGTGGTTTTTGCAGGGACTCATATATGCACTTTGTTCATCTTGGTATTCATACAGAATTTTCGATTACTGAATCCATCGTACGTATACCTGACTTGGTCAAAGCTGCTGCGAATGACGAGATGCCAGCACTTGCGCTGACTGATTTATCCAATCTACATGCCGCAGTCAAATTCTATAAAAAATGTCTGGATAAAGGCATTAAACCAATTCTCGGTTCTGAAATCCGCCTGAATGATGCGGAACATCGTGTCACCCTGCTTTCTATGACCAATAAAGGCTGGCGCAACCTGACCGAACTGGTGTCTGAAGGTTATATCAGCGGCCAGCAACTAGATATTCCTTGCGTACAGAAAGATTGGATCTTGAACCAGCACGATGACATGATCGTATTGCTCGGTATGCAGTCCGATGTCGGCAAAATGCTGATTACCTCAAATCCTGATAAAGCTGAACCGCTACTACAAGAATGGGTAGAGAAATTTGGCAACCGTGTTTATCTAGCCCTCACCCGCACTGGCCGTGCTAATGAAGATACTTTCATTGAAGAAGCGGTAAAGCTCGCAAAGAAATATAATATTGGTGTAGTTGCACATAATGATGTGCACTTTATTGCTCGTGAAGATTTTGAAGCACATGAAGCGCGTGTCTGTATCGCAGATGGTTATGTGCTGGGTGATAATCGCCGTCCTAAAACCTATAGTCCTGAACAATATTTTAAAAGCTCAACAGAAATGGTGGAGCTATTCTCGGATATTCCAACCGCGATTGAAAACACCTTCCATATCGCAAAACGTTGTAATGTCACCCTACGTTTAGGTTTCAACGATCTACCAGATTACCCAATTCCTGAAGGCCATACCATTGATACCTATTTCGCACATTTGTGTGAAGAAGGCTTAGAGGAACGCCTGAACTTCCTGTATCCACCAGAAAAACGTGAAGAAGATTGGCCTATAATCCGTCAGCCTTATGATGAACGTCTGGCCTTTGAGATCAAAATTATTCTGGATATGGGCTTCCCAGGGTACTTCTTGATCGTCATGGACTTCATTCAATGGTCCAAAGGTAATGGCGTGCCGGTAGGTCCAGGCCGTGGTTCAGGTGCCGGTTCCCTCGTAGCTTATAGCCTCAAAATTACCGACCTTGATCCTCTGCGCTATGATCTGCTGTTCGAACGTTTCTTGAATCCGGAACGTGTTTCGATGCCCGACTTTGACGTCGATTTCTGTATCGCTGGTCGTGACCGCGTGATTGACTATGTCGCACGGACTTATGGCCGTGATGCGGTATCGCAGATTGCGACTTTCGGTACCATGGCGGCTAAAGGTGCGATTCGTGACGTAGCCCGTGTACTGGGTAAATCTTATGGTCTGGCCGATCGTATTTCCAAACTAATTCCGACCAAGCCTTTGGGTTTAAGTCTGGAAGAATCTCTGGAAGCAGAACCACAGCTAAAAGACATCGTCACCAATCCATCGAATCCCGATTATGACGATGCCTCAGAAATCTGGGAAATGGCACTCAAGCTGGAAGGTATTACCCGTAACACCGGTAAACATGCCGGTGGTGTGGTCATTGCCCCAACCAAGCTGACTGACTATTCAGCCGTGATGTGTGATGCTGATGGTACAGCACGTGTAGCCCAGTTCGATAAAGACGATGTCGAAGCTGCCGGCCTGGTAAAATTTGACTTCTTGGGTCTACGTAACCTGACTGTAATTGAAGATGCGATCAAGCATATTAATGCACGTCCAGACGTCACTGAGCCAGTCAATATTTCCTATATTCCGCTGGATGACAAGCCTGCCTATAACATCTTTGCGACGGCGAATACCACTGCAGTATTCCAGTTTGAATCCGTCGGCATGAAGAAGATGCTCAAGGAAGCGCGTCCAAGCAAGTTCGAAGAAATTATTGCCTTCGTATCGCTATACCGTCCAGGTCCAATGGACCTGATTCCTGACTTTATCCATCGTATGCACGGTGGTGAATTCGAATACCTGCATCCCTTGCTGGAAAAGGTGTTAGAGCCAACTTACGGGATCATGGTATACCAAGAACAGGTAATGCAGTCTGCACAGTTCTGTGCCGGCTATAGCTTGGGTGGTGCGGACTTACTTCGTCGTGCGATGGGTAAGAAAAAACCTGAGGAAATGGTCAAGCAGCGTAAGATCTTCATTGAAGGTGCTGCGAAAAAAGATATCGATGAAGCCACCGCCAACCATATCTTCGACTATATGGAAAAATTCGCAGGCTACGGCTTTAACAAATCGCATGCCGCCGCCTATGCCCTGGTAGCTTATCAAACAGCTTGGTTGAAAGCGCATTACCCGGCTGAATTTATGTCAGCGGTGATGACCTCGGAAATGCAGAACACTGATAACGTGGTGTTCCTAATTGATGACTGCCGTCATAATGGTCTGGAAGTATTGCCTCCATCGGTGAATATGTCGATTTACCAGTTCCATGCCAGCGATCCAAAAACCATTGTTTATGGTTTGGGCGCGATCAAAGGCGTCGGTGAGGCGGCAATGCAATCCGTGATTGAATCACGTCAAAAAGAAGGTCCATATAAAGACCTGTTTGACTTCTGTCACCGTATCGACCTGAAGAAAATCAACAAACGTACCCTTGAAGCCTTGATTCGTGCAGGTGCACTGGATTGTCTGGGTATTGAACGTGCCGATCTGATGGCACAACTGCCTGAAGCCGTACAAGCTGCAGATCAGGCCCGTCAAAACCGTGAAACCGGCATCATGGACCTGTTTGGTGAAGTTGAAGAAGTTCAACGTAAACCTGCCAAACCGGTGAAACCGTGGTCAGATGAAGTCCGTCTCAAAGGTGAAAAAGATACACTCGGCCTATATCTAACGGGTCACCCGATTGATGTATATCGTAATGAGCTGAAAGCCTTTGTACCTTGTCAAATTAATGAATTAACCCCAACCCGTCGTGGTGTAACGACTGTGTTTGCCGGTCTGGTAGTCGATGTCGCTAACTTCCCGAACCGGATGATGGTGACGTTAGATGATGGTACGGCACGTATCGAAATTTCTACCAACCATGAACGCTTCCAGCGCTTTAAAGAGATTGTTCAAGTCGATAGAGTGGTGGTGATTGAAGGTGAAATTTACGAGCGCGAAGGTTTTGACCGTCCGCTCGGTCGTTTGACCAAAGCCTTTAGCCTGAATGAAATCCGTCAGAAACGTGCTAACAGCATCAAGATTACCTTGCAAGCTGAACATTACAGCAAAACCCTCAGCCGTGACTTGCAGCAAATTCTGATGCCATATACCAATGTGGACATGAGCACGCATATTCCAGTGATTCTGTATCTGGATTATGGCTATGCCACGGCCGAACTGCATCTGGGCTTAAGCTGGAAAGTTGCGCCGCTGGATGATCTTCTCGCCAAGCTGCGTGACTATTTTGGTAAGACTGCGCTGTATATCGAGTATCAGGTAAAGTCTAAAGCTGCACGTGCTGTATCTTATGAGGAAGCTAAGCCAGTTGAGGTTCCACCTCCACCTGCTGACATGAGTATGGACGATGCCTTGGCACAGTATGAAGCCGAGTCTCAACCGCAGTATTCATAAATCTCCCATTTTAATATATCCAAACTGGAATCATCATGAGTCAAATTGACAATGCTGCTGTTTCAGCACATCTCTCCCATGTGCGTATTGTCATGGTTAATACCACCCTGCCTGCCAATATTGGTAGTGCCTTACGTGCCATGAAAACCATGGGCCTGTGCAAACTGGTCCTGGTTGCACCTAAAACTTATCCGCATCCAGATATTGATGCACTGGCTGCAGGTGCAACTGATCTGATCGAACAGATTGAAATCGTAGAAACACTGGAAGAAGCCATTAAAGATTGCCAGATCGTCTTTGGTACTAGTGCGCGTAGTCGCACTATTCCATGGCCTTTACTAGACGTTCGTCCTGCTGCTGAAAAAGCACTTTCAGCTGTGGTGCAAGAAAAACAGGAAATTGCGATTCTGTTTGGCCGTGAAGACCGCGGTCTGACCAATGAAGAACTGGCGATGGCGAATTATCACCTAACTATTCCTGTGAATACGGATTATGGTGTTTTGAATGTTGCTCAAGCTATTCAGGTGATCTGCTATGAACTGCGTATGGCGGCACTGGATCAGGTAGAACATCCTCGTGATCCCAAAGCCACCATGCAAGTTATTGATGGCATTGAAATGGAGTGGGATGAACCGCTGGTGCCCCATGAACAGATGGAACAATTCTACCCGCATCTGGAAAAAATGCTGGCAGAAATTGAATTTATGGATCCAAAAAACCCACGATTACTTCCTTTACGCTTGCGTCGCCTTTTCGGACGTATACAATTAGATCGTATGGAATATCACTTACTTCGTGGTATTTTCACTCGTGTTCAGGCACTGAATAACGGCACCTGGAAAAAATCTTCCCATACATCACAACAGGATGAGGATCAAAACTAATGCTAAAACAGCTCAAAGAAGATATCCAAGCTGTCTTTGCGCGCGATCCTGCAGCACGCAATACCTTAGAAGTCTTAACCACCTACCCTGGCATCCATGCACTGATTATGCATCGCATGGCACATGAGCTATGGAAAAAAGACTGTAAAGGTACAGCGCGTGTTTTGTCCTCTTTTAGCCGTTTTGCAACAGGTATCGAAATTCATCCGGGCGCCAAGATTGGTAAACGTTTTTTTATTGACCATGGCATGGGTGTAGTGATTGGTGAAACTGCAGAAATTGGCGATGATGTCACCCTATATCATGGTGTGACTTTGGGTGGTACAACCTGGAATAAAGGCAAACGTCACCCGACTCTGGAAGATGGCGTTGTTGTTGGTGCAGGTGCCAAAATCCTGGGTCCATTCACGGTAGGTAAAAATGCCAAGGTCGGTTCCAATGCTGTAATTACTAAAGCAGTTCCGCCGAATACCACAGCGGTTGGCAATCCAGCGCGCTTTATCACCAAAGACCAGCCAAAAGAGGATGCTGAAGCTCGTCGTCGTGATTATGCAGAAAGTATCGGTTTCCAGCCTTATGCAACAACACAGGATCAGACAGACCCGATTCTGGAAGGCATGCGTGTTCTACTTGACCGTATTCAACAAAATGAAAAACGCATGAATACACTGTGCAACCGCCTGTCTCTGCTTGACCCGACTTTTAAGAAAAACCAGTTAAATGAACAGCCATTTAGCAAGGAAGAACTTAAAATTCTAGAAGATGCGCGCCGTGAGTGCGAAGCACAAACCAGTCAGTCCAAGGCCTGACTATAAATCGTAATTCTTTTGTAACACGCATTTGCTTGCATGATCGCAGCACTTTTCATAGACTGACGATCATGCATTTTTTGAATAGATGTTTTAAAAAATAACATGAATGGACGGATATTATGACCTTGAAGCCCTTAGCAATTGCTTGCTTAGCTTTTACCATGACGGCGTGCTCTATGGCACCGACATCAAGCAAACAAGAACAGAAACCAGCTGATCAGATAGTTTTTGTTGAACCTGAAATTACTCCGCCATTTTATGCTTTAAATCCATTTAACTATAACGAACCACCTCCATTTGAAGTACATTTGCAAAAAGCCGCTGCGCAGCCAGTGACAAAAATGGTAGTGACTGATCCTAAAGATCCGTCTAAACAGTTAACCCTAGATGTAAACAAGCTGATTATCCCGATGGTGGATAGCAATACACGCAGTATGCGTTATGCAGCACTTGCCAATGAAAATGAAATCGACATTACTGAAATCGATGATTTCTTGCAGATGGTAGAAGGTAAAGCGCGTCATTATCCACCCCGCTTTAGCGACCGTCAGGAACGCCGTGGTTTTGAAGCGAAACTTCGCGAAGTTTCTCAACAACTGGATACTTTAGCTTCACGTCCAAATGCTTCATTTGATGTATTAATGCGTGCATTTAAGGCCAGCGTTATGGCACGTAATCTTGATTTAGGTTCTATCTATACCACCAAATCAATGACCTATGCACAGCGTATTCTTCGTATTAACCAGGATGATGCTGAAGCAAACTTCTGGTTTGGCTTTGGTCTGTCTGAAGGTGGCGGTCACCGCGAAGCGATTCAGTATCTGGACAAGGCAATGCAGACAGGTGTTCAGGAAGCTTATTTATCTGCGGCAAATAACTACATTGCCATGGAAAACAAAAAAAATGCGGTACAAATCCTGAAAAACTACAAGGTGAAATATCCTCAAGAAGCTGAAGTTGCAGATCGTCTGATCCAGGAAATTGAGAAGCAAGGCCGTTGGAATGTATGGCAAGTGATGACGCCAAAAAATTAATGTAAATATTACTCGAATTTGAGTTACAAAATAGACTGCTTAGGCAGTCTATTTTTTTGAAAAAATCAGTAAAATACAAAACATTAATACACAATTAGACTGAGCTTCCAGAATCTATATGCACCATAAAATGAATAAAGCATTCCTTTTCTGTTCAATCCTGCTAGGGGCTGTCCTGAGCGGCTGTCAGGTCGTCAGCGTTAAAGAACAGGCCATTAATGTCACCATCAGTAATGAACGTGACAGCATCCTTACCCGTGACAAGCTGAGTGAAGCCAGTCTGAATGTCCTGTCCATGACAGGCCGTGAAGCTCGCATCTGTACCGAACAACCGCAAAACTGTGTAGATGCACTGAAGCAAATTCCTGAAATTCTGGATGAAGAATTATTGTCTACCGCCAGTGAGCTGTATCTTGCCAAGTCTTTGCAGCTCGGGAACTCTGCCGGATGTAAAAGCAGTCTCCTGACCAAGACCCAGTCTGAAGAAAAAAAGCAGCTACAAAAACAGAATATTGAGAAGTGTCAGGATCAGCAATTGGTCATGTTGGATCAGAGTATCCGCTATAGCTATGCGTACCTGTTCAAGACCCAGCGTGCACCACAGGATCGTATCTTTGACAACCGTCAGGTCCAGATCCGTGACTTCTATAACCTTGCGATAGCACACCTGATTCACGTCTATTCTGAACGTCATCCCTCTAAAGAGGTAAGCCGCAAGATTCAGGTCGGTAATAGCATTTACTCAGTTGATTTTGAAAATTATCCGGAAATTAAAGACCAGTCTTTTGAAAAGCTCATGTCTACTTATAATATGAACTTTTCCGGGCTGCGTTCGATTACCCGCCGTGATGGTTTCGGCTCAGAGTTTGTGGTTATTTTGCCTGAAGAAAAACGCATTACGCCGAATAAAAAATATATTGTCGATCCTCTCAAATATCAGTATCAGGAAGGCCGTAATCCGAATATTCACGCTGCACGCTACTTGGCCACGACCATTACTGCCATTCCAAAGTCTGGCAACAGTGTAGAACAGATCATTAACAGCCCGGAATTTCACCTTAAGTTATACGACCCGTACAAACATGAAAAAGTTACTGTCGCCGGTAAACAGTATTCTCTGGCAGCCAATTTCTCGGCCCCTTATGGCTTGTGGCTGGCTGAAAACAATCTCGGACGATCAGCTTATTTGGTGCTGATTGATCGTGATGACAACCTGACCATGCCGCATCTGTATATGCTGGAACCTTATAATCCTAAGAAAAAAGTCATTGTGCTGATTCATGGTCTGGCCAGCAGCCCGGAAGCCTGGATTCGTTTAACCAACGATGTGATGGGTGATCCGGTACTGCGCGAAAACTTCCAGGTATGGCAGGTATTTTATTCGACCAATATGCCAATTCTGGAAAGCCGCTATCAGATTAATGCACTAATTCAGCAAGCTTTCAAATTGAATAAACCCAACGATCCCGCCAAGAAAGATGCTGTACTGGTCGGACACAGTATGGGGGGTGTGATTGCCCGTCTTCTGGTGAGTGAAGCCAACCTGATTCCACGCACGGAAGAGCTGCTGAATAATCGTCGTATCGAACGCTTCCGCAATAATCCCTTATTTAAAGCACGTCTGGATATCAAACCTGTACCTAATTTCAGTCGGGCTATTTTCCTGGCAGCCCCACATCGCGGTACTGATTATGCTGATCGCTGGTTTACGCTGGCGGCACGTAAAATTATTAAATTGCCTGGTGCCTTTCTCGGAGCATTTGCCGACACGCTACAAGGCGACATCGGACTGGATGATTTTCTCAAGGAAATTGGCCATGACATGATTCAAAATGGCCCGAGTGACCTGTCTAAAAACTCCAAGTTTAATGCGCTGACACGTGATGTGGTGCCATTTCGGGGCTTTAAATTCCATAACATCATGGGGAATACTATGGACAGTCAAGACAAAGCTATCATGACAGATGATGTCGTACCGTATCAAAGTGCCCGACTGGACGGCGCACTCTCTGAAGAGATCATCAAAGGTGGACATTCGATTCAGGAAACGCCTGAAGCTGTACTGGAACTCCGCCGCCTTCTCAGATTACATCTGGTCGACTTAGGATTGTATGACCCTGATTAAATTTTGATGAAAGATATAAAAAAAGCTGCCAATCGGTGGCTTTTTTTATGGGCAACCCATGTATCAATACCCTTTTATGCTTTATATCGACTAAGTCCGTCCAAATACAGATTCCTGCGGATTTATATTTCTTTCTAAAAATTAAATTTGTTAGACTTGGAGCAATTATTTTTGACATTCAAACCGGTCTTTACAGGATTTTAGCTTAGGCTATTTTCCAGGTTTTCCGAGGATAATGTTCCGGAAAAAGATTCAGGTTTGGCTTTATATATTTAAAGGATTTTTTCTTAATGACCAGTTCAGAACTTGTGGCTGATCTCTCTAGCTTAACGCCCATGATGCAGCAGTACATGTCGGTCAAAATGCAGCATCCACACTCATTAATGTTTTATCGCATGGGTGATTTCTATGAACTGTTCTTTGAAGATGCCCATAAGGCAGCCAAGATTTTAGGCATTACCCTGACCCATCGCGGTAAAGCCAATGGCCAGCCAATTCCCATGGCCGGTGTACCTTTCCATGCCGCTGAAGGCTATCTGGCTCGTCTGGTGAAAAAAGGCGAAACGGTGGTGATCTGCGAGCAGATCGGTGAAGTGACTGGTAAAGGTCCAGTTGAACGTGGGGTCGTCCGAATTATCACCCCTGGAACCTTAACCGATGATGCCTTATTAGGTGCGCATCAAACCTCCAACTTGGTTGCTCTGTGTGCTCACCAGCAACAAATCGGAATTGCACTTCTCGACCTGAGTGCCGGTTTATTTAAAGTCCAGCAAATCGATTATGACTTAAGTCAGTTAGCCATTGAGTTGGCACGCCTGATGCCAAGCGAAATTGTGGTGGATGAAAATCTGCAAGATCAGGCACTGATAGAACACTTAAAACAACAACTAGATGTTCCAATCAGTAAACGTCCGAATGTTGACTTCAACCAGAACAATGCTCAGAAGACATTATGCGACCAGTTTGCAGTAAGCACACTTTCAGGTTTCGGAATTGATCATCTGCCCTTGGCCAAAGCTGCTGCGGCTGCATTGATTCATTATGCTAAAGAAACCCAGAAAACGGCTTTACCGCATATCCGAACCATTCAACTGGAACAAAGTTCAGACTTTATTGCACTGGATCCAGTCACCCGTCGCAACCTCGAATTGATTGAGCCTTTATTTGAACATGGCACTTCATTGTTCCAGCTGATCAATGACTGCCAGACCGCTATGGGTGGCCGTCTGCTTAGCCGAACCTTGATGCAACCGCTTCGTGATACTGCCATACTGGATGAGCGACTGGATGCGACACAGGCATTGCTTGAAGGTTTCCATGAATCGCCAGTCCGTCTGGTCTTAAAAGAAATCAGTGATATTGAACGTGTACTCAGCCGTATTGCTCTCGGCAGTGCGCGTCCACGCGATCTGGTTCAATTACGTCAGGCCTGTGCACAGATTCCATTTTTACGCCATGCGTTACAACCACTGTTAAGTCAGCAGAATTCGAAATTATTACAGCAGCTGAATCAAGAACTGGGCGATTTTCATGGCCTGCATCAGCGCCTGATGTCAGCTATTGTTGAAAATCCACCGGTATTGCTACGTGATGGCAATGTCATTGCAGAAGGTTTCGATAGCGAGCTGGATGAGCTGCGTAAAATCCGTGATCATGCCGGACAGTTCCTGATTGATCTGGAAATTAAGGAACGTGAGCAAAGCGGTATTCCTGCCCTGAAAATCGGCTACAACCGTGTTAGTGGGTACTATATCGAATTGACCCGTGCCCAAGCTGAACAGGCACCTGAGCATTATATCCGTCGTCAGACGCTCAAAAACGCCGAGCGTTATATCACGCCTGAGTTGAAAGCCTTTGAAGATAAAGTACTGTCTAGCGAATCCCGTGCACTTGCTCGCGAGAAAATGCTGTTCGAAATGCTGCTGGATGAATTGCGTCAGGATATTGGCAATCTACAGATGATGAGTAGTGCGATTGCCCAGATCGATCTGTTGGCAAACTTTGCGCATCAGGCACGCTTACGCAACTGGTCACGCCCGAAATTTAGCCCTGAAATTGGTGTGAAAATCGTTGCCGGTCGTCATCCTGTGGTGGAAGCCTTAAGCAAGGCTGCCTTTACTCCAAATGATACCCAGCTGGATTATCAGCATCGTATGGCCATTATTACTGGTCCAAATATGGGTGGTAAATCCACCTTTATGCGCCAGACTGCCCTGATTGCCCTACTGGCTTATTGCGGTAGTTATGTGCCAGCGCAATCGACAACACTGGGTCCAATTGACCGGATTTTTACCAGGATTGGCTCTGCAGATGATTTGTCGACTGGTAAATCAACTTTTATGGTCGAAATGACGGAAACTTCGCAAATTCTGCATCATGCTACCAGCCAGTCGCTAGTCCTGATGGATGAAGTCGGACGTGGAACCAGTACCTATGACGGGCTGTCATTGGCTTGGGCTTGTGTGCTTGATCTGACTAAACGCATTCAATGTTTATGCCTGTTCGCAACGCATTATTTTGAGCTGACCGAACTGGATAAAGAATCAGGCATTGATAACTACCATGTCACAGCCAAAGAACTAAATGGCAACCTGATTCTGCTGCATAAAGTCCAACATGGTCCAGCTAGTCAGAGTCATGGTTTACAGGTGGCTAAACTGGCAGGTATTCCTGCGGCTGTAATTAAAGAAGCCCAACATCGTTTGAAGATTCTGGAAAAGCAACATCAGGCTAAACCGCAAAGTCCACAGCATGACCTGTTTGCGATGCCGGAAATTATTGAAAAGGTCATCGAGATTGAAAAGCCTTCAGCAGCACTTGAGTTATTAGAAGACATTGATGTTGATAACCTGAGCCCACGTGAAGCATTACAGCAGCTATATGCGCTCAAAGATCTCATGAAACAGCCAAGTTAAAATCTCTCCTAAGCCCTATCTTGTATAGGGCTTAGCTGATGATGATTCTCATTCCCTAAGCCTTTCATCAAATCATCGCAGTTTTTTCAAATTTAACAGCCCTATATATAACAAATATCAATAAAAGGAATTGTTTGTTCCCTCTATTTTTGCCTAAAATACGGTATTCGTCATTAGAACCATATTTTTTAGGTAGCTGTCGCCATGACCTTCGTTGTCACTGAAAATTGTATTAAATGTAAATATCAAGACTGTGTTGAAGTTTGCCCTGTAGACTGTTTCTATGAAGGTCCTAACTTCCTTGTGATTAACCCGGACGAGTGTATCGACTGCGCGTTATGTGAGCCTGAATGTCCTGCAAATGCAATTTTCTCTGAAGATGAGTTACCGGAAGGCCAAGAAGTCTTTATCGAACTGAATGCTGAACTGTCTCAGAAATGGCCGAACATCACTCAAATTGGTGAGCAACCTGCTGACCGTGAAGAGTGGAATGGTAAAACTGATAAATTACAATATCTTGAAAAATAATTTTTCAAATCTTAAAAAAAGACCAGCATAGACTGGTCTTTTTTTATACCTCATCCACACATTTCATTGCAATTTATCCTGATTTTCTCCGTAAAAGTGGACTAAAATAGCGCTATTTTAAAATATCTGAATTGCTATCAATGAAGCATTTAATAAAGGGGTTATTGAGTGTTTGTATAATCCCGCTTGTCTTTGTAGGATGTGCCACCACAAAACAGTCTGGTAAAGTAACTCCAGATAAAAGGATTTATATCCCAGAAGAACGAGTCCAGTACAATCATAAACCACAGCCTAAACCGGTTCCTTATGTCTATACTCACTGGGTATCGGCACTAAATAACCTGTCTCTTGTACGTGAATATGAAAACTTTTTGGCCCAGCAAGGGGTCGGAAATATTATCCCAAGTTTTGAGCTGATGCGTACTGCACGGGATTGGGCTAAATGTGGTCGATCGCAATACATGATTCCAAGCCGTGAGCTCTGGTCAAATCAGGTGCCTACTTTACGTGTCTTTAAATATCTGGTTGCAGCTAATGTGCTGACTGATTTTGAAGTCACTTCGGTTTATCGTGACCTGCCTTTGAACCAGTGTGCCGGTGGAGCCAATTCTTCACGTCACCTGTTTAACTCGGCAATTGATTTTCGGATCGGACCTGAGTACCCACAGGCTCAGGATTATGCAGCGATTGAAAATACCAAGTTCAAACTGTGCCAGTTCTGGTTACAGCATGGACAAAGCCTGAATATGGGGCTCGGTTTATATGCCTCTGGCCAAATCCATATTGATACTCAAGGTTATCGTACCTGGGGCCCAGATTTAAGCCGTCGCTCATCAATGTGTAATTACTAAGTCATTTCATTTACTATACAAAGCCAGCTTTTGGCTTTGTATAGCCTAAAAAACCTTTGTATAGCCTAAAAAACCAGCGAATATAGAACAATAAATTGCGCTGTGCCTGGAAAAGTTTAAAATGCACGCATCACAACAAAGGTGCGAGTACTATGCAACAAATGTGGACAGATATTGACCGCTACATTGATTCACATTTAATTCCTGAAGATCCTATCCTGAATCAGACTCTTGAAAATACTGCTGCACATGGTTTTCCAGATCATCTGGCTGTTGCGCCGAATCAGGGCATGCTGCTGCAAATGCTGATCCAGATGAATAAGTGCAAGCGTATACTGGAACTAGGAACTTTTGCTGCATATAGCACCATGTGGCTAGCTCGTGCCCTGCCTGAAGACGGTTATATCCTGACCATTGAAGGCCGTGAAACGCATGCTGCCATGGGACAGGAAAATATTGATCGTGCACAGTTAAAACAGAAAGTTGAGCTGAAATGTGGCCGTGCTGCAGATGTGCTTCGTGCCCTGCCTGAAGATACTGAAGCCTTTGACTTTATTTTTATTGATGCCGATAAGCAAAGCTATCCTGAATATCTGGAGCTGAGCTTAAACCTTTCTCACTCCGGTACTATTATCTTCTTGGACAATGTGATTCGTGCCGGTGATATCATCAATCCGGACAATAAAAAACCAAGTATTGAAGGTATTCGTGACATGTTTAAAGCGCTGGAAAATCATCCACGTATCTTGTCTTGTACTGCTTTACAGACCGTTGGCAGTAAAGGCCATGATGGTTTTGCACTCGCAATTGTCAAATAATACGACTAGAACAAAAATCAGCCAATAAAGTATTCCTGATAAATAACATCATCTTACAGAATGTAACCACAGAGTTATCCACAATATATGAGGATAACTCTGGTTATTTTTAATTCAAGCTGTAACAATTTATCAAAAAATACATCTCTGCCGCTTTTGTTATCCTCTTTTTACTTTGCTACCAATAATGGAACTTTAGAATTACGGAAAATCGTTGTCGCAATACTGCCCAAGAAGAACTGGTGGATCTTGCTGTGACTGAATGCCCCCAAGACAATTAACTGAATCCCATGTTCCTGCTGATAAGACAGGATATTTTCAGCCACTTCTCCATAGCGGTATTCTGGAACGACCTCTAGTCCTGCTTCTGTCAAATATTGCAGAGGCTCATTCAGGATTTCCACATGATCCCCGATATAAAGCAGATGACATTGTAATTGTCTTAATAAATCACTTTCTGCAATACGTTTCATCATCTTCACACAGGTCGGTGAATACTCATAAGCAAAGATAAAACGTGTCGGTGGTCTGAAGTGTTCCCCTACAGTCATCACTGTACAGTTAGCACCACGAATAAAGTTTTCTACATTGGTGCCGATTGGCTTGTTTTTTTCGGCAGAACGCTCACCGAGTAGTCCGATGACTGCAATATCATCAGGTTTTAGAATCTGAAAACTTTGTTCTAGAAAATCACCCTTTTCCTGAATATGCGTGGTGCGGATGCCATAATCTTTAAAGATACGATCCGAAATGTGCTGGAGCAGATTATTGCTATAACTAAGCGCGATTTCACTTTGCTTCTGTTCCAGCTCAGCCAGTTCTTTAAGCAACATGGCATTGCTTTCAAAGCCAATCACACCACTAATTTCCCCAAGATGATAACTGGCCGGGTAATAATCCAGAACCTGTAATAAAACCAGTTCACGGCCGGTCTGTTTGGCAATCCATGCAGCCGCATCTGCAAGCGCGTTCGTGCATGGTGAGGAGTCTATGCAGGCAATGACACGTTTCATGTTCAGCCTCTCTTTTATAATAAAAATTTCTTAGTTATTTTTAACTTAGCACAAGCATTAGTAAATGTGCACTGAAATCTGTAAGGCTTGAATTGAAATATGTTAACTTTTATGTGATGTTCTAGGACCCTTACCGAATATTAAGCACTTGATATAAATTCTTTTTCCAAGCACCTCTTTCACTATGTTAATCCCGATATCGAATCAATTTTGCCGGATTTCCGGCGACAATTGCACGCGCTTCAATATCCTTCGTGACCATGCTATTCATACCTATAATCGCCTGATCGGCAATTTTCACCCCATCTTTAATGCCGACGTGGGCACCTAGCCAAACATCCCGACCAATCTCAATTCCTTTAGACCTGACTGGCTGCTGATAAATTGGCTGCTCCAGTTCCATCCCATGATCAAAAGCATAAAGATGACAATAAGCTGCGATGCGTACCTGATCATGCAGTTTAATCCCAACCCGACCACCATCCAGAATACAGTGATGATTGATGGCAACTTCGTTACCGATCTCCAAAGGACCATGTAGCGTACAATCTGCCGCAATAAAGGTATTGTCCCCGATAATAATTTTACGTCCCGGCTCAGCGAAGATATGTGCCAACGGCGAAATAAAACAGTTTTCGCCAATTTCGACTGTTTCCATCTCCATCAGATAGGTCTGATATTCTTTTTGCCAAGCCTCAGCCCAACCACGATTCTTCGGTTTTAAGGACCAATATAGCCAAGGCATATAATTTAGACGGTGCTTATGCTGCTCACGATATTTCAGTAATGGATCTGGTTCAGTCATCTGTGGCTTCTTCTATAATTTTTAACTGTTCACGTCCGCGAGTAACATCCTGAATCTTCAACGCAAAAGGTTCAATCTGATGTTTCTGAAATTGTGCCTGAACCTGTACACCTTCAGAAGTATATTCTTCCTGATAATCAATCTGCTGCTGATTCAGCTCATACTGAAAAATCGCCCACTCATTAAACTGGCAAGCAAATTCGACCTTTTTCTTTTCAATCAGCTCAATTTTTTCAGCTAATAACAAACATTGTCCAGCACAGCCACCATAGGCACGGACCAGTCCACCGGTGCCTAATTTAATACCGCCATACCAGCGATTCACCAGTACTAGTACATTGGTTAGCTCATTGCCTTCAATGGTCGCGAGGATCGGTCGGCCTGCTGTACCCGATGGCTCACCATCATCATTAAAACGTACATGATGACCGATTTTCCAGGCCCAGCATTGATGAGTGGTGGTCGGATCACGATAGGCCTCCAGAAAATCCTTCACATCCTGTTCATTTTCTACAGGTGTGGCAAAGGCCTGAAATCGGCTTTTTTTGATGTCTTCCTCAAAACTAACAAGGCTGGCAATAGTAAATGGCATAACTTCAGGCATTCAAATTTCACCTGTGCAGTATACCTGTTTTGATGTGGCAAAGAAAAAGCCTCTCGTATAGAGAGGCTTGATTCAATTTAATTTTATTAATTACTTTTAAATTTAACGTTCACGCAATGCTTCTTTAGCTTTATTGAATGGCTTGATGAGATAGTCCATTACCGTTTTTGCTCCGGTACGAATATCGACGGAAGCCACCATACCTGGTGTGATATTGAACTCCTGCCCGGCGGCGTTTCTCAATTTGTCACTATCGGTACGAATATACACCCGATAATAGAACTGATCCTGTTTGACTTCATCTCGCAAGGTATCTGGCGAAATCACGGTCACTTTGCCTTTTAGACCACCATAAATCGAGTAATCATAGGCCGTAATTTTAACCAGTGCTTCCTGATCAGGTCGGATAAAGGCAATATCACGTGGTGAAATTCGGGCTTCAACCAGTAATTTTTCATCCAGAGGGACGATGGTCATCAGCTTGCCATTTTGCGGAACCACGCCACCCAAAGTCATGATATCAATTTCTTTGACCACGCCACGAACTGGTGATTTAAAAATGGTCCGGTTCAAGGTATCTGACTTGCCGCGTACCACCTGTTGCTGGGTTTCTACATCAGTATTGGCTTTGGACAATTCTTCCCGTGCTTTCACATAATATTGGTTGCGAATATCATTCATCTGGTTACGCAAATCATTGGCTTCACGCTTCAGCCGTAAAACTTCAACTTCACTGGCTGCCCCTTTAGCCACCAATGGCGCGGTCATTTCCAGTTCCTGTTGTACTAGTACCAATGCCTGTTGCAAGCCGGCAAGAGATTCTTCCAGATTGGCACGACGTGACTGATAGAGTGCGGTTTCTTCTTTAACCAGTTTCGGATATTTCAGCACTTCTTCCGGGAAAGACAACGGCGTACCACTCACTTCTGCACGTAAACGGGCGGAAGTCGCACGTGAAGCGATCAGCAAGGATTCTGATTCGCCGACATTAGATTCAAATCGGGTTGGATCAAGCTGTGCCAAGACTTGACCACGTTCTACAATCTCACCTTCTTTGACATTTAACTTGGTTAGAATGCCACCCTCCAGAGACTGAATCACTTGTTCTTTGGAAGATGGAATGACTTTACCCGTACCGGTCGAAACCTCTTCCAGTTTAAATAACCAGGCCCACGTCAGCAGTATTAACAAACCAATGCCCACAATCCAGATAATCAGACTGGATTTAGGTAATGGTGGTTCCTGAAAGCTCACTTTGTTTGAACGCGTTAATGTATGTGGTTCACTCATGCGCTTGCTCCCACGACCCGTTTAGATCCTACCTGTGACTGATTTAATATCTGGTCTCGTGGACCATCCATGACAATTTTGCCATCATTGACCACAAGAATACGGTCAACTAACTCTAGTACAGCGCGACGATGCGTTGCTACCACCAGTGTACGATGTGCCAGATACCCTTTCAGATGATCTATTAACTGTTTTTCTGAAACATCATCAATCGCTGCAGTTGGCTCATCTAGCAACAAAATTTTCGGCTGGCGGATCAGGAGCCTTGCCAGTAACAAGGCTTGACGCTGTCCACCCGAGAAGCCCACTCCACCTTCCAGAATAATATGATCCAGACCTTCTTTTTTCTCCTGAACAAAGTTAAGTGCACCGGTGATTTGCAAGGCTTCCAGAATCTGTTGATCCGTAGCGAGCGGTGCACCCAAAGTCAGGTTTTCACGAATACTACCGTAAAAGAGTTGTGAATTCTGATTGAGCAAGCCCATATCACGGCGTACATCTGAAGGATCTATCAGGGTCAGATCAATACCATCCAGTTTGACCTTACCTTGTGCTGGGGTTTGCATACCCGACAACAGTTGCAACAGCGTCGATTTACCAGCACCGTTACGGCCCAGAATTGCAATTTTTTCACCGGGCTTGATTTCGAGTTTTGGAATGACCAGACTCGGTTTGGGATCATCATCGCCATATTTGAACACCACGCCACTCAAGTCATAATGACCATCCAATACAGGACGGTGAATCAGATGTGAATAGTCCGGCTGATCCACCGATTTTTTCATCAACTCATCCAGACCGCCCTTGGCAACTTTGGCTTGCTGTAAACGGCCCAAGACACCGGTAATTTGTGAAATAGGTGCCAGCATCCGTGATGATAAAATCGAACAGGCAACTAAAGCACCTGTGGTCATCTCACCATCCATCACTGCAAATGCACCCACCAAGACCACAATGGCAAAGGTTAAACCCTGAATTTTTTGGGTCCATGCTGTCATTAAGCCAACAATTTTACGTTGTTGCATGCTGACATCGGCAGAGACCTCATTCATATGATTCCATTGGTTCTGGAAGCGGGTTTCAGCTCTTAACAGCTTGATATCTTCAATACCCTGTACGGCTTCAACTAATAAAGCATTACGGATTGCAGATTCACGCATTCCCAACTGTGCCAGCTTGGCCAGTTTTTTCTGTGCCAGAATTCCCGGAAGAATCATGAGTGGTACTACCAGTAGCATGACCCAGAACAGGTTGCCGCCAATAATCCAGAAGATTCCCAGGAACAGGAAGAAGAATGGTAAATCTGCAATTGCCGTCACGGTAGTGGAAGTGACCAGTTCACGCACACCTTCAAGTTCACGAATCTGTGAAATAAACGTTCCGGTTGATTTGGAACGCTCACTGTTTTTAATTCTTAAGGAATGACCAAATACCCGGTCAGAAATTTTCAGGTCAGCCCGTTTACCAATAATGTCTGAAAGATAAATACGGGAGACTCGTAATACAAACTCGAAAATAGCTGCAATCAGTACACCACCGGCCAACACCCACAAAGTAGGAATCGATTGTGAAGGAATGACACGGTCATAAACGTTCATCGAGAATACAATCGTCGCTAAAGCCAAAATATTGGCGATCAAAGAGGCAAACATCACATCGATATAGCGTTTCCAGTCTTTCAGCACAATCGACCAGAACCAGTTTTTCTCAAAGGGCTTGATATATTCGTCGACACGCGCATCCGGTACAGAAGACTCTGGTCGCAGGATATAAACATGCTTCGCACCAGCCTCTAACTGCTCGATGGTAAAACTTTGTGATAAACCGGCATCTCCACTCAGTTGAACACTGACATTGCCTTGTGTGTCGATACGTTCAATAACACCGACATCTCCGCTATCAAATTCAACCAGTAAGGGCAAACGCCAGGGATTCAGCAAACTACTATCGAATTTATTTTTGCGGACATTCAATCCCATCTGACGGCTCACAATCTTGAGCATTTCATCAATGTCATGATGCTGGTTCCAGTCCAGTTGCAGACGAATCCGCTCCTCAGATGGTTCAATCCGATAATGCTTGGCAATATTCAAAACTGCCTGAAGCCACGGCTGATAATTTATTGTAGTACTCATGGCTGAACTTCAAACCCCTGAATAGAAATACGGTTAAGCGCGTAAATATCCCGTGTACGACCTGTCACCTGAATGTATTGCACAATCGCCGAATAGATGTCATAGCGCGCTGATTCAATTTCCTGTGCTGCGCTGTGAATCGCCTGTTCTGCATTCAATAAATCCACTACAGTCCGTGTGCCCAATTTATATTGTTCTTGATATAGCTCTTTGGTTCGTACCGTGGTTTCACGGCGCTGAGCCAGGACATTCATTTGTCTTTGTTTATTTTCAATCTGTTCCCGGATTAAGCGAACCTGATCCAGCACATCCAGATAGACCGTATTGACCTGTGCGCGTGCCGCTTCTTCGGCATAACTGGCAGCACGTGCCTGAGACCGAACAGCACCCCCCTGATAAAAATTACTGCTGGCTTCAATCATAATTGAATTATAAAAGCCATCATCTTCATTATTATTCGGATTTCGACCATTAACCGCCTGACTTAAGCTACCTTTCAGATTAATGGTCGGATAACGGCTTAAACGGGCCTGATCTTTTTGCAATCGGGCTACATCTACCCCTGAATGTGCCAAGATCATGCTTGGAATCTGGGTAAATTCAGGATCCTGATAAAGATCGGCCTGGGTTACGATACGATCTGGAATTTCCCATTGAATTGCAGAGACGTCAAATCCCAATAAAGTTCGCAGACGTTGCTGATATTGTCTTAACTGGGTCTGTTGCACGATCAGGTTAGATTGTGCAGCTTCCAGATTGGACTGTGCCTGAACCGGATCGGCCTGTGTGCTAATCCCGGCGCGGGCACGTAAATTGGCAATTTCTGCAATCCGTGCGATGCCCTGAATCTGCTGTTCGGCAATCTTGGTAATTTCCTGATAGCGTTTAATATTGACGATGGCATCAGCTACTTCCAGTGCGACCTGATCCAGACTTACCAATACTCTTGCCTGATCTTCTGCCAGTCTCGCCTCTTCAACACTGACATTGGTTTTAATCTTGCCAAAGTCATATAGCATCTGGGTTGCATTCAGAGAAACCACCTGACGTCCACGTTCACCTGAGGTCAAATCTCCGGTACCCACACCGCCAGATAACTGCGGATAATACGCAGCTTTGGCCACATCAATATTGGCGGCCTGTGCAGATAAAGACGAAATACTCTGGGCAATTTCCGGACGACGCTGAACTGCTGTATGAACCGCCTCAATCAGACTCTTTTTTGCAGGAATACCGGCATTTATAGGTCGAATTGAAGATTGTCCCTGCTGTGGCCGAGTAATCTGCGGCAATTCAGCCACCTTTGAGGTATCCAGTGAGTACTGACTAAGTGAGCTAATATCAATCGTTTGTGCTGATCGCGTTGGCTCTGGTGCAATCAGTTTTCCTAATCCACTTTTAATATTATTAAAATAATTCTGTGAATTTTCTGCATGTACGAATGGCACAGATAAAGGGAAAAGAAGAATGATCCATATTCCCTTATTTTTATCTATTATCCCCTGAACATTTTTTAAGTGCTGCACCCTAAATTGCATAATAATGAGTGTTTCGTGTTTTAGCCTAACAATATATCAAATCATACAAAAAGATAGCTTTTTCGTCTTAATTTAAGTAAAAAAAACCCGCATTTGACGACTAAAGTCTTAATGCGGGTTTTTCTGATAATGAAAATTTTCTATACAGTAAAATCATCACCCAGATAAACTTTACGTACCGTTTCATTGGCCAGAATTTCTTGTGCCGTGCCTTCGGCAATGACTGAACCTTCGCTGACAATATAGGCATGTTCACAGATGGCCAAAGTTTCACGAACGTTGTGATCGGTAATCAATACACCAATTCCACGATCTTTCAGCGTCATAATAATATCTTTAATATCACCCACGGAAATCGGGTCAACCCCGGCAAAAGGTTCATCCAATAACATGAATTTAGGGTCAGCCGCCAACGCACGAGCAATTTCAGCACGACGACGTTCACCACCTGATACACTCATACCCAATGAATCTTTAATATGGGTAATTTTAAAGTCTGCCAGTAATTCAGCCAGACGTTGCTGACGCTGAGCTTTGCTTAAATCCTTACGGGTTTCCAGAATCGCCATAATATTTTCAGAAATGGTTAGTTTTCTAAAAATAGAAGCTTCCTGAGGTAAATAGCCAATACCTTTACGCGCACGTTCATGCATCGCCAAGTCAGACAAATCGAGATCATCCAGATGGATTTCACCCTTGTCCATACGCACCAGACCCACCACCATATAGAAACTGGTAGTTTTACCTGCACCATTAGGCCCTAAAAGCCCAACAATCTGCCCACTTTCCATACTGAAGGAAACGTCCTTGACTACCCAGCGTTTACTATAATTTTTCGCCAGATGCTTAATGGTTAAAGTTTGAACCTGATGCGTCTGTGCCATTAATCACGTGCTCCCGGGAAGGATTTCGAAGATGAAGGCGGAATCACGATTTGTACACGACCTGCTGCTGAACCGGTTTTATTTGGTGTACCTGTTGCTTCAATATCGCCTTTATTCATGCTGTATTTCAGCGTATTACCACGGATACTAGCGCCATCTTGCTGCAAGTAGGCATTTCCAGACAGGGTAATAATACCGGTTTCCGCATTATAGACAATTTTCTGTGCCTGACCTTTGGCCAAACCTTTGGCTGGATCAACTTTCTGCTGAAATTGAGCCGGGCTACCTGTTGCTGTAATCAGGCTGATCTGTTTTTTATTATTCAGATTCGCCACAATCGAATTGGCCTGCAATTTCATGGTGCCCTGTTCAATAATGACATTACCTGAATAAGTCGTGACTCCGGTACGCTCATTAAAAGTCGCACGGTCAGCTAATAAGGTAATCGGCTGGTTACGGTCAGATGGCAATGCAAACGCAGTGGCTGAACCCAATGCAACCAGACTTAATAACGCAGCGCGCTTAAGGAAAGTGTTCATCATTTTAGCTCTAGAAATTTGGTTCATACTTTCCTCGAATATTAAAGAATTCGTATTGACCATCATTAAGATTGGCTTTTAGGCCCTGACTGATAAATTCAGCCTGTGGAGATTCAACAATGACAGTTTTATCGGTTTCAATTTCACGTGTTTTCGGAAAAGCCGTCAGCTCCTCGGTGCGGAACTGCATTTTTCCATTTTGCATGATCTTGGTCGCCAGCACTTCTTGAGAAAGTACAACTTTTGTATTGTCATCATAACCGTTGCCCTGTTTGGCAAAGAATGTCGCATCAACCTGACCGTCTTTATAGGTCGTTGCCTGCAGATTTTTGAGACTCGAAGTCTCTAGCTGCAGGTTTTGTTCAAGCTGGTCGACCTGGGCACGAACAGATAACATGCCCTTTTCATCAGTTTGGGTTAAGTTAATATTATTTGCAGAATAGGTCATGCTACGTGCAGAATCAGTCTGCAACTTGTTGCCCTTACCGCTGTAATAGTAATAACCACCACTTATTGCGGCAATAATAATAGCCGTAAGATATAAAACTCGAGTATCCATAAGCGGTGTACTTAATCCAGAATGTATGACTTATTAATAAGGCGCACGAGTATATTTTTCAAGTAACTCTTGGTACTTACCTTTGGACATCAGTAACATGTCACAAATCTCGCGTACCGCACCACGACCACCATAGGCCTGCGTTACCAGATCAGCACGACGACGTACTTCAACATGCCCGTTTGGAACAGTCACTTTCATGCCTGCAATCGCGAAGGCAGACAGATCAGGCCAGTCATCACCCATGTATAAACAGTCTTCAGGGTCGATATTGAGCTGAGTACAAGCTTCACGTAAAGCAGTTCCTTTATCTTCGCGGCCCTGATAAACCAGATCTACGCCCAAATCCGACATACGTTTCTGTACGATATTGCTTTGACGTCCAGTGATAATGATCACTTTGATTCCGGCTTGCTGTACCAGCTTCATCCCTAGACCATCACGGATATCAAAAGATTTAATTTCATCACCCGTATTGGTCAAGGTGACAAAACCGTCGCTTAAAATACCATCTACATCAAGTACCAGTGCCTCAATATGACGTGCCTGCTCTAATAATACATAAGATGCCATTTATTAATTTACCCCAGCCTGAATCAGGTCATGCATACTAATTACACCAATGACTTTATTGGCATCATCAACCACAACAAATTGATTAACTTTACGTTCGTTCATTTTTTCCAGTGCAATGACAGCACGTGCTTCCTGAGAAATCGTCAGCGGATTTTTGGTCATTACTTCCTGAATCGGTAAATTGACATCAAAACCTTGCTGTTTGTCGATCAGTCGGCGCAAGTCACCATCAGTGAAAATACCCAACAGAAGGTCATTTTGATCCACAATTGTGGTTAAACCTAGGCGTTTATTTGAAATCTCGTATAAAACTTGATTCATCGGTGTATCTGGTGACACTTTTGGCAATTCCGAACCTGTATGCATGAGGTGTTTTACATGTAGCAATAAACGTTTACCCAAGGCACCCGCTGGATGTGACAATGCAAAATCGTCAGCAGTAAAACCACGTGCATCTAAAAGAGCGACAGCCAGTGCATCACCCAGCGCTAAAGTTGCTGTTGTACTCGAAGTCGGTGCCAGGCCAAGTGGACAGGCTTCCTGAAGATGACCCAGAGTTAAAGCCACATCAGCATTTTGTGGCATTGGGCCTTTGGCATCACCACTAATGGTAATTAAGGGAATTTCCAGACGCTTGATCAGAGGCATCAGCATCATGATTTCATCGCTTTTGCCTGAGTTTGAAATGGCAATCAGTACATCACCCGGTACCAGCATCCCAAGATCACCATGCCCTGCCTCGCCCGGGTGCATGAAGAATGAAGGCGTACCCGTAGACGCAAAAGTTGCCGCCATCTTACGGCCAATATGCCCGGATTTCCCCATTCCGGTAATCACCAGACGACCTTTGCACTGTAGGATAATTTCACATGCCTGACTAAAACGCTCATCAATCTGCGTGGCTAAAATCTGTAATGCTTGTTCTTCGATACGCAAGGTTTCAAGTGCAACTTTCTGGAAGTCTATTTGATTTGGCATATTTGGTGGGTTCAAAGTAGGTTTACCTTAACTCTATACAGAGTTGACTCAGTCTAGCAAAAATAATTTTCGCAATTTTATCATATCTATGCAAATGGCAGGTTTCAAAATGTAGAGCTTTTCATAAAACTTAAACAGAATGTTTAGAAATTTCCCTGACTGAAAGCTCTTCCATATTCAGAATTTCATTATGTAAATCAGTTCTGATTTTCCTTTTTATTTTGCGTAGGCAATAAAAAACCCCAATCTTCCGATCAGGGTTTTTTGAATTTTGGAGCGGGAAACGAGACTCGAACTCGCGACCCCAACCTTGGCAAGGTTGTGCTCTACCAACTGAGCTATTCCCGCAATATGGGAGTGAATTATAGAGAGTTTCTGCTAACTGTCAACTCTCTATCGATTCAACTGTCGAATTAATCGGCACGACGCCATACAGTTCCTTGACGGGTATCTTCCAGCACCACCCCTTGGTCTAATAAAGACTGGCGGATTTCATCGGCACGAGCAAAATTTTTCTCTTTTTTGGCATCTTTACGTTGCTGGATGAGATCTTCAATCTGCTCTTCAGACAAGCCTAAAGCTTCCTGACCAATATCAGACTTCAGGAATTCATCGATATTGTGCTGTACCAGACCCAGAATATTAGTCAGGTGACGCAGAGTAGAATAATAAACTGTAGCCTGTTCCTGATTCTGGTCTTTTACTGCACGGTTCAGCTCTTTATTCAGTTCAAACAACACAGCAATGGCTTCTGGCGTATTGAAGTCATCACGCATGGCTGTATTGAAACGCTCAACAAAGCTTTGATCAATAGTTTCAACAATCTTCTCACCATATACCGCTTGATAAGCTTTAAAAGAATGATAGAAACGCATCAGCGTATTTTTCGCTTCTTTTAAGGCTACATCAGAATAATTCACCGGGCTACGGTAGTGTGAAGATACGATAAAGTAACGCACCACTTCTGGATGGAATTTTTCAATCACATCACGGATGGTGAAGAAGTTACCCAAAGACTTCGACATCTTTTCACCATCGACATTAATGAATCCAGCATGCATCCAGTAGTTCACATATTGTTCACCTGTCGCTGCTTCTGACTGTGCAATCTCGTTTTCATGATGCGGGAAGCTTAAGTCAGCACCACCACCATGAATATCAAAATGATTGCCCAGGCAGCAAGTTGACATCGCAGAACATTCAATATGCCAGCCTGGACGACCATTGCCCCAAGGAGATGGCCAAGAAGGTTCATTTTCTTTGGCGTGTTTCCAAAGTACAAAGTCAAAAGGATGTTTTTTCTCAACTTCCACATCTACACGTTCAGAAGCACCTGCTTGCATATCTTCCAGTTTACGGCCTGAAAGACGGCCATATTTGGCAAATTTTTCAACTTCGAAATACACATCCCCATTATTGGCTGGATATGCTGTGCCATTATTGACTAATGTATCAATCATATTTTGCATTTGATCGATATAGTCGGTGGCTTTTGGTGCAGCATCTGGTGCAAGACAGCCTAACTTGGCAAAGTCTTCATTCATCGCATCAATAAAACGGCTGGTCAGTGATGAAATGCTTTCACCATTTTCATTGGCACGTTTAATGATTTTATCATCAATATCGGTGATATTACGTATATATTTCACCTGCCAGCCCTGACTGCGCAGGAAACGGATAATATAGTCGAATGCAACCACTGTACGTGCATGTCCGATATGACAGTAGTCATAGACCGTCATCCCACAAACATACAAATCAATCTGACCTTCTTTGCGAGGTACAAATTCTACTTTTTTACGTTGCTCTGAGTTATATAGAACAAATGGTTGCATAGCGATTCAAAAGACATTCAATAAAAGGATAGCTCATCTTAACCTAAGCACTATTTTTCATAAAGTTTTAAGAAAAGTTTTTATATTTTATGCATAAAAAAATCCCCAGCCGAGGCTGAGGATTTTTTAAATCAATTTTCTAAAGTTAAATTAGAAAATGATTTGGTTATTTTCCATTAATAGTTTAAGGAAATTATTATCTTCCATCTTACTCAAATATCCCTGCTGATCTTGAACATGTAACTCAAGCAATTTGGTTGCCTGATATCGTTCTCCTTTACCATCACGATCGACATAAACCTTAGCAACATTAGCCTCAGTATTAAAATCGATAGATACAAATTCTGATTCTTTACCTTTGTCAAAATCAACTAGGATTTCTGTTAGGTTTATAGAATCTGCTTCATCGTATGCGGAATTACCTAAAGAGAAGTCAGTCCAAATATCCTGACCATTACCTGCCGTATGATTATCTGCTAGTACTTTATAAATTAAAGTATCATTTCCACCATTACCACTAATAATATTATTTAAACCATTTCCAATCAAAATATCATCAATACTTTCACGACCAATTAATTCCGCATCAGTTTCATCGGTAGCGATCATAATGACGTCATTTGAGCCTATGGTAATAGAAAGTTTAGTATCAACATAGTCACCATTTAATGCTGTAAGACGGTACGTAAACTCATCAATTTTGCCTAGAGATGTAATATCTTTAACATTATCCGGAGTGTATTCATAATAGCCATTTGCCCAAACTTCTAAAGTACCATATTGACCCTTAATGATGGTGCCCACAGAATCTGAACTGTAACTATTTACAACTTCAGTCTTTATCAGACTAATATTTTCATTACCCAAGTCATCTGTTTCTACATTTTTTTCTATAATAGAAAGTTTAGTAGTACGTGAGTCATAGGAATCATTTGCAAGCAACAATCCTTTGACAAGATTTAAAGGACGTTCTTGATCAACCCTATATTGATGTTCATAAATATTACTTAATGACACATCTTTAAATTCAATATTAGAGGTATTGTATTTACCAAATAGCTTTAACTTGTAGTTGCCAGCTTCCAATGAACTAATAGAGAAAGTTCTATCGTCATTTTCCTTATCAATGTCCACATTACCTTCAAACACAATTGAATCGTCTTCAAGCTTAATACTATACAATTCGTACTTTTGGGTTGTTTCGTTGAGCTTATATAATTTCCATGTTCCAGCTCCTTTTAGACCTTTTAGCTCAAATACACCCTGTAAGCCAGTGCCTTCCACCTTAAAGTCCAAAGATACTTCATTCCCTGCTGTTACCTTCGTAGAGTCTGTCGGTATATTTTTAATATTTAATGGGTTTGTTGGAAATTGATATATTGAATTCAAAGCATATATATCAGTAACACCTAAACCTACTTTACTAACCTCTATATTAGCAGTAAGTCCACCCTCAACTTTACGAAGTACAACTTGATAGTCACCTGCGTTCAAGTTTGAAATTTCAAATCTTTCACTACTGCTATTATAAGAAGTACCAATAGGCTCAAGTCCTAAAAATTTACCATTATTATCAAAATACTCAGTTGTTACTTTTCCTGTAACATCAATAGTTGATTTAGAAATATATACTTTATATACACGTGTCGGATTCAGGAAATCACTTGCCGTATCCTTTAATACAAAATGTGTCGTTCCTTCTGTAGTAAATGCTGATCCAATATTTAATCCTAGATAAATACATTCATCTGTATTAAAAGAAACGAAAGATTTTGTAGATCCAGCATTTAAATTCGTATAATCGCTATTAATATAGCTATAAGTAATTTGACCTGTAGACTTTTCAACTTTAGCTTCAAAATCTACTTTTACTGTAGCAACATCATTCGTAGTCACAATTGTCTTACCGGCACTCACATTCTGGTCAATTACATTTGCATTGCTATTTAATTCAATTTGTGGACTCTCAATGATTACATTCAGCTCATAACCCTTTTCAAGGACAGAACTATTATTTTGTGCAGCATAGTCGGCATTATTATAGACAACAGTAAACTGTTCAGATGAGCCAACATTATTAGCATTGTCAGTATTCGGCACATATGTATATGCCCCACCCTCATGAACAGTCAATACACCATACTGCCCATCTACAGTAACTTTTTTCGAATCTTGGTCTATATAATGCCACCCTCCCTCGAACAAGACTTTATTAACAAGAAAATTATTTAATGTACCAAGTTCTAAATTTCCAAATTCGATATCTGCAATTTCGGTAAAAATATCACCTACATAATCTATTTTTCGGTCTTCATCTACATTAATAACAGATGTCCAATCATAACTTTTAGCATTACTTAGTTTCAGCTCGTAACCACCAGCTACATTTAAACCACCATCTTTAAGTGCTACTATTTTATATTCGCCTGACTCAACATCTGTGGCAGATAAGTTTAAAGTACTACCTATCAATAAAGCACCACCAATAACACCACCACCAAGTTTTGAATCAACCCATTGATATGAGCCATCTGCGCTATATACCTTTTTCATCAGCATAATATCGAGATTAATCACACCAAGAACACCTGTGTATTTGACACTTATATCAAAATCCCAAGTTTGATGATCAGGAACCGTAAATTTAATACCTGAAGTAGAATCAATTAATTGCAGATCTAAAGCTTTACCCGCATTAAGTTGAACAAGACCACCACCAGTATCCGTGTACTTGTTCGCATCTGATGTATCAATAATAGTTGAACCAACTTTCAAGTTAATAGAAGCATAAATATCTTTCTTAGTAACATTATCAACAGCTGCATCCTCACCCGCTTCAATCCCCGCTAAACGGGTAATCTCTGCCTCAAGATCAGCTTGCGCTTTTTTCAGCACAGCCACATCTTCTGAGTTCAGCAGGGTATTTTGCGCATCGTTGATTGCTTTTAATGCCGCAGTTTCTTCTTCACCATCAAACTTAGCTGAGTCTGTACCTGCTTGGGCAATTGCATTTTTTAGTGCTTCTTTCGCAGCAGCCAGTTCATCTACAGGAGTAAAGCCATTTACAACGTCATCCAGCTCAGATTGTGCTTCTTCGAAGTCAGCATCAGTTGCTTCTGAGTCTTCCAATACAGCTTCAGCATCCGCAATTGCATCCGAAAGTTTAGTCTTATCTTCACCTTCTTCAAGACTATCCAAGAGCTCTTTGGCATCATCAATCGCTGCTTCCAGCTCTTTCTCAGCATCACTTTCTGCAGCTTCATCAGCTTTTGCATTCACAACAGCCTGATCCAATACTGATTTCGCATCTGCAAGCTGCTCAGCGGTCGCCGCAGGATCTTGAGCCAACAATGTTTCAGCTGCATCAATCGCATCTTCAACTGCTGCTTTTTCTGCACCAGTTAAACCGCCCAGCGCTTCATTCGCCACTTCAATCGATTCAACCAAAGCCAGACGGGCAATCTCTGCCTCAAGATCAGCTTGCGCTTTTTTCAGCACAGCCACATCTTCTGAGTTCAGCAGGGTATTTTGCGCATCGTTGATTGCTTTTAATGCCGCAGTTTCTTCTTCACCATCAAACTTAGCTGAGTCTGTACCTGCTTGGGCAATTGCATTTTTTAGTGCTTCTTTCGCAGCAGCCAGTTCATCTACAGGAGTAAAGCCATTTACAACGTCATCCAGCTCAGATTGTGCTTCTTCGAAGTCAGCATCAGTTGCTTCTGAGTCTTCCAATACAGCTTCAGCATCCGCAATTGCATCCGAAAGTTTAGTCTTATCTTCACCTTCTTCAAGACTATCCAAGAGCTCTTTGGCATCATCAATCGCTGCTTCCAGCTCTTTCTCAGCATCACTTTCTGCAGCTTCATCAGCTTTTGCATTCACAACAGCCTGATCCAATACTGATTTCGCATCTGCAAGCTGCTCAGCGGTCGCCGCAGGATCTTGAGCCAACAATGTTTCAGCTGCATCAATCGCATCTTCAACTGCTGCTTTTTCTGCACCAGTTAAACCGCCCAGCGCTTCATTCGCCACTTCAATCGATTCAACCAAAGCCAGACGGGCAATCTCTGCCTCAAGATCAGCTTGCGCTTTTTTCAGCACAGCCACATCTTCTGAGTTCAGCAGGGTATTTTGCGCATCGTTGATTGCTTTTAATGCCGCAGTTTCTTCTTCACCATCAAACTTAGCTGAGTCTGTACCTGCTTGGGCAATTGCATTTTTTAGTGCTTCTTTCGCAGCAGCCAGTTCATCTACAGGAGTAAAGCCATTTACAACGTCATCCAGCTCAGATTGTGCTTCTTCGAAGTCAGCATCAGTTGCTTCTGAGTCTTCCAATACAGCTTCAGCATCCGCAATTGCATCCGAAAGTTTAGTCTTATCTTCACCTTCTTCAAGACTATCCAAGAGCTCTTTGGCATCATCAATCGCTGCTTCCAGCTCTTTCTCAGCATCACTTTCTGCAGCTTCATCAGCTTTTGCATTCACAACAGCCTGATCCAATACTGATTTCGCATCTGCAAGCTGCTCAGCGGTCGCCGCAGGATCTTGAGCCAACAATGTTTCAGCTGCATCAATCGCATCTTCAACTGCTGCTTTTTCTGCACCAGTTAAACCGCCCAGCGCTTCATTCGCCACTTCAATCGATTCAACCAAAGCCAGACGGGCAATCTCTGCCTCAAGATCAGCTTGCGCTTTTTTCAGCACAGCCACATCTTCTGAGTTCAGCAGGGTATTTTGCGCATCGTTGATTGCTTTTAATGCCGCAGTTTCTTCTTCACCATCAAACTTAGCTGAGTCTGTACCTGCTTGGGCAATTGCATTTTTTAGTGCTTCTTTCGCAGCAGCCAGTTCATCTACAGGAGTAAAGCCATTTACAACGTCATCCAGCTCAGATTGTGCTTCTTCGAAGTCAGCATCAGTTGCTTCTGAGTCTTCCAATACAGCTTCAGCATCCGCAATTGCATCCGAAAGTTTAGTCTTATCTTCACCTTCTTCAAGACTATCCAAGAGCTCTTTGGCATCATCAATCGCTGCTTCCAGCTCTTTCTCAGCATCACTTTCTGCAGCTTCATCAGCTTTTGCATTCACAACAGCCTGATCCAATACTGATTTCGCATCTGCAAGCTGCTCAGCGGTCGCCGCAGGATCTTGAGCCAACAATGTTTCAGCTGCATCAATCGCATCTTCAACTGCTGCTTTTTCTGCACCAGTTAAACCGCCCAGCGCTTCATTCGCCACTTCAATCGATTCAACCAAAGCCAGACGGGCAATCTCTGCCTCAAGATCAGCTTGCGCTTTTTTCAGCACAGCCACATCTTCTGAGTTCAGCAGGGTATTTTGCGCATCGTTGATTGCTTTTAATGCCGCAGTTTCTTCTTCACCATCAAACTTAGCTGAGTCTGTACCTGCTTGGGCAATTGCATTTTTTAGTGCTTCTTTCGCAGCAGCCAGTTCATCTACAGGAGTAAAGCCATTTACAACGTCATCCAGCTCAGATTGTGCTTCTTCGAAGTCAGCATCAGTTGCTTCTGAGTCTTCCAATACAGCTTCAGCATCCGCAATTGCATCCGAAAGTTTAGTCTTATCTTCACCTTCTTCAAGACTATCCAAGAGCTCTTTGGCATCATCAATCGCTGCTTCCAGCTCTTTCTCAGCATCACTTTCTGCAGCTTCATCAGCTTTTGCATTCACAACAGCCTGATCCAATACTGATTTCGCATCTGCAAGCTGCTCAGCGGTCGCCGCAGGATCTTGAGCCAACAATGTTTCAGCTGCATCAATCGCATCTTCAACTGCTGCTTTTTCTGCACCAGTTAAACCGCCCAGCGCTTCATTCGCCACTTCAATCGATTCAACCAAAGCCAGACGGGCAATCTCTGCCTCAAGATCAGCTTGCGCTTTTTTCAGCACAGCCACATCTTCTGAGTTCAGCAGGGTATTTTGCGCATCGTTGATTGCTTTTAATGCCGCAGTTTCTTCTTCACCATCAAACTTAGCTGAGTCTGTACCTGCTTGGGCAATTGCATTTTTTAGTGCTTCTTTCGCAGCAGCCAGTTCATCTACAGGAGTAAAGCCATTTACAACGTCATCCAGCTCAGATTGTGCTTCTTCGAAGTCAGCATCAGTTGCTTCTGAGTCTTCCAATACAGCTTCAGCATCCGCAATTGCATCCGAAAGTTTAGTCTTATCTTCACCTTCTTCAAGACTATCCAAGAGCTCTTTGGCATCATCAATCGCTGCTTCCAGCTCTTTCTCAGCATCACTTTCTGCAGCTTCATCAGCTTTTGCATTCACAACAGCCTGATCCAATACTGATTTCGCATCTGCAAGCTGCTCAGCGGTCGCCGCAGGATCTTGAGCCAACAATGTTTCAGCTGCATCAATCGCATCTTCAACTGCTGCTTTTTCTGCACCAGTTAAACCGCCCAGCGCTTCATTCGCCACTTCAATCGATTCAACCAAAGCCAGACGGGCAATCTCTGCCTCAAGATCAGCTTGCGCTTTTTTCAGCACAGCCACATCTTCTGAGTTCAGCAGGGTATTTTGCGCATCGTTGATTGCTTTTAATGCCGCAGTTTCTTCTTCACCATCAAACTTAGCTGAGTCTGTACCTGCTTGGGCAATTGCATTTTTTAGTGCTTCTTTCGCAGCAGCCAGTTCATCTACAGGAGTAAAGCCATTTACAACGTCATCCAGCTCAGATTGTGCTTCTTCGAAGTCAGCATCAGTTGCTTCTGAGTCTTCCAATACAGCTTCAGCATCCGCAATTGCATCCGAAAGTTTAGTCTTATCTTCACCTTCTTCAAGACTATCCAAGAGCTCTTTGGCATCATCAATCGCTGCTTCCAGCTCTTTCTCAGCATCACTTTCTGCAGCTTCATCAGCTTTTGCATTCACAACAGCCTGATCCAATACTGATTTCGCATCTGCAAGCTGCTCAGCGGTCGCCGCAGGATCTTGAGCCAACAATGTTTCAGCTGCATCAATCGCATCTTCAACTGCTGCTTTTTCTGCACCAGTTAAACCGCCCAGCGCTTCATTCGCCACTTCAATCGATTCAACCAAAGCCAGACGGGCAATCTCTGCCTCAAGATCAGCTTGCGCTTTTTTCAGCACAGCCACATCTTCTGAGTTCAGCAGGGTATTTTGCGCATCGTTGATTGCTTTTAATGCCGCAGTTTCTTCTTCACCATCAAACTTAGCTGAGTCTGTACCTGCTTGGGCAATTGCATTTTTTAGTGCTTCTTTCGCAGCAGCCAGTTCATCTACAGGAGTAAAGCCATTTACAACGTCATCCAGCTCAGATTGTGCTTCTTCGAAGTCAGCATCAGTTGCTTCTGAGTCTTCCAATACAGCTTCAGCATCCGCAATTGCATCCGAAAGTTTAGTCTTATCTTCACCTTCTTCAAGACTATCCAAGAGCTCTTTGGCATCATCAATCGCTGCTTCCAGCTCTTTCTCAGCATCACTTTCTGCAGCTTCATCAGCTTTTGCATTCACAACAGCCTGATCCAATACTGATTTCGCATCTGCAAGCTGCTCAGCGGTCGCCGCAGGATCTTGAGCCAACAATGTTTCAGCTGCATCAATCGCATCTTCAACTGCTGCTTTTTCTGCACCAGTTAAACCGCCCAGCGCTTCATTCGCCACTTCAATCGATTCAACCAAAGCCAGACGGGCAATCTCTGCCTCAAGATCAGCTTGCGCTTTTTTCAGCACAGCCACATCTTCTGAGTTCAGCAGGGTATTTTGCGCATCGTTGATTGCTTTTAATGCCGCAGTTTCTTCTTCACCATCAAACTTAGCTGAGTCTGTACCTGCTTGGGCAATTGCATTTTTTAGTGCTTCTTTCGCAGCAGCCAGTTCATCTACAGGAGTAAAGCCATTTACAACGTCATCCAGCTCAGATTGTGCTTCTTCGAAGTCAGCATCAGTTGCTTCTGAGTCTTCCAATACAGCTTCAGCATCCGCAATTGCATCCGAAAGTTTAGTCTTATCTTCACCTTCTTCAAGACTATCCAAGAGCTCTTTGGCATCATCAATCGCTGCTTCCAGCTCTTTCTCAGCATCACTTTCTGCAGCTTCATCAGCTTTTGCATTCACAACAGCCTGATCCAATACTGATTTCGCATCTGCAAGCTGCTCAGCGGTCGCCGCAGGATCTTGAGCCAACAATGTTTCAGCTGCATCAATCGCATCTTCAACTGCTGCTTTTTCTGCACCAGTTAAACCGCCCAGCGCTTCATTCGCCACTTCAATCGATTCAACCAAAGCCAGACGGGCAATCTCTGCCTCAAGATCAGCTTGCGCTTTTTTCAGCACAGCCACATCTTCTGAGTTCAGCAGGGTATTTTGCGCATCGTTGATTGCTTTTAATGCCGCAGTTTCTTCTTCACCATCAAACTTAGCTGAGTCTGTACCTGCTTGGGCAATTGCATTTTTTAGTGCTTCTTTCGCAGCAGCCAGTTCATCTACAGGAGTAAAGCCATTTACAACGTCATCCAGCTCAGATTGTGCTTCTTCGAAGTCAGCATCAGTTGCTTCTGAGTCTTCCAATACAGCTTCAGCATCCGCAATTGCATCCGAAAGTTTAGTCTTATCTTCACCTTCTTCAAGACTATCCAAGAGCTCTTTGGCATCATCAATCGCTGCTTCCAGCTCTTTCTCAGCATCACTTTCTGCAGCTTCATCAGCTTTTGCATTCACAACAGCCTGATCCAATACTGATTTCGCATCTGCAAGCTGCTCAGCGGTCGCCGCAGGATCTTGAGCCAACAATGTTTCAGCTGCATCAATCGCATCTTCAACTGCTGCTTTTTCTGCACCAGTTAAACCGCCCAGCGCTTCATTCGCCACTTCAATCGATTCAACCAAAGCCAGACGGGCAATCTCTGCCTCAAGATCAGCTTGCGCTTTTTTCAGCACAGCCACATCTTCTGAGTTCAGCAGGGTATTTTGCGCATCGTTGATTGCTTTTAATGCCGCAGTTTCTTCTTCACCATCAAACTTAGCTGAGTCTGTACCTGCTTGGGCAATTGCATTTTTTAGTGCTTCTTTCGCAGCAGCCAGTTCATCTACAGGAGTAAAGCCATTTACAACGTCATCCAGCTCAGATTGTGCTTCTTCGAAGTCAGCATCAGTTGCTTCTGAGTCTTCCAATACAGCTTCAGCATCCGCAATTGCATCCGAAAGTTTAGTCTTATCTTCACCTTCTTCAAGACTATCCAAGAGCTCTTTGGCATCATCAATCGCTGCTTCCAGCTCTTTCTCAGCATCACTTTCTGCAGCTTCATCAGCTTTTGCATTCACAACAGCCTGATCCAATACTGATTTCGCATCTGCAAGCTGCTCAGCGGTCGCCGCAGGATCTTGAGCCAACAATGTTTCAGCTGCATCAATCGCATCTTCAACTGCTGCTTTTTCTGCACCAGTTAAACCGCCCAGCGCTTCATTCGCCACTTCAATCGATTCAACCAAAGCCAGACGGGCAATCTCTGCCTCAAGATCAGCTTGCGCTTTTTTCAGCACAGCCACATCTTCTGAGTTCAGCAGGGTATTTTGCGCATCGTTGATTGCTTTTAATGCCGCAGTTTCTTCTTCACCATCAAACTTAGCTGAGTCTGTACCTGCTTGGGCAATTGCATTTTTTAGTGCTTCTTTCGCAGCAGCCAGTTCATCTACAGGAGTAAAGCCATTTACAACGTCATCCAGCTCAGATTGTGCTTCTTCGAAGTCAGCATCAGTTGCTTCTGAGTCTTCCAATACAGCTTCAGCATCCGCAATTGCATCCGAAAGTTTAGTCTTATCTTCACCTTCTTCAAGACTATCCAAGAGCTCTTTGGCATCATCAATCGCTGCTTCCAGCTCTTTCTCAGCATCACTTTCTGCAGCTTCATCAGCTTTTGCATTCACAACAGCCTGATCCAATACTGATTTCGCATCTGCAAGCTGCTCAGCGGTCGCCGCAGGATCTTGAGCCAACAATGTTTCAGCTGCATCAATCGCATCTTCAACTGCTGCTTTTTCTGCACCAGTTAAACCGCCCAGCGCTTCATTCGCCACTTCAATCGATTCAACCAAAGCCAGACGGGCAATCTCTGCCTCAAGATCAGCTTGCGCTTTTTTCAGCACAGCCACATCTTCTGAGTTCAGCAGGGTATTTTGCGCATCGTTGATTGCTTTTAATGCCGCAGTTTCTTCTTCACCATCAAACTTAGCTGAGTCTGTACCTGCTTGGGCAATTGCATTTTTTAGTGCTTCTTTCGCAGCAGCCAGTTCATCTACAGGAGTAAAGCCATTTACAACGTCATCCAGCTCAGATTGTGCTTCTTCGAAGTCAGCATCAGTTGCTTCTGAGTCTTCCAATACAGCTTCAGCATCCGCAATTGCATCCGAAAGTTTAGTCTTATCTTCACCTTCTTCAAGACTATCCAAGAGCTCTTTGGCATCATCAATCGCTGCTTCCAGCTCTTTCTCAGCATCACTTTCTGCAGCTTCATCAGCTTTTGCATTCACAACAGCCTGATCCAATACTGATTTCGCATCTGCAAGCTGCTCAGCGGTCGCCGCAGGATCTTGAGCCAACAATGTTTCAGCTGCATCAATCGCATCTTCAACTGCTGCTTTTTCTGCACCAGTTAAACCGCCCAGCGCTTCATTCGCCACTTCAATCGATTCAACCAAAGCCAGACGGGCAATCTCTGCCTCAAGATCAGCTTGCGCTTTTTTCAGCACAGCCACATCTTCTGAGTTCAGCAGGGTATTTTGCGCATCGTTGATTGCTTTTAATGCCGCAGTTTCTTCTTCACCATCAAACTTAGCTGAGTCTGTACCTGCTTGGGCAATTGCATTTTTTAGTGCTTCTTTCGCAGCAGCCAGTTCATCTGAATTATTTTTCTCACTATGCTTACTTGAACCACCAGAGCCACTAGTAGCTAGTGCTAACCCACCAATCGCAACAGCACCAGCTGCCCACGGCCAAAGATCAATTAATGAACTTGATGATTCATTAAGTAATAGTTCTATTTTTGATAATGGGTCATAACTAACTGAATCAAAATCAAATAAAAATAATTCAGACTGTTCATTTCTAAAAACCAATGAACTTTCTTCTACATTGAAGTTATCAACTATTAATATTTCACCATTCTTTAAAGTAATTACAGCCTGATTATTTAAATATTCAATCTTTTCTATATCTTCAATATTTATATCTATTAAGACAACAGAGCTATCATTCAATTCAATTTTTTGTGAATAATTTTTTATTAAATTATTACTACCATTTTCTTTTGAAATAACTTGAACCTGCATAGGAGACCCCTAAAAAACCAACTTAAACAGTTGGTATTAATTAAAGATTTATTAAAAACATTTTTCAAGCAATTACTCTACTTTTTTACAATATAATTTTACAGATAATAATAATCATTTCTGGTTTAATCACTACTTTTTTTTAACAATAGCTAATCATTCATAGATAGTTTTATCTAAAATAAAATTAAGTGATTGTTTTATCTATTTTAATAAAATTTATAGAGTTAAAATATTTAGTTTTTTTAAAAAATTACATTTAAATAAATTATATTTAATCTTATAAAATATATGTTTTTTTACTTTTCTAGATTGGAAAAGTATTTATTTCTAAAAATTTATTTTTATGACTTTTAATGTAAACTTCACATTGAAAAATAGTTAATTTATTAAAATAAATATATTAAGCACCACTCTGAATGATATCTTTACTTAAAACAAATCTTACCTAAATTATTTAATATTTTTAAATTAACATTTAATATTTTCTTAACTATTTTTTATTGGTATACTTTATTTCTATATTTATAAAATCCGATCACTAAAGATTAATATTAAGTATTTATTCAACTCGAAAATAAAATCACTATATTCTATAAAAAATTAAGAGCAGGTATTTAATTCAAAAACCTGCTCTTAAATAAAAAATCAGTAATATCCAATTATAAGATTCTAACCCAATTCATTTCTAATATTGTTCACCATATGTAATAAACGTGGTGCAATATCATTTTTGATTTTCTCTTCATTGAGGAGGAAACTTGGACCGCCGCAGTTAAACACCAGTAGACCATGCTGTTCATGGACAAAAGGAACTGCAACCGAATTCACATCCTTATGCCATTCACCGATTGAAAAGCAGAAACCATGCTCTTGATAGTCTCGAAATGACTTCTCCAGATCTTTTTGGATCTGTGGCCATTCTTCAGCATGTTTACGGCGAATCGCATCAAGCAGAAAATCACGCTCATCTTCTGGCATTGCAGCCAAACAGGCACGCCCCATTGAACTTAAATGAATCGGCAAATGGGTTCCTACCTGACGACGCATGGTGACATTGCCTTTGCCCTGTACCACATCCAGATAAATCATATTCAGACGATCGCGGGTCGCCATCGCCACAGCAGCTTCAGCATAGTCCGCCAGATTTTTCATTAATGGATGAGCAACCGATCGCAAGGATAAATTCGACAGCATCGAATAACCAAAAGACAGTACGCCGACTGAGAGCTGAAACTTGCTCGAATTCGGAACCTGCTTTAAATATCCTAAACGAGACAAGGTATGGGTTAAACGGGTAATCGTCGGTTTAGGTAGACCTGTCATCTGTGACAGTTCCTGATTGCCCAGATGCTGATGCTTTGGACTAAAGCAGCGCAGTAACTCCAGACCACGTGCTAAAGCTGTAATAAATTGACGGTCATTTTCATCCTGCATGTCTTCGATCGGATGCAATAACTCATGACGCAAAGGCGCAATTAATCTTTCTTCCGACTGATCGGTTTCAGGTACATCATCAGACATGTCTTCACCGTCCTTCAAATTCATAATAAGTGTTTCGCATTGCGAAATTATAAATAATTATCTTGTATATAGCAAAGAAGCAACTTTGATTAAGTTGCTTCTTTATTAGACTTATGGGTTTTCTTTTTGATTAACCAACAATACCTTGAGCTTTTAAGGCCTCCAGTTTTTCCTCATCCACGACACGTGAAAGAATCTCATTCGTATGTTCGCCCAACATTGGCGGTGCCTTACGGTATTCAACCGGTGTACGCGATAATTTAATTGGTGAACCAATCACGGTTAATTTTTCTTTTAACGGATGTGGTATTTCAACCAGCATGTTACGCGCTTGCACTTGTGGTTCCTGGAAAGCCTGTTCTAGATTATTGATCAGGCCTACCGGAACTTTCACTGCATGAATTGCTTGCACCCAATGCTTCGCAGTATTGGTCAAGAAATGTTTTGCCAATAGCTCTGTGATTTCTGCACGATGCTGAATACGCAGTGCATTGGTCACAAAACGTGGATCTTGCGGTAAATCTGGCAAACCAATTGCAGCGCTCAAGGCTATAAACTGTTTGTCATTACCACAGGCGATGATGAAATCCTGATCCGCAGCACGGAATACTTGGTATGGGACAATATTGGCATGTGCATTACCATAACGACCCGGGATTTTTCCCGAAGCCAGGTAATTCATACCCTGGTTTGCGAGTAACGCCACTTGTACATCCAGCAATGCCATATCAATATGCTGACCGAGACCAGTCACATGGCGGTTTAACAAAGCCGCCTGAATGGCAATGGTCGAGTATAAACCCGTGGTTAAGTCCGCAAAGGCCACGCCAACTTTTTGTGGTCCACCGCCCGGTAGGTTATCTTTCTCACCGGTTACGGACATTAAACCGCCCATCCCCTGGATGATAAAGTCATAACCTGGTTCAGGTGCACGAGGGCCAGTTTGGCCAAAACCGGTAATTGAGCAATACACTAGTTTAGGATTGATTGCACTCAAGCTTTCATAATCCAGACCGTATTTCTTCAAAGAACCCGCTTTATAGTTTTCAATGACTACATCTGAATCAGCCGCCAATGCTTTGACCAGTTCCTGACCTTCAGTCGTTGAAATATCAATGGCAACCGACATTTTATTACGGTTGGCTGACTGGTAATACGCCGCTTCACGTGTATTTTCACCCTGGTTATTCTTCATCCAAGGTGGTCCCCACATACGGGTATCATCACCCGTTTTAGGACGTTCAACTTTAATCACTTCAGCGCCTAAATCCGCGAGGATTTGACCACACCAAGGACCTGCAAGTACGCGACTTAAATCCAGTACGCGAATACCCTCTAATGCACCCATGTGTTTTTCCTTTGTTTATACGCGTTCAATGACCAGTGCCAAACCTTGGCCGACACCAATACACAGACTAATCACAGCATATTTTTTGCCGCTGCGCTGCAATTCACGAGCAGTACTGAGCACTAAACGAGCACCTGAAGCACCGAGTGGATGACCGACTGCAATCGCACCGCCATTCGGGTTAACGCGAGCATCATCAAATGCGACATTTAGACCTTTCAGGCAAGCCAATACCTGAGATGCAAAGGCTTCATTGATTTCAATGATATCCATGTCATCCAACGTCAAGTTGGCACGTTTGAGTGCCAGTTTGATCGCATCAACCGGGCCTGCACCCATAATACGTGGTTCAATACCCGCAGCAGCAGAAGCAATGATTTTTGCCATTGGCTGGATACCCATTTTTTCCTGAGCAGCTTCCGAACCAATGATTAACGCTGCTGCACCATCATTCACACCTGAAGCATTGCCTGCAGTCACTACACCACCTTCAAACAGTGGACGTAATTTTTGCAGAGCTTCCAGGTTAGAAGATGGACGTGGATGTTCGTCTTGATCCACTAGTTTTGCTGGCAATTTACGGCCTTGGGGTACTTCGACACCAACAATCTCACCAGCGAAGAAACCTGCCTGTTTAGCAGCCTCATATTTGGCTTGTGATGCTGCAGCAAACTGGTCTGCATCTTCACGCGTAACGCCATATTCCACCGCAACGTTATCACCAGTTTGTGGCATGGTGTCATTGCCAAACTGTTTTTCAATGATTGGGTTCGGGAAACGCGCACCAATGGTTGAATCAAATACTTTAAAGTCACGACTAAACGGTGTTTCTGATTTTGCAAAAACAAAGGGTGCACGAGACATCGACTCGACACCACCTGCTAGGAAGATATCCCCTTCATTACAAGTAATCGCACGCGCTGCATCAATGACTGCTGCCAGGCCAGAAGCACATAGACGGTTCACAGTTTGTGCTGGCGTTTTCACATCTAGACCCGCCAATAACGTTGCATGACGTGCAATATTACGGCTGTCTTCACCGGCCTGGTTAGTATTCCCCAGAATCACATCATCAAAAATATCATCAGGCAGATTATGTTTTGCAACCAATGCCTTAATCACATGTGCAGCTAAATCATCTGGACGAACCTTTGCCAGGCTTCCTGCATGACGGCCAAATGGCGTACGTAATCCATCATAAATATATGCATTTAACATGAGTTTGATTCCTTAAACTGCTGCAGTGTGAAGAAGAGATAGTTTTAAACGGGCGCGGCGTTGTAACCATGGACTTGGACGATAACGCTGGTCACCAGTATTCGCCAGGATACGTTCCAGGATCAACAGGATACGTTCTGCGCCCAAAACATCACCCCATGAAATTGGTCCATGTGGGTAGCCCAGACCAAGTTTTACTGCTTTATCGATATCGGATGCAGTGGCAATTTGCTGCTGGGCAATATCACAAGCCAGATTCACGACCATCGCCAACACGCGCTGAGCAACAAAACCAATACTTTCAGCAATTACCGATACGCCATGATCATTATTGGCGAATAATGCATGTGCCTGATTAATATATGCTTTTTGCGTAGCAATTGATGGCATGATGGTACGGTGCTTGGCAAAATCAGTCAGCATATCGATACTGATTGCACGAGTCGCATCAACATCAAAACGTAATGCAGCTGTTGTGGTGTCTTCACCATAAGTGGCCAATAGAATCAGACTGTCAGCCGCTGGAGTTTCCGCGCTGTCGATGACTAGGCCTTGCTCACGGATATAGTCACGCAAGATACTGGCATCCTGTTCAAGATCTGCTTTGATCCAGACCGGGCTGAATTCAGTTACTTCAGGCGCAATCTGAGCCGGAGCTTCATTGGTCTTTTGACCATCCTGATACTTATAGAAACCTTCACCGACTTTACGACCGACTTTTTTACCAGCCAGCATTTGACGGGTTAAAGCGCTTGGACGGTAACGATCTTCCTGATAATACTGATTAAAAATCGATTCCATCACTGGATGAGAAACATCCAGTGCAGTCAGGTCAAACAATTCCAGCGGTCCCATACGGAAGCCAGCGCCTTCACGCAGAATACGGTCGATTTCTGAAATGGAAGTGACACCTTCACCCAGAATTTTCAGCGCTTCCGTACCATAAGCACGGCCGGCATGGTTAACAATAAACCCTGGTGTGTCTTTGGTTCGTACTCCAAAGTGCCCCATACGCTGTGCCAGTTCAAGTAGATCTGCAACCACCTGTTCATCGGTCGCCAAGCCTGCAATCACTTCGACAATTTTCATCAGTGGCACTGGATTAAAGAAGTGGAATCCCGCCATGCGACCTTGATGCTCAAGGTTTGATGCAATCGCAGTCACTGATAATGATGAGGTATTGGTTGCTAGAATGGTTTCTGGTGAAACAATGCTTTCAAGCTGTTTAAATAAACTTTGCTTGATATCCAGGTTTTCGATGATGGCTTCAACCACCAGATCAACACCAGCCACTTCTTCAATGCTGTTTAGAATTTTAAAACGTGCCAAAGTTTCATTTAGGACTTCTTCAGTAAATTTTCCTTTGGCTTGAAGTTTTTCAAGCGTAGCTTTAAGTTTAGCCAGACCTGCTTCTGCTGCACCTGCTTTGGCATCGAATAAACGCACTTCCAGACCTGCCTGGGCTGCGATTTGCGCAATACCCATGCCCATTACACCAGTACCGATGAGCGCCATAGATTGAATGGTCATGTCTTATTCTCCAGTGTATTGTGCAGGACGTTTTTCAAAGAACGCATTCACGCCTTCTTTCTGATCTTTGGTATCAAATAAAATCTGGAAAGCTTTACGTTCCAGTGCCAAAGCACCTTGTAAGGATTGATCTTGGCCAAGATTGGTCACTTCCTTGATTTGCTGAACCGCGATTGGAGAGAAAGACGCAATCGTTTGAGCAATCTCAATCGCATGGGTAATGGTGTTTTCATCTTCTACGACTTCAGAGACCAAGCCCATACGCTCAGCTTCAGCAGCTTTTACCAGTTTACCGGTCAACACCCAAAGCATAGTTTGATATTTACCAATCGCACGCAGTAAACGTTGTGTTCCACCTGCACCTGGCATCAAGCCCAGCTTCACTTCTGGCTGGCCAAATTTGGCATTTTCACCGGCAATGATGATGTCCGCATGCATGGCCAGTTCACAGCCACCACCGAGTGCATAACCATTAACTGCCGCAATAATCGGTTTTGCACAGTCAGTAATGCTCTGCCAGTACTGTTCAGTATGGCGTAAATACATTTGGGCTGTAGTTGCAGTTGTGAAATCCTTGATATCCGCACCCGCAGCAAATACTTTTTCACCGCCGGTCAAAACAATCGCTTTTACAGCATCTAATTTTGAAAGGTATTGAAATGCTTCAGAGAGTTGCTGACGTAATTCCAGGTTCAAGGCATTACGTGCTTCCGGGCGATGGATTTGAACAATTGCGACGCCATCTTCCTGTACAGTCAATTTTAAAATTTCAGTGCTTTCCATAATCTTCTCATTTCGCACAGCGGTATTTAATTAACAATATACATAAATTTCGTTCAAAGTAAACTATTCAAATTTGAACAAAAAATATTTTATAACGCCTTAAAAATAGTATTAATCACATTAAATCAATTATTTAAATCTAATCCTAAAGCAAAACATAAATATCGCACAGCGGAATATACTTTCGTATATATTGATCCTTGTTTTAATTTTAATTAGTATCCGCATAAATTTAGCTTAGTGATGAGTTTTTATTCACATTGGACAAGATGTGGACAGAACGAAATCCTAGATACGGAGTTAGGACATGATTCGTGATCAGGAAACCTTAGACCAGTTGGTAGATATGATTCGCCAGTTTGTAGAAGGCGTATTAATCCCAAATGAAGAAATTGTTGCAGAAACGGATGAAATTCCAGCAGAAATCGTGCAACAAATGAAAGAGTTGGGCTTATTTGGTTTAACCATTCCTGAAGAATATAACGGTCTTGGCCTGACCATGGAAGAAGAAGTCTATATCGCTTTTGAACTGGGCCGTACTTCCCCGGCTTTCCGCTCATTGATTGGTACGAATAACGGTATCGGCGCATCTGGCCTGATCATCGATGGTACTGAAGAGCAAAAACAGCACTTCCTGCCAAAACTGGCCAGCGGTGAAATCATTGGCTCGTTCTGTTTGACTGAACCGGATTCTGGTTCTGATGCAGCATCGCTTAAAACCACTGCTGTGAAAGATGGCGATGAGTACATTCTGAACGGTACCAAGCGTTTCATTACCAATGCGCCACATGCGGGTGTATTCACAGTAATGGCACGTACCAATCCTGAATTAAAAGGTGCTGCAGCTATTTCAGCGTTCATCGTTGACAGTAAATTGCCAGGTATTTCACTGGGTAAACGTGACAAGAAAATGGGCCAGAAAGGCGCACATACCTGTGACGTGATCTTTGAAAACTGCCGTATCCCTGCATCAGCTTTGATTGGCGGTGTAGAAGGCGTTGGCTTTAAAACTGCGATGAAGGTTCTGGATAAAGGCCGTATCCACATTGCTGCACTGAGCGTGGGTGCTGCAACCCGTATGCTGGAAGATTCATTGCAATATGCCGTTGAACGTAAGCAGTTCGGTCAGGCGATTGCCAACTTCCAGCTGATCCAGGGCATGCTGGCAGATTCTAAAGCTGAAATTTATGCAGCGAAATGCATGGTGCTTGATGCCGCGCGTCGTCGTGATGCCGGCCAGAACGTCAGTACTGAAGCATCATGCGCAAAAATGTTTGCAACAGAAATGTGTGGCCGTGTCGCTGACCGTGGTGTGCAAATCCATGGTGGCGCGGGCTACATCAGTGAATATGCAATTGAGCGCTTCTACCGCGATGTGCGTTTATTCCGTCTTTATGAAGGAACCACGCAGATCCAGCAAGTCATTATTGCTCGCAATATGATTCGCGAGGCGACTCAGTAACAAGTTTGGCCTGATCAACTCTCCTTGCGATCAGGCCTTTTTTATAGGTAATGGATGATGGCTATAACGAATACAATTTCAAAAATTGGCCCAAATACCTGGAAAATCGCATTTATTTTTGCATTCCTCGCCCTGCTGGTCGATGGTGCGGATTTAATGCTGCTTTCCTACAGCTTAAACAGTATTAAAGCTGAATTTGGTCTAACCTCTGTCGAAGCTGGGATGCTCGGAAGCTTTACCCTTGCAGGTATGGCAGTTGGAGGTATATTCGGAGGGTGGGCTTGTGATAAATTCGGTCGTGTACGTACCGTCGTTGTCTCAATCCTTTTATTTTCGGCATTGACTTGTGGTCTTGGTTTTACCCAAAGCTTTGCTCAATTTGGTGCATTACGTTTCTTCGCTTCTCTTGGCTTAGGTTCTTTGTATATTGCATCGAATACTTTAATGGCTGAGTACGTGCCAACTAAATATCGTACAACTGTTTTAGGAACATTACAGGCTGGCTGGACAGTTGGCTATATCGTTGCGACTTTGCTTGCGGGCTGGTTAATTCCAGATCACGGCTGGCGCATGCTGTTCTATGTAGCTGCGATTCCAATTGCCTTGGCTATTTTGATGCACATTCTGGTACCAGAACCAGCGGCATGGCAAGAAAACCGCTTCAAGAAAGTTGAAGTGACTGACAAACCTGCTGAGTCGACCTGGAAGCTGATTTTCCAGGATAAGAAAAACCGCAACATGTTTATCTTATGGGCTTTAACTGCTGGTTTCCTTCAGTTTGGTTACTATGGCGTTAATAACTGGATGCCGACATACCTGGAAAGTGAACTGGGTATGAAGTTCAAGGAAATGACTGCCTACATGGTCGGTACTTATACCGCGATGATTCTAGGTAAAATCCTTGCAGGCTTAATGGCAGATAAATTCGGACGTCGTTTTACTTATGCCTTCGGTGCAATTGGTACAGCGATCTTCCTGCCATTGATCGTATTCTATAATTCACCAGACAACATTCTATACTTATTGGTGATCTTCGGTTTCCTATATGGTATTCCATATGGTGTGAATGCAACATATATGACTGAAAGCTTCCCAACCAATGTACGTGGTACAGCAATTGGTGGTGCATATAACGTCGGTCGTCTGGGCGCTGCAATTGCTCCGGCAACCATTGGTTATCTGGCAACTGGCGGTTCGATCGGTCTAGGCTTCCTAGTCATGGGTGCTGCATACTTTATCTGTGGTTTGCTCCCTGCTCTGTTCATCAAAGAAAAACTCTACGATCCTCAAAAATCTTAATCCGTTTTAGAAAAAGCCTCCTAGGAGGCTTTTTTCATACTTAATCCCCAACTTTTTATTTAAAAACTTTTTCACTGTGGTAAAATACCGCTAAGCGAAACAGGATTTCTTATTATGGAAGATATTATTAGAGAATCGATGGAGTTTGACGTAGTCATCGTAGGCGCAGGCCCTGCGGGTCTTTCTGCGGCAATCAAAATCCGTCAGCTTGCAATTGAAAACAACCTGAATGATCTATCCGTTTGTGTCGTGGAAAAAGGCTCCGAAGTCGGTGCTCATATTCTTTCTGGTGCTGTGCTTGAACCTCGTGCCATGAACGAGCTGTTCCCGAACTGGAAAGAAGAAGGCGCGCCTCTCAACGTTCCTGTCACAGAAGACAAAACTTTCTTCCTTCTTTCAGATGAAAAATCACAAGAAGCATCGCACTGGATGGTACCGAAAACCATGCACAATGATGGCAACTATGTCATCTCTCTGGGCAATGTAGTGCGCTGGTTAGGCCAGAAAGCCGAAGAACTGGAAGTGTCGATTTTCCCAGGCTTTGCTGCTGCTGAAATCCTTTACCATGAAGATGGTTCCGTAAAAGGTATCCAGACTGGTGACATGGGCATTGGTAAAGATGGTGAACCGACACATAACTTCACTCCGGGTTATGAACTTCACGCGAAATACACGATTTTTGCTGAAGGCTGCCGTGGTCACTTAGGTAAACGCCTGATCCAGAAATTCAACCTGGATAAAGATGCTGATCCACAGCACTACGGGATCGGCATTAAAGAACTGTGGGAAATCGATCCTGCGAAACATAAACCAGGTCTGGTAATGCACGGCGCAGGCTGGCCTCTATCTGAAACCGGTTCTTCAGGCGGCTGGTGGTTATACCACGCAGAAAATAACCAGGTGACTCTGGGTATGATCGTGGATCTTTCTTATGAAAACCCACATATGTATCCGTTCATGGAAATGCAGCGTTGGAAAACCCATCCGCTAATTAAACAGTATCTGGAAGGCGGTAAGCGTATTTCTTATGGTGCACGTGCCGTGACTAAAGGTGGTTTCAACTCTCTGCCGAAATTCACCTTCCCGGGTGGTAGCTTAATTGGTGATGATGCCGGCTTCCTGAACTTTGCCAAAATCAAAGGTTCACACACTGCCATGAAATCAGGCATGTTGTGTGGTGAAGCTGTCTTTGAAGCGATTAAAGCCGGTGTAGAAAAAGGTGGTGATCTTGCCGTTGCACGTGTGACTGAGGGTGAAGACTTCTTCGTAAAAGAGTTAACTGCTTACACAGAAAAGTTCAACAACAGCTGGCTGAAAGAAGAGCTATATAGCGCACGTAACTTTGGCCCGGCAATGCATAAATTTGGTCAATGGATGGGCGGTGCATTCAACTTCATCGACCAGAACGTGTTTAAAGTCCCGTTCACCCTACATGACCTGGTGCCAGACTTTAAAACACTGAAGACTGTAGATGCAGTGAACTTTAAGCCAAACTATCCAAAACCGGATGGCAAGCTGACTTTTGACCGTTTATCTTCAGTGTTTGTATCAAATACCGTACATGAAGAAAACCAGCCTGCGCACTTGAAACTGACTGATGCTTCAATTCCAGTGAACGTAAACCTGCCGAAATGGGATGAGCCTGCACAGCGCTACTGCCCTGCAGGCGTGTATGAAGTCATGGAAAATGATGACGGTTCGAAACGCTTCCAGATCAATGCAGCGAACTGTGTGCACTGCAAGACCTGTGATATCAAGGATCCTTCTCAGAATATCACCTGGGTGGTACCGGAAGGTGCTGGTGGTCCGAACTACCCGAATATGTAAGGTAATTCGTGTGAATAAGAAATCTTTTTCTTGTTCATATACCCAATTTTGAAGCAGTTATAACTAACACTTCACTTTAATTTTTTAGGTAATCCCAGTTCCCTAGGGAGCTGGGATTAAAAATAATCAAAAATAAAGAGATAAAAAAACAGATTCACATCTTTTTCGTTGACTTGCTGCTTAGACCAGCTTATTGACTGTAAAATACAGTGCCTCAGTAGAAAACCAAGACCTTATCTAGTCATTTTTATTTATAAACCTTACCTTTAATTAAAATTAATTATCTGAATATACAAACACTTTAGTCGTATTCCTCTTTGGTTCTTCCTATTCAAAATGCTATTGTACAAAAAGTTTCCAATTTCTCATTTTCTAATCACGATCTAGTTTCATGACTTATAAACTGAATGCCCGACATCTGGTGCTAGACCTGCTCTATGCCTCACATAATTCTACTGTTAGCATCAAACAGATGTTATGTGCAGCAGATTTATTAGGAATCTCTGACAACAGCTTGCGGGTTGCGGTCGCACGACTCAATCAGGATCGGATTATTCAGTCAGTAGAACGCGGCATTTATCAGTTAATTGAAAAAAAATTTGATACTTCTTTTATCAGCCTGAACAAACATCCCAATATGCAGACCGCTACGGCTTGGGATGGTAAGTACATTCTGGTTTATACCGGTGCTTTGGGGCGGGTAGATCGTACGGCCTTATCCAAACGGGAAAAAGCCTTACGTTATTATGGATTTCAGGAACTGGAACAGAACGTGTTTATCCGCCCGGACAATTTGCAACTTGGTTTGAACGAGCTTAAATCAGCAGCCGTCAAGTTTGGCCTAGATCAAGGCGCACGATTTTTTCAGGTTAGTGAGATCGATCAGCACACCCATGTATCAGCACTTTGGGATATTCATGGCCTGCATCAAACTTATTTGAATATCAGCCAGGAAATTGAACAATGGTTTGAAAACCATCAACAGTTATCCTTGGCTGAATCAGCTAAAACTGCCTTTTATCTGGCAAAATCTGCTGTATTTAGTCTGCGTGCAGATCCGCTATTGCCTGAAGAATGGCTAGATGCTCCAGCCCGACAAAAATTTGAACTGGCTGTACGGCGTATGGAAGAACAAGGCCAGCAGTTATGGCAGCAATATTTTCAGCAGCAAGGCGTATAATTTATTTCCTATACACTCACAAAAATAAATTGACTGTAATATTTTAATTCAAATATAGTGACAAGAAATACAAGAACTAGATCAAGGCAGAATAATGAACAGTAAAGTGAGTGTCACAGAGCTATTTAGCCGTGAAGAAATCAAAGAGCTGACCACCCCATCCGACTTACAGGGGGCTCTGGCAGTAGGCTCAACTTGGGCTGTGATTGTTTTGACCTTTGGCACAGTCGCTTATAGCTGGGAATATTTACCAGTCTGGGGGAAAATATTGATGTGTGCCTTGGCATTAGCCATTCTGGCGGGTCGCCAACTCGCTATGGCCATTTTGATGCACGACGCCTCACACCATAGTTTGTTTAAAACCAAGTGGCTAAACACACACTTCACTGACTGGTTTTGCGCCCGTCCGATCTGGAATGAAGTCGGTAAATATCGTCCTTATCATTTGAAACATCATGCCCGCACCTCTCAACCTGATGATCCAGATTTAGGTTTGGTGAAAAACTTTCCAATTACTAAACAATCATTATTCAGAAAATTCTTTAGAGATTTAAATGGTCAATCCGGCCTGAAATTTCTGGCTGGCCGAGTCTTGATGGATTTAGAACTTCTGGAATGGAGTGTTTCCAATGATCCGAAACCAATTCCTCGTGGTCATCGCAGCAACTTGGAACTGGCAAAGAATCTGTTAAAAAATAGCTCAGGTATGCTGATTTCCAATGCTGCCCTATTTTCTGCACTTTGGACCAGCGGTCATCCGAAACTTTATTTATTATGGCCGTTAGCTTATATCACCCCTTTCCCACTGTTTATCCGTATCCGGGCGATGGCTGAGCATGCCGGTCTGGAAACCAGCCATTCTGCACTGACTAATACCCGTACCACCCGTGCAGGCTGGCTAGCGCGGGCTTTCGTTGCACCGATTCATGTAAATTATCATATTGAACATCATTTAATGGCCTCTGTTCCGCATCAAAATCTGCCCAAAATGCATCAGATGTTGCGAGAGCGCGATTACGTTAAAGCACCACCGAGTTATAAAGAGGTAATTGTTTCATTATTAAAAGACTAAAATTAAAAGATCAAAGTTTAAAATACATAAAGTTTGATGCCAAGATTCCTCAAACTTAATGTTGATGACTTTCTTTATGCCTATGATGCTCATGCGAATGGGCTGATTGCCGATGCTGTTCTGGGGGACAATCTTCTGCTTCAATTTGCAATGTCATCTCGGTAATGTGATGTTCATGGTGCAACATCTCGAACGCCTCCTGATGCAACTTTTTATAGTCAACGTCTGGCGCAACTAAATGCACCGTTAACATCACCTTCTTGGAAGTAATCGCCCAGACTTTTAGCTGATGAATATCTTTAACACCGTCTAGTGCCAGTAGGTCATGACGCAGTTTTTCAATATCGATTTCATCGGGAACCCCTTCTAGCAGAATATTGATACTCTGTTTCAACAAAATCCATGTCCGTGGAATGACCCAGAATCCGATCATGACTGCAATCACGGTATCGATCCACATCCAGCCGCTGAAATAGATGATGATTGCGCCAATAATGACACCCACCGAACCTAGTGCATCACTCAGTACTTCCAGATAAGCTCCTTTAATATTCAAGCTTTCCTGACTGCTAGAAACCAGAATTTTCATGGAGATCAGGTTAATAACCAGTCCAAGTATAGCCACAATCAACATGCCTAGACTTTCAATTTCAGGGGGATGACTCAAACGCTGGTAAGCTTCAAACAGAATATACATCGCTACCAGAAATAGCATAATCGCATTAAACAAAGCTGCCAGAATTTCAAATCGCTGGTAGCCAAAGGTACGTTTATCATCTGCGGGTTTTTGCCCGATCTTAATTGCAGCCAGTGCAATCGCCAGTGCGGCTGCATCTGTAAACATATGTGCCGCATCAGAAAGCAAGGCCAGACTCTGAGTCATAAAACCGGCAATGACTTCTACAATTAAAAAGGCTGTCGTCAGGGCTAAGGCGATGGACAGTTTTTTGGCATTCTTCGCACTAACTTCTACATGACTATGATCATGATGATGTGATCCACCCACCTTATACTCCTTTTCATTTGAATCTGATTCTAAGTTTTAGCTACTTCTTATTGCCTATACTTCCCATACTACGCCTGCACTGCTGATATTTAAGCTATTTTTTGTATAGCTTGGCTCTCTTTAGAAATATCCATGTTTATTTATTAAGTAAACTCAGTGCTTAAATTATTAAATTTACCTCTCTACCGAACATAGAGTCAGAACTCAGAATGAGTATGCAGTTTTTCATTTTCCAAAATCCAGGACTGCACTGAAGAACGCTGAAAATTACGCTGGATATAAGCCTGAATCTTTTCGGGAAGCTCAACATCGTGACTAAGCAGACGATGCAGCATAAAGGCTAGATCAAAGTCTGCAATTGACCATTGTTCGGTGAGCCACAAATTTTCAAGTAAAGTTTCTGTGATTACCAATAAGCGCTGAATATCCTGCATGGTTTCAGCCGATGCGATTAAAGGCCTTTTAGGTGGTACAAAGATCGAAGTTGAGGGCATATCCTGCCGGATAGAGGAAAAATCAGTTTTAATCAAGGCCTGAACGGCGCGGCATTTTGCTCTGGCTTTCATCTCTGCAGGATATAAAGCAGGATAATCCGGTGCCGGAAAAGCATCTTCCAGGTATTCGGTAATCGCCCAAGATTCAAATAAATGAAAATCATCAATGATCAGACAAGGGACTTTGCCACTCGGACAAATTTTACGATAAGCCGAAGATTGCTGTTCCAGCAGATCCAGATCAATCATTTTTTCCTGAAAGTTGAGTCCTTTCTCTTTTAAAGCCACATAAACCGACATGGCATAAGGACTGATACGTTTTTTATCGACATATAAGCAGATATTGTGCATTTTTATCCTGCCTCTTATGATTATCCACTGCTTTCTACTCTAACGCCTTTCTTATAGAAAAGGAAAATATCGCTGCATATTGATACAAAGCTGAGGCATAGGCTTACAGAGAATTGCCGATTCGGATTATTCACCTCCCTAAGGCTAAATCACCGGATTAAAAAGACTTCTATTTTTTTGCAGAATAACGTTAAATAAATATTTTCCATTTAGACCTGATCGCTATGCTGAACCTTGAACACTTCCCCGATACCGTATATGCCATTCAACATCTGGCTTTTGAAGACCTAGGTGCCTGGGAAGATGTGTTTTATCAGCTGGGATTACGTGTTCGCTATTTTGAAGCCGGTATTGATGACCTGCGTAAAGCTTATGAATATACAGGTCTGACAATTATTTTAGGGGGTCCAATTGGTGTTTATGAAACGGAGGACTACCCTTTCTTACAACAAGAAATAGACTTACTTAAAGTACGTTTAGAAAAGAATTTACCCACTTTAGGTATTTGTCTGGGTGCTCAACTCATTGCTCATGCACTCGGTGCCAAAGTTTATGCAGGACATAGCAAAGAAATTGGCTGGTCTAAACTTAGTCTTCCAGCCACTGAGAATAATCCACTACAAGCCTTGGAAAATATTGAAGTGCTACATTGGCATGGCGATACTTTTGATCTGCCTGAACAGGCTGAATTATTAGCCAGTTCCTATCTGTATCCAAATCAGGCTTTCCGCTTAGGATCAAATATTCTGGCTCTGCAATTTCATCCTGAAGTCGCTGTTGACAGCCTGGAAAAATGGCTAATTGGTCATACCTCTGAATTACGCCAAGCCAAAATTGATATTCCAACTCTTCGGGCAGCCAATCTTCAATTTGCGCCTGCACTGGAAAGCATGTCTAAAGCTGTCCTAGAGCAATATCTGACTCAGTTAAAACTAGTGTCCTGATCAAAGGTACTGGATAAATATTTATGATTGAAAGTTTGCCAAATAGATTAATGGAATCATAGCTAAGATTTTTTAGTTTCAGCTAAATGTCCTTTCTTATTCATAACTTATCTATTGGCCCAAGAAAAAAGCACCTTTATAAAGGTGCTTTTTTATTTTTATGCAGAATGGAAATAAATCTTATTTCTTTGCAGGTTCTGCAGGAATGGTCGCTTCAGTAGTGATTTGAACAGTAATCTTGTCACTCACATGCGGAACATTTGCGCCTAAGCCGAATGCAGAACGGTCAAATGATGTTGTGGCATTAAAACCAATTGCCGGAACTTTTGCCATTGGATGTTCACCCTGTTTATTTAACACTGCATCCAGTATCACTGGTTTGGTCACGCCTTTAACAGTTAAATTACCGGTAATCTTGAAGTTCTTTTTGTCTTTGGTTTCTACCTTAGTACTTTTGAACGTAATATTTGGATATTTGGCTGCATCAAAGAAATCTTCTTTCTTTAAATGGTCATCCAGTGCAGTCACGTTGGTATTTATACTAGAAACTGGAATAGTCACATCTACAGAAGATTTGGCTGGCTGTTCATTATCGACCACAATTTTACCCTGAATATCAGAGAAATTGCCTGATGGCGTAGAAAAACCAAAATGGTTCCAGCTAAATACCGTCGCTGTATGACTCGGATCAATCGTATAAGTCACTGGTTTTGCAAAGCTGAAAGTTGCAACAGATGCGGCTACCAAGCCTAAAGTTAATGTTTTCAAATTCATGTTGTTATCTCTCGTCTGAATTAACTTCAGTTTATAGAATCTTGAACCGTTTACATCCCTAAAGATAAAACGTTTTGTTGCAACTATGAAACGATAAAATTGTAAATTCTCGTGTAAATCTAAGTATTTAAGATATACGATACTGGATAAATCCGGTTTTTTTAGCCACTTTATCATAGAGCAATCTGGCTTTATGGTTCGATTCATGGGTCAGCCAATACACCCGATCACAATTACGCTGCTGTGCTACACCATAGACATGCTGAATCAGTGCACGTGCTACGCCCTGCCCGCGATAATCCGGATGAACAAATAAATCCTGCAAATAAGCATAAGGACGCATGGTCCAGCTACTGTCATGCTCAACCACATGAACTAGTCCGACCACTTTTTCATCAATCAGTGCAGAAAAACCGTACATATTGTCCTGTCCAGGGCTAGTGAGCTTGGCCCAGGTATTTTCACTGATTTCTTCTGAAATTTGTGCCTCATAAAAATTTTGATAGCCTTTCCATAAAAACAGCCATTCCGGCTGTGATATTTGCTCTAGAGATTTGATCTGGATCTGGGATGATATTTCCATATTGAGTAACTTCTTTGGTTTATGTCTTTAATTATCTTTAAGTCAATTATTTACGATATGAGTCATTAAGCTTTTATGAGGACACAAACTTAGATTTATCTTATCTAATGTTCATAAGCAACTGCCAGATGAAAATCATCCGATATAAAAAAAGTCCCGCTCAGGGACTTTTAGTATTTTCTGTTAAAGTTTTTCAACCAGAATACGATCCACCTGTTTCAAACCAGAATGCTTTTCATGGTTCTTGCGACGTACTTTAATGATTTTTTCTTCAGCCATTTCCTGAAGTAATAGCTCAACCGCAACCATTGCTTCAAGGGGTAGATCCTGCCCGATCCATTTCTGCTCGCCTGCATCCATTAAAGTAATTTCATCACTAATTTGTTCATACAAGCTCATGTTTATCTCACTCTTTCATTTCAATTATGGGAGAACACTTTTTAGCGGTTGCCACATGAAAACAAGGCTAGAAAGCGGAAAAACAAAAGACGCCCCAAAACTGGGGCGCCCTTAAAAACGACTTAATCAGTTGATTAAGCAGTAATCTCTTTTACAGCTGTTACAACAGCTTCAGTTGTAATACCGAAGTGTTTAAACAGGTCTTTAGCAGGTGCAGATTCGCCATAAGTGGTCATGCCGATCACACGACCATCCAGGCCTACAAATTTCCACCAGTAATCTACATGCGCAGCTTCAACCGCTACACGTGCACGAATATTTGAAGGAAGAACCGCTTCACGATACGCAGCATCCTGTTTCACGAACTCTTCAGCACATGGCATAGAAACAACACGCACGCCTTCAAGCTGTGCATATGCGTCCATTGCCAAAGATACTTCTGAACCAGTCGCAATGATGATCGCTTTCAATTCGCCTTTTTCTTCAGCCAGCACGTAACCGCCTTTCGCAACATTCTCAATTTGTGCTTGAGTACGTGTTTGGAATGGCAGGTTTTGACGAGAGAAGATCAACGCTGTTGGGCCTTCGGCACGCATTAAAGCAGATTTCCAGGAAATTGCTGCTTCAACGGTGTCACATGGACGCCATGTATTCAGGTTTGGTGTACCGCGTAAAGATGCAATTTGTTCAACTGGTTGATGCGTTGGACCATCTTCACCCAGACCGATTGAGTCATGCGTATAAACATGGATCACGCGCTGTTTCATCAATGCAGACATACGTACTGCATTACGTGCATATTCCATAAACATCAGGAAGGTGGCTACGTAAGGAATGAAGCCGCCGTGAAGCGCCACACCATTGGCAATCGCAGTCATACCAAATTCACGTACGCCGTAGTGAACATAGTTACCTGCTGGATTGTCCTGTACGCCTTGCGCGCCTTTCCAAAGTGTCAGGTTAGAACCTGCAAGGTCAGCAGAACCACCTAGTACTTCTGGTAGTGAAGGCACAAGAGCTTGTAACGTATTTTGGCTCGCTTTACGTGTCGCAATGGTTTCTTCTTTTGCATTTACTTCAGCGATATAAGCATCCGCTTTTGCAACAAAGTCAGCTGGAAGATCACCAGAAAGACGACGTTTTAATTCAGCTGCTTCAGTTGGATATTTTGCTGCATAAGCGGCAAAAGTTTCGTTCCATGCTGCTTCAGCTTGTGAACCTTTTTCTTTGGCATCCCAAGCTGCGTATACATCCTCAGGAATGACAAATGCTTCGTCTGACCAGCCAAGCGCTTCACGAGTCAGTACGATTTCGTCATTACCCAAAGGAGCACCGTGACAGTCTTCTTTACCTTGTTTGTTTGGTGAACCTAAACCAATCACTGTTTTACACATGATGATGGTTGGTTTGTTCGCTTCAGCTTTTGCTTCTACAGTGGCTTGACGGATTGCATCAGCATCATGACCGTCAACTTTAATCACTTGCCAGCCATAAGACTTGAAGCGTTGCTCTGTATCGTCAGAGAACCAGCCTTCAACTTCACCGTCAATCGAAATGCCGTTGTCGTCATAGTAAGCAATCAGCTTGCCCAGACCTAAAGTACCTGCCAAAGAACATGCTTCGTGAGAAACACCTTCCATCAAACAGCCATCGCCCAGGAAGCAGTAAGTGTAGTGATCAACAACTTTAATATCGTCTTTGTTGAATTGCGCTGCTAAAGTTTTTTCAGCCAGTGCGAAACCAACAGCATTTGCGATACCTTGGCCTAAAGGACCAGTAGTTGTTTCAATACCTGGTGCATAGCCCAATTCTGGGTGACCCGGAGTTTTAGAATGAAGTTGACGGAATGCTTTAAGATCTTCAATTGAAAGATCATAGCCCGTTAAATGAAGAAGTGCGTATTGAAGCATAGAGCCATGGCCATTCGACAATACGAAACGGTCACGGTTAGCCCAATTCGGATTTGTTGGGTTATGGTTTAAGAATTCGCGCCAAACCACATCAGCGATATCTGCCATCCCCATTGGAGCACCTGGATGTCCTGAGTTTGCTTTTTGCACAGCATCCATTGCCAATACACGAATTGCGTTTGCAATACGACGTTCATTAAGCGGGGTTGTCATAAATCAGCGTCCAAATAAATTCAGAAGAAATAGGAAATGATGAAAAGACTTTCAAAACTGCCGTCTATTGTCTTAAAAAAACAGCGAGGGGTAAAGACTAGCCTACAATATTTATCAATTTATTGATCTTGTATTTACCTATCGGATAAATATTCTGCACTTTTAAGGTGCATTGATTGACTAGAGTTTAAGTTAGATTCTAATAAGATGATAAATCTGGAATTATTCTTAACTATTTTTTATAAATTAAACTTTCACAATATGTTGAATTCCTTTTCAGGAGACATCCATATAAGGATCAAAACAGAAGATCCAGATTTAAATAAGTGATCTTTTCCAGGCTATAAAAATGTATATGTGAATATCTATTGTCTGCCCAAGATCCTCAGACATAAAAGATAAAGATTAAAGTTAAATCAGGCTAATCGATACCAAGAAAATCATTGTCCTCGGCAATCTTTAGGTAAATAACGCTGACTGATATCGCTCGAAGAACAACTGCCGCTATAGACATCAAAAGCAATGGATTTCCCACGAATAGCCGTATCTACCCCATCCTGCCGTAGCTTAAATTCAATCCGACAAGCGGCATTGATCACGACTTTTTCAATATATTGGGTTCCGCTGCCAATTTGACGGCCTGCATCACAATGGCCATCAGAGGCAATAAATTGAGTTCGATAGCTACCCGCTTGCTCAAAAACCTCCGCTAGTTGGCTTCGCACTACATAACTGTGATAACTCATGCCTGCTACTGTCGCCAGAATGGCAATAATTGTGAGTACAATCATGACTTCAATCAAGGTAAACGCCTTTTGATACATGCTTTTCCATCTCCGTACAGTCTTTTAAACAAGTCCATACCAAAAGATTTCGCCACTTCCTGACAGGCGGTTTCTGAAGACTTGAAACTACTATGCAGAATCGGACTATTTGCAGCAAGGCTGTCTGTCGTACGATCAATACCCCCTTCTTAATTTATTAATAGAATGATCACTTTCCTTGATATTTTAGGCACTTTAATTTTTATATTTTTCTTAGTATTTAGTTATGCAAATTTGTTTAGAAATATCACTGCTTAATAAGCGTCCTTTATCAATTCACAGACTATTTATTAAGTTTATTAAATGAATCCGCCCTGCTGTTTAATTAGGCATATCAGTTTTTTTAATTCCAATAATCAAATAAAAGCACAATAATTTGAAACAATTTCGTGCAATTTTGTCGAGTTGCGCTAGTCCTAGAGCACAAGTCGATGTAACATATCGGGTCTTTAAATTTAACTGTGATAGGACTATGCGCGAGTACGCTGTATTTACTTCGGAATCTGTAAGCGAAGGCCATCCAGATAAAATGGCTGACCAAATCAGTGATGCTATCTTGGATGCAATCTTAAAAGAAGACCCATATGCACGGGTTGCTTGTGAAACGCTTGTAAAAACAGGTGCGGTTGTACTTGCCGGTGAAATCACAACAACTGCGAACATCGATTTTGAAGCGGTTGTCCGCCATACCGTTAACAGTATTGGTTATCATCATTCTGACCTAGGTTTTGATGGTTCGACTTGTGCGATCATCAACATGATCGGTAAGCAGTCTCCTGAAATTGCTCAGGGTGTAGACCGTCAGAAACCTGAAGATCAAGGTGCCGGCGACCAGGGCTTGATGTTTGGTTATGCCAGCCGTGAAACTGATGTACTCATGCCTGCGCCAATTTCTTATGCGCACCGCTTAATGGAAAAACAGGCTGAATTACGCCGTAATGGTACATTGCCTTGGTTACGTCCAGATGCAAAAAGCCAGGTGACTTTCGCTTATGAAAATGGCGTGCCTGTTCGCCTAGATGCTGTTGTGCTTTCGACTCAACACGATCCTGAAATTTCACAAGCTCATTTAAAAGAAGCTGTGATTGAAGAAATTGTGAAGAAAATCATTCCTGCCGACATGTTCCATGCAGATACCAAATTCCACATCAACCCGACCGGGATGTTTGTGATCGGTGGCCCTGTAGGTGACTGTGGTCTGACTGGCCGTAAAATCATTGTAGATACTTACGGCGGTATGGCACGTCACGGTGGTGGTGCATTCTCTGGTAAAGATCCATCAAAAGTTGACCGTTCTGCTGCTTATGCAGGCCGTTATGTTGCGAAAAACATTGTCGCTGCGGGTCTTGCAGACAAATGTGAAATTCAGGTGTCTTATGCGATTGGTGTTGCTGAACCAACTTCAATTTCAATCAATACTTTCAATACAGGCAAAGTGTCTGATGAATTGATCGTTCAATTGGTTCGTGAGCATTTTGACCTGCGTCCATACGGTATTACCCGTATGTTAAACCTGATCCAGCCAATGTATAAACAGACTGCGGCTTATGGTCACTTTGGTCGTGAAGGTTCAGATACTGCATTTACTTGGGAAAAAACTGACAAAGTCGAAGCACTTAAAGCATCTGCTGGTCTATAAGTTTTCAAGTTTTAAAAGCTCGCTTTATGCGGGCTTTTTTTATGGCTTCTACTTTTAGCCTGATAAAAATTGATGATGAAATAGTTGTGTTTTGTTACATCTAAAACTATATCTTAAAGTGAATAACCTCACTCTTTATAAGCAGTGAGAAGCAATCTACATAAGGTTTGTAAGAAAATACATTCAAATAATCAGACGATTTATATTTGGCGAAAATTGTATAAGCCTTTATAAAAATTACATTTAGTGAACAAATTCTGATCTAATTATTAGCATAAATTCAAATAAATACTCGCTAGACTGTTTTCGACCTTACAACTACAAAGGATATGACACGATGAATAAATTACTTGTTGCTTTGGGTTTAGTTGCTACCGTAACACTGGTGGGTTGTAATAAAGAGAAACAGCCTGAAACTGGCGCGACTACAGGTGAGCATTTAGAAAATGCTGCTACTCAAGCCGGCCATGATATGGAAGATGCCACTCATGAGGCTTCTCAAGAAACTGACCAAGCCATGGATAATGCGGCAGCAAATGCTTCCCGTGCCGCTGATGAAGCTGCAGCTGCGACTTCTCGAGCAGCCGATGCCACTGCTGAAGCCGCTAAAAATGCGACTGCTGCAACTGCGGGTGCTATTGAAGAAGGTGCAGGTAAAGTACGCGAGAAAGCTGAAAATTAATTTTTAAAGCTTTCAATCTTTAAAAGCCTGCTTTGCAGGCTTTTAAACTTTTTATACGTTTCACTATTAGACGGGCGATTGTTCTATTTAAGCTGATATCTTCTGAAATAATCATGACCTTATATCATTTAAAGTCATAATTATTATCAGTTATCAGGATGTTTAATTGACTCTTAGAAGCTCTAGATCAACCCATTTTAGTGAGAAATTGCGTAATATACGCGACTTTATTTTTAAAGCTTGATCTCCCATGTCTGTTATTGCTGTGTCTTCCCAGCGATCGAATCTCTCGGTCTGGGTGGCTTTTATTCTGCTTGTATTAGGAACTGTCGGTGCCTATCACATCGTAGGCCTGAACCAGGCTCTATTATTTCTGGTGGGTGGTGCACTGGGTATGACCTTGTATCATGCCTCGTTTGGTTTCACCTCCAGCTGGCGCATCTTTATTAAAGAACGTCGTGGTCGTGGCTTACGTGCCCAAATGATCATGCTGGGTCTTGCTGTATTGCTATTTTTCCCTGCTTTAGGCGCAGGTGAACTGTTTGGTAATCCAGTTCAAGGCTTTGTCAGTCCGGTTTCACTGTCTGTGGTGATCGGGGCATTTATTTTCGGGATTGGCATGCAACTCGGTGGCGGTTGTGCATCAGGCACACTTTATACTGTGGGTGGTGGTAGTGCCCGTATGCTGGTAACCCTGTTCTTCTTCTGTGCTGGCTCACTGATTGCGACTTCGCATATTGACTGGTGGTTTAACCTACCCCATTTCGCACCCATCTCCATTGTAGAAAGTTTTGGTGTTATTCCTGCACTTGTTTTGAGCTTTGTCGTTTTTGCTGTTATTGCTACTGCAACTATCTTTTTTGAAAAGAAACGTCATGGCAATTTAGAAGTTGAACCTCAAAGCCAGCATCAGGGCTGGAAACGCTTTTTGCGTGGTCCATGGCCATTAATCTGGGGCGGAATCATTTTAACCCTGCTTAACTTTGCTACTTTGGCGCTGGCTGGTCGTCCATGGGGGGTTACTTCTGCCCTTGCTGTCTGGGCCGCGAAATCTGCAAGTTTTGTTGGAATTGATGTAGCCTCTTGGGCGTATTGGCAGCAACCAGCAAATGCCAAAGCCTTATCTGAATCGCTCTGGTTCGATATTACGTCTATGATGAACTTTGGCATCATGCTTGGTGCATTATTGGCCGCCAGTCTGGCAGGTAAATTTGCTCCGAACTTCAATATTCCAAAACGTTCATTGGTTGCTGCAGTTATTGGCGGTTTGATGCTTGGCTACGGCGCTCGTCTGGCTTATGGCTGTAATATCGGTGCCTATTTTAGTGGTATTGCTTCAGGCAGCGTACATGGCTGGTTATGGCTGGTCTTCGCATTCCTTGGAAATGGGCTTGGGGTAAAACTTCGTCCAATTTTCTTCCCCGGTGAGAAACCTCAACCAGAAAAACTGACTGGCTGCTAAATAAAAAAGCCCATCTTTGCGATGGGCTTTTTTTATAGCTTAATACTTACAATGCAGCTTTTAAGTTACAGCCATAATTCATGGTCTGTTGCACTTGGCGATAAGTGGTATAACGATCCAGAATAAAAGTATAGAACTGATCGCTAGATGCAAAATTGGATTTCAGGTCTTCATTCTCGGCTTTAGGTAATTGAATCTCGTCGACCAGATTCAGATTATAATGTCCCAAGCGATACATCTCGGTAAAATAACCATTCATCATGTCACAATAGGCTACTTTACTGGATTTTAGCGCAGTCCGGCTAACAGGATGCTGATTCAAGGTTTGCAGGTTATTCACATCCAAAGGCAGCTGATGAGAAAAGGCAATACTTTCTACTTTTTTAAATTGCTGAAAGTCTTGTGCCAACTTACTGTTTAGATCATCAAAACGTTGCTGTAATTCCTGTGCACTTTTAACCTGATATTTACCTGGATCTACTGCTACTTTCTGTTGCTCTGCTGAACATGCGGCCAATCCAGTTACCATAGCTAATGATGCCAGCCATACCTTCATATCTATACACTCGATCTAAATATTAGCTTTCATTATGCCTTAAACTTGGGCGAAGATTTTATTTAAAGTACTTTCTCATTCATATAACGCCAATAGCGTTTAGGTACATACTGGATATGTAGTTTCATATTTTGTCGTGCCTGAATATTCACGCTTTTAAAATAATCTTTCCAAAGCTGATCATAAAGTACTTCTTCATCATCCAGTTCAATACTAAAAGACTGACTATGTCCAATCCGGATTTGTGGATCAACCATTTCTGCATTCATCTCTATGTGGTGCACATCATTTAAATCGTAATAGATGCCGTACTGGCGCTGCTCATCATAAATTAGCCAACGCTGATCTTGGTAACGTTCCTTAAAATGCCGGGAAATAATCGGCAGTACATTAAAATCCGGTTTGACCAGACTGAGAAACAATCCATCTTTGGCTTTTTTGAAGCGGACAAAAGCTTCCATACGATGCTTTTCGCGCCCGACCTGTTTGCACCATTGTGACATTCCGATGACTGCATGATGGCCATAATCTTTATCAACCGGCCGCTGGTTTTGAAATATATAGACTGCAAAATCAAACAGGTTCTGAAATGCCTGTTCTTTTTCAGAAAGAAAAGCATAATAAAAGGCTTTTAAACTGCTGGATGATACTTTCTGTTTTAGGCCTTGCCAGACCCGCTGCCCATGACTTTCATTCGAAGCCACATGAATAAAATCATCGAATAAGCCATTTTGTGCTTGCGGATTGGCAGTCACTTTGACATCAAACTCTTTAAATTCAAAAGCCCGAAATACACAGCTTAATAAACCGGTCATGGTGCCATCAAAACAGTAGTGTGCCATCAGAAACCGAATCCCAGTTGAGGTGACAATTGTTGCTGATATTTGGATTGACCAGCTTGTAAAATCTGCTGGCGAATCTGCTGGGATTGCTGCTCCTTTTTAAATTTTGGTGTATCTGCACAGCGAATAAAATGCTGCGCTCGGTTATACGCCACGCCCATCCTTTTCAGTTGGTCGATATGAATCTGACCAAAACGGCGTGCCTGTACAATCTTTTTGGCAGAACGTACTCCAATGCCCGGCACGCGTAAAATTATTTTGTAGTCGGCTCGGTTAATATCAACCGGGAAGGCCTCAGGATGACGTAAAGCCCAGCTCAGCTTTGGATCAATATCTAGGTCCAGATTTGGATGCTGGTCATCCACAATTTCATCCGCTGAAAATCCATAAAAACGCATCAGCCAGTCAGACTGATATAGACGATTTTCTCTTAATAAGGGTGGCGCTGAGCCGATTGCGGGTAAGGCTTTTTCTTCGGGGTTAATCGGAATATAGCCAGAAAAATACACGCGTTTCAGCTTAAATTCCTTGTAGTGCCGATCAGCCATTAAAATAATATCTTTGTCTGTCTCACTATGCGCACCGACCACCATTTGCGTGGTCTGCCCTGCGGGAACAAATTTGGGAACGGATTTGATGATCTTACGTTCATCTTTCAACTGGATTAGGCGATCCCGCACAATTCCCAGATCTTTTTGCACTTCAGTATGGGTTTTCTCTGGGGCAAACTTTTGCAAGCCTGCTTCGGTCGGCATTTCCAGATTGATACTCATCCGGTCAACGTATAAACCTGCTTCAGTAATGATCTCCTGCGATGCTCCTGGAATGGTTTTGAGATGAATATAACCATTAAAATTTTCTTCAAGACGCAGCTTTTTCACCACCTGCAACATCCGCTCCATGGTGTAATCTGCTGATTTAAAAATTCCCGAACTTAAAAACAGCCCTTCAATATAATTACGGCGATAAAAATTCATGGTCAGATCGACCACTTCCTGTACGGTAAATGCAGCACGTTTTACGTCATTGGAACGACGAGAGATACAATAGGCACAGTCAAAAATACAGACATTAGAAAACAGTATTTTCAGCAATGAGACACAGCGACCATCTTCGGTATAGCTATGACAGATTCCATTTCCGGTATTGCCCAAGCCTTTGTCTTTATTTTTACGGTTACTGCCACTCGATGAACAGGACACATCATATTTGGCGGCATCAGCTAAAATTTGTAGTTTTTCTCGGATACGATCAGACATGATTTCAGCAAGTTGTTGGCTAAAAACCTATTATAAATTTTCCCCGTGATGCACTATAGCTTTCCTGTCTTTGTAGCGACATTTCATGTCGTAAGAAATGTAATTGAACCGTTATCCATACAGCATTATTTCAAAATAAAATAACCAATATGATTTGCTTAATTCTGCGGCTATAGGCAAAGTAGATAGAGTAACAGGGAGCAAATCTATGTCTTTATTAGAAAAACTTGGAATAAAACATCCTATTTTTTTGGCCCCTATGGCAGGCGTTTCGACACCTGAACTGGCAGCGGAAGTTTCAAATCAAGGTGGTCTGGGTTCGCTCGGCTTAGGAGCCAGCAGCGTAGAATCTGCGCGCCAGCAGATTTTAAAAACTCAGGAACTTACAGATTGCCCATTTCAGGTTAACTTTTTCTGTCATGACAGCCAGCCTCTTGATGAAAACGTAGCTCAAGCCTGGATTGACCAGTTTAAAGATAAATTTGCTGAATACGGAATTAATCCACCCACTCAATTGAACTGTATTTACCCAAGTTTTAAAGACAATGATGACTTCCTGAATCTGGTTCTGGAAACCAGACCATGTGCGGTCAGCTTTCATTTTGGCATTCCCCTTCCGCATCAGATTCAGGCTCTAAAAGATGCAGGTATTCTGACGATGGTATCTGCCACCAATTTTGCTGAGGCCAAAGCCATTCAAGAGACAGGGATTGATATCATCATTGCTCAAGGCATTGAGGCTGGAGGTCACCGGGGTATCTTTAGCACCAAGTTTGATGCCTCAGTCAAAACCTCTAATCTGGTCAAGTTGATGAAACAGCATTTTTCACTGCCGGTGGTTGCTGCAGGCGGAATCATGAATGGTGAACAAGCCCGTCAGATGATGGACTTTGGCGCTGAAGCAGTACAATTGGGTACAGCATTTGTTCAATGCAAATCTTCCAATGCCAATGATGCCTATCGTAAAGCGCTACTGTCCAAGCCGCTGACTCAGGTTAGTGCCAGCATTTCCGGCCGTCCAGCGCGTGGCATCATTAATCACTGGCACATAGATATAGACACGCCTAATCGTCTGGATGTTCCTGCCTATCCCTATACTTATGATCTGGCCAAGCAGTTACATGCAGCAGCGTCCAAACATGGTGATCAGGGTTATGGCGCATTTTGGGCAGGCTCAAATGTGGCGCAAATTCGTGAGATGGAAGCCTCTGATTTAATTAACCAGTTAGTACTGGAAATGAAACAGAAATAAAAAAAAATTTATTTTTAAAATAAAAAACCTCTCCAAAGAGAGGTTTTTTATATCGATTCTTTAACGCGTCATACGATGCCAAGCATCTTTGATCGCAAATTTTGCTTCTTCCCAATTCAAACGGGATTCACCTTTTACCTGTTCCCATTTAGTTCGTAGTTCAGGTTCGGCATGTTCAAAGTCAGTCTGACGGTCATATAGTGGACGGTTTTCATAACCCACTCGATAAGCACCACGATAGTCACGATCATAGTCTAGATCGCTGTAAGTAGTACGTGATTCGGTATAATACGGACGGTTGGTATGCTCAGTTCTCCAGTAATCATCCTCCTGCTTAATCGTGTCCGGATGCTGATAATTATCTGCTTCTGGATGATTTTCTGGATGCTCGTAGTTATCCGTCTGTTTTGGATGATCAGGTGAAGCAATATCATTCCCTGCAATACCGCCTACAACACCGCCAATAATACCGCCTACTACTGCCCCTGGAGGGCCACCTACCAGACCGGCAGTTGCTCCAACTGCTGCCCCGCCTAAAGTACCTGCACTGGTAGCAAGTACATTATCCTCGCCTTCATTCATATCTGGCACACGAGGATTATCTTTTTGAGGTGAATTCAAATCTGGTCGAGCACTGGCATCTGTTGCTTCTTGATTTAATGCGTCACTACGTTCCTCTGGTAATTCAGTCGAGGTTTTATTGCCAAAGTCTGTAACTGGACGATTGGTATTTGTCATTATAGATCTCCCTTGATCATGAGAATGAACAAGATTGAATAAACATCTTGCCATGCTAGAAATTCAGCTTAGAGCAATTTCACGTAACCAATGTCCATATCCTGTCCAGTTTCAGTGAACTTAATATGCGGCTATGTTCACTACAGGCTTTAATATAACGGAAGCATATAAAATTTTAGCTACAAGATAAAAAAGGTACTGTATTTACTACAATACCTTTTAGAAGAACTAGGAAATCTCTCTTTTATTTGGTTTCTAACAGATTCACCTGATCTACTTGTACATCGCTCATGATATGGCCATGTTCCAGTAATCCATTAAAATAGTTTTCCACCACTTTATATTGATCGGCGGTGTTTTCTACCTGATACATATTTTGACGGAATTCATTACTCGAACGTAGTCCTTTGGTATACCAGGCAATATGCTTACGCGAAATACGGCAACCTGAATATTCACCATAAAACTCATAAAGTTCGGATAAATGCCCTAGTAGCACATCTTTCACTTCAGCAATACTTGGCGCAGCCAGATGCTCTCCGGTTTTTAAATAATGTGCAATTTCACGAAAAATCCAGGGACGGCCTTGTGCTGCACGGCCGATCATAATGGCATCTGCACCTGTATAGTCCAGTACATATTTGGCTTTCTCAGGACTATCAATATCTCCGTTCGCAATCACGGGAATATTCAACATCCCTTTCACTTCCTTGATTAAGGAGTAACGTGCCGTATTGAGGTACATGTCTTCACGAGTACGGCCATGTAATGCCAGCGCTGCAATCCCCGCGTCTTCAGCACGTTTTGCAACTCGCAGAATATTTTCATGACCGTTGAGATAGCCCAAACGGGTTTTTAAAGTAACAGGAACATCAACTGCAGCAACAACTGCATCTAAAATACGTGCAACCAGATCTTCATCCTTTAACAAGGCAGAACCGGCTAGCTTATTACAGACTTTCTTTGCTGGGCATCCCATATTGATATCAACAATTTGTGCCCCATTTGCAACCTGATAGCGTGCTGCCTCAGCTAAGTCATGTGGATCAGAACCAGCAATCTGCGCTGAGATTGGTGCCAGCTCACCATCAAAATTTGCCCGATATAAGCTCTTTTTGCTCATGCGCAAGGTCTTGTCAGAAGTCATCATTTCACTGACCGCATGACCTGCACCGAAGTACTTGCATAAGGTTCTAAATGGACGATCGGTGACACCTGCCATGGGAGCGACAATCAAATTATTTGACAGTTGATAGGGACCAATATACATATAAATTCATCACTTTTCTGATGGGCATAGTATACTGCATCTGCCTTGTTCACTCATCTTTTCAATTTATTTACGACACCATGAACAAATATTTTGCTCAAGCTTTTTCTCTTAAGTCCGTATCCATACTTGCTTTATCTATTAGCCTTGTAGGGTGTGGCAATGGTTCATGGTGGTCAAATGATGAACCGACTCTTGAAGTTGAACATATTCGCAAGGCCATTCCAAGTCGTGTCAGCCAGCGTGAATCCTGGGCACAAGATATTTATGACATCACTGATCAGCTCGGTATTCCACAAACCAAAGAGAATATCTGTTCAATCGTGGCAGTTGTCGATCAGGAATCTAACTTTAATGCAGACCCGGTAGTTCCTGGTCTTGGTGAAAAAGCAGTTAAAGAAGTTCAGGAACGTCTGGAAGAAAAATTCAAAGATAAACTTGGTGAAAGTATCGGTGCAACAGTTGCAGGATATTTCCAGGATGTACTGAAAAACCATCCAAGTCCAGAAGACAATTATCTCAGTCAGATGCGCCAGGTCAAAACCGAACGTCAATTAGATGAACTTTATCGTGAAATCTTTGATTACATGGCCAAACATTATCATGTAAGTGCACTGACAGGGGCTGCCAAACTGTTTGGACAAAATATTGGCGAAAAAATGAATCCGATTACAACTTTGGGTTCCATGCAGGTACATATCAGCTATGCCAAGGAATATAAACGTCAAGGTGGCAGTATTGCTGATTTGCGTAGTGACCTGTATAGCCAGTACGGCGGACTCTATTACGGGATTCATCGATTGATGATGTACCCTGCGGATTATGAAAAACCAATTTATCGCTTTGCTGATTATAACTCCGGGATGTATTCCAGCCGTAATGCAGCGTTCCAGAGCATGTTAAATAATTTAACCGATGCCGAATTGAGTCTAGATGGCGATTTACTACTTTATACTAAAGATGGCGCGATTCGCTCACAAAAGAGTCAATCTGAACGAGAGCTCATCAGCGTTTTTGCAAAAAATAATTTTATTATTACTGAACGTCAGATTCGGGCGGATCTAAAAAAAGAAAAAGTTAAAGATTTTGAAGATACCATGACTTATCGTGGTATCAGTAAACTTTATCAAGAAAACACCGGTAAAGAGCCAATTTATGCAATGATGCCAGAAGTTGTGATCTCAGGCCCAAAATTGAGTCGTGAGTATAATACTAACTGGTTTGCCAGCCGTGTCGATGGTCGTTATCAAACATGCATGCGCCGCATCAAAAATATAAAACTCTAGCCTTATTTGATTTTGATGGAACCCTGTATCCTTATGACAGTTTTACAGGGTTCATTTTCTATGCCTTAAAGAAAAGGCAGATTTTAAAACGTGGCATTCGTATTCTGCCTTGGATTCAGGCTTACTATCTTAAGCTCTATCCTGCTCATGCAATGCGCCCAAAGCTGTATTACACCATGTTCAAAAATAGTCATGCGCATGAAATTCAGCAGCTTGCCGAAGAATATGCACAGCAGCTTGTTTTAAGATTAAATCCTAAGCTATTAAAGCAACTTAGACAACATCAGCAACTCGGGCATCAAGTCGTTCTCGTTTCTGCTTCACTGGATTTATATTTAAAACCGGTTTGTACTTATTTAGGCATTGACCTGATTTGTAGTGAAGTAGAAATTCTGACAGGCAAAATGACAGGTTTATACAACACACCTGATTGTAGTAAGGATCAGAAGAAAAGTAGAATCCTGGAAAAATATAATTTAGAAGATTATGCTGAAATTTATGCTTATGGAAATAGCGAAGAAGATGAGGCAATGTTAAGCCTTGCACAGTATGCTTATCTGGAAGGTCGAGATAAAGTACTTCCACTACTTGAAATGAATTTATCTGAGTCTGAGCTTAAAATAATTAATTAAACTGAGAATAATAAAAAACCGCTATGAACAGCGGTTTTTTATTGAAATCTATCTTACTTCTTAAACGGAAATGCATATTTCACAATACGTTTAATTACGCTGCCATACTGTTTTACCAAACTGGCATTGTTATAGTTCAGACCATATTTTTTACATACTGCTTCTACTTTTGGCGCCATTTGACGGTAACGGCGTGCAGGCACATCTGGATATAAGTGATGTTCAATCTGATGGCTTAAATGTCCAGTCAAAATATGAAACGCTTCAGAACCAGTCAAGTTTGAAGAACCACGAATCTGGCGCATATACCAGTGACCACGACTTTCATTTTCCATCACAGCTTTCGGAAACACTTCTACATCTTTGGTAAAGTGACCACAGAAAATAATACTAAAAGTCCAGATATTACGAAGGCCATTTGCCACCAGGTTACCTGTCAATACCGGTAATGCTGCAGGACCTGCAATCAATGGAAAGAATACATAATCTTTGAATAATTGCTTGCCAATTTTACGCTGCATTGGCTTCCATTCTTCAAGGGTTTGCTCTTTGGTTTTACGGCCTTTGAAGTATTTACCCAGTTCAAGGTTTTGAATGGCCACGCCCCACTGGAATAACAAGCAAAATGGAATACTGTAAATTGGCTGTAATAAATAGCCTGGTTTCCAGCGTTGCTCAGGGAACAAACGCAACAAGCCATAACCAATATCGTCATCCATGCCTTTAATGTTGGTATAGGTATGATGCTTGAAGTTATGGGTTTGACGCCAGTTGTCTGAAGTTCCGACAATATCCCACTCGTAGGTTTGGCCATTGAGCTTCGGATCATTCATCCAGTCATATTGACCGTGCATGACATTATGACCCAATTCCATATTTTCCATGATTTTGGCAAAGCCTAATAAGCCTGTACCCAACAACCATGCTGGCGGGAACCAGCCTGCGAATAATAAGGCACGACCTGCAATCGATGAATAACGGATACTCGAATATACGCGACGGATATATTTGGCATCTTTTTCACCTAAATCATCCAGCACTTCCTGTTTGATGGCATCAAGCTCACGTGCAAGTTCATCTAGCTCAGACTGGGTCAGTTCACGGTTTTTAGGATTTTTAAAATACTGTAATTTTACTGGCATATTCATAGGATAAAACTCGCTTATAAGTCGATGACAAGGTCAGTCTGCGCTGAGTTAACACAAATTTTTAAAAGATTACCTGGCTCGGTATTTTGTGCGCCATTGACCAGATTCTTGGTTGAACCTTCCGCTTTATTACAGGCACATTTATTACAGATGCCCATACGACAGCCATGGGTCGGTCGGATATTCTGCTGTTCCAGGCTTACCAGAATTGACTGGCCTTTTGGAATCGTGACGATTTTTTTCGATTGAGTCAGGGTTACATTGACAAAACCGGTATCAGCTTCATCACTCAGACTCATGCTGAAAGCTTCACTTTTGAACAGTTTTGCTGAAGCAAACAGCCGTTCTGCAGTCGCAACAAAACCTGATGGTCCACATGCATAGACTGTGCTGTGTTCCAATGCTTGCAATTGATCTAGATAAGATTCATCAAGACGCGGCGCAGCCGGTTGTTCCTGAGTTGCAAATACCTGATAAGAAAAGTTTGAAAACTTTTGTGCCAGCTCTTCAAAACGCGCAATGAAAGCAGCATCCTGGTTTTTCTTAACCCAGTACCATAAAGTTACTGGTGCAACCAGTTCAGCTTTATCTTTTAAAGCTTCCAGCATACTCAGCATTGGGGTGATACCACTACCCGCAGCAAGCAAAAGCAATGGGCTGTCCTGTTCTGGCAAAGTCATGTCACCGAAAGGCTGACCGAATTCAATGATATCGCCGACTTCAGCCTGTTCAGCAAACCAGGTAGTAACTTTACCCGCATTCACTTTTTTAACCGTCAATAAAATATGCTGCTGATCAATACGGGTCAGACTATAGCTACGTTCATAACGAATGCCGTTCACCACCACAAATACAGGATGATGCTGGCCCGCCTGACCGAACTGGAATAAATGATTGACACGAATCGTCAGGCTCAGCATATCCTGCGCAGCATGTTCTTTGCGCACAATCTTGCCTAAGGGCTGATTCATTGACCATAAAGGATTTAATTTCTGCATCCAGAAATTAATCGCATATGGATCAATCACACTCTCTTTCAGCGTATTTAATGGCGTTTTAAGCTTTTCGAGTACAGGCATCGTTTTAGACATCACCTTGGATTTTTAATTATTATACACTTGTATATATATTTGTATATACATTTGTATTGTTTCTAATCATTTCACAAGCTGGACTGCCTTCGTTATAATGTGTTAATGCCTTTTACTAATCACCTCATGAATGAGCCTTCAATGAAAATAAGCAGTGACGCGTCTTTACCATCGAAAAGCATTGATGAGCCCATTATTGTCCGTAGTGTGGGCCGTAAAGCGACCATTACCAAGGAAGAACTGTTCCAGGCTGCTTTAAACCTGATCGGACCACAAAAAAGTATTTCATCTTTAAGCTTGCGTGAAGTTGCTCGTGAGGCTGGAATTGCTCCGAACAGTTTTTATCGTCATTTTAAAGATATCGATGAACTGGCGATTGAGCTGATTGATCGTGCTGGGATTGTGCTGCGTCAGATTCTCAATGAATCCCGCCTAAAAGCATCGAAACAGAACAGTATTATCCGTAGTTCTGTCGAAGTCTTTATTGCCCAGCTGGATGCTGATGAAGGTAATTTAAGTCTGTTATTACGTGAAGGTTATACCGGTTCAAAATCCTATAAACAGGCAGTCGAACGCCAACTGAATTATTTCCAGCAGGAGCTTCAGGAAGACCTGATCCGTCTGGAACGACTAAATAATAAAAAATTATTTCATCCTGAGATTGCGGCCAGAGCGATTACCCAACTGGTATTTAATATGGGTGCCAATGTGATCGATATGGCACCTGAAGACCGTAAGGAAATTGCGGAACAAACCATGATCATGATTCGCATGATTCTGGAAGGTGCCCGTCATCTGGATCAGTCTCAGATCCGTTAAACCAGCTAAAAAAAGACTCTTAGTGAGTCTTTTTTATTACCAAGATTAAAGCTTATTCAATCTGGCTTTAACATGGTTTGCCGTCATTTCCGGATGCTCTAGTGGAAACATATGTCCGCCCTGCACCACCGAATAATGAATTTGGTAAACCTTATGCATGCCTTGTGGTAAACCTTGCTGATAAAACTGGCTGCGCTCTGCTGTGATTAAATGTATCGGAACCTGGGGTGGTTTTCTTGGTGTACGCCACCACCAGGCCGGTACAGTCCGGAAAATTTCTGCCTCAATCTGTTTAGGAATGGCTAGAGTTACTCCTTCACGCTCTTGATCAGGTACAATCCCGCTTTCAATATAATCCTGAAAACATTGTTCATCAAAATGCTTAAACAGACGATTCGATCTCAGCGCTGCAACGGCGTCCTGTTTAGATGGCCAGTAATCCTTACGTTTTAGGGTAATACCTGCTGGAGTGAAGCGGTCAATACTTTTTAAGTTGAACTTTTTCACGACTTCAAACAATGCACTATTTTTCCCAATTACGAAAGGTGGATCCATGATCACCAGTTTGGAAAATAAATCCGGACGTTGATAGGCTGCCATTAAAGTTACCAAACCACCAAATGAATGTCCCAGCCCAATCACCTTTTGATCCGGAGATTGCTGCTGGATATCCTGTATCACTTCATTTACTAGATAACGCCAGTCTTTGGTAATTGGATAGGCTGGATTCATCCCGATCAGCGGAATCGCCTTGACCTGATATTCGTCCTGAAAATAATTTAAAAACTTGCGATAGCTTGCCGATGGAATGCCATTGGCATGAGTAAAATGCAAAACCTGTTTCATTATTTTCTTTGATCATTTCTTTATAAAGCCTGAAAGAAGCTTAATATTGAAATGCAAAATTCTACAGAACCAAATTCACCAATCTATGACCTTTAAGTCACTCCTGGCCTACATCGGCATATGGTTCATTATTTTTTAGAAATAGTCAGGTTTTGCATTGGTAAAAAAGTGGCTCCACAACTGGCTTTATCTCCAGCAATGATTACAGCCCTGCCTTTGATTATTGTAGATAAATCACTAGCAATGGCTGTCACGGTAGTTTGACACTTGGGACAGTAATGCTTCATGCCATTCAGATGCACCGCCATTCCGTTAATTAAAAAAGAGTTCTCACATTCAGAGACCATACCGCCATGGCTGGTTTTCGCGCCAATAGTGATCAATGCTTTGGACATGGTATTTATTTCTTATTCTTAGGTGGGCTGATTCTAAACAATACAGAAAATATCAGCTAGCACGGCCCGACCAAGCACTCCATGAAGCTTTAAATTTCAGCCATAATAAAAGCAGCCCGAAAGCTGCTTTTATAATTCATTAGACTTATGGTTTAACCACGACCATTACCTGAATCGCTTCAGGTGTTACGGATAAACCTTCTAACAAACTCAAACCTTCTTTCTGCAATTTCTGTAAACGTGCGATTTCATCTTCACGGATACTTGGGTTGAACTGTTTCAGGTAAGTTAGACGGTCAATTTCATACTGCCATTTATTTCCATACACTTCTTTAGCCTGCTGCTTGAAGTTTGGCAATGCTGAACGAGCCAGTTCCAATGCTTGTTGATAACGTGCTTCAATTACTTCACGCCGTGCTTTCACTACCTGACGGCAGCTATTGCCATCTAAATGATGTAGATAAGGTTTCAGGATTTCAGGCGCAATCTTCTGAGACAGATCCTGACCTTTTTCACTGAGTAATACACGGATCAGTTGCTGTGGCAAGCTTGACGGTAAGTTCAGTGCTTTTGGTGCAACCACATCAACCTTGAACCACACTTCCATCAATACAGAACCTTGTGGTAATGCTGCAGATTTTAAGACTGCAACATTGGTACTACCAAAGCCTTGAGTATTGATCATTTCCATCACACTTTCAGTGAGTGGATGTTCTAGAGTTAGATATTGAGCATCTTCACGGATCTGAGCCTGATCACGATAGAAGGTGGCTGTCATACCCTCTTCATCCAGGGTTAAACCTTGTACCTGCATCTGATCCGTTGGCTTGATGATCACGGTACCATTGCTTTGTTCATCAAAATCGATATTGGTCGATGCCATGAAACGCTTCATGAACATTGGCAAGGTGGTATTGTCATCATAGTCTTCAAGTGCATTGACAATTTCCTGTGCCACGACGGGGCGGCAAGAATTGTACTCAAGCAGACGGTCACGACCTTCCTGCAATTCAGCTTCAAGCGCTTCACGTTGCACACTGACTTCTTCCAGCAGATCTTCAAATTCCTGACCTTTATCTGCCAGCAAGCAATCTTTCAGGGCAATAATAAAGTTTTCTTGCAGCGTTTGCGCCGTTGGAGAAATGTTGCTGAAAATATTCAACGCTTCGTTATACCAGCGGAACATACGTTCTTGCGCAGTACCCACCAGATAAGGCACATGAATCTGAATACGGTTTTCCTGACCAATACGATCCAGACGACCAATACGCTGTTCCAGTACATCCGGATTGGCTGGCAAGTCAAACAGAATCAAGTCAGATGCAAACTGGAAGTTACGGCCTTCTGAACCGATTTCAGAGCACAATAAAATCTGTGCACCATAAGATTCTTCAGCAAAATAAGCCGCTGCCTGGTCACGTTCCAGCAGGCTCATACCTTCATGGAACATGGCAGTACGGATACCTGCATGCAGACGTAATACATTTTCCAGTGCTTCAACCACTGGACCACTACGTGCAATCAGCAATACTTTTTTATGCTTCAGATCAGTACGTAGCTTTTCCATCAACCACATTACACGCGGATCGGTTTCCATCCACGAGCCATCAAGTTGAGATTCTTCCGGCCACATCTGTTCACGTAGTTTGCCATCTTTAGACCAGTTTTCTGGTGCTGGCAAAGGCGCTGGCTGACAGTCACGGCCAGGGAAGCCCTGAATTGCTTCACGTGTATTACGGAACAGGATACGACCCGTACCATGACGGTCTAGCAATTCATGAATCGCACGGAAACGTTGCTCCGGAGTATCTTCAATCGCATGACCAAGCAGGCTTTCAATCGCAGTAAAATGCTCTGCTTCCAGTGGAAGGTCTGACATCAGTACTTCAGCGATTTTAGCAGTATGCTGATACTGCTCTTCTTCATCCAGGAAACGGTCCAATGAACTGAAACGTTGTGGATCAAGCAGACGCAAACGCGCAAAGTGAGATTCCACACCGAGCTGTTCAGGTGTTGCAGTCAATAACAATACGCCCGGTGTTTTCTCTGCCAGTTCTTCAACCAGATCATAACGGTCATTGCCGCCTTCTTCCTCAGACCACATCAGGTGATGCGCTTCATCGACCACCAACAGGTCAAAGCCCGCCTCAATCGCCTGTTCGCGTAGATCTTCGTGATCCACCATCAAGTCTACAGAAGCGATAATACGCTGTTCAGTCAGGAATGGATTTAGATCAGGATCATGCTCTTTAATCGATGCAGTACGCGCCAGATCAAATAGGGAGAATTCAAGATTGAAACGACGGCGCATCTCAATCATCCACTGATATTGCAGTGAATCCGGAACCAAGATCAGGATACGTTCAGAACGGCCAGTTTTAAGTTGCTGATGAATGATCAGACCAGCTTCAATGGTTTTACCCAAGCCAACTTCATCCGCCAGTAAAACACGCGGTGCAAAACGCTGACCGACTTCATGTGCGATATACAACTGGTGTGGAATCAGACCTACACGCGAACCGACCAAGCCACGCAATGGACTGGTTTGCATATTAGCTTGCATCAGCAAGGCTTCAATACGCAGGTCATACCATTCTTTATAGTCAATCTGGCTGGCCAGTAAACGGTCTAAAGGTTTAGACAACTGAATCGTTGCGCCTACACGGGTTTCATTTAAAGCTTTACGTTCTTCTGTGCCATCTTCAAGAGTACGAACCACGTGATAACGCACCACGCCATTTCGGTCTTCAACTGACTCAACGGTCCAGATCGTACCTTCCTGATCTTGCAGCTCGTCATTTGCATTAAATACGATACGAGATAAGGGTGCGTTACTGCGAGCATAGACGCGAGTTTCATCGCTTTTTGGGAATAAAATGCTGACCGATCGCTCATCAACATCAATGAGAACCCCTAAACCGAGTTCTGTTTCAGTATCTGATAACCAACGTTGACCAATAGCAAATTGCTGCAATTTTTCCACCTTTATCTTAAGTACAAGATTATGAATATCAGGCTCAATCACGAAACGTCATTTGAGCAAAATTTCACACCTTCAAGCAATGTATTTTGACATAAAGCCCACTAAAAAGTGAGCATAATTCACGTCGATTAAACAAGTATTTCCTAGAATTCAGCCGGACAATTAAATTCAACTAACTGTTGTGTTTTAGGATGATAAAAACTTAAACGCTCGGCATGTAAGCATAGACGCTGACTAAGCTGTTGCTGCTCTGGCGTTGCATACAAGGTATCGCCAATAATCGGATGCCCGAGATATTGCATATGTACACGGAGCTGATGTGAACGACCGGTAATCGGAGTCAGTTTCACCCGAGTCACAGCTTGCCCCTGAATTTCAAAATGTTCGATGGCCTGCCATTCTGTAATTGCCGGCTTATTATGATTCGGTTCAGCAATATGCAGTGGTGGACGGCTTGGATCATAAATGACAGGCACATCAACTGTACCCTTGCCTTCTAATGTTCCAGCCACGATGGCTTGATAGGTTTTATCGGTTTGGCGTTCCTGAAACTGGCGAGAAATGTTTTTTTGCCCTTCACGGCTTAAGGCAAATACTAAAATACCGGAAGTGTCTCGATCCAGACGGTGGATCAGCAATGTTTTAGGTTCTAATTTGATGAGGCGATTGATTAGGCAATCTTGTAAATCTTCTGTTTTACCGGGCACTGTGAGTAAGCCTGCAGGCTTATGGATGACCATAAAATCTTCATCACGATGTATCAGATGTTCGGTTAGAAAATTACTCAAAGTTCAATCCCACGCTGATCGCGAAAAACAAGGCGGCCATAATAGAAAGCTTGAGTGATAATTACAATGCGCATTTATGTAAATGGCGATGAAATTTCCGATTATTTTAAGAAAATTACTCAATTACCGATTATTGACGTGCAGATTGCATTACAAAGCTCGCTAGATCATGTAATGACAAGTGTTCCAGCACATCTTCATAACGCAGATCAGCACCATGCGCACGCCATGTGCCAACCAGACTGACTACTGCTACAGAGTCCAGTCCATACTGCTTTAAATCAGCATAAGGATCAATTTCCAGCGCATCTATATTCAGCTGTTCAGCTACTGCCAACATGATGCCTTTAGTTGACAATACATATTCTGACGGCGCACTTAAGTTCCATAATCGGGTCAGACTATAGCTGTTCATATGATGCAAAGCTTGTGCCGATATATTCTCAATCCACTGGATATGCTGTTCCTGACTAGGCATCAAAATTGCATCATTAATTATGCAAATTTGTTCTGTCACACTTTGCAGATGTGGCAAGATCTGTTTCAGCATCGGTGTGATTTGTCCGGCAAAAATCAGTTGTGGATGAGTTGAAGCATATTCTCCAAGTTGCTGCATACCCTGCATTAAATCATCGCCATATAGGTCGACAATGGGAATATCAAGTGCTTTAGCTTTATTGCTGATCTGAATCAGATTATTCATCAGCTCAGTCTCTTGAATCCCGGTCTGCATTCTTAAATTATGCAGCCCAACCAAGACCAAGACTGAATCTGTAGCAGCAAGCTGCCATTTGGCTTGAGATGGAGCAATTTGAATTTTTCTGGGCATTGTATAGAGCATGGGAGTTTTATCTATTTAGCTTATTGCAAAAGTTCATTATGCTAGCTTAGATTAATAGGAATGATAAGTTTCAAATGGCTTTGTTGCATAAATATGTAAGCATCTGATTTAAATAAATTTAATTTTGGATCAAAAAATAATCAAAACTTTTAAAATCATATAGTTATGAAATATTTGTGCAACAAAGCCTTTTCCAATTACTAACACCTAATTTTGTAGTGCCAAAAACTTCTCAATCGCCTGCTGAGCAATCGCAGCATCTTGGAAAGACTTCACGCCAGAAACACCCATCGCACCAACTAACTGCCCTTGATACAGAATCGGCTCACCACCTTCCAACATACCCGAGAAAGTATCCATGGTCAGAAAGCCCATTTGCCCACCTTTGATAATATCTTCAAACAGCTTGGATGGACGGTGACTAATGGCAGAACAACGTGCTTTTTCCAGACACAGGTTTGCTGTCATCGGTGAAGCCCCATCCATACGCTTCATTGCCAGCAAATTACCAGTTTCATCAACGACAGCAATACTGACATTAAAGCCATTTTCTAGCGCATATTCATAGGCCTGATTTAATAAAAACTCAGCATCGCTTAAGGTCAAATAATGTTTAGTTTGCATCCGTCTTTTCCATTTTCAAAATCTGTATAAAAAAGCCCGAACGAATTCGGGCTTATGTTCCCTCTCCTTTTAGGAGAGGGTTAGGAAGGATTTAAAACTTAAGCTTTCATTTCAGCAAAAGTTTCTTTAGCCGCCTGGATCGTGAATTCAATATCTTCATCACTATGCGCAGCTGAAATAAACCCTGCTTCAAATGCAGATGGAGCCAGGTTCACACCACGACTTAACATGCCATGAAAGAATTTTTTGAAGGCTTCAACATCACACTTCAGCATTGAATCAAAGCTAGTGATGTCTTCCTGATCCGTGAAGTACAGGCCAAACATACCGCCCACTTGCTGGGTCTTGAATGGAATACCTGCTTCATCCGCAGCTGCCTGTAAACCTGCAAGAAGTTTTTCAAGTTGTGCAGTCAATTTTTCATAAAAACCTGGTTCACGCAGATGTTTAAACATCTCGATACCAGCACGCATCGCCAGTGGGTTACCAGACAAAGTACCTGCCTGATACACGTTACCTAATGGCGCGATGCATTCCATTACTTCTCGTTTACCACCAAAAGCACCAACTGGCAGACCTGCACCAATGATTTTACCTAAAGTAGTTAAATCAGGAGTCACGCCATAATGTGCCTGAGCACCACCCAGACCGACACGGAAACCGGTCATCACTTCATCAATAATGAATACTGAACCATGTTCATCACAGACATCACGTATCGCTTGCAGGAAACCATCAATCGGTTTCACCAGATTCATATTCCCTGCTACTGGCTCAACAATCACACCCGCAATTTCAGAGCCAAACTTGGCAAAGCATTCTTTTAAAGTGGCAATGTCGTTATAAGGAAGAGTTAATGTATGTTTGGCAAAATCAGCAGGTACACCCGCAGAAGTCGCTTCACCTTCACCTTTAGTTAACAGGCCAGAACCTGCTTTTACCAGCAGCGAGTCAGAGTGCCCATGATAACAACCTTCAAATTTTACGATCTTATCACGGCCAGTATAACCTCGCGCCAAGCGAATCGCAGTCATCGTTGCTTCAGTACCGGAATTGGTCATACGCACCAATTCAATAGATGGCATGATGTCGCAAATGATATCCGCCAAAGTGGTTTCATGCACGGTTGGTGCACCAAAGCTTAAACCATCTACTGCTGCATCTTGCACCGCTTTAATGATCGCAGGATGCGCATGACCCAGAATCATTGGCCCCCATGAACCGACATAGTCCACATAGCGCTTGCCATCGACATCGTACAGATAAGCACCTTGGGCTTTCTCGATAAAGATAGGCGTACCACCCACGCCATTGAAGGCACGTACAGGTGAGTTAACACCACCCGGAATATGTTTATTGGCTTGTTTAAATAGTTGTTCTTGCTTTGGAGATAAACTCATGAGAATCACTCAACTCAAAAATACAATAAGAAATAAAAATTAAGCTTGTTCAGCAAATAGTTCCGACCAGTCATATACACGTTGACCGACAGTCGACATTGAGCGACCTAAGACATCACTAATGACTGCACAAAGATCTGCACCGGCTTCAATAACTTCTCTACCGTTTTCAACCGTCAAACCACCAATGGCACAGATTGGCACATTCAATTTTTCTTTAGCCAGCTTCAATGTTTCTAAACCAATATTACCTGCTTCTGGCTTGGTATCAGTCGCATAGATCGCGCCAAAGGCCACATAATTAGCCCCATCAGCAATGGCTTGTTCAGCAAGCTCAAGTGAATTATTACAACTGCGGCCAATCAATACATTTTTGGGCAAACGTTCAACAGCTTCCTGGATTGAACCATCATCCTGACCCAAATGCACGCCTACACCATATTTTACTGCAGTTCCCAAATCGTCATTAATCACAAATGGAACTTTGTACTGTTCGCACATTTGTTTCATATATTCGATTTCGTAAGCCTGATCTTCTTTCGCTACTTTTTTACGACGATACTGAAGTACCGCAACTTCATAAGTCGCCATTGCACCTTCAAGTTTTGCTAGGAGAAGTTCAATAGGATCATCATTGGTAATTAAATACAAACCGCGCATGACTGCCGCCATTCAAAATACATACGCTATTATAGGCATAAATGGGCGAGTTTCCCCATCCTAAACACTGAATAATACCCGATTCAGGTATTAGATTATTATTTGTACTTTTTATACAGGTGATTGATCAATATCCCTATTTTCAGTGATAGGCGGCTACGAGAATTTACGTTTTAATGGTTTTATAACAATAATGATAAAGTGTTAATGCTTACGCCCTCCGACAAACGCTTTTAGGATTTTGCAGATAACTTAGTGGAGAAGTTGCAAAATTCTGAAAGCGATTTTTTTATGTCCGGATGTTACGATTCCTGTTTATAAAATTGCTGAAATACCATTAATCACAAAACTTAAAGAAAACTTCAAAATACCCAATTTCAGGGATAGGTCTACATGCATTAAAGGATTTAAATAAGTTCGAACACAACAAATAAATAGAAAAGCAAAAGCTGTGTTTTATCTACCAGATCCTTTCTAGCTTTGGGTAAACCGTTTATGGGGAGACGTGTCAAAGCTAGAAAGGATCGACCCATCTAAGCAGAACCGACCATCTCATCTTTCAAACTTGCTTCATTCATCTCGTGAATATTTTCTAAATCATTCAGATAAATTAAAAATAATGCACTGCACATCTTTCTATTTTTTTAAATATAAAAAAAGCCCGGAGAAGGTCGCTCCAGGCTTGGAAAACTGATTTATTCAGTGAATTATACTCTTTGATAAAATACTGAATAAGCAATAAAACAATTAATAGAATAATAACTCTACACTTGCAAGTGTTTTTATCGTTTTTATTGCAATACTTAAGCATAAATCCGATAAAACGTCATAAGCCCTAACTTGGAATTTTGTCGTGCTTACGATCAACTAGACTCAGGTTACCACGTAATACATCGGCAAACATACGCCAGTCTGAAATAAAACTGTATAGCGGCTGTTTAAAGCTGGCCGGTTTATTCTTTTCAAAAATGAAATGACCAATCCAGGCACAGGCATAACCTGAGAGTAGTCCATAGGCTAGATATTTGGCTTTACGCTGATGAAGGGCTTTGCTAAAAAAATATAAACCGATACTGCTGCCTGCGACATGCAAACGGCGGCTCATGATATGGCGATGCTCAGTCAGATAAAACCGGTAAAATTCATGATAGTCACGAATCGGCATTTGTGGAGAAGTCAGTTCTGCAATCTCATTGCTCGGCTGCACCTGTGCATTCATTATCATCATCCTGATCTTTTTTCTTCACCTTAGCGCATAATTTAGGCAATTAAAAGTACCTTTATTTTCATGCAATTCTGTTCCTGAAGTTGGCTTAGATATTGAATTGTCATGATTTCAGTAGAAACCGGCGAATGAAATCAACATTTTAATTTTTCCATTTCCATTTTTTTCAATCGGTCAAGTCTTACATCAGATTGGTTTTTCGTTACAATCAGCCGCTCAAAAGTCTAAAAAATTCTTCCGTTTCATATCGGAATTTCATGCAAGCGAATAAAAATTCAATTTATTTTTTAATATTTTTCAATAAATTGAATAGACAGGATGATTATCATGGTTGAAGTTGAACTCAAGTTCCAGATTCCCGCGGCACGCCGTACTGCCCTGCTTAAGGCACTTGATCCCAAGAAATCTCAACAGATCCAGCTTCAAGCCAAATACTATGATACTGCAGACCGTCAACTGGCCCAACATGGAATTGCCCTACGTCAGCGATTAGAAGGCAGTCGTTGGGTTCAGACGTTAAAAGCGGCAGGCAAAAGCCACATTGAACGTTTCGAGCATAATCATGATCTGGGTGAATTAGAACAGTCGCCTGAGCTGGACCTGAGTATTTACAACCCGTCTACTGAAGCGCAAGCCTTACTTAATCGCGCTTTAGGTGATCAGTTTGACCAGCTGCAATTGCAGTTTGAAACCGATATTGCCCGTACCTTGCGCGTGATTGAATATGAAAACACATCAATCGAAGTCAGCCTGGATATCGGCTGCATTCGCACGCCTCATGCTGAACAGGAAGTGCATGAAGTTGAATTCGAGTTAAAGCATGGCTCAATTCAGGATTTACTCGCCTTTAGTTTTGAATGGGTCAAAAAATATCAGCTGTGGCTGGATGTACGTAGTAAAGCAGAAATAGGGAATCTGTTAGCAACTAATCAGAACGTGAGTCCCGCTACTTTTGCCAAAGAATTCCAGATCAGTAAAAAAGATAGTGCGGGTAAAAACCTGTGTCATCTGGTGGCCCAGCAAATGCAGCATCTATTGCCCAATATTGCGGCAATCTCCGCGCAATTGGCAGAGCAGGAACATATTGATCAGGCACAACAGGCCTTGGATCATCTCTATCTGACCTTACTTTTGTTTAAAGATTGGCATACCCAGGTTTCAGACAAATGGGCTCATCAGCTGCCTGCCTTTAAACAGCAGTTTGAACATCTGCAACATTTACAGCATATGCAGAACACTCTGGCTGGCTTCCTGCAAAATCCTACGACCGCAGAGAACCTGACTAAAGATATCCTTTATGCCAAAGAGAAGCTGGGCAATCTGGTGAAATCCACCCAGAATGTGCATCACTATCTGGAATTGCTGATCTTCAGCTTAAGTACAGATGAAGCTAAGCCGCTGGAATTAAAATCTGCAGCGCAAACTACCCTGCAGCAACAATACAAAGTTTTGCAGGAACAGATGAACCAGACTGATATTACCAATTTTGAGAGTCTGGATCTGCTGTCCATTCGCATTCAGGAATTAAAATTCAGCTTCCCGATTTTGACCACAATTTATGATGTCAAAAACCTGCAAAAATACAGCAAGGCGTTAAATGATGCACAGCAGGCAGCAAATGAATATCAGACACTAGCCTCTTCTGCAGCTTATATTCAACAGACCGAACTGGAAGCCAGCGACTGGTTTGTGCTGGGTTGGTTGACCGCAAAACAGGAAGTTTATGCACAAAAATTACTGGAAGCGACAGAACAGTTTCTGGTCAGCCGCAAATTCCTTAAATAAGTATTTAACTGACTTTCAAAGCACGCTACGGCGTGCTTTTTTGTTGCACAAGCACATCACAATACTTTTGTTGTTTGGTCTATATTGGTTGTTATGAGCTTTATCGAGAAGGAATGGCCCGATGGCAGAAATCGAACTCAAATTCCAGATTCCGCAAAGTATACGTCACCAATTCGAACAAGATTTTCAGCAGTACGGGCCGACTCGACATCATTTATGTGCCAAATACTTTGATACTTCCGATCAGCAGTTACAGCAGCACAAAATTGCACTCCGGCAGCGTCTGGAAGATCAGCAATGGTTTCAGACCTTAAAAGCACCGAGCCAGCATCAGTTTGAACGCTTTGAGCTGGAAGAAAGACTGGATACCGCACCAGACAACTGTGATTTAAAAGCTTATGCCAAGCATAAACAGGCTCGGAAGATTCTAAAACAGGCCCTTCACACCCTAGGTACACCTCTGACTCTACAATTTGAAACTGATGTAGAGCGAGATCTCTGGATTGAAGATTACCGAGGAAGTCAGATTGAAATTGCACTGGATAGAGGTGAGATTCGTTCTAAGGGCCAAACCTTGGATATTTATGAAGTTGAATTTGAGCTCAAAAGTGGCAAACTTGATGACTTAATTGATTTTGTTAAACCCTGGATTCAACGTTATCAGTTATGGTTGGATGTACGCAGCAAATCTGAACGTGGTTATGCTCTGCTGAATAATAAAACTGATCTTCCGGTCCAGCATCAGACAACCTTAGAGCTCGCAGCTAAAGACGATATTCATCATATCTTGCAAAAAATTATCACCAACTGTCTGACTCATCTGTTTCCTAATGCGACAGCGATTGCGCTAGAGAATTACAACAGTGACCATGTGCATCAGGCCCGCGTCGCTATCCGGCGTTTACGCAGTGCCTTAAAAATTTTCCAGCCCTATCATCAGGATTTGCCAGAGGAATGGCAGGATCAGTTACGAAATATTTTCCAGCAATTGGGTTCTACCCGGGATCGCGATGCTTTGGCTGAAAGTCTGCTTCTTCAGCTAGAAGCTGCGGGTTCACCAGTATTGCAGTTACCTCCTGCCCAACAGGATCAGGCAGATATTAGCCAATTATTCAGAGAGCCCGCCACGATGGAGCTAATACTGGAGCTGCTACGTTTTAGTCAGGATCAGAGTAAAAACCAGCAAAAGTCCTCACATAAAATCCTGTGTAAAGGACTCAGCAAACTGCATCAGAAAGTCTGTGCAGATGCAGAAAACTATCAGGAACTGGATATTGAATCGCGCCACCGAACCCGCAAGCGGGTTAAGCGCTTGCGTTATAATGTAGAATTTCTGCAAAGCCTGTTTCCTGAAAAGGAAGTCAAAAGATATCTGAAAGCGCTAAAACCCTTACAGGAAACTTTGGGTCACTATAATGACCTGTTTGTCGCAGAAAGCCTGTATAGACCTTATGCCAAAAAACACTCCAAGGCATGGTTTGTCATCGGATGGCTTACTGCAGAACAGCAGCACCTGTCAGGACAGGCCGCTAAGCAATTACAGAAATTTTCTCACACTAAACCATTCTGGTAAGAGATAAATAGGCAAAATTGCTCTAGCGATATTTGCCGTACACTTTCCAGGTATTGTTATCGGCTAATGGATCACTATAGCTATCGCTGCGCTGCTTACGCGGCTTGTCACGGGCATCGACCAGTTCAAAATGTGGTTCGATACTGAGGACGATGCCATTCACATAGAATCGAGTCCGGGTGTATTCACTTTGACCATGCTGGAACACATAAGTACGCAAATCTACAAATTCACGATGTGCCACCAAGGCCGCCGTCTCATCACTGTCTAGCCAGCGTTGCATGGCCTGAATCTGTTCCGGTTCAAATTGCCCACATTTTTCAATCAGGCTGGCAATGCCTCGAAAAGTTTTGGATTCTTTGGCGCGGGTTTTATTAATCCGGATGCGGTCTACATGAAAATAGAATAAAGGCAAATTCAAATGACTTGGCAAATGAATCGCATCTAGGACTTCATCTTCCATAAAAGGCTGAAACAGATCCTGTGCCCTTTCAATCAGACCCAGCCATTGCTTGTAATATTCTTCGACCTGCGACTTGGTGCCATAATAAATTGGCAATCCTTCAACATTAGCCAGATTTGCCGGTGGCCAGATATTCTGGCGCAATAAGGCAATATCACTTTTCAGACTCTGTACAGCAATTGCATCTTGCATGAGATTCACATTTATATTGCTTAGGCTATTTTTAGATTAAGGCAAAGGTTTAGTTTCTGCAAGGCTTTGCCTATAATTAGTGATTAAGATTTTATTATCAGGAAAAATTCATGGTTCAAAAGATTGAAGCAACCGATGTAACCGAAGAAGAAGCGTTAAATGCTGCATTCTTTGAACGTGCTGATGAATTTATTAAACAGGCCAACGAATTTAGCCGTGTAGAAAAAGGCTCTCAGGAAAACCCGGCAGAAAAACGTGGTCAAGTCAGCGCCGCAATGCTGTTTGGTACTGCCCGCTTTAATACTTGGGTCGCTGCCAACAATTTCAAAGATGGTAACGAGATGCGCGACGCTAAAGATCAGGTCATGTCTTATATCTTGCAGCAATTTCAGATGATGCTGGAAGATAACTATGATGAATACTGTGAGCAGTTTGAAAACTATTTACGTTTCCGTCGTAATGAAGAGTTTCATGCCAACAAGCATCAACACGACCACGATCATTAATAAAAGCCCTACGGGGCTTTTTTTAAATCTTTGATTTTTAATTTGACTTTAATGCTGCATTTATCCTATAAAAAATGAATAAAAATTAAACGACGATCAAAAATATCATGCAGCAACTGCCCTTTCCGATTATAGATCCGCATATTCATCAGTGGGATCCTTATACCACACCGCATGCCGCAGCCTCAGCCGTAAAATTATTTGGCAAACATCCCAAACTGCTGGACAAGATGGTACGGCTGATCAAGCCCAAAGCAGTGATTGATACCATTGGCCTTACCGAACATCTGACCGCGCCTTATCTACCGGAAAACTATAAACGTGACATCGGTCATTATCAGGTGGAGCAGATTGTTCATATAGAAGCAAGCTGGCATGAACATAAAGGCACGGGCGTGGTTAATGAAACCAGGTTTATTGCCGGGCTGCCTTTTGCTGAACAGAATATTCAGCTAGGCGGCATTGTGGCTACAGCTGACCCTCGTCAAAAAAACTTTAAACAGCTACTGCAATTACATCAGGAAGTTTCGCCGAAACTACGCGGTATTCGTAAAATGGCATCGTTCCATGCCGATAAAGGCATTCATGCCTGGACCGATGAACCGCATTTATACTGCAACAAGAAATTTCTGAAAGGATTTGAAGAATTAGCCAAAGCCAATTTAAGTTTTGATGCCTGGGTTTATTCTACCCAAATTTCTGATGTGGCCCATCTGGCCAAAACATTTCCTGAAACGCCGATTGTGCTGGATCACTTGGGCACACCTGCCGGCATCTTTGGTAAAGCCGGTAAAGCGACAGGACAAACAGCACAGCAGCGAGACTATATTTTTCAGACCTGGAAAGAAGACCTAGCTGAACTGGCAAAATGCCCGAATGTGTATAGCAAAATCTCCGGCCTGTTTATGCCTGTACTCGGTCATCGTTTTCATTTAGAGCGAAAACTGGCTAAAAAAGATGAACTAATTCAACTCGCGACTTCGCTAATCCAGCATGCCCTACAATGCTTCGGTAAAGATCGCATCATGTTTGCTTCTAATTTCCCGATGGATCGTGTCAGCACAGATCTGGTCACCATCATTGATACCTTTAGCGATATTGTGCAGAGCTATGACGAACATGCTGTAAAGCCGGTTTTTTATGAAAATGCGAAACGCTTTTATCGTTTATAAAACTCTAATTAAGTAAAACTGAGTCAACAAATCGATTAAAATTTTTCATGCTCATAGATACGCGGAAACGTCATCCGTAACTAGTTGAGGCAGGATCACATCATAAGAGGATTGTTTCTACAATAATTTATTTCGTGAAGGTGGTGGACGAGTTTTGCGGATGACAAATGTTTTTGACTACTTTTGCTGAAACAAAAGTAGCCATATAGATATCTAAACACTTATTCAAAATGAAAAGATACCGTCATAGACTTATAAAAAATTACGGAATTTATTTCACTTCTTTCCCATACTGATCCGCCATGACTTCGACCAATTGATCCGGTTTAACATATTTTTTGATAACGGCATCGACATCTGCCTTGGTCAGCTTGGCAATCGCCTGATCACGTTTTTCCCGATAAATCAGATTGCGATCCTTTTCCAGTTGTGGAATCAGCATGCTATGAATACGGCGATCATCTTCCAGTGCAGTGACGCGCTGTTTCAAAATCGTGGCTTTCGCTGCTTCAACTTCCTGCTCGGTTACCCCTTTGGCCAGAAGCTCATTCAATACCTTATGCACAGCTTGAGACACTTGTGCTGATCGGCCAGGCGTATAATTTGCCTGAATGCCTAATGCGCCTGAGTCAATCCATTCATCATACTGAGCATTGGCACTGAAGCCATAAACCAGCGCATTTTTCTCACGCAGCTCCTGTGCTAAACGTGAAGACAACTGAGAATCACCCAGAATATGCCGGAAGACCAGCATGGCTGGCAAATCTACATGTTCTGCACCGACAGGGAATGTCATGACAGCCTGATAATGACCGAACTCACGCTGTTCAGATAACGCATGGATTTTCTGTGCCGGATAAACTGTATATTGACCACTTAAGCGCTCATAAGGCTGCTTTGCTTTCCAGCTCGCAAAGTTATTTTTAAGTACTTTGCTCACGGACTTCGGATTAAATTCCCCGGTCACTGCGATCTGGGCATGATGCGTATTAAAGAACTGCTGATATAACGCTACGACCTGTTCACGAGTAGCAGCTTGAATTTGTTTTTTCGCCAGTTCAGGTTCAAAATGATAGCGAAGATCACCCGGCTGATAAATCTCAGTCGCGCGAGACATGGTCAGGCCTGCTACCATATTGGGCTCAGTATAAGGACGGTCTAACGCAGACAGGCTTTGGCCTTTAATCAGGTCAAACTGACTCTGCTCAAAGGCCGGTTTATTGAGCACATCCAGCACATACTGGAAAAATTCTTCAAACTTCTCTTTTTTGGCACTGATCTGAATGCTCATGCCATTTTCAGAGGAACTGGCCGTTGCTGAACCACCAGACTCAATAATTTTATCGGCAATCTGTTGCAAGCTCTGAGTTTCAGAAGAACGTAGCAATAAGTAAGCTGTCAGATCCAGAATCTCACCTTTATTGAACAAACTTTGTGCCGTACCAAAATTAAGCGCAATAGTGGCATAAACTTTGTCATCCTGAGTCTGGGTCGGGAATAAAGCGTATTTAATGCCATTCTTCAGTTTGCCACGTTGAATCTGTTTGTCCTTGGCCTGTAAATATTGCTTGGACTGCGCCACATACTGCTTTACTTCTGCCTGATAGACACTGACATTTTTCAGCGGTTCTGCTGCTTCAGCCTGCTGATCCAGAGTTTGAGCCGACACTTCAGTCTGGGTCAACTCCTGTGCTTTTTTCTGATCTTCTGGTGTTGGCAAGATATTGCCAGAAATACGATATTCCGGCTTAAAGAATGCCTTATACACCTGATTGACCTGATTGACATCCAGCTTTTCTATGGCTTGCAGATCTTTAAAATACTGGCTCCAGTCACCTGAATAAGCCACTACATATTCACTCAAACGCGAACCTAAAGCGGTTGCGCTGTTTTTAACATTGTCCGCCTGGTTTCGGGTCAGACTTTTAGCCCGGTTTAATTCGGTTTCGTTAAATGGCTGGCTCTGCTCTACACCCTGAATCAAACCCTGCTCAACCTGCTTGACTTGATGGTTTGGTGCATAGATAGCACCCATAAACACCAGATTAAAATCTTTATCCAGCCAGGTCATAGACTGCACTGTAGTGGTCTTACCCGTCTCGACCAGACTCTGATACAGGTGTCCGCTAGGTTGCAAGGTATATAAAATTGGAGACATGGCCAATGTGGTTTTAATACTTTCTTCTGACTGGTTCAGATAAATATTAAATTTGGCCAGATCACTACCCTTTTGCACGGTAAATTCACGCTGTTTGATCTGTTCAGGTTTTAGCGCAGGCACTTTAACCGCTTCAGGCACTTTGCGGGACTGGATCGGACTGAAATGGGTATCAATCTGCTTCAGCACTTCTGCCTTATTAAATTTGCCTGAAATAATCATGAGGGCATTATTCGGTGCATACCAGTGACGATAAAACTGGTTCAGCTCCTGCATCTTGATCGATTGCAGTTCGTTCAAATCGCCAATCGGTAAGCGTCCCAGATACTGATTGCCATAAGCTGATTTAAACACCTGATCCATCAGTACGGAAAATGGCTGATCCAGACGGATTTCACGCTCACGCTTCACGATATCAATTTCAGTCGGTACATACTTTTCTTGCAGGACCAGCTTGTCCATGCGTTCTGCTTCAAGGAAAATCACTTCATTGACCGCAGTCTGCTCAGGACGAATCACATTGGTATATTTGGTTGAGTAATAGTCAGTACTAGCATTGGTCATTAAGGTATATTGATCCAGACGGCGCTGAAACTCATCTCCCTTCACATTTTCCGTGCCTTTAAACGCCAGATGTTCAAGCAGATGCGCCAGGCCCCCTTTGCCTTGCGGATCATTCAGTGAACCGGTCAGATAAACCGTATTCATAAACACTTTATTTTCTTTCACGTTGGGCGCAAGAATAATTCTTAAGCCATTTTCCAGTCGATATTCTTCGATATTCTGTTCTGTTTTCACCAATACCGGCTGTGCAAAACTGGCCGCTGTCCAGCCAGATAATAAAATCGCCAAGCTTAAACGTTTAAAGCGTATTTGCATTGTTCATCCAAATTTTTAAGTGTGAATTTTTATTTACAGTCACTCTGATCTTAGAGAAAAGTCTTTATTATGAGAAGCCAAATAAAATACCGCGCAATTTCACGGTATTTTATTGAGCATATTAATTAAATATAAAGTTCGGCCAGCATAAACAGTTTGGCATAACCTGAAATCTCAATGCGGCCTTGTTCTTTTAATGCGCAATACAATACACCGCCACGCTGAGAGGCCTGATAAGCCACCAGTTCAGTTTTATTTAATTTCTCCGCCCAGATCGGTGCAATCCCGGTATGAATTGAACCCGTTACCGGATCCTCATTAATCCCGTTACTCGGTGCAAAATAACGTGATATACAATCATATTGGGTATCGCCAGCGGTAATCGCGACATCCAGTAATGGACCCGCCGCTGTAATCGCGGTTCTTTTTCCATTCAGCTGCTTCAGCAATTCAATATTGGGTTGCTCTTCTAATACATCTTGCACTGATTCATATTCAATAATATAACCTTGCGTATTCAGATAAACGTTTTTAAAAGGTTTCGTCAGGGCCTGTCTTAAAGCTTCCGGATAATCTCTGATAAGTTCAGGCTGACGGATCGGGAAATTCATCCGGATTTTGCCATCCTCATCCTGGCGTACTGTAAAAATACCCAGATCTTTGACATGAAAATAAATGGTTTTTGCAGAGCTAAAGTCCTTGAATAATACAAAGCTGCTGGCCAATGTGGCATGTCCACAAAAATCCACTTCCTTGGTCGGTGTAAACCAGCGAATTTCATAATTTTCTGCATCCAGCACTTTGACAAAAGCAGTCTCAGACAGATTATTTTCCAAGGCAATATTCTGCATCAGGTGATCATCCAGCCAAGCATCCTGCACGATGACTGCAGCAGGATTTCCCTTAAATAGAGCCGTCGTAAAAGCATCCACCTGGTACATTTTCATTTTCTTTACTCCTGTATGTAGGTGTTTAGTTTAAAAGCTTTTTTCCAGAAGGGGAATTTTATATGCTGTAAATCAAATGATTTATTTTTCTCCCTTTTCACTCATTAAGGTTCTTTATGAACAATTCACATATTCAAACTGTACCTTTAGAAAAAGCCTATCGCCTGATTACACACGGTCCAACAGTACTGGTGTCTGCCAATGATGGACAAGACACTGATGTCATGGCCGCTGCCTGGGCATGTGCACTCGAATTCAGTCCAGCAAAAGTCACCGTAGTGCTGGATAAAAGCACCAAGACCCGAAAAATAATTGAAAATTCTGGCTACTTTGCCCTGCAGATTCCAACCCTCAAACAGCTGGAAATGGTCTATAGCCTGGGAACATTGAGTCTGTACAATGCCCCAAACAAACTGGAGCAGTCTGGTGTGCAGTTATTCAAATTCGCAGATCAAGAGATTCGGGTTGTAGAGGGTTGTGCCGCATGGATTTTATGTGAGCTGATTTCCGAGCCACATAACCAGCAGACCCATGATCTGTTTATTGGTAAGGTCATTGCCGCTTATGCTGATGACCGGGTGTTCCGTGATGGACACTGGTACTATCATGAAGTCAGCGATGAATGGAAAAGTATTCATCATGTCGCCGGCGGCCACTTCTATACCATTGGCGAAGCTGTCGCAGTCAAAGATGCAGAATAAATAACTGATCTTTTTAAACAAATCATATAAAAAATTCTTGCAAACAGGCAGCTTTGACCACAGTCAGACTGCCTGAATTTATGCTACTTTATCCATAATATCTGTTTGGTCTGATGTCTTATGATGCCGTTTAAAATCCACTGTATTGATGTCAAAAACTCATTACAAAATTATATCTGGTTACTTGAACATACACCGACGCATCAGGTCGCGGTCATTGATCCCACTGAAGCTGTGCTAGTTCAAGATTATTGTACCGAACATGGGCTTGAGCTGAGTCAGATCTGGCTCACCCACTGGCATAAAGACCATATCGGGGGCGTTCCGGATTTAATTCAAAAGCAATCATTACCGGTATATGGCCCAAAAGCTGAGCTGGAAAAAGTTCCGTTTATTAACCATCCACTTGAACATGACGACCAGTTCAGTTTTCATGGTGTTGAGGTACAGATTATTGCCGTACCGGGACATACCCTAGGCCATATCGTGTATTTCCTGGATGCCATTGATGTACTGTTCTGTGGCGATACCCTGTTTGCCATGGGCTGTGGGCGGGTATTTGAAGGCACTTATCAGCAGATGTACCACTCTCTGACTCGTCTGGCTGCCTTACCGCCACGTACCCAGGTTTATTGCACGCATGAATATACGCTGTCGAATGCACAGTTTGCCAAACATGTAGAACCGGATAATCCAGCAATTCTGGAGCGTTTCGAACAGGTTGAGCGTATGCGCATGCTTGGACAATGCACCTTACCCAGTACTATTGCAGCAGAACTGGAAACCAATCCTTTTTTACGCGCAGACAGTGTCGAAGAGTTTCAACATTTACGCGTGATGAAAGACTCGTTTTAAACTATAGCTGCTTAGAGCAGCTGATGCTTCTGAGCATAGTCATCCAGTTCTTGCTGGGTGACCACTCGTACCGCATTCATTTCATCAATCCTGACCAGCAATAATCCACCCAAAGCAGGTTGATAACGGCGCGCACTGCCAAATGGCGTATAAGCCACCTTGGACTGTACCGAAAAATCCAGCCAGTCTTCATGACCCAGCATCACAGCAACAGGCTCCTGCCCTTGCTGCTGCATAAGTTCAATTTGCTGTTTGACGTACTGTTCAATATTTAATTCAGTCATCATTAATCTTATTTAAATTACATCAATTTCAGTATAAAGGATTGAGCCTAACACCATGACCTGAATACTCTGAGACTTTACTGGATTGTATATTTTTAAGCCTTACTCAAACTCTAAAACTTTAAACCACGCTAATTCCTAATTTAAAATGAATAACAAATAAACAATTATTGATTTAAATATTTGAATATTAATAACTATTCAAAAAATTATTTAGGCTTAAAATTAAAATATTTAGTTACAACATCTTGAAAATAATAAAAAACATAGACTTAGATTAAAAACCCTATATTTCGTCTATATTATCTTGTTCATTAAATCCGCAAATTCAATTAAATTAATTTAAATAAGGGTATTTGCCCTTTAAAACGAAAATTCTCACCCTTATCTATGATTTAACTGATGAAGGAGTTATCTCGTGAAAAAAGTGGTTAAAGCAAAAAACGTTCTCGCATTTAGACTTTGGTTAGAAAAATTGGGGTATTCGGTTCGCACCCTGGCAGACAATCGTGGTTTTAGTTTCAGTTTTAAAAAAGAATATGGTCTGGTGACCTGCGATCTTTCAGGTAATGCATTGGCCATGCAGCTGGGTGAGGAGTTTGAAGATCATCTGAAAGCTTAAATTTAATTAATCAATGCATTCATGATTTACCCTTTTATTTGAGTAAAATTCTCTTATTCCTATAATCAGCCCATTTCGATGGGCTTTTTTTCGTTTATAAAATTTCAGGCAAAAAAAAACAAGGCATCAACCTTGTCTCTTTTGATGGTGGGGACGGAGAGACTCGAACTCTCACACCTCGCGGCGCTGGAACCTAAATCCAGTGCGTCTACCAATTTCGCCACGTCCCCATCAGGGTACCAACTTAGTGTTGGACTTTTTCAAACTTTGGCAGAGGATCAAGGATTCGAACCTTGACGAACGGTTTTGGAGACCGTCATGCTACCATTACACCAATCCTCTATTAGCCATTTTACTCAATCTCTTAAGTAAATTGGTGGGGACGGAGAGACTCGAACTCTCACACCTCGCGGCGCTGGAACCTAAATCCAGTGCGTCTACCAATTTCGCCACGTCCCCGATGGCTGTGTATATTATAGAGATAGCAGGTCATTGACAAGTGATTTTACAAGCAATCACTGCCTATTCCGCTATAAATTAAACAGTTAATGCAATTTTTTTATTTTTTATAAGATTTAACAAGAAAACTCGGCCTTATGAGGTTTCTTTGCTACTGCTTTGAACTTAATCTCTAAGCTTGTCTAGCTCAGTCTCAGCAGATCAGACCTCTAGAACCTCACTTATCTTGATCGAGCATGTTGTTTAAACAATAAATGAATCCAATACAAAGAATAAAAAGCCGAGCCAATAAAAATGTCGCACTAAATTTCAGGCAAAAAAAAACAAGGCATTAACCTTGTTTCTTCATATATGGTGGGGATAGAGAGACTCGAACTCTCACGCCCAGAAGGCGCTGCGACCTGAACACAGTGCGTCTACCAATTCCGCCATATCCCCGTGGCTGTGTATATTATAGCGATCGCATCTGCTTGACAAGCGATTCTATGATCAACTCGGCATTTTTATATCAAAAATTAATCAGTTAATTCTTTGATGATTAAATACTGGCTTATTTCTAATGAAACTGCTTAATTTCATTTCTCCAATTTAAAAAATCAAGTTATTTGAAAGAGTGCTGAATATTAATTTTAATGATGTTTGGATTAGCCAATTGATTGGGCATTTTAAAAGACTTCTCTCTTCCCCCTTCACTGATACTTAGTTGGAGTATTTAAAATCTACCCATCGAAAGTAAGCGAATAATAAGGATGGAATTAAAAGATGGCTTAACCTTAAATTTCAGGCAAAAAAAAACAAGGCATCAACCTTGTCTCTTTTGATGGTGGGGACGGAGAGACTCGAACTCTCACACCTCGCGGCGCTGGAACCTAAATCCAGTGCGTCTACCAATTTCGCCACGTCCCCATCAGGGTACCAACTTAGTGTTGGACTTTTTCAAACTTTGGCAGAGGATCAAGGATTCGAACCTTGACGAACGGTTTTGGAGACCGTCATGCTACCATTACACCAATCCTCTATTAGCCATTTTACTCAATCTCTTAAGTAAATTGGTGGGGACGGAGAGACTCGAACTCTCACACCTCGCGGCGCTGGAACCTAAATCCAGTGCGTCTACCAATTTCGCCACGTCCCCGATGGCTGTGTATACTATAGGGATCAATTTCACCTGACAAGCTCTTTTTAAGAAAAAACCACTCGTTTGATTAAATAAAAAACAATATACAATTTATTGTATTTTTCTCATGCAATTTCAGTAAGTAAGGCCTGTTTTACGGCTTTGAAATCAGACAATCTATCCTGTGAGTGCTTTCGAAGCATATTTTGTAACAGGCTTTGCAAAGCTTGATATTGTGCAGGAAGCTCAGGTTTAAAATGCTGACAATGCAATAATGCCCAATCTTGATAATCTGTCGCTTCTAAACGTTGCCCTGTAAGCCACTCATAAAAAATGATACCCAGCGCATAAACTTCGCTCTGTAGCGACTTGGCTTGCCCTTGGAACAATTCGGGCGCCATATAACGAGGCGTTGCGTTCATTGCTTGGCTGGTAGTGTTGAGGGGCTGCACCTGCTCAAAATCAATCAAACAAACCCGATTCTGATAAAGGACAAAATGCTCTCGTTTGAGATCAGCATGCAGATACCCGAGTTCTTGTAAACTTATCAACGGTTCTAATGCTCGTAGCATATGCTGTCGAATTTCTTGAATTGGGAATAATAACTTGGGACATACATCAAAATGTGCTGGCGCATCAGTCAAAATCAAAGCCTGATTAAAAGATTCATTTCCAATCTGAAAAGGCTTTCGAATAATTTGATGCGGAAGCAAGAAAGTCCGCCCTTCTTGCTCACCATAAGCTTCATAAAAATCCAGCTCATGACTTAAGCCAGTCTGGGCATGCTGAGAAATAGCCGTTGAATCCAGATTCTGGGTTTTTAACCAAAGTGCTGACCCGGTCTCAGGATTAACTTGTAAATGATAAAGACGGCGACCAAAACCCAGACTTCGGGCTTTGGTCTTAAGCTGGAAATTAAGCTGATGCAGATTAGCGAGGTTAAGTAACAATGTATTCCTGCTTGGCATCTGGAGCATGCTGGTAATTTAGCAGTTCCAGACAATGCTGAATAGTTTTACCTACCCGCTCCTGAGTTTCGATCAGAGAGATTTTTGGCCAGGTCGCCCGCTCACCTTCACGCTGCAACACCTTGAATAAATGCGGACGAGGATTTTGCAGCATATAGCTATAATGACGCAGGCTATATTTACCGACGATATTGACATCACCATAATAGCGCTGATCCACTACGCCATAACCATGATCCAGCAAACGGCGGACTGGCGGCAAACTGCCCGCATGCTCACGGGCAAAATCCATAATCCCTTTGGTAAATACTACACTCTGACGGCGTACAATGCGTTTCGGCCAGCTTAAAGTCCCTTTACGGAAGCGTGAAATATCATCCTGCATAAAAGGCACAATGTGCGGATTGGCCTGACTGGCAATGGTGTAATTGATATTGTATAGCCGCGCCATTTTCTCCTGCGGGAAATCACTACGGACACTGCCATCTACCCAGCGTGTTGCGCCCATATAAGGCGTATATTGACCATCATGACGTTTACTGGTGAGACGTACTGGCGGGAAGAGAATTGGCACAGCACAAGAAGCCAATACTGCACTCCAGACCAGTACATCTGGAGAGGTATAGGCATTCATGATCCGGGCATCTTGCGCCGCATCATAAGGTGCGACTGCAATATTGATATGCAGACCCGAAGTTTTTAGTGCTTCTTCAAAGGTCATATCTCCCAAGTTTTCGATCAGGAATTTTTTCAGGTATTTGACATCCGCCAGACCACCATTACCCTTCATTAATTCACTCATGGTACGGAAATGAAAAGCTTCATGGAAAAAGTTATGGCCTTTTAAAATATCTACATACTGCGCGGGTTTGGAGACGCCCAACATCGCGGTCATAATTGCACCAGCACTGGAACCCGACATCACTCGAGGTAACAGATCCTGTTCCATTAGCGCCTTACATACACCGGTATGAAATAAGCCGAGTGTTGCACCGCCCGAGAACATTAAAGCTGGCTGACCATAAGCCCGTTGGCAGTGCTCAAAATATTCAATTTTTTCTTCTAGAGTCAGACAGGTACATTGTGCAGAAGCAATATAAGCCAGGCCCAGACTGACTTCTTCCACATAATCTTCAATAATTTTTTTAGTGCCGACATAAGTGACGGTAAACAATAAAGGATGGGCAATATTGGCAATATCGTAACTCAGTCCTTCACGCAGGATATACATCAGGTCACGAGTACGTTTCTGCTGACGGTAACGTCTTAATTTCCCCAGTCGATGCGCAATCACTTCGGCATCAAAATACGGTGAACTATTATCCAGTTTCCATTCTTGTGCCCCAGATTCTTCATCGATCTTTAAGGCAATATATTTCCATTCTTCGTAAGTTTCAGCCTGTTGCAATTGCTGCTTCAGCTTTTTAATACGATAGGCCTGATGTGGATTGATATCCTGAGTAAAATCTTTAAACAGCATCTGCCCTCTTCCCTATATTGTAATTTTCAGACATCCTGCAGCTATGAACAAAAAACAGGCATCTATTTTCTTTGTACTACAATAACGAAAATTCATCACTTTAAGCAAATTATCACACTTTCCAGACTTTGACTGTGAATTTTACAGTGATAGTATTCTAGCCATAATTGTAAATGTACTGCTCAAATCATGGCGAAAATTGATTTACCTGACAATATCTTAAATGCTCTTTCTACTGTTCTTCTCCAGCTCCAGCAAAGCCTGCCTGAATTAAAACAAAGTCCTGATTTTTCTGCTTATGCCTATAAATGGCAGGCTGGAGAACTCAAACCCATTCACCAGCTTAAACAGATTGAACTGGCAGATTTAAAAGGCATTGAGCGACAAAAAGAAAAAGTCATTCAAAATACTTTGCAGTTTCTAAAAGGATTACCTGCCAATGATGTTTTACTGACTGGCTCTCGCGGTACAGGAAAATCTTCGATTGTGCGTGCCTTGTTGACTGAATATGCAGATCAGGGCTTACGTCTGATCGAAATTGAACGTGATGATTTATCAAATCTTCCACAAATTCAGCAACTGATCGCCGGTCGTCCGGAAAAGTTTATTGTCTATTGTGATGACCTGGCCTTCAATGCGGAAGATGAAAACTATCGCAGTCTGAAAAGTGTGCTAGATGGCTCATTACAATCCGGTTCAAGTAATTTTGTGATCTATGCGACCAGTAACCGTCGTCATCTATTACCGGAATTCATGCATGAAAATACCCCGGTGACCAAAGTAGATGTACCGCAATATACCGAGTTGCATCCACAGGAAGCGATTGAAGAGAAAATTTCCCTGTCGGATCGTTTTGGTTTATGGCTGTCGTTCTACCCAATGGATCAAAACCTGTATCTGGAAATCGTTGAGCATTATTTGAAAAAGGCAGATATGCAACTTACAGCTGAAGCCCGTGCTGAAGCATTACGCTGGTGTCAGGCACGTGGCCAACGCTCAGGCCGTGCAGCCTATCAGTTCTCTAAACACTGGATTGGTTCACAGCAATTAAATTCTCTGTAAACTCTTTCCCAAATAAAAAAGCTCCTTGATGGAGCTTTTTTATGAAATCAGTTCTTATTTTTTATTGCCAATAATCGTAGACCACAGTAGGTCATCCAGCTCACTGCCATTGAAATAGACAGTTGCTTTTAAGGATTCAGGCTGATTCTGTTTGACCTCAATCACCTGATCATAACTATCAGTAATTTTAAGCACACCCTCTTTTGGCAGATGCTTATAATTATTCAACACCGTTTCGTCCATCTTGAATGGTGTAGTCGTATTAAAATCAAAACTATAACGGTAATCCGCCAGATTTGGCTGACCAATAATGCTGCCGCTGCTGGTTAAGGTACGAATACCATTACTGCCACTACCATAGTCATCTACAAGGCTATAGTTATAATTACGCACTAACAGATATTCCTTGCTCAGCTCATCATACTCAGCGCCAGATTTACCCGCATTCTTGTCTTCCGCTACACGCTGAAATTCCAGACGGTCAATTTTATAGCTTTCCAATGCACCTAGATTGTTTTTGCTTTTGGTATGAACAATCGTACCTGAAATCAGATAATCATCTTTTAGATTAAAATCAACATTGGAACCATAACGTACATTGCTAAAGGTCAAGGTCGTAGTATCACCGTTGACCGTCTGGGTAATGGTTGAATCTTTGCGATAGGTTTTATCCAGAACAATACAGTTATTTTTATCGGTTTTTAATTTAAAGGTTTTCACTGCACCATTGGTATTCACCTCCGAACAGATCAGATTTGGATATTTGATGCTGTTCACACCCAGATTATAAATCTTGATAATACGGCCCGTGCGTCCATAAGGATAATCCGCAAACACATCACCAATCATATGACCTAACGCAACGTTATAGTCCGTATCATTACTGGTGCTATTGTTAATTTTATCGCGGATTTTATCGATGATATCGCGACCCTCAAAAGGAATAAATTCTTCTGAAAGTTCAGGAGAAATACTCTCCTCTGGAACATTTGGCGGTGTGGTCACTGTAGGATTATCTGAACTACCTCCACTGCCACCACATGCGGTAAGCAAGCCTGAAACCAAAACCAGCCCAAAGAATAATATCTGCTTTTTCATAAAATTTTATTCCCTAGAATTTCTTTGCATTTTTATTCAATGAGAATGAAAGATGGGCGTATTAAAATCACACAATACAAACCCAATAACTGTCGATGATATTTTTTCTGGACAGTATTTCTTACACTCTGATCGTGCTTTATCTTTTAATAAATCAGGGATTAACTCTGTAATTTTAATGTATATTTCAAACAACAATGATCATAAGAAAATAAGATGTTACTTTTAGAGCTAGGTCTTATTAGCTCTCATAACTAACTCTTAGAAATCAACCTATATAACGGTTATTTTCTTTGCAACAATACTTATAAAATTTGTAACCATTCGGTTAAAAAGTCGAAAAGTTATCTTTTGAATAGCTGGGTTTAAAGAAGAACTTAGATTGCTTCTAGACAAGTAAACTTTGAATAAAACCTAAAAAAATAAGAATAAAAGGAAATTAATTACTTCTATTTATTGTGGGAAAAACTTGGCAGCTCATGGCTGAATATTCTCAGGCACCCCCTTAAAAATATTAAAAATCAAAAATATTTAAATAGACTTTTTCCAGCGCTTGTACTCAAACATATTTTTATCTGCTTGCCACTGTGCCTCAACCAGGCCAGTCGTTGGATGACGCATCGCCATACCAAATGCAGCTTCAATTTTTGCTTCGGCAAAGGCTTCAATTAAACGATCAAGTAAACGCTCAGCTCCCGCTTTATCATTTTCTATGCTCAGGATTACGAATTCATCACCACCAATACGCGCCACAATATCATTGCTACGTACATTTTCCTGAAGGACTTGTGCAGTATGTTGAATTAATTGATCGCCTTCCTTGTGTCCCAGACTATCATTCACCTTTTTCAGGTCATTCAAGTCTATAAATAAGATCGCAGCAGGATGACCGTACTGTTTGCAACGTTCTTCTTCTGCCTGTAGCAGTTTCTCCCAGGCACGACGGTTATATAACCCAGTCAATTCATCTTTACTGGCTTGTTGCTGTAGCAGTTCTTGCTGACGGATTTGCTCGTTCTGACGCAACTCAGCTTGTAAGATTGAGCTCAAAAGCTTGCTAAATAACTCGACCATCGCCAGATCCTGAATGATGGCATCTGACTTGGCTTCAGGATCAACTGCACATAATGTTCCAAATAGACTGCCATCTTCTTTAAAAAGGGGTTGACCAATATAAGATTTGATGCAGAAATGCTGGTTAATTGGCGCAGTCGCATATAAAGGAATTTCTTCAGAGCGAGGCGCGATTCTTGGTCCTTTGCCTGTGACCATATGACAGCAGAAAGAATTGGCCCATTCAAATACCTGACCTGGCTGGACAGCATAGCCATGATCTTCGCTTTGCAGCACAATCCAGTCATTGTCTTCTACCCGGGTGATCATCCATAAATTAAAGCCAAAATGCTGATGCAGATATTTTAAAACTGCCTGTCCCGCATCCTGAAAACCTTTAAAACTGATATTATCCATCCAAAATAGTCTCTGCATCATTCCGCATATAATAGAGTGGGATTTCTATATTATTAAACTATTTTACGGTATCTATAAGAAAACACTTACTGTGGCAGAGTTAAAATAATTAATTTATTAATATTATTTGTTGAATATTTCTACTCCACAAAAACAATCCAATAAAAAAAGAGGCTTAAGGCCCCTTTTCTTCATCATGAATCTTTTAATCAAGCTTCGGCTGGATTCGTCAATTCTGTCATTGGCCAACGTGGAGTTGTGGTTACAGCCAAGCCATCTTGCTGTCCGGCTTTTAGACGTTGATAACCCGCAAAGGCAATCATTGCACCATTATCGGTACACAGTGCAGGTTCTGCATAGTACACGGTGGCTTTGATTTTCGCCAAGTCTGCTTCTAGGCGTTCACGTAAACGCTTATTGGCACTTACACCACCAGCAATCACCAAACGTTTTAAGCCAGTCTGCTTCAATGCCTTCACTGATTTTTTCACTAAAGTATCGACAATAGCTTCCTGGAAGCTCGCAGCGATATCAGCATCACGTCTTTCTTCACCGAGTTTCTTCATTTGAACAGAAACTGCAGTTTTTAAACCACTAAATGAAAACTCCAAACCTTGATGTAGCATTGGACGTGGGAAAGCAAAGGCATTCGGGTCGCCCTGCTCGGCCAGTCTGGAAATATTTGGACCGCCCGGATATGGCAAACCCATCATTTTCGCAACTTTGTCAAACGCTTCACCCGCCGCATCATCAATCGACTCACCGAGTAATTCATACTGCCCAATGCCATAAGCAGCCATGAGCTGTGAGTGACCACCAGACACCAGTAATGCCACAAATGGAAATTCCGGTGGCGTTTTAGAAAGTAATGGCGCCAGCATATGACCTTCCATATGGTGCACACCAATTGCCGGTTTATTTAAGGCAAAGGCCAAAGTCCGACCAAACAGTGCACCCGTCATTAATGCGCCCATCAGGCCCGGACCACGGGTATAGGCCACCGCATCAATTTCTGATTTTTTGATACCACTTTGTTCAAGCAGTTCATTCAGTAAGGGAATGAGTTTACGCACATGGTCGCGCGAAGCCAGTTCTGGTACGACGCCGCCATATTCAGCATGCAGTTTAATCTGGCTGTACAGCACCTGTCCGCGCAAACCCAACTCGCTGTCATACAGCGCAAGTCCTGTTTCATCACACGACGTTTCCAAGCCTAAAACGATCATTAAACTGCCTATAACCTGTATCAAATCTATTGCAGCAACTATTATAGACTTGTGATATGAGATGTAAATGAGTAAAATACTGACCTTCACTTGTGATCGAGGGCAATTCGGCCCTGATCTTATCCATAACTTAATGAGGATTCTTCATGCCACAAGTTAAATTGAAAGAAGGCGAACCAGTAGACGTAGCTATCCGTCGTTTCAAACGTTCATGCGAAAAAGCGGGTGTTCTTGCTGACGTTCGTAAACGTGAATTCTACGAAAAACCAACTCAAGAACGTAAACGTAAAAAAGCTGCTGCTGTTAAACGCTACCAAAAGAAATTGGCGCGTGAATCAGTACGTACTACTCGCCTTTACTAAGATTAATTTGTGATTGACTGCTTGGAATAAATAATGACTACTTTAAAAAACCAGATTACTGACGTATTGAAAGCCACCATGCGTGCCAAAGATATGTCAAAGTTGACGGTCATTCGTAGTCTGCAAGCAGCAATTAAGCAAATCGAAGTCGATGAGCGTAAAGAACTTGACGACGCTCAAGTTCTTGCGGTCATTGAAAAGCAAATTAAACAACGTAAAGAATCGATCAAAGCCTTTGAAGGCGCTGGTCGAGATGATTTAGCTAGTAAGGAACAAGCCGAAGTTGAGGTTCTCTCTCAATTTCTACCAGAAGCTATGACTGAGGAAGAACTTGATTCCCTGATTGCGCAAACAATTGAAGCGCAACAAGCTACTAGCATGAAAGATATGGGTAAGGTGATGAATTCTCTGCGTCCGCTCATAGCCGGGCGCGCCGATCCTGCACAAGTTTCAGCAAAAATTAAAGCAAAACTTGCTTAATTCCCCCATTCTATTTCAAATCTAAATCTGCGTTGAACTGCCTCCATTCCGGACAGTTCTCAGCATTTTCTTATTTATTCTTACTGTAAATTACAATCCACATTATAACGTTTCAGCAACTGCATCTCTTTTGAAGATTTTACCTGCAGTATGACATCCTGTTTGCCTACATTTTGATACTGACGATCTAGATAAGCCCGGTTCTGGTCTGCCGCCTTATACAAACGATCCACATAACGCTGCACAATCGCACAAAACTGCTGATTCTGTGATGCGCTAAAACCTTGCTGCTGCGGATTTAAACCTTTTAAAAACTGGCGTGATTCTTTTTGATAATCAGCATTAATCTGCTCAACGGACTGCACGTATTCTGCCGCACTAGCCGCCAATACATTTCCGCCACACCCCAATATCCATAAACCCAATAATATTTTTTTCATAAAATAATTAAAATAGACAACTTAGCTTTGTCCGGATTGTAGCGTGATTTAGTGAACTTCGGCTATATCTACTGAAGCTAAAAATCATTAGAAAAATAGACTTAAATTTTAAACTGTCGCGTTTGCTGCATCTGTTTTAAACGTTGGCCAATGGTTGCTGACAGAGATTGGTTGCTTTTACTAATGCGTTGAGCATGTATTAAGGATTTAATCGCAGTTTCTTCATAGCCTGACCAGTACTCTACTTCTGCACGATAGCGCAAGACATTGGCGGCTTTTATTGATGAATCAGGTGCTGCATTCGCTGCCAGTTGCATTAATCTCCAACCACTAACATCACGGGTATTGCTATTTAAAAAGCGCTGCACAATCGTTCTGGCCTGATCAGGCTGTTTGGCACGAATCAGGGTTTCAGCATATTTATAATTTAAAGCACGGTTTTCCGGCATAATCCGTGCGGCTGAACTAATGCTTTTTAGCGCATTATCCAGCTGATTTTGCCCCAGATAAATATCAGTTTGAAATAACACCTGCAAAGGATGCATTTTATTGTGCTTTTTGGCTTGATCCAGTGCGGTTTGTGCCGCCTGAAAATCTCCCTGCTGAAGTTGATAAGCCGTTAAAGCCAGCTGACCAGGAAAATCATTGCGTTGCACCATTAAGTTGAGCTGCTGTTCAGTGGTCTGACGTGACAGCACCCGCGTATACCATTTAATGATTTCAAAATCCTGATCATTTAAATTACGCTTAACCGCAGGCAACTGATTGGCACGCAAACGCGCTTCACTCATACGCTCAGTAGTTAAGGGATGCGTCAGCCAGAAATCTGGCATAAAGCTTAAACGGCTAGTGGAACGATGCATCACCTCAAAGAAATCCGCCATACTATGTGGACTGTATCCAGCAGCATACATATATTGCATCCCGATTCGGTCCGCCTCACGTTCCTGATTACGGCTATAAGTTAATTGCTGATCCAGTAGTGCTGCCTGAGAACCCATCATCACTGCTGCACCGGCATCACCATCTGCCTGTGAAGCGACTAATGCACCCACCAGAATCCCTGCTAGGGCCAACAGTCCTTGTCCTTTAAAGGTTTCTTGCGAACGACTGTAATGACGTTGTGTGACATGTGCAATTTCATGTGCCATCACCCCCGCCACTTCATCTGTATTTCGGGCAGAATTAATCAGACCCGCATTCAGGGCAAATAACCCACCAGGTACTGCAAAAGCATTAATTTGCGGGTCATTGATTACCATTAAACCAATCGGTTGCTGTAACTTGGTCTGACTGAGAATGTGGGAAAATACGGAAAGTAACTGATCTTCAAGCCATGGATCTTGAATCACAGGCATTTGTTTCTGGACTTGACGATAGACCTTTTCACCGATCATTTGTTCTTTTTGCTGGTCGATCAACCCGACGCCCGCACCAATATCCGGTACAGAAAATTGTGCAGTAGGCTGATTAAAATAATCGCTATCACTATGTCCTGCCGCTGCACACAGACTTAACCCGCACGCCAATAACAAACGTTTCAATGAAAAATCTCTAAAATTCAGTTTCAACCTGTCTCGAATATAGCATCGAAAAATGAGCATAGATGCAGGAAAATGTTATTTAATATTACTTAGATGAACCAATCACTTGAGGATTCACCACATAGCGTGGCACCCGCCCTTCAAGTGCATCGACCAGATTCTGATAAGCCAGCTCAGCCATTTTTCGACGTGTCGCCACTGTGGCCGAACCGACATGGGGCAAGGTAATGACATTATCCAGCTCAAATAATTCTGATTCTTTTAAAGGCTCTTTCTCATAAACATCCAGACCCGCAGCAAAGATTTGGTTGGCTTTTAAGGCTTTGATCAAAGCCTTCTCATCAATCACAGGCCCACGGGAGATATTCACCAGCACCGCATGTGGCTGCATTTGTGCAAGTTGTTCCGCTCCAATCAAAGCTTTTGATTCAGCATTTAAATCCACGGTAACCACTACGAAATCTGAGCGCTGCAAAAGCTCATTCAGTGAGCAATACTGTGCACTGAGCCCTTGAGCCAATTCCGGTTTTTCATGGCGATTATGGTACAGGATATTCATATTGAAACCGTAAAACCCACGGCGTGCAACTGCTGTCCCAATATGCCCTAGCCCGATTATCCCCAGCGTTTTTCCAAAAATATCCATACCAAATTGTGCTTCACGTGTCGTGCGGTGCCATTGTCCCTGTTTGGTCCAGTGATCCAGATAAGCCACTTTGCGTGCAGCTGCCATTAACAGCGTAAATCCCAGATCTGCCGTGGTTTCAGTCAGGACATGTGGAGTATTGGTCAGATAGATATTTTTTTCATTCAGATAATCCACTTCATAGTTGTCATACCCTACACTGACACTAGAAATGATTTTAAGTCGGGTTGCTGGTGCCAGATTATCGCGATTGAGCAGTCGGCCTGCCCCAATCATGCCATCGGCATCGCGCACATGTTCCAACAACTGCTCATGCACATTGCCCAGTTTCGGTTGTAAGGTCACTACGTTAAAATTTTGTTCGAGTTTTTTCTGGACATCCTGATCGATCTGGCTAAATACAATCACCTTTTGTTTCATATGTCCCTATTCCAAATTAAGATTATTCTGAGTTCGCTGGCCTGTTTTGCATAAACTGCCATAAGCGTTTTTTAAGTATGGGCTGATCCAGCATTTCCTGTAAAGATGCCAGTTGAATCATTTTATTAAGTGTCACATGCGGAATAGAGCCAAGGGAAATGATATTTTTTTCCAGGCTCATCATGTCCAGAAAACCCTGAATATAAGCTTCAACACCCCGACCATCTTGCAGGTTCACCCAAGGAAATGGCCAGTTTAGTTCATAAAATTCACTTTGCAGAGCACGCTGGATGTTGGCCCATAAATGCTGGGTTTGCTCGGTCATTTCTGTGGCATCGATGACAATCGTGCAATGTTCCAAGCTTAAAGCCTGCAAGTTGAATGGCGGAATATACAGAATTTCCCGCTGTTCCTGAGATGCAACAACTGCTGGCGCTTCACTTTTAACCTCAGCTTTTGTTTCAACAATGACAGGTTCAGGCGCGACTAAAGGAGCTTTTGCTACGGGAGCAATCTGAGTCGGTTGTGGCAGGATGATTTCGCTATACAATTCTGCTGGGGCTTGATCACGCCAGATCGAAACCTGATGCTGCTGACATACGTCGCCCTTGGGAATCCAGATATCGATTCCTAATGTTGCCAGTATGTCACGCTGATGCCCAATCATCTTTTCTTCATCACCTATTTCAGGTCGAACATTTTAACGGGATTCGCTTTTCTTTGCCGAACTATTTCCAAGCTTTTCACTCTCTATCTTGAGTCATTTTAACTCAGAATAGAAATCAATTTATAAGATTACTTTTTTCTACTGCAAGTTGGCTTATAGATCAGTTCTTGAAAACTGGAGTTAAATACATCTTATTAATTTAAAAATACTAGATAATCATCAAGCTGTTTTTCTTAAGCATTTGCTGGGTAATTTCATTGGATTCAAAACCCAAGCGCCAGTACAGAAGTTCCATTACATCCAGCTCATCCTGGGTCATGATCCGGTCGCTCCAAAGGCAAACCTCTGCAATTCCTAACATGCTCAAACGATCACGCAATAACAATCCGGCAATATCATTTAAAATCTCGGCCAAATCAATCGGCTCATCTGAGATTTCACTATACAGCTCAAGTTCTCGTGGGCTAAGAATACGATTTAAAATCTTTTCCCTAACCTCCAGCTGATTATCACTATTAATCTGCTGCACATGCAGCAAGGCATCAATCAGACGTACAATCTGTGGTTTGACCTCATCTAAAGACGTCGGTGTATGCATCGGCAACAGATTCAGCTCATACTTCACCCGCTCTAGCAATAAGGCATCCAGCAAACCGATTTCACCATCTTCCTGAATAATCCTTGCCAGCTTCATTAAAAACTGTCGCGCTACCGTAGTAGGCATTCCACCAATATTTTTACAGGCTTGCTGGAAAATCGAGATATGTACCCGTCCATCCAGATTTAATAATGAATCAATAATCGCACGACTGACTTCTGCCTCAGTCGGAATAAACTCACGATATTGCCGGATCATCAAAATCGCAATCATGACCTCACGTGAACCGGTCGAGGTTTGCAAAGCACGTTCAATCAACTCCGGACGCGGCATATTAGCACGTAGTTCAGGATTCAATGGCTTGATGGCATCTTTAATGGCGAAGCTAATTGGAGACAAACGCAATAAAGGCAAAGGCTGTGGGGATTCCCAGACTGCTGTGCTTTCAGGCACGACATCTTCGAGTGAACGGAACAGACTAAACAAAGGCTGGTTTTTTAATTTCTTCAGATTTTCAAGCTGCAGATCCTGAATCAAAGCAGGATTTAATTCATAAATACGCTGATTAATATTCGGATGAATATTCAACCAGTTCTGTGGACTTAAAGAATTAGCAAAACACATATGCGAAATGGATTCGGCATATTCACTATAAATCTGTGAACCTGAATGATGCACATGAATGCGCAATAAAGTCTGAATATTGGCATCATTCTGAATCAGACGGCGAGTTTTCTGGTCATTTTTATAGGTACGTCCGCCCAATGAAATATATTTAATAAAACGTGTAATCAAAATACCCAAGCTGCCAATCAACCAGATGACTGCTCCGATTGAGACATAGAAGGTTTCAAACTTGTTTTCTCGAGGCACATCATTGCGATAAAACCCCAACTTTGCAATCTTGCTGCCCCATTGGCTAAAGGTAGTCAGACTACTATATAGAATTTTCAGGCGGGTATTTTTAGCTGTTTCACCAGATAGAATCTTGTTAAATTCATGACTGAGCAAGCCATAAAGTTCAATTTCATCAAGGGTTTGTAATGCACCCCAAGTCAGAATAATAGCAGTATCACGTGGACTAAAACCCGCTGTTAATGCATTGACCCCCACTTCATTCGGCAGGACATACATAGCTGGCGGTTCAATCAGGAACGTATCTGCCAGTTGAGTATTGATCCGTAGTGCAGCACTTTCTTCCGGAATACTTTCCATTTGGTTCAGTCGACGCGCGCCCATTTGCTGGGCTAAAGAATAGCCGCCGGCACGAAACGTATAAAATTCATAGATGACCGAAATAATCATCAAGAACAAAACCAGTGCAACCAGATAAGGACTAAGGACATGCCACCATATCGACTGACTAGGATCAGCATAGAAAACAAACAGGCCAACAACTGTATTGATAATCAGAACTGTTAATAGTATCGCAATCAGACAAAAGCTGGCCGGCAATAGCATATTCTTGTTTTTGACCAAAGCATATCCTACGCTTTTCAATCTACCACCCTAACTGATCTGGTCTTTCCTTGGGCTCATCATAAAACAAAAAAGCGGGAAATTCCCGCTTTTTCATCATGATTTTAATTGCTTAGACTTCGCGCACACCGGTCAGGTCAACTGATGCTGCATCAATATTCACATCAATAAACTTGTCGCCTTTTTTGGCGCCATCACTGCGTTTTTGCTCTAATTGATCAAGGTATTCAGCATTGATTCCACCTGCCACATACACCCCATCGAATACAGAACAGTCAAATTCACGCAAATGAGGAACTTTCTTGGTACGCACTGCATCTTTTAAGTCTTCCAGATCCTGAAAAATCAGACGGTCAGCACCAATGATTTCACGGATTTCTTCTACACTACGTTCAGATGCAATCAGCTCAGATTTGGCTGGCATATCAATACCATACACGTTTGGATATTTCACCATAGGTGCCGCAGAAGCAAAGAACACTTTTTTCGCACCGGCATCACGTGCCATCTGAATAATTTCATTACAGGTTGTACCACGAACAATCGAGTCATCAACCAGTAGAACGTTTTTGCCCTGGAACTCAAGCTCAACCGGGTTCAGTTTTTGACGTACTGATTTTTTACGCAGTTGCTGACCTGGCATAATGAAGGTACGACCGATATAACGGTTTTTCATGAAACCTTCACGGAATTTCACGCCTAGCATATTGGCTAATTCTAATGCCGAAGTACGTGAAGTATCCGGAATTGGAATCACCACATCGATGTCGTGCTCATCACCCCACTCGCGCAGGATTTTTTGTGCCAGTTTCTCACCCATTTTCAGGCGGGCTTTATATACAGAGATCCCATCAATGGTTGCATCTGGACGGGCAAAGTACACATATTCAAAAATACATGGACGGTATTCTGGATTCGCTGCACATTGCTGGGTAAAGAAGTTACCGTCATAATCAATGAAAACTGCTTCACCTGGTTCGATATCACGTTCAACCTTGAAGCCTAGTGCCGTAATCGCTACAGATTCAGAAGCAATGATATATTCCATACCATTTTCTGTTTCGCGCGAACCGTAAATTAATGGACGGATACCATTTGGATCACGGAAGCCTACCAGACCTTGACCGGTAATCATCGCAACAACGGCATAACCACCTTTACAACGCTCATGTACACGCGTTACAGCCTGGAAAATATCTTCAGATGTTGGTACCAGCTTGCCACGTTTTTGTAATTCGTGCGCCAGTACGTTTAGTAGCACTTCTGAATCTGAATCAGTATTCATGTGACGCAGATCAGTTTTGAACAGGTCATCATGAATTTCTTCAGCATTGGTCAGGTTACCGTTATGCGCCAGCGTAATCCCATAAGGTGAGTTTACGTAGAATGGTTGCGCTTCGGCACTGCTTGAAGTACCCGCCGTTGGGTAACGCACATGGCCAATACCATAATTACCCTGTAAAGCACGCATATGACGGGTATGGAATACATCACGTACCATACCGACATCTTTACGCAGGAACAGGCGGCCTTCCTGACAAGTCACAATCCCAGCTGCATCTTGTCCACGATGTTGTAACATCGTTAATGCATCAAACAACATTTGGTTAACAGGTGATTTACCAGCTATACCAACTACTCCACACATAGCAACCTCGCAGACAAGCTAGGATTAATAAAAAGGATTATTCGTTGACGCATCTGAACTCTTGGCTTTGGATGCCGGTTCAGATGAGGAATCTGAAGGTTTCTGTGCCCCTTCAGACTTGATATGTTGCAGGGCGCCATTTGCGGCTTCTTTGGAGAGCTCTGTTGCCCAAGGCGCATATGGCAATAAAACCTGTATAAATTTAGACTGCTTCCAGTGCGGCGAACTTTCAACCCAAGGGCCAATACCCTGCATGGTAATCAGGACAATCAGCAAACCTTTCAGGCTGCCGAAAACACCGCCCGCAAGACGATTCAGCGGACCAAGTTTCAGGGTTTTTAAAATGCGGTTGAGCAGAAAGGTGACAATCCAGGTGAGTACCACAATCATTAGAACGATAAAGGCAAAGGCTGCAATCTTCTGTACCACTGGATCTGTACTGAGAGCAACCATTGAGGGCGCAAGTAGTGTTGAATATTTCGCCGCAATAATCAAGGCAAAAATCCATCCCACTAAGTTCGCAAAGGCTTTAATAAATCCTTGGCGCAAACCGTTGAGCCCTCCAATGAGCAAGATAATCAGTAGAAAGATATCAATGGCATTCATAGGATTTAAAGCGCGGCTACACAGTCTTTAACCAGTTCCGGCCCAGTATATATGAGGCCACTATAGACTTGTACAAGGCTTGCACCAGCTTTTTTCTTGGCCAGCGCATCCGCACCTGAAAGAATACCACCCACACCAATCAATGGAATTTGTCCCTTTAATTCCTCTGCAAATGCAGCCAGACATGCCGTGCTTTTCTCAAAGACTGGCGCACCGGATAAACCGCCCGCTTCTTCTGCATGCTCCAGACCTTCCACACCTTCACGTGACAATGTGGTATTGGTCACGATCAGACCATCAATCTTGTATTGCAATAACTGCTTGGCAATAAAGGCAATATCTTCAGCTTCAAGATCCGGTGCAACTTTTAATACCAGAGGAACGTAATGCTGATGTTCCTGAGCCAGTTCCAGCTGACGATTCTTCAGCGTTTCCAGCAATTCAGTCAGTGCATCGCCACTTTGTAAACTGCGCAGGTTCTTGGTATTTGGAGAAGAAATATTAACGGTGATATAGGAAGCATAATTATAGACTTTTTCTAAACAAATAAGGTAATCATCTACTGCTTTTTCTACCGGAGTATCAGCGTTTTTACCGATATTGATTCCCAGTACACCTTTAAATTTTGCAGCTTTAACGTTTTCAATCAGTTTGTCCACACCATCATTATTAAAACCCATACGGTTAATAATCGCTTTGGCTTTCGGAAGACGGAATAAACGTGGATGAGGATTACCAGGTTGCGGGCGTGGAGTAATAGTACCAATTTCAATAAAACCAAAGCCTTGACTGGCCAAGGCATCAATATAGGCACCATTTTTATCTAACCCTGCTGCAAGACCGACCGGATTAGGAAATTCGATTCCCATACAGGTCACAGGTTTCACAGCAACATTTTGACGCATCATGCCCATTTTATGGGATGATTTTAATAGTGATAGTGTCAGCTCATGTGCACGCTCTGGTGCTAAAGAAAACAACAAAGGACGGGCTAGAGAATACAACATATCTAGAAAAGTCTACTGCTTTTTAAGTCGGCATATTATAGGCATAGGCTGACAAAAAAACCATGCTTTGCAAATCTTTATTTTTACCAGTTATTGCACAGTCGCTGTTAATTTAATCTGCCCTGCTTCATTATTTAGTTCCATTTTCTCGATACTTAGCCCCATCTGCGCCAGCTGCGTCAGGAAGTTGGCCAGCACAGAATAATTTTCGTGAGACAGCATCAACTGAATTTTTCCATCCATTTGCTGTGATGCGACCGACAGCCCTTGTTGCTGGGCAACGCGCTGCACTTTTTCTGCTGCATCTAATTGCAAGTCTCCTGCCGGCTTCATAGTAACCGCATTGCTTTGCATCCAGACCAGCGTATCTTTTAGATCATTTAAACGTTTCTGCTGGGTATCTGCTGCCTGATGCATTGCCCAGAGTGCACTCGAGACAGCGGCAACCAGTACAAAAATCGTGGTAAAGATCACCAGAATGCGTTCACGTGCTGACAAGCGATCCAGATAATCGGTCAATTTTTCAATTTGCAGATCCATGCGGTTCTGTAAGGTTTCAATGGCTTTCATTATTGTATTTTCACCAGTCCTACGGCGCCTGTTCCATTCGCCTGTATATTCCCCAATTCTACTTTAAAGCCCTGCTGCCCCAGCTGCTTGGTCAAAGTATTTAGACTTTCAGATGAATTAGACTGTAACTGCAGACTCAATCCAGACGGATCATAATTGACGCGCTGTGCCACAATCTGGTTTTGCATCAACACCGGCCCGACTCGGCTAATGAGCTGCAAAGCCTGAGTGTCTGCAGTTTGACTTTGACGAAGCTGGGCTTCGAACTGGCTTTTAATATTCTGCTCAGTGACCGGATAATTTTGTCCGAACCAGTATTTAAACTGGTCAATCGCCTGCATCGCAGTGGTATTGGCGACTTTTTTATATTGGTACCAGCGCACCGCATCGTAAGTGAACTGCAATACCAGAATCCCAAGAAAAACCGCCGCACAGGCTTTCCAGTAACCAGAAACAGTATGATCCGATTTACCCTTTGGCAGGATATTAAATGGATGCTGTTGCGGTTTTTTTAGCATTGGCAACGTATATTGGAACGAGTTTAATTGTTCACGTGTTGCCACAGCTTCCAGACTACTCATTTGTTCAGGGCTGAGATTGCTGACCTGATATTCCAGATCTTTGGGCTGAAAATCCAGATAAAGGCTCAAGTCATCCACTGACTGGCCAATATATTCAGCTTCACGTACCAGCAGATGCCCACCAATTTGTGCAATAACGCGCTGCTGTGCATGTTCAGGCACTGGCAAAACCAGAAAGTCTGGCAATAAAGCAGCGACTTTAACAGGAATCAAATTAAGGGCATGTTGCAAAGTTTCAACTGTAGAATTTGCAATCCCCATGATACTGATCTGGTCAGGCTGCTGAAAATGATGCAGCACTTTCATAGTATCGACAGGCAGTACTACATATTCTTCTAACAGATATTTGATGCCATCATTGCCCATTTTCTTATATTGGCTCTTAGGCAAGGTCTGCTGCAAAATCTGCACATGACGACTTGGAAAAAAGACCGTCGCCTCTTCACCATGATAGGCCTGAATATCCTGAATCAACTGCTCGAGTGTCGCAGCAGCGTTCCAGAATTCCCCCTTTGACCATTGCCAAACCCCATTGGCTTCCGGCATCCATAAATACAACATCGATTGTGTTCTACCGTTTTAATTGGTTTTTTATACTGTTGGAATAAAGCTATTAACTTGTGTTGATAGACCTGGTGCAATCACAGCCTGATCATAAATACGTGCTTCTGACAAATGAAACGGATGAAAAGACTCTGTCAGCAGAATAGAGGCAATATGCGCCACAACATTCATATGACAAACCACCGCAATGGACTCATACGGCAACTGCGACAACCATTCAACTGCAACTTTGGCATCATCATCAGGCTTGATCGTATTACAGATCACCACAGGCACATCTTTAAAATAATGCTGTAGGTGCGCCAGAGTTTCCTGCGCACGCAATAAAGGACTGACCACAAATACTTCCGGTTTAATGATGTCCTTTAAATACTGCGCTGTCTGTTCCGCCTGTTGATGCCCGCGCTCCGTTAGGGGACGTTTGCTATCATTCCCATTCACTGGTGGCGCGGCTTCGCCATGTCGCACTAAAGTCAGTTGCATCTTATTTCCCTATTTATTTGGTCGCTACGATCATCAGTCAGCATCATAATCATAGCGCTTCCTGTGTTATAGATCAGACTTGATGATGTGGCAAGACAAATTCGACATCACTGCGATGACCATTTTTCATCAAGGATAAAGCGATCGTCAGCGGCGGTGCTCCTTCAAAGATCACTTCATACAAAGCAGTTGTAATCGGCATATACACATCCAGCTCTTCTGAACGCGCTTTTACCTGCACAATCGTGTTAATCCCTTCCGCAGTCTGCCCCAGTTCAGTCGTTGCCTGTTCTAAGGTTTTACCCTTACCTAATGCATAACCGACCTGATAGTTACGACTCAGCGGACTATTACAAGTCGCAAATAGATCACCTACACCTGAAAGCCCCAGGAAAGTCAGCGGGTTTGCACCCAGCTTGACTGCAAATCGGCTCATTTCAGCTAGCGCACGGGTTAGAATCATACTCTTGGTATTTTCACCGACATTATAGGCAGCCGCCATTCCCATCGCGACCGCATAAATATTTTTCAGTGCACCACCGAGTTCTACACCATGTACATCATCACTGGCAAAGACACGAAATAACGCACTATGGAGTGCCTGTTGCACTGCATAACGTACCAGTTCAGATTTACTGGCAATCACCGTACCTGCCGGCTGACCTGCGACAATTTCCTTGGCCAGGTTTGGACCAGACAGCACACCATAAGGCACTTCCGGTAATTCTTCACGAATGATGTCACTCATAAAGCTGAAGGTATTGGCTTCAATCCCTTTTGTCAGGGAAATCACCGCTTGAGATGTGATAAAAGGCTTGATCTGCTGCAACACATCACGGAAAGAATGGCTTGGAATCGCGACTAGAATAATATCGCGATCACGAACAGCCTTCTCCAGATCGGACACAGCAAGCAGATTTTCTTCCAGCTTAAAATCCGGTAGATAGCGTTTATTGATATGTGTTGCATTAATATCTTCAGCTACTTCCGGATCACGAATCCAGATCATGGTATCGCAGCCATTTCGAACCGCGGTATTGGCCATCGCAGTACCAAAACTACCACCGCCTAAAACTGTAATTCTTAAAGCCGTATTCTGGTTGACCGCCACCGGTTCAATCAAATCGGTAAAATTTAATTCTGACATCTTATTTTCTAATATCCTGTGTCTTGAAATGCCTTAGTTTTGATTCCAATAACTTACATAATTCTGGGTCTGGATTTCAGCACGTGGTGCAATCGCTTTTGCCGCCGTACCGATATAGATAATGCCAGAAACCAGATCATCTTTACCAATACCGAGCGACTGCTTGAAAAATTTTGATTCTACCACTGCGCCACTACGCCACATGGTTGAAAAACCTTGAGCCTGTAAAGACAGCAGGAAGTTTTGGATAGCAGCACCTGAACTCAGAATCTGTTCAAAATGTGGCACTTTAGGATGATCCTGCAAACGGGTTAATGCCAGTACCAGCAAAGGTGCACGAAAGGGATGATTCTTGACCCGTTCAATCTGGGCTGATTCAGTTTGACCCAGATCTATCAGTGCTTGCGATAATAGTTCGCCAAACGCTTCTCGTTGTGCATCCGGGATGATCACAAAAGTGGTAGGTTTTAGCCGGTGATGATCTGGTGCTGTCAAAGCAGCTTTAAATGCCAATTCTAACTGTTCGGCATTCGGCGCAGGTGCCAGCAAATGTCCTATTGATTGACGTTGGTGAATATTTTGATGAACGATGTCGACCACAGATTCCGTCATTGCTTTATAGATCTATAACTTAAAAACTACGGTCAAGATTAGCATATTCCACTAGCAATACTCTAGAAACTTGCAATGACCTTTACCTTGAAAATATTTAAGGAAGATTACAATATTTTCCGTGGAATCAATAAAATGTCTCTTTCATTCACTTTTCTCTCATAGAGCAACATCAAAAATTGCCAAACTTATACAACAGCTCCTAATTCTGTGCTTTTTACTGTGTTTCAATATTCCCAGTTCTGTTTTCAAGCGAGATTTTATGATGAAAAAAACAATTGCGATCAGCGGATTAGCAGCTTCAGCTCTACTTTTAACTGCCTGTGCATCTAACCCGACTTCAGTAGCGGTTCAAAAGGAAAATAATCAGTTTGAAGTAACAGGATTAGGTAAAAACCAGTTGACCTCTAAAAATAATGCAGTAAATGCGGCCAGCAAAACCTGTGGCTCTAAAGCTACTGCGATTATTCTGGATGAAAAAACTTCTTATGATGGCGCACTAAAAGGTGTAGTCGATGAACAGACTGGACAAATGATTCAGGCTGCTGCGACTGTATTAGGCAATATTGCCGGCACCAATACCGGATTGAACCAGAATGATGATTATCAGACTGTTTTAACGTTCCGCTGTGAAGCCAAATAAGTTTCAATATATACAGTAATAAAAAACCGCTCTTTAAGAGCGGTTTTTTTGCGGTTTAGATTAGCAATAGCCTTCTAAACGGGTCAGCGGTAATTTCTGTCCAATCGCTTTTTCAATCTCTGGCAGATAGAAGGCATCATCTTCAGCCAGGAAACTGATACTTACACCACGCGTTCCCGCACGACCAGTACGACCAATACGGTGTACATAATCATCTGACTGTTCAGGCAAAGTAAAGTTAATCACATGAGATACGCCGTCTACATGGATACCACGACCTGCAACGTCTGTCGCAATCATGATGTTATGTTTACCATTTTTGAACTGGTCTAACATTTTCAGGCGTTTGTCTTGGGCAATTTCACCTGACAGCATTACCACCTTATAACCATCACGTTTTAAATGATCATAGAGCTTACGCACCTGATCACGACGGTTAGCGAAAATCATGACCTTTTCAATCGGCTCATCACGCAGAATGTCTTGCAGCAATTTATATTTATCTGCCTTCGCGACCATATACACACGCTGTTCAACGTCGGCATTAGTTTTCTTTTCCGGCTCAATTTCAACAGTCACCGGTTCAAATAACCATTGTTGTGCCAGATTCAACACATCATAGCTAAAGGTTGCAGAGAACATCAGCGTCTGACGCTGCTCTTTGCGTGGCGAGAAACGCACGATACGTTTTACTGATGGAATAAAGCCCATATCCAGTAAACGGTCGGCTTCATCAATCACCAAGAATTCGATCTGATCCAGCCAGACTTCTTTTTGCTCGACAAAATCAATCAGACGCCCTGGAGTAGCCACCATGATATCCACTGGCGCTTTATCCAATTGAGCTTTCTGCTTGTCAAAATCCACTCCACCCAGAAGTGTTACCACACTCAGGTCAGTAAACTTGGTCAGCTCATGTGCATCGCTTTCAATCTGTAATGCCAGCTCACGAGTCGGTGCCAGAATCAAAGCACGCGGTTCACCACGATAACGCTGTTCTTTTACCGGATTATTCAGCAAATCATTAATCACGCTAATCAGGAATGCGGCAGTTTTACCCGTACCCGTTTGTGCACGACCAATAGCATCATGTCCTGCCAAGGTGAATTTTAAAACCTTCTGCTGAATCGGCGTCATGGAAGTAAAGCCTAAAGCATCAATTGCCTTTTTCAGTTGGGGATGTAAATTTAAGGTTTCAAAACCAGATGACATAAAGCGCTGCTCTAATTTGATAATCACTAAGATGGAATAGTATAAACAAAAAACGCCCCAATTTATATTGGGGCGTTTATTAGCTTAATCCGAAGATTAGTCTAATGGTTGAACTTCTTCAGCTTGAAAGCCTTTTTGGCCTTTAACTACACTGAATTCAACACGTTGGCCGTCACGAAGTGAACGGTGGCCTTCGCCTTGAATAGCACGGAAATGAACGAATACGTCATCACCGCCGTTGCGTTGAATAAAGCCGAAGCCTTTAGTGTCGTTGAACCATTTAACTACGCCTTGTTCACGAGCAGCTGTCATAAGTTAATCCTCATTGATACTAAAAAAAGGACCACCCGGTGTTGCAAACAGCAGAGCAAACAAGTTTGAAAATATTATTTTTAAGCTTGTAATCATTCTGTAAAACTATTAACAAAATCCCGGTTACATCCATTGTGTATAGGGCGAAAAACAATCAATTTGTTTATCTAAAATCCTAAATACGCAACGAGCTTAACATGGGTTTATGACAATTAATAGATATTTTTTAGCTTTGTTCCTTTTGATTTAGTTATTTTTTTCACAAAATATATCAGAAAAATTATATATATTATTTCATGTAACTTTTTAGCCAAATAGTTGGGTTTTGGCATCCTATTTGCTAATATTTATAGCCTTTTTTGCGATATGAATAAAAACGGAAATGAGTGATAACCACGGTCAAGCGCATATTATTGATGCCATGGGTAAACCCTGTCCGATGCCGCTCCTGATGTTAAAGCGTGCATTAAAAGCAGATCAGGGCAAAACATTCTTGCTAAAGTCATCAGATCCACATAGTCAAACTGATGTTACACGGTATTGCCAAATGCATCAGTTAAAATGCGAATCTCAACAGATTTCTGCAACTGAGTATCACTACCTGATTGAATCTTAAAAATTTTCAATTAAACTGGATGCTCTCCATACTCGTATAAAAGTTTACATTTCTCTACCCAAATATCCATTATTTGAGGAGAGTTTGGATTAAGATAAAACCTAGTTAAGGGTTAAATCCCCCGCACTTCAAGGAGAACACATGAGTGACAGCCGCAATCAATTGATGCCCCTGTCATTATCGGCGCCAGGTGTCAATCTTGGTGCTTATATTAGCACTGTCAATCAAATTCCTATTTTAACGGCTGAACAAGAAAAAGAGTTAGCTGAACGCTATTACTACGACCAGGACCTGGACGCAGCAAAAATGCTGGTCATGTCTCATTTGCGTTTCGTGGTACATATTGCACGTAGTTATGCAGGTTATGGTCTGCCTCAAGGTGACCTGATTCAGGAAGGCAACCTTGGCTTGATGAAAGCCGTTAAACGTTTTGACCCGAGTATGGGCGTACGTCTGGTGTCATTTGCGGTGCATTGGATCAAAGCTGAAATTCATGAATATGTAATTCGTAACTGGCGTATTGTCAAAATTGCGACCACTAAAGCACAACGTAAACTGTTCTTCAATTTACGAAGCCTGAAAAAGTCTTCTAAAAAGTTAACGCTTGAAGAAGCTCAGTCGATTGCCAATGACCTGAATGTAACACCAGAACAGGTACTGGAAATGGAAGGCCGATTGACGGCTTATGATGCAGCATTTGAAGCATCAGGTGACGATGATGATGAAAATTCAACTCACGTTGCTCCAGCGCTATATCTGGAAGACAACCGTTATGATCCGGCACGTCTGATTGAAAATGAAGACTATGAGGAACAAAGCACCTCTGCCCTACATGAAGCGATGGAACAGCTAGATGACCGTTCCCGTAATATTTTGCAGCGTCGCTGGCTGGATGATGAAAAGTCAACCTTGCATGAACTGGCAGCTGAATATAATGTTTCCGCCGAACGTATTCGTCAGCTTGAAAAGAATGCAATGGAAAAAATCAAAGTAGCAATGTCTTCAAACTGATGAGTTGAATTTACCTCCTGCTCATCTTTGAAAAAGCCTTCATATATGAAGGCTTTTTTGTCTTTTAATGCCGTGTTTCAGCCTGGGCTTTTATGCTAAGGTTAAGTGCAAACTTTATTGGGAAGATCAATTCAAATGTGGGTTGCGATTTCAGCACTGAATCTTGCGCTTGCAGTCATGCTCGGCGCATTTGGTGCCCATGGTTTAAAGACTCGAGCGACTGAAGCACAGTTGACCTGGTGGCAAACGGCCACAGATTATTTCTTTTACCATGCTCTTGGCTTACTTATTCTAGCAGTCATCAGCCGTGTGATTCCTGAATTGCCAATTAAATGGAGTTTTCTCCTAATTCAGGCGGGGATTTTCCTGTTCTGTGGCTCACTCTATGTCATGGCACTGGGTCTGCCGCGCGGTTTAGGTGCAATTACGCCAATTGGTGGTGCCTTAATGATTGCTGGCTGGTTAATTCTGGCTTGGAATGCCGTAAAATACCTCAAATAGGTCTGATGCTTTAATCAATAATCATGGAGGGTTGCCAAGATGTTGGTGTATATCAATGGCGAACAACAAGAAACTCAATGCAAGAATCTGCTGGAACTGGTTCAAAGTCTGGCGCTTGAGGGTAAGCGCTTTGCAGTTGAGGTCAATGAAATGATTATTTCTAAAAGCAGATTGGGTGAAACGCCCATTTGCGAAGCGGACAAAATAGAAATTATTCACGCAGTCGGTGGCGGCTAATAACACTTGGAACAATTATGCAAGATTTATTACAGATCGGTTCACGCCAATTCCAGTCTCGTCTTTTAGTAGGCACAGGCAAATATAAAGATTTAAATGAAACAGATCAGGCCATTCAGGCCAGCGGTGCAGAAATTGTAACGGTTGCTATTCGCCGGGTGAATATTGGCCAGCATCCGGACCAACCGAACCTGCTTTCAGTGGTTCCACCAGAAAAATACACCATTTTGCCAAATACTGCGGGCTGTTTTGATGCCAATAGTGCAGTACGCACCTGTATGCTGGCACGTGAACTCTTGGATGGTCATAACCTGGTAAAACTGGAAGTTCTGGGTGATGAAAAGACCCTTTATCCAAATATTACCGAAACCTTGAAAGCAGCGCGTACCCTGATTGATGACGGTTTTGAAATCATGGTCTATACCTCAGATGATCCGATCGTGGCACAAGAACTGGAAAGTATGGGCTGCGTAGCAATCATGCCTTTGGGCAGCCTGATCGGTTCTGGTCTGGGGATTCTGAATCCGCATACCATTTCGATCATTAAAGAAAATGCCAAAGTGCCTGTGCTGGTTGATGCGGGTGTCGGTACTGCCAGTGATGCAGCAATTGCCATGGAACTGGGCTGTGACGGCGTACTGATGAATACGGCGATTGCAGCAGCACAAAATCCGGTCTTGATGGCCTCTGCGATGCGTAAGGCGGTTGAAGCAGGTCGTGAAGCATTCCTGGCCGGCCGTATGCCACGCAAACGCATGGCGAATGCCAGCTCACCTGAAACCGGTTATTTCTTTAAATAATAATCGAGGCTAGAGGCCCAAAAAATTATTTAAATCATGTCGATCTGTTCAGGAGTTTCCAGCAAACTCCTGAACTTTTAAATTTAGATACCAAAGTTAAATTTGAAGATAATATTAAAAGTTCACGTCTTGGTTTGGATTATTTCAAATAGAAAGTTCATATCTAATAGTTGAATTTATAAAAAAGCTTTAAAGTTCACCATAAATATCTATCCAATATTCAAAGAGATGACTTAACCTATTTTGTTAAACTTATCACTCAGCTTTGATCATCAATAAAATTATAAATAAAAGGAATTTAAGCCGATGCTTCATCAGATCAAACTGTCTTTCCTATTTAGTACCCTGCTGTGTATAGCATTTACACAAAGTGCATGTGCAACACCTCAGACAGGCAGTTCTCTAAAATCAAGCTATCAATCTTTTGTTCCGAAAAACTGGAAAATTTTAGAAAAAGCGCAAGGCGATTTAAATCAGGACGGTCAAGCAGATCTCGCGCTGATTATTGAAGATACTAATCCCGAAAACCTTGTTGCAAATGCAGGTGTAGGCAATCATGTTCTGAATACCAACAAACGAAAACTTTTGATTTTATTCAAGCAAGAAAATGGTTATCAGCTTGTAGCTAGTAATACTACTTTGCCAAGCGAAGGTGATGTTGAATCACCTTGTCTCGCTGATCCACTTGGTGAATCCGAAGCCTTAAGCATTCAAAAAGGTGTACTTCGGGTTCATTTACATTACTGGCTAAGCTGTGGTTCATGGTATGTCACCAATCATACTTATACCTTTCGATACCAAGATAATGCTTTTAAATTGATTGGCTATGACGTAGATGATTTTCACCGTGCCTCGGGTGATAGTACAGCACGGAGTATTAACTTTTTAACAGGTAAGGTAAAAACTACAACAGAGGAAAATGAATTTGCAGAACAGACGCAACCTGCCAAAGTTCAATGGTCCATCTTAAAACACCGCTACGCACTGAAACTTGAACAGGTTCAATTTAATCAGTCACAAGAGTTCAAATAAAATTAAATATTACAAACTCTTTCAAACTGAGAATTACAGCTTAAAGTGCTTCTAAAATTCGAATCTTTACGCTCGCAACCGCACCTTTAGTGGCTTTAGCATGTTGCTGCATATTTACACTATGCATGTGGGTTTCCAGATGCTGAATACTTTCCCATTTTTCAAACATCATGATTGAAAAAGGCACTTTGGTCTGTAATCGGCTCTCAATCTCTGGATGATCAATATAAACATCATAAAGATGACAGCCTGGCTCTTGTAATACCTGTGTGCGGATGTTGTTAAATGAATCCAGCACTGTTTTCATATCTTGTTCCGAATGACAGATGATTTCAGCAATAACGGTTAGCATGGTCATATCTCCTGATTAAGCAAAAATTTGAGTTAAATGTTCACGATACTGTGCGATATACGCTTCAACTTCAGGGGCTTTAATTACATCATTCACAATAAATGTCGGTAAAGCCTGCATCCCCAGGAATTGGTTGGCTTTATGAAAAGGTAGGTAAACGCCATCTACACCCACGCCATGAAAAAACTGCTCGGTATCCGTAAACGCATCCATGGGTGCATTCCAGGTAAGAGATAACATATAGTTTTTATCGTGAATCAGGCCACCTGAGCCATATTTTTTTGAAGCATCTGAACGTGAGCGACCATCATTTGCATACAGGCTGCCATGCCCTTCGGTAAAAACATCATCAATATACTTTTTTACTGGCCACGGCGCACCCATCCACCAGCCTGGCATTTGGTAAATGACCGTATCTGCCCAGAGGTATTTTTCCACTTCTGCTTTTGCATCATATTCACTATCAGCACGAGTCACCTGAACCTGATACCCCAGCTTTGTTAATACTTCTTGTGCCAGTTCGGCCAAAGTATCATTTAACTGACCATTCGAATGGGCAAAAGCTTTAGCACCATTAATTAATAAAATATTTTTCATAGGAAGAACCTGAAACCAAAAATTTATGCAGGCACTATATAGACTCTGCTTATTGCTAAAAAGTAGTAAATCTGCAAATCATTATTGACTAAATATCAATAATCACTTTGAAAGCAATAAAAAAAAGCGCCCTATGGCGCTTTTTCAAAATTTTGAGATTAAGGAATCAAACCTTCATCACGCATTGCAATCTGTACAGACTGACGTTCTGCAACCTTATTGCGGATATGAATAATATTTTTATATGAACTCAGATCATGTTCAATCTGGTTCGACCAGTTGGTCAGAACAAACAGGTAAGCATCTGCCGGACCGAAATTATCATCGACCAGATAATCATTGTCCGATTCACCAATGGCCTTATCGATATAACTCAATAAACGGTCAATTTCTGCATAGGCTTTTTCTTTGGCTTCATCTGATAATTTTCCAGTGAAGAATACAGCATAAGCATCATGCAGTTCTGAGTTGAGATAACCTAACCACTCCAACACTTTGGCACGTCCCATGCCAGAAGGTGGAATCAGATCTTGTTTTGGATCGTGTTGAGCAAGAAACGGTAAAATTGCAACATTTTCTGTAAGAATTAAACCCGGATTAATTTCTAATGCTGGTACATAACCCTTTGGGTTAATTTCGTAATAATCTGCACCTTTTTCTGTTTTATGGGTTTTTAAGTCAACACGTTCCAAATCAAAATCGACATTAATTTCATTTAAAATAATATGAGCTGCCAAAGAGCACGCGCCTGGCGAATAGTAAAGCTTCATTTCTGATCCTTGTTATACACTTCTCAATGTTTTAAATCGCTTCTGACAAACTTTCAAGTGATCAAACCTGTAAATTGCAAAAAAGCGTAACTGTCATTCAGCACAGTTACATATCCAATATTGAGGAATTTACAGGCTTTTGCAAGTCAATCTTGTGTAGATTTTTATCTGTATCTGTTTAAGATACGCAGGTTCTCAAAATTTAGATGATATTTCGTGATTAACCTGAAAAAAGAAGAATGGTTTTCCAATATCCGGACTGATGTACTGGCAGGTCTGGTGGTTGGACTGGCCCTGATTCCTGAATCTATTGCCTTTTCTGCGATTGCAGGTGTCGATCCGCAAGTCGGCTTATATGCCTCTTTCTGTATTGCCGTGTCCATTGCCTTTTTCGGTGGTCGTCCTGCTATGATTTCTGCGGCGACTGGTGCAATGGCACTATTGATGATTACGCTGGTCAAGGATCATGGATTGCAATATCTGCTTGCAGCTACGATTTTGACTGGAATCATTCAGGTGATTGCTGGCTTTTTTAAAGTTGCCAAACTGATGCGTTTTGTGTCGCAGGCTGTGGTGTATGGTTTCTTGAATGCCCTCGCGATCCTGATTTTTGTGGCACAAATCCCGGAAATTAACCGGATGGACAGTACGGGTTATCTATTCATTGCAGTAGGTTTGGTAATCATCTATCTGTTTCCTTATATCCCGAAAATCGGTAAAGCCATTCCATCACCTCTGATCTGTATCATCGTGCTAAGTGCACTTGCGTTATTGCTTGGTGCGGATATACGCACCGTGAGCGATCTGGGACAGTTTCCAGATACCTTACCCGTCTTTCTTCTTCCAGAAATTCCACTAAATCTGGAAACTTTGCAGATTATCCTGCCTTATTCCTTTACTTTAGCCACTGTAGGTCTGCTTGAAAGTATGATGACGACTACAGTGATTGATGAAGTTACTGGAACTGAAGGTGATCGACATCAGGAATGTCGTGGTCAGGGTATGGCCAATATTGTCAGCGGTTTTATGGGCGGAATGGCCGGTTGTGCCATGATTGGTCAGTCGATTATCAATGTCTCTTCAGGTGCACGTACCCGTTTATCCACTCTAGTGGCTGGGGTGTTTTTACTATGTCTGGTGGTCTTCCTGAAAGACTGGCTGGCTTATATTCCTATGGCAGCACTGGTAGCCATTATGATTATGGTATCATTTACCACCTTCCAGTGGGGTGCAATCAAACAGTTTGGCAAGCATCCGCTAGAATTTAATACCGTGATGATTGCTGTGATAATTGTCGTGCTTGCTACTCATAATCTGGCGCTCGGTGTATTTGTCGGTGTATTGCTCTCTGCTCTGTTCTTTATTAATAAGCTGGAAAGAACTGTACATATATCGACTTATTTGCATAAGCCTAATTCACGTAGCTATATAATTTCTGGACAGATCTTTTTCAGCAGTACAGAAAAGTTCTACCAGTTCTTTGATTTTAAAGAAAAACTGGATCATGTTGAGCTGGATCTGACGCATGCACATATCTGGGATGTGACTTCAGTAAATATGCTCAATAACGTCATCCAGAAGTTTAAAGCCCAAGGCATAGACGTGACTGTGATTGGTTTAAATGAAGCCAGTAGCACTTTAATCGACCGTTTTAGTACCTGATCAAGCTTGATCTATAAAAGAGCCAACTGGCTCTTTTATTTTGTCTGAGATATCTGGCTCGATTTTTATGGAGAAATACCGAGAAAAGTTTGACTTGCACCGCTCAGGACTTAAAATACCGCATTCTGAATTTTTAGATTTGCCAAAATTATGTCGAACGATCAATTAGACCAGCAAGTCGTGGAGCTGGACAATTTAAGCGAGCACCGTGAAATTGTGACGTTTATGCGCCGCTCAGCGCCATTAAATACCTCTCAACGTACTGCGCTTGAACAATATGGTCACTTAATTTTGGAATATCCGGTAGGTGATTTGCGTCAGTATTTTGAACATCCTGAACGTCCGCTGACTGTAGAAATCGGTTTTGGTATGGGCCGCTCTCTGGTACTCATGGCTAAAGCGAATCCAGAGCGTAACTTTGTCGGAATCGAAGTGCATGTACCGGGTATTGCGCAGTGCGTGTATGAAGCAGGTATGGCTGGCGTGACGAACTTACGTGTATTGGATGCTGATGCGATTCAGGTACTTCGTGAAATGCCAGACAATAGCATCAACACCGTTCAGCTGTATTTCCCTGATCCATGGCAGAAAAAACGTCACTTTAAACGCCGTTTTGTATCTCATGACCGCATGCCATTGGTTGAGCAAAAACTGGAACTTGGCGGTACTTTCCATGCTGCAACAGACTGGGAACCGTATGCTGAGTGGATGCTGGAAGTTCTAGAAGAACGTCCACGTTTAGAAAACCTGGCAGGTAAAGGCAACAGCTACCCTCGCCCTGAATGGCGCCCACAGACCAAATTTGAACGTCGCGGAATCGAAGCTGGCCACAAGATTAATGACTTTATCTTTAAGAAAATTTCTTAATATCTATAAGTCTAAAAAGCGCTGATTATTCAGCGCTTTTTTTATTAGGTCTGATGGCGTTCTAAAATCTGCTGACTGAATAATTTATATACATCTGCCAAGTCTTGTCGCTGAGACTGCTCTAGCATCTGCTGATGCATATTCAGAATATTCTGATCACCACGCATCGCAGGTCCAGTCTGCCCCTGGCGTGGATCATTTTGCGTCGCTTTATGGGCTGTTTCCAGAATCAATGGATAAAGCAGGCTAAAGTCTACCTGCTGTGCATCTACTACCTGCTTGGCCATGTCATAACAGTAGTTGCTAAAATTGCAGGCAAACACCGCAGCTAGATGCAAGCTCAAACGTTGTTCTGAACTATATTGATAAACTCGTTTACTTAGGCTATTTGCTAAATGAATTAGAATTTTTTGATCTTCTGGATCAGATGCTTCAATAAATAAAGGCGTATTTTCCCAGTCAATTTCACGTTCCAGACTAAAGGTTTGTAATGGATAAAAGACGCCAGACTTTGCATGTACATCTGCTAGAACATTCAGGTGAGTACTGCCCGAAGTATGGACAATCAGTACATCTTGCGAGTAAGGATGGACTTGTTTGATGACATTAGCAATTGATTGATCACTCACGGCAATGATCATCAAATCTATAGACTGATTCAGATTTTCAGGTTGAGCGATGGCTTGCGCTTTAAATTGATCAGCCAGTTGCTGTGCTTTATCCAGAGTCCGGCTGTAGATCTGTACAATCTCATATTGTGCTGACAATGCACGGGCAAGATGATAAGCCACTCGCCCTGCCCCAATGATACTAATCCGCATTCATCAATATTCCTGAACCATTGCGCACAGCATGCCAATAAAAAAAGGATGAATCAATTCATCCTTTTGCTTTTGAATCAGTTTTAGAATTTACGTAAGGTCAGAATCTGTTCACTGCGACCGAAAGGCCCGTGAATATCATGCAGCACACCACTGGTGAGGCCAATCCCATCTTCACCATACTGTTGCACCACTTCCAGCCCCAGCCATTCACCTTGCGGCAGACGGTACATATGAATCTGTAAATCCAGATTTGGAAATCCCCAGCCCGCATTTGGATCCTGACGCGGCACAATGCCATTGGCGGTATCTACCATACCAAGTAAACGACTAAAATCTGTAGTCGGTTGTCCTTCTACCATATCCAATGAATTTCTAAGCCAGACAATGCCTTTGCCTGCACGATGGTCGGCATGTGCACGGGTTTCAATACTTTGAATATAACCACCCGGCCAGCAACTCATACCCTCCCAAACCGGTAAAGAATCAGGGTTTTCAATCGGAAAATCTTCAATACCTGCAATGGTCCGGCTATCCGAAGTCAGCATCCTCCAGGCACGAGCAACGATACAGGTTTTTCCATTGGCACACATTTCCGCCTCAATCAGTTCAATAGTTTTGCCAGGACGGATCATGCGTGTAGTAATAGAAAATTCACCAAATGCAATCAGCCCAAAAATATCCAGTCCAACCCGGCCAATGCGCATTTCTGATCTAAGCTGAAACTGTTCTAGTTCAACACATAGAATACCGGTTGCTGGCGCCATGTGCTGTTCATGAGGATTCCACGCACCCTGAGCATGAATATTGGAACGATAATAGGCAGTAGTACTGCCATCTGTATGCTGCTCGCGCTGGATCAAACTATAATATGCTGACATTCTTCTTAAACTTCCTTGATTATTCTCTTAAACTTTAAAATTCATATAAAGTTTCATGATCTTTATTTTCTAAGTAAAAAACCATAATAATTCATGATTTGACTATAAATTTTGCGCTGTTTAAATCCGACTTTTGTTAAAAGTTCATTTGAATCTTCCGCTGAAATCAGAAAAAAGTCCTGCTGCAATCTGGCCAGCATATTTTCGCTTTGCTGCACACTAAGTCCGGTTTGCTGTGCCATTTTTTGCATCACCTTTAATTCATTCTCACCTTCTGGCTGCATCAGATCATAGGTCAATGCGATCCGGCCAGCTTTAAGGCTCTGATAGATAGCCTGAAAAAAATCAGATTTCTGAGGTTCAGGAATAAAATGGGCGACTAAAATAGCAAGTGCAGCATCGAAAGTATCCTGCTGATCCAGTTCCTGAGTGGTGCACTTTATAAACTGAACTCGTTGTTCAGCTCCAATAGAAGCCAGATGCTTCCTTGCCTGCTCAATCATTGCAGCGGAAGGATCAATCGCAGTAAATGTCCAGTTTGGATGCTGCTGCAATAAATAAGATAGCTCATAACCAGTTCCACAACCGACTACTAAAATATGTGCAGTTTCTTGAAGTTCAATGCTGAGTATTGCTTCAATCTGCTGATGCACCAGTTCATAGCCAGGAATCAGTTTACGGATATGATCATCATAACTTGCGACCACCACTTCACTGTGAAAGTTTTTTGCCATCTGTTTACTCTGATTTATATAGAAATAGATTTTTATCTATTTAAAGAAATTGCTAAATACATGACCTCAATTTGCAAGATGGATTCTTCTTCCATTGTGCAGGTGCTTCGTTACTTTGACTGGGCAAAGTAACCAAACCCCTCTGTTTCATTGATATGGCATCCTTGCCATACAATGAAACGGCGACATCCATGCCGCCAGGTCATCTGATCAAATACTATTTAAACTTAGCTTTAATTAATTTAAGCAATCTCTTTTAAATTTAATTCTTCACGCATAAATTCACGCAACTTGAACTTCTGTGCCTTACCTGAAGCTGTCATCGGGAATTCATGGAAGAAACGCACATAACGCGGCACTTTGTTATGCGAGATATGCTCGGCACAATACTGGCGAATGGCTTCTTCGGTACATGGGTCATTTTCATGCAAGATGATGCAAGCACAAAGCTCTTCACCATATTTATGGTCTGGCACGCCAATCACCTGCACATCCGACACCGCTGGATGGGTATAAAGGAAATCTTCAATTTCTTTCGGGAACAGGTTTTCACCGCCACGAATCACCACATCCTTGATACGACCCTTGATTTTGACAAAGCCTTCATCATCCATTTCAGCAATATCACCGGTATGCATCCAGCGCGCAGCATCAATGACTTCCTGCGTCTTGTCCTGGTCCTCCCAGTAACCCAGCATCACGGAATAACCACGCACACAGAGTTCACCCAATTGACCGCGCGGCACCACCTTGCCATTTTCATCGACAATTTTAACTTCCAGATGCGGATGGACACGGCCAACTGTACTGACACGACGCTCAACACTGTCTTCTGTTGAACTTTGTGCACTTACCGGTGCTGTTTCAGTCATGCCATAACAGATGGTAATTTCGGACATATGCATCCGCTCAATCACGCGCTGCATAATTTCCTGCGGACACGGGCTACCCGCCATAATGCCGGTACGCAGGCTCGTCAGATCAAACTCATCAAACTGTTCATGTTCCAGCACAGCAATAAACATGGTCGGTACGCCATAAGCTGCCGTACATTTTTCTTGTTGAATGGCTTTTAGGGTTTCCAGCGGATTAAATACGGCAGACGGATAAATCATGGCTGAACCATGGGTAATACAGGCCAGATTGCCCATTACCATGCCAAAGCAGTGGAATAGTGGAACAGAAATACAGACACGGTCTTCTGGACTTAAGTGAATCGCCTCACCCACGAAGTAACCATTATTTAAAATATTGTTATGGGTCAGCATCGTACCCTTAGGGTTACCTGTGGTGCCTGACGTAAACTGGATATTGATGGTTTCATCGAACTGCAAATCAGTGGAGATCTGTTGCAGCTGTTCCAGTTCTTGAGCACTTGGTGTAGGCATTAAATCCTGAAAACGATGAATGCCCGTATGCTGCTGCTCATCAATTTTAATGACATGCTTTAAATGTGGGAGACGCTCTGCATTCAGTAATTTATTTTCAGCCTGTTTTAATTCAGGCGCAATTTTGGTCAGGATTTCCTGATAGTCCGTGGTTTTAAACTGCGATGCAATGACCAGTCCCTTACAGGACACTTTATTCAGGACATATTCCAGCTCATTGCTTTTATAGGCCGGATTCAGGTTAACCAGAATAATGCCTGCCTTGAAAGCTGCGAACTGGGTAATAGTCCATTCCACACAGTTCGGCGACCAGATCGCCAGACGGTCACCTTTTTGCATACCCAATTTCAGCAGCTGACAGGCAAAGGCATTGACCTGATCCTGTAGCTGCCGATAACTCAGGCGTATGTTCTGATGCATACTGACAACTGCATCGCGATCTGCATATTGTTCGCAAGCCTGATCAAATTTTTCACCAATCGTCATGCCCAATAAAGGCTGGCTACTGGTTCCATAGGCATAGCTTAACCGTACTTGTGTCATTGAATCGATCTCCTTGATTCTTTGTAATTCTGATTTTCAACTTTACTAATTGTTTTATGACCACGACGACCTTGTCTATGTGCCTGTTTTTGTGCGTCTATGCTGCTGAATTTCCCTCCTGTCGATGTACTGCGTTAACACAAAAATCGGCAATCTGTTTGACAAAGTGATCCTTGTAGTTCTGATCAAACATCACATTACGGGACGGATTCAAAGGTTCAATCACGACAAAGGTCATGGCACCCACCACGCCCAAAGCTGCCGTATTTAAATCTTCAAACTCGAACTCTCCATTCACCTTTCCTTCGGCCAGGATTTCCTTAATGCTTTGTTTAAGCAGCTGTTTACTGCGAAAACGCTCATGTTCCATTTCCGGATCAACCGGTTCAAACATAAGTGAATACGCCAACTGGGGGCTATTCATGGCACGTTTCACAAAAGTTGTAACAGATTTTTGCAATTTCAGTTTTGGCGACAAATCCGACCCGGCAATGGAAACAAGAATTCCAACTTCGTGCTGAATCGCTGCCGACAAAACCTCAATCAAAATCTGGCTTTTGTTTTCAAAATATCGATATACCAGCCCTGTAGAAACGCCTGCGCGTTCTGCAATCGCCTGAATCGACGCCTCTTTAAAGCCCCCTTGAGTAATCAGTTCACGAGCAGACTGTAAAATCGACAAACGATTTTGTTCCATTCGTTCCTGCATCAGTGATGATCTTTTATAACTCATAATCTTATTCTCAACCAGATAAAATGAATTGTAAATCATTTTGTGAATATAGGTTCACTTTTTTAATTTTTCGTTGTATGTTAAAAAAACAAGCACAACAAAAATGCTTTTGGACACAACAAATATAATCTCAGGATGGATGAAGAATGAATTTACAAAGCTTAGATTTCGGTTTGGATGAAACTCTTATTGCGCTTCGTGATTCAGTGGCCGCATTTTGCGCCAAGGAAATTGCCCCAATTGCCCAGCAAGTTGACCGTGACAATGAATTCCCGGCTCACCTCTGGAAAAAATTTGGTGATATGGGCCTACTTGGTTTAACGGTCAGTGAGGAATATGGCGGTACCAATCTGGGGTATCTGGCCCATATTATTGCCATGCAAGAAATTTCCCGTGCTTCAGCATCCATTGGTTTGTCCTATGGCGCCCATTCTAACCTATGTGTAAACCAAATTAAGCGAAATGGTAATGAAGAACAAAAACAGCGTTACCTGCCAAAACTGATTTCTGGCGAATATGTCGGTGCATTAGCAATGTCTGAGCCGAATGCCGGATCAGATGTGGTCAGCATGAAACTGAAAGCTGAAGATAAAGGCGATCATTATCTACTCAACGGCTCCAAGATGTGGATCACTAATGGTGGTGATGCCGATGTACTCGTCGTCTATGCTAAAACCGATTTACAAGCTGGCGCCAAAGGCATGACTGCCTTTTTGGTTGAGAAAAATATGCCAGGTTTTAGCCACGGCACCCATTTGGACAAACTGGGTATGCGCGGTTCCAATACCTATCCCCTGTTTTTTGACAATGTCGAAGTTCCGAAAGAAAACGTGCTTGGCGGTGTCGGCAATGGGACTAAAGTTCTGATGAGCGGTCTGGACTATGAACGTGCGGTTCTCAGTGCTGGTCCATTAGGCATTATGGATGCCTGCATGGATACTGTGATCCCTTATATTCATGACCGTAAACAGTTTGGTCAGGCACTGGGTGAATTCCAGTTAATGCAAGGCAAAATTGCTGACATGTACTCTACCTGGCTGGCATGTAAGGCCCTGGTGTATGCCGTTGGTGCTGAATGTGACAAGGCTGATCATAGCCGTAGCCTGCGTAAAGACGCTGCCAGTGCCATTTTATATGCCGCTGAAAAAGCGACCTGGATGGCAGGCGAAACTATTCAGACCCTAGGTGGTAACGGTTATATCAATGAATTTGCTGCAGGCCGTTTATGGCGCGATGCCAAACTCTATGAAATTGGCGCCGGTACTTCCGAAATCCGCCGCATGCTCATTGGCCGTGAGCTCTTCAACGAAACAGCCTAAACATTAACACTTAGAATAAGACAAGGATGTTCGTCATGAATCAGTTACAGAGCAAAATCAATATACGTAGTGAAGAGTTTAAGACCAACCAGGCTGCCATGCTGCAACTGGTGGATGATCTTAAACAGAAAGTAGAAAAAATTGCCTTGGGTGGCGGAGAAAATGCCCGCCAGAAACATCTGGATCGCGGCAAATTACTGCCGCGTGAACGGATCAATCATTTAATTGATCCAGGCACGGCTTTTCTGGAAATCGGTCAACTGGCTGCCTATCAGGTTTATCAGGATGATGTTCCTGCAGCAGGTGTGGTCGCAGGTGTGGGCCAAGTGAATGGTGTGACCTGCATGATCGTGGCCAATGATGCCACAGTCAAAGGCGGTACTTATTATCCACTTACGGTGAAAAAGCATTTACGTGCCCAGGAAATTGCCGAACAGAATCATTTGCCCTGTATTTATCTGGTCGATTCTGGCGGTGCTTATCTGCCTTTACAGGATGAAGTATTCCCGGATCGTGATCACTTTGGCCGTATCTTTTACAATCAGGCACGTATGTCGAGTCTAGGTATTGCCCAGATTGCTGTAGTGATGGGTAGCTGTACAGCCGGTGGTGCTTATGTGCCAGCGATGTCAGATGAAACCATTATTGTGCGCAATCAGGGTACTATTTTCCTTGGCGGCCCTCCTCTGGTGAAAGCAGCTACTGGTGAAGTAGTTTCCAGTGAAGATCTAGGCGGTGGTGATGTACATACCCGTTTATCTGGGGTTGCCGATCATCTGGCAGAAAATGATGAACACGCAATTGCCATTGCCCGCAACATTGTGGCGAACCTGAACAAAAAGCCAAACAAGACCGCAGATGAAATCGAAGCACCGCGTTTTGACAGTTCAGAACTGTACGGCATTGTGCCAAGCGATGCACGTAAACCGTTTGATATCCGTGAAGTGATTGCGCGTATTGTCGATGGCTCACGTTTTGATGAATTCAAGGCACGTTTCGGTACTACCCTGGTCACTGGCTTTGCCAAGCTCTATGGAATGCCAGTCGGGATTATTGCCAACAATGGAATTTTATTCTCTGAGTCTGCACAAAAAGGCGCGCATTTTATTGAATTATGTACCCAGCGCAATATTCCGCTGATCTTCCTGCAAAACATTACCGGCTTTATGGTGGGTCGTCAGTATGAAAATGAAGGTATTGCCAAAAATGGTGCCAAGCTGGTGATGGCCGTCGCGACAGCCAATGTGCCTAAACTGACTCTGGTGATTGGCGGTTCTTTTGGTGCCGGTAACTATGGCATGTGTGGCCGTGCTTACTCACCACGCTTCATGTGGACCTGGCCAAACTCACGTATTTCGGTGATGGGCGGTGAACAGGCCTCTAGCGTATTGTCGACTTTGAAACGCGATCAGATTGAGCAAAAAGGTGGGGCTTGGTCAGCTGAAGAAGAAGACCAGTTTAAACAGCCGATTCGTGATCAATACGAGCGCCAAGGCCATCCTTATTATGCTTCTGCGCGTCTATGGGATGACGGTGTCATTGACCCAGCGCAATCGCGTGAAGTCCTGGCCCTAAGTCTGGCTGCAGCGATGAATGCACCAATTCAGCCAACCAAATTCGGCGTGTTCCGCATGTAAGAGGCGACAAAAATGGACTATCAATTTTTACAGCTCGAGCAGCAGAATCAGGTGGCAACTGTCTGGATTAATCGTGCTGAACTGCACAATGCGTTTAACACCCAAGTCATTGAAGAGTTACATGCCTGCTTCCAGTCTTTAAATCAGCGTGATGATGTACGTGTAGTGATTCTGGCAGGCCGAGGTAAAAGCTTTTCTGCGGGTGCGGATCTGAACTGGATGAAACAGGCCGGTCAGGCCTCACAGGCAGACAATGAAGCTGATGCCCTAAAACTGGCAAAAATGCTGCAAAGTCTGGCGACATTAAAACAACCGACGATTGCCCGTGTCCATGGAATTGCTTTTGGCGGCGGTATGGGTCTGGCATCCGCTTGTGATATCTGTATCGCCAGCACCGATGCCAAGTTTGCTACATCGGAAGTACGTTTAGGATTGGCTCCTTCAACTATTAGCCCTTATGTGATTCGTGCAATTGGCGCCCGTCAAGCGTCACGCTATTTCCTGACTGCTGAGCGAATCTCAGCTGAACAGGCGAAAACCATTGGTCTGGCACATGAAGTGACTGCACCAGAACAGCTCGACAGTAAAATTGATGAGATTGTGGAAGCACTCTTACTCGGTGGACCAGCAGCGCAAAACGCTTCAAAACAGCTGATTCAACTGGTCGATCAGCAGGTTCTGACTGAAGATTTGCTGCTTAAAACCGCACAGCATATTGCCCATGTTCGCCAGGGAGATGAGGCGAAAAATGGACTGAATGCATTTTTAAACAAACAAAGCCCGGCCTGGATCAAGACCACGGCATAACAACAAGAAGGATCGTAGGATGTTTGAAAAGATTTTAATTGCCAACCGTGGTGAAATTGCCTGTCGTGTAATTCGTACAGCGAAAAAGTTAGGCATCGCTACTGTTGCCGTATATTCCGATGCCGATGCACAGGCACAGCATGTGAAACTGGCAGATGAAGCCATCCATATTGGTGAATCGCCTGCTGCACAAAGTTATTTACAGATTGAACGTATTATTCAGGCAGCTAAAACTACCGGTGCTCAGGCCATTCATCCAGGTTATGGTTTCCTGTCTGAAAATGACCAGTTTGCTCTGGCCTGTCAGGATAACAACATTGTCTTTATTGGTCCGCCAGTGGATGCAATCTTAGCAATGGGTCTGAAAGCGACCTCTAAAGCCTTAATGGAAAAAGCCGGTGTACCGTTAACCCCAGGCTATCATGGTACCAATCAGGATGCCGATTTCCTGAAACAACAAGCCGATAGTATCGGCTATCCAGTACTGATCAAGGCTAGTGCCGGCGGTGGCGGTAAAGGCATGCGTCTGGTTGAACGTAGTGAAGATTTCCTCAGTTCACTCGCTTCCTGTAAAAGCGAAGCACGTTCCAGCTTCGGCAATGAAGATGTGCTGATTGAACGTTATGTGGTGCAACCACGTCATATTGAAGTTCAGGTCTTTGGTGATACACATAGCAATTATGTGCATCTGTTTGAACGTGATTGCTCCGTGCAGCGTCGTCACCAGAAAGTTCTGGAAGAAGCACCTGCACCAAAAATGCCTGAAGATAAACTTGAGGCGATGCGCCAAGCCGCAATTGATGCTGCACGTGCAGTAAATTATGTTGGTGCCGGTACAGTCGAGTTCATCGTTGAACAAGACGGTACTGCTTACTTCATGGAAATGAATACCCGTCTACAGGTTGAGCATCCGGTCACTGAAATGATCACCGGTCAGGATCTGGTGGAATGGCAGTTACGTGTCGCATTTGGTGAGCCTTTACCGAAACAGCAACATGAATTACAGATACACGGTCATGCACTCGAAGCCCGTGTTTATGCCGAAGAACCAGAAAAAGGCTTTATTCCTGCTATTGGTCAGATCAGCTACCTGCATTATCCGGAGCAAAATGACCATGTGCGCGTTGATAGTGGCATTGTCGAAGGCGATGAAATCAGCACCTATTATGATCCGATGATTGCCAAACTGATTGTTTGGGGCAAAAACCGTGAAGCTGCTTTAACCCAGATGCATCATGCCTTGGGTCAGTTTCATGTCGATGGTCTTGGCAATAACATCGCTTTTCTTGATCGCTTAGTATTATGTGATTCATTTAAAAATGCCCATCTCGATACTGGCCTGATTCAACGTGAAGAAGAGTTTCTACTCAAACCATCTGCTGATATCAGTGCAGAATTAGTGGTCACTGCAGCCTTGGTTGAGCTGTTATCTCGTATGGCTCAAAACCCGACTAGCAATAATCCAGTTTGGCAACAAAAGGCATTTTGGCGTCTGAATCAGCAAAATAGCTACACAATTAAATTGCAATGTAATGACATTTTACGTGTGGTGAGCTTTAAAGCGCTAGAAAATAGCTTCCTGGCAAATTATGAAGGCCAGACACTCACCATCCAGGGTGAACTGCTCGATCAACACCTACTCCAGTTAAATCTTGCAGGTCAGCAGCAGAAACTCGCATTTAGCCAGACTGAGCATGGCATTACCCTGTTCCAGAATGGTCAAAGCTACAAGTTCAATTATTTGAAAAATGACTTTAATAGCCAGGATGAACAAGCCACTGAAAACAATCTGACTGCGCCAATGCCTGGCGTGATTACTCAGGTTCTAGTCACGGCAAATGACAAAGTAAAAAAAGACGATGTACTGCTGACTTTGGAAGCAATGAAGATCGAATATACCATTCGCGCTCCGCATGATGGCATTATCGCAAACTCATACTTCCAGAAAGGTGATCAGGTTAAAGCGGGTGATGAACTGGTAGAGTTTCAGCCGCTAACGGAGGAAGTTGCATGACAGATTTCGTTAAAATCGTAGAAGTCGGGCCACGTGATGGCCTGCAAAATGAAAAAACACCTTTAACGCTAGACGACCGTAAAAACCTGATTCTCGACCTGATGAAAACAGGTTTGCAAGCGATTGAGGTCGGTTCCTGTGTTTCAGCCAAATGGGTCCCACAGATGGCAGATAGCGACGCGCTATTTGCCAGCTTGCCTAAAGATCCGAATATTCAGTTCAGTTTGCTGACGCCAAACATGAAAGGTTTTGAATCAGCGCTGGCTGTGGGTTGTAAAGAAGTTGCGGTATTTACCGCAGCTTCTGAAAGCTTTACTCGTAAGAACATCAACTGCTCGATTGATGAAAGCTTTGAGAAGTTTGCAGATGTGATGGCCGCTGCCAAAGCTAATGATGTAAGGGTTCGTGGCTATGTCTCTTGTATGGTGGACTGCCCTTATGAAGGTGCAATTGATCCGAAGCAGGTCGTAAAAGTTACGCAGCGTCTACTAGATATGGGCTGCTATGAAGTGTCATTAGGTGAAACCATTGGTACGGCAACTCCGGATCGCGTGAAGAACGTCTGGGATGCTTGTCTTTCAGAAATTGATAATAAAGTGCTGGCTGGCCATTTTCATAATACCTATGGTATGGCCATCGCTAATATTTACCAGTCATTGTTGCAAGGGATTCGGGTATTTGACTCCTCTATTGCCGGTCTCGGTGGCTGTCCTTATGCCAAAGGCGCTTCCGGCAATGTTTCAACTGAAGACCTGTATTACCTGCTTTCCAAGATGGGCTTTGAAACCGGTATTCAGCTGGATGCCCTGATGCAGGCCAGCCGTAATATCAGTGAGGTTCTACAACGCAATAATCCCTCCAATTATGCCAATGCCTATTGGCAAAAAGCCTGTGCTTAAAAACTTGAAATAGCCGGACACTCTATAAGTCCTCATGGATAGAAATCAGCAGATCTTTAGATAACAGAGATCTGCAAGAGAAGAATAAATCGAGGTAAAAATGTCAAATAAAGTGTATGACAGTGCAAAAGCCGCTTTAGACGGTGTGGTCCAGGATGGACATACCCTTGCGGTAGGCGGTTTTGGTCTATGTGGTATCCCAGAAGCCCTCATTGCAGCTTTAAAAGAAACCGGTGCCAAAAATCTGACCTGTATTTCTAATAATGCCGGTGTCGATGGCTTTGGCTTGGGTCTATTGCTGCAGACCAAACAGATCAAAAAAATGATTTCTTCTTATGTCGGTGAGAACAAGGAATTTGAACGCCAATACTTAAGCGGTGAACTCGAAGTAGAATTGACTCCACAAGGCACGTTAGCGGAAAAATTACGTGCCGGTGGTGCAGGTATTCCCGCTTTCTATACCGCGACTGGTGTCGGTACCGTCATTGCTGAAGGTAAAGATGTCCGCGAATTCAATGGCAAGTCTTATATTCTGGAAGAATCCTTAACTGCTGATGTGGCTTTAGTCAAAGCCTACAAGGCCGATAAAGCCGGTAACCTGATTTTCCGTAAAACTGCCCAGAACTTCAATCCGGTCTGTGCCATGGCTGGCAAAGTGACCGTTGCTGAAGTCGAAGAAATTGTCGAGATCGGTGCCCTTGATCCAGATGAAATTCACCTTCCAGGCATTTATGTGAACCGGATTGTACTCAATACCCAACCGGAAAAACGGATTGAACAGATGACTTTAAAGGCGGAGGCTTGATCATGGCTTGGACACGTAATGAAATGGCGCAGCGCGCCGCACAGGAACTTGAAGATGGTTTCTATGTCAATCTGGGTATTGGTCTGCCAACCTTAGTCGCCAACTATATTCCAGAGAATATTAATGTCTGGCTACAGTCTGAGAATGGTCTGTTGGGTATTGGAGAATTTCCAACAGCCGATACTGTGGATGCAGACCTGATCAATGCTGGCAAACAGACGGTAACTGCCCGCAAAGGTGCTTCTTTCTTTTCCAGTGCTGACTCCTTTGCCATGATCCGTGGCGGTCATGTCAATATCGCCATTCTGGGGGCTATGGAAGTCTCAGAAAATGGTGATCTAGCCAACTGGATGATTCCAGGCAAGAAAGTCAAAGGCATGGGTGGTGCCATGGATCTGGTCGCAGGTGTGCAAAAAGTTGTGGTGCTGATGGAACACTGCGCTAAAGATGGTACGCCTAAAATTGTCTCACAATGTAGTCTTCCGCTTACTGGCCAGGCCGTAGTGAACCGGATTATTACTGACTTAGGTGTATTGGATGTCACACCTGAAGGTATTCAACTTGTAGAACTGGCACCCGATGTCAGTTTTGATGAAATTCAGAAAGTCACCGGCGTACCTTTACTCCGTAAAGCAGCCTGATTTTTCCCAACCCTTAAAATGAAAATTTTTAAGGGTTTCTTTTTGGCTGAAGAAAGCCACTTCTTAATAACAAATGCAGAATAAATGGATTTTAATCATGCAAACTCAACAAAATATCTTGCAGCGCTTTGCCATGCGCGTCAGCGACTGGTCTGAAAAATGGTTTCCGGACTCTTATATCTTTGCCCTACTCGGTGTCATCATCGTTGCGATTGCCGCGATTGGCATTGGTGCGCCGGCACAAGACGTCGCGATTTCATTTGGTGACGGATTCTGGAGTCTGATTCCCTTTACCTTACAGATGTGTATGCTGATCGTGGTGGGTTATGTAGTTTCGGTTTCCAAACCGATGCAATTATTGATTCAGAAAATGGCGCGCATTCCTCATTCTGGACGTGGAGCCATCGTTCTCGTCGCCACTGTTAGTCTACTGATTTCCCTGATTAACTGGGCGATGAGTACAGTGCTAACTGCACTTCTGGTGATCGCACTGGCACAGCGTAAAGAACTGAACATGGATTACCGTGCGGCTGCCGCAGCAGCGATTATCGGGATGGGTGCAACCTGGGCACTCGGCATCAGTTCTTCAGCAGCGCAATTACAGGCCAACAAATCCAGCCTGCCAGAACCTCTGTATAATCTGACCGGTGTGATTCCATTTACTGAAACGATTTTCCTGCCGCAATCCATGATCATGACAGCAGTCTTGATCATCGCTTCGATTGCCATTGCCTACTGGTCTGCGCCCAAAGGCAATCATATTAAAACCATTGATCACTTCCCGATCCAGATTGAAGAAGAAAAGACTGAAACCGTGACCCATAAACGTCCGGGTGACTGGCTTGAAAACTCGCCAATCTTAAGTATTCTGATTGTGATTCTGGGTCTGGTCTGGATGTTTAACGAGTTTTCCAAAAGCAATCCTATTCTGGCAATCTCCAGCTTAAACACCTATAACTTTATCTTTCTGATTTTGGGTGTAGCCCTGCATGGTACACCGCGTAATTTTCTCAATGCTGTGTCCAAAGCTGTGCCGGCTATTTCAGGGGTGCTGATCCAGTTCCCGCTTTATGGCAGTATTGCCTTTATGATGACCAATGCCCTGAATTCTGCTGATCTTTCCCTGTCGCACTATATCGCCGAGTTTTTCGTGTCAATTGCATCCCAGGAAACCTTTGCCATCGTTATGGGAATTTATTCAGCGATTTTAGGCTTTTTCATTCCTTCTGGTGGAGGAAAATGGATTATTGAAGCACCTTATGTGATGCAGGCCGCACATGATCTGAAAGTACATCTGGGCTGGTCTGTCCAGATATATAATGCAGCCGAAGCCTTACCCAATCTGATTAATCCTTTCTTTATGCTCCCTATGCTAGGAATCTTGAAATTAAAGGCCAAAGATGTAATTGGCTTTACAGTGACACAACTGGTCTTTCATCTTCCGTTGGTACTGTTCTTGCTCTGGTTCCTGGGAAGAACCCTGACTTATACCCCACCTGTCTTCTCTTAATTCAGGACAAATAAAAAAAGGACGAATCATTCGTCCTTTTTTTATGATAAAAGATGATTTAGCTGGCTTTCTTCTCAACCACGCCTTCATTATCTACAGTATGGATACGACCGTCTTCGGTACTCATAACTTCAAAAGTTACACGGCGGTTTTGATACTGCCCGTTCGAAGTCGCATTTGGTTGAGCAGGCTGATTCGCCGCCATACCTACAGGTTGTAATTGTGCCGGATTCACCCCTTTCTGTACCAGATAATTTACAATGGCTTGGGCACGTTTTAAAGACAGTTCCTGATTTTGAGTGCTGCTGCCTTCCGTATCAGTATGGCCCATCACGGTTAGACGTACATCTTTGGCATATTGTAATAAAGCTGCGGTCTGATCCAACAAGCTTTTATTCACTTCAGGAATTTCGGTAGAACCTGTCGCGAAATGAATAATTTGCAGGTTTAAGGCAGTTGCAACATCTAGCGCCTCAATATTCTCCATCTGAAGTTCATCTAAAGCTTTTTTAGCCTCAGTATTGGCTGTATTGATCGCCTCATCCATATCAACCGGTTTTTGGGTCACGACTTCTACATTTTTAGCCAGACCACGAATCTGACCTGCCAAACGCTGTGCATCTGCACTGTTCGCTGCCTGCACAGATACCTGATTACCTGCCCAAGTCAAAGTCACATTCGACATGCCTTGCAGTAATTTCAATACGGATGGAATCGTATCCTGATCAATAAATTCAGAATGGTAATTCTCATTGGCTACTGCACCACAGCCAATACTGTAATTAAAGATCTGCTTAATTTCATTTTGCAGAATTTGCATATATTTTGGATCATTCATCTGTACCTGACAGTTGACGATTTCACCCTGACTACCGGTACTGATTTTGAGAATTGCAGGGTTCGTTGCAGCAGCTTCACTCACCGCCTGAGCATTTCGCAATTCATCCGGATCATCATCACGCAGGCATCCACGGAAGAAGAATAAGATAATCGCCGCAATAATCACGAGGAGAATAAATGGCCAGAACACCACTGCTTTTTTCTCTTCAGTCAGTACCGGCTCTGCCTCCGGTTCAGAAGCCAGACCTGATGCGCGGTTCAGGTTTTGTCCTGCAAGCGGAGATACGCCTAAAGATGCCAGTATAGGACCAGCCCAGACTGGAAGTGACCGTTGAATCGAGTCTGCATGGGTATCTAACAAATGGCCTACTGCTTCAGCAGTGGGTGCACCCGCTTCTGCCTGCAAGAAATTCATGGTTGGAACAATTGCCCGGTTCAGGGTCTGTTCAATTTCATCTTGAGGCGCAGTTGAATCTAACTGAGTCAAGAATTGTTGTTTTAGGGTCGGATTATTATTAAATAATTCATCAATCTTGGGATTAAGTTGCTGACCTAAACTTTCAATCCAGGCCGGTCTTGCACGAAGAATACTTAACAATACAGGATAGAATTGGGCTAAGGCCTGATCCTTGGCAAATAGATGTTCAGTTTCACCTTGCAGCACAATGGCGGTCACATCACTCTTTAAACGTTCAATTAAATCTGTATTCATCAAGATCACCATTATTCTGATTTATAATGTTTAATATTTAATCAGTGTAGCGATCCACCCTCTTTGGAATGTTAATAATTGTACTGATATCATAAAGTTTCACTGTTTATGTAGGGCTAACTTTTCTAGTATTTTATTTAAGATATAAAAAAGTCAGCCGAAGCTGACTTTTTGTAAACGCGAAATGTAAGTGTTATGCGGCAATAAAAGTTTGCAGCACTTTACCTTTCACTTTTTGATTGAGTAGTGGTGTATTTTTACCTTGAGAAACGATCGTTTCTTTGCTTAATGTCCATTCTTGTTCTGGATCAACCAGTACCCAGCCTGCTTCCGCTTTCCAACGCTCAAACATACTGGCGACTTTCGCAGGAGCAACTGTGACTTTCTCCACCCATTCCAACGGCGTAAAGAAGCCTTCATTCACCAGCTGGATACCGAACGGTACATAGGTGTCAAACGCGGTAAAGCCAGGCTGTGTTTCCGCAAAGGGTGCCATTTTGGCAGAGCTGCTCAGGGGTTCATGATGGGTACAGATCGCATCAATCACACCAGATTTCACACCTTGACGCAGTAATTCTTTGTCAGATTCAGAACGTAATGGTGGACGTACGTGTGCAAGAGAGTTAAAGCCATCAATCAGATGGTCAGTCAGATGCAATTGGTGCATAGCGACATCACAAGTTACTGGCAAGCCTTTTTCTTTAGCAATACGGATCAGTTCTACTGATGCACCACAAGATAACAAGCCAAAATGAGCGCGTACTTTAGTCGCTTCAATCATGAGCAGGTATTTGGCAATTGCTACAGTTTCAGCTAGTGCCGGAATCATTGGCAAGCCCTGACGTGAAGCAATAAAGCCTTCATGCACACAACCATCTTTGGCAATTTGCGGCTCTTCTGCATAGAACACTACAGTCAGATCCAAACCCGCTGCATATTCAAGTGTACGTAATACCACATCATCATTGGCAAACGGCGCACTGGCATTAGAAACCGCAGTACAACCGCCTTTTTTTAAACCAGCCATATTGGCCGGTTGCTGACCTTGCAAACCTTGGGTTTGCGCACCGATCACCTGTAAATAAATACCGCCATCCAGCATGGCTTTTTCAACCAGACCATGAATCAGCGCACCATTATCCTGCACAATCGGTTTGGAATCTGGCGGGGTAAAGACATGCAGAATCCCGTTTTCACGTGCAGCCTTACCTTCAGACTTTAAAGTTCCGTGTTGCTGCTGGCCCGGTTCTCGTAAACGTGCACACAGGTCCACCATGGTTGGCATCAGCCATTTGCCCTGTCCATCAATGGTCTCAGATACGTTAGCAGTCTCTGCAACACGTTTACCATTTTCCAGATAAACCGTTTCGACTGAATCAGTGTTTTGGATTGGGTCAAGAACACGGACATTTTCAATTTTTACAATAGTCATGACTTATTCCTTATACCGCAATCGCTTCAATCAAACCCTGTTCCTGTAACTGCCCCTGCATCGCCAGTGCCAGTACCGCCATACGTACAGCAATCCCGTTAGTGACCTGTTTCAGAATCACGGATTGTGGACCGTCTGCAATGCTGGAATCAATTTCCACACCGCGGTTCATTGGTCCTGGATGCATCACGATACAATCCGGCTTGGCTAGGGCAAGACGTTCTTTATTCAGGCCATACATTTTGTAGAATTCAGCCTGAGAAGACAGCGCTGGCGAATCAATACGCTCGTTTTGAATACGCAAGGTAATGATCACATCACAGTCTTTGATGCCATCTTCCATATTATTGAACAGGCGTACATCTTCACTGTAGTCATCAAAACCGTATGGCAACAACGTATTCGGTGCAATCACGCGAATATCTTTACAACCTAAGGTTTGCAGTGCCGCCACATCTGAACGTGCTACACGCGAATGCTTGATATCACCAATTATGGCAATCGACATATCTTCAAATTTTTTGTTAGTCTCGCGGCGAATAGTCAGCATATCCAGCATCGCTTGAGTTGGATGGGCATGACGACCATCCCCTGCATTAATAATAGCGACATTCGGACAAACATCTTTGGCAATAAAGTGTGCTGCACCTGAAGATGAATGACGTACTACGAAGATATCTGCCGCCATGGCTTCAAGATTCCACAAGGTATCACGTAAAGTTTCACCTTTAGAGGTACTTGAACGGGCAATATCGATATTCAGGACGTTGGCAGACAGACGTTTGGCCGCTGCTTCAAATGTAGTACGCGTTCGGGTAGAATTTTCAAAAAATAGGTTCATCACCGTTTTGCCTTCGAGCAAATTATTGGTGATCAGCTGATTTTGGTCATTAAAAAAGGACAACGCAGTGTCCAGTATTTTTGTAAGAGTTTCTTTAGAAAGACCTTCGATGGTCAGGAAATGTTTAAGATTACCTGCTTTGTTGAGTTGAATCTGGCTCGGTGTATGCAATGCCGCCAAGTGCATGAGAGATTCCTTATACGTTAAGTCAACGTATTATACAGAGATTAGCGAATCTTTATAGTTGATAAAGAGCTCGGTTGTACAAAAACCATCTCGGTAATAAGAATGGAAATTTAAATTCCCATGTATTTTTTCAATAAGATAATTTAACCTGTTTATCTACATGCTTGTTTTTTCATTTAAACATGAGTGCTTCAGTCTGGAGCATCCACACCCAATCCCCCAATTAGCGCAATGCGCCAATATAATGATGTGAAACCTGTGCGCGGTAGATATCTTCTTCGCTTGGTTCCACAGAAATCAGTTCCTTTTCCGCCTGTTCTTCAGCCTGCAGTTCTGAAAATGACGATAAATCTAGAGTGGTTTTTAAGCGGTTGACCAGATGTAAAAGCTCAGGATCTTCAGTCTGCTCTGCCAGCCCAATCACATGCTTTGCATAGTGGATATTTTCTGCAAGATACATGGCATCAATTACTCGCCCAGTTACTCGTCTTAAACGTGCATAAATCAAGGTAGCGATTGAAAATGCCTCATTCCTGCGTAATTGAAGATCCAACATCTAAGCCCCTCCGAAATAATAATTAAGAATAAAGATGAAGCTGTAATGATTCCCCTCAGCATTACAGCTTCATTGATATTAGATAGAGCAATAAACGTACCAAAATTAATAAATAAGTTATGTGAGTTATAAATTGATATGAATGAAAACTGATCTACCCCTGAGCAATATTAGGTCAGCGTCTTTTTTGTTTTAGATTCGATCTTCGTCTGGCTAATCAATTCTTAGTCTCGATCACTTGACATAAGTGACCCAATTTTAGCTTTTACTTTTAGAGTAATGCTGATGCCATGAGGTGCATATGAACAACCCTGCATCAGATCCATCACATCAATAACCCGATTATTTATTTTTTTAAATCACACATACAACATGGTCGCACTTGAAGAGCTAGCATTGTGAATTAGTTTAATATTCATCAGATATCCATCTGTAAAATAAAAGATTTAATCAAAAATCCCCCCTATTGGTATTGTGTAATCTTAGCTATTTCATAAATTTTCAGTTTGCTTTTTAAGTTAATATTTAGCACTTTTTAGGATGAGTAAAACTAGGCTGTATATGCTCGATTTTAAAAAATTTCCAAAGCTTTAACAGGCAAAATACGCTAAACTGAACGCAGTTTTTTATTTATTCTTTTCCGGTCTCTCTATTTTATGAATACCTCTTCACGTTTAAGCAATTATTGGGTCACCTGTGCCGATGGTCTGGAAACCTTATTAGAAGAAGAAATCAAAGGTTTAGGTGTTCAGGATATTGAACGTTTCCCAGGTCGTCTGACCTTCAAAGGCACGCTTGAAAATGCTTACCGCATCTGTATGTGGTCTCGTCTGGCTTCTCGTGTCCTGATGCCAATTCATACGCATGAAATCGAATTCTCCCACGATGCGCGTGATGTTGCAGAAGAGCTTTATGAAGGTGCGATGAGCTTCGACTGGTCACTGATTTTTGCACCACAAAGCACCTTTGCAATTCGTCTGCACGTTGAACGTGATATTAAGGTCAACACCCAGTTTGCGACTCTACGTGCCAAAGATGGCGTCGTCGATTCCTTTATGGAAGCTGTGGGCAAGCGCCCAAGTATTGATACCAAACAGCCAGAAATTACTATGTACATTCTGGCTGGTAAAAAAGAACACACTTATTGTTTAGATTTATCCGGTGATTCTCTGCATAAACGTGGCTATCGCCGCTTTATGACTGAAGCACCAATCAAGGAAAACCTAGCGGCTGCGATCCTGCAAAAAGGCGGCCTGAAAGACATCAACCCAGATATTGTAGTTGACCCAATGTGTGGTTCAGGGACGTTTATTATTGAATCACTAATGATTCTGACTGACCGTGCCCCAGGTCTAGTGCGTCGTTTCGGATTTAATGGCTGGAATGGTCATGATCATGAATTATGGATGGGTATTAAAGCTGAAGCGGCTGAACGTCATAAAGCTGCGCTAGAAAACCCATTACCCAAATTCTATGCCTTTGATGCCGACTGGGAAGCGGTGAAAGCCACTAAACAGAACATTATTGCGGCAGGTTTTGAATCAGCCCTCGATCAGATCAAGATCGAAGAGCGTACTTTGAATGACTGGCCAGATTTCCAGGCTGAAGGCAAGAAAGTGTTCTTCGTCACCAACCCACCGTACGGTGAGCGCCTTGGTGATAAGGCATCTAACCGTGCCTTGTATCTGGGTCTGTCTAATCTGCTGCAAAAGAATTTCCCGAATCAGAAAGCGGCAGTCATTGCTGCTCAGGTGGAACAGGCCGATGTCTTGGCGTTCAATGATCCACAAATTCTGCGTTTGATGAACGGTAAACTGCCGATCTATATCCGTTTTGGTACAGTAAAACCGGCAGCAGTCACACGTCCTTTCCTGGAAAGCTGGCAGCCGCAACAATTCGAGCCGATCGAAGGTGCAATGGAATTTGCCAACCGTCTGACCAAGAATATGCAAACCCTGAAAAAATGGGCGGTAAAAGAAAATATTCACTGCCTGCGTTTGTATGATGCTGACCTACCAGACTTTAACGTAGCAGTCGACCTGTACGGCGAACGTCTGCATGTTCAGGAATATGCACCACCGAAAAAAATCGATCCTGAAAAAGCCAAAAAACGTTTCAATTTGGCTCTACAGGCGATTCGTGCCGTGACCGGTTTGGGCCGTGATGCGATCTTTATCAAGACCCGTGCCCGTCAGGAAGGTAAAAACCAGTACACCAAACAAAGTACCGCGTCTAAGCGTTTTATCGTGCAGGAAGGTCAAGCCAAGATTCTGGTGAACTTAACGGATTATCTAGATACCGGGTTGTTCCTGGATCACCGTCAGATGCGTCTGCGTATTGCCAAAGAAGCCAAAGGTAAACACTTCCTGAATCTGTACAGCTATACCTCTACTGCTAGCCTGCATGCAGCTTTAGGTGGTGCTGCGAGTACCACCAGCGTGGATTTGTCTAATACTTATTTGAACTGGTCAAAAGAGAACTTTGTTCTAAATGGCCTGACTGTAGACCATGCCGATCAGCAACATCAGTTCTTCGCCTCTGACTGTTTTGAATGGCTGAAAGAAGGTCATGAACAATATGACCTGATCTTTATCGATCCGCCGACATTCTCTAACTCGAAAAAATTCTACGGGACTTTCGACGTTCAGCGTGACCATGTGTCTTTGCTGAAGCGTGCCATGAACCGTTTAACCACTGACGGCACTTTGTATTTTTCGAACAACTATCGTGGTTTCGAAATGGATGAAATGATTGAAGGTTTATATGACGTAGAAGAAATCACGCATGAAACCATTGGTCCAGACTTCAAGCGTAATCAAAAAATTCACCGTGCCTGGAAAATTACCCATCCAAAAATGTAAGGTGTGAATATAAGATAACAAAAAACCCAGCCTAGGCTGGGTTTTTTGTTGCGAGGAGAACTTGTATTAGCTGAGTTTCATTTTTTCAAAGACCAGTTCGCTGCTTTCACCACGAACGACGATGGTATCACCAGGACCAAACTCACCTGCTAGGATGCTTTGTGCCAAGCCATTTTCAATACGTTGCTGGATCGCACGTTTTAATGGACGCGCACCATACAACGGATCAAAGCCAGCTTCGATTAACTGATCGAAAGCACTGTCATCCACAGACAGACGCATATCGCGTTCTGCCAGACGTTGACGCAAGCGGTTCAACTGAATATCGGCAATACCACGGATCTGGTCTTTTTCCAGTGCATGGAACACCACCAGCTCGTCAATACGGTTGATAAACTCTGGACGGAAATGTTCCGATACCGCATTCATCACCACTGTACGGACTTCTTCACGAGTTGCTTTATCACCCAGCTCACGGACATCTTGTGAACCCAGGTTCGAAGTCATCACAATCACGGTATTTTTAAAATCCACCACACGGCCTTGTGAGTCGGTCAGACGACCATCGTCCAGCACTTGCAGCAGAATGTTAAATACATCCGGATGCGCTTTTTCGACCTCATCAAATAACACTACGCTATATGGTTTACGGCGCACCGCTTCAGTCAGCACACCACCTTCTTCATAACCGACATAGCCCGGAGGCGCACCGACCAAGCGGCTCACCGAATGTTTTTCCATAAATTCGGACATGTCGATTCGGATCATGGCATCGTCACTATCGAATAGGAAGTTCGCCAAGGCTTTGGTCAATTCTGTTTTACCCACACCTGTTGGACCTAAGAACAGGAATGAACCACTTGGACGGTTTGGATCTGACAAGCCAGCACGTGAACGACGTACAGCATTAGATACAGCCACTACGGCTTCTTCCTGACCAACAACACGGTTATGCAGGAAGTCTTCCATATGCAGCAGTTTGTCACGCTCACCTTGCAGCATTTTCGCTACAGGAATACCGGTCGCAGCACTGACTACTTCAGCGATCTCGTTGTCAGTGACTTTGTCACGTAGCAGTTTTGGTGCTTCACTTTCTTCAGCCGCTTCAATACGTTCCAACTGTTTTTGCAGTTCAGGAATCACACCGTATTGATAACGTGCTGCTTCAGCTAGATCACCTTCACGCTGGGCTTTTTCCAGCGCAATGCGAGCCTGATCCAGTTTCACCTGAATATCTTTGTTGCCTGCTACCAGCGCTTTATCGGCACGCCAGATTTCTTCCAATTCGCTGTACTCTTTCTCTACAGTGGCAATCTGCTCTTCCAGGTGTTTCACTTCACCTTGTGCACCAGAGTCTGCATCTTTTTTCACAGCTTCAAGCTGCATCTTCAGCTGAATCAGACGACGTTCGAGTTTATCCAGCGCTTCAGGTTTAGAATCCAGCTCCATTTTGATACGAGATGCTGCTTCATCAATCAGGTCAATGGCTTTATCCGGCAATTGACGATCTGTGATGTAACGATGCGACATTTTCGCCGCAGCAATGATTGCAGAATCCAGAATCTGCACACCATGGTGAGTCGCATAACGGTCTTTCAGACCACGCAGAATCGCAATGGTATCTTCCACGCTTGGCTCATCCACCAGCACTTTCTGGAAACGACGCTCTAAAGCTGCATCTTTTTCAATGTATTGACGATATTCATCCAGAGTCGTTGCACCGACACAGCGTAGTTCACCACGTGCCAATGCTGGTTTCAGCATGTTACCCGCATCCATGGCACCATCGCCTTTACCGGCACCCACCAGTGTATGCAGCTCGTCAATGAACAGGATAATTTCGCCTTCATGTTTAGCCAGATCTTTCAGAACGGCTTTTAGACGTTCCTCGAACTCACCACGATATTTAGCGCCTGCTAGCAAAGAACCAAGGTCCAGAGATAAGACACGTTTGCCTTTCAGTCCTTCTGGAACTTCACCATTGACAATACGTTGTGCTAGACCTTCGACAATCGCAGTTTTACCGACACCCGGTTCACCGATCAGTACCGGGTTGTTTTTGGTACGGCGTGACAGCACCTGAATCGTACGACGGATTTCATCATCACGACCAATCACCGGGTCCAGTTTGCCTGCCATGGCACGTTCAGTTAAATCAATCGTATATTTATTCAGTGAGTCCCGTTGATCTTCATGATTATTGCTCATGACTTTTTCATCGCCTCGAATTTGATTAATAACCTGTCGTAAATTTTCAGTTTTTACGCCAATACTATTTAATAAGGTTTTGGTGGCACCCGTTTCTGCAAGTGCCAGTAATACCCAGTCAGTGGACAGGAACTCATCTCCTGCTTTCTGTGCATAACTGTCCGCAAGATGCAGGGCTTTGGCTGCTTCCTGACTGATATTGATATCGGCAGAGGGATTGCCGAGCGTAGCTACATTATTTAGCACAGTTTGTACTTTGCTTTGCAGTTCACGCAGGTTCGCTCCAGCCTGTTGCAGCAAGCTCACATTCGATGCTTCTTCCATCAAGGTGGACAAGATGTGAATCCCTTCAATGGCAGCATGATCTTTGCTCATTGCCAGAGATTGCGCATCGGAAAGGGTTTGCTGTAAGCGATTGGTAAATTTCTCAAAACGCATTCTTGTTATTCCTCACAACAAATTTTCTACTTGATGGATATATGGGTGCTGTAAATAAAATTTCAAATAATTTTTTATATATTTTTCAAAACTTTAATTAAATAAAAGACAGAGTTATCAGTATTAATATTGGTATTCAATGAAAATATTTCAAGTGAGCGAAAGTAGAATTTTTAAAGTGAAGATCAATAATGAATATCTGATTTAATTTACTCTGCTATTTTTCGGATGGGTAGAAAATAGAGAAAGACCTTTAGTGCGGTTGCAAGCGTCCTAGTAATCGCAATACTGCACTCAAACCATGTTCTGTTTGTATCAAGGATCTTGGCGTTTGCTCATCCAAAAGCTTGTTAGGCGAATTGATAAACTGGCGCATCCAGCTCAAGTCTCCACCATTCAGACCAAATAATGCTTGATAGATATTGATTAAAGTTATTGCTCTTTTACCTGCGGTAGTATCTGGTTCTAATTCTTTTTGATTTATGATTGACGATAATTCTGCTTCAGATAGATCCAGAACTAATGCAAGCTCAGATTCTTGCAATTGCAAATGCTCAGCTAAGTTGAATATTGCTATAGCTAATACTTGGGATTTAGAAATATCCGTTTCATTATTCATTTTTGTCAAATTCTATTGATGAATCTTGTTTTGATTATGCTGCCTTTATCCTTTTCTTGCTATGTTGTTTATCATTAAATTTGATCCTTTATTGATACAAAAATGCCCTCACTTGAAGGGCATTTAAAGAGAACACTTGAACAATTATGGTGCCGGATTGGGTTGCTGACGGTGAATGGCTTCAATGCCCTGCAGGACTTCTTCAGAAAGATTCACGTCAAACGCCTGAATGTTTTCCTTGAGCTGATCCAAGTTGGTCGCACCAATAATAGTACTGGTCACGAAGAACTGCTGTTTAATGAAAGCCAGTGACAACTGGGTTAAGGTCAGGCCATGCTGCTCAGCCAGTTGTGCATACTGCTCGACGGCCCACTCGCTTTCCGGATTGCTATAACGGCTAAAACGTGAAAATAAAGTCACACGTGCATTGGCTGGACGTGCACCATTTCGGAACTTACCAGTCAGATAACCAAATGCCAATGGAGAATAAGCCAGCAAACCTACACCTTCATATTTGGCAATTTCCGACATACCAATTTCATAAGTGCGATTCAGCAAGCTATACGGATTTTGTACACTAACAAATTTAGACAATCCCAGTTTCTCTGCCAGATGCAGGAACTTCATGGTGCCCCAAGGTGTTTCATTGGACAGGCCAATATAACGAATACGACCTTTCTTAATTTCGTCATGCAAAGCAGTCAGGGTTTCTTCCAGATTCGTGACAGCACGATCATCTGCAGCTTCTGCATTGCCATAACCCAGCTTGCCAAAGAAATTGGTCGCACGCTGTGGCCAATGCAATTGGTACAGATCGATATAATCAGTTTGCAAACGTGACAATGAATTATCAATTGCTGATGCAATCTCATCTGCCACAAATCGGGTCTGACCATCACGGATATGGCTACCACCTTGTGACGGACCGGCAATTTTCGAAGCTAAAAACAGTTTGTCACGACCACCACGTGAAGCAATCCAGTTACCAATAATGCGTTCAGTTGCACCTTGAGTTTCCGGCTTGGGTGGCACCGGATACATTTCTGCGGTATCCCAGAAATATAAACCTTGATCCAGGGCATAGTCTAATTGCTGAAAAGCCTCTTCCTGAGTATTCTGCTCACCAAAAGTCATGGTGCCCAAACAGATTTCTGGCAATAAGATTCCCGTATCCGCCAATGGTCTGAATTGCATAAAAATATCCTTTAAGTTTATCTGTTATTTATCAAGAGCAAGTCTGCTATAGCCTATCGGAATTATAAGGCGGACTTAAATCATCTTTTCTAACAAGCTTGTGCCAATTTGTTATGTTCTGAATCAGGCTGAAATTTTTAAACAGGAATAAAAAAAGCAAACCCGAAGATTTGCTTTTTATCACGCTTTTGACTTATTCGTCCTCGAACTCGCCAGCAGCTACTACTTCAGGTTCTTCCAGCGATGCATCAAAAATCAGAATCGCCTTACCATCGGTTTCAATCATACCCTGTTCTTCTAGCGTTTTTAGAACACGACCGACCATTTCACGTGAACACCCAACAATACGGCCAATTTCCTGACGGGTAATACGGATTTGACGACCATTTGGCAAGATCATCGCTTCTGGCTGAGATGACAGGTCAATCAGACAACGTGCAATACGACCAGACACATCGATAAATGCCAGGTCAGTCACTTTACGTGTGGTATTTTTCAGACGGCGAACCAGCTGGGCAAAAACTGCATAGCTAAGGTCTGGATATTGTTTGCTAATTTCATGAAAGTTTTCATAGGTAATTTCAGCAATTTCACAGACATCACGAGTACGCACTTCTGCAGTACGCTGTGGATTTGCTTCGAAAAGACCCATTTCCCCAAAGAAGTCTCCCGCATTTAAATAAGCTACCACAATCTCACGTTCATCATCTTCACGAAGAATGATAGATACAGACCCCTTCAGAATTAAATACAGCGATTTAGATTCTGATCCTGCATCCACGATCGTGGTACGTTTTGGATAGCGATTGATATATGCACGTTTTAATAACGCTTTCACTGATTCAGGTAGTTGCCCCGGCGAAAGTGCGTCTGTGCTTAATTGTGAAAAGTTTGAAGTCATGCTTACAGTTCCGAATATGGATAATTTATAGATCGCACAAGACCTAATGTGAACTTGTCACACAGTGGGATTGAAATTCCTTATCAACCCAATTTATGTTAGTGTACAGTTACTTCGTAAATTTATAGCTTTTTTTAGGTAGTTGCAATGCAAACGAGTGTTCATTGGCTAGAGAATGTTGCTTTTGAAGCAAAAACTCAAAGTGGTCACAGTATCATCATGGATGGTTCACCTGAATATGGCGGTGAAAACCGTGGTCCTCGCCCAATGGAACTGATTTTAACCGGTCTGGGTGGTTGTGCTTCTTTTGACATTGTGACGATTTTAAAGAAAGCACGTCAGGAAATTACTGATGTTCACTGTGAATTAAAAGCAGAACGCGCCGATACAATTCCTGCGGTATTTACCAAAATCCATCTACACTTTGTGGTCAGCGGTAAAGGCATCAAAGAGAAACAAGTCGCTAAAGCGGTAGAGCTTTCTGCTGAGAAATACTGCTCTGCCAGCAAAATGCTGTCCGACGGTGGTGTCGAGATTACTCACGATTTTGAAATTATAGAAGTAGAATGATCCGCTAATTTCATTAAAAAAGCAGTCTTCGTGGCTGCTTTTTTTATGTCATTTTTTGAGTGAAATACTGCTGACCATCTTCAAAAATCACCAGATTTTCAGGCCATCTTAAAGCCCCGAGATGATGGGCAAACTCAGCCTGTTGCTGACGATCGCGATAACGCCTACCCACTGAATAGTCGACACAAAATACATTCTGCTGCTGACCAAACCATTGCAGGGCATCAATGTGCTTAAACAGACCGGATTTTTCTTCGGTGGTTTTAAAGTTTCGCCAATAATGGCCAATCACCACAGGTATCGTATCTGTATAACACTCCCACCATGGTAAACGGTCAATCATGCGCCAGCGCCCCCCTGCATAGACTGGTCGTCGCGCAATTTTTTCTGCGCCTGAGCTTAAGGTACGAATCGGATTTTGCATCTGGTCGCGTAACTCTTTCTCAGCGATATATTTTAATAAGGGAATGCTAGCTGTTGGATCCTTGAACTGCCCCTGATATTGCTGCTGTTCACTCTGAATATATTCATCAAAGCCCAAGGTCTGCAACTCAAGCTCATTTTTCAGGACAAAATGATCATAAGCCTGTCTGATTGAATTAAAAGGAACAGATTTCAATTGTTGAATTGCCTGCGTATCCCAACAGGCATGCACAATTCTTAAATGAGGTGCATCTAGTGCCAAAGGCAGGCTGTTTAGAAATTCCAGAATCCATGCACGATCCTGACTTGAAGCCTGAACTGAATCAAAAGTTTTGAGATCATCCTGATGCGGTGAACCAAAAAACCAGCCATTGCCTTCCCGTAGCGTATCGGTTAACAAGTTGATTTCATGATTACCCACAATGCATTGCGCATTGCCATTTTCTATTAAATTTTTGACCTGTCTAATGACAGCGATACTGTCTGGTCCACGATCACACAGATCTCCGACAAAAATCAGTTTACGCTGTTCAGGATGACGACCTTGCAGATCGTAGCCCAATACTTCTAATAATTGTTGTAGCGCATCAATCTCACCATGAATATCGCCAACAATATCCACCGGACCATCGAAAGTCTGTCGTATGAATATCTGATTACTCATGGCTCTACCCTACCCAGGTCAACAAAACCTTTTTTTAATATAGCGTTTATACTTTAAATCAATATAACAATTTCAGAATTATTTTTTAATCATTTCGATTATTCAATCAAATAACGATAGATCAGAAACTTAACTGAAATCTCATTTCTTCATTTCTTATCTAAATGTATATCTAAAAACAATAAAAAACCGGCGCCTAAGCACCGGTTTTATTCACTTTACGAGCTTTAAAGCTAGTACAGCCTGATTAAGCGTTTAGTGATTCAATGATTTGGTTCAATGTAGCACTTGGACGCATTACAGCATTTACTTTTGCAGGATCAACTGCATAGTAACCACCGATATCTACAGATTGGCCTTGAACTGCATTCAATTCGCTCACGATCTTCTCTTCATTTTCAGCAAGAGATTGAGCGATCGGTGCAAATTTCGCTTTCAATTCTGCATCTTCGTCTTGCGCTACAAGTTCTTCAGCCCAGAATTTAGCCAGGTAGAAGTGGCTGCCACGGTTGTCTAGCTCGCCAGTACGACGTGATGGAGACTTGTCATTGTCAAGCAATTTACCAGTCGCAGCATCCAGTGTTTTCGCAAGCAGTTTCGCACGTGCATTGTTTTCTTTAATGCCCATTTCTTCCAGAGAAACAGCCAATGCCAAGAACTCACCTAGAGAATCCCAACGTAAGTGGTTTTCTTCTACCAATTGTTGTACGTGTTTAGGTGCAGAACCACCCGCACCAGTTTCGTACATACCGCCACCTGCCATTAAAGGCACGATAGACAACATTTTCGCAGAAGTACCAAGCTCCATAATTGGGAACAAGTCTGTGAGGTAGTCACGTAAGATGTTACCTGTTACAGAAATGGTATCTAGACCGCGAGCAACACGTTCAAGTGTGTAACGCATTGCACGTACTTGAGACATGATTTGGATGTCTAAGCCGTCAGTGTCATGATCTTTCAAGTATTTTTCAACTTTCTTGATCAATTCATTTTCGTGTGGACGGTATGGGTCTAACCAGAAGATTGCTGGCATGCCAGAGTTACGTGCACGAGTCACAGCCAGTTTCACCCAGTCGCGGATCGGTGCGTCTTTCACCTGGCACATACGCCAGATATCGCCTTCTTCCACATTTTGAGACATCAACACTTCACCTGTTTCAAGGTCAGTGATGTTCGCAACACCCGCTTCTGGAATTTCGAAAGTCTTGTCGTGAGAACCGTATTCTTCAGCTTTTTGAGCCATCAGACCAACGTTAGGAACTGTACCCATAGTACGTGGATCGAAGTTACCATTCCATTTACAGAAGTTGATCATTTCCTGATAAATACGTGCGAATGTAGATTCAGGCATAACTGCTTTACAGTCGTAAGGTTTACCATCAGCACCCCACATTTTACCGCCAGTACGGATCATTGCAGGCATAGAAGCATCTACAATCACGTCGTTTGGAGAATGGAAGTTAGTAATACCTTTTGCAGAATCAACCATCGCAAGTGCTGGACGGTGTTCTTGGCATGCATGAAGATCTTCAATGATTTCTTCACGTAAAGAAGTCGGTAAAGATTCGATTTTTTCGTAAAGACCAGCCATACCGTTGTTTACGTTAATGCCGAGCTCGTCGAATAATTTACCGTGTTTCTCAAACGCATCTTTGTAGTAAATACGCACACAGTGACCGAATACGATCGGGTGTGATACTTTCATCATGGTCGCTTTAACGTGTAAAGAGAACAGGATGCCAGCTTCTTTACAATCTTCTAATTCTTTTTCATAGAAGTCGCAAAGTGCCTTTTTGCTCATGAACATTGAGTCGATGATTTCGCCGTCTTGAAGCGCAACTTTTGGCTTAAGAACGATAGTTTCACCAGACTTAGTGATCAGTTCCATTTTCACATTACGTGCACGGTCTAAAGTCATAGACTTTTCGCCATGGTAGAAGTCGCCTTCTTGCATGTGAGAAACGTGAGTTTGTGACCAAGGTTTCCATTCACCCATAGAATGTGGGTGTTTTTTCGCGTAGTTTTTCACTGCTGTCGGCGCACGACGGTCAGAGTTACCTTCACGAAGTACTGGGTTCACTGCTGAACCTAGGCACTTGCTATAACGCGCTTTAATTGCTTTTTCTTCTTCAGTAGTCGGGTTTTCTGGATAGTCAGGCAGTGCATAGCCCTTAGACTGAAGTTCTTTAATACATGACGTCAACTGAGCAACAGATGCACTAATATTAGGGAGTTTAATGATATTAGTATCTGGATCTTGGGTAAGACGACCTAATTCTGCCAGGTTATCTGAAACTTTCTGCTCATCGCTTAGATAGTCTGCGAATTCTGCAAGTACGCGTGCGGCTACAGAGATGTCTGTCTTAACAATCTCAACGCCCGCCGGCTTAGTAAAGGTCTCAATGATCGGCAGTAGAGAGTAAGTCGCCAATAATGGCGCCTCGTCGGTCAGTGTGTAAATAATTGTTGACTTTCCACCAGCCATATATAGCCCCTTGCTTTGGATTGAGTTTCTGATCATCAGGCTTTTGGCCTAATTTCAGCGAACCGGTTACTTAAATAAACTTTGAAAGTAGTGGTGCTGGTTGCACCTCAGTCAAAGGAATATCAATACATATTCAACTTTGCCTGAAAAATTCGTAAAAATTGTCAGCGTGATTCACCGACAGCAGTATTCTACGTGAAAATGAACCTTTTTTCGAATCGGCACATTGCCAAACCATGCGATTTGTGCATTAGAGGGTTAATTCTCAGATTTTGCTTAATTTTACCAAAAATTATAATTTAAGCATTATAATTCAATTACTTAAATTAAAAATCAGACAAATTTACCTATAAACTTAATGTGTGCTTAATTCGGTTTTTAGCCATCAATTTTTATCTACATGTTGGGTATCATGAAAATAAATTATCAATGGCCGTAATTTCCATAAGTATGGGTTAAAAAGCGAATTGAAACAGATCTGCTCTTTCCTATCGAAATTTATGATCTGCACCTGATAAATTGATAGTTGATCCTAAAGGCTTAAGACAACCTAAATAATAATCACCTTTCTACTCTTTCTTCAGTTTAAATTATGTGCATTTTTTTAATCGAACTAATAAGGCGCAAGAAGAGACTTGAGGTAATTTAAACCTTGGATGGCTTAAATAGCCTATAAACAATGTAAATTATTTTTTAATTCAAAATAGTTTCAGGATGACTCATAAAGAATCATCCTAGAACAATTTACTCTACTCAAATTTAAAAATGAAAATATTTAAGAGTTTTGAGTCATTTAAAATGAAAAAGGATATTCAATAATAACCCGAAGCTCATCAATATCATTATATCGATAGCCTTTAGTCGCTCGGTGGGTAGCTTGTCGCAATTTAATATCCATACCTTTAGCAAAACCCGAAGCAACCTTATAAGCTAATTGAATGTTACGTTCCCAATGCTTATTGTCTTTGCTAGGGTCGTAAATAAATCTTCGAGTATAAAAAGTATTGTCACTATTACTATTGTCTACATCCCAACCATAAATATACCGCCCCATTAGGCTTAGGCCGGGCAATCCATAAGTGCTCAGATCTGTTTCATATTTAAGCTGGAGTGATTTTTCATTTGCTTCAGAAAAACTGGCAAACTGCGCTGCATTTAAAATTGAAATATTACCGCCAATTGTGGAGTATCCTACCCAGTCAAAAGGTTCATTGCCAAATACCTGTTGATATCCCAGAGAAATAGTATGTTGATCTATCTGATATCCCACTAATCCAGACACAATATTTGCTTCAATATTACCTGCAACTTTTTTGCCCGTATCTTTATTACTATATCCGGCAAAGGCTGCTTTAAATTTATGGTTATTCTCAAGAGCATGCTGGAAATTTGCACCTAGAAAGAATTGTGTCCAAACATCTTCTAATTCAGAAGCATAAGCAGTTACGGAGGTGTTTGGTAATTTATAGGTTCCACCAGCAAAACTAACACTATCAGCTTTAATACCTGCAGCTGGGCCATAATCTGTGGTAAAAAAGTTTAAATCCTTTGTGGAATCTACCGGATTCATACTATAAAAATAACCGGCATTTAATTCTAAATGATCTATAGATGTATTCTGTAAAGTTACACCTGTACTCACAGATGGGAGTAATCGAGATGTATTGGTCGCTAATACTGGTACATTGGGAAATTGATTACCATAGGTCAATACAGTGTCTTTATATTTGACTTTTAAGGCACCTCCAACTTCTCCATTAAAGCTTTTAGTCTTACCAGTTACAGGATCAAATTCTATTAAATTCGTACCAGTCTTAAGTTCATCACTGTATAGTTTTATAGCTGCCATGCCATACGCATCAAATCCTATTTGCAAGGCGGTATCAGTATAACCAGACGTATACCTTGCCATGACACCATGCGCCCATTCACTACGATAGCCTTCTCTATCTTCTTCTGCTAACTGTGTGTTTGCGCCCGAAGGATTTGAAGCTCCATTTCTAAAATCACGATAAAAATAAAAATTGCGGTTGACTACATCAAATTGACCGTCTTCAAATAGTTCATTTGCCAATAACTCAGGTGATAAAGGCATAAGTGTCCCTACCACTAGTGAAAATTTCACAAGAGTATTCATTACATTCATCCTTAAATGTTTCTTAATTTATTATTGAGATTATGGTTATCTAGGCTAAGCAGATAAATTCATACTTAACTCATTCCAAGCATTTGTCTATATAGACCTCTATGGGTTTTAGAAGCGGGCAACCTAGTTAAATAAAGTTCCCCGCCTTCTGATTATGTATGTCTTATCTTTCAGATACGATCCCGGGTCATTTCACCATTGACCAGTCTTAACAGATTTAGTGGATTCTCATCTCTCAATGCCTCCGGCAACAAACTTTGCGGATAGTTCTGGTAGCAGACCGGACGAAGATAACGATCAATGGCCAAAGTTCCTACAGAGGTACCACGTGAATCGGAAGTGGCTGGATAAGGCCCACCATGTACCATGGCATCACAGACTTCTACCCCAGTCGGATACCCATTTAACAACAAACGGCCAGCCTTTTCTTCTAATACCGGTACTACTTCCGCGAATTCTTCCAGATCCTGATCTTCTGCAATCAGTGAGGCTGTTAACTGTCCATTCATACTGCTGAGTGCCTGAAGTAACTGTGCCTTGTCTTCCACTTCAATTACGATGGTGGTTGGGCCAAAGATTTCTTCCTGCAGTAACTGATTTCCTGCAAGTAGTAGCTCCACATCCGCTTTGAACAGCTGAGGTAATGCCTGGTTTCCTTGCTGTTCCTGACCTGCCAAATGTTGAATCCCTGCATGCTCGGCTAAATGAGACAGACCTGATGTATAGCTTTTTAAAGTACCTGCATTGAGCATGGTCTGAGCTGGCTTGTTCGCCATGATTACACTGAGCTGCTCGATCAGTTGGGTATATTCAGGCGATTTAATTCCGAGAATCAATCCAGGATTGGTACAGAACTGACCACAACCGAGGACTACTGAATCCGCTAACTCCTGAGCAATCTGATCACCACGGTTTTTTAAGGCTTCTGGTAACATCAGCATTGGATTGATACTGCTCATTTCTGCAAAGACTGGAATAGGCTGCGGACGGGCTGCTGCCATATCGCATAGTGCACGGCCACCTTTCAGAGAACCGGTAAATCCTACAGCCTGAATCAGGGGATGTTTGACCAGTAAGGCACCGACTGCATTGCCATAGATCATATTAAATACACCCTTAGGCATGCCAGTCTTTTCAACGGCACGTTCAATGGCTTGAGCCACATAGTCTGCTGTGGCCATATGACCGCTATGCGCTTTAACTACTACTGAACAACCTGCTGCTAATGCAGAAGCGGTATCACCTCCGGCAGTGGAGAAAGCTAAAGGAAAGTTACTTGCCCCAAAAACGGCAACAGGACCTACACCAATTTTGACCTGACGTAAGTCTGGTCGTGGTAAAGGTTGACGGTCTGGCAGTGCGGTATCAATTCTTGCACCCAGGAAATCACCGCGACGTAATACTTTCGCGAACAGGCGCATTTGCCCGCTGGTACGGCCGCGTTCACCTTGCAGACGAGCAATAGGTAAAGCTGTTTCCAGGGAAATGGTATTTAAAAACTCTTCACCGAGTGCATCCAGTTCATCTGCGATGGTTTCTAGAAAAACAGCACGCTGTTCAGGAGAAGTATGGCGATAGGTTTTAAATGCAGCATGGGCAGCTTCTACTGCACGGTTGACTTCCTGTTCGGTGGCCTGATGGAAATCGAAATCCAGTGCCTCACCTGTGGTGGCATTCAGGCTTTTAAGGATTTTATCACCTTCTGCACTACGACTACCTGCTATAAAGTTGTGTCCAAAATTCATATCTAAGATCCTTAAAGAGTTATAACTGAGCCAATTGGTAATTCAGGTTGAGTTGGTGCCAATCTATTAACTAAGGGTTGTCCAAATTCTTTCATTTCAATTTCAAATTCATCACCAATTTCAGCTTTCATACCGTCTGCAAAAGACAGTGTGGCTGTTCCGAAATAATGAATATGAACATCCCCTGGTTTGAGGAACTGTTGGTATTTAAAATGGTGATATTCAAGATTACTCAGGCTATGACACATATTGTCTTCACCTGAAAGAAACTCTTTTTCCCAAATCACTTCCCCATTACGTTTTAAACGACTCTTACCTACCAGGTGCTTAGGCAGATCGCCTGTTCTTAATTCCGGACCATAACTGCAGAACCGTAATTTTGAATGCGCAAGATATAAATAGTTACGGCGCTCCATAATATGGTCTGAGTATTCATTGCCTAGTGCAAAACCGAGACGGTACGGTTTTAAATCTGGACCGATTACATATAAACCGGCTATTTCTGGCTCTTCACCCCCATCCTCGGCAAAAGGAGGCAGTGGTAATTCTGTACCAGGACGTACAACGATTGAGCCATCTCCTTTATAGAACCATTCTGGTTGTGCACCTACCTGACCTGCTTCAGGTTTACCTTTTTCTACTCCCCACTGGAACATGCGCATGGTATCCGTCATAGACGCTGGATCATTCAGATTCTGTTGATGCATTTTGTCGCGCGTAGATGCTGATCCTAAATGTGTTAAACCTGTTCCTGATATAAAACAGTGCGCAGCATCAGGATGATCTAAAGGAGGCAATACTTTGTGATTATTTAATAGCTCGACATAGTCATAACGTTGTTCTGCAAAACCCAATGCTTCAACTTGTTTTTCGAGTGACAGACCTTTTTCAATAGCTAAGAGTGCAAGCTCACGAACTGTAGTTATTTCCTTAACCTTTAGTACCTGATTGTTTTCTACGATACCTATCGCACGTTGATTAGAATGATCTTCAAACTGAATAATATTCATGCTGCTATCCTTTAGCATTTTCATTAATGTTCATTGTTTTAGATTTCTTGGTTTCAAATTTTGCATAGACGAAATATGTCAAAATCAAACCAAAAATCATGACTATTGTTAGAAAGTACAAACCTGAAGCCATATTGCCGGTATATTGTTTTAATAAACCGATACCAAACGGGCCGATATAACCACCTAGGTTTCCAACAGAGTTAATAAGAGCAATCCCTGCTGCTGCACTGGCACCTGTCAAGAAGCGCCCAGGAAGTGTCCAGAACACAGCCGTGGTTGAAAATAGAGCGAACGCTACAACAGAAAGTGCAATGAGCTGCATTACAGGCGAAGTCAACCAAGCGCTAAAGAACATGCCACAGGCGCCTAAGGCATATAGGAAGCTAAGATGTCCATAACGGTCATTTAATTTATCTGTACTGCGAGGGATAATAAGCAGACCAATGATCCCGAAGATATAAGGGATACTAGAGAGAAAGCCAACTTGTAGATCTGAACCACCACTAAATTGCTTAATAATGGTAGGTAACCAGAGGTTTAGACCATAAATACTTAAAGTGACCGGTAAATAATATAAAGCCAGAGTTAGTACACGTTTATCTTTTAAAGCATGAAGCGGATTTCCATGACGTGTTTGATCATATTCAGCTTCATCTTTAACTAATTCATTTTTAAGCCAGTTCTTTTGTTCATTACTCAGCCATTTTACAGCACTGATATTGTCTGGAAGATAAAGTAAGGTAGGTAAAGACAGTAATACTGCTGGTAAACCGACCATCACAAACAACCACTGCCAGCCATGCATATTGGCGATCCCGTCCATCCCCAATAATGCACCTGCTAAAGGCCCTGCTACCATCATGGCAATCGGTTGTGACAGGATAAACATCCCCATAATTTTTCCACGATGACGCACCGGATACCATTGGGTAATCAGATACAATACTCCTGGGAAGAAACCTGCTTCAGCCACACCCAGTAAAAATCTGAGAATATAAAAACTGTGTGGCCCTTGAATAAGTGCCATGGCCATGGTGATTAAACCCCATGTAAGCAGAATTCGTGCGAACCACTTTCTGGCACCAAATTTGTCTAATAATAAATTACTCGGCACCTCGAATAGAAAATAACCAATAAAGAATAAGCCTGCACCTAATCCATAAGCCGCATCACCTATTCCTACATCAGCACCCATATGTAAATGGGCAAAACCGACTGCAGCACGATCAATATAAGCAACTAAATATAAGATCACTAAAGCGGGTATTAACTTAAATGTTACCTTCCTAATGACATCCTTCTCGAAATCCATCTTCGACTCCATATTTCCATTTTTAGTTTTAGCTTCATGCTTAGGGAGAAATCTGTAAGGACAAAATATAGTATTACTATTTAAGTTGTAAACCCTTTTAAAACTATTTTTTTTGTTGTATTTTAATTTTAATATTTTAAATAGTAATACTATATAGGGATATAGCGATGTCTAACAAAAAGCCTTTTCGTTCGGCAGCATGGTTTGGGACCACTGATAAAAATGGATTTATGTATCGTAGCTGGATGAAAAATCAAGGAATTCCTGATCACGAGTTTGATGGCCGACCAATCATTGGCATCTGTAATACCTGGTCAGAACTGACTCCTTGTAATGCCCATTTTCGTAAAATAGCTGAACATGTAAAAAAAGGTATTTTAGAGGCTGGAGGCTATCCGGTTGAGTTTCCAGTTTTCTCAAATGGGGAATCAAATTTGCGTCCAACTGCCATGTTAACTCGCAATCTGGCGAGTATGGATGTTGAAGAGGCAATTCGCGGTAATCCTATCGACGGCGTTGTCCTGCTAACAGGTTGTGATAAAACGACTCCAGCATTGCTTATGGGTGCTGCTAGTTGTGATGTTCCTGCAATTGTAGTGACCGGTGGCCCCATGTTAAATGGCAAGCATAAAGGTAAAGACATTGGCGCCGGTACGATTGTCTGGCAAATGCATGAAGAATTAAAAGCCGGAAAAATTGATCTAAATGAGTTTTTATCTGCGGAAGCTGGTATGTCACGTTCCGCAGGAACCTGTAATACCATGGGTACTGCTTCTACTATGGCCTGTATGGCAGAGGCATTAGGCACGTCTTTACCACATAATGCTGCAATCCCAGCAGTGGATTCTCGTCGTTATGTATTAGCGCATTTGTCTGGCATGCGCATTGTAGATATGGTGAAAGAAGACCTTCGTCTTTCTAAAATTTTAACTAAAGAAGCCTTTGAGAATGCTATTAAGGTTAATGCGGCAATTGGTGGTTCAACCAATGCTGTTATTCACTTGAAAGCGATTGCTGGCCGTATCGGGGTTGATCTGGAGCTGGATGACTGGAATCGTGTAGGTCGTGGTATGCCAACAATTGTTGATTTACAGCCCTCAGGCCGCTTCCTGATGGAAGAATTTTATTATAGTGGTGGCCTACCAGCAGTATTACGTCGTATGGGCGAAAGTAATCTGCTCCCACATCCAGATGCATTAACTGTTAATGGTCAGAGTATTTGGGAAAACTGTGAAAACTCGCCTATCTATAATGATGAAGTGATCCGTCAAATTGATAATCCACTTCGTAATGATGGTGGCATGTGTATTCTTAAAGGCAATTTGGCGCCAAAAGGTGCTGTATTAAAACCCTCTGCGGCCTCTCCTGAATTAATGAAACATCGTGGACGTGCAGTAGTCTTTGAAAACTTTGATGACTATAAAGCACGTATCGTTGATCCAGACCTGGATGTAGATGAAACTTGTGTCCTTGTACTGAAGAATGCTGGCCCAAAAGGTTATCCAGGCATGGCTGAAGTCGGCAATATGGGATTACCTCCAAAAATTCTGGCAAAAGGAATTACCGACATGGTGCGGATTTCTGATGCGCGAATGAGTGGGACTGCATATGGTACTGTAGTCTTACATGTAGCACCGGAAGCTATGGCCGGCGGCCCTTTGGCTGCTGTCCAAAATGGTGATTACATTGAACTCGACGCTTATGCTGGAAAACTACATCTGGACATTTCAGATGAAGAATTGCAGCAACGTTTGGCCAATTTACCGGAACCACCAAGACCAAGTTTTATCGGGGGCTACCGTCAGCTCTACGTAGACCATGTACTTCAAGCAGATGAAGGCTGTGACTTTGACTTTTTGGTAGGTTGCCGAGGCTCTGAAGTACCCCGACATTCACATTAAGTGCCTCAAATATAGATGATCTTGTGAAATCATGAGGTCATCTATACCATAATGAGGTCATCAATGATCAATTGTTAAATATGAGTAATGCCGACTATAAAAATCCTGTTCCAAGTAAAAGCCAACATGCTCTTATTGTTCAGCAATTAGGTCTAAAAATCGTATCTGGTGAAATACCAGAAAATACCAAGCTGCCATCAGAGGCAGAACTGTGTGAAGAATATCAAGTCAGTCGTCCGGTATTTCGTGAAGCTATTCGTGTGCTGAATGCTAAAGGCCTGACCTATTCTCGACCTAAAATTGGTACAGTTGTGCGACCTAAAGAAGAATGGCATTTGCTTGATCCGGATATTTTATATTGGCTCATTCAATCCACCCCTGAAAATGAATTTTTTAAAACTTTATCTACTGTACGTCGTGTATTAGAACCAGAACTGGCTTATATCGCAGCAAGTACAGCCACAGAAGAAGATATTGCTCATATTAAAAAAGCATATGCAGGAATGGAACAGGCCTCAACAATTGAAGAATTTATCCAGCCGGATATTGATTTCCATCTTTCCATTGCCAAAGCCACTCATAATGATTTACTTGCTTATATGTCAAAAATGCTGGTTTTACCTTTACAGCAGTCTATCCAGGTTACGAGTTTAAGACCGAATTTACAAAACCACTCATTGCCTCGGCATAAAGCGATTTTAACTGCAATTGAAAATAAAGACCCTCTTTCTGCACGCCATGCATCGCTGGTGCAGTTAGAGGATACCAAAATGGCGTATGACTTGATTAAGAAATAAGTCATGACCATACATCTCTGTTTAGATATTTATATTTATGAATACTGTAAAAGTTACTTGTGTTGAAAAAGGCGTATTACTAAATAAAGCATTTCAATTTAATTTTCCCGTTGAATACACTGAATATGAGCAATTAAGTCAGCAACAGTTTTATGATCAGGTTCATGATCAAGACGTACTTATCATCAGTGACCTGAAAGTAGATGAAAAGATTCTCGATCATAATCCTAACTTAAAGTTATTAGCACTTTGTTCGACAGGTTACGATCATGTGGATATTGAATTATTAAAATCCAGAAATATCAAAATTTGCAATATACGCGGCTATGCTGGCGATGCAGTGGCTGAACATGCATTTGTCCTAATGATGAACCTGATCAAAAATTTCAGCTCCCAAGTTAAGGCTGTCCAAGATGGAACCTGGTCAGATAGTCCGGTATCTTTCTATCTTGCAGCGCCCATTCGTGAACTAAAAAATAAAAATCTGGTCATTGTGGGCAAAGGAGAAATTGGTCAATCGCTTGCAGAAAAAGCACAAGCATTTGGAATGAAGGTTATCTTTAGTGAGCGTAAGCATGCCACGACCTGTCGTGAAGGATATGTTCCATTTACACAGGCAATTCAGCTTGCTGACGTACTGTCCTTGCACTGTGAATTGAATGACGAAACACGATATATGATTGATCGTACTGTGCTCAGTCAAATGAAAAAAGACAGTATCTTGATTAATGTAGGCCGTGGCGGTTTGATTCATAGTGAAGATGTGGCAGAAGCATTAACGAATCAACAAATTGCAGGTTTTGGCGCGGATGTACTGGATCAGGAACCTCCTGCAGCAGATCATCCTTTGTTAAAACTCAAGCATCCAAATGTTATGATCACAGCGCACATTGCTTGGGCCACGGATGAAGCCCAAGAGCGACTGTTTTCTATTTTAGAGAATAATGTAAACCAGAATATTCTAGGTCATGATCAGAATCTAGTTTAGTCCAGAGATTAGCCAAGAAAATAAATTATTCTTCAAAAAAGGCTGTTCATCCCAATGAACAGCCCTCTAAATATCATTAATGATACATCTCTTCTTTAATTTTCTTATATTCCACAGTTGAAATTTATAATAATTAAACAGGTTTTAAATGATCTTTCTTATCCAAATAACCCAAGATAACTTGCAGCAACACACCAATCAGTGCACAGACTGACATTAAGATGAAGCACAAGGTATAACCGGTTGCATTATGCCAACCACCAAAACTTGTCAGCAATGAACCCATTAGAATCGGTGCAATAGCCCCACCTACATACAGTGCAAAAGTAATAATACTATTAGCCGTCCCCATAGCATCCTGCTCCGCATAATCTGATGCCGTAGCATAATAAATTGGCCAGATTGCATTAGCAGAAAAACCAAAAATTAATTGAATAATAATGACGGAAACCACTCCTTGGGTTAAACAGAAACTGGCGATACCAACGGCCATCCAGATACCACAAAGAATTAGAGTTTTACGACGCCCGATTTTATCAGACAAAGATGGCCAGAAAATTTGCCCCATAATCCCTGTAATCGTAAATACAGCACTTAAACCTGCTGCTTTGGCGAGATCCATTCCTACAATATTGTAGAGATAGGCTGGAAAAATAGTCAGGAAGCCCAAATAAACCACATGAGTAATCAATGTACTACCAGCAGTAAATAAAATACCGCGTGACTTCAATGTCTTTTTTAAAGCCCCTTTCTTCACTTCAGTTGGATTTTTAGCTTTAGTTTCTAAACATGTATTTTCTGTAGGAGGAGTAAAACCTTGATCTATACATGCATCATGAAATTCATCATAGCGTTTCTTGTTTGAGTAAATAGCCCAGAATGTTAATACTGGCACTGAAATCATGATGCCGAGATAAAATGCATAACGCCAGTTTTCAGGACCGAAATAATAAATAATTGATGCCATCACTACCCCACTCAGCATTGCGCCAACGGGATAACCGGCATGATGGGCACCGATTGCAAAACCTCGGTGCTCTTTAGGCCACCATTCTGCGGTATTACTCACCCCAATTGGTTCAGCTACACCACAACCAATAGATACCAGAATCCGTAAAAGAACAAACTTATAAAAAGTATTACTGAATGACATGATGCCAGAGAGTAAGGAAAGAAAAGTAAATCCGACAATCAAAGGCCACTGGAATATTGCACGTTTCCAGCCTGGTGCTTTTAAATCACAATAGGCACTTACGGGAATACTAAGTAAAGCTAGAGACACTGTAATAGCAGCAATGGTATAGCCCCACTCTGTGGGTGTAAGAGAGAACTCTTCACAAATCATATTAGCTGCACGAAAAATCAATTCACGGTCATAGGCAATCACCAACCAGATTAGCCAACAGACTACAAGCGATACCCATGAATGCCGATGAACTTTTTTTAAACTCATTCTATTTCCCTATTTATTAACCATTTAAATATGGTTAATTCCATCCATTTTTATTCTGAATAATTTTATTTATTAGAAAGTCCCTCTATTAAATAAAATATAGAAAAATATAGTTCTATAGATTTTTAAAATCCAATTACATTTTGCCAGTACGTGATAACCCTGCACTATCACTATTATTATTTCTCATCAAACCAATGATTTAGAAATAGATATAAAATATGGAATATATTTTTTATAGTTAAAATAAAGAGATTTAAAATAAAAAACTGGCTATTTAAGAGCCAGTTTTTTATTTTATAAAAGTATAACTATATCTCTATATTATTAAGCCTTTTTATTTCACGAATTAACCCTGAATGGTCTAAGGCTCCATCACCATTATGGACCATATCTGAAAAGAGCTGATTTACCAATTCTGCTACTGGCAATTTTAGGTTTAATTCCTTCGCATAATTTACAGCGGTATGAGTATCTTTTAACTGCGTTGTCGCAGCCCCTCCTGGTTCAAAGTTTTGCCTTAATATACGATCACCATGCTGTTGCAAAATAGGAGAATCAGCAAATCCCCCAGTCAATGCTTGTTTGACTTTATGTGGATTTGCTCCTCCTTGCTGAGCGAAAAGCAATCCTTCTGCAACGGTGGCTATCGTACTCGCAACAATCATCTGGTTAACCAGTTTAGCTAGCTCTCCACATCCGGCAGCGCCCACCAACACTGCTCTACCCATACAATTGAGAACTGCTTGAGCTTCAGTAAAAGTATCTTCTTCGCCCCCCACCATAATGGCAAGAGTTGCATCTTTTGCACCTTTTTCTCCTCCTGAAACCGGAGCATCCAGATACCTTAATCCTAAAGATAAACATCGTTCATTCTGATGTTTTGCAGTTTCTACCGGGATTGAACTCATGACAATCACAATACTATTTTTCTTTAGTTCAGAAACTGCTCCAGCTTGTTGAAACAGAACTTCATCACAGGTTTTTCCATCACTCAGCATTACAATCAGAAGCTCAACATCTTTACCTACTTCCGATAGCTGATGACAGGCTTTTGCACCTGCCTCTTCTAATCCTTTCAATTTAGAGAGGGTCCTGTTCCATACCTGAACCTGGTGACCACCCTTGATTAAATTCATAACCATAGGTGTGCCCATAATACCGGTTCCCACGAATCCAATCCTTGCCATGTTTTATACTCCTTGATTGGGTTGGGCTTTGAGGTTTAATTTTTCTTTTGCTACCTGCTTGCCATTTAAATGGGCAAGCACCAGTAATCCGATCCCACCAATAGCAACAAACCCAGCGATAACTAGAAATGCAATGGTATAAGTACCCGTAGTGGTATATAGATAGCCAGTTAAATATGGGCCTGTAAATCCACTTAAATTACCTACAGAGTTAATTAGTCCAATACCAGCAGCAGCACCTACGCCTGTTAATGTTTGGCCTGGGAGCGTCCAGAAAATATTGATTGCACTAAATACTCCAATTGCCAGGAAAATAAATCCGACGATAATGGCCCATGGCTGGTTCACAAGTAGTGCGATTGCAATAGCACTCGCTGCCATAAGTGCTGCACATGCACCATGCTTATGTCGCTCCTGTTTACGATCCGAGCGACGGCTCCATAAAATCATGCCTACAGCAGCAAATGCATAAGGAATTGCAGTTAAAAGACCATTCTGAATTAAGCTGATTTCCATCCCAAACGTATTCCGGAATGACTCCAGCACACTTGGCAAGAAGAAGAACATTGCATTCGATCCAGACGTAATCCCAAAGTAAACAATTGCCATAACCCATACCAACGGATTTTTAAAGACTTGTTTGATAACGGTTGATTTACTTAGATGGGCATCTGCATGTTCAGTTTTTTCACGCTCTTCTTTTTCTAATGTATTCATTAACCATTGACGTTGATCAGCAGTGAGCCATTGAGCTTCTTTGGGTGTATTGGTTAAGTATTTAAGGCAAATGATACCTAGAATGATGGATGGAATACCCTCAAGCACATACATCATGCGCCAGCCTTCATAACCGATAGTATCACCCCATTGCATGAGTCCAACTGAAATAGGTGCACCAACAATCTGGGCTATCGGCAACCCTAAATAAAATGTAGCAAATACACGCGCACGATACCGTGCTGGAAACCATAAAGTAAGATAGAAAATTACGCCCGGAAAAAAGCCAGCTTCAGCAATACCGAGTAAAAAACGAAGAACGATAAACTGGGTTCCATTCTGAATCAGGCCCATTAAAGCAGCAATGATTCCCCATGTAATCATGATACGTGCGATCCAGATTCTGGCACCGAACCGATGCAGAAGTACATTACTCGGAACTTCTGCAATAAAATAACCAAGGAAAAAAATTCCAGCGCCTAAACCGAAGATAGTTTGAGTGATTCCAATTGCATCATTCATATGCAAGGCGGCAAAGCCGATATTTGTTCTATCTAAAAATGCCATTACAAATAGAATAATAAGAAAAGGAATAATTCTTTTTGAAATACGTTTAATGGTTTGCTCTTCCAGAGCAGATTTAGCTTGAATATCTTCCATAATACTGTCTCACTTTAATTAGCTATCTCAGCTATTAATTCTTGGGTATCTTCAATATGTGCCTGGATGATGCTTTCAAAATTCTTATCAGCTTTGAACCCAAGTGATTCAGCGTATTCAGCTTTAACCTGTACTGGCCAACTTTGCACAATGCGTTGGATCGTTTTATCTTCTTGCCATTGCACTAGATCTACTGCAGATTTTCCTGCAACTTTTTCTAGAGCTGCCAGCATTTGCTGAACAGTAACCGTTAAACCGGGTAATGGAATAATGCGCTGATCGGATAACCGGTCGGGAGAAATGACTGCTGCATGAATCATTGAGTCAACACAGCGACGCGGAGAGGTAATAAAAACTGGCGTATCCGCCTGAACAGGACAAATCGCAGTTTCACCTTTAAGCGGTTCACGGATAATTGAACTAAAAAATGTTGAAGCAGCTTTATTGGGTTTACCGGGACGAACAACAATTGTTGGTAGACGTAATACTCGTCCATCAATAAAGCCTTTACGTGAATAATCTGAAACAAGTAATTCGCCTACCGCCTTTTGCATGCCATAGGATGATTTAGGCGTGACAACAGTGTCATCTGTGACTACTTCTGGCAGGGCACCTCCAAATACAGCACAACCGCTGGCAAAAATAAATCGGGGTTTGGATCCGTGTTGTCTTACTGATTCAAGCAAGGTCAACAAACCGTATAAATTGACTTCCATACCTAAGTCAAAATCAGCTTCTGCCGCTGAACTGACTACTGCAGCCAGATGCCAAATGACATCTACATTTTTGGTAATTTTAGATACTTGTTCTTTGTCAGTAATATCACCAATCACGACTTGAATTTTCGGGTCTTCAGGAATGTCCTCTCCTGTAAAAGCATCAAATAATATGATTTTTTCTACTGATTGAGCAGCTTGTCCATCTAGTGTGATAGTACCTAATTCCAAGATTTTTCTAGCTATCTGTTTTCCAATAAAGCCCGTACCACCAGTAATGAGTATATTCATAGGTAATCCTTCCCTAATTTTTGAATTAGACGACTCAAATCGTGTATTCATCAAATTAAGTAGGATGATTAATAATTACCAATGAATTATTCCTCAATATTGATAACTTTTTAATATCGATATTGAAAAGTTATTCGATATAAGTTTTTGGCAAAAGACTTATATACCTAATTCTTATTATTTTTTATTTCAAAATATGGCTACTTTAGTATTAATAACTTCTGTTTATCAAAGATTGATATTTAATCATTAGTTATTTTTTTAAATAAATTATAATTTACTTAGAAACTATATGATTTTTCAATAAATTGAATGCCTATAAAATAGAGATAATCTTTCAGGATAATGTAAATGGAAATTAAAGTATTTATTGATGTTAAGACACGTTTAGGTGAAGTGCCGACATGGGATCCTGTTCGTCAACGATTATTCTGGGTAGATATATTTGACGGTCGATTATTTTCCTGTGATGAGCAAGGTAAAGGCCTGAAAGCTTGGGAAACCCTTCAAAAGATTGGATCTTATGCACTACGAGAAAATCATAATGGAGCAATTGTTGCCTTAGAAAATGGGCTGCATAGTCTAGATTTTGATACCGGCGATTTAGATTTTATTTATCATCCTGAACCAGATATGCCTTTTAATCGTTTAAACGATGGAGGTGTAGATCGACAAGGCCGTTTCGTTTTTGGATCAATGAACCGTATGGAGGAGGATAAAACTGCCTCTTTATATCGTTTAAATACAGATATGACGGTTCAGAAACTTGAAGAAAATATCAATACTTCAAATGGAATATGCTGGAACCCCAAAGGCGATAAGTTCTATTTTACTGATACCTGGCAAGGTGAAATCTGGTCATATGATTATGCCAGTTCAGATACTGCTTTAACCAATAAACAGGTTTTTAGCAAAATCGATACGCAGGATGGTGGATCAGCAGATGGATCAACTGTAGATAGTGAAGGTTATGTCTGGAGTGCAAAAGTATATTCAGGCCAATTGGTACGTTATGCACCTGATGGCACTATAGATCGAATTATTGAAATGCCAGTTAAAAAAGTGACCAGTCTGGCTTTTGGAGGAAAAAATTTAGACGTGCTATTTGTTACCTCTATGTCTCAGCCTCCTTTACCACGTTTTCCCGGAGACAATCAGTTGCGCGGTAGTGTATTTGCAATTTATGGATTAGGTATCCAAGGTGTCGCCGAAACATATTTCAAAGGTTAAATGCCATTAAAGCACTTAGCTGATTCACCCAGCTAAGTGCTATTTTATTTAATTCTATTTAGTATTCTCTAATAAAATTTCTATAAAAGTCTGCGCAATTTCTGAAACTGGTTCATCTTTTCTTGTGAGGATTCCATAATCCTGAGCATCCAGGATTAATTCAGTTTCTAAAATGCAAAGCTTCCCCTCTTTAACCTGTTGAGTGACCATTGCTTCAGGCAACATAGCCACCATGGGAGCAGTTTGTATAATCTGCAAAAAGGTTTGCATGGACATGGTGTTGACCGTATTCAAGGGAACTTTAACATTTGCGCGCATAAATGCCGCTTCCATACGTTCCCGAATCGGTGTGCCTTTAGGGTAAACAACCCAAGGCCAATCTAGCAGTTCGTTTAATTGACAAAACTTCTTTTGCGCATAGGGATGCTCATGATTGACTACAATGCAGAAAGGTTCTGGTCCTAAGGGTTTGAAATCGAAAAATTGCTGTTGGGTTGCTTGGGTAAATCGGCCTACTGCTAAATCTAATGTATGTTCACTGAGCATTTCCATCAAATGATCACTAGTCTGTTCAACAACATCAATAGAAAGTAAGGGCCATTTCTTTTTAATCTCAATCACAGAATTTGGAATTACAGAAGCTGTTGCTGCAAAAATCCCACCTACTTTGAGAAATCCATGACCACCTAACCTGAGCATTTCAATATCTTCAACAAAATGTTTGGCATCGTTCAGTACACGCTGTGCGTAACGAATGACGTGCTGCCCTAATGCAGTAACCGGCATACTTCTAGGTAAGCGTTCAAAAATAGTAAAACCTAAAATGCTTTCAATTTCTTTTAACATCTTACTTATCGCAGGCTGGCTTAGATTCATTTGTTCAGCTGCTAAATGCATATTTTTAGTTCTTGCTAAAGTCTCTAATAGAACCAAATGCCTATATTTAAACCAATTATTAAAACTTGAATAATTTAAGTCTGCCATTCAGAAGTCCTTTTCCAATAACTACAGGTTATTAATTATTAAATTATTACCATTGGTGTTTATTAGAAAGGAATTTTATGATGATTTCAATTATAAATAGAGTTGCTTTACATGAAATTTACATTAAATTCAGCTAATTCATTGCCAATGGATGGCACACAAGGGTGCTTAATTGGACGGGCATGGGTACCGCATAAAATTGCTGGGCCATCACCAGTTATTCTGAGAGGTAATCAGGTTTTTGATATTTCTAGTCATTTCAATACGATCTCTGAACTGTTAGAAACTGATTCCCCGATCTCGGCTCTCTCTAAAATTGAAGGTCAATTGATTGGGAATATTGATGAAATTTTTGCAAATACTTTGCCTGAGCCAGATCTAAGTAAAGCTTATTTTTTAGCACCTATTGATCTGCAAGTGATTAAAGCTGCAGGAGTAACTTTTGCTGCAAGTATGCTGGAGCGGGTAATTGAAGAACAGGCTGCAGGTGATGCGGATAAAGCGCAACACATTCGGGAAATCGTACAGGGAGTGATTGGAGACAGTCTTAAATCTATTCAGCCTGGCTCTGTAAAAGCACTTGAATTAAAAAAATACTTAATTGAACAAAATATGTGGTCTCAATATCTTGAAGTTGGGATTGGCAGTGATGCAGAAATATTCACTAAAGCTCCTGTTCTAGCAGCCGTAGGAACAGGTCAAAATATTGGTATTCATCCAAAATCAGAGTGGAATAATCCTGAACCTGAAGTGGTTCTAGTGGCAAATAGCCAAGGTGAAATTTTAGGTGCGACTTTAGGTAATGATGTCAATCTGCGTGATTTCGAGGGACGTAGTGCTCTTTTATTGAGCAAAGCTAAGGATAACAATGCCTCATGCGCAATTGGTCCTTTCATCCGCTTATTTGATCAAACTTTTAGTTTGGATGATATCCGCTCATGTGAGGTAGAACTCAAAATTGAAGGAACTGATCATTTTGTTTTGAATGGTTTGAGTTCCATGTCTCAAATTAGTCGTGATCCAGAAGATTTAATTCAACAGACTTTAAATGAAAATCATCAGTATCCGGACGGATTTGTACTATTTTTAGGAACATTATTTGCCCCTACCCAAGATCGAGAAAAACCTGGAGCGGGCTTTACCCACAAAGTTGATGATGTCGTACGGATTCATACTCCTAAACTAGGCACTCTTTACAATACTGTAACGACTAGCGACAGAGCATCACCTTGGAATTTCGGCATCAACTCATTGATGCAAAATTTAAAGCAGCGTGAATTACTATAGTTTTCACATATTATTCCTAGGTTGAATGGTATTCCTAAATGATTAGCTTTAGGTTTGGTTCTACCCTTCAAATAAATAACTGCCTCCCATATTGCTCATTTGCATAATATTAAAGTTAAGGATCTGGAAATGAATAATCAAAGTAAACGGATTTTTTTACGTAGCCAGGAATGGTTTGATGATCCAAAACATGCAGATATGACAGCTTTGTATGTTGAACGATATATGAATTATGGTTTGACACGTGATGAGCTTCAGTCCGGTCGACCAATTATTGGTATTGCCCAGACAGGCAGTGATTTAACTCCTTGTAATCGTCACCACAAAGAATTAGCAGAACGCGTTAAGGCCGGCATTCGTGATGCCGGTGGCATTCCTATGGAATTTCCAGTTCATCCAATTGCAGAACAATCACGCCGCCCTACTGCCGCGCTTGACCGCAATTTAGCCTATTTAGGTTTAGTAGAAATTCTCCATGGCTACCCGCTTGATGGCGTGGTCCTGACCACGGGTTGCGACAAAACCACACCTGCCTGTCTCATGGCAGCAGCAACTACCGATTTACCGGCTATTGTGCTCTCAGGTGGACCTATGCTGGATGGCCACTATAAAGGTGATTTAATCGGGTCAGGTACAGTGATCTGGCATGCACGAAATTTATTGGCTTCTGGTGAAATTGATTATGAAGGGTTTATGGAAATGACCACTTCAGCCTCACCATCAGTGGGTCACTGCAATACCATGGGCACTGCACTTTCCATGAATGCCTTAGCAGAAGCTTTAGGTATGTCTTTACCGACGTGTGCCAGCATTCCTGCTCCTTATCGTGAGCGTGGTCAAATGGCTTATGCGACTGGAAAACGCATCTGTGAGATGGTTCAAGAGGATTTAAGACCATCAAAAATCATGACCAAAAAATCCTTTGAAAATGCGATTGCTGTTGCATCTGCTTTAGGTGCTTCAAGTAACTGTCCTCCTCATTTGATTGCTATTGCGCGCCATATGGGGATTGAACTGACTCTAGATGATTGGCAGCGTGTAGGCGAATCGATCCCCCTGATTGTTAATTGTATGCCTGCAGGTAAATATCTGGGTGAAGGCTTTCACAGAGCTGGGGGTGTTCCTTCCGTATTACATGAACTGCAACAGGCTGGTGTCATTCATGAAGATTGTGCAACAGTAAGCGGCAAGACTATAGGTGAAATTGCCAAGCGGTCTAGAACTTCAAATGCCGATGTAATTTATCCATATCAAGAGCCACTTAAGCATGGTGCTGGCTTTATTGTATTAAGTGGTAATTTCTTTGACAGTGCCATTATGAAAATGTCTGTTGTGGGAGAGGCATTCAGAAAAACCTATTTGTCTAATCCACAGGATGAAAACAGTTTTGAAGCACGAGCTATTGTCTTTGAAGGGCCAGAAGATTATCACGCACGAATTAATGATCCGGAACTCAACATCGATGAAAACTGCATCTTAGTTATTCGTGGTGCAGGTACGGTCGGTTATCCGGGCAGTGCTGAAGTCGTGAACATGGCACCGCCTACAGAGTTGATCAAAAAAGGCATCGACTCTCTCCCTTGCTTAGGGGATGGTCGTCAGAGTGGGACTTCAGCTAGCCCTTCTATTTTAAATATGTCACCTGAAGCAGCAGTTGGTGGTGGGATTGCATTGCTTAAGACCAATGACCTTTTAAGAATTGATTTAAATAAGCGTTCTGTCAATGTACTCGTTTCAGATGAAGAGCTAGAAAACCGACGTAATCAATGGGCACCAAGTTATCCTGCATCGCAAACACCATGGCAAGAAATGTATCGCAAGTTAGTGGGTCAACTATCCACAGGTGGATGTCTGGAACCAGCAACCTTATATATGCGTGTCATCAATGACAAGAACTTGCCACGACATTCTCATTAAATAATTCAGGATTAAGCAGATGAATACTATTGGACACAACTTTATAGCAGGTAGTCGTAGTGCAGAAGGTGATAAAATCCTTAAAAGCCTGAATGCCACCACAGGTGAGGCACTGGATTTCGATTTCCATCAGGCCACCGAACAGGAAGTCAACCGTGCAGTAGAAGCTGCCCATGCTGCATTTAAAACCTATCGCCATACTTCTCCTGAACAGCGTGCTGTTTTTCTAGAAACCATCGCAGATGAACTGGATGCACTCGGTGAAGAGTTTTTAAATACCATTTCCCTGGAAACAGCTTTACCTATTGCTCGTCTGCAAGGTGAACGCGGCCGTACCAGCGGGCAAATGCGCCTGTTCGCGAAAGTATTACGTCGCGGTGATTTCCTGGGTGCAAGAATTGATACCGCACTGCCAGACCGTCAACCTTTACCACGACCAGACTTACGTCAGGTCAAAATTGGTGTAGGTCCTGTTGCCGTTTTTGGGGCAAGTAACTTTCCTTTAGCTTTCTCCACTGCCGGAGGTGATACCGCTTCTGCATTAGCAGCAGGTTGTTCAGTAGTAGTTAAAGCGCATAGCGGTCATATGGCCACAGCAGACTATGTGGCTCAAGCCATTGAACGTGCCGTTGAAAAGACTGGCATGCCTAAGGGTGTATTTAATATGATCTATGGCAATGCAGTCGGTGCCTTACTGGTCAAACATCCCCTGATTCAGGCTGTAGGATTTACCGGTTCTCTGAAAGGTGGCCGTGCACTATGCGATATGGCAGCAGCCCGTCCGCAGCCTATTCCAGTCTTTGCAGAAATGAGCAGTATCAATCCAATGCTGATGTTACCAGAAGCCTTAAAAAACCGTGGTGATCAGATTGCTCAGGAGTTAGCGGATTCAGTAGTCCTCGGTTGTGGTCAGTTCTGTACCAATCCTGGATTGATTCTCGGAATTAAATCGCCTGAATATACCCAACTGATCGAGCAGCTCAGTGTAATCATGGCGAACAAGCCAGCTCAGACCATGCTCAATGCAGGTACTTTAAAAAGCTATACATCAGGTCTGTCTCATTTAGCCGAGCATGCAGGGATTCAACATTTGGCAGGTCAGGAACAGCAAGGAAACCAGGCATTACCTCAGCTGTTCAAAGCGGATGTGGAGCTACTACTTGCAGGAAATCAGTTACTGCAGGAAGAAATCTTTGGCCCAACCACCATCGTAATTGAAGTGGAAGACAAGGCACAGTTACTTCAGGCACTCAGCAGTATGAATGGACAGTTAACAGCCTCACTGATTGCAGAAGATCAGGATCTGGAAGAATTCGCGGAAGTAGTACCGGTATTAGAAGAAAAGGCTGGCCGTTTGTTGTTAAATGGGTATCCGACTGGGGTAGAAGTCTGTGATGCCATGGTACATGGTGGGCCTTATCCAGCCACTTCCGATTCACGTGGTACCTCTGTAGGAACTTTGGCCATTGATCGTTATCTTCGTCCGGTCTGCTACCAGAACTATCCGCAAAGTTTGTTGCCGGAGGCATTGAGAGATGAGAATCCACTAAATCTGTTAAGACTGGTCAATGGTGAAATGACCCGGGATCGTATCTGAAAGATAAGACATACATAATCAGAAGGCGGGGAACTCTATTCATTTGAGTGACCCGCTTCTAAAAAACATAGAGGTCCAAATGTATTATCAAATTTTTGTTATAAAGACTATTGATTAAGCATAAAAAAACCGTAACTATCATAAATAGTTACGGTTTTTAAAATCTTGGTAGGTATATCCAGATTCGAACTGGAGACCTCTACGATGTCAACGTAGCGCTCTAACCAACTGAGCTATACACCTAGAATGCTTGGCATATTATAAATTTTTCGATCTTAAGACAAGTCTTTTCATTTAATTTTCAATATATGCGCACAAGTTTTAAGCGAATCTTTGAATTGTTTCAAATCTTGGTCTGAGAATTCCCTGCCAGAATAAATTGATTTTTCAAATAGTCTAATTGCTTCAAAAAATACAGACTGATCTTTATCCTGAACTTGCTGAGATAGCCTTAACATCCATTGATGAAAAGTCTCCGCGGATTGTCTTTTTAAATCTTTGTTCAAAGACTGATTAAACTGCTGAATAGAATAATCAAAAGGCGATTTTAACTGCCGGTTTTTAAGATAGATTTTTAAAATATAAAGCAATATAAGTATGCCAATACCGGATATGAGAATGATCACACTGGAATAAACTGAACTTAGACCTAGCTTCGCTAAACAGCCTTGTTGAGATTCGGCATTATAGCCCACGACCTTACTTTGCCATTGGTAACTTGCATAATCACTCCAGACTCTTAGTTTGGTCAGCCATACATTACGCTGTGATGTCCAGCCAGAATTACTTGCCCATACTCGCTCATCTTGCGAGATTAAATTTTGCATCCCATCATCAATACGTTGCGGGGCTACCATTGCGGTAGGATCAAAACGCTGCCATCTTTGGTCAATCCAGACTTCTGTCCAGGCATGAGCATCCAACTGACGAACCTCCCAACTTTTCCCATCGGGTGCCAATTGTCCACCTTGATAACCTGTAACCACACGTGCCGGAATTCCCACATATCGCATCAGCATCACAAAACTGGAAGCATAGTGTTCACAAAAACCCTGCCGGGATTTAAACAGAAATTCATCAATCCGGTTTTTACCGAGTACGCCTGGTTTCAGGGTATATACAAAATGATTTTGCTGATACCAGTTCAAGACTGTTCGGATATAACGTCGCGGATCCTCCCCACTTCGTAGATATAAACGCTGTGCCAGCTGTTGTGCCTGAGAGTCTAAATGGACTTGAGTCTGGGTATTCAGGCGCTGAACAAATTGTTCTGGTAGAGCTCTTTCAGCATTGTGATTACCCAGCCATTGCAGATGAATCGGTTCTACTCGTTGGGTTAAACGCCTTGGTACGATACTCCAATCCTGACGGTTATAATAACGGCGTTCCAAAGGCATCGATTTTTCCAGGCCCATCACCCAGAACACAGAAGGATCAGCAGCCAGATATTGGTAATTCCACCTTGATGTGGATACTGGAACAACTTCTCCAGGCTGACGGATTAAAGGCTGCTGATTAATAAAGCTACTGGTCCAGCGCTGTCCATCATATTCATCTAAAACTAATGCCCGCCAATATAACTCTGAACGTGGCGGTAGTTTACTCACATCACCAATAATCCGGAAAGCTAGAGCATTGGATTGAGATAATTCAGCAATATCTCCCGGTGACATACTGTCTGCGATCCCGGTCACGCCTTTATTTTCTGGAATCGGGATATGCCAAAGCGGTGGCAAACGCGGAAAGAAGATGAATAACAAAATAAAAAATGGCAGAGTATAAAGCACAAATCTGCCGACATATTTAGCATCTTGCTGTAAGGCTATACGTGGTGATTGCTGACTCTGCTGAAACTCACTGGTCTGAATCCGGTATAAGCCAATTAGACAGCTTAATAAGCATAGAATAATCACAACAGCCATACCAAAAGACTGACTATATAGAAATGAACTGGCCGCAACAAAAAGCGCAAAATTAAACAGGATAATCAGATCCCGCCGGTTTTTTGTTTCTAATGATTTGGCAAATAAAAAAGTGGAAAGAACTGCGACGCCTGCCTCCACGCCAATAAAACTTTGGTGGCTGAGATAAATACTGCCTAATGCCAAAGCCGTAAGTAGAAAAGTTCCAATTTTAGGAAATGGCTTTTGCCGTTTAAGAAAAATCCAGATACACAGTAAGCTAATGACAAAGATAATGCTAAGCAGCACCGGGATGAAAGCTACTTGGGCAAGGATGATCAAGCCTAGGGTCAAGACGATCGAAATTCGGATTTTTCCATCAATCATAGATTCACCCGTTATGCCTGAGCCAATAATTGTTTGGCCTTACGCAATTGTTCTTCACCTGCTCCCTGCGGCAATTCTGCCTGTGGTAAATGTAACGCATATGCACATTGCTGCTGCTCACATTGCTCAATCAGTCCCATCATTAAGCCCAGTTTCTCCTCATGCGACTGGCTAGGCATATGTTCATAATGAATCTCAATGCTATGTTCATCCTGATACTGTTCAAAGACTTTGACATATAAACCTTGTCCACGTGCAAACTGCTTCCAGGAAACCGCCTGTAATGAGTCTCCAGATTGATAGTTACGTAATTCACGGAACTCATCCATATCCGGTTCAAAGCTATTTTGATAAATCTTGTTTGCTGAAGTATTGCTTTGAGCTTTGGGTGCCACCCAGGCAAACTGATGATGATAAAGATAGGTCCAGGCTCGAACCAGACCAAAGGGATAAACCGAATAGATCTGAATCACCGGATACTCAAATTTACCGCGACGTTCCGCATAAAAAGGCAGCACCCAATGCTGCTTTTGTTCAGTCAGATAAACTTTCTCCAGCTGATTGCCGGCCTTGATATACAGATAACGCGGCCGAGCTGTTGCTTGCTGAAAATAAAAATGCAGGTTAAGTGCATGACCCACCTGTCCGACGTCTTCAGCAACCATTTCGATATCCAGATCATGCAACTGTTTAAAGGTTAGATAGAAGCTGACACATAGCACTGCACTAATCAGAAAGCAGAAACCTAAAATCAGGTTATTGGCATAATTCACGCCAGCAATAAAGGTGATAAAAATCAAAACCAGATACAGATAACCCTGCTGATAAATAAAGACCAGCACATCCTTTTGGGAAAGTCGTTTTTGCTGTGAAAATTGAAAGCGTTTCGCCAGCCAGTTTTGCCAGGTTTTATCCAAGAGTGGACTCCTTTAACTGACTGCAACCTGTTGCATCACATTTAATGTTTCTGCATCGCTCAGCCCCAGACGATGGGCGGCAACTGCCACAAAAACGGCTTGCACATCATCCGGAGTTACAAAGCTACGTTGCTGAATGATGGCATTCGCCTGTGCTGCACGCTTGAGTGCCAGCAAACCTCGTGTTGATAAACCTTGGCGTTTCTTACGGGTTTCTTCCGCAAGATCCAGCATATATTCCTGAACCGCTTCACTAATGAAAATCTGCTGGGTCAATTGCTGTAATTCCAGTACTTCATTTTCGCTAAACACATGTGCCAAGCTGGCGATCAAGGCAAAACGGGATTCCTGCTGTAATAACAGTTTTTCAGCATGACGGGATGGATAACCCAGAGATAGACGCATTAAAAAACGGTCTAGTTGAGATTCAGGTAAGGCATAAGTACCACTTTGAAATAACGGATTCTGGGTCGCGATTACCCAAAATGGCTTAGGCAATGCATAGCGTATCCCATCGACAGTGGCATAGCCTTCTTCCATCGCTTCCAGCAAGGCACTCTGAGTTTTGGGACTGGAACGGTTAATTTCATCTGCCAGCAAAATCTGAGTAAAAATAGGACCCTGTTTAAACTCGAACTGATGTTCTTTCTGGTTAAACATATTGATACCGATGACATCACTGGCCAGCATGTCATTGGTAAACTGAATCCGCTGAAATTTCAGTCCTACGAGATGGGCTAGACTACTTGCCAAAGTGGTCTTCCCTAAACCGGGTAAATCTTCAAACAAGACATGCCCGCCTGCAATCAGACAGCATAGTGCTAATCTGGTCTGTGCATGTTTGTCCAGGACAATGGCATTAATTTCTTGGAAAAACTTTTGAATCTTGGGTGCGTAATCAGCCAGCTTCTGTTCCAGCTCCTCATTGTTGTGCGCAATATTCAGCTTTTCTTTTTGTTTCATGCCCCAGATCACAATATTTTCCCTAATAAAACATGCTGTAGGATTAACATACACTGATTTTTAAAATTCCCCAAAGATCAGTCATCTGCCGACTTTATTTCTGCAGAATAAATTAGGAATTTTAGAAATTTTATATGATTAAATTTCCTATAAGAACCAATTGAAGCTTTAAGATTAAAGTTTAGAAAAGTTGCATTTTGATTGGCATATTTATTAGAAATAACAAGCTATTAAAAACCTTTGAGATTTGAACTTATACCTAAGAGATAAAGACTTTGAAAAATTTAAATTCCCAATGTCAAAATAAATCATAATTTTGTTTTATCTTGTTTGAATCCTAAAATTTGCCCATAAAAAAAGCGCCCCGAAAGGCGCTCATTTTACTCATCCATTAGCATGGACACTTCTTCATATCTCCACCGGCAGATGGATAACGCGAATCTACACAGTGGCGATAAAATGTTTTAGGGTCCATCGCTTCCAGATCAGGATGGTGCTTTTTCATATGCGCCAAATAGGTCTGATAATCAGGCACACCTACCATCAGGCGGAAACTCTGCTGTAAACGCTGCCACAATGTCGCAATCCGTGACCAGTTTTTCGGGTTCAGGATCAGGTCTTTTTGTGACATCACAGTCATCTTGATGATCTTATAAATGACCGCTTTTCCACCTTTAGCAAACTTCAAGTTCATGCGCTGCTCCTTAATGTCCTTTTGCAGGCTGAATTTCTTCAGGATCGCGATACACTGCTTCTGCTTCATTTACGGTTGGTACAGGGCTCGCCAGGGCACGACGGATCACGCCAATTGCAGCAAATAGCATTACAAACGCTACGATCATAAAGAAACCACAAAGTGCTGCGTTGATCTGGTTCGACATTGCGACAGTCTGCATTTCAGCCAGGGTTTTCGCTGGTGCCAGAATTTCATTATTCGCAATTGCCGTATTGAAACGCTCTGCCTGTGCCAAGAAACCGATTTTCGGATTTTCATGGAAAATCTTCTGCCAACCGGCTGTCATTGAAGTAATAAACAGGAATACGGTTGGAACAATTGTTACCCACACATATTTCTCTTTCTTCATCTTGAACAGGATGACTGTACCCAGAATCAATGCCATTGCAGCCAGAATCTGGTTACCAATACCAAACAGTGGCCACAAGCTGTTAATACCGCCTAATGGATCAACAACGCCCTGATAAACGAAGAAACCCCAACCCGCAACAGCAACGGCTGTACCCAGCATATTACCGAAGAAATTATGAGATTGTTTTACCGCAGGAATCACGATACCGACTGTATCCTGAACCATGAAGCGACAAGCACGAGTACCCGCATCTACCGCTGTCAGAATGAATAAGGCTTCAAACAGAATCGCAAAATGGTACCAGAAAGCCATCATTTCACGGCTGTTAAAGATTTCGGTAATGATATGCGCCATACCAATCGCGAAAGTCGGTGCACCACCCGTACGTGACAGAATCGAGTTCTCACCCACTTCCTGAGCCAAGAGAGTCAGCGCTTCAGGCGTTACCACAAAACCAAGATTACGTACTGCTTCAGCCGCAGTATCTACGGTTGTCCCTAGTAGTGCCGCTGGTGAGTTAATCGCGAAGTACACACCTGGATCAAGAATCGCGGCACAGATCAAAGCCATAATCGCAACAAATGATTCCATCAACATACCGCCATAACCGATTATCCGGATATCGCGTTCGTTGTTAACCAGTTTCGGTGTTGTCCCTGAAGAAACCAGTGCGTGGAAACCAGAAATCGCACCGCAGGCAATGGTAATAAACAGGAATGGGAACATTGAACCAGCGAATACTGGGCCTGTACCATCGACAAATTTGGTAATCGCTGGCAATTTCATTTCCGGCATCGCGAACAGAATACCAATCGCCAGACCGGCAATCACACCAATTTTCAGGAAGGTAGATAAATAGTCACGCGGTGCAAGCAATAACCAGACTGGCAAAACCGATGCAATGAAACCGTAAATGATCAGTGCCCAAGTCAGTTCAGTACCTGTTAAGGTAAATAGCTGTCCCCAGTATGGATGCTGTGCAACGTTTTCACCATAGATAATGCCAAGCATCATCAATACGAAACCAATGATCGAAACTTCTGCAATTTTACCCGGACGGATAAATCGCATGTAGATCCCCATGAAGATGGCGATCGGAATCGTAGCTGCAATACTGAATACGCCCCATGGACTGTTAGTCAGTGCTTTAACAACGACTAGCGCCAATACTGCAAGGATGATGATCATTACGCCCAGCGCACCAAGCATCACGATAATGCCAGCAAAGGTACCCAGTTCCTGTTTTGCCATTTCACCCAGTGAACGACCGTCACGACGAGTAGAAATAAACAGTACCAGGAAGTCCTGTACCGCACCTGCCAGTACCACACCGACCAGTAGCCAGATCGTGCCTGGCAGATAACCCATCTGCGCTGCAAGGATTGGACCGACTAAAGGACCCGCACCGGCAATCGCGGCAAAATGGTGACCGAATAACACACTTTTATTGGTCGGCACATAATCCAGACCATCACCCAGACGATGGGCGGGTGTTAAACGGCGTGCATTCAGTTCAAAAACTTTATTGGCAATAAATAAACTGTAGAAACGGTAAGCGATGCTGTACACACAGGCTGCGGCCAGTACCAGCCAGACTGCATTCACATGCTCACCACGACTGAGTGCAAGTATCCCGAAGGAGACTGCCCCGACTATGGCTACCAGGAGCCAGATGATTTTCGAAGTCATGGTTGACTTCTGTTGTAAAGTTTCCATTCAATCCCTCATTTTGTGAAGCATATAAATCAGCGTGATTTTTTTATTCGAGGTACTGCTGTTTTCCCTTGCGACTTTACGCTTGTTCCTTTCGAATTCCTCTAAGACTTTGGCATAAAAAAAGGGATGATTTTAGTCATCCCCTTTGATAATAGTCTATTTTCCAACCATTATGCACGTTCTAAATAGTCACCAGTACGAGTGTCTACACGAACGCTTTCTTCTTGCTGAACGAATAATGGAACACGTACTACTGCACCTGTTTCAAGTTTCGCTGGTTTACCGCCACCACCAGAAGTATCGCCACGAACGCCTGGATCAGTTTCAACAATTTTTAATACTACGAAGTTTGGTGGGCTTACTGTTAAAGGTACGCCATTCCATAACATGATAGTACATTTTTCATTTGAATCGTCTTTTAACCATTTTGCAGCATCGCCCATTGCTGTTTTATCAGCAGCGATCTGTTCGAAGGTTACAGGATCCATAAAGTTCCACATTTCGCCATCGTTGTACAAGTATTCCATTTCTACTTCTACGATGTCTGCAGCTTCTAGAGAATCACCAGATTTAAAAGTTTTTTCCAAAACTTTACCACTGCGAAGGTTACGTAATTTAACGCGGTTGAACGCCTGGCCTTTACCTGGTTTAACGTATTCGTTTTCCATGATTGAACATGGGTTACCATCAAGCATAACCTTCAGGCCAGACTTGAAATCGTTCGTAGAATAATAGGCCATGATTGGCTCACTCCAAACTTACTAACTTTAAGCTATTGATGCTATGGGCTGTTGCAATGTCATTTAGCAAGTCTGACACGAACATGAGTTGCCACATGCACATTCATTTAATGTTGCGTATTCTAAATGAGCAATACACCAAGCCGCAACGAAAAAATCGGTTTTAACTTGCTGACACTGCTTAACTTAGCATCAGCTATTCCAATACTGGTGCACAACCAGTCTTCTAAGCACATAAATGTCTCTATGCTTTTGCATACCATAGCAAACTGATCGTGTTTAGAGAAATTTTAGCCAGCTTTCACATTCCCATCTGTAGACAAACTGCTAAACTGCGCACTTCTGGCTATCGCCTTCATCTTTTTTTGATCTTCCGGCATGACACAGTATTTATATCAAGAAGCAAATTGGCAATCGCAACTGAGTGATCTGATCACTGATCCACAAGAACTACTACAGATTTTACAGCTTTCTCCAGATCAGCTGTTATCTGGTGCTCTGCTGGCCTCTCAAGCCTTTAAATTACGTGTGCCGCGAGCTTTTGTTTCCAGAATGCAGCCAGGCAATCCTCTAGATCCACTTTTATTACAAGTGTTACCGCATCATCTGGAACTGGAAGATCATCCGGGATTTGTCACCGATCCCCTAGGTGAAGAACAGGCCAACCAGCAGCCTGGTGTTCTACATAAATATAAGTCACGTTTTCTACTGACCTTGACTGGTGCCTGTGCAGTCCACTGTCGTTACTGTTTCCGACGCCATTTCCCCTATCAGGAAAACCTGCCTAAAAATGAGGACTGGATCAATATCAAAAATTACTTGGAAAGCCAGCCGAATATTAATGAAGTAATTCTAAGCGGCGGCGATCCACTGACCTTATCTAACCGAAAATTAAAAACCTGGATTGAACGACTAGAATCGGTACCACATCTCAAATTTTTAAGAATACATTCACGAGTTCCTATTGTGATCCCAAATCGGATCGACGAAGAGCTACTAAGCATGTTAAAAAACAGTAGGCTACGTATTATTCTAGTGGTACACTCGAACCATGCATCAGAGCTGGATGACCTGACCTGTAAGCAGCTTAATCAGCTGGTTCAGCATCAGATCACGGTACTCAATCAGGCAGTTTTATTAAAAGGGGTTAATGATTCTGCTCAAGTTTTGATTGATTTAAGCTATCGCTTGTTTGATGCTGGCGTGATGCCCTATTATTTACATGTACTTGATAAAGTAAAAGGTGCGCATCATTTTGATTTACTTGCTGAGCACATCAATGAGATTTATACAGAAGTTTTAGCGAACCTACCGGGGTATCTGGTTCCTAAACTAGTTCGAGAAATAGCGGGCGAGAAGAATAAGACACCGCTTTTTGGGGTTTCAACATTTTTGAGTTAAATAATAAAGATGAGTAAGCATACTGCAGACATTTTTCAGACAACGGCTGAACTCACCATAGAACAGCTAAGTTTTTGTCCCACAAATGCCAAAGCATTGCAGGAATGGGTCGCAGGAATTTCAATCCTGCAATTGGGGAATTCATCCAAGTCTCTGTTCAGTGCTTTACTGGAAATTTCCGAACTGAAATGTGCGGAAACCTTGCGTTTTGACCTGATTCAGGTATTGCACCCTACCCTTGAAAATGTTTTGGCCAGTCTTGAGAAACATTTCGTCAATCAGGGTCTGATCACGACGGATCGCAATGACCAGATTATTGAACTGGCCATGCTGTTACGCAGCTATTTTGCCAAGATCTATATAGATATTGCCAAACGCTGTAATCATCAGCTGAATCATCAAAAGTTTTCACTATTTTCCCTGGGCAAAAAGAAAAGCCTGCAAAGTGCCCGGATGGTGTCCATCTACTATGGCCTGCAACAGTTAAGCCTGCTGCTCTATCAACAGCATATGCTGTATAGCACACCTGGCGCCGGTCAGTGGTTGGCAGCACATCAGTTGCTTGAATGTGCGATGGAAAATAATTTCTATCAGACCAACATCAATCAGGTTCTTGGCACCCAGCACGAAATCCAGAATATTGCCCAAGCCTATGCACGACTGATTTTGCTGGATATTTTCAATACCCATCAGATCCGTCCAGCTGAAATTCAGGGTTTATATTTATGCAGTGCGGACTGGGCAAAACTGGTTCAGATTCTGCCAAAAGAAACCACACTGTCACGTTATGTGGTCGATGCCAGCAAAGATCATCCGCCTTTACTAAATTCTCATCAGGGTCAGCATTTCCAGCCGAGCTTCTATATTTCGACACAAAACCTGATGGAACACCTGACCGGTACGCAAAGCAAAAATGCCCAGTATCTGTCACGTAATGAAAAACTGTTCCTGACACCTGCTCTGCATTTTCATATCTATAACCTGCTTTCGAATAATGTCGAACGCCGTCATGAACGTTATGAATATTCCGCACAGATCAATATCTGCTTTGGCTTAACGGTGGCGCATTTTTATCTGTCTAAGGGTAAAAACTTTAATGAAACGCTGGAACTGGAAGGTAATTATGGTTTCCAGAGCGAAAGCAGTTTTGTCAGCTCAATGCATAATGCCGTTCCAAGCGGATTCAGCAGTATCAAGGCGCTCGATCGCGAAGCCAAACAGATTCATACCGCTGAAGTTCTCGATATCAGTGTCAATGGTTACCGGATTAAATGGTCAGGTATCACGCCTGCCAATCTGAAAACTGGTGAATTTATTCTGGTTCAGGAAAAATCTCAAAGCCAGTGGCGTGGCGGAGTCATTCGCTGGATCAAACAGTCAGCAGATAAAAGCCTGGAAATTGGCCTGGAAATTCTGGCACAGGAACTGTTCCCTTGCGCAGTTTATGCCCGTACCGACAAACACAGTATCAATTATCAGCCAGCTATTCTGGTACAGATGACCCAGCTCGATCAGGTCTCAACCAGTATTATTGTCTCTGGCTCACAAATGTTTAGGGAAAAACAAACCATTCATTTACGACTTGGCCAAAAAGAACTCAGAATCTACCTGACCAAGGCACAGCTCATTACACAAAGTTTTATCCGTTTCGACTATGAATTATTAAATGATCAAGAAGAAGATGTCATCGAAAACTTTATACATAAGCAATTGAATGAAACTAGAAATCACGATTTATGGGAAGCATTGAAGTGAGAAATCCATTATTGTCTAAAAAGTTAAAACGTACTGAAATACGTTTACTGATCATTGATGATAATCAAATTAGATATAACCAAATCCGTGATCTCTTAACCAGCAATGAATATCAGGTCGATGCCGTTCTGCTTGATGATCTGCAATCTTTTGAAAAACAGTTAAACTTTAACTGGGACCTGATTATTTTTGGTCGTGCTTATGATCTGAAATATGAACAGGCCTTAAGTCTGGTTCAACTTTCGCAGCAACCTGATCTTCCTATTCTTTTGTTAAAGCCGGAAGATTATCAGGCTGAACAATATGCCCAATATATCCGTAAAGGCATTTTTGACATTCTGAATCTGGATTATCCAGACCGCTTCTTCCTGAATCTGGTACGTGCCCTTTCCTTTAGCCGTACCATACAAGCCCAGCGCCATTTAATGGAAGAACTGGAAACTGCACAAAGCCAGGCACAGTCACTGGTAGAAGACAGTAACCGTGCAGTCGCAACCATTCAGGAAGGCATCCATATTCAGGCTAATGCCGATTATCTCAAACTGTTTGGGCTCAAAAGTGAGGACGAGATTATCGGTCTGCCGCTTTTAGACCTGTTACAGCCCCAAGATTTAAATGATTTTAAATCCCGCTTTAAAAAGATTTCTCAGGGTCAGTTTGATTTAGGCCGTTTTGATATTACTTCTTCGAATCCAAATGTTGCTGCTGGCAATCCATTAAAACTGGAATTTCTGGCCTCTAGTGCTGAAGAAGATGCACTACAAATTACGATTGATACAGCGACTAATCAGGCGAGTGCCTCTTCTGAAAAAGTTGCAAACAAGCCAAGTACCTTACAGTCACTTAAGCGTGAACTCAATCGTGAACCGGCGAAAGCCAATGCATTGATCACCTTCTCCTTTGCTGCGTATGAGCCGCAAGTCCTGAATGGTGATTGGGCGACCTATATAGGTTACTTCCATGAAATTGAGAAATTCCTGAAAGAGCAGGTTCGTATTCCGCTCTTCAAACTGGAACATGATGTTCTGGTGGGGATCATTCAGGCAGATGCGCAAGACATTCTGGAATCCAAACTGGTCGGACTAGGTTCATTGACCAAACCACAGCTTATTACAGTGAATCAGCAAACTTATCCGCTCAATCTACGCATCGGTTATACCCTGCTTGACGGTGAGTTGCGTGATGAAAGCCATTGTAATGAATTAGTCGGTCGGGCCTTCTCTACTCCTTTACCACAAGCACAAAAAACGTCTGAATTTGTTCTGGATATTCCTGCAACGACTCAGGAATCGATTTCAATGCCGAGCATTGACTTCACGGTTTCAGAACCCGTTATTCCAGCGTCTGAGTCCATACCGGTCAGTCCGGCAGTCAGCACTGTACCACTCACAACCTCTCCAGTATTAAAAGCACTGCGTGAATGTCTGGAACGTGGTGAAATTCATCTGAAATATCAACAGCTCTATGATAAAGAAGATACCAACCTCTACATGTATGAGGTGACTAGTGGCTTTATCTTTGAAAATAAATGGCAGGATATTTCTTCCTTGATGGAACTCAATGAAGATGATGAATTGTCTATTAAACTCGATCGCTGGATTCTGGTTGAATCAAGCAAGCAGTTGCATAACTTCATTACCCAGTATCCGGATGCCCGTTTAATCGTCAATCTGAACCGTGCGGTACTATTCAAAGACCGTACTTTCCCTGAGTTTATATCCAAACTGATTACGATTATTCGCAGTAAAGTCGAGCATCCTTTAACTTTACAGTTCTCTGAAGAAGATATCCTGATGAACCAGCAGGATGCACAGAAATATCTACGTACTTTACGTGAACATGGCGCGCGGATTGCGATTCGTAACTTTGGTCACTCAATGTATAGTGAAACCCTGCTACGTGAGTTCGATATCAATGGTCTGAGCCTGGATAGCAAACTGACCAAGATGCTGAACAATGATGCTGAAATTGAACAGTTACAGGAAAAAATCACGACGTACAATGAAATCAAACCAGTGAATATCATGATTCGTGAACTGAATGACATGACCTTATTTGCGAATGCCTGGAACGTGGATGCCCGCTTTATTCAGGGTGATTATTTCCAGAAAAAACTGGATCATCTGATTGATGTACAAGACCACTAAGGTCTTGTACTCGCCTTTCAATCTAGAAACGTGAAATGATTTTCTAAATTGCAGGCACAAAAAAACGGGCATAAAGCCCGTTTTTTCATTTTGGGTATTAACGTTTAACAGAACGTGACATACCAGCAAAACGTTGTTTGAACTTGTCGATACGGCCGCCAGTGTCAACGTTCTTTTGCTTACCAGTGTAGAATGGGTGGCAAGCTGAGCATACGTCTAGGTAAAGAGTTTCTTTACCAACAGCTGAACGAGTTTCGATTACGTTACCACATGAACAAGTAGCAACTAGTTTTTCGTATTTTGGGTGAATATCGGCGCGCATCGTCGATTACTCCATTAAGATGAAAGAAGGTTTTGCTGTCATCGCAATTGATCACTCTCAAGTATTGAGGAAGGGCCAGAATCAGGATTCAGGCAGATCAACACCACAACAGACCATTCTTTTGGCCCACCGAGACGGATACCGTCAGAGCTAAGCACAACAAGTTGGGCGGTATTATACGGCAAACAAATACAATAAGCGAATTATTCTTCTGTATGTACCGCCTGTTTGGCCCAGAGATTCGCAATCACACCACAGGCCATGAGCTGGATTTGATGGAAAATCATAATCGGTAAAACGATCATGCCAAGTGGCTGACCAATAAACAGAATCTGTGCCATCGGTACACCACTGGCGAGTGTTTTTTTGGAACCACAAAAGAATACCGTTTTCTGGTCGGCACGATTAAAGCCCAGCCAGCGTGGAATAAATAGCGACAACAGCATCACAATGGTCAATAAAACCGAACATGCCAGCAGCAGCAAGAGCAAAGTACTTAAGCTGACTTCACGCCAAAGCCCAGCCACCACCGCGCTGCTAAATGCTCCATAAACCACCATCAGAATTGAGCCCTGATCGAATACCTTGACGATCTTGGGCATTTTCTGCATTTTTGGGAAAATCCAGGGACGCAGTAACTGACCTAAAATAAAAGGCACCAATAACAGCAGCGTAATCTGTAGAATCGATGCTGTCGGATCAAAGCCATGCTGAGATTTCCCAAGGATAAAGAATGCCACCAGCATCGGTGTAATAAACATCCCGATAATATTGGAAAATGAAGCACTACAGATCGCACCGGCAATATTCCCTTGAGCCACTGAGGTAAAGGCGATCGAAGACTGTACGGTTGATGGCAGGAAGCACATAAACAGGAATCCCCAATATAATTCCTGCCCCAACATTGGCAATAATATTGGTTTTGCCAGCAAGCCTAAAATTGGAAAGAGTGCAAAGGTCAAGGCAAAGACCAAAGTGTGTAATTTCCAGTGCATCAAGCCTTCAATTACGGCTTCACGCGAAAGCTTGGCACCATGCAGGAAAAACAGGATCGCAATGGCTGCTGTCGTAATCCAGCTAAAGACTTCAGCTGCCTGCCCTGACACTGGCAATACACTGGCCAGTAACACCATAACAAAGAGCAAGATCGTAAAGCGGTCCAATGCCAGCAGTTTAAGCATCTGATGTCCTTCCCTCAAAATTTTATTATTCGATAAAAAAATACCCGGCTATCTTAACAGATGCCGGGTCCATGTTATGCATTCAGATTGATGTAATATTTTCATCCATACATGAATACATTTCACATATATCGCTCTATAACACTTAGTTATTACGTGCGTTGTTGTCTTGCTGGATTAGCTCGATTTTGTAGCCGTCTGGATCTTCTACAAATGCAATGACAGTCACACCGCCTTTCATTGGGCCAGCTTCACGAACAACATTGCCACCACGTGCCTTGATTTCTTCACATGCTTTATAAGCATCATCTACCGCAATCGCAATATGACCGTAGCCATTGCCTAGGTCATATCTTTCTGTATCCCAGTTATGGGTCAGTTCAAGCACAGTGTGATTTTCCTCATCGCCATAACCCACAAAAGCCAAGGTAAAACGACCTTCTTCATAATCACGCTTACGAAGTAAAGTCATACCAAGAACTTCAGTATAGAACTTGAGTGATTGTTCCAGATTGCCTACACGTAACATGGTATGCAGCATGCGCATATTAATCATCCTTATTTACAGATTGTTTTTGGTGTTCACCGAGCAATTTTGCCACCCAAACGACCAGAATCAGGATTGGAATCCCGATTAAAGTGGTCATCAGGAAGAAATTCGGATAACCGATATTGGTCACTATAGTACCCGAATATCCACCTAAAATCTTAGGAGTCAAGGTCATGAGTGAGCTAAAAATAGCATACTGAACAGCGGTAAAGGACACACTGGTCAGACTGGACAGGAAGGCAATAAAAGCAGCGCCTGCGAGACCTGCGGCCAGATTATCGACAATAATTGCAAAATATAGCCACCATGAACTATACGGTTTAATCACCTTACCTTGAATTTCAACATTCTCGCCTGTTCCAATTGTAATCGGCTGAATATCAATATCCATCGGATTGGCCTGAGTCTGCGACAAGTCCACAGCATATGAGTGCTGCTGGGTAACCATCGGTTGCTCCTGTTGCATTAAGCTTGCATTGATTTGCTTCATAGGTGCCGTAATCAGTTTCTCGGCAGGAATAGCAGCACTAAAGACACGCCCTTCATCCAGCTTGGCATCGAATTTATCGCCATTCAGCTCTAATACAATTTTTTGCTCTGCAGTTAAATCCGGCCCTAGATACTGACCGCGAACCACGATGCTATTTTCCTGTTCATTGGCACTGATCAGGTTATCTGTGGTAACAGGCAAAAGCTGTAATTGTGCTGCTTTCGAAGCATTCTGTTGCAAATAAGGCAGGTTAACTTGTACTGCATCTGCCGGATGATTCAGATAATGTGCACGGACCTGAATCTGTTCGGCCTCTTTGAAGGCGGTAGTGGGTACATTCAGTTTCCAGTAACCGACTTCATCTGTATCTGCCTGAAAGGTTTGCTGGCCTACCTGAACTTCGACCTGTCCCAGCTTTTCACCAGACTTTACTAAGCCAATAAAAATCAGATTGGTTGAACAGGCCAAAATCGCGCCTACAAACATCAGTTTCATGATGTTCATTTTCTGAGCCAGCAAGCCACCTAAAAAACCACCAAGCAGGGAGAAAATTACCCCATACACTTTCACGGCTTCAGCAATCTGCTCCTTGCTGAAATTCAGATCCTGATAGAACACATTGGAAATCACACCGGCAATAATATCGGAGACCCGATAAAAACCGATCAACAATAACAACACTAAAGCCAGCTTTAAGCCATAGCGATCAAAGAAATCTGCTACGGGATTCACCCAGGTCTCGAATGCCATCTGTTTATTCACAGCACCCATTTTGACCAGAATCGTACCCACACCGAAAGCGACAGCACCTGAACCGATAAAGCGTAAAGCCTCAAAACAGAACAAGGCAAAAGTATCCTGAATCGCCCATTGTTCAGTGATACTCGATACCAAGTCACCGGAATAGACATAACTCAGAACAAAGCTGATAATTGCCACAAAAAACACGCCGACGAGACGGAAATAATCACTGCGCTGATAATCTTTACGTACTCGATCCACTTGAGGCTCACGGATGACCAATGTGGTGATAATCCCAACCAGCATAACCGCCGCCATCGCCAGATAAGTCCATTTCCAGGCATCATAGATATAGTTGCCTTTGGCTGTACCTAAATATGCCGCCAGAAACAGAGCTCCAGCGCCAGCCACAATCATCCCGATCCGGTAACCCGCATTATAGGTCGATGCCAGTACGGTCTGCATCTGGGTTTCGGCCAGCTCAATACGGTAAGCGTCAATGACAATATCCTGCGTTGCCGCCGAAAACCCAAGCAAGACTGCACCCAATGCCATCTGCTGTAAATGTGCCTGCCCCAATGCCGGATCTGAAAAAGCCATAATTGAAATTGCAGTCACGATTAGAATCTGGGCAATCAGCAGCCAGGCGCGCCGGCGACCCAAAGCTTTGGTCAGAAACGGGACAGGTAATTCATCGATCAGTGGCGCCCAGACGAACTTGAATGAATAGCCCAGTGCAGCCCAGCTGAAAAAAGTCACCGCACTTTTACTGATTCCGGCTTCACCGAGCCATAAAGACAAACTGGAAAAGATCAAAAGAATCGGGACACCGGCTGAAAATCCGAGAAACAGCATGATCAGGGCACGTCGATCCAGAAATGCTGTAAATGCGGATTTCCAACCCGTCGTTTGTGTTGTCATTGCCTTGTTATTTTCCACGAAAACCAATTGCTGCTATTCAATCCTTTAATAACGTATCTTTCAACAAAATTTATATATTTCTCGCATGCCCGATTTTTTATTTTGTGGCAAAACTGACATGTTGGCTTGAATTTTTCAAGTAAATCTGTATACCTTAAACCTTATCCACGTCATATTTCGTTTTGGACTTTCAACAGTGACTCAGAGACTCGATCAAATTCATTCTTCAATTTCAAGTAATACAACTATATCTCAACAAAACATCAGCTCCGACCTACTTATCTCAGCCTTTGAACAAAGCGAAATTACACCAACCCTTGAAAAGACATGCCTGAAACCGGCACAACTGACGCGTATTGCCGATCCGGATAAAATCCCGGCATCGACCAAGCGAATCAAGCCTTTAAATAATTTTCTAGGCCAGGATCGTGCCCGTGCTTCGGTTGAAGCCGGTATTGCCCTGCCATATTCAGGCTATAACATCTTTGCCGTGGGTACTGCCGGACTCGGCAAACGCACCATGGTGAAGCGTTTGCTACAGCAACATGCCAAAACCATGCAAACACCAAATGACTGGGTTTATGTCAATAATTTTCAGAATCCTCGTCAGCCTATCGCACTGGAATTTCCAGCCGGTCAGGGGCCTAAGTTTCAGGCGATGCTGCACCAAAGCTGGCAATCCATTCTAAAACAGCTGGAGCGCCGTTTCACTGCGGAAAGCTATCACAACCGAATTGAAATGATTCGCCAGGAAACGGGTGATGAACAGCAACTCGCTCTGATCGAACTGACCCGTGAAGGTGAAGAACTCGACCTGAAACTGATTTCTCGTAATGATGAACATTGTTTTGTGCCAATTCATCTAAAAGATGACAAAGTACAGGAAATGTCTCAGGAAGATCTGAATGCTTTAAGCAATAAAGATCGTGCCGAAATCGCCTCTAACATGCGTTACATGGACAAGAAACTGGAACGCCTGGGACTTCATTTGGGTGATCTGGAAGACGATGCGCGTGACCGTGTTCAAGTATTGAATCGTGATATTGCCAAACAGGTAGTCATGCCACGCGTTGAGCAGATGCTGACTAAATTCAAGCATGTCGATGGTCTGGAACACTATCTGAAGCAATATGCCGAAGACATTATTAATAATGTCGAAATTGTACTGGAACAGGAAGAAGATGATTTTACCCCTGCCCAGTTTAGCCGCGTACCAGCGCGCTTCCAGGCCAATGTAATTGTCACCCATAAGCCAAATAGCGGTGCACCCGTTATTTTTGAAGATTTCCCGACGCATTACAATCTATTGGGTCATGTGGAACAGTTGACCCAAAATGGTACGATTACCACAGATTTCACGCTGATCCGTCCCGGCTCCTTACATAATGCCAATGGCGGTTTCCTGATGCTTGAAGCAGAGCAGCTATTGGAACAGCCATATGCATGGCAAGGTCTGAAACGTGCCTTGAAATCTGGGCATCTAAAGCTTTCTTCTCTGGAACATATGCTGACTCTCACCGGTAGTATTTCCATTGAACCGGCTTCTATTCCGCTGAATATCAAAGTGGTGCTGCTGGCAGAGCCAGAAATTTATTATGAAATTCTGGAACTTGAACCAGAACTAGGCAGTATCTTTAAAATCCGTGCCGATTTTACCGACACCCTGCAACGTAATGATGAAAATGAGCAAGCCTATATGCAGCTGATTGCTGACTATGTGCAATCAGATAAATTATTACCTTTTGACCGTTCTGCATTATCTGCCCTGCTGACCGACTCAAGCCGTCAGGCTGAAGATCAGAGTTCCTTGTCACTACATGCATTAACGCTAGGCGACCTGATTCGTGAAGCGCATCATCATGCATTCGAAGCGGGTGATAAAATGGTGTCAGAGAAGCATATCAATACCGCACTGGATCATCGTAAATACCGCTTAGGCTATTTACGTGAGCTATTCTGGCAGGATCTGACGCGTGGTACTCAACTGATTGAAACTCGCGGTCATCGTCTAGGCCAAATCAATGCGCTGTCTGTGATTCATTATGCAGATGTTGAATTTGGTCTGCCTTCACGCTTAACTGCTTCTGTATATCAGGGTGGTGGCGATATTCTGGATATTGAACGTAGCGTAGAACTTGGCGGCTCTTTACATGCCAAAGGCGTGTTACTGATGGCCTCTTTCCTGAAAGCCCATTTTGGTCGTGAACAGACTCTGCACTTCTCTGCCGCTTTGGCTTTCGAACAAAGTTATGGTCAGGTGGATGGTGACAGCGCGACAGTGGCTGAACTTTCAGCGCTTATTTCTGCGATTAGCCAGTTACCGATCGACCAGTCCTGGGCAATTACTGGTTCCATGAACCAACTCGGTCAGGTACAACCGATTGGTGGAGTTAATGCGAAAATTGAAGGTTTCTTCGATGCCTGTAAGTTGCAAGGCCTGACAGGTAAACAGGGTGTGATTATTCCACGACAAAACATGCAGCATCTGATGTTACGCAAAGATGTCATTGCTGCAGTCGAAGAAGGTCAGTTCCATATTCATGCCATTGATAATATCGCGCAGGCTTTGGAAATCCTGATGGCACGTCCGGTCGGGACTATGGACAAGAAAGGCCGTTATAGCAAAAACTCGATCTTTGCTGCTGTGATGGAACAACTCGAGTACTGGCAAGCCATTGAAGATGGTGCCGAGTTTGAGGAAGAACCTAAGAAAAAGAAGAAAAAGAAGAAAAAGAAGAAAGATAAGGCGCCTATAAAGGAAGTTCAGACCGATCCAGATACCTTAGCTGAGGCCTTGGTTGCTGAATCAAAAGAACTGGAAAAATCTGAGGATCAGGCAGAAGATTAATTCTGCCCCCCTATCTCACTATTCACCCATAAAAAAAGCGCTTCTTTCGGAAGCGCTTTTTTACATCTATCAGTTTAATCTAAAGATTAAGCTTCAGGTGCTGGGCTGTATTGTTCTACTAAAGGCTGTAACTCACCTTTTTGGAACATTTCTAGCATGATGTCACTACCACCGATCAATTCACCATTGATCCAAAGTTGTGGGAATGTCGGCCAGTTCGCAATTTGTGGCAGAGTTGCACGAATATCTGGGTTTTCCAGAATATTAACATAAGCAAATGGACGACCAATTTGACTGAGTGCTTCTACCGCACGTGCAGAAAAACCACATTGTGGAAATTGTGGTGTGCCTTTCATATAAAGAAGTACTGCGTGCTTGGCAATTTGGTCACGAATTAACGCTTCGGTATCGCGTGCTTGTTCAGTCATTGATAAATCCTCAACTAATCTGTCTCGCATTATACCCAAAACAGAGAAAAACAGTACGTCTAAAGTAATAAATCCATTTTTATTTACAATTACCCTTTAAATCTGACCAAGTTTTTGCTTATATAAGTTTTTCTTTCCACCTAACAGTAAAGAGTTAGTCATGAATAATATTACCCTCGCTCCGGTACAAACTGATCAACCTTCACATTTGATGCCAGTCTTTGGTCGTCAACCGATCAGCTTTGTCCGAGGACGAGGTGCATATCTGTATACCGAAGATGGTACAGAGTATTTAGATGCCTTAACAGGGATCGCCGTTTGCGGTTTGGGTCATGCTCATCCAGTGATTGCTGAAGCAATTGCGGAACAGGCTGCAACCCTGATTCATACCAGCAACCTGTTTGAAGTGCCTTGGCAAACTGCTGCAGCACAGAAACTGGCTGAAGTCGCTGGCATGGAAGAAGTTTTCTTCTCCAACAGTGGTGCAGAATCGAATGAAGGTGCGATCAAAATTGCGCGTAAATTCGGTCATATGCAAGGCATTGCAACACCAAAAATTATTGTAGCCGACAAGTCTTTCCATGGCCGTACGCTGGCAACCCTGTCTGCAACGGGTAACAAAAAAGTTCAACAAGGCTTTGGCCCATTGGTTGAAGGCTTTATTCGTGTACCTTTTGGCGATATTGAAGCTATCGAAGAAGCAGCAATTAACCATCCGGATATCGTGGCTATTCTGGTTGAACCGATCCAGGGTGAAGGTGGTGTCAATACAGCACCGCAAGGCTTTAGTTACCTGGAAGAAATCCGTCAGATCTGTAATCAGCACAACTGGTTGATGATGCTGGATGAAGTACAAACAGGTAATGGCCGTACCGGTAAATATTTTGCTTATCAGCACACCAATATTGTGCCCGACGTATTGACGACTGCTAAAGGTCTAGGCAATGGCTTCCCGATTGGTGCCGTGATGACTCAAGGTCGTGGTGTCGGTGTTTTAACTGCGGGGAACCACGGTTCGACTTATAGCGGTACTGCACTGGGTTCACGCGTGGTTTATACCATCATCGATATTATGCAAAAAGAAAATATCGTGGCTAATGCCGCTGAAAAAGGTGCATATATTGTTGAGCAGTTACGTAGCCAGCTTGCAGATCATCAAGTGACTGTACGTGGTTTCGGCCTGATGATCGGGATTGAGTTGCCTAAAGACTGTGGTGAGCTGGTGGATATTGCACGCGATGAGTACAAAACCATTATCAACGTGACTGCAGGTAATGTTGTTCGTCTGTTGCCTACCCTGAACATTACTCAGGAACAGGCTGATCAACTGATCGAACGTTTAGTGAAAATGATCAAAGCTTATCTTGCTTAAACCTATCTTGAAAAACAAAAAAGCCGCTTTAAAGCGGCTTTTTTGTTTATAGGGAATTTACGATGCGACTTGTAACAAACGTCCACCAGAGATCTGGCTAAAATATTGTTTCAATGTATCCAGACAGCGCAGGACTTTAGTCGGTTGCTGTTCTCGATTAAACATAACTGCATAAAGGGTGACTGGCGGAAGTTTCCATTCAGGCAAGACTTCAATCAGTGAACCATTTAATAAATCTTTTTTAACATCAAGATATAAAATCTTGGCAACCCCATTGCCTTGCAGGCACATGGCTTTTGCAACCAGGCTGTTATTGGTACTAAAGCGTGAGCTTAGTTCAAAGTCGACCTTTTCTGCGCTATGCACATGTTGAAAACTGAAATTCTGATGATTTTTAATATGCGTTAAAGGCAAAACATCATGGTGTTTCAGGTCTTCAGGACGCGAGATAATTGCGGTCTGGTTAATATAGCTTGGCGCAGCAACAAGAATCTGTTCAATCTGCATTAATGGCACAACCTGAAGGTTGTGGTCATCATCGTTCTGGTCAAATCGCAGGGCAATATCAATACGCCCTTCCAACAAATCAACCTCATGATTGTTTGTTTCCAGGTGGACTGTCAGGCCACGGTGTGCGGACATCCAGTGAGAAAGTGCAGGAATCACATGATTCGCACACACTTCCGGTAAGGATACAATACGAAGTTCACCAACAAGATCGTCACGTAACTCGTTAATGCGAACCTTTCCACGCTCAGCAGCAGATAACATTTCCTGGCAGCTGTGAAAAAAAGCTTGTCCCGCTTCGGTCAGACTTAATTTTCTCGTAGAACGATTTAGAAGTACAACTTCCATATCCTGTTCTAAAGAGCGAATTTGTTGACTCACGGCGCTGGTTGTAATCCCTAGCTCACGTGCAGCACCGCTAAACGAGTTCTTTTCCACAACACAAGCAAAGACACCCATTGCTCGAAGTTGATCTAACATAAATTCCCCTCTAAACTTATGAGATGCTTCATCTTTTGATAAAAGCAACTCATTGTATTATACGGTGAAATTTACGTTTTGCATTATTTATTTAATTATTTGGTAAAACTGCTGTTGGATTAATCGGTTTTCCGTCTAAGCGAACCTGAAACTCAAGCATAGTGCGGGTTGTACCAGTCGCCCCCATCTCGGCAATTTTTTGACCAGCCGTTACATTTTGGCCACTTTTCACGCTTAATTTACTGTTATGCGCATAAGCCGTGATATAGCCATTAATATGTTTAACTAGTACCAGATTACCGTATTCCTTCAGACCATCTGCTGCATATACCACCTGCCCATCTGCTGCAGCAAAGACCGGATCTCCGACATTACCGCCATAACGGGTACCTTTGATATTTGCAGCCAGATCATAGTTTTGTAATACCGGACCATTTGATGGCTTGACCCAACGTAATCCCGCTGCTGTCGATACTGGGGTAATCGGTGCAGAAGTAGTAGTGGCAGGTTTTGGTGTAGTCTTAACAGTTGTTGGAGCGGGAGTGGTTGGCGCTGGAATCGCAATCGTTTGACGCTGAATCGGCGCAGCTTGGGTAACAGGTTGAGTCGCTGTAGTACGGCGAGCAGTAGTGTTATTTTTCAGGCGAATCGACTGACCCACATAAATACGATACGGTGGAGCAATATCATTCATCTCTGCCACACTGATATAGCTCAGACCATAACGTGCAGCAATGCCACTCAAAGTATCCCCAGAGCGTACCGTATAGAAGTCAGGCGCTGCGGCATAGCGGGTCATATTATTGACCTGAGGTTTAGTGGCACAACCAGTAATAATCAATGTGGAAACAACCACAGTGGACAAAACCAGAGTTTTGATGAAGCTGGATGGTGAAGCATGAATGAAGTATTTCGGTGACACCAAGGACATTATCTTCCTCTCTAACATCTATACGGTTGCAAAAACCCAGTAAGATTAGCAAAGTTTTACTACAATATACTTGTAAGCTTTCATTTTTCACAAACTTATAACATTCATTAGATTTTATTTAGAATCTGGGCTTGCAAAGTGTGAAGTGTGTCATAGTTTGTAGCATCCATCTGAATTGGCGTCACGCTTACATAGCCATTGGCAATTGCAAAAAAGTCTGACTCGATTTCAGTTCCTTTATGTTTTGGCATTGCGACTGCTTCACCCGATAGCCCAATCCAGTAAACCTGGCGACCACGTGGATCTACATGACTGGTAATCGGCTTGGACTGGCTACGGCGTCCCTGAAAGGTCACTTTAGCTCCTTTCAGCTCAGCCACATCAGGAATATTCACATTAAAAATATGACGCTCAGGCAAAGTTGGCAAACCTGCCGCAATAAAATCATGCACCCATTGCGCTGCGATGCGATACTCTTCTGGTGAGGTATAAGATCGAACGTTTTGCCCACATAGAGAAACTGCTAATGCAGGTTGTTTGGCCAGCCGACCTTCAAATGCGGCACCCACCGTCCCTGAGTACAGCACATCATCTCCCAGATTGGCGCCACTGTTAATGCCGCTGACCACCAGATCGAATTCAACATCAAATAAGCCATTCATGGCCAGATAGACACAGTCAGCCGGCGTACCATTCACTGCCCATACATCGGGAGAAATCTGGATCGGTCTTAATGGTCGGTCTAAAGTCAGTGCACTGGAAAATCCGCTACGTTCACTTTCTGGAGCTACAACCACAACGCGTCCTAAAGGTCTCAAGGCCTGCGCCAGTGCCTGTATACCCGGTGCAAAAACGCCATCATCATTGGAAATTAATATATTCACTGCAAAATCTCGTTGAGCTAAAAAATGACTCGCTAGGACATTTCATTGTATTAGTTCAGGAATTATATATATTTGTAGCACGATATCCATTAATACATATGGCTTAAGATGATGAAAAAATTCTCTCTTTGGGGTGCTTTGGCTTTAAGTTTGGCAACTTTTGTTTCTCCTGCAGTTATTGCCAATGATTTGACAGCTGAAGAAAATGACATGATCGTGAAAGAAGATGTTGCGTCTGCACAGGTAATGATTGAAGTATGCCCAGGCATTATTGGTCAGAATGCAAAATTCGATACAACGATTCAGCAGCTGATTCAATCTTATCTAAAAGAATACTCAGACAAATCGATGACCTATCAAAAACTTCAGGCAGACAGTGAATATAAGACTGTGCTTGAAGAAGCGCGTCAAGGTGCAAAACAGACTGCAAAAGACGAACAAAAAACAGCGTGTGAAGACGTTTTAGCCTATCAGGAATAAAGTCTTTCTCACTGAAATGAGACGATGCCAGCATCGTCTTTTTTCTCTTACACATTTCTTCATAATTCTACAGCTTCACTACATTTCCCCTCTTTTCAATTTTAAAAATATCTTTAAGCTAACAAATTATTGTTCTACATGTAATTTTTGAGTTTTTTGATGAAACATACATTAATTAAAAGTTTAAGTTTATCTGTTGTTGCTGGTATGACACTTTGGGGCAGCTCGGTTTATGCAGCAAATGAAAATATTGAAGTCACCCCGAGTCAGGAAATCACCAAGCAAGAATTGGCTGCAATTTATGTCCTTTCTGAAATTTGCCCAAGCATGGTCAAAGACAAAGCAAAATTCAATCAGGGTTATAATCAGTTGGTGACTGAATATCTACCGGGCCAAAAAAATCCGGTAGAACGCCTGAACCAGATGGTAAAACAGTCAGATTTCCGTAACATTCTGGCTGAAGCACAGAGCGATGCCAAAAAGGCTGGCAAGAAAAAGAATCAGGCCATTTGCAATGAGTTGGTGAGCTACAGTAAATAATCCACTTTTTGAGTGATTGCTTACAATACTTTTGAAATAACCCCGGGTTTCCCATAGAAGTCAGCCTAGCTTTGTCCTAAAATGCTAGGCTCTTCGTGCTTACATCAAGATATTGGAACCCACTAGAAATGACCCAAAAAACTGCCCTTGCTGCATTATTATTAATTCCTAGTTTTAGCTTTGCAGCAACTGTCTTATCTGCACCACCAGAATTGAATAATAAATCTTATGTGCTAATGGACTACGAGACAGGGCAAATTCTCGCATCAAAAAATGAAAATGAAAAATTAGCCCCTGCTTCAATGACCAAGATGATGACCAGTTACATCATCGAGCAGAAGTTATTAAGTGGTGAGCTGACTGAAGATGAACAGGTTCGCATGAATGAATCTGCATGGTGCCGTGGTAGCAGTGCAGAATCATGTATGTATGTGCCTTTAAACGGTACGGCGACTGCACTAGAAATGTTGCGCGGAATTATTATCCAGTCTGGTAATGATGCGTCTAAAGCGATGGCTGAACATATTGCAGGGAACGAGGGTACCTTTGCACATATGATGAACCAGGAAGCGAAACGGATCGGCATGACCAATACCAGCTTCATCAACTCGACTGGTATGCCAGCTGAAGGCCATTATTCGACTGCGAAAGATATGGCAACTTTGGCTCAGCACATCATCAAAGACAGTTCAAAATACTATCCAATTTACTCTGAAAAAGAATTTACTTTTAACGGGATTAAGCAAGGCAACCGTAATGCCCTGCTCTATACTGATCCAAGTGTAGATGGTTTGAAAACTGGTCATACTGATGAAGCCGGTTACTGCTTAACGACTTCTTCAAAACGTGGTCCGACTCGTCTGATTTCAGTAATTTTTGGTGCACCAACCATGAATGAACGTGCGTCGCAAACACGTGAACTTCTGGCTTGGGGTTATGCGAACTTTGAAACCAAAAATGTTCAGCCTGCTAAACAGGTTCTAGCCAAATCTAAAGTCTGGTTTGGTAAGGAAAATGAAGTTCAGATCGGTCTTGCAGAAAACTTTAACGTGACTATGCCTAAAGGTCAGGCCAATGCCATCAAGACTCAATTGGTCGTTCAGCCTAAACTGACTGCGCCTTTACAACCAGGTCAAGTCGTAGGTAAATATGTGGCGACTTTAAACGGTAAAGTAATTGCTGAGAAACCACTTGTTGCACTGAAAGCAGTTGAAGAAGCTGGTTTCTTTGCCCGTATGCTGGATCATATCAAACAATTCTTTAGCAACCTGTTCTAATATTTATTATCAATATTAGCTCCGACTAAAGCCAAAGCACACATTCATCGAATGTGTGCTTTTTTATTTTATAATGCTTATAAACTTTCAGGATGATACTGACATGAGCCAAAACATTCGCCCTTATCTGGATACTCGCCCGCAAGTCGCTGACTCCTGTTATATCGATCCGATGGCGGTGATCGTAGGTGATGTTGTTTTAGGCGAAAATGTATCTGTGTGGCCTTTTGCTGTCATTCGTGGTGATGTGAATCATATTCGTATTGGCAAGAACTCGAATGTACAGGATCATTCCATGTTGCATGTGAGTCATAAAAAAGCGGATAAACCTGAAGGTTCACCACTGATCATTGGTGAAGATGTCACGATTGGTCATCATGTAAAATTACATGGCTGTACCATCGGTAATCGTGTTTTAGTGGGTATCGGTACAATTATTCTCGATGATGTAGTTGTTGAAGATGATGTGATGATTGGAGCAGGTTCACTGGTACCACCGAATAAGGTATTAGAAAGTGGGTACTTGTATGTAGGCAGTCCAGTCAAAAAAGTGCGTCCACTGACTGAAAAGGAAATAGCTTTCTTGCCTTATTCAGCACAAAACTATGTGAAAGTCTCAGGCCATTACAAATAAATCGACAAACTAAGGCTACTTTACGTAGCCTTATCTTAATTAAGGAATAACCACATAATCATTCTTAAAACTATTGGCTTCAAAGTCTCCCTCTACCAGACGCACAAATTTTTGGTTGATTTCGTTTAGTTCCAAACAATCATCTACATCAATCACGGCATCGGTATGAGGTTTAAACCAGGTCTTTTCAATGGCCAGCTTGCCTTGTGCTTTAGCTTCAGTTTTATTTTTAGCAGCAACTACCAGATATTTATGGATTTCACCAAACTGATCTGGCACATAAGCACCCAGATTGATCAGGAATAATTTTAAATCCTGTTTTACAGGTGTGTCCGTCACCTGAACCTGATAATTCAGATCCTGATAGCTAACACCATTGATCATCATCCAGCCATCAACATGCAGGCCTTTTTGCACACCAAACCATTGCTGCTTCAAATATGGGAAAGCTGTCTTAATATCTGAACTAATGACCGGAATTACATCATGTACTTCTACATTGGCTTTTTCATGCTTGCCACCCAATAAAGCAATATAGAGCTTGAGTTCAGACATAAAAAAATCCTTTAAAAGTAAAATAGAGAAAACTTTATCCGCATAGTGTAAATGAAACTTACTCGTTCAACTTCAAGTCAATCATCTCATATTTTAAAATCCTGAAATTTACTTAAATCAGCCTCAATACAAGGGATGAAAAAATCCTAATTTGATCTATTTTTAAGCAAGCTTATTTGTATTAAAATAAGGTCCAAATTCCCCTTCTCTTATAAGTGAGTCACGCCAATGAAGTAAGTCTATTTTTCTCATCAACGATTATTTTTAGATTGATGTGCAAAATAGATCGTCTGGCTTGATCTTTTCTAGAAAAAATCCCTTTTTTATTTTGTGCATCCTGTATTTATGAGGTTATTTATGACTCAGCAGGCATGTGTAATATCCACTCTGACTTTAGAATTCCCGTCCAAAGTCATGTTTCAGAATTTAAATTTTACCCTTCCTAAAGTTCAGGTCAGCGCTTTAATTGGCCGTAATGGACAAGGTAAGTCTTTGCTCATGCAGCTTTTGCATCAGGCTCAGCATTCTTCTCCACATTTCTCAGGCCAAGTTTCCTGGCAAATGCATCATGCCTATCTACCACAATTGCATCGGTTAAAGGCAGCCACAATTGCTGAAGCACTCGAAGTAAGTCAATTACATCGTGCTTTTAAAAATGTGGAACATGGTACAGCCAGTTTCGAGGATTATGAGCTACTTGAGGATAGTTGGCACTTGCCGCATGAATGGCAGCAACTGTTGAGTTCAGCACAATTACCCACAGATCTGGACTTTCCCGTGCAATATTTGAGTGAGGGCCAAAAGACCAAACTTGCTTTATGTAGCTTGTTCTTAAAGCCTGAATATTATTTATTGCTGGATGAGCCAAGCAACCATCTGGATCGTGAAGCACGAACATGGTTAATAGAGCATTTAAAATTACATCCTGCTGGTGCATTGATCATTAGTCATGACCGGACTTTACTAGATCAGGTTAATCATATTTATTATTTAAATGAGCATGGATTACAGCACTTTACTGGAAACTATGCGGAGTTTTTTGAACAGTATCAGAAAAATGTCACTTCACTCGAACAGTCAATTCAGCAGAGTCAGCGTGATATTAAACAGATGAAGCACAAGCAGCATGACGTTTTAATGAAAGCACAAAAGCGGGAACGTGCCGGAAACAAATTACGTGATTCGAATTCCCAAGCCAAAGTGCTTTTAGACTTTAAAAAGGAACAAGCTGGTCAAAGTATAGGTAAAGTTCAGGCACAGCACCAACGGCAAATTTTGAATGAACAATCTGAGTTAAAAGTTCAAAAGCAGCAACTTGAAAAGATAAAACCTCAGCTATTTCAATTTCCAGATTTTAAACCACAGTCTGGTGAAATTCTGCGGGTTAAAGAGTTACAGCTTCCTTTTGGTACTCCACAGCCTGTGAATCTTGCTTTAAGTGCAGCTGAAAAAATCCATATTGTAGGCCGAAACGGAATTGGTAAATCCACTTTACTGAAACTGGTCGCCCAACAAAAGCAGCAACCTCTAGATCAAATCTTTCTGGCACGAAGCTGTTTTTATCTGGATCAAAATTTTAGTTTTCTCAATGAGGCACTAAGTGCGATTGAAAATTTAAGGCAGATGAATCCCGATATTCCGGAAGTGGAATGGCGTAATTTATTGGGCCAACTCAGAATTCGTGGTGATAAAGGTACTTATCCTTTGCCTCAGTTAAGTGGTGGTGAAAAGCTGAAAGTGGCGTTATTAGGTCTTAGCCAGGTCTCTCCTCAACCCGAACTTTTATTATTGGATGAGCCAGAAAATCATCTGGATATTGAGTCTAAAGCTTTGTTGGCAAGTGCAATTCAATCTTATACAGGCGCTGTGATTTTAGTTTCACACGATGAACAGTTTGTGCGTGATTGCGGGATCACTGAAGTATTCAATATAAATGAATAATTTTCATTAAACTTATATATGTAAAAGCCACCTCAAGGGGTGGCTGATCAATCACGGGAAATAAGCTTATTGTTTTGTAGTCACACCCTGAGAATATAAATTTAATAAGTATTTTGACAATATGGTATTCCCTACAAATAAAGAACCTGATTCACTTAAGTGACCATAATCTACCTGAAGCAGGTCTTCTCCTTGAGCTGCACGAATCCGACATTTGTATTGCTGCTGAACATCATCTTTTTTACATAGATGATCAATGAGAGAGACATAGGTAATTCCCTGAGGATATTGTAATTTTTTCATTTTCTCGTCTACCTGAACTGCTCTTAAGTCCAGTCCGGCATCAAATATAAAATCTTCAGCACTATTCCAGTTTTTCGGTTTCACCATCACTTTCGGAAGCGAAGGTTTCCATTGTGAAATTGGCCCCACAATGACGATATTGGATACGCCAAGCTGAAGCAAACTTTTCCCGATATTTTCCCAATTGGTTTCGTCGTGTTTCAGGGCTTGAGTGATAACCACAATTTTGGGTTTCAGCTCTGCGATGCTCTTTAGTGCCAGTTTATTGGAATAATCACAGGCTTCTTTATAAGCTCCTTTATGATAGTTGATCTCGGTTAGCGATGCCCGGCAAATGGAGGAGGTTTTCTGATAAAAAGGGATATCATTGGATTTCAGTAATGTCCTCAGCCCTAAAGAAAGTGCCTCAGCATGAGAATCTCCCCATAAGAACACCCCGCCTTCCTTTTGTTTCGTGATACAGACCGGGTCAGGATCATAACTATTATGCTCAGTCAGGCTCACGTAAGTATCACATTTCAGCCAGTATGCATCCCTTAAATTTTTGAATTTCTCATTATAATAATCTAAGAATTTTGCCTGTTCTGAAGCTGCACCTTGGCGTAGATCTGTATTAAAACCATTAAATATATTTAAAGTAACTCCTAAGTTCATGAGCACTAGAGAAAAATAAAGCGGTTTTATACGGTAAATATCTTTCCACTGGTGATATGAAGGTAATTTAATCTGCTCAATATACTTGTAGCTTAGAAAACCCAACACTATAGAAAGTGCTATTCCTGCATATACATAATACTCAGGCAATGAGTAGATATAGATCAGAACCACCAAAGGCCAGTGCCAGAGGTAAATAGAATAAGACCAGGTTCCCAACTTTTGAAAAAAAATATTATTGGTAATAACGCTGCCATTTCGATGCGCCTGAATCATCAGGAAGGTACCGATAACAGGAAAAAATGCCAGATAACCAGGCCATAAATCTTCTGCTGAAATGAAGAAATAAGAACCCAGTATAAGTGCCAATCCCGTTCCTTCCAGCAACCTTTTCTTATTTTCCTGCAGGGCCAAAGGGTAAAGATAAGCAATTCCCCCGATCATCATTTCCCAGGCTCTGGTAGGTAACAGGAAATAAGCCGGATTTGGCCATTTGTAGGTAGCGATCACAGATAGAATGAATCCTAAAATCGTTCCCGCTAACAATACAAATTTCATGGTGTGGATGGACATAAACTTGCGCATGGCAATGAGAACGAGCGGATAAATCATATAGAATTGCCATTCGACGGAAAGTGACCAGGTATGTAATAACCACTTTTCGTGAGTGCCTGCCTCAAAATAACCGGATTCCTTCCAGTAACTGATATTGGATAAAAAGGTCATGCTACTCGCGGCATGCTTACCCAATAACTTGTAATCAAAAGGCGTCAAATAAAACCAGCCAAAAATCATTAATACCAGACACAGCACGGCCAAAGCTGGAATAATCCGATTCGCACGAGCCACATAAAATTTCAGAATAGAAAATTTTTCATGTTCTAAATCTTTAAATATGATTCCAGTCATTAAAAAGCCTGAAATCACAAAGAAGACATCTACCCCAACAAAACCGCCAGGCAGCCAGGCCGCATTAAAATGAAATAGCATGACTGCAATCACTGCAATTGCTCTAAGGCCATTGATGTCTGTTCTGAATTTCATTGGAGTCCTGTCCTATAAAGCGTGTTATTTATTTTAATTGTTATGAAATACTGCTAGTTTTTATTAAATTATATTTTAAATCAAATTCTTATATTAAAGCGTAGAATACAGATATTACTGTTTTAGTATTTTATGCACCCATTATATTCTACGCTTTCTTTTTCGCCAAATGCCTTTATTGTTAATCATCTAAATTAAAATCCCGAGTATCGACATAGCCACCGCCGCCTAAATTTTGTAGAATACAGTTTTTATTCCATGGTGCTCCTCTATGACCGCTTGGACTGCTCACGTCACTGTCGCAACTGTCGTCGAAAATAATGGAAAATTCCTCTTCGTTGAAGAACATACTGAAGGTGTCACTCATACCGTATTTAATCAGCCAGCAGGCCATGTTGAGGCAGGTGAAACCATTGTCGAAGCAGCCATTCGTGAAACCATGGAAGAAACCGGCTATCAGGTTAATGTCACTGATCTGATCGGCATCTATACCTATACCCCACCGATGTTCCCGGATCGTACCTATTTCCGTTTCTGCCTGAGAGCAGAAGCCATCAGCCATGATGAAAATGCTGAACTGGATACCGGTATTGTCGGTGCAGTCTGGATGACGCTGGATGAACTGGTTGAAACCGCACGTGCCCGTAGCCCATTGGTGATTAAAGCCGTGCAGGATGCCCAAGCTGGCAAACGCTATCCTTTATCGCTCATTTACGAGCACCAAAATTCTCCCTTAATTTCAAATTTGGATGCCTAATCCTATGCAACAACGTGTCATCGTCGGTATGTCTGGTGGTGTAGATTCATCTGTGTCTGCAGCTCTCCTCCTTCAACAGGGTTATCAGGTTGAAGGTCTTTTCATGAAAAACTGGGAAGAAGATGACGGCACAGAATACTGTACGGCAATGGAAGATCTTGCCGATGCACAAGCCGTTTGCGACAAGATCGGGATCAAACTGCATACTGCTAACTTCGCAATGGAATACTGGGATCGCGTGTTCGAGCATTTCCTGGCGGAATATGCTGCTGGCCGCACCCCAAACCCGGATATTTTGTGTAATAAGGAAATCAAATTCCGCGCCTTCCTGGATCATGCGATCAATCTCGGCGCTGACTTTATTGCCACCGGTCACTACTGTCGTCGCGGCGAAACCATGACCAATTCACGCGGTGAGCAATATGCTCAATTACTACGTGGTTATGACAATAATAAAGACCAGACTTACTTCCTGCATGCAGTTCATGGTCGTGAAATTAATAAGACCCTGTTCCCTGTTGGTGAAATTGAAAAACCGCAAGTCCGTAAAATTGCAGAAGAATTAGGTCTGGCAACTGCCAAGAAAAAAGATTCTACAGGTATCTGTTTTATTGGTGAACGTCGCTTCAATGACTTCTTAAAGCAATATTTGCCGGCGCAACCTGGAAAAATCGTGCTGGAAGATGGCAAAGAGGTTGGTGATCATCACGGCTTAATGTACTATACGCTCGGTCAACGCGGCGGGATCGGTATTGGTGGTATGAAAGGTGCTGAAGAAGGTGCCTGGTTTGTACTGCATAAAGATATTGAAGGTAACCGTCTGGTGGTGGGTCAAGGCCATGAGCATCCACTGATGCAAAGTACCATATTGTGGTCTGAAGCGATTGACTGGGTAGCCGGTGAACAGGATATTCCTGAATCAGGTTTCCGCTGTACGGCAAAAACCCGCTACCGTCAGCCTGACCAAGCGTGTACTATTTTCAAAGATCCAGAAACACCAAATGGTGTTCGTGTTGAATTTGATGAGTCGCAACGTGCAGTGACTCCGGGTCAAAGCGTTGTATTCTACTCAGGTGAAGTTTGTTTAGGTGGTGGCGTGATTCATCACACCAATGCGCCTAAACCTGATTTTATTAAAGGATGATTTCGGCATGACGGAGTTACCGTTTCAACAAGCCACAACGTTGAATGTTCGTCAAAATCGTGCGTTGGCGCTAGCGGGGGTTTTTCAGGCCACCCAGCTGACGCATATGACTGCATTGACGGGACAGCAAAGCATTGGTGAAAGCGGTAATTTCTATTTTGAACAGTTGATTAAAGCCAGTTTAAATATCCGTCCAAGTGGCAAGTTAAATGCCCAGACCTTAGACTTCTTTAATCAGCTGTCCGATATTTCCCTCGGTTTAAAAACCCTGGAGAGCAGCATTACCCAACCTTTTAATACTTCCCCAAAATCCCGACTTCCAAAACTTTCATCGACCAAACTGCCAATGTCTTATGCCATGGCACTTCTTCAGTTAGAAAAGAAGGTCTATAGCAATCCCAAGTTTGTTGAAATCATCGAACAATCCCAGCAAAAAATCCTCAGACAGCTCTCCTTCTTCGATAACAATTACATGCACCCCAGCATCATTGCCAATCTCGCTCAAACCTATGTCGATACCGCCGGCCAGATCAATCCGCGGATCATGGTGCGTGGCAATGCTGAAGCCTTTAAAGATTCCGGTCATACTAACCGCATCCGTGCTTCACTCTTTACTGGACTGCAGATGGCGCACTTATGGCGTCAGCTTGGCGGCAGTTCATGGGGCATGATTTTTGGCAAGCGCAAGCTGCTACAGGATATCCAAAATCTCGCGCGCTTACAGTTTCAGGTGATCTAAACCATGTTGTTGTACGCGCACCGTTTTTCGTTTAATTCCAAAATCTAGGGAATCGATATGAACGCTTTAACTGCACTTTCTCCATTAGATGGACGCTACGCTAGCAAATGTGATGCGCTGCGCCCTTTTCTTTCTGAGTTTGGTCTGATCCATGCTCGTGTGACTGTTGAAGTGCGTTGGTTACAAGCGCTTGCCAACCGTCCTGAAATCACTGAAGTGCCAGCTTTCTCATCTGAAACCAATGCTGCACTTGATGCCATCGTTGCCAACTTCTCTGAAGAAGATGCCAACCGCATTAAAGAGATCGAACGTACTACAAACCACGACGTGAAAGCGGTTGAGTATTTCCTGAAAGAAAAAATTGCAGGGATTGAAGAGCTAAAAAATGCGGGTGAATTCATTCACTTTGCATGTACCTCTGAAGACATCAATAACCTGTCTCATGCGTTAATGCTGAAAAATGGCCGTGATGTTTTAATCGCATCTATGCAACAAATTATCGATTCAATCGTGGCTTTGGCTGAGACTCACGCTGAACAGCCGATGCTGTCTCGTACCCACGGTCAAACTGCCAGCCCAACCACTTTGGGTAAAGAAATGGCGAACGTGGCTTACCGTCTGGCTCGTCAAATCAAACAGTTCAAAAATGTTGAACTGCTAGGTAAAATCAACGGTGCTGTAGGTAACTACAATGCGCACTACTCTGCTTATCCAGAAATCAACTGGCCTGCTCATTCTCAAGCTTTCGTGGAATCTTTAGGTCTGACTTTCAACCCATATACGACTCAGATCGAACCACATGACTACATGGCGGAACTGTTTGATGCGCTTCGTCGTTTCAACACGATTCTGATCGACTTTAACCGTGACGTTTGGGGCTATATCTCTCTTGGCTTCTTCAAACAAAAACTGAAAGAAGGCGAAGTGGGTTCTTCAACCATGCCGCATAAAGTGAATCCAATCGACTTCGAAAACTCTGAAGGTAACTTGGGTATTGCCAATGCTGTATTGGCTCACTTGGGCGAAAAACTGCCTGTATCTCGCTGGCAGCGTGACCTGACTGACTCTACTGTTCTGCGTAACATGGGCGTTGGTTTTGCACAAAGCTTAATCGCGTTTGAAGCATGCTTAAAAGGTATCGGTAAACTTGAACTGAATGCTGCTCGTATTCTTGAAGATCTTGACCACGCGCAAGAAGTTCTGGCTGAACCTATTCAAACGGTAATGCGTCGTTACAACGTTGAAAAGCCATACGAAAAACTTAAAGCCCTTACTCGTGGTCAAGCCATGACTCGTGACATGATGGTGAGCTTCGTGAATGGTAATGAGCTGGAAGCTGTTCCTGCTGCAGACCGTGCGCGTCTGGCTGAAATGACACCTGCAACTTATACAGGTAATGCTGCTGACCAAGCAAAACAAATTAAAGACTTAATTTCTAAAATCTAATTTAGACAATTAAGACCAAAAGCGAGGCTCCGGCTTCGCTTTTTTTATTTATAATTATTTTCAACTTTAAAACAAAATGATAGATAACAAGATGATGGATCATCGATTAAGCGGCAAACATTTTATCAGCCTGGGAATTTTGGTAGCTGCGATCATTGTTGCCAGTATTCAACCTTTAGAAATGCAATCCTATTTACTGCATCAGACCGGTACTATATTTATGATCGGTATGCTGATTTTCTGCCTGTATAAAATTGGATTGAGTTTCCTTAGTTTTAATCTGTATATGCTGTTTTTATTCATCCATATCGTTGCAGCACATTATCTGTATTCTTATGTACCTTATAATGACTGGATTCAGACACTGTTTGGCTTTGACCTAAATACTCTCATGGGCTGGTCTCGCAACATGTTTGACCGTTTTGTACATCTGGTTTTTGGCCTGTTGCTCTATCCTGTTTTTTATCGACTGTTTCAGGTCTGGTTACCCCAGCAAAAGCCATTCACTATTTTTCTTTTAGTCATTCAATTCGTGATGGCGACTAGTCTGATTTATGAATGGATTGAATGGCTGATCGCCATTGGCTTATCACCCGAACAGGCTGAAAGCTATAATGGCCAGCAAGGCGATATGTGGGATGCCCATAAGGACATATTATTAGCGACAGTTGGAGCTATGTTTACGGGTGGATTCATGTTGTTTGTATCACATCAAAAAAGCTCATCCAAGTGAGCTTTAATTCTGGAAAACAAGTGAATTAATTTTTCAGATGATGAACCGGAAGATATTTATCGCATGACATTATGCAGGCGGACAATAGCGCACAAAATCATCTTTCATTTTTTGCAATTCATTACCCGTCAATATTTCGCTGTAATAAATAAAATAGGTGGCATCAGGATATTGAATCTCATGTCTGTACATGATTCCACGTAGAGAAACAGGCAACTCTTTAGGAAAATCATCCGCTAAATTCAGTTCTTCAAATTCATAGTTAAAGTAACAATTTTGGATTGCTAAAAATGCTTTAGCCACGGCCATCTTTCTGCTCTTAATGGAAATATGCTGCATTTTAGCTGATGAGCAGTAACCATGGCTGATATTTATGAAGGTTCAATCCACTTAACCAGCTTAGATTCTGCCAAATGCCGATATTTGAACTTATCTAAATATTCAAAGCAGACTTTATGACCTTCAGGAATTTTCTTTAGATGCTTATCAAAAAATAGATGACGATTATATTGAGTACCATCAAAGCGGATGCTGACACGCTCAAAGTAACCACTCCGACGAGCATTGAATTGGTAAAATTGAATCACGCCACAGTCCTCTGATGGAATCACAGGTGGAGCATCTGGCTTTAAAAATGCGTAGAGTAAAAAGATTGAAGTGCCGGGAAGAAAGCTGAGCCAAAATAACATCTTCTTTGATTCATCAGTGGTTAATTTCGCTTCAGAATAGATCATACATAGCATCAGAATGAAAATGATACTGAAGAAGCCGAATAGTAAAAGAAAGGTGAGCATATAAAGGAGAAACCACTATAAGTCAGTTACTTATAGCATAATTGTTTAATTTTAAATCATAAAAAAGCCCACCGAAGTGAGCTTTTAGATTCATAACTGAATAATAAATTAAAGTTTAGGATCGCGCATCTGAACCAGATTTGAATTGGCTTTGGTTAGCGTATCTACCACTTTATTCATCACCGCAGGGATAAAAGAATCTGCAATTTGTGCTGCTTGCAAACCTAGTTTTTCACCCAGCGTTGGTTTTTTACGGGTCTGGATTAAATACACATCATGTTGTGGTAATAGGCCTAGCAGATATTCATCGGAAGTTTGCAGTTTATCTACCAGATTCAGGTCTAGGGCATCCTGACCATACCAGTGTTCACCCGTTGCCACTTTTTCAACATTTAACTGTGGACGATATTTTTCCACGAAGTGTTTAAACAAGGCATGTGTCTGTTGCAATTCTTCTTCAAACTTGGCTTTGCCTTCTTCGGTATTTTCACCAAACATGGTCACTGTACGTTTGTATTGACCCGCAGTATAAAGCTCAAAATCGATCTTGTTTTCTTTCAGCAGACGATTAAAGTTGGGTACCTGTGCTACTACCCCAATTGAACCCACAATTGCAAACGGCGCAGAAATCACTTCATTTGCAATACACGCCATCATATAACCGCCACTGGCTGCCACTTTATCGACACAGATGGTCACATGGAAACCCGCTTCACGTAAGCGCACCAGTTGCGCAGCTGCAAGACCATAACCATGTACCATACCACCCGGACTTTCTAAACGTACAATGATACGATCACGACCAGCTTTTGCTGTAGATAGAATCAGGGTAATTTCTTCACGCAGGTTTTCTACTGCAGACGCAGCCATATCACCTTTAAAATCGAGCACATAGATTTTCTGGTTAGTTTTCTTACGCGCACGCGCTTCTTTTGACAATTGCTGGCTCAATTGTAAAAGTTCCAGTTTAGATGAAGTTGTTTGCGCTATTTTTTTTCGTTGCTCGTTAATGCGCGCATTCAAATGACTAATACGGATTTCAGCGGGTAATTTGGGGGTATGAAATAACATAAAAATCGGGTCTCAATTATTTATATAGGTTTCATTTTAAGATAAGGTCAAATGATTTTTTTTCAATAGAATATTGTTGTTTAATTGCTGAAACGGAGCAGTATCCATATGGTCTTAGTAAGGCAAAAATAATTCGCACTATAGAAAATTGATGCCATGCTGATAAGATGCCCAGACAATAACACCGAACAATACAGCAGAATTCGCATATAAGGCTTTTTCCTGCTTTTTGAGATAGAAATTCAAACTGAGTCCATACAGCAATCCGATCAGTGTGTAAAACATGCTGCCGCCTTGTAATTGATGCCACAAACCACCAATGCTTAAAATTAAGGCAATCAGCAGCATCAGAAAAACTGACATCTTTTTGAGTATTTCCATAGCGGGTGCAACCTTTTCTTAGCATCTATCTTTTGACAGCTCTGCCATGTCAAAGACGGCATATTCTATAAGAATTTAGGGTACAATAGGATTCAGTTTATTTTTCCACATTTCACTGATTCAATTGATATATCTCCTATTCTTTGATTATTTTTAGATATAAAAAAAGAGCTTTTTAGCCCTTCTTTCATTAGATCAAACTTCTTAACCAAAACGCCCGGTAATATAGGCTTCAGTAAGCTGATGGTCAGGCTGGGTAAAGACTTTCTCGGTTGAGTTGACTTCGATCAGATCACCTAAATGGAAATAAGCAGTCCGATCAGAGACTCGTGCCGCCTGCTGCATGGAGTGAGTCACAATAGCAATGGTGTATTGGGTAGAAAGCTCAGAGATCAGTTCTTCAACTTTGGCTGTTGCAATTGGATCGAGTGCTGAACAGGGTTCATCCATCAGAATCACTTCAGGAGAAACGGCAATCGTCCGTGCAATACATAAACGCTGCTGCTGACCACCTGACAATCCCGTACCCGGCTGATTTAAACGATCTTTGACTTCTTCCCAAAGTCCTGCTTTACGCAAACTATTCTCAACAATTTCTTCCAGATCATATTTGTCCCGGGCCAGTCCATGGAGTTTTGGACCATAGGCCACGTTATCAAAAATAGATTTCGGGAATGGATTTGGTTTCTGGAAGACCATGCCAACTTGGGCACGCAGTAAAACCACGTCCAGGTTAGGGTCATAAATATCCTGATGGTCCAGCATTACTTTACCCGTCACCCGGCAGCTATCAATGGTGTCATTCATGCGGTTTAAGGTCCGCAGGAATGTTGACTTACCACAACCTGATGGCCCAATAAAAGCGATCACTTCATTTTCATAGATGTTCAGGTCAATGCCTTTAATCGCCTCTGATTCACCATAATACACATGGACATCGGAGGTGCTGAGTTTGACATTGCTAGACTTGGGTGCCTGTGCTGCTTCTGCCTGCTGACCCAATTGAGAGATAAATGAAGTCGCTGGTTTCTGTGCAGCATCATCGGCTGTAAATTGTATTTGCTGTGGATTCACTGATGGATCCTTTTCTAAGGAATTTAAAATTTCAGTTGTATTCATGATTTTGCCCCTCTTACCAACGGACTTCAAATTTCTTACGTAACCAGATAGCCAGACTGTTCAGGCTCAGCATCATCGCAAGAAGAACAATAATGGCTGCAGCAGTACGCCCTTCAAAGAAGTTACGCAGTTCATTGCCCTGCCACAGGAAGATTTGCACTGGCAATGCAGTTGATTGATCAAACGGCGTTGCAGGCACGCTGGCAACAAAGGCACTCATACCAATTAACAGCAGCGGTGCTGTTTCACCCAAGGCTTGGGCAACACCAATAATGGCACCGGTGAGAATCCCCGGTAATGCGAGTGGTAATACATGATGGAATACAGTCTGGATACGCGAAGCACCTAAGCCCAAAGCTGCCTGACGAATCGACGGCGGAACCGCTTTCAGCGAGGCTCGAGTGGTAATGATGACGGTAGGTAAAGTCATTAAGCTCAGTACCAGCCCCCCCACCAACGGTGCAGAAAGAGGTAAATGCATCCAGCCAATAAAGATCGCTGCACCTAGCAAACCAAACACAATCGAAGGAACTGCAGCCAGGTTATTGATGTTGACTTCTACAATATCGGTAATCCAGTTTTTTGGTGCAAACTCTTCCAGATAAATGGCTGAGGCTACGCCAATCGGGATCGAGATAAAGATCACGATTAGCATCATGAACAGCGAGCCCATAAATGCACCTGCCAGACCAGAGGTGGCTGGGGAGCTACGTGAGTCCGGACTGACAAATATGTTGGTATTAAAGCTATTTTCAATCACGCCAGAAGCTTTCATTTTATCTGCCAGTTGGCGGACTTCAGGACTGAGCTGCTGTTGTTCTGCGGGTAAATCACGGTCGATGTTTCCTGCCAGCCAGACATCGACATTGGCATCAGCCAGAATTTTAACTTGCTTTGTCTGTCCAACCAAAGCCGGATCATTCAGGACCATATCACGCAGGCGATAAGCTTCTGAACTGGTGTATAACGTACTAAGCTCATCACGCTGTGCTGCCAGTTTTGCATCACGGGCTATCATGCCATTCACGATCAGCGCTTCCCAGTCCACCATGCCGACATCCATTTGCCAGCTGATCATACGCTCTTCAAACTGCGCCGGAGATTCGCTTTCTCTTTGTACCGGTTTTGCTCCGATATCAACAATGGCCGGATCAAAATGAATCGGCAGGCTCATGCTGCTTTGCCAGAATGCCGGTAGACCTTTGGCCAGAATGCTGCCAAACAGCAAAACGACAAAGAATAAACCAGCCAGTACCGCTGAAAAACCAAACCACTTAAAAACCTTTTCCCGGCGATGGCGTTTTGCCAGCGAGTTCTGAATGGTCTGTTTGCGCTGCTCACGTTGTTCAGCTGCCACAGCAGGATCAATGGACTGATCTAGGGGTGTGGTGTTTGAAGTCGTCATTAGTCGTATTGCTCACGATATTTACGCACAATTATCAGTGCAATAATGTTCAGTCCCAGCGTAATTACAAACAGGGTTAAACCTAAGGCAAATGCCACCAGAGCTTGCGGGCTGGCAAAGTCAGTATCACCCGTTAGCTGATTGACAATGGTAATGGTAACGGTAGACACAGCTTCGAGTGGATTACCATGTAGCTGCGGGCTGTTTCCTGCCGCAAGTACCACAATCATGGTTTCGCCAATAGCTCGGGAGGCTGCTAGCAGGAAGGCGCCAATGATGCCCGGTAAAGCTGCAGGAATAACGACCTGGCGAATGGTTTCTGATTTGGTTGCGCCCAGACCGAGTGATCCGTCACGCAGGGCACGCGGCACCTGGGTAATAATGTCATCAGACAATGAAGACACAAAAGGAATGATCATGATGCCCATCACAAAGCCCGCAGTCAGTGCACTGGTGGCATTAATATGAATACCGACCATTGCGCCCAGTGACTTGATAAATGGGCCAATGATCATCAGGGCAAAAACCCCATAAACAATGGTCGGAATACCGGCCAGAACCTCAATGGTCGGTTTGGCCCAGGAACGGAATTTTGGCGAGGCATATTCAGCCAGATAAATTGCAATCATCAGGCCGACCGGAACTGCAACCAGCAAGGCAATACCACTGACCATCAGTGTGCCCCAGAGCAGTGGCAGCAAACCATAACTGCCCTCCGCATTACCCGAAGTACTAAAACCCGGGTCCCATACTGTGCCAAAGAAAAAGTCGATTGGACTGACAAAGCTAAAGAAACGCATGGCTTCGCCAAACATTGACATCACGATGCCGAGCGTAGTCAGAATCGCGACACCCGAGCAAAGTGCCAGGCCAATATTAATGGTTTTCTCAACCTGATTACGTGCTCTTAACTGGGAACTGATGCGCTGCTTGGCCCAGACCAGTCCTGCCAATGCAGCTGAAATGACCACGGCCAATTTGGCATAGGTGCCAATAACAGCAACTCGCGCCAACTGCTCTGCCGCTGCCAGTTCATACGGCTGTGGGGTATCACTGACACCAAAACCTGATGCAATAGCCTGCACCCGATCTACCACTACACCCAGGCTGGCCGGATCAAGTCCTGCAGAGATTTGCTCAGGTAAATGATTGAGTACCACCTGTTCCAAAATACTGGGTTCCACCAGATTCCAAACCATCAAAATTAAAAATGCAGGGATGCCACACCAGAGTGCTACCATCGCCCCGTAGTAACCTGGACGTGAATGCAGTGCTGCGGAATTATTGCCCTTACCTGCTAGATGACGACTTTTAGTCAGTCCGATTTGATAGGCGATGGCAATAATCGCCAGAAGTACGCCTATGAGTAGCAGATTCATGTATTCTCCACTGGTTTCTCAATTTTCATGGTTCGAAAAAACCTGTTTATCACGAAACGCCGATGACAGGTCACCCCATCATCAGCGATTGAAGCAAGGTGAATTACTTCACCACTACCGCTTTACCTGCTTTAAAGTTAGCCAGTACTGCTGCGCGCTCTTTGTCTGACATTGAAATCAGGCCAGCTCTCTCAAGCTTGGAACCTTTACCAGAAACTTTCTTGTTCAGGAAATATTCAGTAAATTGTTGCAGGCCTTTGATTGATTTCAGGTGCTCGCCTTTCACATAGAAGAACAATGGACGAGATACCGGATAAGAACCATTCAGAATCGTATTTTCAGAAGGAGCAACGTTGTTGACGGTTGCTACACGTAGCTTATCGCGGTTTTGATCGTAAAAGCCCAAGCCGAATACGCCAACAGCGCTCGGTGAGGTTTTTAAGCGTGCCAAGGTTTCAGTATAGTCACCTGAAATTTCAACAACACGGCCATCTTTACGGAAGCTGGTACATGCTTTTTTCTGTGCATCTTTCGCTAGAGCCTTAATAGCAGCATACGATTTACAACCTGCATCCACCATCTTCTCCTGGAAGACTTCGCGCGTTCCATGATTCGAAGCCGGAATTACCAGCGTGATCGGCTCATTCGGTAATGATGAATCGATTTGGTTCCAGCGAGTATATGGGTTAGGTACCATTTTACCCTTAGCCGGCAACTCTGCCGCTAATGCAGCATAAACATGCTGTGGACGTAATTTGTATGCCGCTTTTTTGGCATTTGAAGCAAAGACGATGCCGTCATAACCAATCTTGATTTCGAGAACCTGGTTCACACCATTTTTCTTACATTCTGCCAATTCAGAGCTTTTGATCTGACGTGAAGCATTGGCGATATCAATGGTGTTATCCCCTACACCATTACAAAACTGTTTTAAACCACCTGAAGAACCGCCAGAACCGACAACCGGAGTTTTGAACTGAGGGAAAATATTGCCAAATTCTTCAGCGACAATACTGGCATAAGGCAGAACGGTTGAAGACCCTGCAATCTGAATTGTATCTCGTGCAGCATTTGCTGTAGTTGCTGCAGCCCCGGTTAAAGCTAAAGCTAAGGCAATATTGGTAAAGCGCATTCTGGATCTCTCTCATTTATTAAAATTTCGAGTACACCACTTTTGATTCAGTTGAGTACCTGTTTTCGATACTCACATTTTGATTTTGGAATATGACAGACAGGTTACAGCTTTATGACGTTTTAATGATAATTAAATAGACAGTTAGCACCTTATGGACATAAAAAAAGACCCTGTTCAGGGTCTTTAAGTTTAGTGACTTGATTCGGGCAATAATACTGGTTTTCGACGATATTTCATCACATAGAGCACACTGAGAAACAGCAACCAGACCGGCACCAGCGCAACAGCAATCTGCATCTCTTTCGTCAAGCTCATGATCATTAAAATCATGATGATAAATGAAATCGTCAGGTAATTACTCCAGCGGCCAAACAGACTTGGGAATGCGGTCGTCTGCTGCTGTTCCTGCATGGCTTTTCTGAATTTCAGATGGGTCAGTGAAATCATCAACCAGTTAATGACCAGCACAGAAACCACTAGCAGCATCAATATTCCAAAGGCTTCACCGGGCATGAGGTAGTTCATCAATACACAGATTCCAGATACTGCCGCTGAGAATAGAACTGCATTGACCGGAATACCACGATGATTGATTTTTTTTAAGAATGCAGGAGCATTTCCCTGTTGAGCCAACCCTAATAACATACGGGTATTACAATAAATACAGCTGTTATAGACTGAAAGAGCCGCAATCAGAACCACAAAATTCAATACATTGGCCACCCCCTGACTGTTCAGCGACTGGAAGATCAGTACAAATGGACTGCCACCCTGCGCCACCATGTTCCAGGGATAAAGACACAGTAAAACACCAATCGCACCGATATAGAAAATCAGCACCCGATACACAATCTGATTGACCGCTTTAGGAATTGTCACTTGCGGATTTTTGGTTTCACTCGCCGCAATCCCGATCAGTTCCAGACCGCCAAATGCAAACATGATGACCGCAAGAGCCATCAAAAAGCCGCTTCCCCCTTCAGGAAAAAAGCCGCCATATTGCCACAGATTGGCCACACTGGCCTGCTCACCCGCTGAACCACTAAAGAGCAGATAGAGGCCAAAGCCAATCATGCTCAGAATGGCAACAATCTTGATCATGGAAAACAGGAACTCACTTTCACCAAAGAATTTGACATTGACCAGATTGATGCCGTTCATGAGCAGGAAAAATGCCAGTGCCGTGAGCCAGGTCGGAATCTCCGGCCACCAGAACTGAACAAAAGTACCAATTGCACTCAACTCAGCCATACTGACTAATACATAGAGAACCCAATAGTTCCAGCCTGAAATAAAGCCTGCTTTTTTTCCCCAGTATTTATTGGCAAAATAACTGAATGAACCACTGACCGGTTCATGCACTACCATTTCACCCAATTGGCGCATGATCAGAAATGCAATGATGCCAGCGATGGCATAGCCCAAAAGCACTGATGGGCCTGCCAGCTGAATCGTATGTGATAAACCTAAAAATAATCCTGTACCGATCGCTCCGCCTAAGGCGATTAACTGGATATGCCGGTTGGAAAGCTGTTTTTTTAATTGATGATCTTCAACATCCATATTGTCACTCCTTGTGAACAATTTTTTTTAATTTCTACATTTTGCTAGATTGCCTTTTTTGTAGGGAGGTGTATTCTGCTCGACTAGCTGCTTATAACCATATTCACCATAGTCATAGCGTGCCACGACTTCAGCAAACTGTTTTAAGCGTTGTGGAGCATCCATACGTGGAAGTTGCAGTTCAATCAGACATAATTCCTCAGCCTGATGAACTTGTGCGAGTGTACGCTTTAATTCTGCCGGGGTTTTCACTATATGAGCCTGATGCGGAGTATCAGCAGAAAAGACTTGAGCAAACTGGCTGTATTTCCAGTTCTGAATATCGTTGTACTTGGCATTTTCACCCATGATCAAACGTTCAATGGTATAGCCGCCATTATTCAAAATAAAAATTACAGGTTTTAAGCCTTCTCTTAATAAGGTAGAAAGCTCCTGAATGGTCAGCTGAATCGAACCATCTCCAATAAAGAGCAGATGACGGCGCTGAGGTGCAGCAAGCATACTGCCAAGCAAGGCAGGCAAGGTATAGCCGATTGAACCCCAGATCGGTTGAACCAGATACTTGGCGGTCACCGGCAAGGTCAATCCTGATAAACCTGCATTGGCAGTGCCCACTTCTGCCACAATCACATCATCTTCCTGCAAGAATTCAGAAATCTGCTGCCAGAGTGCAGTTTGGCTCAGCGCAGTATTTTCTTCGAGCTGTTGAGTTTGTAACAATGGTTTCGGTGCAGGATTAAAAGTACGTGGTTGATCATCTAAAGTCTGTTTTGAGATGGCTTGAATCAACTGAGCTAAATCCAGTCCACTGATCATCTGTCCATCTAGACAAAGACAGGAATCCGCCAGATACAGCATATTTTGTGCGGATACACGATGTGAGAAAAATGCGGTGGCCACATCGGTAAAACGTGGTCCAATAGCGATCAGGCAGTCCGACTGTTCCACCAACTGACAAGTCGATGCTGCGCTTGCTGCACCTGCATAAACGCCCGCATATAAGGGGTGACTTTCATTCATGATATTTTTGGCAGTAGACAGGCAGGTATAGGGAATCTGCATGCGCTCAGCCCAATTTTGCAGCATATCGGTGAGCTGGAAAATTTCTGCTTCATTGTCAATGAGCAGGACTGGCTGACGTGCCTGTTTGATGCGTTTGGCTATTCGTGCCGCAGTGTCTTGCAGAAGTTTTGGATCACTCTGTGGACGGCTCAGATCCAGAGGCTGCTTGGGCACTTTAATCTGAAGATGGGTAATATCCGATGGAAGCTGAATATGAACCGGTCGACGCATCAATATACATTGCTTCAATACCCGGTCAATTTCACTCACTGCATTGGCTGGAGTCAAACGTGTCTGTGCCACGGTAAATTCGCGCATGCAGTTCATGATATTGTCATAATCGCCATCAATCAGGGTATGGTGTAACAAAGCACCCTGTTCTACGGCATGCAAAGGCGGAATACCGGAAATATGCACCATGGCAACCTGCTCGGCATATGCACCTGCAATGCCGTTAATCGCGCTCAGGTCACCCACACCATAAGTGGTGAGTAAAGCACCGACACCATGTAGACGTGCATAGCCATCTGCTGCATACGCCGCATTGAGCTCATTACAGTTACCGATAAATTCCAGTTTTGGATCAATTTCGATCTGTTCTAAATAGGAGAGATTAAAGTCACCTGGTACACCAAAAATATGCTGAATTCCTAGCTCTTGCAGGCGCTGATTAAGGTACTGACCAATTTCCATAAACATTATTATTTTCCCTATCACTTATCATGCTTCAATTACAGAATATTGCATTTCATTTTCTGATTTCGTGCATAATGCAAGTCACAATGATTCAAAAACACATAAAACGTGTATCGGATAAGGATTCAATGCAATGGATGCAATGGATAAATTTGACTGGAAAATCATCCAGGCTTTGCAAAAAAATGGGCGCCTGACGAATCAGGAAATCGGAGATTTAATCGGTTTGTCAGCCTCTCAATGTTCTAGACGGCGTCAGCTGCTGGAACAAAAAGGAATTATTTTAGGTTATAGTGCCTGCATTCATCCTGAAGCTTTGGGAATTGCAGTTTTGGCTATGGTTCAGGTCAATCTCAAAACACATGACGCAGCAGCGAAGATCGCTTTTCAACAATTGATTGAAGAAGAAGAAGAAGCTATTCAGGAAGCTTTTTCTTTAAGTGGTGATGCAGATTTCATGTTAAAAGTAGGTGCCAAAAATCTGGAAATGCTGGCAAATTTTGTGACTGAAAAATTGCTGAGCTGTAATTTTATTGGTCATATCAAATCTTATATTGTCTTAAATAAATTCAAGCAGTTACATTTTGATTTTCAGGCTGCCCGCCTTTTATTACGTTAATATGTCTTAAGGTAAAAGAAAAAAGCTCAAGTTAAACTTGAGCTTTTTTTGATTTAATTTTTATTGATATGAACAACCTGCTGAATCGTATTTTCGAGCAGACCACTTAATCCGAACTGGGCACCGATGCCTGAATGCTTCCATCCCCCAAAAGGTACATGCGGGAAAATCTCACCATGCGTATTGATCCACGCTGTACCACAACTCAGTCGCTGTGCAAACTGCTGCGCCTGCTCCAGATCTGATGACCAAATCGAACCACCTAAACCAAAATCCGTATTGTTGGCTTCAGTCAGTACTTCTTCAATATCATGATAACGGATCAAAGGTAATACCGGACCAAACTGCTCTTCCTGCACCAGACGGCTATCTGGGCTCACATTGGTCACGATTGTCGGTGCAATAAAATAGCCTGTATCCGGTAGATTCTGACCAGATGTCATTACCACTGCCCCTTCATCCTGGGCTTCCTGAATCATGGCCTGAACTTTTTGGTATTGTTTAATATTTTGTACCGGACCAAAAGTAGTCGTTTCAGCTAAACCATAGCCCAGAGACTGTTGCTGTGCGACTTTCACTAATTCCTGTGCCAGTGCATCATACTGGCTGTCATGCACATAAAGACGCTTCAACGCTGCACAGGTCTGGCCCATGTTGATAAAAGCTCCATCAAAGATTCGGACTGCCATTGCCTGAATGTCGGTATCTGGCAAAACAATACCTGCATCATTGCCACCAAGTTCCAGTGTCAGATGTTTGAAAGTCGCGGCTGCATTTTGCATGATTCTTTGCCCAGTCGCAGTTGAACCGGTAAATACCACTTTGGCAATTGCAGGGTGACTGGTCAGCTTGGCACCAACTTCGCCGCCACCTGTAAGTATAGATACGACTCCAGGTGCAACTTCTTGCTGAATCAGCTCACCGAGTCGAAGGGTCGACAATGGGGTAAATTCTGAAGGCTTATTGATCACCACGTTGCCAGCGCGAATTGCCGGCATGATATGCCAGACAGCAATCATCAAAGGCCAGTTCCATGGAGTGACCGATGCCACAATCCCTAAAGGCCGATGATGCAGTTCGATCCGTTTATTGGCATCATCCTGTAAGATTTCAGTTTCAATCTTGAGTTCTGCCTGATAGCGGGTCCAGGCAATGGCCCCACCGACTTCAAATTCAGCCAGCGCATAAGGTTTGCCCTGCTCCTGCACCACTAAACGCGCTAATTCTTCCCGGTGTTCTTCAATACGATCCGCAATACGATGCAGAATTGACTGTCGCGTTGCATCATCCGTATTTTTCCATTGGTGAAAAGCCTGCTCGGCACTACGGATGATGTCTTCAACTTGTGCTTCTGAGGGAGAGGAACACAGTGCCAATACCTGCTCATCAGCAGGATTGATCACCACAAAACTTTCGCCACCGCCTTGTACCATTTTTCCTTGAATAATACAGCCAACGGGTTGGGATACATGCAAATTAGTCATCTCTTCATCCTGAATCAGATATTTTTGTTGTTCCCTGACATTAGCTGATTTTATCTGAACGGAGCTTGCATATCACATTAGGCATAAAGCCCTAAATACACATTTTGTGCATGAAAAATAAAAGAAGCATTTTTCGGAACTTTAAATATTGCTTCCTTTAATTTTTTTGCCTATAGCTCATTCCTCCTTACATCCTGTTCGAATTTATGCAACAGGATGTCCTGATCTTTGAAATTTCGTAGAACATCACATTGGCCTATATTGAAATAAAGAATCACAGTGATAGCGCCATGAACAGCACAACCATTCCAGTTTTCAATCCCGATTTACCCATTCACATGACATTTGAAGAACATGACTGGCATCTCCTAGCTCAATATTGGTATCCAGTGGCCTTAGCCCGTGATATTTCCGAACAGCCGTTAGGGACAATGTTGCTAGATATGCCACTGGTCATTTACAAGATGCAGGATGAACTAGTTGTGGCCAAAGATGCCTGTCCGCATCGTGGTGTGCCTTTAAGTCTGGGGAAAAATGATGGTCAAGGCATCGTCTGTCCTTATCATGGCTTGCGTTTTGGTACACAAGGTAAATGCAACCGTATCCCTGCCCATCCACAGCATAAAATTTCAGATCGGTTTCATTTACGGACCTATGCGGCTGTAGAACGCTATGGTCTGATCTGGTGTTCACTGACAGCTGACAAAGATGCTGAACCGAATATTCCAGTGATGCCTTATTGGAATGATGCAGATTATCAGCAACTGGTTTGCCCACAAGTCGACATCAAATGTTTTGCTGGCAGACAGCTAGAAGGCTTTATTGATGTCGCCCATTTTGCCTGGGTACATCCGGATACCTTTGGTGATCCAGATGATGTCGAAGTCCCGAATTACATCACAACAGAAACTGAATATGGTTTCAGTGCCGACTATATCAGCAGTGTCGGCCGTTATCCGATTGGGTTAGATCAGCGTGGTCAGGAAGATTTTAAATGGTTGAGACATTTTGAAATTAGCCTACCCTTTACCGCGACCCTGACCATCCATTTCCCTAATGATGCTAAACAGGTGATTATGAATGCTGCTTCACCGATGACCGCCCGTCAGACCCGACTGTTTGCTCCTATCTGTCGTAACTATGATAAAGACTTACCCGTCGAAGAAGCCTATGATTTTAATCTGAAGATTTTTGAAGAAGATCGCCTGATTGTCGAAAACCAGAAGCCCGAATTTCTACCGCTTGACCTATCTCTGGAAGCACATTTCCCGGCAGATCGCAGCTCCAGCATGTACCGTAAACTATTAAGAAAAAAAGGCTTTAGTCCTTTATTTGCAGCTTAATTTTATTTGAAGCTGATAATGATCTATTTACATATCGAAACCCAATAAAAAAGGAGATCTTAACGATCTCCTTTTTTCCACCTGCAACCGCTTATGCGATTGGCGGCGTATAAGTACCATCAGCAATTGAATCCTTGATACGGTCCGCTTCTGCAAGCACAAGTGCCAACAGGTTCTTCACATTTTCAAGCGTTGCAACCGGGCTTAAAGTCGTCATTTTCAGAGATTGCACCTGACCAACTTTAGTGACGCCAATATTCGCTTCACCACGTGCAAACAGTTCATCTGCCACGTTCTGGTTCAACGTATCGATAAACTCAGCCGGATAGCCTTCTGGTACCACACGGAACAGTACGGATGCAAACTGAGGTTCAACCAGCAGCTCCAGCCCTGACGTTGCCTTGATGTAATCTGCCACCTCACGGGTCAGATCCACACCGTGGTCGATCATCGAACCATACAGTTCTTCACCGAGTGCTTCTACGGTCATCCACAATTTCAACGCGTCAAAACGACGGGTCGTTTGCAGAGATTTCGATACCAGGTTCGGTACGCCATGTTCTTCGTCATATGCCGAATTCAGGTATTCTGCTTCATAGTGCATGAAACGATAGTTCGCTTCATCTTTCAGCAAGAACGCACCACATGAAATGGTCTGGAAGTAATGCTTATGGAAATCCAGTGTCACAGAATCAGACAGCTCAATACCATCCAGCATAGAACGATAGTCATTCGACAGAATCAGTGCACCACCCCATGCTGCGTCGATGTGCATCCACGCGCCATACTTATTGGTGATTTCACGAATCTGTTTCAGTGGATCAATCGCACCAGCATCCGTTGTACCCGCTGTTGCAACCACACATGCCACGATTTTGCCTTCAGATTGAAGATGCGCCATGGTTTTTTCCAGCGCATCAACATCCATCTGCGCATTTTCGTTCACAGGTACAGTCACCACAGACTGGAAGCCCATGCCCATCATCGCCATGTTCTTTTGCACAGAGAAGTGTGCATTTTCAGAACAGATGACTTTGACATTACGCATTGCATCCGCAGGGATACCATCACGCTGAACAGACCATGGATTGCCGTTTTCGTCTTTCCAGTTTTTCGCGATGCAGGCATCACGTGCAAGTAACACGCCCATCAGGTTGGATTGCGTACCACCAGAAGTGAAAACACCTGCCTGACCTGAGCCATAGCCGACTTTTTGGCGTAACCAGTCAATTAGCTGCACTTCCATCAAAGAACCCGCTGGGCTTTGATCCCAAGAATCCATGGACTGGTTAGTGGCATTAATCAACACTTCCGCGATCTGGCTAGTGACCATCGTCGGGCAATGCAAATGCGCTAAAGAATGCGGATGATGTACTTTCAAGCTCTTGTTGAGGAATAGCTCAACCATACGCTCTAAAGATTTTTGTACACCCAGGCCTTCTTTAGAAGGATTGAACGCAATTGCGCTACGCAATTCCTTGATGCTACCGCCAGTATACATTTTGTCGTTTTGCAACCATGCTGCAACCGCTTTGGTCGCCTGATCCATCGCCGACTCATAGTCAGCGATAGATGCAGCATCATTGCAGAGTAACGCTTTACGGTGTTCTGCAAAATCTACCATGAATTACGCGCCTCGAACTGCGACTAGAGCTTCAGCAACCGCTTTCTTGAAGCGAACCAGAACTTCTTCACACTCAGCTTGAGTGATGATTAATGGGCAAAGTAAACGGATTACTGTACCGTTACGACCACCTTTTTCCAGCAACAGTTTGTTGTTGAAACAAGCGGTTTGAATTGCTGCAGCCAATTGGCCATCAGCAGGGAAAGAACCCATATGATCCGCTGGTTTACGCTCGTCGACGATTTCAACACCGATCATCAGACCGCGACCACGTACGTTACCGATACATGGGAATTCAGCCGCCAGCTTTTTCAGTTCAGCTTGTAGGAAATCACCACGTTCTTGTGCATTTTGCGCAAGATTTTGTTCTTTAATGGTTTGTAGAGTCGCAAGACCTGTACCCATTGCCAACTGGTTACCACGGAAAGTACCGGTGTGGCCAGCAGGCTGCCATGCATCGAACTTACGTTTGATACCCAGTACTGCAAGTGGCAAGCTACCGCCAACAGCTTTAGACATGACAACCACATCAGGTTCGATCCCTGCGTGTTCGAATGCAAACATTTTGCCTGAACGCGCAAAGCCTGCTTGAACTTCGTCAAGAATCAACACAATATTGTGTTTTTCAGTCACTTCACGGATTTTCTGCAACCATTTTACAGGTGCTGTTACCACACCGCCTTCACCTTGAATTGCTTCAAGAATCACAGCTGCTGGCTTGGTTACACCGCTTTCGACATCTTCAATGAAGTTTTCGAAATAATAAGTCAAAGCATCAACACCCGCTTCACCGCCTAGACCCAATGGGCAACGGTATTCATGCGGATATGGCATGAATTGAACGCCTGGCATTAAACCATTCACCGAGTTCTTCGCAGACAGGTTACCTGTCATTGCCAAAGAACCGTGAGTCATACCGTGATAGCCACCAGAGAAGCTGATCACTGAACTACGGCCAGTAAAGGTTTTGGCTAGTTTAATCGCTGCTTCTGTTGCATCTGCACCAGATGGACCACAGAACTGTAAGCAATATTCTTCTTTGCCACCTGGCAGGTAAGCAAGAAGTGCTTCAGTAAAAGCATCTTTTAAAGGAGTTGTGAGATCCAGCGTATGCAATGGAAGACCGCTTGCAAGTGTGTCCTGGATACTTTGAATGACCGCAGGGTGATTATGGCCTAATGCCAATGTCCCTGCCCCAGCTAAACAATCAAGGTACTCCGTACCTTCAACATCGGTAACCCAGCAACCTTGTGCTTTCGCTATCGCTAACGGTAATTTACGTGGATAACTACGCACATTCGATTCCATCTGACTTTGGCGAGTCAAGTAGTATTCGTTTGTGGAATTGGTGGCAGGATTTACAGAAGAAACGCTCATATCGAATTACCATCTCTGATATGGGTTGAAAGAAATAAGTCTGGTGACTTGCGGTCGTTTGACTCGGTGCTTTATATAATCTAGTTAGACAATTTTCTATTCAGTAACTAGGAGAGGCGGATGATACAGTTTTTTTCAGGAAAATAAACAACTTTTAGTATCAATTTGCCTCGACTGTTATTGAAAAAATATATCAAAAAATGTTGCTGTCTAAATTATCAACTTTATGCATAGTAATGACAAGGAAGCCTAAACATTTTATGCAATTTTGTTGTCATGAATACAACAGTGTAATTATTAAACAATTATCTCAATAAGTATATAATTTTCATCACATTTGGTTCCGATATATCTACAATAAATAAAATATATTTTTAACAATCCAACGACAATAATTTCGGAATATCAACACATTTCCACCTTAGTATTTTATGATCAGCACAAGGCCAACAATTCCACTAAAACAGGACAACAAAATGCGTCTTTCTTCTTTTTCAGCGCTTGCTTTGCTCGGCGCATTATCTTCTGCCGCTTTCGCAGCTCCTGAAGAAACCTTGAATTATAATGTGGTGAATATCTCGGCAGAAGCCAGTCGCGATATTTCCAATGACCTGATGAATGCCAATTTATTTGTTGAAAAATCCAATAAACAGCCCGCTGAGCTTGCAGCACAAATCAATCAGTTGATGACGCAGGCCATTAATACTGCTAAAAAATATCCTACGGTAAAAATTGAAACCGGTTCACAGCATACCTATCCAGTCTATGACAACGACAACCGCAAGTTAAGAGAATGGCGTGCTCGTGCGCAGGTACGGATTGAATCGACTGACTTTAAAGCCGCCTCGCAACTGATTGCTGAGCTACAACAGAACTTCCAGACTGAATCGATTAACTTCACAGTATCTGAAGCAAAACGTAAAAAAGTAGAAAATGAGCTGATGCTTGAAGCTTCGAAAAACTTCCAGCAACGTGCGCAAAGTCTGGCGCAAGCCTGGAACAAACCGGGCTATCAACTGGTGAATCTGAATATCAACACCAATAATTCGGGTTATCCACCTGTGCCACGCATGGCGATGGCCAAATCTGCTTATGCCGAAGCAGTTCCAGAACAGGAAATGGCAGCAGGTGAATCCAAAATGACCGTCAGTGCTAATGGTTCTATTCAGTTTAAATAAGTCTTAATGAAATTATTCAGACGCTTAAAAACCACCCTTTTGGGTGGTTTTTTATCACTTGAATATTCTGTGAAAAATCAATGCTACAAATTCATACAAACTCAGATATGAATTGAGCTTTGATCGATTTAGAGTAACGGACATTTGTGTCAGCCCTCTCTCCTCATGTCACTCGATCAACTGAACCTATATCTGTTTCATCTTCTCAATGTACCTGACCAAGCCTCGATCTGGATGATTAACTATGCCAGTCTGATAGCGCATGATCTAGTGTATTTATTTCTGCTGATTTTTGCTGTTGCCTGGCTGCGTGGCAGTCGTGAAATCAAAACAGGGATTATTAAAGCTGTGATCTTCACAGCGATTACTTTGACTATTAGCGAAGTATTATCTGCCATTCTAAACACACCCCGCCCTTTTGTCACGGAAGTTGGCCGAACCCTGATTGAGCATGCACCTACAGGTTCATTCCCAAGCAATCACATGAGTATTTTTAGCGGAATTGCCCTTGCTTATTATTTCTCAGCGCAACGTGATTTGGGACGAATTCTAGTGTGGACAGCCTGGTTAGTAGCCTGGTCACGGATTTATGTCGGAGTGCATTTCCCGATTGATATGGCCGGTGCTTTTATCATTGCATTGGTCGTGAATCTGGCTGGCTTACCAATCTGGTGGAAGTACCAAGACAAATTAATGAATTTTATTTTGATGATTCACAAATTTCTGTTTGCACCGTTTATTCGAAGGGGTTGGGTTAAATAAATATTTATAGCCATAAAAAATCCCGCTCGAAGCGGGATTTTTTTATATTTTGATAGCTTAGTAAATCGCCATATGATTGCGATGAATCATCTCCAAAGAACGTGCTTCACCTAAGACCTGATGGACTTTATCCGATGCTAGACCTTTCACGATTTCTGCTGAACGTGAACTGAAGTTGACACGTCCTACAGCAATACGGTGACCTTGTCGATCGACACATTCCACTACATCACCACGATCAAAATGTCCTTCTACGGCTTTGACACCGACCGGCAACAGGCTACGGTGATTCTCTTTGATAGCCTTAACCGCACCATCATCAATCACCAGACGACCTGCAGTTTGCAGATGCGCTGCTAACCATTGCTGATGTGCTGTCATACGGTCATCATCAGTGATAAATAATGTACCCAACATTTCACCCGCCATCAGACGCGATAAAACATTGTCACTATCACCACTAGCGATCAAAGTTGGACAACCAGATTTTGCAGCCAGACGTGCCGCACGGACTTTAGTCAGCATACCGCCACGACCAAATTTTCCGCCGCCGCCTGCCATATCAAACAGGCTTTCATCCATGGCACGCACGGTATGAAACAGTTTGGCATCCGGATTAGAACGTGGATCCGAGTCAAACATGCCTTCCTGATCAGTCAGGATAATCAGCAGATCAGCATGCACCTGACCTGCCACCATCGCAGCTAAGGTATCGTTATCACCGAAACGGATTTCATCAGTAGAAACCGTGTCATTTTCATTAATAACCGGAATTACATGCCAGTCAATCAGGTGCTGCAAGGCATCACAAGAATTCAGATAACGACGACGGTCTGCCAGGTCATCATGAGTCAATAATACCTGAGCGGTTTGAATACTGTGTTTTTCCAGCACACTTGACCAGGTCTGGATTAAACCCATTTGACCAATGGCAGCACAAGCCTGAAGACTGGGTAGATCGGTGGGTCGATTCTCAAGTTTCATTCGAACCATACCTTCAGCCACAGCTCCGGAAGAAACGAGAATAATCTCATGTCCGGCATTGTGTAGATCCGCGATTTGTCCCGCCCAATGCGAGATGGCATCTAAATCTAAACCTTGCCCGTTTGCTGTGAGTAAAGATGATCCGATTTTAACAACGATTCGTTTACAACCCTTGAGCTGACGTTGCCCATCTACCACTTCTATCATCTTGTCCTCAGACTTATCTTTAAAAGATTAACGTACGTAATATACTTCTACGTCGCTGTCGTCATCATCTTCATCATCAAAGTCATCGCCGCCCAGACGTTGAGCGCGACGCATTTCACGATAAGCTTCTTTCGCAGCAATCGTTTGTTCACGTGTTTCAGCTTCAAGCTGATCACGGAATTCTTTCATCTCTGCTGCGTATTCAGGATCTTCAACTTCGCGTTCGCGTTGCTGCTCGATTTGATCCATCAGGTAATACACCACATCCTTAGTGCCTTCAGCCGTTAAGCCTGAAGTTTTAAAGACAGGACCTTCCCACTGCAATTCTTCAAGAATGTGATTACACCATTCATCGCGAGTATCTACAGCAAGCTGATCGACCTTGTTCAGAACCAATACCACTGGTAATTTTGAAAGTGTTGGGGAGAATTTTTGCAACTCATTCAAAATCGCTTTGGCATTGTAAGCTGGATCTGAACCGTCAATCGGTTGAACATCGACAATGTGAAGCAGAATACGGGTACGTGCCAAATGTTTCAGGAAGCGAATCCCGAGACCTGCACCTTCTGCCGCACCTTCGATCAGACCTGGAATATCCGCCATCACGAATGAACGGTGACGATCCGCATCCACTACGCCCAGGTTAGGTACCATGGTCGTAAACGGATAATCTGCAACTTTTGGTTTTGCTGCAGAGACTGCACGGATAAAGGTTGATTTACCTGCATTTGGCATGCCGAGCAAGCCAACATCAGCCAGTACTTTCAGCTCAAGGCGGATTTCACGGAATTCACCTTTGGTACCATGTGTACATTTACGCGGAGAACGGTTGGTTGATGATTTGAAGTGGGTATTACCCAAACCACCTTGGCCGCCATGTGCCACTAATACTTTCTGGCCGTCTTCAACCAGATCTCCAATAATGTCGCCAGATTCACTATCTACAATGGTTGTTCCCACAGGAACTTTTAAAATAACTGATTCGCCACCACGACCAGCACAGTTTGCGCCAGCACCGTTTTTACCACGTTCAGCGCGAAATTTACGGGTATAACGATAATCTACAAGGGTACTCGTGTCGTCGTCAGCCTGAATATAAATGCTGCCGCCACGACCACCATCACCACCATCTGGACCACCAAATGGTACGAACTTTTCACGGCGAAAACTGGCTACGCCATTGCCACCGTCGCCAGCCTCTACGGTAATGACTGCTTCATCAACAAAGCGCATAATGCCAATCCTCTAAAAACTTTAAAAACCGCCTATTCTGCCATATTTTAAAGCATTTCTCGACTATATTTATTGGGCTTTCCATGAAGAAGACCCAATTTAAGATTATTTTATATTATTCAAGCAAAAAGCTGATACAGATTGACGATTTATCAAGAAATTATTGTGAGGAACTTATACAAAATAAGAATTATAAAAATGTTTTCACTTATTTCAGAATTGCGGTAATTCTTCTTATAGTTTAAGCATCTTTATTTTTATAGTTTTACTTTTTTCAATTGAATTGCTTTAACTGATCAACAGATATTCAGAAAACCATGAGTAAACTAAGAGGTTTCTTTATATTATTTTTCATAAAGCGCATATTTCATTAGCTCTTCGCATAAATCAACAAAAATATCTCCTAACTCCCTTTTCAACATGGGTATATGAGAATAAATATTTGTAATATTCTCCGGCTTAAGAAGACCTGAATAGTGTGAATAAAACCCTAAAGTTTTCTGTTCAAACAGCTGGATCTTTTTTTCTAATTCCTGATCTTTAGTTGCCTCTTTTAAAAACTTGAATGAACTTAGCATATTTATTCTTAAGCTATAGAACTCATCTATAAGATTTTTAGCTTTCTTAAAATCTATATTTTTGACCCAAAATCCTGTTAAAATTTTATTATTTATTCCTTCTATTTCAATCGTTAAAATTGCAAGCTATTTAGCTTGTTCTGCTATAACCTCACTACCTTTTTGTTTTCTCCAACTCGTATAAGTCATCAATACTGCTATTGGAGCAAGGATTGAAGCTGACCAAAGCAAAAGATTAGTCGCTAAAGTGAGATCAACTTCTAAAAGCTGAAAGATCGCATAAATAGCGATGCATAAAGTTAGGATAATTGCGTACACTGCCAATAATCGAGCAACTAGATTTTCTGACTTATCCATTTATTGCTTCCCCAAAAGCAATTTAATTTTTATTTAGTAACACGCTCTTTATTTTCCAAAATCTCTGGCAAACTCCGCTCTACCCAGCCAATCAAATAGTTTATTTTTTCTGCTGCTTGCGAACCGGTAATGGTCAATTGATATTCAACTTTGGGCGGCACAACGGGATAAACCGTTCTTAAAATAAAACCATCTTGCTCCAGCATTTTTAAGGTTTGCGCCAGCATTTTTTCACTGACCCCTTCAATTCGCTGCTTCACCTCACTAAAGCGATGTACACCCTCACTTAAACAGCGCAATACCAGCACTGACCATTTATTGGTGAGATGTTCCAGTATTTCACGGGATGGACATTCATTCGATAGCACCTGTCCCAGTAATGGACTGATTGCATATTTGGTCATTGAAGAGTTCCTTTCTTGATCACAATTTTTAGTTCTTACTTACTATTTTTAATGTACTTACCATTTGTAAGCTAACAGATTCAAATAGGCACATCAAGGTGAATTTTCCATCAATTAATGCAATAGTTTTATAAAGCTGATTTGCCACCTTTATCTTCCACAATAAAAAAGAGCCTCAAAAGAGGCTCTTTTTTAGATCACTTCTACAAATTATGCATTTGTTTCAGCAGGAACTTTTGGATAGCTTACGCCGCCCATTTGTTCAGCAATGCGAAGTACCTGGCAGCTATAACCCACTTCGTTATCATACCAAACGTAGCAAGTTAAACGATTGCCTGAAGTGATTGTCGCTTGAGCGTCGAATACACCTGCAGTACGAGAACCGATAAAGTCAGAAGATACAACTTCAGTAGAGTTTGTATAACCGATTTGACCTTGAAGGTTAGAATTGATTGAGATTTGGCGAATGTATTCATTCACTTCATCACGATCAACTTCTTTATCTAAAGTCAGGTTCAGGATCGCAAGAGATACGTTTGGTGTAGGAACACGTACAGAGTTACCAGTCAACTTGCCTTTCAGCGCAGGAAGTGCTTTCGCAACTGCTTTAGCAGCACCAGTCTCAGTGATAACCATGTTTAATGTTGCAGCACGGCCACGACGGTCAGCTTTATGGTAGTTGTCGATCAGGTTTTGGTCGTTTGTGAACGAGTGAACTGTTTCAACGTGACCATTGATCACTGTGTATTTGTCGTTTAACACTTTCAATGTTGGAGTGATCGCATTGGTTGTACAGCTTGCAGCAGAGATGATTTGATCTTCATCAAGGATGTCAGCCTGGTTCACACCAAATACAACGTTCTTCATGTCACCTTTACCAGGTGCAGTCAGAATTACGCGAGCAGCGCCTGGGCATTTCAGGTGTTGAGCAAGACCTTCAGCATCACGCCATTTACCAGTGTTGTCGATCACTAATGCATTTTCGATACCGTATGCAGTGTAATCCACTTCAGATGGATTAGATGCATAGATCACTTTGATGAACTGACCGTTTGCAATAATTGCTTCGTTTTCTTCATCTACAGAAATCGTACCCGCGAATGGACCGTGGATTGAGTCACGACGCAATAAAGACGCACGTTTTTCAAGGTCACCGTCAGATGATTTACGAACTACGATTGCTTTCAGGTTCAAGCCACGGCCTAGACCTGACTGGCTGATCATCAAACGGGCAAGGATACGACCGATACGACCGAAACCGTAAAGTACAACGTCTTTACCTTCAACAGACGTTGCATTGCCTTCAAGTGATTTCACAGCATCAGCAACGAATGCGTTAACATCACCACCTTTTGCTTTGAATTCAACAGCAAGTTTGCCTAGATCAATTTCAGCAGTACCGATGTTTTCTACTTTTGCCAATGCTTCAAGAATTGGGAAAGTGTCTACAACAGAAAGCTCAACGTCCAGTACACGAGTACGACGATGCGCTTTAAGGATCTGGATTACAGAACGGTTAATTAAAGAGCGACCGTAAACTGTAGCTACGATATTTTTTTCACGATATAACTGACCTACTAGGGCAATCATACGTTCCGCAAGTTCTTCACGGTTTTTCCAACGACCTTGGTGCTCTGCATGGAGGGCAACGATAGTGTCTTTGCTCACAGATACGTCCTCTAATTAATTGTAAATCTAAGCATAAATTTCAAAACCCGATAATTGTAATGGAATTGGCCGCAAGTTTGAATCAAAAGCTGATTAACTCTGGCCGAAAATCCGATATATTCACTATAAATTTTGAAAATAATTGTAATTAGTCAGATGATTTTGCATTTAAAATTTGAAAAATCATCTATTAACTATAAAAACCAGATTTTTGTTAAATGTTGTTTATTCAGCCAAAACTAGAGTTCATAGCTGATGGCATTTTCCTGATTAAGCTGCACTTTGGTTCCTGCTGAAAAATTCATGTCCAGACTCATGGATGCATTGAAGTTTTCTACATCAAAATCGTCATAGGTTTCTGGCAAATGAATCAGGATTGGTAAGCGGGTCAAACCGTTATCTCCACATGGGAAAGCATAGTGGCGTTCGACCTGCTGTAGATTCTGTAAACTTTCAAATTCCAGAAAAACACTGCTGTTTTCATAGGTACGTGGAACCTGAATAATTTCCAGGAACATGCTGCGCTTTAACTGCTGCAATCTGTTCAGTGCGATTTCAATATCCTGATCTGAAGTGTCCTTAGTCCATAGTTTCTTGAAAATTGACTTCTTCTCATGCTCTCTCTTTTGACGATGCAGCGTATTGATATATTTTTTCAAATCCCGATATTGCTGCACATTATCTGCAATTGTAGACTGAATATCCTTGACCGGCTGCTCGGAACGCTGGTGCATCACCTGCCATTCATGCGAGTTGGTCGGAATAAAGGTTTCACCTTTGCGTTTTTCCAGCAGGCGAATAAATCCCAGTAATTTATATTCAAAATTCTGGATATATTGATTAAACATAAATGCTGGCTGCGATTTGAAATCGCGGTAATAGGCCAGAATTTCAGAAAAGATTTTATGGACGTGCAAATATAGATAAGAAAATTCTTCAATATGAGAAAGATGATCACGGATCGCATCACGCATGGGTAATAACAATTCCCGAGTCAGAATTTCTTCAAAGTTTTTCAAATGTCGCTGTGCCACCACATCGGCATTTTTTTCTACCACCTGAATGGGTTCAACTAGTAAAGGCAGTAGCTTCTGTTCTGAGATCTGTTCCAGATCATGCACAATATCAATCACGTCCAGATGAATCTGGCTTTGCAAGGTTACCATACGTTGCATCTGTGATTTCAGCGTTTCGACCACTTCCTCATCCATATCCTCTTTCAAATCCAGGACAAGAACATTCAGGTAAACCTGATCTTCAAGTGCACCCTTTTCTTCAATCAGGAAACGGCGAATAGAATATGGATTCTGTTGTACATCCATCACTGGCGCAACAATGAATAAAAATTGCGAAGTACGGACAATATCAAAATGACGGATTTCTTGTTCTTTGATCAGGAAATAGCGAAACAGCGGATGTTTTATTTCCACGGTTTGTTTTTTTTAATAGAGGTTTGTACCAATAACCAAGGAGTTGCTGCTTAATAAACACTTCAGTAATAAAGCATTTCACATGCTCTTCAGTCAGCTGGCGCACCCCTTCTAGAGGTTGCAACTTCAGTTCACGGATAATTTCAGCAGCATTTAGCAAAAAGGTTCGGCGCAGTTCCAGTTTTTCACGCTGCATCTGAAAGTTTTCATCGACTTCGATTTTATCAATTTGCTCAAGTGCATTTTCCAGATAATCCGCAATCTGCAAACTGTCATTTAAACCTTTCAGGCTTTGCAAGGATAAGGCAAAGGTGCTGGCATAATAACGCATCCGGTCATTTAAAAACTTTTGACTGAGCAACTCGACCGAATGTTGAGCCTGGTATCGATATTGATTGGCATCACGATCCCAGAGAATTTTTTTGGGTTTTAAAATCTGAAAATCGATACTTTCTTTAAGCTCGGCAGATACATCAGCCAGAACTGTTCTGATTTCACGTTGCCATTCCAGATCCAGACTTGGCTCTAGCTGTGACAGGCGTGCACGTAACTGATATGGAATAGCGATTTCCGACATACAATTCCCCAAATAAATCGTGATATCTTGTTATTTTGTGATGTATGTCTCGAATTTTACATTATCTAGACTGACAATCTACAAATATTGTCTAATTAAAGCTGCACGATCTGGAATTTAATATTTTATAAAATCATTTTTCTTTATATTGTTCCAGCTTCTCGACTTTTTGCATAAGTTCGCGTTGTTTCAGCTTTTGCTGACGTAAATGCAAAATACCTTCAATTACCAACAATACGACGGCCAGCCAGATCGGGAGATAAGTCAGCCATTCGCCGGCTTCAACCCGCTCCCCTAATGCCATAGACGCAAAAGCCAAAAGTACTGGCTCTAAATAGCTCAATAGCCCAAAGATGACAAAAGGCAAATAGCGGCTTGCCAGAATATAACTTCCCAATCCTAACGCACTTAGAAAGCCTAGACCTAATACCGCAAAAATCAGATGCTGCGCATTAAGGATCAGTTGCATGGAATCGCTATGAATAAAGCCTAGATAGATCGCGACAGGCAGAATGATGAAGAGGTCCCACCAGAAACCGCCTAAATGATCCGTCTGAAATTTACGGCGCATAAAGAAATACAGCGGATATGCCAGTGCCACATACACCGTTTCCCAGGCAATGAAACCGATCCGCCAGATTTCATGTCCTACACCTAATATGGCCAGTGCGACTGCTGCCATCTGCCAGCGCGACAGCTTTTCCTTATAAAGTACACATCCGACTAGAACCATAACTAGCGGCAACAGGAAATATCCTAGGGATACCTGTAAACCGCGACCATTAATTGGTCCCCATAAAAAGAGCCACAGTTGGGTCGTACATAACAAGGAACTGATGATCAACCAGATCAGAAAAGCAGGTTGTTTGAGAATGCGTTTTAAAATTTGAGTGATATGGCTGAGGTCACCTGACCACCACATAAAGGCAGTCAAAAATGGAATTGTTGCCAGCATCCGCCACGCAAAGGTTTGTTCACTATCTAGAGGCTGCAAAAATGGCGTGAATATATAAAGAACACCAAATACCACTGATGCCAATACCGATAATGCAATGCCTTTGTACATGCTTCAAACCCAAGATCATTCCAGCGCATTATAACGATTAGTCTAAAATAAAGCTTGACGATTCATCTGTCCAAAGGTGATAGCAAGGCAAAATATATAATTCAAAAAAGAGAAGCATTAAAAAACCATGCCGAAGCATGGTTTTTATACATAACCTGATTGGCCTTTTATTTTCTTGCCTGTTGGGTCTGTTTGGTATGAATCACATCACTCAAATCATAACCCACAGATTGCGCATATTGCAGGTATTCATTCACCACATTCTGATCCAGTTGAGGATCACGTGACAATACCCACATATATTTACGTTTAGGCTCACCGACCAGTACGGTTTGATAATTATCATCCAGTTTTAATACCCAATAATCGCCACGGCCCACTGGCAACCAGCGAATAAACTCTGGCAAGAAACTTACTTTGAGCTTGGTATTATAAGGTGCATTCTGAATGTATGCCTCACCCACTGATTGGGTCACCTGACCATTTTTCTGGATACAGCGGTTATCTACATTAACGTTACCATTTTCATTTAATGTATACGTCGCCGTAACGTCACGATCACACTTGTTCTGGAATGTAAGTGGTTTACGAGCCACTTCATACCAGGTGCCCAAATAGCGGTCCAGTTCAACTTTCTCTACAGTGGGTAAAGAATCGTTCTTGGCATAAGCCATGGTTGCAGCCCCGAGTCCAAGTAGAACTGCACCACCCACTGCAATTTTTGCAAGTTTCAACCCCGCATGAGGGAGATTATTTTTAGTTGTCATACGATACCTATTTGATCAGGACAAAATTTTCAACATGAATATTTCGTACTTACAATAGCGGCATCAGCAGACATACTTTGTAGCATTATGTTAGGTTTGTGATTGATTTTACGTAATTTAAATCTGTAATTTACACACAGACCTAACTTAACATCTGTGCTTTTAAACGTAAAATTTCATCCCGTATACGTGCAGCCTGCTCAAACTGTAGTTCTTTTGAAGCCTTGAGCATTTCTTTTTCCAGTTTATTGATATGCTTCGCGAACATCTTTGGATCGGCCATGATATGGCGTTCATCTGCACTGATCGCACGGGCCTGATCGGAAGCTTTCAGCTCAATAGTTTCATCATCCAGCACTTCGCCTGTATCAATTTCCTTAATCACCTGACGTACTGCACTACGTGGTGTAATACCATGCTCTTCATTGAACTGAATCTGCTTGGCACGACGGCGTTCAGTCTCATCAATGGCTTTTTGCATAGAATCGGTGATGCGATCCGCATATAAAATCGCTTTACCTTTCAAGTTACGCGCAGCACGACCAATAGTCTGAATCAGTGAACGCTCTGAACGCAAAAATCCTTCTTTATCTGCATCCAGAATCGCCACTAATGATACTTCCGGCATATCAAGGCCTTCACGCAGCAGGTTAATCCCGACCAGCACGTCATGAACCCCAGTACGCAGCTCATGAATGATTTTTACCCGTTCAACAGTATCGATATCCGAGTGTAAATAGGCGACCTTAATCCCATACTCTTTCAAATAGGAAGTCAAATCTTCGGCCATGCGCTTGGTCAATGTCGTTACCAGCACACGTTCATTCATTTCCTTACGGATATTGATTTCAGACAATACATCATCGACCTGCGTCAAGACTGGACGGATTTCAATTTCCGGATCGATCAGACCGGTCGGACGCACCACCTGTTCGACAATCTGCTGGGATTTTTCCAGCTCGTAACGTGCGGGCGTTGCGCTAACATAAACAGTCGTCGGCACAATACGTTCCCACTCCTCAAACTTCATCGGCCGGTTATCCAGCGCACTCGGTAAACGGAATCCGTAATTTACCAGATTTTCTTTACGCGAACGGTCGCCCTTATACATGGCGCCAATCTGCGGCACCGTCACATGTGACTCATCAATAATCAGCAAGGCATCATCAGGAATATAATCGAACAAGGTCGGTGGCGCTTCACCCGCAGGACGACCCGACAAATGCCGTGAATAGTTTTCAATGCCGTTGGTATAACCCAGTTGCTGCATCATTTCCAGATCATAGCGTGTGCGCTGCTCGATGCGCTGGGCTTCCAGCAGTTTGTCATTTTCCCGGAAGAACACCAGACGCTCTTTAAGTTCTTCCCGAATGGTTTCGATGGCACGGGACAAATTGTCTTTCGGCGTAACATAATGGCTTTTAGGATAAATGGTTACGCGAGGCACTTTACGAACCATTTTCCCGGTTAAAGGATCAAACCAGCGAATGGAGTCGACTTCATCATCAAACAGCTCAATCCGGATAGCATCCTGATCCGATTCGGCAGGGAAAATATCAATAATCTCACCACGAATACGATACGTACCGCGCAGGAATTCCAGTTCGTTACGCGAATACTGCATTTCGACCAAACGACGGATAATATCATCACGGCCAATCCGGTCACCTTCCACCACATGCAGCAACATGCTCATATAGGCATTCGGATCACCCAGACCGTAAATCGCAGAAACAGAAGCGACAATAATCGCGTCGCGACGTTCTAAAAGTGCACGGGTTGCCGAAAGACGCATCTGGTCAATGTGATCATTAATTGCCGCATCTTTCTCGATAAAGGTATCTGAAGATGGCACATAGGCTTCTGGCTGATAGTAATCATAATAACTGACGAAATATTCAACCGCATTATTCGGGAAAAATGCTTTAAATTCGCCGTAGAGCTGTGCAGCCAGCGTTTTGTTATGAGCCATGACAATAGTCGGACGCTGGGTACGGGCGATGACATTGGCCATAGTATAGGTTTTACCTGAACCGGTAACCCCCAGCAAAAGCTGATCGTGATAGCCTTTTTCTATACCCTTGACCAGCTTTTCAATGGCCTGTGGCTGATCGCCAGCAGGTTGATAATTGGTCACCAGTTCAAAGGGTTGTTTATCACTCATAGCTTTAATCATTTCACTGCGGATATCGACTCAATTTATTATGGGGGTAAAACTGAATTACTCAATCCCTATCCAGGTTTCTGTTTAGTAAAATAAATCCAGTGAAATATTATGCTTTCGTAGTCTTAAGTCGTTTTAGATCTAAACTTTTCTATCAAAATTGAATCAATATAAATTTCGAGCCGGCTCATTACTTCATTCTAGCTTATTCGCTATTGAGGCAAAATTTCTGTATAAAGTTCTGCTTTATCTGATGATGTAATAAAGATTAATTTCACCTTGACCCTTATAGCGTTCAAAGGCAACATGAAGCTAATCAGGACATCGAATAAAAAAGCCATGACTTACCATTATCACGATGAAAGTATTGTTAAATCTCTGCCAGAAAATACGGTATTTGTTTTCGGAAGCAACTTGGCTGGACAACATGCCGGAGGCGCAGCTCGAACAGCTTATGAGCATTTTGGGGCGGTCATGGGGGTTGGTCGTGGCTGGGCAGGTCAAAGTTATGCCATTCCGACTATGAATGAGCATTTGCAACAGATGCCTCTCTCACAGATCCAGCACTATATTGATGACTTCAAGATTTACACCAAGAACCATCCTAAAATTAAATATTTTATTACTTCAGTTGGTTGTGGCATTGCAGGCTATAAAGTTGAAGAAATTGCTCCTATGTTCAAAGGCATTTCCCACAATGTCATTTTTCCGCAATCTTTCCGGCCTTTTGTAGAAAAAGCGCTTCCGAAAATTACGTCGCAATTCCTGCATACCATCTTCCGGGATTCAGTGATTTTTACTCCGGCGACAGATGAGCTGATTGATGTTCTGGCACTGACCGATAATGAAAAGAGTCTGGCCAAGATTCTGCTCAATACTCAGATTTATCCGGTCGACAGCAATGGTCGTGATCGTGTATTCGAAATTGAAGATATTCTGCATAACCTGAATGGCAAGATTTTTGACTTTCAGAATAATTCTGAAGGTTCCATGCTGTTTGGTGCCGTAATTCTGGCGCTACTGGAACTTTATAATATCAATGAAAAAGACTTTATTGATGTCTGGAAAGGCGATCGTGAGATTGCCCCGCCAAAACCTGAAAATAAGGCGCGTAAAACAGTTCGCTAAGAAAATCTCAAATTTTACTCATAAAAAAGCCATGAACTTCATGGCTTTTTTATTTATTAACGTTTGCCCATTGAACGGCGTGTACCACGAGGTGGCATCCAGGTCCGATCAGCATAACGCTGCGGTTTAGGTCGCAGATCTTCCAGAACTTCATCTGAAGCAGATTGTTCTGCCTGTTTTAATGGAAAAGGTAAATTAACCAGTGGCTTTTTCTTGGGAGAATTTTGGGAGCTCATGCGCAATACTCAATAATTTATGCGGCTATTGTACAAAAAAACTCTATCTGCTGTGTACCATCGGTTAGCTAAATTTATTCAAGCTTTTTCTAGTGAGTTTAAAGCAGAAAATTTCCTGATTTCTTGTACAAATCACGTCCAGGATAGAAAGCTTAAATCATTATTTAAAACTTAGATTAATGAGAAAAATGTTACCCACTTATTATTCTATTACTTCGATAAAACTGAAAATTTTATAAAAATTAATATCCTATTTATCTTCACTATTCATAATAATTTTTACATAAATATATATTTTATTAATACAATTTATACAAACTTTGGCATTTTTTACTTTCTGTTAACTTTTCACTACTCGTTCTGTAACTGTGTAAATTGGTGAGATTTAACTAAATTGTTCAATAGAAAAACAAATAACTACCACGGACAAGGAGTCCTCTGAACAATGAAGACAATCATGGTATGCATGGCAGGTCTAGCCACATTACCCCTGCTTGCACATGCAGAATCCCCATATTTCAGCCTACAGGATGGCGATGGCTTTAAACGATTTTCCGTTTCAGTCGGTGCACTGCATGTCATGCCACAAGGAAAAGCTCAGCCCTTTCAAGTTAATACTGCTGTAAAAAATGGTGAAGTTGCCAGAAATGGTGCTATTCAAGTCGATACCGTATTGAATAACTTGAATTCTAATGTTGACCAAGAGGGTCTTGCAGCAGCATTAGAATTTCTGGGTTTTTTTACCGGTGGTGAATTAGGTAGTGGACTCAGCGGTAGTTCACGAATTCAAGGGTTGGAGGAGTGGAATAATCCAGGCACAGGTCTGGAAGCAGATGATGTCACTACCCTTGGGATTTTAAGTAATTACTTTTTTACCGATCACGTATCACTTGAAATGAAAGCCGGCATTCCACCCAAAGTGGACTTACAGGGCAAAGGAAAAATTTATGCTCCTTTCGCTGCGATCGCTACACCTCAAATCGGTAGTTTGCCTTTAGAATTCCTGAATATCGATCTGCAAAATGATATTTTTATTACTGATTTAGAAGCTCATGGTCCTGCAGCGTCAGCACGTGCTTGGACGCCTGCCTTTGAATTACAATATCATTTTGGAAAAACCGGAGTTAATAAGTTTCGCCCTTATGTCGGCTTAGGGGTAATGTACGCTTACTTTAATGAATTGGAGATTAACCCGCGTACTGAACAGGATTTGATTGCAGCCGGTCATATGATTGCCAATATCAAAGAAGGCAATGCCGGAGCTTCACTGGAAGGTAAACCGAGCAATGCCAATCCTACAGTAGATCTGGAAGCGTCTGATGCCTTTGCTCCTGTCGCGACTGTCGGCTTCACTTATGACTTTAATGATACCTGGTTCGCGGTAGGTTCTGTATCTTATGCTCATCTGAAAAATGACACCACGATTACGGTAACAGATGCAAATCTAGGTGAACTGATTCGCTCCAAAGCCGATATTGAAGTTAATCCAATTCTGGCCTATGCCGGATTCGGGATGCGTTTCTAATCAATTAATTCTTTCATTAAAAAAACTGAATACTTCAGAACAACGGCTACGGCCGTTGTTCTGTTTTCTGACGTTATATACAGCTATAAAAAAAATTTATCGTTTGATTAATTTTTATTTTATCGCCTCTCTAGGTTGAATCGAATACTATACCTATCAACTTTATATGCATGAATGACTTATGGCTGACAGTCAATTTTCCAGAACCCTGATTTTTATGCTGATTGGCGCTGCCATTATTCTGGCTTTATCTTTGGGGATTCGTCATGCATTTGGCCTATATCTGGTGCCAATGAGTGAAGAATTTGGCTGGGGTCATAATGTCTTTAGTTTAGCCATTGCCATGCAAAACCTGATCTGGGGTGCTGTTCAGCCCATTACTGGTGCCTTCGCTGATAAATATGGCAGCAAGATTGTCGTTGCCATTGGCGGTGCTTTATATGCGCTTGGCCTGTTATTGATGGCTGTCAGTTCAACCGGATTATTATTGAATCTCAGCGTCGGACTGATTTTAGGTCTGGCCTTGTCTGCCACCTCTTTCCCGGTTTTATTGTCTGCGGTTGGACGAGCTGCACCACCTGAAAAACGCAGTCTGGCAATGGGGATTGCCAGTGCAGCAGGCTCCTTCGGCCAGTTTATTATGCTGCCCTCAACGCTGTTACTTTTACAGAATGTCGGCTGGTCAGCAGCACTTGTCGTCAGCGCAATTTTAATCGCTTTGATTGTACCTTTGGCCTGGATGCTAAAAGCCCCGATGTATGTCGATCCAAATACTGTATCTACGCCGAATAAGGTATCTCTCAGCTTTAAACAGATTTTAGTGGTAGTCAAAAACCATAAGCCGTTCTGGTTTCTGGCGATGGGCTTTTTTGTCTGTGGCTTTCAGGTGGTCTTTATCGGGATTCACCTGCCGGGTTATCTGATTGATCATGGATTCAATGCTACAACTGGCACCATTTTCCTGGCGCTGGTGGGCCTGTTTAATGTTGTCGGTACCTATACGGCTGGCTGGCTCGGTGGAAAGTATTCCAAACCACGTCTGCTAATGGGCTTATACGGTCTGCGCGGGATTGCGATTATCGCCTTTTTGATGCTGCCTTTAAGCACCTGGACGGTCTATGCGTTTGGTGTCATCATGGGATTATTATGGCTTTCCACCGTACCACTGACCAACGGTATTGTTGCCAATATGTTTGGCGTGAAATATCTAACTATGCTCAGCGGGATTGTATTCTTTACCCATCAGGTCGGTTCATTCTTTGGCGGCTGGCTCGGTGGTGTAAACCATGACATGAGTGGTAACTATAATGCGGTATGGATGTTGTCGATTGCCTTAAGTATTTTTGGCGTACTGGTGCACTTATGGGTAAATGAGGAGCAAATCGTACATGACTGATTCGACCTTTCTGCTCAAGCTTTCCATTGCGGTAGCGATGGTACTTCTCCTCTCTATTTCTTTATGGCTCTGGAGCCAGACTCCAGAACTGTTTGAGTACTTTAATCAGGCGTTTTGTGCACATTAATTGTCAAATATTTGACATTTTTCAGCAGCTTTAGGACTTTGTTTTGCCATTTTAATTAAAAGATAACAAATCAATCATTTAGATATTTTTATTCGGTTTTTCATAAGTTTAGCAATTCTTATGATTTTATTTTTACTCTGGATTTTTTTAGATTTTCTGCAACAAGAAAATTCAGAGACTTTCCAATGACAAGTTTGACCCAACTTTCACAAGCCATTCACGATGCACCACGCTGGCATCAGCAAGATCAGTTCCAGAATACTGATGAAATCAAAATTGTCCCGCAGGCAGATCAAGCCCTAGGCGCAGTGGTTTATGGCCTCGATGCCCATAAAGCCCAATCTGGCGAAACCATCCTGCGTCTGAAGCAGGCTCTGGCTGAACATTTGATCCTGATCTTTAAGAATCAAAGTCTGGATGATCTACAGTATCTGGCATTTGCCACCTATTTCGGTTCAATCTTCCGTCCAGATGCTGACACGCCAGTACTGGCTTCTAAAACAGATACCGGCACTCCACCTGATGTCGTACCAGTTTCCAATGCAGTCGGTCAAGGGGATTACACCGGCCATGGTGAACTTGCCCCGCATGCCGATCACCAGTGGACACCGCTACCATCTTTTGGCTCTTTACTTTATGCCATTGAACTGCCAAAAGACGGTGGCCAGACGTCCTGGATTAATACCATCAAGGCTTATGAAGCATTAGATGAAGAAACCAAAGCACAAATCGATCAGTTACAACTCATTACCTATAATCCATTTGTACGCTTCCAGAGCAATAAAGGTGGTAATACGTATGCGGGAAATATACCAAAATATCGCTTTAAAGATCAGCCAATTTTAGGTCATGCCTATCCGCACCCACTGGTACGCACCCATCCTGAATCTGGCCGTAAAGCACTTTGGTTAAATACCCATACTGAAGTTGAATTAGTGAATTATGACGATCAGGCAGGTAGTGAACTGATTGCAAAATTACGTGAGCATGTCTTAAAACCTGAATTCGCTTATGAGCACAATTGGGAAGCAGGCGATATCGTGTTCTGGGACAATCAGGTTACTCTACATTCACGCCGTCCTTTCCCTGCTGATCAGCGCCGTTTATTAAAACGTATCAGCCTGGCAGGTAGTCGTCCATTTTAATCACCATAAAAATATAATAAAGAGAAAGGTCATTTAAGCCTTCGACAATAACGACTCATCATGTAGATTTTCCGCCATTGAGGAATGACCGCCTCAATGGTTTTATTTTTAAATTTTTAGTCATCCTATTTTGGGAATATCAGGATAGAGGTTTTAAATTAAATTTTTTAAAAATACAGCTTTTAACAAAATCGGCAATCGGATTACTTTTTCTCACTCAAACTGCCTAGTGTATTTTTCCTTTTCTGCTTAGCGTATTAAAAAAACAAGCCATTGCTATAGCTGCAAAAAGGAGAAGAAAATGAATGAGATTCAGTTTTCAGATTGTGTTCGCGCATGTATGACCTGCTCTCTGGCCTGTACTAACTGTGCCAGTGCCTGCCTGAAAGAAGAACATTTAGAAATGATGCGGGAATGTATCCAGCGCTGTCTGGACTGTGCTGATCTGTGTCAGCTCTGCGCCCGCATGCAACAAAAGCAATCTCCATTTATCAAAGAGATTTGCGAGCTATGTGCTAAAGCTTGCGATTATTGTGTAGAAGAATGTGGCCATCATGAGGATGATCATTGCCAGCAATGTGCCGAAGCTTGCCGTCGCTGTGCTGAAGAATGCCGCAAAATGGCAGCTTAATCACTAGACTTACTGACCAGATTGAACTTTTTCAATCTATAAAATAAAAAACCCGCAAATCGAACTTGCGGGTTTTTGATCTAACCTGAATAAATCAAATTAGAATAAACGGTTCATACCATTCAATGTTGCCACACGATAAGCTTCTGCCATCGTTGGATAGTTGAATGTAGTTTCCACAAAATACTTGATCGTATTGTTCGGGCTGTTCATGACTGCCTGACCAATATGGATAATCTCTGATGCATTATTACCAAAGCAATGCACACCCAGAACTTCCAGCGTATCGCGGTGGAACAGGATTTTTAATTCACCAACCGTATCACCAGTAATCTGTGCACGCGCCAGATGACGGAAAGAAGCCTGACCCACTTCATACGGGATTTTTTCTTCAGTCAACTGCTGCTCAGTTTTACCGATCGAAGAAATTTCCGGAATGGTATAAATACCAGTCGGAATATCAGTCACCGGTGCAACGTCTTGTTCACCGCTCATGTTGGCACCTGCGCAACGACCTTGGTCATAGGCAGCAGAAGCCAATGATGGCCAGCCAATCACGTCACCTGCAGCATAGATATTTTCGACTTCAGTCTGATACTGCTCATTCACGGTTAATTGACCGCGGCTGTTTGGTTTCAATCCAATATTTTCAAGGCCTAAACCGTCAGTATTCCCCGAACGGCCATTACACCACAGAATCGCATCTGCCTTAATTTTCTTGCCGCTTTGTGTATGCAGAACCACATAATCATCAGAAGTTTCAAGGAAGTCGATCTGTTCATTATGACGGATCAATACACCCTGTTCACGTAAGTGATAAGACAGCGCATCAGAGATTTCATCATCCAAATAGCTCAGCAGTTTTGGTTGGGTATTAATCAGGTCAACCTTATGTCCCAGACCAATAAAGATCGATGCATATTCACAGCCAATCACACCTGCACCATAAATAATGATTTTTTGGATCGAGAAATCCAGATCCAGAATTTTGTCTGAATCAAATACACGTGGATGATTGAAATCCAGAATCTCTGGACGATATGGACGCGAACCAGTCGCAATCACCAGTTGCTGGAACATAATGGTTTCTTTTATGCCATCTGGTGTGAATACAAAGATCGTATTTTCGTCTTGAATATAAGCACGACCATGATAGATATCAATCTTGTTACGGTCATAAAAACGTGAGTGAGTATCCACTTGCTGCTGAATCACTTTATGTGCATTGCGCAGTACTTGTTTCATGGTGAATTGTTTCCATTCACCTACTTTTTGAAACATTGGATCACGTTGATAACGGATAATGCTGGATACCGTTTGACGCAATGCCTTACTTGGAATCGTACCTACGTGAGTACAGTTACCACCCAGCTGTTCACGCATATCCACAATTGCAACACGCTTACCAGATTTGGCAAGTTTCATTGCCGCGCCTTCGCCCGCAGGGCCTGAACCTAGAACTACCGCATCGTACTTAACGAAAGTCCCACTAACGACCTCTTTTTTACGTGGCATTCAACGCTCCTTAAAATTAAAAAATTTTGCTTTAATCTACGCTATATTATGACGTAATTGCTGCCAATTTGGTGTATTTAACTTACATATATTGTGTGATAAGAACATTTTTTAAATGAATAATCCATTTCGCCCTATTTCACCCGAGTTTCGTTATAATTAAAAAAGTGTTAACTTTGATTTATCTCCCTCCTTCAAAACAGTGGAAAAGTTATATATGTCTGAAAACCGTAAACCTGAACAGGGTATCAAACTTCGCGGCGCAGAAAAGGTCGCCCGTATTCCTGTAAAAGTTGTTCCTACGGTTGAAACGCCACGTAAGCCGGACTGGATCCGCGTGAAAATGGCCGCTCCCGAGGAAGTTCAGCGTATTAAAACTACACTTCGTCAGCAAAAACTGCATACCGTATGTGAAGAAGCCGCCTGTCCGAACCTGCCTGAATGTTTTGGTGGGGGTACAGCAACCTTTATGATTATGGGTGATATTTGTACGCGTCGCTGTCCGTTCTGTGATGTAGCACATGGTCGCCCAAATGCACTCGATCCAGACGAGCCGCGTCATATGGCAGAAACGATTGCCAACCTGGGTCTGAAATATGCAGTCATCACTTCAGTTGACCGTGATGACCTGCTGGATGGTGGTGCACAGCATTTTGTAGATTGTATTAAAGAAGCCCGTGCTTTGAGCCCAAAGACTTTGCTGGAAATTCTGGTACCTGATTTCCGTGGTCGTATGGACATCGCTTTACGCATCATGACTGAATGTCCACCAGACGTGTTTAACCACAACATCGAAACTGTGCCACGTCTGTATAAAGCCATGCGTCCAGGTTCTGATTATCAGCACTCTTTAAATCTGTTGAAAATGTTTAAAGATTATTGCCCAGAAATTCCAACCAAATGTGGTTTGATGGTGGGTATTGGTGAAACTGAAGAAGAAGTTCTCGCTCTGTTAGACGACCTGAAAGCGCATGACGTGGATTATGTAACGATTGGCCAGTATCTACAGCCATCTAAACAGCATGCCCCAATCGACCGTTTTGTAACGCCAGAAGAATTCGAACGTTATGCAGAACATGGCCGTAAGCTTGGCTTTAAGAATATCTGGTCAGCACCGATGGTACGTTCAAGTTACTTTGCAGATCGTCAATACTATGGTGAACCGGTTCCGGAAGTACGCCGTAAAGTTGATCCTGCAAAAAAAATCGCTGTACAGGCGATTGAAGCTTAAAATGACTTAGATCAAAGCCCTCTCAAGTAGAGGGCTTTTTTATGCCTAACTAAATTTATATTTGTTCACTTTTTAATTATTTCACCTACCCTCTCTTAGAGATTAAGTTATTACTTATCTTCACATTTCTTTGCGTGTTCTCACTTGAAGACTGCGCATTTTTCAAACAATCTCAAAAACAGATAAAACACTTCAATATATCGTTGAAATATTTAATAACGATCGTTCTCACAAGAACAATTGTGAATTTGCCAGTTGCTTAAGCGATGTAAAAAAATTGATCAAGTCTTAAGAAGACACCTTAGGGAGATCGGCAGCATCACAATTGTATGACCCTGGAGAAATATAACAATGCTATTTATTTTCGCCGTACTTCTTCTCATTGCCAGTTTATGGGCGATTTTCTTTTTTCAACTCTCCCGTACCCCTGGTGCAATTACCCTGATTGTCATGTCAGTGGTTTGTGCCTTTATCAGTCCTTGGTCACTGATTCTGGGTATTCCCCTGATCCTGATCAGTCTGGTCGTCATGATCGAACCTTTGCGTATATCTTTCATTTCCAGGCCAGCCTATAAGGCTTTAGCGGATGCCATGCCAAGCATTAGCCCGACAGAACGTGAAGCTTTGGATTCTGGTACCAGCTGGTGGGAAAAAGAACTCTTTATGGGTGCACCGAACTGGGAAACCTTTAATAGCTATCCTTATCCAAAACTTTCCATTGAGGAACAGGCATTCTTGGATAACGAAGTCGAAACGCTGTGTAGCATGCTGGATGAATGGGAAATTCATGAGAAGAAAATGCTGCCTGAACATATCTGGCAATATATTAAAGATAATGGTTTCTTGGGACTAATTATTCCCAAAGAATACGGCGGTCGTGCCTTTAGTTCCTTTGCTCAAAGCCGGGTGATGAGCAAAATTTCTTCACGCTCTCTCACTGCTGCTGTGAGCTGTATGGTGCCTAACTCTCTCGGGCCGGGTGAGCTACTGCTGCATTACGGTACTGATGAACAGAAAGATCGTTATTTACCCGGTCTGGCCAAAGGTGAAGAAATCCCATGTTTTGGTCTGACCAGTCCTGAGGCCGGTTCAGATGCCGGTGCGATTCCAGATACTGGTGTCGTGTGTTATGGACAGTTTGAAGGTCAGGAAGTCTTGGGATTGAGAATGAATTTCTCCAAACGCTGGATTACTTTGGCACCGATAGCCACTGTAGTTGGACTGGCTTTTAAAATGTATGACCCTGATCATTTACTCGGTGATAAAACAGATTATGGGATTACTTGTGCCTTGCTACCGGCCAATCATGAAGGGGTAAAAGTCGGTCCACGACATAATCCTGGCTCCCCTTTTATGAATGGCACTGTTGAAGGTAAGGATGTATTTATTCCTTTAGACTGGATCATTGGTGGTGTGAAAAATGCCGGTAAAGGCTGGCGTATGCTGATGGAATGTCTAGCGGTTGGTCGTGGTATCTCCCTACCGGCTTTGTCTACCTCCAGTGCTGAAATGACTTATCTGAATGTCAGCGCGTTTTCGCGAATCCGTCAGCAATTCAAGATTTCGGTGGGTAAATTTGAAGGGGTTCAGGAAGCCAATAGTGAAATTGCCAGTGATGCCTATATGCTGGAAGCATTCCGCTATTTAGTGACTTGTGGTCTGAATCAAGGTGGTAAACCGGCAGTCATGACCGCGATTGCCAAATACTACGCCACTGAGACCATGCGTAAAATTGTTAACCATGGTATGGATGTCGTGGGTGGTCGTGCGATTCAGATGGGGCCTCGTAACTTCCTGGCTCTCAACTATCAGGCCATTCCAGTATCGATTACAGTTGAAGGCGCCAATATTCTGAGCCGTTCATTAATGATCTTTGGTCAAGGTTCGATGCGTTGCCATCCTTATCTGTATGAAGAATTACAGCTTCTGCAAGCTGAAGACCCGAAAGCCGCTCTGAATCCATTCGATACTATGTTGTTTAAACATCTGGGTTATACCTTTAACCGGACTGCCCGCTCTTTTGCCTATGCTTTTAGCGGGGGTTCAAGTGCTGCGCCACAAAGTGCGGTTGATTTTACCCGTCCTTATTACAAGATTATTAACCGGCTCAGTGCTAACTTTGCCCTGACTGCAGATATGTGTCTGGGTTTACTTGCCGGTGATATTAAACGCAAGGAAATGCTTTCTGGCCGTCTGGCTGATATCCATGCCCATTTGTTTATTGCGACGGCAATCCTGAAATTCTTTGAACATAGCAAAAAAACCGAAGCTGAACGTCTGCATGCACAATTGGCAATTGAGAAATCTTTATATACAGCTCAGGAAGCCTTTTATGACCTGTTTGCCAATTTCCCGGTCGGGGTTGCTGCTGGCATGGTCAAACTCATCTGTTTCCCATTTGGCCGCCCTGTCGCGAAACCATCTGACCGACTTAAACAGGAAGTCGCAAATGTCATGATGGAAGATAACGCTTTCCGGAAGGTACTGAAAAAGCATGTTTTCTATAGCACAGCGGAAGATGATGTGAATGGTCGTATGGAATCAACCTTCACCATGTTACTGGAAATTGAGCAGCTTTGGGATCGCTTTAAGAAAGCCGAAAACAAAGGTCAATTTAAAGGACTCAGTTTTGCTGATCATGTGGCTGATGCGCATGAACAAGGCTTTATTAATGAAGAAGAAGCCAATAAGTTACTGCACTATAATGCGCGTCGTTATGACAGTATGTTGACCGATGTCTTCGATCTGCATTTACAGGAAGTATTGGAGCTGGAAAATCCTCATATTTCAAAAGCAGATGCAACAGGTACCGATACTTCAGTTCAAAGTGCACCTTCACATTCAACCAGTCCTTGATAGATCTCTTATCTAAATCGGATCTTGCTTTCCAAAGTGAGGTTATTTCTTGACTTCACTTTGGATATCTCAAGTGGCTATTCAGCCACTTTTTTACGACTATTGCACGATGGTATTTACGGTATAAAACGTTAAGCTAGGACCCATAATAAAATTGAGGGTCAATGATGTCACAACAAGATTATGAAAATGGCTTGAAAGTCCGTACTGAAGTGATGGGTGCAAGCTTTGTAAAGCGCGCTCAAGACAATACAGTTCCTTTTACCCAACCTTTACAGGACTGGATTAATGAACATGCTTGGGGTTCGACCTGGCAACGTGAAGGGGTTTTACCACGTAAATACCGTTCTTTAATTACCATTGCTTTTCTGACTGCGCAAAAAAGCCCGACTGAATTGAAAGGCCATGTTCGTGGCGCTTTGAATAATGGGGCAACAGTAGAAGAAATTCAGGAAGTGCTACTCCATAGCCTGCCTTACTGCGGTGCCCCTGCTACTCAGGAAGCCTTCCGTGCAGCGCTTGAAGTGATTCAGGAATATCAGACAAATCAGCAGAATTAAGAACTGCCTAGGCTATTTAACTGGCTTATCAATAATAAAGCCGGGAATTAAAATTCCCGGCTTTTTAAATTTTAAACTGATATATCTATAGCTATAACGTCTTTAACACTGTCTTTAATATTGTTTGAAAAGATTATCCTCTTAATTCAATTTGAGTACGTTGCTCCAAGCCTTGCACCGCCGCGGAGAAATCCAGCTGGCTGGCCTGTGGCTTGGAAATCTGCTGAAACTCCTGCTGAACCAAAGACATCACCGTTAAATCCAGTTGCTGTTGCTGCACCAGTTCCAAGGCAATACCAATATCTTTCTGCAATAAATCCAGCGCAAAGGTCTTGTGAAACTCACGGCTCAGTACACGCTGCGCCATGATATTTTCCGACATGCTGCTTTTACCGCTAGAATGATTAATACAGTTTAGTGCACTGCTTAAATCAACTCCCTGTCCTTTCAGTACAGTCAGCCCTTCAGCCAGGGCCCACAAGTGAGTCGCCATTAGGGTATTATTCACGGCTTTTACCGCAAAACCAGAACCACTTTCTCCCACATATTCAATCAGACCAGCAAAGGCTTCAATAATCGGTTTGGCTTGTTCAAAGGCTTGTTCATTGCCTCCGACCATAACAGTTAAAGTACCGCGTTCCGCTCCAATGGTTTGGCCAGAAACCGGTGCATCCAGATAAAAACTGCCTTGTTGCTCCAAGTGTTTCGCCAGTTTCTCTGCAGATTCTGGCACCCCACTGGTACAGTCAATCCAGATTGCACCTTGTTTGGGTGGATAGGCTGCAATTAATGCTTCCACATCCTGACTGGTCGGCAAACAGGAAAAGATAAAATCTGCCTGAACTGCCTGCTCAATACTCACCGCCTGTGTTGCAAAAGTTTCAGCATGCGCTATAGCTTTCTGTTCAGTTCGATTCCAGACCCAAACCTGATGTCCAAGTTTTGGCAGATGGGAGGCCATATGCCAGCCCATTGCCCCGAGTCCTAAAAATGCAATTGTATGACTCAAAAAATGCTCCTCATTTTAAGCGACTGGCTTAGCCTCAACTTCAGTTACGGTTTTAGTTGGTTCAGATGCTGGCAATTCTTTATCTTCACCACGGTTCAGGAATAGATTCAATAGAATTGCAGCTAAAGTTGCGGTACCAATACCACCCAGATCAAAACCACCAATCTGCAAGCTATAGTTGCCTGTGCCCATGATCAGACAGACTGCACCAATAATCAGCGTACTGTTCTTGGTGAAATCAACACGGTTATCTACCCAGATTTTCGCACCAGCCACAGTAATCAGACCAAATACGACAATCGATGCACCACCCAACAAGGCCACTGGAATGGTACTGATCACTGCACCGAATTTAGGTGAAAGTCCGAGCAAAATAGCGAAGATACCAGCAAAGACAAATACAGTCGTTGCATAAACTTTGGTGACTGCCATTACACCGATATTTTCGGCATAAGTGGTCATGCCTGTACCACCGACAGAAGCTGACAATGAAGTACAAACACCATCAGCAAAGAAACCACGACCCATGTATGGAGACAGGTTTTTATCGGTCATAGCAGAGACTGCCTTAAAGTGCCCCAGATTTTCTGCCACTAAAATAATCGCCACTGGTGCAATCATCAGCATGGCATTCATTTCAAAGACCGGACTCTGGAAATTCGGCAAACCGAACCATGCTGCTTCACTGACTTTGGTAAAATCAATCGCAGATCCGAAGCCCATGACGTTTGTGAAAAGGAAGTAAATCAGATAGGAAAATAACAAGCCCAATAACAGCAACAGACGGCGTACCATTCCTCGGGTAAACACAGCAATCACACTGATACAGATAATGGTGATTAATGCCATCCACGAATCAAACTGGTTCGCTGAAACGCTTTTAATCGCGACTGGAGCCAGGTTCAAACCGATGATCATCACGATCACGCCTGTCACTACAGGTGGCATCAGTTTTTCAATCCAGTTGGTACCGGTTTTCATCACCAGCAGCCCAATCAAGGCATAGACAATACCGCAAGCAATGGTGCCGCCAAGGGCCAGTCCGATATTAGGATTCGCTCCAACCCCAGAATAACCCGTCACTGCGACTACCGCACCAATAAAGGCAAAGCTGGATCCCAGATAACTTGGCAATCGGCCGCCCGTGATCAGGAAAAATAAAATGGTGCCAATCCCGGTAATGAAAATCGTGAGATTGGGGTCAAACCCCATTAGTAAGGGTGCCAGCACGGTTGCACCAAACATGGCAAACACATGCTGTAACCCGAGAATAATACTTTTTCCAGCAGGCAGATATTCATCTGTTTGCACGGGTGTGGTATCGAGATTGCCTTGGTAAGACTTAAATTTTGGAAACCACATTTCTTTTTCTTGCATCGGCTTCCCCTCCTTGATTAGGATTGAATTGAATTAGCACATTTTGTGTGGCTCACAGTAAGAACGGTTGAAGTACATCAGCGCATTGCCTTGACTCTGGCACATGGCTTTCACCTCACAGAACAGCACGTCATGACTGCCTACGGATAAACATTGGACCACCTCGCAGTCAAAACTGACTAAGGCATCCTCAAGTACAGGCGACTGGGTCACCAGGGTTTTCCAGTTCCCCTGACTGAAACGCTCTGCCATTGGTGTTTTTCCACCAAACAGATTGGAAAGATGTTGTTGATGTGATGCCAAAGTATTCACACACAACACCTGATTCTTTTTAAAGGTTTCATAAACTGACGCAGAACGGTTCAGGCACACCAGCAACGTTGGTGGTGTATCTGTCACACTGCATACGGCCGAAGCGGTAAATCCAGCCATTCCTGCATCGCCTTGCGTGGTAATCACATTCACCGCAGCACCCAGATTGGACATGCCCTGACGGAAAATCTGTTGATCGACTTGGGTAAAGATGTCGCCAGATGCGTTAGTCGCCAAGACCTTATTTAATGCGTTATTTTCTGCAACTGTCTCTGTGATGATTTTAGATAGTTTGGCATTCATGCTGTTCTCCCGACCCCAAGTCGATGTTCAGTTTCAGACCTAGGGCATCTAGTAATGAGATTGAATCAGGTGGATCGGCTTATACATGGGCAATCGAAGCAATTTCGACCAGCGCATCAGGCTTGACCAAACCTGTCTGTACGCAATACCGTGCCGGCTTATCTCCCGGGAAATACTCTGCATAAACTGCATTAATCGCAGCATAATCTGCCCAGTCTTTGACAAAGACATGGTTAAACGTTACGTCATCCATGCTGCCACCGGCTTCCTCAATCACACGCTTGATGGTTTCCAGAATATGACGGGTCTGTGCTGCGGCATCACCGACATGCACCACATTATTATTTTCGTCAAAAGCCAATGTACCGGATACATACACAATATTGTCTGCCTTGGTTGCCGGTACATACGGTGCTAATGGTTTCGATGTTCCTGCTGGAATAATAATTTCTTTAGGCATACTATTTTTTCCTTAATCCTGATCTTTAATTCTTTATGCACTTACAGCTAATTTAGTTTCTTTTAGTGACTCACTTTCTTTTTGAAAGGTCTCGACAAAATTTGCAGTATCTGACACCCAGCCAAAGAAGGTCTTGATGTTATACAGACTGGCTTCATGCGCTTCGACTGGACCTGCCTGATGGCAGGCATCAGCAAGTGCGACACCGAAATACTCTAGGAAGAAGCCATCACGTAGCGTCGATTCCACACAAACGTTGGTGGCAATCCCGACAAAGACCAGATTACGAATACCACGCACACGTAACATGCTGTCCAGCGCGGTATTAAAGAAACCGCTATAACGTGGCTTTTCGATCACCAGGTCTTGTGGCAGTGGCTTTAACTCATCAATCAGCTCAAAATCCCAACCGCCTTTAGCCAGCAATTTCCCCTGTAATTCAGGACGTTTACGCATGGTTTTTAAGGCATTGGATTTATGGAAATTCGGAGAATCCGTACCGCCCGCTTCCTTATATTCCGCATCCCAGCCATTTTTGAAATAAATCACCTGAATACCAGCTGCATGTGCAGCATCAACAGCCTTTTTAATATTTTCCACTACTGGCTTGGTCTTTGAGACATCAAAGCCCGCCAGATCCAGATAGCCGCCTTGCGAGGTATAAGCATTCTGCATATCAATCACAATCAAGGCTGTTTGCTCTGGTGCAAGACAGATCGCTTCGGGTTCAGCTTTAAGGGTTTTTCCTGTGCCGAGTTTTTCAGTAAAATCGGCTGTCACGACTGATTTACTCATGCGCTTTTCTCCAGAACTGATGCTGCATCTTCAATGACAATATGGTCACGGCATTTCATTAATGGCTGGATTTTCTGACCGAAATCTTCAACCCCTTGAATAAAATCATCAAAAGTCAGTAGCACACCTTCGGTACCCTTGATCTCGCCAATTTCATCCAACATTCGTGCCACATTTTCATAAGAACCCACCAGCGTACCCATATTGATATTCACTGGAGATACACTCGAAGCCATTTGACGGATATTGGTATCTGTACCAGAAGTCGTATCTTTACCGCCTTGATTCATCAGCCAGTTAATCGCTTCCATATCAGCACCATCGTTATAGTGCTGCCATTTTGCTTGCGCTTCTTCATCGGTTTCAGCAGCAATCACCATAAACAGCACATAAGTCTGTACATCACGGCCAGTCACATCTGTTTTTTCTTTTAGGCGGTCATTAATTTCTGCATAAGCTGTTGGAGTATTCAGGCCTTTACCAAATACGAAGTTGTAGTCGGCATATTGTGCAGAAAACTCTAAACCTGCATCAGACTGACCTGCACAGATAATTTTCATATCCGCTTGTGGACGTGGGCTCACACGGCAGTCTTCCATCTGGAAATGTTCGCCTTTAAAGTCTGATTTACCAGTCGCCCAAAGTTCACGAAGAATCTGTACATACTCAGACAGATATTCATAGCGTTTGCCAAAATAGTCATTACCTGGCCACATGCCCATTTGGGTATATTCAGGTGGCTGCCAGCCGGTCACGACATTCAGACCAAAACGGCCATTTGAAATCGAATCAATGGTTGATGCCATCCGCGCGACAATTGCAGGTGGCATTACCAGAGTTGCGGCAGTTGCGAAAATTTTAATTTTGCTGGTGACAGCTGCAAGACCTGCCATCAAGGTAAACGTTTCCAGGTTATGTTCCCAAAATTCAGTCTTGCCACCAAAGCCACGCAGCTTGATCATGGAAAGTGCGAAATCGAAACCATAGTGCTCAGCGCGCTGTACGATTTGTTTGTTTAACTCAAAAGTCGGCATGTACTGCGGTGCATTTTCAGAGAGTAACCAGCCATTATTTCCGATTGGACAGAAGACACCTATTTTCATTTTCACACCTCATTATTTTTAACACTTATTCAAAATTCTGATTCCACTTCGGGAATTTTATTTACAAGATAAACATTGCAAAGCGTGTGCCAACTATATTTAATTTTTAATTATTAATTACTTAATATTTTATTTTTTGAATTTTTAGTAAAATAACCATTTTCACCTATGAGTCAATTTTGCACATACTGTTTCATTCAAGTGCACTCGTAGCAATTTGTGCATTTGCAGTTCATGCATCAATTCGAAGTAAAAACCATGCTGATGCTACAAAAATAATTGATTAGAACAAATAAAAAACCAGACACGAGGTCTGGCTTTAAAAAAAATCTTCAAACTAAGGGGAAATCAGGAATGACAGGATCAGTTGATTCACCTGATCTGTCTGGGTCACAGTAGATGCATGTGCACCTGTATCAAGCAAACTGAGGTGACTATGCGGCAGGCATTGTTGTAATTGTTGTGATCGCTGATAAGGCACCAGAAAATCATCTTGGTTAGCAAGCAAATGCACAGGAATATCCTTGAGTGCCTGACGATGTTCTGCGTTCAGTTTAAAAGCCTGCACGGCTTGTAGGCGTGCCAGAACATTTTGGATCGGTGGAAAGTCAAGGAGCTGCTTATTTTCTGCTTCGGTTAACTGATCAATATGGGTTGAAATCCACTGCGGCGGATAAAGAAATAAAGCCTGTGCTCTCACATATGCCTCTGCCCCGCTATTGAGCAATAACGAAGTCCGGGCTTCGAAACACTTCTGAGTATGAGCATCCAGCTCTCCCCAAGCATTTAACATGGTCAGACTGAGTAGCTTAAACTTTCTTTCAGCCTGATAGGTCGCTAGTTGCATGCCGATATGTCCGCCCAATGCATGCCCAATGAAATGAAACTCTCGAATGCCATCATTGATCAATAAATCCAGAATCTGGCCGGCCATATAATCGATTGAATAAGGCGTGGGCAAGAGTTCAGAATCTGAATGACAGCCTTCCTGGTCATAAGTAACCACATGAAAATGCTGCTGTAAAACTCTAATTTGAGGATTCCAGAAACTGGCATGTCCGCCCAGTCCGGACGAAAGCACCACATAAGGTGCATCTGCCTGTGCTGCAAGATGAATAGATAAAGACATATTTCTCTCATATTTTAACTATGAGATGAATGCAGCAAGATATATGCCTGAACAGAAGTATTTTTGAACAATTAATAAAATTATAGCCAGTAGACATTAAAGCTATAATAAAATTCCTGTACCTCAAAACGCACGTTATAACCGAGCTCAGTCAGCTCTGCCGAAAGACCCCGAATTTCTTCCAAGGGTAAATGTTTGGGAAATACCGTTAGCACAGCGGTATTGCCTAGTCGGGCATTGTCTTCAATCAGTTGAGCCAAACGTGGCTTGTACATTTCAATATTTAAATTAGCCACGTTCGATAAAATTTTGGCCTGATCTGCAGTCATAAAACTCATTTTTCTTTACTCTTTTTGATTTTTATTCAATGAAGTTAAATGATTTAATTCACATAAAATATTTTCGTTTTGTATCTAATTAAATAAATCGTGCATAAAAAATCCCTCACATGGAGGGATTTTTCTTAGAAAAAATTACTGACCTGGTAAAGGAATATATTGTGAAGAACTGCTTTGCGTTTTACGTTCACTAATCACCACATCCAGTGTCATGGTTTTTCCAGCGCGTTCTACTTCAATCTGAACGGTACTGTTTGGTGCCTGTAAAGCGACAAAATTAATCAGATGTGAGGCAGAAGTAATCACTTCATTATTCACTTTGATAATTTTATCACCACGCTGGATGCCAGCTTTTGCTGCTGGTCCATTTTCCAGCACTTCAGCGACCACTACACCTGATTCTTTAGGTTGCAGTACATCATTACGTTCTGTCGGCAACAAACTAATACCCAGCCAGCCACGAACGACACGGCCATCTTTCAGGATCGCATTCATGACCTGTTGACAGATTTTAGCCGGAATCGCAAAACCAATCCCCAGTGAGCCACCTGTTTGCGAGAAGATTGCTGTATTGACCCCGATCAGGTTTCCGGCAACATCAATCAAGGCACCACCCGAGTTGCCCGGGTTAATTGCAGCATCTGTCTGAATAAAGTCTTCATAGGTATTGATGCCCAGATCAGAACGGCCTGTCGCAGAAATAATCCCCTGAGTCACGGTTTGACCGACACCGAACGGGTTACCAATTGCCAGAACGACATCACCGACTTCATTGCCACTGAGTTTGAATGGCAAAACTGGTAATTGTTCAAGTTCGATCTTGATTACAGCCAAATCCGTATCCGGGTCTGTACCCACGACCTTGGCTTCAGCACGACGTCCATCATGCAAGGCCACTACAATCTGGTCTGCCTGTGCAATCACGTGGTTATTGGTCAGGATATAACCATCAGGGCGGACAATCACACCTGAACCTAAACTGTTTTCATTTGGACTTTGACCAAACTGGTCTGGTAACTGATCACCGAAAAATTCACGGAATACAGGATCTGTCAGTAAAGGATGCGCCTGCTGTTTTACTTTTTGTGTGGTAAAGATATTCACCACCGCAGGTGCTGCGACTTTCACTGCGGCACTATAGGAGACAACGCCTCCAGAACGCGAAGTATCGATCAACGGTTCTACTTTTTCAGCAGGCATTTTTACGCCATCCGGCGCAATCGGTGATTTAGGTTTCTGCAGCTGCTGCCACCCCAAAAAACCGATAATGACTAAAATCAGTAACACCCAAGGTAACCATGTAAAGGTGCGGCGCACTTTGCTATCCTCTAAAATATTTTAATTCGTTGATGACTAAGTAATTTGTATCCTATTGTAATGCCAAATACATAACTAAACACAAAAAAATCCACAGAGATTTGTGCTGCTTTAGTTACAATTGGACATATGAATAAGAATTGGCAAGTTCATCAACTGACAGGAATTTTATGGCGAATTTAAACGATATTATCCGCTGGTGCGATCAGACTTTGGCATCTTCCGAATTTAAGGACTATGCACCGAATGGCTTACAGATCGAAGGCCGCGCTGAAGTCAATAAAATTTTATGTGCCGTTACTGCCTCACAAACCGCGATCGAAGCTGCGATTAAACAGGGTGCTGATTTGTTACTGGTTCACCATGGTTATTTCTGGAAAGGCGAAGCCTACCCGATTACTGGGATGCGTGGTAAAAGAATTAAAAGCCTGATCCAAAATGATATTTCCCTTGTCGGTTATCATCTGCCTTTAGACAGCCATCCAACTCTGGGAAATAATGCTGCGATTGCAGACCTGCTGGAACTGGAAAACCTAGAACAGCTTGATCCGAGTGAGCGCCGTCCAATTGGGAATATTGGTTATTTAAAGCAGGCCATGACGCCAGAAGGATTCAAGGCCTATGTATCAGAAAGACTTGGCTATGATGCGCTGCATTTACCTGCTGAAAAAAGCCTGATTCAAAAAGTCGGTTTCTGTACTGGTGGTGCACAGGATTATATTCATAAAGCGGCGGCACAAGACTGTGATGCTTATATTTCTGGCGAAGTTAGTGAGCGTACTTTTTATGATGCTCAGGAACTGGATGTGCATTATTATGCCTGCGGCCACCACGCCACTGAAAAATATGGTGTACAACGTCTGGCTAAAGCTATTTCAGAACAATTTAATATTGAGTATAGTTATTTCGAATTAAACAATCCGATTTAATTACGATTGGCAAGTAGTTGAGTGGCTTTATCTTTAAATTTTCAGGCTTTATTCTGTATTGTTATTTATACACAGTGCCCATTTTTGCCTAAGAATCTATTACAATAACGCCACTTATTGTCAAAACCCAGCAAAATGCAAGGAATTGAAAACATGACAACCATTACTTTACCACCATTACCATACGACTACGACGCTCTTGCTCCACACATCAGCAAAGAAACTTTAGAATACCACCACGACAAACACCACAATACTTATGTGGTTAACCTGAACAACCTGATCGCTGGTACTGAGCTTGAAGGCAAAACTCTAGAAGAAATCATCAAAGCAACTGCTGGTGACTCATCTAAAGCAGGTGTATTTAACAACGCTGCGCAAGTATGGAACCACACATTCTACTGGAACTGCTTGACTAAAAACGGTGGCGGTAAAGCAACTGGCGCTTTGGCTGCAAAAATTGACGAAGCTTTTGGTTCTTACGAAAAATTCGCTGAAGAGTTCGCAACTGCTGCTGCAACTCAGTTCGGTTCAGGTTGGGCTTGGTTAGTTGCTGACGAAGTAAACGGTAACCTGTCTATCCTTAAAACTTCAAATGCCGACACTCCAATGGCGCACGGTAAAATTGCTGTGTTGACAATCGATGTTTGGGAACACGCTTACTACATCGACTACCGTAACGCTCGTCCTAAATACATCTCTACTTTCCTAGAAAGCTTGGTGAACTGGGATTACGCAAACGCGAAATATGCAGGTCAAGCTGCTGGTGTTGAGAAATAATTTTTTATTTCCAGCTTAAAAAATCACCCTTTATGGGTGATTTTTTTATTTTTAGGCGTGAGGTGCATATTAAAAAAGCAAATGATTCATTTCTTTACAGGAATTGATTGACGGTCTTTGTTTTCCTGCCTAAAATGCGCATCAGATTCTCCAATAGCTCAGTCGGTAGAGCGACGGACTGTTAATCCGCAGGTCCCTGGTTCGAGCCCAGGTTGGAGAGCCAATCTATTCTCCCATAGCTCAGTCGGTAGAGCGACGGACTGTTAATCCGCAGGTCCCTGGTTCGAGCCCAGGTGGGAGAGCCAAGATTCCAAAAGAACCCACTCATTGCGAAGTGGGTTTTTTTATGTCTGCATTTTGGATTAAATATCTATATGAGTCCTGTTTCCAGTTTTAGCGACTTGCAACCATGGCAGAGAATAATCACGAAACCCCTTTACCTTTAATCTGGGTTTACATAAACATAACATTTTGAACTACAATCATTTTTGATTATTTTTAAAACACTTGATTCAGTTTTTTTAGCTTTTTTATAAAAGTGCCTTGACCCCTTTTTAAATCTCTCTATAATCGCTTTCAGATTCTCCAATAGCTCAGTCGGTAGAGCGACGGACTGTTAATCCGCAGGTCCCTGGTTCGAGCCCAGGTTGGAGAGCCAATCTATTCTCCCATAGCTCAGTCGGTAGAGCGACGGACTGTTAATCCGCAGGTCCCTGGTTCGAGCCCAGGTGGGAGAGCCAAGATTCTGAAAAAACCCACTCATTATGAAGTGGGTTTTTTTATTCTTTTTTCTTTTATGATCCGTGTTTGATTTGAGTCAGTTTATATTCTTTGTGATTGGCTGTCTGGCAAGCTTTGCCTTAATTTGCCTGCTCTTCCCTCATCTGTTTACCCGCCAGAAGAAATTCTATCCCAAGCGTGTCATTACAGCTTTCGAAAGCAAGATGTTTACTCGCCTGAAAGATGCTTTTCCACACCATCACATTCTGGCACAGGTCGCATTTAGTGCTTTGATTACGCATGATAATATGAAAATGCGCAGTAAGTTTAACCGCAAAGTGACCGATTTTGTGGTGATGGACCGGGAATATAATGTGGTGGCGATTATAGAATTGGATGATCCAACCCATATTGGAAAGGAACAGGAAGATGCAGAACGCGATGCGATGCTGATTACTGCCGGCTACACAGTCATCCGCTACACTGAAATTCCAACGATCCGACAGCTTCAAAGAGATTTGAGATAAATAGTTTAATGAAAGGAATTTGTTTCAGCTTCGGAAGCAGCTTGAGTTGCTTGAGTCTCCTGCTCTGCCTTTGATTTTTCAGCCGCTTCGCGTGCTTCAATCCGGGCAATCATGTCAGCTTGTTGCTGTTTATATTTTTCCTGATTTTTTGCATCACTATTAACAGCTAAAAATGCCATGGTCACCAAAAAAATCGGAACACATAAAGCCAGGGTTCCAAAGATAAGCAGTTTTTTGATACTGCGGGGTTTTGTCTGTTCCGACATAACAAGCCTATACTGATAACCTATAATCCTGAGTCACTATAACAAACTTAAATAATTGCTCAAGGCCTAGCCTTACAAGGAATAGAAAAGGAGCCGAAGCTCCTTTTAGGATTAAGGATTGACAGAAATACCTGAAGGCATATAGGTATTGATGAAGGTCAGCAGCTGGGTTCTGCTTTGTACAATAGCCTCGGTATGTGATGCGTCTTGTACCGGTACAAAAGTCACTGTGGTTCCCATATCTTTCAAGCCTTGTTGTAAAGTATTTGTCACTGGATATGGAACAGCCATATCTGCAGTACCTTGAATGATCATCACAGGAACATTAATTTTTTCAGTTGCAGGCTGATTATTCTGAAGGAACTTTTCAACCGACGAATTATTCTGGAAGTTTTCTACTAATCCTGGATAGTCCACGACCGTTTTTTCTAGATTATTCACCAGATAATCATCAATATCTTGCATATATTCAGTAATCAGTGGCCCTAAACAAAGTCCATTTTCTCCAGTCGTGCCTTCCGCCTTTTCAGCTACAATCCCTGCACGGCTTGAAAATATATTGCGATAGTTAAAGCCTGGTTCATAAGCTTTAATCCCTACAGCCACATAAGCCGCATATGCCAGTAATTCTGCATAGACCGCTTTCGCAGCATTATCTTGTCCAGCCTCAACCAAAGCACTAAGCGCTTGCGGTGCTACTTCACTGATAATATAACCCAGACTTGAGGCCGGAGCTGCTGCCACTGCTGCCTTATAATTTGGATCTTCATCGGCAAACTGGGCTGTGGCAAGTGATGCGTGTCCTCCCTGGGATTGCCCCACTGAGACCCATGCACCATTAAATCGATTTCCTTGTTGTTCTTTAAAGGCTCTTACTGCATAGATAGCCGATTGTGCAGCACTCTTTAAATTTAAATAAGGATGAATCCCCCGAGTACCTAATCCTTCATAATCGGGTGCAACAATCACATATCCCTGTGCAAGCAAGCTGCTGGCCAGTCCTCTAAAATTATTATTCAGCTGGTTATTACTTGGTGCACAAGAATCACCACTACCCACCGTGCCATGTTCCCAAACCACCACTCTCCATCCATCTTGAGGTTGAGGTGTATTTGGATAAAACACCATGGCTGTCGCTTCAGCCCGTTCACCATTTACGTTTGGCATGTTATAGCGTATGACTTGAATATCTGACGCTTCAGGCAAGGTATCCTCATCATAAGATTGTTGACTTAAAAATACCCTTTCCTGTGGTCGGAACGAATCATTATCATCGTCATTACACGCAGTCATGAACAATGACATGGAACATACCAGTGCCAGACAGGTTTTTTTGAAACCGTTTTTCACTACATTATTCATATTCTAATCCCTTATTGTTGTTTATGATTTTCATGAAGAATCTTGAATTAAGCATAAAAAAAAGCACCCTTATAGGATGCTTTTGTTATGAATCGACAAGGTGCAGTTACAGAAGCGCGGCAAAGATTCCAAGGAAAATCATCAGTCCCACCCAACGGTTATGACGGAAGGCCCAGAAACAGCGTTGCGGGTCTTTATCTCGAGTTTTTGACCATTGATAAATAAAATCAATTGCGACGGCTAGAAGCCCCATCAGGCCAAATGGAACAAGCAAATCTTCAATCCATAATGCCGTGCCAATCAAGACCAGACTTAGAGCCTGTAAGGTACTAATGATCTGAATATCATGCTGACCAAATAAAATGGCTGTGGATTTTACCCCAATCTTCAAATCATACTCACGATCGGTAATCGCATATTGCGTGTCATAGGCTACAGTCCAGGCCAGATTGCCAAAATAGAGAAGCCAGCAGGTTAAGTCAGGTGTCTGCCCGACTGCGGTATAAGCCATCGGAATTGACCATGAAAATGCAGCTCCCAGAAATACTTGCGGCAAATGGGTATAACGCTTCATAAAAGGATAAATAAAGGCTAAAAATAGCGCCCCAAATGACCAATAGAACGTTTCAATGGGCAGAAAGAAAAGCAAGAAGGCACTGGCCATTACCAGCACCGAAAACACCGCTACCGCTTCTTTGGCACTAATCACCCCGGTAGCTAAAGGCCGGTCTTTGGTACGTTCAACATGTGCATCTACTTTACGGTCAGCAAAGTCATTAATGGCACAACCTGCCGCACGCATAAAGATCACACCAAGAATCATCAGCACCAGGATACTTAGATCAGGAATTCCTTTTCCGGCGACCCACAAGGCCCACATGGTCGGCCAAAATACCAGTTCTGTGCCAATCGGCTTATCAAAACGACAAAGATAATAATAGGCGCTGAGACGTTCACGCCAGGTAATTGCTTGTGCAGTTGCCATATCAAATTAAGCCTGTTGATTTTGTATAAAGTGTTCAAATGCTGGTAAAAATGTTTCTTGTACGATAAATTTACACCCACGCCAAGTATAGCAGCTCTGCCGCGTCCAGCCTTCTTCCAGATAAACTACACGACGTTCACAATGCGGATTGGTACGCTGAAATAACAGCCAGCCAATGGGTTTTGTACCGATATGCTGAAAGATTCGGGCACGCTTTTGTAAACTCAAAACTGGGAAAATACTTTTGGCTTTGACCCAAGGTTGCTCTTCACAGCCATATAAATTACTTTCCCGCACCCAAGAGGTATGTTGGTAAGGCATTTTCATCCAGTTCGCATCTACAAGGCTTAAACGCTGAAAATGTTCCTGTACTGGCTCCACCCGAAACTTTCCACCTGCCAGATCTGTTAACTGCTGGGTAAGCGATCCTGAAGCATAGAGCCATTTCCGAAGCGCGGCAGGCATCTGCTGTCCCTGCTTGTTTTTAACTGTCGAATTCAAACTCTTTTCCACTTTTTAATCAGGCATTATCTGTCTTGGCAATGACAGTATATTTTCCATTGGGTAATTTTTTTAAAATTAATCCATCGCTGCTGAGGTAAAAACTGGCGGGATAGTCATAATCCAAGGCTAATTCAGGGTTTTTCAGCGCAACAAATTCAGCCTGCTTATAGCCTTCAGGTGTACGCCCTACTTCGATGTAAGTCACTTCAGAAAAATTCAGCTTAAAGCCTTTGCTTTGATCTTGAGGATCAATCCAGGGAAAGAAACCGGTATGCTTTTTACGTGCTGCCATAAAATCTGATCTTTATTTAATATCTACATCATACAAAAAAACCCGCACGAAGGCGGGTCTTTTTTTACAGTGAAATTCTTATCAGAATTACAGGCTGTAGTACATGTCGAATTCAACTGGGTGAGTAGTCGTATTCAGACGACGTACTTCTTCAGTTTTCAGCTCGATATAAGCATTCAACATCTCTTCTGTGAACACGCCACCTTTTAACAGGTAGTCATGATCTTCTTTAAGAGCATCAAGTGCCATATCAAGGCTGTGCGCCACTGTAGGGATTTTAGCTTCTTCTTCAGGAGGAAGATCGTACAAGTTCTTGTCAGCAGCTTCGCCTGGATGAATCTTGTTTTGGATACCATCAAGACCAGCCATTAATAATGCCGCGAAACCGAGGTACGGGTTCATCATTGGATCTGGGAAACGTGCTTCGATACGTTTGCCTTTCGGGCTAGATACGTAAGGAATACGGATAGACGCTGAACGGTTACGCGCAGAGTAAGCCAGCATAATCGGCGCTTCAAAATGCGGAACCAGACGCTTGTAAGAGTTTGTAGAAGGGTTGGTTAATGCATTTAATGAACGCGCATGCTTGATGATACCGCCGATGAAATACAGTGCGGTTTCAGATAGGCCTGCATATTCATCACCAGCAAACAGGTTCTTGCCGTCTTTAGAGATCGACATGTGAACATGCATACCCGAACCGTTGTCACCTACCATTGGCTTAGGCATGAAGGTTGCAGTTTTCGCATATTGATGTGCCACATTCCAAACTGCGTATTTGAACTGTTGTACTTCATCTGCTTTACGAACCATGGTATTAAAGCTTACACCGATTTCAAGCTGACAAGATGCAACTTCGTGGTGATGTACTTCTACACGGCCAGGACCCATGATTTCTTCAATTTTTGCACACATGTCTGCACGCATATCATGTGAAGAGTCAACTGGAGGAACCGGGAAGTAACCGCCTTTAACACGTGGACGGTGACCTGAGTTACCAGCTTCATAGTCTTTAGCAGTTGACCAGGCAGCTTCTTCAGCGATTAATGTATGGCGCGCGCCAGACATATCCACTTCCCATTTTACTTCGTCAAACACGAAGAATTCTGGTTCTGGACCGAAGAATGCAGTATCACCAATACCTGTAGATTTCAGGTATTCTTCTGCACGGCGAGCAATCGAACGTGGGTCACGTTCATAACCTTGACCAGTTGATGGTTCGATAACGTCACAAGTCACAACAACAGTTGGCTCTGCAAAGAACGGGTCGATGAAACCTGTTTCTGCATCTGGACGTAAGATCATGTCCGATGCTTCGATGCCTTTCCAACCTGCGATTGAAGAACCGTCAAACATTTTGCCGTCTTCAAACGTATCTTCATCAATACTGTCTGCTGGATAAGTAACGTGCTGTTCTTTACCCTTGGTATCAGTAAAGCGAAAATCGACCCATTTCGCGCCACTTTCTTGTATGAGTTGAAGGACCTTGTTCGCCATGCTCATTTTGCTCCGATGTTTTTTGTTGCACTCGCAAAGTGCGTGTTAGAAGTTGGTATCTATTAAGCAATTAGCGTACCAACTTTTAAAAGTATATCTAAAATCTTGAAATCTTTATAAGAAAACATAGGAAGATAAAAATACCTTGTCGCTATTATACTGTGACTTAAACTAAATGCACTATATTCAAGCATTCTTCCTGAGATTTGTTGCAGGTATTTTTTTAGCGCACCTAAATAGTGCGACGTTTTCATATTAGGTAAGAATAGGAGCACTTTTCAGTGAGGATTTGCGTTTTTATGCTAATTTAGTTTAAAAAATATTCAATTTCGTTTAATTCTGGTTAATTTTTATCAGTTACAAAGTGGTATCTGTAGGTTTATGTACTTAAAAAGATCACTATTTTGAGTCACTTTTATTCAAATTGTCGATCTTATTGTTTGATTTATCCCATGCATTATTATTCAAATGATGTTTTTTTCAGCATAATGATTTTAATCATTTAAAACCTATTTATTTTTAATTTAAAAAAATAATAACTGCAATATTTATTTAAACTTACTTTTCGTCAGTCAATTACTTATACGCACATTTAAAATATTTAAAAGGCTGTGAGCTACTCACCCGGCTGAAAATTGAAAAATTATTGCGCCCGATGTGGCTATTTTTTGCTATGATGAGGCGTGCTTTATTTTCACACAATGAAATCAACGATTTAGTCGTGTATTCCCTAGACTTGCAACAAGTCCCGATAAAGCTCAATCTGGATCACTTTAGCACAGTTAAGTGCGATAATTTCAATAGGTTAAGCTCATGCTTCTAATGATCGACAACTATGACTCCTTTACTTATAACATCGTCCAGTATTTTGGCGAACTGAATCAAGAAGTAAAAGTAGTCCGCAATGATGCCGTGACATTGGAGGATATTGAGCGATGGCAACCCAAGTATCTGGTGATTGGTCCTGGTCCATGTTCGCCAAGTGAAGCTGGAATTTCGATTCCTGCCATTCAGCATTTTGGCGGCAAGATTCCCCTGCTCGGTGTTTGTCTGGGGCATCAAAGTATTGGTCAGGCTTTTGGCGGCGATATTATTCGTGCCAAACGCGTCATGCATGGTCGCTTGTCTGATATGTATCACAGCGATGAAGGCATTTTCAGCAATCTGCCAAATCCTTTCTCTGCGACGCGTTACCACTCGCTGGTGATTGATCAGGCCACTTTACCAGAATGTCTGGAAGTGACCTGCTGGACCAATGAACAAGATGGTTCTATGGAAGAAATCATGGGGATTAAACATAAGACACTACCTATTGAAGGTGTGCAGTTTCATCCGGAATCAATCCTGAGCCAGCATGGTCATCAGATCTTTAAAAACTTTCTTGAAATTAACGCATAATGGGCAAAACGCAAGTCATGAATATTCAACAAGCTTTAAGCAATATTACTAAAAACATTCACCTGACTCAGGAACAAATGGAAGACGTGATGCGCACCATCATGTCTGGCGAAGCAACCGATGCCCAGATCGGTGCTCTGCTCATGGGTCTACGCCTCAAAGGCGAAAGTATTGACGAGATTACTGCTGCAGCACGTGTCATGCGTGAACTAGCAATCAAAATCGATGTCAGTGATGTCCCTCATCTGGTGGATATCGTCGGTACAGGCGGTGATGGACAAAACCTGTTTAACGTATCTACCGCTTCAGCTTTTGTAATTGCAGCAGCTGGTGCGACCATTGCCAAACATGGTAACCGCGGTGTTTCCACCAAATCAGGCTCTTCAGATTTACTGGAACAGGCAGGTATTAATCTAGACTTAAATATGCAGCAAACCGAACGCTGTATCCGTGATATCGGTGTAGGCTTCCTGTTCGCACCGAATCATCACAAAGCCATGAAATATGCGATTGGTCCACGCAAGGAACTGGGTATTCGCAGTATTTTCAACCTGCTTGGCCCGCTTACGAATCCGGCCGGTGTAAAACGCTTGGTCATCGGGGTATTTTCCAATGAACTTTGCCGTCCAATTGCAGAAGTCATGAAACAGCTCGGTGCTGAACATGTCATGGTCGTACATTCACGTGATGGTTTAGATGAAATCAGTCTGGCTTCTTCAACTCATGTGGCTGAGCTAAAAAATGGTGAAATCACTGAATGGGAAATTATCCCTGAACAGGTCGATATTGAATCGCAAACCTTAACTGGTTTAATTATTGAAAGCTCAGCAGAAAGTCTGGCTTTGATTAAAGATGCCTTAGGCAAGAAGAAATCTGAGATCGGTCATAAGGCTGCCAATATGATTGCTCTAAATGCTGGTGCTGGAATTTATGTATCAGGCCTGACTTCAAGCTATAAACAAGGTGTGGCACTGGCACACGATATTATTTATGGTGGTCAGGCACTGGAAAAAATGAGCGTGCTGTCAGAATTCACCAAAACCATCAAACAATACGAAGCTTAATACGGTCAGGAATTTGAATCATGGTTGATATTGCAAATACAATTTTGGGTAAAATTGTTGATCGTAAGAAAGAAGAGTTCGCTCTTCGTCTTAAGCAGAAAAGCTATAAGGATATAGAAGAGTTAGCTCAAGGCGCGACACCTGTACGTGGTTTTGCTCAATCTTTAATGTCTAAACGCCCGGGTGTAATCGCTGAAATTAAAAAGGCTTCTCCGTCCAAAGGCGTGATTCGTGATAACTTCAATCCTGCAGAAATTGCGGCGCAATATCAGGATGCCGGCGCTGCCTGTTTATCTGTACTGACAGATGTGGATTTTTTCCAGGGTGCTGATGAAAATATTCAGATCGCCCGTTCGCACTGTGACTTGCCTGCGCTGCGTAAAGACTTCCTGATCGATCCTTATGGTGTGATTGAAGCACGTGCCTTAAATGCGGACTGTATTTTGCTGATCGTGGCCTGTCTGTCTGATCAGCAGTTAGAGGAAATGTCTAAAACCGCATTTGAGCATAATCTGGATGTACTGGTTGAAGTGCATGATGAAGAAGAATTAGGGCGTGCTTTAAAACTTTCTGATCGTTGTCTACTGGGTGTAAACAACCGTAATTTAAAAACTTTTGATGTCGACCTGAATACATCACTACGTCTGAAAAAATTACTGGATCCTTCACGCCTGCTGGTCACTGAAAGCGGTATTGCGACCCCTGCTGATGTTGCGATGATGCAGGAACATGATATTCATGCTTTCCTGGTCGGTGAAAGTTTCATGAAACAGCCACGCCCAGATCACGCTTTCCGTGATTTATTCGGTGAGCCTGAATCGGTTTAAAATATTAAGTATAAAAAAGCTCCATCTCAGCATGGGGCTTTTTTATTTCTAATAACGAAATTTAATACTGAGTTGAATGATCAAAATAAGAGATTAATTTTTCAAATTCTGGCAGTTCAGAATAGTACTCATCCGCCTTGATTTCATCTGCCCAATCTACTTTAGAGTTCAGACAAAAATTCAGTCTGTGCTGAATTTTGGGTGCTTGATCCAAAATTCCTAAAGGAATCCAGATCAATACAGTTGTACCTACCTGATTCGGTACAGGCGAGCCACAGTGTTGACAAAAATGAGAACAAAATCCGGTCTCTTTTTGATAACAGGAAATTGAAGCGTGTCCTGAGGTCCATTCAAAATATTGCTGATGAACTAAAGTTGCTGCATTCGCGGCCGTACCACTCTGTTTACGACATAAACTGCAGTGACAATGATACATGGTCTGAATATTCGTATTTACTTTGAACTGGACATTGCCACACAAACAACTGCCTGAATAACTCATTTTTAATTTTCCAGGTTTGATTGATTTATATTTAAAGAGAGATGTTCCATCGAGGCAACTGTTAAAATGATAAAAGGAGAAAATTCATGAATTATTTTCTATTTAAATTTCAACTAGCTCTTCAATAATAGAAAACCATCCAGAAATTAAAGCTAGGTTTGGGATATGTTGTATTTAGTGCAATTCATTTCTCCTTTCAGTGATTTAAGACTATAATTTACCAAATTCAGTATCTCCCCCGTTTCCAGATTATGAGCAAACACGATTCTTCGCTTTCTAAAGATCAGTATAATTTACTCAAAGATCTTAAAAAGCAAATTAGTCATCCTCAGCCTAAGGCTGAACCTGTTGCCCCTGTCGTGAAAACAGCGGAGCAGGAACAGGCGGAAGACCTCGATCTATTTCGCAAGCAGATGCAAGGCGTACAAAAAATTGATGCCGGTAATATTGCGAAAATTGAAAAATCTCCCAAGAAAAAGGTCGATGCGCAAACATTGGCCAAGCGTGCTGCTGCCGAAGGTCCCATGCATACCGATGAAACCGTTCTGTCTGATACTCAGGCCGTGCTCAATCCGGTTGGCAGTCAGGCAAGCTTAAGCTACCGCATTGCGACGTTGCAGCATAAGGTTTTTGAAGATCTGAAAGCGGGAAATCTGCGCTGGTTTGAAGCTGTCGACCTGCATGGTTGTACGGTCGAAGAAGCTCGTCAGGCTGTACTTCAGATTATCCAGATCGCTAAAGATGAAAACCAGAACGTGATCAAGATCGTACATGGCAAAGGGCCGGAAGCGATCTTAAAAACTTATGTCAACGGCTGGCTACGTCAGCACCGTGATGTTCTGGCCTTTGTCAGTGCGCCTGAAAAACAGGGTGGCACTGGTGCAGTTTTAGTTTTGCTAAAACGTGCAGAAAAAAATCCAAAGTTTAAACAGTAAGCGGATTTACCCTCAAAACAAGGCATTGTAAAAGATTTCTGCTACAATGCCGTCCTTGTTCATTCTCAGTTTAAGTGAATACGTCATATGACTATGCAGCAATCTTACGCAAACATTCTTACTGCCGTTGGTGAAGATCTCAATCGCCCTGGTCTCAAAGATACGCCCGTGCGTGCTGCGAAAGCGTTTTCGTATTTAACCTCAGGTTATAGCCAGACTCTGGAAGAAGTGACCAATAGTGCGGTTTTCCCATCAGATAACCGTGAAATGGTTTTAGTGAAAAATATCGAATTTTATTCCCTGTGCGAACACCATTTATTGCCATTTTATGGCCGTGTACATATTGCCTATTTACCTGAAGGCAAAGTATTGGGGCTGTCTAAATTTGCACGTATTACTGAAATGTTTGCCCGTCGTTTGCAGATTCAGGAAAATCTGACCCAGCAAATCGCAGAAGCAGTTGCTGAAGTCACCAATGCACGTGGTGTGGCTGTGATGATTGATTCAGCACATATGTGTATGATGATGCGTGGTGTTGGCAAACAGGAATCAACGACGCGTACGGTGTCATTTATCGGTGACTTTAAAACCGATAAAGAAGTCCGCCGTGAGTTTTTAGGTGCTGTACCTGAAAGTTATTAATATAGATTCATAAATGAAAGCCTCAATTGATATTGGGGCTTTTTTACACGATGAGGTTATGAAAATGTCATCTACTTGGATTGCGGGTCGAGGTTTAGGTCAGGCTGAAGAAAGTATCGATTATCCACGTCCAGACCGACTGGTTAAAGGCAATCCTAAACGCCTGACCCAGAGTGCCTATCAACATCCCAATATGGATTGCGGAACCTGGCAATGTGAAGTGGGTGCCTGGAATATTGTATTCGCTGAAAATAAACAGGAATTCTTTCAGGTAATCGAAGGGATCGTCCGTTTACATGATGCTCAGGGACAATCCTTTGTTGAAATCAAGGCAGGTGAAGCCGGCATTATTCCACCCGGTTTTATTGGCACTTTTGAAGTGGTTGAAGCCGTTAAAAAATATTATGTCGTGGTAGAAAGTTAAAAGATAAGTACGAATTCAATATCTTCATCAGTTAAGGAATTTTGCAATCAATTCCTTAACTTTTCTACTTATTCATTCAATTTCTTAAAATTTTATCCCTACATTCTTTTCAAAAAGTTGTCTTAATTAACCTGCTCCCCTTCTTCCAAATAAACAAATTGATGCTGCATAATTAATTTTCTAACTACATTTCCTGCCATGTTTAAATACAGACCTTTTGTTTGGAAGGCTGCATGATCCAAGTGTATAAATTCTGGAAACAGCCATGAGTAGAAAGCAGCCTGATCCGCCTAAACGCCCTTCACGTATTCATTCAAATAGTTTTGACTATAGTCTAGATTTTAAGAAAATTGATTTCCGTAAACGTCCGGACTTATACCGGATCGGACGCGGTGAGCAAGGCGTGCTTTTAGTGGAACCTTATAAGTCAGAAATTTTGCCCCACTGGCGTTTTGCAGATGCGGAAAAAGCCCGAGCCAGTAGTGAAAAAATTTATGCCCTGTTTCTGGAATATTTAAAACAGGAAGATTTTGTCGGGGCCGATATGGCACGCAAGTTTTTACAAATGGGTTATACTCGCGCCCGGCGTTATGCCAATCATAAAGGTGGCAAAAAATACGATGGGCCAGTTCCAGATGATAAAAATGGTTTAAGTGGTGCGCATGGGCGTGAAGAATTGCCGCGCAGTTCTGAAGATCCGGTTAAAGCTGCTGCAGCGAAAATATTTAAACAAAAATGGGATGAAGCCAAAGTCCATCCCGAATATGTGCGGCAAAAACAGCAATTTCAGGCTGCAATTCAGCAGCAAGCTTTAAATTAAACAGATGCTTTTTGTGCACCCTGAATTTGAGAAGGTTGCGCCAGATAGACCCTGTTACGCCCTGTATTTTTAGCCATATATAGTGCAGCATCTGCGGCATCCAGGAATCTTTGGTAATCTGGATGACCATCAAATAACGCACAGCCAATACTAACCGTGAGTCTGAATTGCTGCCCTTGAGCCGTATTGATCAAGCCATGCTCTACATATTTACGGATATTTTCAGCAATGTTCAGTGCACGTCTTTCATCGGAATCGACCAGCAGCAGCAGGAATTCTTCCCCACCGACACGGAAGGCATAGTCACTACCCTGAATGTATTTCTGTAGAGTATCAGCAATAAATTTTAAGGCTAGATCACCAGCTGCATGACCATATTTATCATTAATGGCTTTGAAGAAATCGGCATCAATCGCTAGCAAGGATAATGGTGTCTGGTTATCACGAGAAAAGTTAATTTCACGTGAAATAATGGTATTTAAATAACGGCGATTCAATAACTGGGTTAACGAGTCATTTCCAGATTCGATGTAATCTGCAACCTGAAATAATTGATCGACCAAGTGCTGTATTTCACGGTTTAAGTCACGAATACTTTGAATCAGATTCAGCATCTGATCTTTTTCAGTACATTCCAGCACTGCCTGATTCAGCGTATCGATCTGATAAATTCGCTCGATAATTAAATCGACCTGATCAGAATCGGTAAAGGCATAAGACGCCTTATGAATAAACCATAAGCCAAATTCTGACTTGGACAGCATTTGATGTCTAATGCCTGTAGTGCCAGAAAAGACCTTGAACATCAGCTCATTTTCCCAATCCAGCAATGAACTGCGCTGTTTATCTTTTTGTACCGCAACATCCTGCATTGCAGAAAATACCCGGTAACTGTGCTTCATTTCCTGATTCTGGACGGATTTCGCCTCATAGGAACGACACATAATTTCTGTGGCAAATCCCATGATTTGTACAATATAGCTACAGGTAGTAAGCATGTTCGGCTGCGGATTTAAACTCAGCAATTCAAACATTTTGCGCTGAATTTCCCGTACACCGCGCATAATCAGCCAAGATGGAATCCCGACCCGCGCATGCACATGTCCAACGATATTCTGTTTTTGCACGGCTTCTGCATAACGCTTATTCAGCGCTACACTAAAACTTTCTGAAAGCCACTGATGTAAAGTATCGCGTAAACGCTGCTGAATCAGCTCATCAGTAAAATACTGAGATGCTTCTTCTTCCAGAAGCATATTTTTATAGAATTCTTCTACCAGTACCAAAGAGTGGTCTTGAATAAACTGAAATGCGTGTAGCAAATCATCCGATGAATAATTTTGACAGATCTGCTCCCACTGCTCCGCCAGCATAGCCATACACTCATTATTCATATAACTTTTCCCGATACTTTGCGATTCGCAGTGATATTATGTGAAAAATACAACAATATTCAGGCATTTTAACCCAATTACTGAATACAATCTTTGATAATATCGGTAGAAGTCTCCGAACATGAATTTATTTTAAACATTCAAATATAAGTCATTTGATCTATAAACTTCATTTACTCAATATTCGAGGGTATGTTAGCCAAATTAAAAATAATGGACTAAGCCCAGACTCCATTTTTCCCAGTCTTTCGAGTCCTGTTGCTGATATTCCCAGCTCGCCCGAATGGCATTTTGTGTATTCCATGCATATTGCAGCTGGCTTTTTAATTTCAGCTGCCACTGATGGGAGTCTTCCCAATACGGTAATTCCACCTGTACCAGACTATTGATCTGATCCGTCCAGATATTCTGGCAACCCACCGTTGGCCCCATACCGATACGCCATCCTTTGTCTAGCGCTTTTCCGGCCTGCACATGATTTTGTAGTTGCACATAGCAGAGATGTTCACGTGCTTCATTTGCCCAGCTATAGCCACCCTGAACCTGAAAATTGGCTACACCATGCTGCTGCTCGGTACTAAACTGGCCATGCTGATCCAGTGCTTCCTGTTTCCAGCCTAGATTAAAGCCCCAAGATAACGGCGCTTTAAATGCATTGATCGGGTTATAGGAATTCACTGTAAGTAGATCCAGGTGTTCCAGCTTCACGCGGTCATCACGGTATTGCAATGCACCATCCAGGAATAATAATTGGGTTCCTGTACGCAGCCCGCCTTGCGGATCCATAAGGTCATGATAAGCTTGACGATGACCGAGCTGCACAAAAGTCTCATCTTGCACCTGCCCAGTTTCAAGAATGATATTTCGGGCATGATGGCTTTGAACCGGATCTATCTTTGGACGTTCTGGCTGCTGACGCTGTTTGTCTATTGCCAACTGACTTCTTAGGCCCAATAATTTGCGAAAGCGCGGCTGGGCAAAAGATTCATCTATTTCCTGACGAAGAAAGTTCAGATATAAATGGTCGTAGGCCATTTCCAGAATCTTGGCCTGATCTTCAGCCGGATAATGTTGCAGCATGGCTTCCATTTCAGAGGTTTCTGCATACGCTACCTGATGCGCAGTTTTTGCCAAGGATTTGCCATGTTGCCGGGCTTGAGCCAGCAATTGAGTTTCCAGTGCCGGACGGTAAATCTTTTTTCTGATCAGTCCCTGCTGTTCCACAACTTTTAAAGTTTCGACCGGAATCGCGGCGGTATCGAATTGCTGCTGCAAGTTCAGTTCAGGACGCACCAGATCAAAAAGCCCTAATAGACGATAGGCACAGTTATCATTAATGAAATAATAAGGGAAACTTACCTGTTGCATTTCCCAGAGATGCTTCACCAGCAATCCGGTTTCTTCAGGCATCAGATTTAGTTCATATTCCCATAAATCACGGCTTTCAAAGTCACCATATTCCTTGACTTTGCGGTAATACGGCATCAAGGAATATTCACCCGGATATTGGCCGGTCAGCCCTTTCCAAGCAAAGGACCAGTTATCATTGCTGTCAACTGTGGCAGCATAATTGACTGCATAAGAAACCAGATTCAGTTGCTGTTGGTCTTTGGGATCCAGACGAAGCAAAGTATGACCAAACATGGAACTGGGATTACCCATATAATCGGTGGCATAAATCAGGGTTGCCTGATAAGGCTTGACTTCATTCATCCAGCGATCAAAATCCGGGCAACTCGCTTCAGGCAATTGCTGTTCAGAAATATTCAGCTGTTGCATTAACCACTGGCTACGTGCTGGGAATTTACACTGCACAGACTGATTGGGTTCTGCTGGCTCAAACAATGCCTGTATCTTTTGCTCCAATTCAAGTTGTAGGTCTGTCTTGCCCTGCTTTGCCAGGAAATAACCAGGATAGCTGACTTCACTTTTTCCTTCAGCATTGGCATACATTAAACGCTTCCAGGTCGAAGTCTGGTGCAATTTTTTTTGTGTGGCTTGTTCTAGATAAGCTTGAATATCTGGAGAAATTTCGGATGCAAAACTTAGGGGACTCCACAGCAAGGCTGAGAGCAAAACAGCATATTTCATTCAGTCAACGGTTCTTTTCAGTTTTTATTTATAAGAAAACCCTGCCAGGTCAGCAGGGTTTTTACAGCGATACTTAGATATAAGCTTTTAATACTTCATCTTTAGCCATGACTGTTTGCAGAGTACTTAACACTTGTAAAGTATTCTGGTTTTCCTCTGAATAGATTTCAGAGAAATTTTGCTTAGATACAGTGAAGAAACGCGCTTTGTCTTCTGCCTTGATATTTAGCAGTTCAGCCAGTACATTCAGGCTTTCACCTTCACCTACGGCCATATCACGTGCCAATGCCTCAGCATTTTCATTGGTAAAAGTCACGACTTGAGCCGTCACTGTACCGCCCTGGCTACATCCTAAAGTACCGAAAGTAATACCTAGCCACTGGTTAGTAAACAGCACGTTTGTTGTACCTGCAAGCAGCTTAGGAATAATGCCTGACTGGCCTGCCCATACCTGGCTACCAATACCACAACCTACATCTCTATCCGCCATCGCCATACCAGAACCCGTTGCCAATACCACAGCGAGCATAATCTTTTTTAACATACTTATTCTCCGGTTATTCTCATGCATCTTTTGTTATTACGCTAATGATGTAATCTTCATTACACATTCAGGAGAGTAGCGGGAAGTCTAATTTGGCGCAATGAAAAAACTGTCTGATTTACATAAAGATAAACTGAATAGTTTTACCGGATTTTTAGGTTCCAGTTACCTTGAGAATTACGCTGTCCTAGAATCTTTAATACCAGCACCAGACTGAGCAATAAAAGTAAATACCAGGAACCGAGCTTGCCCCAACCAACCATGTGCCATTTTTCTACTTGGCTTGGATATAGCCAGATCTGATAAAAGGTACTGATGTTCTCTGCCACCCAGATAATAAAAGCCAGTAATGCTAATACAGGTAACATTGGTAATTGAAAGGTATGCTGATTCAACTGAAAACGGATACGGGTGTTCCAGAAAATTATCACACTCCATATAAAGAGAATGATGCGGTAATCCGGAATAAAAAACTTGCTCATGAAGTTGATGTAGGACAAGACTGCCAAAGCCAGCATATGGCTAAATTGTGGCAATTTTTCAAATGAAACTTGGTATAAGCGTAAGGAACGTGCAAAAAAACTGCCGACAGCTGAATACATAAAACCAGCAAACAACGGCACGGTCAAAATCTTGAAGATCGCTGGTTGCGGATATTGCCAGGATGCAATCGCCGGATGGGTCAGGAAAATTTCCATGACCATCGCCATGATATGGAACAAGGCAATTACTTTGGCTTCGGCCCAGGATTCCAGTTTGGTATAGAGTAATACCACCTGAATCAGTAAAGCAAAAAATAATAGATAATCATAGCGGTAGAAACCGTAAAATAGTTCACTACCCATCGATGCGGTTTGTGCAAAAGCAAGCAGGAGCAGAATCCCAAATAAGGCAGCCGAAGCTGCCTTATAGGTAAATTCAAACCCTGATTTAAAAAAGTCGATCAAGGTTTACATCCTAAAGATATTTAGCGCTGTACTCATGTACGGTATCAATAAATACTTTAGGATTGGCTGGATCCACCCATTGGGTAATGCCATGACCTAAGTTGGCTACATAACCGGTTTTTTCACCGTTGGCATAGGCATCATCCAGCATCAGCTTGGTCGCTTTAGCAATCGCGTCCGGAGTACCATATAAAGTTGCTGGATCAAGATTACCTTGTAGCGCAGCACGACCTGCAACAGTCTGACGCGCAACATTGAGCGGTGTGGTCCAGTCCAAACCAAAAGCATCTGCACCGGTCGCAACCATTGGCTCTAGCCATTGACCGCCACCTTTGGTAAACAGAATCACTGGAATCTTGCGGCCATCTTTTTCACGTTGCAAACCTGCCACGATTTTTTGCATATAATTAAGTGAAAATTCAACATATTCACGATGTGCAAGTGCCCCACCCCAGCTATCAAAGATCTGTACTGCCTGAGCACCGGCATCGATCTGGGCATTCAGATATTCAGTCACAGCATCTGCTAAACGTTCTAATAAAGCATGCAGAACTTCTGGCTGTGCGTACATCATGTTTTTAGTGAAACGGAAGTCTTTGCTCGAACCCCCTTCAACCATATACGTCGCTAAGGTCCACGGGCTGCCAGAGAAGCCGATCAATGGTACTTGCCCACCCAAAGCCGAACGAATGGTCGACACCGCATTCATTACATAATCAAGGTCAGACTTGGCATTAAATTTGGGTAAATTAGCCACATCCTGTTCAGTCCGCACAGTTTTGTGGAATTTCGGACCTTCACCTGCTTCAAAATACAGGCCCAGACCTAAAGCATCCGGAACAGTCAGAATATCCGAAAATAAAATGGCCGCATCCAGCTCATAACGGCGTAAAGGCTGTAAAGTCACTTCACAGGCAAATTCAGTATTTTTGCAAAGAGAAAGGAAATCCCCTGCTTTGGCACGTGTTTCTCGATATTCTGGTAAATAACGGCCTGCCTGACGCATCATCCATACAGGGGTAGTATCTACAGGTTCACGTAACAATGCGCGCAGAAAACGATCATTTTTTAAGGTCGTCATTCACTTTCCTATCTATCTTTGATATTGCCCACATCATAACAAAATGACTGCATTTTGAATAACTTCTCATGACTTTAAAAACCGATCATGTTAAGTGATCAAATGTGAGGAATTACACAAAAGAACTACTGCATCTCCACATTTTTTCTGTAATACTTATAGTGTTTTTTCACATAGTTAACGAAATATTTTTAAGGTTGAGTTACATGTTCGTTCGCACAATGCTCGCTGTGAGTCTAGGTTGCATTTTCGCAGGTACTGTTTTCGCTGCGTCTACTGCTGAACAACCATTAAACCCCCAAGTTGTCACTGATGTTGCGGTTCAGGATCCAATTGATCCTTTAGCGACTGAAGCTTCGGCAGCACAAGCAGAAACTCGAATTAGTGCTCAAGAACAACAAGATCTGAAGAAAGCTTCTGAAGCATTAGATGTATTACAAGATACTGAAGACCAGACTGCCAATATCGGTGCTGCTCCAACCACGACTAAAGCACCGACAAATTCTGCTGCTGCGAAAGCATCTTGGACTTTAGACGGCCTTAATAATGCAAGCTGGTATGAAGATATTGGTAAAGGCCAATTTCCGGTATATGCACGTGCGCATGTCATGTTGAATAATGCCCATGCTTCTCCAGGTGCGATTGACGGTACTAGCGGTAAAAATACCTTGAAAGCGATCGCATCTTTCCAGCAAATGAATGGCATTAAACCAACAGGTACGTTGACTCAGGAAACTTGGGATGCCCTATTGGCTAAACAAGGATCTAAGCCTGCTTTTGTGGAATACACTATCACTGAAGAAGACCTGAAAGGTCCTTATGCCGAGTCTATTCCTTCTGACTATGCCTTACAGGCAAAAATGAAAGGTCTGTATTACACTCGCGTAACTGAAATGTTGGGTGAAAAATTCCATATGGATGAAGACTTTTTGAAAAAGTTAAATCCAAAAGCTACCTTCAAAAAAGCTGGGGAAAAGCTGATTGTTGCTAATATCCGTAATGAAGTTCCTGAAGATATTCATTTAATTGTGGCGCATAAAGGTGCTAAACAGCTTTATCTGTTCAATAGCCGGAACCAGATGATTGCTTCTTTCCCTGCAACGATTGGTAGTTCGAGTACTCCATCGCCAACAGGAACTTATAAAGTGACTGGCGTAGCGAAAAACCCATGGTATAGCTACTCACCATCTAACTTTGTTCAAGGCAATAACAAGAAACCACTTTCTTTACCACCTGGTCCAAACGGTCCTGTAGGTAATATCTGGATCGGTTTAAGCAAAAAATCATTTGGTATTCACGGCACACCAAATCCATCTGCAATCTCTAAAACTGCATCACACGGATGTATCCGTTTGACTAACTGGGATGCGAATGATTTAGGCCGTAAAGTGAAATCAGGTGTAACAGTCCGTTTCCTTGAATAATCTTTATTTAAATACCTAAGCCCGCTTACGAGTGGGCTTTTTTATATCTGCTTTCTTTTATATCGTTGCAAAAATGCAATGATCTGTCGCCTGTTTATGATTTTTTAAGAATTAAAACAACGGTATGATGATCTCAAGTTAAAAATTAAAGTGAGATAAATCCATGAAAGCTTTTCTGCATCCAAGTGAAAATCGTGGTCATGTAAAAATGGGCTGGCTGGAGTCTAAGCACAGCTTCTCATTTGGCAACTGGTACAATCCGAACTATATGGGCGTGAGTGCATTACGCGTTATTAATGATGATCTGATTGATGCACATCAGGGCTTTGGTACCCATCCGCATGACAATATGGAAATCCTGACCTGTGTATTGAAAGGCACGATTACTCATCAGGACAGTATGGGCAATCATGGCGGTATTGCAGCAGGTGAATGGCAACTGATGAGTGCTGGAACCGGTGTACGTCATAGTGAAATGAACCAAGGTGATGAACAGGTGCATCTTCTGCAAATCTGGATCATTCCGAATGAACGTGATGCTCAACCAAATTATCAGCAAATTCGTCTGGACGCAAAAGAACAACCGAATCAATGGCATTTAATCTGTGGACCGAATAACAATGCCCCCATGCACATTCGTCAAAATGCAGAAGTCAAAACCGCAGTGATCCATCAAGGCCAAAGTCTAGATATTAAGGCAACCCAGCATATCAATTATGTACATGTGATTTCTGGCTCAGTACAAATTGTAGAATATACCGTTGAAGCTGGTGGCGCGATTGCCTTTATAGATGACGCAGAGATTAAAGCAATTGAAGATGCACAAGTGATCTGGTTTGATTTACCAGAAACTGCTCATTAAAACTTCTATTTATATTCAGTCTATGCCGACTCATCATTTTGATCAGTCGGCATTTTATAGAAAACATATAAAAATAAAAGTGATTCATTCTTTATAAGGATTTGAACTTCAAAATACCACTATACAAATTAAACCAATTCACATCAGTTTTTTACCGAACAACAGTAAATTTTGGGCGAAGATTGAGCTGATCCATTTTGATTGAATCAATATAGCGAATGGCTGTTCTGGTCATTATCTTGTATAGATTAAACAGGTGTATGCACCTTTTCATTTATTCTGAATAAACCGAAGAGCACATCTAATGAACCAGATTTTAGAAATCCAAAGCAGCCAGCAACAAGCTCTGCACTTTTTATTAGACTTTTTAAAACAGCAGCAATATCAGTTTACGGCCATTACCCCACTTTCCCATCAACGGATTCTGGATCGTAAAAGAAGCGAGAAAAATAAACGGAAAACTCTACAGGATATTTTTGGCTGGAATCTGGAATTTACAATTACCGATCTTGATCCTGTTCTTTTTTCATTATTGTTAGAACATCAGCTTCTAGAAGTTAAGAATAATGCATATAAAAGTCTGATCAGAGTCGCTTCACTCGAAGACGAATTATTTATTCACTCAGCCTTTCCCACCACCCAACAGGACGCTGTTTTTTTTGGTCCTGATACTTACCGCTTTGCCTATCATTTAAAGCAGTATTTATCTTGCCAGGCCAATTCTTTTAAACGGGCGGCTGAAATATGCTGTGGCACTTCTGCTGCTGCAATTCATATGGCTAAACATTTTCCAGATCATGAGGAAATCTTTGTCGCAGATCTGAATCCGAAAGCCCTTCTCTATAGCCAGATTAATATCGACTTTTCAGGTTTTGATACGATTCATCCTGTACAAAGTAATTTATTTTCTGATCTTGAAGGCCAGTTCGATCTGATTTTTGCCAATCCTCCTTATTTAATTGATCCAGATCAACGGCAATACCGTCATGGTGGCAATAAACTGGATGGTAATGAATTGTCTTTTAAGATTATTAAACAGGGTTTACAGCGACTCAGTCCAGATGGACGTCTATTTTTATATACTGGCGTCACTATTTGTCAGGATGGCAATCGCTTCTTGCAGCATCTGGAAGCTTTGATGAAACAGCATCAAAATATTGACTGGTCTTATGAGGAAATTGATCCGGATATTTTTGGTGAAGAATTAGAGCAACCTGCTTATCAACATGTAGAAAGAATTGCGCTGGCCCTACTCAAGTTCGAAGTCAAAACTGATAGAACATGAATTTTCAGCTGGGATTGAGGCAATTTTTAAACTGCGGCCTAATTAAAACAAATAAAAATTAACTCAACCCGCACCACATTAAATATTATTCTTAATAACTATTTATCATTAAAAAACATATACTTAAATTAAATATTAGTTCTATTTTATTACCACTTACTTCTATAATTCTCATCTGATATTTACGACAACTTTAAAAATAATGTCGTCTTTTTGGTTATACCTTGGGGAAAATTGTGGAAAGAAATTATTTGAGGTTGAAAACAGCCTTACTGACCTTATCGTTATCGATGAGTCTGATTGCCTGTGGTGGAGGTGGTAGTGAAGAATCAACCTCAGCGCCTGGAGAAGTACCAGATAATAGTTCACCTGTAACACCTCTCCCACCTGCAACCAATCGGATTGATCAGGCATTGAGTACAGGTGACGCGATACCTTTAACTGAGCAGGATTCAACTGCACTACTAGACTGGGCCTTACAGCTCGCCAAGCAACAACAAACATGGCAAAAGGGTTTAATTACCTCACTTTATACCAGTTCAAATGGCAAAGTTTTGCAACCTCAACTGCAATTTACGCCAACTGCTTCAATTAATCTTTATCCTTATGATTTAAGTGCAGCTTTGCCAATCGCAGTTTCAGATCAAGCCTGCGGCTGGAATTTAAGTCAGCAGGCGAATAAAGGCTGTGGTCTGGGAGTCGCATCACAAATCGGTAAAGGCCGTGCGCTGGCTTTTGGCCAGAATATGCTTGGGGGGATCTCAGCGAATAGTCCTGACGTGGTAGATTTTGCACCCGTGCTCAACAATGGTTTTCGCTGGCTATTGACGGGGAAAACACAAGCACAGCCTAAACAAGAACTTAAACTTACCGTGAATGGCCTGGCACAAACCAACCTGAGCATGATAGAGAATTATTTTGTCCAGCACTTAGGGGTTAAAGTTACTTTTCTACAATGTAATGTACTGGATCAAACCAATACCTGCTGGAAAGATGCTGATCTGATGATTTTAGGCAGTAATATTGGCGCCAATAATTTTGAATCCAGCTTGATTCAGGAATATCTGGAGGCAGGTAAGCCAATATATTTCCAGGCAATGGGTTATAACGTCACTACACCGATGGAAAAAATCTTTTCGGCATTAAAGATTGAAACCAATAATAATTACTGGCGTGGCCAAGATACTTTACTCATGTCTTCAGGACGTTCCATCACAGATCAATGGAATAAAGTGAATGACATTGATAGTACGATCCAAATGCTGGAACATTTCAAGTCACCAAGTGCGGCACGTCTAGGTGATTTAAATGCCAATAATCCGTTGATTCAAACCATCAATAAAGCTTCTACCAATCTACAAAATTTAAATGCACAGGGAATCACTGCATTCAGCACAAAAAATAATAATCAGATTCTAAAAGCTTTGGTGTTATTGGCAGATCTCTGGCGTCCAGGCGTGAACTACAGCGGACTGTCGAAAAATAGTGATGCTCTGACTTTTATGCGTACTTATGCCAGCGACTCCTGGACGGACTATAAACGCAAAACCACATTGGTAAATCCAAATGGTGCCGGCGACTATATGCCAGCCTCTGCACAAAACATGGCTGTCAGTGCGCAAGCCGAAACCATTACCGTGACCATTCCGCAAGGCAGCGGAATTACCGCAATTGGTCGTGCCAGCATTCCGGGCAAACCTGTCAGTATTGAGATTGTTGATGCTCAAGGTGCACAGCTTTCAGTCCAGACCAGCTATTTACGTGCCTGGGGCAATCCCTTTGATGATAGCGGCTATAAACGTCCTCGCCGCCCCAATAGTTTCACCGTGAAATTAGACACCACTCAAAGCAATGACTTTATCAGTCCGTTCGGTGGACCATTGATGTTGAATTACAGCAATGCCAAAGCAGGCTCTGTGGTGACCTTAAAAATCAAAGGCGCAGCAAAATATGCGCATTATGATTTTACTCAAACGATCACTGAAGCGGATATTAGCGAGGCCACCAGCATTCTGCAAAGTAGAAACTTCGGCTGGAACACTTTTAAATTTGTTGGTGGTGAAATTCAGCAGACCAATGATTATGCTTTAAAAGCCATTGGTGATCGATCAGCACGTACCTATGTGGATCAGGTTAAGGGCGTAATCTTTGACAGTAACCACATTGCCAACGGTTATAACAACATGCCGCTGGATAGCAGTACGGCACAGCGTTGTAATGAATTAGGCTGGGATTGTACCGGCACAGTTCATCGTGCCCCGAATGTTCAGCATTTTGTGGGCTGGATTGCGACCTGTGGCTTCCTGTGCTCAGGAAATCCATCAGATGGGTCAACTGGCATTGATACCGGTTGGGGCTGGGTACATGAACTGGGACATAATACTGTTCAGGATGTCTTAACCATGGTATTCCCTTCTACTGAAACCGGAATAACTATTGGTTGCGTAGTGGAATGTAATAACAACATTCTGGCAGGCCTAAGCATGATGCGTAAATATCATCTATATGCTCAGGACAGTAATGGCAGCAACTTCCGCCACCCAACCTTATATGCCAATATCAAGGATACACGGAGTCTTGGTCTATCAGGTGAGGTACAACGTGCCGCCATGGAAAAACGCTTATGGCAAGATGGCTATCATGTATCGATGCAGGCCTTCCATATCCAGATGGCCATGAACTATACCCGTTTACATCAAGGTAAATCGCGACCTGATCTTCAGGGTGTATTTGAGTTCATACGGCTACTGAATACGGCGCAACGTTTATATAATCAGATGGATTTAAGTAAAGCATCTCAAGCAGATAAGAATAAACTGGGACTAGGCGCCTTTAATGCGAAAAACATGAGCCGCCCTGACCTGATTTATGTGCTCAGTTCAAAAATCATGGGCTATGACCTTAAAGATTTCTATGCACTTTATGGCTTACCTGTAACTGCAACCGCACATGCTTCAGTCGCTATGCTTAATCTGCCTACTCCACCTTTGTATTTCTATGCGCAACCGGATGGCGGCTCAAATCGCTTGGCAACAGGGCAATGGTTAACCCTTCCAACACATGGCCCTGTCCCTCACTATCCTTATTAATTGATCAATTAAATACAAAAAAATCCCAGCTTCAGCTGGGATTTTTTATAGCAAATCATTTTTCATGATCAGTGTATGAGCGACCATCAAGAGCTAAATAAATAGCGATTTACTTATTTTTCTTGTCCCGACTGCCCTCAAGGATTTCAATTAAGCTCAGATTGATATTTCTCGCCAGTTTTTTTAATTTCTCTCTCGGTTTTCCTCTGCAAAGAAAGCGGAAACTATAAAGCTCATCCTTATAAGAAATCACATAGAAAAAAGTTCCTACTGGCTTTTCTTTGGTTTCTGTCCCGCCTCTTTTTAATAGTCCTGTACAGGCAATATAAATATCAGAATAAAACATTTTCTTGGCTTTTCTGACCATTTCCTGCGTGACTTCCATAGATTCCGGCGTATATTTTTTAATAAATTCAGGTTTGATTTTTAAAATATTTTCTTTAACACCCATGTCATAACAGACCAGTCCGCCATATAGAATATCACCAGAATATTTATTTTGGGAAAATCGGTAAGCCAGGTAACCTGCTGATGCACTCTCTAGAAAAGTAATACTTAATTTTTTTTTGGCGAGTAATTTTATACATTTATTCATAGAGTAAACTCCTGACTTTATGATCATCTATTGAGTATTAAATATTCAAAAATAAAAGATTAAATACTTAGCTTCTGAATGTCCTAGCAAAACTAAAACTGAACTACCCTTGCTCACCACCTTAAACCCGCTGTATATCCTCAGTCATTTATATGACTTAAGTTCATACCGACGAAACTTATAATAACCTTGACTGGTTTTAACTCTGATTGGCTTTCTGATTTGATGTGTATTAGATTTTTTATAGGTTGATAATAGTTTTATGCCTAAAAGCATAAGTAGTAGAAGATATAAAATATATATCACTGAAATGATGGCTAAGTCGATTTAAGTGTGAACTAAAATATGCTTATTAATTCAGGGTTTATTTATAAGACGATGAATAGGTTTAATTAAGAAGTGAATAATTTCAAAGACAAAATCCTGGCAAGATACCAGGATTTTTTATATGCACTTTTGGTCATGTCATATGACCACTAAATAATTTTGAAAATTTTGCCGCTGATGGTGCTTTGAAAAAACATTTCAAAACTTGGGCGAATATTTTCACCTTCAACTGTAATATGTTTGACGTTAGAATCCGATTGTGTACGAACAAAATCAGGATCAACAGTAGCCTGAATCACGTATTGAACACCGAATTGATCTTTCACACTGATCTTTTGCTTAAGCATAAATAAACCTTTAATAATGATTATAAGAGAGATCGGCTAGAAAATGTTTAGCCAATATATAATTTAAATATTAAATAACTTTATGATTTAATTTAAATAATTGATTTAAAGATGTATAAAATGTACGACCGTCTAGATTCAGGTCAACTTCGATTCCTGATTGAAGCAGCACTCTTTTACCTACTTCAATTTCCTTAAAACCTTGACGTGTATTTTGCATTTTATTCAAGGGAATCAAAGAAACAATAATTTCTGTACCATTTTTAGATTTTGCAATTAATTCATTAATTTTTAACAACTTGTATCCTATTTTTATACTTCTTCCAATCTAGAAAAAGCTTTTTAACTTTTATTTAAAACAATAAAAAAGCACTGAGGCGTGCTTTTTTATTCTAAAGACTTATAGCGCAGTAATATTTACAGCATTTGGGCCTTTTTGACCTTGAACTACGCTGAATTCAACTTGCTGGCCTTCCATTAAGGTTTTAAAACCTGAACTGGCAATTTCACTGAAATGAGCAAAAACATCTGGACCAGATTCTTGTTGAATAAAACCGAAACCTTTAGTTTCGTTGAACCACTTTACAGTACCTTTAACAATATTTGAGTTTGACATAATAAAACCTATTAATTTTTAATAATTTTTAGTCATCTGAATGACCAGTTGTAACTTTGAAAATAATAAAGAATGGAACTTAAAATCTGGATAAAACGAAGGATTATGAATAAAACGACGATACTTAAGGAAGATTTTTTGCAACAAGACTTTTTTCTAGTTAAAGCCAGTATACAGGAAGATTTAAAATAATCAAGTTTTCTTATATATATATTTAATTACTTTATAAATATTATTTACAGAATTTTCATTAAATTTTGTTTAATTTCAACAACTTAATAAAATTAACCCATATTGCTTGAGTGAGTTAAACTTCTACATTTTAGATTACCTTCGCTTTCTCCAAACAAAAAAAGCAGAGAAATAACAATGTCATCGCTCTGCTTTACTTAATCCTAGGCTGCCCTTTCCCTAATAATATTAAAAGGTCACACGCTTATATTCGCGATATTCTGGTATCCAGAAATTCGCATCTATGGCTTTCTGCAGCACATCAGAACCAACTTTTGGAGCGACGCCATCCTCAACCGCAGCTTGCGCAACCCTTAAGGCAATAATCTTGGAAATATGCTGAATCTGATCCAGATCTGGCAACAAATTGGCGGTTGGGTCTTGAAGTTTTGGAGAGCATTCTGCTAAGGCATTACTTGATGCCATCAGCATATTATCCGTGACTCGTGTAGCGCCTGAAGCAATTACGCCTAGTCCAATTCCAGGGAAAATATAAGAGTTATTACATTGAGAAATAGTATAAATCTGTTCCTGATAATTAACGGGTGCAAATGGGCTACCTGTAGCAATCAGAGCTTTCCCATTGGTCCATTGAATAATATCGGCTGGAACAGCTTCTACACGAGAAGTAGGATTCGATAAAGGAAAGATGATCGGATGTTCACAATTTTCAGCCATTGTCGTGATCACTTCTTTACTAAATAATCCCGGCTGTCCAGATACCCCAATCAGTACTGTTGGTTTTGCATACTTGATGACATCCAATAGAGAAATAATCTCTTCGGCATTTCCCCATTCAGCAATATTTTCTGGTTCTTGAGCCAGTTTTCTCTGGAAATTTAATAGATTCGGCTGATTCTGGGTAATAAGACCAAAGCGGTCCACCATAAAGACCCGCTTACGCGCTTCAGCATCAGTCAGGCCTTCTGCCACCATTTTTGCCACAATCTGTTCAGCGATCCCACAACCGGCTGAACCTGCTCCCAGAAAGGCAATGGTCTGATCTTTTAATTGTTTGTTTGACGCATAGGAAGCTGCAATCAGACTTCCTACTGCCACAGCTGCCGTACCCTGAATGTCGTCATTGAAGCAACATACTCGATCTCGATATTTTTCCAGTAAAGGCATGGCATTGTGCTGGGCAAAATCTTCAAATTGAATTAGTGCATCTGGCCATCTTTGCTGAATCGCCTGTATCACCATTTCGACAAATTCATAATACTCATCACCAGTGATACGAGGCTGACGCCATCCCATATAAATCGGATCATTCAACAGCTGCTCGTTGTTCGTGCCTACATCCAAAGTAATTGGCAAGGTATAGGCCGGACTAATGCCTCCGCAGGCCGTATATAAAGCCAGCTTTCCAATCGGAATGCCCATTCCACCAATGCCCTGATCGCCTAAACCGAGGATACGCTCACCATCCGTAATCACGATCACTTTGACATTTCTTCGATTCACGTTATGCAGGATGTGCTCAATATGATCCCGATCCGGATAGGAAATAAAAACCCCGCGATGACGGCGATAAATCTCGGAAAAATGCTGACATGCTTCTCCTACCGTTGGCGTATAGATGATCGGCATCATTTCGCTTAAGTGATTTTCAATCAAATGATAGAAAAGCGTCTCGTTGGTGTCCTGGATGTTACGTAGGTAAATATGCTTATTGATTGCATCATTGAATGAGCAGTATTGCTGATACGAACGCTGACTTTGTTCCTCAATCGATTCGATTACTTGGGGCAAAAGTCCATGTAAATTAAAATGAATACGTTCTTCTACAGAGAAAGCTGAGCCTTTATTCAGCAATGGGAGTTCAAGTAATGCAGTACCTGCGTAGGGAATATAAAGTGGACGTTTAGGGTTCAGAGGTTCAGTTGCCATTTTTAACTCGCACTTTAAAATTCGACATAAATGAAAGCCGAAAAGAACAAAAAATTATCCTACTATCCTAGTCGACTTTCAGCTGTTTCAGTCATTCAGCGAATTAATAATGAAAAATGTTCTATTTAATAAACTGATAACGGCAATGAAATAAGCTTTAAATTTTTATATCCTCTTGTCAGATAAAAATTTGGATCATACTTTTTGAATTTAGGCTTAAGCTAATTGCCTGGAATTAAATTTTAGAAATTAAAGCTATATGCATTCGTTTTTATTCATTTATTTTTTTAATAAGAAAATATTTAGGAAATTAGATCAATTAGCTTGTTATCTATCTGCTTTATCTAAAAAATCAGACAATTTCCCACTCAATAAAACTTAGGCAATAAAAAACCCCGATCAATGATCGGGGTTTTTCGTATCTGGCGGAAGCGGTGTCCGTCAAATTAAACCACTATCTATATGTTTTATATTATATATATTTATTTACGATTTTTTCTTACTACAATTCTTACTACACAAATTTTGTTACATTCAGCCTGAATTTTAGGACATGAATTATACCGTTTATCGGCTTATTAATCTTGTTTAACAGCGAAGATAAGATAATTACAGGTTGTAAGACATTGAATTAATTAAATATTAAAAATAGAGGAAAACTTTTATATTGGCACCCCTTACCTAATCTGATGTAAAAGCTTATTGACTCATTTTTTAACCACTGATAGCGTATTTATTACACAGCAAAATCTGTGTTCAGGCGTGGAAACCTGATACGATCTAGGTGCATGAAATGTCGCACTTGCGGCTATTTTTTTGCTTACTGTTTTATGCAGTCTTTATGGCAGCATGACAGGGCAACTTCGTGTTGGCTGATCCTAGATTCAGTATTTCCACCCCTGTCTGTTGCCACCTCAGCTCTGTGGAAATGAGTTGTGGTGGTGTATATCCCAATCTAGGAGTGCATCATTATGCAAAATCAAATTTCAGCAAAGCGCATCGTCACGCAGTTGATTCAAAACGTTGCCAAGAAAATCCCAACTGAGGATCTGCAACGCCTTACAGATCTTTATGTTCTCATTGAACGCTTAGAAGATCGTATTCCACAGAATGATAGCCGTTCTTCCAACACAATTGGCCATACAAATGTAGCCACACAATATCCTGAAATGTGGGCAAAACGTACTAAGCTACGCCCTAAACGGACGACTTTTAAAAATTAATTTAAATTGATGTATTAGAACTAGGAATGTTTTGACCGAGTGTCAAAACATCCCCTCTTTTAGAACTCTAAATCCCGTAAGTTCTTTCTCTTCGGTTCTGGTGTTTTAGGTACGATTTGCATGTCTTGTTTACGCTCAGTTTGCTCATCAGACTTCTTGTGGTTATAAGGTTCTAGATAAGATCTAAGTTCATTCATACAATCTTTCATATCAAGCCTTGAAGCATCATTCGCATTGATCAAAGGTGAATTTTCTTCTTTCAGGTGTAGTCGAGGATGGTTAAGATCAATCATCTGCATATAATGATCCATGGTGTTTAAAAATCCCAAGATATTTGGATCATCTTTTCTAAATAGATGAATATTTTGAATGAGTTTTTCCGAACACAACCTAAACTCTCGAGCAAATTTTAGTTTTTCCTCTGTTGGATAGCGATTCCCCTTTTTATTTTCATCGATCAAGAAACGGATATGATCTGTGATTTGATCATCCACCCTTTCTGCATAGACCCTCATCATGGTGAAGTCTTGGTCAGGATGTTGTTGCACGATGTTATCGATGAAATGACTCAAGCGGTACTTCGGAAAAATACGTTGTATCGACCAATCTAGCGCTGTTGATATAAATTGATGAGCTTGCTTAAATCGTTGCTCATATTCATGACTTCGCTCAGCACATTGTCTAACTCTTTTTCGATGCTTTTCTCGGGATATTGCAAACTTGACCAGTTGATCGTATGTAGCATCTCTAAACTGCTCGAATAACTGCTGAGCCTTGCCTCGATATACCTCTGCCACTGCATTTGAAACTGTTCTGATTGGAGATAAGTATTCAGTGACTCTTTCAATAACGGCACCAAGATATTGGATAAGTTTGTTTGATCTGGCACGTCGATGTTGCTGGATAAATAATTCTGATACTGTTGGATATGCTGATCCTTGTGCTGTAGCTCGCTGTTCAATTGTTCGATCAATTGTTGCAATTTGTCTTGATAAGCTTGCTGCAATGCGATGGTATTGTTGGCTTCTTTGATCTCGTCCATCATCGTTTGCAAATAACTTTTCAAAGCTTGATTTTCTTGTTGTAACAACTGAAGTTGTTGCTGAGTCAGGTGTTGTAACTCGGTATGGAATTCGGGCATTTAGATACCTCTTATGCTGTTGTAAATTAAAATGAGACTGTTGCTGAAAGTCAGTATCAGCAATAGCACTAAAATGAAGGTAGGTGTTTTGGCGATGCCCTGCTGAATCTCCTCTATGGTATTGAGATCGGGCTTCATCTTGAGTTGTTGGCTGATCTCTTTGAATCGTGATTCGCTTGAGATCGAAGAATTGAAAAGCGTTTTCTGGACTTTTTCTAACGTCTGCAATATCTCCAAATGGGTTTGTTGGTGGCTTTTCATCTGTAAGAGTATTTCCCCCATCTGATTGTTCCGCTGTTCGTTCTCCTCCTCGAGATGGATCTTGTAGCGTTGTAACTTCTTCAACTGCTGACTCAACTGCGTATGTGCTTCGTTGATCATGACCAATTGCTGCTGATAGTGGTTCAGGGTCTCGATATGTTCGTTCATTGTACTGCTGGCGTTTTGTTCGTACGTCTTGAATGCGTTGCTCAGCTTCTCGCAATGCTCGAGTCCGTTCTGCAAGCTTTGTTGAATCCTTAATTGATGGAGATCCAAGAGTGTCTCTTCTTCTTTGATCTTCAAGGTAATCTGAGAGGTAAAACTGTTCGTCATAATATGCAGCCTTTAATCTGTCTGTACCTGCTTCGGTACGAAGTGAAATATAGTTTTGTCCGACCCGTGTGATCGTACCGATTTCAGAGAGTGCTTGTAGAACGGTAGGACGGTCATAGACCACGCCTTGCAACATTCGGTGCTCGATAAATTGATTAATCAACTCAATGCGTGTTGCCTTAGGCTGTTCAATCAAATTGGCTCTAAGTGCAGTCGCATTTTGCTTCAATGCATGATCTTGGAGTTGTAAGCTTCTTGCTCGAGCAGGATCGTCAGGTCTTGCCCAATCGTATTTATGATTGAAGTAATCACGGAGTGGATCGAAATAATGCCTGTGTCCAGGTGGTGCGATATTGAGAGATTTTTCAGTACTCAGTTCAAGGCGTGGAATCAGGACATGAATATGCCTCGATCGATTTTCTTCTTCGTGCATCACAGCCGTCATGTGATACTGATGTGGCTTTAAACCAGCAAAGGCATGCTGTTCAAATGCATCAAGAACTTCGTTAATTTCATCAAGACCCACTTCATCTTCTGCGGCCCATGCAATCACCACTGAGGTATAGCGATATTTATGCGGTGAGCTTTGTGCAATCGAAGCAAAGGTCATTGGGTCACCACGAAGTACTTCTACGCCTGTACGTGGCAGATTAAGATGATCCTTATCATCCATCACATAAGCAGCGGCACGAAATGGATCGCCTTTACCATGAGGGAGAAACTTGATAATCATGCCTCTTCCCTTTGTGTGGTCACATAACGTAAAGCCTGTTCTTTACGACGTTCAATCTGATATTCAGAACGTGTGATGATGGGTAAAGGATCTAAATGCTGATGGAGTTGCTGTTGAATATTTTCCAAGACAGCCAAGCATTGAATATATGAAAAATCCATCTTCTGTTTTTGTTGGCTGAGACAAAGGATATTCAGAGATTTGGCAATCTGATTGATGTTATTTCCAATCCGCCCTAACTCTCTAAGAAACTCAGGATCAAGCTTGCAATAGGATGTGGCTACACGACTGACTTTTGTGGCTACATTCTTCACACGTACGATGCTGTTTTGAGATTCGATCTCTCGCGGGACATAGGGCTGACTGGTTGCATATTCATGTGCAATGAGTGCATGGACTAGGTCGGTAAAGCTTATTCCTTTCCACTCGAGCAACTGTTCAAGCTGCTCCGCCTGTAGATCTAGAAATCTTAGTCTTTTGACAATATTTCGATTGCCTTGTTTCATTCTTTCACCTGTTATTATTTTTATTGTGGTGTCAGTAATGTGTTCGTTTAGGTTGTAGCTACAAGGATCTCTTTACAGATAATGCTGTAGCTACAAGCCGTTGAATCATTCTTTGTATGTGGCTACAGACCTCATCGCTTTTCTAAGCATGGCTACAAAACAACATTACTGAGTGCTGAAAGAAACTTTAGCAAATTATTTTTTTTGGGAATCGTAAATGTGGAATTTGAGAGAGAAATAAAAAAATAGGATGATTATTCAGCGACAATATCTATTAAAGCGCTATCTAATAATATTAAATCAATCAACTTTTTTTATCCCCTTGTTTTTAAAATTATCTTTATATCTCAGAAAAACAAAAAGCTCACCGGATAGTGAGCTTTAAAAAAATGGTGGCGGACCAGGGAGTTGAACCCGCTAAAGCTTAACTTTATCAAAATCTATCAAATATAATTGTTTGTATTTTCAATAATTTATATAATTTCATTTGATAGTTTTTGATAGGATTTAAAAAAAGTGTGGCAAAAAATGTGGCAATTATTTTTTACCCAATGTGAACCCAAATTTGATTTAGTGCATTGAATCATAAAACTATTATTGTCTAAATCCCCCTAGGATAATGCAATGATAAAGACTCAGAGAACTAACTGTAGTAAGAGATTCTTTTCTTTGAGAATCGCTCAAGCTGCTTTAAGAAACCATCAAAGTAATCTTTGTCTTTTTCATCCGTTCTAAAACCAGCATATAAGGTACGACGTAAACCTTCAGGTGCAACACAATTAAGACGTCGTGAAGTGACCCAACCTTTTTGCTCATATTCATTCACCACCCAATCAGGCAATGCGGCAATACCACGACCGCTAGCAACAAGTTGAATCAACATTTGGGTTAAATCTGTAGTTCGAATATTTTTCGGCTGAATATTTGCAGGAATAAATAGCTTCGACATGATATCTAAACGATGTTTATCCACTGGATATGTAATAAGCGTTTCTTCAGCTAACTCTTGAACAGTAATGTGTTCTGCACGCACCAATGGATGTGTTGTCGATAAGACAAGTCGAGACTCATACTCAAACACTGGAAAGTATTCAACACCTTTCAAAGCAATCGGATCTGCAGTAATCAATAAATCAAATTCGCCATTTTGCAATAACTCATGTGGATTTTCTTCAAATCCTGATGCAAAATCCAAATCGACATCGGGATATTGAATACGGTATTGATTGAGTAAGGGCATGAGCCAATCGAAACAACTATGGCATTCAGAAGAAAAAGTAATCCGACCAGTTTGCCCATGAATAATACGGGTAATGTCGCTTTGTGCGATTTGTACTTGTGGCAAAATCTCATCTGCTAGTTTTAGTAGACGTTGACCAACATTAGAAAAAGTAATAGGCCGGGTCTTGCGGTTGACAACTTCAACACCCATCCACTGATCAAGCTCACGTAGCTGATGAGATACCGCTGAAGGTGTAATGCAAAGATCGTTCGCTGCTGCGACTAAAGAACCATGTTCTCTTAAAGCTGAAAGCATTTTTAAGTGTTTTAATTCAATCATCTTGGGAGAAGCTCAAAGAATTATCCTTGTCAGGATATATTAAAATCTAGATTAAAAAGCCCACATAAAGCAGGCTATTTAACATTATGAATAATCAGTGCGTGATATCAAATGAATCCTTTCACAAGGAAGAAGCATCCTACAATGACCAGTAAAATCGCAAAGCATTTCTTGAGCATCGCTGGCGATAAAGCATGTGCAGCCTTAGCACCAAATTTTGCAGTGATGAAACTCATGATACTGATTCCAATGAAGGCATAAATATGAACATAACCAATGGTATTCGGCACATTGATTTCAGCATTCATGCCAAAAAGTATGAATCCTAATGCACCAGCAACAGCAATGGGTAGTCCACAGGCAGCAGATGTACCAACTGCTTTCTGCATGACCACCCCATAGCTATTGAGATATGGAACCGTCAGACTTCCACCACCAATTCCAAAGATCGCTGATGCAACTCCAATGACACTACCAGCAGCAATTTGTTGACCTGATGATGGCAACATTTTTGTTGGGTCAATTACCTTTTTGGCACCTGTAAACATGGTATATGCAACCCAAATCAGGAATAAGCCGACAATGATTTGTAGATGTAATCCTGATATCAAACCTGCAATACCCGCCCCAAAAAAACAACCAAGCGCCATAGATGGTGCTAGATTTTTAAAAATAGACCAAATCACAGCCCCATTTTTATGATGTGCCATCAATGAACTAATTGAAGTGACAACGATGGTCGCTAAAGATGTGCCTAATGCGAGGTGCATAATAACATCGGGGTCATAACCCATTTGGGTAAAGACAATAAAAAGCAGTGGCACAATAATCGTACCACCACCGACACCAAACAACCCTGCTGCAAAACCAGCAAAAGCACCGATGACTAAAAAGGTTATAAGTTCCACAATAGACTAACTTTAAAAAATGAAGGAATTAAGGCGTTGAGTTAAGCATGTTCCAACTGCCCCACTTGATGATAAGCACGGTTAAAATACACCAGGCTTTCTTCTTGATCGCTTTGTTGAACTTGAAGCACACGACACAAGAAAATACTGTGTGTACCCACTTGCTGAATATTCTCAATCTGACAGTCAAAACTGACCAAAGCATCTTCCAAAATCGGCGAGCCTGTCTCTAAATTGCCCCACTCACCCAGTTGAAAACGCTCTTCAGAACTGAATTTACTTGAAGCAAAAGCATTTGAAAGCTGTTCATGCTGAGTACTTAGTACGTTTACAGCCAAGACTTTATTTTCAACAAAATGGGCATGTGAACGGGAGGATTGATTCATACAGACTAATAACATTGGCGGTGTATCCGTCACGCTACATACGGCAGATGCAGTAAATCCATGCATACCTGTTTCACCCGAAGTCGTAATAACATTCACTGCTGTGGTGAGTAAAGACATTGCATTTCTAAAGTCTGTTGCTTCAATCATCTCTTTCATCTCAAATGTATAATCACGTGCTTTTGCTTAGAACAGGACAAATGATTCAGTCACCATTTACCCTGCTCAGCATCAAACTACGTTTGATTTAAGCCTCTAATTCTTTACGAACAATGGCAGCACCTGCACTTAACGCCTCAAGCTTGCCACGTGCAACATTACGAGATAAAGGTGTCATACCACAGTTGGTTGAAGGATACAGCTTGTCTGCATCAACAAATTGCAATGCTTTACGTAAGGTATTTGCGACTTCTTCTGCAGTTTCAACTTGATTGGTTGCTACATCAATTGCACCAACCATGACTTTTTTGCCACGAATCAGTTCAATTAAATCCATCGGTACACGTGAGTTTTGGCACTCTAACGAAATGATATCTAGCTTTGACTTTTGTAATTTAGGGAAGGACTCTTCATACTGACGCCATTCATTACCCAATGTTTGTTTCCAATCCGTATTTGCCTTGATGCCGTAGCCATAGCAAATATGGACAGCTGTTTCACATTTGAGTCCTTCAAGCGCACGCTCTAATGTCGCAATACCCCAATCATTTACTTCATCAAAGAACACATTAAATGCAGGCTCATCAAACTGAATAATGTCGACACCTGCCGCTTCGAGCTCTAAAGCTTCTTGATTCAGAATTTTGGCAAATTCCCAAGCCAATTTTTCACGGCTCTTGTAGTGACCGTCAAAAAGTGTATCAATCATGGTCATCGGACCAGGCAACGCCCATTTAATCGGTTGATTGGTTTGGCTACGTAAGAATTTAGCATCGTCTACAAATACAGCTTTTTTACGTGATACTTCACCGACCACTGAAGGTACGCTTGCTTCATAACGGTTACGAATACGCATGGTTTCACGCTTTTCGAAATCCACACCTTCAAGATGTTCAATGAACGTGGTTACGAAGTGCTGACGGGTCTGCTCGCCATCACTGACAATATCAATACCCGCAGTCACTTGCTCATGAAGTGATAATTTTAAAGCATCACGTTTTGCTTCCAATAATTCTTCACCTTCAAGTTTCCAAGCAGACCATAATTTTTCCGGTTCTGCCAGCCAAGTGGGTTTCGGTAAGCTGCCTGCTGTTGATGTTGGGAGTAAAATAGCCATAGTCTTCTTTCTCTAAATTTGTATATCGTTAAATTGTGTCAGCTTAAGCAGCAGTATCTTGTTGTGCTGTTTCAACTTTAAAATTGGCTGCCCATTCATCAAGAATGTCTTTATAAGGCTTAATAAAGTTTTCTTCGGTCCATTTCCCTTGTTTCACTGCCAATTCGCCACGTTCTACACGGTCATAGACAACACGAGTCAAAGAATAATCGCCATAGCTGAGACTTGGTTGATATTCCACACCTGCAGGTGAATTGGTGTTGTAAATTTCAGGACGATAGATTTTTTGGAAACTTTCCATGGTCGCAATCGCACTGATCAATTCAAAATCAGTGTAATCACGTAATAAATCACCTGCGCAGTAGAATGCGAGCGGTGCATTGGCACCTTGAGGCTTAAAGTAACGAACACTTAAACCCATTTTGGCAAAATAGGCATCGGTACGTGAGTAATCGTCATTGGTATATTCAACCCCGAGTACTGGATGCACATTGGCTGTTTGGTAATAGGTTTTCGTGGTTGAGATACTTAAACAAATCACTGGGTTTTGCTTAAATTCTGCTTTAAATACGTCTGAATTCACCAAGTGTAAGTACAATTTACCGTGTAGATCACCAAAGCCTTCAGGTTGCTCATTGAACTTACAACCATGTGCTGGCAGTACCACGCTGAAGTCATAATCACGCACAAAAGAAGAAAAGCTGTTACCAATCATACCCTCAAGACGTTCACCGGTTTTATGGTCGATCACGGTGCTTTTTAAAGTTTCAATGAATGGGAAAGTTTGACCATTACCTTCAATATCAATCGCCGCTGAAATAATATCAATTTCAAGTGAATAGCGATCGCCTTTAGGATTATCTACAGTTGCAAGGCTATTGAAACGGTTATTGATCATCGCCAATGTACGGCGCAGATTTTCTTGGCGGCTTTCACCACGGGCCAAGTTAGCAAAATTCGTGGTTAAACGTGTATTGTTTGCTGGTTCATAGTTTTCATCGAAACGAATGCGTTTGATTGAACATGCAAATTTCTGACTCATGGAGATTGCCACCTAAAAAATTTTACAAAATCTAAATTTCTGAATGGCTTTATTTAAACGTGAATCATAAAATGAGTAAAACGATATAAATTCAGGATGAGATGAGTAAATCTCATGTTGGTGTTTTTTTAACATGCAATGGATGAGATCGCCTCATCAAATATCCATATTGAAAGATCAAGTGTTGGACACGTATTAAATAGAAATCGAATGCATCTGTATATCGATACAATGATGAACATTTAATGATGAGAAAACGAGTTGGGATAAGGTGTATCTGAGTTGTGGGCTTATTCATTTTAAAATATACGATTGAATAAGCCCGAAATTGAGCATCATGTGCAATAAAACAATCAGCTCATAATGTTTTCATTTTTTGTTTCACGAATACACATGAAAGCACATAGAGAAACACCTGCCGCGATAGATAAATAATATCCCACAGCATGCAAACCATAATTTTGAGCCAATTGAGTTGCAATCAAAGGGGCAAATGATGCGCCTAAAATACTACCAAAATTATAAGACAAGGCTGTTCCTGTATATCGAACTGAAACAGGGAAAATTTCAGACAAAATGGTCCCAAGTGGTCCATAAGTTAAGCCCATAATACTTAAACCAAGGCACAGGAACACCAATACTGATAATACGTTATCAGCAACAAAAAATGTTGAGAAGAACAATCCAAAGATCATGGTCAGAATACAAATGGCAATGGATGTTATTTTTCTACCAAACTTCTCAGCGGATAATGCAGAGATAGGAATACACAGACCAAAACACACTGTTGCAATCAGTTGGATTTTTAAAAAAGTATCTCGACTATACCCTAATGCGGTTGTCCCCCAATTCAATGCAAATATCGTCATCAAATAAAATACAACCAAGGTACATACTGTCGCCAACATACCCAATACCACTTTTCCAATATGTTTGGTGAGCACATCCTTCAAAGGTACTTTAACTGCTGATTGCTTGTTTAAAACATTTTGAAAAGCTGGAGATTCGTGTAGTTTTAATCGAATATATAAGCCAACGAATACTAGCAATGCACTTGCAATAAACGGAATTCGCCAGCCCCATTGCATAAAGGCTTCATCTGATAAAAATGCACCTAATAATAAAAATGAGCTTGCCGCAAGAATAAAACCAATTGGAGAACCGAGCTGTGGGAACATGCCATACCATGCACGTTTACCCTTTGGTGCATTTTCTGTGGCGAATAATACCGCACCACTCCACTCGCCACTCAAACCAAGCCCTTGCCCTAAACGACACAATGCTAACAAGATGGGTGCAGCCACACCAATTTGTGCATGGGTCGGTAATAGTCCGATGCAAACTGTAGAAATCCCCATTAATAGCAATGCAGAAACGAGTGTGGCTTTACGGCCAATTCGATCACCAAGATGTCCAAAAATAATAGCGCCAATTGGACGTGCGATAAATGCAATTGAAAAAGTGGCTAAAGATTGCAGTAATGCGGCACTACCACTACTTTCAGGGAAAAATAAATGCGGGAAAACCAGTACAGCAGCCGTGGCATAAATATAAAAGTCGAAAAATTCAATTGTTGTACCTACCAGACTCGCAAATAAAACACGTGTTTTAGAATTTGGATTGACCGTGGAGGTGTTGTGTTCTACATATTCCATGAAAGACCATCATCATTCGATAAAAAATCAAAAGATATAAATAAGTCGGCTCTCATTTATATTTGTACAAAAAAAATGATGACGGCTTAGATATACACTGAACAAAATATGTTTAGAACCCGATTCAATTTTTTTATGACTTTTAGCGAAATTTAAGTATTCAAATTAATGAGCTATTTTTAGCTTTTCCAAAGAAAAAATAGCTCAGCCTTCAATTTTAAAATTTGGCTTCATTCAATTGATTTGTTTAAGCTCTAATCATATTTCACCAGTGCAATTTATACCCACACCAATACATGAGTAAAACGATATTTCCTCACCAAAAGATGAATTTAATTCACAACTTACATCCTGAAGATCACTCATTTAAACATGAGCAAAAATCACCTTAACCATGAGATTAGATTGTTAAGATGTAGGGTTTAGATTTAAGCCCTATTTCCATGTCAAATAAACTTGAACGTCAAAAACTGACTCTCCCAGAAGGTCATGACAAACTCCTGCTTCACTCCTGCTGTGCGCCGTGCTCAGGTGAAGTGATGGAAACCTTGATTGAATCAGGTATCGACTTTTCAATCTTTTTCTATAACCCTAACATTCACCCGATAAAAGAATATGAAATTCGCAAGGAAGAAAATATTCGCTTTGCCGAAAAACATAATATCCCTTTTATCGACTGTGATTACGATACTGACAATTGGTTTGCACGTGCCAAAGGTATGGAAAATGAACCTGAGAAAGGCATCCGTTGTACCATGTGCTTTGATATGCGTTTTGAGCGTACAGCTTTATATGCAGCCGAAAATGGCTTCAGTCTAATAAGTAGCTCGCTTGGTATTTCCCGTTGGAAGAACATGCAGCAGATTAATGACTGTGGTCATCGTTCTGCTTCACATTACCCAGGCATTACCTATTGGGATTACAACTGGCGTAAAAATGGTGGTGCTGTTCGTATGCTCGAAATCAGCAAGAAGGAAGAGTTCTACCAACAAGAATATTGTGGCTGTGTCTATTCCTTGCGCGACACCAACCGTTGGCGTATGAGCCAAGGTCGTGAACGGATTAAATTAGGTGTGAAATTCTATTCGAATGCCATGGATGACGAGACTTAATACGCTAAAATAGCCAATCTATTTGGGTATCTCATCTTTGTAATTCAAAAGAGTTATACAGATCAAAACTCTCTAAGATTGGCTATTTAGCTTTCAATTTCATCATCAAATATACTGCGATCAAACGCCTTGAAACTTCATTTAATTACACTTTATCGCTTTATGATTGGCTTTGGTATTGGCTATCTATGCACTTATTTTTTTGCCCTCAATTTGATTCATTTATGCCAATCTTTTTTACCTAAAGCCGAATCTGTTTTGCTTGGCTCATTGGTCGCACTTATCTTTTATATCGCATTTGTCATTTTGATTTTTTGTATCAAGAACCTGAAATGGTTGTCTCTATTAAGCCTGATTGTACTCAGCATTTTATTTCTTACACACAAGTTTTTAGGATAATTCATGCTGAAATCGATTAGACAATCTACGGCAACTTTGCATTCTTGGCTAGGCTTAATTTTTGGTTGGTTGCTCTTTCTCATTTTTGTGATGGGATCATTGAGTTTGTATAAAACTGAAATCAATTACTGGATGCAACCTCAATTTGCAACTATGCAAACTAGCTCTAATGAGGCAGCTCAATCCGCTTTTGCCTATTTACAAACACATGCTCCCGATGCAAAAAGTTGGTTTATCCATGTTGCTCATGATAATGCACCTGTAAATCGTGTCTTTTGGCAAACGGCTGAAGGTGCTTTCGAAAATAGAATATTAAATGCTTCAACTGGCAGTGAATTACAGTTATTAAATACCCAAGGTGGTGATTTCTTTTATCGACTGCACTTTCAACTCTATGGCATGTCTTATATGACAGGACAGATCATCGTCACTTTTACTGCCTTTATTTTATTAATTTTATTGATTTCTGGTGTGATTACTCATAAAAAATTACTGATCGAATTTTTTACTTTACGTACTAATAAGGGACAACTCTCTTATCTTGACTATCATACTGTATCCGCTGTCACAGCGATGCCGTTTTTCTTTGTGACGGCATTTACAGGCTTGGCGATGTTCTTTTATGTACTCTTCCCTGCAAATTTAAAACTCAGCTATCCTGACAATCCTTTTCAGTATTTTGAAGAGATCCGTACAATACCTCAGCAGGATTTACTTTCAACTCCTGAAAAAGCAGAAATGCGCCCTATACAATACTTTTTAAAGCACACGACTCGACAATGGGGAGTTGCACCCTTAGATACAATTACAGTAAAAAGTCCAAATACATCATCGGCCCATATAACAATTAATAAAAAAGAAGATCGTACGATCACACGTAACCAAGATCAGTTTATTTTTAATGCACATACAGGTGAATTGCTTAAAAACAATCGAAATACAAGTGCATTAGCAACTTTGAATAATGGAATATATGGCTTACACATGGCACGTTATGCACAGCCGAGTTTACGATTCATCTTGTTTTTATCGGGCATACTCGGAGCAACAATGATTGCTTCAGGCTTATTTTTATGGAGCTTAAAAAGACAGATAAAAAATAAAAAACAAAGCTTTCATCTTGGTGCATATCTGGTCAACAGACTTAATATGACTGCAACTATAGGTCTTGGTATTGCCGTACTGAGTTATTTCTATATAAACCGCTTAGTGACAGCACCTTACAATTTACCCAATTATGAAATTACTACATTTTTCTCAGTGTGGTTCATTTGCTTTTTAATCGCTTGTTTAATGCCACAGCATCAACTTTGGAAAAGCTTACTCAAGGGCTTCATCATTCTCGCTCTTATACTACCTATCATAAACCTATGCTACTTATTCAATCATCATCTTATTTCTTCATTCTCATCGTATTGGATGTTCTTGAGAGTTGATCTACTCATTCTTCTGTTTGCTTTGTTGGCTATATTTTTACATCAAAAAATAGCACCAATTGCATCAAACCAAGTGACTCAAAATCAGTTTATAAACGGTATACGCTAAATGAAACTTATCATTGGTCTAGGCTTGATCATTTTAGCTATGCTGTTATTTTTTGCAGTGAGCTCAAAGCAGCGTATAAAAACACAACAAAGTCGCTTTGCTGTACTTAGTCAGTATCCCCAGATCTCTAGATTTCTAGGAATACTGCTTTTAGGATTATCCTTGTTTCCACTTTGCTCACATTATGGAAACAGTATTGGTTTTATTTCACTATATCTTTTGATCACGCCTATTCTTTTGATTTTGATATTCATTAAACGTAATTAATGTAATGAATTAAGCTTCTGTATACCAATTTTTCCAAGAACTAGTGCCACGTACTTCAAGTGGTACAGTTGGAATCAATTTTTCTTTTAGAACGTCAGTCTGTCCCACGGCTTTGGCAAGCCGGGCTTTCACAGAATGAATGCATTCTCGATCTCCAAATTCACAGCGGTCTAAGGTAGTCCCCCCACAAGGACCATTCGCCAATCCTTTTGGACAGGTTTCAGGACAGATATATAAAGTATCTCCTAGCCTGCATTGACCACAGCTTTCACAGCCCACAACGCCATGCTTAGAGATAAATTCAGTTTTCAGTAATGCTTTTGCAGCAGGTGTATGCTCCCAAAATGAGGCTTTAAAAATAAAGCGTCCGATACCCTTGGCAATTTTGGACTCAAACAATGCCTCATGCATGAAATGTAGTTGCTGATATTTAATCAACTGACTGGATGTCGGCTGACGGGAGTAATAAGGCAATTCTGGCATGAACTCTTTTCCAGTCTTCACTTGCCATAATGAATTCCAGAGAGCTTCAAGTGCATTCAAATCCAGATGCCGATATTGTTCTATATAGCTTTCCAAAAGCATCTGCTCTTCAGGCTTGTAACAGGCTGAAAGGTGAACTCCGGCAAACCCAAGATGTTTACACATCAGGATCTGTAAAGCACAGCGTAAATGAACCCGATCACTCAACCCATCCTGTTTTTCCTGAGCCAACACCCCTAACATATAGGGTGTAATCACAATACCAGCGACTTTATTTTTCACCATAAAATTGGCACGAGCAAAACTCAGCGGCATAACACAAGCAAGTATTTTTTGTTGGTAATGATGACGATTTAAAAAAGCCTTTACTTGTTTTAAAGCATCCATGTCATACCCTAATTGGGTAATAATAAAATCTGCGCCTGCCTTCATCTTTTTGTGTAGTTTTAGATATTGTGCGTCACGCTCAGCTTCAGCATATTTGAACGGGTTAAAGGCCACACCTAGATGAAATCCACCACGGCGCTTGGCTACCATCACGGCATTCACCGATTCTAGATATCGGGTACGTCCAGATTCATCCCCCCCCATAACTGTGCTCTTTGAGCTTATCGCCTGTCAGCAATAAAAGATTCTTAATATTGGCTGATTTGGCTTGATCTAAAAATAATTCAAAATCCTGAATATCTCGATCTTTCCCAGAAAAATGCAGAACTTTATCGCTCGATTTTGAATAATGCTGACTAGCCTCAAGCGGTGCCATATCATGGTCTGAATGGACACGGTCAGCAATTGCAATAAAAGCTGAGAAACCCGCAATATCTTGTGCTACATGTTGAGTTTTAGATGAAGTCAAATATTCAACTAAAATACAAAATTTATAATGTTCTAAGTGTTGAAAAAAATTAAGCATGTCCCTTGATTAACCAAATATCCTAAAGCTAAAACATTATTTAAAATTCAGGAAAGAACATGTCATTGTAGATAAATACAATTTGAATGTTCTCTCCTGTTCACATTCTTTATTTTCTTTTAGCTGAGCTGATTTTAATTTGACGCCTAAGCGTATTAATTTTTTGCTCAAGTAGCTGAATGATCAGATCAGAACCGCTTATCCAATTGTCATGATCCTGAAATTTCACATCATCTTTTAGAGCCGTTTCTGATTGAGCACCATTTGTATTTTTTCTAGATATCTCGAAACCTAGAATACTACTTTCCGTAGAACGTATTACCTTTAACACACTAAAATCAATTGGGTTATTGGTATTTGTCATTCGACATACTCGACCAATAAACTCTTTATCCTTTAACATCTTTACTCTCAAACCACTGGATAACTTACTTAAAACTTTTAAACATACTGATTAATTTGAATATCTTGCAAAAGGATTAATTAAAGCATTTACAGTTATTACCAAGGCAATAATACGCATACTTTGAATGATCACTTTTACAAGACGTAAATGATGAAATTAAGGCCAGAACTTTTTTGCGACCTTGTTCATTAACTTGATTTTTTCCCATTGGGTATCATAAGAAATTTTGTTGCCCTCCTCAGTTGAAGCAAAACCGCTCTGTAAACACAGCCCTAATTGCTCAATGGGTAAAAATTGAGTTGCGTCATGGATACGCTGTGAAATGTCATCTTCACTTTCCACATACTCTTTTTTCGAAGAGACTAAGCCCAAAAATACTTCTGTTTGTGTGCCTTTGAGTAGCGCAATAGGTTCAAATCCACCTGCCCGATCTGTATCAAATTCCAATAAGTAACGATCGATATTGGTCAACTGTTTGAAAATATATGTAGAGATAAAGTGATAATCTCCTTGATACAACCAGCTCGAACTAAAGTTGCCACGGTCAATATGCAACGATATAAATAAATCTTCTGGTTTATCTTTGAGTGCAAGATTGAGTATTTCTACACCTAGCATTGCTAAGTCATGATCTGACATACCAGAAGTGATTTCAGTTGCTTTATATTCTTCATCACTTAAATAGGCCCAAAACTCATCATTCAGTTGTAAATATCGACAACCTTCTTGATACAGCGCTTGAATTGCATCTTGGTAAGCTTTTCCAATATCTGCAATATAGTCATTGATACGATCTGCATAGAACCGATTGTTTCTTAAGTGTGGAAAAAGCAACATCGTTGGACTGGGTATGCAATATTTAGCAGTTGCAAAACCTTCAATTGCTTTATGTAGATAACGATAATGAATCAGACTTGTGTGTTCTTCTGACCAAGCAATTTTCCCTGTGATACGGATGTCAATCGGTTTACTGATCGCATCTTTATATTTCAATCCATCACGTGTTTTGTAGCGTTCTATGCCTTGTAATTGCTCAAGAAAATCGAAATGCCACCAAGTACGGCGAAAATCACCATCTGTCATGACAGTACAGTCTAGATCAAGCTGAATATCAATGAGATTGTCAATTTCTGCATCTTCAACTTGTCTTAATGTCTCTTCATAAATGACCTGATCGGCAAAATCGTAACGTGCTTTTTTGAGTTTTAATGCTCTCAAAAAACTGCCGATATGTTCTACCTTATTGTTTGCATATTGAGTTTTCGCTTGAGGAGATGTATTACTTTGCATAAATAAACCAAATAAAAAATGACTTCTAAAAAGCACATTTTGTAAAAATAGAATGTCGTTGATGGATATCGCCTCAACGAAAAAAGAGGTCTTTCAAATATTTTGTGACTATGTATGAAAAACCAGACGACGAATCATCTAGCTTCTGGGCGTAGTAGATTCAAAATGGGGAACTATCAGATTAAGTTTGAATGAGTACAGATAACTGTTATGACATATGCGCTTACTCAAGGATCTTCAGGTATAAATGAAGATCCTTGAGATCATCTAGGAAATATTATTTCATTGCATAACGAAGTGTTAGCCAAGCTGTGCGACCCTCTTGACGATAAACATCACCGGTCCAAGAGTTGTTGGTGTAATACTCTTTATCAAACATATTTGCTAATTTAGCTTGTACGCTAAATTCAGGTGTGACTTGGTACGCTACACGCACATCCGCGATTGTAAAACCTGCTAATTTTGCTGTGTTTTGTGGATCTGTATAACGCTTATCTTCCGCATGTACCGAGCCACCGATTGTCCAATCTTCAACTTTATAATCGAGACTCGCATTCAATAATTGTGCAGGTTTAAATGTGAGCTGTTTACCTTTATCAGTTTGATTTTGATTCTCCGGATCTTGGTAGGTATAGTTTACATTCCATGATAAAGCATCAAAATTTTGCCCCAAGCTGAGTTCAATACCTTTAATTTTTGCTTGACCGTTATTTTGGTTGGCAATCAAATTATCAATTTTGTTTACAAAACCAATCAGCTCCCAATCTAATAACTGGGATCCTTTGAATCCAATTTCAATATTTTCAGATTCTTCAGGTTCTAAGTTTGGATTCGCCCAACCAGGATAGTAAAGATCATTAAATGTTGGTGAGCGGAAAGCCGTTCCATAAGACATATAAGCATTATAGTAATCATTAAATTGATAACCTAAAGCAATATTTCCTGTCGTATGCTGTCCAAATTGCTCATTATCATCCGAACGTAAAGCAGCTTGTAAATTTACTGCATTAAATTGACCGATATATTGTGTAAACAAACCAATGTTATTACGTTCTTTTTCATCATAGTCGGTTGAACTGGTTACTTTATCATTTAGATAATCAACACCTGCCACCAAGCTATGATTTTTATTAAATTCAATCGTGTTTAACCATGAAACAGTTTGTTTTTCTGTATCAAACTTACCGGTTGTTTTCTTTGAATCGAAAGTCTCGTACTTATCTTGGCTAATGCCAACATTGAATTTACTTGTCCAAATATCATTTGGAGTAAACGTTAAGCCAGCACCATATACATTCTGTTGAATCTCATTTTCAGGATTCACTCCACCATCATACTCAGCTTCCCCTTGAACATGTAAAGCATTGACTTCGATAGCGAAGAGTTCATTGAATTGATGACCCGCTTTTAAAGATGCAGAAACATTCTTATAGCCATCTTTATCTTCTTCGGTTTTTGACGTAAGAACATCTAGACCTTGCGTTTTTAGGCCAGCTAAACTCGCACTCATCCAGGTATTCTCTTTACGGATATCAACACCCACATTCGCATCATAAGTTTCGTGTGATCCATATTTTAATGATGCGTAAGGTTTAATACCGTCTGCAGTACCTTTACGTGTATAAATTTGAATAACGCCGCCTACAGCTTCAGAACCATACAAACTAGAACGTGGGCCACGAACAACTTCGATACGCTCAATTTGATCAATTGGTAGATGTTCAATTGCTGTTTGACCAGTTGTTGCTGATGCTAGTTTTTGCCCATCAACCATAACCAATACAGCATTGGAGTTTGTACCGCGAATTGAAAGACCCGTTGTCTGACCTAATCCACCTGTATTGACATAACTAATACTAGGAATCGTACGTAATAAATCTTGTAAAGAGCTAAACTGTTTACGTTCAATTTCTTCACGTTCAATCACTGTTACAGCAGCTAACGTATCAGTATTTGCTTGCTCAACCAAGTTAGCAACGACATTAATTTTAGGAAGTTGGAAAACAGTTTTTTCTGCTGCCATTGCCATAGACAATGGAGATAAGACTAACAAACCACCTAAAGCGGTTGTATATATTTGATTCATGGTATACCCCAAAATTTCGCACCGCCCGTGCGAATATAAATGTGAAGCACGCGGACGGATTTTGGGTAAGCAATACCAACTCAATATAATTGAAGTATGCAATCCCTTCTTTAACGCCCGCCGCATTAGTTAGGTTATGCAACAGGCCGGTCTCCGGACTTAAGGGTTAAACCTATTCACCGTTGCGGGGGCAGTGTTAGCTTACACATACGTGTACTAACTTCCCAGTTTCACTTCTCTATGGAAGCACCTGAAGCAGATGCAAAGCCTAAGACTATGTCCTTGCTAAGTCAAACGCTTTCTGATTATTCGTATTACTCTCATAAAGCTAAATTTTCTAAGGAATATAGGAAGTAATAATATTTAAGGTCAACTTAACCTCCATATTGGACTGCTCCCAGTATCCTAGACACGAGACGGCCTCATTTTGAAGCTGCCTCAAAGGCTTCCGGACTCATCCCATCGAGATGCGAATGACGCCTGATTCGATTGTAAAACATCTCGATGTAATCAAATACATCTGCACGAGCCATTTCTCGTGTTTTATAGATCCTCTTTTTAATTCTTTCCTTCTTCAAGCTGCTAAAAAAGGATTCAGCAACAGCATTGTCCCAACAGTTTCCACGACGACTCATACTCGGAACTAAATTATGCTTCTGACAGAATTTCTGCCAGTCTCCGCTACTGTATTGTGAGCCTTGGTCTGAGTGTATGATCACAGGTTCATTGGGTCTGCGTCGCCATACCGCCATTAAAAGTGCATCCAAAACGATATCCTTGGCAAGCGTAGGTTTCATTGACCAACCGATGACTTTTCTCGAATATAAATCGAGAACCACAGCCAGATATAACCAGCCTTGCCAGGTGCGGATGTAGGTAATATCAGTCACCCAAGAGGTATCCGGTGTGTTTACAACAAATTCTCGATTTAAATGGTTAGGTGGCACAATCTGAGGACGACCACGACCATAGCTTTTATGCTTCTTATATCCTCGAACAGCGGCAATACCATTGTGCTTCATGATCTTCAGCACACGATTAGGTCCACAGCTTTCACCTAGCTCTTTAAGATCCAGCGTAATGCGACGATAACCGTAGATGCCATAACTGGCATCATAAGAAGAACGGATGAGCTGTAATAACCGCTTATCTTCAATAGTCCTGCCTGATTCGGGTTCATGCAACCAAGCATAGTAGCCAGCACGAGCAATCTTAAGAACCCGACACATCGTTTTAATCTTAAATTGATGGCTGTATTCCAGGATAAACTGATACTTTACTCGGGCAGGCTTGCAAAGTACCTTGCGGCCTTTTTTAGAATATCCCGTTCCTCTTCAGTTTGTTTGAGCTGACTTTTAAGGCGAAGGATTTCTTTCTTTGCTTCGAGTAGTTCATGTTCATCAGGGTTGTTGCGTAAAGGCTGTACGGCCTTTAGCCATTTATAAATGCTGTGCTGTGATACACCTAAACGTTCTGCCACATCGGTGACAGAATATCCACGTTCAGTAATCAATTTAACAGCTTCATCTTTAAATTCTGGGGTGTATCGTTGTCCACTCATAATGTTCTCTCCTATGCAAAAAGAATAGACGAAATTTGTCTAGGAGAGTGGTGGCAGTCCATATCTAATTAAAAGATGTCTACAAAATTGGTGGCTATTCACTTTCTTAGAAAAGTAGCTAATCCAATTTCTCCCAAAATTTTGACATGTCTTCTCATTCAATTTGAAGAGAAAAGGCTATTTTCCTAGAAAATAGCCTTTTTTATATGCTAATTTAGCTAAGTTAACATTTGATGTTAGTCAATAAAGCATACATAATTGAAATTTCAATACTTATTTATTTAAAATTTATAAGATATTTCAATAGCCTTAAACTCACCTAACAATCTGATTAATGATTAAATTTTACAAAACAATTTCACATTAAAACATATACTTAAGCCCTAATTGAGCTTGTATATCATCAGAATTTTTCGCATTTCCTGCTACATCACCAAACATATTCCATTTAGAGTTGTTTGTTAGATAGTTGAATGTAATGCCATACAAGAAGTAATCCTTGTCGTAAGCAGGTGCTTGGTAGCTCACACCAACAGCATTATCTACGTTTGATACCAAGTTAACATTTGGTAAAGAGCGATCTACCGCATTAGCATATTCACCATAACCACCTAGCGCCAAGTTTTTAGTAACTTGATAGTCGAATCGAACACCTACGTGCAGTTTATTTTCTTTAGCTGTTACATCATCAACAGTAACACCCATTTCACTAGATTCATTAACCTTGTCCAAAGTAACACTGTTAAAGCTTAGTGCAGCATATGGGGATACAGACCATTGATTGTTAATGAAGCTATAACCTACTTCACCGTATACACCATACTTATCTAAATCAGATTTAGCATTGCTTTGCTCTGAATCCACACCGTTTGTTACGCTACGTTTAAATTCAACATCACCAAAACCATATTGAGCATTAGCTGCGAAATACAAGTCTGATGCGGTATTCCATTTACCATAAACACCAAAGGTAGTCAGGTCAGTTTCACTTGTACCATTTGATTCTGAAAACTTAGAGTCATCTTTGTAAGTTGAAACATAAGCACCTAAAATCGCATTATCAGCCACTTGGAAATCTGAACCAGCGGTCAAAGTTGAGATTTCTGAATCAACCTTATCCCATCCTTTAGCTTTTGTAGAAGTCTCCTGATAAGCGCCATTTACCCACGCACCTGTTACACCTTGTTTAGATACTTGGAATGCACGTTGAGCGACTTGTGCATTGGTCATTGCATCGTTGTGCAATAATACAGATGGTGTTTCCGCAAATAACGCCCCCGCATTAGTATTCAAGACAGCTTGTGCTTGCTCAGCAGTCACCGCTTGCTGTACTTTCGCTACATAGCTGGTTAATTCAGTTGATTCACCATTCACAGCTTGCGCATTCGCTTTAGCCATAAGTTGGTTAACTAAATCACCAGAAGCATTAGACAGACCACCGTTCAAAGTACCTGCTACTTTAGCATCTTTTAACTGAACATCTACTGAATAAGTATTAGCATCCTTAGTGGTTTCACCGATTTGAAGGAATGCACTATTAGCAGCAACCGTATTAAAATCACCTGTAATAGAACCTGCTTTAATTACATCATGTTTACCAGCAGTAACCATTTTTTGATCTTGAGCAGTAACTTCTAACGCACCATCTAGATTAGCAGCACCAGTAACAGTTAAATAGTGTTCCAATCCATACACTAATTTTGCTTGTTCATACTGATTGTAGTCACCAGCAATAGTTAAGCGACCCTTTTCCGTTGAAACAGTACCACCATTATCAACAGCACCCACCTCACCAGCACCTGTTAATAAACCTGTGCTGTATACAGACGTTAATGGAGATTTAATACTACCATTCACACGTAATTCACCATCACTTACAACAGTATTACCAGAGAAAGTATTATTGCCACTTAGTACCAATGTACCCTTACCACCTTTTACTAACCCTGCATCACCAGTGATGTTGTTAGAGAAAATAGCTAGACCTGAATCAACTTCTGCATTAAAGGTTTCACCAAAAATTCGGCTGAACATTTCAGGGCCTTTCAAAGCTGAAGCTTGATTAAAATAACCCCAACCAAAAGTTTCATTAAATAATTTCTGGTCTGAACCATCATCAACATAATCAGCAGTAGTCAAAATAGTTTGACGCACTTGGTCGGCTGTCATCCAAGGATATTTAGACCAAATTTGAGCAGCCAATGCAGTAATTTGCGGTGCAGATGCAGATGTACCGACAAAAACAGCATTACCGTTTAAACTTTCGCTATAAACAGGAACTTCAAAGTCAGCAGCCACACACCAACGAGCAGCACCAGCACAAGCATTTGCACCCGTACCATCTTTTGCACGGTAAAGAGCTTTTTTAGTAGAATCCACACCAGTTACAGCTAAAAGCCCCTTCTCAATACCTTCACCCCCAACAAAAGTTGGAAGCAAAGCTTCAATATTAGGCGTAAAAGAACCATCGTTACCTGTTGAGAAAACAATCAATGAACCACCATCTACCAAATTCATTGCATATTTAGTAAGTGTCTTCTGGTATTCAGGTTCAGCAGAACGAGTCCCAAATGAACCATTAAATAATTTCACACCATGCTTATCATGCAGGTCTTGCATAGCAAGGAAAGCGCCTGATGTATAACCTAGACCACCATTTTCATCCGAAGTTCGTGCGCCATAGATTTCGGCAATATCTTTAGCAGCACCTTCAGGAATATATTTGTATTCTGGATCGCCATTTTTCTTAGCAGCAATAACACTTGCAACCAAAGTACCATGATTATTAATACTTAAATCCTGAATATCAATTCCTGCGTTTGTGAGATCGGTAACAGTGATCTCACCTGCTTCATAATCTTCAATATATTGATAAACTTTTTTAACTGCATGCTCTAAGACTTCATTTTTACGAACACCAGAGTCAATAACACCAACTTTTACTTTATTTGCAGATGTATTAGGTTCTGCAACATTAAAGTTTTCTTTTTTATACACGTAACTCTGTTCAGGAGTTGGCTCTTTACCACCTGAACCAGTGCCTGTATCTGAACCAGTACCTGTATCTGAACCAATACCTGTATCTGAACCAGTACCTGTATCTGAACCAGTACCTGTATCTGAACCAGTACCTGTATCTGAACCAGTACCTGTATCTGGATTCTCAACCCCACCCACTGGTGGTGTGGTTACATTTGGACCATTTGATGCAGAATTACCTCCGCCACCACCACAACCAATTAAAATGGAGGTTATTGCTACTGATAAAACCGTTTTTGTAAAGAAATTATTGAACACTCAACACCCCTATTTTTCAATTAAAATAAATATATAATTCTTTAAAACAAATATATAATTCTTTAAAACAAATATATAATTTTAATTATAATTAAAAAAAATCTTAGAACAATTATTCAAAAGTAGAATAAACCTCTTGTGTTAGTCAAAATTTAATCAGTGATAAGCGTTGATTTTTAAATAAATATCAAAGTCTAAAATAGTCAAAAATGATACTTTCGCGAGAGGTCTAATATTCATATAATTTATTTATAAGAAATCATTAAACTATTTTTAAAATTTATAAATATTTTGAATGCATGGCAGAGTAAAACTTGAAGTGCGACATAAACCACCTAATTAATTTAAAGGGTTTATGGAGTATAGGACTTACGCATTGACGGATTCAAAAAAGTAAACCGTACCGGGTTTGTCGAAGACCAAACTTTCTGAGATGAGAAGCATTGCCTCGCAAGACGTAGCGAAGCGTAGTGTTCCGATGAAAAAACCTAAATATACCCCTGAAATCAGAGAAAGAGCGGTTCAATTATTGATTGAATCTGAAAAAGATTATCTTTCTACTTGGCTGCAATCATAGATATTGCATTAAGATTGGTTGTACGCCTGAAACATTACATATTTGGCATCAAAAATATCTGGATAAACAAAATCCAGTTAAAGTACAGCAGCTTTCAGATCAAGAACGTAGTAAACAACTCGAACGTAAAAATAAAGAACTGCAACGTGCTAACGAAATTCTACGTAAAGCAGCCGCTTTTTTCGCCCAGGCGGAGCTCGACCGCCCACATAAATAATGGTGGATTTCATCCATAACAATAAAGACCTATCTGGCGTTGAGGCGATTTGTAAGATTTTACCGATCGTAGCCTCTACCTATTATCGAACCCTAGATCTCGTTGATGAAAAGCATCGCTTTGCAAGGGAACATCGAGCGAAACGAGATCTACATGATGAGCAAATCAAACGAATTTGGAAAGAAAGTTCAGTTCGTTATGGTGTACGTAAAGTTTGGCAAAAACTGAAACGTGAAGGCTATATTATTGCGCGCTGTACAATGGTTCGCTTAATGCAGAAGCTAGGTCCACAAGGTGTTTAGCGTGGTAAGAATAAACAAACCACCCGTAGCCTAGATGTTCAAAAAAGAGCAGATGATTTAGTGAAACGGAATTTTAATGCTGATCATCCTGACCCTTGCGAAGCAGTGCTCAGGTCAATGACTTCACGTATATTCAAACCAATTCAGGTTGGGTCTATATCGCCTTTATTATTGATGTGTTCTCACGAGCAATTGTTGGATGAAAAGTATCAACACGTATGAATACAGACATGGTCCTGGATGCATTGGAGCAAGCATTGCATGATCGAGGTATGCCAAAGAACGTGATTCACCATTCCGACAGAGGTATGCAATATCTTTCCATTCGTTATACCAATCGTTTAGAAGCAGCAAATTTACGAGCATCACTCGGTACGACTGGTGATTCATATGATAATGCTTTGGCTGAACCAGTGAACGGCTTATACAAAACAGAGGTGATTAAATATTTAAAAACAGATTGGCAAGGTTTAGCGGATGTGCAACTTGCGACATTAAATTGGATGGATTGGTTTAATAAAAAGCGTGTACACAGTGCACTGGGTTATATATCACCTTTTGAGTTTGAAATAATGTATATGACAAGATTAACCCGTTAGGTCGTCAGGTGGCCTAACTTAAATAAAAAAGTCTCCGACAAACTCGGTACGGTTCAAGCCTTTTTCTGAATGGCAGATTCGAAATATCCGCCAGCTCATTCTAAAGAATATCGATGATGACAATGCAGGACGTTATCGCCAGCAAAACGTGTTGATTTCAGGTGCTACGACTACCCCACCCGACTATATACATTACTAAATGACAAAATGGCTCAGCTAGTCGATTGGTACAGTTCGGAAGCACATAAACTTCATCCTATTGAACATGCTGCTAAAGTACATGCTGATTTTGTTGGCATTCATCTATTTATTATGGCAATGGACGTACATCGCGTCTCTTGATGAACCTTGAGTTGCTTAAAGCTGGATACCCTCCTTGCGTTATTACGGTCGAAAATCGCTTAGCCTACTATGAAGCGTTAGATCAGTGGATGGCTTATGGAAAAACTAAGCCTTTTATTCAATTAGTTTCAGAGGCTGTACTAGAAGGATTTAAACCATATCAGGTTGTTTTAGGAATTTAGGGGAACTTTGTCTTTCAAAGCTTTGTGCAACAAAGCCCTTAGCTTTTAAAACTTTAGTAAATTAGCTCTATAAAATTAAAAAACCGATGTATAAACATCGGTTTTTTAATTTTTTACTTAGTTATGCAGGCGTAGCTAGATTTCCGACTTTAAGTAAGCTCACTTGCTCTTGTTGTCTTTGCATAATAATTTTACCATTACGCACACTTAAAATAGCTTTTACTTGATTAGCAACAACTTCATAATCATTTTTAGCCGGCATAATTATAAAACTGGCAGGACGTCCGACCTCAATCCCGTATTGATCCCCTAAACATAAAGTCTTGGCTGAATTATCTGAAACAAAATCCAAGCAACGTTGTAAGTCTTCGTAACCCAGCATATGACAGATATGTAAGCCAGCATCCAGAATACGAATAATATTACCGTTTCCTACTGGATACCAAGGATCACGAATTGAATCCTGAGCAAAACAAATATTCATGCCTGCACGGTCAATTTCTGGTACACGGGTCAAACCTCGGCGCTTTGGATAGCTATCAAATCTTCCTTGCAAATGAATACTTTCTGTAGGGCACGAAATAAAGTTAATTTTAGAACGTTTTAGTAAGCGGAATAACTTGTAACAATAGGCATTGTCATAAGATCCCATGGCTGTAGTATGGCTAGCTGTTACACGTTCCCCCATACCTCGTACATGTGCTTCATCTGCCAAAACTTCCAAAAAGCGAGATGCTGGATCATCAATCTCATCACAGTGTACATCCACCAGACAGTTATATTTTTCAGCTAAATCCATCAAGAAATGAACTGAACTTACACCTTTTTCACGGGTATATTCAAAATGTGGAATGCCACCAACTACATCAGCACCAAGCTTTACGGCTTCCTCCATTAAAGCACGACCATTTTTAAATGACTCAATACCTTCTTGTGGAAATGCTACAATCTGCAAATTCACTTTATCTTTGATTTCTTCTTTAACTTCAAGCATAGCTCGCATTGCAGTTAAGCTTGGATCAGTGACATCGACATGTGTACGCACATGTTGAATACCATGCTCAATGAGCATATCTAGCGTTTTTAAAGCACGTAGTTTAGTATCTTCAAAAGTGATCGTGGCTTTACGTTGCCCCCAACGTTCAATCCCTTCAAAGAGTGTACCTGACATATTCCACTCAGGCTCACCCGCAGTGAGTACAGCATCTAAATGAATGTGTGGATCAACTAAAGGAGCCATGACTAATTGTTGTTGTGCATCGATAGTATCTACATCAACTGTTTGAATGAGACTAGCCTGTTTTTCAATGGCTTCAAAGATGCCATTGTTGTAAGTAATACTAAATAGCCCTTCTTGTTGACGTAAAACTGCATTGATAATTTTCATGTTGGTTCCTTTTAAAATAATTAATGACTCATGTGCCAGATCAGTAATGCCATTGAAGCATTTAGACGGAAATTTGCCTCAGTTAAGACCTGATTTGTCAGTGATTCAATTTTTTGAATCCGTTGGTTTAAGGTGTTTCTATGGATACCAAGTCGTTTGGCTGTATCATTTAAGTTGCCATTTTCTTTAAGCCAGGCATCTAACGTTTCGAGTAGTACAAATGGATGCTTTTTATCGCTAATGAGAATACCCAAGGTTTCATGCATGAATTGCTGCAATACGCTTTTGTTCGGAATCGCTTTTAAAAGTTTTAGCACCCCCAAATCACGATATTGGCAAATACTATTTTTCATCTGCATTTCAAAAGCAATTTCCTGAGCTTGGGATGCTTCCCAAAATCCTCGTTGAAATGCCACTGCAGAATTCACTTCATTTGATAACCCTGCAAAGACCTTAAGGTTATTATCAAGTTGACTCATTTGATCGATCACTTCTATGAGTGATTTTTTCCACGCATCGATATCATGATCATCAAGGTTGAGTACCAAACTAAACTGATCCCCCTGACGGATGACTGGAATTTTCTGCTTCCACTGTTTGGACCATTTTTCCAAGGCTTCATAACACTGTTGTTTAATTCTGAAAAAATGATTTTCATGCACAGCATCAGTATCGGTATGAAACAAGGCATGAATATTGTGTAAGCGCAGTACTGTAATCACATGACGTCCAAGTAAGTTAATTTTTAACTGTTTGGCACGAAGTTGAATTGTCTCTACCGATGGAAAATCCCCTGTCAGTAATTGAGAGATTACATCTTCACTCGATTTTTTGACTTGAGAAAACTGAACTAGCTGTGTACCAATCGCATGCGTAACTTCAACCATCTTCAAACTGTAAGGTTGCTCAATTAACGGTAAACCAAGCTCATTTGCGCGTGAAATAAGTTTAGGTGGAATTTCATGGATATATTCCTGACCTGTCATAATGACAAGCGCAGCTACATTTCGTTCATATGCCTGTTCAAGTAAACCTAAGAGATTATTTTCATCACGGGTATAGTTGATTCCCGTAACAAATACAATCTCTCCACCCTCAATCCATTCAGCGATTCCTTCATTTTCTGCTACATAGAACCAGCGGACAGGCCGATGAATATTTTCTGTTCCACCACATAATTTTAGTGGGTAAAGTGAAGGTAGATTCAGGATATCTTGAATGGTCATATTCATCGCATTACTCCACTGCATCTACTATATTTAAGACAGATGATTCCTGATGTAATGGGATTAAATAATTCAACACACTATAAGTGGTACATGCCACCACAATACCCACAATAGGTGCAATCCATGGTGATACATAGGCAACAATTGCGCCTGTGAAATAAGCAATCAAACCAATCCAGTTAAAATTAGGAATATTTGCTTCAGCTAATAATGGATATTTTCCTTTATGACGAATCCAGTAATCCGCCATGATCACACCACCAAGTGGAGGAATAATTGCGCCAAGGAGTAATAAGAACGGAATCAATAGCTCATACATACCAGCAGCAGCTAAAATGATCCCCGCAACAGCAGCTACAAGCACCATAGTTTTACGGCGTTCACTTCTTACCATATGGCAAGCAGCAGTTGAAACACTATAGATTGCTGGGCCTTGGATCGTCCATAAGTTCAGGCAAAGCATCACTACTGCAGCAATAGATAACCCTTGTAAGACTAAGACCTCTACAATATCGGGTTGTTGATAAACGATTGCCATCCAAGCGCCTGCTAGGACCATTAGACCATTACCAATTACAAAGCTCACTAGACATGCCCAAATCGCGATTTTTCCGCTCTTAGACATGCGCGTCCAATTGGTAATTTGTGTTGCACCACTAGCAAAGGTACCAAATACCATGGTAATGGCTGTTGCCAATGTGAGTGTTTCTGTCGGTTGAACACTAGTTAAACCAGTCCATCCACCAATTTCTTTGGTCGCCAAGACAATAGAAGTAACGAGCAAAATAAACATTAAAGGAATCGATACACGGGATAGATATTCAAGTCCTTTAAAGCCAACAATTGCTGTAATGGAAAAACCGAGTCCAAATAGCACCATCAAAGGAATGAGTAAACTGTCAGAAAATCCTAATATTTTTCCAAGTGAAATCGCCAGAGTTGCTGTTCCCCAAGCAAACCAGCCTAATTCAGCAAAACCTAAAATAAAGTCTGATAATTTACTGCCCCAGTTGCCAAAGCAGAAACGTCCCATTAGAACTGTATTTAAGCCACTACGTGCAGAAATAAATCCCAAGGTCGCGGCATAAGCTCCTAATAGCAAGTTGCCTATGGCTACAATCCACAAAATATCAGTGAACTCAAAAGCCACCCCAATTTTTCCACCAGCGAACATAGTTCCTGTGAAAAAAGTAAAACTAAATAACACTAAGGCTATTGGGAAAAAGCCTTTACGTTGTGAAAGTGGTGTTTCTGTTAAAGGCGACTCTGCATGCGCGCTCATATTCAACACTCCTACTATTCAATTAAAATTCTTGAGCGCTGTATTGCAAGAGCTATGCCAATTTTTTAACGTTTAAATTTATTTAGGTTAAATTGTTAAATGTGGGCAATTTGCACATATTTTTACTTTTCATGCAGAGTAAATGGGTAAACTACTGTGCTTTAATAACATTCAGTGATTTTATTTTGTGCATTTTAGAAACTGTAAATATTACAGAACATGCTGATATTAACGGACAGATAAGGAGACTATTACAAATGTAAAATTTCGGGTTGTTTTTCTATTTTTGTTTGATCTTACTCATTTCGACGCTCTTGTATGTCAGATGTCATTTTTCTCTTTCTTGAACGCTTTTTTCTTGGCAGTAAATGGATTTTTTGCACAAAGATGTGAAAACTTGTCCCCCCATTTTCATAGCAAAAATTTCACTTATTTATTAATACATAGTTTTTAAATAGTTTGAAGAAGAGGTGATGGCAGCTCAACTCAATAAAAAATCTGTTTGTAAAAAAAGAATAAGTTCTAGATCTTTACCCAAATTTACTCCATTATTTTATAAACAAGAGCTACTTCATTTTTATAAAAATGTTCAAGTCCGAAAACTATTATCATACTGATTACTTAGGGGAAGCTGGAGTCACAGAAACCTGCCTATATAGCCTTTTTATGAATAGCCACCGATTTTGTAGACACCTTTTAGTTAGATAAAATGGCTAATTAACGAGGTGCTTATGAGCAGTAAACGATACCCTGAAGAATTCAAAATTGAAGCAGTAAAACAAGTCACTGAGAAAGGTCATAGTGTGGCTGAAGTTGCTACACGTTTAGGAACCACTACACATAGTCTGTATGCTTGGATCAAACGTTATGATCCACAGCAGCCCAAGACAACAGAATCTAGTGATCCAACTACAGAATTAGCGAAATTAAAAAAAGAGCTGCAAAGGGTCACTGAAGAAAGGGACATATTAAAAAAGGCCGCGGTGTACTTCGCAAGCCAGTCCAAATGAGGTACGCCTTTATTCGGGACAACCAACATATATGGTCTGTTCGTCGTTTATGTTCAACGTTAGATGTTCATCACAGTGGTTATTACGCCTGGTTAAAGAAACCTACCAGTATAACTGCGAGGAAGCGGCAACAGCTTTCAGGATTAATTAAACAGTTCTGGTTGGAATCTGGCGGAGTCTACGGTTATCGCAAGATTCATTGTGATTTGAAAGACGTTGGCGAAAGTTGCGGTATCAATCGAGTACATCGACTCATGAAGGCGAATGGTCTCAAGTCACAGCGTGGCTATCGCAAACCTAGAGCTAATGTTAGTACTCCATCGATTGTGGCTCGAAATACTTTAGACAGACAGTTTAACCCCACCCAGCCCAACCAGTTGTGGGTGACTGACATCACTTATATTCGCACTCATGAAGGATGGCTGTATCTTGCAGTAGTAATCGACCTATTCTCACGGCTAGTCGTTGGCTGGTCTATGAAGTCGAGAATCACAACAGATCTGGTTTTAGATGCTCTACTGATGGCTTTGTGGCGAAGAAGCCCAAAGAACAAAGTCCTGATTCATTCTGATCAAGGTAGCCAATACACCAGTCATGAATGGCAGACATTTCTCAAGCATCACAACCTTGAAAGCAGTATGAGCCGGCGTGGAAACTGCCATGATAATGCTGTTGCTGAGAGCTTCTTTCAGCTGTTAAAGCGAGAGAGGATCAAGAAGAAAATCTATGTGACAAGAACTGAAGCAAGGTCGGATATCTTTGAATATATAGAGATGTTCTATAACTCAAAACGCAGACATGGTTCCAATGGTCAGCGTTCTCCATTAGATTATGAAAAGGCCCATCAAAAGATGGTTATGTGTGTCTAGAATTTTGGTGGCTATTCACCAATCCGCCATTAACCCTTGACCGAACCAAACGTATACATTATTTCTAATCATCATTTTTCCTCTTGTAAGCATTAATTTTGTTAAATCGTTGAGTGTTAACATCAGTGATGCGAATTGGATTCCAAACGCGAGTATCGATACAGGATTGTAAAAGTCTATCTTGCTCACCAGGCCTAAACCCAAAGCGAGCGATGCGAACCTCGAAAAAACTATTGTGGTCTGAATGACCAATATAAAAATACTATACATATGTTTTCGAAATAGAGAAAGCTTATGTAACCACTTTTTAAATATCTTTCTAGCCTTTTTGATTATTGAATCAATCAAAAGGAATATCTGTTTTGAGTAATGCTTGCACCTCTTGACTATAACTCAAAAATCATAGGTTCCTGCCCTAAATTTAATCAGTTATGTTTGGGGTTCAGGGGGTCGCCCCTGACAAGCCCTGTTGCGTACCAAAAAGTAATCCGTAGGATTGATTTTTGTAGCTACAGGTAGGCTTGCTCATAGGACCAAACTTAGTCATTAAACAGTATAGTTTTGAAAACCAACTCATCTTGAGCTACATAATCTATGTTGATGAAATTTTTGATCTTCTATTTAGGTCTATAACTATAACTTTTATCGTATCAATACTAGGCCAATCCTTTGCAATTCCCTGCCAATATCTATCCAAAGCATCTTCAAGATCTTCTAAGTTGGTTAACTCTCCATTAATCTCCCATTTCTTATTCTTATTGCAATTTTGAGCAACCAACAAAAAAACTCCACAGCCTGCACTAATTTCACGTAAATAATCACCAACTAGCTGATTTCTTAGACGTTCACATAAATCGGGACCGCTCCATCCTTTATCAAGAAGTTTTAATTCTATTGGTACAGGGGAAACCACATTATTATTTTCAAATCGAATATCTGTACGCTGAGCATTAGCTAGTTCGTTTTCTTGACTAATGACATACTTATGATTTGATTCCTGTCGTAACCACCCTGCGATTAAATTTCTAACAACCGTTTCACCCTGAGCTAATTTCCATACCTGATACGGGCTATCATCACCATTTTCTAGCCAATCCTTTAACTTCAAAATTTTTAAAAGTGCTAAGTCGAATAACATTTTATGAGACGTTGGATTAATATTTCGTGAGTTTTCTAACTCCAATACATTATCCAATTTAAATGGTTCTATATCTCCACAAGTCACAGCAATATGCGTAGCTAATTGGTTGAGCCATGACTTACGATTTAGGTCAACTTCAAGACTTTCTAGCTCTTTCAGAGCATAATAACTTTCAGAAGTTGGAGTATTTTGTAAAAGCTTAAAAAGCTGGTCTCTAGCATCTTGAGCATGATCTCTTAAGCCCGGACTATAAACACCAGTACCAGCTCTATGTATATCTTCTTCGTATTTTATATATCTATTAATCAATGAATACAGTGCTTTCAGATTCTTTATTTTTTTATACTCATCTTTACCGGCTCTACCATTAATCGAATCTCTTTCGCCTAATAAATGACATATAAATATTTGAGCAGCATGCTTCCTATCTTCTAGGTCTAAACTGTTCAACCAAACTGCTAAATCATTGATACCAACTTCAGGGTTACTATCTACCAATAAAGCAAACCACCATGCCTTATCTCTGACACTTTTTGCTTCATTAATTTGCCTGTTAGCTAATTCAAAATAACTCTCTCTCTCCAACTCAGAATTTAATAGAATTTGTAATAAATACTTAACTGTATCATGATGGATATTTTTAGTATTACTGACTAACCATTGGTAAATTTTTGGTGCAATAGCATCATGAATCCATGGGGCATAAAAGAGAAGATCATGAACAATATGATTATAATTCTCCTTATTATCTGTGCTTGATTGCTGAAGCTCCCAATTTACCTCCTTCATGACTGCATCAATTACGTCATTAGGGAAAGCTTGATACATTTTCTCAAGCCATGTTGGAAAACCATTGAGTTCCCAATTTAGATAACGTAATGCATGTGACACTTCATCTCTAGTCAGATTGTGAGGAAAATTTTGTTCTTCGCTTGCTTCTATTTCTAGTCCAGCAAGACCAAAAATGACAGCATAAGGAGTAGAATTTTTTTCGATCTCCTCTTCAGAATATAAAGAAGGCTTATAAATTCTCCAAAATTTTATAGCTGATTCACGATATGCAGATGAAACCTCTTCTCCAAATTCTGGTGTCAGTTGCTTCCAATCTGCATAACCATCTCGTTTCGATGAAATCTCAGGATTTTTAAATTCTTGCATTAGCCAACAGATATCGTTAGTTAAATGTCCTTCAAGATAGTTAGAAGATGTGAAAAGGCGCTGTGGATCATGTTGTAAAGATTGTATCCATTGCTTTCTAGCAGTTGTTCGTTCAATTAATTCATTATCTATTTCAGTTTTTCTGTCTTGTTCCTCACGTTCATACTTTAAAACATCCTCATTTATAAATGGACTCACTAATTCCTTGAGTCGATTAGTAAGCACACTATTTCCCTCGATGGCTTGTTGTAGATTTCCAAACATCCAGCTAGGCTTATTCTCTCTTGTATAAATGTAATAAGCTCTGTTCAAAACAATAAGTTTCTCTGCATCTGTCTGCTTTAGAGGAATAAATTGGAGTAACCTTTCAAAATTTGCACTATCAAATTGCCAAAATTGACCATAATAACAATATTGCCAATCATCAGTTAATTCCTCATTTTTGCTCTGCTTATGATCTTTGCGCGCTATTTCTATTGTTTTGTAATAGAGTGCCTCATTTAACTCTTTCCACTGTGGAATTAATTTACTTAAATTATTTTTCTCTTCATTTTCATCATAATCGTTATAGTGAATTAATCGCTGTCCTTGTACTAATAGTTCAAGTACTGAAGTTTCCAACATGAATTGGCTACGCAATAGAATCAATTGCTCAATAATCTTGTAAGCTAACTTTAAACACCAACCATATTTCTCAGAAATTTTACAATTTTTCTTATCAATATAAGGCTGTATATGCAGAAGTCCAATTAACCCTAATAAAAAATCAAATTTTAACTGCTCATTACACTTTTCTATTAATTTTTGTAAAGCTCTACTCAGCCCACTATATTCATATTTCTGATATGTTTCTGAATTTTTCAATGAATCAATTACTAGACTTATAAATTCTACATCCGGTTGATCAATTTCACTAACTAGCTCTACTATGAGTCTACGCTCTAATATTTCTCCACTAGCATTCAAAGCCTTCCAAAGCTGCTTTCTTTGTTGTTCTGATCCACATGACATGACAGCTCTAGTTGCTATACGTCTAGCATACATACCATTAACTTGATCTAAAGCTATATCTATTAATGCAGGAACACATTTATCAAGTTGACCTTGCCAAACCATACGACCTAAAAAGAATATAGCATCCTCATTAGCTGAATATTTTTGTATAAGTTCCAGAACATTTTCTTCTAAATCTTTGTTTGATATTTTAGCTATTGAGTCATTATCCCTTACAGTTCTGTTATCTAAGTTATTTGTTATTCTTTCTACAAAATTTACAAATATTTTTTTTCTAGTATCAAGCGTTAATTGCGAAGGGTCTCCACCTTCAAAAGCGATTTCAGGTTGGTTCTTCAAAACATGATCACATGTTTGTTGATCTTCTAAAATTATCCAAGGTAGAACACATCTTAACGTGGGTGTTACTATTCTTTCCCCAAATTGTTCTCTAAAGAATAGAGATTCTATTTCCAATCGATTATCGCCTCTCAGCAATTTTATAAACCATTGAGCTGCTAAAAACTCCCTAATATCCCTATGTCTAAAACGAACTGCGTCATAGACAATATCATTAAAAATGCCACAGCCTAATAAAGCGAGAATTTCTTCACGAGTCCAGTCTGGGAGAATTTCAATTGGATCTATATTGTCAATATTCAGATGCGAGTTAGGTACATTAATGTTAGCTTTACGAGTCAATATTACTGCAGCAGCTAAACGTTGAGCTCCTTCTTGAAGTTTTTCTAGAGGTATATTTAAAGCTCTTCTACTTGTAGCATGTCTATCAGTTAGTCTTTGTTGAATATTATGCTTAATTATCTCAGTTCTAGAGCCTAAGACACTGTCTTTTCGCCATTTATCAATAATATTATCCAAATCAAAAGGTCTTTCTGCCAATCCAAGAAGATCATACCTTTCAATCTGATTAAGAAGACTTGGAATGTTCTCAACTGATCTAATTTCACAAAAAAATTTAATATCATCAAGATTCAAAGGAGAAAGAGAAAAAACTTTTAGCGCACTTTTTACTTTTTCTTCCTTATTAGATTCATCCTGATTATCTGTAATCCCGTAATATAACTCTTTATCTAAAAAGTTTTCATCACTTTCAAATCCCCAACTATAAGGACGACTCGAAATATAAATATGACATCTACGTGCAGCGGGCTTAACTTTCTTTGCAAATTTTCTAATTGCTTTCTCAAATTGTTTTGGATCCTTTAAACGTGCTTCATCTACCGAATCTAAAAAAAACCATGCTGGATCAGCAGAGTCGAGCCATTCATCAAGCAGAGATTCGTCTCCTACTTCAAATGCATCTACAAATTCACTATCAATATCTTCAATTCTGATAAAAAAAGAGAATTTACCTTGTGCTTGAATCCTTTTTGCACATTCTTCAAATTCTTTTGTTTTTCCTGCGCCTGCTTCGGCCAAAATTACACATCTATACTCAGCTAACAAGTCATCCCATGTTTTTTCTTCACCATATACTGTAGTCAACGAATAATCCAAGTTAGCTACATCTAGATTTTGTTTAGGTGTTATTGGGGAAAATTTACGGTTTAGTTGAATATATTGATTCATAATTTATTCAGAAATTATTCTTAAATTATCAGTAGTATACCTATTACTGTGAAAATTTTGATAAAGCCTGCTAGTTTTTGATTTAATTTCTCGACACTATTAAAAGAATTCTTATTCAAAATTCAGCTATAAAATTTTAAGCAATTTTTTCCTCAATTTTATACTTTTGGAATTGTCATTTTTTTTCTTTTGCTAAGCTCCTCTTCAAGCAATCTTGCTTAACTATAAAAAGAAGGAGTAGACAGACAATGTCTATTGCAAAACTTTATCGAGTGAAAGATCTCGTAAACTATCCAGCACGTGCTGGTAAGGTCTATGTAGACCGTTCTGGTCGCACACGAACTCTCTCCCATCGTAATGCAACCACTGGCTTACTCAACATTTCTGAGTCTATGCTTTGGAAGCTCATAAAACGTGGAGACTTTCCTGCTCCGACCTATATTACTGCAAGCATGCCAACATGGTCGGAAGATCAAATTAATCAATGGATAGCAAGCAAAAATAGAGCTGTGTAGCGACTATTTTATTTCCTTAAAGCCTGTCTCATGACAGGCTTAAATCTTTTTAGAATAGCGTTGTTTCAATCTTTCTATCATTTAAAAGGTCATACAAATAATCCGCCCATTTCTGCATCATTTCTCTGCGATCATCTAAGAACCGTGTCCTATTGTAAGCTGTACCGTTAGGATCTTTGACTCTATGGGCTAACTGATGCTCAATATGCTCTGCTGGTTGCTTAAAAATCTCAGCCAATAGTGTTCTTGCTGTAGCACGTGAACCATGTGCCGTATGCTTTCCTGCAAAGCCGATTCGCTCTAGTGCTTTATTCATTGTATTTTCTGAAATAAACCCTTTTCCCTCTCGTCCAACAAAAATATATTCGTTTTCTGGATAGAGATTAATAATGGAATCAAGTAGCTCAATTGCTTGACTTGAGAGTGGAACAATATGGTCTTGTTTAGTTTTACTCGCAATAAACTTTAGACAATGATTTTCTCGATCATAATGGGATTTTTTAAGTTGGCGAATCTCACCAGGTCGTTGGAAAATGAGCAGAGAGAGTTTTATTGCAATTTGGGTAGTAATTAAACTTCTAGGATGTAATTCACCGTAGCCCCATACAGCCTTAACAAGTAAAGCTAACTCACGTGGTTCAACAATTGCAGCATGATTTTTCTTTGGTGGTGATGGGAGTTCAATATCCTCAATCGGATTATAAGTAATGAGTTTTCTTTTTCGAGCAAATTTAAAGATTTGATTTAAGTCTGACTTTAACCTTTTTGCAACAGCGTATGCTTTCCTCTCGAGAATAGGCTGAAATACTCGATCTTCTAGCACCTCCAAAGTTAATTGATCAAAGGTTAAGTTTGCTATGTATGGTAGGACATCATGATTTAAACGACGAATCGTTTCACTATCTTCTTTCTTTTCTATCGCTCTTTTCTCAAGCCACTTTCCTGCGATCACTTGGAAAGTATGATCTAACTCATGCTTACGTTGATGTTTATGTTGTAAACGTTGTGCAGCAGGATCGATCCCCCTTTGAATAAGCACTTTGTATTCATCTCGAACTTTACGAGCTTCTTCCAAAGACATCTCAGGGTACGTACCAAGTGACATTTCATTACGCTTGCTCGTATATGGGCGAGTGTAATTAAATATCCAATACCGACTCCCATTCGAATCAACACGAAAGTATAGATTTCCGCCATCCCCTATTTTTATACTCTTTTGCGGATCAGCCTTAAGTTTTTTAATTTGTAATGCTGTGAGCTTATTTTGAGTACGTGCCATTATAAAAACCACGCAAAAAAAATGTAGTAAGCTTTAACTTACTACATTTCTTACTACTTTATAACTGTCGATTTACGTCAAGTGTCAACGTGCGTCGTATCGTTATATTCCAACTTTAACCAATATAATCAATCGCTTATATTGCGTTAAGCAATGTTGGACAGTATTGTTTGGCGGAAGCGGTGAGATTCGAACTCACGGAGGGGTATAAGCCCTCGTCGGTTTTCAAGACCGGTGCATTAAACCGCTCTGCCACGCTTCCATGTGCGCAATAATACGGAGCTTTTAGGCGACTGACAAGTGAAAATTACAGTGAATCTCATCAACTGCATATAGTTTCATCAAATCCTTACAATTTTGCTGCCAATTCTGCCCCTTCACGAATTGCACGCTTGGCATCTAGTTCAGCAGCCAGCTTTGCTCCACCAATAATATGGTAATTCGCTAAAGTCTTTTGATCCTCTGAAGGCATGACATCTTTGACTGACTCCTGACCAGCACAAACGACGACCGTATCTACACGCAGCAACTGATCATGTCCATCCACTTCAATCCACAAACCTTCATCCGTAATCGATTTGTAGTGCACACCGCGTAACATGCGCACGCCATGTTTTTTTAATTGGGCACGATGAACCCAGCCCGTGGTTTTACCTAAGCCTGCTCCTAAAGCAGTAGTTTTACGCTGTAATAGATAAATTTCACGTACAGGTGGCTCGACTTCTGCTGGCTGCAGTCCGCCTTCACTTACATAATTTGCATGCAGATCTACACCCCATTCCCGTTTCCATTCATCTACAGGTTGCGGTTGTGGCTGATGCGGTGGCTTTAATAAAAATTCTGATACATCAAAACCAATTCCTCCGGCACCAATGACAGCGACACGATCTCCCACTGGTGCGCCGCGCAATACTTCAGCATAAGACAGGACTTGAGGTGCATCACTACCGGTAATTTTCAATTCACGCGGAACAACGCCCGTAGCCACAATGACTTCATCAAAACCTTCGCGTTCCAGTTGCTCCCGATTCACTCGAGTATTTAAACGGACATCTACCCCGGTTTTTTCCAGCTGCACTTTGAAATAGCGAATGGTTTCATGGAATTCTTCTTTACCTGGAATTACTTTGGCCAGATTAAATTGCCCACCCACTTCATTAGTGGCTTCAAACAAAGTCACATCATGACCGCGGCTAGCTGCGACTGTAGCTGCGGATAAACCTGCCACTCCACCACCTACCACGGCAATGCCTTTGGGCTTTTTAGTTTTGACATAAACCAGTTCGGTTTCATAACCAGCACGTGGATTTACCAGACAGGTAGCACGTTTATTTTTAAAGGTATGATCCAGGCAGGCCTGATTACAGGCTATACAGGTATTAATTTCATCAACTCGATTGGTTGCTGTCTTATTTACCCAGAATGCATCTGCCAACAACGGGCGTGCCATTTGCACCATATCTGCCTGACCCGATGCCAAAATCGCTTCAGCCGTTTCTGGCATATTGATCCGGTTCGATGCAATGACTGGAACAGCGACATGTTTTTTGACTTCTGCGGTGTAATCTACGAATGCGGCACGAGGAACAGAAGTGACAATCGTCGGAATACGTGCTTCATGCCAGCCAATACCGGTATTGAGTAAAGTTATTCCAGCCTTCTCTAATGCTTTAGCGACGGTAATAACTTCCTGCATCGTATTGCCATCATGTACCAGATCTAGCAAGGACAAGCGGAAACAGATAATAAATTTTTCACCAATTTCAGCACGAATCGCTTTAACAATCTCCACCGCAAAACGCATGCGGTTTTCAATTTCTCCGCCCCAGCGATCAGTACGCTGATTGACGTGACGGCTTAAGAACTGGTTAATCAAATACCCTTCCGAGCCCATGATTTCCACGCCGTCATAGCCCGCTTTTTTAGCCAGTTTTGCAGTTTTAACATAGTCCTGAATCGTATCCAGAATCTGGTTTTCAGACATCTGACGTGGTTTAAAAGGTGAAATTGGCGATTTAATCGGACTAGCAGATACCACAAAAGGTTGATAGCCATAACGTCCGGCATGCAAAATCTGCAACAGAATCTTGGCCCCATGCTTATGCACGGCATGCGTAACCAGTCGGTGCGGTGCAACATCGCCCAAGGTATTCATGGTTCCGCCAGCAGGCAATAACCAGCCTTGACGATTGGGTGAAATCCCGCCAGTAATCAGGAGACCCACACCACCTTTGGCACGTTCACCAAAATAAGCGGCCAGTTTAGGATAATTATAAAAACGATCTTCCAAGCCCGTATGCATTGATCCCATCACCACACGGTTTTTAATCGTGGTGAAACCCAGATGTAATGGTTTTAAAATATTTGCATAGCGCGTCGTTGTCATAAAATATCCCTGATTCTTATTTGGCTAAAAGCTTAAATCTTATCAATGTACTTTAACTGATTTTCAGGGGCTTTTTATGACTATCAGGTCCGCTTTCTCAGGCACAAATACCAATTGTGGTATTCATGCTGTGCCTGAGTGATGGATTTATTGCTGCCATTGATTTTTGCTGGATTTCCATAAGGCAATTACTCCGAGTACTGTACCAATAGGAAAACTGAGCAGCATCAGGATCGCCATAATTCTGGACAAGGTGCGTCCTGAACCATTGCCCTGTTTGACCTTGAGACAGGCCTGAATATTCAAAACAATCAGCACAGCTAAAAGTAGTAACACAATACCCAGACTCAGCATGGAAATCGTCGACTGCTGATATTCCAGATATAAAAATGCAACCGTACTAAAAACCAGCAAACCAGCATAAATTCCATGCACAATTGACAGAGTTTCATTCTTGGCAGCAGGTTGCAGATTAGGCAAAGGAGGAATATTCGGCCTCATGTGGGGTATCCTAAAGATGTTTCTTCTTAATGATGTTATTGAATCTTCCCAGATTTTCCTATTTTTTAAGCTTTTGTCAAAAATACGGTAATTTTATGATTATCTAAGCCTATTGAATCAAGATTTTGAAACGAGTTTTTCTTTTCTAAAGCAAACCTAAATAAAATAATGATACAATTGATGCAATATGTGTTTTTTCAGGCCACCACTTCTGGCGTGCCTATTTCATATCATTAGGATGAACAATGTCTGATAATGCAACTATCTTGCAGAATGTCCCAGTAGGCAAAAAAGTTGGTATTGCCTTTTCTGGCGGTCTAGATACTTCTGCAGCTCTTTTGTGGATGAAACAAAAAGGTGCTGAACCTTATGCTTATACAGCAAACTTGGGTCAGCCAGACGAAGACGATTACGATGCAATTCCAAAAAAAGCTGAAGCTTATGGCGCAGTAAAAGCACGTTTGATCGACTGCCGTTTACAGCTTGCATTAGAAGGTATTGCTGCAATTCAATGTGGCGCGTTCCACATTTCTACAGGTGGCGTTCCATACTTCAACACGACTCCTCTTGGCCGTGCAGTGACAGGTACCATGCTGGTAACTGCAATGAAAGAAGATGACGTGAACATCTGGGGTGACGGTTCTACTTATAAAGGTAACGACATCGAGCGTTTCTACCGCTACGGTCTATTGACCAACCCTAACCTGAAAATCTACAAACCTTGGTTAGACCAGACCTTCATTGACGAGCTAGGTGGCCGTGCAGAAATGTCACAGTTCCTGATCGACAATGGCTTTGACTACAAAATGTCAAAAGAGAAAGCTTACTCAACTGACTCAAACATGTTGGGTGCAACTCACGAAGCCAAAGATCTTGAATACCTGAATGCCGGTATCAAAATCGTTGATCCAATCATGGGCGTTGCATTCTGGAAAGAAGACGTTGAAATCAAACCTGAAGAAGTATCGATTACTTTTGAAGAAGGTTTCCCTGTTGCAATCAACGGTCAACGTATCGAAGATCCAGTTGAGTTCATTCTTGAAGCGAACCGTATTGGTGGCCGTCATGGTCTAGGTATGTCGGATCAGATCGAAAACCGTATCATCGAAGCGAAATCTCGTGGTATCTACGAAGCTCCGGGTATGGCCCTTCTTCACATCGCTTATGAACGTCTGGTCACTGGTATTCATAACGAAGATACGATCGAACAATACCGTATCAACGGTCTTCGTTTGGGTCGTCTTCTGTACCAAGGTCGCTGGTTCGATTCTCAAGCATTGATGCTTCGTGAAACTGCACAGCGTTGGGTAGCTAAAGCTATCACTGGTACTGTGACTTTAGAACTGCGTCGTGGTAATGACTACACCATCATGAACACTGAATCTCCTAACCTCACTTATGAAGCTGAGCGTTTAACTATGGAGAAAGGTGATTCTATGTTCTCTCCAGCGGATCGTATCGGTCAGTTGACTATGCGTAACCTGGATATCACAGATACACGTGCGAAACTGGGTATCTATACAGATTCTGGCCTGCTTGCAGTAGGTACAGGTTCTGCAGTACCTCAATTAAAAGACAAAAACAAATAAGTTTGTTTTAAAGTCAAAAAAACCGCTCGAATGAGCGGTTTTTTTATGGATTCAATTTAGGTATTCACACTGTTGGGATTTGCAGTGCGTATGGATTGGTAATAAATCTGGTTTCGACCCAACTGTTTGGCCCGATACAACGCCTGATCGGCAATTCCCAATAAGGCATCCTTATCAATAAAGTCCTCACCACGATAAACGGTGATGCCCAAACTAATGGTGATATGGTCAGCTACACCAGATTTCTCATGTGGAATTTCCAGACGCTCAATTGCATTAAAGATATTAGAAGCCACTGCATAGGCGCCATGCGCATCGGTTTCTGGAAGCAATACGACAAACTCTTCACCACCATAACGGGCCACGAAATCCATATGCCGGATCGCATTTTTAATAGTGAAGGCAATACTGGAAATGACATCGTCCCCTTTTTGATGTCCATAAAAATCGTTATAGTTTTTAAAGTGATCAACATCGATAAACAAAATCGCCAAAGCATGCTGATTACGGCGGGAACGTTCAAAGAAGATATCCAGTGTTTCATCGAAGGTTCGTCGGTTGGAGATTTTGGTCAGCTCATCATGCTGGCTTAAATGCAGTAATTCTGTGGTATGAATCCGCTGAATTTTCTCACTGATTCTGGCCCGCATGGTATAGAGAAAGATCATGCGTTCCCTAGCAAAAAGCATATAACTAATCACACATCCCAATAGGCTACTGCCGATCAGAATCCGACCCAAGACCAGCGCATTAAAGTCGATCGATAACATGGATAACAGCCAGACTGTACAAAGTGCAGCAAATAACCCCGTGATTAACATCTGTAAAGGTTTTACTCCGGTCAGAATATAACCCAGAATGTAGATAATGGTGATGATCGCCATCGACTGATGTTGCAAGCTTACTGTTTGAATAGACATGGTCAGATAGGAGGTCGAGACTATCATCCAGAACATCAGCAGCATGGAAGCCTGCGGAAAAAAGCGTTTGATTTTAGGCAGACAGGAGAAGAAATAAAAAGCGAGTAAAGCTAGACTACCATTGATCAGCCCCAGCATACAGCGCACAAAATCATGTACGAAATATTGTGAATCGATAATCCAGTAGTCGGTCGGAACCATAACCAGCAGAAAAATAAAATAGGTCAGTACACCTGCCCAGACATATTTTTCGACATGTTTACGTGCTCGCTCCAGGTTTTTGCTCCAGAACTCCTGTTCCAGATTCTGAGGGAAAACCGAGCCTACACGCTGACTTTGCCGTGTGATTAATTCTTCTATTTTTTCTTTTTCATCTTGCAATTTTTCTAGATTGTACTTGTATTCCATTGCCAAGTATATATGTAATTTTTTTATTAATTTTAAAATATCATACTTTTATAAATTAATTTATAGATATCCCTTATTTTGTATATATTTCTCGTTACCATTTTGGGCATAGATGCATTATCATTTGTTTTATTTCTCCGATTGAATTCGCCTTGAATACGATTACCCTTCTCCAGCCAGACGACTGGCATGCCCACCTGCGTGATGGTCTCGCTCTGCAACGCACCGTTCCTGATCTAGCCAAACAGTTTTCCCGCGCCATCTGTATGCCGAACCTTGTTCCACCAGTTAAAACTGTGGACGAAGCATTAAGCTACCGTGATCGTATTATGGCGCATGTTCCTGAAGGTAGCGATTTTGATCCACGCATGGTGCTGTATTTCACAGATAATACCTCTCCAAGTGAAGTCAAAAAGATTAAAGATTCTGAGCATGTCAATGCCATTAAACTTTACCCTGCTGGCGCAACCACCAACTCGGATAGCGGTGTAAGCGACATTCGTAAAGTATATTCAGTCATTGAACAGCTTGAAGAGCATCAGGTGCCTTTATTGCTGCACGGTGAAGTGACGCATAATCATGTCGATATTTTTGACCGTGAAAAACGTTTCCTTGATGAAGTCTTAGCACCATTACTGAAACAATTCCCGAAACTGAAACTGGTTCTGGAACACATTACTACTAGCGAAGCAGCTAATTTCGTACTGGAACAGGATCGTAATGTGGCTGCGACCATTACTCCACAGCATTTACTGTTTAACCGTAATGATATGCTGGTTGGTGGGATCAAGCCGCACTTCTATTGCCTGCCAATTTTAAAACGTCAGACGCATCAGCAAACGCTGCTTGAAGTAGCAACCAGCGGTAATCCTAAATTTTTCTTAGGCACCGACAGTGCACCGCACTCAAAAAATGCCAAAGAAAATGCGTGTGGCTGCGCAGGATGCTATAGTGCTCCGACTGCAATTGAGTTATATGCTCAGGCCTTTGATCAAGTAGGTAAAATCGACCGTCTAGAAGGTTTTGCCAGCCACTTTGGTGCAGATTTCTACGGCCTCCCACGTAATACCACAACCATTACGCTGGTCAAAGAAGATCAAGTTATTCCTGAAAGTCTAGACTACTTGGATGGTGAACAAATCGTTCCGCTATATGCAGGAAAAACCATTCAATGGAGAAAAATGTGACAAATGAAACTCTTCCAGTCATTGGTCAGCGTTTCCGTGGATTTTTGCCTGTTGTTGTCGATGTTGAGACAGCAGGCTTTAATGCACAGACTGATGCCTTGTTAGAAATTGCGGCCATTCCAATTGTTTATAATGAAGATGGCCAGTTTGTGCCCGGTGAAGCTTACCATGCACATATCAATCCTTTCGAAGGTGCCAACCTGGATCGCCGCTCTTTGGAATTTATCGGTATCGACCCGTCAAATCCAATGCGGATCGCGATGGCTGAAGATGAAAAAACCGCGTTAAAACGTATTTTTAAATCGGTCAATGAAGTGCGTCGTCAGCAAAACTGTACGCATGCCGTTTTGGTTGGTCACAATGCGCATTTTGATTTGGGCTTTGTACAGGCCGCAATTGCCCGTACCGGAACCAAAAACCAGAATCCGTTTCACAGTTTTTCTGTGTTTGATACCGTGACTTTAAGTGCGGTGATGTTCGGTCAAACGGTACTGGCTAAATCTTGTATTCAGGCCGGGATTGAGTTTGATGGCAAAGAAGCACACTCTGCGTTATACGATACGCAAAAGACTGCGGAACTGTTTTGCTATATTTTAAACAAACTCGCACCTCACCTGCTTGACACTTTGGTGGCGGATCAATAAGATACCGCCATCTTCTAAACGTCCCTATCGTCTAGAGGCCTAGGACATCGCCCTTTCACGGCGGTAACCGGGGTTCGAATCCCCGTAGGGACGCCATCTTATTTATCCCCCTCTTCTTTCATTTTTTCCAAGAAAACTCTTTTTCTTATTATTGCTTTCAATACTATTGTTATAAATTCCGTATGGCTGAGTTTGGTGCCCTTTCTCATCTGCTTAGGCTATAATCAAGTTGATGTTAGGTTTTGATTAATTTTCCCATGCTAAAGAAAATCCTGCTTATTTTACTTATTCTGGCACCTTCAGCGCTTTATATTTATGTGATCAGTCGCGATGATAAAACTGCTGAGAACCAAGCAGAAACTACGCCTGCTGAAAAAACACCGACTGAGCAATACCAGACTCCAGATCACTAGTTTCTAAGGGAATTCTCAAATATTTATTTTTTAAATTAAAAGAAGAACTTTATGAGGAAATTCCAATTTATGTGATATTTCACATAATTAAAACTAAAATACTTTTTTTAAATCTCTCCTTTTAATTGAGCTATGCAATCTCCCTCTCCACCTTCACAGCATTCGTCTGTTGAGGGTCAAACTCCGTCGTTAAAACGTGCCATGGGCACACGTCATCTGATCATGCTCTCCCTTGGTGGTGCGATCGGTACTGGTCTGTTTATGGGTTCAGGTGAAGTTATTTCACAAGCTGGGCCTTTAGGCGCGGTACTGGCCTATATTATTGGCGGCTTGATCGCCTATATGGTCATGCTCTGTCTCGGTGAACTGGCCGTACATTTACCTGTGTCTGGTTCTTTTGGTGCCTTTGCAACCCATTATATTGGGCCGGGTACAGGCTATATGGTGTCCTGGATGTACTGGCTGGGCTGGTCAGCCACCTTGGGTACCGAATTTACTGCCGCTGCGATTCTGATGCAGGAATGGTTCCCGCAAACTTCGATCTGGTTATGGACATTGATCTTTGCTGCAGGTGTACTGCTCTCCAATCTAAGCTCAACCCGAACCTTTGCCGAATCAGAATTCTGGCTATCGCTGGTGAAAGTCGCGACTGTACTGATTTTTATTATTCTGGGCTTTGCCTGTATCTTTGGCTTTATTCCATTCCAAGGTTATGAATCTGCGCCACTGTTCAGCAATCTGACTGAACATGGCTGGCTGCCAAATGGTTTAATTCCGTTATTCACTACATTACTAATCGTGAACTTTGCCTTTAATGGCACCGAGATGATCGGGATCGCTGCCGGTGAAACCGAAAATCCTGAGAAAAATGTGCCGAAAGCAATTCATGCAGCGGTATGGCGTCTAATAATTTTCTTTGTCGGTACCATCATCGTCATCAGCTCCTTGCTAACTTATACTGATGCCGGTTTACAGGTCGGTGGTCATGGGGGCTTAAGCAGCAGTCCGTTTGTATCTGTGTTTACCCAGATGGGTATTCCATATGCGGAAGACTTTATCCGTTTTGTGATTATTACGGCGCTGCTCTCTACTGCAAATTCTGGCCTTTATGCCGCTTCACGTATGATGTGGGCATTGTCTTCACAAAACCAGTTACCGCGACTGTTTGCCAAAGTCAGCAAATCCGGCGTGCCTTATGTAGCAGTTTGGGTCACCATGATTGGCGGCTTGCCTGGTCTGCTCTCTGAACAATTTGGTGCAGATGTTATTTTCAAGAACCTGATGGGTGTTGCCGCTTTTACCATGGTGATTGTCTGGATGAGTATCTGCTGGAGCCAGTTTAATTTCCGTCGCCAATGGCTGAAATCTGGTCATAGCGTCTCTGAACTAAAATTCCGTACCCCATGGTTCCCATTAGTTCCCATTCTAGGCTTTGTAACCTGTACTGCGACCGGCCTGAGTATGGCAGCTGACCCTGAAATGCTCTCTGGTTTTATTGGCTGTTTATTGTTTATGGCAGCATGTTATGCAAGTTATTACTGGCTTTATCATCAAAAAGCTTAAGTTCTAAACTTTTGAACTGAAATAATCTCTTTAATAAGCCCAATTCCGATTGGGTTTATTTTTTCATATCAGGTAAATCCGTTCAGAAAATAACATCTTAATAAAATAAAGTTTTTGTTTTGCCTAATGTTTAAACTGTTAAATACATTTTAGTAAAAACTCTTTTGACAAAGTCCGGCTTAGTCCTTAATATAGCCATCACCTCGCAACGTCCCTATCGTCTAGAGGCCTAGGACATCGCCCTTTCACGGCGGTAACCGGGGTTCGAATCCCCGTAGGGACGCCATTATCTGATCGCACACGATCAAGTCTTATACATTATCCATATTAATACGTTGCAGATTTGTAGTTTTTCACTACAATAACCCGCTTCATTCTCTTATTTTTTTGACTCCTATGCACTCATCTCCGAATGATGCTACGCATCAGGGCAATTCTGCGCCTTTAAAACGCGCTATGAGTACTCGACATCTGGTCATGATTTCGCTTGGTGGCGCAATCGGAACAGGCTTATTTTTAGGGTCGGGTGAAGTCATTGCACAAACGGGGCCTGTAGGTGCCATTCTTGCTTATCTCCTTGGCGGGATCATCGCTTACATGGTTATGCTATGTCTGGGTGAACTTGCCGTTCATATGCCCGAATCGGGTTCATTTGGCGCCTATGCCAAACGCTATATTGGACCAGGGACTGGCTACACCATTACCTGGCTATACTGGCTGACCTGGTCAGTGACCTTGGGAACTGAATTTACCGCTGCAGCTTTATTAATGCAGGAATGGTTCCCTAATAGCTCTATGTGGATGTGGACACTGATTTTTGGTGCTTTCGTATTCGCACTGAATATGATTTCCACTCGCTGGTTTGCTGAATCCGAATTCTGGCTGGCACTGGTGAAAGTCGTTACTGTCGTAACCTTTATCCTGCTTGGCCTACTCGCTATCTTTGGTGTAGTAAGTTACCAAGGACAGGAAACTGCGCCTCTATTCAGCAACCTGACAGCTCAAGGCTGGTTCCCTGAAGGTTTATTTCCAATCTTCACAACCATGCTGATTGTGAACTTTGCTTTCTCTGGCACAGAACTGATTGGTGTGGCTGCAGGTGAAACTAAAGATCCAGCCAAAAATGTACCGAAAGCGATTAATACTGCAATTTTCCGCTTACTGATTTTCTTTGTAGGTACGATTATTGTGGTAACTTCCCTTCTTCCGCATCAGGAAGCAGGTCTGGCAGCTGAAGGTGTCAGTAGCAGTCCATTCGTGACAGTATTCCAGCATATCGGTATTCCTTATGCTGAAGATATTATCCGCTTTGTGATTATCACAGCATTGCTATCTGCTGCTAACTCAGGTCTATTCGCTGCATCCCGTATGATGTGGTCACTGTCTTACAGCAAACAGTTACCAGCGGTATTTTCCCGCTTAAATGCGCGTGGTGTACCTTATATTGCAGTCATTGTCACCATGATTGGCGGTATGCCTGGTTTGCTGTCTGAACAGTTCGCACCGGAAACCATCTTCACTAACTTGCTAGGTATCGCAGCATTTACCATGGTAGTGGTCTGGATGAGCATCTGTCTCAGCATGTTCAACTTCCGCCGTGAATGGTACAAACAGGGTAAAACAGCGAAGGATCTTGATTTTGCTGCGCCATTATTCCCGATCGTACCGATTCTGGGTTTTCTGTTCTGTCTGATTACCTGTATCAGTATGGTGTTTGATCCGAGCATGCGTATCAGTTTCTTTGGCTGTTTGCTATTTATTGCACTGTGCTATGCCAGCTACTACAAGTTCTATCACAAAAATGCTTAAACATTAAAATGACTAAAAGAGCAGCTTCGGCTGCTCTTTTTTATTTATACTGAAAATGTTCTAGGCATCCAGCGTGGTGTGTCGATGATAATTATTTATATTCATGGCATGAACAAGCAGAAATTCAGCTCTGCTTCCCTGCGTCAACGCTGGCTCAGTCTGCTAAAACGCGGTCTGGAACAGTCACATCAACAAGCACGTTTTGCCTACCTCAAACGGCATATCCGTATCCCTTTTTATGGCGACTTGCTGTCCCGTCATCATTTACATAATGTGCTAAATGCCAGCACCTTGATGCCGCAAGTCTGGCCTCGCTTTCCTTTCCAGTCTCCAGTTAACTCTCAGCCACCACCGCCTCATTTCAGTCAATATTCACCTGAAATATGTGAAATTCCCGAGTTAAAGGTTGAGGATGCCATGACCTTTAACCAGAAGCTGAAGTTTATTAGCACATTAAGCCGGAATACTCTGTTACGGGATTTTGTGATCTTACTGAATCATTTCCCTCGCCTGCATGATACGCTGATCAAAAAATTTCTGATTGAAACCTATTCTTATCTGGCCAATTCCACATTTATGCAGCAGGTACATCAGCGAATTGGCCAGCAACTGCATGGCGATAAACCCTGTATCCTGATGGCTCATTCTTTAGGAAGTGTGATTGCCTATCATTATCTGCTTCTGCACCCGGAACTGAATGTACAGCGTTTTATCAGCATGGGATCACCAATGGCTTTCCGGGTCATTCAGGAACATTTGCCACAGCCTGTTCATCGACCAGAAGCTATTAAAGGTGACTGGATCAATTTTTATTGCAGCGATGATTTTTTAACTGCTTTTCCATTATCAGAACCACCTTTTCAGTTTCAGCCGGCAATTATCAATCGGGAGATTCGTACTTCAATTTATCATCCGCATGATATTGATGGCTATGTCCAGCATCCAGAAGTCATCGAAGCCCTGCTAGAATTACTCTAAAAAGCATCTTAATTTACAGATTTAATTTTAATATTTCCTTTGTACTATTTTTCTACTGAGTCAAATTCTTTATCCATACCTACTCATTTTCTGGATTATTTATGACTCTTTTATAAATATACATATGTCTGTTAATTATTGTTTTATCAAAGATAATTTACACATTAACACCACAAAAAGCGCTGCTTTTGCTACGTTAATTTTTTCTATACTGTAAATATAATTCTATCGAACTCAGTGGGGTGTCGATGAAAGTTATTTTTATTCATGGAATGAATCAGCAACATCATAGCGCTGCCTCCATCCGCCAGCGCTGGCTACATATACTTCAAAAAGGGATGCGCAAACATCAACAAGATGCCAGATTTAGTTATTTAAAACGTCACATTCGTATTCCATTCTATGGCGATCTGCTTTCACGTTATAACGTCCGCAATATTCTAGAAGCCGGCACCCTGATGCCACAGGAATGGCCTAGCTTTCCTTTTCGCAAGCCTGCTCAACCTCAGCTTCCAGCCCCTGTTCCGCGTCCTGGTTGGCGTAGGCCCACAATTACCGATTTCGCCCAACCCAGCCCAAGTGATACCATGGATTTCAGACAGAAATTCAATTATTTTACCGCCCTCGGCAAGAATGTGGCGCTTCGGGATTTTGCCTTATTACTCAATTATTTTCCCACTCTGCATCGCACTCTATTGCAGAGATTTCTGATTGAAACTTATCTTTATCTCGATAACCCTGATTTCATGAGGGAAGTACATGAACGGATTGCCCGACAACTGAGTGGTCGCAAACCCTGCATTGTCATTGCTCATTCTTTAGGAAGTGTGATTGCCTATAATCATCTTATCCAGCACCCTGAACTGAATGTACAGCGTTTTATTACTTTAGGTTCACCATTAGCCTTCCAGGTGATTCAATCCAGCTTGGCACAGCCGGTGGTACGACCTGCGGCAATTAAAGGCGACTGGATCAATTTCTATTCAACAGATGATTATCTTACCGCCATTCCGCTTGCTCAACCGCCATTCAAGTTTGAACCTGAAATCATCAATCACGGCATTCGTACCCATATTCACCGGCCACATGACATTACTGGCTATTTACTGCATCCGCAGGTTGTTGAAGCTATTCTGGAATTGCTTAAAAATCCGGCCTAAATTCTGCATTTTTCAAGTATTCTGCCAATATTGTTTTAAATTTATGCACTCAAAAGAAAAATCCCAAAAAACTCTGGAAAAGCGTTTGACACCCCCCTGTTTTCACCCTAATATACGCCCACCTCTGAAACGTCCCTATCGTCTAGAGGCCTAGGACATCGCCCTTTCACGGCGGTAACCGGGGTTCGAATCCCCGTAGGGACGCCAATTTCAGAAGTAATATTTTATTAAGTCCCTATCGTCTAGAGGCCTAGGACATCGCCCTTTCACGGCGGTAACCGGGGTTCGAATCCCCGTAGGGACGCCATTACTTCAAATCAAAAGTTCTGGTTTAAAATATCACTTCTACACTGTCCCTATCGTCTAGAGGCCTAGGACATCGCCCTTTCACGGCGGTAACCGGGGTTCGAATCCCCGTAGGGACGCCATATTCGAGATAGTTAATTTAATTAACTTCTCATAAAAAAGCCCAAGCATAATGACTTGGGCTTTTTTATTGCTTGTTCTTTCATTCGTATTTTTAACATTTGATCAAATTGTCTCGATTGCAATTTTATTTGTTTATAAATAATTCATTTAAAAATCTTATTCTTTTACATTTTTCTTCAACTCGTTATCTATTCATTTTCATTTACAGCAATCGCACTATAAATCCGAACAAAAAATCAACACCGGTAGTATAAGCATGCCGTTAAGGTAGGAAACATAATATATCTGCAAGGATCAGATTATGTTCGTCAGTACAAAGTTAAGTTCGCCTGAATCATCTATTAAAAATCATAATCATCAATTTAATAACTTTAAAGATTGGGTCAACTTCTTTCAAGATCAACAGATTTCGACGGCAGTAAAGACCGAACAGGCTGAGAACTATTTAAGAGATTTAATCCAGCAAGTTGATGTGGCTGGGCTGGAATGGTTAGATCAACCCAGACATGTAGAGCAATATTTTCTGGAACAGCACCACCAAACCTGCGCAATTTTCCAGTCTTATGTAGAGCGGCGTAAGCAGCAGCAAGGACGTGAATACTTCCCGACTGTGTCACATGCATTTGAGTTCCTGGCCAAAGTCGCACCTGTAAAACTGGTAGACGGCTCATGGCTGTATTCAACTGTACAAAACTGGAATCGTCCGGAAACCAAAGACCTGATTTATATCTATCTGGAAGAACTGGGCATGGGTCATACTCGTGCCAATCATGTCACCATGTATCAGGACTTGCTGAATCATTATGAGCTGAACAGCTATGCCGAGCAGCTGGATGCAAGCTACTATGAACAGGCAGCCGTTCAACTGGCATTGGCCTATGCGCCGCCAGAATATCTGCCATTAGTAATTGGTTTCAATCTGGGTTATGAGCAGCTGCCATTACATCTGTTAATTACCAATTATGAGCTGTCTGAACTCGGTATTGATCCACATTATTTCAATGTACACATTACCATTGATAATGCTCACAACGGTCATGCACAAAAATCTCTGCAAGCGTATTTAGATCAGTATGCACTCGCTGAAGATCCTGCCCAGTATCTTGACCTGATTAAAAAAGGTTATGTGCTGAATGACATTGGCAAAAGTTCTACCCAGATCATCAAGCAACTGGATACTGAAAAACTGGCCTTGAAAGTGTTCCAGAACAAAGCGCTGATTGGACAATATATCCATAACCAGAAATGCCAGTTTAGTGGCAAGACTATTAATGAGTGGTTATCCGATCCGGCACAGATTGCGGGCTTCCTGAAAGTCATGATTGAAAAAGGCTGGATTGTAAAAGATGCACCTGTAGAACAAAGCCGTTTCTGGAAAATGATTGATGATCCAGATGGTAAAATGTTTGGTGTATTTAATGCCACTGAAAAACAGATTATTAAAGACTGGATTCAAGGTGAGACTTTTGCCGCTCGTCTGTCATCACGTAGCAGATCTCAAGTACATAACCAGATGGAACCAGTGCTGAACCGTATTGACCAGCAACAGATCCATCAGCTGAAAAGCCGTCTGAATCGCTGTGCTGCTGCCGAACAGAAGATTGATCTGCTGATTCCTTATGTAGCACCGCATATGCATCATCAGGAAGTAGGCTTGTGGGCAACACGTCAGCTTTCTCAGTTACTCTTCCCTTTTCAGACTCAAGCCATGACTTATTCTTAGAAAGATCATTCATAAAAAACAGGGCATTAAATATGCCCTGTTTTTGCTTCAATGCATTATGCAAATTAAGCCGATTTACGTGAATTGATCTGACCTTTAATCACAGCCTTCACATTGCCTTTTACGTAATTTAAAAATACCTTTAAAGGTGACAGTTTTGGATTTGGTCGATTACCTTTGGCAATTTCTTTAAATTGCGCGGCATACCAGATGATTTCCATAATCGCCATCTTATCGATCATTGGAATACCAGTTTTAATTTTCTCAACTGCATAACGTACATCCTGTCCTGCAACCAGACGGTTACCCAGATCAGGCTCGACCGCAAATGGACGTGCAATACCGACAAAATCACATGCGCCGCTATCTAGAGCTGCATTCATACCCACTGCGGTACGGAAGCCACCCGTCACCATCAAATGACAATTAACTTCCTGACGGATCTTTTCGGCAAAGTCGAGGAAATAGGCTTCGCGGGCAACTGTTGATGCTTTACGTTTCTCTGCTTTTACCCCAGCCATTGCGGGTGCTTCATAGGTTCCGCCAGAAACTTCAATAATATCGATCCCGGCTGCATCCATCGCCTTAAAGACATAAATAACGTCTTCTTCACTAATGCCACCGCGCTGAAAGTCTGCCGAATTTAATTTCACTGAAATAACAAAATTTTCAGAAGTTGCTGCACGTACCGCTTTATAGGCTTCTAGCAAGAATCGGCTGCGGTTTTCAATACTACCACCCCACTGGTCTTGACGTTTATTGGTCAGCGGCGATAAAAACTGGCTAATCAGATAACCATGTGCACCATGTAGCTGCACGCCTTCAAATCCCGCCTTTTCACAAATGGCAGCTGAAGTCGCAAAGCGCTGGATAATATCTAAAATTTCATCTTCACGCAGTTCACGTGGCGTACCGAAACTCATCGCCAGTGCCGGACTAAAAGGCACAGCTGAAGGCGCTACGGTTTCTTTATTCAAGCCTTTCGGGCACTGACGTCCAGGATGAGACAACTGTACCAGTTGCACCATGCCATGACGTTTGCCGACATTCGCCCAAGCTTTTAACTTTTCCAGATCACGTTCAGTTTCTACTACCACTACACCAGGTTCATTCTTGGCACGAAAATCCACCATGACATTACCCGTAATCGCACAGCCTAAACCGCCTTTGGCCCACGCCTCATACAACTTTAAATGGGCCTGATTGGGTTGGCCTGCATCATTAGCCAATGCCTCACTCATGGCACCTTTGATGATACGGTTTTTAAACTGGGTATTACGGATCTGGATAGAATCGGCCAATTGTGTCATGTACTTTCCTGAAATGTTTATCTTATTTTATATGTGTTATAACCCAACTTGCCATAATTGACAATTCATATTGTCAAATGGATACAAATTTTATTTGTGGATATTAAGGCAGTCTTAAAAAATCATTTTAAATTTTAGGATCGAAAGCATCCCGGATGGCTTCACCGATATAGATGAGCAAAGACAAGACAATGGCCAAGGTTAGAAAACCGGATAAGGCCAACCACGGCGCATTGAGATTATTTTTACCCTGTAGCAATAATTCACCTAGAGAAGCGGTTTCAGGCGGCAAACCATAACCTAAAAAGTCCAGTGCAGTTAGTGCGCTGATGTTGGCAGTCAGCATAAAAGGCAGCTGGGATAGGCTGGAACTCATTACATTGGGTAAAATATGCCTGAACATGATTCGACCGTGCCCTGCTCCAATGCTTCTCGCTGCCCAGACATATTCCAGATTTCTGGCCCGTAAAAATTCGGCGCGCACCATCGACACCAGTGTGGTCCAGCCAAAAAATAGCATGATTACAAATAGCCAGTAAATATTTGGACTAAATACGCTGACCAGAATCATCACCATAAACAGCATCGGCAGGCTGCTCCAGACCTCAAGTGCACGTTGTCCGATCAGGTCAATCCAGCCACCATAATAGCCTTGAACTGCACCGACCAGCACACCTAATCCTGCCGACAGCAAAGTCAGTGCAAAGCCAAACAGCAAGGAAATACGCAGACCATATAAAATCCGTGCTAGCACATCACGTCCTTGATCATCGGTCCCCAGCCAATTTTGTTGGCTTGGTGCTGAAGGCACTGGAATATCGAGTGTCAAATTGGGTGTGTCATATGCAAAACGGATCACTGGCCAGATTGCCCAGCCTTTGGCATTAATCAGCTGCTGTACCGCAGGATCCTGATACTCGGCTTCAGTTTCAAAGACACCCCCAAAAGTCGTTTCAGGATATGACTTTATTACTGGCAGATAATAGGAATCCTCATACTTGATCAGTAAAGGCTTATCGTTAGCGATCAGCTCAGCACCAAGTGACAAGATAAAAATAATGATAAAGGCAATGCAGCAGGCAAATCCGGTTTTATTATTTTTAAAACGTTGCAAACTGGCGCGTAGCATTGGTGACATTATTTTGACCCTCGCGAATCAAAATGAATCCGGGGATCAATCACCCGATACAGCACATCACTGATCAAACGCAAAACTAAACCCAATAAAGTAAAAATAAACAAGGTTCCAAAAATGACCGGATAATCCCGCTGCAGAATCGCTTCAAATCCCAGCATGCCCAAACCATCCAGATTAAAGATGATTTCAATAAACAGGTTCCCGACAAACAAAATACCGAGCAAAGCTTCTGGCAATCCAGCGATCAACACCAGCACAGCATTGCGCAGTACATGCCGGTAGAGCACTGCCCTGTCCTGTAGTCCCTTCGCTCTTGCTGCCAGCACATATTGTTTACTGAGTTCTTCCATAAAGGAAAATTTCACCAGATAAGTCAGCCGTGCAAAACCACCGAGCACCATGGCCAGCAATGGCAAAGCCATATGCCAGAAATAATCTCGAATTTTTCCAAAGATAGATAATTCAGCAAAATTTTCCGAGCTTAATCCTTGTAAAGGAAACCATTGCAGATAGGAACCACCTGCAAAAAATACAATCAGCAAAATCGCAAAGATAAAGGCTGGAATGGCATAGCCCACAGCCAGCAGCAAAGACGTCGTTTGATCAAACAGGCTGCCATGCTTTTTGGCTTTCTGGATGCCAAGAGGAATAGAGACCAGATAAATGAGCAAGGTACTCCAGAAACCTAGAGACAGTGAAACTGGCAATTTCTCCCAGATCAGTTCAGTCACAGCTTGACCTTTAAAAAAGCTCTGGCCTAAATCAAACTGGGCATAGCTTTTCAACATTTCCCAGAACCGTAAATGAACCGGCTGATCAAATCCATACTGAATCTTGATCTGCTCCAGCATTTCGGGTGTCAGGCCTTGCTGCCCCTGATACTGCAAACCACCGATCGCCAAATTATTCGCATGCTGTGCCTGATAGATGGCCTGTTCCACAGGGCCACCCGGTGCAAGCTGAATCACCACAAAATTGATCAGTAAAACCATCAATAATGTCGGAATCATAAGAAGCAAACGTTTGACGATATAAGTGCTCATGGCACTCCCCGAAGCTGAAAACCTAACGATATTTTAAGTACGGTGCCACTTTTCTGGCTTTAGCGGTATCCACCCACCAGTAATCAATACCCACAGAAAGCTTGGGCTTGATTTTAGGCTGTTGATACATATTCCAGTAAGCATACCAGTATTCACCCGTACCATAGGTCGGAATATGATAATAACCGGCCCGCAATAAACGGTCTAAAGCTCGGGTACTATAAATCAGCTGCTCACGACTTTGTGCCTGAACTACCTGATCAATCACCCGATCAATCACCGGATTTTGAATACCCGCATAATTATAATTGCCTGGCTGACGTGCCGCCTGACTGCCCCAAAACTGTTTCTGTTCCTGCCCCGGTGTCAGTGATTGCGGCATGGTATCCACAATCATATCAAACTGATAATTTCTTAGTCGCTCATAGTACTGAGCCGTTTCCACCATCCGAATATGCGCCTGAATTCCTAAACGTTTCAAATGGCGTAGATAAGACATTAGATGACGCTGCTGTTCAGCTTGGTGCAGTAGAAATTCGATCTGTACAGGTTTACCTTGAGCAGTCACCAGGTTTCCCTGCTGATAACGGTAACCGGCATTCAATAAAATTTGTCGTGCCTGTAATAAATTTTTGCGGTTAAACCCTGAGGCATCTGATTGCGGATAATGCCAATCCTGTAATACCGCCTGACGTTGCACCGGATGCAATTTGGATAAATTTGGCTGTAATATTTTCAGCTCCTGAGCACTCGGCTTGCCTGTAGATGCCAGTTCACTATTACTAAAAAAGCTGTTCAGACGCTGATATTCCCCATGAAACAAGGCTTTATTTAGCCATTCAAAATCATAGGCCAGAGTTAAAGCTTGCCGGAAGCGGATATCGGCAAAGGGCTGACGCCGGGTATTAAAAATCAGGCTTTGGGTTGGAACCGGATTGTGATGGTGAAAACGATAGGTTTTGATCTGGCCTTGCTCTACCGCAGGAAAGCGATAATCACTTACCCAGCGGTTAACCTGTTTTTCCTCATGCAGTGTGAACTGGCCCGACTTAAAAGCTTCAAACTTGATTTCTGGACTACGGTAATAGCGATACTGTATGCGATCAAAATTATAACGTCCACGATTGACCAGCAGGTCTTTACCCCAATAATGTGGATTACGTTTATAGGAAATACTACGTCCTGCATCAATGCGATCAATCACATAAGGCCCAGAACCCAAGATTGGTTTCAGGTTAATGTCCTTGAAGTTACGCTTTTGCCATTCCTGCTGAGAATAGATCGGCATTTGCGTCACAATCATCGCCATTTCCGGATTATGGCGAGACCTAAAACTGATCTTAACTTTTAATGGTGACAGGACTTCGGTTTTTTTAATATCTGCCAGATACATCTGCAAGCCGAAATTGGACTGGGTCTGATACAGATCAAAACTGTATTTCACATCCTTGGCTGTCACTGGCTGGCCATTACTGAATCTGGCTTTAGAATTTAAATGGAAAATAATATAAGCAGTCTGCTTGGGATCGAAACTGACTTTCTCAGCCAGCAAAGGATAATAAACGCCAGGCTCATCCAGGGATTTTGACATAAGACTGTCAAAAATATAATTAACCCCTTCTGTGACATTGCCCTTACCATTCATGCTGTTCAGATTATCAAAACTGCCATCGGCTGCCTGAATAAGAATGCCGCCTTTGGGCGCTTGCGGATTGGCATAAGGCAGAGATTTAGCCTGTGCATATTTGGGTACACTATGCAGTGCAATATAAGGCGTCGTAATGACTGCTGCCCCGCTGGAACTGATGATCCAGGGGGCAGCAAGAATCCATAAGACATGGATGGGATTAAACAATTTCACGATCCAGAAATTAGTTTGGAACCTTAATCACATCACCAATACGCAATTGAGTATTGGGTTTCAGTTCATTCATTTCTGCCAACTCATTGGTTGCCATACCATAACGGGATGCCAGACCGATCAAGGTATCGCCACGCTTCACCTTGTATTCAGTGACCAGCTTTGGAAGCTGAAGCGTTTGGCCTACACGTAAACCGGCACGTGGACTAAGATTATTCAGGCTCGCCAGATCAGTAACGGGTACTCCTACACGATTGGCAATCGCAATCAAAGACTCCCCAGATTTCACCGTATAGGATTCTGTCGCCTTGGAAGATGCAGATTTTGTTGCGACTTTCACTACCGGCTCTTTTTTAGCGATCTGAATATCTTCATTAATTTTTAAATGCTGTCCAATCCGTACATTGCTATTGGTGCTTAGGCCGTTCAGGTCTGCCAGATAACGTAATTGTAGATGATATTGGCGGGCAATCGAGCTTAAGGTTTCACCAGATTTCACAATGTGAGTATCTGATTTGACATTCTTTTCCTGAGTCTCGGTGACCACTTCCTGCACAGGTTCAGGACTGCCAGATAATTTCAGATGCTGACCCACACGCAGATTGGCACTACGGGAAATATTGTTCAGGTTGGCAATCTGATCCATCGACAGATTATATTTTGCTGCAATCCCAGTCAGCGTATCACCCGATTGAACCGTATAACTGTCAGGAACCTGACTACCGGCCGGAATTTTGATGGTTTGACCAATGCGTAAGCCGCTGTTTGCAGACAGGCCATTTAATGCTGCCAGTTCAGATACCGTCAATTTACTTTGATTGGCAATGCTGTACAGGGTTTCACCACGTTTGACCTGATAGCTTTCTGTTGGAGTATGATCAACCTTAACATTCTCAAACTTCTGCTCTACTTTTTCGGTTTTCTTACTGCTCGCAGTCAGTTCTTCAACTTCATTAAGAGGAACATTAATTTTCTGTCCGACCATCAAACTGCTACCAGCAGTTAAACCCGGAGTTAGTGCTGCAAGCTCGGCGTTCGACAATGCATAACGGTCCGCGATCAGTTTCAGATATTCACCACGTTTAACAGTATAGGACTTGGTCTGAACTTTGGCAGTTTCGGCTTTTTTACTGTCTTCAGCTTTCGCTTTGCTGGCACTTTCTTTCAGGGAAAGCTTTTGCCCCACAAATAAACCACTGGTCGCACTCAGATCATTATAATCGGCCAACTGTTTGACGCTCAGGCCGAACTGACTGGCAACACTGGTCAATGAATCATTGGCTTGAACCACATAGCTTTCTGGTTTCTCTTTGGCTTTCGGTGCTTCCTGTACCGGCTTGGCATCATAGAGATAAATTGTGGTGCCTACATATAAGGTAGAGTTTGGATCAATCTGGTTCCATTTCGCGACATCACGCCAGTTCACGCCATTTTTGGCAGCAATCAATGCTAGATTATCACCCGGTAAGACCTTATAGGTACTGCGCTTACCTTTCGGTGCCACAACCACGACTTCTGAATCAGTTTTTACATAGTTTTTGCCTTGATTAAGTCGGGCTTCAACTGAATCTGCACTGGTGTTTACAGCGACTTCTTTCGGATATGAGAATCCTTTGGTCAGTTCCTTGCCCTGCTGCTCGGCAATAGACTGACTGGTCTGAATTGCAGTCAGTTTAATCTTGCCATCATAAGGGTCAACAATTTCTGTACCTGCAGGTGCCAGTGCTTTCAGCTCTTCAATGACCTGTGCCTGTTCAGCCGCAGTCGCTACAGGTTGTAAAAGCTCATCCACGGTTTTATTAATTTCTTCTGCTGACACCACTTTCTGGATTTGCTGACGTTCAGCTGCGGTAATTGGTGGCTCGACCTGGATAGGCTTCACTGAAGCAACTGGCGTCACAGCAACCGGAATACGTGGCGCGCTTGGAATAGGCAATTCACTTTTTGCCGCAAATTCAGCAAGTGCTTCGGAACCACGTGGTGTGCTGACCCGTTTGGTGGTTTGTGCAGTTAGATTAGGTGTCGTCGTGGTTGACACTGCTGCTGGTGCAGTCGTAGCTGGCTTTGGTGATGTGGTCGCAGTTGGAGCTTTAGTTGCTGTTGCAGTCTTAGCAGTCGTAGTGGCAAGCACCGGCGGAGTCTGCTTGGCAGGTACGATGGTGGTACTGGTTGATGCTGGTGCTACAGTTGGCTTTGGAGTTACTGTAGTGGTCGTTTTAGGCGAGTTACTGACAGTACCTGCCCATAAGCCGCTTGAACTAGACTGCAGTTTTTTCAGTTTTTCATCAATCGATGGACTTAAGTCAGCCGGAATCAAAATACGGCGCGGACTTTCCGGATCAATACGATCACCACGATGCCCCGGGTTAAGCTGATACAGTTCAGCACGACTTAAACCCGTAATCGCTGCAATCTCATTTAAGTTGGCAGCACCGACAGGCACTTCACGAAAGTGAGGACGGTTGGCAATTGGCGGCAAACTCACGCCATAAGTACCTGGATTTTTCACGATCTGCGCAACTGCCAGGAAGCGCGGCACATAGTTCATGGTTTCCTGAGGCAGTTTCAAGGACCAGTAATCGGTAGGCAAACCTGCGGCCTTATTACGGTTAATCGCCTGCTGGATACGTCCCGGACCGGCATTATAAGAGGCCAAAGCCAATTCCCATGAACCAAACTGGTTATATAAGCTGCCCAAGAATTCATAAGCCGCACGGGTCGATTCCACCACATCACGACGGCCATCGTAAAGTGAGGTCTGTTTCAGACCATAAATACGGCCGGTACTCGGAATGAACTGCCATAAACCTGCCGCTGCTGCACTACTGGTCGCCGCCGGGTCATAAGAACTTTCAATAATCGGTAATAAAGCCAGTTCCGTAGGCATGCCACGGCGCTCAGCTTCTTTCACCGTGTAATATAAATAGCGCGATGCACGGGCACTCAGGCGGTCCAGATAAGGCTGACGGGAAATAAACCAGCCACGCTGCGCATCAATACGCGGATTCCAGGTATTCAGATCCATCTTGAAACCCACGGTCATCCGTTTCCAGATATCACCATGCTTCAAAATCAGTAAGCGGTCACCTTCAACCGCACGCATATCCGTTGCAGAAAGTAAATCTTCCAGCCCATCCAAACTGCTTGCATCTAGATATTGTGAGCCAACCTGCTTGCTTGACGCTTTCTGGGTCGCACTTTGTGTAGAAGAACAGCCCGTCAGTCCCAAGGAAGCGAGAGCCGTTCCAAGTACAGAAAATTTTAAAAATGCTGGTAATGCGGGCTGCCACAAAATTGCGGTTGGTTTATACATAAAGAAATCCAAACAATTCGTATATAAATTTATTTTTTAGATATGCCATTGTAGTGAAGCATGTCGTGGACACAAGGCATTAATTTACCCCGATTTCACGTTAAATGTTACAAGAAATTAAAAAAACTGGTGCATCTAGACGCATCAAGCGTATTTGCGTTATACAATATCCGCTTCAGCAAGTTCTTTTTTGATCGGATTTTAATTTATGTCTCACACTATCACGCTATATGTTGATGGCGCCTGTCGCGGCAACCCGGGTTTAGGCGGTTGGGGTGCGTACATAATTACCGAACAGCAGGAACACAAAATTTGCGGTGGCGAAGATCATACCACCAATAATCGCATGGAGCTGACCGCAGCGATCGAAGGCATTCAGTACTGTCCAAAAGATGCCAAGCTGGTCATTTATACCGATTCCAATTATGTCAAACAAGGCATTACCGAATGGATTCATGGCTGGAAAAAGAAAAACTGGAAAGATGTTAAAAATCCGGATCTATGGCAAAAGCTGGATGCCACCTGCCAAGGCCGCGATATTGAATGGCACTGGGTAAAAGGCCATGCCGGACATCCTGGCAATGAAATGGCCGATCAACTGGCCAATCAGGGTGCAGATGAAACCTTAAAAAAATCCAAATCAGTTACTGCAATCACTGAAAATAAAAAAAAATCTGAACCTGACTGGCTTCTAGACGACCCTTTTGGGCTGGACCTTGTCGATAGTGAAGAAGAACTCGAAGAGAGCATGGAAATGGCTGTAGAAGAAATGGAACAGACTGAAAATTTAGAAACAGCTGAAAATACCGATAAGTCCGCTTCAGTCACTTCAGATTCAACCGAACTACATCCGCAAATTGTGATTACACCGCCGACCTTAGAGCTGCATGGCCCTCGTCAATTGATTCTGGATACTGAAACTACCGGTTTCTATTATCAGGATGGTGACCGGATCATTGAGGTCGGTGCGATTGAGATGATTAACCGGAAACTCACCGGCAGCTCAATCCATATTTATATCAATCCGAAAAAACCGGTTGGCGATTCGGTGAATGTCCACGGTATCACCGACGAGTTCCTGCAAGACAAGCCGCTGTTTGAAGAAATCTCACAGGTACTGTTTGACTATCTGCAAGGCGCCGAAATTATTGCGCATAACGCGACCTTTGATATGAACTTCCTGGATATGGAGTTCAAGCGTGCAGGCTTTGTCGCGCTTTCTGAAGTTTGTGAAGTGACCGATACCCTGGCAATGGCCAAGTCCAAGCATCCGGGACAGAAAAACTCTCTGGACGCCCTCGTCCGTCGTTATGAAATTCCACAACGTGACCGTACCTTCCACGGTGCCTTGCTCGATGCGGAAATTCTATCCGATGTTTATCTGGCCATGACTGGTGGACAAGTCTCTTTTGATATGGATGCCCTGTCACATACCGAAGAACAAGGCGGCAGTTCAGGCACTGTGAAAATCGAAATTGAATTGCCTGTGATTCTTCCATCAGATGAAGAACTTGCCGAACATGAGAAATGGGTCAAACAATTTGAAGAAAAGCATGGAACGCCTTGCCTTTTTGCCAAATAAAATCTAAATTTCAAGCAGTAATTTCGCTTTTAAAATACAGTTCTTCAGTTATAGTAATTCCAAAGAGGCCCCGTCCGATAAAGCGGGGCTCATATATAGATAATACTCAAGGAAAGGTGCAGATCCATGTCTTACCAAACCTCTATACATTTTGATCCAACAGCTTTACTGATAATAAAAAATGAGGTTGATAACTCGATCAAGTTAGTCGAATCAGCAGTAAGCACCTTGGTAGAAGATCAAACTTTACCTTTTGGCATTGACGATGCATTAAATCAGTTCGAACAATGTGCACAGGTACTGGCACTGATTGATATGCCGAATCTGGCACAAATTGCACAATATTCAGCAGAACTGATGCGCAAGATTATGGGGAATCCGGCGCAGGTCAACACTCAGGATGTGATCGCATTGAGTGAAGGCACCACCATGCTGAAGCGCTATATCGAATTTATCTGCTTACGTGAAGTGAAAATTCCACAGTTCCTGCTCGATACCCTGAACCGTCTGGAACTTGCGCTTGGTAAACCATTAACCACTGAAGGTCAGCATATTGAACCTTTGCTTGACCTGATTACTCCAGACTTCCAGTTACCCCAAGTACCAGGTCTGGAAAAATCCAAATATGTGCAACGCCTGTATAAGCTGTCTCTTAACAAACTGCTGAAACAGGAAGAAAGCGAGATGGACCTGCAAGCGATCAAACTGGTCGGTACTTATCTGGCAGGTCTTTCAGCAAATCATCCAAGCAAGCAATACTGGCATCTGGTGCATGTTGCTTTTGATAATATTGATCACCTGCTCATCAATGAACCACGTTTACGTACTTTAATCAGTATTGAACGCAACATGGCACAGTACTTTAGTTCAGCCGACAGCTTCAAAGCCTCTCTGTCTGATCTGGCAAATGTATTAAGCTTATGTATCAGTCAGGAAGATGCAACTGCACAGCAAATCCGTAGCCAGCTGAATATTGGTGATGATCTACTGACAGATATGCAACTTCAGGTATTTAGCCGTCACCTATATGGTCCGGACTTTGAAACCATGCATACCATTAGCGAACTGGTAACTGCTGAAATGACCCAGATCCGCAATGATATCGAATACAACTATCAGCACATGACACCTGAAAAAACTCAGGAACTTCAAACTCAGCTGAATAGCTTGGCCAATATCTTCAAGGTTCTGAATCTGAACGAAGCCTATCATGACTTAAACCGTCAGGCAGCTTCACTCAGTCAGGCAGATATTCTGAAAGATGAGTCTTTTGCCCAGCAGTTGATGAATGTGATTTTATCTGCAATGAACTCGATTGGTGTATTGGAACGTCACCATACTTCGAGCCGTCTGCAGCTACGTGTGAATAACATGAATATCTCGCTGGATCGTCTGGACGAAGCACACAACGCTTTGTTAAATGAAACCAAGGCGTTGATTGAATTGTCTAGCCAGATTCTGACTGATTATCTGCAGGATCAAGATCTGACCAAACTTGAACCTGTACCCACCCAGTTCTGTGAAATTGGCGGTGCCATGCTGTTCCTGAATGCTGAACATGTGAAAGCTGCATTCAATACAACTGCCCTGTTTATCAAAAACCGTATTGAACAGTCGGTTGCATTAACACCAGCAGAAATTCATCATGCGCTGGATGCATTGGCTAGTGCCGACATGATGATCGACAACTTAAAGAACAAACAGCCTGTATTACAGTCCATGTTTAAGGTAGCATTAGACAGTAGTGAGAAACTGAAAATCGTTGCCTAATGTCTAAAAAATTATCACTTGCTTATATTTTCCAGCAGCAACAGTTACTGGTCGATCAACACTTTCAACTGCCTCAAGTTGAAGCTTTGGCAAGTGATTTGCTGCTGAATCCGGGTGATCAGGTGATTGCCCGTGATCTTCTTCCAGATGAGCCGATTCCTGAAAGCTTGCAGCTGGTTCCAATCCGTCAATTATTACAGTTTTGGAATGTTCAGCAATTTGAACAGGCCAGTCGTGCTGTGCAACTATTGGAATGGCGCCGGAATCACAAGTTCTGTAGCCACTGTGGTACCCCGACTGAAGCCCATGCTGTTGAATATGCCATGGTTTGTCCAGCTTGCCATTATCGTCAGTATCCACGAGTGCAACCTTGTGTGATTACCGTGATTACCCGTGGTGAAGATGAAATTTTGCTGGCTAAAAATGCACGTAATACCAAAAGCCAGATGTATGGCCTGATTGCCGGATTTGTCGAAGTTGGGGAAACACTTGAAGAAGCGGTACGTCGCGAGACGCTGGAAGAAGTCGGCTTGAAATTGAAAAATATCCAGTATCTGGCCAGTCAGCCGTGGCCCTTCCCAAGTAACCTGATGATTGCCTTCAAAGCAGAATATGCTGGCGGTGAGCTGCAATTGCAGGAAGAAGAAATTAGCGATGCGAAATTCTTCAAGTTTGATCAGCTGCCTGAAATTCCGTTTAAAGGCAGTATTGCCCATGCCATGATCATGCATGTGACCCAAGGCACGCCAGTCGCAGATGATACCTGTGAATGGCTCTAAGGTTTTTAATTAAAAAAGCCCGGTTTTTATACCGGGCTTTTTTGTGGGAATTACCACGATCACAGATCTTCACTTAAAAGCATCTTCTAGCGCCCACATCACACGCGGCTTGGTTTCAAAGAACCGGCTAAACAAACTGGACAATGAACCAATCATTGTAATATGGCCCAGTTTCGGAATCGTAATCAGCTCACTATGATTGCCATGGTCTTTTAATACTCGATCCAGATCTTGACTGTTAAAATGACCGACAATATTGTCCCGCTCTGCCATGAACAGATAATGTTTGGTGGAGGTATTTTCCACAAAATAATATGGCATCACCTGCTGATACGGAATCGACTGGTCAAAAGCATCTGCACAGATTGGATCATCTTTATAGTTAAAATGATAAGGTCCTGCCAGACCAATAATGGCGCGGATTTGTTCCCGCTCAATCATGGCCTTTTGTGGATGGTATAGCGCTGACATGACATTAAATGCTCCGGCTGAATGTCCCATCAAGACCAGATTTTCCGTAGAAACATTTAACTGGCCTGCATGCTGCTGCAAATGATTTAGCAACAGATGCAGGTCATTAATATAGATTGGGAAAATGTATTCAGGCGCTAGGTGATAATTCATCACCACCACATCATAGCCTTCTTTGGCAAAGGCTTCACCAATGAAGTGGTAATCCTTTTTATCACCATGCAGCCAGGCACCACCATGGACAAAGACAATCAGGGGGCGATGCGCTAAAGGCTGATGACTTAAAAACAGATCAAAACGTTGACGGGCTTTTAAGCCATAGGCTAACTGGGTTTCAACACTATAACCCTGTTTTGGGGTTAAACGGTTCAGCGCATAACTGCCAAAATCATAGATCCGGAAATCTTTATAACGTTGTTGGACTTCAAGGATCCGATCTGACAGCTGCGTTTTAAATTGACCTACCTTATGGAACATCAGTCGGTTCAACTGTATCAGGATCAATGGCGACTGGAGTCTGTTCAACACCCGACTGTGCATAAGATGCAGGCGCTGCAAAATTCTGGTTAGTATGATAACCAGAGCGCTGATCCACGTTGTCGATGAGCGTGACAATTTTCGTGATATTCCCCACTTGTTGCAGCACCTGATTCAGGTCATCGATTTCTGCACTGTTCAGACGTCCCATCACATACAGTACACCATCTTCAGTATGCACATGCACTTTGCTGTCAGACACCACCGGTGCTTTCATAATCAGGCCACGCGTATTCGCCGTCACGGCGGTATCCTGCATGATCGTAGTATAGCTGCTCTGGTTACCCACAGTGATAAAGTTATGCACCGCTTTGACATCACTCATGGATTTGACATTATCTTCTGCCAATTGCTTGAGATGCGCATCCGGCACCTGCCCGGTCAACAGGACATTGCCATGGAAGCTTTCAATATTGACCCTTGACTGTTTAAAACGTGAATCCAGTTTATAAAGATTAATTTTTGCAGTACGTACAATAGAAGAATCGATAAATACCTGTCCTAGCGTCCGAGCTCCATTTTCGGTACCTACAGGAGCCGTACCAGTACCGCTAGAAATAAAGCTGGCACAACCCGATAAACTTGCGACACACAGCATTGTTATTGCAATACGCTTAACCACTCAGCAAGACTCCTTAATTTTAATCAGTCTTATTTCAATATAATAATCTGTTTTTTCAAGGCCAGATGTTGTTCATCATACTTGAACTTTCCCATGATGCTGCAAATTTTATCTGCCGCATCAGATCTTATTTTATTCAAAGATTAATAAACTCTTGATCAAAAGTAAAAGCATTTTCAAACCAGTGCAGATCATAAGGGTATTGAGAAAAATCATGCTGTATGGTTTTTGCAAAATACCGATTAAAATCAAAACAAATCACATCAAAACGATAGTAATAATGTGCAAACTGTGGATTTTTTTGAATAAAACATACAGCCGTTTGTAGGACTTTTCGTTGCTTGGCAGAGGAAACAGATTCATAAGCCAATGCATAACCCGTTTTAGCCCGTGCTTTTACTTCGACAAAGACCAGTTCCTGCTCACGCTGCATGACCAGATCAAGTTCACCATAGCGGCTATGCCAGTTTCTGGCAATGAGCTGAAAGTCTTGTTGCTGCATCAGTTGGGCAGCTTGCTGTTCTGCCCATGCACCTAATCGTTTCTGCATCGCTGACCCTTATAGTGCCTTGAGACCTTTGGCACTCTGCTGAAAACAGGATGGCGTACGTTGTATGCCCTGATCCGATACCCGAATCATTCCAGTACGACCTTGGAATTCAATATTGCGTATTCTTTTATTGTTCAAATAAAACTGGGTGATTTGCCAGGCATCGCCACCAAAAGCAATCAAGCGCTGATAGGACATATTTACCGGTGCTTGATGATAAGCCTGCATCACATCAGGCCAGTTAGCAAAATAAAGTACCGGTACATCGCAGAACTTGATGCCTCGTGGCGGAACATGCTGTTCATTAATTGCATTTGCGACTGTATAAATCCGTTTATGTCCTAAACCATGTAAGGATTCCAGCCAGTCTGCATTGCCAAGCAATAGTATCCCCTGCTTGCTCTTCAGAAAAAATGTCGGCTTCTCGATCATTTCCAGTTGCAGCTCACTCTGGCTAAGTAGTGACATTAGCAATAGTTCATGTTCTGACTCACTGCCCGGTTGACGCAGCACAAACAGTTGCTGAATCCCATCTAGCGCAATCTGCTTCTGTAATGCAGCTGCATCTTCTTTTTTCGACAGGCTAAATTGCCAGATATTTGGGGCCGTGAGGCTAGTTTCATTCAAACTCAGTGTACGAATCTTGGGTTTAGACTGCACCAGCTGCTCTACATCCTGACGTGCCAAAGGACCAATCACCATTTGTGTCTTTTTACTGACATGCTGTTTGAGTAGCTGAGAGATTTTTTTCTGGTCTGAATTAACCCATTTCAATGGTACTTTCTGTCCGGACGCCATATACGCACTGAGAAATCCTTGCTTGATACTCGAAGCGGCTCGCGCCAAGGGGCCGGTTTCAGGTAGAATAATCAGCACTTCCGCTTGTACGCTGCTGACGCAGGCCAGTAACCCCAAGCTCAAAATTTTATTTTGAATCTTCCATTTTTTATTATTCGATTTATTCCACATGGAGAAACCTATGAGTGCTCAGTTATTTGTTGTTGCGACTCCAATCGGGCACTTAGATGATATTAGTTATCGTGCAATTAATGTATTGAAATCGGTGAGTCTTATTGCAGCTGAGGATACACGAACTTCTGCACAATTACTTAAACACTTTAATATTCAAACACCTTTGACAGCCTGTCATGAACATAATGAAAGCAACAAGATTGATCAGCTGATTCAACGCCTGCTCAATGGTGAAGATATGGCATTGATCAGTGATGCAGGCACACCACTGATTAGCGATCCAGGATTCAAGTTTGTCCGTGCTGCGCAAGAACATAATATTCGTGTGGTTCCTGTGCCGGGCGCATGTGCTGCAATTGCCGCTTTAAGCGCAGTAGGTTTACCGAGTGACCGTTTCAGCTTTGAAGGTTTTTTGCCGTCTAAACAAAGCCAGCGGCTCTTGACTCTGGAAAAACTGAAAGATGAAACCCAGACCTTAATTTTCTATGAAGCGCCACACCGCATTCTAGAATGTGTCAAAGATCTGGCAGCAGTATTCGGTGCAGAGCGTCCTGTCGGTTTTGCCCGTGAAATTACCAAGACCTTTGAAACCATCAAGAAAATGACACTGGGTGAACTGGTTGAATTTGTTGCCAATGACCATAACCAGCAAAAAGGTGAAATCGTACTGGTGATTGGCGGTTCTATCGAAGAGAAAGATCTGGATCAGGAAAAACTGGACAAGCTGTTACTGCGTTTATTGCAGGACCTGTCTGTCAAAGCAGCTTCACAACTCGCTGCAGATTTGACCGGGATCAAGAAAAAAATTGCCTATCAACGTGCTCTGGAACTGACTTCAGCCAACGACTAATTTTTCTTTATCCATAAAAAACACCACAATCAATGTGGTGTTTTTTTATTTACTAATATTGAGTGCAATTATTCTCTTGCAACGGATTCATCAGCTGGAACTTCAGTAATACGGCCACCGCTTGCCAGAAAAGCCGCAATTTCATCTTCAAGTGCCTGACGTTTTTTCTGCTTAGCAGTTACAGTCAAAGTTTCAGCTTCTAATACGTCTGTATCATTCACAACTTCTTCGCTACTTGCAGCGCCTTTTTCTGCTGCTTTTGCTTCATCGTCGTCGATTACAGGATCTTCTACATCATCATAATCATTTACATCTGTCATTTTGCTCTCCCCACAAACGGCTTCGCTTTTATCTATTGAACCAAGCTTTAAATTAACTGAAATTTAGCAATCTCTTTGGTCTTCGCCTAGCCCTAATTTTCAAAAAATCGTATCTTTTTTAAACAAAATGGTTACTCTTTATAGATGTTTGTTTAAAAAATTTACATTCGGCCGCTAGGCTGAATAACGTGTATCTTTGAGTAAACTTAAACCATTCGCCTGAGCCATAAATGCATCTTTCAGGACTGCCTGTTGCTCGACCTGTTTCAGCCCGAAATTACGTGCCCACACCACTGGGAAAAGCTCTGTAGTTTCCATCCAGCCAATCGCCGACATGCTATGCATCATCGCATCATTCTGGCCTTTACGGCGATGCTCATAACGTTTCAAGGTCTGTTCATGCGCCCATACCCCACGCGCTTTGTCATGCAGCAACACATCACAGAGTACAGCAGCATCCAGACAGCCGATATTAACCCCTTGTCCAGCGAGCGGATGAATCACATGCGCAGCGTCACCAATTAGTGCCAAGCCATCTCGTACATACTGCTGTGCAGCACGAGCTTTGAGTGGGAATTTAGCCCGCGGTGTCGCTTCCAGCACTTCACCCAGCATATGATAGCTTTCACGGGTCAATAGCTGAGTGAATTCAGCATCTGATAATGCTGCATATTCATCGGCATAATCATCAGGTAATGTCCAGACTATGGATTGCCAGTGGCCTTGCTCTTCTTCTTTAAGACTTGCCATTGGCAGATAAGCCAAAGGACCGGTTTCCAGAAAAATCTGACGGGCCACATGCTGATGTGGCTGGGCTGTTTTAATCGCACAGCTGATCCCAGCCTGTTTATAGTCCAGTACATCAATATCAATAAAGGCTTGCTCGCGCACAAAGGAGTTCGCGCCATCTGCACCAATAACCAGCTTGGTTTTGAGCTGGGTGCCATCTGCCAGATGAATGATCCAGACATCTACTCCACGTTCAACCCGGCTAACTTTGACCTGTGTACGGTAATCTTGCACCTCTTCAAGCATCTTTTGCTGAATGGCCAGATTCAGGATACTAGGTTCCACCATTGAGCCTAGCGCCTGCTCTACAGAAGGTGTTCTTTCTGAAGAATGACCAAAGTTAATTTCACCGTAGCCATTTTTATTCCAGACCTGCATTCCAGTATATGGCTGCTGGCGTGCAAGTTTGTCCCACACACCCACAGTTTTTAATAAATGAATAGTCGCCTGACTTAGAGCCAAAACCCGCGGATTGGCTACGCTTAAAGTTTTGTCTGCATCCAGAATAGGCGCAGCATCCAGCACAGTTGCTTGCACACCACCTTGAGCGAGTAATAAAGCCGTTAGACCGCCTACCAGACCGCCACCAACAATCACGACATCTAATACATCAGAACTTGGATTCAGACTCATGCTTTTAACCCCATGGCATAGTTAGCGACCAGTGGCTTGATACCAGGAATAGTATCAAAAGCAATCAGTCCGGTATTGCGGATCAGTTTCAAGAATGGATTCTGGTTACTAAAACCACGTACGACTGAATCACAGAACTTGATCACTCTTTGCTGGTCATTCAAACGGGATTTCTCATAGTCCTGTAATACCGCTGCATCACCTAAGTCTGCGCCTTGTGACTGCTGCTCTTTCAGGTAGCGCACCAATACATGCGCATCTCGCATACACAGGTTAAAACCCTGACCCGCTACTGGATGAATCGTATGTGCAGCATTACCCATCAAGACCACACGGCCCACAGCCTGTTTCTCTGCTAATACTTGGGACAATGGAAAACTGAAGCGCTTACCTGTTTTCTGGAATTTACCGGCACGATCGCCATAGGTTTCTTGTAAGGCATTCAGGAAATGCTGGTCATTTTCTTCACCCAGCCATTCTCCTTCCGTTCCTTTCTTCACAGGCCAGACCACAGAACGACGATATTCACCTGGAAGTGGTAATAAGGCTAAAGGTCCTAGGTGGCTAAAGCGTTCAAAGCCAACATGATTATGTGGTTTAGAAGTTTGAACGGTAGTGACAATGGCGACCTGATCATAGTCATGCTCTGAAGCCCCAATACCGAGCGCTTTACGACAGAAAGAATCACGCCCATCAGCAGCAATCACCACTTTAGATTGAAGTTTCAATAAAGCATCGCCACGTTGTGCTTCAAGATAAGCAAACTCAGCATCTTGAGTCAGAGAACTTACCTGAACCCCATCAATCAGTTCAATTAAAGGTTCTTTTTTGACTTGAGTTAGCAGTACACGACCTAGCCAGGCATTTTCAATGACCTGACCAAAACTTTCGACTTTTTCCTGTTCTGCAATTAAGCGCGCCTTACCAAAACTGCCCTGCTCAGTGATATTCACTTCAAGAATCGGCGTTGCATGTTCCTGTAAGGCATCCCAAAGCCCAAGTTCCTGATAAATCTGTACACTACGGCGTGACAAGGCACTATTACGCGCATCAAAACTGGAATGATAGGGTGCAAGATTTACATCATCATAATCTGGATATTTGATTGCTTCCAAAAGCTTGACTGCAATATTGGTTTTCGCCAACATCAGCGCGAGACTCAGGCCGACCATACCACCACCGACAATGATGACTTCTTGTTGCATGCTGTAATCCTTTCAATGGCGTACCTATATACATAGATACTTATAATCATGATGAATTTTATATTAGCCTAAAAAATTTCTTTTTTATAATAAATTAGGTAGCGGTTTCGAAGCGAAGTCTGCTTGTGGTTAATTTATAGCTCAACTGAACGTCCTACTTAAATTTTCAAAATACCGAAGTGTCGGCTACCTGATGAAAAGTAGAAGAATTTTGCACTGATTATTAGGTTTAAAAGCTTGGCTTGGTATGAAATGATAAGGATGAGATCTGGATATATTTTTTTGAATTAACAATATTTATATTTTTGAATTTATAAAATATTTTTTATTTAACTTATTTAAAGTAAATACTCATTTTAAAAAATCATGCGATACAGGACTAAAGCTTATATCGCATGATGATGTAAGGATTAACTTGCTTTCAATGTATAGGCATGGTCATTCAAACTTGCCAATATCTGAATAAATTGAGGAATGGTCTCGGCATTCAAGGTATAAGGATTGAATTCATCCAAATTATGTTCGGCAAAGAATCCAAGAATATCCTGATGGATATTGGCATATTTCATATGCCAGTCTGAGAAGAGTCGATCATTTACATCTTCAAAATACAGAACTTCACAATTTTTATGTCGAGGATCTTTCAAGATTTTTTTATAGAACAGATCTTCAATCTTGTTCCTATCTCCTTCCAGACATTGAACAAAGTAACCATTTCCATAATACAGAGCCCCAAAAATCGCATTACGTGAATTGAAATTCAACGCTTCTGTAAGAATATTGAATAGATCATTCATTGGATCTTCGCAGTCGTACAACTTACTAACATATAAAAGTCTTGCGTCGCTCATTGTCTACCTCAATATTTTAGATTATGTACATTACTCAATATTTTTCTGTTTAATATATATAACTGATTTTATAAAAATTTCTATGATCAGATACAAAATAATTTATCAAATAGTAAAATAACTTGAAAAATAAAATGAATTTTTATATAAATTCAGTCACTTGCTTTTAATATGCATTTTCCAAATATTTCTATATTAAAAATCTTCAAAATTTTGCTATTTGAGATCTGCTATCAAGTATCAGTTTTTTACTTTCTAAATGCTCATGTAATTTGAGTACCAGTTATCTTTGCCAGAACATCAGCAAGCCAGCAAAAATGTAAATCAGTGATTTGTTCTCGATCAATAGTGCAAGTGCTACGAATGCGATAGCAAAGATGAAGGAACGGATTAAAGTCGCGCTGTTCAATTTAGAAACGACAGTCTAAGTCGAGCTCAAGCAACTTATTAAGTATGTACATTCTTCTTCTCTTTTCTCAAAATATTTTTAAAGGGTAATTGTTTTTAATTTCTAAATGATACAAAAAACATGCCTATTTAATAATCAATTGTGTACTCTTTGACTTACAGCTATTCAAGTTCTTAACCCCTATTTTAGTTAAATGAATTTTCATATGATGATTTCATCAGGAACAGGGAGTTCCACATAAGAATAACAATAGATAAGCACAAGGACGGTAAGGTACGACAGGAGTTATACCAAGCTAACCAATACGAAGAACCCCGGTAGGATGCCGGGGTTTTTTATTATCTAATGATTAAAATTTGAACATAATACTGAGGTTTCCAAACAGAAATCTTAGCAATTACTGCTAAATATATCTTTCATTTATGTATAGAAAATTCCCAAATTTTGGTGTGAAGAAGATAATATATAGGTGATCTTTGAATTGATTCATCAATGGTTTCTGGAATTTCTTTTATTAGGTTGAGCACTTTTACTTTTTATTAAAATTTTGAAACATATTTTAAGCCGACTAATAAATAATAATAATTAATAAAAAATTCAATTTTCATTTATTTAAAATACTCTAGCAAACAATTGGATTCCTATAAAATAGGCTACTTTTATATAAAAATAACCATAATAATTTTAGATTAAATAATCGGTAATATTCACGGTCTTTCACTAGGTATATTTGTTAGACAAACATTGAGTATGGTAGTTTAAATTAAATACTTTAATAAAATAATAACTATGCTTTATTCAGTGCAATTTCTTAGGGGGATTGCTGCCTTAATGGTAGTTATAAGCCATACCTCCTTTAAAGGACAACAATACAATGTTGATACGCTCCAGTGGTATCACATAGGCGGTTCTGGCGTTGATTTATTTTTCATCATCTCTGGCTTTATTATGTGTTATACAACATATAATAAAAAAGTTAATTTTCTAAATTTCATGAGAAACCGATTCATCCGAATCATTCCTCTTTATTGGGTTCTCAGTTTTTTTGCTTTAATTGTATTTCTCATTTCTCCAAATCTTATAAATTCATCCGGTGGTGAAACAGGAATTTTCGAATCCTTCTTTTTAATTCCGAATGGCAGTAAATTTTTAATTAATAATGGATGGACTTTAAGCTACGAATTTTATTATTATTTTATATTTTCTTTTTTCCTGATTTTTTTATTAAAAGACTTATATAAATATCTTTTTATCATTCTATATTTTTCAGTTGTTGTGGCTATAGGTTTAATACTCCAACCAAAATCTGAATTTCTGATGTTTTTAACCCATAATCTTTTGCTTGAATTCGCTTTAGGCGTTCTGGCATTTATCATTATAAAAAATACTAGTCTTTCCCGATTAATGTCTACATTTATGATTCTTGTCGGTGCTTCCCTATTAGCCTATCAAAACTTTTATAAACTACCTGATTTCATCACCTTGAGATCATTAAAAATCGGGATCCCAATGTTTTTCATTTTTGTTGGATGCGTAGCTTTAGAAGACTTAATCACAGAAACTAAATCACTAATTTTAAGATTCTTTAATCATCTTGGAGATTCATCTTACTCTTTATATTTGATTCACCCTTTTACTTTAAGCCCAGTCGCTATGGTTTTAAATAAGCTCAATATATTAAATCCTTACCTATTTAGTTCTATACTTATTACCTCTTCGATCTTAGCAGGTTCTATTACTTATCTGGTTTTAGAAAAAAGGTTAATTAAATTAGGCAAAGAACCATTTAATTTCTTTAGGTATTTTTATCCGGTAGATAGAAAAAACTTATAGATATTTTTTGATCACTTTATACGGTTTTTATCGATTTAAAATTTTATCTAGGTTGACTAATTTAGAAATGGAAAACGGAGCTTAAGCTCCGTTTCTGTTAAATGTCCTTTATATCTTTTAGATTAACTAATCTGTTATAGAAATCAGTTAATTAAAAAAAATATCAATGACTTCAATTAACTTTTAGTCAGTTAACGTACTACTCGAGCTTGAGACTCATGATGTACATCACGTCGACCCAATTTTGTACCAGTATAGATCAGATACAAGGCAGACAAACCAACCAATACATAGATAATTCGAGATAGTGCACTCATTTCACCAAAGATGGCAGCGACTAAATCAAAGTTAAACGCACCAACCAGACCTCAGTTGATGCCACCAATAATCGCTAAAGAAAGCATAAGCAATCCAGTCAAGCGTATTTAGTCTCATCATTTTTCTCCTGCTCTTCTTTGAGTTTATTTAAGGAACAGGTCAAGTATGAGAACGAAATCGGAATTAAGATGTTGCTTTGATGCTAAAAACTCAATTGCTGTGTTGAATTCCTGTCATCTTATAATTCTCAATTTTAACAAAGTTAATTTTATTTGAATAAGTCGCGATTAACGTAAGTAAAAGTCTTGCATGTTTCTCGATAGTATCTTTGTTCTATCTAGCTATTGGATAACTTATTGCCTAAGAAATTAATCCATTTTTTCTTAAAATTTTATAAATATTCATTTTAATATCAATAAATTAAAAAATTACTATCATTCACGATTACATTTTTAACTTTCTACTATATAAAAAAGCCGGTGAGATCACCGGCTTTTTTATATCTTTCATTTAAGCAGCATGGGCTTTGGCCATTAAGGCTTCAATATCTTCCACGGTTTTCACAACTTTTGCAGTTAGCACTAGTGGGCCATTTTTGGTAGCAATCACATCATCTTCAATCCGGATTCCGATACCACGCCATTTAACATCTACAGTTTCATCATCTGGCGCAATATAAAGACCTGGCTCAACGGTCACGACCATACCTTCTTCATATGCACGCCATTCACCGTTAGCTTTATATGTACCTACATCATGTACATCCATACCGAGCCAATGCCCAGTACCGTGCATATAGAACTGGCGGAAACTTTCAGTCTGGATAATTTCGTCAATCTTCCCCTGCATAATCCCAAGATCAAGTAAACCTTGAACCAGAATGCGAACTGCCACATTATGCGGCTCTTTATAAGAATTCCCGATTTGAACTGCATTGATCGCAGCAATCTGTGCATCCAATACGACATTATATAAAGCTTTTTGTTCCGGGCTGAATTTACCATTCACCGGGAACGTACGGGTAATGTCCGAAGCATAAAACTGATATTCACAGGCAGCATCAATCAGAACCAGATCACCATCTTTCAGTTCTTTGTCATTTTCCACATAATGCAGAATACAGGCATTTTCACCGCCACCAACAATACTGTTGTAGGATGGTACACAGCCATTTTTACCAAAGACATAATTCAGTTCAGCTTCTAAAGCATATTCCATCATGCCTGGACGAACTTTCTGCATAGCCAATGTATGCGCTTCTGCAGAAATATCTGATGCAAGCTGCATCAGTTCAATTTCATTTTCATCTTTATGAAGACGCATTTCATCAACGATACGATCCAGCTGCATGATCTGTGCCGGTGCAGAATTACCACGGCGGCTTTCACCACTGGCTGTTGCAATCCATTTAGCTACACGTGCATCAAATTCGGCATTTTGACCAATCCTGTAGAAAAGTTTATCTTTGTTCTGAAGTTTGGTGAGAATTTCCTCATCCAGTAGATCAATCGCATAAGCTTCGTCCGCTTCATAATCGTCAACGGCGCCATCCACTCCAGCACGGTAACCGTTCCAGATTTCCATTTCGCGATCACGTTCACGGCAGAACAGACTATAGGTATAACCTTCTTCTTCAGTATCAAAAGTTTCAATTACTGCAACTGCTTCAGGCTCAGCAAATCCGGTCAGGTAAAAGAAACTGCTGTCCGCCCGGTATTTATAATCTGCATCGCGGTTACGCAGGGCGACCGGGCTGGTGGCAATAATCGCGATACTACGTAATCCCATTTCCCCTGCGAGGATGTCACGACGTTCCTGAAAATCGGCTTGAGTCAGTTTCTTCATTACACCTTACTTCTTATCAATTGCTACTGTTATTTAAAATTTGGTCCTGAAAATAGGTTAGATTAATTTACTATCATCTTCATGAGAAGAATCAGCAAAAAATATGCCGGTTTTCAGAACCGTTTTTTAATTTGTGTTTAGAACCGCTTGAACTTAACTCGGACGTTTCGGCGAGAAAATTTCAACTACAGATTGCGCTTCAGTCGCAGAAGCTGGAGCTGGTGCTTTTTGCGTGAATTTCTGCAATAAAGGTGTTTCTTCAACCTCTACTTTTTTACGACCGACGGACAGACTTACCGGAATCAGACGAACAAACTCATACAGCTCCTGATAGCTTTCTTCGCCTTCGGCATCGTCATCAGAATCTTCAAACTCGACTGCTGCAACATCTTGTAAATGTTCAATCAGTTCCATTTCATCATTACGGATATGACCTGAGGCCAGACCGAAACCAAGCACTACACCTGCACACCAGTCAGCCAGTGCCTGAACGCGTTCAGCCAAGCTATGCTCATCATCTGGTAGTAATGGCAGATAATCCAGTTCATCTTCAGACAGCGCATGAAATATGTCTTCTGCCTCACCCGTTAACAATTCTAATGCTTCAGGATTCAGTTCAGGAACATCTAGCGTTTCTAAAATCTGTACCCATTCATCACTTGAAGGTGCCTGAGTGACACAGACAATTCCAGTAAGCAAACCATGCAGTTCGCTTGGGCTAGAAATTTCTTCAATTGAAGAAAAATTGCGGTACCATTCTGACCAACCTGAAATATCGTCTTGCATTCGTTTATCCAATCTCTATACTGCTTTATATATTACCTTTGTTTGCAACACTGTGCGACCTCGATATGTTAGAAGAATTACAGCGTCTACAAGTGCATATTGGCGTTTTAAAAACGCGACTTGCACAACTTGAAAGTGAGAATACCAGTTTACGGGAGAAGCAAGAGGCTTCAAGCGTGCAACATGAAACTCAAATTGAACAAAAAAATAGCTTTATTGCGCAAAAACAACAAGAAATCCAGAACCTCAATCAGCAACTGACAGAATCACGTAACCAGTTTCAGCATTTAAACCAGGATGCTACAGCACTGGCAGATCGTTATAGCCGTCTGGAAAAAAGTTGTACTGATCTAAAGAACCGTTTTCAGGAAATTCTGGCTGAACGCAATGAATTACGTGTGCTGAAAGAAAAGTTATTGCTGGAACAGCGTCATGCCCAGCAGGAAATTCAGCGCCTGAATCAGGAATCTGAACGCCTTACCCAGAAAAATGAAAATGCCAAGGCTAAAGTTGAAGCCATTATTCAACGTCTGGCGATTTTGGGAACGGCCCAAGACCAAAATGCACAGGAAATTCAGCAATTGGCCCATCCTACTGAAGTGACTGAGGAAGCTTCATCATGAGTGAACAAATCGCAATCGACTTAAAGGTATTGGGTCACAGTTTCCGTCTGGCCTCCACTGCGGATCAGCAGGATGAACTACAGCGTGCAGCGCAATTACTCAATGAAAAATACGATGAATTTCGCCGTAAAGCACCTCGTATGGAACCAAGTAAACTGATCATTATGGTGGCACTGGAACTGATGCAGGAAGTATTGACGATGAATAAATCCCTGCAACAATATGCGCACTGCGAACGTTTGTTACAAACTATTTTGGAAGAAGTTGAAGAACTAACTGAATAATCGAGTTTTTTGTTTAAACTTCGGTCGTTTGACTAAACTGTTTACAGTTCACGAACAGCATAGAGTTGCCACATCAGCATTATCGTTTATACTTAGTCTAACTCTGAGATGTTCGCCAGCGGGTCAGATTCCCCTGAGCCGATATTTAAATCTTAGGATTGAGTTCTGCATATTTAGAGTGTATGCCCATCCGGTATGGGAAACCCAGCAAGTATGCGTCTCGTCCACCTTGAACTTTAGGGTTCAAGGGTAATGACATGCAGCGGCATCCTCGGAGTGCTTCTATTTTTCTCAAAATATTTCATTATTTTTCTTCTTTTCTAAATCTCAAATTTATTGCATTTTTCCTGGTTTAGCGTCCTATACCCGTACCCTTTTCGTCTTTTAAAAAGTTGACTAAATCTAATTACAAATCAAGCAATTCACCATTAATGTTTTATTATTTTTAAAATTTAATCAAAAATTCATACAGATGCCTATAATACTCGCTATGTTGCTACCCTCTATTTAAGTTATGGCATTTTATTAATCTAATTTATTAATTCTAATACCCTATAATCCTGAAGACCATATTTATGACGACGATGAATCTTTCCGAACTTCGCAAACAGCTGCGTAAACAGCGCCGTCAACTCTCTCGATTTACTCAGAAACAAACTCAACAACGTATCCTGAATATGATTCGGACTTTGCCAGAATTTCATGCAAGCAAATCTGTGGGGGTTTATCTGGATGCTTTCGGTGAGGTTCGGACTCAGGCGCTGATTGAATACTGCTTTAAGCATCATAAACGGGTTTATCTCCCCAATATTTGCAATATGAACCAGCAGCTCACATGGGTAGAAATTAGTCAGAATCAATATCGTTCCCAACGTTTTGCTCATCATCGGTTGGGAATGCGTGAACCCATGGCAACTCGTGGCTTGCATGTCTCAAAACTGGATCTATTGGTAATGCCATTATTAGCCTGTGATCAATATGGTACCCGGATTGGTATGGGCGGTGGCTACTATGATCGTACGCTGGCAACAGCAGCGCGTCGTCCTTTTCGCCTTGGACTGGCGCATGACTTTCAGCGTGTGCCACAGCCTTTAGTCCGAGAAACATGGGATCAGCCTTTAGACGCTCTGCTTACGCCTACACTTTTACAACGCTTTAAGCGTTAAATGATGTATTTCCAAATACATAAGTACTTTAAAATCACATAATTAGTCATTTTTTATACAATTTAGTCGCTATAGCCCTTGTAATTTTTAAATTACCCATCACTATTAAAAACATGGCAACACCGTTGTCACTCATTAGGAGTGCCCATGTCTGAAATTATTATGAATCAAGAAACCTTAGAGCCTCAGGTTCCAAGTGTATTACCACTTTTGGCGCTACGTGATGTGGTGGTGTACCCACACATGCAAATTGCGCTATTTGTCGGTCGTGAAAAATCGATCAATGCAGTTGATGTGGCTCGTAACAGTGACAATCTAGTATTTGTAGTTGCGCAAAAAGATTCGCTTACAGAAGAAATTGATCACGACAACTTATATCAATACGGTACTGTCGCGAAGATTGTGCAAGTTGTGAATCACGAAAATGATGAAAACTGTATTAAAGTCCTGATTGAAGGACTGTATCGTGCCAAGCTCAAAACCATCATTGATGAAAATGAGTATTTGACTGCTGAGCATGAACTTAGCCCAATGACTGTATCAGTCGATGAAACAACTCAAGCTACGCGCTTGCAGGAGCTGCGTGCCCTGTTCGCTCAGTATGCTGAAGCAAAACTTCGTAATGCTCGTGAGCTGATTGCAGCTGCGAATAAAATCGAAGACTTGCTGCAACTGTTATTCTTCGTAGCGACCCGTGTTCCTTTGAATATCGAAGTGAAACAGAAATTCCTGGAATACGACGAGTTCGATGCACATTTAACTGAGTTGATGACGTATTTATTGCAACAGTCTGAAGAACAGCAGATTGAACAGACTTTGCATGATTCTGTTAAACGCCAGATGGAAAAGAATCAGCGCGAATACTTCCTGAATGAAAAAATGAAAGTCATTCAGCGCGAGCTTTCCGATATGAATGGCGGTGCGGAAGATGACGTTGCGGAAATCGAAAAACGTCTGGCTGAAGCTGATCTGCCTGAGCATGTGCGTAAGAAAGCGGAATCTGAGTTCCGTAAGCTCAAAGCAATGCAACCGGCATCTAGCGAAGCTGCAGTAGTTCGTAACTATCTGGAAGTGATTCTGGATACCCCTTGGAACAAAGCCAGCAAAGTTAGCATTAACCTGAACAAAGCTCAGGAAATACTGGATGCCGATCACTATGGTCTGGACGACGTCAAAGACCGTATTGTGGAATACCTAGCGGTTCAGTCTCGCGTGAAAAAATTACGCGGTCCAATCCTGTGTCTGGTCGGTCCTCCTGGTGTAGGTAAAACTTCACTAGGTGAATCGATTGCCAAAGCGACTGGTCGTGAGTTTGTCCGTATGGCCCTCGGTGGTGTACGTGATGAAGCTGAAATCCGTGGTCACCGTCGTACCTACATTGGTGCGATGCCAGGTAAGATCGTGCAGTCATTGACCAAAGTTGGCGTGAAAAACCCGCTGTTCTTGCTCGATGAGATCGACAAGATGGCTCAAGACTACCGTGGTGATCCAGCTTCTGCGATGCTTGAAGTACTTGATCCATCACAGAACAACAAGTTCAACGATCACTATCTTGATCTGGACCTTGACCTGTCAGAAGTGATGTTCATCTGTACTGCCAACAGCATGAATATTCCTGAGGCCCTGCTGGACCGTATGGAAGTGATTCGTCTGCCTGGTTATACCGAAGAAGAGAAAGTTAACATTGCTGACCGTTACCTTGTTCCTAAAGCAATTAAGAACAATGGTTTACGTGCTAAAGAGTTGACTGTGCATGAAGAAGCGATTCGTGACATCGTGCGTCGTTATACTCGTGAAGCCGGTGTTCGTAACCTTGAACGTGAAGTGTCTAAAATTGCACGTAAGGTAGTGAAAGAAGCGGTTAGCAAGAAAGCTAAGAATCTTCAGGTTGAAGTGAATGCGGGTAATCTTCCAGATTACTTGGGTCCACATAAATTTGACTACGGTATGGCGGAAGAAGAAGCTCAAATCGGCCGTGTGAATGGCTTGGCTTGGACTTCAGTGGGTGGTGAGTTACTGACTATTGAAGTTGCGGCAGTACCCGGTAAAGGGAAATTCATTACCACCGGTTCACTTGGTGATGTAATGAAAGAATCGATTACCGCTGCCATGACTGTCGTTCGTACCCGTGCGGCTGAGTTAGGCATCGAAGCTTCCCGCTTTGAAGAAACTGATGTGCACGTGCATTTACCAGAAGGTGCGACTCCGAAAGATGGTCCATCTGCAGGTTTGGCCCTGACCACTGCCCTAGTGTCTGCATTCACCGGTATTGCGATTCGTCCAGATATTGCGATGACAGGTGAAACCAGCTTAAGTGGCCGTGCAATGCGTATCGGTGGTCTGAAAGAGAAACTGCTTGCTGCGCACCGTGGTGGCATTAAACTGGTGTTCATTCCACAGGAAAACGTTCGCGACCTTGCGGAAATTCCTGAGAATGTAAAAGAAGGCCTAGAAATCAAAGCTGTGAAATCGATTGATGAGATTTTACCTCTGGCTTTGATTGATATGCCGAAAGCACTGGTCAAACCACCGATTGTAAAAGCGAGCGAAGAAGCTAAAGCTGCACGTCATTAAGACCTAAAGGCTTCGAAAAACACCCTGCTCTGGCAGGGTGTTTTTGTATCTGAGCGAAGATAATCAAAGGCGAACCACCATATCAACCAAACCATTCACGACCTGAGTCATCTTGGTCAGATCCAGTTTATCGAAGGTATCCTGCTCGGTATTGTAGTAAGGATTACGATAATGCGCTGTGTCTGTAATCAGCATAGTTGAATAGTTAAACTTGGCATAATTCAGATAACCAGAGAAATTCATGTCCTGAGCGAATGTCGGACTGACAAAACGCTGACAGTCCAGCCGCTTGAAACGTTGCATGGACGTACAGTAATCTCCTGTCAAACCGGCTGATGCCAAATGTCCAATCACAGCAATAAAGTTTCCATGCCGTGGATAGATCCATTTCAGACCTGTCGGATAGGTCTGCACTAGATTTTCATCATAATAGCCAATAGAATCCAGAATAATGACACCTTTCACTTTCTTTTTCTGGGTCTTTAATGCTTTGGCATGTAGATAGCTTCCCATATGTTCAGTCTTGAAATATGGTGGCTCCTCCAGTGTATAGAAAGCGAACTCGATATTATGTTTGATTTTTGACTTTTGTAAGGCCAGCAATCGGGCTGTTTCCAGTACCCCTGCCACACCGGAAGCATTGTTATCTGCTCCATACAGATCACTAAAGACATCATAATGCGCGCCAATGACCAGTTTGGTTTTGGCTTTGGTATTCAACTGACACACCACATTTCTATAGCTTAGGCTATTTACAATATAGTTTTGGAACTGACATGGAATACCCAGTAGACGCATCTGTTCTTTGAGCCAGGCTGAAACCCGGTTTAATTCACTGGTATTTTTAAAATTCCGGTATTCGTCCACACTGATAATCTGTTTGATAAATAGTTCCAGATGTTCCGGCTGAGCCTGCTTGGAGGAAAAATTTGCAGGCGCAGCAAAGCTCATGACTGAACTGGTTAAACCGAGAATAATTAGTAGAAAAGTGCAATATCTTTTAATAATGAGACTGGTCCGCATTTCTTATTATCCATTCCTTTATTATCAAGCGGATACTTGAATCATGGATATTAAAGCAACATTAAATTCATGATTTCAATTTCAATTTGTTTCCCTAGCTCAACTTCGTGTTGTTTGATCGTTATAATGAAGTATCTAATTATTGATCCAGTTCTATGAAAATCCGTATCTTAACCATTGGCCAGAAAATGCCGGCTTGGGTGCTGACAGGCTTTGAAGACTATTTCAAGCGTATTCAGCCTTTTGTACAGACTCAGGTGGTTGAATTACCAATGGCGAAACGGGGCAAAAACGATTCTGAAGCCGATATTCTGAAATACCGGAATATTGAAGGTGACAGTATTTTAAATGCCTTAAAACAGAATGAAGTCCTGATTGCACTGGAAGTCGGTGGCCGTGAGTTTAGTACAGAAAAACTGGCTGAAACCATGAAAGGCTGGATGCTGGAAGGTCATGATATTGCCTTGGCGATTGGTGGGCCAGATGGCCATTCTGAAGCAGTCCGAAAAGCAGCAGCCTGGCATTGGTCCTTGTCTAAACTCACCTTGCCACATCCGCTAGTCCGTGTAATGCTGATTGAACAACTGTATCGCGCTATGAGCATCAACCATAATCATCCTTATCACCGTGCAGGCTGATCTGTTGATGCGTTCTGATTATGCAACGTTTTGTTGAATAATCACCCCTGCCTTTGCTTCCCTTTTTATTGCATGATTAAAACATTGAACTAATGTGGTTTGACTTATGAACTTACAGACTTTGCCCGGCTTATTTATTTCTCATGGTTCTCCCATGCTCGCACTCAATCCTGAGCAGGTTGGCCCGGCATTGCACCGTTTAAGCCTGAATCTGCCACGACCAACTGCCATTATTGTTATGTCGGCACATTGGGAAAGTGAAGCTCTGGAAGTCAATACAGGTATCCGTCCTGAAACCTGGCATGACTTCCGTGGCTTTCCACCTAAGTTGTATGAGTTACGCTACCCAGCTCCCGGCAATCCAGAGCTGGCTGAGCAAGTCTTGGGCTTATTGGCCAATGCCGGTTTCTCTGCACATGCCAACAGCACCCGTCCGCGTGACCATGGCGTCTGGATGCCGCTCTTACATATGTATCCGGAAGCAGATATTCCTGTGGTTGAAATTTCTTTACCGATGTCGATGAGTGCAGAAGAGATTTACAAGATTGGCCAGACGTTGGCGTCACTTCGTGAGCAGCAGGTTTTCCTGATCGGGTCAGGGAGCATTACCCATAATTTGCGTGAATTGTCCTGGCAGGGAAATAGCGATGAAGTTCCGGAATGGGCATCGACCTTCCGTAACTATGTAGCCAATAAATTAACCCATAGCGATTTTGATGCCGTTCTGGACTGGCAGTCTATTCCTCAGTTAAAACGTAATCACCCAACGCTGGAACACTTTGCTCCACTGTTCTTTGCTATGGGTACCGGCAACCGTTTCAGTATTGTGCATAGCAGTTTTACGATGGGCGCTTTGGGAATGGATATCTACCGTTTTGACTGACAGTTAACTTCAATCATTTAATATCTGACTTTTTAATTTGGATACATTTTGTTAGCAAAAGCTACGATTTGTATCCATATTTTTTGTTAATCTCTTGATTATAATCACGTTGAAACTTTAGCACATAGAATATAAACCAATGAAATTCAGTATTTTTGCGCTTGCCCTGCTCCCTTTGGCTTTAACTGCATGTCAATCTTCTCATCTTCCTGCCACTTCAGGAGATCCGATTATTTCTACTCTATCCACTACATTAAAAACGCCTACACAAATTTTGCCCGCTTATACTTGGGAACTTGATCGTGGGCTGCAACGCCCGATTGTTCTTAGCTTTGACCAACAAGGCAGACTGAGTGTAGCTTCTGGCTGTAATGGCCTTGGCACGAGCTGGACTGTTAAAGATAATACCCTGAGTACGGGTGACATGATGGGTACCATGATAGCGTGTGATGCACCATTAATGGAACAGGAACGTTTTATCAGCCAGCTTCTGCAAAAGCGTGATATTCCGTTTAGTCTGGATCTAAGTGATGCCAATCAGCCGAACCTGAGTATTACTGCAGCTGATGGTCAAAAATATGTCTTTACCGGAAAAATGACACCGGAAACCAAATACCAAGGTCAGGCAGAAACTATTTTCCTAGAAGTTTCACCACAGACTAAAGCCTGTACGGGTGTAGCTCAACAAACCTGCTTGCAAGTAAAAGAAATCAAATATGATGAAAAAGGCTTAAAGACTCAAGTCGATAAAGACTGGACTTTATTTTACGATCAGATTGAAGGTTTTCAGCATACACCGAATGAGCGTCAGATTATTCGGGTCAAACGTTATGAAATTAAAAATCCGGCAGCTGACCAGTCTAAATATGCCTATGTATTCGACATGGCTGTAGAGCGTGAAACAGTCAAAGGCACTCTTTAAAGATAAATACTGTACATAAAAAAACCGAGGCATTCACCTCGGTTTTTTTCAAGCTTAAACTAAGTCAGACTTAGAATACGCCTTGAGAAAGCATTGCATCAGCAACTTTTACGAAGCCAGCGATGTTTGCGCCGTCTACATAGTTTACAGTACCGTCTTCTTTAGTACCGTATTTCACACAGTTGCGGTGAATTTCTTTCATGATCGCATGCAGACGTTCGTCAACTTCTTCGAAAGTCCAGCCTAAACGCAATGCGTTTTGAGACATTTCAAGACCAGAAGTTGCTACACCACCGGCGTTAGATGCTTTACCTGGAGCATAAAGGATTTTCGCTTCAACGAATTTCTCAACTGCATCCAGTGTAGAAGGCATGTTCGCGCCTTCAGCAACACAAATTACGCCGTTTGCAAGAAGCGCTGCTGCATCATTCGCATCAAGTTCGTTTTGAGTCGCACATGGAAGCGCGATATCACATTTGATACCCCAAGGACGTTGACCTTCAAGGTATTCAAAACCGTGTTTAGATGCAAATTCAGAGATACGGCCACGTTTAATGTTTTTCAGTTCCATCACTTCAGCAAGAAGCTCTTCAGTGAAACCGTCTTTAACGTGAACAGTACCCGCAGAGTCAGATAGAGAAACAACTTTAGCACCCAAGAACATTGCTTTTTCAGCAGCGTACTGCGCAACGTTACCAGAACCAGAGATTGTTACCACTTTATCTTTGAAGCTTTCGCCACGAGTTTTCAGCATCTCTTCAGCGAAATACACTGTACCGTAACCAGTTGCTTCTGGACGAGCCAGAGAACCACCGAAAGTCAGGCCTTTACCAGTGAATACACATGAAGTGTCATTGCTGAGTTTTTTCATCATACCAGCCATGTAACCAACTTCACGGCCACCCACACCGATATCACCCGCTGGGATATCTGTATTAGAACCAAGATGACGATAAAGCTCGATGATTAACGCTTGGCAGAAACGCATGATTTCGCCTTCTGATTTGCCTTTAGGATCAAAATCAGAACCGCCTTTACCACCGCCCATAGGCAATGTAGTCAGGGCATTTTTGAAAGTTTGCTCGAAACCGAGGAATTTCAAAATAGAAAGGTTCACTGACGGGTGGAAACGCATACCACCTTTGAATGGACCAATCGCTGAGTTGTACTGTACGCGGAACGCACGGTTAACCTGTGTTTGACCTTGGTCATCTACCCAAGCAACACGGAACTGGATCGCACGCTCAGGTTCAACTAGACGTTCTAGTAAACCATGTGCTGCGTATTGTGGATTCTTTTCAATGAATGGCCACAAACTGGTCATCACTTCTTCTACAGCTTGAAGAAATTCGGGTTGATGTGCATCACGTGATTTTACGTAATCTAGGAACTCATTAAGTGTGTTGTATTTCAACGCTTAATCCTCAGCAGAAAATTGATCAAAATTGGTCAAATTTACAATCAATGTTAAATTTTGGCGCAAAATATTAAATATCTTTTGTAACTAATCTACAATACTTTTTTGAAAAATAGTTTAAATTTAATTTGATAACAATTATTTATATTGATTATGAATATTTTTTCTGTGTACTTAAATGCCAATTGAATCAATGCTTAATTGTTAATTTATGCCTAATAATAATGCACAAAGTGACCCTTAATCGTGCATAACTTAGTTCCTTAAAAACATGTTAAAATCATTAAATTGACATATTTTGTTTCATTCACTCTAAGGCTCAGCCCGAGCAGCCTAGGTTATTCATGAATTCGCAAATCTCTCTAGTCCAGTCTATTGATGCTTTATTGCCCCAAACCCAGTGCGGTTTATGTGGTCATCGTGATGGCTGCTTGCCCTATGCTCAGTCCATTGCTGAGGGCGAAGATGCCAATAAATGTGTACCGGGTGGACAGCCCGTCGCTGATGCTCTGGCAGCATTGTTAAATCGTTCTAAACTGCCCGCTGAAGAAAGTGTTTGGTCAATTCAGGCGGATGGTCGTCCTCAGCGCATGAAAGCCATCATCCGTGAAGATGAATGCATTGGCTGTACCAAATGCATTAGTGCTTGCCCGGTCGATGCGATCATTGGCTCAGGCAAATTGATGCATACCGTGCTCACTGACTTGTGTACCGGCTGTGAACTCTGCATTCCACCTTGCCCGGTAGACTGTATTGATCTGGTCGAAGATCTTCAGCCTTTACCAACTGAAGCTCAGCGTATTGCTGAACAGGATGATTTGCGTAAACGTTACTATGCGCATATTCAACGCGAAGAAAAACGTCGCATCGACCGTAAGGGACCTGTCGTTCGTGCCGAGATTAATACTGCCCTATTTGCCCAGTTCTCTGCTCAGGTCGATCAGGTTCCTGTCATTGAAATCGTGCAAAAACCAGCCGATGAAGTGGTTACACTTGATGCCAAAACCACGATTGAGCTTGCCAAATTACGCACACAAATCAAAAAGTTAGAAAAACAGCTTTCGGTCCGTGAGGATGTACGCAAACGTCTTCAACTTGAAGAACTGACCCAGCAATTACAGGCTTTACAGGGATAAGATCATGACAACAGCAACAGCCAAGCCTGTAAAAAACATGACTAAAAAACAGATTCAGACTTTCTTTGAGCGCCTGCGCGAGCAGCGTCCGAATCCAAAAACTGAATTGAATTATTCAAGTCCATTTGAATTATTGGTTGCAGTGACCCTGTCTGCCCAAGCTACGGATGTGAGCGTGAATAAAGCCACCGATAAACTGTTTCCGGTCGCCAATACACCGGAAGCAATTTATGCACTTGGTGTGGATGGGCTGAAGGAATATATTAAAACGATTGGCCTGTATAATTCCAAAGCTGTGAACGTCATTAAAGCCTGTGAAATGTTAATCAAGAAGCATAACAGCGTGGTACCGGACAATCGTGCAGATCTGGAAGCCTTACCCGGTGTAGGACGCAAAACAGCGAATGTGGTGCTGAATACCGCCTTTGGCCAGCCAACCATGGCTGTGGATACGCATATTTTCCGTGTCGGTAATCGTACCGGTTTGGCAGTAGGTAAAAACGTGCTTGAGGTCGAGCATCGTCTGGTCAAAGTGATTCCAAAAGAATTTATTATTGATTCACATCACTGGCTGATTTTACATGGCCGCTATTGCTGCATCGCACGTAAACCGAAGTGTCATGAATGTGTGGTCGCCGATGTCTGCAATTGGCCCGACCGTTTTGAATTTGGCGCAGGTCGCGCAATTCCGGTGAAAAATATTGAAGCTGGACGCTAGGTTCAGCTTTTTTAATTTAAGTACTCGAAAAGTTTTTTATTTTTTATTTTGCTCAGTTTGTTCTTGCTTACGCTTTTGTTCAAGCTCGGCCTGTAATTTAGGATGCAACTGACGCTCAGGCACCTTACCGACATTTTCGGCACGTTCTTCCTGACGTACTTTTTTCAGCATCTTGAAGCTGAGATAGAACAGCGCAAACAGTACTGCCAGAAATACAATCATCAATCCCAATACAGCAAATTTCACAGCAGATCCTTTTGAACAACGCAATAAAAAGAGCCCTAATATGACTTAGGGCTCTTTGAAAGTCAAAATGATCAGAAACCGATTATTTTGCTTGATCCAGAATCGCGAAAAGATCTTTTTGAACTTCTTCGATTGGACGTAGACCGTTTAACTTGTCATAAGTCGGTGCATTTTCGCCTGAAGCTGCACGGCCTTGATAGAAGCCAACCAGCTGTTCAGTTTCAGTGTGGTATGAACCTAAACGGCGACGAATAGTTTCTTCCTGGTCATCTGGACGTTGTACCAGATCTTCACCAGTTTCATCATCTTTACCTTCCACTTTTGGCGGGTTGTAAACGATGTGATAAACGCGACCAGACGCCGGGTGTTGACGACGACCAGATAGACGTTGAACGATTTCTTCATCCGGCACATCAATTTCAATTACATGATCAATTGCAATGCCTTCTTTTTCCAGCGCTTCAGCTTGAGGAATCGTACGTGGGAAACCATCAAAGATGCAGCCATTTGCACAGTCAGGTTGTGCAATACGCTCTTTGACCAGACCAATGATCAATTCATCAGAAACCAAACCGCCATTGTCCATGACGCTTTTAGCTTGTAGACCTAATTCAGTTCCTTCACGAATTGCAGCACGGAGCATATCACCGGTTGAAATTTGTGGGATATTGTAGCGCTTACAGATCAACTGAGCTTGTGTACCTTTACCTGCTCCAGGTGGTCCGAGTAAGATAATGCGCATATATAAACATCCTCATTTTTTAACTATGTATAAGATACCCAGCTTCACACGACCAAAACGTGTGCTGCTCTTTGGCATCTAATTATAAGAAAGCCACAAACAAATGGATTAAACCCGCAACAAAACCGGTAACTCCCCCCAGGATAATCAAGATCCATTCATCTTCCTGAAAAGCAGGACGTAATAGATTCTGAAACTCGTTAGGCGTCAAATCACGTATGCGGTCTCTAAACATTTGGTAGATCTTCTGTGCACGGCTCGCATTAAACGCAGGGTCGCTTACAGGCACCATCGTAATTTCAATCGAGCGATCGATCAAGTCTGTCTTGAGTTTTGCATACTCTTTTGGTCCTAAAGACAACTGTAAAGAGGTCCGAACCAGCGGTGTTTCCATAATTTCGTTAATATGACGTTTGACAATACGGCGGGTTTTATCTTTTTTACCACCATACATCATTTCTGTCATGATCGATTTTAGCGTAATCAGATCTTCTGTGACCACACTTGCAAATACGTCAGAGACTTCCTCCTGACGTTTCATAAATGCGCCTTGTATGTTATAGGTGCCAATTCGAGGAATCACCGGCTTGATCCAAGGGAATCTATGATCGGCTGTACGCTTAAAGAATTGCGGGTATTTGATATAGTGCGGTTCTACCGGATTAAATACCATCCAGATCGCAATCCAGTTGGTCAGGAAGCCCCAAATAGCAGCCCAGAACGGTACGGTCCAGTGCCATGGCACCACAAACCAGACCACCATTTGGAACAGGCCAAAGAACATCCCGATCAGGGCACTGATATGCCAGATAAAGTTGATTTCTTTCTGCCCGACTTTCAGGAACATGCGCACCATTAAACGGCGATCACCTTCCATTTGGCTGACCACCATGTCGCGCATATCCACTAGTGACTCGACGTTCATGGTCAGTTCAGTCACTAATTCTTTTAATACCTGTGGCAGCTGTTTATGGGCTTGGGCATAAATACGGCGCTTGATTGAATAAGGCAAGTTTTCCCATAGCACCGTATTACGGTCCATCATGACTTCATCAATCAGATGTTCCAGTTCAAAACCGACCTGTTCCCCGATAATACGTGCCATATCATCCGGGTCCATTGCCTGCAAGAACTCTTGGATAGAACCCAATTTAGATAAGGTATTATCCGTGATAATTCCTGAGATTCTTCCAGCTTTACGCGGCACAATACCTTGCCAGCCAACAGGAACAGGCCCGACATGAAAACCCCAAAAATTAATTGGATAAAACACCATTTTTAGCGCCATCCACACGTGAGCCCATGTTACGAATGCGGTCACCGGGATAATGCTGAGCACTGCCCAAAAATCTGGGCGATTCAAGAAGGCTTGCCACAATTCATTGACGTACTCAAGCATGCATAAATTCCATATTTAATTTTTTGTTCACAGAATACAGGTATTAATAAAGTTGAATATTTTGTCTATAAACCGATACTTAAAGTATAGGAGAATTGTAGTCTAGGTTCAGTTTCGGCTACAACGCGACCATTACTGTCCTGTAATTTCTCCCCCGCCCCAATACCGATACTAAAACTGCTGATCCGTTCTGAACTAAGCAAAACATACGCCAGATCAATACCTCCACCTAAACGGCTTTCGTATTTGCCATCCACCTGTTTGCTATCGATATGACCGGCATAAGCCCCTACATAATAACCATTTTTGTCCTTGCCGGTGAGGTGTGCAGGATAACGAAAGCCGACTTGTGCTCCAACTGTACGATCATCGTTGAGAAAAGCGCCACCTTTCACATAAGCAATCCCATAAGGATTCACCCATTCAGTGTTTAGATGGATAAGTTTCTGGGTAAAACCGACCCCAACATTAAATTCTTTAGGCTCACGATCCTCAGTTCTGTTTGTCGTATTATTCACTTGATCATGTGCATATACCCCATTTGCAAAGAATGCAAATGCCAACAAAGGGTAAACTTTGTTCATTCCTTCACCATCTTCCTTAATTATAGTTTTTGGTAGAGTCCTATTTTTATTTAATTTTGACTTTATCAGAATTATTAAAACTCTTGTATACAGCACTTTACAATTTTCATGTCTGCAAAGTCAAAGTTTAAACACAGGAATTGCTACAGCCAGTTTTTCATTATCAAATCCCGTACAGTTGCGCTAGAATACTCCACTTTGATTCCTTTCCCTCTGGTCTTAAGTCGATCGCGTATGAAGCAGCACTTTCCTTTAAAAAATGCACAACAAGAAAAGCGCATCTATAGCAGTCGGGTCTGGATCTCTGTAGGTATTGTGATTTTCTTTATGCTGCTGCTGGTCAGCCGCTATGCCTATTTGCAAATTTTTAATTTTGAAACCTTCTCTACGGCTTCTGACCAGAACCGTATTCGCCTGCAGCCCTTAGCGCCCGCACGCGGCTATATTTATGATCGTAACGGTATTTTACTTGCCGATAATTACCCGGTTTTTACAGCTACCTTAAGCCGCGCCGATGTTCAAGATATTGATGATACGCTGAAGCGTCTTACGCCGATTTTAGAATTAACCGAAGAAGATATTGAACGTTTTCAGGCCCGAATCAAGACAGCACGTAAAACTGAACGGGTATCGATCAAGCTGAATCTGAATGAAAATGATATTGCCCGTTTTAGTGAAGTAAAATATCTATTTCCGGGCGTCAATATTGAAACTCAGATGACGCGTTACTATCCGCATGGTGAACTCTTCGCACATGTGATTGGTTATGTCGGCCGTATTAATGACAAAGAACTCAAAGAAATTGATAAGGATCTCTATGCCGGGTCTAACCTGATCGGGAAAATCGGGGTAGAAAAATACTATGAAGATCTCTTACATGGTGTGCCGGGTAATGAGTCGGTAGAAGCTGATGCTTTCGGTAATGTCCTGCGCCACTTAGGCCGTAAAGAGCCGGTACGTGGTAATGATCTGTATTTGTCATTGGATTATGGTCTACAAACCATTGCCACAGAGCAACTGGCGGGTCGCCGTGGCGCCATTGTCGCGATTGACCCACGTACAGGTGAAATTTTGGCACTGGTTTCCAGTCCAAGTTTTAACCCTAATTTATTTGTCACCGGGATTAGCAGTAAAGACTATTCAGGCCTTCGTGACAGTTTAGATCAACCACTTTATAACCGTGCTGTTCAAGGGGCTTATCCTCCAGGTTCAACGATCAAACCGATGTTTGGTATGGGCGGTCTGCATTATGGACTAGTCGACTGGAGTACAGCGATTTCTGACCCGGGCTACTTTACCTTACCGGGCGATAGTCACCGCTTCCGTGACCATAAAAAAACCGGTCATGGTGCTGTGAATCTACATAAAGCTCAAGTGGTGTCCTGCGACACCTATTTCTATGTCATGTCCTATCGGATGGGCATTGAAAAAATGAATAGCTGGATGCGCCAGTTCGGCTTTGGCGAAAAAACCGGTGTGGATTTACCAAGTGAAAGCTCAGGACTCTATCCAAGTCCGGAATGGAAAATGCGTACCCGTAAATCCAAATGGTCACGTGGTGAAACCATTTCAGTGAGTATTGGTCAGGGTGCATTTACCGCCACACCATTACAGCTCGCTATGGCAACTGCTATTACGGCGAATCAAGGCTCACATGTTACGCCTCACGTACTGCGTGAAAGTAAAGGGGCAAAACCTTTTACCGTACATAATGCTACCAATGGTAAAATCGACTTTAACGGTCAACCAGACGACTGGATCAAAATGCGTGATGCGATGATCGATGTGGTTCAGTCAGGTACAGGTCGCGGAATCCGCACACCGATGTATCAAATCGCAGGTAAAACCGGTACGGCACAGGTGAAAAGTATTGCGCAAGGTAAGCGCTATAATGAAGCCCTGCTGACTGAACGCCAACTGGATCATGGTCTATTTGTGGGTTTTGCACCTGCTGAAGCCCCTGAAATTGCAGTAGTCGTTGTCTGGGAAAATGGTCGACATGGTGGTTCTGCTGCACAACTGGCTAAACCGTTATTTGATTACTGGTTACTGTCTCGCGATAAAAATCCAATTCACCCTGCCGGCCATCAAATTAGTGGCGGTCTCATGACAGCAGGTATTAAACCGGGTGAATTGCCAAGTGGACCGAATCTGTTAAGTGCTGATCCGAATGCGACCCCAACGCAAGAAGGCAGTCAGGCGACCCACGCACAGCCAAACAATCCGCAACCTGCAACTTCTCGCTCTGCTCCTGCAGCCAATGACGATCAGGAATAATTCATGAAAAACCAACTTAGAATTATTGGCGGTGACTGGAAACGCCGTCAATTGGCTTTTGCCAGTATCGAAGGATTACGCCCCACACCTGACCGTGTGCGTGAAACTTTATTTAACTGGCTGATGTGGGATGTCCAGAATGCCTGTGTCTTGGATCTTTGTACAGGTTCAGGCGCTTTATCTTTTGAAGCATTATCACGTGGTGCAGCTTCAGTGGTGATGATTGAACCTGATCGTACTCAGGCGCAATTCCTCACCCAAAATCTGGAATTACTCAAAGTCACCAAAGCACGTGCGCAACTTAAAATTGCGACAGCACAACAAGCATTAACCAGCCTGAAACAGCAGTTTGATCTGGTCTTTCTAGACCCGCCTTATAGTCTGGATCTATGGGAAACTCTGGCTGCTCAAGCTGATCCACTGATCAAAGAAGATGGTTTTATCTATGTAGAAGCCGATCGTGAACTCAGCACATTGAAGCTGCCAAGTTCATGGCGTTTAGTTAAAAATACCAAAGCCGGTACAGTACGCGCAGGGCTGTATCAGAAAAAAGCGGCTTAAAACCTACTTATATTAAACACTCAAATAAAAAAGGATTCCTTAAAGAAATCCTTTTTTATAAATGGAAGGTAATAGTTAACGATTACGACGCCAGTCCCGATCACCTCTGTCACGTTTCCAGTCACGATGATCTTTATGTTTTTTCCAATCCTTATCACCACGATCCCGATCATAATGTCCATTACGATCATGATGACCGCGATAACCTTCATCCCAAGGATCAACCACACAGCCTGTTAGCGCTACTGCCAATACAGATGACAGTAATATCATTTTTTTCATGTTCATCACCTCTATACCGCACTCAATTAGTATCAAGTGATTTCATGAAGAGTACGCGGAGCCATTGTTACACTCTTGTATGATTTTGTTCATTTTCCATACTTAATTAAAGGATTTGTCTCGGATTTAATAAAAAACCATTTATGCATATTTACACTTAGATTCGCATAAATACAGCTAAGGATTTACTTGGTTTTTCTGGCCATATTTTGAATACTACAAACTTTTCCAATGCCCTGATTTTTATGACCTGGCTACTCTTTATTCTTGGTGCAATTATCGCAGGATTTGTACAGGGACTTACCGGTTTTGCTTTTGCATTAATTGCCATGTCATTCTGGGTATGGGGATTGAGTCCTCAACTTGCTGCGCCCTTAGTGGTTTTTGCCTCGGTGTGGAGTCACCTCATTTCATTATCCAATGAACCTAGACTTCCTCATCTGCACCGAACCTTATATCTACCTTATTTAATTGCTGGTCTGATCGGTGTCCCACTCGGCACCTGGTTACTGAATATCGTTGAAGCGGGTACTTTTCGTATTTTGCTGGGTATATTTCTCGTGATCTGGTGTCCACTGATGTTGCTTAATCCACAGATTAAATTGATTCAGCATTCAGGTAAAACTGCGGATGCAGGGATTGGTTTGGCTGGTGGCATTTTAGGAGGTTTAGGGGGATTCTGTGGTTCTGTCCCCTCTGCCTGGTTAATGCTGAAACAGCTGCCGAAAGAACAGCAACGCTATATATTGCGTCATTTTAATTTTGCCATACAGGTGTTTACCTTAGCCGCCTATTTACTGCAAGGCACCTTAAATCAGACTCACCTCCCCTATATAGCGGTACTCATTCTGGCTGTAAGTATTCCCGCTATTTTAGGCGCACGTCTGTTTCATCAAATTTCAGAATTACGTTTTAAACAGATTGTCTTAGGCTTGCTCTTCAGCTCGGGCTGCTTTCTCCTGATCAAAGAAGGCATTGACTCATTTGCGCGATAGAGCAGCTCTAGAGCCTTACATCACTTTGCTTTCAGCCCTATTGCTGTTATGTTAGCCCGGATGATTCTCTAGGCGGATATAAGCGATGCAAATTCGTGATCAAATTGTACTTGTGACTGGTGGTGCCCGTGGATTGGGACTAGCCATTACCCAGCTTCTGATTCAGGAAGGTGCACGTGTAGTGGTGAATTACCATAGCAGCAAAACCCAAGCTGAAGCTTTGCAAAATCAGTATCCTGATCAGGTCTTTGCCTATCAGGCAGATGTAACACAAGCTGATCAGGTACAAGCTTTATTCGCTGCCAGCAAGGCCCATTTTGGAGAAGCCATCCATTCCGTTATTAATAATGCGCTGGTGCAATTTGAGTTTAATGGTGATGAGCGACCTAAAGTTGAAGATCTGACCTGGGAAAGCATATCCCGTCAGTTTAGTGGAGCAGTTCAGGCCTGTTTAAATACAACACAAGCTGCATTAGAAGATATGAAACAGGCACATTTTGGTCGTATCGTGAATATTGGGACTAACCTGGTTCAAAACCCCGTCGTTCCTTATCATGATTATACGACTGCGAAAGCGGCTCTATTGGCCTTTACCCGAACTACTGCGCAAGACCTGGGTCAGTATGGGATTAATGTGAACATGCTTTCAGGCGGATTACTGCAAACCACAGATGCAAGTAAAGCAACACCTGACTTTGTCTTTGACCTGATTGCTCAATCCACTCCTCTGCGCCGCGTGATTACGCCTGAAGAATTTGCATCCGCTATTTTAATGTTCCTGTCACCTTATTCACGTGCAGTGACAGGTCAAAACCTGATTGTCGATGGCGGACTGGTTAAAGGTTAAAGATCGCAAAGGAAGAATGAGATTCTAAATTTCATTCTTCTATTTTTTGACCAGTTGTTGAATAAAACTACTTTTGCATAGCGCATTTACTTCTACAATAGTGCGCTCCCCATCAAAGTTCATCTTTTTCTATGAAACTCCTAACGGCATTGCTCAGTAGCATGTTACTGGCAGGTTGTATGTCCAATGATCTTAAAAAGTCAGAACAGCTTCTGCAAAACTTCAATTGTGCCAAGATTGATACAGCGCAAATGCCACACAGTAGTATGACGGATTATTATCAACACATGCTGTACAGCAGCAAAACCAAGGTCGAGTCTTATATTGAGCAATATCATCAAGGTGAAGAGCTTTTTGACCTGCCTTTATATGAAGTGGTAGAACAGCAATACAATCTTTATAAAGATGCCTGCCAGAATCTGGGGGGAATTTTATCTGAAGAGAATCAAAATTAAATTCGGTATTTATATATCGTACAGAAAAGCAGAGTCCATCCCTCTGCTTTTATTTTTCCTGAAATTAAAAATAGCGTTGATCAATACTGAATTTTTCAGGAAATTTAGGTTCAATATTGGCATAGAACGCCATGATCTCAGCCATATCCTGTTCATAATTTCCTGTTGGATAAATGATTTTACCTACACCCGCTTCTTTTTTCGCATAATCCATATAAGCCAGCGCAATCGGCACACCCGCATTGATCGCCACATGATAAAAACCGGTTTTCCATTGTTCCTGACGGGCGCGTGTACCTTCTGGTGTAACCAGCATCACCAGTTTAGGATGCTCTTTAAATAAATCTGTCATAACCTGAACCATGCTTAGACGAGGCTCACCCGGTTGTTTGGGACGACGGTCAATACCAATTCCACCCATTGCACGTACAAAAGGCCCAAATGGAAACTTCATATAGCTGTCTTTAATGGTCAGACGTACATTCACTTTTAATGCTTTTAAGGCCAAACGTGCATATAGCGCGTCCCAGTTACTGGTATGTGGTGCTGCAATCATCACACATTGATCAAGGTCTTCAGGCCATTGGTCATCGGTTTTCCAGCCCATTAAATTTAAAGTTTTCTCAGCTAAATTTTCAAACACAGCTACATCACAATCATTGTCAAAATTTCGCCACAGTCTAACAATGCAGCAGAATATAGATAGTGCATCCTGATCAATAAATCACCAATTAATATATATTTGTATTTTTAAACTTTGGGAAGAATTTTCAATTTATTGTTATTTGAATATTTCTTCTTTCACTTCCTATTGCAAGCTCACTCTTTTAAACAAATAGTGAGTTCAATTTATTTTACTGATTTATATATTTTTCTATCCTAATTTTAGGATATGTCGATTTTAGCTTTCTTTCTATACTTCGCTGACATAATAAATTCCAGGAAGATTTTCATGAAAAAGACTTTAATTTGTCTTGCCTTAGCGGGGTTACTTACAGCATGTGGCGGTTCAGATAATGATCGTACAGAGGGTTCATCACCTGTTCCACCTACAGCTCCGGTCGGGACCGAAACTGGTGTACTGACAGATGGAATTATCTCAGGGGTAACATATATCACCAGCAGTGGTGCTGAAGGGGTTACTAATGAAAAAGGCGAATTTAAATTTAATGACGGAGAAAAGGTTAAATTCCTGATTGGTGACGTACAATTAGGCCAAGAAATTGAAGCTAAAGAACGTGTTACGCCTTTAGATTTAGCACAAACTGAATATGCACGTACCAACCTGATGGTGCTTTTACAGTCTTTAGATACAGATAGTAATCATGACAATGGGATTAGCATCAGTACCGAAACTGCTAATGCCCTTCTTAATAAGAGTTTAGATTTTTCTAAGGCCCCTACAGCTTTTGCTACAGACATAGTATCAACAGGCGTAGTTACCACAGAAAAATTGATTACACCTGAAAAAGCTGCAGAAAACTTCCAGTCAACTTTCTATAAAGACATCGCCGGTACTTGGGAAATTGGCCGTAATGCAAACAGCGCTGTACTGATCCATATTTTAGAAGATGGCCGTTATGCCTTAGGTCAAGCAGAAGCTGCTGACGGTGATGGAACACCTGGCATTGAAACTGGAGAGTTAAACTGGAACGCAACTACAAGCGTGATTTCACCGCGCATTATTCAAGACAGTAATGGTGAATGGGGACTCTCAAATCCTGCAGAAGGCAAACCTTATACCTTAAACTATGATGGAACGACCTTAATTCTGACAGAACCTGGGATCAATACCGAATACCGTTTAAGCCGCGTCAAACAGTCTGCTAATGGTCTGGTAGGTGCATGGAGATTCAGTGACACCCATTTATTTGCCTTCTTTGACACAAACTATTATTTCTTCCTGGACACTGAAGGCGGAGATGATTGTGGCTGGCCTGGAATTGAATATGGCAAATTTACTCTTTCAGGTAATACACTCACAACCACTGAAGTTTTATTCGATACCAATGAATGTGGCGGATTACAAGACAGTTCCGATGGCAGCAAGACCATTGCAAACATCAATGTATCGGCTGAAACTCTGATATTGCATCCACAAGGTGAAGGTCCTGTAACATTACAGCGCGTTAGATAATGAGCACAGCCTACCTAAAGAATTATCTTTAGGTAGGTTTAATTAATATGTTCAAAATGAATCGTACATCCCATCAATAAGTGCATTAGCTCAATTTGTGAAGTGCAATCAGTTTTCTCATAAATATTCTTAAAATAAGTTCGTACTGAACTTAAAGTGATCCCACATTTTGTCGCAATTTCTTCTAATTTGTAGCCATTGATTAAAAGCTCACACAAATCAAATTCACGTTTCGACAGTTGATATGCTTGCTGTAAATAAGCTCTGGATAATGAATAATGCCGATTTTTGTCTGTCATAAATACGGCAATCTGATGCTGAGCTTCAGAAAATTGCTGCATCTTTTTTAATCTTTTAAAAGGCACAACAGTGAGCATCAATTGCTGTCCTTTAGAATCCTGCAAAGCCAAGACTCCGCCTATTTCACTCGACATACTGGTATCTTCCAGCAAAGCACTGGATAGCAATCTTTCCAGACGTTCCTGATCACCTACCGGAGTTTTCAGGCGGTTATGCATATCCATTTCCAGACATGTTGAAGCTTCAATCATGCTTTGTGCGAGTGGATTTGAATAAGACAACTTGAGATCCTGATCCAGCAAAATAATACCGATTTTTAAACAGTCCAATACGGTATATAAGCTGATATTGTCTTGTTGTACTAAACTGATTTGCCGATGAATCTGTAAAGAGCGACGCAAATGTATACCGATCCGTTTGAGAAAATTCAGTTCAGTCGCTTCAAAACCTTGAGTATGCGGAGCACGATGTAGTCCCATGACTGCCCAGCGATAATTTCCTCTGTCCAGCAATACTCCCGCCATATACCCTATCCCTGTAGGCTTAAGGCATTTTTCATAAAAGATATACTGTTCTGTTCCAGGTTGATCTGCATAATGACGGCAGTCCTGATTAAGTGCCTTCCCCATATCAATTTCATTCCATAAAGGCATATGCAGCTTCATGTCAATGACCCGAATTCGTTCATCCTGATAAGCAGCCAGACTTTCTTCCGGAATATTGTAAGTATAAACAAAGTCATAGGCAGGATTGAATTGATCAAGACCGGTAAAAATAGCACTATGACTCTGGGTATATTGCACAATATCCTGGATGACCTCCAGCCATAAAGCAGGCAATAAAGCAGCATCATAAATTTTCGCGATGATATTATTTTCCTGTTCTGCTTTCATGACCGCTCTTTTTAATAATTATTTCTATCAAATCATAACCTTAAGGTTTATAAAATAAAACTAAAGAAAACCAATCGCTTATTTTGTATTTTAATTATCTTAGTTTCTCATCTACATATATTTAATCCGTTTCACTTAACGAATCAATTTTTAACAAGATCTCTCTGTATATTGATAGCTCATACTTCTAATGTAAACTCTAGAACAGAAGAACAAGAGGATGATCTTCAATGAAAAAAATACTATGGCCTGCTTTATTGGTAGTAACGGTTACTAGTTTAAGTGCATGTTCTAAACAGAATGACCGCGATATGGCCAGTGCAGATACTCAATCTAATACCACAAATGCTCCTGTTACTACAGAGACTACAAATAGTCAAAGCAACATGAGTACTGAGATGACCAGTAATGCTACTGTTAACTCAAACTGGGTAGGTGAATATGAAGGTGTTTTCCCGTGTGCTGACTGCGAAGGGATTAAAGTTGAACTAGATCTTAATCCTGACAAAACTTATGAATTAAGTGAGGAATATTTAGGTAAAACTGGAAATAATGAAACTGAAACCAAAGGTAGCTTCACTTTCGATCCTCAACAACCTTCTATTATCGTCCTAGATGGAAAAGCTGAAAACCGGAAGTTTTATGTAGGTGATAATTTCGTTGAAGCTCGTGATATAGAAACAGGTAAGGAAATACAGAGCAATCTGAATTACAAATTAGTTAAAAAATCCCCTTAATCATTTTGTAACTTAATAAAAAATCCCCGCAAATGCGGGGATTTTTTACATCATATGATCGAACGATGAATTACATCATACCGCCCATACCACCCATGCCACCCATATCAGGCATAGCTGGTTTTTCTTCTGGGATTTCAGTGATCATACATTCAGTTGTCAACATCAAGCCAGCAACAGAAGCTGCATGCTCAAGTGCAGAACGAGTTACTTTCGCAGGATCCAAGATACCCATTTCCAGCATGTCACCGTATTCGCCTGTCGCAGCGTTATAGCCATAGTTACCTTCACCGTTCTTCACAGCATTGATCACTACAGATGGCTCATCACCAGCATTGGCTACGATTTGACGAAGAGGAGCTTCGATTGCACGACGAAGAATGTTGATACCTACGTTTTGGTCATCGTTAGCACCAGTCAAACCATCAAGTGCAGATGCAGCACGTACCAGTGCAACACCACCACCTGCAACAACACCTTCTTCAACCGCAGCACGAGTTGCGTGAAGCGCATCGTCTACACGGTCTTTCTTCTCTTTCATTTCAACTTCAGTTGCAGCACCGATTTTGATGACTGCTACACCGCCTGCCAATTTAGCAACGCGTTCTTGAAGTTTTTCTTTGTCGTATTCAGAAGTAGATTCTTCGATTTGAGCACGAATTTGTTGTACACGTTCAGAAATCTGATTTGCATCACCAGCACCATCAACAATCACTGTATTTTCTTTAGATACAGTTACTTTATGTGCAGTACCTAAGTGTTCAAGTGAAGTTTGATCTAACTGCATACCGATTTCTTCAGAAATCACAGTACCGCCAGTCAGGATCGCAATATCTTGAAGCATTGCTTTACGACGGTCACCGAAACCAGGTGCTTTAACCGCACATACTTTGATAATGCCGCGCATGTTGTTTACTACAAGTGTAGCCAACGCTTCGCCTTCAACATCTTCAGCGATGATAAGAAGAGGCTTACCAGTTTTCGCAACAGCTTCCAGAACAGTGATCAATTCACGGATGTTGCTAATTTTCTTGTCAACCAATAGGATGTATGGGTTTTCAAGTTCAGCAGTTAAAGTGTCTTGTTTGTTTGCGAAGTATGGAGAGATATAACCACGGTCAAACTGCATACCTTCTACAACATCAAGCGAATCTTCGAAGCCTGAACCTTCTTCAACAGTGATTACGCCTTCTTTGCCCACTTTCTCCATTGCTTGTGCAATCAGAGAACCAACAGTGGTGTCAGAGTTTGCAGAAATCGAACCGACTTGCTCAATCGCTTTAGAATCAGAAGCTGGTTTTGCAGTTTGTTTAATATTTTCAACAACAGTTTTCACTGCAAGGTCGATACCGCGTTTCAGATCCATTGGGTTCATACCCGCAGTTACTGACTTGATCCCTTCGTTTAGGATTGCTTGAGCCAATACAGTTGCAGTTGTTGTACCGTCACCTGCGATATCATTGGTTTTTGAAGAAACTTCACGAACCAGTTGCGCACCCATGTTTTCGAATTTGTCTTTCAGGGTGATTTCTTTCGCAACAGATACACCATCTTTAGTGATGTGCGGTGCACCGAAAGAACGGTCGATTACAACGTTACGGCCTTTAGGACCTAAAGTCACTTTCACCGCATCTGCAAGGATGTTTACACCAGCGATCATTTTTGAACGAGCTGAATCACCAAATTTTACGTCTTTAGCTGACATATTTGACTCCGAATATTGTTGTATCTTTACAAAATCTGAATTGGAATGAGTAAAACGATCTGGCGCAGATTAAGCTTCTAATACTGCCAGAATGTCAGACTCTTTCATGATTAAAAGTTCTTCGCCGTTTACTTTTACAGTTGTACCTGCATAAGTGCCGAACAATACTTTGTCGCCAACTTTTACGTCTAACGCGCGTACGCCATTGTCAGTGATTTGACCATTACCAACTGCAATGATTTCACCTTGTGCAGGTTTTTCAGCAGCAGAACCTGGAAGTAAGATGCCCCCAGCTGTTTTTGTTTCTTCTTCAACACGACGAATAACAACGCGGTCATGTAATGGACGAATGTTGCTCATAAATAACTCCATCAGACTAAGTCTTTTTTAGATCACCGATGACGACTTATTTATTCCATTGGTCATCATCAAAATTTTTTGATGTCCTTTTTATGGAGATGGAATAAAACGCTTCAAGGGCAAAAATGAAAAAAAATTGGTTTTTTTTTAATTTTTTGATGGATTGCGTATTTTTTGTCTATTTATTTATGGGATCAGGCTGTGGAACAAAGGTTTTTAACTGCTCATCAAAACAATATTGAGTAATTTTTCCTGTTTCATCAATTGCATTAAAGCTATTCGGCTGATTCTTATGGAGTCGATGCGACGCAGAAGTCCCGGCATGGACGTCATAAACCGGATGATCTCCTCCCAATTCGAATATACGGTTCAAATCATAGACTGCGGTACGATGCAAATGCCCATGCAATACAGCAAACAGACCATGTTGCGACCAAAACTCCAATGCAATTTTGGCCATCAGGGGAATATCCTTAAAACCCCGCCTATTCTGAAATGGCACATAAAAAGGTTGATGACTGACAATAATCTTGATTTTGGAAGCAGGCGCCTGCTGTAGTTTCAGGTCAATCCTTTGAATCTGCTCAAGTGATAGATGACCTTTAGTATGATATCGACGTCTAATCGAATTTACCCCAATCAGATAAAAATGTTCGGTTTCTAAAACAGGCTCTAGTTCACCAAAAAATAATTGATAACGGGTAAATGGAGTAAATAACCGATTCCATAAATGATAAAGTGGAATGTCATGATTCCCTGGGATCACAAGATAAGGCGTATTCAACTGATCCAGAAACCGTTTACAGGCAAAAAACTGCCCCAAACGTGCTCGCTGGGTGAGATCGCCGCTGACTACCACCGCTTCCAATGGATGATCCCGACAAAATTGCTGGATGGCTTCCAAACATTCAGGTCTTTCTGTACCAAAATGCAGATCAGAGAGATGCAGAATCATGCGGCACCATTACACTTAAACTATTTTTTAAAACTGAAATATTTAAAGGTGGTGTCATTTCTACCGTTTCTCCATCTATAGCTACCATTAATTTCTTACGTTTAGACTCAATTCGCACCTGATCTGCAGCAAAACTATAAACATCTGAGGCTTGATCAATCTTGCCCCGAATTAACTGATATACCAGCTTAAATAAAGTCAGTTTGTCACTTTTGGAGACCACAACCCCAGCCACCTTCCCTTGCTCAGCAGCTTGGGCAATCCGCATTTTCATGTCTGCTAACTGTAGTGGATTATTGCCAAAGAAAATCAGTGGAGTTTTGACCGGATATTTCTTCTGATCTACCCAGATTTCCAGTTTTAATTCTTTACGGTCACGAATCAACACATCGAGTGCTGAGGTATAGGCATGTAAAGGGAAACGGCCAAAAATACGATTATAGTCTTCACGTTTTTTAATAAATAAGGGATATAAACCCAGACTAGCATTGTTCAGGTAGATTTCCTGATTAATACGTGCTACATGGATACATTTGGTTTGGCCCGTTGCAATGACTTGTGCGGCTTCAACCAAATCTAAGGGAATATCCAGCAATCTTGCCGCATAGTTAAAAGTCCCTAAAGGCAATATTCCGACTGGAATATCAGTTTCAAGCAGGTGTTTGGCGACTGAATTGAGCGTTCCATCTCCTCCTGCTGCCACGACCACACCATGATCCGGCGATTGTTGATGCCGTTGCAATACTTCAGCAATCACTGTTTTGAACTGTTCTGGATCATTGATTTCAAAAGCTTTAGTCTCAAAATCATGCACTGCGAAAATATCTAGTAATTGCTCATATTTTTCTTGCTGGTCGAATAGACGAAAACCAGAATTATGATTATAAATAATAGATAAGGGTTTAGATTGATTAGACATTTTTTACACAGATTGATGCACACCTATTGGCATTTTGTCCAATTCATAAACAATTAATAGTTGCTTTATGTAAAATTCGAATGGTGACCATTTATTTAATCAATAACAAATATAACTGAACAATTTTAATTAAATATTTGATTTAAATAGAAATAATTAAAATAAATACCACACATAAAGCTAATAAATACATATTTAAGATTTTGAATTTATTTATATCTTATTGTTTTATATAAATTTAAACAGAAAATAGCATAATATTCCAAATAAAATCCAGCACTTCTTTAGTCTTATTTTTTTGATGATTTTATGCTTTAATACAGCCACTTTTTTTCATATTTCATCTGGCCAGTATTTTATTGACCAGATTGTACTTTGTACAAAATTTTGTACACATTTGAGATAGGCCTCACCATGACCCAAGTGAACGCACCAGAATTCGTTCGTCACCCTAAGCTTATTGCATGGGTGGAAGAAATTGCTAAATTAACAAAACCAGCAAAAATTGAATGGTGTGACGGTAGCGCAGAAGAATATCAACGTTATATCGACTTGATGATCGCTAACGGCACAATGCAAGCGCTTAACCAAGAGAAACATCCTGGTTCTTATCTTGCAAATTCTGATCCTTCTGACGTTGCTCGTGTTGAAGACCGTACTTTTATCTGTTCTGCAAATAAAGAAGATGCTGGCGCGACCAATAACTGGGAAGATCCAGCAGTTATGCGCGAAAAATTGAATGGTCTGTTTGACGGTTCAATGAAAGGTCGTACCCTGTATGTGGTTCCATTCTCTATGGGTCCTTTGGGTTCACACATTGCGCACATCGGTATCGAATTAACTGACTCTCCTTATGTGGCAGTCAGTATGTCTAAAATGGCTCGTATGGGTAAAGCTGTTTATGACGTTCTAGGCACAGATGGCGAATTTGTTCCTTGCGTACACACTGTGGGTGCACCACTTGAAGAAGGTCAAAAAGATGTTGCTTGGCCTTGCAACAAAGAAAAATACATCGTGCACTACCCAGAAACTCGTGAAATCTGGTCATTTGGTTCTGGTTACGGCGGTAACGCATTGTTAGGTAAAAAATGCCTGGCTTTACGTATTGCATCTTATATGGGTCGTCAACAAGGCTGGTTAGCTGAACACATGCTGATTCTTGGCGTAACTAGTCCTAAAGGTGAAAAACACTACATCGCAGCTGCATTCCCATCTGCTTGTGGTAAAACAAACTTCGCGATGCTGATTCCACCAGCAGGTTATGAAGGTTGGAAAATTGAAACTGTAGGTGACGATATTGCCTGGATCAAACCAGGTGAAGATGGTCGCTTATATGCAATTAACCCTGAAGCTGGTTTCTTCGGTGTAGCGCCTGGTACAAATACCAAAACGAATCCGAACTGTATGGCAACGCTTCATAAAGACGTGATCTATACAAACGTTGCTGTAACTGACAACGGTGAAGTTTGGTGGGAAGGTCTGACTAAAGAAGCACCTGCGAATCTGACTAACTGGAAAGGTCAACCACACACTGGCGAAGAAAAAGCGGCTCATCCGAACGCTCGTTTCACAGTTTCTGCTGGTCAATGCCCTTCTATCGATGCTGATTGGGAAAATCCAGCGGGTGTTCCAATTTCTGCGTTCATCTTCGGTGGTCGCCGTGCAGACACAGTGCCTCTAATTTCAGAAGCATTTGACTGGGTTGATGGTGTTTATAAAGCTGCAACCATGGGTTCTGAAACGACTGCTGCTGCTGTTGGTCAACAAGGTATCGTTCGTCGCGACCCATTTGCGATGCTTCCATTTGCTGGCTACAACATGGCTGACTACTTCACTCACTGGTTAGAAATGGGTGAGAAAGTTGGCGAAAAAGCTGCTGCTGCTGGTAACAAACTTCCTGGTATCTACAACGTGAACTGGTTCCGTCGTGATGCTGAAGGCAACTTCGTATGGCCTGGTTTCGGTCAAAACATGCGTGTTCTTGAGTGGATCATCGATCGTTGTGAAGGTCGTGCTGATGCTGTTGAAACCCCAATCGGCCGCGTACCTACTTACGAACAGCTAAACTGGACTGGTTCTGATTTCACTAAAGAACAGTTTGACCTGGTAACTTCTCAAGACAAAGATCAATGGATCAAAGAACTTGAAAGCCACACTGAATTGTTCAACAAATTGGGCGATCGCCTTCCAGAAGCATTGAAAAAACGCCAAGCTGAACTTCTTGAAGCGGTTAAATCTGCTTAATTGCTGATTTAATTTTAAAAAGGTCGCGTAAGCGGCCTTTTTTATTACCTTAAGATAAGGTTAAAGCCAATCTTTTAATCTGTTTTACATCTAAATAAAAACCACCTTCACTGTTCATTAACCTCCCTAAAGAACAGCATTTAACCAGTTAATCCAATATAAAAATCAAACAATTACTCTAAACAAATGGTAAATTTATGTTTCATAAAAATATTTGAAAATTACATTATTTATTAAGACTAAAGTCCTATAAAAAAGAGAAATCTTGGAGGCGTATAAGTATATGAAATCTCCTCACTTTCTCTCTCACTAAAACATAACTTTTTAGATTTTATAGCAATGAAAATTTAAAAAAGATGTGTTTTACAGCATTCCTTTGGAGCAATGTTGTGAATCAGCCACTTCCTGAAGCTGCTACACCGCAGCTTGACCGTAAAACACGGGTTAAATCTATTCTCGGAGGTTCTGCAGGTAACCTGGTCGAATGGTACGACTGGTATGTTTATGCAGCCTTTACCTTATATTTCGCTTCACAGTTCTTCCCTGATGGTGACAATACCGTCAAGCTCCTTCAGGCTGCTGCTGTATTCGCACTTGGTTTCTTGATGCGTCCGATTGGCGCATGGATTATGGGGATTTACGCTGACCGCAAGGGTCGTAAAGCCGGTTTAACACTTTCTGTATCTTTGATGTGTGTCGGTTCCCTGATTATCGCCTGTGCACCTACCTATGATTCAGTGGGTATGCTGGCCCCTGCGCTGCTGTTATTTGCTCGTTTATTGCAAGGTCTGAGTGTGGTGGTGAATACGGTTCAAGTGCCACCTACTTGACCGAAATGGCAGGTAAAAATCACCGTGGTTTCTACTCAAGCTTCCAGTATGTGACTCTGATCTCAGGTCAGCTATTAGCACTCTGTGTATTGATTTTCCTACAACGTACTTTGACTGAAGCACAACTCACTGAATGGGGCTGGCGTATTCCCTTCCTGATCGGTGCATTTCTGGCAATTGTAGTGTTCTGGATCCGTCGCGGTCTGGTAGAAACACAATCTTCAAAACAGGCTGTTGAACAGGCGAAAAAAGGTGGTCCTAAATCCGGTGCCTTAGCTTTATTCACTAAATACCCTAAACAGGCATTTACCGTAATCATGCTGACTGCAGGTGGTACTTTAGCTTTCAATACTTTCACTACTTATTTGCAGAAATATCTGGTAAACACTTCTGGTTTTGAAAAGACTACAGCGACTGAAATCACAACCCTCGCCATCTTTGTATTCATGTTGTTGCAACCAGTTGTGGGTGCACTCTCTGACAAAGTTGGCCGCAAGCCAATCATGATTGCCTTTGGTGTGCTTGGTGTACTATTTACCATTCCTATCTTTAATGGCTTAGGCTCAACTAATAACCCAACCACTGCTTTCATGTTATGTATGAGTGGTATGGTGATTGTGACTGGTTATACAGCGATTAACGCTGTTGTAAAAGCAGAGCTATTCCCTGCCCATATTCGCGCCCTAGGTGTAGCTTTGCCTTATGCAATTGCTAACACCCTGTTTGGTGGTACAGCAGAACTGGTGGCTTTAAGCTTTAAAAATGCCGGCCATGAAAATTACTTCTTCTATTACATTACTTTCATGATTGGCCTGTCACTGCTGACTTATGTCTTTATGAAAGACACTAAAAAGCACAGCATGATTACTGATGACTAAGTAACTGTATTGCTTTAGGAGCTTTCCGAATGGAAACATTCGGAAAGCTTTTTTATTGGAATTTTATGTTTACTGCCATTCCGCTCTTTCATTGCTATGGCATACTTGTCTGATAAAAATACGGGAAATCATCATGATGAAAAAAACAGTTTTTTTACTCGGTTTAACTATCGGCACTTTAGGCCTGACAGCATGTCAGACGGCACCTCAACAGTTTAACGGTCAGACCGGTTATGAAATTCTGGAACGTTCAGAAAATTCTGCAACCTTAAGCTATACATTAGCTGGAAGACCAAGTCAGGATGAGAACAGATTACAGGCTGCTTGCAGACAAGTCCTTGGAACCACTAAAAGCTATAATATCCAGATTATCAACAGTCAGGAAATAGTTAACCCAACTCCAGAACAGGTTCAGTATGGCCGTCAACTCGGGGATAGTCGTACCCAGATCAGCTTGAGTAATACACCTGATTTATATAACAGTGAAAATCCGGGTGCCCGAGAGGTATTAGAAGCCCGCCCTACCACTGTACGTGTGATTCGCTATACCTGCTCATAAAAACAGAGCATGAAAAAAGGGCTTGATGCCCTTTTTTCTTTTTCAATTCTTGTATGTTATTTAGTTCGATAGAAGCTGACATTGCGGAATTCTGGTGATTCATCCAGATCTGGCCAGGTGGTCGCACTGCGTTCATCCAGTTTAAGATATTGTGGATGACTAAAGTTTTTAACCCGGCTGTCTGCAACCCAGACCTCGGGTGCAAATTTCAGGAATTCATCCAGAAAGAAGCGGTTACACTGATCATAGAGCACATCAGCCGCTAGCAGTATATCCACCTGCTCTGCTTTATACAGATCATCCAGATATTCCAGCTCAACATCATTTAGCTCAGCATTGGCACGACAGGCATCCAGACTGACCTGATCGATATCACAACAGATCACACGTTTGGCTCCTGCCATTTTCGCTGCAATCGCAACAACACCGGAACCAGCACCAAAATCCAGTACGACTTTGTCTTTGACATGATGCGGTTCAGCCAGCAACCACTGTGCCATTGCCAGTCCTGATGCCCAGCAGAAGATCCAGTACGGCGTATCATTCCAGATCCGGCGAATCACTTCATCGTCAAGTTTGTCTGTCGGAAAAACTGGTGGAATCAGCCACAGTGAAATCGGTGTTTCCGGCAGTTGTTGTGCCGTTAGTTCACAATTAGGAATGACTTGATGTAAGGCTTGGAGTAAATGCTTAGGGGCTTTAGGAAATTGGAAAGTACAGCTCATTGGATTTTTATTTTTGAATATTCAGAATTTTAGTTTCAAACACGAAACCCAAATTAATAAAGAAAGTTCCCTCTCCTTTATTAAAGGAGAGGGCTAGGGAGAGGATTAACTTTAAAAAAACCCTCACCCCAACCCTCTCCCATAGGGAGAGGGAGACAGCATTAACCCAAAGCTTTCTCAGCAGCTTCCACAGTTTGACGAATCAGTGTGGTGATTGTCATAGGACCTACACCACCCGGAACTGGGGTATAAGCAGAAGCAACTTCTTCGATACCTACCAATTGAATATCGCCCACACCACCACCATCACGTGGGTGGAAGCCAGCATCAACAACAACAGCTCCTGGTTTGATCCAGTCTTTCTGGATCAGTTCAGCTTTACCCACCGCACCCACAATGATGTCAGCCTGTTTTACAAATTCAGGCAGGTTTTGAGTACGTGAATGGCAAATAGTCACAGTAGCATTCGCTTCAAGTAACATTGCTGCCATCGGTTTACCTAAAATCGCAGAACGACCAACCACTACCGCATGTTTACCTGCGATTTCGATATTGTTTTCTTTCAGGATGGTCATGATACCTGCAGGCGTTGCAGAACCATAAGCCGCTTCACCCATTGCCATACGGCCATAACCCAGACAAGTGACACCATCTACGTCTTTTTCCAGTGAGATGGCATCAAAACAAGCACGTTCATCAATTTGTGCAGGAACCGGATGTTGTAACAGAATACCGTGAACATCTGGATTTGCATTCAATTTTTCAATTTCAGCAAGCAATTCTTCAGTAGTCGTTTCTTTTGGAAGCTCAACTTTTAATGAATCCATACCAACACGACGGCAAGCATTACCTTTCATACGTACATAAGTTGCAGATGCGCCATCGTCACCCACCAAAATAGTCGCAAGAATTGGAGTACGACCTGATTTTGCTTTTAGCGCTTCTACGCGAGTTAACAAGTCAGCTTCAATTTGCTTCGCCAATGCACGACCGTCTAGAACTAATGCCACGGCACTTCTCCCAAGTGTTGATATGAATCAATTTTGCACATTCTACATGATAATTCTGAATATTTTCCGTCATATGCTGTTTTTATGCGCATACAAATGAATATCCTATTGTTTTTTTTTCAGAGCTTGATAATATACGCATCAACAAGACGCGGCGGGGTGGCAGAGTGGTCATGCAGCGGACTGCAACTCCGTGGACGCCGGTTCGATTCCGACCTCCGCCTCCAATCTTGTTAAAGCCCGAGTGGTGAAATCGGTAGACACAGGGGATTTAAAATCCCCCGCCCACAAAGCGTGCCAGTTCGAGTCTGGCCTCGGGCACCATTCTTCTACTACTGAAGATGGTGTAAATAAAGAACCCAGCGAAAGCTGGTTTTTTTATGCCTGTAATTTGCTAAATCTAGTTCTCAATAGAATTTTATTAGCATTCGCCAACCTACTCTGCTTTCAAAATATCATCCAGCAGAGCGTAAATAACCTTCTAGATCCTGTTCCAGTTTTTCCTGAAAATGAATCGGCTCAATGATCTTTACATGTGGTAGCCAGTAACGTACCAGTGGCAGCAACTGCATTTCATGACGAATCTGACAACTAATCAACAATTCTCCAGACTCTGATTCCTGTTCGATCTGCTGTTCCGGAAATAAACGGCGCTCTTTAAAAAATACCGTGACTTCAGGTTGCACCTTCATCAAAACCTGCTGTTTTTGCTGGCCAAACCAGATGCTGTCTTCATCTGCCAGCATTTTCAAAACTTCAGGATCATGCTCAAAGCTTTCATTTTCAAAAACCAGTTTGACTTCCTGCAACTGACTTAAACGATAGGTTTTGAGCTCAGCTTCAGTGACACCGGCCAGATACCAGATGCCATGATGATGAATCAGTCGATATGGCTGGATGATCCGTGTTTGATCGGAATATTGCAGCTCAATCTCCTGCCGTTTATAGATCGCCCCTGCAAGCAGCTTGAAATGCTCGGCAAACTGTTTGGCATCTTCAAAATAATAGCCTTTTGCCGAAAATACCTGATTTGCCCGCTCATCCAGCAATTCACGAATAAAAGACATATCCAATGCCGGATACAAGTCACTGATTCCGGACAACTGTGCAAAATTCTGGATATCCTGTAACTTGAAACGCCCTAAATATGAAGGCTCAAGATAATAGCGTTTGGTATTTTCATCCTGTATGAGCGGTAAATACGCATTCAGACGAACAAAATCACGCTCAATGGTACGGGTGCTGACCTGAAATTCTCGTGCCAGCTCCTGTACACTCAACTGATGCCCTATATTAAGTTTGGTTAAAATATTTGCCAAACGGTCTGCGAGGCGCTCATGCGTTGACGCATTGCCCTTCATAAATACCCTCTTCGTGCCGCTTGTGCAGCACAATGAATCATCTGCTTAGAATTTTTAAATTATGGGAAAATTATACAGCCAAATAAAAACGAGATTAGAGTTATTCACTTCAACTTAAGGCTAATAGGCAAGGGGTTTTTTAAGATTTTTTACGACGTTTGTAGTGTGGTTTCGGTGCTGAGTGGCTCAGCCGTTCCATATAGCGTTCCAGATGCAACATGGCTTGATACAGCTTGTGTAAATCGGAACGAAGTAACTGATTACGGATAATTGCTTTATGCAAACGCTTCAATGCACGAAAGCCATGTTCATGCGTATAAGGGCTCGACACTATCTTCATAATATACTTCCTTTTAATACGTGACATTTCATCTAATACCAAACAATTTAGTCAGATTATATTTAAGCGCTAATTTACTCCTCGGTTTTGACAGGTTGTGTCGAATAATCGACACTTTTTACCATTTTTTAAAATTTATATCCCTATTTCAATCAATTAATTTAAATTAGTTATCGTTTTTTATGCAAAATAAAAGCCAACAAAAGTTGGCTTTTATTATTTCTATTACAAGAATAATTAGATGATTTCCACCACAATCTTACCGATATGTTCACCTGTATCCATCGCTGCATGCGCATCCTGAATCTGGTCAAACTTGAAGGTTTGATAGATCATCGGTAAACATTCGCCTTTTGCCCAGAGTGGTGCCACATGCTCTTTCAGGCCTTGGGCAATTTCAGCTTTCTCAGCCGTATTGCGTGCACGCATGGTGGAACCAGTAACGGTCAAACGTTTCATCATGATTTGACCCAGTTTAACCTCCTTAGCCTTAGCACCGCCCAGGAATGCGATATACACCAGACGGCCATCACGATGCAGCAGATTCAGGTTTTTCTCCAGGTATGGCGCACCCACCATATCCAGAATCACATCTACACCAGCATTATCCGTAGCTTCATTGATGACCTGCTCAAAGTCTTGGGTCTTGTAATTGATTCCTGTGGTCAGATGTGAAATCGCCTGGATTTTTTCATCACTACCTGCTGTCGCAAAGGTTTTGATTCCTAATGATTTGCACAGCATTAAGGCCGTGGTCCCAATCCCGCTGGTACCACCATGAATCAGCACCGTTTCCCCTGCCTTAGCCTTACCCATCTGGAACACATTTGCCCATACAGTAAAGAAGGTTTCTGGAATCGCCGCAGCCTGTACAAAGCTCACACCTTCAGGAATGTTTAAAGTCTGACTCTCTGGCACAACGCAATATTCTGCATAACCACCACCATTGGTCAGGCCACAAACCTTATCACCCACTTTAAACTGACTTACTTCACTTCCGACTGCAACCACTTCACCGGCAACTTCCAGACCCGGTACCGGAGTCACACCCTTAGGCATTGGATACAAACCCTGACGCTGCAAGATATCCGGACGGTTAATCCCAAAAGCATGAACCTTAACCAGAACTTCATCTGCTTTTGCTTCTGGAATGGCAACGGTTTCATAAGCGAGTTTCTCTACACCACCCGGTTCTGTAATGATGACTTGTTGCATGCTGTGTTGCGTCATGGATTCTTTCCCTAATATTCACGTTTCGTATTTTTCGAACTTATTTGAACATAGAAATGCTATGGATTGAAGCAGCATGGACTTATGTATAATCAGCTGCCTATTTAGTAAATTGATATAAGACCACTGATGATAATAATTACAAAAGCGAAAACAGAGGATATCGACGCTATTCTTGAAATTTGGTTCAAGGCTTCTTTAAAGGCACATAATTTTATTCCTGCTAGTTATTGGGAAAATCAGCTGCTTCAAATGCGAGATGTATATTTGCCCTTAGCAGAAAACTATGTCCTTAAAGAAAATCATACGGTGCTTGGTTTTGTTTCGTTATTAAAATCGGAAAATGTATTAGCTGCACTTTTCATTGATCCAGAGCAGCAAGGTGCGGGCTATGGCCGCCGTTTAGTTGATTTCTTAAAACAGCAATGTAATCAGCTGCATTTAAATGTCTATGCTGCAAATACATCAGCAGTACATTTTTACCAAAAGCAGGGTTTTAAGATGATCAATCAAGGAATCGATGAGAATACCGGTCAAGCTGAACTCACCATGAGCTGGTTTAAATCTTAATTTTAAAATGATGAGAGTAAATTCATGTCAGCAGTCATCACCTATAACGAAGATAATCACAGTGACTTCGAATGGTTTGAAGGCCTTGCTGTAATCCGTTTCTATGCTGACTGATGCAAGCCCTGTGCACAGAATTTTCCGGTTTTTAAGGAACTGGCAGCACAATATGCTGGGCATAACCCAGAAATTAAGTTCGGTAAAATCAATGTCGATCAATCACCGATTCTGACCTTACGCTATAATGTCTATGGCCTGCCCTCTACCCTGATTTTTAAAAATGGGCAGATCATTCAGCGTATTGCCGGTGTGAAAAGCCTAACTGACATGAAATCTATTTTATCTCAAGTTCTAAATGAATCATCCGATTCCGGGTGATTCAAGCGGCTCAATCTTTTATTTAGCAGATTGATCTGGCATCTGCACAAACTGCATCAGAAATTTACGTACCAGCGGTAAGACTAGCAGAATCAGTGGAAATGCCACCAGCCATGACAGCCCCCAAGCATGTAACCATAGCGAGATAAACGCATCGCTCCAGCCTTTATTCAGCAGCATATTAAAACAGGAAATTGCACCACTCATAATACCGGAAAGGATCAAGGGCATGAGCCAAGCCAGATGTTTAGGGTGAAATTTGGGGAAATTGTTTTTCATAAATGACCTTTAGAATACTTACTGTTCTTCACTTTGGGCTTTCACTGTCTGTTTTAAGGATTTCATAAACTGGGCAAACTGCGGCATGAATTCCTTGAAGAGTGGCAACTCTTTATTTTCCAGCATGACTTCACTAAACAGTTTTAAGCCAACAGCAAATGCCTTGATACTTTCCTCATCCAGCAACTGACTGGCTTGAAGTGTTTCCAGTATTTTAAAGATGTCATCGTGATTACCCACCTGAAACTGTAGCGCCTCAGTATAGGTCGATGGATTGCCTTGAGCATCAGCCAGATGTTGAACAGTCACTTCATATTGATGTTGTTTCATGCCCTGCTCCTACAGTTGACGGATATTGATTGCAGCCTGTTCAATCTGGGCAGCGATATCACTGATCTGCTCTGGACGAAGTTCATTTTGCAGTTTGAATCGCAGTGAAGCCTTCAGGCTTTCCATCGAATTATGGATATCGATATAGCGTTCATCTTCTTGAATACGGCGACGGGTTTCAAAACGGTTAAGCACTTTTTGTAGGGTTTCCTGACTATCTGTAAGATGCTCACGGCCTTTGTCTGTAATGTGGTATTGCTTACGTTCATCTACACTCATGATCACTTGGGTATATTGCTGTTCTTCAAGATAGTTAATCGTCGGGCAGATCGTGCCTGTACTCGGCTTATAGCTCCCACCAACCAAAGCAGCCACTTCTTTAATAATGTCATAGCTGTACTTGGGCGCTTGAGCAATAAAATGCAGCACAAGCAGTTTCATTTCGCCTACTTCAAAGAGGCGTTTGCGAGGTTTTGGAGAGTTTTCTCGCTCTTCTATTAATGCAAAATCAGAAGTTCTAGACATAGCAAAGATATATCTTAAATTTAATATAAGATATATCTTATCATAGATAATATTGAATTTATTTCAAGTGAAGCAATAAAAGTTAAATTTAAGAAGAAAAATAGGCACGAAATACTTGTGAAAAACATCCTTCCTTATAAAGCCATTTTCTCAGTTGAGATTACAACAATTAACTAGGAACCTTTTGTATAGTTACTGTCTTATCTAAATGTATAAAAATAGATGCTTTATAATCTTAGTCCCTCAACTTAAATTTTAACTTTTATATTCTCGCACCATCCGATCACTGACATCTTCCGGATAGCAAAGTGGCGCATAACCTCCAGCACGATTATAAGCACTTCGTTTACCGCAACGACTACCATTACGCGCTGTATTATATGGACAAGAACAATTTCCCGGATAGCTTTCAATTGACTGTTGAATAATCTTCCGTTTAATTGCTTCCGCACTTTGGCTGCTCTGCTTTGCTTCTGCTCCAAAAGCTACACATAGTCCAATTAGTAATAATATTTTCTCATACCTTCCCTCCATCTACGGAGCATTGTATAAAGCTACATATAAATTGAAAGATCACATTTTGAATAACCGAATGATTTTCAAACATCCAAAATTCAGGCAATAAAAAACCCGCCTTACAGCGGGTTTTTCTTAAAATCAGTCCAATCTTATAAACGAACTAATTCTACAATTTTCTCAGCCAATTCTTCAACTGCATCGGCTGTATAAGTTACATCTGTACCTTCTGCAAGGTCAGTAATGACTACTACACCAGTTTCACGAACAAGTGAAACCTGCTCAGCAGTCAGACCCGCTTTCGCAATCGCAACCACACCTTGTTGAATCAACAGGCTTTCAAGTGCTTGTGCATTTTCCAGTGCTTTCGCAGTTACAGTGACCACAGCAGGTTTTTGGCCTAAACGTGCAGCACGTGCTTCAGCAGTCACAGGTTCATCATGCGCAGTCCATTCAATCGCTGCTTCAACCATACCCGCACCGACTGTCACATTGCTTAAACGGTCGATGAAGATGAAAGAACCGGTGTAACGGCTGTCTTGATAACGGTCAAATACTACTGGAGCATCAAATTCGATAGTCACGTCTGCAATCGCATTCAGTTCCAGCTGTTCAACTTCCAGTTTTTCCAATGTGTTGACATTGGTACGGTAGTGAATTTTTTCAACTTTTGCAGGAATCGTTTGTGTACCGAACTTAACGTTATACAGCTTACCCACTACAAGCGGCTGGTCATTCATCCAAACCACAGATGCACGGGCAGAACGTGAAATTAAAGGCTGCTGGCCTGCTTTAACCAGCACGTTACCACGTGAAATATCAATCTCGTCATTCAGGGTTATCGTAATCGCCTGACCTGCAATTGCATGATCCAGATTGCCATCAAAAGTGACGATTTCTTTCACTGTTGATTTCTTACCAGATGGCAGTGCAACAATTTCATCGCCAACTTTCACTTCACCGAGTGCGATGGTACCGCAGAAACCACGGAAGTCGAGGTTCGGACGGTTGACATATTGAACTGGAAAACGGAATTCGTGCTTGCTGGTATCGTGTGCAATTTCAACGTTTTCCAAAGTCTCCATTAAGGTTTCACCTTGGTACCAAGGTGTATTTGGAGATTTGTTGACAACGTTATCACCATTTAACGCAGAGATCGGCGTAAAGATGATGTTGGCAGGTTTACGGTCACCTAACTGGTCCACGAACTTGTTGTACTCAGCCTGAATTTCATTGAAGCGTGCTTCAGAGAATTCAACCAGGTCCATTTTGTTCACTGCAACCACGATATTACGAATACCTAACAGGCTCGCAATAAATGAGTGACGACGTGTTTGAGTCTGAACACCGTAACGCGCATCGATCAGGATGATGGCAAGATCCGCAGTAGACGCACCAGTTGCCATGTTACGGGTGTACTGTTCGTGTCCCGGAGTGTCGGCAATGATGAACTTACGTTTTTCAGTAGAGAAATAACGGTAAGCTACGTCAATGGTAATACCTTGCTCACGTTCAGCTTGCAGACCATCGACCAGCAGCGCCAAGTCAGGTGCATCGCCAGTGGTACCCACTTTTTTAGAGTCACGGGTAACGGCTTGCAGCTGATCTTCATAAATCAGTTTTGAATCGTAAAGCAGACGACCGATAAGAGTAGATTTACCATCATCCACGTTACCGCAAGTCAGGAAACGCAATAAGTCTTTATTTTCGTGCTGTTTCAAATAAGCCAAAATGTCTTGGCTAATAAGTTCTGATTGGTGAGACATTGCTCATAGCTCCACAAATACGTTGAAATCGGTTTCTTTTAATCCCTCTAAATCTCCCTTTGTTAAGGGAGACTTTTTCTCCCCTCTTTGAAAAAGAGGGGCCGAGGGAGATTTCTCTTAGAAGTAACCTTCCTGCTTTTTCTTTTCCATCGAACCTGCTTCGTCATGGTCGATCATACGGCCTTGACGTTCAGATGTGGTCGCTAAAAGCATTTCCTGGATAATTTCCGGTAAAGTTGTTGCAGTTGATTCAACCGCACCCGTTAATGGGTAACAACCTAAAGTACGGAAACGAACCGATTTCATTTGTGGCACTTCGCCTGGATTCAGGCGCATACGCTCATCATCAACCATGATCAGCGTACCATTACGCTCAACGACTGGACGTTCAGCAGCTAAGTACAATGGAACAAGTTTAATATTTTCAAGGTAGATATATTGCCAGATGTCTAGCTCAGTCCAGTTAGACAATGGGAATACACGAATACTTTCGCCTTTGTTCACTTTACCATTGTAAAGGTTCCAAAGTTCTGGACGCTGGTTTTTAGGATCCCAACGGTGTTTAGAGTCACGGAATGAATAAACACGTTCTTTGGCACGTGATTTTTCTTCGTCACGACGTGCACCACCGAAAGCAGCATCAAACTGATATTTATCCAGTGCCTGTTTCAGACCTTGGGTTTTCATAATGTCAGTATATTTAGAGCTACCATAGTCGAATGGGTTTACGCCCGCATCACGACCTTCTTTGTTCTGATGCACGATCAGATCAAAGCCATGTTCTTTGGCCATGTTATCACGGAACTTGATCATGTCTTTGAATTTCCAGCCGGTATCTACATGAAGTAGCGGGAATGGAAGTTTTGCAGGATAAAACGCTTTCAGTGCTAAATGCAGCATAACTGCTGAATCTTTACCGATTGAATAAAGCATAACCGGATTTTCAAACTCGGCAGCAACTTCGCGAATGATGTGAATACTCTCAGCTTCAAGCTGTTTAAGATGAGTAAGTCTTTCCTCATTTAATGACATGGACAACCTGCGTATTACACGTGTACTTATTACACTTTATAAAATTTATATTCATTATAGTGATTAACTTTTCATAACGATTGCTTGTTTTGTGATATTCATATATTAAAACGTCATATAAAAATTCACTAATATCAACTATCAGTTTTTATGAATCTGATAGTTCAGCTAAATAAAGACAATTGATTGTTTAGTAAAAGCACTCTGGAAGATTACTTTCAGCAATGAAATGATATATTAATCATCTAAATGCACAGTTCACATCTCGGCCAAAAAAAATTAGAGTAGGATTAGTTCCTCCAATTTATAAACTATGTATGCCTTATAACGAATTTGATTTAGATACTTTAAAATCCCGTCTGAAACAGGCAAAACTTGCCGGTTTTATTTACCAGCACCAACAACATATTTTGGTTCTTCAGGAACCTTATACTGAAGATGGCAGTCCATTAAATATTTATATCCAGCATGAACTGACAGCGGATCAGATTGGCCTGCAGTTTGGCCTGCGTAAGCTGAATAATCAATGGGAATACCTGCTCGGTATGACTTATAGCAACCAGCAGGCAGGTTACGAAATAGGTGTCGGCAATCTGAGAGGCGATCAAAAAGCTTTTAACCTGCTTTATGCTTTCTATAACTATCCTAAAGCCTTCTTCTTGGTGGCCTTACCTTTGTCTGCAAATACTCAGGCATTGGAACAGGCTCTTGACGAACAACTATTTAATCAGCCTGAACTTAAATTTCTGGAGACTGCAGTAAAAACCAATCCAATGGGCGAACAGGTGCAATGGATGAAAAACTATATTCTGCAACAAGCCCTAGAAATGAAAGTCCGTATCCAGACCGCCATCCTTTAATACTTTTATACATATAAATAGAGATAGAAAAGCAGACGTCCATCAATTGCTTTTCTATTCTTTAGATAAAACCTCAGATTCGCCCTACCTATATAAATAGTCGACATTTATTTGTAGCTAAGAAAAGCTCATCACATATTGTTAAATTTTGGATTTTATCAAGCTATCCCAATAGGGAATTTTGTTGTTTTTTGCTTACAATTTTATTAATAACTGTTATCTTTAACAGGGTCATAAAATTTCTATAAAACCATAATTAGAGACAGAAACTCATGTGGGAACTGTTCACTCATCCTTCCAACATTGTATTTAGTATCAGTTTAAGTCTGATGCTGATGTTTGCTGCCTTGGAATGTGTCTTGCTGATGCTGGGAGGTGGCTCCCAGAATATGTTCGAACAATTTCTGCCTGAAGAACCGCTTCACCCGGAAGTAGGTGTTGATCAGCATACTGGCCTGTTCAATAAAGTATTCGACTGGCTTTATCTGGGTCGCCTGCCTCTCTTTATCTGGCTCATTATTTTCCTGACCAGTTATGGTCTGAGCGGACTATTGATCCAAGGCCTGTTCGAACGATTTACCAGTCAGCTTTTAAATGCATGGATTATTTCCCCTGCCTGTTTATTTTTATGCATGCCGATTGTACGTGGGCTGTCCGTGCTCGCTGCCAAGATTCTACCCCAAGATGAAACCATCGCGATCTATAGCGATGAACTGATCGGACGAACCGCCACGATTATTCTGGGAGATGCCAAAGCTAACTCCCCTGCTCAGGCCAAAGTTCAGGATCAGCATGGTAAGACCCATTATGTGCTGGTCGAACCTGAACGCAATGAAATATTTAATCAGGGTCAGACAGTAGTTCTGACTCAAAAAACTAAAAATGGCTTTCAGGCTATTGAACTTTAATTAAACCAATTTCCTATAAAAACTAAGCTTGCCCAAAGAGACTCTATAATAATGCTAAATTTTGATTTATATAATGTTTTGATTATTGCGGGGATTATATTCGTTGGCCTTGTCACCTTCGGATTAATCATTGCACGTTTATACCGTCGTTCCAGTAAAGAAATTTCTTTTGTGCGTACCGGTTGGGGTGGTGAAAAAGTGATTCTAGGCGGCGGAGCTTTGGTGCTACCGGTGCTACATGAAATCATTCCAGTGAATATGAATACTCTGCGTCTGGAAGTCCGTCGTGCCGATGATCAGGCGCTGATTACCCGTGATCGCATGCGTGTCGATGTAATGGCTGAATTCTATGTGCGCGTAAAGCCTACTGCAGATTCGATTGCCACTGCTGCACAAACGCTTGGTCAAAAGACCATGTCACCAAATGAACTGAAAAATCTTGTGGAAGGTAAATTTGTCGACTCTTTACGCGCCGTTGCCGCTGAAATGGCGATGGAAGAATTGCATGAGAAACGCGTCGACTTCGTACAAAAAGTACAGCAAGTGGTATCTGAAGATCTACATAAAAATGGTCTGGAGCTTGAAACTGTTTCTTTAACAGGTCTGGATCAAACCGGCTTTAAATACTTCAATCCGCAAAATGCGTTCGATGCTGAAGGTTTGACCAAACTCACTGAAACCATTGAAGATCGTCGCCGTAAGCGTAACCATATTGAACAGGATACAGATCTGGCCATTAAAGCCAAAAATCTGGAAGCTGAACAAGCACGTCTGCAAATTATCCGTGAAGAAGAATATGCCAAACTGCAACAGGAACGTGAAATTTCAATTCGCCGTGCTGAACAGTTAGCCGAAATTGCCGCTCAGGAAGCTGCAAAAAAGCGTGAGGCGGAAGAAGCCCGTATTGCTGCTGAACGTGAAGTAGAACTGAAACGTATTTTGGCGGCTCGTGATGTTGAAAATGAAAACATCCAGAAAGCCCAGCTCATTCAAAAAGCTCAAGTTGAACAGAAGAAAACCATTGAACTGGCTGAACAGGATCGTGCGATTGCGATTGCAGAAAAATCCCGTGCTGAATCTGAAGCCAAAGCTTTAGCTGATCAGGCACGTGCTCAAGCGGTTAAAGCGGAAGAAGAAGTCGTCACTGTCCGTCAGATCCAGCAGGCTGAACGTCAAAAAGCGGTTGAACTGGTTGCAGCTAAAGAACAGGCTGAGAAAGATGCGATTGCTATTACCGTCGCAGCAGAGGCTGGCAAACAGGCAGCAGCTGATGATGCGGAAGCAGTTCGTATTGCCGCTGAGGCCGAAGCTGAAAAAGTTCGCTTGAAAGCCAAAGGTGAAGCGGATGCAAAAGTCTTACTTGCTCAAGCGATGGAGAAACAGTATCAGGTCGATGCTGAAGGTACTCGTGCTGTGAATGAAGCAAATAATGTACTGTCATCTGAACAGGTGGAAATGCAAATCCGCCTAGCCATGCTGAAATACTTGCCTGAAATCATTCGTGAAAGTGTTAAGCCTATGGAAAACATTGATGACATCAAGATTTTGCAAGTCAATGGTTTACATGGCACACATGCGGGTTCTTGTCAGGCAGATGCCCATCATGAAGGCAGCAATGTTGCCCTCTCCGATCAGGTGGTGAATAGTGCTTTGCGTTATCGTAGCCAGGCACCTTTAATTGATAGTCTGATGAATGAATTAGGCATTCAGGGCGGTGACATCAATGGCATGACCCAAAGCCTGAAAGCTAAAGCTGGTGTAGATAACTAAATACTCAATTTTCGAGTTATCATCTAGTTAGATTTTAATTTTCTTTTGTAGCAATTATAAAAAAGCCCTCAATAATGAGGGCTTTTTATCAGCTCAACAAATTAAGCCAAACCTTTTTCTTTCAATACCTGGAGCATGGTTGAACCCAACTCTGCAGGACTACGTGTATACGCCATTCCCGCGCGTTCAAAAGCTGCAAATTTCTCTTCAGCAGTTCCTTTACCGCCAGAAATAATGGCACCTGCGTGACCCATACGCTTACCTTTCGGCGCTGTTACACCAGCGATATACCCTACCACTGGCTTGGTCACATGTGACTGAATATACTCAGCTGCTTCTTCTTCCGCAGTACCGCCAATTTCACCAATCATGATAATGGCTTCAGTTTGCGGATCTTCCTGGAACAGTTTCAAGCAATCAATCTGGTTCATGCCTGGAATCGGATCACCACCGATCCCGATACAGGTAGACTGACCTAAACCAAGTTTTGTGGTTTGTGCAACCGCTTCATAAGTCAAAGTACCTGAACGTGAGATAATACCGATCTTACCTGGCTGGTGAATATGACCCGGCATGATGCCGATCTTACATTCACCTGGCGTAATGATGCCCGGACAGTTTGGACCAATCAGACGCGTGCCATTACCATTGGTCTCCAGATAACGTTTGGCTTTCAGCATATCCAGTGTTGGTACGCCTTCAGTAATCACCACGATCAGTTCAATACCTGAGTCAACAGCTTCTACAATAGAATCGAGGACAAAAGGTGCAGGCACATAAATCACAGAAGCATCAGCTTGAGTTTCTTGCACCGCTTCACGCATGGTATTAAATACTGGCAAATCCAGATGTGATTGACCGCCTTTGCCCGGTGTTACTCCACCAACCACTTTAGTGCCATAGGCAATAGCCTGTTCAGAGTGAAATGTACCGTTCTTGCCTGTAAAGCCTTGGACTAAAACTTTGGTGTCTTTATTAATTAATACGCTCATTGTGATACTCCTTAAGCTTTTACTGCAGCAACAATTTTTTCTGCAGCATCGGCCAGGCCATTTGCAGAAATCAATTTCAAACCAGATTCATCCAGTAACTTGGCACCAAGCTCGGCATTGTTCCCTTCAAGGCGAACAACTACAGGCACAGTGACATTCACTTCCTGAACCGCTGCAATAATTGCCTCAGCAATCATGTCACAACGTACAATTCCACCAAAAATATTAATCAAGACACCTTGTACAGAAGAATCTGCCAAGATAATTTTAAACGCTTCAATTACACGCTCTTTGGTTGCACCACCGCCCACATCCAGGAAGTTGGCTGGCTGGCCACCATACAGTTTGATAATGTCCATAGTTGCCATCGCAAGACCGGCACCATTGACCATACAACCAATATTTCCCTCTAAAGCAACGTAGTTCAGGTCAAATTCAGATGCTTTCAGTTCACGCTCATTTTCTTGTGATTTATCACGTAAAGCAGCAACTTCAGGCAGGCGGTACAGTGCATTCGAATCAATACCGACTTTGGCATCGACACAGAGAATGTCACCATTTTCACGTACAGAGAGTGGGTTAATTTCAAATAAAGCAAAATCATTTTCAACAAAAGCTTGATAAGCAGCTGTCATGACTTTAACAAATTGATTGATCTGGCTATCTTTTAACTTAAGTGCAAATGCCACTTCACGTGCTTGGAATGGCAATAAACCCACCAAAGGATCAACTTCTACTTTAATGATTTTTTCAGGATTTTCTTCTGCAACTTTTTCAATTTCGACACCGCCTTCTGTGGATGCCATAAAGGTAATACGACGGCTAGAACGGTCAACCACCGCACCCAAATACAATTCACGCTCAACCGGATACACATCTTCAGACACCAGAATGCTATTGACTGGCTGACCGTTTGCATCGGTTTGATAGGTCACTAAACGTGAACCAATAATCTGATTGGCATATTCAGCTGCTTCTTCAGCCGACTTTACCACTTTTACCCCACCTGCTTTGCCACGACCACCTGCGTGAACCTGCGCTTTTAATACCGCAAACTTCCCACCAAGCTGCTCAAAAGCATGTACTGTTTCCTCAGCATTGGTAGCAAGAATACCTTCTTGTACAGGCATCCCATATTTTTTTAATAACGCTTTTGCTTGATATTCATGTAAATTCATTGATTGACCTTTTACTACTTTTCACTTTGTTATTCGTGCGTCCCAATATCTTGTGGCGCCGGGCAACATCGATATTGGAAATTATAGAGACGATGTGCTAATTCTTATTTTTAGATGATTATTCAAACAAATACAACCATCAAATGTAAAAGAGCGGCCGGAGCCGCTCTTTTTAGATTACTTACGCTTGCGTTGAATCGCGTGAATGGCACGGCCATCCACGGCAAGAGCCGCTTCATGTACGACTTCAGAGAACGTTGGGTGACCGAAAGTCATCAACTGTAGGTCCTCTACTGAAGAAACAAATTCAAGAGCGATCATACCTTGGTGTACGATATCAGACGCAGCAGGTCCAATCACGTGCATACCCAGTAGACGGTCAGTTTTTGCATCAGCAACAAACTTCACGAAACCAGCATTTTCGCCCGCAGCCATTGCACGACCATTCGCAGCGAAACCGAATTGACCCGTTTTAACTTCGTGGCCTTTTTCTTTCGCCTGCTCTTCTGTTAAACCTACCCACGCCGCTTCTGGGTGAGTGTAGATGACAGAAATGATCGTATCGTAGTTGACTTGTGCAGCATGACCGTGAATACGTTCAACTGCCATTACACCTTCTTCCATTGCTTTATGGGCAAGCATTGGACCACGTACCAAGTCACCAATTGCGTATACGCCTTCAACAGAAGTTGCACACCAATCGTTTACTTCAACCAGACCACGTTCAGTGAGTTTAATGCCTGAATCTTCAGCCAATAGGCCTTCAGCATAAGCACGACGACCAACACAAACGATCAACTTGTCGAAAGTTTGAGTTTTGTCTTCACCACCTTGAGTGTACTGAACAGTAACTTCACGACCGTTCACTTCAGTACCAGATACTTTCGCACCAACGCGGATATCCAGACCTTGTTTAGTCAATACTTTTTGGTAGTCTTTCGCCAATGCCTTATCAGCCATTGGTAAGAATGCGTCCATTGCTTCAAATACAACAACTTCAGCACCAAGACGACGCCATACTGAACCAAGTTCAAGACCGATGACACCTGCACCGATGACACCAAGACGTTTAGGTACTTCCTGGAATTCAAGCGCGCCAGTAGAGTCAACAATGATGTCTTGATCTACAGGAGCAACAGGAATATTTACAGGTACAGAACCAGTCGCAAGAATCACGTATTTAGGTTCTAAAACTTGAGTTTCGCCTTCGTGTGAAACGAACTCAACTTTTTTACCAGCAAGCAATTTACCAGTACCTTTTAACCATTCAACGCCATTACCTTTCAGCAGGCCGTCGATACCCATGGTCAATTGGTTTACGATTTTGTCTTTACGTGCAAGAAGTTTTGCAAGATCAAACTTCACTTCACCAGTCGTAATACCGTGATCATCTAAGTGATGAACAGTATCTTCATAACGGTGAGAAGAATCTAGAAGTGCTTTAGAAGGGATACAACCCACGTTTAGGCAAGTACCGCCTAAAGATGGTTTACCTTTATGAATACGTTTTTCGATACAAGCAACTTTGAAACCAAGTTGCGCAGCACGAATTGCAGCTTCGTAGCCACCTGGGCCACCACCAATTACAACTAAATCGAATTGTTGAGACATTATTCTCTCCAAAAATGGGCCTAGAGGATCACCCTAAGCCCATGGATTTATTCTTTAGAATTAAAGATCAAGGATCAGACGAGCTGGTTCTTCTAACAATTCTTTGATTGTTACAAGGAAGCCAACTGCTTCTTTACCATCGATTAGACGGTGGTCATAAGAAAGCGCTAGGTACATCATTGGCAAGATTTCAACTTGACCATTCACTGCCATAGGACGTTCCTGAATTTTATGCATACCCAGGATCGCAGTTTGCGGCGTGTTCAGGATTGGAGTTGAAAGTAATGAACCGAAAGTACCACCGTTGGTAATTGTGAACGTACCACCAGTCATGTCTTCAATCGCAAGTTTACCTTCACGCGCTTTACCAGCGTATGCACGGATACCGTTTTCAACTTCAGCATAGTTCATGCGGTCTGTATCACGAAGAACAGGAACCACTAGACCACGGTCAGAAGAAACTGCTACACCGATGTCATAGTAACCATGGTAAACAATGTCGTCACCATCGATAGATGCATTCACTGCTGGATAGCGTTTCAGTGCTTCAGTCGCAGCTTTAACGAAGAATGACATGAAGCCTAGACGCGCACCATGACGTTTTTCAAACGCTTCTTTATACTGGTTACGCATTTCCATGATTGGTTTCATGTTTACTTCGTTGAACGTCGTCAACATTGCTGTTTCTTGAGTTGCAGCAAGCAGACGTTCAGCAACACGTTTACGCAGACGAGTCATTGGAACGCGTTTTTCAATACGTTCACCAACCGCAACGCTTAACGGTGCAGCAGCAGGTGCTGCAGGTTTAGACTGATGGTTCGCAACATCTTCTTTAGTGATGCGACCGCCACGACCTGTACCAGATACGTCAGCAGCATTGATACCAGATTCAGTCAATGCTTTACGTACTGCTGGAGCCTGGTCTTGAACCTGTTGACGCTCAACGATCGGTGCATTACCCGCTTCAGTTTTTGCAGCAGCTTGCTCTACTGATGCTTCAGTTTCAGATTGAACTGCTTGAGTTTGAGTTGCGCCAGATACAGCACCCTCTTCAAACTGTGCAATCACTTCAGCAGAAAGCACTGTATCGCCTTCATTTTTAACGATTGATGCAATTGTACCGTCTGCAGGAGCAACAACTTCTAAAACAACTTTATCAGTTTCAATATCACAGATCACTTCATCACGTGATACTGCTTCACCTGGTTGTTTGTGCCAAGTTGCGATCGTACCGTCCGCAACTGACTCTGGAAATACCGGTGCTTTAATTTCGGTTGCCATTATTTAGAATCTCCTGGATTATTCAGCATCGATCGCTAGAGCGTCGTTAACGAGCTGAGCTTGTTGTTTTGCATGCAAGTATGGTGAACCACACGCCGGTGCAGCTGAAGCTTCACGGCCTGCGTAACTAATACGGATTTGTTTGCCCGCTTTCATCACATCGTCATATAAACGAGGCGCGATGAACAACCAAGCACCTTGGTTTTTCGGCTCTTCTTGTGCCCAAACTAGTTCTTTCACGTTTGGATACTGAGCAAGAACTTCTGCAAGACGTGCTTCTGGGTACGGATACAATTGTTCAATACGTACAATTGCAGTGTTGTTCAATTCTTTTTCACGACGTTTTTCAACCAGATCGTAGTAAACCTTACCACCACACAGTACCAGACGGGTTACGTCTGCTTTGTTGATGTTATCTACTTCGTCGATCACAGTCTGGAATGTACCGTTTGCCAGTTCTTCCAGGTTAGACACCGCTAACTTGTGACGAAGCAATGATTTAGGTGACATAATGATCATTGGTTTACGGATCGGGCGGATTGCCTGACGACGTAACGCGTGGAAGATCTGTGCAGGTGTAGTTGGAGTCATCACTTGCATGTTGTCTTCAGCACATAGTTGCAAGAAACGTTCCAGACGTGCAGATGAGTGCTCAGGACCTTGACCTTCAAAACCGTGTGGCAGAAGCATAGTCAGACCACATACACGTTCCCATTTGGTTTCACCAGATGAGATGAACTGGTCGATCACCACCTGTGCACAGTTTGCAAAGTCACCGAACTGAGCTTCCCAGATGATCAGGCTCTTAGGAAGAGTCGTTGCATAACCGTATTCAAATGCCAGTACTGCCATTTCAGACAATAAAGAGTCATAGATCGCAACACGCGGTTGGTTCTCTTTGATATGGCAAAGCGGGATATAAGTTGAACCATCTACCTGGTTATGCAGTTTTGCATGACGGTGTGAGAATGTACCACGACCCACGTCTTCACCAGTTAAACGAACCAGATAACCATCATCTAGCAGTGATGCATAGGCTAGAGTTTCAGCAGCACCCCAGTTCAGTGGCATTTCACCAGTTTGCATTTTTAGACGGTCGTCAATCACTTTAGATACCTGACGCTGCATCACGAAGCCTTCTGGAAGCTCACGCATTTTGCGGCCAAGCTCTTTAAGACGTTCTAGATCACAAGTAGTATCCCACTCGTCTGTGTATTCATGACCCAGGTACGGTGTCCAGTCTACGAACATTTTCTTGTTCGGCTCTAGAACTAGTGCATTGGCTACATGTTTACCTGCTTCAAGATCAGAACGGTATTGTTCAACCATTTGATCTGCAGTAGCGCGATCAAGCACACCTTCTTGAACCAGTTTGTCAGCATAAAGCGTACGAGTTGTCGCTTTTTTGTTGATCACTTGGTACATCATTGGCTGAGTTGCAGCTGGTTCGTCCGCTTCGTTATGACCACGACGACGGTAACAGAACATATCAATCACAACGTCTTTACGGAAAGTATGACGGAAGTCATGTGCAAGCTGAGCAACAAACAACACAGCTTCAGGATCGTCACCATTTACATGGAAGATCGGTGCCTGAATCATTTTCGCGATGTCAGTACAGTATTCTGTAGAACGTGCATCACGTGGATCAGATGTGGTGAAACCAACCTGGTTGTTCACTACGATATGAACTGTACCACCTACTGTGTAACCACGAGTCTGTGACATCTGGAAAGTTTCTTGGTTTACGCCCTGACCTGCAAATGCAGCATCACCGTGAACAATCACTGGTAACACGTCATCACCGCCAATGTCTTTACGACGTACTTGACGTGCACGTACAGAACCTTCAACTACAGGTCCAACGATTTCAAGGTGAGATGGGTTAAACGCCAATGCCAAGTGAACTTCACCACCTGGAGTCATTACGTTAGAAGAGAAACCTTGGTGATACTTAACGTCACCAGAACCTTTCTTGTGTAGTGATTTGCCTTCGAACTCACCAAACAGGTCAGCCGGGTTTTTACCCATGATGTTAACCAGAAGGTTCAGACGACCACGGTGTGGCATACCGATCACCACCTCTTTACAGCCTACAGAACCGGCACGCTGGATCAATTCATTCACCATAGGAATGAAAGACTCACCACCTTCAACACCAAAACGTTTTGCACCTACGAATTTATTACCGAGGTATTTTTCCAGACCTTCAGCCGCAGTTAAACGTTCAAGAACATGTTTTTTCTGATCAGCACTCAGGCCATATTGACCACGTGCGCTTTCAAGACGTTGCTGGATCCAGCGTTTTTCTTTGGTATCCACGATGTGCATGTATTCAGCACCGATAGAGCTACAGTAAGTCGCTTCCATCGCTTGGACCATTTCGCCCAAAGTCGCTGCTTCCTTACCAATCGCAAGGTTACCGGTATTGAATATAGTGTCTAGATCAGACTGAGTTAAACCGTGCGCAGAAAGATCAAGATCTGGCACAACTTCACGCTTAGCCAGACCTAATGGATCCAATTTTGCTTTTTGGTGGCCACGGTTACGGTACGCAGCAATCAGCTGTAAAACGCCAATTTGACGACGTTCATGCTCTGAACTTACTGTCGATTGGATAACAGGCTGAATACGGCTTGAATTGCGACCTAAAAGTAGGAATTGCTCACGTACATTGCTGTGTGGTTGATCACCTTTTGGGAATTTATCGAAGTACGCTCTCCAGTCAGCACCCACTGAGTCTGGAGCAGTGAGGTACTGCTCATAAAGTTCTTCAATATACGCTGCACTATCAGCGGAAAGTTCAGTGTCAAGACGCAGAGCGTCAGCAACTTCTTGCATTTGTGGACCCATTTCCTATTGCAAAAACATTTTCAGGATGCTTTTTAAGCAAAACCCAGGATTAGTAATGTCAAATTGATAATTCAACATTAGTCCCCCATAAGGCATAAGCCATGAGGCGTTATCACCACACCAAGAAAATTCTTGATATGTTTAATGAACAATAACGCCCCTCAGCGGCATCATCACTCATTGAATACCCGATCGTGACCGAGCAATTTTTTGCAAATCGACTTAGAAAAAACAAAGATTTAAACTATATTTTTTCTAAAGCGACTTTGACTTACATTTATATACCAGTCTCAACTTCTTTCGTGTTTAAAAAATGTACATCAGCCCACACATTTTTTAAATATAGTCTTGTGCTAAATGCTATCACGATCTCGACTAATCAATTGATTTTTTTGACGAGGAACGCATGTTTTTTAGTCAAATACTTCCGTCAGAAATTACTCTAACATAGGGAGCTTTAAATGAAAAACACATTCAGCGTAGACTAAAGTCCTACATCTTTTTGATAAACAAAAAGAGAGTAAATCTTCCAATCCACTCCCTTTGCAACTTTGCGTTATATAATAACATTATTGAAAACCTTTTTCAGTCCAGAATTACATCTAAAAATCATAAATACCTCAAACAACATCATAATAGTGCATAAATCCGACCAGAATGCTCTGCAATGATTCATCACCCGATTTGATCATATGAGATACAGCACCAATAACAGCAGTTTTCACGACCACTGTTCATTTATGGAGCCCTATAAAGCAAAAAGCACACCAAGTGGTGTGCTTTTTGAAAAACTGTTGATTGCAGTCTAAATTAGCCAGCCATATCTAGAAGCATGTTACGGATGTGACCGATTGCTTTAGTAGGGTTCAAGCCTTTAGGACATACAGATACACAGTTCATGATACCTTTACAACGGAACAGAGAGAACGGATCGTCAAGACGAGCCAGACGCTCTTGAGTACCTGTATCACGCGAATCGATAATGAAACGGTATGCATTCAATAATGCTGAAGGACCCAAGAACTTGTCTGGGTTCCACCAGAATGATGGGCATGAAGTTGAACAACATGCACAAAGAATACATTCATACAGACCGTTCAAGTGTTCACGTTCTTCAGGAGACTGCAGACGCTCTTTAGGAGGCGCAGGCTGGTTGTTGATCAAGAACGGATGAATCTTGTTGTACTGATCGTAGAACTGGTTCATGTCAACTACAAGGTCTTTAATTACTGGAAGACCAGGTAGCGGACGAATCGTGATTTCATTTGGTAAATCATTCAGGTTCCAAAGACATGCCAAACCGTTTTTACCATTGATGTTCACGCCATCAGAACCACAGATCCCTTCACGGCATGAACGACGGAATGTCAAAGATTCGTCCTGTACTTTTAATGCAAGAAGCGCATCAAGCAACATACGGTGCTTATCAGTCAGTTCAAGCTTAAAAGTTTGCATGTACGGTGCTTTATCCTTATCAGGATCGTAGCGGTAGATATGAAATGTACGAGTACCTCTACTCATCTTAAATCTCCTGATTAGAATGTACGTGGTTTCGGTGGAATTGCATCAACCGAAAGTGGTTTGTAACGCACTGGCTTGTACTCAAGACGGTTATCAGCAGAGAACCACAAGGTGTGTTTCATCCACTCATCGTCACGACGGCCATATGGATACTCTGGGTGATCTGGTGGTAATTCAAAATCTACCACAGTGTGAGCACCACGACATTCTTTACGTGCAGCAGCTGAAATCAAGGTCGCTTTAGCAACTTCATACAGGTTTTCAACTTCTAGAGCTTCAATACGTGCAGTATTGAATACTTTAGATTTGTCTTTCAAGTGAATGTTGCGAACACGCGGCTCAATTGCAAGAATTTGTTTTACACCTTCTTCAAGCAGCGCAGTTGTACGGAATACACCCGCGTGGTCTTGAACGATGTCACGGATTGCATCAGCAACTTCTTGAGCATTCTCACCAGTTGTTGATTCATCCAGCTTACGAACACGTTTAATTGTGTTTTCAAGCACAGTTGTAGGAAGCGGTTCATATTCATCACCGTGGTGTTTAGTCACGTAGTCGATGATGTGCTGACCAGCAGCCTTACCAAATACAACCAAATCAAGCAGTGAGTTTGTACCTAAACGGTTTGCACCGTGTACAGATACACATGAACATTCACCGATCGCATAGAAGCCTTTCACTGGTTTAGTGAAGTTGCGACCTTCTTGGTTAGTAGAATAGGTATCAGTATTCTTGTCGTAGTTCGTTACTAGAGCTTCAGATTCTGGAGACTCAGGAACAACTACCTGACCATGAATATTTGTAGGAATACCACCCATTTGGTAATGGATTGTAGGTACTACAGGAATTGGCTCTTTAGTAATGTCAACGTTCGCGAATTTCTTGCCAATCTCGAATACAGATGGCAGACGTTTCATGATGGTGTCAGCACCCAAGTGAGTCATATCAAGAAGGATATAATCACCTTTAGGACCACAACCACGACCTTCTTTGATTTCCTGGTCCATAGAACGTGATACGAAGTCACGAGGAGCCAAGTCTTTCAGAGTCGGTGCATAACGTTCCATGAATGGTTCGCCGTCTTTGTTACGAAGGATTGCGCCTTCACCACGACAACCTTCAGTTAACAATACGCCTGCGCCCGCAACACCTGTCGGGTGGAATTGCCAGAATTCCATATCTTGTAATGGAATACCCGCACGAGCAGCCATACCAAGACCGTCACCAGTGTTGATATATGCGTTAGTCGATGCACGGTAAACACGACCAGCACCACCTGTAGCGAACAATGTTGCTTTTGCTTGGAATACTGCAATTTTACCTGTTTCTTGGTCAATTGCTGTTACACCAAGGACATCGCCTGCTTCGTTACGAATAAGATCAAGTGCGATCCATTCTACGAAGAATTGAGTACCCATTTTCACGTTGCTTTGATAAAGCGTGTGAAGAAGTGCATGACCTGTACGGTCGGCAGCAGCACAAGCACGAGGAACAGCTTTTTCACCGTAGTTCGCAGAGTGACCACCGAATGGACGTTGGTAAATTGTACCGTCTGCGTTACGGTCGAATGGCATACCTAGGTGTTCAAGTTCGTAAACGACTTGTGGCGCTTCGCGAGTCATGAACTCGATCGCGTCTTGGTCACCTAACCAGTCAGAACCTTTCACTGTGTCATAAAAGTGGTAGTGCCAATTATCTTCTTGCATGTTACCAAGAGATGCACCAATACCACCCTGTGCAGCAACAGTGTGTGAACGTGTTGGGAATACTTTAGTCAGTACAGCAACTTTTAAACCAGCTTGAGCAAGTTGGTAAGATGCACGCATACCTGAACCACCACCACCAACGATGACAGCATCGAAAGTTTCGTGTGGAATATTTGTGTAATCTTCTTTAGGGTTAATTGCGCCCATGATCTCTTCCTATCAAGCCCAGAAAATCTGGATTGCCCAGATTGCGTATGCTAATACAGCGATAATCACTGCCGAAGTCAATACAATGCGTAAACCTGATGCTGATGGACCCATTTGACGAGTAGTCACATAGTCAGTGAATACTTGCCACATACCAATCCATGCATGTGCAACAAGAGAGAAAACTGCCAATAAAGACATAATCTTCATTGGAGTTGTCATCATAAAGCCATACCACTGTTCGAAGTTGAAACCACCATTACAAAGGATCCAACCAAAAACAACAACAGTATATACAGCCAATACAACTGCACTCACACGTTGAAGAAACCAATCGCGAGAACCTGAACCCGTTAAACCAGTAGCACTTTTCATTAGAGTACGATCCATACAAATGACGCAACGATACCGATTGCTGACAAGATTAATGCGATAGTAGCTGCAGTACGACCACTTTGCAGTTCTTCTGCTACACCAACGTCAGCAAGTAAATGCTTAACACCAGCGATGAAGTGGTAGATTAAACCAGCGACAAATACCCATACGATGAAGCGAACAATGAAACCATTCATGATTTCTTGCACTTGCGCAAAACCTTCTGGAGAAGACAATGACTTGTCCAAAATCCATAAAAGTACCGGTACGAGTAAAAATACGATGACACCTGAAAGACGGTGTAGAATTGATGCAATAGCCACGGGTGATTTTAAGTTTACTTCTAAAACTTGACCCATGGACAAATTGACAGGTCTGTTGCTTTTCACAGCGGGCATCCTGTAGTTAAAAACTCCATCCGGAGTTTGTTGGAATTAATTCGAAGGAAAGCTGGCATTATCAGGCAAATACATGCCTAAACATAAAACGACACTGAATTATAAAACGTGAACTATTAAAATACAAACAACTGTATTTGGCTTTTTAAATAAAAAACCTTTAAATAAGAATCATTAACAACAACTTTAAACTATCCCCTACTTGCTTTATCTTTATATTTTCATTCTAGATATTTGTTTTTTAATAATTAACTTGATTAATTTAGTCTGTTATCTAGCCAAGCTTCGACTAAGTAGATTTAGACTAAAGATGAACAGCAAAAATGTAATTTCGCCTCTAAGTCCTTATTAATTCCAAGTAAAATCATAAGGATATATTTCACAAATAAATAATGACTATTTATATAAAGGCATCTCAATTTAGATTTTTTATACTAAAACCTACTTATCTCTTTGTAGATCATAGTTTTTTTGATGTTTTTAGACATTTTATATTCAAAAAAACACTTATTTATTTTTGTTTAAGTTGTATTAAACAAAGTGAAGCAAATTTACGAGCTATTTTTTAGCCGATTAAACAGAGCCAAAAAGAAAATTTATTGCTTTTATTTATAATTCAAGTTTGAAGTAAAAACTTAAGGAAATCGATGTAAGTTACGAGATTTATATAATTTTAAGTTTCAGCCTTAGAATATTTTCTCAATTTCTCCTTTATTTTTTGCTAGGAAAAAACGCTTACAAATACGGCAAAGACCATATTTTTTTCTGCACCTTCTGTTCAATTTGACTTATTATAGAGGTTTGGTACTGTGATTTTATTAAACTTTTTATACCAAGATAAATGACTAAACCACTGTGAGAATGTCATTTTTCATCCATAAGTATAATTGACAAAATTTCAGTAGCCACTAATCTTATAGCAAATTTTTGATCCGTCCGTTTTGTGCATTAAAAGATTGATAGGCAACTCGGATATACATTCACCAGGACAGGAGATCTATTGAATGTCTGAAGCAACTGGCAAGAAAGCCGTTTTACAGCTTGATGGCAAAGAAATTGAATTACCAATTTACAGCGGCACATTGGGCCCAGATGTAATCGACGTTAAAGATGTGTTGGCTGCAGGTCACTTTACTTTTGATCCTGGTTTTATGGCAACAGCTGCATGCGAGTCTAAAATCACTTTCATCGATGGTAATAAAGGTGTTCTTTTACACCGTGGCTACCCAATTGACCAGTTAGCAACTAAAGCTGATTACCTAGAAACTTGCTACTTACTTCTTAATGGCGAGCTTCCAACAGCTGAGCAAAAAGAAGAATTCGACGCTAAAGTTCGTAACCACACTATGGTTCACGATCAAGTAAGCCGCTTCTATAACGGTTTCCGTCGTGATGCTCACCCTATGGCAATCATGGTTGGTGTTGTTGGTGCGTTGTCTGCGTTCTATCACAACAATCTGGACATCGAAGATGTTAACCATCGTGAAATCACTGCGATTCGTTTAATCGCTAAGATTCCTACTTTGGCAGCTTGGAGCTACAAGTACACTGTTGGTCAACCATTCGTTTACCCACGTAACGATTTGACTTACGCTGAAAACTTCCTGTACATGATGTTTGCTACTCCAGCAGACCGTGACTACAAAGTAGATCCAATCCTTGCGAAAGCAATGGACCGTATCTTCACACTTCACGCTGACCACGAACAAAATGCTTCTACGTCTACAGTACGTTTAGCTGGTTCTACTGGCGCTAACCCATATGCATGTATCGCTGCTGGTATCTCTGCACTTTGGGGTCCTGCTCACGGTGGTGCGAACGAAGCTGTTCTTAAGATGCTTGATGAAATCGGCACTGTAGAAAACGTTGCTGGCTTCATGGAAAAAGTGAAAACTAAAGAAGTTAAACTCATGGGCTTCGGTCACCGTGTGTACAAAAACTTCGATCCACGTGCGAAAGTAATGAAAGAAACTTGTGACGAAGTTCTTGGTGCTCTTGGCATCAACGATCCACAGCTTGCTCTTGCTATGGAACTTGAACGTATCGCGCTTTCTGACGAATACTTCATCAAACGTAACCTTTACCCTAACGTAGACTTCTACTCAGGCATCATCCTTAAAGCGATTGGTATCCCAACAGAAATGTTTACTGTGATCTTCGCGCTTGCACGTACAGTTGGTTGGATCAGCCACTGGTTAGAAATGCACAGCGGTCCTTATAAGATCGGTCGTCCTCGTCAGCTTTACACTGGCGAAGTTCAACGCGACATCAACCGTTAATTCAGTTAGCGTTGAAAGACGTAAAAACCACCCTTCTGGGTGGTTTTTTTATAACTGACAAAAACTAACACAATAAAGATGTGAAAAAATTAAAATAGCAAGCCTGAAGAATTTTCAATTTCTGCAAATTTCTAGAAAGTACTCTTATATCGTTAAGGATTGAGTTTTAATGCTGTTTTACCTGCTTCCTTTTATCCTGAGAATGGTTCGTTTTGATCAATTTAAAAGCCGGAATTTGACTTCAGGGGAAATCAAGCTTTGCCAGCAAGTCTTTGCTGACCTGATTGACTATTCAACAGTCCGCGTCATGAATCACCCTTTCCTGCCCTGGCAATCCAAGCATGTGATCATGGCACCAAGTGGTTATATTCATGTGCGTAACCTGAATTATCGGGCTGATTATTCTAAAGAAAGCCGTTCTTATCAGGCGCTTTTCATTCATGAAATGGCACATATTTATCAATATCAGCGAAATATTAATGTGTTGTTTAAGGGTGCTTTTTTGCAGGCCGCTTATTTTTTAACTATGGGAAAATATAATCCTTACAAATATCAATTTAATCCCAACAAATCCTTTTTAGACTATAACATTGAACAACAGGGAGATATTGCACGCGATATTTTTCTAAAAAAAATCCCCAATATTATTTTAAAAAATCAGTTAAGCAGATGATATTGAATATTTTTCACTCAAGTATTCTGTTGATTTATATTTTTGAAAAATAAACTCATTTAAATCCAATTGAGTATTTTTGTGCATTTACCAGAATAAAAAAGCACCATAATAAGTCATTTCTGATCATAACTTTGTGTATCTGTTTCAATTCTCCTGAAACAGCTCTAGCATCTGCCTCAAATTTCGATAAAATAAGCCAAGTATGATATTTTTAGCTCGCAAATCAAGATTTAATGATCATGCGGTCATGACTTTTTTAATTTTGGCCATTTGGCATTTTGTTCGTATCAAACTGCACTCAGCTGGATAATTAGAATTTTAAAAATCAGTGATTTAGTGTATTCACCTATAGGAATAGGACTTAATTGGAATGAAAAGTTTTAAAATTGCGATTGCTCAATTCTCTCCACATGTGGGCAATTTAGATGCAAATACGCAGACAATGATAGATTTGGCAAATCAGGCCAAAAAAGATAATGCTGATCTTATTATTTTCCCTGAACTTTCAACTTTAGGTTATCCGGCTGAAGATTTATTAATTCGTCCAAGTCTGGCTAAACGTACAAAACTGGCGTTTGAGAAACTGACTGAAGTAAAAGATATCGTCATGGTCTTCGGTTTTGTCAATCAGACTGAAGATGGTGAACGTTATAACTCAGCAGCCGTCATGAAAGATGGTGAAGTTTTAGGGGTTTATAATAAGCAGACTCTGCCAAACTATGGTGTATTTGATGAGAAACGCTATTTTGGTGAAGGACATCAGCATCTGGTCTTCGAATATCTGGGACACAAGTTTGGTGTTCTGATCTGTGAAGATGTCTGGTCATTATCTACGGTTCAACAGCTGGCTCAATTGAATATTGATACTGCACTGGTTCTGAATGCTTCTCCATATGAAGTCGGCAAACCGCAACACCGTATCTATGCCATGGCTGCGCTGGTCAAACAGTTGAATATCAATCTAGTGTACTGTAACCAGGTAGGTGGCCAAGATGATCTAATCTTTGATGGTACCAGCTTTGTACTCAATAAATCAGGCGAAGTGGCTCTGCAAGCACCTAGCTTTGAAAAAGGCCTGTATATCGCTGAATATGATTCAGAAAAATTAGAGTTCAGCAAAGGCACGATTACTCCAGCCCTAGAAACTATGGCCGAGATTTATCAAAGTCTGGTGATGGCAACCCGTGATTATGTACAGCGTTCAGGTTTCCCAGGTGTAATTCTGGGTCTGTCTGGTGGCATTGACTCTGCCCTGACTCTTGCCATCGCAGCAGATGCGATTGGCCCTGACAAAGTTCAAGCAGTGATGATGCCTTATACCTATACTGCTCAGATCAGTGTAGAAGATGCCACTGAACAGGCAAAAACCATGGGTGTAACTTTCGGTATTGCCGAGATTAACCCGATTGTAAGTGGCTTCTTGCAAACCCTGTATCCCTTCTTTGGCAATGCCCCTGTAGATGCCACTGAAGAAAACCTGCAAGCACGTGCACGCGGTACGCTATTAATGGCGCTGTCTAACAAGTTCGGCAATCTGGTTCTGGCAACCGGTAATAAATCCGAACTTGCCGTTGGCTACTGTACGCTATACGGCGATATGGTCGGCGGCTTCGCGGTATTAAAAGATGTTTATAAAACCATTGTGTTTGAACTGGCAAAATACCGTAATAGCATCGCCGAAACTCCAGTGATTCCTGAGCGTGTAATTACCCGTCCACCATCTGCAGAACTTCGTCCAGATCAGGTCGATCAGGATTCATTACCAGCTTATGAAGTACTTGATGCGATTCTTTATGCTTATATTGAAGAAGATCTGAGTCAAGATGACATCATTGCCAAAGGCTTTGAAGCTGAAGTTGTGAAAAAAGTGATTCGTTTGGTGGATATTAACGAATACAAACGTCGTCAGGGTGCGATTGGTCCACGTATCAGCTCGCGTTCTTATGGTCGTGAACGTCGCTATCCGGTCGTTAATGGTTGGAAAGCAGGTATCTAAGTTTTAACAAAACTAGATTAGCTATAATGCCCAAGTAAATGCTTGGGCATTTTTTTATCTTTAAGCAATAAATAGAGTTAAGAAATTAAAAGAAGATTCAAAAATTTAAACAGACAGATATTTAGAAGAACTTTCTCTTAATTTTTTATTGATATTTTTATGGCACAAAAAAAGAGACCAAGCTGAGAGCTTGGTCTTTTAAAATGGTGGCTATGACGGGACTTGAACCTGTGACCCCCGCATTATGAGTGCGGTGCTCTAACCAACTGAGCTACATAGCCGTAAACTGTGTGCGCATTATCGTAATTTCAGGTTGTATCGTCAAGCATTTTAAACCACAAATGTTCAGTCTTTATGCAAATTAATCATAAACTATTAAACTTTGTACAAATCATGATTTAATTCGAAATCCAATAACAGAATCTACAAAAATTGGTACCAACTTTTAAAGCCAAATCTGAATCGAAGTCGTATCAAATAATATTTAATTTTAAGAATAACTTGCTGAAGAAACAAAATAAAAAGTGAATCTACCACCTTTTCCTATCGCTATAATGCTTTTCCAAATATGGCCAACAGTATCTCTGGATTAAAGCAAAACTGAAGATGACGAAATTCAAAATATACCTAAGCCTGCTCCTATTGAGTGTTATAAGTTTAGCCAATGCAACTGTTATTCATCCAAGCAGCAGATTTTCAGGATGTGATGATGTGAAGAGTCTGGCTCAAGAAGTCATGTTCTTTAGATTTAAAGGTGCACCTCAGAAATGGCTGATTCAACAAATGAAGCAGCGCTACGATACAGCGAATAATATCCATGCTCTGATTAGTATAAAACTTACTGAAAAAGCGTTTGAATATGAAATACCACAAGATCAGTCTGAACGTTCAGCCTTAATTAAAAACTTTGCAATTGATCACTACAATGAATGTGAGAAATCCATTTCAGATCGTGATCAATCTAAACAAGGAAATAACGGTATTACCGCACCCTTGGAAAGGGAAGTTTTAGAACACTAAAATTATGCTGATAGAAGCTTACTATTAGAAATAGCAGGCTATCTTTATGCAGTTTGATAGATTTTTCATTATCAAAATCTCAATTTTAACCTGTCCCTATAGTTTTATATAACAGGGATTTTTTGAATCTAAAATTACAGGTAATAATACATTATTAAAATCAGATAGCTTTTTTAAGTTAGTTTATCAATATTCTAAAATCATATTATTTTTAATATTAAAATATAATTATAAATCAATGATTTATAAAATATACCAACCATTAAAAATTATTAATTTGTTAAACATAATACTGAGGTATTTACTTGGTTTTATTTTTATAAAATACGCGTTATGATCAAAGTATAAACAACAATTCGTACACGATTTTAACGCGTCATATTTTTATAAAACTTATTTCCGATAAGGAGAATTCTAATGTCATTTGAACATATTTTAGTACCTGTTGACGGCTCAGAAACTTCCTACGCTGCAGTCGATAAAGCCGTCGAAATTGCCAAAGCATTTAACAGTAAAGTGACAGTGGTTCAGGTGCTGGCACTTGATCCCTATATCGCAGCTGAATACATCACAGCAGCTCAAACCAATGACCTGGTTGAACGTGCCCGTACTGCGATTCTGAAGACACTTGACGAAGCAAAAGCAAAATTTGCTGCGGCAGGTATTGATGCAGAGACTCAGCTACTCGAAGGTCAGGTGATTTATAGCGAAATTGTCAAGGCGGCAGAATCCTTGAATACTGATCTGATTGTGATTGGTTCACATGGCCGCACTGGCTTCAAGAAACTGTTCCTAGGAAGTGTTGCGCAAAGCATCTTGGGACAGGCCAATGTTCCTGTAATGGTCATCCGTAAGTAATAAAAAAAATCCCCACTTCAATCAAGTGGGGATTTCTCTTTCAAACAAATCCATCCCATTGATACTGCTTTAAGCTGACCCGATTTCCAGCACATAGGATCCCTTCTGCGCCTAATTTTTGCTGTTGAATATTATGTCCATATTCATCCAGTTTATTGAGACTGATCTTACCTTGAGCGTTCAGGACACGATGCCAAGGCAAATCGGTTTCTGTATCAAGCTGACTTAAAACCCTACCCACCAGACGCGCATGTTTGGGTAAGCCAGCCAGTTTAGCGATCTGTCCATAGGTCGTTACCTTCGCATAAGGAATCTGACTGACCACACTCAGAATCATTTGTGCCATTTCCTGGCTTGCACTTGATGTCATAGGCTTTCAATCTTGATAGAAAAATCTAAAAATTAGAAATTCTCTGGATTTTCTAAACGTTTTACTTCCTGTACTTTGTCAGGATGATGCACCGTTGCTACACCATCTGCATCCTTCTTATCAATCAGCATTTCTGGCTGGAAGATGGTGATGGTTTCATTTCCATTTGCATCCTCTCCTACAATATACTGAAAACCGCGACGGTTCATCTTGTGGCACATCCGCTGATACCAGCCTTTAAAGCCTTGGGTTTCTTCATTCGGGTTGTAATAAAAGGCATTCATTACGGCTGGCAAACCTAGGCCACAAACCACCCCGGAAAGAAGTACCACAATGAAGGTATATCCAATCAGAATACTGCTATACGCTTCCAGTTGTGGAATATTGGCCACTGCCAGAATCAGGGCTAAGGAAATCCCGCCACGTACCCCACCCCAAGACAGAATGGTTAAACTGCCGTTATAACTCTTCTTGCGCATTCTAGGGAATAATGCAAAAGACAGATGATTGGCCAGGAATCGCGCCAAATGCAGAATTATGAAAGCAACAATTCCGCCTAGAACCAGACTGGTACTTAGATCAATAATGAACAGTTCCAGACCAATCAAGGTGAACAGGAAGGAATTGATAATCCCCTCTACCGTATGCCAGAAATGGTTTACATCACCGATGTCTGCATCAGCCAGAATTTCTTTCCATTTATTACCGACGATCAAGCCGCCAATTACACAGGCAATTGGTGCAGAAGCATGCGCCAGTAAAGCAATCAGATATGAACCACAAGCCAACAGTGCAGTAGTTAATATCAGTGATTCCATTTCATGTTTACCTCGCAGAATACGTAGAATCGCCAGACCAAAACCGATCCCGATCAAGACTGCCACGACAATTTCATAAAGCAATGTTTGCAGGACGGCGAGTACGGTAAAGTTTTCACCTTGCAGTACATTCAGTAAGGTCATAAATAATGCAATACACATCGCATCATTAAACAGCGACTCACCTTCCAGCTTCACGATCAAATGATGGGGTGCGCGTACCGAACTGAGTACACCTTTAATCCCAATTGGATCCGTTGCTCCGAGCGCAGCACCCAGCAATAGTAGAACCAATATATCGACGTGGTTACCAATCAGAAACTGATAACCGTATAGCGCAATACCAAAGAAAACTGCACAGAAAACTAATGCCAGACTGGCCAGAATACCAATCGGCCGCCAGTGATTGCGTAAATCTGAAACCTTAAACTTCAATGCGGATGATGTCAGAATGAAACAGATCACCCCATTAATCAGGAAGTCATAAAAATCGACATGGCGGACTGCTTTCTCAATATTATCAATATTGATGCTAAAAAATGGATTACCCTGTAGCAGACTTGCACACCATTGCAGGATAAAAACAAAAATAGCGGAAACAATCGGCACACCAATGGCTTGAGGAAAACTTAGAACACGTTTGTTGAACATGGTAGTGGCAATTGACAGAGCAAAGACCACTGTCAACAGTTGTAAAAAAAAGAAACTTCCCATTAGGTTTCCTAAGATTTGGCAATTTGCAGCCGTGAGCTGAAAGATTTACTTGAAATATAAATTTAAAAAAACAGTATATTTTAGCGGATCAAGTTTAGTCCCATTTTTTTTCGAATTAAGTTAAGTTTCTTTTCAATATTCACAACTGATGATTTAACATACAGCCTTAAAGCACTTTATTGCTCACTCCTCCTTTCTATTTAGAAATTTTCTCCCATGCATCAAACTGTCAAAACCATATTCCGTCTATGTCTCGCTGCTGTCATTTTTCTGGTCACACTCTCCTTGATGTTTACCTGTGTTGCCAAAGTTCAGGAAATCCTGAAAGCAGATCAACATTATCAGCAAGCCGTGAGCATTCCTTTAAAAAGCAGTGCCAAAGCGCAATATGTACTGGTGTCTAATAATCAACGTCCAGACAACGCGCTGTTTATCCTGATTGCCGGAAATGGTTATGTAGCAAAAATTAGCTGTGAGCATTATGCTGCCCTATGTACTGATGACTATAATCAGTCACATACCCGGCAGATTCAAAATGTTAATTTATTAAAAGCGAGAAATTATTTTTATATTGAAAATATTCAGTTCCAAGATAGTCGAACTGGTCAAATCACTACACTCAGCTATTCCAAAAATGAATTGAAGCAATTTTATAATAATGACATCAGCAATTTAAAATATATTCTCTTTGCGATTTCGCTATTTGCCCTGGCTGCCTTGTTTGTCAGTATCAAGATTTTGAAAAACTTCCGTCGTTTTCTGGAAAAATAACTATTCAATCATGAGGGGAGCATTTGCTCCCCTTTTTTGATCTTTAGTTTTAGATATTTTGATTAAAAGTATCACAAGCAGACATTTGACCTGATTTCAGACCGGTATTAAACCATTTTACCCGCTGTGCACTGGTACCATGCGTAAAGCTGTCCGGCACGACATGGCCTTGTGCCTTTTTCTGCAGATAGTCATCACCGATCTTGTGTGCCGCATCCATAGCTTCTTGTACATCACCCTGCTCCAGGAACTGCGTACGCTCATGGTTATGATAAGCCCATACCCCAGCCAGACAATCCGCCTGTAGTTCTTGACGTACAGAAAGCTGATTGCCCTGAGCTTGAGTGGCTTGTTGACGTGCCTGCTGTACCTGTGAAGAAATACCTAAAATGGTCTGGATATGATGACCCACCTCATGCGCTACCACATAGGCTTGAGCAAAATCACCTGCCTGATCATTGCGAGATAACTCGGTTGAGTTCTGTTCCCCGCTAATTCCCATTTGAGTACGCATATCTTTAAAGAATGCCGTATCAATATAGACTTTCTGGTCTGCCGGACAGTAGAAAGGTCCCATGGCCGATTGCGCTGTACCACAACCAGAATTTACCACACCACTAAATAGAACCAGTTTGGGTGGAGTATATTGCTGGTTCAGCTGCTGCTGGAATACTTGAGACCAGGTATCTTCTGTATCGGCAAGAACAGTTCCTACAAAATCGATCGCTTCTTGCTGCTCTGGCGTTGGATTTTCCAGACCCCGTGTTTCCGCGCTAGAAACACCTTGCGTGACCTGCTTGGTGGTTTGATAGGCTTGCTGTGGATCAACGCCAAAAAACTTCCAGGCCACAAAAGCAATAATCAACCCGAGAATACTGATTCCACCGGCTTTGGCACCACCGCCACGACGGTCTTCTACATTGCTACTAACACGACGTCCTTTCCAGCGCATAGTGAGATTCCTTATAGTTTAAAGTCAGCTTATTTTAACGGGCCTGATTTATGCTTGCTTTGGTTTCGATCTGATTTTTTGAATAAAGCCAATCAAGATAAATACAATTAACCCTGCCACAAAACCAATCACCAGATTAATCAGTGTAGGCGTAACAGCCCCTACAATACTTCCTAGGCTAGGAATATGCTCTACATACTCAACCGAATCTTCAGTAAAATGATGAAACCATGGAATGGTATGGGCAATAATCCCGCCACCGACCAGAAACATCGCAATCGTACCTACAATCGTCAGGGTTTTCATTAATTTAGGAGCAAAAGCCAGTAATCCACGGCCTATACTTTGCTTTAAGCTGGAAGCCTGCTTAGTCAGGTACAAACCTAAATCATCAATTTTAACAATCATGGCAACGAAGCCGTACACCCCGACTGTCATTAATATGGCAATTCCTGCCAGTACGATGACCTTGGTGGTAAAAGCTGCGGCTGCCACGGTGCCCAAAGAAATCACTACAATTTCCGCAGACAGAATGAAATCAGTTCGGATCGCACCCTTAATTTTCTCTTTTTCAAATGTGGCCAAATCGGTTTCGATGGTAGTGAATTCAGCCTCAGCATCTTCTTCAGTCTTGGCTTTCTTATGCTTTAAGCTATGCAGGACTTTTTCTACGCCTTCATAACAGAGAAATAGACCACCAATCATCAGTAAAGGATTAATTAACCAGGGTGCAACCACACTAATAAGTAAAGCCAAAGGAACAAGAATCAGCTTATTAATAAAAGAACCTTTGGCTACTCCCCACACCACAGGAAGTTCACGTTCTGCCCGTACACCGCTGACTTGCTGGGCATTTAATGCCAAGTCATCCCCCAAGACACCTGCTGTCTTTTTTGCAGCCATCTTGCTCATCACGGCAACATCGTCTAAAACAGTCGCAATATCATCCAATAATATTAATAAGCTGCTCGCCATTCTTGTTATCCTTATCACCTTTAGACATATTTTAATGAAAATATTAAAAAAATATTGTATTCACTTGTTTAATTAATAAGATTTTTTACTACGGCTTTTTTTTCTGGCTGACATTCAAAAACAGAATGCCGTACAATGTGGCCATTCGTTAAAATATTGATGTAGTACAGACTACTTTTTGGAATAGATAATGAGTAATCAAGATAATCGTCCAGTAATCTTGACTGGCGACCGTCCTACCGGACAGCTTCACCTTGGCCATTTTGTCGGTTCATTACGCTCTCGCGTAGGTTTACAAGATTCTCACCATCAACATTTGTTACTCGCTGATGCTCAAGCCTTGACAGATAATGCAGATAACTTTGAAAAAGTACGTCGCAATATTATTGAAGTAGCAACAGATTATCTGGCTGTCGGCATTGATCCAACTAAAACTACAATCTGTGTTCAGTCTTGCCTGCCAGCCTTAAACGAACTGACTATGCTCTATCTGAACTTTGTGACAGTTTCACGTCTAGAGCGCAACCCGACTATTAAATCAGAAATTCAGATGCGTGGTTTTGAGCGTGATATTCCTGCAGGTTTCTTATGCTATCCAGTGGCTCAAGCAGCAGATATCACAGCCTTTAAAGCAACTGTAGTTCCGGTGGGCGAAGACCAGATTCCAATGATCGAACAGACCAATGAGATTGTACGTCGCCTTAACCGTCAGATTGGCCGTGAATTACTGCCTGAATGTAAGGCGCTGCTTTCTAATGTGGGACGCTTACCAGGTTTTGACGGCAAAGCAAAAATGTCTAAATCTCTAGGTAATACCATTGTTCTAGATGCTTCTGATAAAGACATCAAAAAAGCAGTCAATGCGATGTATACCGATCCGAATCACCTGCGCATAGAAGATCCTGGCCAGATTGAGGGCAATGTGGTATTTACTTACCTTGATGCATTCGACACCAATAAAGAAGAACTGGAAGAACTGAAAGCACATTATCGCCGTGGTGGTTTGGGTGATGGTACGGTGAAAAAACGTCTGGAAGGTATTCTGAAAGAGCTGATCGGTCCGATTCGTGAACGTCGTATGGAACTGGCCAAAGATCCAGATTACATCATGGATATTTTGAAAACGGGTACAGACAAATGCCGTGATATTACACAAGCCACTTTAGATGAAGTGAAAACAGGCTTAGGCGTTTTCCATTTCTAAGCTAGACAATATTTAAAAAAAAGCCCTTCATATGAAGGGCTTTTTTTATTTAAGGCCAAAATGCGCAAAAATAAGGCAAGTTTCCACACAGATTCTTCATAGTTTTAACCTTACTTAACATCTATTAACATGAATACTGATGAGTCACATGAGAATGAGTCCTACTATACTTACATACAGTAAGGAATCAAATTTAACTCTCTCCACAGTTAATCTTGATTTAGTTTTGAAAGAAACTTCCTTTTTCTACGCAATGACAACCCCAATCATTGCGTTTTTTTTGTCTGAAATTTTTGAAAAAATAAAAAATCCTGCCAGATGAGCAGGATTTTATTGTGTCTTGAATATTAATATTTGAACAAGCCTTTTTCTAATGGAATTTCAATTCCAATAGAGGCACCGCCATCCTGACCATTTACATCTGAGTCACTTATCCAGGCATTAATTTTAAGTGGCATTTCTGGTCGAATATAATGCGACCAGGTGACATCTAATGCTTTAATTTCATCATCAAAAGCAAAACCAGCATTATTTGCACTTGCACGTTCGGACTGATTCACTTCAGCAAACAATACCCGCCCAGATAAACGGTTCATCGGATCAAAACGGATATCACCACCTACTGAAACCATCTGTGCATCGCCACCTAGGGCATGTGCCAGCGGATAACCGTGTTGATAAAAACCATCGGTATAAGTACGATGATTATAGGAAATACCACTCACTTTACCATTAGTCCGTGTATCTGCCCACTCTGTATAAAGTTGATATGGCATATTTCTTAGAGTTGCAGAATAATCTATACCAGCTAAATACATTTTTTTCGCAGGCAGACCACCCGCTTCATCTTCACCAACATATTGCGCATAGAAACCCATAGGTACCTGTGTCAAAGGAAACAGGTTCAGGCGTGCATCAAAACCTGCAATCTGGTTCGACGGGTCGGTTTCATCTGCACCCACATTATCTTTGCTTCCGACAAAAGCATCCCATAATGAACTTAAGCTTTCAGGACGTCCTTCCCCACCCCATTGAATCGCACGAGAAGCACCTAGCTCCAGGTAAGATAAAGGTTGTGCTGTTACACGAAGACCAATAAGTTTGCTATCTGGAATAGCAGTATAATCATCCAATTGTCCTGCAAATGCTTGGTATTGCCACGGTCCAATCCAGGACAGCCATTTAGTTTCAAAAGCTGTTTGTTCTGCACGTTGTGCCATAAAACCATATACTGGGCGGCTAGCATCGCCACGAATCAAGCTGCCATCATGTCCTGGACCCCAATAGGTCGGAATTTGGCCAGCAATCAGCCATTGATTCCAGAGTTTCCCTGCAAGATAAGATCCTTCCAGATTCACATCCTGATCATTCTCAATTTGTCTATCTTTTTCGGCATTAACCCGGAGCTTGGCATCCCAGTTTTCGCCACCTGCATTAAACTCTAAAGCTGCCTGAAATTGTGCTTTTTGCTGATCACCAAAGGCTTGAGGGATATCTTTTGGATCACTTTCCGCAAATAAGCCTACTTTGAGCTGCTGATTGTCTGCTGTTAATTTCGCCAGAACTGAATCAATAACACGTTGTTGTACTTTACTACTCACTTGTGCATTGGATAGAGCTCGTTGAATTTCATCACCACTGAGCGGCCAGGTCGAGGTACTGATCTGGATCACCCCTTGCTGGTTTAACCAGTTCAAGTCAGTACGAAGATTTGCATCATTCAGAACCAGCCCTTGAGCAAAAACAGGAAGCGAAAGTGTCGTAAGAAGTGCACTTAATAATGGTTTTTTTAGAAACATGGGATCAATATTCTCAAGTTTATTTTTGCCTAACCATAGATATTTCAAAAACAATATTCAATGGCGAAACTGTATCAGTATAATATGAAACCCTAGATTTAATTGACTTTTAAAATAATAAATCGCTTCGAAAAATGAGATAGAAATACAAAAAATGAAATCACTAATATAAAAAAAATAGATTTAAATAGTGCTGGGTTTTAATTTTACTTAAGATAAATACTGAACACATAAAAAAGGCAGTTTTAAAAACTGCCTTTTTTTCGAATAAGTCATTAGTGTTTATGACGCATATGCGGGAATAAAATTACATCACGGATACTTGGTGCATTCGCAAAGATCATTACTAGGCGGTCAATACCAATCCCTTCACCTGCTGTAGGAGGCAGACCATATTCCAGGGCTTCAATGAAGTCAGCATCATAGTGCATTGCTTCATCATCACCCGCATCTTTTTCAGCAACCTGCGCCTGGAAGCGTTCAGCCTGATCAATCGGGTCATTTAATTCCGAGAAGCCATTTGCCAGTTCACGACCACCGATAAAGAATTCAAAACGGTCTGTAATATGCGGGTTTTGATCATTACGGCGTGCTAATGGGGAAGTTTCTGCTGGATATTCAGTCACGAAGGTAGGCTGACGTAGTTGAGTTTCAACCGTTTCTTCAAATACGATGGTTTGCAGTTTACCCAGACCAAAACCTGGTTTTACCTGTTCTTTCAGTTCTTCCTGAATGAATTTCGCCAGGAACTCACGGTCATTGACATTTTCTGGAGTGAACTGTGGATTGTGCTCAAGAATGGCATCAAACATTGAGATCTTTTTGAATGGTCCTTTGAAGCTAAAGACTTCATCGCCATAAGGCACATCAGTGGTACCCAGAATATCAATTGCCAATTTTTCCAGCATTTGCTCAGTCAACTCCATCAGGTCTTTGTAATCTGCATAAGCCTGATAGAATTCAATCATAGTGAATTCAGGGTTATGACGAGTAGAAACACCTTCATTACGGAAGTTACGGTTAATTTCGAACACACGTTCAAAACCACCCACAACCAGACGTTTCAAATAAAGCTCAGGTGCAATACGCAAGAACAATGGCATATCAAGCGCATTATGATGCGTTTCAAATGGACGCGCAGATGCTCCACCAGGAATTACGTGCATCATCGGGGTTTCAACTTCCATAAAACGTTTGTCGTTCAGGAAGCTACGAATACCGGCAACAACTTTGGCACGAACTTCAAAAGTTTTACGGGTTTCTTCATTTACGATCAGATCAAGATAACGTTTACGATACTTCACTTCAGTATCAGTTAAACCATGGAACTTGTCTGGAAGTGGACGTAATGATTTTGTCAGTAATTCAAAATGTTCGATATGAACATACAGGTCACCTTTACCAGAACGACCGATATAACCTTCAACTGCAATGATATCGCCCAGATCCAAGCCTTTGATCGTTGCAAGTACTTCTGGCTCAAGCTCTTTACGTGGAACATAAAGCTGAATACGACCGGTCATATCCTGAATCACGATGAATGAACCGCGGTTCAACATCACACGACCTGCTACTTTTACATGAACGTGTTCGCCAGCTTCAATTTCTTCTTTAGATTTATCAGCAAACTGGTCTTGTAAATCTTGCGCATAATGTTCACGTTTAAATGTGTTTGGCCATGGGCTAACACCAGTTTCTTTTGCGTGGTCTTGAATCTGCTTTAACTTGGCATGACGCTGTGCAATTAAATCGTTTTCGGAAATGATTTGTTCAGAAGTCGATTGAGCGTTATTTTGCGTCATCTCTGCCTCGGATAAGATTAGTTAAAAAATAGAAGTTGCATAGAATAGCAGAAATCTGCATCAAATCGTAGCGTAAAGACTTCCCACACGTGGCTTTTCTTGAGAAAAATTTCTGGATATATGAAATTTTTAAAAACAAATGATTTGCATTATTTTCAGTTTCGAATTTTATGATTGGTTTTTTAAAAATATTGCCAAACTTTTATTAGATGAAAGTCCAAGATCCCAACCTTCTGCACAAATTATGCCTTTATATCCAGTATCAGCTTAGACCAATAGCTAACTGCTTCCTCGAAATAGACGTTTTACAATAATGACCATATTAGAAGGTGGTGTCTTAACACCCTGACCACGACTTTGCCATGTCCGATAAAAATGAGTAAAAATATGTCTAAAATATTGTTTTTTCATGGCTTGGATTCGTCAAAACAGTCCACGAAATTTCATGCAATTGATGCAATGCATAAATATTGTATAGATGTGGATTATCGTAATCTGAGCTACCAGTCGGTAGCCGATTTCTACCACGAAATGGTTGAAACCATTAAACCGGATATTCTGGTCGGACACAGTCTGGGCGGTTATTGGGCGCTAAAAATGTCACAAGCTCATCAGATCCCTTGTGTGATCGCAAATCCTAGCTTGCAACCGAATTTCCGCGATGATTATCCTGCGATTTGTGACAGTGATTTGCAGCATGATATTCCGCAAATGGCCTACCTGGAATTAGGTGATGAAATTCTGGATATGCATGCGGCACAAGCTCAGCTTGAAGACTATATGCAAATTCATGCCATTGAAGGTGGACATCATCGTCTGGAACACCCCGAACAGATTAACGACCTGATTCAGGAAATTGAATATCATTTTATCCGGCAATAAAAAAGCCCCAATAGTTGGGGCTTTTTTGATGATCTAGACTTAAGCAACTGCAGCTTCAGGCTGAGATTTATCATCAAGTACTGACCAGATATCTAAACCTAATTCACCGTGTAAATCTGGTAGATCAAGGAAGATACTCGCACCTAGAACCTGATGCTGACATTTTTCAGCCAACTCATGTACTGCTTTCAATGTACCACCAGTTGCCAGTACATCATCCACAATAATCACTTTTTGTCCCTGAACTTCTGCAGACATTTCCAGACGGTCCAGACCATATTCAAGGCTATAACCTACCCCTACGACTGGAGGCGGCAATTTACCTGCTTTACGAACCAGTAATAAGCCTTTGCCAGTACGCTGCGCCAACAGGCTTGCCAGCACGAAACCACGTGCTTCTACTGCCACAAAGCTGTCTACTTCAGCAAGCTTTTCTTCAGGAATGCTGGCAATCAAAGCATCAGTTAATGGACCCAGATTATTCATGAATAATGGAGTCAAATCGAAGAAACAAATGCCTGGTTTTGGGAAATTCTGGACAGTACGAATGTGAGACCACAGAGAAGTAGACAAATTGCTCATGGGAGATCTTTAAACAAGGAAAGGAATAAGTGAATTTTAAACTAAATTAACAATGTGTAACAACAACGATTGTGCAATATTAAAGCAAAAAATAATAATAACTAATTGATTTAAATATATAAATTTATTTTAAAAAATATTTAATAAAGACTTTTCTAAGTCTAAGTTAACTGATTTTAATCATTTTTTCTGCCCGACTTTGGTCTACAACTTAAAATCTAAGCCAGAAGCGTATTTTATAAAACTAAAAATACAACTGTTTGCCTAACCTTAAATATATTTCTAATAATGAAATACCTAGGGACTGACCTTTCTGCTGTTAATTTCACTGATTAAACTTTTATTCGCTTTACTTTATGAATAGAACTGCGTAAAAATTTAGCCAAATATGTTTACTATTAAAAGTCATATTCTTTAGGGTCTTGCCATTTGTGGATTTTAAGCTGACAGCTACAGTTGGTCAGTTTTGGAGAGTTATATGAAAAAATATCAATGCATCGTTTGTGGATGGATTTATGACGAGGCAGAAGGTTGGCCTCAGGACGGAATCGTTCCTGGAACCAAATGGGAAGATATTCCTGATGACTGGACTTGTCCGGATTGTGGTGTTTCTAAAGTCGATTTTGAAATGATTGAAATCTAATCATGTTCTTTTAAAGACCATATTCAATGGTCTTTTTTATGTCCTTTATACCTGAAAAAACTAATTTAAAAAAGCATGGAGAATCGTATGCATCCTATCGTCATCATTGGTTCGGGCATGGCGGGTTATGCTGTTGCCCGTGAGTTTCGCAAACTCAACCCAGACCATGAACTTGTCATGATTTGTGCTGATGATGCGACTAATTATGCAAAACCTACGCTTTCTAATGCTTTAGCAGGAAACAAAGCACCAGAACATATCCCTTTAGGTGATGCAGAAAAAATGTCAGCACAGCTGAAAATGCGCATCGAAAAAAACACTTGGGTCAAAACGATTCATCCTGAACAGCATCAGCTCACTTTAGAAAAAGATGGTGAGGAAAGCACACAGGATTATTCTAAACTGGTGCTGGCTGTGGGCGCCAATCCAGTACGCCTGGCCATTGCTGGTGATGCTAGTGATGACATTCATATGGTGAATAACCTGACTGACTATAAAGCTTTCCGTCATAATCTGGCAGCCCGTGAAGATAAACGCGTAGTAATTTTAGGCGCAGGCCTGATCGGCTGTGAATTTGCCAATGACTTGCAGCATACCAATCATCAGGTCACCGTGATTGATCTTGCACCACAGCCTTTAGGTCGCTTATTACCAGCTCATGTCGCAGATGCTTTCCAGCAAAATCTTGAAGAGACAGGCATTCATTTTGTATTGGGGACAACAGTCGAAAAAGTCTCTAAAGTTGAAAATGGTGATTATCTGGTCACACTTGCCAGTGGCCAGTCGGTAGTTGCTGATGTGGTGCTGTCTGCTGTGGGCTTACAACCGAATATTTCTGTTGCAAAAGAAGCCGATATCCATACCAGTCGCGGGATTCTGACCAATACGAAGCTAGAAACCAATCAACCAGACATTTATGCAGTAGGCGACTGTGCGGAAGTAAATGGCATGCTTTTGCCATATGTCATGCCAATCATGCAGCAGGCTCGCGCTCTGTCTAAAACATTAAATGGTGAACATACTGCAGTCCACTATCCAGCGATGCCTGTAGCGGTCAAAACCCCAGCTGCGCCATTGACTGTCCTTCCCGCTCCGGTTAATGTCGAAGTAACTTGGGAAAATGAAGAGTTTGATGACGGTATGCTAGCCAAAGCCTTTGATGCTAGCGGTACTTTACGTGGTTTTGTCTTACTCGGGGCCACTGCTGCCAAACAACGTCTGGCATTGACCAAGCAGGTTCCTGACTTGATTCCAGCTACAGTTTAGATGTTTAATACAAAGGACATTTTTTAAGCGAAATGTCCTTTAATCAGGAAATACATCATGCATAGTGCCCTGCAGTTCAATCATTCTCCGTATACCGCTTTCATGCGTGAAACCAAGGTCGATCTTGGCAATGGCATCGAATTGCACGTAGAAGTCGGCGGAAATCCTGAACACCCGACTATTCTGCTGATTATGGGGCTTGGGGCACAGATGCTGTACTGGCCGGACTTCTTCTGTAAATCACTCATTGATCAGGGCTATCATCTGGTGCGTTTTGATAACCGGGATATTGGTTTATCTTCCAAGATTCACCATAAAGGGCCTCGCTTAAACACCTTAAAAATGATGAGCCGTTTTGTACTGGGTTTAGGCAATCAGGGCGCGCCTTATACGCTGTACGATATGGCAGATGATGTACATCTTCTGATTGAAAAAATGGGATTAGGTCAGGTCTATGTGCTCGGTGCCTCTATGGGCGGCATGATTGCCCAGATTCTGGCCGCACGTTATCCTGATAAAGTTAAAAAAATGGGCTTACTGTTTACCAGTAATAACCAGCCACTGTTACCCCCACCTTTTCCAAAGCAACTCTTTAGTTTAATTGACAAACCCTCTTCCACAGATGAAGATGGCATTGTCGATCATAGCTTGAAGCTGTTTAATATTATTGGCTCGCCGGGTTATGTGAATCATCTGGAAGCGATTCAGACCGCCCGTAAGTTATATAAGCGAAGTTACCATCCAGCGGGTGTACTTCAACAGTTTTTAGCAATATTATGTACGGGTTCATTGCTGCAACTGGACAAGCAAATCCAACAAGAGACCCTGGTGGTTCATGGTGCTCGTGACAGATTGCTGCCTCCTAGTCATGGTAAGGCTGTTGCAAAAGCAATTTCAGGGGCTAAATTTGAATTAATTGATGGAATGGGGCATGATATCCCTCCGCATTTTATTCCATATCTTAGCGAATTATTTGCTGATCATTTTAAATCATAAACATTAGGACACTATGGCTGCATTACCATCCCTAAGACAGCTGTCATACCTCGTAACACTGTCTGAGACGCTGCATTTTACAGAAGCTGCTCGCCGCTCATTTGTTACCCAGTCAACTTTGTCTGGCGGTATTATGGAGCTGGAGCGTTTACTCGGTGGCGTTCTTGTTGAACGCGATCGCCAGAATGTACGTTTAACGCCGCTTGGTGAACAAGTGGTTGCACGTGCCCGTGTTCTACTGGCTGATGCTCAGGACTTAATGCGTTTAAGTCGTGAAATGAGTGAACCATTAACCGGTGATCTGCATCTTGGCGTTATTCCAACCATTGCCCCTTTCATCTTGTCGCAATTTCTGGATGAAGTGCATCAGCAGCTACCGAAAATCCAGCTACATTTACATGAAGCTCAAAGTGAGAAAATTGTAGAGAAACTGGAACATGGTAATCTGGATATGGTGGTGCTAGCGCTGCCTTTCGATACCCGTAGCCTGAAAGTTGCTGAAATTGCTAAAGAGAATCTGTATCTGGTACATCACAAATCTGACCAGAATGCGGCTCAAGCCAAATCTCTGGAAGATCTGGACCTGTCTCGCCTGATGCTTCTGGAAGAAGGCCACTGCTTGCGTGATCATGCATTGAGTGCCTGTCCGATTGGTGAGCGCAAAAATGATCATCGCCTGAAAGCAAGTTCATTACCAACGTTAATTGAAATGGTTTCTGCTGATCTTGGTTTTACCCTGTTGCCAGAAATTGCACTACATACCAATATGATCAAAGCCAATCCGGATCTGCGCATTAATCCAATCAATGCTGCACCAAGCCGTACTCTGGCGCTGGTCACTCGTAAGAGCACACCGCTACAAAGCGAATTCGATGTGTTATTACAAATTTTGCAAAAAATTACTGCCCACGATGCAGCTTAATTAAGCCCTAAGAAAAAAGGAGCACTTAGATTGCTCCTTTTTTATTGCCTGTGTCTTCTGATAAAGTAAATTTTTATAAATTCAGTCAATTAAAATGATCCAAAAACCAGTTTTTCAAACTTTAACTATTTATAATATATAAAAGTTAAATCCATATTTCTGGGGATTGGCATTGAAACCAATTTAAGCCAAAATACATCTGTATATTAATTACTCTCAGGATAAGATTTCTTTGGCCCCATTTTTGCCCGCACCCGTATTATTGGTGCAACCTTATCCACCACCGCTCTCTTCCAATCTTGATCTTGCATTGCTACAGCTCGGTTATCAACCAGATATGCTGTCCTATACCGATCATCTGTCTGCTCAATCCCATATTGAACAGTATCTTCCCAATCTCGTGTTATATGAGATTCATGAGAAAGCACAACTTAAGAATCTTAATGTAATTCAAGCACGAATCCAGATTCCTCATCTGATTGCAGTTTTAGCTGACGATTCACCTGAAATGATCGATTTATTCTTGTCATCTGGCGTGGATCGATATCTGATTGCTTCGCATCCTGTTTCAAAAATAGTAGCAGGCTTGAAAATTATCCTACGTGGTGGTGCCGATTTACATCCTGAATTAGCCCGTTATTTAGTGAGGCAGGAAACAAAGATACATCTTTTAAATCAGACTGAAGTACAGATTTTAAAGTATTTTAGTCAAGACCTGACTTTGGCCGAAATTCAAAATAGATTAAGTCTGCACGATTACCAGATTTATGCTGCTATTCGCAAAATCTATCAAAAACTCGCGAATCCATTTATCCATTCTCAAAATTAACAAAATATAAAAAAGGCTGAATTATCAGCCTTTTTAGTTTGCATAGAGTTATTTAAAGGTTTCCAGCAAGGTACGCTGTGCATTATGCGGTTGTTCACCTTCTGCAACTTGGGCACGCACCCAGGTTCCATCTCCTTGTAACAACCAGGCCTGCTGATTGTCTTTCAGGTAATTTAATAAACCTTGCTGGTAAATGCGTTTCTTCAATGCTTCATCTTCAATCGGGAAACAGGCTTCTACACGATTAAACAGGTTGCGATCCATCCAGTCTGCGCTTGAGCAATAAATGCGGGAATTGCCATTATTGCTAAAATAAAATACGCGCGTATGTTCCAGGAAACGGCCGACGATTGAACGTACCCGGATATTCTCTGAAAGTCCCGGCAAGCCTGGACGCAGACAGCAAATCGAGCGGATAATCAGATCAATCTGCACACCTGCTTGAGAAGCTTCATAAAGTTTATTGATCAGTTGCAGCTCAGTTAAAGCATTCACCTTCACGATGATCTGGGCTTTCTTGCCCGCTTTGGCATTGGCAATTTCATTATCAATATAGTTAATCAGCTGGGCATGCAAGGTAAATGGTGCATGGAGCAGCTTTTTCAGCTTGGCCATTTTCCCCATTCCGGTCAATTCCTGGAAGATACGATGCACATCTTCACATAGATCCTTGTCTGTGGTTAACAAGCCATAGTCGGTATAAATCCGTGCATTGCCCGCATGATAATTCCCGGTTCCTAAATGCACATAACGCACCAGCTTGTTATTTTCTCGGCGTACCACCAGAATCATTTTGGCATGGGTTTTATAGCCGACAATGCCATAGACCACAACAGCACCCGCTTCTTGCAGCACATTAGCGACTGCAATATTGGATTCTTCATCAAAACGAGCACGTAATTCGATGACTGCAGTCACTTCTTTACCGTTACGGGCCGCCTCTGCCAGCACCTGCACGATCTCGGAATCTGGACCACTACGGTACAAAGTTTGCTTGATTGCCAGTACCTGAGGGTCGCGTGCCGCTTCACGTAACAGCGTAATCACGGGTGCAAAAGATTCAAATGGATGATGTAGCAAAATATCCTGCTTCTGCATGGCACTGAAAACATTTTCAGATTTCTTCAGTACTTTAGGCAGAATCGGTGTATGTGAATCATAACGTAGATGTGGACGCTTAAAGTTGGACAGTAACCGCGCCAGATTAACCGGTCCTGCCACTTTATAGAGCTGTTCTTCATCCAGATCAAATTCTTCCAGCAAATATTCATAAATATGCTGCGGACAATTTTCGGTGACTTCCAGACGGACTGCACGACCAAAACGGCGTGAACTCAGTTCACCTTTTAAGGCTTTGGCCAAGTCTTCAACATCTTCATTTAAGGCCAGATCAGCATTCCGGGTGACACGGAATTGGTAACATCCGGTCGCAGTCATGCCCGGGAACAGGTCAGACACATGTTCATGGATAATCGCGGATAACATCACATGATGTTCTTTACCATCAGTGAGTTCATCCGGTAAACGTACCACACGCGGCAATGAACGTGGCGCAGGAACAACCGCAAGATCGATCTGACGGCCAAAGGCATCTTTCCCTTCGAGCGTCACAATAAAATTCAGGGATTTATTCACCAGACGTGGGAATGGATGGGCCGGATCAAGGCTAATAGGCGTAAGCACTGGAGCAACCTGTTCCTGAAAATATTTTTTCACCCAAGCCGATTGTGCCGGTGTTAGCTCTCCACGACGCAGAAAACAAATATCTTCCTCACGCAGTTTCGGCAAAATCTCTTCATTTAAAATACGGTACTGACGTTCAATGGCGGCATGCGCAGTTTCGGCAATCTGTTCTAATACTTGTTTTGGCGTCAAACCATCCGGACTGCGGCTTTCATTGCCCAAATCCAGTTGTTCCATGACGCCAGCCACACGAATTTCAAAAAACTCATCCAGATTACGTGAAAAGATCAGTAGAAAATTCATGCGTTCCAGCAAAGGATGCAATGGATCGACCGCCTGTTCCAGCACACGCAAATGGAAATCTAGAATAGACAGTTCACGATTAATGTAACGATCATTATAAGTATATTCGGTTGGTGCCGAAGTCGAACTGGCTGCCGTATTCATATCAAACCTACGCTATTTTCAAGTCTTGCTTATTGCTTTTAGTATGCTTCAAATTAATGACATTTTCATAAAAAAAGCCCAAATATTTGGGCTTTATCTTGATATTTTTATTTAAGGGATTTCAGCATAGCGCATATAACGTTGAATCATACGTTTACGTGCTTTTAGTGCGGATGCATTACGATGATCTTCAAAATATTTTGGATTGGTGAGAATCGCTGCCAGGAAGATGACCTGATCACGGGTCAGGCTCTCTGCGGTCTTACCGAAATAATGTTTGGCTGCTGCTTCTGCTCCATAGATATTGTCTCCAAACTCAATCGAGTTAAGATACACTTCCAGAATACGCTCTTTAGACCACATGCGCTCCATCATCCAAGTCGCGACAGCTTCCTGACCTTTACGCAGGAATGAACGCTTGTTAACGAGGAACAGGTTTTTAGCCAGCTGCTGGGAAATGGTTGACCCCCCTGCCACGACACGACCTTCATTCTTGTTACGGCTGAGTGCAGTCTGAATACCATCCCAGTCAAAGCCATGATGGTGCATGAATTTTCCATCTTCTGCCGTAACAACTGCCCGTTTCAGATTGGTACTGATTTCATCATAAGGACGCCACTGATGTTGAATGGGCTTGGAGGGTTCAGTCCAGTAGTCAATTCGCATCATCATGGTGGTATTCACCGGATTGGTTCGCCACCAGGCTAAACTTGCAAAAATCCACAGTTGAACAAGTAGAATCACACTGACAATCACGAGAAGGGCGCGGGTCAGAAAGGCTTTCATGTCAGTGCGTTACTCCTGAAAATTCAATTTTTCGTGTTAAGCTTATTCGAAATATACAATCACAGCAAAAAATAGCATGCCTGAATATTCTCCCCCAACAACACATCGCAAACTTGAAATGCAGCTCTGGTGGATGACCGCACTCCTGATCTGTATCAATGTCGGCCTGTTTGGCTGGCAAGTGCTGAATGGAATGGACATCACACAGCCAAGTTCTCCAGATGCAATTCGCTGGGGAGCAGATTATGCACCTTTAACGTATTTAGCGGAACCCATACGCCTGTTTAGTAGCATGTTTTTTCATTTTGGCTTAATTCACCTGATGTTGAATATGTGGGCACTGTATATTTTTGGTAGTGTCGCTGAACAAATTTTTGGCCGGGTCTATTTTACAGGTCTTTATATTTGTGCCGGTCTGATGGGTAGTTTACTCAGTGGATATATGAGTATCCAGGACAGTTATGCCTTAATCGAAGGCGGTGTAGCCAATCCTGGCTTATTACCAGGTGTTAGTGCAGGTGCTTCGGGTGCAGTCATGGGTCTTGGTGCCTCTCTGACTGTTCTATCTTTACTGCCAATGTTGCCCCGTCAGCCTTTTATTCTGGATAAAAAGACACTGGTAATGATCATGGGTCTTAACCTGGCGATGGGCTTTATGATCAGCGGAATTAACAATGCCGCACATATTGGCGGCATGATCATGGGGGCCGGACTAACAGCGCTCTGGTATCTCGGTCAGAAAATGCAGCGTAGCCATTTGGTCAGCCTGGTTGCCTTGCTGCTCGGCATCGCTGCCTGTGTCGTGCTGTATCAACATAACCTGGCCCTGCTTGAACCGATCCGCCCACTCTGGCAAGAAATTTTACAGATGCTACAACAGCAGTTGGCGGATCAACCTGCAAGATAAATCTTATTGATTCATCTGACGCAGGCTTTGCAAGGGTGGAATCTCGGAAAGATAACTCAGACGATAGCGCCCAATCAAGGTACATAACACAGTCATAAACACAGGCAGGATAATCCAGATTTCCCAATGGGGCTGAATGATCAGATCCATCTTATAGCTGGCAATGGCGCTGATCACTTCTGCAAACAGACATGAAACAATACCTGCGAATAGTCCGATAAAACCGATTTCCAGACTCATCATGGTTTTCAGCTTCTGTTTGGAACTGCCAAAAGACCGAAGCAAAGCCACTTCACGTTTACGTTCATCCATGAGCAAGTTTAAGCAAGCCATCAGTACCAGAAAACCGGATACGCTGACCAGCACAGCCAGAATGGTAATGATCTGCACCAGTACATTCACAATTCGTTTGATTTCTTCCAGGATCAGGCTGACATCAATGAATACCGTATTGGAAAAACGCTGAACCAGATTCACCAGTTTATCTTTATCTGTTTCCGGTACATAGAAGCTGCCCAGATAGCTGCCAGCATTGGCATCCATAGTATTCGGTGCAAAGATAAAGAAGAAGTTTGGACTAAAACTTTCCCACTCTACCGTTCTGAGATTCACCACTTTGGCTTCGAGTATGCCTTCAGGCAAGCTAAAGCTCAGCTTGTCCCCCAGTTTGATCCCGAGTTCCTGTGCAGTATTGGCTTCGACCGAAACTTCACCCGGCTGTTTCAATCCTGCCTCCCCCTGAACAATCACATTATCCTGAGGATAACGGTCCGACTGAGTCAGATTCAGTTCACGTCTTAAGGTATTACTCTGCTTGACCAGTTCAGCAGCAAAAGGATGATCATTTTTCGCCACCAGACGCCCGCGAATATTGGGATACAAGGGTGTACTTTTCCAGCCATTCTGTTCTAACTGACTTTTTAAGTCAGGCATGTCAAAAGGCGGTAGACCATAGACAAACTGGTTGGGTGTCCCTTCCGGTAACTGTTGCTGCCAGCGATCGAGCAGATCGGTACGTAGCACAGCCAGCACACTGATCAAGCTGAGTCCAAGGGCTAAAGCAGTAATTTGTAAAGCGGTCTGATACGGTGTCCGCACATAGGCAGATAGATTGAATTTCAGATTACGCAGCAGTTTTAAAATACTCCAGACCGTAAAATACAGAACAGCACAAAGCAGAATAATGGCCCCAATCACCCAAGCTGTCAGCACGATATTTTCCGTTAAAATCATACTGAAAAGAATCAGACTTAAGGTTCCGGTCAGTAACATCCACAACATCGAATGGACGGATTTTTCCTGCTGACGAATGACCCGAATCGGAGGAGTATTTAAGAGTTGAAACAGACTCGGCATGACAAAGCCCAGTAACACCACTGCACTGGTCAGCATGGCAATTGGCAAGGGCCCCAGCAGCATCGCCGTAGCAGAAAACTCAAGCTGCAAGTTTGGAATCAGCTGTAGCATGAGTTGCAGCAAGCCATAACCCAATGCAACACCTATCACACTACCAATCAGCATGGCGATTAAAAGCACCAAACCCAGCAAAGCCAGATAAGCGGCCAGAATCTGATTTTTAGTCGCGCCAATACAGCGCATCAGGGCAATATGATCTTGGTTCTGCTGTACATAGCGTTGTGCGGTTAAAGCAATGGCAATCCCGCATAACAAAATGGTGAGAATATTGGCCAGTTGCAGAAAAGTATCCAGATTGGCAATTGGTTTCATTAAACGGGTATTGCCTTCGCTGGCATTACGCAAGCGTAGACTGCCCTGCTGTTCCAGTTCTTGTCCCTCAACCTCAGCATCTGCTTCATCTGAAGTCCCATTTTCAGATTTTATCTTCTGCTTGAACCAAGCTTCATATTGCCGGGTATCGGCTGGATTACCCGCTATTAATAAACGGTAATCAATCCGGCTACCGACCTGAATCGCATTGGTGCGTGCCACTTCTGACTGAGCAATAATCACAGTCGGTGAAAAGCCAGAAAAACCGAGTTCCTGATTCGAATCTTGCTCGATTTTTGCAGCAACCTTAAATTTGGCATCGGCAATATTCAGTTCATCACCCAGTTTGACCTTGAGTAGATCCATGGCCCGTGAACTCAGCCAGATTTCCCCCGCTTGGATTTTGTCTGCTGCAGGTTGAACCCGTAGCTCTCCTCGTAAAGGAAAGGATTGATCAATGGCCTTAACATTCACCATGACAAACTGATCATTGGTATAAGCCATCGTACTGAAAAATGTGACTTCAGATTGCTGTAAATCGAGCTGCCTGGCCTGATCACGCCATCCCTGAGCTAGCGGCTCATTATCAGAAAGTACCAAATCTCCAGCCAGCATTTCGGCTGCCTGTAAAGCAACGGCGTTCTGAATCTGTTCATTACTAAACTTCAGCGCCGTAGTGGCACTAATGGCTAAGGTCAGCGCGATGATTAGCAGATAAATCCCTGTCGTATTAAAACTTTGTCTGAGTAAAGGACGAAACAGATGCTGCATATCAGCCTCCACTCGCATGTTCAATCAGCTGACCATTGACCAGTTCAAAATGACGCTGGCATTGTCGGGCCAGATCAGGATCATGAGTAACCAGAACCAGCGTGGTGCCTAATTCACGATTTAACTGAAAGAGCAACTGTTCGATTTCTTGAGCAGTTTCCCCATCCAGATTACCTGTCGGTTCATCAGCAAAAATGATTTTAGGTTCACTGACCAGTGCACGGGCAATGGCGACACGTTGCTGCTCCCCACCCGAGAGCACTTTCGGTGTTTGCTGAGCCTGACGGTCTAATCCGACTTTTTGTAGCAATGCCAGCGCCTTTTGTTCGGCATGGCTATACTTAAAATCTGGCTGTAAACGTAAAGGCAGCATGACATTTTCAAGCGCAGTAAGATGAGGCAAAAGCTGGAAAGACTGAAATACAAAGCCAATATTTTTTAGCCGGACTAAAGCACGCTGTTCTTCATTCAAGCTCGATACCAGCTCCCCACAAACGGTTAACTGCCCGGAACTGGCCTGATCCAAAGTGGCCAAAATGCCCAGTAAAGTCGACTTTCCTGAACCGGAACGTCCGGTAATGGCGACCTGTTCTCCAGTCAAAATTTCCAGCGAAAGATCTTCAAAAATAGTCAGTTGTTTTTGTGAAAGTTGTATCTTTTGTGTCAATTTCTGGGCAGAAATAATCGCTTGTGGCATGATGGTCGAATCGTTGCTGCTTTGAATCATACGTGTCCTATATGAAAGATCTAAATCAGAAAAATCGTGTATTGCCTTGCCTGGTATTCTTTGGACTGTGCCTGATTCCTTTTAGTCTGTCGGCAAAGACCATTATGATTGTGGGTGACAGTATAAGTGCTGGTTATGGCATGCAACCACAGCAAGGTTGGGTACATTTATTACAAAAGCGTTTGGACCAACACTATCCGAAACAGCATAAAGTGGTCAATGCAAGTGTGAGCGGTGAAACCACCAGTGGTGCCTTGGCAAGGCTGCCGAAACTGCTACAGACGCACCGTCCAGATATTGTGGTGATTGAGCTTGGTGGGAATGATGGCCTGCGTGGACAGCCACCCCAAATGATTCAAAAAAATTTAGCTGCTCTGGTACAACAAAGCCAGAAAGCCAAAGCGAATGTGGTTGTTTTTGGAATGAAAATGCCGCCAAATTATGGCCAGGCATATAGTAAGGCTTTTGAAAATAACTATAAGGTGGTCAGTCAACAGTATAAGGTCAAACTACTACCCTTCTTTATGCAAGGTGTCGCTGGCAATAAAAGTCTGATGCAACAGGATCAGATCCACCCTAATGCCAAAGCCCAGACTATTTTATTAAATAATGCTTATCCTTATATTAAAGGCGCCCTCTAAGGCACCTTTAACTAAATCAAATCTTAAAATTTTCTTAGAAGTCAAAGAAAGTTACTTCACCGGTTTCAAGTGAATATTCTGCACCAATCACCTGTAGCTTACCTTTAGCAATCAGGCTTTCCAGAACTGCAGAACCATGACGTAACTGGTTTACTGAAGCAAATACATTGGAACGGACTGCATGTTTAGACAGTTTATTCAGGTCATCTTTCAGTTCAGTCTGCATTAGAATTTCAACTGATGGACGTACACGGTTCACAATGGACATCAGATTTGCAGATGGCGGTGTTGCCGGATTGGTTAATGCTTCAATTGTTGAATGAATAGCGCCACAATGCGTATGCCCCAAGACAATTACAATCGGACAGCCAAAACTTTCTGCTGCGAATTCGACACTGCCGACTTGAGACGGTGCAACAATATTACCTGCTACCCGAATGACAAACAGATCACCTAACCCTTGGTCAAAAACCATTTCTGCGGGTACACGTGAATCTGAACATCCTAAAACAATAGCAAATGGTTCCTGACTTTCTGCCATTTCAGCACGTTGCTGATGCGATAATAATTTTAAATGCTGCGTTTCACCATTGACAAAGCGCTGGTTACCCTTTTTAAGACGATCTATAGCTTCCTGAGCTGTGAGCATTCTTTTTTACCATCGATGTTTTTAGTGGGAATATCTTACTGCTAGATTTTTTGAATGTCACTTGCAAAAAAATTAGCTGTAAAATTTTTAGCGCTTTGATGATTTCTTGTTCTGGGAAATTTTCTGTGAAGTTCATCACATTTTTAGAGCAGTTTTTCTGCTTCAGCTAATAATTAACAGATGTACAATATTAAGGAATGCTTTAAAATAAGTGAAAGATTACGATTTGATTCATCTATAAATTGCAAATCGATAACACGGAAGTATTTTGAGCGTTTTTGCTCAGTTTTTTCAGGGGACAGTGCTAATGAAGAAAATAATAAAATTGCGCTCAAAAATTATCTATTCCACTTTAGTCGCTCTGGGTCTTAGCCTATCTAGCCTGAGCCATAGCCAATATCTGTTTACGCCGCCGAAAGCCAAGTCTGCCGAAGTTTTACAGCTTTATCTGAGCCAGCAACGCATTCAGGCGGGTCTACAATCTAAAACCTTAAAAGTTGGTGAGGTGACCTGGAGTTATAGTGAAGGCGGGGCAAAAAACAAACCCTCGATTATCCTGATTCATGGTCTGGCAGGCACACGCGACAACTGGAACCGCGTCGCCCAGTTTTTGACCCCGTATTATCATGTCATCATTCCAGATTTGCCGAGCAATGGCGATACCCGGATTCCAGCAGATTTTGACTTGTCTGTACCCAATGTCACTTCGCAATTACGTACCTTTGTCGAAACTCTGAAGATTGAAAAAAATCTGCATGTCGCTGGCCATTCTCTAGGCGGTTCAATTGCGACAGTTTATGCATCCCAATACCCTTTTGATACCCAAAGCCTGTTTTTGGTGAATAGTGCCGGCATCTATAAAATGGGCAATACGCCTTATACCAAAGACCCGCATGCACTCAAAGACCTGATTGTCAGTAAACCGGGCGATCTGGAAGATGTCTCCAAACAGCTGATGCAGAATCCACCAGCGTTGCCTTACCAGTTAAGACATGCACAAGAAAAATTGCTGATTGCCCGTTCTGAGCAAACCAGCAAATCGATTGATCAGGTGGTGATGCTTAACCGGCTGTATACTCCTGATACATTTGCCCGTCTGACTCGTACAGTGGAAGCACCTACCTTGATTCTATGGGGAAAACAGGATCGAATTATTAATGTCGAAGTGGTGAAAGAGCTCTATTCACTGCTGAAACGTGCCGAAACTCCGGTAATTTTAAATAATGTCGGTCATATGCCGATTCTGGAAGCAGAAAAACAGGTTGCCCAACATTATTTACCTTTCCTGGCCAAGACACAGACCCTAAAAAATCCACTAGCTGATAAACTCATTCCTTTCAATTAAGTTTCAGAGAAGTTATGCAGAAACACCCGATGATTGAGCAGTTGATTGATGCTCAACTTGATTTTCTTGATCAGGTATTTTCTCAATCTGAAACCATTCAAAGCGAGTTTCATGAGTTTTATCTCTGGTTGCGCAAGCAGACGCTTAAAGATTTGTGGAGCTGTGAACTGATCAATCAGCTACTACAAAAGCAGATTCTGGATACTGCTGCCAGTTCTTTTCTGATTGAGCAGATTGCCGAACATATCCGGTTCGCATTGGTTCATCCAGCCAATGATACAACCAAAATTGCAGATGTCATTCCGGTACTGACCATTGATAAAATTGCACAATATGTGGCCAGCAAAAGTGGTCACCGTCAGCGCCTGATCAAAGCGGTGGTGAATAACCCTGCTTTTTCAGCGATGATTACGCAACTGATCCAGCATTCGATTCAGGATTATCTGGATAATTCTGTGATTGCCAAGAGTGTACCGGGCGTTTCCCGTTTTATGAAAATGGGAAAATCTGTTCTGGAAAATGTTACGGATACCAGTCTGGACAATACAGTTGCCCGTTATCTGCAAAAAAATATTTTAAAACTCAGCCAGATGAGTGAGCATGTGCTGAACCAGCACTTTGATGATGACAAGCTGTACCATTTTCAGGCCAATCTCTGGCATAAGATCAAAGACATGCCACTGTCCGTGCTTAAAAACTATATTGAAACCCAGGATCTGAACCAGACGGTGAGTTTAGGGCACGAGATCTGGGATCATATGCGCCAGACGGAATATATGCAGCAGCAACTGCATGACGGGATTTATACCTGGTATGTACGCAATCAGGAACATACTTTTGATCAATTATTACGAGATCTGAATATTGATGAATCGCTGATCCAGACTGAACTGAATGAATTGCTGACACCGATTATTCAGCAGATGATTCATCAGGGCTATTTGCGTGAACGTGCCCGTGCCTATCTGGAAAAATTCTATTATGCTGAAAATACCTTAAAAATTTTAAAGATTGAAGACTAAAAAAAGCCGCTTCAAAGCGGCTTTTTTTACTTATAAAATTAGAATCGTGTCGTTAAACCAACGAAATAAGTACGACCTTGAATTGAATAATAATCTTCAGAACTATCGGTAGTTTCCATGGATTCATCAAATAAATTTGATATACCAGCACGCACAGTGACATTATCATTCAAAGTGTAGTTCGCATTCACACCATATAAGGTATAGGCTTTTGCCCACGCATTTGCATCTGTTGTTTCTGTTGTATATTGCTTACCAATATATTGCAGGTTCATTTGCAAAGCGAGTGCATCAGAAGCTTGTAAATCTAGTGCTGAATGAACTGACAGCTCAGGTGTACTGATTAATGCCGCACCAGTATCTAGATTTTTAGATTCAAAGAAATAAGTTGCATTTGTTGACCAGCGTGCATAATCAGTCAGATTAACTGCAAAGGTGCCTTCTAGGCCACGAATACGAGCTTTTTCAGCATTATCAGGTGCGATATACCATACGCCTTTCGGATAACGCGGGTCATTAATTTGTTCAGCAGGAATATGCTTAACAGGCATGTTCACCAGTTTGTTATCAAAATCGGTATGGAAATAAGTTAAACCACCTGAATATTTTTCGTCATCATATTGGAAGCCTAATTCATAGTTTGTTGATTCTTCTGCTTCCAGATTAGGATTACCAGTATTATAGCAGTTTACAAACGGATTAGTATTTGCATCATAGCTACTTTGGAAACCGGTAGGATTAGTTACAGGATCATATGTTCCAAATTGAGAAGTACAACCTTTACCACGTGAACCTGTACTGAAACCTGGCGCAGTTTGAACAAGATCAGGAGCACGGAAAGCCGTAGAAACGCCGCCTTTGAATGTTAATGCGTCATTGAAATGATATACACCGTATACACGTGGGCTGAAGTTCGCATCATAGCGTTCATCTTTATCCAGACGACCACCAATTGTCACATCGAAATTAGGTGTAATACTTAAAATATCTTCAAAGAATAGCGCCCAAACATCAGCCGCTACTGTTGAATCACCTGTGTAATCATTACCATCAATCGAAGGTGCACCATTTGAATCAATACCTAAAGTACGATCATTAGTTAATTCTTCAGAACGGAATTGACCACCTACAGTTAATTTATGCGGCACAACAAAATCAAACGGTAAATTCACTTTAGCATCAACAACGGTTAATTCTGTCTTTTGAACAGTTGGGCTAAATACCCCATCAACTTCTGTTGTAGTACTGCGATCATATTTATTTTGATAAACACTTAGATTTGAACTTCCCCAAGAATATATTCCATCCCAAGCCAGACCAAGACGTTGAGATTCTGTTTCATTTTTATCACCAGCTGAACCTAACCAGAATTCCCCATCAGAAACATTTGGTGCATAGGTCGGATTCGTATTGGTTTGACTACCATAACTACCAAAAAGCTCAAACTGATGATTATCTGTTGGGCGGTAAACAAGACTTCCTTCAACCGTATCATTACGCATACCAGTTGTTGAACTTTCAAGATCTTTAACATTCTGGTCAGCTTCACGTTCAGTACGACCTGCTGTAATACGAGCACTCACTGTATCTGTGATTGCACCACTCGCAGTTGCTGATATTTGAAGAGTATCGCCTTCTGTACTATCTGCAGGTTTTTCTAAATTGATAGTCGCTGAGCCACCCCATTCTTGAGCTGTCTTTTTGGTAATAATATTAATTACACCGCCCATCGCATCTGAACCATATAAAGACGACATTGGGCCTTTTACAACTTCAATTCGCTCAATATTCTCTGGATTAATCCAGTTTAAATCCTGGCGTTGTAAGTCTGTACGATACGCTGTACGTGATGAATTACCAATACGGCGTCCATCAACCAAAATCAAAGAGTATTCAGAAGGTAAACCACGAAGTTTAATTTTCGCACCTTCACCATTTAGACCCATACCACCTGATACACCAGGTACTTTTGCCAGAAGCTCAGAAATACTTTTTACTGGTTGCTTGGCAATTTCTTCTGCGGTGATGACTGTAATAGAAGCAGGAGCATCTTTTACATTTACTTCAGAACCACTTGCCGTTACAACAATAGTCTGCAGTTTTGTAGCTTCAGACTGCGCGACTGGTTGTTGCTCTTCAACTGATTTATTTTGTGCTTGTACTGAAGCAGCCAATGTTGAAAGTACAGCAAAAGCTATAGTCGATTTTATGAATGGCTTAGTCATGCTTTATACGCCCCAAAGTCATTTTGATGAAGAAATCATGTTGAAATTGTCACGCATTGTATCAAATGTAACTATAAATACAATTAGTATTGATAATTATTATCATTATTAAATTTGAATAAAAAAATACCCCGATCATTCGAGGTATTTCTTACAAGCTAAATTTTATTAGAGACTTATTTGAAATAAGCACCTTCAGCTTGGGTATGGTCAGTCTGGTCAACGACACGTGCCAACTCAGGAATGTGCTGTTTCAAGGTCGTTTCAACGCCTTGTTTTAAAGTCACATCAATTGCTGAACAACCCTGGCAACCACCACCAAATTTAAGAACCGCAGTTAAGCCATGCTCAGGATCTTCAACCACTTCGACCAGTGCACAGTTACCACCATGACCTGCAAGACCCGGGTTAATTTCTGACTGAAGCACATAGGTAATACGTTCTTCTACAGAGGCATCAGGACCGACACGTGGCACTTTAGAGTTTGGTGCACGGAAAGTCAGCTGACCACCAAAACGGTCTTTATTGTAGTCAATAACTGCATCTAGCAAGTATGGAATTGACGGAGAGTCAATATAGGCCGGAAAATCTGGATATTCCTGCTTATAGTCTGTAGGTACAACCTCATCAGGTGCACTATAAGCCATGCAACATTCAGCGCGCGGTGTACCCGGATTTTCTACAAACACACGTACGCCAATACCTGGTGTATTCTGTTTGTCCAATAGATCCTTTAAATACTCTTGTGCTGTCGGTGTAATCAAAAGATTTGGAATTTCTTCTGCAACCGGAGTGTTGCTGTTCTCAGTCGACATAACAATAATTTCCTCAAGCTGAAGCTGCTATTTTAACTGAAGATGCGGGGTAATTATAAAAATTCAACCAAAATTGTCGGATTTATTATAAAAGTCGCACTTTAGATTTGTTTTAATGGCATGATCATTGTCAAATAGATAGAACCAGAATTACTTATATGCTTGATTTACCTTTTAATCATACTGTCACTATTATTCTGATCACCTGTATTGTTTCTTTTATTGCCTTTTCCAAAGAACAGGTGATGAACCGCCTGATCTTCTGGCCGCCTGCCATTCAACGTGGTCAATATGACCGCTTTATTGCGCATGGTTTTATTCATGCCGATGGTACCCATCTACTGTTCAATATGATCACGCTGTTTTTCTTTGGCAGCATTATTGAGAGCTTTTACCGCCAGTACCTGTACGATCTGGGCTTTGTATTGTTTTATCTGGGTGGTCTGATTGCTGCGATTCTGCCAAGTTATCTGCAAAATAAAAATAATCCACGCTGGGCCAGCTTAGGTGCTTCCGGTGCAGTATCCGCGGTTCTGTTCGCTTACATTCTGTTTGAACCATGGAAACTGATTTTCGTGTTCTTTATTCCCGTACCTGCGATTATTTTTGCTGTTTTATATGTGGCCTATAGTATCTGGTCTGGCAAGCGCGGCAACAGCAATATCAATCACAGTGCCCATCTTTGGGGTGCAGCGTATGGTGTGGTGATGACGATTATTCTAGAACCACGACTTATTCCGCATTTCCTGAATAAACTAACCCAAATCCCTTTCTAAAGTTTTGAGTGATTAAGGGATAGCAATTATCCCTTTTTTTAATAATTCACATATGAAAATGATTTTCATTTCCAAAAATTATGCTAATCTTGTCGCGAATTTAGAGGAATAAACATGAAATTTAAGACTTTAGCACTTGCCACAATATTAGGACTGACAACTTCCTTTACAGTTTCTGCACAGGTCACTTTCGACTATAAAAACCAAAATATTCAACTTAAAAAAGCGCCAAAAAAGATCGCAGTGTATGACCTGTCTGCATTGGATACCTTGAATGCATTGGGACTCGAAGCACAACTGGTACCTTCTGCAAGTTTCGCAGGTGTTTTAAGCAAGTATCAGCAGGACAAATTTACCAAAGCTGGATCCTTGTTCGAACCAGATCTCAATGTATTAAAAGCTGCGAAACCTGATCTGATTATTGTCGGTGGTCGATCGGCTTCCAAAGCAGAGGCTGTTAAAGGTATTGCTCCGACTTTAGATCTTTCTCCAGATACTAGCCAATATATTGCCAATCTGACGGAACGTGCCCATGTCTTGGCTCGTGCATTTGGTAAAGAGAAAATTGCTACTGAAAAGCTCGGTAAAATCGCAACGCTGCAGCAACAACTGAAAAAGCAGACTGAAGGCAAAACTGCACTGATGCTGTTTGCAGTCGGTGAAAATTTTATGCCACATGCAGAAAATGACCGTTTTGGCTTTGTTTATGAATTAGCAGGTTTTAAACCGGTATTGGATCCATCTGAACAGTCTGATGCACCCCGTCCAGAAGTCGGCTCTCCAGAAGCATTGAAAGCAGCTGAGAAAAATGTTCAGCGTATTACAGCAGCCGTTGAGAAGAATCCAGATTACATCATCGTACTGGATCGTGGTGCGGTGAATACCCAGAAATACACCGCTCAGGATAATATTCAAAAACACCCTGCCCTAAAAAATGCCAAAGCCTTGGCAGAGAAAAAAGTGATCTATGTGAATGCTGATGCCTGGTACATCACTGGTGCGGGTTTGGACAATACCGCTTTCATGCTGGAAGAACTGATCAAAAGCACAGCGAATTAATTTTTAACCCGTTAATAAAAATGAAGCTTCAAGCTTCCTTTTTATTTGAAACATCTCGTAATAAATTAAGACCCAAGACTGGAATTTAATGCCAACCCAGGAAGCAACTTAGCAGCGATAATGTATACATCTGTATATTAATTGCTGTAAGTTGCGAGATATTTTGCATGTCCACTTCCCTAGACGGTCTTCAATTTCCCATTTCTGCTTCACAACAAAAACCAAGCACATCGAAAATCGGCCGTAACATTATTTCTGAAGCCTTAGGCGCAGTCGATCCTGTACATGCTACTGCAGCACAACAGGAAAAGAACTGGCGTAAGCAATATCCAGTACACTTTAAACATCTGGTTGAAGATGGATTACGCTCCGCAGGTGCAGCACTAAGTATTGCCAAGCAAGGTCTAGAAACTGCACATGCCAGTTTTGAGTTTTATCGTGATGGTCAGAAGCATCTACTGAAAGATGTGATGTCCTTGCCTGCGCAGAACCTGAATACCTTCCAGCTGAAAGGCCAGTCTGAAAAAGCCCCAGAATGGTATGTGCCTTATCATGGCAAAAAACTGCAAGGACAAGAACTACTAGATCAGATTCAATCTTGGGAAGATCGTGGTATCGTCGAACCGAGTCATGTCAATGCCTTGCGTGAATGTATTGCCCATCCGGAATGGTTTGACCTATCCGATCGTACCACTGTTCTATTTGGAGCCGCTTCTGAAGCAGGTCCACTGACTTGGTTGTCGAAATGGAAAGCCAATATCGTCGCGATCGATCTGCCAAATACGCGTGTCTGGGGCAAAATTCTAGATACAGTGAGTCAAGGCAACGCCAATTTATATGCACCATCAGCTGAAGCGCTTCCTGCTGATACGTCCCTAGAAGTTTTAAAAGAAAAACTGGGGGCTAACCTGCTCACCCAGATTCCTGAAATTGTCCAATGGCTGATTCAGTTCAAGCAGGATCTGGATCTCGCGGCGATTGCTTATCTGGATGGTGAAAAGCACGTACGTGTTTCCATGGCGATGGATGCCATTATGAAATATGTCAGTGAGCAGAAAGCCAATACTAGCCTGATGTATATGTGCACGCCAACGGATGTGTACGCAGTTCCTGAAGAAGTGGTTCAGGCTTCACAAAGCAAATACCAACAGCTGTCAAAACTGGAAAGTACGTTAACCAAAGGCATTTCACTGATTTCACGCAAGCATTTTTTCCAGAAGAATGAGCAGGATCTGTTTAAGGTTGGCGACAAGTCCTATGGTGTTTGCGACTGTCTGGTCGTTGAGCAAGGTCCAAACTATGCACTGGCTAAACGCATCCAGCAATGGCGTGCAACATTGGCTCGTGCCAACGGGCAGCAAGTGAGCATCAATATCGCTCCTTCAACAACGACTTATTCAGTGACCAAAAATCCACTGCTGAAAGCTGCCTTTAATGGTGCCAGCCTGTTTGATGTGGAAGCGTTTTCCCCTGAAACCACCAATGCGATTATGGCTGCGCTCTGGATTCACGACCTGCGTAATCCAGAATCTGTGGCCAATCCTGATGTACAACTTAATCATCCACTTGAGTTAATGATGTCTGGCGCGAATCATGGCGGTTTATGGCGTGTGGCTTATCTGGCACGTACTGCTCTGCCTTTTGCTGCGTTATATGGTTTTGCAATGGATAAACTGCCGAAAGGATTGTTGGGTAAGTTGAAGAAGTAATTTTTTCTGAAATAAAGATGAAATCAATTTTATTGGTCAGGCGACATGGATGTCGCCGTTAGGCTGTGATATAGGGACATATCATCAGCCTAACAAAAGATTTTTGTTACCTTGCGAAGTGCACTTCTCATCTTTCAAAAGTAAGACTAAGAAATACTCATTTTTTACATTTAGTTGAAATTAGCTATTAATCCTTCTATTGAAAATACTTTTAGCCTTCTGATTACCCTCCCCCCCTTGCGCAGCAATGCTACTCATCCCATAGGGAGAGGGAGCATCATCCCTTATATTTCTAAAAGCCATGAGATAATAAAAAGTCTCTTATTTTCAGAAAGAAAATCGCTATTTCTTAAGGCTAAAACTTTTCTAGCACCCATAAAAAAACGCTGCATCAGCAGCGTTTTTTACATCGAATCTTCTTAGAAAACTTTCAGAAGAATCCAGTACAAACCACCAGATAAACAGATCGTTGCAGGTAGTGTAAACACCCAAGCCGATAGGATCGATTTCACCATCTTAAAGTTTAGGCCAGACTTGTTCGCCACCATGGTACCTGCAACTGCAGAGTTTAGAACGTGAGTCGTAGAGACTGGCATACCGAAACCATCCGCAGCGGCAATGGTCGACATCGCTACCAATTCAGCAGACATGCCCTGACCATAAGTCATATGTTCTTTACCGATCCGCTCACCCACAGTCACGACAATTCGTTTCCAGCCGACCATCGTTCCCAGACCAAGTGCCAAAGCTGTTGCCACTTTTACCCAGGTCGGAATGTATTGCAGGAATGAATCCAGATTGTCGCGATACTCATCAACGGTTTGTTCCTGAACCTCGCTCATTGCCGGTAAAGCTTGTGCTTTATCCAGACGTTTAAACGCTGTGGTGCTCAGGTACATGTCATTACGGAATTCTGAAACTTGTGCTTCTGGAACATCCTTGATGTTGCTGTAGCTACCAACTTTATCACCCAAATGATCGGTCAGACTTGCCAGTGCAGGAATAACCTCAGCATTCAATTCTTTGGTTTGAATGTATGTGGTAATGATGGCACGTGCTTTTTCGTCCGGAATATCTTCATGCTGCGGATAAATCGCATCAGCCGTTTGCGCAGACAACTGGCCAAAAGACTGGATATGAGCTGCATCCAGATTTTTGTTTAATGAATATGCCAAAGGTACACAGCCGATCAGGATCAGCATGATCAGGCCCATACCTTTTTGACCATCGTTTGAACCATGCGCGAAGCTTACACCAGTACAGGTAAAGATCAGAATGGCACGAATCAGCGGTGGTGGTGGCTTGTTGCCTTCAGGTGACTTAAACAGTTCAAGCTGCTTTCTGAAGATCTTTTTCACCAGCAGAAATAGTACCCCAGCAAAAGCAAAACCGATCAGAGGTGAAAACAGCAATGCTTTACCAACTTTCAGCACCTGTTCCATATCCACACCAGAAGCACCACCACCAGAATTCAGCAGGTAGTTCATGATACCTACCCCCAGAATCGAACCGATCAGGGTATGTGAACTTGAAGCGGGAATACCAAGGAACCAGGTACCCAGATTCCAGAGAATCGCAGCGATCAGCATGGCAAAGACCATAGCGAAACCGGCACCTGTGCCGACATTCATAATCAGCTCGACAGGCAATAATGCAATGATTCCGTATGCAACAGCACCACTGGCCACCATTACCCCGAGGAAATTACAAAAACCTGCCCACATGACTGCAACCGGTGCAGACAATGCATTGGTATAAATCACGGTCGCAACCGCATTGGCCGTGTCGTGGAAACCGTTGACGAATTCAAAGCCCAGCGCAATGAATAACGCCGTGCCTAAAAGAATCATTGAATACAGACCGATCGGTGGGACATGAGCTAAATCTGAAGTCAATTGGAAGCCGATATAGATCAGCGTGGAGATAATTAGAGTCAGAAACACCGGCATAAAAAATTTCGGTGTTGGCACATGAACATTGGCCGGCTTATCAGAAGGCGACTGTTGTGCTGAACCTAAGGGAGTTTGATTAGAATTCATGCAAGCAGGAATAGAGGATTCAAGAATCCCCATATTGTTCAGTTAAATTGTGACAATTATATGACAAAGTGCTGTCATATAAACCAGTTTTTTAGACTTTCTCGTTGCCGTTTATCCTGTAACCACATGCTCTAAATTTTAAAAATATACAAATATAATCAATTATTTATTAAAAATAAAACGCTTGAATCGCCCGGCTTTATTCATGTTTTGCAATATATCTGGTCATTCCTACCCGGCTGTCATATTTCCGAGCCTGTCATATTTGATTAAAGATTAGCTTTGTTATATGACACTCTGATGAAAGCTGCTTACATTTTATTTTCCAGTCGCACGCTTTTATCAAGAACTTTAATTTCCAGATTTCCATCTGTTTTCAGCTTTCTATACCGGCTTGAGTTTCTTTATCAAATTTTCATATCAAGCATATCCAGCATTCTGTATAAGCGTTACAGAAAACTGCGCACTAATCTGTTAAGATTATTGCCGTTTTTGATGCTTACTGAGAAAGTTTGAATGTCCACACTTGCCACCCTAAAAGAACTTCTTGCCAAGAGAATTTTAATTATCGATGGTGCGATGGGTACCATGATCCAACGCCATAAATTGGAAGAAGCCGATTATCGTGGTGAGCGTTTTGCTGATTGGGCATACGACCTTAAAGGCAATAACGACTTACTTGTGCTGACTCAGCCACAGATTATTCAAGGCATTCACGAAGCTTATCTTGAAGCTGGTGCCGATATTATTGAAACCAATACCTTTAACGGCACCCGTGTTTCAATGTCTGATTATCACATGGAAGATCTGGTTCCGGAAATCAACCGTGAAGCAGCACGTCTGGCTAAAGAAGCCTGTGCAAAATATTCAACGCCTGAAAAACCACGTTTTGTGGCAGGTGTAATTGGTCCGACATCACGTACTACGTCGATTTCACCAAATGTAAATGACCCTGCCTTCCGTAATATCACTTTTGACGAATTGAAAGTGAATTACATCGAATCAACCAAGGCCTTGATTGAAGGCGGTGTCGATATCATCCTGATCGAAACCGTATTCGATACTTTAAACGCCAAAGCTGCGATCTTTGCAGTGAAGGAAGTATTTAAAGAACTAGGCACTGAATTGCCAATTATGATTTCTGGTACGATTACCGATGCGTCTGGTCGTACCCTGACTGGTCAAACTGCAGAAGCGTTCTGGAACTCAATGCGTCATGCAGAACCAATTTCGATTGGTTTTAACTGTGCCCTAGGTGCAGATGCCATGCGCCCACACGTAAAAACTGTATCTGACGTGGCTGATACTTTTGTGTCCGCCCATCCTAACGCAGGCTTACCAAATGCCTTCGGTGGTTATGATGAAACTCCGGAAGAGACCGCAGCATTCATTAAAGAATTTGCAGAAAGTGGTCTGATCAATATTACTGGTGGTTGTTGTGGTACGACGCCTGATCACATCCGTGCCATTGCTCAAGCAGTTGAAGGTATTGCCCCACGTCAAGTGCCAGAAATTGAGCCTGCATGTCGTTTAAGTGGTTTGGAACCATTTAACATTACCAAAGATTCATTGTTCGTGAACGTCGGTGAACGTACTAACGTTACCGGTTCGAAAAAATTCCTGCGTCTGATCAAAGAAGAAAACTTCGCCGAAGCGCTAGATGTTGCCCGTCAACAGGTTGAAGCCGGTGCACAGATCATCGACATTAACATGGATGAAGGCATGCTTGATTCGGAAGGCGCGATGGTGCACTTCCTGAATCTGGTGGCATCTGAACCTGATATTTCACGCGTGCCAATCATGATTGACTCATCAAAATGGGAAATCATTGAAGCTGGTCTGAAATGCGTCCAAGGTAAAGCGGTTGTTAACTCGATTTCCCTCAAAGAAGGTTATGACGAGTTTGTAGAACGTGCCCGCCTCTGCCGTCAGTACGGTGCAGCGGTGATTGTGATGGCATTCGATGAGAATGGTCAGGCCGATACTGCTGAACGTAAAAAACAAATTTGTAAGCGTTCTTATGACGTGTTGGTGAATGAAGTAGGCTTCCCGTCTGAAGACATCATCTTTGACCCGAACGTGTTCGCGGTAGCAACCGGTATCGAAGAACACAACAACTATGCTGTAGATTTCATTGAAGCTACTGGCTGGATTAAACAGAACCTGCCAAATGCGATGATCTCTGGTGGTATCTCGAACGTATCCTTCTCATTCCGTGGCAATGAACCGGTGCGTGAAGCGATCCATGCGGTATTCCTGTACTACGGTATCCAGCAAGGTTTAACCATGGGTATCGTGAATGCCGGTCAATTGGCGATTTATGATGACATCGACAAAGAGCTGAAAGATGCGGTTGAAGATGTGATTCTGAACCGTAACCAGGGTGAAAGTGGCAACGAAGCAACTGAAAAATTGCTTGAAATTGCTGAGAAATATCGTGGTCAAGGCGGCGCGCAAAAAGCTGAAGAAAACCTGGAATGGCGTAATGACCCGGTTGAAAAGCGTCTTGAATATGCGCTGGTTAAAGGTATCACCACTTATATCGATCAGGATACTGAAGAAGCTCGCCTGAAAGCCGTTCGTCCACTCGACGTAATCGAAGGTCCATTGATGGCCGGTATGAATGTGGTCGGTGACTTGTTCGGTGCCGGTAAAATGTTCCTGCCACAGGTGGTGAAATCTGCACGTGTGATGAAACAGGCCGTGGCCTGGTTGAACCCGTACATTGAAGCGGAAAAAACCCAAGGTGAAGCCAAAGGTAAAATCCTGATGGCCACCGTAAAAGGCGACGTACATGACATCGGTAAGAATATCGTTGGTGTGGTACTGGGCTGTAACGGTTATGACGTGGTCGATCTTGGTGTCATGGTGCCATGTGAAAAGATTCTGCAAACTGCGATTGATGAGAAAGTTGACATCATCGGTTTGTCTGGTCTGATCACCCCTTCTCTGGATGAAATGGTATTCGTTGCCAAAGAAATGCAGCGTAAAGGCTTTAACATTCCATTGATGATTGGTGGTGCGACGACTTCTAAGGCACATACGGCTGTGAAGATTGCCCCTCAATACCAGAATGATGGCGTGTACTACACAGCTGATGCCTCTCGTGCTGTAGGTGTAGCGACTCAATTGCTTTCTGCCGAGATGAAGCCAAAACTGGCAGCAGACTATGCAGCGGATTATGAAAAAATCCGTACCCGTCTTGCCAACAAACAGCCGAAAGCAGCGAAACTGTCTTATGCTGAATCGGTTGAAAATGGTTTCAAAATCGACTTCGACAAGAATGCGCCATTTAAACCAAACTTCATCGGTTCACAGACTTTCACCAACTATCCTTTAGAAACCTTAGTGGAATACTTTGACTGGACACCGTTCTTTATCTCTTGGAGCCTTGCGGGTAAATTCCCGAAAATCCTTGAAGATGAAGTCGTTGGTGAAGCAGCACGTGATCTGTATGCACAAGCACAAGCAATGTTGAAAGACATTATCGACAATAAACGTTTCGATGCACGTGCAACGTTCAGCATCTACCCTGCAAATCGTACCGGTTCAGATACGGTTGCTGTGACGGATGAAGCTGGTAACGTAACGCATACCTTCGAGCACCTACGTCAGCAGTCTGACAAAGTCACTGGTAAAGCGAACTACTCATTGGCTGATTTTATTGCGCCTAAAGATGTAGCTCAGGATTATCTGGGTGGCTTTACTGTTTCGATCTTCGGTGCGGAAGAGTTATCTCAGGAATATAAAGCCAAAGGTGATGACTATAATGCGATTATGGTTCAAGCCTTGGGTGACCGTTTTGCGGAAGCCTTTGCAGAGCATCTGCACCAGCGGATCCGTAAAGAGTTCTGGGGCTATCAGACTGACGAAACTCTGGACAATGATGAATTGATCAAAGAAAAGTATGTCGGCATCCGTCCTGCGCCGGGCTACCCTGCTTGTCCTGAACATTCTGAAAAAGCGCCATTGTTTGACTGGTTAGGTACGACTGAGAAGATGGGTACTTACCTGACTTCTAGCTTTGCAATGTGGCCACCTTCATCAGTGAGCGGTTTCTACTATGCAAACCCTGAAACTGAATACTTTAACGTGGGCAAAATTTCTGCCGATCAGCTGGAAGATTATGCGAAGCGTAAAGGCTGGACACTGGATGAAGCGAAACGCTGGTTAGCGCCAAATCTGGATGATTCAGTGGTTTAATCCCCCCTCGATCCCCCTTTGATAAAGGGAGAAGAATCCATTCTTATCGAATATAAAAAATCCCCTCGAGTGAGGGGATTTTTTTGTTTTTAATCTCCCCTAACCCCTCTTTTTCAAAGAGGGGGATTTCACGTATCAAATTTATTACATGACAGCTCCTCCCTTTTTTAAAGGGAGGTTGGGAGGGATTAAATTGCTATAAATAAAATGAATATTTAGAATGCTTAAATCCATGAAAAATTTAAGATTGACAAATGGCAATAATAAAAAGTTTAGATCTTGGAAGCTTAGAAAGCATCTGTAAAACTTTAGGTGAAACTAATAATGGGCTTTCAGGAACAGAAATTACCAAGTATCTGGCTGAATGTAATATCAAAGATCTTCAATTAAATTCAACAAAATGGAAACGCTTATATGATGCTCTATACTCAAAACAAACTGAAGATCGCTGCTCCAATAATGTCTTAGCTTTTATTAAGTATGTTATGCGTCCTTCACGGCATATCCATAGAAAAGAATGGTTTGAAAATATACGAACTGAATTGAATTATATTTTGTCATTTGAAGGTTTTGAACTCACTGAAAGTGGCGAACTCAAGCAAGCAGACAAAGTTCAAACTTTTGATGAAGCTGAAGCACGAGCACAAAATTTAAGAAAAACTTTATTAGATAGAAAAATACATCCTGATGTCTTAGCCTTCTGTAGAGCAGAACTACTCGTAGATAATTATTTTCATGCGGTTTTTGAAGCTACTAAAAGTATTGCTGAAAAAATTAGAATTAAAACAAATTTAACTACTGATGGTGCAGAACTTGTTGATCAAGCCTTTTCTTATAAAGGTAAAATCCCTTATTTAGCATTAAATAAACTTACCACTGAAAGTGAGGAGAGCGAGCAGAAGGGTTTCATGAATTTACTTAAAGGTGTCTTTGGAACTTTTCGAAATACGACTGCTCATGCTCCCAAAATCACATGGAATATTGATGAACAAGATGCCTTAGATATTCTATCAACAGTATCATTAATTCATAGAAAATTAGATAAAGCCGCTGAAGCAAGAAAGATATATGAAAGTAGTTTTTAATCCCTCCTAACCTCCCTTTGAAAAAGGGAGGAACTACGTGATTCCATAACCGCCATCAAATTCGCGTGAAGTCCCCCTTTATAAAAGGGGGATTTAGGGAGATTCTTTAGGAAGTTCATTCAAACAATATTTATAAATTACATTTGCCACATCATCAATCTGCCCCATCACCTGCCTATTATCAAATCTCAATACTTTTAAACCTAGCTGAGCCAAGGCTTTATCACGAACCCGATCTGCCTCTAAACCACCATCTGTAAAATGCTGACTACCATCACATTCAATGACCAAATTCGCTGCTGGGCAATAAAAGTCCACTATGTAATTTAAAATTGGTTTCTGTCTATAAAACTGCAAACCTAAAATTTGCTTATTCCGAAGTCGTGACCATAATAATTTTTCAGCATCGGTCAGGTTGTTACGTAAGTCACGCGAGGCTTGTTTTAAGTTTTTATTGTAAGGTTTCATTTTTATTCTCTTTTTTTAGAATCTCCCTTAACCCCTCTGTTCCAAAGAGGGGGACGCCATGTAAATAAATTACGTGACAGCTCCTCCCTTTTTCAAAGGGAGGTTGGGAGGGATTTAATTTATCAAATATACGCCCCTTTTCTAACCCATCATTCCAAAATTGTTCGTTATTACATTTTTAAGTCTGCAAAAATCATCACTTTCATGAATAATAGACCAATAAATTTATCTCCCAAATCAATGACTATTGGTGTTCCAATGAAGAAACTCATGAACGGTGCTGAAAACATCGTTGTCGAAATGTGCAAAGGCTTTGTCCTGGCACATCCAGAACTGGCATTTAATGAATCTTATAAAATCATTTCCCGAAAGGAAAAACACCAAAATGTCGCGCTGATCAGTGGTGGGGGTAGCGGTCATGAACCTGCTCATGCCGGTTTTGTCGGTCAAGGCATGCTGGACGCTGCCGTATGTGGTGACGTGTTTGCCTCACCTTCACAGATTCAGGTTTATAAAGCCTTGCAGCAAGTGGCGACTGACAAAGGCGTGTTGATGATCATCAAAAACTATTCTGGCGATATGATGAATTTTCAAAATGCCGCTGTATTAGCAACTGAAGATGGCATCAAGGTTGATTACGTAAAAGTCGCAGATGACATCGCAGTAAAAGACAGCCTATATACAGTTGGTCGTCGCGGTGTTGCTGGTACAATCTTCGTGCATAAGATTGCCGGTGCTGCTGCCTCTAAAGGTTATGAGCTGGCACGTGTTAAAGAACTGGCACAAAAAGCGGCAGACAATGTAATGAGCCTTGGTTTTGCCTTTACCTCTTGTACCGTTCCAGCCAAAGGCACACCAACGTTCATTTTAGCTGAAGATGAAATGGAATACGGCGTCGGTATCCACGGTGAACCGGGGATCCGTCGTGAAAAGATTCTGCCTTCTAAAGAACTAGCTCAGCGCATTGTCGATGACCTGTTCCTGGATCGTCCAAACCTGACTGAAGTTGCAGTTCTAGTAAATGGCTTTGGTACAACACCACTGCAAGAATTGTATGTGTTCAATAATGATGTATGTGAACATCTGGCAAGTAAAGGCATCAAAATTTACCGTACCTTTGTCGGCAACTACATGACCAGTATCGACATGGCAGGTGCATCAGTTTCGCTACTAGCTGTGGATGATGAACTGAAAACTTATCTGGATGCAGAAGCCAATACCCCCGCATTTAAAATGGATGGTTCACCTGCACTGCCATTTGAGTTTGCTGCCAAAGACCAAGCTGCTGTACGCACAGTAAATACAGATGTTGAAACACATCCTGAACATGCTGTGATTGCCAATGAACAATTCACCATTGAAAACATGCGCTATGTGGTGGATGTGATGAGTGCCTGTATCATTAAAAATGAAGTGCCTTTCTGTGAGCTGGATGCCCATGCAGGCGATGGCGACTTCGGTATGAGTGTTGCCAAAGGCTTTAAACAACTCAAACGCCAGTGGCATGAACTGGTTCAGGCTGAACAGATGGATGATTTCCTGCTGAACTGCTCCATGATCATCATGGAACATTGTGGTGGCGCTTCAGGTCCAATCTGGGGATCTGCTTTCCGTGCAGCCAGTAAATCCATTAAAGGCAAAACCACATTAACTGTGGCAGATTTTGCTGACATGCTGCAAGCAGCAGTCAAAGGCATTCAGATTACAGGCGAACGTTCATTTGGTCGTGGTGCAGTCGTTGGTGACAAAACCCTGATTGATGCTCTGGTTCCATGTGCAGATTCTTGGTCTGCCAATACTGACAAGACTTTTAAAGAAAACTTTGTTCTAGGTGCTCAAGCGGCAGTTCAAGGTGCAGAATCCACCAAAGACATCGTGGCGCGTATGGGTCGTGCCGGTACGGTCGGTGATCGAAGTCTGGGATATCCAGATGCCGGTGCATATGGTTTAGGTGTGATCTTTAGCGATATTGCTGAGCATATTAAATAATTAAAAATCCCTCCCTTGCGAAGCGGTGCTTCTCACCCTTTTATAAAGGGAGGGACTACACGGATTTTATGCTGTCATTAAATTTGAGAGTAGTCTCCCCCTTTTCTAAAGGGGGATTCTCTTAAGGAATCATTCAAACAATACTGATAAATCATTTCCACCATACCATCAATCTTCCCTATCACCTCTCTATTATCAAATCTTAATACTTCAGTCCCAAGTGAGCCAAAGCTTCATCTCTTATTCGATCTGCGTCCAAACCCTTTTCAGTAAAATGTTGATCACCATTGCACTCAATCATCAGATTCACTGCTGGGCAATAAAAATCTACGATGTAATTCAAAATCGGTTTCTGTCGGTAGAATTGCAAACCTAATGATTGTTTTCCACGTAATCTAGACCAGAGCAGTTTTTCAGCTTCAGTCATGTTGTTCCGTAGATTGCGTGATACTTGTTTTAAGTTTTTATTGTAGGGTTTCATTATTATTCTTATTAAATTAGTTTAATCCCTCCTAACCTCCCTTTAAGAAAGGGAGGAACTACGCGAATTTTATGCTGTCATTAAATTCGAGGGAAGTCCCCCTTTGTAAAAGGTGAGAGGCATTACTTCGCAAGAGGGGGATTCCATTCCTTTATTTAAATCTCTCCAAAAACTTCTCCAACTCCTCCGTCACCACGACTCTTTTTCTACCCTTTAATTGATCTTTATCCAGCAAACCTTCTGAGTCTATAATCAATACTTTATGCCCATCCTGTTTTAAGCGATCCACGCCTTCAAACAGCATTCGGGCACCGACATCATGCATCAGAGTGAGATTGGTTAAATCGAGGATAATGGTACTTTTACCTTCCGGTTCATCCTGCAAGATTCGTAGCAGCATTTCAGACTCAGTAAATTGCAGCACTCCACGCAGTTCATAAACCACGACGTTATTCTTTTTACCCACCGTATAACGGCTTTGCAGAATGGTCTGTGCTGACGGCGTACCTTCCATAAGGTGCAGCCCCATATCGTGCGACAGATTTTCAAAGATTCTGACCCCACGTACACTATTACCATGCTCATCGATTTTCGGTGAAAAGACCGCAATCCCCACTTGCCCTGGCAGTACTCCAATAATGCCACCTGCCACACCACTCTTGGCCGGAATACCGACTGTGGTCAGCCAGTCACCTGCAGCATCGTACATACCGCAGGTTAGCATCACACTGAGTAATTGCCGGACTAAAGCCCGATCCAGCAGCCGTTTTCCTGTCTTGGGATGCACACCACCATTGGCCAAGATACTGGTGATCACTGCCAGATCTTTGACTGTGACCTTAATTGCGCACTGCTTGATATAGCCATGCACGATTTCTTTGGGATCTTCATCCAGCACACCGACAGTACGTAACATGTAGCCAATCGACATATTCCGAAAAGCCGTTTTAATCTCGGAGTTATACACCTGCTCATCAAAGGACAATTCACGTCCAGCCAGTCCACTTAAAAAACGGCGTAACTGTTCAGCACGTGATACTGTTTTCTTGGCAGGAATCAGAGAATGCGTGGTAATCGCACCAGAATTAATCATCGGGTTTTTTGGAATATTGCGTTCTTTTTCCAACGAAATCTGGTTAAAGGCCTCTCCCGAAGGTTCTACACCCACTTTTTCCAGTACCTGTTTTAGCCCTAGTTCCTTGATTGCTAGCGCATAGGCAAAAGGCTTGGAAAGAGACTGCATGGTAAATTCAACGTCATCATCCCCGGCAGAATAGATGGTTCCATCTACTGTCGATAGTGCAAGTCCGAGCTTGTCAGGATTAACCGACGCGAGTTCAGGAATATAATCCGCCAGCGCGCCTTTTTTATTATCATGGCAAGCAGAAAGCACATGATTCAAATAATCCGGTACCGGCGTTTTCATGGCAAATGCTCCCATCTCAATCTTTTATATCATTTTTATTAAAACTGAATACTGAAGACGGTTTTGCTACTTTTATGCAGTTTTATGTTGTGAAAATGGGAGATGGGCAAAAGAGATAGGAGAAATAAATGAATTCCTTGGGCAAGATCAGAAAGCTTAAAATAGATAAATCATAAAGATGAGCACATTATTTTCAGATTACAGGTCTATTTCTATGGAGCAATAAACCTGTAACCGATAACAACCAGCTTGATGTTCCAGGCAGATTATTTCACTTTCGTTTTGCGAATCATCTTATACAACACTTTTGGCGATAGACGTGAAACTAAAACACCTAGTTTTTCTTTAGAGCCACCCACCACGATATATTCTTCGCCACGTTTCAATGCTTCTACAGTCTGACGGGCAAAATCAGCCGGTTCCAGGCCATTTTCAATCGCTTCATCCTGCTTGGCCTGAGGTTTGCCTTCCCCATTTAAGGCATTAAAAGACACATTGGTTTTAATAAAGCCCGGGAAAATCACGGATACCTGAATACCCTGATCTGCCATTTCAGCACGTAAGCTGTTCGCCCACATATGAATCGCGCCTTTGGCTGCTGAATAAGACGCCCGATATTGAGTTCCAAGTAGACCGGCTACACTGGAAATAAAGGCAATCCGGCCAGATTTCTGTTTTAAAAACGTCGGTAAAACCGTTTTGGTCAAAAACACCTGAGAGAAATAATCGACTTCCATAATGGCGCGTTCAGTCTGCATGGTGGTTTCCTGAATCAGGGCACGCTGACTGAGTCCAGCATTATTGATCAGCCAGTCAATGCGGCCTTTCTCACTTAGCACCTGTTCATAAGCCGTGCGTACCTGACTTTCATCAGTAATATCGGCCACGACTGAGATGTGTTGATCAGGATTCACCAGTCCTGAACGGACTTTTTCCAGTTCTTCCAAACGTCGTGCGGTCAATACTATCTGTGCACCTTGGGCAGCACATTCTTCAGCCAGTGCCTTACCAATTCCTGAAGATGCTCCAGTAATCCAGACTACTTTTCCCTGTAAATTTTCTAGTTTTGCCATTAAATCCTGTCACCCTCTTTATATGAATGTGTTCCTGGCGGTATTTCATCTTCCAGAAATGCCAGCAACTGCTCAAAATAATAACTCATGGTATCCGCATCATAGAGGCTACCGAGTTTATCAAAACGTTTATAACCCAGTTGTGTGGTCAGGTGAATCACACCATTCAATGTTTTATCCACCACCACATTAAATTTCAGCATCTTTTTTGGTTCACGCACCAGATGCGTCACACCCTGATCCACCACCTGAATAAAAGCTTTCAATGCCGGTGAGACATACTGGTTATTGCCACTTTTCATCTGCTCCACGCAGCCCAGCAGTTCCGTGATCAGCATGCGTTCTACCGGATAGCGAACAAAGTATCCATCTTCATTTTCATGGGTCATCTTGTACAGATAGTTCACCATAGGAATCAGCCGATCATTACCAAAGAAAGAAACCGACCACGGCATATATTTGCGAGTCGTTTCTAAAATCTGTTGAATGACTTTTTCAGATTCCTGATCTGGGGAGCTAGAGAGCTGCACCACACGACCAAAAATCTGGTCAATAATTTCACAGGCAATATCGGCCAGATTTTCACCGAGCAGTTTGGCCAGACTTTCCTGCTCGCCAGCATTAAATCGGGAATGCAGGTCTTTAAAGCGTTGATGGGTATCGGGGTGAATCTTGAGAGAAATGCTATAGCTCATCTAGTTATCCTTTTTTTAATCGTCTGCGATGAGTCGCGTTTTATCAATCTATCATACGTTGAGTTCAGGCAACTGCCAATTGGCGAAAGTTTGCTTTTGGTTAAGCTGCCGCATGCCTTGATTTTTTTGCTACAATAGATGCAATTTTTTATCCACTTTTGATCTGTTTAGACTATGACTGATTCAGCGCAAAATATTGCTACGACCTACGATCCGACCGAGATCGAGAAAAAATGGTACCAAACCTGGGAAGAGCGCGGTTACTTCAAGCCGTCTCAAAAAGGTGAATCATTCTGTATCATGATTCCGCCGCCAAACGTCACTGGTAGCTTGCACATGGGTCATGGTTTTAATAATGCCATCATGGATGCGTTGACCCGTTATAACCGTATGTCAGGCAGAAATACCTTATGGCAGCCAGGTACTGACCATGCGGGGATCGCAACCCAGATGGTTGTTGAGCGTCAGTTAGGTGCTCAAGGCGTAAGCCGTCATGATCTGGGCCGTGAAAAGTTCATCGAAAAAGTCTGGGAATGGAAAGAGCAATCTGGCGGTAATATTACCCGTCAAATCCGTCGTTTGGGTTCTTCTGTAGACTGGTCACGTGAACGCTTCACCATGGATGAAGGTTTATCCAACGCCGTTAAAGAAGTATTCGTGAAACTGCATGAAGAAGGCCTGATTTACCGCGGCAAACGTCTGGTGAACTGGGATCCTAAACTGCAAACCGCCCTGTCTGACCTTGAAGTAGAATCTGATAAAGAAGAACAAAGCTCACTGTGGCACTTCAAATATTTCTTTGAAGATAAATCACTGCGCACTCAAGATGGTAAAGACCATATTGTCGTTGCAACCACTCGTCCAGAAACATTACTCGGTGATACTGCGGTTGCGGTCAACCCTGAAGATGAACGTTATGCGCATCTTGTCGGCAAAAATATTGTATTGCCAATTACTGGCCGTACCGTTGCCATCGTTGCTGATGAATATGTTGAAAAAGAATTCGGTACAGGCTGTGTGAAAATTACGCCTGCGCACGACTTTAATGACTATGAAGTGGGTAAACGCTGTGGTCTGGCACTGATCAACATTTTCAACAAAAATGCTGAAGTTCTGGCTGAGTTTGAATACATCGCGAAAGCCGGCGAACAGATTTCTAAAACCATCCCAGCACCAGCAGACTACATTGGCTTAGAACGTTTTGAAGCACGTAAAAAACTGGTTGCTCAAGCCGAAGCTGAAGGCTGGTTAGATCAAATCCAACCATACACCCTGAAACCACCTCGCGGTGACCGTTCAGGCGTGATCGTTGAGCCATTACTGACTGACCAGTGGTATGTAAAAATCGCGCCACTGGCGAAACCAGCGATTGAAGCGGTTCAAGACGGTCGCATCAAGTTCGTTCCTGAACAGTACAGCAATATGTACATGGCTTGGATGAACAATATCCAGGACTGGTGTATCTCACGTCAATTGTGGTGGGGTCACCGTATTCCAGCCTGGTACGATGCAGAAGGCAATGTCTATGTAGGCCGTAACGAAGAAGAAGTTCGTGCGAAACACAATATCGCTGCTGACGTTGAACTGAACCAGGACGAAGACGTACTGGATACCTGGTTCTCTTCTGGTCTGTGGACATTCTCAACTTTAGGTTGGACTGGTGACGAAGCGAAAGACAAAGAAAACTATTTCTTAAATACTTTCCACCCAACTGACGTACTGGTGACTGGTTTCGACATCATCTTCTTCTGGGTTGCCCGTATGATCATGATGACCATGCACTTCATGAAGAATGAAGATGGCACACCACAAGTACCGTTCAAGACTGTATATGTACACGGTCTGGTACGTGATGGCGAAGGTCAGAAGATGTCTAAATCTAAGGGTAACGTGCTTGACCCACTTGACCTGATTGACGGTGTTGATCTCGAGACTCTGGTTCAGAAACGTACTTACGGTCTGATGAACCCTAAACAGGCTGCGAAGATTGAAAAATCGACCCGTAAAGAATTCCCAGAAGGTATTCAGGCTTACGGTACTGACGCGGTTCGTTTCACCTTCTGTGCACTAGCTAACACTGGTCGTGACATCAAGTTCGACATGAAACGTGTGGAAGGTTACCGTAACTTTGCTAACAAAATCTGGAACGCAACTCGTTTCGTATTGATGAACATTGAAGGTCAAACCATCGGCCAAGAAGTTCGTCAAGACCTTTGGGAACTGCCAGAACAATGGATCGTAAGCCGTCTGCAAAAAGCAGAACAAGCGGTTCAGCAAGCCTTCTCAACTTACCGTCTGGACTTGGCTGCTCAAGCGATCTACGAGTTCATCTGGAATGAATACTGTGACTGGTATGTCGAGCTGACAAAACCAGTTCTGAACGATGTGAACGTTTCTGAAGAGCGTAAAGCTGAAGTTCGTCGTGTACTGTTGGCTGTAATGGAAGCATCTTTACGTCTGGCTCACCCAATCATGCCGTACCTGACCGAAGAAATTTGGCAAACCCTTGCACCTAAACTGGGGATCACTGGTGAAACCATCATGCTGGCTCAGTACCCTGTTGCTAATGAAGCGCTGATTAATGAACAGGCTGAAGCGGATATGCAATGGCTACAAGGTCTGATCGGTGCGGTACGTAACATCCGTGGTGAAATGGGCTTAGGTAATGCGCGTCTGTTACCAGTTCTGCTGCAAAATACGACTGACGCTGAAAAAGCACAAATCACGCGTATTGAAGCACTGTTCAAAGCATTGGCGAAAGTTGAAAGCATCACCTTCCTGGCTGATAGCGAGCAACCTCCGCTATCTTCATCTTCTGTTGTTGGTCACGTCTCTGTATTCGTTCCAATGAAAGGTTTGATTGATCCTAAAGCAGAATTAGGTCGTCTACAAAAAGACTTGGACAAAGTTCAGAAACAGCATGACCAAATCGCGAATAAACTTGCCAATGAAGGTTTTGTGGCGAAAGCACCTGCTGCTGTGGTTGAAGGCGAGAAAGTAAAACTTGCTGAGTTTGCGGATCAGTTAGCGAAGATTAAAGCGAATATGGAGCAAATTGCAGCGCTTTAATTTATTGCTAAGACGTTAAAAACTAATATAAAATCCCTTCATTATTGAGGGGATTTTTTTATGGATTTTATTGATAAAATAAAAATTAAACTGCTAGGTCTAAATCCTGCCATTCTTGGACTTAGAGGCTCTGGAAAAAGTACACTATTAAACTATATGCAAACAGGAGAGATTTTAAAACACTATGCCCCCACGAATAGTGAAATGCTGACTAGAAAAACTATAATCTTTAATACTAAATCACCTATAAAACTCAGAAAGAACGTGAAGGATTTAGGAGGTTCAGAGGATTTTTATGATAGATGGAGAGAACAGATTCAAAAAGCTCAATTAATAATCTACATGATCGATTCTGAACAATGGCTAAGTCCATCTCAGGATGAAATAGCAAACAAAATTGAAAAAGATCTACAAGTAATTTCTCAAAGCCTAGACACTAAGAAGGGTGTATTTTCTACTATCCTTTTAATAAATAAATTCGATCTAATTAAAGACAAATTCGACTTTACTGACTATCAGCTTAAAGAAAAATTACAACAGATCAACTTTATACAGGGATGTAAATTAACACTTACTAAACCATCGCACCCATGTAAAGTGTTAATAAGTAATTTGGACACTTCTGAAAATGCTAATCAACTTGTGAATGAGATTGCCGAGGTAATTACATGAATCTTTTTTATTGGAAGCAGTCTCTAGACAATGCTTCACAAGATACCATTTTAATCTATGACCATAAGCAAAAATGCTTCAACAATCCCGATACTGACATACAGAGAAAGGCTATTGTTCACAAAATGACTGAAGACTTCTATACTGTAAAAGAGAATACTCAATATATTCTTAAAAAAAACAGTAAAAATAATAATATCATAGTTCAATTTTTACTTAATGAGTTTGATAGTTTCCAAAGACCTGTTACTTCCATTGTTTTGATAGAGGAATATGAGCATAAAATTTTTGAGTATCAATATAAGGAATTTCTAATTAGTGATGAATTTTTATCCAAAACATCACTACATAAATCTCAAATTAATGATTTTATTAGAAATCTAACAACTATTGAAAAAATAAAACTGAAAAAAAAATTTTTTATTTGCGTTTTTAGCATCTTAGTAATATTAGTATTATTTTATTTGGTAGCTTAATAATATGGCAAAATTTAAATTTCCAAGTCAAAAAGATGAGAAACAAACTATTATTTGCTTAAATCCATCTGACTTATACTCAGCTACCCAAAGAAAAATTTTTTCTGAAATTTTACAGGCAGAAGATACATATATTATTTCGCCTGATAAAAATGAATTAGAAATGATGTTCAATCATGAAATTGGAAATTTTCTAACACAATACAAGCCTAATAATGGAGATATATACATTGTAGAGGGTCAAAATTATGTAAATATAAATACTTTAAATTATTATCAATCTGATTTAGAACTTATAAGGCATCTGACAGATTTTTGTCAAATATTGGGGGCTACTTACTTAAATTATAAATCTACCTCATACCTAGATTTTTCAAAAACTTTAGGATTAGATATAAATACTACTGGGCTAATAAAAAAATTGATTGATCCATCCTTGAATATCGACCTATCAAGAGAGAATGCAATCAAGCAAAATTTTGAGAAGACCAATTCATGGCAAGGTCATGAAAAAGAAAAAATCAATTTCCAAAAAGCATCTATGCTTATTAACACACTTCCATTCAAAGATCAGAGCTTATTTAAACACATATTAAATCAAAGAATCCAAGACAATTCTATTGAATCTATGAAAGAGAAAATCGTAATAAAAAGAAATCATAAAAATAATTTCAAAATTCTAGCTGAATTAGCCATTAAAATACCTATCAATAATACTAATACTGATACTGATACTGATACTGATACTGATACTAATATTTTAAAACTAAAAAACTCTATTATAGCCAATTTAACAAATATTTTTGAGCATACTATTGAACTAGAAATTAGGTTTTAGATTTTTCGTCACATTATAATAAAGTATAAATATTAGAGGTTTTATTATAAAAATTACAGTTTAAATATGCTATGTAATGGATTCCCCCTCTCCTTCCAGGAGATGAGCAGCACTGCTGCGCAAGAGGAGAGGTTCTTTTTAATTCAAAACATAATTTCCTCAAATCCCCCAACACCACATCCGTCCGACCCAACACATCATTATTCCAATAACGCACAACAGTTAAACCCAAAGCCTCTAAAAACTTGGTTCGTGCAGCATCATATTCAATAGCATCATCTATTCCATGCTGTCCACCATCTACCTCAATCACCAAGCCAATTTCATGACAGTAAAAATCTAGAATATAAGGTTTGATCACATGCTGACGACGAAATTTAAGATTCATAAATCGCTTGGCGCGTAGAAGTTGCCACATTAAATGTTCTGCATCGGTGGCAGTGTGACGCATGGATTTAGCGAATTCTAATAATTGAGAATCTATTTTCATTTTATTTCTTCTTAATATAATTCTTATCATATGATACACAATGGAATTCCCTCTCCTGAGCAAGTTTTAAAGCACTGCTTTAAAACGAAGCGCAAGTGAGGGTTAGGGAGAGGTAGTTCTAATTAAGTTAAAGCATCCCATGCCTTAAAAACATCTCTAATCCACTTACCTTTTTGATATACATCAGGCGTTCTTTTTCGACTTTAATCTGCTGCTTGATAGTAGAAGTATCTTCATCAATCTGCTTATACAGATCAGCAATTTGAACCTTACCCTTTGCCTTTTTGACTGCAATTCTGGTTTTCGATGACCAGACCAATCTATGAATTAAGGTATCAATCTGTTCTTGTAACTTCTGGCTCTGCGCATCCAAAGCCAGTTGATACAACTTCACTTGCTCTGCACTTAAACTCTTTTGCGAAGGATCTCGATCTTGCTCAATCTGAAGCTGCATTTTCAGTAAGGCAAACAAATCCTGTTCTGCATAAGCCTCATTGGCACGTTGCAACAATTCAGTCTTTTTAATCTTCTTTACGTCATTTGCTTCACGATCCGGATGAATCGCTGCAGCAATCTTTAAATATACCGATTTCACTGATTGCTCTGCCATTGCGGCTGCCTGTTCCTGCTTTTCCTGCCGGCGTTTTAGTTTGGCCTGCTCGCGGACTTGCTGAAAATGATCAGAAGCCCATTCTTCAAATCCCTCAGCATCTGCCGGATCTGGGACATTTTCATTCTTAAAAAACCTTTCAAGTTCATTGGTCTTTTTTTGGCTTTTCCTGAATTGGGCATGTTCGGCACGCTGCTGATAATAGGTGAAGATTTCATTTACCTTATTGGCTTCTTGCGCTGACATCGCCTGAGAATCTTGCAGATAATCTGCCAGGTATTGAATCTTCTCATCCAGTACTACCAACTCGACCTTGGTAAAATCTGTTTCCTGCAAGTGCTTCCAGAGCTGTTCGAGCTGCTCAAACAGCACACCATGTAATTCATGATAGACCGGCATGAAAGTTTTATGCGTATATTGCTGTAGGTCTTCTTCAGCCTGTTGCCATTGTTTTAACTCCAGCTTCTGCTGTTCGATTTTATCAATCAGACGATCCAGCTTCTTCTGCTGTGGCGAAAGCGCTGTGAATGGCTGGATCATGGTTTTTAAGTCAAAGAGCATGGCAGCAGAAAGACCCAAGGAAATCTTATCTATATTAATTCTTTCAGCTTTCGCTACAAAGTTCTTTTCACCTTAGGCTATTGAAATTTGTATCAGAATTAAAAAAAGCAGAACTATGTCTGCTTTTTCCATGCAGATCTTTGTTATTCCAGTACCACACGGCCATTTAAGGATTGCACCGGGCGGTTATTTGGATGTCCCATTAGCTTGGAAAATTCTGAAATCTGTTGCTTTGAGGCCTGCTGGATTTCTTTCAGAATTAACCAGCGCACACCTTCAGAACATGGTGGTGTCGTCAGCGAACCACTAAAGCGGTAATAATCCAGATTCTTAGGCAACATCTCATTTACAGGTTGCGGGTTCTTCAAGACGACTTTTTCACCTTGCTTTTTCGGCAAGCGATTCCACATACGTTTTAGCATCGGATTTTCTGTACCCTGCTCAAACATCATCGCCACTACAGCAAGTTCACCTTGAGCATTGGCATGGACAAAATGAATCTCTAGAGGATAGCTCTTGCCTTTAATCAGGTTTTCACTTGGGCTATGCAGATGAAACTGTTTCAGCACAAAAGTTTCACCATCCAGCTGCAATTCTCCGCCTTGAGCAAAGTCTACCTGAACGGTATGACCTTTATTTTCAATCGCGTGAATCATGGTGTTATAGCTAAACTTGAGCGGTTCCAGTTCGGCTTTGACTGTTCGTTCAATATTGATCGGTGACTGGTTCAGCCCACTACAGGCTGAATATTTCTGGTTTAGAGTCGACCATTGTTCAGGCTGCGTATAGTTCCAGTCTGCATCTGCAAATACTGCTGTACTTAAGCCCATAACCGTTAAAAGCGTGAATATCTTTTTCACAACACATCCTTTCTTGGAAGTCAAAATCAATATTTTTAATTTAAAAAACAGATTTTTAGCTTGATCTAATCGCTATATTTTTCAGGGCACAACATACAGAAATTTATAAGTTCCAAGTTATTTGATTACAAATCATTAAATAGTTCTTATTATTCCTAGGAAATTGCTCAGATTTTATCTTGATATATTTCAGCAGGATATTATTTGTACTGCTTAAAAGTTACACAGAGTAAAATGTGAACTGGTTCAAATTTAGTCTATTGAATAATCAATCAATATTTACATGAAATATCTATCTTATTTTCTCAAAATCGCTATATCCTTTACTCAATAGCGATCACATTCAAAAAATATAATTTATTTTTATTCAAAAACTTACACAATTACAGCAGCAGGTTAACAGCCGAGATTGCTAGACTCGGAACAAAGAGTGATCTGGAATAATAACAATGGACTGGGCCACCATATTTATAAATGATACGACCTGGGAATTTGCCACAGAGATTTTGCTGCGCTGTGTAGTCATGTACGCGATGATTATCCTGTTTCTACGGCTGACAGGTAAGCGCGGAGTACGACAACTTTCGATCTTTGAAGTCACTATCATTCTTGCTTTGGGTTCTATTGCCGGCGATCCGATGTTTACAGAAGATCTTCCCCTGATTCAGGCGGCGCTGATCATGTCGGTGATCATTTTCCTGTATCGTCTGACTACTTGGCTCATGATGAAATTTCAATGGTTTGAAGACCTGCTCGAAGGCAAACCGATTCATATTGTGGAAGATGGTTTACTGGTCATTGATGAAATTAAAAAAGGCAAAATGTCTCATGATGAATTCTTTGCTGAGATGCGTCAGCAAGGCATTGAACATTTGGGTCAGGTACGCTTGGGTTTACTGGAAACTGACGGTAAGTTCAGCATTTTGTATTTCCATCCAGATGATGTTCGGCATGGGCTCCCGCTTTTTCCTAAATCCTGTTGTATTGTCAAAGAAGTCAGACCAGAAGAGCTTTATGCCTGTATTTATTGCGGTCAAGTCCAGCATTTAAAAGAAGCAAAACAAACTTGTCCACGCTGCCATTCTCACCAATGGGCAAAAGCCATGAATAGCCACCGGATTACTTAGAGCTGCTTAAGTCGTTGCAAATGGTCAAAGATTTCTGGCAGTTGCTGAATTTTGTATTGAATATGCCCGGCATCCGGATGGAAACCTTGCATCCATAAAGCATGCATACCCGCGGCTGTTGCGCCTTGAACATCATTAACAGGATGATCACCAATATAAAGACACTGCTTTGGTTGTACACCTAAACGCTCTGCGGTAATCTGGAAAATTTCCGGCTGCGGTTTATTAAAGCCGACCAATCCTGAACTGACAATCTCATCAAAATAATCTGCAATACCTAAACCGCGAAGGGTATTTAATCGGGTCTCATGTCCTCCATTGGATACAATGGCCAAGCGATAACCTTCAGTTTTAAGCCGTTTTAATACTTGTCCTGCTTGCGGCATCTCTACGGCAAAACGGCCAAACTGGTTGAACCAGAACTGCGCTAGCTCATCTAGATCTGGTGGAGTTAACCAGGATAATTCCTGCAACAATGCATATGCGGCTGAAGCGCCAATACTGCCATGAGTCAGCAATTCCTTTTGGGGATAACCGCCATTATCAATGCGTCGCACAATCTCGATAATTTTCTCAAGTTCAACCTGTGCAAATGTTGAAGCATAATATTCTGCCAGATAACGGCTATAGGCCTGTGTCGTCAGGTCACGGTGCGTCAAAGTATTGTCGAGATCGAATAGAACAGCTTGAATGGTCATAATTAAAAAAGGAATAGAAGGTTTTCTGTCATGGTAACAGTTGGGAACTTTCAGGGTTAGACCTAAAATTGCTAAGTTTTGTTGTTTCAGGCATAAAAAAAGCGATGCCGAAGCACCGCTTTTATTTTGTTCTAAAATTAGAACTTGTATTCGAAGCCTGTACCAACAAGTAACTGCTTGTCTTCGTCAGAACCTTGTTCAATAGTTAAGTAACCTGCTGTACCGTACACTTTCACTTGTTTAGAGAATGCATAATCTACGCCAGCAAGAATCTGCTTAGCCTCAAAGTCCGGAGTAGCATCATTAAATGCAACGCTATTTTGGCTATACTGCCCCTTTACGGTCCAGTTTTTTGCATTTGGAAGATTATATTCTGCACCAATTAACCATGCTTGTGCATCGTCAATATTTTCAACTGTTTCTACTTGAGCTGCAGCACTCGCATTTGCGTTAGCAATTTCAGATACTTGGTATAGTGCACGTAAAGACAAACCATTATCTAAATTGATACGGCCAATCGCACGAACTGTATCTGTTTCTGCAAGAATATTACGTGCTTCCTCGACAGCCTGTCCATCATTGACTGTATCATTTGCATCATAATCTGAATTCAGGAAACCTCGGCTTAATAAACGAGATGGAATTGCTTTGTCATAACCCAGACCTGCGACAAAAGTTTTGTCTGAGTAAACGACTGAAGAAGACCAAGAATCACCTAAACCACGACCAGCAACAGTAGAGCCGCCCTTAGTTGCTTTAATAGTGTCGTTACCTTCACCAGTTGCAAGCTGAAGTTTTGCCTCAACCTTACCTTCACCCACATTGAATGCAGGAGTTTCATAAACCAATACGTTATCGATACGGTTTTCACCCGCCATGATGCCGTGTACGTCAGCATTGTTTGCTACATAGTTGTTGAAAGTATCTACTACAGCTGAAAGCTGTTTTACAGGCGTATCAATCTTACCGACTTTTAACGCACCTAATTTCTCATCTTTTAAACCAATGAGAATATTACGCGGTACGAATACGTCATTGCTGCTATTTGAACCTTCATCACTATAAAATGTGAATTCAGCTTGGTACAACGCACTTAAACGGTCGGTTAATTTTTCGTCCCCTTTTAAACCCAAGAATGAGTTATTAGAGTTCAGGTCAGTAATATGACGATCTTCTACGCCATTTTTATTATCTGCTTGTACATGATCTAGAGAAAGATCGATTTCACCATAGAAAGTTGGTGCTGCAAATGTAGTTCCCGCTAAAAGGCTGAGTGCGATTGCTGTTGCTAACTTAGTTTTCATTAAAAAATCCTTTAACTTATTTTGTTACAAATAATACACACGGCGCCTATATTACAAAATTATTAAAAAAATATTTATATATTCTTTTTAATACTTTAGGTGGGGAGTCAATTAACCTATTTATTCATAAGAGATTTTAAATATTTTTTGCTACTTTCATCCATCGGAAAATAGGAATCAGGCAAAAAATCGCGATGATTACGATCAAATTTAGATAGTTTTGGTAACCCAAAGCGTCCCCTAGTAGCCCGCTCAGGCTATAAAGCCCCCCGCTTATAGTAGCCATCAAGGCGACCTGAAAGGTGAAATCGGTCCCTGCCAGATGCTTGCGACTGTATTGCATCACCAAGGTCAGCATAACGACTAAGAGCATGGCCGATATCATATCCTCGGCAGCATTAATAAGATAAATGATCCAGTTTGCTACTTTGTTTTGGGCTTCATACTGTGCGGCCAGCCAGGCATAAGCGATTAGACTAAATATTTTCAGAATAGAGAAAATCATTAAACTCCAGCTGCGCGACCAGTATTTCAAACACCAGCCTGCTAGCCCTGCGCCAATTAACGCTGCAAAAGCACCGAGCATGGTGACATAAATACCAATCTGACTAAAACTCAGTCCCAAATCGACCATCAAAGGCTTTAATAAGGGCCCAGACAGACCATCCGCCACTTTAAGGGTCAGTAAAACCAGCAGCCATGTCGCCAAGGTAGAATCAGCTAAGAAATATTGAAAATAAGCTTTGATTCTAGTCCGAGCAGGTAATTTTTCAGATGATGAAGAAATCATCTTTTGATGATCTGGTTCTTTAAACCATAACACCGGTAAAGTATTCAGAAAGACCAGAGCTGCCAGTAGCAAAAAGGTCATCTGCCATTGCAAAAAGTCGAGTAACCACAGGATTGCCCCGCCTCCAACAATAAAGCCCAAGCGTGAGCCAATCACCTGAAAGGTATTACCCCATTGTTGCTGTTCATTTTTCAGAATATTGACTGCCAGTCCATCCGTAGCAATATCCTGAGTAGCACCGATCCCATTCATCACTAACAACGTGATAAAAAAGATCACCAGATACAGGGGCTGGTTTAAGGCTTGGATCGGCAAGAAGGACAGCCCAATCAGTACAGCGACAGAAAGCCATTGCAAAGGAATAATCCAGCTTCGATAATGACCTCTAGCTTTTGATCCATGTCGATCAACTAAAGGTGCCCAGAAGATTTTTATCGACCATGGCAGCATGAGTAGGCCAAAGCCACCAATATGTGCCAGAGATACGCCTTCAGCCCGCAGAATGACCGGCAAGGCATGGGTCATAAACCCGACCGGAAGCCCCTGTGCCCAATATAGGGAAAACAATAAAATATAAGTATTCCGCATATTCAGCGCAGGTCCTTAAGGTAAAAATGCTAAAAGCATCCATCATCGCTATACATTTTGCCAATGATCCGGATTTTACAACAGTCTAATATGATAAAAAATAAAGAAAAATAAGTTTCAGGATGAGACATCGATGAGTACAACACGTTTCCCCAAACTTCCTCCCCTAGTTCCTTCTCGCGGAGGTAAATTGAGCCAAACCCTGTTTAAACAGCTATTTCTGGCTCAGGGCTGGCAGCTCAAAGGCGAGTTCCCTAACCTGCCTAAAGCAGTAGCGATTATTTCTCCGCATACCTCGAATATCGATGCCTGGCTAGGTTTTAATGCCCTACTTGGTTTGGGTATTCAGATTACGATTTTTGGTAAAGACAGCCTGTTTCGTACTCCACTTAAACCCATTCTGGAATGGATCGGTGTAGTTCCTGTAGTACGCGATACACCGCAAGGTCACACCCGACAAATTGTTGACGTGATTAATAAGACAGACCGGATCTGGGTAGGTATGGCACCGGAAGGTTCTCGCAAGGCGCCAGAAAAAATCCGCAGTGGTTTTTATCATATTGCCAAGGCAGCCAATTTGCCGATTGTGATGTTTTCCTTTGACTATGACATCAAGACCATTCATATCCTCGGTGTATATCACCTGACAGGTGATTATGAATATGATCTGGAACAGATCTATAAGCATTATGAAGGTAAATTTTCGGCCAAAAATCCGGATTGGGTCGCCAAGCCGTTACAAAAGCTTTTGAAAAAAGACTAGGCAAAACTGGCTTTTTTTGATGTGATAGCCTGAATTTTGTTGATTTAATCGCCAGTTTTTTATAATGAAATTAGCTCGTTATGCTCTGATTGGCTGCTTAGGTTTAAGCCTTGCAGCATGTGATAAAGCTACTAAAACACCGACTACACCTACTCCTCTCCAGGCTCGTGAACCTGTGGTGGCTATTGCGCTCGGTGGTGGTGGTGCCAAAGGCTTTGCCCATATCGGGGTACTCAAAGTTCTCGAATCGCATGGCATCAAACCGAAGATTGTTACTGGAACCAGTGCCGGAAGCTTCGTGGGTAGCCTGTATGCCAGCGGCAAATCTCCTTATCAGTTGCAGCAAATTGCCCTGAACTTTAAGGAATCTGATATTCGTGATTTAACCTTGAACCGTCAAGGGATTATTGCCGGACAAAAACTTCAGGATTTCGTCAATAAAAATGTAGCAAATAAACCGATTGAACAGTTCCCGATTCGCTTCGCGGCAGTGGCAACCCGCCTGGACAATGGCCGTAAAGCTGACTTTATCAAAGGCAATGCCGGACAAGCCGTGCGTGCCTCTTGCAGTATTCCGAATGTCTTTGTACCCGCTGTAATTGGCGGTACAAAATATGTCGATGGCGGTCTGGTTAGTCCAATTCCAGTAAAAACGGCCAAAGATATGGGAGCTGATATTGTTATTGCCGTAGATATATCTGCACGTCCGGGCAGCAATAAAGCGCTCAACATGTGGGGCGTATTGGACCAGACGATTAATATCATGGGTCAGCAAAGCATCAATGAAGAACTCAGTCAGGCCAATATTGTAATCCAGCCTAAAGTAGGCCATATCGGTACGCTAGATTTAAAAGCCAGCAATGAGACCATTCTTGAAGGTGAAAAAGCTGCGCAACTGAAAATCCGCTCAATTGAAAAAGCCATCAGTGATTTTAGGCAGTCTCCGGCTGCATTCAAGCCTGCACGACCGGCAAAATTTTAATCAGAAATTTTTTATATTCATCTGCTGCAGCATCTGCTACATTGGAAGTAAATCATATAAAGATGATGATTAATTAAATACTTAGCAATATAGGTCACGATATGGAATTAGTTCTTGAACCTTGGCACTGGTTTGTATTGGGAATACTTCTTATTCTGTCAGAATTACTCCTGCCCGCTTTTGCTGCCCTCTGGTTCGGGATTGGTGCCATTATGGTCGGCATTCTGTACTGGATGTTCCCGATGATGGGACTGACCACCCAGATCCTGACCTGGATCATCCTGTCTGTTCTTTGTACCTTGCTCTGGTTCAAGTTTATCAAGCCGCTTTCTATCGACAAGACCAAAGCCGGCTTGTCGCGTGAGGCCACTATTGGCCAAATTGGCATGGTGATTCAGACCGATCTTGAACAGGATCAGATTCGGGTTCGTTTTCCGCTACCGGTTCTAGGCTCGGATGAATGGGATTGCCGTGCTCTGGATAAAGTCCAAGTCGGAGATCGTGTCCGTGTTGTCGATATTCTGGGAAATGACCTGGTTGTACAGCCCCACAGCACTCAATATCAAAACGAAAAAGGTGAATAAATTATGTCTGCTGGCACTATCATTGTTATTGCGTTCTTGGCCTTTGTTGCGATTACCATTTTTAAAGGTGTACGAATTGTTCCACAAGGCTATAAGTGGATCGTGCAACGTCTGGGTAAATACCACACCACACTCAATCCTGGCCTGAATTTTGTCATTCCTTATGTAGATGAAGTGGCTTATAAAGTCACCACTAAAGATATCGTCCTGGATATTCCTTCGCAGGAAGTAATTACCCGTGATAACGCCGTCTTGCTGATGAATGCGGTAGCTTATATCAACCTGACAACTCCTGAAAAAGCGGTGTACGGGATTGAGAACTACTCATGGGCAATTCAGAACCTGGTACAAACTTCGCTACGTTCAATCGTGGGTGAAATGGATCTGGATGATGCCTTATCTTCGCGTGATCATATCAAGGCACGTTTAAAGTCCAGCATTTCTGATGATATTTCAGACTGGGGAATCACCTTAAAGACGGTTGAAATCCAGGATATCAAACCTTCTGTAACCATGCAGACGGCGATGGAAGAACAGGCAGCGGCAGAGCGTCAACGTCGTGCAACCGTCACTAAAGCGGATGGTGAAAAACAGGCCGCTATTCTGGAAGCTGATGGTCGTCTGGAAGCGTCACGTCGTGATGCAGAAGCACAAGTCGTACTGGCAGAATCTTCACAGCGTGCGATTGATATGGTGAGTCAGGCAATTGGCGATAAGGAAATTCCTGTGGCTTATCTGTTGGGTGAACAATATGTCAAAGCCATGCAGGATATGGCCAAGTCTCCAAATGCCAAGACTGTGGTCTTGCCTGCCGATGTGCTGAATACCATCCGCGGTGTGATGGGACGTCACTAAATTTCAGAGATACTTCACAATAGGCAGCCAATTGGTTGCCTATTTTCTTTCAAAATAAGAAAATCTCAGCAAAGATTGTGAATTTATGGTTAAATTTCGCGTTTATTTTTGAAATCCTCTGGATTCGATGTTGCCTGGCTTTCGGGTTAAAGTCTTTCGCATCTGTCATAATCCTTGTTTCGATCTACTGTCCAACTTAAAAATGGATACCGTATGAGCTCCCTAAATCCAACCTTAATTACCTTTCTTTTTTATATTGTCGGCATGGTCATGATTGGCCTGATGGCATACCGTGCGACAAACAACTTTTCTGATTACATCTTAGGGGGCCGACGTTTAGGTAGTTTCGTAACTGCACTTTCTGCAGGGGCTTCCGACATGAGTGGTTGGCTGCTGATGGGCTTGCCGGGTGCAATTTATCTTTCAGGCCTGTCTGAAATGTGGATTGCGATTGGTCTGATTATCGGTGCCTGGCTGAACTGGCTGCTGGTTGCGGGCCGTTTACGGGTCCATACCGAAGTCCAGCACAATGCCCTGACCCTACCGGACTATTTCTCGAACCGCTTTAACGATCAGAAAAAAGTGCTGCGTGTGGTTTCTGCATTTGTCATTCTGATTTTCTTTGCGATTTACTGTGCGTCGGGCATGGTGGCAGGTGCGCGTCTATTCGAAAGCATGTTCGACATGTCTTATAGTACGGCACTCTGGATCAGTGCGATTGCAACCATCAGTTACGTGTTTATTGGTGGCTTTCTGGCAGTCAGCTGGACGGATACCATTCAGGCCACCCTGATGATCTTCGCCCTACTCCTTACGCCAATCGTAACCATTCTGACTTTTTCAGATATGTCCCAAGTTACGCTCGCTTTGGAAGCGGCACGTCCACAGGCCATGAACTTGGTCGGTGATCTGAGTACCATCGCAATCCTGTCCCTAATGGCATGGGGTTTGGGTTATTTTGGTCAGCCGCATATTTTAGTGCGTTTCATGGCAGCCGATTCAGTGAAGTCGATTCCGAATGCACGCCGTATCGGGATGACCTGGATGACACTTTGTTTGGGTGGTGCAGTGGCCGCAGGTTTCTTTGGTATTGCCTATTTTCAGCAACATCCGGAACTCGCTGCTGTGGTGAATGCCAATCCTGAAACCGTGTTTATGGAACTGACTAAAATCCTGTTCAATCCATGGATTGCCGGTGTGGTTCTGGCGGCAATTTTGGCCGCGGTGATGAGTACGCTTAGCTGTCAGTTACTGGTGTGTTCAAGTACCTTGACTGAAGATTTTTATAAATCCTTCCTGCGTAAAAATGCCTCACAAAAAGAGCTGGTTTGGGTCGGTCGTTTGATGGTACTTCTCATTGCTTTACTGGCGATCTGGATGGCTGGTAATCCTGAATCTAAAGTACTGGGGCTGGTGGCGTATGCCTGGGCTGGTTTTGGCGCTGCTTTTGGTCCACTGATTATTCTGTCTCTGTTCTGGAAACGTATGACCTTGAATGGCGCTTTGGCAGGCATGATCGTTGGTGCATGTATGGTGATTCTGTGGAAGAATACTATTGGCGGAACAGGTCTTGGCTTTATTCCAGCCGGCATCTATGAAATTATTCCAGGCTTTATCTGTTCATGGATTGCGATTGTGGTTGTGAGTCTATTAGGCAAAGCGCCAACAGCTGAAATTACGACACGCTTTGAACAGGCAGAACGTCTGTATAACGAAAGCAAATAATTCAATTAAAACAAAAAGAGGACTTTAAGTCCTCTTTTTTATGCTCGTTTTAAGCTAATTTCAGGAAGATTAGTTTATTCAAATCAGCTTTTACGTGTTAGCAGAAACTGGGTAATCTGCATCAGTTCATCAGCTTGACCTTCAAAATGATTCAGTGCAGTCATCGCCTGATCATGTAACTGCTGTGCATAGGCCTGGGCTTTCTCTAAACCCATTAATGCCGGATAAGTTGACTTCTCCACCTGTTCGTCTTTGCCCGCGGTTTTACCCAGCACTTCAGTATCAGAAATAATATCCAGAATATCGTCCTGTACCTGGAAAGCCAGGCCAATGGCTTGACCGAATTCACGCAGTTTTGGAATGGCCAGATCAGTCCCTTCAAAAATGGTTACCGCTGCCATCATAATCGCTGCACTGATCAAGGCACCGGTTTTATTTCGGTGAATCGTCTCCAGTGCTTCCTGATCAATTTTTTTCCCTTCGGCCTGTAAATCCAGTACCTGACCATTGACCATTTTCGAGGAAGCAGTCGCCAGAATCTGCATCTGCTTCAAGACAATCGCTGGCTCTACTGCAGGCCCCTGATCAAACAGACGACTTCCCAGAATTTCAAATGCCATAGATTGCAAAATATCACCCGCCAAAAGAGCCGTATCTTCACCAAAAGCAGCATGACAGGTTGGCTGACCACGACGTAACAAGTCATTGTCCATACATGGCAGGTCATCATGGGCTAGCGAATAGCAATGAATAAACTCGATCGCAACTGCGGCACGGCGTACCGCAGCATTATTCTGATTTGGTTTTAATGCGGCAGTGGCATAACAGAGTGCTGGACGTATCCGCTTTCCTCCTAGCATTACGGCATGATGTACTGCCGACTTTAACGGTTCCGGAATGGAAAAGGCTTCCAAAGCAGTCAGTAAATCGTGTTGAATCCGTTGTTGTGCTTGAGTTAGTGCATGGGTTGATACGTCAGTGATAGATGACACATTCGCCTCGAATACGTAGCCAGAATAATAAAATGACAGTTTATAAGTGCCTGTCTGTTATCAGGCATTGTACCTAGAATTGCTTTGAATTTTCAGTCTTAAATCCAAATGTTGTTTCATAATTCTGTATTGAGACTGAAAATTTGAGGTAGAAAATCTGCATCAATAAAAAACCACCAGAGAACTGATGGTTTTACTTAGGCTAATTTTCTCAAGTAATAATTTTAAGAGAAAACATCTTCAGGAACACGTACCCAACCTTCCATTAGCACACGAGCACTACGACTCATAATGGCTTTTTTCACTTTCCATTCCCCATTTTCCTGCACTGCTTGCGCACCCACTCTTAAGGTACCGGAAGGATGACCAAAGCGAACTGATTCACGCTCCCCGCCACCTGCAACACGATTGACCAAGGTTCCCGGAATCGCTGCCGCTGTCCCAATCGCTACAGCCGCTGTCCCCATCATGGCATGATGCAACTTACCCATCGATAAGGCACGGACCAGAATATCGCTATCTGCTTCAGTGACTTCCTTACCACTAGAGGATGTATAAGTCTTTGGCTGAGCCACAAAGGCGATCTTTGGCGTATGCTGACGTGTAACAGCTTCACTAATGTCCTGAATCAGACCCATCTGTTGAGCAGCATAGGCTCGGATAGTTTCAAACTTCACCAAGGCAGCTGCATCATTATTGATATGGTCCTGTAACTCGGTACCGTTATAGCCTAGATCTTCTGCCTTTAAGAAAACTGTCGGGATCCCGGCATTAATCATCGTCACTTCAAAGCTGCCAATATTCGGTACTTCCAGCGTATCGGTTAAATTTCCGGTCGGAAACATTGAACCGCCCTCGGCATCATCATCGGCAGGATCCAGAAATTCAATCTGTACTTCGGCTGCTGGGAAAGTTACGCCATCCAGCTCAAAATCGCCTAGTTCCTGAACCTGACCATTCTGCATCGGTACATGGGCAATAATGGTTTTCTGAATATTCGCCTGCCAGATTCGCACCGTACACAACCCATTTTCAGGAATACGTGCAGGATTGACCAGACCATTGGAAATCGCAAATGCCCCAACTGCAGCAGTCAGATTGCCACAATTACCACTCCAGTCTACAAAAGGTCGATCAATAGATACCTGTCCAAACAGATAATCCACATCATGATTTTCCTGCTGGCTTTTAGACAAAATCACGGTTTTGCTGGTACTTGAACTGGCACCGCCCATACCATCAATCTGTTTGCCATATGGATCCGGGCTGCCGATCACTCTTAATAATAGCTGATCCCGAATTCGACCTGCCTGCTGTGCAGCAACAGGTAAATCGTCCAGTTTAAAGAACACCCCTTTACTGGTGCCTCCGCGCATGTAAGTGGCTGGGATTTTGATTTGGGCAGCGAAACTCATGAATACTTTCTTCCTCTGGCTTGTCTTTATTCTGATCAAAATTATTGAATATTTGTGAGACGAGTATAATCGGTTTAAAGCCAAGTAGCTGCCTTGCCCGACCTAAGTATAAAAAAACAGCATTTGTGTCGAGTTAAAAAAACAGCAAACTCATCAGTTACATTTTCAATAAAATTAATATATTGATTCACATATCTTTTATTCTATTTATTTTTATAATTTTTTTTTATAAATACGATAATAATATTTCATCCAGACGGGCGCTCTAGGCTTCTTATCTTTGTTCCATTACAATCTTTATACCTATTTCTTACATTGTCGGGCTGAACACTTTGAATAACGAGTCTTCACAACTTCAGCGTGGCTTAAAGAACCGTCATATTCAGTTGATCGCCATGGGCGGTGCAATTGGCACAGGCTTATTCTTAGGTTCCGCACAGGTGATCCAATCTGCGGGTCCTTCTATTATTCTTGGCTATGCCATTGGTGGCTTAATTGCATTCTTAATCATGCGTCAATTGGGTGAGATGATTGTTCATGAACCTGTAGCAGGTTCATTCAGCCATTTTGCTTATAAATATTGGGGTAAATTCCCTGGTTTCCTTGCGGGTTGGAACTACTGGATCTTATATATCCTGGTAGCCATGACCGAGCTCACCGCCGTTGCAAAATATATTAATTACTGGTGGCCTCATATTCCTGCCTGGACCTCAGTCCTGTTTTTCTTCATCGTAATTACGCTGGTCAATCTCGGCAATGTGAAATTTTACGGTGAATCAGAATTCTGGCTATCCATTGTAAAAGTGACTGCAGTCATTTCCATGATTGTCTTTGGTCTCTATCTGATCCTGACCGCTGATGCATCTTCAGGGGCTTCTTTCAGTAACCTTTGGACAGCGGGCGGCTTCTTCCCGAATGGTTTCGAAGGTCTATTCTATATGCTGGCCTTCCTGATGTTTGCCTTCGGTGGGATTGAACTGATCGGGATGGCAGCAGCAGAAGCTGAAAATCCAGAAAAAACCATTCCAAAAGCGATTAATCAGGTCGTATTCCGTATTCTAGTGTTCTATGTAGGTGCATTGACGATTCTGTTGTCTTTGGTACCTTGGAACCAGTTAGAGCTTGGCGGTCTGGATAAAAGCCCGTTTGTAATGATCTTTAGCCAATTGGGGATTGACTGGGCAGCACATCTGCTGAACTTCATCATCCTGACAGCTGCACTTTCTGTTTATAACAGTGGTATGTATGCCAATAGCCGTATGCTCTATGGTCTGGCACAGCAAGGTAATGCCCCTAAAATCTTTAAGACTGTGAACAAACAAGGCGTTCCAATTCCTGCAGTTCTGTTCTCTGCCCTGCTGATTTTCGGCTGTGTACTTCTAAACTACTTTGTTCCTGAAGATGCCTTAAGTCACCTGATTTATGTAGTGGTAGGTGCACTGGTACTGAACTGGGCCATGATTAGCTTGACCCACTTCAAGTTTATGCAAAGCATGAAGCAGTTAGGACAAAAGACCAGTTTCCCTGCATTGTGGTCACCTGCAAGTAATATTCTGGTTTTAGCTTTCATTGCAACCATTCTTTACATCATGTGGACACAAGGCTTTAAAGAATCAGTACTGATGCTTCCGATCTGGGTAGTGATCATGTTTATTCTGTTTAAGGCACTGCGCCCTAAGAATTAATCAAAAAATCTTTTAATCGATGATTTTTAAAGTTATTGCTTCGGCAATAACTTTTTTTTTGCGTTTTTTACAGTACAATAGCCTTCTTTTCGCGCCCTTAGCTTAACTGGATAGAGCAGTTGCCTCCTAAGCGACCGACGTGGGTTCGAGTCCCGCAGGGCGCACCATCCTTTCAAAATGTGATCTATACTTCAAAAAATTAGCGTTAATCTTCATATTTTTAGAATATTTTTTATACAAAAAATCATTTTTTCTCCATTATTTTATTTCTTTTACTTTCAAATACTTATTTTAAAATACAGCTATTTTTTGGTGTAAAAACTCTATTTTGATGCTTTTTTAGACTAATTAGTTTTTTCTAGAGCATTTACTCTTATTTTAATTGTGCTATTTTTGTCACATGGAGTAACAAATGATTGCGGATAAATACCCGAAATCTCCAAGAATTTAATAAGTGCAAACAACAACGCTAGATATAAATTTGTACCTCAAGGAAAGACGTAAATGAAATTAAAAACATTAACTACTGCAATGATTCTTGCAACTGTGCCTATGACAGGTGCATTTGCTGCGGCAATGGACCGTTCAGGCCAATCTATTGCAGCCTTCCTGCAACCGGGTAATTACTTTGAAGCAGGTATCTCTGTATTAGATCCTTCTGTATCAGGTACTACAGCTAATACCCCACTAACATTAGGCCCTGGTGCAAATCAGGCTACAGGTGACATGGCTAGTGATTATTACTTCCCATCAGCTGCATTAAAATTCCAAGTTACTGATAATTTTTCTTTTGGTCTTCTGTATGATCGCCCTTTTGGTGCTGAGGCAGAGTATTCAGCACCTAATGCTGGTCTCACAGCATTTTCTTATTTAGGTGAAGGTACTTCAGCAGAAGTTAAAACAGAGAACTTAACCTTCTTATTGGGTTTCCAACCAAATGAAAACTGGAATTTTTATGCTGGCCCAGTTTATCAAGAAGCTCAAGGTGAAGTACATTTAAGAGGAACAGCTTATAGTGCTTTAGGTGGTGTCCCCCTCGCCACGTTCCCAGGCATGGTTTATGATGCCAACATGAAAAAAGACTCTGAAATTGGTTGGATTGCAGGTTTAGCTTATCAAATTCCAGAAATTGCTCTTAAAGCATCTTTAACTTATCGTTCGGAAATTGAGCATCAATTAACTTCTACAGAAACTCTAGGTGGAAATCCAGTTGGTGCTGTAACAGGTATGTTAGGTGGCACCCCTACTACTGGTAAAACTGATGTAACTACTCCCCAGTCTGTTAACCTTGATCTTCAGTCAGGTATCATGGCTGATACAGTCGCATTCTTAAATGTCCGTTGGGTAGACTGGTCTGACTTTGCAATTCGTCCTCATGATTTTGGACAACTTCTTGATACCTTAGGAGCTTCTGGTATTCCTGGTACTTCTCCAGCTCTTATTGGTGGTAATTTAGTTGAATATAATGAAGAACAATGGTCAGCTACCGCAGGGGTAGGTCGTAAGTTTAACGAAAAATGGGCTGGTAACGTTTCTGTAGGTTGGGACTCAGGCGCGGGTAATCCTGTAACTACGCTTGGCCCAACTGAAGGTTACTGGAACGTTGGCCTAGGTCTTCAATTCTCTCCAGCTCCAAATTACTTTATTGCTGGCGGTGTGAAATACTTCTGGTTGGGTGATGCAACAGCTTTAACAGTAGCTAATCCAAATGTTGGTGAATTTGAAGATAACCACGCTATTGGTTATGGTCTAAAAATGGGTTATCGCTTCTAAGTTATAACTTCATATAAAAAACCACCTTCGGGTGGTTTTTTATTGTCTCATTCTATTTTTATACACTTGCATATTATTCGATTATTTTACCATCAATTAAAATTGATAATTTTTTAGTTCTTTTACACTATTTTAAATATTTTAAAATCCATATTTTTCAAAAACTTAAATTCAAAAATATAGTATAAATACTCTAAGCAAGCCCTTTCCTTAACCGCTTTAGTTCATTTCTTCGGCAAAGCTGAGCATTTACTCTTTTTAAAATTGTGTTACTTTTCCACAACTTTTATTAATATTTATGCAACATTGTCAAGGATGAGCCATGAAGCTTAAGCCAATTTCTATCGCTATTCTTCTTTCTAGCCTGCCGACTTCTCTCGTATTCGCCGCTGGTTTAGATCGTTCAGGTCAGTCTATTCAGGCTTTTTTACAACCTGGAAACTATGCAGAAGCAGGAATTTCTGTTCTTGATCCAACTGTGAAAGGGAAATCTAAAGTATCTGATTTTGAAGGTGAAAAAATTAGCGACATGGGGGAAGACTACTATTTCCCCTCTGCTGCAATTAAAGTTCAAGCAACAGACAAAATTTCTTTAGGCTTGATCTATGATCAACCTTTTGGTGCTGATGCAGCCTACGGTACTGAAACCCAAAGTTTTTCTGAAACTCATCCTTTAAACAAGATCACAGAAGGCACTTCCGTAGAAGTAGATACGCACAATGTAACTGCTTTAATTGGTTACCAGCCAACAGAAAACTGGAATATTTATGCAGGCCCAGTATGGCAAACTGTGGAAGCGAATATCAAATTGCGCGGTGCAGCGTATAAAAATACAGGTTACAACATTAAAGTAGACACTGAAGAGGCTTATGGTTGGCTCGCTGGTTTTGCCTATCAAATTCCAGAAATTGCGTTAAAAGCATCGATTACCTATCGTTCTGAAATTTCACATGATGCTAAATCTACTGAAACATCTAACTTGGCGCTTGCAGCAATGCAAATGCCTGATGAAGATCCACTTAAAGCAATATATGCAACTAAAGGCTTTAGACAAAGCACGGTTAATGCTACAACCCCTCAATCTGTAAATTTAGACTTACAAACAGGTATCGCAGCCAATACCGTTGCATTTGCCAATGTCCGTTGGGTTCACTGGGATCAATTTACAGTCAGCCCAGAGATGTTAGGTGAACTAGGACAAGACTTAATCAGTTATAGCGATGATCAATGGTCAGCAACTGTAGGCATTGGTCGTAAACTTAATGCAAAATGGTCTGGCTCAGCTTCTGTGGGTTATGATTCTGGTGCCGGAAACCCTGTCACGACTCTTGGCCCAACTGAAGGCTACTGGAATATTGGTTTAGGTGCACAATTTAGCCCTGCGGAAAACTACTTCATTCAAGGTGGGGTGAAATATTTCTGGTTAGGCGATGCAACAGCACGTACAGGAATAACCGATGTTGCTGATTTTAAAGACAACCATGCACTCGGTTATGGCATGAAAATCGGTTACCGTTTCTAAGCAATAAAGAGTTTTACTCTAATAAAAAAAGGCACCCTTTGGTGCCTTTTTTTATTTCAAACTTAAAAATTAAGCTGGAATATTACGTACTGATGCATTACGGATTGCTTCTTTCAATGCATCATAACCATGAATTGGCGGGAATTGCGGGAATTCTGCAATCACATTCTCTGGCGCATCGAACAGGAAGCCATGATCTGCTTCACCCAGCATTGTGGTATCGTTATATGAATCACCGGCTGCAATCACACGGAAATTCAGACCATGTAATGCTTTTACTGCCTGACGTTTCTGATCTGGCTGGCGAAGTTTATAAGCAGTGATCATGCCCTCTTCATCAGTTTCCAGCTTATGACAGAAAATCGTTGGCCAGCCTAGTTGCTTCATTAGAGGATGAGCAAATTCATAGAAAGTATCAGATAGAATAATCAGCTGAAAATGAGTACTTACCCATTCTACAAATTCTTTGGCGCCTTCAAATGGTCCCATATCCGCAATCACGGCCTGGATATCATTTAGACCCAAACCATGCTGTTTTAAAATATTCAAACGCTGGGTCATCAACACATCATAGTCAGGAATATCACGTGTCGTTGCTTCGAGCTCTTTAATACCTGTTTTTTTAGCAAAATTGATCCAGATTTCTGGAACCAAAACGCCTTCTAGATCTAGACATACGACTTCCATGAAGCATCCCCTCAGTTGTATTGAAAAAATTTTGCCCTATCATAGCTGAAGAAAAAGATTTTGCACTGTTCTTTTTTAAATCTGTTTTTTTCATAAGTATTTATTTTTTAGTGATAAGTAGCTTTGGGCATTTCTATTAAAATAGAATAAATCTGAAATAAATTCATATAGGCCACGTCATTTCCAAGCCTATGCCGCCAGGACTCATATGACCAAAATCCCCACTATTGCTATGGTAGATGCGCTCGCATCTGAATATGCAGATAAATCACCAAGTGAAATTTTAGCGCTTGCTCTCGACCAGGAAGGCGAAGTTGCCATTTCATTTTCTGGTGCAGAAGATGTTGTACTGATTGATATGGCATCTAATTTAGGTAAACCTTTCCGGGTATTTAGCCTGGATACAGGGCGTCTGCATGCTGAGACTTATCAATTTATTGAAAAAGTTCGCCAGCACTATAATATTGATATCGAAATCTGCTTCCCGGAAACAGAGGCTATTCAACAACTGACGACTGAAAAAGGCCTGTTCAGTTTCTACCGTGACGGCCATCAGGAATGTTGCGGAATCCGCAAGGTGCAACCTTTACGCAAAAAACTGGCAACTTTAGATGGCTGGATTACCGGTCAGCGTAAAGACCAAAGCCCGGGAACACGTAATGACATTCCGGTGGTTCAATCTGATGAAGGTTTTTCTGGCCCAGGTAAACAGCTAATTAAATATAATCCTCTTGCCAACTGGTCTAGCGCTGATGTGTGGAATTATATCCGCATGATGGAAATTCCATACAATCCACTGCATGAAAAAGGTTTTATTTCCATTGGCTGTGAACCTTGTACCCGTCCTGTGCTGCCAAATCAGCATGAACGTGAAGGTCGCTGGTGGTGGGAAGAAGCCACCCATAAAGAATGTGGCTTACATGCCGGCAACTTGAAAAAATAGTCTTAAAAAACCATCCGTTCGTCGGGTGGTTTTTTTGTGAACCAATCGGCTACAGAAAAATCAGTACCTTTATGCGACAAAATCGCTATACTTTGTAATGTGATACCAATAATTCTAACAAGGTTGCTTATACATGAGCAGCTGAAGAAAATGCAGTGAGGCAATCTACGCTATGCGTCCATTACATCCGATTGACTTTATTTTTTTGTCTTTAGAGAAACGGCAGCAGCCTATGCATGTAGGCGGGTTATTTTTGTTTCAAATTCCTGACAATGCACCAGCCTCTTTTATCCAGGATCTGGTGACTGATATTCGTAATTCCAAATCCTCACCAATTCCTCCATTTAATAACTATTTAAACGGTTTATTTTGGGATGAAGATGAAGAGTTTGATTTAGATCATCATTTTCGTCATATTGCCTTACCTAAACCTGGGCGTATCCGCGAGCTGCTGACTTATATTTCCCAAGAACACAGTGCACTAATTGACCGCGCTAAACCACTATGGACCTGTTATATTATTGAAGGCATTGAAGGCAATCGTTTTGCCATGTACTTCAAGATTCACCATGCGATGGTAGATGGTATTGCAGGCATGCGTCTGGTAGAAAAATCACTTTCTCATGATCCACATGCGAAAAGTATTGTGCCACCTTGGTGTGTAGAAGGCCCACGAGCAAAACGTCTGAAAGCGCCGAAAGTCAGCCGCATGAAGAATGTGCTACAGGCGATTAAAGGACAGCTGGAATGTACGCCACGAGTGGCTTATGAATTATCGCAAACCGTATTGAAAGATATGGGGCGTAATCCGGATTATGTGTCCAGCTTTCAGGCGCCAAGTTCAATTCTAAATCAGCGTGTCAGTGCCTCACGTCGTTTCGCAGCTCAATCTTTTGAGTTTTCGCGTCTGCGTCATATTTCTAAAGCTTTAGGTGTAACGATCAACGATATTGTACTGGCAATCTGTTCAGGTGCCTTACGCGAATATTTACTCACACAAAATGCCTTGCCGAAAAAACCATTGATTGCGATGGTGCCAGCTTCTGTACGTAGCGATGACTCCGATGTTTCTAACCGTATTACCATGATTCTGGCGAATCTGGGCACGCATAAGGATGATCCTTTGGAGCGTCTTAAAACGGTACGTCGCAGTGTACTCAGTGCCAAAGAGCGCTTTAAACGCATGAATGCTAATCAGATTCTGAACTATAGTGCCTTTGTCTATGGTCTTGCAGGCTTCAATATTGCATCTGGCTTAATGCCAAAACGTCAGGCATTTAACGTGATCATTTCCAATGTTCCTGGTCCTCAGGAACCTCTGTACTGGAATGGCGCACGTTTGGAAGCTTTATATCCGGCTTCAATTGTACTGGATGGACAAGCTCTGAATATCACGATGACCAGTTATATGGACAAGCTTGAAGTAGGTCTTACCGCTTGCCGTAATGCGCTACCCAAAATGCAGAACTTGCTGACTCATCTTGAAGAAGAAATTCAGCGCTTCGAACGGATTGTGGATGGTGAACCCGTCCCAAAGTTGAAAGCGGTCAGTTAGCCGCGGACGAATAAAATCTGGCAATGGACTGCTAAAAACTGTGTGAGCACTTTTGCCAATTATTTAGTAAAAAATAAAGGGGCATTTTAGGCCCCTTGATTATATTTTTTTTACAGTTTGAATGAAATTCATACAACCGCAATCTATTTTGATTTAATTAACTTTTAATAGTACGACATTGTTTCAATAACTGATGGCAAACAGAGCGAATCATAGAAGCTGTAATCTGAACTTCATTCCCGCGTTCATCCACAATATATCCTGCATGCACAGCCTTTGGTTCTAATACGTGTTTCAAGCTTTTATTGATTACAACTTTACTCATACTCATCATAGACTCCTTTTGCTAAGCCTAGAACTGGGAGAAAGGCTTTGGCTAATTTGATGTTTCTAGTATTGTAAATATCAGTAGAGTTGTAAAATTTCAGATGTAACAAGTGTTTAACGATATTCTGTTACAATTTCAGCTGAGAATGATATCGTATTGCTCTTGCGTGTATAAATTTTCGACCTGGAATTTAATTACACGATTAATAAAGTGTTCCAGATCCGCCACAGCCGGGGCTTCTGCAGTCAACAGCCGATCAATCACTGCCGGATGGGCAACCACAGTAAAGCCACTTTGTGATTCATAAGCGCGAGCATAGCGCAAGATTTCCCGAAAGATTTCGTAACACACTGATTCTGCTGTTTTCACATATCCACGTCCCTGACAGGTCGGACAGGACTCGCATAGCAAGTGTTCCAAAGACTCACGGGTACGCTTACGCGTCATCTCTACAAGCCCCAGTTCAGACACCTGGGTGATCTTGGTTTTGGCATGATCACGTTCCAACATTTTCACAAACTGGTTCATCACTTCTTCACGGTGCTGGGCTTCCTGCATGTCAATGAAGTCGATGATGATAATACCGCCCAGATTACGCAGACGCAGCTGACGTGCAATCACCTGTGTGGCTTCCATATTGGTTTTAAACACCGTATCTTCCAGCGAGCGACCGCCCACATAAGAACCGGTATTAACATCAATGGTGGTCATGGCTTCAGTCTGGTCAATCATCAGATAACCGCCAGACTTTAGTGCGACACGGGTTTGTAAAGCCTTTTGCAGATCTTCTTCGACATTGTACAAATCGAAAATTGGTCGCTCGCCCGGATAATGCAGTAAACGGTCTTTCATATTCGGCACGAACTCATCCACAAACTCTTTCAACTTGCCGTGAATTTCGCGTGAATCGATATAGATCTTTTCGGTTTCTTCATTAGCCAGGTCACGAATGACACGCTGTGGCAAAGGCAGCTCTTCAAAGATCAGTGAAGGCACTGCAATAACTTTTTGTTTGCGCTGGATGTATTCCCACAGTTTGGCTAAGTAAGCCATATCTTGGGCAATCGCCTCTTCTTCAATGCCATCGGCAGCAGTACGGACAATCACGGAACCTGGCAGCTTGTGTTCTGCCTGAATACGCTCAATGATCGAGCGTAAACGATTGCGTTCATCTTCGGATTCTATGCGCTGCGATACGCCAATATGATTGCCATATGGCATCAGAACTAAATAACGTGAAGGAATAGAAAGATCAGTAGACAGACGTGCGCCCTTGGTGCCGAGCATATCTTTCATCACCTGAACGGTAAGAATCAGACCCGGCTGCAACAGCTCGAATACATTCGGTGTTGGCTGGTTACGTGGCCAGACCATGTCATTGATATGCAAAAATGCCGTTCTGGACAGGCCGATATCGACAAAAGCGGCCTGCATGCCCGGCAAGACCCGGACCACTTTACCTTTATAGATATTCCCGACCAATCCGCGCTTGGCCGTACGCTCGACAAACAGTTCATTCACCGTGCCGTTTTCAATCAACGCCACCCGACACTCCATCGGTGTGACGTTAATCAACAACTCGTCAGACATAACAACACTCAAAACATTATAAGAATTCTTTTTCAGCAGTTAATTTAGTGCCTTAACCGTCTGCAATAACTGTACTGTTTCATATAGTGGCAACCCCACTACATTAGAATAACTACCTTCTATTCTTGGAATATAACGCGCTGCAATTCCCTGTATTGCATAGGCGCCTGCTTTCCCAAGCGGCTCACCTGTTGCCCAGTAACTTTCCATATCATGGCTATTTAGTGGCTGAAATTCAACCTGTGTACGGACTACTATACTGTATTTTTCTTCTTTTGTGCGGACGCACACCCCAGTATACACATCATGCCATCTTCCTGAAATTTTTTCCCACATTTCAAAGGCATGCTGTTTGGATTCAGGTTTCCCCAAAATCTCATTATTAACCCCTAAACTGGTATCCGCAGCAATAATAATGGCATCCGGATACAGCCTGGCCACCGCTTCCGCTTTGACTTGCGCCAGACGTTCGACATAGGCTGCAATGGACTCATTTTCCAGTACAGATTCGTCTACATCTGGGCTACAGATCTCAAAGCTCAGCCCGAGTTGCTGCAAAAGTTCACGGCGTCGAGGTGAGCTGGAAGCGAGGATTAAATGCGCCATTTTCTCAAAAAGTAATAAAGCACTGGCCATATGATGACACTAGTCAGCATGGGAATCCAATGTCGTGCAAATGAGAATTGTACGCCGGTCGAAATCTGGGCAAAGAAGATAATTATCAAATGTGCCAGAATCGCAATTGCCGTAATGACCCATAAATTACCAAAGGTCAGAATACGGCGCTCGCGGGTCAGGAAACGTGCTACAAAAGCAATGATGATAAAGCTGAGTGCATTGAGACCTAAGGGCGCATCGAGCAGTAAATCAATGAAGATCCCGGTGGCAAATGCAAACCAGATTCCGCACCAGGTCGGCTGACACAATACCCAGAACAGCATGACCATTAACATAAATAATGGACGCCATCCCGAAGTTTCGTAAGACAGTGGATAGACTGAGAGAACAGAAGCCACGATCACCGAAATGACAATGGCAAATAAAGGATCACGATGTGTTTTAGGTCGCATCTTAGCGATTGACATGCGGTTGCTCCATCGCTAATGAGTCAGAGAACAGCACGACGACATGATGACCACCCGCTAGTTGCGCGGCTGGAGTGACATCAATCTGAGCAAATTCCCCTGAATTATGCCGTTTCACGTTGGATACTGTTCCCACCAGATAACCCGCTGGAAAATGCTGTCCCAGACCTGAACTGTAAACTTTTTCACCAACTTTGATATTGGCGCTGGTCGGTACATATTCCATTTTTAGGCGTCCCAGATCCCCGGTTCCTGACACAATGGCACGCATACCGGTATGTTCCAGACGTACCGACAAGGAGTGTTCTTTATCAGAGAGTAGCATGACCCGGCTACTATGCGGATAGACATCAATAATCTGTCCCATAATCCCCATGTCATCCAGTACGGTCTGACCGACTTTCAGCTTGTTATTGGAACCACGGTTGATCACGATGATATGGCGCAACGGATCAGCATCGGTACCAATGACCTCAGCAATTTCCATACGTCCATCAAGAATCAGAGGGGTATCTAAAAGACCACGCAAACGGGTATTTTCTGCAGAAAGCTCTGCAATTTTTTGTAGGCGAACTTGCGCCTGCAACAGCTCAGCCCGCATCGCGGTGTTCTCACGACGCAGTTGTGCTTCAGATTTGGTTTGTTGATTCAGCCATTCTCGCGACAGTACCGGATAGCTGGCCACGGCATAAATGGGATTATAGGCCGCGTACAAGACATCCCTTGCAGGTTGAACAACATGTGGCATGCGCCAGTCAAAGAACAGCACCACCAGACATGTTATCAGTGCAATGATAAAAGAGCGAAAAGATGGCGGTTGTCGAGAAAACAGATGTGCTTGCACCCGCCGAATCCTTGTCTTAGCCTACAAATAACATGTCATGATTTGGATTGTCGAAGAATTCGAGTACCTTACCGCCACCACGAGTCACACAAGACAGTGGATCTTCAGCAACCACCACAGGCAGACCTGTTTCTTTGGCAAGCAGCTTGTCCAGGTTACGCAGCAATGCACCACCACCGGTCAACACGATCCCGCGTTCAGCGATGTCAGAAGACAGTTCAGGAGGTGTTTGTTCCAGTGCAGATTTCACCGCAGACACGATGTTTTGTAGTGGATCAGAAATCGCCTGAGTGACTTCATCCGAGTTCACCACAATCGCACGAGGCACACCTTCAGCCAGGTTACGGCCACGGACTTCAATTTCCAGCGGTTTTGCACCTTCATCTGGAAGTGCCATACCGACTTCTTTTTTGATCACTTCAGCTGTGGTTTCACCGATCACACAACCATGTGCCTTACGCACGTAGTTGATGATCTGTTCGTCAAATACATCACCACCGATACGCAGCGAGTCTGCATATACGCAGCCCTGTAATGAAATTACTGCAATCTCAGTTGTACCGCCGCCCACATCAACAACCATCGAACCGCACGCCTGCTCAACCGGCATGCCTGCACCAATTGCAGCAGCCATCGGTTCTTCAATCAGACGTACTTCACGTGCACCCGCATTATAAACTGCTTCACGGATCGCACGGCGTTCAACCAGTGTCGATTTACATGGCACGCAAACCACCACGCGTGGCGCTGGCGGGAATAAACGTTTTTCGTGTACCTTACCAATGAACTGATTTAACATGGTTTCGGTCACTTCAAAATCCGCAATCACACCGTCTTTCATCGGACGGATTGCAGAAATATTTGCTGGGGTACGACCAAGCATTTGTTTCGCGTCAAGACCTACGGCAGCAACAATTTTATGTGAACCACTGTGACGGATGGCTACAACCGTCGGTTCATTTAATATAATGCCTCGTCCTGGCGCATAAATAAGTGTATTTGCAGTACCTAAATCAATAGCGAGATCTGGCGAAAACAAGCCTATTAGTCGTTTTAGAATCACGGGGACGTTCTCAGTTAAACTTTATATGGACGCAAGGTGGCCACTTTAACTAAATGTGATGATTTGGACAAGTCAATCGCTTATCATAACGCATGATAATTTGAATTTTTTTAATACTGATTAGGTAATATTATGTCTACATCGGATGCACAGTCTTCTGCAGATTTAAATGCAGAAACAGTTTCAGCTATTGCCAACCTCGCAAGGTTATCTCTTAATGATACGCAATCTGCTGAATATGCTCAAAGTTTAAATAAAATTTTAGGCATGATGGAAACCCTGAAAGGCATCGATACTGACGGTGTTGAACCACTGAAAAGCCCTTTCGACCACCCACAGCCTTTACGTGAAGATGTCGTGTCGGAAAGCAATCATCGTGAGGAATACCAAGCAGTTGCACCTGCTGTACAGGACGGTTTGTATCTCGTCCCACGCGTGATTGAGTAATTACTACCCAGTTCATTCTTTTTATTAAATTAAACGTAAAGAATTATTTCTCATGACAGATTTACACCGCTTATCCATTCGTGAACTGACTGAAGGTTTGGCAAATGCTCAATTTTCATCCCGCGAATTGACTCAACACTATTTAAAACGTATCGAAAAAATTGATGCACAGGTCAAGGCTTATGTGACCGTGACTGCTGAACAGGCATTGGCTCAAGCTGATGCTGCTGATGCTGCAATCAAAGCCGGCAATGCGACTGCCCTGACTGGCGTGCCCATTGCACATAAAGATATTTTCTGTACCCAAGGCATTAAAACCACTGCCGGTTCTAAAATGCTGGACAATTTTATCTCTCCTTACGACGCGACCGTTGTAGCGAAAGGTAAAGCTGCGGGCTTAGTCACACTTGGTAAAGTGAACATGGACGAGTTCGCCATGGGTTCAACTTCCGAGTCTTCTTATTTTGGCGCGACCAAAAACCCTTGGGCACTTGATCACGTTCCAGGCGGTTCTTCAGGCGGTTCTGCTGCGGTTGTTGCTGCGGATTTAGCTCCATTTGCAACCGGTACCGATACCGGTGGTTCAATCCGTCAGCCAGCATCTTTTTGTGGTCTGACTGGTCTGAAACCGACTTATGGCCGTGTATCACGTTTCGGTATGATCGCTTACGCATCATCTCTAGACCAAGGCGGCCCAATGGCACGTTCAGCTGAAGACTGTGCTTATCTGATGAATGTGATGGCCGGTCACGATGCTAAAGATTCAACATCAATGGACAAAGATGTTGATGACTACGTTGCCAACCTGAACGGTACTTCTGTGAAAGGTCTGCGCATTGGTATTCCAAAACAGTACTTCAATGTTGAAGGTCTGGATGCAGACGTGAAAGCACGCGTTGAAGAATCACTGAAAAAACTGGAAGAAATGGGTGCAATTCTGGTTGAGATTGATCTCAACATGACTGAAGCTTATGTTCCAACTTACTATCTGATCGCACCTGCGGAAGCATCTTCTAACCTGTCTCGTTATGATGGTGTGCGTTATGGCTACCGTTGTGAAGAGCCAAAAGATCTTCTCGATCTTTACAAACGTTCTCGTTCAGAAGGTTTTGGTGCTGAAGTTCAGCGTCGTATCCTGATTGGTACTTATGCCCTGTCTGCTGGTTATTACGATGCTTATTATGTGAAAGCACAAAAAGTACGTCGTTTAATCCAGCAAGATTTTTTAAAAGCATTTGAATCTGTAGATGTCATCGCTGCACCTTCTGCACCGACTACTGCATACCGTATCGGTGCAAACCTGTCTCCGGTTGAAATGTACTTAGGTGACATCTACACCATCGCGGTCAACCTTGCAGGTCTTCCTGCGATTAACGCGCCTGTTGGTTTTGATAAAGACAACTTGCCAGTTGGCTTACAGTTGATTGGTAACTACTGGTCAGAATCTCAATTGTTGTCTGTGGTACACCAGTATCAACAAGCAACGGATTGGCATACAAAACGCGCTGCAATTGCTGAGGAGAATGCATAATGGCTAAAAACGCTGCTAAACCAAAATCTAACCTGATTGATGGTTGGGAAGTCGTTATTGGTATCGAGATTCACACTCAGCTTGCGACGAAATCAAAAATTTTCTCTGGCTCATCAACTGAATTTGGTAATGATCCAAACACTCAGGCAAGCCTTGTTGATTTGGCAATGCCGGGCGTGTTGCCAGTATTGAATAAAGAAGTGGTTGATCTTGCGATTCGCTTTGGTCTGGGGATCGATGCTTATATCGACCAGGCTTCTGTATTTGCACGTAAAAACTACTTCTACCCGGATTCTCCAAAAGGCTACCAGATCAGCCAGATGGATAACCCGATTGTAGGCTTAGGTCATATCGACATCCAGCTTGAAGATGGCACAGTTAAACGCATTGGCGTGACTCGTGCCCACCTTGAGGAAGATGCGGGTAAATCGATCCATGACCAGTTCGAAGGCATGTCAGGCATCGACTTGAACCGTGCCGGTACGCCGCTTCTAGAAATCGTATCTGAACCGGATATGCGTTCGGTTGAAGAAGCTGTTGCTTATATTAAAGCGATTCACACGTTAGTACGCTGGTTAGGCATTTCTGACGGTAACATGGCAGAAGGTTCGTTCCGTGCGGACTGTAACGTGTCTTTACGTCGTCCAGGTCAACCGTTCGGTACACGTTGTGAATTGAAAAACCTGAACTCATTCCGTTTCATTGAACAGGCGATCAATGTTGAAATTGAACGTCAAATGGAAATTCTGGAATGGGACGGCACTATTGATCAGGAAACCCGTCTGTTCGACCCTGTGAAGATGGAAACCCGTTCAATGCGTTCTAAAGAAGAAGCGAACGATTACCGCTACTTCCCTGATCCAGACTTGTTACCTGTGGTGATTCCAGATGCGCAAATCGAAGCGATTAAAGCGCAAATGCCTGAGCTGCCTGCGGCACGTCGTGCGCGTTTCGTGGCTGACTTCGGTGTGACTGAGTATGATGCTCACGTACTGACCCTGACTCGTGAAATGTCAGAATTTTACGAAGAAGTCGTTAAGGCTGCTGGTGGTGCTGCACAAGGTAAGATTGCTGCGAACTGGGTAATGGGTGAATTCTCAGGCGCTTTAAACAAAGCTGGTCTAGACCTTGCTGATTCTCCTGTGTCGAGTGAGAAATTGGGTGGCATGATCGCACGTATTGTCGATAACACCATTAGCGGTAAGATCGCGAAACAGGTGTTCGGCTTTATGTGGGAAGAAGGCAAAACTGCGGACGAAATTATTGCTGAGAAAGGCTTGAAACAGGAAACTGATACAGGCGCAATTGAAGCAATTATTAAGGAAGTGCTGGCTGCCAACGAGAAGATGGTTGAAGAGTATAAATCTGGTAAAGAGAAAGCTTTCAACGGTCTGGTGGGTCAAGTGATGAAAGCGTCACGTGGTAAGGCTAACCCTGCTCAAGTGAATGAATTGATGAAGAAATTGATTGGTTAAGACTGATTAGTTTTGAATAAGAAAACCCGCGAAAGCGGGTTTTCTTTTTATTTATCACTTATAATTAAGGTAATAATTTTTTCGAGAACTAAAATAATGCAAAGAGGTATTATTATTCCTCCAGCCTTAATGAAATGTGATGTAGAAAAAAATAGTGTCTTTATTGAAAGGTCATATAACACTCAAGAATTACAATACTTTTCTTTGTATTGGGACAAAATAGCGATACCTGAACAACGAGCTATAAAATTAGGACTTCCTTTCGAACAGGATTATATTGAAGCAGGGATTTTAGAGCTTGTTAAGTCCCCATTTAACTCAGGCGAAATGGCAAATATACTTCAAAAATCTCATACATATGTGGCTAATATAAAACTTCAAGATCCTGAAAATGATTGGACTCTCGTAAATATGCTCGACTCCAAAGACAATGATCCAATTCAATATAGTAATAAAGATGTTTTAAAAGTTGAGCTAAGAAAATTATTACCTGTTCCGCGAAAAGATATAGCTATTCACGATTTATTAGATTTCAAAACACAAAGAAATGCTGAATTGATAGCATTACATAATTCTTTAGATGAGATATATGAAAAAATATTAAATAGCGAAGATAAAGACTTAAGAAGGAAAAAAGAATTTTATGATCTAAAAGTAGCAATTCATAACTTAGACAGAACTCTCACTGAACGTTTTCGCTTTACCTCTCGAGTCGATCATTCAGTAAGTTTAGAATTTAATGAAAGTGTATTAGCTGAAATGATAAAAACTGGGATTATTGATATTGCTTCAACTACATTTCCTGTTTTAACTATTGCTAATACATTAAGATCAATGCTCAAGTTTAAATTTTCAAAAGAATGGACTTTAAAATCTGCTGAAGGCAATTTAAAACTCGATTACTTAGTTAGAGCTAAGCAAAATAATATTATTTGAGTTGGGTAATTTTTATGGCCATCAAAAAAGTAACCTCAATCGCCAAACTCGAAGACTTAGGACGCATTCAGCTGTCTAAATCCTTTTTCATGCGTGATTTCCTTTATAGCGAAATCGCCAATTGGTACGGTGTACCCAACTTCCCAGATCATCCTGACATCGCCATTCGTACAGGAACAGAACTCTGCCAACAACTGCTCGAGCCACTACAACAAAAGTTTGGACGTATTGCCATTCGTTCAGCTTATCGCTCACCAAGCGTGAATCAACTCGGCAATGAAAAAGGACATAACTGCGCAACTAATGAGAAAAACTTTGCCAGTCATATTTGGGACTATCCGGATGAAAAAGGCTATGGTGCAACGGCGTGTATAGTCATTCCTTCATTTCTAAAACTGTATGAAAAAGACCAATCCAACTGGCAACAGCTTGCATACTGGATTCATAACAATCTGAACTATAGTCATCTACAATTTTTCCCAAAACTTTGCGCTTTTAATATCGGCTGGCACGAGCAGCCTACGCGGGAAATTTATAGTTATATTCAGCCAAAAGGTAATTTGCTGCGGGGTGAAGCTGTAAATCCGGAGTTTGAGAAGTTTTATCCTGATTTTTTGTAATTCTCCCTCACCCCAACCCTCTCCCTAAGGGAGAGGGAGTATCAAATAATTTCATGACTGCATTAATTTAATAGTGAATAATCCCCTCTCCTTTTAGGAGAGGGTTAGGGAGAGGTGAATTTAAAGAATCCCTCTAAATCTCCCTTTTAAAAGGGAGACTTTGTCACCTCATCATTTTGATACGTGTAGTTCCCTCTCCTGAGGAACTTTTAAAGCATTACTTTAAAACGAAGCGTAAGAAAGGATGAGGACTAGGGAAAAGATTTAAAACATGCTATAAAATCAAAAACAAACCGAAGAAAAATAAAAACATGTCAAATTACATTATCTTATTCAGCATTATCCTGATCATTCTTATATTCATCATTGGCGCATATCAGTCAAGACAATGCAAACCCATCAAACCACGGAGGCACACAGCCAGAGAAAGCAAACTTGCCAACCTTGCCGATGGTATCGAGCTAATTTTCACGCCCATTTTCTGGATCATTAAACTCATGATCGGGATATTCAAATCATAAAGCCGTTGTTAACGATTTTTTTGAATTTGCTCATAAAATCGTGTCTGTCCCATATTGAAAATCACTCAACAGGAATACAATCTGCACATTCTCCCATCCCGCCCTTACCATGTCGAAAAACCTCGCTACGCTGATTGGCTTAAGTGCCATTTTACAGTGGTCATCTATCGTGGGATTGCTCAAAAAGATCAGTTTTAGTATTGGACCTGACCTGGCTGTACTTATGATGTATAGCTTAAGCACCCTGCTCTTACTGGCTGTTTTTGGCGTTCCCAAACTCAAAACCATACCCAAATTTTATCTGCTGAGTGCAGCTGCATTATTTCTGGTATATGAAATCTGCTTTGCCTATGCCGTAGCACTCGCACAAACTGCACAGCAAGCCATTGAAATTAGTTTGGTGAATTATTTGTGGCCGAGTATGACCATCGCCCTGCTCATTCTATTTCATGAACTAAAATTTCATAACTTAGTGGTGGTGGGGCTCAGTATTAGTCTGGCAGGTATTTTTTATATCCAGACGGGCAACGGCGATATTCATTTAGCAACCGTCATTCATAACATGCAAGCCAATCCAACCAGTTACATATTGGCATTTATTGGAGCGAGTTTATGGTCGCTGTATTGTGTATTTACCAAAAAATATAGCCAAGGACATAACCCGATCGTGTTCTTTTTCGCGATGGTAAGTGTGGTTCTCTGGAGCAAGACGCTGCTGTTAGATCACGAACAACTGCCACAACTTCTTAATATTGACTTGAATATTATGCTGTATATGTTGCTGGTTTCGGTCGTAACTGGCTTGGGTTATGCAGCCTGGAATATCGGGATTAACCAGGGCAATATCGCGATGCTGGTTGCTTTATCATATTTTAGCCCGATCTTTTCGTCTGTCATTTCGATGTGGGTACTGAATACCAGTCTATCCCACACCTTTTGGATCGGTACGATGATGGTTACCTTAGGTTCATTTATTTGCTGGCTGTCGACCAACTGGGATGAAATTCGGGACCGACTGTTTCCAGGCAAGCTCTATAAAACTTAAACCACATTTTTGCGGTTTAAGTTTGGCTGCATCTGCAATCCATTAACGGGTGATGCCTAGTTTATTCCACACGTCAGGGGTCAAAAATGTCGTGACCAGTTTGCTCATATCGATATATTTGAGTACACCATTCAGCTGACTTTTGATTTCCGGATTTTTCAGTATTTCCTCACCTGTGACCTGCCCAAGCTCCTGGAAACTTTCACCCACTGCTTGTACTCCTTCAGCCTGAATCACCGCTTTGGTTTGGGTTGGACATTGCTCAACCAGAATCCGCTGTAAAACTGTCGCTAAATTTCTGTCGAGTGTTTCCTTTTGAGTTGCAGTTACATTGCTAAAAGCTTTCAGATCGGGATGATTACCCAATGCCACAAAGGTCCATTGCAAGACTGTGGTTTTATCAGTGGCTGTCGTCGATTTCATCAAACAGTCACTAAGCTGATCAACCGTTGGACCGGCTGTCACAATCTGAGTTGTACCCAGCAATGCTGTGGTCATGAAGACTGCCCGAAGACCCGATAAAGCTTTGAACCCCATATTCCTTTCCTTTTTCACCCGTTCAAACTGCTTGAACAATGCAGTTTCTTTGTAGCATGTAAAAGATTAGAAAACCTGTAGAACTCTGTAACCTGATAGATAAAAAAAAGTCCCGACATCAGTCAGGACTTTTGGAACCGAATGAGGAAATCAGACTTACCAGATTTTTACCCGTTTATCTTCTTCCAGATACATTGGATCTTCTTGCTTGACGCTAAAGGCTTCATAGAAAGGTTTCTGGTTAAGTAAGGTCGCACGGCCACGAATGGCTGCTGGTGAATGCGGATCTGTTTTTAACAGCTGTAATGTCAGTTCCGGACGAACTTTGGCACGCCATGCTTGTGTCCAGCCAATATAGAAACGCTGATCTCCAGTATATCCATCAATCACCGGAGCAGACTTGCCATTCAGTGACAGTTTATAAGCTTCATAAGCAATTGCCAGACCTGAGTTATCGGCAATATTTTCACCTAAGGTCAGTTCACCATTGACGTGATAGCCCGGTATCGCTTCATAGGCATTGTATTGCTCAACCAGAGCTTTGGTTTTTTCCTTGAACTTTTTATCGTCTTCTTCAGTCCACCAGTTTTTCATATTGCCATCTGCATCAAAACGGCTGCCCTGATCATCAAAGCCATGACTGATTTCATGCCCAATTACTGCCCCGATCGCCCCATAGTTCACGGCATCATCGGCATTCATATCGAAGAATGGCGGCTGTAAAATCGCAGCAGGGAAAACAATTTCGTTGCCCATCGGATTGTAGTAAGCATTTACCGTTTGCGGCAGCATATGCCATTCTTCACGATCAACCGGTTTACCCAGTTTATCCAGCGCGATGTCATAATTGAAACTGTTGGTACGACGCAGATTACCAATCAGGTCGCCATCTTTAATTTCCAGCTTGCTGTAGTCACGCCATTTATTCGGATAGCCGATTTTTACTCTAAAGCTTTTCAGCTTACGATGTGCCTGTGCTTTGGTTTGTGCGCCCATCCAGTCCAATTTTTCCAGATTCTGTTCAAATGCCAGCAACAGGTTTTCAACCAGTTTTTCCATACGCTGTTTCTGTTCAGGCTGAAAATGTTTTGCGACATAGACTTGTGCCAGACTTTCACCGAGTACAGCATTGGTCATATCAACCCCACGTTTCCAGCGTGCCCGTTGCTCGGTCACACCGCGTAAGGTTTTGCTGTACATTTCAAAGTTTGCATCAGCAAATTCCTGGCTTAAGTAAGGCGAAGCACCATCAATCAGATGGAATTTGAAATAGGTTTGCCATACCTCCAGTGGTGTGCTGCTTAAAATCTTGTTTAAATCTTCAAAATAACTTTTTTGCGCCACAATCACGGTTTTGGTTTTTTTGTCTAAACCCGTCGCTTTAAAATAGGTTTTCCAGTCAAATTCTGGCACCAGGCTTTTGACGTCTTTTAATGTATAGACGTTATACATTTTTTCGAGATTACGGTTCTGCACGTTATCCCACTGAATTTTGGCAATTTCAGTTTCTAAGTTCAGGATAGATTGTGCATGTGCAGCCGCTTCTGCTTCCGTTTCACCCGATAGCGTCAACAGCTTAGCAATATGTTTAACATAAGTTTCACGGGCACTTTTCAGTTTTTCATCATCTTTTAAATAGTAGTCACGATCCGGTAAACCTAAACCACTTTGACCCAAAAATACCGCCATTTGATCAGACTTTTTCAAGTCAGGAATCACGCCAAATTCAAAAGGTGTAGTGACACGGTTTTTTGCATAGTCTGCAAGCAACAAAGTAAAATCTTTCTTGCTTTTTATGGCCTCAATTTTGGCCAGATCTGCTTTGAGCGGCTGGATACCTTTTGCATTTAAAGTTTCCGTGTCCATAAAGCTGGCATATAAGCTCCCCACTTTCTGCTCATTGCTGCCATATTCCGATTTGGTTTTCGCCAGCTCTTCTACAATATCATGTAATTGCTGGGTCGAATTTTCACGCAAAATCGTGAATGCACCCCAGTTTGGCATATCAGCCGGGATTTCCTCATGCTCTAACCAGTGCCCATTTACATGCTGATAGAAGTCCTGTTGTGGTGCGATTTTTTTATCAAAATGTTGAAGATGAATCCCCGAGCCAAGTGCTGCAATAGCGGTTTGATCTGAAGCATAATTTGCAGAGGAAATGGCTAATAAAGCACTTACCAATGCGGTTTTTAGAAAAATTTTCAAAGCTTGCTATCCTCGCGCTTCACTGCGCAGTTGAATTTATCAATGCGTGTTGACCTAATAATCAAACACTTAAATCTTTATAAGCAGCATATATGCCAATTTTTAAACTGGTCTTGGCTCTGCATGTTAGTCGTTTAGATAAAAAAATAGGCCTGTCTCTTTTCAGATGAACAGACCTAGTTTTTTTAAATCCTGTTACCAGATGGAGATTCGTTTTTCAGGTGATAAATACATCTTGTCCCCTTCTTTAATCTCAAAAGCTTCATAAAAACTTTGTTGATTGCGGACAGCACCATTGCCACGCACATGACCTGGTGCATGGCTGGCAAGGTTTAGACTATTTAACAGATATTCAGGATTACTTTTGCTACGCCAGACTTGTGCCCAACCCATATAAAAACGCTGATCTCCACTAAAGCCATCAATAACAGGTGCTGTCTGACCCTTGAGCGATAAGCGGTAAGCCATATGAGCGATCCCTAAGCCCAGGTTGTCAGAGATATTTTCACTTTTATTTAATTCTGCATTCACCTTATGCCCTGGCAGAGCTTCGTATTGTTTATATTGCTCGACTAAGGCTTTGGTACGTTCATTGAACTTTTTACGATCGTGCTCGTTCCAGGTTTCTTCACCCTTGCCTTTGGCATCGAAGCGGCTTCCTTTATCGTCAAAACCATGACTAATTTCATGTGCGATAACAGCCCCGATGGCACCATAATTCACTGCAGGATCATGACTATCATCATAATAAAATGGTGCCTGCCAGATGGCCGCAGGTAATACGATTTCATTCAGCTTGACATTATAGTAAGCATTGGCTGTTTGTGGCGACATGTGCCAGGCTTCTGGATCGATCGGTTCTCCCACCTTATCCAGTTCACGCTGGTAATTGAACAGCCGGGTCCGCTGGATATTCCCAATCAGATCATCCTTACGAATCTCTAGGGCTGAATAATCCCGCCATGTTTTCGGATAGCCGATTTTGATATTGATGCTATCCAGTTTATGCCGCACTTGTTTTTTAGTATCCGAACCCATCCAGTCTGCCTGATCCAGTTTCAGATGAAAGGCTTTACGGACATTTTCCACCATTTCCAGCATGGCCGGGCGCTGGCTTTCATTAAAGTGCTTTTCTACATAGAGCTTGCCAAGCACATTACCTAAAATACCGTTAGTTAGTTCCAGAGCAGACTCTTTCCGTGGAGAACGTGCTTGTACACCCTCTAGCGTTTTGTCATAAAATTCAAAATGATGATTTTGAAAAACTTCTGTTAAAAATGGCGAATAACTATTGATCAGGTTGAATTTCAAATAGGTTTGCCAGGTTTCAATTGGAACGACCTTCCATAACTGATCCAGCTGACGCAAATAATTAATCTGCGAGATCGCAACCTCTTTTCTTGCACCTTTTAAGCCCAGTTCTGAGAAATAATTCATCCAGTCAAAAGAAGGCATATAGTTAATAATATTTTTAGTTTCAACGAGATAGGTTCTCACCTCATCATTGCGCAGCTCCACAGCGGACCAGCTAATTTTTGCCAGTGCCTTTTCCAAAGCCAGGATAGTACGAGCATCTTCAATCGGCTTAGGCTGACCGGCAAAATTCAGGGTATTGGCGATATAAAGCAGATAAGTATTGCGAATTTCCTGTTGTCGAGGCTGCTCACTCAGGTAAAAATCACGGTCAGGCATCCCCAAGCCACCTTGCCCTACATACATCATCGCCTTGGAAGAAGCTTTACGGTCCTGATAAAAACGGGTAGAGAATGGCAAATTCAGATTGATTTTTTCCGCATAGGCAAAAAATTCTGCCAGATCTTTTTTGGTCTTGATTCTTTCAATCCGCTGCAGGTCTTGTTGCAATGCCTCAAGTCCGAGCTGTTCAAGCCGATTAGTATCCATATAACTGGCATAGAGATCTGCGACCTTTTGTTCATTGCTACCTTGCGGATGCTGTTTTTTGGCCAGCTCATTAAAAATGTCAAATAACTGCTGGGTTGATTTCATACTCACTTCAGCAAATGCACCCGACAATGCCTGATCTTCTGGAATCTTTGCGGTTTTTAGCCAGTTTCCATTCACGAATTGATAAAAATCCTGCTTTGGATCAACCGTCCGATCAATCGCATTCAGATCAATTGCCGATTTTAATGAAGTTGTACTCACTGCATGGCTCACAGGCGAATGTAGAAATGCACCCACAAGAATCAAATGACTTAAAATATGTTTTCTCAAGCGATAAATCTCATTATTGTGTATGTTAAAAATCAATTAGTTTTTCTTGCTCTGTCCATAAGCACAAAACTGATAATTTTTAAGCAAAAGATGTACCAATAATTTTTAAAATATGCCGTTGAATGGGCTTGTATTTAACAAGAGAGATAGAGGAGAAAATCTGAGATGGAGGTGGGAGATTTACTCTGAAATAAGGTTCGATTTGCAATCTAATAGTAATTAATTTTTATTCCTATCAATAGGATAACTATTTATCTTCTATCATTGATCTTCAAAAGAAAAATATTATTTTTAAATTCTCCTATACTTAAGAAATACTATTTTCAATATCACTAATACTTAAAGTAGATGACTTTTCATGTGCATCTACTTTGCCAAATAAATGATCAAACTGAATGTGAAAATAATAGACTTATTTTAACTGTCTCAACTGATTCTTTGCCCCAGTATGGTTATAGTTGGTGGCCAGATTCTGCAGTACTCGTTTGGCCTGAACCTTGGAATTTGGAATACGGTTGGCATAGGCTGGAATACTGTTTAAACAGCGTGCCACTAACATGCCGGATTCGGTATAGACACGTGTTCCTTCTGTACCCTGTAATTTGCCATAGTTATAGGCACGCTGGGCATTATTACAGGCATTGTTCAGGTTCTTACCGCTATTGATATCACGGCGTGCAGCTACATACAATTTCATCTGTTGCTGTTGTGGCGTTTCGATACTAGTTGTACGAGCGGCAGGAACAGCAACCACTGCCGGTTCAACAGCAGGTATTTTTAGCTCTTTCTTATCAGCTTCTTTTTTATCTAATTCCTTTTTCTCATCTTTGACTGAGGTTTTGGCTGCATTCTTTTCAGCAATTTTATTAGACTTAGTTGTAACCTTATGGCCCTGATAGAAATGACGCGCTTCAGCTGAGCTTTGAAGTTTGCTCAAGATCCGGACTACACGGGTAGTATTATTCTTATCTGGCTGACGTTCAGAAATCGGCTCAATAGAAACAATCCAATTTTGCCCTTGGGGCATCGTACATTGATAGGCACCAATACCCTGAGTGACATAACGGTTTTTGTTTAAACGGTTCTTCTGGGCAGAATCTTTTACTGAAGCCAATTGGCTCTTATACAGTAGAGAAAACTTGCCGCCCCGTTCATGACAGTACTGGCTTAAAGTGGTTCGTGGATAGAGGGATTGTGGCTCTAAATGCTGCTTGGATTTTTCCCATGAATAAACATATTCTTTTGCCGAACCGTCAGCCTGATTCAGGTTTCTTTTAACGATCAGTTCTTGAGGACTTGCATAAGGATGCTGCATATCTGATTTCATTTGCTGAATACTGTTACAGCCAGCCAGACTTGCTACACATATTGTTGGAATTATTAATTTTAGCTTCACTGCTTATCTCCCCCAGGCCTCTATAACATATAGCAAATGTGCTAAAACAACAATCTCAACAGATTGATAAATATAAAAATATAGCGAGACCTATCACTAAAAATAGGAAATAGAATGCCTAATCCATCTAGCTTATAGCCGGATAAATTGATCGAATTAACATTCTCCAAGCCAGTAAATACGCTGGATTATTCGCCAATTAGAAGATAGAGCAGTAGAAAAAAAGATATAAAAAAACCGAAGAAACAGATCAGTTCTCCGGTTACTCATTCAACAAAAATAAGAGATATTATTATCATGGATGATAACGGCAATTATGCTCTCTATCGCTGTCTGAATGAGATTATAATTTGAATAATTTCCTTTACGTACACTAATTATTTTTATACGCCATATTATTGGAAATTAAACACCACCCTGGCTGACTTTTAAAATTGTCGATGAATATAAGAAAAAATTAATCGAGATGGGATTCAAATGCTTTCAAACGTTTATAGATGGAGAGCAATTCAATAATCGTAGGCCAAGATAAAATCAAATACTGGAAAGATTCACGAACCTTACCGAAAACATTCAGGATCTGCATCATCAAACCGAGTGTAATCGCACCCGCGGCAATACTTGGAAACAAAATAAATAATCCGTAAATATTATCCAATTGCAAATACCAGATGCGGACCATATTGAAATAGGCATAGTGGAAATACAGCCGGAAATAATTCTTACGTACCCGGCTAAACAGTTCTTGCAAGGTAAGCGGGTGAGCACGATCGGCATAATCTTCACCATAAACCAGCTCTTTACGATAAGCCGCTTCTACTTTCTGATTATTGAATTCCAGTCCAGGGAGTTTCATCCCGACAATCATTAAAATCACGGTACCCAGAACTGCCCATCCGATCGACGCCCACATTAATGCATGCGGTATTTCACCGACAATCGGCAGTACTTTTACATGACTAGATAACTCATACAGAATTGGCAGGAATGCCATTAATAGCATCAGAGATTCGATGAGCGAGACACTGAGCTGTTCCGTAGTTTTGGCAAAGCGCATAGTATCTTCCTGAATACGCTGTGAAGCCCCTTCAATATGACGTAACTTTTCCCAATGCGCCGTATAGTAATTATTCATCGCCGTACGCCAGCGGAATACATAATGACTGACAAAGAACAGGTTAAATACCGCCAGCGTGACATAGACCATGGCAATATAAATAAAGGTCAATGCACCTTGATATAATAGGCTGACATCTCCGCCCCCTTGGGTGAGCATATTCTGGATCTGATCATAGAACGGGCTATACCATTCATTTAATACGACATTAACCTGCACCCCAAACCAGATATTGAACAGGATAAAAGCCGAGCCCCACACAGACCAGCGCTGCCAAGGATGTTTCGTTTTAAAGTACCAGAAGGTCGCGAATATCGCGGTACTCACAAAAAACCAGAGATAGAACCAGAGAAATTTTGGCGCCCAGAAGCGGCTGATTCCTATCGGCATTTTAAGATCATGATAACCTTCAGTCATACCCAAATAGACACCCCAGCCTGATCCACCACTATGCCAAAGGCCAAGATTGATCAGAAACCACAGTACCAGACTACTAAAGAACCACACTGGTTGTGGAAAAAATGACTTAAACATTGGGGCTTAATTCTCCTTATAGATGTACGGGTCATCCAAATGACGCACAGTTTATTCTTATTTTCAGACTTTCAACGAACTGCAGCATAAATTTGCAATTCAATGTAAAAAATTACATACAAACACAAAATCGCTAAAGCCGAATTAATATCAGATTATATGATTCTTGCTTTAATACTAGCGCATAACGTACGCAATATAATGGAGGAGATCATGACTGGCCTGTCAAAAAGTGACAAGTAGATTTTGCGTTAGATTGACTATTTGGTACCGTTTGTCTTTTTCTCTTCTTTTCGTCGGTAAATAGACTGAAAATATTCAAGTTTAAGAAACACAAATCGTTTGAAAATTAAATCTTAATCTTTAGCCCTTTAATTTACTGACTTAAGCGCTTTTTAAGAAAAATTGACCGACTTGTTGACTTATGTCTCGGTTTTTCAAAAATTAGTTAAATTTGCAAAAATCATGTTAAGATTAAAAAACAGCGAAGTATCAATATTTGGGAATAAAAATATGGAAAGTTCTGTGATTGAATTACTTAAGCCAGTGACCTTGGAAAAGGAAAACTGTCACCCGATTATTTTTGAAGCTGGTACTGTTTTAAAAGTTGTGATGCAAACGCCTACTAGTCTTTTGGTCAGTAATGATGATGACTTTAACTTTACTATTCCATTGAAAGATGAGAACGATGTCTGGAGAGAGCTATAAGCGATCTGCTCTCCTCTTTATGGGGTTATGTCTACCTAGTCTCTTCAATGATATAACCCTAACTCTTCTTTGTAGCACCAAGATTTTATAATTTATCCTTCCTTTCAAAATTGGCTCTAATAAAAAATTAATAGGCTGCGCTATATTCCTATTTTATATTAAATGTGTTTTTTAATATTTCTAATTTAATGCCTATTATTTAATAGAAAGCTGATAAATTATTTTTTAAAAATATAAATCAAAACCATTTTTTACATTAAATAATCAAAATAATCTTATTTATAGCACTCAAAATTACTCAATCACTTAATATGCACAACCTTAAATATCATTATTAATATATTAAAAATCACTGAAAAATTATTTTACAAATATACAAAGAATATCAACCTTTCCTGCTGAATATTTCCAAATTTTACAAAGTAACTTTACATGTCAAAAGTGTTTCTTTTCTGCGCCTAAAGCCATTTTGAAAAATAGAATATGTTATAAAACTAATTAGAATAAAAATCACAAAGTTTAACTCTAAATTTTAATCTATTTTATATCATGCACTTAGGTGGATTTATGTCAGGCATACATAGGAAAAAAGATTTAGAAGATTCATCTAGCTCATCTTTTTATATATCGCCAAAGATGATTTTAAATGATTGCAACCTGAATATAGACTCAGATCAGGTTGTTTTATTTCTTGATATTGACGGAACAATCTCTGAATTTCACCCAGATCCAGATAAAAGTATAATTCAACCTGAAATTATAAATATATTGAAAAATTTACAACAATATATTCAGCTGATATTAGTTACTGGTCGTTCTATTTTACAAGCTCAAAAACTTATTCATCCTCTGCAATGGAATATCGCTGGATCACATGGTCTGGAATTAATCTATCAAGCTGATTTAAAGACATTAATCTCTTTAAATAAGCCGCAGCTACAAGCACTAAAACAATATATTCAGGAACAGGCAGCTCAAATCCCTGATCTGCGTATTGAGGTCAAAGATTATTCTGTTGCGCTACATTTTCGTGAACATCCTCAACTAGAAGATCATGTGCATGCTTTTGCGCTGGAATGTCTCAACCATTTTTCCGACTTTGAGTTAAAAGCTGGCAAGTATGTTTTTGAGCTGGTGCCCAAAGGCGCTAATAAAGGTTCAGCGATTCAACAGATTATTCAGCAATACCATCTCACTGATCATTATCCCATGTTTATTGGCGATGACCTCACCGATGAAGCCGGATTCAAGGTCATTAATGCCCTGCACGGCTGCTCAATCAAAGTAGGTTCTGGCCAGACCCTGGCACGGTACAGACTGGAAAACGTCTCTCAAGTTCAGACCTTCCTGAAAGAATTTTTAAATGTAATTGAAGTACAAGAACAAAAACGATTGGAGAAATCACATGTCTAAACTCATTGTGTTATCAAACCGTGTGAATCTACCTAACCCAGAAAGTACGAAGGCTGGTGGATTGGCTGTTGCATTGCAGGATGCATTGCAAGATATAGGCGGTATCTGGGTTGGATGGAATGGCTCCAGAGTTGACCAGAACAAGGAACAGAAATTTCAGATTCTGAAACATCAGAATGTGGAATATCATACCAGTGCACTAAGCGAAGCCCAGTACCAAGGTTATTATTGTGGTTTTTCTAATAATGCTCTATGGCCATTAATGCATGACCAGCATCAACGTGTTGAATATCAGCCGCAGGATTTTAAAACCTATAAAGATGTCAATTTGCGTTTTGCCAAACACCTGAAACAGGTGGCTTCACCGCATGACATCATCTGGATTCATGATTATCATTTTCTGAGTGTTGCGCATTACTGCCGTAAACTAGGCATGCGTAACCGGATTGGGTTCTTCTTGCATATTCCTTTCCCGGAACTGAAACTTTGGCAAACGCTACCTCCTTATCAGGAACTGGCTCGACATCTGGCAGATTTTGATGTCATCGGTCTGCAAACTCCACGCTATCAGGCCAATTGTATTGATTTCCTGGAACAGGTATTAAATATCCAGCATCGCAATGATGAAATCCTGAGTTATCAGTCTAAACGGATTTATGTGAAGGCTTATCCAATCGGTGTACACCCGGCGCAGATTCAGAAGCAGGCTGCTGAGAGTCAAGTCACTGACCTGCCCTTTGATCTGGATAAAGCACATGCTCATAAGACCATCATTTCGGTTGACCGGATTGATTACAGTAAAGGGCTACTGGAGAAAATTCATGCATTCCAAGAGTTGCTGGATGAACAACCTGAATTTAAAAATCAGTTCCAGCAATTGCAGATTGCCTGCCCATGCCGACTGGATGTTAACAGCTATAAAAAACTCTATGAACAGTTCCAGGCTGCAGTGCAGAATTTAAACCATCAGCATGGCAATGCAAACTGGCTGCCTTTTGACTGTAGCTATGACACTTTGGGCCATGAAGCCCTGATGCAGCTCTACCGTAAGGCGGATATTTGCTGGGTGAATTCAATCCGTGACGGGATGAATCTGGTCGCCAAAGAATATATTGCTGCGCAAGATCCATTAGATCCAGGCGTATTGATTCTGTCTAAATATGCCGGGGCTGCCGAGCAAATGAAGGAAGCCTTACTGGTCGATCCTTATGATCAGGACAGTATGGCCAAAGCCTTGAAAAGAGCCTTGCGTATGCCTAAGTCGGAACGTTTGGAACGTTACCGCTATTTACAGCAAGGCTTGAAGAATTTCAATATCATTCGCTGGCGTGATCAGTTCCTGTCTGATCTGAAAAAATCACAAAGCTTACGAATTTATCGACCAGTGGCCAAAGGCATCTCAACCCAGTTCAATATGCATGCCTAAGATCTAGAAACCTATAAAAAAACACCAGCTTTATGCTGGTGTTTTGTGGTCTAGGCCGGCAATAAGACCTTCTACTTTTTCTGATTCTTTGTGACCGGCAGTCAGATGGTTCAAGATTACAATGCTCATCAAAGCAACTGCGATGACCGTAAATACTAAACGCAAGCCAATAATTTCACTACCGAAACCTACTAGCGCTGGTCCGATCAATGAGCCAGTGTAAGCAAATACCGATACATAAGATAATGCTACATGTGAAGCCATAGATTTTTGACGGCCTGCACGAGAGAACATTAATGGAACGATGTTGGCACTACCTAGACCCAAGATCGCATAACCGGTTAAAACGACTTGCCATACTGGTGCAAAGATCACCATGAATAAGCCTGCTGCAGCCAGTAATGCACTTAATAAGATAGTGGTTTTTTCACCCAAGCTTTGAATGATCAGATGACCGCTAAAACGTCCAAGTACCATTAAGCCAGCAAAGAAACTATAAGCCAAACCGGTATGCGCTGCAGGTACGTTAAACTGAGTTGCCAGATAAATACCGCTCCAGTCCATCGCTGCACCTTCAGACAGGAAGGATACAAAGCAGATCAGGCCAATACCTAAAATTGCAAATGTGGGTAGCGATTTTTTCGCAGGTTTTGCTGTAGTTGTATTAGTTTCTTCTGTAGTTGATGACTGACCACCCAAGCAAAATGGAATTGCCAGCATCGCAATCGCAAGCAACATTACACTTACAACCAGTGCGCCAGTTAAAGGTGCCAGACCAAATCCCATTAACGTGGTCATGCCCAATACACCAACCAGACCACCCAAGCTACATACGCCATGGAAACCCGACATCAAGCTTTTATCCATGAGTTTTTCAATCTGGGCAGCCTGAATATTTACAGTCACACCCAAAGCACCAGCACTGGCACCAAAGAAAAACAGGGTAATTGCCATCATCAAGCTGGTAGGACTAATCGCTAGCGCTGGCAAGATGAACAGAAATGCAGCCAAAATAACAGCCAGCACTGTACGGCAGCCAAACTTACTTGCCATACGACCTGCCAATGGCATTGCCAGCATTGAGCCAACTCCGGCACATAGCAAAAGCAAACCAAAGTCAGCATGATTCAGCAATAAGCGCTGCTGCGCATAAGGAATTAATGGCGCCCAGGCAGCTGTACTAAAACCTAGACTAAAAAAACACAGTGCAGTGGCGATTTTCTGCCAGAGATACGGTGATGGAGACTGAAGACGAGAAATTAACTGTGAATTTAACATTGTCATTCCAAAAGAAAGAGCTCAGGCATCCATTACCGATCATCCATAGAAAAACCCCGCGGACTTATAGCTGAAAAATATAAGTAGCAGGGCTTAATTTGTGTGAATTATAAACAGAATTTTTCTAAATGAAATAGCTTTTAGAGATGAATTTTTAAATTTTTTACAAGTAATTGATTGTATAAAATTTATAATTTTATAGTTTTATTTGTATACGCTAATCGGTTTTTTCATTGCTTCCTGTAACTCAAGATTTTGTAAAAAATAGGCGAAACCTTCAGCAACTTTTGACTGTAGACGGCTACTGGTTGTTACCCTTAATTGATTGGACCAGGTAATGTTGACTCCTGCCTGTTGTAAACGGCGAACAAAGTCGACGCCTTCATGACAATCTAACTGGTTAAATCCATCAAAATCATTATATATACTTGTTTTAAAACATAAATTTGCACCATGAATATGCCAATGATCCATTTTGTCCTGATAGTGGCCTAAATATTTTAACCGGGCTTCTAGGCTTAAATGTTTCCATTCATCGACATCAACGACTCCACAAATTGCTTCAGTGGGTTGATGCTGCCACATGGCTTTGAACCAGCCCTCCTGAACACATGAATCCGCATCGGTACAGCAAATCCAGTCGCATCCTTGTTCAATTACTTTTTGTACTCCCAAATGACGGGTCTTACCCACTGAACGAAAGTCACAACTGATGACTTCTACCCCCAGTTGCATCGCTTTGATCGCAGTTTGATCAGTACAACTGTCTAAGACAACTAAAATCTTAATCTCAGGAATATTTCCTGATGAACCAAGGTATTGATAAAATTCAAATTGTGCTTTTTTTAAGGCCAGCAAGCAGCGTTCTATATAGGCTTCTTCATTACAGGCAGGAATGACCACGCCAATTTTATTCATTTAAGGCCCTCTTGCTCTGCCACAGACTGTGGACTGTTCATCCAAACATCAATCAGAAAATCAGGTTCCTGGAGTTGTGAACATTTTCTATAAGGTAAGTGTGCATTTAGATGGCCATGAATATCATCACCAGTAAAGCTAAAACCTGAAATCGGTGCCCGCCAGTGACAAGCCAGAATACAGCCTTCTGCATCAAGGGCGTGCTGCAGCCAGTGGGTCAATTTCTCTAAAGCAGCCCGATCCAAATAATATAAAACTTCACTCAGCACAATCAGTTGAAACTTACGCTCTGGCAAGCCTTCCGGAACAACGCCTTGAACAAAACTGACATGAGAATAATCTTGCAGGCGTTGTTGTGCCAGCCGGATCGCTGTCGTATTGGCATCCAGACAGATGTGTTCTCCGGTATGTGGAGCTAGTTCCTGACTTAGCATGCCATTACTGCAACCAATTTCTATGGCAGATTCAAAATGCAGTTTGGGCAAGAGCGCTTTACAAATTTGACGTTTACGCTGTTCATACCAGCGCTGTTCATAGTGCCATGGATCTCCTTGGTTCAGGGCATACAGAGCATCAAAATAGGCATGATCATAGGTTGATTTACTGTTCATACAGATAAACCTCCCATGGCTGTAAAACACGCTCCAATGCATGCTCAGGAACAATCGGTGCCTGTTCTGTCGTCGGATCATTCTCAATCTGACTCTTGAAACATCGTGCAGCTCGGGCTTTACATTTTAATTCTTCATCTGTCAGCCTGAGTTTGTGCGCAACCGTCCACGGAATTCGGGTATCTCCTGGTGTGGCCCAGTGCCACGCCCAGATTAAGACCTGAATATACGGTAACTGTAGCTCTGCCGCGAGTTGCTGGACGACCTGTCCGGTAATTTCATGGTCTGGATGTCCATCATGAACAAAAGTCGTGACCAATACATCATTAGGCTGCAAATACGAATACAATTGCTGTTTGAGTAAATCCCGCTGCTCAGCCACTTTTCCATCCTGAATATCCAAAGCAATCCGAAGAACCGGATGTTCTAGGGACAATTCTTCCAGAGCCTGACGCGTTTCTGCTGGACGAATCTGGTTCAATTCTTCTGGCGTATACAGGCTCGAACCGGGATGGCTGGCCGTACCATTAGTCACTGCAAACAGTACGATTTTATAGCCGAGTTTATCCAGACGTTGCATCAATCCGCCACATCCCAGAATTTCATCATCCGGATGCGGTGCCACAATACAGACTCTAGCATCTGCAGAAATTACACTGGAAATATCAAATTCTGGCATCTGTTGCAGTATTTCACAGTTACGCCATTCATCCACCCGTGTCCCTTCCCCATGGATCACACGGTCTTCAACAATGTCATGTTTTAAAGTGCCCATAGTTCTTCCTCCTGTGCGCTTAGTTCTCCAATACGCTCAAGATCAAAAGCAGCATGGCTTTGACGGATAAATACCGGCAGATCTGCTGCGAGCTGGGCAAAATAAGAATTGGTACAATAAGGCGATGCGCCAAGCGCTTTTCCAACCTGGTTGAGCACATTTAATGCAGTAGCTTCAACCTGCGCACGCAAAGCCTGAATCTGAAGTTGATGAGGAAATTTAGGTTGCTGGTCAATCAATTCTGCAACCCGATAGAACAAAGCCTGAGTAGCTAAAAGATCACGGCTGATTTCACCCAGATACATGGCTTTATACATATGTGGTTTTCTTAACTGTTCCTGCTGCAGATATTCAGCAAGAGCTACTGTCGCACCATACCAGCAAGCAGCAACGCCTGCTGCTCCATGCCAGAATCCTACCCGATCCAGATAAGCATGTGGATCAGCGACTTTTTTGACAGGGACCTGATTAAATTCCAGTTGTGCTGTTGACGTATACTGCATCCCTACAGCTTGCCAGACAGTATGATCATGCTGAATACCGGTCAGCTGCATATCTACAATCAATAACTGAGAGCGATTTTGTTCATCCCGATACGTCAGTAAGCCTGACTCTACCCAGCTAGAAGCGGAACACCAGGTCTTGATGCCAGTCAGCTTGCCTTCATCCAGCTGCAATGGCTGAGGCCCACCTTCTGCTGCCCAGACTGCCCAGAGCTGATGAGGATTTGCCGGAATATTTAATTCATGCAGAATTGCGAGTGCATCCAGATGCGACTCAAATATTTTGCCCAGACTTAAATTGGTTGCCGAGATCTGGCTTAAAATTTGCCAGCGTTTTAAAGTTTCCCCTGATGCAGGAAAAGGAACCTGATCCGAAAGTTGCACCAGTTCCTTCAAAGTCGTTTGAATATTTTCTTTAGGTTCTAATGATGAATTTTTAAATCTTTCTAATATTGAACTGAGGTCCATAAAAGTGCTTCCTCAAAAATATCGATATTGTGGTCATTTGATGAAAGCCAGTTAAGGAAAAAGTCTTTTCATCTGTTTTAAACGGGTCATTAGTCCTAATACCTTACGGCGTGCCATAATTTCTTCTTCACTAAAAGGTAATTGTTCTCTGAGTTGACTCATCGATAAATGGTTATGTTCGATCAGATAGATATCCTGCTCCCTGCTCCATTGCGCATTTTGCATCTGTGCCAGTAATTTTTTAGGATCTGGTCTCGCCATAAACTTTTTATCCCTTGAAATAGAGAATAGAAGCCGAAGCTTCTATTCTCATGGTATTTATGCAGGAATAGTTTCTGAGATCAATTCACGCGCCCAAACCCGGTGATTCATGATCAAGGTCTTGAAGCTATCTTGCACAGTATCGAATTGAGAATTTGCTAAAGTACCTTCATCACTGATCAGTTTTAGATCTTCAATCAGCTGACTTTTATCTCCCAGGAAGACAATCGGTTTCAGATGCTTATAAGCCTCAAGCAGATAGTGAGTCGCGATACCATCTTTCAGCACCATGTCATAGTTATCGCCATCGACAATAACTACGGCATCATAGGCAATCGAAGGTTCAGCCTTCTGCATGCCATCAGATGGGATTACTGTACCTTGCTGGCTCAGGACTGGCCCTGGACGAGGTGTTAACACATCAGCCACAGCGCTTTCTGACTCAGCCCAAGCCTGCACAGCTTTGATACTGGCTTCATTGGCTTTGTCATGTGCCAGAATCGCGATTTTACGTGCCTTAATATCGGCAGGTTTAAACGCTTCAAAAGACAGACGCTTAGAAATCAGAACATCAGGCAGTTTGGCAGCTTTTTTCTCAGCTGGGATTTCAATACCCAATTGATCCGCGACCTGTTGAGCCAGCGTCAAGTCAATATTGCACAGCACTTCGAGAACTTCACGTTCACGGATATTTTGGCGTTGTACTTTACTCAGTTCGAAGACATAGGCATCAATAATATGCTTCTGCTCATGCGGTGCCTGGCTTTGATAGAATAAACGGGCATGAGTGAAGTGATCATTAAAAGACTCACTACGCTGGCGGATTTTATGACCGTCAATACGCTCCTGATAGCTTTCGAAACCACCTGCCTGAGTCGCACCTGGCGCTTCAGCCGGCCAGTTGTCATCAATCGAGTTTGGTTCGTAGTTGGCCTGTCCGGTGTGAATAAGACGTTGATGCAGACCATCACGCTGGTTGTTATGGAATGGGCAAACCGGCTTATTGATTGGAATCTGATGGAAGTTTGGACCACCCAAGCGGCTTAGCTGAGTATCGGTATAAGAGAACAGTCGTGCCTGTAGTAACGGGTCATTGGTAAAGTCAATGCCTGGTACGACATGACCTGGACAGAAAGCAACCTGCTCAGTTTCACCGAAGAAATAATCAACATTACGGTTCAACACCATACGGCCAATTGGAGTCACTGGAACCAGTTCTTCCGGAATGATTTTGGTTGCATCCAGCAAGTCAAAATCAAATTTCATCTCATCTTCTTCAGGAACGATCTGTACGCCCAGCTCCCATTCCGGGTAATTACCTGAAGCAATTGCTTCATATAGGTCACGACGATGGAAATCCGGATCCTTACCTGCCAGTTTTTGCGCTTCATCCCATACCAGCTGTGTCAGACCTTGTTTAGGCGTCCAGTGGAACTTCACAAAGACAGCTTTATTCTCGGCATTGATCAAACGGAAGGTATGTACGCCAAAACCTTGAATCGAGCGTAAATTACGTGGAATAGCACGATCTGACATTGCCCACATCACCGCATGTGCAGATTCAGGCACAAGAGAAACAAAGTCCCAGAAAGTATCATGTGCTGATGCGCCTGATGGAATTTCGGTTTGTGGTTCAGGCTTTAACGCATGGACAAAATCAGGGAACTTGATGCCATCCTGAATAAAGAATACTGGCGCATCGTTGGCCACCAGGTCAAAGTTACCTTCATCCGTATAAAACTTAGTCGCAAAACCACGAATATCACGTACCGTATCTGCTGAACCGCGAGGACCTTGTACTGTAGAGAATCGAACAAAGACTGGAGTCTGGGCACCGGTATTGGTTAGAAACCCGGCTTTAGTCCATTTTTCATTGCCTGGATAAGCTTCAAAAAAACCATGTGCTCCAACACCGCGTGCATGCACAATTCGCTCTGGAATACGCTCATGGTCAAAATGGGTAATCTTTTCACGAAGAATAAAATCCTCCATTAAAGTTGCCCCACGAACGCCCGCTTTTAGACTGTTCTGGTTATCCGAAATCTTGACACCTTGGTTGGTAGTCAATGTCTGTTCGGTTGAGTCGCTACGGTATACATCAAGCTGCTCACTTTTTTATTGGTATTTTGCTTATCTAAACCATTTTTACCTGTGGCTGGACTGTTCGCCTTAATTTTCATGACATTTTCCTTGCTGATCTTGAGTTTAGTGAAGTCTTTTTTTGCCTATCTCAAATTCGCTTGAGTTTTATCCAACATCTTGCCGTTTTTACAGAAAAATAAAGTTCCACTTTTATCTGCATGCGGTGAGCTGTTGCTGAGTATGAAAATCTTTTTATTGATTTCGTCTGTATCCCTAACATAACGAGATTTGACGAATACATTGCTGAGTCTTTGTAGTGGCTTGTTTAATAAAGGCACAGTTCTGTTATTTTTCTTAACCACACAGTTTTTTTTTGCCGAGTAACGATCACAAAGTTTGAAAAAAATTAAAGCTGATAGTTTTTACTAAAAGATAAAATCATGAAATAAAAGCTTAATCATCTAAAAATGAAAATAAGTTTTAAAAAACCAATCTAGATAGTTGAGTTCTTATAGGGCAAAAATTAGTCTCTTTTTACAGTTACAATCCTGTCACCAGGCTATACAGAACGCCTAAACTTATATCTTTGCCCGTCCTATAAACTATATAACTCAGAAGTACTTAAATTATTTCTACATCTAAATAGTGGCAAAAAGCTATTTCATACAAAAGGTCATGCTGCCAAGATTTTCTATCTTCTCAGCCATGACTAGCAAACTTCTATTTTAAAAGATATCTCTCTATAAAATTGTTAAGGAGTAAAACATGGGCTCTTCAGAAAAAAATGCTAAAGCTATGAAAATTGATATTGGTATTTCTTACGAAGACCGTGCCAAAATCGTCGAAGGTCTATCTAAATTATTGGCAGACAGCTATACCCTCTATTTAATGACCCACAACTTTCACTGGAATGTCACCGGACCACAGTTCAATAGTCTGCACAGCATGTTTATGACCCAATATACCGAACAGTGGAATGCTCTTGATCTGATTGCAGAACGTATCCGGGCCTTAGGCTTTGCCGCACCCGGCACTTACCAGCAATTTGTTAAGCTGACTGCTATTAAAGAAGTGGAAGGTGTACCAGATACCCAAGAAATGTTGCGTTTATTGGTGAATGCTCATGAAACAGTAGCGCGTACTGCACGCAACCTTTTTGAAGTTGTTGATGAAGTCAATGATCAGCCGACTGCAGATTTAATCACGCAACGTCTTGATGTGCATGAAAAAACAGCCTGGATGTTAAGAAGTACTTTAGAGTAATTAATTTTTCTCATTGAGAAAACAACTGTAAAATCAGAAAATTAGCTTTTTCTAAAATAAATAAGTGCTCAAATTTAAGTCATATCCTTTTGAGCACTTATTTATTCCACCTTTCACTCTATGATTAAAGCTTTGAAGAATAAATATTTATCATTTTAAAAATCATTCTTGAATAAATAAATCTTTATTTACTCTCTATTTAATTATATTAGCTTAGATAGATAATTTGGCTTTTAAATAAAAATTTCTTATATTATAAAAATATAATTTTTACTGAATCAATATTTCATTATTTTTTTTGATCTCAGTCTCTTATCCATATCTTTTAAATATATTGAACAAATGGACCAAACCATTTCTGCTTACAAAATAAGCAATAGATTAAGCTTCAAAAATGCTTACAAACTGAATCTTATTCATCTAAAATAGAGAACCACATCACACAATATAATTATTGAAATATATTGTATACATTTTGTATTTCTAAAAGATTCAGGGGATTAAGTTATGAGTGTTCAAAAGTTGCTCATTTCACTCAAACTTAATTTACGTAAATTGATTTTAATCCTTTTACTTGTAAGCCTGGTGATTCTTTTTTCAATTACATTGATTGTGAGCAATGTAATTCACCGACAACAACTGATTAATAATTCTCTTGCAACTAATTATGAGTATGCAGCTAAAGTTGCTTCTATTTCTGATTTATATTTTAAAAATATATTTAATGACCTAAGCCTCAGTACCAATATTATTAAGAATGACTTTCATAATGAGCAATTATTAAAATCTGAATTAAGCAGATTAATGCAACAGTCTAATTCTTTTAGCAGTGTTTTGATCAGCGATGCAGATGGCCATGTCATCGAGTATGCGCCTGAAACCTTGAAATTAGATAAAGTTGCGATTATCCGGTCTTTGGGCTTTAGCAAATCACTCGAATCAAAGAAGCCTTATATTTCCTCACCCTATTATTCATTAAAAGGTAATCTGGTCGTCCTGGTTAGTTTTCCCATCTTTGATCAGAATAATAAATACCAAGGCTTTATTGCAGGGTTTATCTATTTACATGAAGAATCCTTATTAAAGACACTTTTAAGCGAAAATTATGGTTATAAAAATAGCTACTTATATGTTTTTGATAAAGAACATAAAATTATTTATCATCCAGAAAGAGAGAGAATTGGAAAAACATTCCAACACAATACCGGTTTAGCTTATATGGAGTCTCATAGCTCAGGAAAAATAAAATTAAACAACGATATGGGAGTTAGCGAACTAGCAAGTTTTGCAAAAATTCCTACGACTAACTGGACCGTGGTGTTTCAGCAGCCTACAGAAGATTTATTCGCCCAAGCCCGTCTTCTTGCCTACAAAGTGATTGGCACAATTTTTGTTATCTATATTATTATCTTTTTAATCATCTGGCGTATTTCAAAATTTATTACCTCTCCATTAAATGATCTTGCCAAAATGGCAAGTCATTTGAATGATCCAGGTATCACTGAAAAGATTAATCATATTAAGCCTTGGTATTTTGAAGTTTTTAAATTCAAGAAGTCCCTATTATCTAGTGTAAACGTTTTTAATCAGGAGATTAAAGAACTTAAACAGGATACTTTAACCGATCCTTTAACCGGCTTTTATAATCGTCGTGGCTTTGAACTATTTTTAAATGATTTAATTAGCAATAAAACTTATTTTTCTGTGGTGGTTTTGGATATTGACTATTTCAAGAAAATCAATGATCGTCATGGGCATGATATGGGTGATGTGGTATTAACCAAAGTTGCCGGATTTATTCGGGAAAGTTTTCGCGAACAGGATATTTGCTGTCGCGTTGGTGGTGAAGAATTTATTATTCTTGCGCCAGTCAAAGAGATTTCACAAGCCTCTAAAATTGCTGAAAGATTAAGACATAAACTGGCATCGACTTATTTACTTGAAGTTGGTGTAGTGACTGCCTCACTCGGTATTGCACACTGGCCTTTAACTTCTTCCGATATTAAAGAAGTTTTAAAACAAGCAGATACGAATTTATATCAAGCTAAACATTTAGGGAGAAATCGTGTGGTGACAGGTGAAAAAAGTGCCTAGTAATAATATTTTTATACAGTTATTAAGTAGATAATTTAAATATATTATTTTGTTATTGTGTTATGGGGTTTAGATCTTTTATTCAAAAAAACAGTATAATTTCTCTAATACTTCTAGGTTTATATAGAGGTTTATACTTAAGGATACAATATGACTTCTTTTTATAATGGAGGCACCAGCCAAGAGATTTTTAATCTGATTGGTCAAGCTGCTGCCTTAGAGGATATCATAGATGCGATTACCGCATGGTTAGGGGACAAAATCCCGGATGCACTGGTATCTGTCATGTTGTATTCGGAACAGGAACAAACGCTTAATTTAATAAAAGAACCAGCCTATTTTTCCAGAGAATATGTAGAAGCTTTAAAAGATCTAAAAATCGGCCCGAATGTTGGCGCTTGTGGTGCAGCTGCATATCATCGTCGTTTAGTGGTCTGTGAGGATTTACTCAATGATCCGAACTGGGTCGCATATAAAGATCTGGTTAAACAAAATGGTTTAAGAGCCTGCTGGTCGGTACCAATTGCCAACGGGAGTGGCAAACTTTTTGGCTCTTTTGGTACTTATTATCGTTCGATCAAGTCTCCTACTCCCAATGAAATTGACCTGCTGCAATATGCAGCTTCGCTGATTGCCTTAACTTTTGAGCTGTATGAAGAACGCAAAAAAAGAAATCAGCTCAAAGATAAATATCAGTCATTTTTCTCTTTTCATCCCGATGCAATTTTTGAGCACAATCTGGATGGCAATATTGTAGATGCCAATCTGGCCACCAAATTTTTTAATGAGGTTGGTGTTAAATCGCATATCGGAACTAAAATTGACCATTTTATTGAACCAGAGCATCGCCCTCTTGCCTTAGAAGCCTTTGAGCAGGCCAAGCATGGTTTGACTGGACACCTTGAAGTTCAGGCACATAACTCGGCAGGACAGAAATACTGGCTCGATTTAACTTTTTTGCCAATTAAAGTGAATGGTGAAATTGTCGGTATTTTTAGCGTGGCACGCGATATTACTGAACGCTATCAAAACAATGAAATGCTGAGATTAATGAAACGTAGTGTCGATGCAAATCCGCATGGCATTATTTTAACCTCGGCAGAAAATGACCAGCCTATTGAATATGTTAATCCGGCCTTTGAGCAGATTACCGGTTATAGCCTGGAAGAACTCAAAGGGAAAAATTGCCGCATCTTGCAGGGACCCGATACTTCAGCGGAAAGCGTCCAGCAAATCAGCGAAGCCATTCAGAATAAATCTGAAATCAAGATTGTCCTGAAAAATTATCGTAAGGATGGACACTGGTTCTGGAACAAGCTGAATCTCGGCCCGGTCTTTGATGAAAATCATAAATGCACTCATTTTATTGCCATTCAACAGGATGTGAGTCAGCATGTTGCCCAGCAAGAACTAATCGCTTATCAGGAATCACATGACCATTTAACCGGCTTTATTAATAATAAGCTGTTTGAAGAAGTGATACAGGAAAAACTGCATTTAGCTCAGACAGGTTCTGCAAATCTGGTGCTTTTATATCTGGATCTGGATGATTTTGAACCTTTGAATCAAAGCCTCGGTCATGATATTGGCGATAAAATTTTAAAACTGGTGGGCAATCGTCTGAGTCAAAATCTGCAGCCTGAAGATGTGATTTCCAGATTTTCAGGGGATGAGTTTGCAATTTTATTAACTCAAATGACTGATCTCAAGCAAGTTGCTATACGTGCCGAAGAAATCATCGCTGGATTATCTCAGCCTTTTCACGTAGATGGTTATGACATTCATCTGAGTGCCAGTATTGGTGTCGCTGATGCTGACCCGGATATTAAGTGTGTTAAGCAGTTTATCAATGCTGCTAAAGATGCCATGCGTGACGCCAATGCCGAAGGGGGTAATACCTGGCACTGGTATAATTTCACGAAAGAGCCTTTACCGAAGGTAGATTATGTACAGCTTCGTCATGAACTGATGGTCGCTCTGCATGAACAGCAGTTTAAACTGTTTTATCAGCCGATTCTGGACAGTGAAACAGGCAAGGTCAAATGTCTGGAAGCTTTGATTCGCTGGCAACATCCAGAAAAAGGCTTTATCTCTCCTGCCGATTTTATTCCTTTTGCAGAAAGGACCGGTCAAATCGTCTCGATTGGCGAATGGGTGCTCAGACAGGCTTGTGAGGAAGTGAAAGCCTGGAATATGCAACATGAGACTCAAATTTCGGTTGCCGTCAATCTGTCTCCCTTACAGTTTAAAAGAAGTGGATTCCTGAGCGATCTGCAGCAACTCTTGGCGGAAATTGACTTCCCGCATGAGTTACTAAAACTCGAAGTGACTGAAAGCATGCTGATTGCCAGCGGTGATAAGTCGATTGATATCTTAAAAAATGTCCGGGTTTTGGGCATTAAAGTGTCGGTGGATGACTTTGGCACTGGTTATTCGAGTTTAAGTTATTTACGTAGTCTTCCGATCGATGAGATCAAATTGGATCGCAGCTTTGTCCAGCATTTACCCGGCAATCCACGAGATGAGGCCATTATTGAAGCCATGATTACCTTGGCGCATAAGCTGGATCTGGAAGTTGTTGCGGAAGGAATTGAAAATCCTGAACAGGCTGAGTGCTTAAAGTCACATCATTGTGATTATCTGCAAGGTTTTTACTATGCAAAACCTGCCCGACTCAATCAATTGGAGTTAATCAGTTCCTGATTAATATGCCCTGTTTGAGCAGTACAGTTTCAGCTTCTAAGTAAGCTAACTCTTCTAAATGATGGGTCACATAAATCATAGGTAGATTTAGCTCGTCTTTGATCCGTTTTAGGAAGGGTAAAATCTGTTGTTTTAACTGTTGATCCAGGCCTGTTAAAGGTTCATCTAGTAGCAACAGATTTGGTGAAGACAATAATGCTCGACCAATAGAGACACGCTGCGCTTCCCCACCTGAGAGTTGGTGTGCTTTGCGATAAATTAGAGGCTTTAATTCCAATAATTCTACGATGTCTTCAAACTGGAATTTTCGATCTGCTCTAGATACCAGTTTTTCTGCATAACATAGATTCTGCTGCACGTTCATATGTGGAAACAGCAAAGCATTCTGGAAAACTAATGCAATCTTGCGCTGATGCATTGGAATATTAATTTTCTTTTCTGTATTGATTAAATCCTGCTGATTAAACTGAATATATCCTTGGTCAGGTTTCAATAACCCGACAATATTTTTAAGCAAAGTACTTTTTCCGCTTCCAGATGCACCGACGATCCCCAATAGTTGCTGCGACATTTCCAGTTTAATATTCAACCCGAAATCGGCTTGTTGATAATGAAAATTACATTTCAACATTTCAGCCTCCCAATTTCCGTTGATAGTTTTGCAAAATAAAATAATTGGCAATTAAAGCAATAAATGCCAAGAAAATAGATAAAGCCACCAGATGCATCGCCATTTCCTCACCATTCGGTTGTTGCAGTAAGGAATAAATTGCGATGGGAATAGTGCGGGTTTCATCCGGAATATTGCCCACAAAAGTAATGGTGGCGCCAAACTCACCCAGACTTCGGCTAAAACATAAGATGCTGCCAATCAGCATACCGGGAATTGACAGAGGTAAATTGATACTCCAAAACACTTTCCACGGTGCTGCGCCCAATGAACCTGCAATGTGTTCGAGTTGTTGATTCATGAGCTGAAATGATAAACGGATCGGTTGCACCATCAATGGGAATGCGACAATCATCGAGGCTAGTACTGCTCCTTTCCAGTTAAATGCCAGTTGCAGCCCGAGTGTATTGAGATATTGGCCAATCATGCCTTGATTGCCAAACAGCACCAGAAGCAGATAACCCAAGACCACAGGTGGCAGCACCATCGGCAATTGCAAACATGCTTCAACCACAAACTTAAGCCGAAATTCATATCTGGCCAAAACCCAAGCCAATGCTACTGCAAAAGGTAAGCAAAATAAGGTCGCAAAGCTGGCCACCTTGGCAGACAGGTAGAGCGCACTGAGTTCTTCTGGACTTAACATCTTGCAGTTATTTCTCCAGCCATTGTCTAGGGGTTCAGCCTAAATCCATATTTTTGAAAGATGGCTTTGGCCTGCGCACTTTCTCCTATAAATTGCTCAAATTGAACTGCTTCTTTATTCTGTGCGCCTTGCCGTGTCAAAGCTAAAGGATAGACAATCGGACTATGTGAATTTGCTGGGAAAGTACCGATGATTTTCACTTTTCGACTGATCAAGGCATCAGTTTTATAGACAATCCCCACTTCACATTCACCGCGTTCGACGAAAGCCAAAGCCGAGCGTACATCATCCGTTCCAACAATTCGTCCTTTCAAGCCATTTAACCAGTTCAGTTTGGTCAGACTTTGCTTGGCATATTTCCCGGCAGGCACTGACTCCATTTGCCCGGTACATACATAACCTTTAAAAGATTGGGCAAAATTAATATTAGATTGGGGTTTAAAATGAATAGTCAGATGTTTGGGACTAATGGCCACCAACTGATTTAACAGGATGGGATGAACTGAACTGGAATTTATCAGTTTCTTTTGTACCAGATAATTCATCCAATCCTGATCAGCTGAAAAGTATAGATCACTACTGGCTCCTGCTTCGATCTGTTTGGCTAAAGCAGAAGATGCACCAAATACGGAAATAATCTTAGTTTGCGGATGTTGAGCTTGGTAAATTCTGGAAATTTCGGTCACAGCATTATTTAGACTCGCTGCGGCGTAAACCTTCACTGTTCCTGCATGGACTGAGGACAACATCGTGGCAATGCACATGGTTAAAAACAGAGATTTTTTCATGTGCATCTACCCTCATCAGTGAATAAATAAGCCTTGAACAATATCCCCTTCTTTCAGGCTTTTCCCTGCCGGAATTCGAACCAGACAATTGGCCTGCATGAGATTGCTCAGCATATGTGATTGCTGTTTGGACAGACTTTTAACTTGTAAAACCGATTGCTCAAAACTGGCGGACATTCTTAAAAAACGTTCTCTAGCATCCATTTTCAGATCATGGGTGAGTACAGCATTAAACCAGTTCGGCTGAGATTTGTGTCCTTGTAAGGCATTTAATAAAGTTGCAGTGTAGATCTGCATGCCGACATACACTGCTGCGGGATTGCCCGGCAAACCCAGCAGATAACAATGTGAACTATCATTGCGCTGTAACTGGGCAAAGAGCATCGGCTTGCCCGGCTTCTGTTTTACTTTCCAGAATATCTGGTCGAAACCTAAATTTAGTGCTACAGGTCGAATGAAATCATAATCTCCGACAGATACACCGCCTGTGGTTAAAATCAGGTCATGGCTTACAGATAATTCTTGAATAAGATTCCGTACTGCCGCCTCAGTATCTGCAACATGAAAAATTTCAACCTGCTGCCCGACTTGCTGAAACCAGGCTTCAATCAAGGGACCGTTGGCATCAAAGATTTTACCCGCTACAAAGTCTTCTATACTTTCAGCAACTTCATCACCTGTAATAACTACAGCCACTTTAGGATATTGAAAAACCTCAACAGTATTGATTCCCGCCATGCTTAAAGAAGCAATTGCACCGATTGACAGCTGCTGACCTTTATTGGCCAATAATTGCCCGACTGAAATTTCTTCGCCCACATCGCGAATATCGGCATGAACTTTAAGTTGTTCCGTAATTTTGATTCTGGATGAATCAATCACTTGAACAATTTCCTGACGTGCGACCGTAGTAGCCCCAAGCGGAATTTTAGCACCGGTAAAAATCCGCACCGCTTGTCCGGCTTGGAGTTCTATCTCATCCTGTTGCCCTGCCCGAATTTCACCAATCAGTTGGAATTCGCGTTCTGGTTGAATTGCAGATTGGGTACACAGTGCATAACCATCTACGGCACTTTGTGAAAATAACGGTAGATTAATCCCAGAATAAATATCTTCTGCCAGATAACGATTTAAGGCCTGATTCAACTTCAGTCGTTCAGTTGCTAACACTTGAGTATGCTGCAAAATTAATTCCAAAGCCTGATCTACTGTAATCAGACCATGTTCTGCTCCGCATCCAGACATTATTGATAACCGCCTTGATGTGGAATATTTTTTTGCACATCAAATAAATGTACCAACGCTGGTAGTACAGCAATTAAAGATTCTTTGGCGCCCTGTCGGCTGCCCGGTAAAGTCATTACCAAACTGTTATCAATATAGCCAGCAACGCCACGACTTAAAGCAGCATACGGCGTGCGTTTCTGCCCGAAACTGCGTGAAGCTTCCATGAGTCCAGGAATTTCCCGTTTCAGTAAAGGCTGTAAAGTTTCAACCGTTAGATCTTTAGGACCTAGGCCTGTTCCACCCACAGTTAAAATCAATGGATAATCATTTTTCTGTTGATGAACCAATGCCAATAACTGTTCAGGCTCATCTGGAATTACCTGATAGGCAATATTTTCAAAATTGGCTTTTTGTAATATTTCCAGGACATTTTGCCCTGCTGTATCCGGTTTTTTACCGGCCGCGACTGTATCTGAAAGCACAATGATGGATGCTGGCAATGCTTCTTTTAAGACACGGGTAAAATGCGATTTACCGCCTTTTTTCTTTTGCAATTTACATTGATCCAGACATAAGTCTTCCGGTTCACAATGCGGTTTGAGCATGTCGTATAAAGTCAATCCAGCCAGACTAACGGCAGTCAAGGCTTCCATTTCCACACCGGTTGGACCAATAGTTTCTACTGTGGCAATAATTTCGACATGTGCATCAAACAGTTCATATTCTACATCTGCACGATAAATTGGTAAGGGATGACAAAGTGGAATCAGTTCATCAGTACGTTTAGCCCCTAAAATCCCGGCAATGCGAGCTGTCTTTAGTGCATCACCCTTTTCCGTGTTGCCATTTCGTAATAACTCAATGCAATGTGGCGGTGCATGCAGAATCCCTGTAGCTACTGCAGTCCGATAACTTTCTGCTTTCATCCCGACATTTTTCATTGCATGTTCCTATAGTTCATTTCTTCTTAAAACGTGTGTCTGTTCTGACTTATATCGGCCATTGATAGATGAATGGCGTATTCTCTTTGGCATGATGACAATGTTGATGCGTCTCATCTGAATGTTTTGGATGATGATGCATGTGAGCAGTTTCTACATCTTTACGGATACAACACCCCTCAACATATTGATTACTGCCATCCATATAAAACTCTTCTTTCCAGACTGGCACCTCATGTTTGACCCGCTCCACTGCTTCCTCACAAGCAGCAAAAGCTTCACGTCGATGTGCAGCATAAGCAATTGCAATAATGGCTTTTTCGCCAATATCTAGTGCCCCAATTCGATGAATTACCCGCACATAGGACACGCCGTATTTGGCCTGGATTTCCTGTTCAATCTGGCGAATCATTTTTTCTGCAACAGGTGCATAGGCCGTATATTTCAGTGCCTTGACTGCTTTACCTTCATGGTGATTACGTACCGTTCCGATAAATACGCCGACTCCACCACATTCAGGAAAAGACTGGATCGGATCAAAACTTTCCAGATCTAAAGCAGTATTCTGAATCCTAGAAAATTGCTTGAATTCGCTCATTTCAACCTCCTGCGACAGGTGACAACAGCACCAAAGTACTGTCAGCATGAAGAGGTGTCTGACGTGAAATGATATCTTCACCGATGGCACAGGCACAGCGTTCAATCATGCCAAATGCATCTGGATAATCTTGTCCCACCTGATTCAAAACTTCAGATACGGTACTTTGAGATTTGCAGATAATTTCGAGATCTTGCGGTAACTGTCGCTCTACCGCACCGAAGGCTTCAATTCTGATTCTGATCTGTGACATCTTAGCCTCCTATCATGTGCATACTAATTTTGCGGCTGTTTTGATTCATACTTTGATTTTTCAAGCGCTGCTCTATGGCATGAAAGCCCTGTTCTTTGTTCCAGATATATCGGGATAAAGCACCATACAAATTCAACTCACTTAGAGCGATAGATGAATTTAGTGATTTGATTTCCTTTTTAAGATTCAAGCCTTGAGGTGCAAACAGGCAGTTATAAAATTCACCTTGTGCAGTCAATCGCAAGCGGTCGCAGCTACCACAAAATGAATTGGTAATAGTTGAGATAATTCCAATCGGATGGCCATCAATCAGATACTGGCGTGCGGGTTCCGAAGCTGATTGGGCAGAATTATTAGTTTTTTGAGTGAGCGTAAATTCAGTCGCCAAAGTTTCTAAAATGTATTGTTCACTGACTACATGCTCAGTAGACCAATTGTGATCACCATCAAGTGGCATAAATTCGATAAAGCGCAGGACAATGTTTTGCTGAACTGACCAGCGCGCCAATGGCAGGATCTGATCGTCATTTATACCTTGCATCAATACGGTATTGATCTTAATCGGTAATTCAGCAACTTGTGCTGCCTGTATCCCTTCCAGCACAGGTGCTAAATCTTTTTGAGTGAGCTGCTTAAACTGATCAGCATCCAGACTGTCCAAACTAATATTCAGGTCATCTAGTCCCGCCTGCTTTAAGGCTTGTGCATATCGTTTTAAGTAATGCGCATTGGTGGTTATGGAAATGCGTTGTAGTCCCAGCTTTTTCAGCGCTTGCAGTTGTTCAACAAAATGCACCACGCCCTGACGCATTAAAGGCTCACCACCGGTAATACGGATATACTGGATGCCATGACGCACCATAAAATCGCAAAATTGATACAGCTCTTCAAAACTGAGCAGATCGTGTTTTTTCATCCATTCCGGATGTTCAGGCATACAATAAACACATTTAAAATTGCAGCGATCAGTCACTGAAATCCTTAGCTTGCGCTTGCCACGACCGAACTGATCGACAAACAAGGCATCATTTTTAAGCTGTGTCATCATATTCATGTTGAACATCCATCTTCAGGCATTGGGTGGGTTGTTGCACACATGCAGTGCGCGAAACTCAAATCGCCCAATCTTGTAATAATTAGATTTGCAATAAGTGTTCCAACTTTGTGCCAAAAGTGAAATATTCAGTTTTTAGTGCAGAAATTTGAGCTGTTGATACTGTTGCAGTTCATCCAGCGAGTTAATACTGTGAAAAAATAGCGCACGATTTTTAAAACGTGCCACTTGTGCGTGCAAATCAGCAAAACAGTGTTTAAGGCTGCGCTGTTCCTGTTCAAGATGTAATTTCAGGGTTGCCAGACTGCTGCGTTTAACCAGACAAAATGGATAAAGTGGCTTGCCGTTAATTTCCACATAAGCCACTTCAGCCAGACTGTTTTTGGCTAGAGCCTGATGCAACTTGAGCAATACTCTGGAAGGAATATAAGTTAGGTCACAAGGGACAAACAGCACATAATCCGACTGCACATGCGACCAGGCACTTTTCATGCCCATTAACGGCCCCTGAAATCCCGGCTCATCATCTTGATAATAATGAACACTGGGAATAAGTTTCTGATAAATGGAATAGTCGCGATGGCTGTTAATCCAGACCTGTGCAACATTCGATTTCAGCTGTTGGTGAATTTTGATCAGCTGAATCTGGTCATCGAATTTCTGCAACAGTTTATTGATGCCATTCATGCGTCTTGCCTGTCCACCCGCCAGAATCACCAGATCGGTACGCGGATAGGCTGTTTTATTATTTTCTCTATCGGCTCCTTTTTTCATTCTACCGTCTCCAATTGACATGTTTTAATCAGGCCACGGATTTCAGGTAAACACGAACCACAATTCCCTCCGGCTTTTAAACATGCGGTCACCTGTTTTTCATCCGTAATATTTTTAGTTTTAATGGTTTCAATGATGCGGTTTTTACCGACTTTAAAACAGCTACACACCAGTGGACCTTCATTATTTGCCATCGACATCGGCTGTCCGGCAAGTAGAGCCTTACGGTGCATAGCGCTTAAACGTTCACGTTTAAACAGACTTGCTACCCAGTCGCGGTCCGGCAATAAAGCCTTCGGTGCAATATATAGGCTGGCAATCACATGACCATCCTGAAGTATCACGCTATGACTGATGTGGGCGGTCTGATCTTCGAGATTCAGCCATTCAAAACTTTCATCCTGAAATGGCAATAATTCTTTTAAATGCTCAGTGGTGTAGCTAAATTTTTTCCGGTCCGCCAGTTCATAACGTATTGCATTGCTGGTAGTGATTTTAGTCCACCACACGGTAGCTTCAATCGACGGCTGTACGATTTTTTCAAAACCTTGACGCACATAAAATACGCCTTGCCACTGGCTATAAAATGGATGGATGATAACCGGAGTATGCTTGAATTCTGGCTCACCCGAAATAGCATCCACTACCGGATTCACCACCTTGCCAATCCGGGCATCGGATGCGACCTGATCATTCCAGTGAATCGGGGCAAAGACCTGTCCACGGCGGATATTGTCACTAATAGTCGCACGCAAGACACAATTGCCCCACTGCGATTTCACCTCAACCAATTCACCATCCTGAATCCCGTATTTTAGTGCATCATTCGGGTGAATTTCACAGTAAGGTTCAGCACTATGGGTGCTCAAATTCGCCGATAAACCGGTACGGCTCATGGTATGCCATTGGTCACGAATCCGGCCGGTATTGAGAATTAAAGGATATTCACTCGAAACAGGATTCACCGGATCAATCGCCGTGGTGGCAATAAACTTGGCTTTGCCATCCGCATGACTGAATTGGCCTTGAGCAAATAACCGGGCGACAGATTTCGCATCTTGCTGCTTATCCCAAACCGGCCATTGTATTGGATCCAGTTCGTCATATTCTTCTGCAGTTAAATTGCTTAAGCCTTGCAGGTTGAAATAACGGAAATATGAGGTGTCTGTACATTTATGCAGTTCGGCATTCTGATAGGCAGAAAGCCCTGCATGCTCCTTAAAGATTTCATAACCATTCTGGAAATCGAAACCGCTAAAACTCATGTGTTTTGCCACTTGAGCAATTGCCCACCAGTCTGCTTTAGCTTCACCCGGTGCATCTAAAAACGCATGCTGACGGGAGATACGGCGTTCCGAATTGGTCACGATGCCATCTTTTTCACCCCAACCTAAAGCGGGTAACAAGACATCAGCATATTGTGTGGTATCCGTGTCCTGACAGATATCAGACACTACAACGAATTCACACTTGTCCAGGGCGCGTTTGACCTGATCTGCATCTGGCAAGCTGACCACCGGATTGGTGGCCATAATCCAGATTGCCTTGATCTTGCCGCTTTCAACCGCCTGGAAAAGATCCACGGCTTTTAAACCAACCTGCGTTGCAATGGTTGGGCTTTGCCAGAAACTTTGTACCAGCTGCTGATGTCCCGGATTTTCTAAATCCAGATGTGCAGCCAGCATATTCGCCAGCCCACCCACTTCACGACCACCCATCGCATTTGGTTGACCGGTCATGGAAAATGGCGCTGCACCGAGTTTGCCGATTTTACCCGTGAGCAAATGACAGTTAATAATACTGTTGGCTTTATCGACGCCACGTGATGACTGGTTTACGCCCATGGAGAACAACGTTATTACTTTGTCTGTCTGGGCAAACTTTTCAAAGAATTGAGTGAGTTTAACTTCTGAAATACCGGTACGTGCAGCCACATCCTCAATCGAAGCTTCAGTAGAACTGCTCGCTAAAGCCTGTTCCAGCCCCTGGGTATGTGCCGCAACAAATGCTTGATCAACGTAACCATGCTGATGCAAGTACTGTAATAAACCATTAAATAGCGCCACATCCTGACCCGGCAGAATTGGCAAATGCAAATCTGCTGCTTCACAGGTGCTGGTAAAGCGTGGATCAACCACGATCACAAACAGGTCGCGCTGTTCTTTGGCTTTCATAATGCGTTGGTACAATACTGGATGGCACCAAGCGGTATTGGAACCGACCAGTACCACCATGTCAGTATGTTCGAAATCTTCGTAACTGGCTGGAACCAAATCTTCGCCAAAGGCACGTTTATGTGCCGCAACCGCAGAGGACATGCAAAGACGTGAATTAGTATCGATGTTTGCCGTACCGAGATAGCCTTTGACGAATTTGTTCACTACATAATAGTCTTCGGTTAGCAACTGACCTGAGACATAGAACGCGATACTGTCTCGGCCATATTGATCGATGCATTGCTGGAATTTATTGGCAATAGTCGAAACTGCAGTATCCCAGTTAGTGACTTCACGCTGATCTTTACGACCTAGCATTGGATACAATAAGCGGGTTTCCAGTCCTAAAGTATCTGCCAGATTACTGCCTTTGATGCATAACTTGCCGAAATTGGAAGGATGATTCGCATCACCTTCAACAGTCACTTTCGGACCTGATGTGGTCGGCGTTACATGTGCAGTCACACCACAACCCACGCCACAATATGGACAGGTGGTTTGAGTCGTCATTGTTTTTAATTCTGTGGAGCTATGCAGTTCCACCACTGGGATACTATTCATTGCTGCTGTGCTCCTAAATTATCTAAATTCACTTATCTCGCCAAATCTATAATGTCTAGCTTTTACAGGTTTGATTTAAATTTTTTCTTGGTCTCAAAACCTTTAATCCTCCCCAACCCTCCTTTGTTAAAGGAGGGAGGTTCCCCTCTTTTTAAAGAGGGGTTAGGGGAGATTTATGTGATGGATTACCCTGCTTTCTTTAATGCAAAATCCCGACCAAAAAGCAGCTTGTTACGAATCGTTGCAATTGGGGTTTGATCTGCAATCAGCTCGGCATACCATGCACCATCCTCAGTATCACCAAACAGCACCGCACCAATGACTTTATCCTTTTGAATAATAATGCGTTTATAGATCTGACGTTTCTCGTCATTCAGTACGATATCTTCAAAATCATCTTTTGGTTTGAAGTTACCTGCAGAGAACACATCACAACCACTCACTTTCAGCTGAGTCGGAACCGTTGGCGATTTAAAGGTCAGGCTGCCATGCTCGGCCAGATGTGATGCACAAATGAACGCCTGGCCCCAAAGTGGTTCAACCAGACCAAAGGTTTGACCACGGTGCTCGATACATTCACCCACCGCATAAATACTAGGATCAAAAGTCTGCATGGTGTCATTTACCAGCACACCACGGTTGCAACGCAGACCGGCACTTTGCGCCAATGCGATATTTGGACGAATACCCACTGCGAAGACCACCAAATCAGCAGCCAGCACGGTGCCATCTTTTAGTTTCACTTGGGTCACATGACCTTCTTCACCAATTAAGCATTCGGTATTGGCTTCAGTCAGGATGGTGATACCTTTCTGCTCAATCGCTGTTTTCAGCATCTGACTGGCTTTGCTGTCCAGCTGACGATCCATGATACGATCCATCAGATGCAATACGGTGACATTCATGCCTTGCTGTTTCAGGCCATAAGCCGCCTCTAGACCCAGCAGACCGCCACCAATCACCACCGCATTTTGCTTGGTTTTGCAGTAGTCCAGCATGTTGTTCACGTCATAAATGTCGCGGAAGCTGAGTACGCCTTTTAAGTCGCTACCTGGAATTGGCGGAACGAATGGCTTGGAACCCGTTGCCAGAATCAGACGGTCATAACTGATCACTTCGCCTTTTTCGGTATAAACCTGCTTACGCGGACGGTCGATGCGAACCGCTGGATCACCTGCAATCAGACGGATACCTCTGTCGGCATACCAAGCATGTGGATGCAGCATAATATCATCAACGGTTTTTTCGCCAGAAAGCACGGGCGACAGCATGATGCGGTTGTAGTTGCCCCACGGCTCTTCACCAATCACGGTAATTTCATAACGGTCTGGTACCATATCCAACAGGTCTTCCAGACAACGCATGCCTGCCAGACCATTACCAACCAGTACCAGTTTCATTTTTTCCGGTGAAACACCGTTGTTGGTGATATAGGTTTTTTGTGGCACTGGGCTAATGAATACCTTGCCATTTTCAATTTTGTTTGGAAATACCAGTAGTTTCTGGTCTTTATCTTCAAGGCAGCGGCCAGTCGCCAGACTGAAATGCTGCTTGTAAATTGGTGAAGCGACAACGCGCTCACCTTGCAGGTCACCAATGATACCGCGTGACATCACAAATGCTTTACTAAATGGATCCTGATTACTGAGTGCATAAACACGTTTTTCTGAACCCACACGGAAGATCGCAATTTGCTGATCTTCCACCAAGGCTGCAACACCAGTATTTGGGGTAATGTCATCCAGTGCACATACTTCAACCCAATTCAGTTCATTCATATCTTTAAACATTGTCATATTCTTGCTCCTTTATTCTTTGAATCAGGCTTCAACTACCGGAATACGGCTGGCATTGCGTTCAGCTTCAGTTTTTGGACGGATCTGACCACGCACTTCAGTAAATTGAACGTGCGGATCGTTTTGCTGTTCAGCCTTGGCATTAATAAAGGTTTTGAAACGTTTACGGACTTCTGGATTTTCAACTGCAGTACGCCATTCATCCTGATAAGTACCCACCACATGCTCCATACGACGCTCTAATTCTGCTGCAAGACCCAGTGAGTCATTGACGATGACATCTTTCAGATAATCCAGGCCGCCTTCGAGGTTGTCGCGCCATACTGAAGTACGTTGCAAACGATCAGCCGTCTGGATATAGAACATGAAGAAACGGTCGATATAGCGGACTAAAGTTTGTGTATCCAGATCTGATGCCAGTAGTTCAGCATGACGCGGTTTCATACCGCCGTTACCACAGACATAGAGGTTCCAGCCTTTTTCAGTGGCAATCACACCGACGTCTTTGCTTTGTGCTTCGGCACATTCACGAGTACAGCCAGATACCGCCATTTTTAGTTTGTGTGGAGAACGCAGGCCTTTGTAGCGGTTTTCCAGATAGATCGCCAAGCCCACAGAATCATCTACACCATAACGACACCAGGTGCCACCAACACAAGATTTAACAGTACGCAGCGATTTACCGTAAGCATGCCCCGATTCAAAACCGGCATTGATCAGTTTTTCCCAGATTTCTGGTAATTGATGGAGTTGCGCACCAAACATATCGACACGCTGGCCCCCAGTCAGTTTGGTATACAGACCATATTCTTTAGCAATTTGACCAATGACGATCAGACCATCTGGTGTGACTTCACCGCCTGCCATACGAGGAACGACAGAGTAAGTACCATCTTTTTGAATGTTACCGAGGTAGTAATCGTTACTGTCTTGCAGGCCGGCATGGCTTGGTTTCAGGACAAAGTCGTTCCAGCAAGATGCCAGAATGTTTGCCACTGTTGGCTTACAGATATCGCAGCCCAGACCATGACCATGTTGCTGGATCAAGTCATCAAAGGTCTTGATTTCATTGACACGAACCAGGTGATACAGCTCTTGGCGTGAATAAGCAAAGTGTTCGCAGAGATGATTGTTTACGGTAACGCCTTGACGTTGTAACTCAGATTTCAGAACTTGTGTCACCAGCGGTGCACAGCCACCACAAGCCGTTGCGGCTTTGGTGCATTTTTTCAGTGCACCGAGTGAAGTAGAACCATCGGCAATCGCGGAACAGATATCCGCTTTAGAAACGTTGTTACATGAACAGATGGTTGCGCTATCTGGAAGTAGATCTACCCCGCTGCCACCCGTTTTCGCTGTTGCCTGATCAAATCCTGGCATGATCAGACTTTCTGGATTTTCTGGAATTTCCAGACCATTTAGCATCATTTGCAGCAGGTCGTTATATTCTTTGGCACAACCCACCAGCACTGCACCCAAAAGTTTGGTCTTTTCAGCATTGACCACGATTTTCTTATAGACTTGAGCCGCTTCATCGGCGTAGAAGTAGCTCAGTGAACCTGGTGTCATGGCATGTGCATCGCCCACCGAAGCAACATCTACACCCATCAGTTTCAGCTTGGTGCTCATGTCTGCGCCAGCAAATGCTGCACATTCTTCTTGCAGCACATGCTTTGCAGCGATACGTGCCATGTCATAGCCTGGAGCCACCAGACCAAAAATCTTGTTATTCCAAAGTGCACATTCACCAATCGCGTAAATATCTGGATGAGAAGTTTGACAGTAATCATTGATCACGATTCCGCCACGTTCACCAATGGCCAGTCCGCTTTGTCGAGCCAGTTCATCACGTGGACGAATACCGGCAGAGAACAGGATGATGTCAGTTTCCAGCTCGGCACCATCACCAAACTTCATCACATGTTTAGCATTTACGCCGTCTTCAATAAACGAGGTTGCTTTTTGGGTATGGACTTTAACACCCAGATCTTCGATTTTGGTGCGTAATACTTTACCGCCAAGATCATCAACCTGAACTGCCATCAGGCGTGGTGCGAATTCAACCACATGTGTTTCCAGATTCAAGTCACGCAGCGCTTTAGCTGCTTCCAGACCCAACAAACCACCACCAATCACGACACCGTTTTTGGCATTCAGACTCGCTGCACGGATTGCATCCAGATCTTCAATGGTACGGTAAACAAAGCAGTTTTCACGGTCGTTGCCTGGAATTGGTGGAACAAAAGCATAGGAGCCGGTAGCTAAAACCAGTTTGTCATAAGCAATCACATCGCCATGATTAGTGGTGACTGTTTTATTAACAGTATCGATTGCAGTCGCTTTGGTACTCAAACGCAGATCAATTCCATATGCATCTGCAAAGTCGTTACGGCAAAGGGTTAAATCCTTGGCTGATTTTCCAGTGAAATATTCAGTTAAATGCACACGGTCATAAGCCAGACGCGGCTCTTCTGCCAGAATCGTGATTTCAACGTCATCACCCGCATGCTCAAGCACAGATTCAATAAATTTGTGTCCTACCATGCCATGGCCAATCATTACCAGTTTCATATTCCTTCTCCTAAATTTTCTAAATCTTGTATCTTGTGTTTTAAGCCAGGTTGTTTCGTTCAAGGACAGCTTCTTCATACAGCTTTTGCTCTTTGGCCTTATGCTCAACCGAGAAGCGAATCATCAGAACAAAACTTGCTGCAATCACGACCAGGCCGCCAAGTGCCATCAGACAGGTTTGAATATCCAGCATGCCTTTGAGTAAGAATCCTGCTGCGACCGCACCCACGTTACCGCCTGCACCGATAATGCCGGCCACACCGCCTAAAGCATCACGGTCAATAAATGGCACCAGCGCATATGTTGCACCACATGCCATGTGGGTAAATAATGCGAAGACAGTCATTGTGATGATGGCCAGCATGGCACTGTTCATTTGCGAGAATAAAATCAGGAATAAACCTTCCATCAAGATCATGGCAAACAGTACTTTGGTACGTCCGTCCAGGCCTTTTTTGATGGCAACTTTGTCTGAAACGATGCCACCCAGTGCACGGGCAAATAGTGCTAGCAGACCGAAGATCCCGGCCGTCATGCCTGCTTCTTTTAAACCAAAGCTAAAGTTTTCTACGTAGTACATGGCTACGATGTTATGAATGAAGATTTCGATACCGAAACAGGCCGCATAAGCGCCAAATAGAATCCAGACACGGTAGTTACGTGCAGCATGCATCAGAATTGCCATGCCACCTTTTTTCTCGCTACCAACCTGAATTCCTGCTGCACGCAGTTCTTTAAAGTTGCCTTGTGGACAGTCCTCAGTGAATTTCCAGTACAATGCACCGACGATCAGCATCATTAGGCCTGGAACGATCAGGGCAATTCTCCAGCCCATCGCCTGTTCAATACCGAACATCACCAGCGCAGCCAGAAGTAATGGCATCAAGGCTTGAGTTGCACCGCCACCGGCATTGCCCCAACCTGCTGATGCCGCATTGGCTGTACCGACCACATTCGGCGCAAACATGATACTGGTGTGGTATTGGGTAATGACGAAACTGGCACCAATGGCACCAATCAGTAAGCGGAAAAACAGGAAGGATTCATAGCTATTCGCAGAGGCCACACCAAAGACCGGAATACTGCCGAGTACGAGTAATGCAGTATAGGTTTTCCGTGGACCATATTTGTCACATAGCGGACCAACAATCAGTCGAACCAGAATGGTGATCGCGACTGCTGCAATATTGATATTGGCGATTTGATCTTTGGTTAAGCTGAATTCACCCGCGATCACAGGCATCAGCGGTGCACAGGCGAACCAGGCAAAGAAGCAGACAAAAAACGCGAGCCAACTCATATGGAAGGCTCTCATTGCTGCGCTGCTGAAATTCAAAAGACTTATTTTTGTTGCTTTCTTTTCATATAAATTTGAAGACATCACCATCTCCTTCCAGAACTGAACGTATAGGCTTATCTGCTATGCGAATCGCTGCACACCAGATGCGATCAGAACGGACGTCATTGGCCGTCTTACAAATTTCTTTAGAGTCGTCTTTGACTCAAATTCTATTAAGCACAAAGCGTGCCAATAAAATAATTCTATAAATAAGTATTTGTATTTATATTGTTTATCTAAAAATACTTTTATATTTTTTCTAAATTATAGTGACTTCGAACCAAGCTCTCTCTTATTTTTCTCAGCATATTTATATCTGGATTTTAAAATTGCCACTTCACTGCACTATTTGGCACAGCTTTAGTGCAAGGAAGAACATAATCAAACTAGATATTTTTTAATTTAAGAAAAACTTGTAGTTAAATCTTAAACTTTTTAAATGAGTTAGCTAATTAAGAAACCTAATATGTCTAATACAATTAAATTTGGAAATTTTAATTTCAGATTGTCTACTTTAATTAAATTTTGGATATGTATAGATCAATAGAAATTTATTCCATATTTTTTAAATAATTACGTAGTAGTAACATTAAATAGAGAGCCAATCCAGAAACTGAATAGCATGGCAACGATGCCCCAAATCATGACACGCAGTGCGCCTTTCCACATGCCACCACCACCCGCATAACTGGCTAATGCTCCCATAATTCCCAGACTAAGTACTCCCACCAGCATCACGCCCTGATCTAGCAGGTGTGAAGGCAAAACTAAAATGGATACCAATGGAAATAAAGAACCCACCGTAAATGCTGATGCTGAAGAAAATGCCGCCGTAAAGGGCCGGGCAGCCGTCTGTTCCAGAATCCCAATTTCATCACGCGCATGCGCATCTAAGGCATTATGTGCAGTAAGCTGTTTTGCTACTTCTTCGGCCAGATCAGCTTCTAAACCTCGCTTGATATAAATATTTTTTAGCTCTTTTAATTCATGTACGGGATGCAGATTTAATTCCCGCTCTTCCATGGCGAGATCATTTTTTTCAATATCCTGTTGCGACTTGACCGAGATATATTCCCCAGCTGCCATCGAAGCTGCACCAGAAATCAGGCCAGCAACACAAGCAATCAAAAGTGTTTGTGACGAAGCACCACTGGCTGCCATCCCGACAACCAGACTGGTCACGGAAATAATTCCATCATTGGCACCAAGCACGGCGGCACGTAACCAGCCAGAACGTTGTATGTAGTGTTTTTCATGATGATGGGAATGAGGCATGTTTTTCTCGTTCTTCTAGCGGATGAAATAAGATTTTAAATTTTAGTCACTTACTATTTTATCATCTTACTTTAAGCTAAATATTTCAAATATGAATCTTCACTTTCAGAGATATTTTCGAGTTTTATTTACTTATTTTTAAAAAATAAAAATTACTTATTGATGATGTTTAAATGGGGGTTTAGCCAGCGGCCGCCATAAGCAACTCACTGGCTATACCTTAAAGGATGAACTTCTGATTATTATCAATGACCTCTCACTTTATATAAGTAATAAAGCCAAACGCTTAAACTAAATACATGGCATTAATCACTGATATCGAGACCATGCCTTAGCCTCGGATGGCAGCTTCAATTGCAGCGACATCAATTTTCTTCATGGTCATCATGGCATCAAAAGCTCTTTTAGCAACACCACGGTCTGAACTGTATGATGCTTCAAGCAAAGCTTTAGGGATGATTTGCCAAGATACTCCCCATTTATCCTTACACCATCCGCATTCACTTTCCTGACCGCCATTATTGACGATCGCATTCCAATAGCGGTCAGTTTCTTCCTGATCCTCTGTGGCAACTTGAAATGAGAAAGATTCATTATGTTGAAATACAGGCCCTCCATTTAAACCAATACATGGAATACCCAGTACGGTAAAATCTACTGTAATGACATCACCTGCTTTACCAGAGGGATAATCTCCAGGTGCAAGAACGATGGCACCTATAGATGAATTTGGAAAAGTTTCTGCATAAAATCGTACAGCTTCTTCAGCATCATGATCGTACCAAAGACAGATGGTATTCTTTGCGATATTCATGATCTCACTTTTTCTTTCAGAATAGGTTTTAGACTACTTAAGAACTCTTAAATATCTCATCTATTAGTTGAGTCCTACTCTTCCCATCTTTCACCTAAAACGAGAATAAGCCTGTTTTAGAATTGTATATTTATTAATCTAATTGACTGAAAGCGTCATCAAAAAGAATAGTTTTAAAGAGTCAAGAGGAAACCTTTATCACCACTTAATCATAATATGTGATTCTCTTTTTTGAGAATCGGTCAAGCTGCTTTAAAAATCCTTCGAAATAATCTTTCTGCTTTTCTTCAGTTCGATAACCTGCATATAAAGTCCGGCGCAGTCCATTCGGTGCTACACACTCTAAACGGCGTGAAGTTACCCAGCCCTTTTGTTCATATTCATTCACTACCCAATCTGGCAAGGCTGCAATTCCCCGACCACTGGCAACCAGCTGAATCAACATTTGAGTTAAGTCGGTGGTTCGAATCTGTTTCGGTAAAATATTCGCTGGAATAAACAGATGTGACATGATGTCCAGACGGTGCTTATCCACTGGATAAGTAATCAGTGTTTCTTCTGCCAATTCCTGGATGCTAATGTTTTGAGCACGCACTAAAGGATGGGTATTAGAAAGAACCAGACGCGATTCATATTCAAAAATCGGGAAATACTCTATGCCCTTTAGTTCAATCGGATCGGCGGTAATAAGTAGATCGAATTCCCCAGTTTGTAACAGTTCATGCGGATTGGCCTCAAAGCCAGAAGCGAAATCCAAATCTACATCTGGATATTGAATACGATATTGATTCAGTAAAGGCATCAACCAGTCGAAACAGCTATGGCATTCGGAAGAAAAAATGATCCGTCCAGTCTGCCCATGCACAATACGAGTAATATCACTCTGCGCAACATGGACTTGAGGCAAAATATCATCTGCCAGCTTCAGCAAGCGCTGCCCGACATTGGAAAAACTCACCGGGCGACTACGGCGATTAACGACTTCGACTCCGAACCATTGATCCAATTCACGAAGCTGATGGGACAAAGCTGAAGGCGTGAGACAAAGATCTCCTGCTGCTGCAACCAGTGAACCATGTTCCCGTAACGCGACTAAGGTTTTTAAATGACGAAGTTCTAACATGAATGACCTGAAACTATCTAATCTGATCCAATCTTAATTAAATAAGCTTACCCTATTTTGAACTTTAATATTATTAAATTTCATTTTAAAATTTATAGGATGAATTTTTCTCAACCAGTAAAATCTACCACTCTTATCGATACAAAATAAAAAACCTCCGAAATTAGGAGGCTTTTACTTCAGTTAGAGTTTAAGAATCAACCTCTTTTCAAAAGAAGGAAATACCCTAGCTAAAAATCATGAGACATTTCCTTTTATTCAGGCTTAATAAACTTAACTGTTTTTTATGGCCTGAAAGACTTGATAGGCCGCCTTGATTCGCTCTGCATTGGGAATTTTTTTATTCATCAGCATGACCAGTCCAGAATTTTCTTCCGGAATAAATAGTACATAGGTGCCAAAGCCATTGGTTGAACCGGTTTTATGAAAAACTTGTGATTTTGCCTGAACAGTATTTTTGTCTACCCGATTGGGTTGCATCACGACTTTTTCAGAATTACTTTCCAGCAAAATATCGAGCGTCGTCGGATATGAAAAAGCCTTTACAGATAGGTTTGTGCAACAAAGCCGTTCAGGACTAAAACGTTTAGCCATTTCTTGAATCTCCAAAGATTAAAGTTACGTTATCTTTAGAGGGACGTGCTGTCCATTATTTTGTCTAGGATCACCCTAAGGCGACTATCGTGACTGTAACAAGAAGGAGAGTATTTTTCATTTTTCTGAACTCATGAATATATTTCTTAATTTAAAAGATAAAAATTTAGAAATCAAAAAAGTAGTGGAACTTTGTAAATGATAGTATTGTGGCTATGCAATGTGCTCAAAGAAAGCCATTAGAGATTTAATCTAATTTAATATTTAAAAAAGAGAACTATTAAGTAGATGCGATAAAACCTCGAAAGAAGAATACAGGCAGAAATAAGACGCTATACAAGAAGTGCATCTTTTGCCTAAATCGCTCAATCTTTATTATCAGTGGGTAAGGAGGGGATGATGTTAAGTGATAAAGAAAATGAAATCATTGAACTCATTTATGATGCTGCCTTAAATCCAGAGCTTTGGAATAAAGTGCTGGGAGAAATTGTTGCTTTTACCCAGAGCACCACTGCGATTTATACCTACTTGGATCAGTTAAATCCTGCACAGAATTTTGTTTTGACTCATAATATTCCTGCTGAAGGCCTGGCGAACTACCATAAAGAGCATCTTGATGTAATTGACATGAAATTACATGGGGAGACGATGAAAATATTAGGCGTGGGGCGCAGTTATACCTTGGATAGCAAACCCTATGAGTTGATGAAGAATACAGATGCACAGAAATTTTATTTAAAATGTCTAAAACCTTCCAATATACGCTACCTGAATGGGGTGTTATTGGAGCATGGTGCTTATAAGTGGGCGATGTTTGCAGTACATCGTGCAGATCAATTGGAAGGTTATAGTGAACAAGATAAAAAAATTCTGGAAAGATTTGGAAAGCATCTAAGACGATCACTACAAATTTATCGACAGATTATTGAATTAAAAAATGAAAATAGTAAAAACACTCAAATTCTGGATAAATTGAAAGTGGGTGTGATTTTACTGAATGAAAATATGGAACTTAGATTCAGTAACCAGTATGCTCAAAATATTCTGAATCAAACTCGGTTATTATGGGTTGATCAAAAGCAACGTATAAAAACCTTAGCACAGTACCAGCCACAATTAGAAAGCCTGATCCAAAGTGTGTTAAATAAAAACTCTAAAGCTGCAATCAATCATGAAATAGGCGGAGTACTCTGTATTAAAAACGCAGAAGAGCATCCACTGATGTTAACTGTAGTGCCTTTAAATTATATTCCAGATCATGAATTTATAAAGATTAATAAAGCAGTCGCAATTTTTATCAGTCAATTAAATTCTCGATATTCACTGTCTACTAAGGTCATGAAAGAGGTATATGGTTTATCACCAAGAGAAATTGAAATTTGTGAGCTATTTTTAAATGGCTATGATTTAGAGAGTATTAGTCAGTACTGTAAAATTACCATGAGTTCCTTAAGAACATATTTGAAAACGATTTATTCTAAGACCAAATGTACTTCCCAAGTGGAATTACTTCGGTTGTTGATGAGCTTAACTTTGAATTTTGAGCATATTGAATAACTTAGCCTAATCAAGTATTAGGCTAAGTATGTGTAAATTATTATTTGTACCGATTTAAGGTATAGCTACCTTCTCCTGCAACTGTGAAGGTTAGTTTATCTGCCTGAATATTCAGGGAAAGACCTGATTGCGCATTCGTATCTGATAAACCTGCACAACCATTGGTGTCAATGATAATATCTCGAGGATCGATGTAGAGTTTATTATCTAAAACACGATATTTTCCATATTCAATCCCAGGGCCACCACAAGGTGTATCTCCAGGTTCTACTTGGTCATCACCCACTGGATCAATTAGGAAATAGGTATTATTAACATTGAATATGAAGATATGGGAACTCGGACTCTGCCAAGCACCAATAATTCCATTAACATTGTTTGCTAATCGGCTAAAAGTCGCACCTTCTTCTGCATTCTCAGCTTCTTCAATTCTTAGTTTTTCACCATCAAATTTAAGAACCATAGAGCGTACTTTGTGTGGGTCATGTAATCCCCAATCATCATTGGTATCAATAGTAGTCTCTGCTGTAAAGATACCAGTTAAAGGATCTAACTTGATCTTACCAACTTCCATTCCATTGAATTCTTTATCTTCTTCGTTAAAGATGGCTTCACCCATGGTATAGCTACCATCTTCTTTTATGATCAGGGCTAGTTCTGATTCTTCTTTATCACTTCCCTGAACATACCAGATCCCAGCAATGTCTTTTAAGATAGTTTTACTAAAATTTTCTTTAGCTTTTTCAGGGCTAACTACCGTATTATTTTTCAGTTCAGGAATATTTTTTAATTGAATTTGTAAGTCTTGAGCAAATTCTTCGGGTTCAGCTGAAAAATTAATTGTTTCTTTAGAAAGTGATGAAATATCTGAGGGGAGTTTGATGCCATCATCATGATCACCCTCTGTATCAAGTGATTGTAAGAAAACCATTAGATTAAGCTGAGTTTTTTCGTCTTTTGCTAATTCTAGTGGAGTAATTCGGCTATCACCTTTTACTTTTCCAATTTCAATATCGCCAACACTAAAGGTGATTTCATCTCCTTCTTGATATTCAAACTCTCCTCGTTCATTGGTCTGCTTAGTCACACCATTAATGGTGTAATTTGCACCTATAATGACACCATCAGTCAATACACCAATTTTTGATGAACTTTGTGGTGGTTGAGGCGTAGATGAAGAATCATTTGATGAGTCCCCGCCACAAGCAGTTAATAGTCCAGATAATGTAAGTGCAAGTAATGTTTTTTTCATTTCGCTTCCCTCACGTATTAGTCTTGTTAATATAAAGATTCATATGAATAAGGTGATATCCCTATTTAGGGAGGGTGTTATAATAAATTATTATTTTTATGAGCTAATTTATTTTAATATCTATTAAGAATTTAATTTATTGCTTTATATATAAGGTCTTGGAGTGTGTTCTTTAATTGATATATTTTATAATGTTTTAATAATGATAATTGATCCTAGACAGTATCGTGGACAATCGATCCCTCTAAACTTTTAATATATTTCTGTTCAAAGGCTTCTGGACTTAACCAACCGTTTGCAGAATGCCTTCTGACCCGATTGTAATAAATCTCAATATAGTCAAACAAGACCGCATTCGCCTCTTTTCGAGTGACAAACACACTGCCATGCACCACATGGCCTTTCAATGTATGAAAGAAGCTTTCAGTCACGGCATTATCCCAACAGTTTCCTCGTCTAGACATACTTTGAATACAATCATTTGTCAGCAAGAGTGCTCTAAAATCACGACTACAGTACTGACTGCCTTGGTCCGAATGAACCATAACACCTGTTGGATAGCCCTGACGAGCCATTGAATAATGAAACGCATCACACACCAATTGGCGGTCTATTCGATGGCTAGTTTGCCATCCCACGATACGACGACTAAATAGATCCAGCATCACACATAAATACAGCCAACCTTGCTTGGTACGGATATAGGTAATATCCGTTGTCCAAACCTTGTTAGGCTGCATGACTGTAAATTGGTGATCTAACAAGTTTGGTGCTGTAGGCAAACGATGCTTTGAATCAGTCGTAGGCTTGTATTTACGTGCAATCTTGCTCCGTAGACCAAGTTTTTTTAGCATTCTTCCAACGGTTCGTTCGCTCATGGTGTACCCTAAATCATGCATGTCATGTACTAATGAAGGTGCACCCAATCGTGCATGATGCTGCCAATATACGGCTTTTAAATCATTATATTTCTGCGCTGGATTGGCCTGGCGTTTTCGCCAGGCATAATAGCCTGAAGTGCTGACACCCAGGCATTTACAGGCAGAAGATACAGTGACTTCATTCACATCCAGATCTTGAATTACCGTGTACTTTTCTTGGCATGATCTGTCAGAAAGTACACATGCGCTTTTTTTAAGATGTCATTGGCTTCCCTGAGCTGTTTGACTTCTTTCTCTAATTCTAAAATCCGCTGTTGTTCTGGTGAAAGTTGGCGTTTGCTTGAACCCGCCGGATTGATTTCACGAATCCATTTATCCAATGTTGAATAACCAACACCTAATTTCTGGGCGATTGCAGCTAAAGATTCGTGCGAGTTTGAAAGTGCATAATCAATTGCTTGCTGTTTAAATTCAGGACTAAAACGTTTAGCCATTTCTTGAATCTCCAAAGATTAAAGTTACGTTATCTTTAGAGGGACGTGCTGTCCATTATTTTGTCTAGGATCACTAGCTTGGCTCGACAAAAGCTTACATGATGAGGACAAATTTTATCGGTGGTATTTTGAGTTTGCCTTCTGGACAGGCTGTAGACCTTCCGAAATGATTGCTCTTAGAGAAAGTGATATTGACTGGTTCAACGGTACATTCAAGGTCAGCAAAAGCCGTGTACGTGGTTTAGAAAAAAAGGTGACAAAAACACATACGTCTCGAGAAGTATATCTGAATGAACGATCAATTCTGGCTTTGAAAGCTTTGCTTCAATTTAAAAAGGATCAAGGCTACCAAACAGACTATGTGATGCTATGTCCTAAGACTAAGGAACCCTTCTTTAATGAAAAACCACCTAGAGAGCGTCTTGTAGAAGCGATGAAAGCGTGTTCTATACGTCACCGCCCTGCATACAATGCAAGGCATACTTATGCGACGATGTTGCTGATGGATGGCGTCAATCCAATGTTTGTAGCCGATCAACTTGGACATAGTCTACAAATGCTGATCAAACGCTATACAAAATGGTTGCATGGGGATAAAAATAAACAAGAAATTGCGAAACTTAGCGTAACTCGTACAGCCTAAATACGTCGAAATCAAAAGCTCTTGCAATGAAAAATGTGGCAAATGTGTGGCAATAAAAAAGCCACTTAATATAAGTGGCTGATTTATAAAAAGAATCTTGGTGGAGATGGCGGGAGTTGAACCCGCGTCCGCCAACACTACGCTCGAGAATACTACATGCTTAGATATCGTCTATTGTTTTAACACCAAGAGACCCGACGAACAGGGTTCAAGGTGCGATCCTCTAGATTTGGTATAAAGCCCCGAGGCTTGACTCTATACGGACTTGTGTGCGTTCGCTTCAGTCGGGATCTCTAACCACAAGTATTCAGAGATGCGGACAAGCAGCCCTTAGGCTGCTAGAGCGTAAGTTTCGTCGTTTGCGACTATTTAAATGCAAATTTTATTTACGAGAGAAAATGCGCTCTCGGCATGCATCTATGAGTTTCATCATCGGCGTCGAAGCCAAGAACATCCCCAAAGTACAAGCTCATCATAGCATAACTGGCAAAAAATACGATGCATTTTCTACACAAATACACTTTTGAATGCGCCTGATTACATAATTGCGCTAATATTTCATAATTCAAGTCAGCATTTAAAAAAATTATGAGCTATTTATTAGCACTCGATCAGGGAACGACGTCCAGCCGTGCAATCATCTTTAATGAACATGGGCAGGTCCAGGCAACAGCTCAACGCGAAACTCATATCCAGACCCCACATTCCGGCTGGGTTGAGCAGGATGCACAGGAAATCTGGAGCTCGCAGATTGCAGTGGTACAACAGGCCTTAGCCACTGCCCGTATTCTAGCTAAAGACATTAAAGCGATTGGACTGACCAATCAGCGTGAAACGACTGTGGTATGGGATCGCCGTAATGGCAAGCCTCTTGCACCAGCGATTATCTGGCAGGATCGTCGTGCAGCCGACTGGTGTAATCAGCTGATTCAGCAGGGCTTGATGGATCAGGTACAACGAAAAACCGGATTACGGATTGATCCCTATTTTAGTGCCGGGAAACTGGTCTGGTTATTAGAAAATATTGATGGCTTACGTACACTCGCAGAGCAAGGTCATGTGGCTTTTGGCACCATTGATAGCTGGCTGATCTGGAACCTGACTCAAGGTGCTGAGCATATTATTGAAGCGAGTAATGCTTCCCGCACCATGTTGATGAATCTGCAAACTCAACGCTGGGATGACGAACTACTCGACCTGTTTAATATCCCCGCTTCAGTTTTGCCACGAATCATCAGTTCTGATTGTCATATTGCAGATACGGCACCGGGTTTATTAGGGGCTACGATTCCCATTACCGGTATTCTGGGTGATCAGCAATCTGCCTTATTTGGCCAGTCTTGCTTCGAACCCGGTATGGCAAAAAATACCTATGGCACCGGCTGTTTTATGCTGTTCAATACCGGTCATGATATTCAGCTCAGCCAGAACAAATTACTTTCTACCCTCGCCTGGCAGGCACAGGAACAGACCAGTTATGCCCTGGAAGGTAGCGTTTTTATGGCCGGTGCTGTGGTGCAGTGGCTGCGTGATGGGCTCGGCATCATTCAGAAAAGCAGTGATATAGAGAAGCTGGCCTGTAAAGTAGAAGATACTGACGGCGTGGTCTTAGTCCCCGCCTTTACTGGGCTCGGTGCACCGCATTGGGATAGTGAAGCGCGTGCCCTGCTTTGTGGCATGTCGCGAGGAACCAATAAAGCCCACATTGCCCGAGCTGCATTAGAGTCCATTGCTTTTCAGGTCTCCGATGTACTGACTGCAATGCAATCGGATATTGCCCACCCTTTAAAAGAGTTACGGGTTGATGGCGGTGCGAGCTGTAATGATATGCTGATGCAGTTCCAGGCTGATCTGCTCAATGTGCCTGTTTTACGTCCGAAGATGCTGGAATCCACGGCTTGGGGAGCAGCAGCCATGGCAGGTCTAAAGTCCGGGGTATTTTCTAACCTAAATGAAATTTCTCAATCCTGGCAGCTAGATCGAGCCTTTGAACCAAAAATGCAAAATGATGAACGTGAAGCGCATTTAGCCAAATGGAAAAATGCCTTGAAACGAGCCAAATCAGATTTATAAGATCGAAAAAACCGCTAAATAGTTAGCGGTTTTTTATTTTGGAAAATATTAATGTGATGGCATTCCACCCACACCCGCTTTAGGTCGTGGTGCCAACCAGACGATTAAAGCAGCAAAAACAAAGACCATCGCCAAAATCAAAAATAGGTGATTGGCAGACAGCGTTAATGCTTCTTTATCCACCAGACTGGAAATATAACCCAAGGCACTGTCCGAACTCATACCCTGAGATATTAAGGTATTCTGGGTTTCTTCAACATTCAGTTTACCGACCAGCTCACTGCGGGCCACTTTACTATGATCATCCCAGATCGTGACTGCAATTGAAGCCCCGATCGCCCCTGCCATAGTCCGCAGAAAGTTCATCAAACCTGCGGCTGATGCCATTTCTTGTGGCTGTACTGAGGCTAATGCCATATTGGAGAGTGGAATGAAGAAGAATGGTACCGCAAAACCTTGCAGAATCTGCGGCCAGGCCAATGCCATAAAATCCGCATCCGTAGTCCAGAATGCCCGCATTAAGGTCACCACGGCAAGCAAGGTCAAACCAAAACTGGCCAGAATGCGCTGGTCATATTTAGTCGCCATCTTCGCCACAATCGGTGACATCAATAGACTGCCAAAACCCATGGTCGCGGTTAAATAACCTGCCCAAGTGGCGGTATAGCCGAGATTAATCTGCACCCATTGTGGAATAAGAACAATACTGGAGAAGAAGGCACCAAAAGCAAAGGCCAGTGACAGTACGGCAAAAGTAAAACCGCGATATCGGAAAATCCGGATATCTACAATCGGATGCCGTTCAGTCAGTTCCCAAATAGTAAAAATGATTAAACCGACCACAGCAATCACTGCCAATGTGCCGATAAAGGAGCTGCTAAACCAGTCATGTTCATGACCAAGATCCAGCATCAATTGCAGCGCACCAATCCACAGAATCAGCAGGAACAAACCACCTTTATCAATCTTCAGGGCATTGGTTTCAGTTTCGGCTGGTTTTAATAGCTTCAATGCAGCCAGACCACAAAACAGACCCACTGGAATATTGATAAAGAAAATCCAGTGCCAGGACAGGTTATCACTAATCGTACCGCCGAGAATTGGGCCTAGAATTGGTCCAACAACAGTGGTCATCGCCCACATACCCATCGCTTGGGATTGTTTTTCAGGTGGGAAGATGCGTAGCAATAAAGTCTGGCTGAGCGGCATAATCGGGCCGCCAAACAGCCCCTGCCCGATCCGGCAAAACACCAGCATTTCCAGACTGGTCGAAATCCCGCACAGAATTGAAAAAATGGTAAAACCAAGCAAGCAGACACCAAACAGGCGTACGCTACCAAAGCGACCCGCCAGCCAGCCTGTCAAAGGTACACAGATCGCTTCTGCAACTGCATAAGACGTAATGACCCAGGTGCCTTGCGAGCTGGACACTGCCAGACTACCGGTAATATGCGGCACCGAGACATTGGCAATGGTCATGTCCAGCACGACCATGAAATTGGCCAATGCCAGAACAAAGGCCGCCAGCATCAGCTTGCCGCCAGTCAAATTCCCATATGGAACATATTTATTCATAGGGAATTACTTCTTAAAGTGGATTTCGGCTTCCATCGACAGACCCACACGTAGCGGATGCTCAGCCAGCTCTTTCGGATCCAGCTGAATACGCACTGGCAAACGCTGTACCACTTTGATCCAGTTACCCGTTGCATTCTGAGCCGGAATCAGAGCAAAAGCTGAACCTGTACCGCCAGAGAAGCCAACCACGGTGCCGTGATATTTCACCGATTTTCCATACAGGTCAGAGGTCAGTTCAGCTTTCTGCCCCACGCGGACCTTCTCCAACTGGCTTTCCTTGAAGTTTGCATCAACATAGAGCTGATCTACTGGTACGACCATCATCAGCATTGTACCTGGTGCAACACGTTGACCCACCTGAATTGAACGGCGTGAAACCACTCCATCAAATGGTGCCTTAATTACAGTACGTTCTAAATCCAGTTCAGCCTGTTTCAGTTTGGCTTCAGCCACGAGTACATCAGGAGTCGAATTTTCATTCGCACCTTGAATCAAGGCCTCATTCGCCGCTAAATTGCTTTGCGCTGCTTTCTGGCTGGATCTTGCTTGTGCCAGACCCGCTTCAGCAGAAGCTACGCCTGCTTTGGCAGTATCCAATGCAGATTGTGCGGTACTGAGTTCTTCTTTAGACACTGCACCGCTCGCACTGAGTTTTTCACGACGCGTATATTCATCTTGTGCCTTATGTAAGGCTGCCTGAGCCTGAGCCAGCTGAGCTTCGGCACTGCGAATCGCATCATCACTAACCCCAATCTGTGAGCTTAAAGCCCCACTATTGGCCGCAGTCTGTTTGTACTGGCGCTTGGCTTTGGTTAGCTCTGCACGTGCCTGAGACACTGCAATTTTGGCATCACGGTCATCGATTTTGGCCAAGATATCGCCCTGTTTGACCGCTTGAGTATCATGGACAAGTACTTCAGCAACCTGGCCACTCACCATAGACGTGATAGAAGCCGTTTCAGCACCGACATAAGCATTTTCAGTACTGACTGAATTGTTCAGAAAGAATTTCCACACCAGAAACAGCACCAGTGCAATCACCATAAGGAGGGCAACAATACTCAGGGCTTTTTTACGTTTATTTTTTAAAGCTTGATCCGAAGTTGTATCTGATGCGTTTTCTGGCAGGGTGTCTTGTACATCTGTCATTGATTTTTTCCTAAATCCAACAGACTTGGTCACGCAGCCACACTGACCAGCACTGACATGAATGTATAGATTCATATCCCGTTTATTGATCAATGGGTAAAATGAGAAAGCCGTATTAATTTAATTTTCATGCATTCTAATAATAAAAATTAGAAAATATGCAAAAAAATATTACTCGGAAGTTTAAAAAACTAAGCCCCTATTCCAGGAATAAGGGCTTAGTTCGGGCCCGAAGTGAGCCAGGATCGAGGAGATAAACTTAATTAATAGGCATATGAAGCAATCGCTGTGGCAATCGGCTTGTCATCATCGTTGACCATGGTCATGCGCATGGTGCAGCCCTTACGCCCCAAACGTAAGGTTTCTGCACGGGCAATAAAATATTTACCACGACCGGGAGCCAGATAATCCACGCGCATATCTACCGTCGCCAGACGTGATACCTTTTTAATCGTATCGGCAATGGTTTCCGGTTCGGCTTTCTTATACAGCTCACCCATCGCCACAATTCCACCAATACTGTCGAGTATGGTGGCTGCAAGACCACCATGCAGAATCTGAAAAGCCACATTGCCAATCATAAAATCCTGCATTTCAACATATGCTTCGATCTGACCATCGACCACCCGCATGGTCATGCCATTATGCTTAAAAAAAGGAGAGGTATTAAAAGCGTGTACTAACTGGTTTAAGACCACTTCAATATCCACTTTTGCACCTAAATGTATATTACCTGTCCAATTTCTTTCTGTCTTAGTCATAAGTCTGCCCGAAGCTACAACAATAAAAAACCGCTAATTTATGCCCAAAAAATTCAGATAGGGCTACAATAGGGGCCTAGTTTAATACTGATTACTGAGATTTTTATGACCTATACGTTCAATCGTCCCGCGTTTCCTGCAACTCGCATGCGTCGTATTCGTAAAAATGAGCATTTACGTTCTATGGTACGTGAAACCCATCTCAGTGCTGATCACTTGATTTATCCAGTATTTGTGCTGCCGGGACAAAACCAGACCCAAGACATTCCAAGTATGCCAAATGTGCAGCGCCTGTCTGCTGACTTGTTGTTAAAAAAATCAGAACGTTTATTGGAACTGGGTGTCAATAAACTGGCGCTGTTCCCGGTCACACCACAAGAAGATAAAAGTCTGACTGCAGAAGCGGCTTGGCATGAAGATGGTCTGGTACAGAAGACTGTTCGCCTGCTGAAAAAAGAATTACCGGAAATGGTACTGATTACCGACGGCGCGCTAGACCCTTATACCACGCATGGCCAGGACGGCATCATTGATGAAACCGGTTATGTGCTGAATGATGAAACGGTTGAAGCACTGATCAAACAAACTTTAAGCCATGCCGAAGCCGGAGCTGATATTGTCGCTCCAAGTGACATGATGGATGGCCGCATCGGTGCAATTCGTCAGGCCTTTGAACAGAATGGCCATATCTATACCTCTATTATGGCTTATTCAGCCAAATATGCGTCTAGCTTCTACGGTCCATTCCGTGATGCGGTTGGTTCTGCCAGCAACCTGAAAGGCGGCAATAAATACAATTACCAAATGGATTTCGGTAACCGTGCCGAAGCACTGCATGAAATTGCCCTCGATATTCAGGAAGGTGCAGATATGGTCATCGTTAAACCGGGGATGCCTTATCTGGATGTGGTTCGTGAAGTCAAAGATACTTTCGGTATGCCAACCTTTATCTATCAGGTTAGTGGCGAATATGCCATGCTGGCCGCTGCGATTCAGAATGGCTGGTTATCTGATAGCGTGATTCTTGAGTCCCTGATGTGCTGCCGCCGTGCCGGTGCAGATGGCATTTGGACCTACTTTGCGGAAGAAGCTGCGCTCAAACTGAAAGACATGAAATAAAATAGAAGGACCTTGGCGCAATGCATATCGCCATTATCGGAGCGGGCATCACTGGCTTGATGTCAGCTCTGGAATTGCTTGAACAGGGATGTTCTATTACGATTTTTGATCAACACGCGGCTGGACAGGCAGCTTCTTGGGCCGGAGGTGGCATTCTCTCCCCGATGTATCCCTGGCGTTATCCCGATGCCGTCAATGCCCTCGCCCGCCATGCCAAACCCTTGTATCAAGCCTGGAACCAGAAACTGCAACCGATCACCGGGATTGATTTCCAGATTCATGAAACCGGTATGCTGATTTTTGATGAAACGGATTTTGAAATCGGACTGCGCTATGCCGAGCAATATCAGGATCCACAGCAACATGCCGAATATCTGAATCAGCCTCAAATCCAGCAGATTAATAGTAAAGTAGATCCAAAATTTAAACAGGCGATCTATTTTCCAGAACTTTCCAATATCCGCAATCCGCGACTATTACAGTCCATTATTGCTTACCTCAAGCAGCATCCGCGTGTCAGCTGGCAAGAGCATTGCAAAATCACTCAGCTAAGTATCCGGCAAGATCATGTGCACAGTGTTTCTACTGAAAATGGCCTGAGCTTTAAAGCAGATCAGTTCGTCATTGCCACCGGTGCATGGTCTGCACACTGGTCTGAACAGCTCGGTCTGGATATTCCAGTTCATCCGGTTCAAGGACAAATGCTACTGTTTAAAACACCAGAAAACTGGCTGCCAACCATGTGCATGAACAAGGTCTTGTATCTGATTCCACGTCGTGATGGTCATGTACTGTGTGGTTCCAGCATGCGTCAGGTCGGTTTTGATACTTCGCCTTCTGCTGAAATCCGTCAGGATATTTTGGAAGCCTGCCTGGAAATGGTACCAGAATTGGCTGATTTCCCAATTGTGAAACAGTGGGCTGGTCTACGACCAAGCTCTCCTCATGGCATTCCCTATATCGGCAAAATTCCACACCTAGACAATCTCTGGACCAATTTCGGCCAGTTCCGTAATGGCTTATGTATGGGCGCTGCTTCTGGAAAACTGCTGTCTCAGTTAATCCTGGAACAACCGACTATCGTAGATCCACAGCCTTATAGTCCGATACAGCGTTTACAGCTGCACTCTTTAACGGTTTAAAATTTCAATCAAGGCTTCTTTCAGGGTCGGATAGCTAAATTCAAATCCGGCTTCCTGCAAAGCTTTGGGCTGGACATATTGACCATTCAGAATCAGTTGTGACTGTTCACCCAGCATCATTTTCATACTGCAAGCTGGTAAGGGCAATAAAGGTTTTCTTTTCAGCACCTGTGCCGCGATCCGGGCAAACTGCGCCTGACTGACTTTTTCTGGAGCAACTACATTAAATACCTGTTGCTGGGTTGGCTGCTGCATCAGAAATTCAATCGCACGCATGACATCCTGTAGGTGCACCCAGGTCACCGGTTGGCGCCCATGGCCAATCCGGCCAAACATATTCAGCTTAATCGGCAATAACATCTGCGGAAGAATCCCGCCTCCTTGACCAAACACCACAGCAAAGCGAACAATTTTGGTGTCCTGCCCGGTATAGGACAAGGCCAGTTTTTCCCATTTCTCACACAGTTCTGACATAAAAATGGATTGTGGTGGACTTTGTTCAGTACACACCGTATCCCAGCGTTCTTGCGGATCGATTCCGTAGTAGCCAACCGCTGAAGTCGAAATAATACGTTTGGGCTTGATCTGATTTTTCTCTAGATAATCATATAACTGCTTGGTGGTATTTAATCGACTGTCCAGCAATTTCTTTTTGCGTGCAACTGTCCAGCGACCCTGACCGATACTTTCACCGGCCAGATTAATCACATAGTCAATTTGATGTTTTTTCAGTTCTTCCAGATCATTAATCCAGTGAAAATCAGGATGTTCTTCTCGCAATTTTTTCTGTCGGGTCAGGCCGATCACTGCATAATCACGAGCCAGTAAAAATTTCACCAGATGGCTGCCAATAAAACCGCTGGCGCCTGTCATAAGGACTACAGGTTTATACATGGTTATTCTGAGCCATTATTATTGTATTGCCCAAATTATACGTCACTTATGAATCAGAATGTTGGATGAAATAGGCTGGATCGGTAAATGAGGAATTGTTATCAGGCTATACGGAAAACTTCTGATTTTCTATCAGCCTGATTTAGCATCTTGAATTTGATCTCAACGATTTTGATATAAAGCGTAGGAAATTTTAGCCAAACATTTTATCAGCCATACGCTGTGCCTGTTTGCCATAAAACCAGTAGGTCAGCAGATAAAGCGGAATCGCGATGAGCAGGAACATAATCACGACAATGCTCATAAATTGTGGCTGTTGCAGATATAGTAAAAAGTCCTGCCAGGCATTCGGATTGGAACGCGTCGCAATGGCAATCCCTAAAATTAAAAATGCCAGGTTATAGCCCCAATAAATCAGGCTAAATCCCAAGGTGAATTTTTTACGCTCTACCTGGGTGGGCGCCCGTTGTTCCTTTTTTAAAAACTTAAACAGTACCCAGATCATCGCCACCAGATAAGGCACAATGGTTAATACTGCGCCCATGCCAGTCGGCATCAACGCCGCCACAACCCCGCAAATGCAGGTAAAAATAAAGCATAGGAAGAAAAACCAGAGAAAATAGCGAGTTAGAGACACCATCAGCAGGACTCAAGGACGATTAATCAACTAGTATAAAAAAAATTAATTTTTTTTTCATTTTATTGTCAACCTAAAGCGAGATGCTGACGTTATATAGGGTACAAGGTTCGGAAATTTGGACTGGCATCCACAAATTTTCGTTCTCTTTGCTAAAGCAATAAGTCCAGTGTTTTAGAAAATTTTGAATAGCAGCCAAAATTTTCACTATACACAAATCTTTGACCGACGATTTCATCATCACTCGAATCGTCGGTTTTTATTTTTTGGACGAACCGTTTTTAGCAATTCGCCTGCAAATTTTTATCAGTTTCTTATGCAGCATAAAATAATGATCGGCTGCATTTTTTCAAGTCTGTTTTTAGCAATTTTTATAAAAAATATTGGTTCTGCGATTCAGATGTTATGAAATTGCCTGAAGTAAAATTTAAAATAAAAACGCTGTATTCAATACTTTATATATGAACATCACATTTTATTGATTTCACTAGTATTATTCTGATATTCAAAACTACGCTGAAAATAGTTTCAATGACGTGTAGCAATGAAATAGATCAAAATATTTTTTTCAAGTAGATTTTTAGCTGGGCTTTTTTCTATAGTAGGAAGGCAAAAATAAAGGTGGGTATACATGGCAGTTCATTTTCTACATACTTCTGATTGGCATTTGGGACAGTTTTTCCATAACCATGACCGTGAATTTGAACATGCACAATTCCTGAATTGGCTCCTTGAACAAATCAAGGAAAAACAGCCACATGCCCTACTGATTGCTGGTGATATTTTTGACGTCATCAATCCTGCTTCCAGTGCCCAAAGACAGCTATACCAGTTTCTTGCTGATGCCCATGAACTGGCACCGTATATGCAAACCCTGATGATTGCCGGCAACCATGATTCAGGTTATCGAATTGAACAGGTTCAGCCTTTATTGACCAAATTTAATGCCAAAGCGGTGGGTATTGTCGGCCGGACTGCGGACAATGCTCTTGATCTGGATCGTTTGCTGGTTCCGATTTATGACCAGCAGCAAGAGATTATTGCCTGGTGCCTAACCTTGCCTTATTTACGCAGTGCCGAAATTACCGGCATTAATGAACATACCCATAATAGCCAGAATGCCATCAGCTATCTGCACCAACAGTTGATTGCCGAAGCCAAAGCACGTAAGCAGCCACATCAGGCACTGATTCTCATGTCACATGCGCATATGCAAGGCGGTGAAACTTCCGATTCCGAACGCCCCATTATTGTCGGCAATGAAGAAGCTCTCTCAACGGCGTTATTTGATGAAGTCATTGACTATGTCGCTCTGGGACATCTGCACAAACCACAAAAAGTCGGTCAGCCGCATATCCGCTATAGTGGCTCCCCGATTCCCTTATCCTTTAGTGAGATCAACTATTCGCATCAGGTCGTTGAAGTCAGAATCGATCCTGAGCAAAATGCTGAACAGCGTTTTCAGTTTGAAGCGCTGAAAGTTCCTCGTACTGTCGAGCTGTTTAGAATCCGGGAAAATCTGGAAAATCTGCTCAGCAAAGTAAAAGCACTGCCGACTGGGGAAATTGAGCATCTGGCAGCACGACATTTTCTGGAAATTGAATACACTACCGATGCACCGCCACCGGTAGATTTACGTCAGCAGATTGAACAGGCACTGCCGCCAAATCGTTATCGTCTGCTACGCATCAGCCGAATTTATCAACGACAAGCAGAAGATCAGGCTGATAGCTCTAAAATTGACTTGGCACCTCCAACACCTGAATCACTGTTTTTCAATATCTGGGAAAAAATGGGCTATAGCCAGGATCATTCGGTGCAGCAGGATTTTCAGCAGTTACTGGTCGAAGCCCAACATGAACTTGCACAAAAACAACAAGCTTAGGATCAGCCATGAAAATTATCCGTCTGAGCCTAAATAACCTCGCCTCTCTCGCTGGTACACATCATATTGATTTTGAATCGAATCCACTGGCACATGCCGGACTGATTGCGATTACCGGAAAAACCGGTGCTGGTAAATCTACTCTGCTCGATGCCATGTGCCTGGCGCTGTATAACGAAATTCCACGTTTAAAAGGTGCCACAGGTAGTCTGAAAGATGCAGGTGGACAGGATGTCTCGATCAAGGATTCCAAAAATATTCTGCGCCGTGGTTGCGTACAGGGTTTTGCCGAGCTTGAGTTTATTGCCTTAGACCAAAAACGTTATACCGCACGTTGGGAAATTCGTCGTGCCCGGCAGAAAGTGGATGGTAATTTAAAGGTCGATCGTGCCATTACCTGTCTGGATGATCAACGGATTCTAAACCAGAAGATTTCTGAATGCACGCCGCTGATTGAAAAACTGGTCGGCTTGAGTTTCGAGCAGTTTACCCGTGCGGTTCTATTAGCACAGTCTGAGGTTGGTGCCTTTTTAAAAGCCAAAGATAATGAACGTGCCGATTTACTCGAATATCTGACCAATTCTCAGATTTTCAGTCTGGTCAGCCAGAAAGCATTTGAAAAACACAGTGAAGTGAAGCAGAAACGCGCTGACCTGGAAAAATTAATCGGTCATCTGGAACTATTATCTGAAGAAGATATTGCTGCCTTACAGCAGCAACACACTATTTTAAAACAGGCGGTTGAGCATCTAAACCAGAGCGAAAAGGTACTGGAAAATGACCTGAAATGGCATCGCCAACAGCATTATCTCTATACTGAAATTCAGGCCAAAAAAGAAATCTATACGGTTCAGCTGGATGCTGAACAGAAAATGGCACCGCAAAAACAGTTATTAGATCAACTGGACCAGTTTCAGCAGATTCGGGAACAGTTTGTCCAGCAACAGCAGTTTCAGAAGCAGCGTAGCCATTTACTGACTGAGCAACAAAACTTTGTTGCCGAATTCACGTCAGTGCAGCAGCAGCGTGATAGTGAACAGCACAAGTTGCACCACATTCAGCAACAGCAACAACAGCAGCAACAAGACTTTCAGAAGATCAAACCTTATCTGGATCAGGGACTCAAGCTGGATCATGAAATGCTGTCGATTGGCGAGCAGTATAAACAGCTTCTAGCTGAACAGCAGACCTATAGAACCCAGCAGATTCAGCCTGTTCAGAATCAACTGGTGCAGACTGAACAGCATTTACAACAGGTTCAGGCTCAATATCTACAGATTCAAAAGCAACTGGAACATCAGAGCTTCTTAGCGGTTTTTGATGACGAACCCCAGGCGACTCTGCAACGCTTACAGGATTATCAGGAACTGCACCAGAAATTCATGCGGCAGCACCCGGCACTTTTCCAATCCAGCCGGCCTGAATTGGAACAGCAGCAACAGGCTTTATCTGCTAGCTTGCAGGAACTCACTCAGCGTTATACTCATCTGGATCAGCTTGAACAGCAGATCCAACAGTTCCATACGCAACAGCAGCAACTCAGTACCCAGCATTCGAAGCTTGAAGCTTTAATGCGCACTGTACAGCAAATGGCTGGCTTAGAAACTGAAAGCCTGCAATTGAACCGCGAGTTAGAAAGCTATCATGACCGCTTAAAGCAACTAGAAACTGAGCTGGTTCAATTACAGCAACAACGTCAGGAAGCAGAACAGGCTTTCGAACAATTGCAACAAGTATTGGCTCAGCAACGTTTATTACAGGCACAAAGTGTGCAGGAATTACGTGCACAGCTGAAACCAAATGAGCCTTGTATGGTCTGTGGCAGTCATGAGCATCCTTTTGTACAGCATCAGGAACTGCTAGAAAATGCTTTGCAACAGCTACATGACCAGCAGCTTCAGGAAGCTCAGAAAAAACTACAGCAACTGACTCAGGCATATCAGCAAGCACAAATCCAGCAATCTCAACTACAAACCTTAATTGAGCAACATCAGCAACGCAGCAGTCAGCTCAATACGACACTACAACAGCAGAAGGTTCAGTTGAATCAGGATCTTCAGCAATTTGATTTGCTGTTGGATTTAAGCCAGAGTACAGATCATTTGCAGCAACAGCTTGGCCAGTATGTGCTTCAACTTCAACAAGAGCAACAGCAGCTAGCACAGACCCTGCAAAATCAGCAAAGTGACTGGAAACAATGGCGTCAGCAACAGCAACAGCTGGATCAACTACGTTTTAGCATGCAGCAGCATTCACAGCTAGAACAAATGAGTCAGCCAGTTCTTCATCTACTGCCTGAGTCCTTGCAGAAATCCTGGATTACTGATGCCTCATCAAGCTGTCAGCAGTTATCTCAACAACTGCAACAACGTCAGAAACAGTCTCAGGAATTCAAAACCCTAGAGACTCACATGCAAAGCTTAAATCAGCAGATTGAAAAGGCACGTGATCAGCTCAGCCTGCATCAACAATATGATGGACAGTTACAGCAAAAGATGAATACGGCGCTGAATATGGGTAAAGCGCTACGTGAACAGCTCAACCACCTGACCCTTACCCATGCCGGACAGATTTATCCTAAGGCACAGGAATGGCGTGACCGTTTGGAGCAACAACAACAGGCGTTGGATGAACAGCTACGGGCACAGAGTCTGATGACCCAGCAGCATGATCAGCGTTTACAACAGGCTGAGCTGAAAAAGCAGAGTTTCATCACCCAGATTCAGCAACTGGAACAACAGATCAAGCAATGCCAGCAATCTATTCAGGACTGGCAAAATACACATCCTGCGTTTGACGCTGAACATATCCAGCATTGCCTGAATATTGACTTGCAACAGCATCAGCAAATTCGCCAGCAATTACAGGCACAACATCAGGCGGTTGAAAATGCCAAAACGGCTTGGGACATTCTGGAAGAACAATATCAGCATCATTTGAAGTCCAAGCCTGAACTTAGCTTTGAAGAAGTTGAACTGCGCTTAAGTAGTCTGGCACAGGAAAAAGCTGAACAGGAAAATGCCTGTAATGAAGTAGCCACCAAATTAAGAATACATGCCAATAACCAGTCGACCTTACAACGCTACCAGCATCAGATTGAACAGGTCAAAGCTGAAGAATATCGTTGGGGCCGGATCTATGATCTGATCGGCCATAAGGAAGGCACCAAATTCCAGAAAATCGCGCAGGAACATCATCTGGATATTCTGGTCGAATATGCCAATCAGCAACTACAGCCTCTGGCTCCGCGTTATCAGCTGTACCGGATTCCAGACAGTTTGAGTCTGGCGATTATCGATCTGGATATGAACAGCGAAGTGCGTCCTGTCCTGTCACTCTCTGGCGGTGAAACCTTCCTGGTCTCTCTGGCTCTGGCCTTGGCGATTGCCAATATGGCTTCCGGCTCAATGAAACTAGAATCGCTATTTATTGATGAAGGTTTTGGTACTTTAGACCCGGCTTCCTTACATATGGTCATGAATGCACTGGATCATTTGCAGAGTCAGGGCCGTAAAGTAGTGCTGATTTCACATGTGCAGGAGATGCATGAACGGATTCCGGTTCAGATTCAGGTTAAACCGGTTGGTGCCGGTGCCAGTACCATTCAGATTATAGGTTAAAGCATGAACTCCACCCCGAACAAGCTCTCGCCCCATTTCAGCTTACAGCTCGAGAGCTTGCGGGGGATCAGCGCCATTGTGGTGCTATTTAGTCATAGTTTTCAGGCCTTTATTGCACCTTTTGATCTGAGCTTATATTCCTGGGTACGTCTATTAGGCCAGGCTGCTGTGATGATCTTTTTTGTGCTTAGTGGCTATTTAATCGGGACTTCGGTCCAGAACAACATCCAAAAACATGAAAATTTTAATCTGCGGCAGTATATACGGCAGCGTTATCGCCGTATTTTACCGCCCTTTCTGTTTGCATCCGCTTTCAGTCTGATTCTATATGTACTAGCACCTACATTTTTTGCTTCACATAGCCATGAGTTCCAGAACAGTTTCGGCATGATGATGCGGACTGCCTATAACATTGATACTCAGGATTTTTTGGGTTCTTTATTCTTTCTCAATGGCTTTATTACACCGACGGTATCTGCCAATGCTCCGCTCTGGAGCCTGAGCTTTGAAGTCTGGTTTTATGTGCTGGCCGGATTTCTGCCTTTTTTAAAAGATTCTGGAATCGCTAAAATCGGCTTTTTTATCTTGCTTCTAGGGCTTTCCATACTGAACTTTCAGTTTCTGTTTTATTTTCTGCTCTGGCTGGTTGCCTTTGCCAGTTCATTCCGGCAGATCCAGCTGCATTTTTTGAGTCGACTACAACCCGTTAAATTAGTGCTCTTTGGTTTGGCGTTTATGATTGCCTGTGCGGATGCTTACCAGTTTCATGTCATTGAACAGGCTGACTTATATCGTGTAAATTATTTTGTGCCGTTTAACCTGTGTATGGGACTCGCCTTTGTCTGCTGGATTGTGCAGCTGCAACATCAACAAAGCCAATTTCAACCAGTTTGGCCTCAGTCTGCAAATTTCTCCTATACACTCTATGTCACCCATTTCCCTTTACTGCTTTTTATTCTAGGCTGCTTTCCTGCAACGCTTGATCATGGTCTTGAAGGTGCCGTTTTATCCTTATTTATGAGCATGTGTAGCTTAATTTTCTTTGCCTGGCTCATGGCCCTATGGCTGGAACCCCAAAGAAAAAAAGCGTTATCAACTACTCTGCAATAACGCTTTTCCATAACTCAATTGTCTGTATACATCAGTCCGTTTTTTTAGGACGTGCGCCAAACAAGGCTGTTCCCACACGTACCATGGTAGAACCTGCTGCAATCGCCTCGGTCATGTCGGCAGACATCCCCATACTTAAAGTATCCCAGTCTTCAGGTTTTGCATGATGGCTTTTGACCTGTTCGAACAAGGCTTTGGCATCTGCAAAGGCCTGGGTATTTTCTGGCGCAGGAATGACCATCAGACCACGTAAGCGCAAATTCGGTAATTGACTGATCTGTGCGACCAGATCAGCTACTTCCTCAGGTTGACAACCGTCCTTGCTATCCTGTCCATCAATATTGACTTGCAGACAGATATTAAGCGCAGCTTGAGAATCACTACGCTGATTAGATAAACGTTCAGCAATAATCAGACGATCTACTCCATGCACCCAGGCAAAATTTTCTGCCAGGTGTTTGGTCTTGTTGCGCTGCACATGACCGATAAAATGCCACTCAATATTCAGATCTTTGAGTGCCGTGATTTTTTCCAGCGCTTCCTGTAAATAGTTTTCACCAAAAGCATGCTGACCAGCCTGATACATTTCTGCCAGCACAGGGCTAGGCTGGGTTTTGGAGACGGCCAGAAGTTGCACCGAATCCGGCTCACGCCCGGCCAGAGCGCAGGCGGACTGGATCTGAGCTAAAACCTGATTTCGTGACTGTTGCAGCATTTTCATTGATGGGGTTCTCATTTCGTGCGGATTTTTTTCCCTTGCTCATCAACTAAGTGTTGGTTAAGCTGTGGGAAAGCCTTATTATTCTAGCAAAATAAATAATATTTTAATGAACTCGGGGACCTTATGGATATTACAGAACTGTTAGCCTTTTCTGCTAAAAATGGTGCGTCGGATTTACACTTATCAGCAGGCTTGCCACCCATGATTCGTGTGGACGGGGAAGTACGCCGCATCAACCTGCCTGCACTAGAACATAAAGAAGTACACAAACTGGTGTACGACATTATGAATGACAAGCAACGCCGTGATTATGAAGAAAATCTGGAAACTGACTTCTCTTTTGAAGTTCCAGGCGTGGCCCGTTTCCGTGTGAACGCATTTAACCAGAACCGCGGTGCAGGCGCAGTATTCCGTACCATTCCATCGAAAGTGCTGACCATTGAAGATCTAGGCATGGGCCAGATCTTTAAAGATATCTGCGAATATCCACGTGGTATTGTACTGGTAACAGGACCAACCGGTTCAGGTAAATCAACGACGCTTGCAGCGATGCTGGACTATATCAATGACAACCGCTATGACCATATCCTGACCGTCGAAGATCCAATCGAATTTGTACACCAATCAAAAAAATGTCTGATCAACCAGCGTGAAGTGCATCGCGATACGCATGGATTTAATGAAGCATTACGTTCCGCATTACGTGAAGACCCGGATATTATTCTAGTCGGTGAGATGCGTGACCTTGAAACCATCCGTCTGGCATTGACTGCTGCGGAAACCGGTCACTTGGTCTTCGGTACCCTGCATACTACCTCAGCAGCAAAAACCATTGACCGTGTGATTGACGTATTCCCGGCCGAAGAAAAAGACATGGTCCGTGCCATGTTGTCAGAATCTCTACAAGCCGTTATTTCACAAACCCTATTGAAGAAAAATGGGGGTGGTCGTGTGGCTGCACACGAAATCATGATCGGTATTCCGGCGATCCGTAACCTGATCCGTGAAAACAAAGTGGCACAGATGTACTCTGCGATTCAAACCGGTGCCAACTATGGCATGACCACGCTGGATCAAAGCCTGAAAACGCTGGTATCGAAAGGCATTATCAGTCCGCAAGTCGCCCGTACTGCAGCAAAACAGCCTGAATCATTCTTATAAAAATAATTAATTTTTTGGGGTTTTATCATGGACTTTAACGGCTTACTCAACTACATGGTAGAGAAAAAGGCCTCGGATCTGTTCATCACAGCCGATGTTGAACCCTCTATCAAAATTAATGGTCAGATTGTACCGATTGGCTCGGTGAAATTACCGGGCGCGGCTGTGGGACAGCTACTTAACTCGATCATGACCGAGAAGCAGCGCAAGGAATTTGCTGACACACGCGAATGTAACTTCGCCATCAGCAACCCGGACAAATCAGCACGTTTCCGTGTCAGCGCTTTTCAGCAACGCGATCAGCCAGGCATGGTATTGCGCCGTATTGAAACCGTCATTCCGACTATGGATGAGCTGAAGTTACCGCCTATTCTAAAAGAACTGGCGATGACCAAACGCGGAATCATTATTTTTGTGGGTGCAACCGGTACGGGTAAATCGACTTCCCTCGCCTCTTTGATTGGTTACCGTAATGAAAATTCCAAAGGTCATATCATTACTATTGAAGACCCGATCGAATTTGTGCACCAGCATAAAGGCTGTATCATCACCCAGCGTGAAGTCGGGATTGATACCGATTCCTTTGAAATTGCCCTGAAAAACACCTTACGTCAGGCGCCGGACGTGATTCTGATTGGTGAGATTCGTTCGCGTGAAACCATGGATTATGCGATTGCCTTTGCCGAAACCGGCCATCTGGTCTTTGCGACCCTGCATGCCAACAACGCCAACCAGGCCATTGACCGGATCATTCATTTCTTTGAAGCAGACCGGCATAACCAGCTGTTCATGGATTTGTCGCTGAACATGAAAGCCATTGTGGCACAGCAACTGATCCCAACCATCGATGGCAATGGTCGTCGTGCCGCGATTGAGATTCTGATTAACTCCCCCCTGATTGCTGACCTGATCCGTAAAGGTGATGTGCATGAGATCAAGGACCTGATGAAGCGTTCCCGTGAACTGGGCATGCAAACCTTCGATCAGGCACTGTATGACCTGTATAAGGCCAAGCAGATCAGCTATAAAGATGCGCTGAAACATGCGGATTCACCCAATGACTTACGTCTGCAAATCAAACTGGCAGAAGAAGGCGGCAGTCATTTATTACGTGCACATTCCAATATCACCTTTGATGGCCAGTCCTGATCAGATTGAGCACATAAAAAAACAGGCTTCAAGAAGCCTGTTTTTTGTTTCAACCGGAGTGCAAATTATTTTTTACGAAACACTTCCTGACAGGCCGGCGCATCGCAGTAGCCATACAGATTCAGAGAGTGACCGGTTAATTCAAAACCAAATTTTTCAGCAACATCATGCTGCTCTTTTTCAATCGTATCATTGATGAATTCAACGACTTTGCTGCAATTCAAACAGACCAGGTGATCGTGGTGATCTTCCTGCATGATCTCGAAAACGGAATGATTGTTTTCAAAATTATGACGCTCAATAATACCCGCGGCTTCAAACTGTGTTAACACACGATACACAGTTGCTAAACCTACATCTTCACCCTGATCGAGTAAAGTCTTGTAAATATCTTCCGCACTTAAATGATGTTGTCTTGAATTTTCTAATAGTTCTAATATTTTAATTCGTGGAAGGGTAACTTTCAGTCCAGCTTTTCGTAAATCTTGGTTTGAAATAGTCATGTAAAAAGGTCTCTCAACAAAATCAAAGTTGGAATAGGCAACAAAGTTTAGATGCAGTATGATCTATCCTTGGATCAAATGCATCATAATTAATTTGGGATAGTGTAGCAAAATGCAAAAAATCATGCTGACGTTATTCGTCACTTCATTGCTTGTCGGCTGTTCGACATTAGGTGTGTACAAAGTTGATATTCCTCAAGGAACACCTTTAACTCAAGCACAAGCCTCTAAAATTCAGGTAGGAATGAGCCACCAACAGGTGCGTTTCCTGCTCGGTAGTCCAACAGTATCTGATCCGCTCAATCCGCTACGCTGGGACTACATCTACAACTATACCCCAGGAACCTATGCTAAAAAAGCCAAGATCCCAGCAGCCCAAGGCCAGCATCTAAAAATTTACTTTAATCAGTCTGGTATCGTAGAGCGTATTGAAGGTCTGGAAACCATTCCAGAATCTCAGCCAGGTCTACCAGGTTCCAAAGAAGCGATCTTAAATGCCCCACCACTATAATCGGTTTTGCATAAAAAAACCCCTGTATGATCAGGGGTTTTTTTAATTAAATAGATTGATTTATCAAATAATCAGACCATCTGTTCAATAAAGCCACATTCCACTAATCTGAACGTTTATTTTGCTTGAAACGGTTACCTTTGGCATAACGACCCACCGGATTCTTTTCAGCGCGCTTACGGCGGATATCCTTGGGGTTGATGGTTAAAGCACGATAAATTTCTACCCGATCTCCTGCTGCCAATGGCTGGGTATGATCCTGTAGCTTAACGCCAAAAATGCCCAGACTCAGAGGTTCAGGCAATTCCACCTGTGCACGGATGCCACTTTGGTCAATTGCATCCAGTGCAGTCATGCCGGGCTGGAAAGGTACGGCAATATGAAACTGTTGTTCCAGGGTAGCATAGGCTACCCAGATCATTGCCTCAGTCATCAGAAAAATTGTCCTAATACAGCAACAATCGCCAGAATAATTGATACTGGCAAGACAATACGAACCGCAATACGCCAGATGTTATATACCGCTTCTGAGCTGAAGTTCATCGATTTACGCAAATGACTAATCTTCATGATCCAGCCAGCAAACAAGGCATAAATCAGACTGATCACCAGTCCCCAAAGAATCAGCAGATTATTGAAAATCGGTGCAACATTTGGAATTAACCAGACCAAGGTGGCAGCGATCACAATCGCCCACTGAATGATGATATTCATTTGGCGTTGCTGTAACTGCTCACGTGCCATTTGCATAAGCAAAGCAGCGGCTGCGACAATGGCTGCGATTAAAGCAAATGCAGGGATTTCAGCTTTTACTGCAAAGAAACCAAAGGCGATGATCGCTAATAGCTGCGCGACCCAAATCGGTAAGGCTGTTTTAGTCGCAACATCCTGCTGTTTTACGACAGCCAGACTTGATTGCCAATACAGCCCCATACCTAGACCACTCGCCACCAAAGCCAATACAGTGGCATTGCCCCACTCTACGAATTGGACGGGTGTTACCTGCCAAGCCGGTAATTCAGTTCCCATCACATTCGCCATAATCAAAGATGCAAGTACGCCGATCGCAGTGATCCCAACCAGAATTAAACGTGGCACCAGCGATAATATAAATGCAGCAATTGCCAGCACCGCAAAAATCACTGGCTGCTGAACATCAAGATTAGCAACTGCAATCACATTAGAAGCATGATTAAGCATTGCACCCGCGAGGAATGGAATAAATACAACTGCCAGCCAGCCGACGATCCGCCAGCGCTGAGAACTATCAGCTTCACGGGTAAGGCTCGACAATGCCTGTAGTGCAGTGGTTTTTGAGCGTTTCGCCAGAGCAATTTCCAGATAACAGACTGGAAGGGCCAGAATTAGCATGGTCGCTAACCACAACATCCAGAAATCAAGCTGACGGTCAATCTGAATACCTGTTATCGGTGCGAGTGTCGCAATAATAAGAAAGGATAAACAGAAAGCCATCAGAGGCGATAACCATTTTGACATAGCATTGTCCTGCATGATGTATTCCTATAAAAATCTAGCGCTATTTTGCCTTGTGAGGCGATGAAAATCAAAAACAAAAAAGCAAACCACCATGCCCGTGATTTGCTGCGCAAATTTATTATTAAGCTTTATTTTTTATTTTCCCGATTTGTCTTTATTCTAAGAACAATCGAGTTATGAGAAGAAACGGGCAAACCAGTTTTTACCCTTTTTCTTTTCTTTATCTTTAATGATTCCCATCATATTTTCTTTTACCGCACCGACATAATCCGCGTCATCGTGCTGAATATGATTGATCAGCCATTTAGATAATACTTCATGTAATTCCGCTTCAATAGATTGGCCCAATTCAAAACGGTCACGATAAGATTCAATCTTTTTAATAAACAGGTCATGCACACGTTTATGCGGCACACGATATTTATAGCCCGCTTCTTCCTGGAGTGATTCTTCAAAGGTAAAATGCGACTGGGTATAATCAATAATATTTTCTAGAATCTGTTTAATACGAGCACGATCGGTATTGGCATCAATTCCATCAATCTCATTGATATAATCGAGAATTCGTTTGTGCTGATCGTCAATCACATCGATACCAGTATTATAATCTGGAACCCATTTCATTTTCATTACGACCACCTATTGATATTAATGATTTATCGCTTGAAAAAGATCATATATCTAATTGATTTAAATAAAAATGAAGTAAATCGGTTGGTTTTCAGTTTATTTTCTATTTAATTAATGTAAATCATTGTTTATCCAGTCAATTATATTTTAAACCCGACCACAAGAATAAAGTATTTTTTGATCGATTTTATATTTCATGGTTTATTTATTTTAATGATTTCACTTTAAAATAAATATCAAATTCAAAAAAAAACAGGAGCGATATCCTGTTTTTTAATATCGAATTTTAACCAGATTTAATATAAATCTGCTTTAGTCACCCGTTTTAGCGAAGGATTCAGACGCTCTCGTTCCAGACGAGCGACATGGGTCAATTGGGAACGATATTTGGCCCCATCTCTGAACAAAATCATTTCACCCTCCTGAAAGGCTGTCCATTCTTCATTCTGCGTTAGCGGCTCTGTGGTAATCACAGCGACCCGATCTTCAGGCGTGGTGACCTGACTAAAATCCACTTCAACTTCGATATCAATCAGTTGAGCTGGCTTAAATGGATATTCACGAACCAGCCAATGCAGTTTAGTCGTTGCATAGGTAAATAATGCCTGACCATTGGACAGACAGAAATTAAAAGTGCCATGCTCTGCAATGGATGGAGAAATCTCAGCCAGCAAATCAAAGACCTGATCCAGCTTCGGTTCATCATAACCAAAACGTTTCACCAGCTGATCCAGCAAATAACAGAAAGCACGCTCACTATCAGTGTTACCGACTGGCGTAAAACGTCCCGAAAGTTCAGGTAAAAAATCTTTTAAATCACCATTATGAGCAAAGATCCATTGTCGTCCCCATAATTCACGGCTAAACGGATGCGAATTTTCCAGATTAATCTTGCCCTGTGTAGCCTTACGGATATGCGCAATTACATTACGGGATTTGATCGGATAATTACGCACCAATTCTGCAATCGGTGATTCAACAGCTGACTGATTATCAACAAATAATCGGCAGGCCTTATCCTCAAAGAAAGCAATTCCAAAACCATCAGAATGATCTGAGGTAATCCCCGCCCGCTGAGAAAAACCTCGAAATGAAAAGGTAATATCTGTTGGTGTCGCACAATTCATTCCCAGTAGCTGGCACATAATCTTCATTCAGGTCACAGAGTATTCTTAAGGTTATTGTGCATCACAGGCTGAACCTTTTCAAATCTCGATCATTGCAATGCTATGCGCTAAAAATGCTAATAAACTATTTTTTTATATTTAATTTAGCAAAAGGAGTTTCAGTTTTAAAGCTCAGCTTAAAAATGCATATCTTAAATTTAACTTTAATATTTATAGTGATCAAAATATTAAAATAAAAGAAATAAAAAAGAGCCTCAAGTGAGACTCTTTGATATTCAATTTATCTTTATGGACGATGTGGATTAGAACGATTGGTAATTAAAGTTCCCACACCATGATCAGTAAAGATTTCTAACAGGCTGGCATGTGGTACGCGACCATCCACGATATGTGCACTGATCACGCCGCCTTTTACTGCGTCAAGCGCACAGCCGACTTTAGGAATCATGCCGCCATAGATCACACCTGTTTCGATCAGACGATCAACCTCCTGAGTCGTTAAACCGGTCAGCAGATTTTTATTTTCGTCGAGCACACCGGTAATATTCGTCAGAAGAATCAGTTTTTCTGCCCCTAATGCTTCTGCCACTTTACCCGCGACTAGATCGGCATTGATATTGTAGGTATTGCCTTCTTCATCGACACCGAGTGGTGCAATCACTGGAATGAAGTCACTGTTGGTAAACATTTCCAGTACGTCAGTTTTTACACCCACCACTTCACCGACCATACCCAGGTCTACTTTCTGGATTGAACCGTCTTCAGCCGTCTTTTCCATTAATAGCTTTTTGGCACGCAGCAAGTTGCCATCTTTACCAGTTAGACCAATTGCACGACCACCATGTTTGTTGATCAGGTTCACAATTGATTTGTTTACGCTACCGCCTAGAACCATCTCAACCACTTCCATGGTTGCCGGATCTGTCACACGCATACCGTCAATACGGTCAGATTCACGACCTAGCTGTTTCAGCATAGAATCTACTTGTGGACCACCGCCGTGTACCACAATCGGGTTCAAACCCACGGTTTTTAATAAAACGATATCACGTGCAAAAGAGCTTTCCAGCTCAGGATCCGTCATCGCGTTGCCACCGTATTTTACCACCAGGGTTTTACCCGCAAAGCGTTGGATATACGGCAAAGCTTCAGTCAAAATTTGTGCTTTGTCGATGCCTGTATGCTGATTTGGCATTCGCCTCTCCTTATTGAGCATCTAAAATGTCTTGAGCGATCTGTGGATAACGGTCACGCAACATGGATACAAACAGATGTCGAATTTCATTCAGGCCCTGTGCATCATTGGCATCAAAGCGCACCGTGAAATATTCACCTGTATTGGATGCTCGAATGATGCCAAAACCATCATCAAAATCAAGACGTATCCCGTCAATTTTACTGATTTGTGCATTTAATTGCGTAGATTGCTGCTCAACAAAGTTTAAAAGCTCAGCAGGCTGCACCTGATGAGTGGAAATATATAAGTCTTCTGTTCCATGACGTTTTGGATAAGCACGCAAGGCTTCACTTAAAGTTACACCTTTCTGGTCCAGATATTCCATGACCCGAAGCGCCGCATAAAGACCGTCATCATAGCCCCAGCCACGTCCGTCATTAAAAACATAATGCCCCGCATATTCACCACCAAAAATGGCCTGATGCTGGGACTGTGCCAGATATTTTCGCAGGAATGAGCTGCCAGTACGAATCATCACCGGTTTTCCGCCCAGGCGTTGAACTGTATCGCGAATCAGGGTTGAACATTTAACGTCATAAACAAACTGACATGCTTCTGTGCCAGTCATACAAATTTCTGCGAATAAACAGAGAAGCTGATCAGCACTAATAATGACACCCTGCTCATCCACCAATACCAACCGGTCCCCATCACCATCTAGGGCAATACCCAGATCCGCCTGCTGTTGCATGACAACCTGACGCAAGGTTTGTAAATGTGCTTCCTGAGAAGGATCAGGCGCATGATCAGGAAAATGCCCATTGGCTTCACAACGTAAGGCGGTAACTTCACAACCTAGTTTTTGCAGTACCAAGTTGGCACAGCGTCCTGCTGAACCGTTCAGACCATCCAGCACCACTTTAAAAGGACGCTTCAGCTGAATATCTTCAAGCATTTCCTGCTGATATTGCAGACAAAATTCGGGAATAATTTGGTGAGGCAAATCATTCAAACACGATAAAGAACTATTTACATGAAGTTTTGCTTTTTGTGCGACCTGCTGAATCATCTCGGGACAAGGCGGCTCCCCTGCAATAATCCATTTAATTCCATTATCTTCTTTAGGATTATGGCTGGCCGTGACCATCACACCATTACCATCAAACTGACGCGCTGTGTAGTACAGCATCGGACTGGAACAACAGCCGATAATGGCGGCTTCAATAGCATAGTCCTGAAAAATACAGCGTATGGTTTCAGCAAAAGCCGGACTGCTGATTCGGGCATCATAGCCAATCGCAACCCGAGTCTGTCCCGCAGCTTGATATTGCTGAGCCAGACCATGCGCAATAGCATCAATCACACCTGTACTGAGTAAACTGACTTTACCCCGGATATCGTAGGCACGAAAAATGTGAGCCGGAAAGGGTTGATTCATGGATCCCATAAACTGTTCTTTTCACTATTGAATATAAGGAGATAAAATAATGATTAAGCAATCATCATGACTTTAAACATTTGTTTTTGTTTTAAGACTCTGTATTTTTATATGAATTGAATGTGACAATCAATTATAAAAGTATAATTATTAATCTTTTATGTATTTAATTTGTACAACTAGTAAAATAAATAAACCCAACTAAAAATGATTTCTTGCATTATTTATCACCTATTTTCTTAAATTCTAAATGATTTTATTTTTCTATTTAAATGATACTAAAAATTTATTTAAATATTTTTCATTAAAATTAAATTCAAGAATAAAGTTTATTAAATAGCTCTGTCATTTTTTTATTATTTTTATGATTAAAACTACAAAAAAATGACTTAACCCAGAACATCTAAGTTAAGTCATCCTTTAATTTTAGTTTTTACCGGTATGACCGAAACCGCCCGCGCCACGCTCGGTTGCTTCAAACTCATTCACCAGATCAAACTCAGCCTGTACCACAGGGACTAATACATATTGGGCTAAACGCTCACCAGGTTCCAGGCTAAATGCAGTCTGACTGCGGTTCCATACAGAAACCATCAGTTCGCCTTGGTAATCTGAATCGATCAAGCCAACCAAGTTACCTAAAACGATACCATGTTTATGACCCAAACCAGAACGTGGCAAGATCAAGCCAGCAAATGCTGGATCTTCAATATAAATCGCCAAGCCAGTTTTCACTAAAATCGTTTGCCCTGGTTCAATCACAGTCGTTTCGTTGACACATGCACGAAGATCGAGTCCTGCTGAGCCAGTCGTTGCATAAGTCGGCAATGGCCATTCCTGACCCAGACGTGAATCAAGGACTTTCACCTGAACTTTCATGTATTTATTCCTGTTGTTTAATATCAAAAAATTTAAAGAATCAAAATCGTAGCGTTCTGTTACTTTTACCGTTTAATCAAGGCACGTAAATTATCCAGATAATGCTGAGCCTGCTGTTTTGGGTCGATATTACCAGCCAGTTTTTTCTTGCGGCCTAACCATTCCAGTTCATCTTCTGGAAGCTCATCCAGAAAGCGGCTTGGGGTCATCTGTTTCATCTGACCACCCGCCTTACGTTGCTCAGCCAAGGTAATAGTCAAGCCCTGACGCGCACGGGTAATTCCCACGTACATTAGACGGCGTTCTTCCTCGACTGTTTCCGCAGCAATCGAGTTTTTATGCGGCAGAATTTCTTCTTCCAGTCCAATTAAGTAGACATAAGGAAATTCCAGACCCTTGGATGCATGCAAAGTCAGCAAGTTTACCTTATCGGTATCTTCCTCTTCCTGCTGCTGTTCCAGCATATCGAGAAGCACCATCTTACGAATAACACTTTCGATATTTTTTTCATCAACATCTTCTGCACGATTAATCAGGCTCTGAATACTGCTATACAGCACTTCAATATTATCAAGCTTGGTTTTTTCCTGTGCCGGAGTCGCTGCGGATTCCTTGATATAGTCAATATAGCCTGCTTCAACCATCATCTGACGGATTATTGGTACGGGTTCATCATCTTCCAGCAAGTTACGGGTAAAGTTATTAATAAAATCTGAAAATTCTGCCAGTTGTGTGGTTGCTTTCTTTGGAATCGCCATCGTCAGCCGCTGATCGCCTGCCGCTGACAGTAGAGACAGATTATTTTCCTGGGCAAACAGACCGAGTTTTTCCAGCGTCACCGGGCCAATGGCACGTTTCGGCGTATTAATAATCCGCAGGAAGGCACTGTCATCTTCCGGGTTAATGATCAGACGCAGGTAACTCATGATGTCCTTGATCTCTGCACGCGCAAAGAAAGACTGGCCACCTGAAAGTTTGTAAGGAATCTGCATCTGGCGCAACTGGGTTTCCAGAATACGTGCCTGGAAATTACCGCGATACAGAATCGCGTAATCTTTCCAGTTTTTACCATTCATCAGCTTATGCGTGATCAGGTCTTTGACTACGCGTTCTGCTTCATCATCATCATTACGACAGGTGATGACCCGAATCACTTCACCATGACCTTTATCTGACCAAAGCTTTTTATCAAAGATATGCGGGTTGTTGCCAATCACGGTATTGGCAGCTTTCAGAATACGGCTAGTGGAACGATAGTTCTGTTCCAGCTTGATCACTTTCAGATTCGGGAAATCCTGTTGTAACAGCGCCATATTTTCAGGTTTAGCACCACGCCAGGCGTAAATCGACTGATCATCATCCCCTACAGCGGTGAACTGCCCCATGACCCCGACCAGTAATTTCACCAGAATATACTGTGCAGTATTGGTATCCTGATATTCGTCGACCAGCAAATAGCGTACACGGTTCTGCCACTTATCCCGAACTTCGGCATTTTCCTGTAGCAGACGCGTTGGCATAACAATCAGGTCATCAAAATCGACGGCGTTATAGGCACGCAGATTACGCTCATAAAGTTGGTATAAATGCGCGAACTGAACATCTTCCGGGGTTTCACAAGTCGTGTGAGCCTGTTCTGGTGGAATCAGATCGTTTTTCCAGTCCGAAATCATCTTCATGGCTTTAGCAATCAGTTCTTTGCTTTCTGCACCTGAAAGATTATCGCGATGCATCAGATCCATCAGAATCCGCTTACAGTCATCGGCATCCAGAATCGAAAAATTATTTTTTAGCGGTGTGTGTTTGAGCTCTAAACGTAATAAATTTAGACCAAAAGTATGGAAGGTCGAGACTGAAAGGCCTTTGGCTTCTTCTCGGGTCAGCAATTTGGTGACACGCTCTTTCATTTCACGTGCTGCCTTGTTGGTAAAGGTCATTGCCGTGATCCGGTGGGCCGGAATACCACAATGCTTGACCAAATACGCGATTTTTCTTGTAATTACCGAGGTCTTGCCTGAACCCGCTCCGGCAAGTACTAACAAGGGTCCTTGAGTATATTTCATGGCTTCAAGTTGCTTGTCATTTAACTGACTGGCGAGTGACATATGGCTTCCTCTTCTAGATTCGGCTCCGATTATAGTCATCTCATGCCCAGATGCCTAATTGAAAATTCATTTTCCTGCGTCATCTTTCAGACATAAAAAAACCACCCGAAGGTGGTTTTTCTGCAAAATCAGTGATTACTGAACGGCATATACTGCGATTTCAACACGACGGTTTTGTTCTTTACCAGCCGCAGTTGAGTTGTCTGCGATCGGGTTCGCTGAACCAAGACCTTGTGCATTAATACGAGTACGTGCTACGCCTTGACCAGCAAGGTAGTTCGCAACAGATTGTGCACGTGCTTGAGACAATGGAATGTTGATTGAGTCATTACCAGTGCTATCTGTATAACCAGTTACCAAAATACCGCTTTGGCTGTCTTCAGTCAGAACTTGAGCAACTTTGTTCAATGTTGCATAGAAGTTTGGTTTGATGTTTGACTTGTTAGTGTCAAATGTAATCGCACCAGGCATTACCAGGTTGATTGAACCATCTGGATTACGGTTAACGTCTACGCCTGTACCCGCAGTAGCCTGACGTAATTTTTTCTCTTTATTGTCAAGATAAACACCAGCAGCACCACCTACAATTGCACCAATTGCAGCTGCACGGTTGTTTTGACGGCTAGTATTGGCATTACTTTTAGAAATACCATAACCTGCAGCAGCACCAATTACTGTACCCAAAGCTGTTTTGTCGTACTCAACACCACCCAGGTTATTGCCAGTAGTTTGACAACCTGTAAGTGCTACTGCCCCTGCTACAGCTGCTGAAATTAATAGTGCACGCATTGCATGCCTCCTTTGTAGTGTAATTTGTATCTTAGATCAGATAATGATTTAAAAATAATGGGATAACCATTGAATTTTTGTTAATAATAAATCTTTTATTAATATTTTGTAATGTTTATGTGTAACCAATTTCCTGAATTTCATCATAGTTTCTTCATAGTTTAACGATCAGACTTTCCTATTCGCTCAACTCCCTCTATATTGTTCAAAATGTGATGAAATTTAGACGATTATTCTCTGGGACTGTTTTTATATGTCATCTAAAAGCAAGCAACAAACGACTTTAAAAAAACTTACCCGTGGCCTCACGGTGACATCCGTCATGACTGGCAGTACTTTTTTCCATGGGCCACCCGTACTGGCTTTGGGGCTGACCAAACTTTTTAAGAAATCTTCTAAGATTGATGAAACCAATATCAAGATTACCAATAGCTGGTTAAGCGTAAATAACTGGCTGATTGACAATGTCCTGAAAAATACCAAATGGCAAATCAGCATTGACGAATCTCTGGATCTGAACATGCAGGGTCGTTATTTAATGACCTGTAATCATCAGAGCTGGGTAGATACCACAGTAAACCAGTATTTCGGTTTAACGCGTATGCCTCTCACCCGCTTCTTTACAAAATGGGAACTAATTTTTATTCCATTTGTAGGTCAAGCCTTTAAAATTCTGGGCTTCCCGATGATGAAACGGCATAGCAAGGAACAGATTGCCAAAAACCCTGCCCTGAAATACCGGGATATGGAAGAAGCACGCAAGGCATGTGAACAACTGGTTAGCCAGCCATTTACCTTGCTGAATTATCTGGAAGGCACACGCTTTACCCCAGAAAAGCATGAACAGCAAAAATCGCCTTATAAGCATTTATTGAAGCCCAAAGCAGGTGGTCTTGCGCTGGCACTGAACATCCTGGGGGACAAAATTGATGCACTGGTGGATATGACTATTGTTTATCCTGACGGTGTGCCAGGTTATGGGGAATTCTGGTTAGGCGAAGTTCCGCGTATTGCCGTGAACTTAAGAAAAATTGACATTCCGGACTGGGTACTCGGCAGCAATTATGAAGATGATGCAGATTACCGTGCACGTTTCCAGCAATGGGTAGACCAGATCTGGACTGAAAAAGACCAATTAATTGAGCAAATGCAGCAGAATCTGATTTCCGCTTCTGCCTGACATTTGCCAGAGAGACTATGAAGAACGACAACCCGGACCTCGTGTCCAGCTCATTTAAGTTTATTCGCAAAGGTACCTGGGGCTGGAAAATTGCACTGATTTACGACATTTTCATGATGGTTGTCATCATCATCAATTTGTTCTGTCTCTGTGCCAATGCCATTCTGATGAGCGATTTTGGGCACTGGTTGTTTGATTTCATTCGTCTGCCTGATGTCCTGCAGTTTTATAAAAGTGAATTACGTCCCTGGGTAGTGATTACCGAGGGATGGTTTACCACCTTCCTGATTATTGAGCTCATCGTTCGCTGGTTCATTGCCATTATTATGCGCCACCATGCCCGCTGGTGGTTCTTTCCCTTTGTGCACTGGTATGAAATTTTATCCATCATCCCCCAGCTACGTTTTTTGCGTTTGTTACGTGCAGTCGCGATTGGCTACAACCTACATAGCCATGGATACAAAGTCATACCCGCAAGCTGGTACAGACGGGGCAATTTCTACTATAACCTGCTGATGGAAGAACTTTCGAGCCGTGTAGTATTGACGGTACTGGATGGTATTAAACGTGAACTCAGCACCAGCACATCACATAAACAATTAATTGATGATTTGGTGGAACATCACCGTAAATTACTGGCTGTTGCTTTGGCAGATATCTTGCAAGAATCTTTGGGCAAGGAATTACAGGCACAGCGCTTCATGATTTCAAAAAATGTCGGGCAAGTCGTCAATCAGGCCATTGAAGATACACCTGAACTCACCCAGCTTCTGCGTCTGATTCCCATTGTAGGCGGGCGGCTGGAACGTCAGATCCAGAGTATTGGTCAACGTCTGGGAGAAAATATCACCCAAGGTCTGATCGATCCTTTTACACATAACGGATCACAAGAAAACCCGACTTTTGCCATGATTTCAGATAAGATTAGCCAGATTCAGATTGAACATAATCCACATATTGATAAATTGGTCGAATCGGCTGTTTTTGAGACACTTGAAGCCATTCAAAAACAGGTCAAAGTGAAACAGTGGCAACAGATTTTAGAAGAACACGAACAAAATCAGGGCTCAATCGATAGATAAGTTTTCATTTGTGGAATCGGCTAAGATAAGTGGATTCTATTCGTATAAAAAAATAACTTGGATCGCTAGAGAATTAACGAAATTTGTTCTAGGATTTGCACTATTTACAACATCGCTTCGACATAAAACAGCAAGTCAGAAGTATTAAGGAAAAATTATGGCTGACATACGGATAAAAGGCAGAATGGTCAATGCGCTACGCATTAGCCTCGATACCAATGATCATGATGCAATCCGCCAGCAACTGAAACCAAAATTACAAGCGGCTTTTCCGCCAGGCACATTGGCGGTGATTGAAAGTTCAGTCGACCAGGAACTGATTGCCCTGATCCAGTTACTGATTGATCTCGAAGTTCAGCCTATGGCAGTGACTGAAGGGATTCTGGGTGATCAGGCTCGTGCGATTCAGTTCCCTGTTCTGCCACCCGACCGTCAGTTGCAAGAAATTAAGGCGACCAAAGAACAGGTCGTGGAAGTCAAACCCGAATCTGCTGCTGACGATAAAAAAGCTGATGCAGCACCGATTGTTGCGCATGTGACTTCTTATCATGATGAAATTCTGCGCACCGGCCAATGCATTGTGCAGAATCAGGGTGACATTATTATTACGGCTGGAATAAACAGTGGTTCAGAAGTGATTGCTTCAGGCAATATCCATATTTATGGCAGCGCGCGTGGCCGTGTGATTGCAGGTGCGGGTGGCAATACTGCAGCGCGTATTTTCTGCCATGCGCTGGAAGCCGAACTGATTTCTATTGCAGGTACTTACTGTGTGGCCGACGACATTCCACCGAATGTTGTGAAAAAACCCGTGCATATTTACTTGAATGATCAACAAGAGCTTGTATTTGAAGCTCTACAATTTTAATGTATAAATAAACACCAAAAACCCCATTTTATAGGGGATTTGAACCATAACAGGAGTGGATTCGGTGGCGAAAATTGTTGTCGTAACATCAGGCAAAGGTGGCGTAGGTAAGACTACAACAAGTGCATCTTTTGCAACAGGTTTAGCCCTACGTGGCCACAAAACTGTGGTAATCGATTTTGATGTAGGCTTGCGTAACCTTGATTTGATTATGGGCTGTGAACGCCGTGTAGTATATGATTTTGTAAATGTTCTCAATAACGAAGCACGATTACAACAAGCACTGATTCGCGATAAAGATATTGAAAATTTATATATTTTACCTGCTTCACAAACACGTGATAAAGATGCTTTAACTGATGAAGGCGTAGAACGTGTAATGGATGAGCTTTCACAGGAATTTGATTATATCGTGTGTGACTCACCTGCAGGTATTGAACGTGGTGCCATTTTAGCCATGTACCATGCAGATGAAGCTATCATTGTGACTAACCCTGAAATTTCTTCAGTACGTGACTCTGACCGCATCATTGGCATGTTAGATAGTAAAACTAAAAAAGTAGAACAAAACGAAGGTCGCATCCGTAAACACCTGTGCATTACCCGTTTCAATCCGGAACGTGCCGATAAACAGGAAATGTTAACGATTGACGATATTTCTAAAGATATTTTACGTGTTCCAACCTTAGGTGTTATTCCTGAGTGTCCAAGCGTTCTACAGGCATCGAATGAAGGTAAACCAGTGATTCACTTTACCGAATCTGCCGCAGGTCAGGCTTATGATGACCTTGTAGCACGTTTCCTGGGTGAAGAGCGTCCTTACCGTCATATCGAAGTAAAACCTAAGGGCTGGTTAGCACGATTATTTGGAGCGTAAACATGGCTGGATTCTGGAGTAAACTTTTTAGTAGTGAGGATAAACCATCAAGCGCACAAACCGCGAAAGACCGTTTGAAAGTCATTGTTGCTTCTGAACAGGGTTTAGGGCGCCGTTTGAGTCAGGATAAAATTGACCAGATGAAGACAGAAATCATGCAAGTGGTAAATCGCTACGTCCGCGGGGTTGATGAACAGCACATTCAGATGCAGGTACGTTCTGAAGCAAATATTGAAATGCTTGAAATGAATATCAATTTACCTGAAGAGCGATAATCTGAATTTTGATTAGTCAAGTAAATTGATTCAAGGCAAAATATGAGCCTCAACAAAGCGCCGCTTTGTTGAGACGCAAGACAAGAAGTTTGGCTTCGCGTTGACTTGATAGTAATTACTATTTTACCTAGTCTCAAAACGTGAAGTGATACTTCGAATGGACAAAGTGCATGATAAGACTTTGCCTCTTGCGAACTCATATTTTGCCTTTTTTCATGCCGAAGAATTACATCAAGGAGATTGCGATGGCATTATCTCAACCAGCGACCTTTAACGAAGAATGGTCAGATGAGCGTGTATATGCCTACCTGAATCAGCTTCCTCCTGCAGGCGTCAATGCAGATTTCCATGTGCTTTATCATGCATTCAAGCATATGCGCCCTTTTGACTATGAGCGCCTGCTAACCAAATTTGTCGCAGACGGTCGCGATCTTAACGCCACCAATCCGGAAGGACAGCGCATTCATGACGTGATTGCCACTTATCCGCGTCAAAGTGCCGAGTTCTTGGCAGTATTAGAAAAATTTGCATAAGTCAAAATGCATAAAAAAGCCTGCTTAAAGCAGGCTCTTTTTAATCGCTAGAGATTCTGGATTTAAACCAGAATCTCACGCTTACCATTGGCACCCATTGAGCTGACAATGCCATTTTCTTCCATCTGGTCAATGATCCGTGCAGCACGGTTATAACCTAGACTGAACTTACGCTGCAAAGATGAAGTTGATGCTTTGCGGGTTTCCAAAACAAAAGCCACACACTGGTCATACAGCGCATCTCGATCCGATCCACCATCTCCACCATCTTCAAAACCACGACTAGACGGTTCTTCATCAAATGGAGTCAGGATCTCATCCACATAGTTAGGCGCTCCACGTTCACGCCATGCATCACAGATCCGGTTCACTTCATCATCGGCAATAAAGGCCCCGTGTACGCGCTCCGGCTCAATTTTACCCGGGCCAAGGAACAGCATATCACCATGACCGAGCAAGTCTTCTGCACCACCTGCATCGAGAATGGTACGTGAGTCAATTTTCGAGTTCACACGAAGTGCGACACGTGTTGGAATATTGGCCTTAATCAGACCGGTGATGACATCTACCGATGGGCGCTGAGTTGCCAGTAACAGGTGAATACCAGCAGCACGGGATTTCTGTGCCAGACGGGTAATCATTTCTTCGGCTTTTTTACCAACCTGCATGATCATATCTGCGAACTCGTCCGCTACGATCACAATTGAAGGTAGTGGTGTCAGACGTGGCGCACGCTCCCCTGCCACAGATTCACTGGCTTTCCAGGTTGGATCAAATAGCTCTTCACCATTGGCAAGCGCCTCTTCCACCTTACGGTTATAGTCGCTGAGCTTACGGATTTTCAGGAAAGACATCAGTTTGTAACGACGTTCCATTTCATTCACACACCAGTTCAAGGCACTGACCGCATCTTTCATATCGGTCACAACTGGGGTTAACAAGTGTGGAATATCATTATAGTTGGCCAATTCAAGCTGTTTTGGATCGATCAGGATCAGGCGTAACTGGTCTGGTGTGTACTTCAATAACATCGATAGAATCATCGAGTTAACCGCCACCGATTTACCAGAACCTGTAGTCCCTGCCACCAGCATATGCGGTGCTTTACCCAGTTCAGTAATTACCGGATTGCCCGAAATATCCTTACCCATGGCCATCGACAAAATGCCATCAGGATCATTGAATTTTGGAATCTGTACCAGTTCAATCAAACGCACCATTTCACGGCTGCTGTTCGGAACCTCAATCCCGATATAAGGCTTACCTGGAATGACTTCGACTACACGTACTGAAGCCATTGACATCGAACGGGCCAAGTCACGTGAAATATTAGTGACTTTGGAAGCTTTCACGCCAGGTGCAAGGTCCAGTTCAAAACGTGTCACGACTGGGCCTGGTTGAGCCTCGACCACTTTGGCTTTAACGTTAAATTCCTGAAGTTTGATTTCCAGAAGTTCTGATAAACGGGATAATTGCTCTTCAGTGAAATTCACTTTTTTGTTCGGATCGACTTTATCCAGCAATTCCAGACCCGGCAATGGTGACAGGTCTTTACGGCGCTCAGCGACCTGCATGGCGCGTGACATTGGACGTCCAGCGGCATCCGTCAATGGCGCATCGAAATCAAACTCGTCTTCATCCTGAGGCTTACCGGCAGTTTCATGCCAAGCTTCAATAAATTCTTCTTTGGACAATGCTTCCTGAACTGCTGCATTAGTCGCTGCGGTTTGAGCTGTTGTCTCTACACGCTGAATCGGTGCCTGAACAAAAGCAGAAGACTGGGCATAGCTTGACGCACGTACAGGTGCGGGTTTTGGCTCATCGGCTTCAACAAGCAAGTCGTCCAGATCATCAAAATCTGCTTCCAGGCTGGTATTTTTAATCGCATGTGCAGCCATGAGCGGAACAGCAGCAGTGGAACTGACCGTTCCAGCATTTTCTACAATTCGAAGGGATTTTTCAGCTGCTGCTGAATTAAACGGACTATGCACATCCGTTGCTGTTTTACCTTGCGGAACTGCGGCCAATAACTCATCAAAAATTTCATCATCATCCCAATCCAGATTATTCTTAGCTGTAGCGGATGATGTCACTTCATGAGCACTATGATTCGTTGGTGCAGCTGCAAATGCGTCAGGAGAAAAGTCAGCTTGCTCTTCTTCTGCAGCTTTAAGTAAGGCATCGATATCCTGCTTGTGACGCTGGTCTTCATTGGAATGTAACGCACGCCACACCTCCCCTGTTGCCACCACACGATCCGGCTCTGCTGTTCGCGGTGCTTGTTCCTGAACAGGTTCTGCAACTGATGTCTGTACAGTTTCAGAAATATCTTCTTCATAGTGGTGAGGCTGGTGCGATTCTTTATCTGCAAAATCCTCAAACAGGCGTTCAGCGACATGATCGCGAACTACAGGGTCGACTTCTACCAGATCATGTTCAGGTGCGGCAGTGACCGGTACTGTCACTTTTTTGGCAGCTGCTTTTACCGCTTCTTTTTTCATTACAGGCGCAGTACGGTCAAAATCCGACATGCCTTCTGGTACATTACGATAGAACAGATCTTGCAGATAAGCAGGCGTTGCCTTGAGACTGCTCCAGGTCTTGTTCCATTTCACACCAAATGCCAAGGTAAACAGAACCACCCAAAGCACCAGCAAGAAAAAAGCTGCGCCATAGACGGTTAGTAATTGTTCAAGACTTTGGCCCAGCTCATAGCCAATAATGCCGCCTGAAGAATTATCCAGCGTATCGGCTGGAACTTGCCAGAACAGGAACAGCAACGCCGATGTAGTCAATAACAGGAAGAATTGGGCAGCATAACGGAATGGACGGTTCAGGAAGCTGCGCGGCCACCAGACCTGGATTGCTTCCATAAACAGATACACAGGGATCAGCAGGCTTGCCCAACCGAGAAAACCAAATAACAGGTCTGAAATCCAGGCCCCTGCAACCCCACTCGCATTTGAAACTGTCTGCGTATCACTAGAGATATGCATCCACCCCGGATCAAATGGTGTATAGGTCACTGTTGCAAGAAACAGATAAATCCCAAATGAGACTAAAAATAATGTCATTACTAAGCGCTGTGCATAGGCACTCGACACCGCTGTCATATACTGTCCTGTAACCAATTCTTCATGAATATTCTTTTGCTGGTATGCTTCAAAAAAAGCGTCGCAATAAAATGCATATTATGCACCTGTTGCATCAAAAAAGATGCATTATTGTGTACTTCTTCTATATAGCCCAAATCGATTTCGATGATCAATAATATCGACTTTAATCTCACACCACTGTTATACAGTTTCACGTATAATTCAATAAATTTCTAAATAAAAAAGGATACAGCGAATGAGCGCACGTCACTCACGACTGATTATTTTAGGTTCTGGCCCTGCTGGCTATAGCGCAGCAGTCTATGCAGCGCGTGCAAACTTAAAACCGACCCTGATTGCAGGTCTGCAACTGGGTGGTCAATTAACCACAACGACTGAAGTAGATAACTGGCCTGGCGATCCTGAAGGTCTGACTGGTCCAGCTTTAATGGAACGTATGCAGGCTCATGCAGAACGTTTTGGTACTGAAATTGTTTATGATCATATCAATGAAGTTGACCTTAACGTTCGTCCATTCGTCCTGAAAGGCGATATGGAAGAGTTCACTTGTGATGCCCTGATCATTTGTACTGGTGCAACTGCGCAATACCTGGGTCTGGAATCAGAAGCTGCATTTATGGGTCAAGGCGTGAGCGCTTGTGCAACCTGTGACGGTTTCTTCTATAAAGAACAAAAAGTGATGGTTGTGGGCGGTGGTAATACCGCTGTTGAAGAAGCGTTATATCTCTCTAACATCGCTTCTCACGTGACCCTAGTTCATCGTCGTGATACGTTGCGTTCTGAAAAAATCCTGCAAGACCATCTTTTTGAAAAAGAAAAAGAAGGCAAAATCAGCATTATCTGGAATCATCAGGTAGAAGAAGTGTTGGGTGATACCACTGGCGTCACTGCGGTACGTTTAAAATCAACTCAAGATGATTCAACTCAGGATGTTGAAGTTTCAGGTCTGTTTGTTGCTATTGGTCATAAACCAAATAGCACCATGTTCGAAGGCCAGCTAGAACTGCGTGATGGCTATATTCAGGTACAAAGCGGTACAGCGGGTAATGCCACTCAGACCTCTATCCCGGGTGTATTTGCTGCAGGCGATATCGCAGACAGCATCTATCGTCAGGCGATTACCTCTGCAGGTTCAGGCTGTATGGCAGCACTGGATGCAGAAAAATATCTCGATGCAATGGGTAAATTAGACTAAGCATCGAAAATAAAAAGACCGTCCATCATGGGCGGTTTTTTTATGTATGATAAAAACAGTCTATTACAAGATCAGGGTTCTGCATGCATCTTCTTCCTCCTTCACAGTACATTTTCCCCAATCCTGAAGAAGCGGATCTTGAGGGCGAAGGCCTGATTTGTATCGGTGCAGACCTCTCCCTTTCTACTTTGTATGAGGCCTATACCCATGGTCTCTTCCCTTGGTTTTCTGAAGGTGATCCGATCTGCTGGTGGAGTCCGGAACCACGCTGCATTATTCGACCAGAGGATTATCATCCCAGCAAATCCCTGCTTCGCAGTATGAAAAAACGGGATTATAAAATTACGGTGAATCATGCTTTTGAAAGAGTCATCCGTTCCTGCTCATTGCCTCGCGCTTACGCAGATGAGACCTGGATTAGTGAAGAGATCATTCAAGGTTATTGCGATTTGTTCGACGCAGGCTATGGCTATAGTATTGAGGTTTGGGATGAAGATCGCGTAGTAGGTGGACTTTACGGGGTGACCATTGGTAAAGGCTGTTTCGGTGAATCCATGTTCAGTACCCAAACCGATGTTTCTAAAATGGCTTTTTATACCCTGATGCTGATTGGCAGAGAAAATCAGTTGCCCTGGATTGACTGTCAATTGGTGAATGATCACTTGATGAGTCTAGGTGCCTGTACAATTTCTCGCCATACATATCTTAAATCGTTACAAGATGTGATAAAACAGCCTGCGATCAATTGGAAAAAGTATCAAGACGGTGTATTTTCAAGTAAAACAATAGCGCAGTCTGCGCGATTAAGTGAATGAAAATAACAGAGGGCACTTGTTATGAACTCTTATCAACCACAGTCCCTACTGAACGATTTACAGTATTATATTACGCCGCCGCATGACTGTAGCTATCTGCTCAACAAGTCCGCGCGCATGGTTTTTCTTGATCCAGCGCACCGTATTGATGTAGTGACGCTGTCCGAGCTTTCTCGTACCGGTTTCCGTCGTAGTGGTGATTTTGTCTATCGGCCTGAATGCCACCTGTGCCGTCAATGTTTATCTTCACGTATTCCTGTTCATGAATTCCAAATGAACAGCTCGCAAAAAAAAGCCTGGAAACGTAATCAGGATTTGACGGTTAAAATTACCCATCCTGAACAGGCCACAGATATACATTACGCCCTCTACGAACGTTATATTAATGAACGCCATGCAGATGGTGATATGTACCCACCTAGCCGTGACCAGTTCGAAAAGTTTTTACTACAAAGCTGTACCGATAGTTTCTTTCTGGAATTATGGAAAGATGACCGTCTGATCAGCGTATCGACTTGTGACCTGCTCGATGATGGCGTTTCAGCGGTGTATACTTTCTTTGATCCTGATGAGAACCGCCGTTCCCTGGGTGCCTTTGCGATTCTGAAACAGATTGAGCACACTCAAAAACTTGGTTTGCAGTTTGTGTATCTGGGCTACTGGGTTCCACATTCAGCCAAAATGAACTACAAGTCTCAATACCTGCCACTTGAATTATTAATTGACGGGCAGTGGCGCCGATTAAACCGCACCCTTACTCCGGTGGAGATTGAACATCTGGGAAACTCCTTGATGACGACCTTGCCTAGCGGATGGAATAATCCCATCATCAAGTAAGTTAGTCGTCAAATAAGAGCTGGAATATTATTTAAACAGGCTGGCAAAATCATCAGTACAGGACTTCACCATAATAATGGCATGTTCCCGAGTGCCATTCGAATTCGGATAATAGTTCTTGCGCAGATCAATCTGATGAAAACCGGTTTTTTCATACAGTTTAATTGCAGCAGTATTGCTTTCCCGTACTTCCAGAAAGATTTGTACTGGACTATTTTTCAATAATGCAATTGAGGCATCTAGCAACTGATAACCTAAACCTTTGCCCTGTTGCGCAGGATCAATTGCCATCAGTAATAAATTGGCTTCATCCAACACCGGCTGTAAAATGCAGAACCCTACGACTTGCCCTGCTTGTTCAATCACAGTGCTTTGATAAGCAGTAACAGCATCTTCAAATTGTTTAAAGGTCCAGGGATGGGATTGTACTTTGGTTTCAATCTTGGCAACGGCTGGTACATCCGCAGCTTGCATCAAACGAATCATCTTCGTTCATCTTATCTAGAATTAACCTCCGCATTATAGAAACTTTATTTAAAAAATCGAGCAAAAAAAAGAGCAACTTAGGTTGCTCTTCAGTCTTTTAATCTAGTTTTAAATTAAAGGCCCAGTTTTTGTTTCCAGCTTTGTAATAAGCTATGGGTGTCATGATCATTTGGATGAAAACCAGGTTTAAAGTACATCAGCATTTCTTTACCCATACCGGTAATAATTCCTTTAGATGGGCTATAACCATAAGTATAAATTTCTTTTAAAGCTCCAAGACTTAACTGACGGTCTTCTTTCAATAAACGCAATACAAAGTAGCTTTGTACAAAGAATAGGGTGACCATTGCAGCGACTAATGAAGTGGTACGCAGCAGATAAGATTTTAAGCCTTTACCGAAAACACCTTCGAATACATCATAGGCCACGGCCTTGTGTTCATTCTCTTCAATTGCATGCCAGAGCCACATGGTTTTCATGGTGTCATCTTTCATCAGTTCCTGAATATGATGATTGGTCAGTAACTGAGATGCAATGGTCGCAGTAAAATGTTCTAGTGCAGTCGTCGCAGTGAGGTCCACCATTTCCTGGGTAATACCGACTGGCTTACCGACTGCCGCAAAGATTTTGCGTGCAGTTTGAATGACTCGGTCAGTATAACGATCTAGCGTATCAACATCATGACCATGACGTTGCGCTGAAGCATTAAAACCCACATGTTCCTGGGTATGCATGGCTTCCTGACCAATAAAGGCAGAAATTTCCTTTTGCAACGCCTCATTATCTTTAATGGCTGGATGCTGACGTACAGCACGAACAGAATCAATAAAGAATTTTTCGCCTGCCGGGAATAGTGCAGAGAGTGCAGTCATAAAGTGAGTCAGTCCTGCTGAACCATTCATCCAGTATTCTGACACTTGATCAAAATCAAAACTCATACGACGTACCGGAAAACTTGCGCCTGCACGATTGGTAATTTTCACTTGAGCATTCATACACTTACTCCCCTCAGTTCTATATAGAGCTGAAATCTAATTATTAAAATTCTTATAGTTATATTACTGCGTTGAATTTTTCACATAAGTGCAGATAAGGTCAGTGAAATATCACTTAAGGACAGCTTATAAATATATTGTTAGACAATTTAAATATGCTTGAAAATGAGTAAGTTGAATTTACAGATATAAAAAAAGCGTCCCAAAGGGACGCTTTTTTCACACAATCAGCGATTATGCAGTTACTTTAGCAACTACACCAGCACCAACTGTACGACCACCTTCACGGATCGCAAAACGTAGACCTGGGTCCATTGCGATTGGGTGGATTAGTTCTACTGACATTTCTACGTTGTCACCAGGCATAACCATTTCAACGCCTTCTTTCAAAGAAATCGCGCCAGTTACGTCAGTTGTACGGAAGTAGAACTGTGGACGGTAACCATTCAGGAATGGAGTGTGACGACCACCTTCGTCTTTAGAAAGTACATATACTTCTGCATCGAATTTAGTGTGCGGTTTGATAGAACCTGGTTTAGCAAGTACTTGACCACGTTGTACGTCTTCACGTTTAGTACCACGAAGCAAGATACCACAGTTCTCACCAGCACGGCCTTCGTCAAGAAGTTTACGGAACATTTCAACGCCAGTTACAGTAGTCTTAACTGTGTCTTTGATACCCACGATTTCAACTTCTTCACCAACTTTGATGACACCAGTTTCAACACGGCCAGTTACTACTGTACCACGACCAGAAATTGAGAATACGTCTTCGATTGGCATCAAGAATGCTTGGTCGATTGCACGTTCTGGTTCTGGGATGTAAGAGTCAAGCGCTTCAACAAGTGCTACTACAGCTGGTTCGCCGTATTGACCAGCTTCACCGTTAAGTGCAGCAAGTGCTGAACCACGGATTACAGGAGTGTCATCACCTGGGAAGTCGTAAGTAGAAAGAAGTTCACGAACTTCCATTTCAACCAGTTCAAGAAGCTCTTCGTCGTCTACAAGGTCGCATTTGTTCAAGAATACAACGATGTAAGGTACACCTACCTGACGAGAAAGCAGGATGTGTTCACGAGTTTGTGGCATTGGACCGTCAGTCGCAGCACATACAAGGATCGCGCCGTCCATCTGAGCAGCACCAGTAATCATGTTTTTAACATAATCGGCGTGGCCCGGGCAGTCTACGTGAGCGTAGTGACGAGTTGGAGAATCGTATTCTACGTGTGAAGTATTAATTGTAATACCACGTGCTTTTTCTTCTGGTGCAGAGTCGATTGCAGCGTAGTCTTTCGCTTCACCACCGAATGTTTTAGCACATACAGTTGCAATCGCAGCTGTTAAAGTTGTTTTACCATGGTCAACGTGACCGATTGTGCCCACGTTAACGTGTGGCTTATTACGTTCGAACTTAGCCTTAGCCATGAGATCTTCCTTTTTAAACTGCCTGTAGGGGGTGAGCCCTACAAGCGATTTTGGTTTTTAACTATGAATTAGTTTGGGCTTATAGTAATCGAAAGATTACTCGTCGTCACCTTTTTTACCGCCAGACTGGAATTTAGCGATAATGCCTTCAGCCACGTTACGTGGAGTTTCAGCGTACTTAGCGAACTCCATAGAGTAAGTCGCACGACCTTGAGACATAGAACGCATATGAGTTGCGTAACCAAACATCTCAGAAAGTGGAACTTCTGCACGAATCGCTTTAGTACCGCCAGGTAAATCGTCCATACCTTGAACAAGACCACGACGACGGTTTAAGTCACCCATGATATCGCCCATGTAGTCTTCTGGAGTTTCTACTTCAACTTTCATGATAGGCTCAAGCAAGATAGGATCTGCTTTCATGAAACCATCACGGAAGGCATAAGAACCTGCCATTTTGAACGATAATTCGTCAGAGTCGACATCATGGTAAGAACCGTCGAACAATGTCGCTTTGATGCCAACTACTGGATAACCAGCAAGGACACCATTCTTCATACGTTCTTGGATACCTTTGTCTACAGCACCAAAGAATTCTTTAGGTACTACACCACCAACAACTTCTTCAGCGAACTCGTAGTCTTTACCAGTTTCAGGGTCAAGCGGCTCTAAACGTACGTATACGTGACCGAATTTACCTTTACCACCAGTTTGACGAACGAATTTACCTTCTTGCTCAACAGATTTCTTGATCGTTTCGCGGTAAGCAACCATTGGTTTACCAATGTTCGCTTCAACGTTGAACTCACGCTTCATACGGTCAACGATGATGTCAAGGTGAAGCTCACCCATACCAGCAATAATTGTTTGACCAGATTCTTCGTCAGTACGTACACGGAACGATGGATCTTCTTTCGCCAAACGACCTAAAGCAACTGACATTTTTTCTTGGTCAGCTTTAGTTTTAGGTTCAACTGCAAGTGCAATTACTGGCTCTGGGAATTCCATACGCTCAAGTGTAATGATGTTGTTTTCATCACAAAGCGTATCACCAGTTGTCGTATCTTTAAGACCTACACACGCTGCGATGTCACCTGCACGAATTTCTTCGATGTCATGACGGTCATTTGCGTGCATCTGTACGATACGGCCAACACGTTCACGTTTCATTTTTACTGGGTTATAACACGGGCTACCCGCTTTAAGAACACCAGAGTAAACACGTACGAATGTCAAGTTACCTACGAATTTGTCGTTCATGATTTTGAACGCAAGCGCAGAGAACGGAGCATCGTCAGACGCTTCACGAGAACCTTCAGTTTCGTCTTTGTCGTCTAAGATACCTTTAATTGCTTCAACGTCAGTTGGCGCTGGCAAGAACTCAATAACAGCATCCAACATACGTTGAACACCTTTGTTTTTGAACGCTGAACCACAAAGCATTGGTTGAATTTCATTCAACAATGTACGTGCACGCAGACCAGAAACGATTTCTTCTTTAGTCAACTCGCCTTCTTCAAGGTACTTGTCCATGAGTTCTTCTGATGCTTCCGCAGCAGCTTCAACCATGTTAGTACGCCATTCGTTAGCTAGCTCAACTAAGTCAGCAGGGATTTCACCATATTCGAACTTCATACCTTGAGACGCTTCGTCCCAGATAATCGATTTCATTTCGATTAGGTCAACAACACCTTGGAAGTTTTCTTCAGCGCCAACTGGAATCACGATTGGCACAGGGTTACCGCCAAGACGTGTTTTTACTTGTTCCACAGCACGGAAGAAGTTCGCGCCAGTACGGTCCATTTTGTTTACGAACGCAATACGAGGCACTTTATATTTGTTTGCTTGACGCCATACAGTTTCAGACTGAGGTTGTACACCACCTACAGCACAGTAAACCATACATGCACCGTCAAGAACACGCATAGAACGCTCAACTTCGATCGTGAAGTCAACGTGTCCCGGGGTGTCAATAACGTTAATACGGTGTTGGTCGAACTGGTTAGCCATACCTTTCCAGAAGCATGTTACTGCTGCTGAAGTAATGGTAATACCACGTTCTTGCTCTTGTTCCATCCAGTCAGTTGTTGCTGAACCTTCGTGAGTTTCACCTAGTTTATGGCTCTCACCTGTGTAGAACAAAATACGTTCAGAAGTCGTTGTTTTACCAGCATCGATGTGCGCGGAAATACCGATGTTACGGTAACGAGAAATTGGGGTTTGACGTGCCATGATTTCTAGCATTCCTAAATTTTGTTGTTTAAAACAGGACGCTTTAAGTTGCTAGCAACTTAAAGCGTTTTGATGACGATTGGATGAAACCCATATCATCACCGTCCTGATAAGGGCCTGTTTTATGTGCTTAGAAACGGTAGTGAGAGAAGGCTTTGTTGGCTTCAGCCATACGGTGCACATCTTCACGTTTTTTAACCGCTGCGCCTTTACCTTCAGCTGCATCAAGCAACTCGCCAGCAAGACGTAAAGCCATAGTTTTTTCAGAACGCTTAGCAGCAGCATCTACTAACCAACGCATAGCTAGGGCAGTACGACGGGATGGGCGTACTTCCATAGGTACCTGGTATGTAGCACCACCAACACGGCGTGCTTTTACTTCGACCATTGGACGAACTTTTTCAAGAGTAGCCTCAAAAAATTCAACTGGGTCTACTTTAGATTTTTCTTGAACGCGGTCCAAAGCACCGTAAACGATACTTTCAGCAATAGATTTTTTACCATCTTGCATTACGTGGTTCATGAATTTAGCGATTGTTTGGCTGCTGAACTTAGGATCCGGAAGGATTTCACGAGCAGCGACTACGCGACGTCTTGGCATTTTAAAACTACCTATAAATATGACACTTCAGGTTTATCCAGCATGAGTACAAAGTGTCATGTACATTCGCTGGCCTTACTACACGTCGCTTGAATTTCACAAAATAAATGCAGAAATCAGACAAGCGAGACGATAAAGGATTGCAGTTCTACGAACTAAGAAATTAATCTCGAAAGATCAATTATTTCTTAGGACGTTTAGTACCGTATTTAGAACGAGACTGGTTACGATCTTTAACACCAGCACAGTCTAAAGAACCACGAACGGTATGGTAACGTACACCTGGTAAATCTTTAACACGACCACCACGGATAAGAACAACACTGTGCTCTTGTAGGTTATGGCCTTCACCACCGATGTAGCTTGATACTTCAAAACCAGAAGTTAAGCGAACACGGCAAACTTTACGCATTGCTGAGTTAGGTTTTTTAGGTGTAGTTGTGTAAACACGTGTACAAACACCACGACGTTGTGGACAAGCCTTCAACGCAGGAACTTTAGATTTTTCAACTAAAGTCGTACGACCCTTACGGATCAACTGATTTGTTGTTGCCATGTGGCAATTCTCCCGTTAATAAAAAGCCCCAAAAACATACTACTTTTTGAGGGCATGCAATTGTATGTCAAGATGCAAAATCGGTCAATATGCCGGAGTCAGGCAAAACACGATCGCATCTCGACTTTAAGCGTTTATTTTATGGTGAAAATCATTCATTTTTTCGATTTCGTGGCAGCATTTTTTGTAACATCTTCCGTAGTTTCCTCAGCTTGCGTTTGTTTGTCTGCAGTCTCGGAGTTTTCTGGATTGTTTGTATCCGTCTCTTCTTCAGCGGCTGCCTGTAACATTTCTGTGTCATTTTCCTGCAAGCCGAGCTCTTCTTCTAGGGCTGCATCTGCATCAAAAGAATCTTTTGGAATAGCCGGTTTTTGTTCCTGTCTAGCGTCAGCATGTTCAACCAGTTTATCGGTCAGTTCATCCAGACCTTCGCTGACCTTTTCATCTTTTTTCACTTCAGCTTCTTCCGGACTCAAGCTTTCCTGATCTTTCTTGACCAGTTTGACCTGCTTGATGGTTTGATTGCCTTCAATTGGGATTTCTTTATCCAGAATTGGCTTATCTTTATCAGCGGCTGAATGGTCAAGATTTTCCATCAGCTTCGGTGCCGCCTGCTGGAGCAGATCAACTGCTTTTTCATAGGCAGCATATGGTGACAAGTCTAGATCTTGATGTTGTTGCAGATACTGACGGGCATGCGAGAATACTTCTTGAGCTTTCTGGTTCACGTCATTCACAAAGCGATGACTATAGACTGCGCCAATCCCTGCACTCGCCAATGGAGTCAGTTTGGTTAGCTGCTCTAATAAAGACAGTTTCGGGAAATGGTTCATCCATTCCCACTTCATGCTACCATCCTGATTGCTGAGCCATTTTTTCAGTGTTTCCACATCATTGCTTGATCCAAGCATAGTCTGCAACTGGGAAAGGTCATGTGTTTTCAAAGTACTGCTCAGCGCTTTAAGCCCCATCAACAGCGCCTGTTTTTCTGCAATCAGACTGAGATCAATCTGTCTAAAGATATGCTGTACAATTTCCTGATCGTCTTCCTTGCTCAGGTCAAAACCATAAGAACGTCCCACTTGATAGATGGTACGCAGTGCCATCAGTAAAGAAGCTGGAATATCAATCGCAGTTCCCAATACCCCAGTGACACCACTTACAGCGCCTTGTACCGTCGCCATCCATTTATTTTGTTCAGCAAATGCCTGAGAAATGCGTTGAGAACGCGTAGTGTCCTGAGTTAATTCTTCCAAATCCTTCGCCCCTGCTTCATTCAGGATGGCATCAACCGAACTCATCTGGTTGCTGAACTGATTCAGGTGATTATAAAAGTAGTCAGATACTTTGTCGGCCAGCTGGGGAGAAACAAAATGCGCGACATTATTCACGGTATTAAAACGACGGCCCAGCAGCTGACGGGAAACATTTGGAAGATGTTCGCGTAGCATGTCTTTGGGATTTTCATATTTTTTTGAAGCAAAAGGGCTTTTGACTTTTGCCGAGCCATCAACAGCATGATCGGTATTGAAGGTTTTAGTCACAGAATCGGGTGCAACATGATTTAACAGTTCCAAACCTGTTGAACTGAACTTTTTCGCCACTCCAAAGGCATTCGAAATCAGACCATTAGATTGTTTATTATTAGCATTTACCATTTTTACCTCAGCATGCACGTGCTTGTATTTGGTATAAATACTAGGTGTAGTCAGCATTTATCTCAACCTTATTCTGTTTCATTTAGTAAAAGCTCTACACAGTACTTTATAAACTCAACCTACTGTCACACGGCATAACATTTGCCATAAGATTTCAAAAATCTTTCTGCTATGATGTTCTGCATTGTGAAATAGGGGTTAGCGCTATATTTTGCTGTCTTATCAATGCCGAGTATCTCCCGCTGCCCCAGAGATAAACTATAAGGATCTGTAGATGAAACGTGTTGTCATCACTGGTATGGGTATTAACTCGTGCATTGGTAATACATTAGAGGATGTGAATCACTCTTTACAAAACGGGATTTCAGGAACACGTTTTAATCCGACTTATGCTGAACTGAATTTCAAGAGTCATGTTAGCGCTGCTGCTGAACAGGATTTTGATGGTATTGACCGTAAGCTGAAACGCTTTATGGGCGTGTGTGCAATGTATGCCTACAATGCTGCTGTTGCAGCCGTTGAGCATGCAGGTTTAAAACAGGAAGATCTGGCGAATAATCCACGTTATGGTATTGCCGGTGGTTCAGGTGGCAACTCGACAGCTTCTGTAGTAGAAATGACAAAATTGCTGGAAGAAAAAGGCGCACGCAAAGTTGGTCCATTCTTCGTACCACGCAACATGTCGAATACCATTACAGCAAACGTCGGTGTCGCATTTAAATTACAAGGGATTGCACACTCGATTACTAGCGCTTGTGCAACTTCTGCCGATGCCATTGGTTATGCTTATAATCTGATCCAACTGGGTAAACAGGATTTAATGCTTGCCGGTGGTGGTGAAGAAGATCACTGGTCTCAAAGCCTGCTATTTGATGCGATGGGTGCACTGTGCTCTAAATACAACGACACACCTGAAACAGCTTCTCGTCCATATTCAGCAGACCGTGACGGTTTCGTGATTGCTGGCGGTGGCGGTTTCGTGGTGCTTGAGTCTCTAGAACATGCTCAGGCACGTGGCGCGAATATTCTGGCTGAAGTTGTGGCTTATGCAGCTAACTCTGATGGTGCTGACATGGTTGCTCCATCTGGCGAAGGGGCAACACGTTGTATCCTGATGGCTCTAGAAGAAGCCAAACAGCATGGTGTAGATAAAATTGACTATGTGAATACACATGGTACTTCTACTCCAGCAGGTGATGTTACTGAACTTAAAGCTATGGCACGTGCCTTCGGTGAAGGTCAGGTTCCTCCACTCAGCTCGACTAAATCTATGACAGGTCACAGCCTGGGTGCTGCAGGTGTTCAGGAAGCGATCTACTCTATCCTGATGATGCAAAATGACTTTATTGCACCAAACATCAATGTGACTGAACTGGATGAAGGCGCAAAACCATTTGATATCGTACTTGAAAAACGTGACGCAAAATTGAATACTGTGATGAGTAACAGTTTCGGTTTCGGCGGCGTAAATGCTTGTCTCGTTTTCAAAAAATGGGAAGGCTAAGCCGCCCATTTTAGGGTGACTTGATGGATGCTCCTTCTGATGCTTTCTTGTGGGTAAAAGCATTACATATTATTGCTGTGGTTTGCTGGTTTGCTGCATTGTTCTATCTGCCACGGCTTTATGTCTACCATGCCATGAGCGAAGATGTCGTAAGTCATCAACGCTTTGAAATTATGGAACGCAAGCTGTATCGCGGGATTATGTGGCCAGCTATGGTCGCCACGCTGATCACAGCACACTTTCTGGTCGATTGGGGTGATGCAACGCGTCATTACCATGAAGCCTTATGGTTCTATCTGAAAGTCGGCTTGGTTGGCTTGCTAGTCATTTACCATTTGGTATGTGGTTATTACCGCAAGAAACTGATGGAAAATGCCCATTACAAGTCACACAAGTTCTGGCGCTTCTTTAATGAAATGCCAACGCTGATTTTATTTGCTGTGGTGATTTTAGTGGTTGTAAAACCTACTTTCTAAGATTCCCTAAAATTAAAAAATCCCCGATTGATCGGGGATTTTTTATGTCTTGTATTTTAAATTTTTACACAGCTATCCTGTTTCAGATTCAGCTCAGGCAATTTCAGTTTGCGCAATGTCAACTTCCTACACAACTTATCCTTTTATTAGAAGGTAATATTAGCTTTATTTTTAAACAATTTTAAATATAATATTTTAAAAATCAAAATTATATAAAAATGAAATCAGACTCATTTACACAACAAAAGGAGCTTAATCTGGAAGTTTCAGAGCGGATTCTTTTTCAGGGATACCCCAAACAGATCGGAGGGATCAGTCTAATAATATTTATGGCTATTATTGTCGTCTGTTTTCTACCTTCGGGCGGTTTAGCTTGGCAAGTCATCCATGCCTTTTTCTTTTTACTGATCTATTGCTACTTCCTTACATATCGACTCACTATCACAACACACAGAATTATTCTGCATTATCCATTTGGTATGTTAACTCAATATGTTAAGCAGCAAGATTTAGCCAAAGCACCTTATCTCATTCGACCATCATTAAATGGCAACCTACTCAGGAAATGGCTAAGACTGCAAAATAAAGATCTGTTTCCTCATGATGCCTCGATAAAATTTGTAGAACATCCTTATACAAATTCCACGCTACTGACTCGATTAAATGTACTTTTCCCACTTATGTTTAATCGCCAAGATCAGGAGCAAATTAGCCAAGCGTTACAGCAATATTGGAAATTTGATCCACAATACATTGCTTATGAATCTTTGTATGGAACCAGTGCAGAACAGGAACGCCTGCGCAATGACATTGGTCAAAGTCCGCTTTATCTTCTAATCTTAGCGATCACTCTTGGCATAGGTAGTTTCTTTGTACCTTTTAGAGGTGTGCATTTTGGTATCGAGTCCTACCTTGGCTTAGTCCCTGCTGGGATATTGGCATTTTTAATATGCTATGTCGTAATCCGTAGAGAAAATAAAAAATATCCATTCGCAACGGCGCTGGTCAGTAGCCTTTTGCTCGGTGCAAGTTTTTATAGCATAGGGTTACACCTTAATCGTTGGTATAGCGAATCACAACCGAGCAATCCTCAAACTTACATACTAAAGCTCACGGAAACCGGCAACCGTTACCAGACATGGCAACTCACGCCCGAACTTCAAGAAAAAACGGGATTGGATGAAATTTATATCAATGAAAAATGGGCAGGCTTCAATCGCAATTTAAAGCTTGGGCAATCTTACCCTGTCAGCATTTATGAGGGACATTTTAAAGATTATTGGATTCAAGAAGATGCTTTTAAACAACTAAAACTCGCACAGGAGTCTCAACCTTGATGACACCTGAACATAACATTCAGCATGCTGTTTGCACGAATAAAGACGACAAAATAATTTTTGAATATCAATTATTAGCGCAAGTAAAACGCGATTACCAACATTCAAAAATCAATGCAATTGCACTCCATCAAAATACCTACAAGGCTCTCTTTTTTATCTTGATTGCACTCGTAGCATATGGAAAAGATCAGCTTATACTGGGAATTCCAGTCAAATATTACGGTTACTGCATTCTTACGCTAGCTGTATTACAAGGGCTTTATTCAGAATGGGTTGATCGTAAAATCAAACGAAAAATACAAGCTAAAATCAATCAATTTGCTTATTTTTCAACAACAGGCACAATCAAAAAAATTATCTCCCATCGCCCCAAAGACAATATTATTGAGTTTGAAATTGAATATCTCAATCCAAAATCTCAAATTCAAACGCGTATTTTTAAGCATTTTTACCAGACTGATACTTATAACCCAAATGATTTTAAGGATCGTGAAAATAGCATTGATACTTTAATCAATGCACCTGTAACACTCTATTTATCTGCCGAATCAGAAACTCTCATTCAGCTATATTTAACAAACTCAGCAGAATCACATGTGTATTTTAAAAAAGGGCGCTTTTTTCAAAATAAAAACCGTTGGTGGTATTTCCATCGTGGGCCACTGCTCAGCCCTGTGTTTTTACATCCTGATGATCTGCGAAAACTTTATCTCCACTATTCAACGCAAGATCAAAATTGGCACTATATCTTTCAAGGTGAAATTTTTGAAAATGTCACCTTACGTAATCATATTCTCAATATTAGTGATTTTGAACTTGCGCTCTCACATACTTTACCTTCTTTCGATCATATACAGTATCAAGCAATTAAAGCCAGCCACCCTGAACAGCCTCAATTGATCTGGGAACATACAAATCCACTGACCTATATAGAAAAAAAGAATTACGCAAAAAACTTGCGATCAAATTAAGTCTCTATGCGACTGTACTGAGTATATTCACTGCTACGATAATCCTGTCCACCACACCATTTAAAGTGCTAGATGATATTTTCCTTAATATTATGGTTGGAACACTCAGTACTGCACTTATTGGACTTGCGTTAATCTATTGGTTTTATGCGCTTTGTCGACGTAAGCATTATTTAGCAGCGGATAAACAAGTTGCGCTTTTTCAAATTCAACCTTGTAAAAAGGGAGTACATCAATGAATGCTCCATTACGCCCACATATTAAAAAATTACTCAGTGAAGATCGACAAAAATTATTTAAAAAACAGATTGCTCAATTATGTAATCCATCATTTGTATTGCGTTATAAGCGTTATATTGAAAAACCTCTTGAAAAATTCATCTCTGGTATTTTTCCAGCCCTCATATTTGTATTAATAGCAATTCAATTTGGTTTTATTTCAAAGCAAACTTATTATGATTTTCGGTGGTTGTGGAGCATTTTCATGATCATAGCGATCAGCATGGTAGCTGTAAATTTAATAATCTGGTTCACTCAAAATTACAAAACATCCCCATACAACCAAGAACTCGAAAAAGCGGAATATTTGATCACGCATGGCTTTATACGCAAGGTTGAGAAAAGCTCAAAAAATGATGCCATTGAACTGCGTATTGAATATTTAAATTTAGATAAAGAACTCGTTTCCAAAACCTTTGTCATTCGACCGGTTCAACTGTTGTACTATAAGAATGAAGCTAATGTGCTTTTATCTAACTTTGTATACTTACCCAAATTTCATCAGATCGAATTATTGATTGGACAACAGGTTGAACTGTGTTTATTACCAACTTCTCATTTCTTGGTACAGATTCGCCTTATTGATCCTGAAGCGACATGTACTGACATCTGGCAACCTAAATTACATAAAAGAGCAGTATTTTGGCATCCACACACCTCTGGTATTCCACATCATCAAGCTCCCTATGCACTTGCGAATGTCCAATCGATCCAAGCACTAAAAACAGTAACGGGCTTTGAACTAAAGTTTGAGTGTATGGAGCAAAATGATTTTTGTATTCCAAATGATCTCGGCAATTTCAAAGACATTGAACTTCAAATCCAATCCTTCTTTAAAGGCTTTGACCAATCTACTTATGACCTTTTTAAACAACATCCTGATGCTCATCCAGTTCAACTTTGGCAAACACCCCAGTCCATTAGTACAAGCATTCAAAAGAAAGAACAGGATGGTCAGCTTCAACTGTCCACAGCCTTACTGTTTTTCATTCTACTTATTATTTTCTTTATTATTTGCCAATATTCGATTGGTTGGGGCGTATTTTGCTTTATGTTCAGTTTGGCATTTTTACTGCGTTGGTATTTCTATCAGCAAAAGAAAATCGGCTTTTATAATGGTCAGTATTTCATTCTCAATCAAATAACAAAAACAAATACATAAACAACAGCAGGTCAATTATGCAGAACTTTTCATCCGCAGAAATTAAAACAGCCTCAACACCTGAAGCTCAAAAATTATATTCAGATGCTGTGAAAAACTTTAAAAAATTGCATGGCCCAAAGCTTAAGCTTCATCAAAAAATAAAAGCTCGCTTTCATTGGATTTTTGCTATTGGCGCGATTTATCTTGTATGGAATTCTAATAATCCACAACTGACTATTTCTGTACTTTTTCTTGGGCTGTTTACATTAAATGAAATAGAGGGTTTGTATCTATGGCTATATGCTCGAAAAACACGAAAACAATATTCCGACCAATACCTCAAGACATTTGGCAAGATCACCAAAGTTTCAAAATATGATCCCAAATTAAAGCAGCTTAATATTGAACTTAAATTTTATGATTTAAAAAATGAAACCCATAAAAAGACTTTTAATATTCGCTATCCCGATTTCTTAATTTTACAACCCATAGAAGTTAAACCTAAACAACTTGTAGGTCAATCAGTTGAAGTGTGCCTTACACCTGATTTAGCTCTTATTTTACAAATACGTGCTTATCATCCCAACCCTGACGAATTGCCAATTTTCACCCATAATTTCCACAAACACCCACTGTGGCAACGGCATGAAAATTATCTACTGCACCCAAGTTATTTTTATCCAGAATCCATGTTATCGATTCATTTTATCCGCAATGAATACGCTGGAAATTTTCAGCTTGTCTTTCAAGATTTGAATCAGGATTTTAGTGTTAGCACAGCATCACCAAGTTTAGAGCAGATCGAAAATTATATTTTTGCCTCATATTCGGATTTTTTTATGAAGCATGATGCCTTACAGCCCGCTTATAGTGAATACCGACAACTTAAGTTTAGCAATGAGCCAATAAAAATCGAATTGTGGAAAAATCAGACTAAACCAATGTCAAATCAGGAAATTCAAGTCGTTGTAAAACAAAAAAAGAAACGTGTATTGGTATGGATAATCCCGTGTTTGCTCATCATCCTTTTATCATCTTTGTTTGTTTCGCCAGTAGCAAGGCTTGCATTATTTATTCTATGTATTTATACCTGTTTAATTTATTTCGAATATACATCCAATCAAAGTAAATTTTATCAGCGCTGTGTTCCTCAACTTTAATTATCTGAATGATGATTTGGCTTTTTTAGAAAATAGAGGAAGGATGATTCACAAATTATTCTGCTTACAATAAAAAAATCCCCGATTGATCGGGGATTTTTTATGTCTGTACTTTATTCTCCGGAGAGAAGTTGCTGACGTTTACGAAGACGTGGTTTATACAAAGTGTGATAGGTGGCGAACAGAATTACTAACCACAGCGGACTAATCATCAGTGCTTTCATGGTATCTACTTCGAGACTTAAAATAACCAAGGCAAAGAACAAGAAGATCAGCACCAGATAGGACATCCAGATTCCGCCCGGCATCTTGAAGGTCGAAGTGGCATGTTTTTCAGGTTGCTGTTTACGGTAACGGATATAACACACCATAATCAGCCCCCAGATACTGATAAACAGAATCACACAGAGTGAACTGGCCAGCGTAAAGGCTTCCATCGTGTTCGGCACAAAATACTGGAAAGCCGCACCTGCCATAATAAAGGCACAGGAAAATAACAGACCTTTAGCCGGAACTGCACGACTTGAAAGCTCAGCCAAAGCCTGAGGTGCCTGACCATCACGTGCCAAACCAAACAGCATCCGGCTGGTAGAGAACACGCCACTATTCATGGAGGACATCACAGAAGACAGTACCACCAGATTCATGATAATGGCTGACACCGGAATACCCGCATGCAGAAACAGTGTTACAAAAGGACTTTGATCAGCAGGAATTTCTACCCACGGTGTTACAGACATAATGACCAGCAGAGACAACACATAGAACAGGATGATCCGTGTAGGAATCGCATTCACTGCTTTAGGCAAGTTCTTTTCAGGATCCTTGGTTTCAGCCGCCATCGTACCCAGCAGTTCTACACCGACGAAAGCAAACATCGCAATCTGGAAGCCAGCCAGAAAGCCCATTGTGCCCTTAGGGAACATACCATCATAGGCCCAGACATTGGTCAGGCTGGCAGCCGATCCACCTGGTGCCTGGAAGTCGCTGAAGATCATATATCCACCAATCGCAATCAGGCCTAAAATCGCCAGAATTTTAATCAGTGCAAACCAGAACTCGATTTCACCAAACAGCTTAACGGTCAGCAGGTTAATTCCCAGTACCAGCAGTACACAGCCAGCACTGATCATGGCCTGCCCCATGGGTGTAAAAGCCATATCGGGTGGCAGCCAGAAATTCAGATAATTGATAATTGCCGCTAAGTCGGCAATACCGACCAGAATCCAGCCCAGCCAGTACGACCAGCCAATATAATAGCCAGCCCCCGGACCAATCAGGTCATGCGCCATATCAATGAAGGATTTGTAGTGCAGATTGGACAGTAAAATTTCCCCTAATGCACGCATTAGGAAAAAGAACATGGCTCCAATAATCATGTAGATAAATAAGATTGAAGGCCCTGCCAGTGCAATCGTTTTACCAGAACCCATAAACAGGCCTGTACCAATGGCACCACCAATGGCAATTAACTGCAAATGGCGATTAGAGAGCTTACGCTGTAATTCATGGGGAGATGATGATGCATCATCTTTGGAGGAGGCTGTATTCATATTCGGTTCCTTTTTCCCATCAGGCCCTCGCTCATCTGATCGGATTTCTTCCTGAAATCCTGATTGCAGATACAGTTTCATTTAATGAATTAAATGATCAGGCCTGATGTGCTTACAAAATCAAGTTGGGAGATATAAAAATCTGAAGCAACTTAAGGGAGGGCTGCAATCACTGCAATTTCAATTAACCAGGCGGGATTTACCAGATCCGCCTGAATGGTTGCGCGTGCTGGTGTGCCATATCCCTCGAGCCATTCAATCCAGAGTGCATTGACGGTTTGAAAGTCTTCCAGGTTTTTAACAAAGAGCTGTGCAGATAACAGACGGCTTTTGTCTGTACCTGCCAGTTTAAGGAGTTGATCAATCTTCAAGAGCACTTCACGCGTTTGACCACGAATATCCAGACTGGTGCTGTCTGGCACCTGCCCTGATAAATACACGGTTTGATTATGAATGGTGACAGCACTCATGACCTGATTGCTGTTCAAACGCTGAATATCTGCATGTTCCGTCATAATTTTATCCTCTCTTATTTCTAATATTTGTTTAATCTTTAGCTTTCAATGTGCATAGGCACACGTTGGGTGATGGCACACATCAGCTCATAGCCAACCGTACCCGAACCCGCGGCCACTTCATCAATCGGCAATACTGTGCCGTGTATGGATTGTCCCCACAGCACAACTTCGCTACCAATCTGCGCATCCGGGACAGAAGCTAGATCAACCGCCAGCATATCCATACTGATGCGACCGATCGTTTGGGTTCGAATCCCATCTACCAAAACTGGTGTTCCAGTTTGTGTGATTCGCTGATAACCATCCGCATAACCACAGGCCACAATTCCAATCTGCATATCTTGCTCAACTATAAAAGTAGAGCCATAACCAATGCTGTCTCCTGCCCGAACCTGCTGAATCGCGATCAGTTCGCTACGCAGACTCATGGTCGGTTTTAAGTTCCAGTGATCAATCGTATGGGTAGGATAGTCAGGTGAGCTGCCGTAAAGCATGATGCCGCTACGTACAATGTCTGACTGTATATGCTGATGATGACGCAGAATGGCAGCACTATTACTGAGTGAAGTTTTGCCCGGCAGATTTTGAATGGTTTCGGTAAAGACCAGCTGTTGATGTTCAATACCTTCCTGTCCAAGGCGCATGCCATCCGCATCGGAAAAATGTGTCATATGACTGATGGAGCATACTTGCTTAATATTTTTTAATTCCTGAAAAGCGACACGATACTGCTCAGGTAAAAAACCGAGCCGGTTCATTCCGCTATTCATTTTTAAAAAGACATCAAACTGTACGTCTGGTTGTAATTGGACAAAGGTTTTTAACCATTCCAGTTGATGCTGGGCATGAATTGCAAAACTTATCTCATACTTGGCGCAGTCGAATAAATCTTCAAGGCCAAAAATGCCTTCCAGCAACAATAATGGTTTGTCACAGCCTAAGGCACGCAAACGCTTTCCTTCAATAAGATCCAGAAAGGCAAAACCATCGGCACTTTTTAATGCGGCATAAACCCGCTCAATACCATGCCCATAAGCATCAGCTTTGACGATTGCAAAGACCTGGCTTTGAGGTGCGCAGGAACGTGCAACTTGCAGGTTATGTTGCAATGCCTGTTGATGAATCACCGCGCGTATTGGACGTGGCATAAATTTCTTCCCTGAAACTGATAATCCTTAAAAGCTTAAGCAACCTGCTGATAACGATTCAGCGACAAGCCTTCAGTACTAATTTCAGGTGCTTGACCCAGTACCAAATCACTGATCAGCTTTCCTGAGCCACATGCCATGGTCCAGCCTAGCGTACCGTGTCCGGTATTCAGGAACAGATTGTTAAAGCGTGTCGGTCCAATAATTGGTGTGCTATCTGGAGTCATTGGACGTAAGCCGGTCCAGAAACTGGCCTGCGCCATGTCACCACCCGGGAACAGGTCACGAGTGACCATTTCCAAGGTTGCACGGCGATCTTCGTTCAAGCCCAAATTAAAGCCTGTCAACTCTGCCATACCACCGACACGGATCCGCTGATCAAAACGAGTCAATGCAATCTTGTAAGTTTCATCCAGCACAGTCGATTGTGGTGCATGAGTCTGATCCACAATTGGAATGGTCAATGAATAACCTTTGACTGGATACACCGGCAGATCCAGATGTAGCGGCTTCAGGAAATCACGGGAATAGCTGCCAAAAGCCAGCACATATTTATCTGCGGTCAATACCTGACCATTGACCAGTACACCTTTGATCTGGTCACCTTCAAACAGCAGTTTTTCAACCTGCTGGTTAAACTTGAATTGTACGCCCATGCCTTTGGCGTAATTGGCCAGTGCATTGGTAAACAGGTAGCAATCACCGGTTTCATCATTTGGCAGATGCAAACCACCTACTAGTTTATCTTTAGCTTCTGCCAGTGCCGGTTCAACTTTGGCTAGCTGCTCACGATCCAGCAACTCAAAATCCACGCCGGTTTCTTTCAGCACTTCGATATCACGTTGCACTGCGTCGAGCTGTGCTTCCTTACGGAAAATCTGCAAGGTTCCCTTAGAACGGTTTTCATAAGAAATGCCGATATCACGACGTAGATTACGTAAACAGTCACGGCTATATTCGGCGACCCGCACCATACGTTCTTTATTCACTGCATAATGTTGAGCATTACAGTTTTTCAGCATCTGGGCCATCCACTGTAACTGCCACAGACTACCATCAACATTAATCGCCAATGGTGCATGATGCTGGAACATCCATTTCACTGCTTTAAATGGAATGCCAGGTGCTGCCCATGGTGTCGAATAACCAGGAGAAATCTGGCCCGCATTACCAAAACTGGTTTCTTCAGCCGGACCTGCCTGACGGTCAAGGACAGTCACTTCTGCTCCCTGCTGCGCAAGATAGTAGGCACTTGTTACACCAATGACACCACCACCCAATACAATTACGCGCATGACATTACCCTCAATGACATTTATAGTTTATTTCACCAGTATATTTTTGGATCAATAGTGAATTTCACTGTTTTAAACTGATATATTCAGCAAATTCACTAGATTCTTCGCGTCATTTTTAAAAATTAAGGGAATAATAGATGCGCAAATTAGACCGCATTGATCGCATGATTTTAGATATCCTGCAGCGCGATGGACGCATTGCAATCAGTGAACTCGCTTCCCGGGTCAACCTCTCTACCACGCCTTGTTCCGAGCGGGTCAAGCGGCTAGAACGCGATGGAATCATCATGGGTTATCATGCCCGACTCAATCCGGAAAAGCTGGAAAAGAACCTGTTAGTGTTTCTGGAAATCAAACTTTCTGCCAAATCCGGTGATGTATTTGAACAGGTCGCGCGTGACTTAAGCGAAATTCCTGAAGTGCTGGAATGTCATCTCATCTCGGGAGATTTTGATTATCTGGTGAAAGCCCGCCTAAAGGAAATGAGTGCTTACCGGCGTCTGCTTGGGGATTTATTAAAAAAGCTCCCCTCTTCTGCTTCCTCACATAGTTATGTAGTGATGGAAGAAGTAAAGGAAAGTTCATATCTGGATGTAGGAATCTAATTCTGACAAGGGTTCAATTTGTAGACACAACAAAACCCCATAAGGGGCTTTGTTGTGAACCGTTTATCTGAATTAGATAAGTTTAAAGTAAAATTTTATTATTTATATGGATGATTATCTAAGACTAGGCAGGAATACGTAGTACTTGCCCCGGGAAAATATCATCGGCATTTTTCAGTAAAGGGCGATTTGCCTCGAAAATCTTATTGTACTGATTGGCATCACCATAAAACTCTTTCGAAATTTTAGATAAGGTATCACCCGATTTAACCGTATAGAACTTACTTTCAGGTTCCGGATTCGCCACAGTCAGCTGGTCATCCACTTTAGCGACATGATCAACATTTCCTACTGCTAAAATAATCTTTTCACGATCCGCCTGACTTTGTACCTGTCCGCGTACGGTTGCCAGATCTGAGGTTGAGTTATAGCTGATCGACAATCCTGTAATTGGCAGTCCTAGGCTTTTAACATGGCCTAATAATTTGTTCGCTATTTCCTGTGCAGAAGGTTCAGCCGATGCTGCTTTAGATGCAGCGGCAGGTGCCTGTTGAGTTGCTGCCGGTGTTTGTTGTGGCTCCGCAGCTGCAGTGTTCTTTTTACCAATGCCTTTTACAAAATCAAAAAGACCCATAGTGGACTCCATTCTTGTTATTCATCAGATCATTCTTATTTGTACAAGGAAAGCAGCAGATACAAAGTTAGTCATTGGTAAGCAAAAGGTTATCGATTGTAAAATCACCCTATATCTATTCTACAGGCACAAAAAAACCACCTTGCGGTGGTCTTTAGGTTCAGCAAAGCTGAAAATCAGCATTAACCAAGTTTTTTAGTAACATAGTCAATAGCAGATTGAACAGTCGTGATTTCGTTAGAATCTTCATCAGGAATAGTGATGTCGAAGTCATTTTCGAAAGACATAACAAGTTCAACTAGGTCTAGAGAGTCAGCACCTAAGTCATCCATGAAAGATGCTTCGTTTTTAATCTCTTCGACTTTGATACCAAGTTGTTCTGCAACCGCTTGTTTAACGCGTTGTTCGATATCGCTCACAGGAATTCTCCTCATTGCTTGTGGCGTTTTTAATGCCGTTAGTTTAATTGAATCTATAAAATTTGGAAAGTTAATACATGTGCCGTTTAGCTCATGTATAAACCACCATTAACGTGAATGACTGTACCTGTAATGTAACTGGCTTTGTCCGATGCCAGGAAACTTACGGCATTCGCGATATCTTGTGGGTCACCTAAACGGTTTAAAGCCACTTGATCACTCATTTTCTTGCGAATTTCTTCACTTAACTGTTCAGTCATTTCAGTCGCGATAAAGCCTGGTGCAACAGCATTGACTGTAATCTGACGACTACCCATTTCTTTAGCCAGACTGCGACCAAACGCCTCAATACCTGCTTTGGCAGCTGAATAGTTCGCCTGACCTGGGTTAGCAAAATGCGCCACCACAGAACTGATATTGATGATACGGCCGAAACGTGCCTTAGTCATACCTTTCAGCACACGTTTAGATAAACGATAAACGGCTTTCAGATGGATGTTTAAAATATCATCCCAGTCGTCTTCCGACATGCGTAATAACAGGTTGTCTTTGGTAATACCGGCATTATTCACCAGTACCAGCACAGGGCCATAGTTTTGCTCAATATCGCTGACCAGTGCATCAATCGCAGCACCATCACGTACATCTAGAACTTTACCGGCACCATTTTCAGCAAATTGTGCATTAAGTTTCTCTGCACCCGCTTCAGAAGTCGCAGTACCTACGACAAAATAACCGTCTTGAATTAATTGTTGTGCAATTGCAGCACCAATGCCGCGGCTTGCACCTGTCACCAAGGCAACTTTACGTTCCTGTGTCATGCAATTTTCCCTTCTGCCACCAATACGGTGTTCAACGCATCTTCCAGACGAGATTGAGTATCTAATGGAAGTGCTTTTTCGATATTCGGTAAACGTTTTGCCATATTGGCCAGTACATTACCTGGGCCACATTCTACAATGTACTCAACGCCTTCATCTTGAAGGAATTGTAGTGTTTTAGTCCATTGCACTGACTCATACAGCTGCTCAGTCAAAGCCTGACGAAGTTCAGTCACGTCCGCAGCTGCTTTTGCGCCTACATTTTGTAATACAGGTATGCGTGGCATCTCAATGGCAGTTTGTTCCAAAGCTGTTGCGAACTGCTCAGCGGCAGGTTTCATCAGTGAACAATGTGAAGGAACTGAAACTGGTAGTGCAATCGCTTTACCGCCATTTTCTTTGGCCAGTGCCATCACGGCTTCTACACGTTCTTTATTACCAGCAACTACGACTTGCCCCTGAGCATTATAGTTGGCTGCTTCAACTGAACCTTCACCTGCTGCTGTTGCTTGTGCACAAAGCTCGATCACTTTGGCATCATCCAGACCCAGAATCGCTGCCATTGCACCTACGCCTTGAGGTACAGCAGTTTGCATCAACTTACCACGCAGGTTCACCAGCTTGACTGCATCACCCAGACTTAAAGCACCCGCTGCAACTAACGCGCTGTATTCACCGAGTGAATGGCCCGCCATATATTTTGGTGCTACTCCACCCAGCTCTAACCATACACGCCATAAAGCGATTGATGCTGTTAATAGTACCGGTTGAGTAAATTCGGTTTGATCCAGACCTTCACCCGTCTGTGCAATCTGCCACAGATCAAAACCCACCGCTTCAGATGCTTCAGCAAATGTATCGCGGATACCACTAAACTGTTCTGCAAGTTCAGCGAGCATGCCGACTTTTTGCGAACCCTGACCTGGGAACACAAATGCAGTTTTAGTTGCTTGAGCTGCTTGTTCGAGTTGTTTAGCAGACATAAATAAAATCCTTTCATTCAAGAGGTGCGAATCTTTTCTTAGACCTAAAAGTTGGCCGATCAGATCACCTTACCCATTGTGGAGCGCAATTTAACACGTAATTTTGGCTTGGGTAATTGCCAAATACAACAAAAACCGCGACTTCACATGATGACCGCAAAACCTATGTATAAAATCAAGCATAAAAAAAGGGAGCTTAACGCTCCCATTTTTTCTACTAAGCTTTAACGCTTAATACATCATCAATTATTCAGCAGATGCTTTAGCGAATAATTGACGACCACGGTAGATACCATCTTTAGATACGTGGTGACGACGATGAGTTTCACCAGTAGTTTGGTCTACAGTTAATGCATTCTCAGTTAAAGCGTCATGTGAACGGCGCATGTCACGGCGAGAGCGACTTTTACGGTTTTGCTGAACGGCCATGATGGCTCCTTACAAATATCGAAAAAATGGATCAGAACAAATTCGATTGTCTTATACGCATGAGTATAACACAAAAATTAGTTAAGTTTACCCTTCAAAGCTGCCAAAACTTCAAACGGATTATCCCGTTTTTCTTCAACAACTTCTTCTGCGGCAGGTTGATGCTTATGCTCACAAACATCATGCTTAGGAGACAGCGGCATCAACAATAACAATTCATCTTCTATCAGTGCGAGCAAGTCAGCGGTGGCAGGTGCATCATATGAACCTTTCGTCGTTGCTTCACTTTCACCTAAGACGATGAAATCAGCATCCTCATCCAAGCGCTCTATCAGTGACTCATCATCCACAAGAGCTAGATGAAAATCTGAAACGAGTTCGATTTCAACAGTCTCCAGACAACGCTGGCATTCCATTGGAACTTTCGTTTCAACATGACCATCCAACCATGCAATGCGATGATAGGCATCCATTGATAGCTTACAGTCTATGTTAATCAATTGATCATCAATTGATCCAACAGCTTCACGAGCAATACGAACAAAGCGAGATAATGGCAGGTTTCCTGACCATACAAAGCCCTGTTCAGCCCATTTAAACGGCTCAATCTGTGCCGGAAAGGTATTTGCTGACATAATTAAGGCGGCAATTCTACAAATTCATCAGAACTCTGTCAAAGATTAAGATACAATTTTGTACTTATTTTTAGACAGACCAATTGGGTAATTTCAGTCATGCATCTGTTGCAGCCGCAAACAGAAGTGAATGTTTCATCACTCGTTAGCACACTTTCAACCTCCGATTCTGACAGCTCACTACAGCAAGTGCAACGCTTACCGTGGGCGAATTTATCCTCAGAAGCGGAACAGGTTGATTGGCTCATCTTACACTTTAATCACTGGTTTTCCCACCTAAATGTCACTTTAGTCCGTGGTGATTTTGAACCGGAGTATTTCCCGGCAACAAAAGATAGCCCTGCCCGGATCCAGTTTGCGCATGGCTTCTTTAATAGTGCTCTGCATGAAATCAGTCACTGGACTATTGCCGGTGACAAGCGCCGTCTGCTGCCAGATCTGGGCTACTGGTATGCGCCAGATGGCCGCACCAAGGAACAGCAGGCATTATTTGAGCAGGTCGAAATCAAGCCACAAGCGATTGAATGGATGTTCTCCAAAGCATTTGGCCGTAAGTTCCGTGTGTCTCTGGATAATTTAACCGGTGATGGTGGCGATGGTTCCAGCTTTAAAGATAATGTCTATACCCAGGTGCAACGCTATTTTAGTGGTGAAGCCAAACTGCCACGTGATGCCAAACGCTTCATTGATTGTATCTGTGTCTGCATCCGTGCGGGCAAAAGTTTACAATCTGATGAATTTCAACGTGAAATGCTTGATTAAATTACACAAATCTACCTGTTTGTTATTGTTACTTTATACAAAGGCATTTCATAATAAGTTTAAGGCAGGTTGGGAGGAATATTTATGCTGCATTTACGTGTACACCCGGATAATCCGCAAGCTCGTCTGATCAGTCAGGCGGTAGAACGTATTCGTGCCGGTGATGTTATAGTTTATCCGACCGATGCAGCCTATGCGATTGGCTGCCAGATTGGGAATAAACATGCGATGGAGCGAATCGCGCAGATTCGTGGTCTAGGCCCAAAGCACCAATATGCCATTATCTGCTGTGACTTATCCGATCTTGCGACTTATGCCAAAGTCGACAATGCTGTCTATCGTTTGCTGAAAAATAATACACCTGCTGTGACCACGTTTATTCTTCCGGCAACCAGCGAAGTGCCTAAACGTTTAATGCATCCGAAGAAAAAAACTATTGGTTTACGTATCCCGACCAATCCTGTGTGCCAGATGCTGCTGAAAGAACTCGGTGAACCGCTGCTAACTTCAACACTCATCCTACCAGACCAGACGGATCCTTTAGATGATCCTTATGACATTGAGATGCAACTCGGTAAGCGTATTGATGTGTTTATCGACAGTGGTCTAGGCACATTAAGTACGACTTCTATTGTAGATTTATCAGGAGATCAGCCTGAAGTGATCCGTCGTGGTGTTGGTGATGTCAGTGCTTTTGAATAAATAAAGCTGCTTCTAATGAAGTCTCAGAAGAAAATAAAATGGATTTGTTTTATATCCTCCTGAACCTGAATGAATTTCCTGCCGATCATCTGATCTATGCCGAATTGCCTTGGACACTGGAATCCAAGGCAATATCTATCGATAAAAATTCCAAGCCAGAATTAAATCTGAATATCAACAATATTGAATACGCATACTTTCTTGAGATCGCGATGGCAAGAAAACTTCTACAAGTTTATTCAACAAGCAATGTTTGTCTGGCAGCTACCTGCCAACGTATCATCGAATATGTATTGCGAGAGCAGAATTAAAATAACCTTATCACGCATGCCAAGATTTAATAGCTCGCTGCACGCTCCTGAGTAGATGTACTGACCGCTGGTGCAACCGAAGGAACCTGATTATTCAAACTTGGCATTGGGGGTAACGGATCACCTTCTTTATAATGTTTTAACTGCAAGAAGTTTGGACATTCCGACAGTTTTTGCTGATGAGTTGCCAGTTCAGCACCAAACCTGTTTTTGACTGAAACATGAAAAGTGATTTGATCCTCTTCAAGCACATTCAATAACGCAGTCCGGGCTGTGGATTCCATAGTCCTAAAAGAATCAATAGAATTACAGCTCATGGTTTTGACCATTGCAGTAACACCGTCGGGTAAATCTTTACCCGTATAAAGTGTATTACGCATATAGAAACGAATATGGGGATATTGATCCAGTACGCTAAAATCCAGTTTCATGGCCTGCATCACTGGTTTGGCCTGCTCAACAAAGCTGGAAAAGCCGCCAGACTTCAGATTGGTACGCATTTCATTTTCAAGCTGCATAAGCTGATATTGAGGATAGCCCCAGAATACTCCTAAGCCGATGACGCCGATTAACACAAGTATGATTGGCATTTTTATAATTAACCTGATCTATGGTTGTTATTTATCAATATTTTTTTGGCTACATTAGTTTATTTTTTAGGCGATAGATAACTGTTTTTTCTTATTTTTATCACATATTTCCTGATGAGTTTAAACTCAGTCACTATTTAATAGGAGCTGAGAATCTTTTAAAAATTCTCTATATGAAGTTACAGTTTCTTAAGCCACCCAGACTATATTGTATTTAATTTTAGCTAATATACTGTTTAATATCAGACTTGTGCGTTTTACCCAATTAAAAAAATAAAATTTCTCCTAAAATAAATATAGTTTTTTTGCTTTTGAATGCATATCTATTTTATTTAACGACAATTTTCCAGTACAATGCCAACTACTAAATTATGTGCTTTTTCTCCTGACAAGAGCTCGGGGAATAAGCCATTTCATGCCTTTGAAAATTCGCGTGGCTTATAATTGTAATGACTCAAATGCCCCATAACGCTATGGAATCTGCTCCAAACATCCGGGTTCTGGATGAATGGCAAAATACGATTCCAGAGGATCTGTATATTCCTCCAGCAGCGTTTGAAATTCTGTTAGAACATTTTGAAGGCCCCCTCGACTTTTTAATCTACCTGATCCAGAAAAATGGTTTTGACCTGTTACAGGTTGATATCGCGCCGATTGCCTCCCAATATCTGTCCTATATGGATGCGATGAAATCCCTGAATATTGAGCTAACCGCGGATTATATGGTGATGGCTGCTTTACTGGCCGATCTCAAATCCCGTTTATTGCTGCCTAAACCGAAAAGCGTGGCTGCGGTTGAACAGGATCCGAAACAGGATCTGATTGAGCGTCTGGAAAATTATTTACGGATTAAGCAAGCTGCGGAACGTCTGGGTCAGATGACGATTCTGGAACGTGATACCTTTCAGACCAATGTTCACTTAGGCGAGTTTATCCAGCCGAATGAAGGTCATAGTGCTGATCTGCTGCGTGATGCCTTGCTTTGTGTCTTTAACCGCCCTGAACCGGCCATTCATCAAGTACAACAGGAACCGGTATTACTGGAAGAACGGATTGCCTATATTGAAAGCTGTCTGGAATCCGGTGAAGTCTTGTCTTTTGATCATTTACTCAAGCCAAGTCAGGGACGCATGGGTGTAGTCGTGACCTTTATGGCCGTACTAGAACTTACCCGCCAGCAAAAAATTCAAATTATTGCCTCAGGCATTGAGGCACCGCTCGCAATTCAAGGAGCACACGCATGACCACAGAACACAATACCTCCTTGTCTGCGGAAGATAATCTGCATGAAATTCTGATGCAGCTGGAAGCGATTATTTTTGCCAGTGATTCCCCGGTTTCCTTAGCTCGACTGAAAGAAGCATTTCAGGATCGCTATAGTAAGCAGGAGCTGCGCCAGTATTTACAGCAACTTTCCATGCTGATGCATGGCCGTTCTATTGAACTGGTTGAAACTGTGCAAGGTTACCGTTTTCAAGTGCGTGTAAAATATCGTAATATTATTGCACAGACCTGGCCTGAGCGACCGACACGCCTGTCACCTTCATTACTGGAGATGCTTGCGGTGATTGCTTATCATCAGCCAGTGACCCGAGCTGATATTGAACAAATTCGTGGTGTCACGAATAACAGTCAGATTTTGCGTACGCTATTTGACTGGAACTGGATTAAAGAATCCGGCTTTCGTGAACTCCCTGGAAGACCTGCGTTGTTAGTGACAACGCCACAATTTTTAAATGCATTTGGCTTAAATTCTTTAGGCCAATTGCCTCCCCTGCAGGATGCCAAGGAAGCTTTTATGGCGCTCGATGCGAATGCACCGAAGTCATAAATAGGTGAACTGTTGAATAATTATTTCTAAGGTTATGCTGTCATGAGTGAAAAGTTGCAAAAGGTGCTTGCACGTGTTGGTTTGGGTTCTCGCCGTTATATGGAAGAAGTCATTGCCGCAGGTCGTGTGAGTGTGAATGGGCAGATTGCCCAAGTGGGTGAACGAATCGAACCAGGTGATGAGCTTCGCATCGATGGTCGTAAAGTGCAGTTCCAAATCGAAGACGAAATCCGTCGTCGTGTACTGATTTACTATAAGCCAGAAGGCGAAATCTGTTCACGTAATGATCCTGAACAGCGTCCAACAGTATTTGACAACCTGCCATCAATTCAAGGCGATCGCTGGGTAATGGTCGGCCGTCTGGATATTAACTCGACCGGTCTGTTACTGTTCACAAATGACGGTGAACTGGCAAATCGTTTAATGCACCCATCCAATGAAATCGAACGTGAATATGCGGTTCGTGTCATGGGTGAAGTAACTCCACAACTGAAAAACAACATGCTGAAAGGCGTGGTGCTAGATGATGGTCCTGCGAAGTTTGAATCATTCTCTGAACTGGGTGGTGACGGGATCAACCGTTGGTATCAAGTTGTCGTGAAAGAAGGTCGTAACCGTGAGGTTCGTCGTATCTTTGAATCACAAGGCCTGAAAGTCAGCCGCTTGCTACGTACCCGTTACGGTACCGTGATTCTGCCACGTGAACTTCGTACAGGTCGCTGGATTGAACTGGATAAACAGGATATCGACAACCTGACCAAATCAGTTGAGCTGAAACCGCGTCAAGGTACCGGCTTATTCGGCATGGCGAAACGTCGTAATGAACGTATGCAGGAAAAACCGATGGCAGCGCGCCGTGGTGGTTACCTGCGTCAGCAACGCCGTGATACCGATGAGCAGCAGCCGCAATACAACAGCCGTGAACGTCGCGATGATCAGGGCTTTGGTCGTCGTGAAAACCAGAATGGCACCCAGTTTGCACGTCGTGACAACCGTGAAGACAACCAGTTTGGTCGCCGCGAAAATCGTGAAGGCAATGCACCACGCGGTTTATATGGTGCGAATAAAGGCTTTAAAAAGTTCTAAGCTTTGAATAAGAGAGAGTCACTTCGGTGGCTCTTTTTTTTGCAAGAACAATAATAATGACTCAATTTTATCTATCCCTGGTCTTCTCAATAGAACCCGATATAAAAGGTGAGTATCTCCTTCCTATTTCCTGAAAGTGAATTCCCGTCATAAAAAATGCCCAGCAATGTGGACATTTTTTACTTCGTACTTTAGCAAGTTACTGCGGAATACCCTGTGGAATCGCACTTAACAAACGCTTGGTATAGTCGTGTTGTGGAGATTGATACAGATCATCTGAGTTGGCAATTTCCACCAAATCACCATGATTTAGCACCATGATCTGATCAGAAATATATTTCACCACTGATAAATCGTGTGAAATAAAGATATAACTCAGACCAAATTCATCCTGCAAATCCTGCAATAGATTCAACACCTGTGCCTGTACGGATACATCCAGTGCTGACACCGATTCATCACAGATCAGAATCTCAGGCTTTAAAGTTAGACAACGTGCAATCGCGATCCGCTGACGCTGACCACCTGAAAACTCATGTGGATAACGATAGAAGGCCTGAGCCGGTAAGCTGACCCTTTCCAGTAAATCGAGTGCCATCTGTTTACGTTCTGCGTCATCTTTACCGATATGATGAATCTGCATCGGCTCCATCAGGATTTGTCCCACGGTAAAACGCGGATTCAGCGAAGCATACGGATTCTGGAAAATGATCTGGATTTTACGTTGATAGGCCGTAAACTCTTTTTCCGTCATCGACAAGATATCTTTGCCCTGAAACAGCGCCTTGCCGCCTGTGGCCTGCTGTAGACGCATCAAAAGCAAACCAATCGTGGTTTTACCAGAACCTGATTCACCAACCAGCCCTAAGGTTTTGCCTTTAGCCAGCTGAAAAGACACCCCTTTCACGGCCTGAAATTCATCTTTGCCAAATAGGCCTTTACGGCTATAGAAGGATTTTTTCAGATCACGTACATCGAGAATGATCTCTTCATTACCTTTTAGACCACGAGAACGTTCCTTTTGTGGCGGAGCGTTCGCATGCAGGTCATGCGCCAGACTATCCTGTTTCATAAAGTCGCTAATCACCGGCAAACGCAAAGGACGGTGCGACAGCTGTGGACGGCAATGCAACAAGGCTTGGGTATAAATATCCTGAGGATTGTTCAGGACTTCTGTCACCGAACCTTGCTCACGAATCTCGCCATAACGCATTACAATGACCTGATCCGCAATTTCACCAACTACCGCTAAGTCATGGCTGATGAATAACATCGACATTTGACGGCGCTGACGCAGGGATTCAAGCAGGTCCAGAATCTGTTTCTGGATAGTCACATCTAGTGCTGTCGTTGGCTCATCGGCAATCAAGAGCTTCGGCTCACAGGCAATTGCCATCGCAATCATGACCCGTTGCTGCTGTCCACCAGACAACTGACTCGGATAAGCATCAATCTTAGTTTCTGGAGAAGGAATACCGACTTCCTGCAAAAGTTCCAGTGTTCTTTGACGGGCCTGCTTTTTATTCATACCCAAATGCAGACGTAGAATTTCCGAAATCTGCATCCCCACGGTAAATACTGGATTCAATGAAGACATTGGCTCCTGGAAGATCATGGCAATTTCTTTGCCACAGATCTGACGCATTTCACTCGACTTGAGTTTTAGCAAATCACGCCCTTCAAACAGAATCTGACTGTCTTCAGCGACCTTCGAGTTCTCAGGTGCTAATAGTCCCATCACTGCTAATGAAGTCACAGATTTACCACTTCCGGATTCGCCAACTAACGCCACTGTGGTATTGGCCGGAATTTCAAATGAAATTCCTTTGACCGTTTCCACATACTGTTTATTTTCACCTTTAAAACTGACGCGTAGGTTGTCTACGCGAAGTAACGCGGGTGCTGTGCTTAGATTCATTTCAGACATCGCTGCGCTCCTATTTCAGTTTTGGATCTAATGCATCACGTAATGCATCAGTAAACATTGAGAAAGCTGTCACCAGTACCGCCATCGCCACCGATGCCGCAGTCAACTGCCACCATTTACCTAAAATCAGCTCGCTTTGTGCTTCATTCAGCATACTACCCCATGACACTACCCCAATCGGTACGCCAAAGCCTAAGAAGCTCAGAATCACTTCGGACTTGATAAAGGCCACTGCAAGAATGGACATTTGAACCAAAGCGATATGGCTGACATTCGGGAAAATATGCACGAAGATACGGCGCATATTGCTTACCCCAATGGCTTTAGCCGCCAGTACATATTCACGCGCAGTATGCTTCATATATTCAGCACGAACCAAACGGAACACCCCGGTCCAGCCAGTCAGACCCAAAATCAGGATAATCGATAAAATCCCTTTTTGTTGCAGTACTGCTGCAATCGCTAACACCAGCAACAGATAAGGAATCGAAGTAAAAATATTATAGAACCAGTTCAGCACATCATCGACCCAGCCACCGAAATAGCCAGCAATCGCACCCAGTACAGTACCAATCACCACCGCAACCAGCGCAGCAATCAGGCCAACCAAGATCGAAGTTTCTGCACCTTTAATGGTTTTTAGTAATACATCCTGACCCCATTTATCCGCACCAAAGAACAGGCTTTGCTTTAATTCACTGCTCTGATCCAGTAACTGACCCCCTAATTCCTGATCAATGGCTTTCATATCTTCAGCCAGCGGATCAACTACACCATAATAATCAATCGCACCTACACCCTGTTCAGCAGCAATTTCTGCTTCCAGTTCGGCAATCACATCTTTTAAAGGATCGACTGGATTAACTGGCACTGCGGCAGATTCAGTACTTTGATCTTCACCTGCCGCTCCAGGCACAGACGGTGTATAGATAAAACTTGGAGGTGCATAACTCACCGCTACTTCTTTATTCCAGTCCTTGGCAATCATACCGGTCATGGAAAGCAGAAGCATCAGCAGATAAAACAGCACCACAAATAGAGAGAACATCGCAATACGGTCACGTTTCAGACGACGCAACGCCAGCTGCCATAATCCGGTTGAAGCAGACTCAGGCACTGCTGAAGCATGTTGCTCTTTTTTAAATATCGCACTCAGCATAATTCACCTACTTCAACTGTACACGTGGATCGACCCATTTATAGATCAGATCGGCAATCAGGTTAAATAACATGGTCGCAGCCGCAACATAGACCGTAATCGCTTTAATTACCGGAAAGTCAGAACGTTCAACTGCGATAATCACTTCACGGCCAATGCCAGGAATACCGAAGAAACGTTCAATCAGGAAAGCACCGATCAGTAAAGCCGGAAGTCCCGCCATGACATCAGTAATGATTGGAATCGAAGCATTGCGCAGTACGTGCACGCCCAGAATGCGGCTTTCGCCCAGACCTTTGGCACGTGCGGTACGGACATAATCCTGATTGACTTCATCCAGAACAAAACTGCGGTAGAGACGTAAAGTCGGTGCAATACTCACCACCAGCATGATTAATACTGGCAATAGTGCATATTTGAATAAATTTTCAGTAAAGTTATCGCTCCAGCCCTGTACCGGGAACCAGCTCAGTTCATAAGCCAAGACGTACTGGAATACGATGATATAGACCAGAATACTGATCGACATACCGATGGTACACAGCATCATGATCATGCGGTCAGTCAGCGAACCACGCACTGAAGCTACCCCGAGCGCCAGAATGATTGAAACAATCGTTTGCAGGATAGTCAGTGGAATCAGAATGGTCAGTGACGGCCCCAAGCGGGTAGTAATAATCTGTGATACCGATTCTCCGGTACTCCAGCTCACGCCATAATCAAAGGTCAAAATCTGCTGGATAAAAATCCACAGTTGTACGTAATAGGGCTGATCGACCCCGAGCTGCTGACGGATGTTTTCAATCTGCTCAGCATTGGCCATTTTACCGGCCAGGATATAGGCCGGATCTCCCCCGACCCAGTTAAATAACAGGAAAATCAGCAGAATCACCCCCAGCATGGTGGGGATCATTTGCCAAATCCTTCGAATAATATATGCCAGCATCACTTTCCTTCCTTGACTTAATGTCCTGAAATTTCATTAAAGAAAGCTTTGCTGTCCGGTTCGCGGCCCAGAAAATCTTTAACCATCTGATCGCCCGGTTTTTGTCCGCCTTGTGCCAGTACAGTCTCACGATAATGCATGCCGACTTTCGGATCCATCAGATGATCACCATAAGCAGACAACATATCGAGTGCCAGCACTTCAGACCACATATAGCTGTAATAACCCGCCTGATAGCCACCCATCAAATGTCCGAACTGACCCGGGAATTGCTGACCTGGAACAGAACCCAACGCAGTTTTACTTTCCATATCCTGCCAGAGTTTTAATGGATCAATACTTTTCGCATCTTTACCGTGCAGGGCCATGTCGTACTGAGCATATAAAGTCTGACGGGCATAATGCAGGCCGCGACCATAATTTTTCACATTCTTTAAGCGCTCGGTCATGGCTTCATCGACACGAGGACAAGCAGGTTCACAGTAATCCGCTACTTTAGATAAAGTCTCGAAACGGCGCGCCCACTCTTCATACATTTGCGAAGGTGCTTCAACAAAGTCACGCTCTACCGATGTACCTGACTGCTCGGTATAACGAGTCTTCGATAAAATTCCATGCAGCGCATGACCCATTTCATGTACAAAAGTTTCCAGCTCATTACTGTTCAGACCTTTACGGTTGAAGTTGGTCACCAAAACAGAGACCGGACGGCGATGATTTAAACGACTACCACCATAAACGCCCCAGACTGCAGCGTGGCCATATTTGCCTTCACGTGGGTATTTATCAACATATAGTCCGCCCATAAACTCACCAGTAGCTTTGTCATGCACGGCATAGTATTCAACTTCATCGTGCCAGGCTTTGACTTTTACCGGCTTGAATTCAATTCCATATAAATCGGAAGATACGGCAAATAACCATTTTTGAGCCGCTTCAGTCGGGAAATAATCACGCAGTTTTTCCTGATCCACTTTGTATTTAGCCTGACGCAGTTTTTCACTCCAGTAGCCTTGGCTCCAGCGCTCAATCTCTGCTTTTTCCAGCGGAATTTTTAAGGTTTCTGCCTTGAACTGACGTAATTCTTCAACATCCTGCTTTTCTAATGGTGCAACTTTGGCATAAACCTCATCCAGAAAACTATTGACTGCTTCTGGGGTTTTGGCCATGCGATCTTTTAAGGCAACATAAGCATAGCTGTCTTTATCGAATAGCTGGGCCAGTTCATAACGCAGATCAATGGCCTTTTTCATGTATTCGAGATTTTTCTCGGTACCACGACGGGTATAGGCAGTCTGATAGCGTTTACGTGCTTCATCACTCTCTGCCAGCTCCATAAATGGCTGATATTCCGGATAGTCAAAGCCGAGCAGATAATTGCCCTTTTCATTTTTCTTTAGACCGGCGATATAGCTCGCAGGTAAACCTTTCAGTTCCGCAGCAGTGAATTCAACTTTTTCAGGATTATCACGTACATTCTTGGAATAGTCCTGCCCCAGTTTGGTACTTTCTTCAATAATTTCCTTCAGACGCTTCTGTTTCTCTGCGCTGAGTTGTACCCCCGTTTTTTCAAACTGATTCAGAATATCTTTCAGGAATTTTTCATCGACCGGATCTGTGGCTTTCAGTTTCTTGAACTGGGCATACAGTTTTGGACTCTGATACATGGAAGTCAGGTATTTACTGATTTTCAGTTCACAGTCATCTGCCGCCTGACGCAAGGCTGGATCAGGATCAACATTACTATATAGACCGATTGGCGAAACAAAATCACCGATCGATGCCTGCAATGTATCCCAAGCTGCCAGATAAGGACGGGCTTCAGCCTTATTTTTGATTTTCTGGCTTTCAAATTTCTGGATATCTTTTTGCATTTTATCCAGATTGGCATCGCACAATGCCGGAATTTCTGCAGCCTTGAATAAAGGCAAAAGCTGGGTTTGGGTCTCTGCCATGACGGTTTGAGATCCCCCGATCATCGCCAGACAGAGTGTGGTAAATTTCAAGTGTTTTAATGTCATCATCATCTCCAGCTTTTTCTTACTTTTTAGTATCAATATCGATATACATCCATTCTGTAGACAGAATCGGATGGGACTTGTGTCCAACAACATGAGGTTGCGCTAATGCATTACGGTAGGTGCTATACAGCATCATGGTTGGCATATTGACCTCTAGAATACGGGTCATTTTGCGATAAACCAGATCCCGTTCAGGACCCGGTGGCATGCTCTGACTCTGTTCATATAAACGGTCATATTCCGCATGCTTGAAACAGGCATTATTGGTGACATTGACGTTTTTGCCATAGAACAGCTGCATGAAGTTGTCAGCATCCGGATAATCGGCAATCCATGCAGAGCTTTTAAACATGGTTTTACATTGCTTTTCCAGCTTAATGCCTTCAGCAAATGGCATGGCCTTACTGGTCAGTTTGATATGAATATTATCTAGGGTCTTTTTCCAGAATTCGCCCTGTTGCTGACCACGACTGGTATTGGCCGTAATCAGTTCAATCACCAGAGGTTTGCCTTCAGGAGTTCTCCGCCAGCCATCCGCACCGATCTTGTAGTTATAGCGATCCAGCAACATGTTGGCTGCCTTGACCGAATATGGCGTACTGGTTTTATAAGCGGGTGAATAGCCTGCAACTCCTGGCGGAATAGGCATGTGCAGTTTTGCGCCATCTCCTTTTAGTAATACGCTAATCATGTTTTCAACAGAAAAAGCCATTGCCATCGCACGACGTAAGGCTATTTTTTCTGGCGTAAAGCCACCCACCACCGGGTCTTGCATATTCCAGTAATGGTAGTTAATCGATGGCTCCAACATGCGTGAAAGCTTGATGCCTTGCTTGACCAGCTCAGGTTTTAACTTGTCACCATCCAATGCCTGCACGACCAGATCGCCGTCGATTTCCACCAGATCCAGTTCATTTTTCTTAAATGACAACATCCGTGATTGTGCTTCTTCAATGATACGCACATCAATGGTGCCGATTTGAGGCATTTTTTTGCCCTGCATCGCACTGACAATCGCCTGGTCTCCTGCACTATTGGCTTTATAATTCCAGACAAAACCACGATAAGCCGGATTTGGCTTTAAGATAATGCGTGATCCCGGTGTCCAGCGACTAAGTACATAAGGCCCTGTACCGACCGGCTTACTCATCACCCAGCCAGCTTTGTCTTTGTACTTTTCAATGACTTCGCGTGCCACTGCGGCAGCCGGACCGTGTGCCAGCAACATCGGAAAGTTCTGATCCGGATTATTCAGCTTGAGTACCAGCGTATAGCGGTCTGGAGTCTGAATGCCTTCAAATGGATTTTCATAGACTTTGCCATTTTTTTTCGCCATGGCTGTCCAAGCTTCCAGCCCTTTGATCCGGCCATCCAGCAACCAGCTATTTGGTGAATTAAGCTTTGGATCTAAGAGACGCTTTAGAGAATAGGCATAGTCATAGGCAGTCAGTTCACGTTTTTTACCGCCAAAGACCGGATCATCTGCAAAGTAAATGCCCTTTTTAACTTTAATCGTATAAGTCAAACCGTCTGCACTGACTTGAGGCATATCTACCGCAGTTAATGGCACCAGTTTCGCTGGTGAGGCCAGATAATCATAGGTATATAAGGTTTCGAAAATCGCCGAGTTAATCTTGGCAGAATAACGGTCATGGATATAACCGGGATCAAAACCGGTTTCAGCCGCGGGAAAGACCGTTTTTAAGACTTTATTCGGATTGGCGGGATTGGCAGCCCATGTGGGTGCAGCACCTGCCATCATTAAACTGGCTATTAAAACCCCACTGGCCAGCTTTTTTAAAGCGTTTGTATTCACATTCATACTGGTTCTTAATCTTCTCAAGTTATTTTTTAACAGGTTCAATATCCAGATATTGCCAAACTGCTCTAGTCACCGGATGTGCCTTAAAGCCCTGTACCTGTGGGTGAATCAGCCAGTTACGTACCCGGGTATTGTGTAGAATCCACGGATTATCGGCCTCCATCTGGCGGTTCATCTGCTCATAATATGGAGTACGTTGCTGAGGTGGCAGCTTCATTGCGGTTTGATACAGCGCGTCATAAGCTTTAGAGGTATAGCAGCTCAGGTTACCTTGCTGGGCATTTGGGCCATACAGCAACTGGGCAAAGTTTTCCCCTTCCGGATAATCCGCAATCCAGGCACCACCCCACATCATGTGTTTGCACTGGGTGGCTTCTTTTAAATTGTCGGCAAAATTACTGACTTTAAATTCAACTTTTACCCCGATTGCATCCAGGTTCTTTTTCCATAGCTCCGCAGAAATGACGGAAGAACTTGAGCTAGTCGAGTTCATTTTCAAAACCAATGGTTTGCCATCAGGCAAGGTGCGGTAACCGTCGGCGCCTTTCTTGTAGCCAAAGCGATCGAGCAGTTTATTGGCAAGCAATGGGTTGTAGGCAATGCTGCTTCTATAATTCGGGTTATATCCGCCTACGCCTTCAGGAAGAATCATTTCAGCTTTAACCGCATGGCCCTTGTATAGCTGCTGGATGGCTTCTTTCTGGTTATAGGACAAAGCAATGGCACGGCGTAGTGCTACTTTTTCCAGTGAGTTCCCACCAATCATTGGATCACGCATGTTCATGATGGTATAGGTGATTTCTGGTTCTTTATTCGGATAATGCAGGATGCCTTTTTTCTTGTATTCACTTTTCAGCTGCTTATTTTCCAGTGCCTGTTCAGCACCGCTTGCAGTCAGTTTGTCATAGTCTAATTGTCCAGATTTTAAGGCCAGCCAGCGTGATTGCTCTTCTTCAATAATACTGATTTTGACCTTGCCAATTTGTGGCATCTGCTTGCCTTGCATGGCCTTGACAATCCGTTGATCCCACTCTGAACCATCCCCCTTAAAGTTCCAGACAAAACCGCGATAATTTGGATTGGCAGTTAATTCAATACGGCTACGCGGCACATATTTATGTAACTGGTATGCCCCTGTTCCAACTGGATGCTGACCTACCCGATCGCCATAATATTCGATGACTTCGCGTGCAGTACCAGCAAAAGCGACATAGGCCAGAATGTAAGGAAAGTTCAGGTCGGAACGGGTCAGGGTAATTTGTAAGGTATATTTATCTAGGGCTTTTAAACCGGCAATCGGAGCATCATAGTTAAATTTGCCTGTTTTTTTGGCCTGCTGGATAACTTGATCTGCGCCAAGAATTTTGCCTTCGATAAAGGAAAAAGAAGGCGAATGGCTTTTCGGATCCATCACCCTTTGCATGGAATAAATATAATCCCGGGCAACCAGTTCACGCTTCTTGCCCTGAAAGGCTGGATCCGGACTGAAATAAATTCCTGGCTTGATTTTAAAGGTATAAATTTTGCCATCCTGTTCAACCACGGGTAAAGACTCGGCGGTATTCGGAGCCAAAATTGCAGGCCGGGCCAGATAGTCATAACGCAACAAAGGCTCGAAAATGGCCTCAGCAACGCTACCACTATAAAAATTATAGGTTTTGACCATATCAAAACCATCATCAGGTGCTTCGAAAGCCAGGTTTAAGACTTTATCCGGATGTGCAGATGATTTTGCCCAGGCAGTTTGCCCCGAGCTCATAGCCAAGGCCAAAATCGTCATGCTAAAAAGTGCTGATTTCAAATTTGTACCTATTCTTTATCTTGAAGTTTTATTGCTATAGGAAGTTTTAAATACATCATCCCATATTTGCTTCAATGGATGGGTCAAAGCTGGACAGATGGAATAAACTGAACAAAGCGAATTTCATGCCATCCTTGTAAAAAATAGGGATTTCTTCCTGTTTTTAACTGAAAAAAGTTTATTTTTATTAATTATTTAAAACATTATGAATAACATAATATTTTCCATGAATCATTAATTAAATTTTTATCCTCAAAATTCTTACTGAAGTTCATTTCGCACAAAAATAACTCAACCCTGTTTCATCTTATTGCACTATTGTATACCTTTAGGTAAACAATAAATAAACACAAGTAATTGTATTATAAATAATTTATTTTAAAAAAATATTGTATATTTTATGTAAAAATTATGCACCATGATTAAACTTTATTCAATTTCCCTCTCATTTTTGGACTACTTTCTTATTCATTAAATATTTATTTATTGCTTTGACAGGGGTCTCACTTCCTTCTTTCTTCAGATTCGATACACAGACTTCTTAATTTTTCTTCAGTATCGCTCGATAAATTTAAACCTCATTCAATTAAATCAATATTTTTCAATAAGTTAAAAATATAAAAATATAAAATTTTATAAGTTGGCATCCGCCTTGCTTAGATCAACCCAGCACTACTTCACATAACAAAAGGGTGAAATTTACGATGAAAAAAAATAAATTGGTCGGATCTATGGGGGCTCCAACCGTCAGCAAAAGACTACTCAAGTTAAGCGCACTCAGCTTAAGTATGATGTGTCTGCCGCTGGCCCATGCCGAAGAAGCTGCATCTGCTGAACAGCCAACTAAAGTTCAGAAAGTGACAGTGACGGGTTCATCAATCAAGGGGGTTGCTGCACAAAGTTCTTCACCAATCACCGTCATTAAAGGTGAAGATCTTGCGAACCAGGGTGTAACTACTGTTGAAGAAGCTTTAGTAAAAGTCAGCGCGAACCAGGCTGGTTTCTCTACTGCTCAAAACGTAGGTGCAAGTAATACTTCAGGTTCTACAGCCAACTTACGTGGTCTAGGCTCAGACAAAACGCTTGTGCTTTTAAATGGCCGCCGTCTTGCCTATAGTGCATTCAGTACAGATAGTACCAACTTAAACATTATCCCTATGGCGATGATTGACCGTATTGAGATTTTACGTGATGGTGCTTCTGCAGTTTATGGTGCAGATGCGATTGCGGGGGTAATCAACTTCATCACCAAATCTGAATACAATGGCTTAGGCGTTACCGGAGCCTTGCATGAAACTGAACATTCAGGTGGTGAGAAACAACAGGCTGCGATCTTCGGGGGTTTTGGTGACCTGGATGAAAATGGCTTTAACGTCATGGGTGTCTTGGACTACCGTAAATCTAACCAGATCCATGCTCAACAGCGTAAAGTCAGCCGCCGTGGTGGTGTAATTCCTGAATTAGGCATTGATGCAGGCTCTGCAAGTGGTTTCCCGGCAAACATCTATGATCCAACAAGTGGTTATTTAGGTAACCCATATCCAGATGACTGTAACAATATTCCTTGGTCTTCTCCAGATGACGGCTTCTGTTATCTGAATACGCAGGCTTTGATTGCCATCAAACCACAGGTTGAAACCCTGTCTGCATTAGGTAAAGGGACATTCAAACTTAATGATTCATTAAATGCGGTTGGTGAATACGTGTTTACACGTTCTGAAGTATCCACTTCAATTGCACCAGACGTTTATGGCCGTACTGTGACTTTACCTTCAAGCAGCCAATACTATCCAGGTAATGGAATTACTCCGGCTATTACAGATGGAGATTTGAGCGGTGACCCACTTGAACTTTACCTCCGTTCTCAGGCAGGTAACCGTCAAAGTATGTCAACCAATGACTCACACCGCTTCTTTGCCGGTATTGAAGGTGAGGCATTAGGCTGGGATATCAACGCAGGCGTGTCATACGCGAAAAGCGAAGCAACTGATGAATTTACAGGTGGTTACTTACACCGTAGCAACCTGCAAACTGCATTGAATGAAGGTCGTATTAACCCATTCGGTCCAGCACGTCCAGGCGATACCCCTTGGGAATCATTTGTAATTAATGGCGAAACTAACATCGCCTCTTTAGAATCTACAACTGCAGACTTTACGATTAGCCGTCCAATTTTTGAATTACCTGCAGGTGATGTTGGCTTTGCCTTCGGTGGTAGCTTCACGACTCAGGACTGGGAAGCAAAAGTAAACTCTGAAATTGTGGCTCAAGTACCAGGTTCTGGTATTGATCCGAGCAAACCAATCAGTAAGGGTGACCGTGACATCACAGCATTCTTTACTGAATTCCAGATCCCAATCTTGCCAAGTCTGGAAGCTCAAATTGCTGCCCGTTATGATGACTACAGCGACTTCGGTGATACCTTCAACCCGAAAGTTGGTCTTCGTTGGGAACCAATGAAGGAAATCATGTTCCGTGCATCTTATAGCACCGGTTTCCGTGCACCAAGCTTGTACGAAATCAACGCGCCTATCAGTGAAACCTGGACAGGTGCGAAATACAATGACCCTGTGTTATGTCCAGGTGGCACGCCAGTTGAACCTAAATACCAGGTTGAATGTAATACCCAGTTCAAGCGTACCCAAGGTGGTTCACCTGATCTGCAACCAGAAGAATCTACATCGTTCACTGCTGGTTTAGTATTTGAACCAATCAAAAACCTGGTCTTCACTGCTGACTACTTCAATATCGAGATCGATGGTCTGGTAGGTACAGTGGGTGAATCATCAATCTTTGGTGATCCAGACCTTTATGCTGACCGTTTCGTACGTGATAGCGAAGGCCGTATCCAGCACATCCGTACTACCCTGATGAACTCTGGCGGTTTAAAAACTTCAGGTGTAGACCTGAGCCTGAACTACCTGACACCTAAAACTTCTACTGGTCGTTTCGGTTTCGGTATTGATGGTACTTACGTGATCAATCTGGACTACCAAAGTGAACCAGGCGGTGAATGGTCTGGTCTGGTAGGCAAATATGAAGACCCGGCAGTAGTTCGCTGGAAACATGTTGCCAACCTGAACTGGTCTTATGAAGACTGGAAAATGATCTTTGAACAACAGTTCACTCGTGGTTATGAAGACTACTCTGGCGAACGTGATGTGGGTGACTACACACTTTATAACTTCGCAACAACTTATAAAGGCTTCAAAAACCTAGAGTTGACTGGCGGTATCCTCAACATCTTTGATGAAGAGCCCGCTGCATCTGATGTTCTGGATAACTTCCAATACGGTTATGACCCTCGTTACTCAGATCCTACAGGTCGTACTTACTACATCCGTGGTACTTACAAATTCTAAGACAAGCTTTCTGCAAATACAGCGTCATGCTGTATTTGCAGTATTCATATCATTTTAGCCAAACAAAAAATAATGCAGCTACCTCACCTTTGAAATAAACCGTTATTTCTTGTTTGTCTTAAATTCCAGGAGTCATGATGAGCACAACGTTTGAAGACATAGAAAAAAGCTCCGCCAAAAAGTTGACTGGAATTGGTGTCGTGATTTTCTTGCATATCCTGGTGGGCCTGGTGCTAATGGCAGGTATGGCAAAAGACATCATCAAACCGTCAGAAGAACCGGTTGAATTGATGATTATTCAGGATATTAAACCACCAGAACCAGAGCCACCTAAGGAAACCCCACCTGAGCCACCAAAAATGGTAGAAAAAGTGGCACAGGTTCCTGAGGTTAAACCGGTAGAAAAAGTGGTTCCGGTACAGAAAACACAGCCTACACCAACAGTCACTCAACCGGTTGCAGAACCAACACCTGTAGCTGCAGCAACACCATCCCCAAGTCCGGTGGCTGCACCAGCCCCAGTTGTTGCAGCAGCACCTGCTGCTCCACCGCAACCAACTGGCGTTACACGCGGCGTATCTCAAGGCGAAGCTGGCTGTAAGAGTCCAGAATATCCACGTGATGCACTAATGAATGAAGAGCAAGGTGAAGTGCTGATCTCTGTATATGTAAATACTGCTGGCAAGGTCCAGGATGCAAAGGTGAAAAAGTCGAGCGGAAGCCGTGCATTGGATCGTGCCGCATCGAAAGCCTTCAGTTTATGTACCTTCAAGCCGGCAATGAAAAATGGCGAACCGCAAGCATCTTGGTATGACATTCCCTATGAATTTGTCCTTGACTAACAGATACAACAGATAAAGAAAAAAATCAGGAGATCCATGATGAAAAAATCACTAAAACCTTTAAAAAATATGACTGCTGCCGGTGTAATTGCCATCAGTACCTTATTGCCTTTACAAGCAGTTTTTGCAGAACAGTCCGCTACACCTGCCACGACAGTGACTGAAACTGCAGAAACCACACCAGCGACTGTCGCAGAACCTACACCGCCAGCACCTGCTGCAGCTGAAAAACCTGCCAGTAATCCTTATGGTCTGGAAGCCATGTGGAAAGAAGGCGACATGGTGTCTAAAGTGACCCTGTTCATTCTGGTGATCATGTCGATCGGTACATGGTACATCATGATCACTAAGTGCTTGCAACAAGGCAAGATTCGCAAACAGGCCAAAGAAGCAGAACATCAGTTCTGGGAATCTTCTTCACTGGATAATGCAGCACAAAATCTGGATGAAGCCAGCGTATATCGTTTTATCGCTGAAAAAGGCATCAAGTCAACCCAAAATCATGGTGGTAATTTACTTGAACGTATTGATTTCAATACTTGGGTCACCATTTCGATTTCCCGTGCAATCGACAAAATCCAGAACCATCTGAGTGGTGGTCTGGCATTCCTTGCAACCGTAGGTTCTACTGCACCTTTCGTAGGTCTGTTTGGTACCGTTTGGGGCATTTACCATGCCTTGACTGCAATTGGTATTTCCGGTCAGGCATCAATCGATAAAGTTGCTGGTCCGGTCGGTGAAGCACTGATCATGACTGCAATCGGTCTGGCAGTGGCAGTTCCTGCAGTACTTGGCTACAACTGGTTAACTCGCCGTAATAAAGCGGTGATGGAAGAAGTCCGTACCTTCGGTTCTGACCTGCATGCTGTACTGCTGAGCGGCGAAATCAGCTCAAATAATCCTGTTCACCGCGACACAAAATAAAAATGGGGGTCAACCATGGGAATGATGGTCAATTCAAACGACAGCGATGATGAGGTCATTGGTACCATTAATACCACGCCTCTGGTTGATGTGATGCTGGTACTGCTGATTATTTTTCTGATTACAGTACCGGTTGCAATTCATACCGTACCGGTCAATCTGCCTGAAGAACGTAATGTCCCGTATGAAACCAAGCCGGAAAATATCCAGCTGGCAGTCAATAAAAATGGCGATATTTTCTGGAATGAATCCTATATTCCGGACAAGGCAATTTTATTGACCCGTTTACAGGCAGAAGCCCAGAAACGTCCTCAGCCTGAAGTGCATATTCGTGGTGATCAAAGAACAGCTTTTGAAGCGATTGATCAGGTCATCAGTACTACCCAGCAAGCGGGTATTGGCAAAATTGCTTTTGTCACCACTCCGCCCGCTACACCTTAAGATTGAGAGAGAATCCAGTTATGGGAATGAATGTTGGCTCAAATCAGGATGATGATGTAATGCTGGACGTCAACATGACACCATTGATTGATGTCATGCTGGTCTTGCTGATTATGTTTATTATCACTATTCCATTGCCGAATAATTCGATTAATATCAACCTGCCGAATGGTACACCACCACCGACTGAGGAAAAACCGCCAGAGATTGTGAATTTGCGTCTCGATGCTCAAGGCCAGATCTTCTGGAATGATCAGCCGGTGGCGAATGCCCAAGCGCTAGAAGCCTTATTCAAGACCGTGGCGCAAAAAGCGGATCAGGATCAGATTAAAATCAAGGCTGATCGCGCAACTGAATATAAGCATATCGCCATGGTGATGGCTGCGGCTCAGCGTCTGGAAGTGAAAAAAATCGGGATTGTCAGCAACAACAATTCTTGAATCTACAGAATCAAAAAACCCAGCATGTGCTGGGTTTTTTATTATTCAATATCTTACATTTGCGACTGGATATAGTTTTGCAGGCCAATCAGCTCGATTAAACGTAACTGTTTTTCTAACCAGTAAGTATGATCTTCTTCCGTATCTGACATTTGCTGGCGCAGCATGTCACGGGTCACATAATCGCCCTTCTCTTCACAAAGTTTTACCCCTTGAGCCAGCTTTTCACGGACATGATACTCAAGCTTCAGGTCAGCTTTCAGGCAGGTCACCACATCTTCACCAACTTCGATGTCATCACGCTGCATATTTGGCGTACCTTCAAGGAACAGGACACGACGAATCAGGGCATCTGCATGCTGTGCTTCTTCCTGCATTTCATGGTCGATGCGTTCAAAGATTTTCGTCAGACCCCAATCTTCATACATACGAGAGTGAATCAGGTATTGATCACGAGCAGCCAGTTCGCCACCGATCAGCATATTTAAATAATCTACGACTTCTGGATTACCGCGCATTTGAATTACTCCCTGCTTTTATCATCTTATTATGGAGAAAAGATGTTTGTTTTGCAAAAACAAAATTATGGTAAATGTCTGATTTTTATATAATTAAAATGAGAAGCACTTGCATTTACGCTCTCTGTTCGACCAAATCCCATTTATAAAACAATATCTTGCATTTTTCATTCCGTTTTTATTCAATCCAGCAAGCTGGAATATTCAAACGTTAATTTTTGTAAATATTAATAAGCACTTATCTTGTTGCTTATTTTTATCTTGGACTCACCTGTTTGGCCTGGTTCATGCATAATTGTGCCTACGATGAAAGAAGTCAAAACAACAACGGTTTAAATATGACATTACAACATAGCACAGCACCTGTTCTGGTCACCGGCGCATCTGGCTATATCGCCAGTTGGGTGATCCAGAAACTTTTGAAACAAGGTTATACCGTACATGCCACTGTACGTGACCTGAATAAAACCCAGAGTTATACGCACCTTGAACAAATTGCAGACAGCAGCCCGGGGACCTTAAAGCTGTTTGAAGCCAACCTGCTCAAGCCCGGTTCTTTTGATGCGGCCATGCAAGGCTGTGAAATTGTCTTTCATATGGCCTCGCCTTTTGTAGTCACCAATTATAAAGATGCGCTCAAAGACATTATTGAACCTGCAATTCTGGGTACGCAAAATGTGCTGAATAGTGTCAATAAAACAGAATCTGTCAAACGTGTGATTGTCACCTCAAGTATTGCCTCAACATATGGCGATGCGATTGATATTTTGCAAACCGAGCACACCAGTTTTGATGAATCTCACTGGAATACCACCAGTTCAGAAACCCATCAGCCTTATCCGTATTCCAAAGTCATGGCAGAACGCAAAGCTTGGGAAATGGCGGAAGCACAGGATCGCTGGGACCTGATCTGTATCAATCCGGCACTGGTCTTTGGGGAATCCTTAACACCGAATACTCAATCAGGCAGTGTGGAAGTTCTGCAACAGTTTGCCAATGGCATGACCTTGCTGGGTGTTCCACCGATGTGGAATGGTGTGGTCGATGTTCAGGATGTTGCTGAAGCACATATCCTTGCTGCATTTAACCCGGAAGCGCATGGTCGCTATATTATCTGCAGTGAGACTTTGAGTTTACTGGAAATGGGAAAAATCCTGCGCGAAGCGTTTGGTCCAAAATTCCCGTTTCCACGCAACCAGTTACCTAAAACGGCTTTCAAGATTTTTGGTCCTCTGGCAGGCTTTAGCCGTAAATTTGTTGAACTCAATATGGGTTATCCAATTTTCTTTAATGCACAAAAAAGTAAGGATGAACTCGGTCTGGAATATCGTCCGGTGAAAGAAAGTCTGGTCGAACATTTCCAGCAATTACTGGATGATGGTCTGGTAAAAAAATATATTCCTTAATCGTACTCGCTCAAACCTGATCTGACAGTGACCGATTTTTTATTGTATCTGTCAGATTAAGTTTGAGCTTATGCATCAAGTCATTTATCGGCAAGCTTATGACGACTGCTTAAAAATCTACTTAAGCAGAAGTCCAACGCGCATTTTTCCACGCTTGCTGTTGCTTTGTATTTAGAAAAGTCCAAGCCACAAAACGACTCTCTTTTTGCCCCTGCGTCATTTTAATGGTTTTTACATCCACTGCACCGCACTTACGCAAGGTATTTAACAGCATAGGCAATGTGGTTTTCTTAGAAACCAGTGTACTAAACCAAAGACATTGCTCAGCAAACTGTGTGCTCTCTTGTACCATCTGGCAAACAAAGCGTTCTTCTCCACCGTCACACCACAGCTCGTTCTTTTGTCCGCCAAAGTTTAACACCACCTTAGAGCGATCAACCGGTTTGCCAAGTTTGCGTAATTTTTGCGTTGCTGTGGCATTTGCTTCATCTTGCGAAGCATGAAATGGTGGGTTACACAGGGTCAAATCAAAACGATCTGAAGGTTTAATCACACCTTTGAAAATATTGCTCGGTGTCTTTTGCAATCGAATCTGAATCCCCTTCCTGAGATTTGGATTTGCCTCCACGATAAATTGAGCACTTTTAACCGATGCAGGATGAATGTCTGAGCCGACAAATTTCCAACCATAACTACGATGCCCAATGATCGGATAAATACAGTTCGCACCTACCCCAATATCTAACACCTGAACTGCACGCCCTGTTGGAATTTGGCCGTTATTATTGTCACTTAACAGGTCAGCCAAATAGTGAATATAGTCCGCTCTACCCGGAATCGGTGGGCAAAGATAATCTTGAGGAATATCCCAATATTGAATACCATAAAAATGCTTGAGCAATGCTTTATTGAGCATTTTCACAGCTTGAGGATCAGAAAAGTTGACTGAAAGATCGTTGTATTGATTCGGGCTGACAAAAGGTGCTAGTTCCGGACAACTCTGGATGAGCTGAGGAAAATCGTAACGACTGCGATGCAGATTTCGTGCATGTAATTGCGATTTTTGTTGCGGAAAAGATTTCTTTGCTTGCGCCATGTGTATGCCAATCATCAACGGGAGAATAGAATCAATAAGGCAGGATCTATACCTGCAAATGAATCGATATTGTACGTGAATTCAACTTACATTGCCGAACCCGTCCTTGTATTTGTCTATCCTCCCCCTCTCATTCACCTATAGTTTTGAACTAGCAATAAAAAAGACACCTCAAGATTCATCATCCTGGGTGTCTTTTTTATTTGAATCATTGTTTAGAACTGATTATTCTTCGATTTGCCCATGCTCTTTCATCAAAGCAATAAACTGTTCTTCATTGATCACAGGCACACCGAGTTTTTCTGCTTTATCGAGCTTAGAACCCGCTTTTTCACCCGCCACCACACATTTGGTTTTACTCGATACACTGCCACTGACCCGTGCACCTAAGGCTTGCAACAGTTGTGTTGCTTCATCACGTCCCATAGAGCTTAAAGTTCCAGTCACTACCCAGCTTTCACCATTCAGTGGTTGGCGCGTTGGTGCAATTGGCGCATCCCAATGAATACCGGCAGCCAACAAGCGATCCAATACTTCCAGGTTATGCGGTGCCTGGAAGAAATCCAGAATCCATTCCGCCGTAATATCGCCAACATCCGGGGTTTTCTTTAGCGATTCCAGATCAGCACTACGTAAAGCATCCAGTGTTTGGAAAGTATTGGCCAGCATACGGGCTGTCGTTTCACCGACACCACGAATACCTAGTGCATAGATGAAAGCAGCCAGTGTGGTTTTCTTACTGTTCTCAATCGAATCAATGAGATTCTGAACGGACTTTTTACCCATTTTTTCGATTTGCAGTAATTGCTCACGATGCTCATGCAAGTGATAAATATCCGAGACATCTTTTAAAAGATTGAGATGTAACAGTGACTCCACCCAGCGATCGCCCAGACCTTCAATGTCCATGGCCTTACGTGATACAAAGTGGCGGATGGTTTCGATGCGCTGCGCCGCACAATACAGCTCACCTGAACAGCGTGCCAAGGCCTCGCCTTCCGGCATAACGACTGGAGAACCGCACACCGGACAATTCTCAGGTAAATGCACTTCTACCGCATCGGCAGGACGAAATTCTGGCCAGACTTTTTCAACTTTAGGAATCACGTCACCACTACGATAGACACTGACGGTATCCCCGATTCTTACATCAAGACGGTGAATTTCACCAATATTATGCAGGGTCACATTGGAAACCGTCACACCGCCCACGGCAACCGGATTTAAACGTGCCACAGGCGTTAGAGTCCCGGTACGACCTACTTGCCAGTCAATATTTTCAACGGTGGTCAATGCAGCCACTGCAGGGAATTTATAAGCCGTTGCCCAGCGTGGTTCACGGCTCAAGAAACCCAGTTTCTGCTGTTGTTTCAGGTCATTGACCTTAATGACCATACCATCAATTTCGACACTAAGCTTTGAACGTTCTTCAATGATCTGCTCGTAAACCTTTTGCACTTCCTGGATGCTACTGCAGATAAAATGCCGCTCACCTACAGCAAAGCCAAACTGCTGTAGCCATTCCAGACTGGCTGACATCGTGGTTTGACCATGATGCGGTACACACTGGGCAATCCCATAGGCATAGAAAGCCAAAGGTCGAGAAGCTGCAATATTTGGATCAAGCTGGCGTAAACTGCCGGCCGCGGCATTACGCGGATTAGCAAAGGTTTTTTCGCCTTTTGCTGCATTGGCCGCATTCAGGCGTTCAAAGCCGGATTTCGGCATCAGCACTTCGCCACGCACTTCCAGTAATTCTGGAATCACGCCATTCACTGGAGACAGGAATTTCGGCAGGTTACGGATGGTTTTGACATTCTGGGTAATATCTTCTCCAGTTTCCCCATCACCACGGGTGACACCGCGAACCAGTACACCATGTTCATACCAGAGGGAAATTGCCAGACCATCAAATTTCAGCTCAACATCGTATTCAATCTTTTGATTGGGTAAGCGCTCTTCAATACGGCGTGCGAAAGCAAACAGATCGTCCTGATTAAACACGTTGCCCAAAGACAGCATTGGCACCGCATGCGTTACGGTCAGAAATTTGGAAAGTGCCTGACCGCCTACTTTAACTGTCGGTGTGTCTGGCTGTTGTAAATGTGGATATTGTTCTTCTAAAGCTTTGAGCTGATGAAAGAGCTGATCATATTCACTGTCTTCAATCGTAGGTTGATCCATCACATAATAAGCATGATTATGCTTGGCAAGCAGTTGAATCAATTGACGCATTTGCGCAATGACAGTGGCATCTTGGGTCATAATTTCACCATAAAAAAGGGCGGAAAATCCGCCCTATACAATATTCAGCTTTTCGCTATTATAAAAATCGGATTCTGCAGATTCAATATTGGAATATTAAACTTCTGCAGTCTGTCCAGCACGATAATCAATCGCCTGATGACGCCAGAATTCACGTAATTGTGGGGTCATTTCCTGCTGGTTCTGATCATAGACCAGACCATCCACTTCACGCGCAATCAGACGTGAAATGCTGTCCATAGTATCGAAGGCATTCTGTACATCGCTATGCGGTAAAGCCAGGAAGAACGCCAAACCTTTGACTTCTTCAGTCGACAGGGTTTCTAAGTCAAAACCTTCCATACCGGTATCTGCCATACGCAATACCGAAAATAGCAATTTCGAGCCATCTTCACTATAACGATGGAAACATGCCAGCTCACCATAACGCAGGCCATATTTCAGTAAAACTTTTAAGGTTTTTTCGCCTGAAAGAGCACGGCCCTGTGGATAAACATGCAATGAAATAATCGTTTCAGCATTAGCCAGCGAACATTCTTCATCCACAATTTTTTGCTCATGGAGATGTGCATCCAGAATACTGCTTTCATCATTGAAGTCAGAAATTTCAGCTTTCTCAATATTGCTATTCAGGCTAAATTCAGCGGCTTTAGGCTCTTTTGCTGTTTCTGCTACTTCTACGGTTTCAGGCTTGTTCTCTTGTTCAGGTGACGTAGTGTTTTCTTCAGTTTTGGCTACTTCTGGTTCTGCTTCCTCTGCAACCACCGGTGTATCAAGTGGACTTGCTGCTTTGGTTTCGGGCTGGACGGTTTCAGTCAAAGTTGGCTCTACTTTGGCTGCTTCTTTTTGTTCTGTTTCAGGTGTAATGTTGTCTACTGCTTCTTCATTCAGACTCGGTTCCACACGTGCAGCAGCCAGACTTTCGGTTTTAGACAGCTGAGAACGGACATGCCTTGGAATAACCGGAGTCTGGCTGTCAGGATCAATATGCAGATCCGCATCCAGTGACGGTACAGCCTCCGCAGGTTTTTTCAAGATCAGTCTTATGCCGAATAGCATAATCACAATTGCAATAACAATCCCGATAATTGTGGTGATTTCCATGTTATACCTCCGCAGCTAAGCCGTATTCTTTTGCCTGTTCCAAATTTACTGTCACTAATTTTGAGGTTCCCGGTTCAGGCATGGTTACACCTAAAAGATCAGTCGCCATCATCATTGCAAGTTTGTTATGGGTAATATAAATAAATTGCACTTGTTCAGAAAGCTCTTTGACTAAATTACAAAAACGTCCCACATTGGCATCATCCAGCGGCGCATCCACTTCGTCCAATACACAGAATGGCGCCGGATTTAGGCGGAAAATTGCAAAGACCAGTGCTAATGCGGTTAAAGCCTTTTCACCACCAGAAAGCAATGCCAGTGAGCTGTTGCGCTTGCCCGGTGGGCGAGCCATCAGTTTTACACCCGATTGCCATCCATCTTCAAGACTTAAACTCGCTTCACCACCCTCAAATACTTTCGGGAACAGGTTTTGCAGCTCGGCATTGACCTGATCAAAGGTATTCATAAACAGCTTACGGGTTTCCTGATCAATACTTTTCATTGCTGCCTGCAGCTGTTCAACGGTATTTTCCAGGTCCTGAATCTGATGGTTGAGTTCGTCATAGCGTTTCGAAACTTCTTCATACTCTTCAGAAGCTGCCAGATTCACTGCACCCAGTTTATCGAATTGAGCTTGTGCTTTTTCCAGTTTGGTCTGATGTGCTTTTACATCAATATTCAGCCCTGAAATTACTTCACTATTCAATTCTTTCAGCTGTTCTGAATAATGCTGTAAATCAGATTTGGCTGCCTGCCAAGCCAGACGTTTGGCTTCAAGTTCAGTACGCAGTTGTTCATCCTGCTGCTGGAAAGTATGGCGCTGCTCAGTCAGGTGCTGCTGCTTGCTCTGGATCTGATTCAGCTCAACCTGCCAGTCTGCCCAGGTCTTTTGCAATTTTTCCGTGATCAGTGCCTGTTCATTAAACTGGCTCTGTAAAGCAGGCAATTCCAGCTGTACCGGATCGACAAACTTTTTGGCCTGTTCTATTTGCGCAATAATCTGCTGATATTGTTCTTTTAAAAACAGCTGATCTTTTTCCAGCAGTTCAGCCTGTTGCTGACTTTGTACCGTTTGCCTGCGTAGTAATTCTAATTCCTGCTGTGCCTGTTGAGTGACTTGCTGTGAGTCTTCCAGCTGGGCATTAAGTTCTTCCAGCTGGAATTGCAAGGTCTTGTAATTCGGCAGTGCCTGTTCCAGTTTCAAATTCAGTGCATGCAGATCAATTTCCAGATCGTCTTTCTGCATCGCATCTTCTTCCAGCTGCTCATCCAGTTGCTGTAACTGGTTTTGCAATTGCTGTTTCTGTACCGCAAAGGCCTGCGTCGCGCTCTGAACTTTGGCAATGTTCAGATCAAGCTGTTGCAACTGCTTTTGTGCCTGCTTCTGCTGCTCATTGATGCTTTGAATCTGGCTTTGCAAAGCTTTTACTTGAGCAGTGAGTTCAGGAAGCTGTTGCTCTAGATCAGCAAATTTCGGTTCAAGCTGAGTCAGTTGCTGCTCAATTTCATCCAGACGAATACGATGACTCAGTGCCCCTTGTCCCGCCTGACTGGCTTCATCATAGTCCAGTGCAATCATCCAGTCGGGTCCGACATGATAGCCATCCAGACTTAAGATCGACTGGCCTGCTCTCAGCTGAGTTTGTAAACCAAGTGCTTGTTTAAAGTTCTCAGCTACGGCCACCTGTTGCCAGAGTGAGTATTGAGGCGCTTCAATCCAGTCTGCTAAACAAGGGAGTTCAGCGATCTGAATATTATCTTGTGACATCTGAGCTTTGAGTTGGCGTGCACTATTCTCTAAAAAATGCTCAGTTTCTTCTAATACTTGTGCAGAAAGCCATTTCGCCAGGAACTTTTCAATCAAGCTGGCATGAGCTTTGGCTTGTGGATTCAGCTTCAACACCTGCATTAACTGCACCGCATCCGCTTTAGCATTTGGATTGGCTTTGGTCAATAACTGGCTCAGGTTTTTGCGTTCTGATTGCAGCACCTGAATTTCCGATTTCAGCTGCATCAGCAATTGCTGCTGACTTGCCTGTTCTGCTTGTAGCTGCTCAAGCTCAGTTTTCAGTGTTTTGAGTTGAGTCTCAAAGCCACTGATTTGCTGTTCAGTTTCAGCTTTATCAGCCTGATACTGTTCCAGCTCTTCTTGCTGCGCCTGCTGCTGAATTTGTGCTGCCTGTTGTTGCAAGGTTTCTTTTTGCTGTTCAATCCGGACAATATTTTTAACCAGCTGTTCACTTTGCGCCAGCATTTGCTGTTTACGTTGTTGCTGTTGCTCAACCTGGGTTTTAATTTGAGTAAACTGGACAGCAATTGTACCTTGCTGGGATTTCAGATCAGTCAGATCCTGGTTTTGTTCCTGACTTTGACCTTCCTGCTGCTGCAATTGTGCAGTCTGATCTTCGAGTTGCTGATGCAGGGTGTCCAACTGTAATTCAATCAGTTGTAAACGTTCTTTGGTCTGCGCTTTCTGTTCTTCGAGCTTCACCAGACTGGTCGAGTTCTGCTGCAATAAGGACTGCTTTTGCTGCAAAGTCATTTCCAGTTCGCTGAGCTTTTTTTCAGCCTGTTGCCATTCAGTTTGTAATGGCGTGGACTGTTGAATCAGGCGCTGGAACAATTCACTGGTGGCACCCAGATCATGCTCAACAGTGGTCAATTCAGAACGTACCAGCTTAAAATTCTCGCCCAGCGTATTCATCTGCACAGTATATTCTTCTTGCAAACGCTGGCTTTGTTCACACTGGAACGAAAGGATTTCAATCTTGATGGTACGGATCTGGCCTTCCAGCTCCTTATATTGAATCGCAGTTTCTGACTGGCGTTTTAAGGTTTTAAGCTGAGACTTTAACTCTGAGGCAATATCTTCCAGACGTGACAGGTTCTGCGTCGTGTGATCCAGATGCAGCATGGTCTCGCGGCGACGTGCCTGATAACGGGAAACACCGGCAGCTTCTTCAATAAAGACTCGCATTTCTTCCGGCTTGGCATCCACCAGACGGCTAATCATGCCCTGTTCAATAATTGCATAAGAACGCGGTCCTAGACCGGTTCCCAGAAAAATATCGGTAATATCACGACGTCGGCATTTGGTGCCATTCAGGAAATATTCAGACTTGCCATCACGGTTAACCTGACGGCGTACTGCCAGCTCATTATAGGCATTATACGCACCGCCCAGCTTGCCATAGGTATTATCAAAGCGCAGTTCTACACTGGCGATGCCCACCGGTTTGCGCTTGGCTGTTCCGGTAAAAATCACATCCTGCATGCTGCCACCACGTAGTTGGCGCGCACTGGACTCACCCATTACCCAGCGTATGGCATCAATCACATTTGATTTACCACAACCATTGGGTCCCACCACTGCAGTCCGGTTATCCTTGAAGTGTAAGGTGGTACTGTCAGCAAAAGATTTGAAGCCTGAAAGTTTTAAACTGCTTAAACGCATAGTGTCCTGATTTAACGTCGTGAGCGTCTGGCCCACGCGAGTTCAATTTGTTTCATCCGTGTCAGAGATTCCAACACAAGGTTGCGCAAGTGTCGACAAAAATCTTCCATAAATAACGTCGCCTGATGGGATTTACGAATTAAAATCGCTTCCGTCACCAGTTTAAATAATTCAAAAGATTCCTGTAGCTCACGTCTTGAAATATTCAGGGTCAGAAAATAGCTACGGCGTAAAGATGGCAACAGTTCCTGATAGTAGCGCATCAGGTAAAGATTACCGACCATCTCCTGTTGCTGGGCCATTCCCTGAAAGATCAAATCATAAAACTTTTCGGTATGGCCTTGGCGGGTTTCGGCTTCCAATTGTTCTAATAATAGCTGAATGCGCTCTGCCTCATGACTGCGCCAGGTCTCTGCCATGCGATGTACCATCTGCCCCAGCAATAAAGAGGTCAGGTCAAACAGGGCACGAACCTGCATGGCCGACATTTCCGAAACAATGGCACCGCGACGCGGGAAGATTTCAATCAACTGGGTACGTTCAAGCAAGAGCAAGGCTTCTCGGACTGATCCCCGACTGACGTCAAGCTCCGATGCAATTCTGAGTTCCTGGATGCGTTCGCCTTCAACCAGTTCACCCCGGATAATCTGTTCACTGATATGCTTGGCAATCTGTTCAGACAAACTGTGTGCTTCTTGTTGTTGCATACTGTTCCTGTCTTATTTTTATTGATGCAAGTGCAGTCATTCTGGATGACTTTTCAGTTATTAAACGGCTTTTTTGCAGAAAATACTTTGACATTGTCAGACAATCTTGTGTCTATACAGCCAACCCAGTCAAAGAAAAAGGAGAATAGTGACCTATTCTCCTCAAAAATTTAGCTGATAAAAAATGAGTAGTTCAGGCAGTAAAGCCTTGATAGATAAAATACAGACCAACTGTAGTCAGTAAGGCTGCAAAACATTTTTTTAATAGAACTGGTGATAATAAATGCGCCACTTTTGCACCAAATTTTGCAGTGATAAAACTCATCACACTAATACCAATAAACGCATAAATATGAATATAACCAATCGTATTTGGCACTTCGACTTCAGCTTTCTGACCAAACCAGATGAAACCTAAGGCACCGGCCACTGCAATCGGCAAACCGCAGGCAGCAGAAGTGGCTACTGCTTTCTGGATGACGACACCACAACGATTCAGGAAAGGCACAGTCAAACTACCGCCACCAATCCCGAATATGGCCGATGCCACGCCAATGCCACCACCCGCTGCCAGCTGTAATGCGGCTGAAGGCAATTTCTGGTTCGGATCAACCTGATAATGTGCACCTCTAAACATTCTGAATGCAATCCAGACTGCAAAGAAGCCAATCAGCAATTGCAGGCCCTGACCCGATAAATAATCTGCAATTCCAGCTCCTAAGAATGAGCCAATAACCAGGCCGGGCGCCAGATTACGCACTACATCCCATAACACTGCTCCTCTTTGATGATGTGCCATCACCGAACTGATTGAGGTCACAATAATCGTAGCTAGAGAAGTTCCGACTGCCATATGCATAATCACGCTTGGATCGTACTGGAGCTGGGTAAAAACAATGTACAGGATTGGCACGATAATCAGGCCACCACCCACGCCAAACAGGCCTGCGGCAAATCCTGCAATTGCACCAATCAATAAATATATGATTAACTCCATAACGACATTTACCACGTTTAGATTCAAATGGATGTAGAAACTCGCGAACTGCAGCAACGTTTAAGTCAAGCAGGCCAGCTTCCTGAAGTGTTGCTGATCAAGCCCATTACCACATCGACCAATGACGATGTCCGGGAACTGGCAACCAAAGGGGTACAACAGGTACTGGTGTGTAGCCGCGTGCAAACCCAGGGACGTGGACAGCGTCAACGTCAGTGGATTTCTCCTGAGGGGAACATCTATTTAAGCACATTGCTGCATACACAAAAAGCAATCGATGGTCGTCTGGCGCTGGAAATTGCATTAAATATCCTGCAAATGCCAAGTCTAAAAGGCCTGGACTTGCAGGTAAAATGGCCCAATGACCTGTACAGCCTGCAAGGGAAATGGGGCGGCATTCTGATTGAACCGATTTCGACTCAACAGGTCGTAGTCGGTGTCGGGATCAATGTCAGCCCACTCACGGAAAGCATTCCAGACCAGCAGGTAACTTCTCTGACTGAATTGGGACTACAGCATGCTTCACGTGTAGATCTGATTGCCGAGTTGTATCTGGCTATTCAACAAGCGGGTGAATGGTTTAATTATGGCAGTCAGAATCTGCCGGCACGGTTTAACCAATATGCTGCATTTTTCCAGCAAACAGTTGAATTTACCGATATTCAAGGCCAATATTCCGGAACTTTCCTCGGCATTCAGGACGATGGTGCGGTCATTATCGAAACGGATGCAGGTACGCAGACATTTTATCAGGGGCAACTCCGTCTCAAAAACGGCGGCTGAACAGGCATCATTCAATGAAAAAACTATGGTTGGATATCGGCAATACACGACTCAAGTACTGGATTACGGAACAGAACCAGATCATTGAACATGCTGCGGAAATGCATTTGCAATCCCCTGCCGACTTACTTCTTGGCTTGATTCAGCACTTTAAGAGTTTGGGCCTGCATCAGGTCGGAATTTCTTCAGTGCTGGACAAAGCAAATAATGTCCGTATTCAATCGATTCTGACCTGCCTGAACATTCCTGTAGTTTTTGCCACGGTACAGGCACGCTATGCCGGTCTGATCTGTGGCTATGATGATCCTTCCCAGCTTGGGATTGACCGCTGGTTGCAGGTGCTGGCCGTTGCCAAGTCAGCCGACCAAAATTACTGTGTCATCAGCTGTGGGACTGCCCTGACCATTGATCTAGCCCAAGGTCAAAAACATCTCGGCGGTTATATCCTGCCGAATCTGTATTTACAGCGCGATTCCCTGATCCAGAACACCAAAGGCATTAAAATCCCGGATGCGGCTTTCGAGGAACTCAGTCCTGGACGCAATACCATTGATGCCGTGCATCATGGCATTTTATTCGGTCTGCTCAGCACCATTGAAAAAGTACTGCAAGATTTTCCGGCACAGTTGATCCTGACTGGTGGAGATGCTGCGCTGTTTGCACAGCATCTCGAACGGTTTCAGCCCGTGATTGAGCCAGATTTATTGCTTAAAGGCCTGCAGCATTTTGCAGATCATTTGCCAGACACAGTTTAAGTAGTTCGAGCAACTTTGAAAAATCTGCATAGCCATCTAGCTTGTGAAAATGCCCTGCATTTTTGATTTCAAAAATCTGTGCATTCAGGCTATGGCCCAAACGCAACGAAATCGGTGCAGGAACATAAGGATCATTGCTGGAAAGCAGCATTACAAAGCGTTTGGCAGCATGTGATAGATTGTTCATATCTAACTTTACTGCCTGCACCATTTTGTTCAGTTCCGACCAGGCCACCAGTGGTGTATCAAAAGCTGCGACTAACATGAGTCCGCCAATTTTCAATTGCGTACGGCTATAATGTTCTTCAAGAAACTTTAGAGCACTTAAGCCACCCAAGCCGTGCGCAACAATGAAACTATGCTCATCCAGATGCGGAATCTGCAGTTTCAGGTTGTGCTGCCATTCTTCCAGATCAGGTTGAAAAGGATTGGTCAGCATGATCCGTTTGGCCTCGAACCCGGCGTCTTTGATCTTCCGGCTCAACCATGGATACCAGTGGTCATTTGAGGTCGCTTGATAATCAGGCACGATATAGACTTTCTTCGTTATATTTTTCATAGCATTGTACTTATTATATTTAGAGCAAAATGCTCCGACAAAAGTTAAGTTTTTAATTATTAGCGGATGAAATTCAATATTCCCTATTTAATTTCATCCTGTCATCATTGAACCAATCTGTTCATCATCCTCCCTATTCAGTGGAAGATTGGATTAGATAAGGCTGAATTACTCGCCAGACTTCTGGCAGTTCAGTACAGCCTTGCGAATTAATAAAATGTCCTTGATGCTCGGCACAGACCACAATTGCTTCCAGACTTTCCGCTTGCTCCAGACTGAAGTCAGGCTGAACCCGATCATCACCTTCTGAATAAATCACTACACGTTCATCAATCTGATGTTTCAGTAAATCAAAATCCACTTCAGCCGCGTCAATGAAAGGATTAACTTCTTCCAGACGTCCCAGTCTGCCATTAAAACCGGCCACCAAAACCAGTTGTTTGATTCTCTGATTTTTTAATTCGCGACTTAAATAATGTAATGCAGCCAGGCAACCCAGACTATGCGCAATAAAAATACTGTTTTCGTCAATCCCGTCAATCTGTTCACGCATTTGCTGTTCCCAGACCTCTAATTTTGGCGTAGTCGATGGGTCAAGTCTGAGTACTTTCAAGCTGACATGTTCCTGCTGGGCTTTTTCCTGAATCCATGGAAACCAGTTTTCTTCAGGACTTGCGGTATAGCCATGCACCACAATCACTTGAGTCATTAGAAACATCCTTCTGTATTATTTTATTTCGAATGTTTTCGAGTCTGCCTGATTTTTCTGGAAATTTGGGTAAGCAAATGTTGTTTTGTTTAAACTGGATATAAAAGAAAATACAGACAATAAAAAAGGCGCTATATGCGCCTTTTTTATTTAAAACATTTATTTTTTGTCGTTACCGCCGAACAGTGGACCCATACCACCGCCACCACCAAACTGTTTTTGCAGACCGCTCAGTGATTTCATCATTTTTGCCATACCCGACGGATTGGCAAATTTCTTCATCATCTTCGCCATTTGCGCATGCTGCTTGATCAGCTTGTTGACTTCTGACACTTCCATACCACAACCTGCTGCAATACGCTTTTTACGGCTTGGATTCATCAGGTCAGGATTACGACGTTCCTTAATGGTCATCGACTGGATAATCGCTTCCATTTTCTTCACTTGCTTTTCAGGATTCGCCTGCGCAATCGCATCTTGAATACCAGAATTGCTCATGCCTGGAAGTTTGTCCAGGAAGCCCATCATGCCGCCCATCTTGTTCATCTGCTCGAATTGCATCAGCATATCTTCAAAGTTGAAGCTACCGCCTTTCTGCAATTTCTTCGCCATTTTCTCGGCTTTTTCTTTGTCGATTTTGCGTTCAACTTCTTCGACCAAAGAAAGCACGTCACCCATGCCCAGAATACGCTGTGCCACACGTTCCGGATGGAATGGCTCAAGGGCATCCAGTTTTTCGCCCATACCGAGGAACTTGATTGGCTTGCCAGTAATCGCACGAACAGACAGTGCTGCACCACCACGCGCATCACCATCAGTTTTAGTCAGGATCACACCCGTCAAAGGAAGCGCATCGTTAAATGCTTTGGCTGTATTTGCCGCATCCTGACCGGTCATGGCATCAACTACAAACAGGGTTTCAGTCGGATTAATCGCTGCATGCAGCTCTTTAATCTCTTCCATCATATTGTCATCGATATGCAGACGACCTGCAGTATCGACAATCAACACATCGGCAAACTGGATTTTTGCCTGTTCAATTGCACGATTGACGATGCTGATTGGCTTTTCAGTAGCACTCGATTCAAGGAAAATCGCGCCAACTTCGCCAGCCACCGTCTGTAGCTGCTTGATCGCAGCCGGACGATAAATGTCGGCAGACACCATGGCTACTTTTTTCTTTTGACGTTCTTGCAGGAAGCGTGCAAGTTTGGCTGCAGTCGTGGTTTTACCCGCACCCTGCAAACCGGCAAGCAGTACCACCACCGGTGGTTTCGCTGCCAGGTCGAGGCTTTCATTGGCCTCGCCCATCATTTTGGTCAATTCGTCATAGACGATTTTGACGAAAGCTTGCCCTGGTGATAACTGAGTCATCACTTCCTGGCCTAATGCTTCTTCCTTAACTTTCGCGATAAATTCACGAGTTACAGGTAACGCAACGTCGGCTTCAAGAAGTGCCATACGTACTTCACGTAACGTATCTTTAATATTGTCTTCGGTTAGCTGCCCTGAGCCAGTAACATTTCTTAAACTCTGCGTGAGTCGTTCTGTTAAGGTATCAAACATTGCAAAATCCGCTTAAAATAGCCAGTAGCAAAAAATTGTTTCTTAAAATAGAAAATTTATGCATAGAATGCTATAGGATACTGTAGTTCGCACTGAATTTATATAAATGAATATTCATCACCCTTAAAAAGGTTTGACATGCTTAGCCTACCCTTGGTTTACACGATCTTAGCATTAATCGCTTATACCTCCTCTTTTTGGTATCTGTTCATTCATTTAATGACTAAACGTACTCCAAATCAATGGTTTGTCGGCTTAACAGCTTTAGTTGGACTGGTACTGCATGCTTTGGTTTTATCAGGTGACATGTATACCCCGATGGGGATGAATTATGATGTATTTGCCTTACTTTCCTTTACGTCAGGGCTAATGCTGCTGCTAAGTATCATTTACAGTACCTATCGGCCGATTATTGCTTTAAACCTGATTGGTATTCCCGTCGCTGCAACCGGCCTAATTCTCGGTTTCAGTTTCACCCAGCCAGCGAAAGTCATTGCACAGAATTCTCTAGGCCTGGATATTCATATTATCTTGTCCCTATCCGCTTATGCTGTGTTATTGATGGCGACGATTCAGGCCGTCATTTTGCGGTTTCAGGACCGTGAACTGAAGAAAAAACAGAAACGTCGGGTTTGGGTCAATCTGTTGCCCTCCTATCAGGATATGGAATCTTTATTGTTCGATATGCTGATGACTGGTTTCATTCTATTGACACTCGCACTAGGTTTTGGCTTCTTTACTATTGATAATTTCTTCGCCCAACATCTGGCCCATAAGACCGCCTTTAGTATTGTATCCTGGCTGGTTTATGGTGCATTACTGATCGGACACTGGAAATTTGGCTGGCGTGGCCAGAAAGCAGTTCGTTTTACCCTGCTTGGGTTTGGTCTGCTGGCGCTCGGTTTTATCGGTTCCAAGTTTGTGCTGGAAATGCTGTTAAACAAATAAAGTAATTGATCTTCAATATTATAAAAGCTCAGCTAAGACTGAGCTTTTTCTTTAATTATTCATTCCTTTATCTGGATTTATCCTTCCCACTCGTAGCGATAGCGGCCAACTCACCACCCGGGGCAATTCTGGGTCTTCCCATTCTGGCAATAAGGCATCTGCCAGTACATTCAGCGGACTATGTCCGAGTGCCGTGGTGGCTGCTTTTACGGCTGACCAGGTACTCATATAGCCTATCAGTTGGTAAAAGTTCCACTCGACTTGTAATACCGGCGGCTGTACAGAAATTTCCTGAAATGGAAATGGCAGATTTTTGTATCCTTCATCGACATGGCGGCGTTCTGCTGCCCAATAGGGCGCAATAGTCACTTCATAAAAATGTCTGAAATAATGATTCAGATGTTCTTCATCAATGCTGAATACCCCATAACTAATAAGAGCTAGAATGGCATTGGGTTTTGCAATACGGTGAACTTCCGCATAGAATTTGTCCAGATCCAGCCAGTGGGCAGCTTGTGCGACTGAAATCAGGTCAGTGCTTTGATCAGCTAAGGGTATATTTTCAGCTAGGGCATGAAGGTATTGAATTTTCGGATGAGGTTTGGCCTGTGCGATTTGTTCTTTACTCGCATCAATAGCAATCACCTGATCAAAATAATGCGCCAAAACCTCTGAAAACTGTCCTGAGCCACAGCCAACATCTAAAGCTACTTTCGTACTCGGTGCTAGCTCTGCCAGTATCTTCCCCAAAGTGTCCGGATAATGCGGGCGAAACAAGGCATAATCTTGGGACTGCTGGGAGAAATGGTCTTTAAATTCCCGCCTTTCCATCTGCACTTTCCTGACCTGTTTTCTAACAGCTTAACTCGATCCGGAAAGGCGACAATAGGAATTTGGTTTCATTTCCAATAATTTTTAAAACTAAAAAATTAGCGTATTTTAATTATCTAAATTTTTTAAACATCAGCTAGTTTAACTATTTTGCTTGATTTGATAATCCGCTTTAAAGTTCTGATAACTACGTCGCTCTGCGGAATTTTCGGTTAAAGCTTTTACTTCCTGCATGGTATTCAGGCAACGTGCAGTGAGCTGGATATATTGCTCGGTGCCATGGCTTTTCCAGGCAATTTCTTTTTCTTCTAAAGGACGGATGACTTTTGCCGGACTGCCAAGTACCAGATTATTTGCTGGCACTTTGAATTTAGCCTTAACTGTACTGTTGGCCCCAACAATGACATTCTCCCCGATTTCGGCCTCATCCAGAATTACACTGTTCATACCGATCAAGGCATTTTTTCGTACCACGCAGCCATGCAGAATGGCACCATGACCAACATGGCCATATTCTTCAACCAAGGTCACACTGTCCGGAAATCCATGAATGGTACAGGAATCCTGTACATTGGCATTTTTCTGGATATGAATCCGGCCAAAATCGGCACGCAACGAAGCGAACGGACCAATATAAACTCCGGCTTCAATGATCACATCACCGATCAGCACAGCCGTAGGATGGACATAAGCTTCAGGGCTGACGACAGGAATAACCCCATCAATCGCATAACATGGCATAGACTCCTCCTTGAGCTACTAGGTTCATGATCTTTTAAATATTAAAAAGTCAATTCCGGCTGCTTTAAGCCACCAAAACGTTTATAAAATTGTGGATGTGCAGGTGGCATAAGGCCTTCCGCTGTCCGGGCAGTCTCCAGGAAAAACTCATCTCCTGCTGCAAATACTGCCTGATATAGATTGGTACTCAGGTTGCGCGCAATCAGTGACAACCAGTCTGTTGGCAACAGTTCAAATGGCAGATTCGGGTCTTTCAGTAAAATACGGCGATATTGATGGATCAGCAGGATACGAATCTGAAAGGCTTGTACTGGATCCAGTTCCTCTTCATTTTCCACCAGATAGAAAAATTCACGGAAATCACTAATAAATTTTTCATAACGCTGATGCAGTTCAGGGATTGGCCAATTGGTTTCGACCATGCGTTTAATGGTTGGATAAGATTCCTGCCAAAGCTGTAAAGTTTCAGCACGAAATACTACGACTTGATCGGTCATCTTGTTATTCAGTAACAGGTTCTGCAGTTTCTGCTGATCACAACCCGGATAGGCCATGACATTGGTCGCGATATTGGCAAAGCCTAACCATTCCAGTTCTTTTTTCAGTGTCTGTTTATTTTCCAGTTCAACTGAACTGAGCAGAACCAGATCCCATTTCTGATCCCATTCATTATGCTGGAAGCTGTAAATTTTCTGGTCTGCGGTAATAAAACGCTGACGGCTGCTTTCGGTAATACGGTAATAACTGGTGCGGCCAATCTTTTCTGAACTCAGCCAGCCATTTTGTACCAGACGGAATACGGCGGTACGCACAGAACGCTCATTGAAGCCAAATACATCCATCAGCTGAATCAGGCTGGCAAGACTAATGACTCCCCCACGGTGATAAATACTGTCACCAAAAATCGTCATTACCAATGAGGTTCCACTGAGGGTCTCATTCTGAATGAAATCATCAATTACTTGTTTTAATTTCGGATTCATTACGTTCAATTTACCTTATCAAAGCCGGATGACAGACCTGAGCCTGTCATCCAGACGTATTTAAGCGGACTTTCGGATATCAAACACCCGCTGAGCCTTACCTTCAGAACGTGGCAAGCTACCTTCCGGTAAAACTTCCACACTAACACTAATCCCGACCATGGTCTTGATTTGGACTTTCAGCTGATTTGCCAATTGGTGTGTCATATTTATAGCATTATCTTTACGCATTTCGGTACGAATATGCAATGTATCCAGATGACCCTGCTTACAAATCTGAATCTGATAATTTGGAATAAGCTGCGGAATATGCAGGATTTGCTCTTCAATTTGTGATGGGAACACATTCACGCCACGAATAATCATCATGTCATCACTGCGACCGACAATCTTGTCCATACGACGCATGGTACGTGCTGTACCTGGCAATAAGCGTGTCAGATCACGGGTACGGTAACGAATCACCGGCATACCTTCTTTGTTGATGGTGGTAAATACCAGTTCACCCAGCTCACCATCAGGTAATACTTCACCGGTTTCCGGATGGATAATTTCAGGATAGAAGTGATCTTCCCAGATGGTAGGACCATCTTTGGATTCCAGACATTCCATCGCCACACCCGGCCCCATCACTTCAGAAAGGCCATAAATATCCAGTGCATCAATACCCAGACGTTCTTCGATTTCACGGCGCATTTCATTGGTCCAAGGCTCCGCACCAAAGATCCCGGTCTTGATTGAACAGTCCTTGGCAGTCCCGAATTTTTTCTCCAGACACTCAATAATGTTCAGACAATAAGATGGCGTGACCATTAAAGCTGTTGGCTTGAAATCATGAATCAGCTGGGCCTGCTTGTCGGTCTGACCACCTGACATTGGGATTACGGTGGCACCCAGACGTTCTACCCCATAATGTGCACCCAGCCCGCCAGTAAACAGGCCGTAACCATAAGATACCTGAATCGTATCTTTACTGCTGAGTCCGGCTGCACGTAACGAGCGTGCCACCACATCTGACCAGGTATTAATGTCATTCTGGGTATAACCAACTACAGTCGGCTGACCTGTAGTACCTGAAGAAGCATGTACACGGACAATCTGCTCCTGAGGCACAGCAAACATGCCAAATGGATAGTTTTCGCGCAGATCCTGCTTGGTGGTAAACGGGAATTTTGCCAGATCGTCCAGTGATTTCAGATCATTCGGATGGACACCGGCTTCATCAAACTTTTTCTTGTAAACCGTACTGTTCTGATAAGCATGCTGTAGTGTTTTTTTCATACGTTCCAATTGCAGGCCACGTAATTCATCTACTGAAGCGGTTTCAATTTGTTCCATTGCATTGTTATTCATATTCTTGCTCCTGCTGCAGTCATCCTGACTGCTGATGATTTCTCTTTTGATTCAGTCCTTAAGCCACATTTTCCAGAATCAGTGCGACACCCTGTCCAACACCGACACACATGGTACAAAGGGCATATTTTCCTTGCTTACGTTGTAATTCTTTCATGGCGGTAATCACTAGTCGCGTACCGCTCATTCCGAGTGGATGGCCAAGGGCAATAGCACCACCGTTTGGATTGACTCGTGGATCGTCATCCTGAAGGCCTAGCTCACGTAGCACTGCAAGCGCCTGTGCGGCAAAGGCTTCATTTAGTTCGATCACATCCATCTGTTCTAGACTTAAGTTTGTCTGTTTTAATACTTTCTGCACTGCGGGCACTGGACCGATACCCATATAACGTGGTTCTACTCCTGCACTGGCGATTCCTACCACCCGTGCTAGCGGTTTCAGCCCATATTGTTCTGCGAAATATTTATTACCCAGTAGCACACAGGCTGCACCGTCATTGACACCAGACGCATTACCCGCAGTTACCGAACCACCTTCCTTGCGAAATGGTGCTTTTAAAGAAGATAACTTTTCTAAAGTAGTATCGGCACGTGGATGCTCATCTTCAGCAATCACCTGAGTAGAACCTTTAGCACCTTTGATTTCTACTGGCAGGATTTCTGCCTGAAAAATGCCATTCTGCTGTGCCTGTTCAGTTTTTTGCTGACTGCGATAAGCAAACAGATCCTGATCTTCACGATTAATCTGATATTTTTCAGCTACGTTTTCTGCCGTTTCCGGCATACTATCTACGCCAAAACCTACCTTGAATTTTGGATTGATAAAACGCCAGCCAATGGTAGTATCATAAATTTCAGGAGTACGGCTAAATGCTATGGTGGGCTTGGATTGCACAAAGGGCGCACGGCTCATAGACTCTACCCCACCGGCCACTACAAATTGTGCTTCACCCGATTTAATTGCACGTGCTGCCAGGCCGACTGCATCCAGACCGGAAGCACAGAGACGATTTACAGCAATCGCGGGTACGCTTTCCGGCAGGCCCGCTAAAAGTGCTGCCATACGCGCGACATTACGATTATCTTCACCGGCCTGATTGGCACAGCCTAAAATTACCTCATCTACGTCTGCCCACGGCAGATTAGGATGCTGCTGTTTTAAATACTGGATCGGTAAAGCAGCAAGGTCATCGGCACGAATACTGCTCAAACCACCTGCGTAACGACCAATTGGGGTACGAATACCGTCAAAAATATAAACATGTTCCATCGTTCTTGTTCCTTAGCTCGCCATACCTTAGTCTGTTGGCGATACTTGTTGCGCCTGTCCTAGCGCTGTCTGCTTAGTTCAATATATACCAGGTTGTATCACTCTTCACCAAAAATACGATACATATTTTTTAATATTTTTAAATTTGTGTCATATTAAATTCTATTTACTCATTCAAATTATTTATCTGAATAAATAAAATAAAATACAAGTTACAAATCAATAGGTTGACTATAAAAATAGTACATAAATCTATATTTTAAGATTTCATTTACTATCAGGGTAATACTACATATAACATAGGACCTAGCTAACCATCAGACCAAATAGGTATCATATTCATACCTGTCAGGAATAATTCAACTCGACCAAGTTGCTAAGCGATAACTGTAAGGAAAGATCGTCACAACTTTGAGCCGAGTCAAATCCATCTCCGGCAGATTTAGCAGCCCTTATATTGTGGTGTTCGTTTTTGCATAAAGGCCTGAACGCCCTCACGATAATCACTGGAACGGCCTGCCAGACGTTGCAGATCCCGCTCCAGAATCAGTTGCTCATCCAGATTATTGTCTGCGGCGGCATGAATCGCTTTTTTGATCAGGGATAGACCATAAGTCGGCTGAGTCGCCAGATGTTCAGCCATTTTTTCAGCTTCTGCTTTTAACTGGTCATCTTCAACTACCTGCCAAATCATACCGAGTTGTAGCGCACGTTCAGCCGAGATTTTGTCACCCAGCATCGCCAGACCCATCGCTTGGGCACGTCCAACCAGGCGTGGCAGGAACCAGGTACCCCCTGAATCTGGCACCAGACCGAGACGGCAGAAAGCCTGAATAAATGAAGCAGATTTCGCTGCTACCACGATGTCACAAGCCAGAGCAATATTGGCACCTGCACCTGCTGCCACACCATTTACGGCACAGATCACCGGTTTTGGCATTTCAGTAATCAGTTTAATCAGCGGGTTGTAGTATTTTTCAATGGATAGACCTAAATCTGGCGCATCAGCATTTGGATCAACCACACGATCATTCAAGTCCTGACCGGCACAGAAACCACGACCTTCTGCAGAAATCACTACAGCGCGAATTGCTGAATCTTGCGCCCAGCGTTTTACGACAGAAGATACTTCCTGATGCATGGTTTCATTAAAACTGTTGAGCTGTTTGGGACGGTTAAAAGTCAGGTAGCCCACTGCATTTTTTTCTTCGACAATAATTGTTTGGTAATCCATTACACACCTTTTAAGTTCTATTGAGTTCATGCATTTATTTGCATGGTGCTTAATTTAAAATCTTTACTCATCGAAACTGAGACGAACATTTTGAGTGGTTGGACGCGCCTGACAGCTCAGCACATAACCTTTCTGGATTTCTTCTTCTTCCAGGCTATAGTTGATTGCCATTTCCACTTCACCCTGTAACACCTTGCATTTACAGGTTGCACATACCCCGCCCTTGCAGGCATATGGCAGATCCGCACCAGCGCGTAAAGCCGCATCCAGAATGCTGTCATCCTGTTTGGACACCTCAATGATCAGCTCACGACCATCCAGAACGATGTTAACCTTTTCCTCGGTACGGCTTTCGATCTGCTGCGCAGAGGCTTTTGGTGCAGTACCGGTATTGAAGCGTTCGGTGTGAATCTTGTTACGTTCAATCCCGACGGTTGGCAATACGGTTTCTACCGCATTCATCATTTCTTCAGGACCGCAGGCGAAGCAGTGATCAGTTTCTGCTGGAATCAGGCCCGCCTGGAATAGCTGCTGTAGTTTTTCTGCATCAATACGACCATTGAAAATCTCGCTGTCATTCAGTTCACGCGAGAAAATGTTGATCAGTTGTAGGCGTTCCTTAAAACGGTCTTTCAGATCCATGATTTGTTCAGAGAACATGGTCTGTTTCCAGGAACGGTTACCATAAACCAGGGTAAAAGTGGCATCTTTCTGACGGTTCAAAACTGATTTGACAATAGACAGAATTGGCGTAATACCACTACCTGCAGCAAAACCGAGATAGTGTTTGCCACCAGTCTTGGCCGCTTTCTGGAAAAACACACCTTGTGGTGGCATTACTTCCAGTACATCACCCACTTTCAGGTTTTGATTAGCCCAGGTCGAGAACTGACCCTGATCAATTTTCTTGATCGCAATACTCATGTCTTCATCACTATCGCTACAGATCGAATAGCAACGGCGCAATTCTTCCTGTTCTGTTAGATGACGGATTGTTAGGTGTTGGCCCGGCTGATACTGAAAATTTTCGGCATGTTCCGGACTCAGTTCAAAAGCAATGCAAATTGCCTGTTCAGTCTGAGGCTGAATCGATTTAATGGTTAACGGAATAAACTGGCTCATTTCAAAATCCTTCTTAAGCTGTGGCGATCTCACGCTTTATTGTTATGGCTTGTGCGCTTAAGCCCTTAAATACATTTAAAATAGTCAAACGGCTCCAGGCATTCCTGACATTTGTACAGCGCCTTGCAAGCGGTTGAACTGAATTCACTGAGTAGTCGGGTGTGATGGCTATGGCAATGTGGACACTGGATACCATCACTGAGTGCAACATGAGTGCCGCAGCTATTCGATTCACCTTTAGGTGGAGCAATACCATATTGCTGCAGCTTCTGTTTGCCTTGCTCACTCATCCAGTCAGTGGTCCAGGCTTCTGACAGATCGACCACCACTTTGACTGGCGTCAGCTCGTGCGCTTCAAATGCCTGGGTGATCTCGGCCTTGAGCAGATCGGTTGCCGGACAGCCACTATAGGTAGGGGTCAATCGGACGATGATTTCATCCTGCGGGTTGATCTCGACCCCGCGAATCATGCCCAGGTCGAGGACTGACAGGACTGGAATTTCCGGATCGGAAACCTGGGCCAGGACCTCCCAGCATTGATCTTCTACATGTCTAATCAAGTTCATGCCACTCACTCCCTGTGATGTGCTGGATTTACCAGTTCATGCCTGGATAGCTGCGCTGCATATATTGCAGTTCCGCCAGTACATAACCCAGATGTTCGGTATGTAGTCCCTGCTTGGCGCCACTACGGTAAGCACCACTTTCTGGCAAGCTCAGTTCAAAACGTTGCAACTCAGCAGATATGGTTTCCAACCATTTCGGTTTCAGCAGTTCCAGATCCGGAATCAGGTGAGCATCAACCAGCTGACGTTCATCTGCACTCAGGCTGAACAACTCTTCGGTAAAACGCCATAGCTGATTCAGACCATTCTGGATTTTTTCATGAGCTTCTGCTGTACCTAAGCTCAGGCGTTCCATCCATGAGGTTGAAAAACGCAAATGGTATTTCACTTCTTTCAGTGATTTGATGGCGAATGAGGAAATCTCTTCATTCCTGCTATTGCTCAGTGCTGCAAACAGCAAAGCATGGTAATGATCCATCAACCACTGACGTACGATAGTTTGACCGAAGTCATTATTTGGCTGTTCGCATAGCAGTAAGTTACGGTATTCACGCTCGGTACGGAAATAGGCCAGTTTATCTTCATCACGACCTTGCCCTTCAATTTCACCGGCTAGGCTCAATGCGGTACGTGCCTGACCTAACAGGTCCAAACCGATATTTGCCAATGCAATATCCAGCTCTAGCTCCGGTGCATGACCGCACCACTCTGCCAGACGGTGTGAAAGGATGAGCTGGCTGTCGCCAACATGAAGTAAAAATTGTGCCAATACCTGATTTGTCATTATTCTTTCCTCTACCTTACATGTGCTCGATGCCATCTGGAATGTGATAGAAAGTCGGATGACGGTAGACCTTGTTCAATGAGGGATCAAAAAACTCTGATTTTTCATCTGGTTGAGATGAGGTAATCAGTTCAGATTTCACAACCCAGATACTTACACCTTCATTGCGGCGGGTATAGACATCACGGGCATTTTGCAGGGCAATTTCATCATCAGGGGCGCGCAGGCTGCCGACATGGCGGTGGCTCAGACCCTGTTTGCTGCGAATAAATACTTCGTATAAAGACCAGTTATTCTTGTTCATTTGCATATCCTTGTGCTATTCCGTTGCCTTAAGCGATTTTTCTATTGTCTGACTGCTGCTGTTGCTTGCTGGCATAAACTGCTGCTGATTCACGTACCCATTTGCCGTCTTCCCAAGCCTTACGACGTGCTTCAATACGCTCGTGGTTGCATGGGCCTTTACCTGCCAGCACGTCAAAGAACTCATCCCAGTTCACTTCGCCAAATTCATAGTGGCCTGTTTCTTCATTAAACTTCAGATCTGGGTCCGGCACAGTCAGGCCAAGCTGCAATACTTGCGGTACGGTGTTGTCGACGAATTTCTGACGCAATGCATCATTACTGAATAATTTGATTTTCCACTGCATGCTTTGTGCACTGTTTGGAGAATTGTCATCACTTGGACCAAACATCATCAGTGCCGGCCACCAGAAACGGTTCACTGCATCTTGTGCCATCTGTTTCTGTTCTGGTGTACCTTGTGCCAGTTGCATCATGGCTTCAAAACCTTGACGCTGATGGAAACTTTCTTCTTTACAGATACGCACCATGGCACGTGCATAAGGACCATAGGATGTACGACACAACGCCACCTGGTTGACGATTGCCGCCCCATCTACCAGCCAGCCAATCGCAGCCACATCTGCCCAGGTCAGAGTTGGATAGTTAAAAATGGAGGAGTATTTCATGCGGCCAGCAATCAGCTTTTCCATCATGTCATCACGGTCTGCACCAAGCGTTTCGGCTGCGCTGTAGAGGTACAGGCCATGCCCTGCTTCATCTTGTACTTTAGCCAGCAATACCGCTTTACGTTTCAAGGTCGGTGCGCGGGTAATCCAGTTACCTTCTGGCAGCATGCCAATCACTTCTGAATGTCCATGCTGGCCAATCTGGCGGATCAGGGTCTTTCTATAGGCATCCGGCATCCAGTCCTTCGCTTCAATAGAAATGTCCTGCTCTATCTTCTGATCGAATGTTTGTTGTTGCTTATTCATGTTTGTCTCACTTATCCCAAGTGCTGATACACTCAAATTAAAACGATACAAATATAAAATCAATACTATTTTTTAAGTATCATATATTTTTTAAAAGTATTTTTTATTAAGTTATTGTTTTTATTATTTTTAATTTTTTAATTAGATGAAAGTTACTTTTTTGTTAGCGGATTATGATTGACATTTAAGCTTTTTGATTGCAATTTATGAAACATCAAAAGTAAAAATAAACTCAACAACGTATCATAAATGGAGTTATACAATGTTGGAACTGGACAGCACGACCCAGAGCACGGATCTTCAGGACAACACACAGGCGCATTACTCAGCTAAAGTTAAAGTATTGAGTTCACTAGTTTTAGGTGGTGAACATAGCGCACAAAATGACTTGCGTACGGTCTATCACGCCATTAGCGGTGAAGCAATTTATCAGGTCAGCAGCCACGGCATCGACATGCATAACGTAGTGCAATATGCCAAACAGAAAGGTGCTGTCATTGCCCACTGGACTTTCCACCAGCGTGCTAATGCTCTGAAACAGGTGGCGCAATATTTACTGGAACGTAAGGAAGATTATTACCGCCTAGCAGCCGCAACTGGCTGTACCCGCAAAGATGCCTGGATTGATATTGAAGGTGGGATCGGCACCCTGTTTGCCTATTCAAGTCTGGTTCGCCGTGAACTTAGCGATGAAACGGCGCTGGTAGAAGATGCTTGGATTCCACTGTCCAAACAGGGCAGCTTTGGTGCCAAACATATTCTGAGCCCGAAAGCCGGTGTAGCAGTGCATATCAATGCATTTAACTTCCCAATCTGGGGCATGCTGGAAAAAATTGCACCTACTCTACTAGCCGGTGTGCCATGTATTGTGAAACCGGCAACAGAAGGCGCAGAACTGACACATGCAGTCGTTAAAGACATTTTAGCCAGTAATTTACTGCCAGAAGGTGCTCTGCAGCTGATCTGCGGACAGACTTACGACCTGTTTGATCACCTGAATGCACAGGATACGGTAACCTTCACAGGTTCAGCTGCTACCGGCCAGAAACTGCGTGCGCATCCACACCTGAATGCCCACTCTATTCCATTCAGCATGGAAGCCGACTCGGTGAACAGCGCCATCCTGACCCAGCAAGCCAATGATGAAACCATTGACCTGTTTGTGCGTGAAGTCTTCCGTGAAATGACGACCAAGGCCGGACAAAAATGTACTGCAATTCGTCGTGCCTTTGTGCCAGCAGAATTACTCGATACCGTACAGCAACGCCTGACTGAAAAACTGCAGAAAGTGGTCATCGGTGATCCCGCACAGGATGGTGTGACCATGGGAGCTCTGGCCAGCGTCAAACAGAAGCATGATGTTGCTGCTAAGGTAGAACAACTGGCACAGGAAGCTGAAATCATCATGGGTAGCCACCTACGCCAGGATTTTAGCATCCAGGTCGCACACCCAGAAAAATCTGCTTTCTATCCGCCAACAGTGCTGTTATGTAAAGATCCAGTTCAGGCCCAGCAGATTCACAATATCGAAGCCTTTGGCCCAGTGGTTACACTGATGCCGTATAGTGACCTGCCACAACTGGCAACATTAGTAGCTCGTGGTGAAGGAAGTCTGGTTGCTTCAATTGTGCGTAACCATGATGAAAATATTGAACAGCTACTCAGCAAGATCGCGCCTTGGCATGGTCGTGTGCATATTCTGGACCGTGAAAGCGCCAAGGAAAGTACCGGTCATGGTTCACCACTGCCATTGTTAGTGCATGGTGGTCCGGGGCGTGCTGGCGGTGGTGAGGAACTCGGTGGCCTGCGTGCAGTGAAACACTATATGCAGCGTACTGCTATTCAAGGCTCACCAAATGCGCTGACTCAGGTCGGTCATAGCTGGACCGCAGGTGCTGAGGTATTTGAAGACCGCGTACACCCATTCAAGAAATCTTTTGATGAATTGCGTATCGGTGAGCGCCTGCTGACTGCACGCCGTACCATTACTGAAGCTGATATTGTCAACTTTGGTGGTTTAAGTGGTGATTACTTCTATGCCCATATGGACAAGATTGCGGCTGCAGAATCCCTGTTCGGTGAACGCGTCGCACATGGCTACTTCATTGTTTCTGCCGCTGCTGGCCTGTTTGTTGATGCTGCTCCAGGTCCGGTTATTGCCAACTACGGTATGGATAACCTGCGCTTCGTAGAACCGGTGAAAATTGGTGATACTATTCAGGTAGAACTGACCTGCAAGCAGAAAACACCAAAACCACTGCGTGATGAGCAAAAACCGCATGGTGTCGTGGTTTGGGACATCAAGGTGAAAAACCAGCGCAATGAACTGGTCGCGACCTATGACATCCTGACGCTAGTAGAAAAAGCTGCTTAACAAATATTTTCAGACACTTAAAGTAAGAAGGGAATATATTTGATTCCCTTTTTTATTCTTTTAAAAATAATTGTATCTTTTTAATCCAGACATATTGACGGCTGTGCAAATTACTCCTAGATTAGATTAATTGATACATTTAAAAAATAAAAATAATTAAAATTGTATCAAATAAGCCAATCACTATAACTTGCACAGGATGTTGCATGATGAATGAAAAAACATTGGTCATAGACAAGGTTGACAATGACGTCCAACCACTCGATTCTCATCTAAAAATTACTACGCCTATCCCCGAACAGGTAGCTACAGAAATTCCACCAGCAGCTCCAGAACGTAGCAGCTATCAATGGTATGTGGTGATCATCTGTATGGTGGCTTACATTCTGTCTTTTGTAGACCGCCAGATTTTATCTTTGATGATTGAGCCGATTAAGGCCGACCTAATGCTGAGTGATACCCAGTTCAGCCTGTTACAGGGTCTGGCCTTTTCCCTGTTTTATGCCTTTATGGGCGTACCAATTGCCGCACTGGCCGACAAGAAATCCCGTGTGAAAATTATTTCAGTCGGGATTGCCTTCTGGAGTCTGGCAACTGCAGCCTGTGGTCTCAGCAAAAACTTTATCCAGATGTTCCTGGCTCGCCTCAGTGTCGGTGCAGGTGAAGCAGCACTTTCCCCTGCCTTTTATTCCATTGTGGCGGATCTATTCCCGAAACATAAACTGGGCCGTGCGCTGGGTGTTTATGCCATTGGTGCCTTTATCGGTTCGGGACTGGCTTTCCTGATCGGTGGTTATGTCATTGGTCTGCTCAAGGATGTCAGCTTCATTACTTTACCGGTAATTGGTGAGATCAAGACCTGGCAGCTGACCTTTATGATTGTCGGTTTACCGGGTGTATTGCTGGCATTGCTGATGATTCTGACCGTACGTGAACCAGAACGTAAAGGTCTCAAAATGGATGCGAATGGTGTCGCAGTGAAAGCATCTTTTAAGAATTCGATTGGTTTTATCAAAACCCATAAAAAAACTTTCTTCTGTCATTTTATTGGCTTCTCTTTCTACACCATGATGCTGTATTCCCTGCTCGGCTGGGCACCGGCCTACTACATGCGTCACTTTGGTCTAGATGCAAGCCAGACCGGATATATTCTTGGAAGTATTATTCTTGTCGCAAATACTTCAGGTGCGCTATTCTGTGGCTGGCTCATCGACTTCTTTTCTAAACGTGGCTATAGCGATGCAGCGATCCGTGCCGGTGCAATTGGCTGTGCTGCCCTGATCATTCCAAGTGTGCTATTTACTCAGGTCGACAATATGCAGCTTTCATTCGCACTGATCTTTGTGGCGATGTTCTTTTCGACCTTCCCGATTCCGGCATCAGCCGCTGCTACCCAGATGCTGACACCGAACCAGTTGCGCTCTCAGGTATCAGCCAAATTCCTGTTGATTTCTAACCTGATTGCACTTGGTGTGGGTACAACTGCGGTGGCGCTGATTACAGACCGATATTATGAAAATACCTTAATGGTGGGTAACTCGATTTCTATCGTCAATGCTGTAGCTGGTGTAATCGGTGTATTCCTGCTCTATAAAGGCTGTCAGTATTATCGTGAAAGTATGAAAGTCGAAAAACTGGTCGATTAAGACAATATTAGATTTTTAAGATTGAAATCCAAACCTTAAATCAGCCGATTTAAGGTTTTTTTATTTAGATCACAAAAGACCAATAAGTACTCATTCACCATCAATCTTTTTATGCAATTCATATGAAAATTAAACTGCCTGGACTTTCCCGCCAAAAAGCCGTATAACACCGTTTTTCGAATTAACAGGTGTTGACCGTTGAAACTTGTTCTTGCACCCATGGAAGGCTTAACAGACCCGATTATGCGTGATGTACTGACATCCGTCGGGAGCTTCGACTGGTGTGTAACCGAGTTTATTCGTGTCACGGATTCGGTGCTGCCGGATCATATCTACCACACCTACTGCCCTGAACTGTTAAATGACGGCAAAACTGCTGCCGGTACGCCGGTGCATGTACAGTTCCTGGGAAATAACCCGGAAATGCTGGCAGCCAATGCAGTGAAAGTCGCTGCCATGGGCGCGCCTGCAATTGACATGAATTTCGGCTGTCCAGCCAAAACCGTGAATCGTCATCGTGGTGGTTCAGTGCTTTTAGATGAACCTGAAGTCGTCTATGAATTGGTCAAAGCTGTTCGTGATGCAGTGCCTGCACATATCCCGGTTTCGGCGAAAATGCGTCTGGGTTATATGGATCGCAACTTCATGATGGAAAATGCACATGCCATTGAAGATGCTGGAGCGGCCTGGGTTACTGTCCATGCACGGACCAAGGCCGATGGCTATACTCCGCCAGCCTTCTGGGATCAGCTGCAACCAATTCGTGAAGCCTTAAAGATCAATGTCATTGCCAATGGTGAAATCTGGACCAATACCGATGCCAAGCAATGTCAGCTAGAATCAGGCTGTGAAGACTTGATGATTGGCCGTGGTGCGGTCACTACACCTGATCTGACCCAATGTATTCGCCAGAATTCTGATGAGCCGCTTATCACCTGGAATGAGCTGCTTGAACTGCAAATCCGTTTCCTGAATGGTTCTTATAAAAGGGAAATGAATATGGTCGGCCGTTACAAACAATGGCTGGGGATGATGTCCAAGCATTATCCTGAAGCTAAAGCACTCTGGGATGAGGTTAAACGGATTAAACAGCTGGTTGAAATTACTGAAAAGCTAAAAGCCTCGAAAAATTAAGAAAAAAAGCCTTTGAATGATTCAAAGGCTTTTCTGTTCGGATTGCCGCCTGTTTAAATTTGCGACATGTTCACGATTGGTTTTCCATGATCTTTCTAGTACTTCCTTCTCCAAGCGAATCTGGATACGTTTAATCTTGGTGTCAGAAATAACTCGCTGATTAAAGCTTTTTACATAATCTGTCCAACCTGCGCCTCGAAATACATAATTCGGCATTGGAGTTTTGAATACCGCATCTGGCATAAATACAATCACAGAATGCAGCTGGGCTGGCTCAATAATATCAACCAGCAACTGCTCCAGAACTTTGATGTGCTTATAATTCTGATGAATCGGATTTTGAAATTTATAGCTATTTTTATAAAGTTTTTGCGTCCAGGTTTTTTGTCGCTCTCCACCAAAGATCCAGCCTTTATAGTTTTTGGTTTCAATCACAAACAGGCCATAAGGACTTAATAAGAGATGATCAATTTGTGTTGTGCTCCCTTCTCCATCTGGAAGAGTCAAATCGTTTAATAACCGATACTCAGGGTCTTTCAGATAAAGTTTGACATGCGTGGTAACAGCGAATTCTCCCAGCTTTCCTTTTAAAAATGGTTTAAATAACTTAAAAACGATCAAACCAATAAAAAGTAGAAGAACCCACCATAAACTCGACCAGAGTTGGCCTAAGATTTGTGTTGCGAACTGATCCATATTTTAATTTTCATTAATTTTATGATTTTGATCTTAATGGGTTCGCTCAATATTTAACAGAATTTCTTTTTTATCCAAACCGCCTGCAAAGCCTACCAGCTTACCGCTACTGCCAACCACCCGATGACAAGGTGCAATAATCGAGATCGGATTTTTACCATTGGCAGCGCCCACGGCGCGCACTGCTTTAACATTACCGACCTGTTCAGCGATTTCCCGGTAACTTCGGGTCTGTCCATAAGGAATATTCAGCAAAGCCTGCCAGACTTTTTTCTGAAAATCAGTACCAGCAAAGTCTAAAGGCAACTCAAAAACACTGCGTTGACCGGCAAAATATTCCTGAAGCTGACACCGAGCTTCTATCAACACAGGATGCTGTGGATCTTCTACCAGAGTTGCCAACCTGACCCGATTCGGTTTTTCACAATCCCAGAGTACAGCCACCAGTGCTGTTTCATTGGCGACCAACTGCAACTGTCCTACAGGCGAGTCCATATAAATATAACTGAGTTGCATGGCCCTACTCCTACAGAATCAAGCTTGCCAGTTTTTATTTTACTCGAAATCAGAACTGCTCAACAGCTCTTAGGAGGAGGATAATTTCATCAAAACAAGTCCGGAAATAATCAGCACCGCAGCCAGCATACGCATAGCAGAAGCAGGTTCACCTAAAACTATAACACCGACCAGAAATGAGCCAACTGCGCCAATGCCCGTCCAGATGGTATAGGCAGTCCCTAAAGGCAAAGTACGCATGGCATAGGCCAACAATACAAAACTGAGCACCATAAAAACAATCGTAAAAATACTCGGCGTGAGTTTGGTAAAACCCTCTGAGAGCTTCATGGAATAGGCCCAGACAATCTCAAATAGCCCAGCAAATACAAGTATAATCCAGGCCATATTGCCTTCCTCCCGATTAACAGAGTCAGGCCGTCCTGACGATTTTTCTTGTTGAATATTATAAATTTAATCAACAAGGGAGGTCGTTCCTCCTAAAAAAATAAATATCTTATAAAACAGACGACAAAACCAAACTGCCGTTTACAAAATTTGACTGAATGAGAATTAACTTAACCATGTCTTACTCAAATGCTCAGGACAACTTGAAGATTTCAGCCTATCTTAAGGAACGCCAACATGGGACATCGTGTTATGGCATTACAGAGACTTGAGTAAGAAAAACAAACAAGGAATAAGTCCATATTATTAAGTTATGCACATGAATTAAATTTAAAAATAGCGTGAAGATCTTACACAATGAAACACAGAACTAAGACCCATTGATCACTTTTTGTTTGGCTTGATTATTAACCTTTGATGAATAAACGATCACTAAAATCAAGGGCTGACATATATAAAAAGAACTCCAATTGAGTTCTTTTTATACAAATTTTGTCTAAGATGCAATCAATCAAGCTACAAACGATTACAAAATATGCAACATATCCATATGGTTATCAACATAGATATCTACACACTTATCCATAAAGTTATCCACAGATTTATGCACCTTAAACATTTTAGAGATTAAAGCTGGATTTGACCGACTTTAGCCAGCTCACTACGCATTTCATCAATCACAGCTTTATAATCCGGCTTACCAAAAATCGCTGAACCAGCCACAAACATATCTGCACCAGCTTCTGCAATTTCACGAATATTTGCTGGTCCTACACCGCCATCTACTTCTAAACGGATATCACAACCTGAAGCATCAATGATCTTGCGCGCTTGACGTAATTTATCCAAAGTCATTGGAATGAATTTCTGTCCGCCAAAGCCAGGGTTCACACTCATTAGCAATACCTGATCAACCTTATCCAGTACATAATCCAGATAATGCAATGGTGTCGCTGGATTAAATACCAGACCGGCTTTAGCACCACCCGATTTGATCAACTGTAAAGAACGGTCAATATGATCAGATGCTTCCGGATGAAACGTAATAATATCTGCGCCTGCTTCCAGAAAGTCACCAATCATGCGATCTACAGGTTTCACCATAAGATGTACATCAATAGGTGCCTGAATACCATATTTTTTCAATGCCTTACATACACCTGCGCCAAAGGTTAAATTGGGTACATAGTGATTATCCATAACATCGAAATGCACAACGTCTGCACCGGCCTGAAGTACATTTTCAACTTCTTCACCTAAACGGGCAAAGTCGGCAGACAAAATAGAAGGTGCAATTAAATAAGGCTTGGACATGAAAGGACCTGGCTAAGTGAAATTGGATTTTTCTCATTATACCAAATCCAGTCCTGCTACTGTGACTTGGATGTTATGTGAATACAATGCTATGTAACGCTGGACAGTATTTATGCTTAACATCACTAGACTTGGATGAAAATGATTGATTGAGACAGGAAAACTCGCATCTCCATCAATAAAAAATCGAGGCTAAACACGCCTCGATCCTCAGGATATAGAGATATGAATTTTTATACTCAATATCAGGGCTAAACAGGTTGACTCATTTTTTCTTCAAATGCATGAATACGTTTAATTCTTTCGCCCAGTTTGGGATGTGATTCGAGATATTTTTTGAGTTTTCCCATCAAACGCAACCATTTCAGCTCAGACTCTGTGATTTGCCGTTCTTTTCCATCAATATTCAGGGTAAAGTTTTTCATTTTTATCGTTTTATTCTGCTCTGCCAGGATTCTAGCGTTTTCAACCCGCTGCAAAAAGTTCGACAAATGAATACTGGAGATCTGCTGTTGATGCAAATGTTGCATGGCATAATCATCCGCAGCAAGTTCAAGCGTCTGTGAATATCCCGCATCGGCGAGTACCGCTATAGATGCCGCCACCACATCACTTAAATCTCCTGTTACCAAGGCAAATAGTCCTGCTGCACCCAGGTTGGAAATCACTTTTTGCATGCTATGTTTTTGTACCAGATGTCCTTGTTCATGCGCCAGTACTGCAAGGACTTCTTCATCTACACCGCTGAGCTTGACCAGTTCATCGGTAACGATAATGGTATTGTTCGGAATTGCAGCTGCATTAAGCCCCATGGTTTCTCCGCCTTGACGGAAAATAATCTTTGCAGGTTGTCCTACCGCAATTTTCTGTTCATACAGTTTTTTTAGACGTGCTTGATGCTCTGCGGAGAGCTTGGATGGCTCAGTTTGCTCAATTAATTTCTGCTCAGTTTGATTTCCTACCTCGATCAAGGTCTGTTCCGGAAGTAATCGAGAGAGCTGCTGGGCCGTATATGGAATTCCCCATTTAAGAATAAAAATTACCGCACATATCACGATAATCATCGAGAAGAAAATCAGGAGTGGAGAACGTTCAAATTTCCATATGGCATGATAGATTTCTTTGGATTTAATCTTCAGCCAATGCGGCGCTTTGGTTAAAAATTCAATCCGACGATCTTCAGGTAATTCGATAATCGGTTTACGTCCCCCGACCCCGCCAATATACGCCATATCAGGATAAGTAAAATAAAATTCAGCTTCACTCACTTGCTTGGGTGTTTCTTCACTGAGTTTCAAGGCAATCCCGCGTTGCTGATCAGGGACAATCCATGCACGCTGAGCTTCAGCCAAAATCCCGTCATAAAATCTGACTTCAACAGGTCGCTTCATCCTACTTGCCCCCTATAACGATGCATCGAAATCAAAGATATCCAGTACTTCATCGGCTATAGCACTTGGATCACGCTGCAAGATATTTTTTAGATTAGTTTCGTCCTCTGCCAGATAAAGCTCCAGGTTAGCCAGTTGATATTCATATAAACGAATGCTCGCCCAAGGGGTCATGAGTCCCAAACTGAGTGCACGCACAATCCAGTTACTCAGTACAATCCAGCTATAACGCCATGTCGTTACCCGAGTTTTAAAGTAGCTTTGACCAAGCTCTACATGATTCCAGGTATACATATATAAGCGTGCAGATATCATCGGCCAGACCAAGGCCAGACAAAACAGATAGCTCACAATACAATACCCAAGGTAAACAGGTTTGTACCGATCAAATCGACCCAGTAAACGATTGCTGCGCTCCATGCGATACCAATCAGCAGACACAGACATAAGGGGATATAGACTGCCGACATAAATTTAGGCCACTGAATTCCCAGCCTGAACTGAAGTTGTCCGATCGATAAATGATTAAAGCAGTAACGTTTGTATAGCCAGATCACCACTGGGCTGAAAAGAAACAGGGTAAAAATATTGATCAATATCGCGAGCCATAAGCCTCTATAGGCTTCCCGATTGCTTCCACAAAAATGAAACCGGACATTACCATATTTACTATTCCGGGCCTTAAATTTCAGAGTCATCCGAATTAACCAGGGTAGACAGATCGCAGCAATCAGAAATAATGAACTGGTGGCAAGAATGGAGTAATTGGTCAAGATCACTGTCACCACATACAACTCCAATGCCAGTAGACGATCTAGCAGAATTCGGCTTGGCATGGCAATGAAGTCAAAGCGATGTTTTAACAATTGGGTATTACCGTAGAAATAACGGATACGGCGTGCCTTTGCCCACGGGCTATACAAAGTAAGCGTAATGATGGTTAACATCAGATTCACCATCCAGATTCCAAAATATTCCGTGGCACTGCCATGAAATCGGAAGCTGTGTTTTTCTAATGAAGGTGATGGCTGGTCAATCTCTGGTTCAGGCTTATTGTGCATCGTGTTCTTAACTGCAACTGGTTCTACCTAATTTTTGAATAGCAACTTGTATGCCATTTTTATTATATTTATTTGATATTCATATAAAAAACTCCAAAAATATGACCTATTTTTGGAGTTTCATTGTACTTTTAAGTTTGCTTCGCTTTCGCTGCTTGGCTCATGGATTTAATTGCACGGCATGGAATTGTAGATGGTCATCTACAAAGCTTTGAATAAAATAGTAACCATGATCATAACCCTGATGTTCACGTAAGGTTAATTTCTGGTTCACGGCATCACAAGCTTGCTGAAATAAAGCCGGATTCAGCTGGCTATAGAACTGATCAGAAAAGCCCTGATCAATCAGGATATCGCTAAACAGTGCACCTTTTTCCTGAACCAGCGCAGTTGCATCATGCTTCAACCATTCTTCGCGGTTTTCACCCAGATAATTCGAGAATGCCTTTTCACCCCATGGACATTGGCTTGGTGCACAAATCGGTGCGAATGCCGAAACTGAACAGAATTTTTCCGGGTATTTAAAAGCCAAAGTTAAAGCGCCATGTCCACCCATGGAATGACCGAAAATCCCAATCTTATCCGCCTGAACTACGAATTCTTCACACACCAGTTCATACAACTCATCGACGATAAAGCTTTCCATCTGATAATGTTCAGCCCACGGTGCTTGAGTGGCATTGATATAGAATCCGGCACCTTGCCCGATATCCCAGTGATCACCTTTGGCAACATCATCTCCACGTGGTGAAGTGTCAGGTGTAATCAGAATCAGGCCAAGCTGGGCCGCCAGACGCTGGGCATGTGCCTTGATCGCAAAAGTCTCTTCCGTACAGGTCAGGCCAGCTAAATAGAACAAAGCTGGACAATTCTGCCCTTCCAGAGCTTGTGGCGGCAGGAAGATTCCAAATCTGGTTGGCTTTTTTAATATTTTAGACTCAAAGCTATAAATCCGCTGTTCACCCTCAAAGCTTCGATTATTCTGTACCAGTTCCATCATCATTCCTTTTTCTATTTTCTAAAGTTGTAGATTGGTTTATGGAGTCAAAGCGACAGACGGAGATGCTGAAGTGGTCGTCGCTGGAGGGAAAAGACGCTGTTCCAGTTGTGGCAACATCAATTCCATGTTTTTGCCAATTACCCATTGTGGTTCTGACGGTTCAAATCCTTGAGCTGCTTCCCATTTAGCCACTGTAGTCTTGGCCTGCTCAAAAGAGGCTTTCAGGCTGTTATTTTCACGCATGGCCTCATCAAAGAAAGCACGGCCGAAATAAGTATAGTCAGCTTCGTTCGAACAACCGAATGACTGACGGTCAGCAGCAGAAGCAGTAATGATCAAGGTATTATCATTCTGCAGAGCCGAAGCAAAGCTTCCTGAAAAACAGGCGGAAATAACAATCACTCGCCAACGCACACCTGAGGCATCCAGAGTATCACGTAACCATTTTGGATCGACTGATGCCAGGTCTAGCGGTGCATTTTCCATTTCAAATTCATTTGGCAAGCCATGTGAGGTCATGTACAGGAACAGCACATCACTTTCCCGGTTCATCTGCTGACCAATACGGCGCAAGGCCAATTCCATGCTGGTTTTAGAAGCTAGTGGAATTTCAGTCCGTGTTGCCGGATGATTGACTAGCATAATCGAACGGCCAAAAGTCCCAAAACGGGTATCAAACTGTTTTTTAATCCGTTCTATTTCTGAATAGAACACATCCTGATAACTCGCACCAGCCACCCCCATAAAGTACCAATGCGACTGTGCAAATTCACCATATTCAATTGCATCTAGTGCCTTGTTCAGCAAGATCGGCTGAGCATAGAAAGCATCTTCAGCGAAACTTGGTGGAATTTCTTCAACTTTCCAGATGGGCTGATCTTTCACCGAAATCTGCCACACCACTAAAGTAAATAGCGTAGCCAGCATAATCAGTGCCCGCTCCCACCACGGCCATTTTAATTCACGTGAAATCACCCACACCACAGCCAGACTTTGCCAGACAAACAGCATGACAAATAGGGTCGGAATATAGGCATAGAAAATATAAGGTAGATAATCCAGATCACCCAGATACTGGATCAGGCTCTGGAACAGCATGATATGTGTATCCAACACCAGCCAGAGTAATGCGGGTACCAGCATCAGACGAGGATTATTCACCCGTTGGGACAAAAAGATCCCGACAATCAGGGCAATAAAGGGCCAAAGCGCATAACTGATGAGACCTTGAGAGTTGAAATCTCCCATACGACCAGAACTGAGCCAGCTAAAGAGACTGTTAGCACAGCCGCCCAAAATCCCCCAGAATACCAGTTGCAGAATAGAGGGACGCACCAGTTGCAGCGAACGCCGAGATCCCAGAAATAACCACATCCCGGCAATTTGGTTGCTTTTAAAATCGTGCCAAAAATTGATGGAGGGTTTAAAGTCGATCATATGATTTCAGGGAGATGAGTGGCTCGCTAATGTGCCCAATAAGTTTATGCTTGATATAAGTTTTATCAATGCCAATTTTTAAATATATAACAAATCCTTGATCTATTTTGAAGCAATTCTCATATTAAGTAACCAGTTCATGCTGAAAATAGGCATCAAAACGGCAAGCATCACCAGACCATTGATGATTTGGCTCTTTTCCAGCTAAAAATACGGCCAGACGAGGACGTTTCACCACCACCCGCTTGCCAATTTTTTGTGCCAATTCTAAGAGATTATCTCCCAGATCCATTTCACCATCTTCCGGTAAAAGCAGATGTAATAATTGCATTTGTTTTTTCACCTGTGCCTGCTTTTTCGGTGCCTGCTGATTCTGGTCGCGTTGTGGAAACATCGGGTCCAGATAAACTACATCGACGACTGCATTCTGCTCAGCTTGTAATTTTAGATAATCCGCAGAATCGGAAAAAACCAGATGAATCCGGTTAACCACCGGACTTAGAAAAGCATTATTTTGGGCTCGACTATGACTGTCTTCAAGTAGGGTAAATAAAATAGGATGTCGTTCGACCAAGGTCACCTGAGCACCCAAATGTGCCATCAACAGACTGTCATGACCTAGACCAGCTGTCGCATCGATAAGAGTCGGCTTTTCTCCGAGGTTACAAGCACGAGCAATCATTTCCGATTTTAAAGAGGCACGTTTTAAGCGCCCTACTTCTGCTTGCCAATCTGGTTGCATTTTCATGCCATTGGCACAGAGCCATAGGCCGTCAGCATCAACACACAGTGCCAGTTCGGGATGTAAACGCAAGAAACGTGCATTCAGCTTTTCAATAACCTCAATACTAACCTCTACACCACGAGAAGAAAGCACAGCCTCGAAGTGCTGTGCTTTCTCTTGATACTCAGATTCGGTATATAAGCGAATCGTGCTTACCATAGTCTCCAACCTGTAAAGGCAAATAATAAAATCAGTAAACCTGAGGCAATACGATACCAGGCAAAAATCATGAAATCACGTTTTGCCACATAGGCTACCAAGGCACGGATTAATAAAAGCGCCGAGATGAAAGATACGATGATACCGACTGCCAGAACTGTCCAGTCTTCTGTGGTACTGTAAACATCATAGCTTTGATAAAGATCGAGCAGGCCTGCCCCGATAATGACCGGAATCCCCAAGAAGAATGAAAATTCAGTTGCGGCCTTACGTGATACTCCAAGGAACATTGCCCCGATAATGGTCGCGCCTGAACGTGAAGTTCCCGGTATTAGGGATAAGACCTGAATCAGACCGATCCAGATCGCATCTTTCACGGTTAGATCTTCAACTTCTTGGGCACGTACCTTAGGTGGATTCTTCTCAATCCAGATAATGATCAGGCCACCAACGATCAAGCCAATGGCAATCGCAATATTATTGAATAGCAGCTCTTTTACGGTTTGTCCTAGGGTCAGGCCAATCAGCACAATGGGAATAGAGGCCAGAATCAGGCCAATCCCTAAACGGCGTCCTTGCGGTTCACCACTTACGATCCCGGTTGCTGCACCCCAAAGCCGTGCCCAATATTCATAAATAACCGCGGCAATTGCCCCCATCTGAATTGCGACGACAAAAACATCACTTTTTTCTTTGGTCCAGAAATTCATTAATTCTGAAGCCAAAATCAGATGCCCAGTACTGGAAATAGGCAAAAACTCGGTAATACCTTCAACAATACCCATAATTGCTGCTTTCAGCAGCAGTAAAAGATCCATGCTTAATCCTGATTAATTATGCTTTGCCTTGTTCTGGAATTTTTTTCCATGCGTTATCACGTAAATATACCGGAAGTGCCAATTCTGCACTGACCCAATTTTCTGTTTTTGCTGCTGCACGCGCTATCACGGCAATATCCTGCGCTGTTGCACTGACATTTTTATATTCGGATGCTGTTTCTTGAACTAGATTGGCACCTGAACCCACCACAGTAAATTTGACTGCCTCGGCACCTTGTTCATAACTCAAAAGCTGTTCTTCATCAACAGCCTGCATAATCCCTTGAGCATCTAACTGATAACTGGCAACGTAGACTTCATTCATCCGTGCATCCAGTACTGCAGTTACTGCAGTTAAACCATGTAAACGATATGCTGCTTGCGCCAAAGCTTGTAAAGTGGATACCGGAATTACAGGCAGATCATTTGACCAAGCCAAAGCTTGGGTCACAGCCGCATTGATACGAACACCACTAAACGATCCCGGGCCACGACTAAAGGCAATCGCTGTCAGATCAGATACAGCCAAGCCCAGATCATTGAGGCCTTGTTCAATCATTGGGAGAATGGTTTGCGTTTGTGCCTTGGCGCGCGCATCAAGCTGAAAAAATAGTTCTTGAGTATCATCGATCACAGAAACGGAACACTGCTCATTGGCAGTCTCCAATGCCAGCACTTTCATGCACAACCTTAATTCAGAGAATATAAAAAACGTCGAATATAATACTCCACTCATATCTTCTAGGCGAGATTTTCCCAAGCCAGATACAAAAATGCCTAGAAAATTCTAGGCTTAACTGAGGACATTATTCAGATAACAGCCTAAAGCTGTACTTCTTCCAGGTCCTGAAATTTCTGGAAATGCTCAGCATAGTGCATGGCACTCATTTTCAGTTTCTGAATACTGGCTTCATCTAAAGTTTTCACGACTTTGCCTGGTGAGCCCATCACCACCGAATTATCAGGAATCACCTTCCCTTCTGGAATCAGGGCATTGGCACCAATAATACAATTCTTACCAATCACGGCATGATTCAAAATCACCGCTTGAATCCCAATCAGGCTATTATCGCCAATCGTGCAACCATGCAGCATGGCCTGATGGCCAATAGTCACATAATTCCCGATATTCATTTCAATCCCAGCATCGGTATGTAGCACGGAATTCTCCTGAACATTGGTGAAGTCACCTAAACGGATTTTGCTGTTATCTGCACGAACGACGGCGCCAAACCAGACACTCACCTGCTTGCCTAATTCCACCTGTCCAATGACCGTCGCTGTAGGTGCCACCCAACCGTCCCATGGCTGATGCGTTGCTTTTGGTGTATGTCCCTGAAACTGATATAACATGGCTGAAATCCTGTTCAACGGTTAAAAAATTTTGAGCGTTTAAACGCAGGTGAATTAAGTAAAAATGGCCAGTCTTTTTTATAGTCAAGCCCGTACTGAAATAGTGAGATCAGCATACGTGCGGTCAGTCCCCAGACAATCTCATTTTCCACCCGCATACTTGGAAAATATAAAGACTGTTGGGCAAACCGTACTTCATAAGGCATCGGCTGGGCTTCCAACAAATGCTGTAAGGAAGCAAAGAAAATCCGGTCAATTTCCGTCGGCTGAGGAATGAGTTGAATGGTAGGCGGAATTATACCTACCACAGGTTTGACCAGCATTCCATTACGTGCCTTTTGCATCGGCAGATCCCCGATCAGATGCACATCAAATGGATTAAGCGCCGTTTCCTCATACGCCTCTCTCAAAGCCACTACAATATTACTGGTATCTTGTGGGTCGCGTTTACCACCTGGAAAAGAGACTTCTCCTGCATGATTATTCATGTAAGCTGAACGGCGTGTCAGTAAAACTTTGGGATCAGCTTCATCTGTGATCGCAATTAATACAGCAGCCTGTGCAGTTTGAATCCGTTTAGAAAATCGTAAATGTTTCTGCAAGCGTTGTATTAATCCCAGCTCATCCATTCATTCAGCTCCCTATGCGACTATAATTTCATCATAGCTGATTTTTGATTTGGCGGGATAGAAATGATGCCAAATTTTGATTTTTCAGTTATCCTGACCTTACTGTTATCATTGATGATGAATATGAACTTCTGTGTGAACTGTGGACATAAAACAACAGAGAAAATTCCTTTAGGCGATCAGAAGGTTCGCAAGGTTTGTACTACATGCGGATATATTCATTACATTAATCCAAAAGTGATTTGCGGTGCATTGGTGCTCTGGGAAGATAAAGTCCTGCTCTGCCGCCGTGCAATTGAACCACGTTATGGACTGTGGACTTTACCTGCCGGTTATATGGAACTGTTTGAAACCATGGAACAGGGCGCGGCACGTGAAACCCGTGAAGAAGCCGAAGCTGAAGTGGATATTGAACAGCTGTACTGCCTGTACAATATTCCGCGGATTGGCCAGATTTATGTCCTGTTCAAATCTCAACTGATTGATGGAAAATTTGGTGCAGGTGAAGAAACCATTGAAGCACGTTTATTTAACGAAGATGAAATTCCCTGGAGTGAACTGGCTTTCCCGAGTGTAGAGCATACGCTTCGTCATTATTTTGAAGACCGTAAAACCAATAACTTCCCGATGCACCTAGAGACCTTGGGAACCCGTTTGGATCACACAGGTTAAAATGTCTTTTTATAAAAAAGCCCATCATTTGATGGGCTTTTTTTTATTATTTGGTTTTGATGCTATAACAATCCGCTAATTTAAACGAAACACTTCCGCCACTTAGCTTGGCCAGATTGGTCTCCTCCGTCGTTTCATCAGTATTATTGTTGTTATAGATTTTCTGGAAGCTGGCATAAGTATTCGCCCAACCTACGCTTTCTCCAGCTGAGTTGGTAAAGCCCACACGACTGGTTCCATTCAGCACATTAGATAAATTGAGTAATGCTCCACCAATCACAATCTTATCATCTGTATTGGTTGAAGCCTGAATAGTGGAGTTCATACCTACCAAGGCACCATTTAATGAACCAAATACAGGATCAGCGAAGACCAGTCGCATAGATACTGTTTTTTCATCTATAAATGCACGGCCTAATGTACCGAGACGATATTGTTGAACGCCGTTATTGTCTTTAAGTCCAGCCGGTAAGATATCTCCCTGGCAACCATTAATACTATCAGTTGTAAGATTGCTCGCGGACTGCATATTGGTACGCACATCACCATTACTATCAATCACAACACCCACTGTAACAGGGCTAATTGAGTTTTCGCTAAATTTAAACTCCATGTTGCCATACATTGGGAAAATATATTCTTCACCTGGCTCTACATTTTCAGCTGTTCTAAAGACTTGACGATCCAGATAGCTAATCGGGAAAATTTTATAAAGATCAATTGAGCCACTATAGTTGTCATCATCGGCATTAAAACGCCATAAGCCAAGACTGGCACGATCAGCATCGCTGAGTTCAGTTTTACCTGTGGCCATCTTATAAAATGCTTCTTTACCAGCAATCACATAATCGCTCAGCAAACGGCCTTGGTAAATTTCTAATGGATTGCTGTTGTTAGCCACATTCATTTTATATGGTGCATTTGATGAAAGCATTCTCGTGGCAGGGCTAATCCAGCTGGTTTGCGGTACTGCAGTAATTTGCTGTGGTTTGACCTTACGGATCAATTCCGCATTAATGCCACCCAAAGATCCCAGATTATTGGAGCCCAGTTTTAGCTGAGTATCACGCCACTGTAGTCCACTACCGAAGGTATAACCTTGGCGGTCTGTAATCAGGATAAAATGTCCAAATAAATATTTAGTCGTTTTATCTTTAATGTCACATACAGATTTATTACAACCCGCCAGACCATCGGAACCAGTCAAGTTACTGCTAATAATGCCTGAGGTTGAGAACAGAGAAAATTCTGGTTGATATACTGCTGCACTGGCAATATTGGCCAGTTTTTTTACGACTTCAAAGGCCTGATCATCACTAATCTGGCTAATATCAATAAAAGGTTTAAGGGTTTCTGCTAAATTTGCATCTGTCAGGCTGATATCTTTATTAATTTTGCCCAGATTCTTTCGCATATCCTCTGTGATATACAAGGGCTGTACATCTGTCGGATTATAGATACGACCTTTTTCCAGTGCCAAGGTCTGCCAGATTTTGACCAGTTTCATCGCCACCTGTACGGTTGGATCTGTCTGTTCGATTCTGGCAATGTTACGACCAGTAATCCCCTTGGCAATATCAAGTACACTGAGTCGGGGTAATTGGCTCGATGTACTGAGGTTCATATATTCTGAAAGCTTTACAGTACCCAATTTGATTTTGGTATCACTAAAACTTTTTAGATAAAATTCAATACTATCTGCTTTTTGACAAGTACCTGACGCCACCCCATCATTTTGGTCAAATAAAGTAATAAAGGTATTTTCTTTATCACCACTACAATTAAAGTTAAGACCATCAATTGGATATTCAAGCCCCCATTCCAGACAATTCGTTGCAGTAGCAGAGCATGAACCGTTCGTGGTGGCTTCATCATTTTGTTCTGGTATGACATTCGCACTTTCACCTCCGCATCCGCTGAGGGCGGCAAATAAAGCAGTGAAAGCAAATGGATATAATATTTTATTTTTCATCTTATTCTACTCGAATCGTCCTTATCGAATGGCGACTAGTTTTAGTTGTCCATAATTTGTCAGCATCTTGTCTTCAACATCTATGGCTGAAGCGAGTGGGGTCATTAATACATATTGGCTTTGCGCAGGAATCTGAATAATTCCCTGTATCTTCTCATGTTGAATAATATTGGCTTGTGCTTCCTGATTTTTAAAACCGCCCGCCCCTTCTAAAACACAGCCTCGTTCATCCAGAAATACAACAAATGGCCAGTAATAGGCAGGATTATTCTGACGGGAAGCATAAGACTGAATCTGAATATTTTTAATATCAGATTTTAGCTTCACAATTTCATAATCAAACTCATCTGATTTCAGCGGTGCCCGTGGCCACAGATTAATGGATTTACCTGCACTAATCTCTTTCGCATTCTTAACTTTTTTATCTTTAAAACACTGCTTACCTAAGCTTTCTACAGATTCAGGCTGAGAAATACGATAGTAGGTTTGAGCCAGTACAATAGGACCAGAATCTACGACAGGTTGTTGAAACAAGGACTTTATAATCGACTGCCCTACTCCTTTTTCACGCTCAATCGTCTGTACACGTGTTGACCCAATATTTTTATCAACTATCCCTTCAGGCATACTATAGAAACGTTTTTTACCTTCCAGATTAAATTCTTTATTTTCCAGATATTCACTATCCACATATTCCACCCCTTCAACCTGACTGAAACCCTGTTTTTGAACAGGATCAGGTACTGCCTGAATGACAGGTTCAGGGGTTTGAAGCTGTGTCACTGGTGGTAAGTGTTGCGGTAATCTAGACTCAACGTGTTTAGTTGGTTGTACTGGTTGTACTGGTTGTACTGGTTGTACTGGTTGTACTGGTTGTACTGGTTGTACTGGTTGTACTGGTTGTACTGGTTGTACTGGTTGTACTGGTTGTACTGGTTGTACTGGTTGTACTGGTTGTACTGGTTGTACTGGTTGTACAACCATATTATTTTTTTGCTGAACTGTTGCCACACTTTTTTCGACTATCTTTGGCTCGGATTTTTTCAGATCCTGTGCAGTAGATGTAACGGGTGTAGTCAATTTTTTCGGAGTAGTGGCCGCTTGGTTTTTTGTTGTTTCTTTCTGCCCATTATTTTGACGTGGCACAACTAATGGTCGCCCATCTGGACCAATGATCGTAATAAACTCTCTGGCATCTGTATAAAAAGACCATGGTACCAGACTTAATGCCAGTACCATCTTTATCCCTAAGTTCCCTGTTCTGATCATTTCTTCCTTACCAACGCGTGCGATAGTTCAAACCTAAAATTGTGATCTTGGTATCTGTTTTGACATTCAAGCCTGCATATGGATTTAGTAAAAGGTTATTTACCCCGGTCTGGTTCGCCAAACTACTGGTATTTGCTGGGATATTATCTTTACTGCGTAAGAAACCAATAGATAGATCCAGATCCGTATCTGCGTCAAAACGGTAGCCTACTCCTAAACCAAATAGCTGTGCACCATTAATCGGTACCATGGTATTGCGTTTATCTTTTGGAATGGCACTGGTACGTGGTTCATAACCAGCACGAAGTTTCAGTCGGTCCGTTGCTGAATACTCTACTCCGATCCCGAAGTTCCATGGCGACTCAAACCCAAGCGGTAATGCAAGTGAAGAATCCGTTACATTGGCAGATAACAGTTTGGCAATCTTCAAGGCAGAAAGGGTGCGGTCGAACTCAAACTTGAATTGGTCCCAAGCAGCATAATCTGTCCAGCCAATATCAAAATTGACCTGCAAATCCGGCATCACCTTATATTTGATCCCCGCCTGAAAGTGAGCTGGGTATTCGAAATCCATGGAAACCAGACCCGATTCACTTGAAGGGATATAATTTGGAAAACCAAGAATTGCAGCTAAAATCTGGCCAGTTGGGGAGGTCATCAGACCTTTAATCATTTCCTGTGGTGCTTTGGCATTATCGATATGATATTTACCTTTTAAGCGCATTTTGGCAGCACTCTGATAAACCATACCAAAACTGAAATCTTCAGTGGGCTCCCATAGAACACCCAGGTTATAGCTTGGACTTAAATTTTGTTCTAATGAAAGTTGCATTTGGCCAAATTTGCCAAATGGGTTCATTCCTTCATCAGCATTACAGATCCCGAGCAACAAAATATCAGTAATGATGTCAGAATTTTCTTTAAATGGTGTACATACGACTTCATCAATCATACGCAACATGCCAATCAGCTCATTGGGAAAACGTAAATCTGTTTTCATAGCAATGGCTTGATAAGACATCCCGATTGAAGCACCAATCGAAAGCTGGTCGTTGACTTCATAACCAATTGATGGAGATAAATATGTAATCCGCTCTAAAGCAACCTGTTGTCCCATAAAATTGGCAGGATTACCATCCTCATGGCCAAAACCTGCCACTAGTGGTGCATAGACTGCAGTTGCATAAGTTGCTTTAGAGCCTGGTGGTTTATAAGAGACCCCCATAGTAGGTGCTGCCATCGGAAGGCCTTCACCCAAATCCACCATTTTTTTCAGAATAGGTACGTAGAGGCTGACATACTCTACATCACCCTTCACTGGACCTTTAAAATCTGTACATAAATCAGAAGATACTTCAGGCCCATCATTACAGACCATTGGATCATCTGAATAACCAAAAACGTTATATCCAGCAGGAACAGTAAATTCACGCTGAATATCAAAGTTCGCAACAATAATTTGCTGTTCGGTTTGTAAGCCTTCAATTTTAGCCAATGCAGCCGGGTTAAAGTGAATTGCATTCACTCCTGGCGGATCTGCAGTAACTGCGTTCCCCATAGACAATGCACGCAGGTCAACAGAAAGGTTGGTACCTAATTGTGCAAAGGTATAACTTGAACAGCCCGCAAGAATAATTCCTGTTAATAACGGGCTAAGTCGAATGTTTTTCATACGACACCCCTATTAACTGAATTTCTTACCGAAACCTAAAATATCAAGTGGGAATGAAAGTCCCAGTGAAACATCTGGTGCATCTTCGGTCAGCCCCAATCCGACCGTACCATTTACAATGGTTTCTGGGGATACACGCACCCCTAAAGAAATCGCAAAAGTAGAACTAGTCTGATCAGCGGCTGAATAGCTTTCACCCGTGTGATACTTAAATTCTGCACCAGTGTTAAAGCTTTGCTGATAAGACATGGTCATGGAAACGTCATAGTTAAATGAATAAGCGAAACCGAAAGCAAAACCACCACTAATCCCTGGTTCAAACTCTTCAATAATTCGTGTACCGCGACGCTGATCTAAGCCAGATTCCTTAAACCCATAATTTGCAGAAACAGAGGCAAATAGTACCACTGGATCAATATATTTACGTGTACTCGCCCCCACACCCGCTGAGTAATACCCCTTACCTGCAGCCAGATCTTTTGCTGCATTAATTTCATATGGGCTATCACCTGTTTTAGTCGACAAATTGGCAAATAAAATAAGTGGTAAACGACCTGCTTTTAAAGGGAATGGCTCCCAACGCGCACCTAGACTAATATCCCCTAATCCTGCTGTAGAGGTATCTTTTAATAAATCTGTTTTAGCCACCAAAGGTAAGGAAGCTGTTAAGGTCAGGTTATCTTTCACCCCGTACTGAAAAGTGAAAGTATTGGTCAGGCTATGTGTTGCATTTTCCTGAACACGGAGCTGATACAACTGGCCCTGTGCCATTTCCATATCGAGTTGTGTATCTCGATAATAGGTATAATCAATATCGTAATAGGATGAAATTTCGCCTTGTTTAATAAGTGAGTATTGACGCTCATTTGAAGTAAATACTTCTTCTAGACTTGCTTCCTGAGTAGCATCTCCTTCTTTTTTCTGTAAGGCTTGAGATGCATCTACTGCTTGAGTGGCTGGAGCTTCAGCAGGTGCAGCTGTTTCAACAACAGCTCCTTCCTGAACAGTTTCATATCCTCCCAGTTCAGGCTCTGCTACAGCTTCCTCCTGAACTGTTTCATACCCTCCAAGTTCAGGTTCTTCTACAGCTTGAGTTGCTGCTGGTTCAGGCTGAATATCAACGGATGCAGCAGTCTCGACTACTTCTTCCTCAACCGTTTCATACTCACCCAGTTCAGGCTCATCCGCAGCCCATGCCACTCCCATGACCATCTGAATGCTGAGCGCCAAGAATGTCTTGTTCATCCATTTACTGTTCATATCCATTTCACCATTTTTAATTTTTCTATAGCCATCTTTTCGTTTTATTTATTCTTGTAATAAAGTCTGAGAAAATTATATTGATATTCCCCAAATTTTTCTGAATCTACATTACGGTTACGATCCATACGAATAGTCGATGCTTTATCGGCAATTTTATCCATATAAAACTGTGGATACTGCATATCAACTAGAGCATAACGGTTAATGGTTGCATCTTCGACATGACGCATATCCGAATCTTTTAATGCCAAAAAGTTTTTTCGATATTGTTCAGGGACATTAATTAAATATAAAGTATTGTTTTCCCAAATTTCCTTAAATCGCTGTTCATCAAAACTGATATTACCTAGTGCTGGATCGGCAACATACACCCGCCCATTTTTATAAGCTTTGTACACGACAAAATGTTTAAATCCTGCATAGGAAATAGGAACAATGGCGGGTTGTCCCTGTTTAACCAGATCTTCAAATTCCCCGCGATAGCCACCACTTTCCAGGCCTAAGGCAGCAACAAAACGCTTCATATCAAGAAGGGAAAAGCTACGACGTTCGATGATTTTATCCGTTTCACCAAATTTCATTAGGCCATTCATGACTTGCTGTTCACCCAGTTGGGTCCCCACATAGCCATTTAATAAAGTCGTAAGTGCAGCTGAACCACAACTATAATCATAAGCCTGACGCACAATTCCCTGAAACTGGTCTAACAGTGCAGGTTTGACTTCCACATGTTCGCGGTGCATACGCACAAAAGAGTCATTTCTTGAATCAAGAACTTCAGTATAGTGAACAGCGCCTGGAGGCTGTTTTTTAATATCCAGAGCTTCTTTGGCAGCGTAATACATCAATGCCGAGCCCAATGCAATCTCTAACATATTCTTTTACTTTTCTTATCATTGGCATGATGTGCCTAATTTTTCTTTTTATAGAGTCTTCACTCTACTTCCCTGTAACTAGAAAGATACCTTCTTTTTCAAAAAAATACAGTCTTTTTTTATTTTTTTAGATAGATGTTGTAGTCATAAAAAAAAGCGCGTGTAAACACGCGCTTTTTTAAGGTAAAAATTAGTGACCAGAGATCGTAATAATAGCGCCTGGAACAAAAGTACCTTGTGCTGGACTAAAGTAAGTTTGCATACCTTGAATTTCCATGTCACCAATTGAAGCTGCAGTACGGCTACCTAAGTGAATACCTTTCACATAGTTATCATGTGCACCACTTGAGCTCACAATACGAATATATCCATCATTCGCACCTTCTGCACCAAAGACACTGATTGACTGATTCAATGCAAGATCTCTAGAGTCAGCATCTGTTAACTTAATGCTTTCAATGAAGATTTCACCTGCTTCACGAGTTGCAGTCGCTGTCGAGTTATCCAAAATACCAAGATCTAAAATTTCTAAGCCACCAACCATATTTGCTTCTAATTTGATCATTGCACCTTGTGGAGCTGCACCTAATTGAATGTTTGCAGACATAGGTCCTGTTTTAACTGATAGGCCAGATAAGATATAATTAGTTGCACCTTGACCACCACGACGAATGCTAGTTGCTGTATCTGCTGGTTCATCACCTGATGCTACTACCCCGATTTTACCGATATTGATATCTAAGCCTGAAACTTCAGCTGCAATGTTGATGAACGGGTTACCAGCACCAGCATCTGAGTCAATGGTTAAATCTGCAAGGTTATGTGACTCTAGTAAATACGCACCATTGTTATCATAGTTTGCGCCAACTACAATACCATGTGCTGTAGTAGCGCCTGTACCGTTTGCTTCAATAACAATTGCACCCGCCTCACCTGTACCACCAGTACCACTGTAACCATCATTATCATGGATAAATAGTTTTTCAATTTCAATTTTTGAAATACCGATACCGATTTTCAAACCGTCCTGACCTGTAGTCGCGCTTAGAGATGCATCGTCCAGTGATTGCATCGCCATTGCGTTTGCACTAAAAGCAACTGAAGCAGCTAAAGCCAATTTTGTGAATTTTTTCATTGTTTACTCTCCCAAGAGTACTATTTTTTTGGTTGTGAATCACTCAGTGCTGACGTTGTGTTTTTTATTTTCTGACAACGCAAAGCATCTTTCCTTGAGTAATTTTGCTCGCCCACTTAACTTAACGTCGAGTCATATTTTGATCAACTGTTGTTGGTCATATTCTGCGATTCGCCGATAAACGGTAAATTGAAGTTCTCTCTTATTTTTCTCTGGAATTCAGATAGAATCGCTCTATTCTCTTAGATATTCTGAATTGAATGCACTGCACGACCTATCAACATCTTCTTCGCCCCTCTACTCTTCAGCCAGATACTATTCTGGAGGCGCTTGCTGCACTGGATCATGTGGTCTATTTATATAATCATGGCCATCCAGTGATCGCCTGCTGCGCTGAACAATATACGCTGGTTCAAGCTGATCAAGTTAAAAATTATCGAGCTACCGCTTTTAACCAATATACGGAAGTTGAGGATGATCTTAATCTGACCTTCTGCTCTGATAGACCCACGTCATCAGAGCATTTTAGTGGTGGATATATTGGCTTCATTGCCTATGACTATGCCGCACAACAGCATATAAAATACAAACAACATCAACAACCTGCCATGTTTATTGGTCAATTTTCCTCTTATCTGGAATTAGGTCAGGATGGTTGGATATTTAAAAGTACGCATCCAGATGCTCAAGATATTTTCCAGCAGATTCAGTCTTTAATTGAGCAGGATCAAAACCGATTAGAATTCAGCTTGGTTTCGCCATGTACGGCGCGTTGGGATAAAGCAAGGTATCAGCAGGCATTTGATCGGGTACAGGAATATATCAAAGCAGGCGACTGCTATCAGATTAACCTGACACAAGAATTTTCAGCCCAGGCACAAGGTTCATTATTGGCGACTGCACGCGCTTTCTGGACATTAACCAATGCACCTTATGCAGGCTATTTACGTGTGGGTGAGTTTGAATTATTAAGCTGTTCTCCTGAGTTATTTATTGAGTTTCAGTCCGAAAAGAAAATTATCACCAAGCCAATTAAAGGCACGATGCCACGTTATGACGATCCTATTTTGGATGAACAATCCAAACAGATTTTGAAAGCTTCAGAAAAAGACAGGGCTGAAAATGTCATGATCGTGGATTTACTGCGTAATGACCTTAGTGTTTATGCAGAAACAGGTTCAGTCAAGACACCTAAACTATTCAATATTGAGTCATTTAATCAGGTACATCATATGGTTAGCGAAGTCGAAGCGACCTTAAAAGAAGGTGTGCATCCTTTTGATGTATTACTGTCTGCACTTCCAGGTGGATCAATTACCGGTGCACCAAAGATTCGTGCCATGCAAATTATTGAAGAGTTAGAAGGTGCTCCACGTGGAGCGTATTGTGGTTCATTAGGTTATTTTAATTTTGATGGAACAGGAAGCTGGAATATTCTGATTCGCTCCATTCAGAAATATCAGGATGAGGTTTCACTTTGGGCCGGTGGTGGAATTACGATTTCTTCTGACCGTGATGCAGAGTATCAGGAGTGTTTTGATAAAGTCGAGGCTATGCTGGATTTACTCAATACCTGGTATAAACCCGAATAAATAAAAAAGCGGCTCCATAGAGTCTTGAATCTCCCCTAACCCCTCTTTAACAAAGAGGGGGATTCTCTCTCTTTAAAAAGAAAAAGGTTCCCTCCTTTATCAAAAGAGGGTTAGGGTGGATTTAACTAAGCTAAAATATCATTTTTCAATGTGTCTACCAAACGCTGATTTTGCTCATCTGTACCAATGGTAATACGTAAAAATTGATTGATACGAGGTTTATTAAAGTAACGTACGATAATGCCACGTTCCCGTAATTCAGCCGCTAACTCACCTGCATCTTTTGATGGTAGTGAAGCAAAAATAAAGTTCGCACTTGATGGCAAGACTTTGAAACCGAGCTCATTCAACTGATTAACCAGTTTTTCACGACTGGCAATGACTTTGGCATTTTGTGCTTCAAAGTATTCCTGATCTTCGAATGAAGCGACCGCAGCCGCAATCGCAAAACGATCCATTGGATAAGAGTTAAAGCTGTTTTTTACCGCTTCAAGTGCTGCAATTAAATGCGATTGGGCAATCGCAAAACCGACACGTAAGCCTGCTAAAGAGCGGGATTTTGAAGTCGTCTGACAGACTACTAGATTCTCGTATTTATCAATCAAACTCACTGCTGATTCAGCACCAAAATCTACATAGGCTTCATCAATGACGACTACTGAATCTGGATTCGCTTGCAGGATTTCTTCAATGCCAGACAAACCAAGTGCAATACTGGTTGGCGCATTTGGATTAGTGATGATAATACCGCCATTTGGCTGTTTATAATCATCTACTACAATTTCAAAATTTTCATTGAGTGGCAAGATTTTGGTTTTGACACCAAAGAACTGACTATAAACCGGATAGAAGCTATAGGTAATATCTGGATAAAGCAGTGGCTGTTCCTGAATAAAGAAGGCTTTAAAAATATGTGCCAAGACTTCATCAGAACCATTTCCTACAAAGACATTTTCAACAGTAACATTTTGCTGTCTAGCTATGGCATGTTTCAATTCAGATGCATCTGGATCTGGATAAAGACGTAAAACATCTGCGCCATTGGCTAAAACTTTTTGCACCGCTTCCACGACTTTCGGTGATGGTGGATACGGATTTTCATTGGTATTTAATTTTAAAAGGTTTTGAATTTTGGGCTGTTCGCCTGGAACGTAAGGCTCTAGCTCACGGACTTCAGGGCTCCAAAAACGCATTTGCTCTATGGTGATATTCGACATTTTCTATTCTCAAACTCCCTCTCCTTTTAGGAGAGGGTTAGGGAGAGGTCAAATAATTCCCCTTACCTAACCTCTCCCGAAGGGAAAGAAATATCTTTTATTCAATATAAGTATTTAATTACTGATAACGGTAGCGTGCTGAACGGGCATGCGCATCCAGATTTTCCTGCTGTGCCAGAACATCTGCAGTTTTCGCAAGGGTTTTCACACCATCTTCAGAACACATAATCAGGCTTGAACGCTTCTGGAAATCATACACACCCAGTGGTGATGAGAAACGTGCTGTACCCGATGTCGGTAATACATGGTTTGGACCTGCACAATAGTCACCAATCGCTTCAGGCGTATAACGTCCCATGAAGATCGCACCGGCATGGCGAATCTCTTCAGCCATTTCTTGAGCTTCATCCAAACACAGCATTAAATGTTCAGGTGCTACTTGGTTAATCAGCTCAATACCTTCAGCACGATCTTTCACAAGCACTAATGCACCACGATTGGCAATTGAAGTGCGGGCAATTTCTGCTTTTGGTAGAGCTAGCAAATGCTCTTCAATTGCTTGTTCTACTTCATTGAGAAGCTGTTCATCAGGCGTAATAAATACAGCTTGAGCAACAGTGTCATGCTCAGCTTGAGATAACAAATCCATCGCTAACCATTTGGCATTGTTCGGCCCTTCTGCATAGATCAGAATTTCTGAAGGACCAGCAATCATGTCGATACCAACCTGACCAAATACTGCACGTTTTGCCGCAGCCACAAAACGGTTACCTGGACCAGTGATTTTATCGACACGTGGAATGGTTTCTGTACCATAGGCCAATGCAGCAACCGCTTGTGCGCCACCAATGGTAAATACACGGTGTACGCCAGCCAGATAGGCAGCAGCCAAGACTAATGGGTTCAGTTCACCATTTGGAGCAGGCACCACCATAACAATTTCACCTACACCTGCCACATGTGCAGGAACAGCATTCATTAACACCGAAGATGGATATGAAGCCAAGCCACCTGGCACATAGATCCCTACGCGATCCAATGGCGTCACTTTCTGACCCAAGGTATTACCTAGAGCGTCGACATACGTCCAACCATCCTGTTTTTGTGCCTGATGGAATTCGCGAATACGGTTTGCAGCCAATTCTAAAGCTTCACGCACTTCAGTCGTTAAGCCTTCGAAAGCTGCTTTAAGTTGCTCTTGAGTCAGTTCCAAATCTGAAAATTGATGCGCTGGATGTCGATCGAACTGCCGAGTCAATTTAAGAACATGAGCATCACCATGCTGACGCACGTCAGCAATAATTTGGTCTACAGTTTTTAAAAGTTCAGGATCATTCACGGTTTCAAAAGCCAACAAGTCAGCAAATGCTTGCTTGAAGTTTTGATCTTGTGTCGATAAACGTCGCATCAATTTACCCATAAGGTTTGAATTCGAAGGCTTTAGTTTACCTGTTTTCAAAGACTTTGTCGGTAGCTAGAACAGACTTGTGCTATGAGTTTTATTGGAAATAGCTTTAGATAAAATTGATGAAAGCATTAGGCTTCTTATCTTTTTGAGCACAAATAAAAAACCGCCCAAAGTGGACGGTCTTTAATACAGCGTAAATTTAAGCTTTTTTCGCCTGTTCGCGTGCTTCAACCGCTTGTTCAAGCTGGGCAAGAATTGGATTCAGCAATGCTTGCTTACGTTTAAAGCTGGCTTTGTTCACAATCAGACGTGAAGAGACTTTGCAAATTTCTTCAAGTGGCTCAAGACCATTGGCACGCAGTGTATTGCCTGTATCGACCACGTCGACAATGTAATCACCTAAACCCACCAGTGGTGCAAGTTCCATCGAACCGTAGAGCTTGATCACATCAACCTGCTCACCGAGGCTCGCGTAGTATTGACGGGTCAGATTCACGTATTTAGTCGCAATTTTTAAACGGCCTTTCGGACGCTCCATGCCGACTTTACCTGCTGTCATCAATTTGCAGTTGGCAATTTTAAGATCTAATGGTTCATAGACATTTTGCGCGCCATGTTCCATCAACACATCTTTACCTGCAACACCGATATCTGCCGCGCCATTTTCAACATAGGTCGGCACATCAGAAGCACGTAAAATCAGGATACGCACCTGTTTATGCGTGGTTGGAAAAATCAGCTTACGTGATTTATCCGGATCTTCCAGCAGGTTAATCCCTGCTGTTTCAAGCAGAGGTAAAGTTTCTTTTAAGATACGGCCCTTGCTTAATGCTAACGTTAAACCATGATCAAAATTGCCCATTACGTCAAAGTTTGGATCATCGTTTCTCATATCACTCATTAACTTACTCGCTTAATTTGGGCACCTAAACCTTGTAACTTTGCTTCGACATCTTCATAACCGCGGTCAATATGATAAATACGGTCAATCAATGTTTCTCCTTCGGCTGCAAGTGCTGCAAGAACTAAAGAGAATGAAGCACGTAAATCTGTTGCCATCACAGGCGCTGCAGAAAGTTTTTCTACACCTGTTACGACAGCATCATTACCTTCGACCTGAATATTGGCTCCCATACGGGCCAATTCAGGAACATGCATAAAACGGTTTTCAAAAATCGTTTCAGAAATTGTGGCAAACCCACGGCCAATGGCATTGACTGCCATTAACTGGGCTTGCATATCTGTTGGGAAATCTGGATGTGGCAAGGTACGGAAGCTCACCGCTTTCGGACGTTTGCCCATCATATCCAGTTCAATCCAGTCATCACCACGAGTGACTTCTGCACCCATTTCTTCAAACTTATCCAGTACAGCTTCCATTAAAGCTGGATCTGTATGTGTGGTTTTAACACGACCACCTGTAATAGCTGCAGCAGCCAGATAAGAACCAGTTTCAATACGGTCGGCCACTACTGCATATTCACAGCCATGCAGGCTTTCTACACCGGTAACCACTAGGGTATCGGTATCTAGACCTTCAATTTTCGCACCCATCTTAATCAGCATTTGAGCAAGATCAGTAATTTCAGGTTCGCGCGCCGCATTACGAATCGTGGTCACACCATCCGCCAATACTGCAGCCATCAGAATATTTTCAGTACCACCCACAGTCACCATATCAAAGACAACTTCACCGCCTTTCAGACGACCATCGACTTTAGCATGGACATAGCCGGCCTCAACCTCAATCTCGGCACCTAAAGCTTCTAGTGCTTTCAAATGCTGATCGACTGGACGAGAACCAATCGCACATCCACCTGGCAGGGATACTTTTGCACTACCGTAGCGCGCCAATAGAGGACCAAGCACCAAAATAGAAGCACGCATGGTTTTTACGAGTTCATAAGGTGCAAACTGGTTATCCAAAGTAGAGGTATCTGCAATAACTGTATCGCCTTCATAACTAATCGTGATCCCAAGACCTGCGATCAGCTTTACCAAGGTATTTACATCTTTTAGATTTGGAACATTTTTAAGTGTGATTGGCGTATCAGCAAGAATCATTGCTGCTAATAATGGAAGCGCTGCATTTTTTGCACCAGAAATACGCACTTCACCGTCGAGCTTAATACCGCCCTGAATTAAGAATTTATCCATTAATTGATTAAGCTCCAAATAAGCTTGCTTTACGCCATTCTTCTTTGGTCAATGCACGAATGGTCACAGCATGCACTGCACCACTGGCAATATGGGAATTGAGAGGAGCATAAACAGCTTGTTGACGTGCAACCGGACGTTTACCTTCAAACTGATCATCCACAATACGGAGATCGAATTTTCCGCCCTGACCACTCACAGCAACATCCGCCTCAGGAAAAGCGGCTTTTAAAATTTCAGCGAGCTGTTCATTATTCATCACAAGACCTCTTATAGGACTAAGGGTGTAAAACGAGTCATTTTACTATAAATGTAAAAAATAATTCATTAGTCACATACATTATATATATAAAAAAAGAGGCTTTTAAAAACCTCTTTTCCCCCATTTGGTCGCTTAAATGGCTAAACTCTGATGATTCAGCTGCATTTCGCGATATCGGTCAATCTGTTTTTTTAATTTTTCCGTCAAAATTTTAATCGAGGTATACATGTCATCAGCATTGGCATGAGCAAAAAACTCAATACCCGGTAAACGGACAATCGCTTCTGCGATATGGTTACTACTGCCTCTTTTTGAGCGCTTATCAATCTGATGATCTTTGGAAAGCTTAACCTGCATGCTGTTCACCTGATCCAGATGTTTGGTCATCTGTGAAAATTTCGTTTTTATAGTTTCTTCAATCGCTGGCGTAATTGATAAATGATGTCCACGAATTGTTATTTGCATAGTTCTATCCCTCACCTTCGTTAGGATCAGAAGAGTCACAGTTAAAAATGAAAAGAATACAATAACTTGCTCAAGCAAAATCGTGATTTAAAGTATTTATTCAGATCATTTTTACCATTCCTCAAAAGAAAAAACATTCATTACGATGTCATAATGAATCTCTAGAATAATCAAATTTCAAAAACTAGATCAAGACTTTTCGCTCAGAAGAGGAAGGAATATGTAACGATTCACGATATTTCGCGACCGTGCGTCGTGCCACATCAATCCCCTCTTCTTTCAAAAGATTGGCAATTGCATTGTCAGATAAAGGCTTACGTGCATTTTCTTCTGCAATCATTTTCTTAATTTTGGCACGGATCGCAGTAGATGAAGCCTCTCCTCCAGAAGTCGTTCCCACATGACTCGAGAAGAAGTATTTCAGTTCGAATAAACCACGTGGGGTCAGCATATATTTGTTAGTCGTTACACGGGATACAGTTGATTCATGTAGTTCCACTTCTTCAGCAATATCACGTAAAACCAGAGGCTTCATACCTTCAGGGCCAATTTCTAAAAAACTTTTCTGATGTTCAACAATACAGGTGGCTACTTTCAATAAAGTTTTATGACGTTCATCGATACTTTTAATAAAGTTTTTCGCTTCCAGCATCTGATTACGCAAATATTGATTATCTTCGCTCTGATCAGCACGACGAATCATGTTGGTATAAAAAGAATTTAGTCTCAACTTAGGCATCACATCAGGGTTTAACGTCACCTGCCAGCAGTCATTCTTTTTCATTACCACGACATCCGGGATCTGATAATCAGATTCTTTACTTTCAAACTCCAGCCCAGGATATGGCTTAAGAGTTTTCAGCAAATCAACCGCACAGCGTAATTGTTCCTGATTTAAACCAGTTTGCTTAATGAGTTTGGGTAATTCATTGGTAATCAGCAGCTCATAATGTTGCAGCAATTTAACCGCATCATTACGACAAGGGGTATTAACTGGTAGGCTATCTAGCTGAATCAATAAACACTCAGCTAGATTTCTGGAACCTACTCCAATCGGATCAAGACGCTGAATATGCTTGAGAACAACGAGTACTTCATCCTCTTCGATTTCTTCCTCATAATCCATGGAAGATAAAAGATGCTGTACTGATGCAGTAATTTCAGAAATTTCTGCATCTAGAAAACCCTTTTCGTCTAGAGAATCAATAATGCAGTATGCAATCAGCTGATCAATGCGAGAAAAGTGCAGTAGATTAATCTGCTCGAGCATATATTCTTGTAAGCTTTGCTGGCTTTGACGGTTATCTTCACGCTCTTCGAATTCTGCTGCACCCAGACTTGTCGGTTGATGAGTATAGACATCATCCCAGTCGGTATCTACAGGTAGATCGTCCGGAAGATGGTCTGCATTGAGTTCATTGGTTAAATCCTTTTGACTCGCATCAACAGTCGAAAGACTTTCAACACTGATTTGCTCTTCAACTTTTTCTAACAAAGGATTACTATCAAGTTGTAGCTGGATTTCTTGCTCTAGTTCTAGACTGGATAATTGTAATAAGCGGATTGCTTGTTGTAACTGTGGAGTTAATGACAGCGAGTTGGCAATTCGTAATCCCACTGATAATTTCATATGACCCCCTAATAAAAATCTCGTTTTATAAGCAATTTTCATGCCGTTTTAACTTTTATAACATAGTTTGATAAAAAAACACACAAAACTATAGTGATTTCATGAACTCTATCGTCATTTTTATATAATTTTTTAAGCATTATTAATCACTTATTTTTATTAAACAGTAATTAACCAATTTGTAAATTAATATAATTTGATTTAATTTTTTAAATCTCACGCATAAAAAAAGCCCTCTGCGTGAGCAGAGGGCTTTTTAGGAATAATGAGCTGGCGATGACTTACTCTCACATGGGATACCCCACACTACCATCAGCGCTAAGAGGTTTCACTTCTGAGTTCGGGAAGGGATCAGGTGGTTCACTCTTGCTATGGTCGCCAGCACAACTGGTATGATTACTCGCTATGGTCTTATTTACGTTGCTTGCGCTTCGTTTGCCTAGCTTTCTTCAAATAGAATGCATTAACAGATGTATCTGAGTTGCAGTAGTTTGTTCGATTAGCTTAACCAAATCAAGGCTTCGTCTGATCGTTAGATCAATATGAAATCAATTGATGCTTTATATACAACTGCTTGGGTGTTGTATAGTCAAGCCTCACGAGCAATTAGTATTGGTCAGCTTCATGCATCACTGCACTTCCACATCCAACCTATCAACGTCGTAGTCTTCAACGGCTCTTTAGGAGACATAAAGTCTCGGGGAAATCTTATCTTGAGGTAGGCTTCCCGCTTAGATGCTTTCAGCGGTTATCCCTTCCGAACATAGCTACCCGGCGATGCGACTGGCGTCACAACCGGTACACCAGAGGTTCGTCCACTCTGGTCCTCTCGTACTAGGAGCAGATCCTCTCAAATTTCCAGCGCCCACGGTAGATAGGGACCGAACTGTCTCACGACGTTCTAAACCCAGCTCGCGTACCTCTTTAAATGGCGAACAGCCATACCCTTGGGACCTGCTTCAGCCCCAGGATGAGATGAGCCGACATCGAGGTGCCAAACACCGCCGTCGATATGAACTCTTGGGCGGTATCAGCCTGTTATCCCCAGAGTACCTTTTATCCGTTGAGCGATGGCCCTTCCATACAGAACCACCGGATCACTAAGACCTACTTTCGTACCTGCTCGACTTGTGGGTCTCGCAGTTAAGCGCGCTTTTGCCTTTATACTCTACGCGTGATTTCCGACCACGCTGAGCGCACCTTCGTACTCCTCCGTTACTCTTTAGGAGGAGACCGCCCCAGTCAAACTACCCACCAGACATGGTCCTCGCTCCCGATCAGGGAGCAGAGTTAGAACCTCAATATTACCAGGGTGGTATTTCAAGGACGGCTCCATGGCAACTAGCGTCACCACTTCAAAGCCTCCCACCTATCCTACACAAGTAAGATCAAAGTTCAATGTCAAGCTGCAGTAAAGGTTCACGGGGTCTTTCCGTCTAGCCGCGGGTACACCGCATCTTCACGGCGAATTCGATTTCACTGAGCCTCTGCTGGAGACAGCGCCGCCATCATTATGCCATTCGTGCAGGTCGGAACTTACCCGACAAGGAATTTCGCTACCTTAGGACCGTTATAGTTACGGCCGCCGTTTACTGGGGCTTCGATCAATAGCTTCGCTTGCGCTAACCACATCAATTAACCTTCCAGCACCGGGCAGGCATCACACCCTATACGTCCACTTTCGTGTTTGCAGAGTGCTATGTTTTTAATAAACAGTTGCAGCGGCCTGGTTTCTGAGGCTGTCAACAGCTCAAGGAGCAAGTCCCATCACCATCAACAGCGTACCTTCTCCCGAAGTTACGGTACCATTTTGCCTAGTTCCTTCAGCAGAGTTCTCTCAAGCGCTTTGGTCTACTCGACCTGACCACCTGTGTCGGTTTCGGGTACGATTCCAGTGTAACTGAAGCTTAGAGACTTTTCCTGGAAGTATGGTATCAGCCACTTCACCAGTAAACTGGCTTGCTATCAACTCTCAGCATAGAGCACCCCGGATTTGCCTAAGATGCATGCCTACTGTCTTCCACCTGGACAACCAACGCCAGGCTGACTTAACCTTCTCCGTCCTCTCATCGCATTACACTGAAGTATTGGAATATTAACCAATTTCCCATCGACTACGCCTCTCGGCCTCGCCTTAGGGGTCGACTCACCCAGCCCCGATTAACGTTGGACTGGAACCCTTGGTCTTTCAGCGAACGGGTTTTTCACCCGTTTTGTCGTTACTCACGTCAGCATTCGCACTTCTGATACCTCCAGCATGCTTCTCAACACACCTTCATCGGCTTACAGAACGCTCCCCTACCACTTGCAATAAATTGCAAATCCGCAGCTTCGGTACATAGTTTTAGCCCCGTTACATCTTCCGCGCAGGCCGACTCGACTAGTGAGCTATTACGCTTTCTTTAAAGGGTGGCTGCTTCTAAGCCAACCTCCTAGCTGTCTATGCCTTCCCACATCGTTTCCCACTTAACTATGATTTAGGGACCTTAGCTGGCGGTCTGGATTGTTTTCCTCTTGACTACGGACGTTAGCACCCGCAGTCTGTCTCCCGGATAGTACTCATTGGTATTCGGAGTTTGCATCGGTTTGGTAAGTCGGGATGACCCCCTAGCCGAAACAGTGCTCTACCCCCAATGGTATTCGTCCGAGGCGCTACCTAAATAGCTTTCGGGGAGAACCAGCTATCACCGAGTTTGATTAGCCTTTCACCCCTATCCACAAGTCATCCCCTGGCTTTTCAACGACAGTGGGTTCGGTCCTCCAGTTAGTGTTACCCAACCTTCAACCTGCTCATGGATAGATCACCCGGTTTCGGGTCTATACCCAGCAACTAAACGCCCTATTAAGACTCGATTTCTCTACGGCTCCCCTATTCGGTTAACCTCGCTACTGAATATAAGTCGCTGACCCATTATACAAAAGGTACGCAGTCACCACACAAAGTGGCTCCCACTGCTTGTATGCATGCGGTTTCAGGATCTATTTCACTCCCCTCACAGGGGTTCTTTTCGCCTTTCCCTCACGGTACTGGTTCACTATCGGTCAGTCAGGAGTATTTAGCCTTAGAGGATGGTCCCCCTATATTCAGACAAGGTTTCACGTGCCTCGCCCTACTCGACATCATCATATCAGCCCTTTCGTGTACAGGACTATCACCCACTATGGTTGCACTTCCCAGAGCATTCCACTAAAACTGATATGACTTAATGGGCTGTTCCCCTTTCGCTCGCCGCTACTGAGGGAATCTCAATTGATTTCTTTTCCTACGGATACTGAGATGTTTCACTTCTCCGCGTTCGCCTCATAAACCTATGTATTCAGTTTATGATACCGACCTTATAGCCGGTGGGTTTCCCCATTCAGACATCTCCGGATCACAGGATATTTGCCGCCTCCCCGGAGCTTTTCGCAGGCTATCACGTCTTTCTTCGCCTCTGACTGCCAAGGCATCCACCACATGCACTTAATTACTTGACTATACAACCCCAAACAGTCGTTCATCCCTACAAGTAGGATGAGCAACAGATTGTGATGATTACTCATCACTCTCATACAGTTGGCGTCTCGTAGATTTAACTACCGTACAGCTTCAATTAGATTCATATACCAAAACGCTTGATTCAGTTAATTTCGCTAGTTCTCATTCAATCACTTCAACAATCAATCTTGCGATCTCTTGTTTCCGCTCTTTCATGAGTATGAACAAATTATTTCAACTCAAATATATTCTGTTAATGATTTAATGCATCCTCGTCGGACTGCATTACTGTGATAAATCACAGAGGTTAATAACAATGCCGCGCATTATACGCCGCTTTCTTACTAAGCTCTATAAGCTATCAAACCGTTTGCTTATTACGTATTCGAACGAATACGTGGTGGAGACTAGGAGAGTCGAACTCCTGACCTCCTGCGTGCAAAGCAGGCGCTCTACCAACTAAGCTAAGTCCCCAGCTTATCAATAAGTCAATGTTCTGATTTTCTGTTTTCTGGCAGATGGTGGGTCTGACAAGACTTGAACTTGTGACCCCACGCTTATCAAGCGTGTGCTCTAACCAACTGAGCTACAGACCCTCAGATACATCGTCATGAAGAACAACTTGTTGTGGATTCTTACCAATCGTCAATCTTTCGTTAAGGAGGTGATCCAGCCGCAGGTTCCCCTACGGCTACCTTGTTACGACTTCACCCCAGTCATCGGCCACACCGTGGTAAGCGTCCTCCCTAAGGTTAGACTACCTACTTCTGGTGCAACAAACTCCCATGGTGTGACGGGCGGTGTGTACAAGGCCCGGGAACGTATTCACCGCGGCATTCTGATCCGCGATTACTAGCGATTCCGACTTCACGCAGTCGAGTTGCAGACTGCGATCCGGACTACGATCGGCTTTTTGAGATTAGCATCTGCTCGCGCAGTAGCAACCCTTTGTACCGACCATTGTAGCACGTGTGTAGCCCTGGCCGTAAGGGCCATGATGACTTGACGTCGTCCCCGCCTTCCTCCAGTTTGTCACTGGCAGTATCCTTAAAGTTCCCACCCGAAGTGCTGGCAAATAAGGAAAAGGGTTGCGCTCGTTGCGGGACTTAACCCAACATCTCACGACACGAGCTGACGACAGCCATGCAGCACCTGTATCAGAGTTCCCGAAGGCACCAATCCATCTCTGGAAAGTTCTCTGTATGTCAAGGCCAGGTAAGGTTCTTCGCGTTGCATCGAATTAAACCACATGCTCCACCGCTTGTGCGGGCCCCCGTCAATTCATTTGAGTTTTAGTCTTGCGACCGTACTCCCCAGGCGGTCTACTTATCGCGTTAGCTGCGCCACTAAAGCCTCAAGGGCCCCAACGGCTAGTAGACATCGTTTACGGCATGGACTACCAGGGTATCTAATCCTGTTTGCTCCCCATGCTTTCGCACCTCAGTGTCAGTATTAGGCCAGATGGCTGCCTTCGCCATCGGTATTCCTCCAGATCTCTACGCATTTCACCGCTACACCTGGAATTCTACCATCCTCTCCCATACTCTAGCTAACCAGTATCGAATGCAATTCCCAAGTTAAGCTCGGGGATTTCACATTTGACTTAATTAGCCACCTACGCGCGCTTTACGCCCAGTAAATCCGATTAACGCTTGCACCCTCTGTATTACCGCGGCTGCTGGCACAGAGTTAGCCGGTGCTTATTCTGCGAGTAACGTCCACTTATCCCAGGTATTAACCAGGTAAGCCTCCTCCTCGCTTAAAGTGCTTTACAACCAAAAGGCCTTCTTCACACACGCGGCATGGCTGGATCAGGGTTGCCCCCATTGTCCAATATTCCCCACTGCTGCCTCCCGTAGGAGTCTGGGCCGTGTCTCAGTCCCAGTGTGGCGGATCATCCTCTCAGACCCGCTACAGATCGTCGCCTTGGTAGGCCTTTACCCCACCAACTAGCTAATCCGACTTAGGCTCATCTATTAGCGCAAGGTCCGAAGATCCCCTGCTTTCTCCCGTAGGACGTATGCGGTATTAGCGTCCCTTTCGGAACGTTGTCCCCCACTAATAGGCAGATTCCTAAGCATTACTCACCCGTCCGCCGCTAGGAATCAGGTGCAAGCACCCTATCCCCGCTCGACTTGCATGTGTTAAGCCTGCCGCCAGCGTTCAATCTGAGCCATGATCAAACTCTTCAGTTAAAATCATTTCGAACTTTATAAGTAAAGTTCTTAAACTTGGCTCATCAATTTTCTGACAAATATTTCTCAAATAAACTTCGAGTAATTTCTACCATTCAATCAATGAAAATAATTTCGATTAATCAACCAGTAAAAATCCACACAAGTTGTTCTTCATAATCTCTTAATGATCTTCTTACTACTTCGTCAGTAGCAAGCTAGGTCGGCTATATTACTCTCTATCTCTAGAAAGTCAACCAGTAATGAAAATTATTTTTAAACTTCCTTTCTAAAACCTAACTCAACCATTTCATGCTAAGTTACTGTTTTATCAGAAGTTTTAATCTTCATCACCGCCGATGGATGTGCATTATAGACCAATCCCAAGCAAGCGCAACCCCTATTTTTAAGAAAATACTTCAGTTGATTATTATTTCTACAAAATGGCCCCATATGCATATTCTTTAATCTAAAAACCCTATTTTTAGATATCTTTTTACTATTTCCATTTTTTAATTTAAAAAACAGGGGCTATTTCGTTTCAGCTTAATAAAGTGCAATTTAGTTTTTTATTCCTATAACTACTCTTGCTTAAAATATTCTTCCAACTCACTCGAATAAATATTTTTCTTATTTTCACAATCCCTATGGACCTCCCAATAAATGCGACTCACCCATAAAAAGACCTAGGTACATTTAGCTCGACTTATTAAAAACATAATTCTGGAATGAAGAATGAAGAATGAAGAATGAAGAATGAAGAATGAAGAATGAAGAATGAAGAATGAAGAATGAAGAATGAAGAATGAAGAATGAAGAATGAAGAATGAACTTAATCAACAATCAGTTTCTAATCTATTTTTTATTTTGCTTAAGAAATTTAGTTCGTACTTAAATTTCAGGCATAAAAAAACCGCCTAATGCGGTATCTATATAATTAATCATTTTTATAGATGGTCGGAGCAGTAGGATTCGAACCTACGACCCCCTGGTCCCAAACCAGGTGCACTACCAGGCTGTGCTATGCTCCGATGTTCAACTCAAAGAGTTGGGGTGAATGATGGGATTCGAACCCACGACAACCGGAATCACAATCCGGGGCTCTACCAACTGAGCTACATCCACCATCACGGTGTCTTCATTATTTAGACATAAAAAAACCGCTTGACGCGGCATCATTTATCTTAACCACCATGAAGAAGATGGTCGGAGCAGTAGGATTCGAACCTACGACCCCCTGGTCCCAAACCAGGTGCACTACCAGGCTGTGCTATGCTCCGATGTTCAACTCAATAGAGTTGGGGTGAATGATGGGATTCGAACCCACGACAACCGGAATCACAATCCGGGGCTCTACCAACTGAGCTACATCCACCATTGCCTTGGTTCTTAAATATCAAGCCACCAAAAATGGCGCGCCTGACAGGATTCGAACCTGTGACCATCCGCTTAGAAGGCGGATGCTCTATCCAACTGAGCTACAAGCGCTTTACTGATGATTTTCACCATCCGCCTTGAAGAATTGGTCGGAGCAGTAGGATTCGAACCTACGACCCCCTGGTCCCAAACCAGGTGCACTACCAGGCTGTGCTATGCTCCGATTCATCTCAGCTTTCGTATCAAGCTTATCGCTTGGTACGGTGTGCATTCTAGGCGTGACGCCATAAGACGTCAACACCTATATTTAAAAAAAATCAAAAAAACACTTCAAGCGTTTATTTATCAAGCATTTCAGACATTTTTTATACAAAATCTTAGCGTTTCAAACTAGCACTAAAATCCAGCATACGATCTAAAGGTAATTTAGCTCGCTGAGCTAAGGCAGGCTCAACATGAATCTCCTGATCACGATGTTGCAGAACATGCAAAATTCCCTCAAGTTCATTCATGGCCATCCAAGGACAGTGTGCACATGAACGACAGGTTGCTCCTTCTCCAGCGGTTGGAGCTTCAATCAGAATCTTATCTGGTACAGCCTGCTGCATTTTATAGAAAATACCGCGATCCGTTGCCACGATCAAACGCTGATGTGGCAAGGTTTGAGCTGCTTTGATTAACTGAGAAGTACTTCCAACTACATCAGCAATTTCTACCACAGACATCGGTGATTCTGGATGAACCAGCACTGCCGCATCAGGATATAAGGCTTTCATATTGGCAATTCCGCGCGAACGGAATTCTTCATGAACAATACAAGCACCATCCCAAAGCAGCATGTCAGCACCAGTTTTATTCTGAATATAACGCCCCAGATGCTGATCCGGTGCCCAGATAATTTTCTCGCCCAAACTATCGAGGTGTTCAATAATCTCAACTGCACAACTTGAAGTCACGACCCAGTCAGCGCGGGCTTTAACCGCAGCCGAAGTATTGGCATAAACGACTACAGTATGATCAGGATGCGCATCACAGAATTTGGTAAATTCCTCTACCGGACAGCCCAAATCCAGTGAACAGGTTGCTTCAAGAGTTGGCATAAGGACGGTTTTTTCTGGTGAAAGTATTTTTGAGGTTTCACCCATGAACTTAACCCCGGCCACCACCAAGGTCGACGCAGGATGGTCACGCCCAAAACGTGCCATTTCCAATGAATCGGAGACACAGCCACCAGTCAGTTCCGCCAGTTCCTGTACTTCAGGATCACAATAATAATGCGCAACTAGCACTGCATTCTGCTTTTCCAGTTCAGCTTGAATCTGTGCGAATTTTTCCTGTTTGGCCTGTGCACTGATCTGATGCTCTTTGGGTTCTCCTAAACGATCTAAATGCGCCTGTACAATCGATTTGGCTTCATTGGCTATTAATTTGGTCGCATCATTCATAACAACTCTTACTCTACCCTCATGGCTCATTATTCAACGAACCTTTCACCCTACATCCCGGTCATCTCCAGCAAAATGCTTTTTGACCAGTCATTAAAAATCATAAGATATAAAAAAAGCCCCACAACGGAGGCTTTGGAAACAATCTGAATTATGAACGATAATCAGCATTGATCTTCACATAATCATAGGACAGGTCACAGGTATAGACTGTATCTTTTGCTTCACCCCGTCCAAGATCAACACGAATCGTCATTTCAGCTTGTGCCATCACACGTGCACCTGCCTCTTCGGTATAATCTGCTGCTGCACCACCATCCTTGCAGATTTGTACATCATCTAACCAAACCTGAATTTTTGCAACGTCTAAATTCGCCACACCTGCATAACCGATTGCCGCCAGAATACGCCCCCAGTTTGGATCAGAAGCAAAGATCGCAGTTTTCACCAATGGAGAATGCGCAATGCTATAGGCCACGTCACAGCATTCCTGAGTATTGGCGCCGCCTTCTACGGCCACAGTAATAAATTTAGTTGCACCTTCACCATCACGCACAATAAGTTGTGCAAGACGCTTCATGGTACGCATCAATACTTCAAGCACAGCTGCATAACGAGGATCTTCAACTGATGAAATTTCTGCTCCACCGGCCTGACCTGTAGCAATAAAAATGCAAGAGTCATTGGTTGAGGTATCCCCATCAATGGTAATACGGTTGAATGACTGATTCACTGTCTCGGATAAAAGCTGTTGAACCAGTTCACGGCTGATTGGCACATCAGTCGCCACATAGCCCAGCATAGTGGCCATATTTGGACGAATCATGCCGGCGCCTTTGGAAATCCCGGTCATGGTATAGGTGATACCATCCAGCTCAAACTGTTCAGATGCACCTTTTGGTGTAGTGTCTGTGGTCATGATGCCGGTTGCCGCATCGATCCAGGCATCATCACGCAATGACTCTAATGCAGGCTGCAAACCATTCAGAAGACGTTCCATTGGTAATTGTTCGCCAATCACCCCTGTTGAAAATGGCAATACTTCTTCAGCTTTCACGCCTGCAAGTTCAGCCAGTTTGGCACAAGTGGCTTCAGCATTTGCCATACCTGTAGCACCTGTACCCGCATTGGCATTTCCGGTATTAATCACTAAATAACGTGGATTACCTACCGCCAGATGTGCTTTAGAAACATGCACAGGGGCAGCACAAAAAGCATTCTGGGTAAATACACCTGCAACATTGGAGCCTTCAGCCAGTTCAAATATCACCAGGTCACGTCGGTTCTGATAGCGTACATATGCTTCTGCCGAACCAATTCTCACCCCTTTTACCACATGCATCTGTGGCATAGATACGTCACCAACTGCCATTTTTAAATGTCCAATATTGAAGTTTCAGAAAAATACAGCTTAGTTGATCTTCATTAAAAAATCGAGCCAAAGCCAGATGAACACTCACTTTTCTTATGGTTTTTCACAATAAAAAACCAGTCATAGTGACTGGTTTTATTAAACTGGATCAAACTTAGTTTTTAGCCAGCTGGGTTGATTCACTCAATAAAGCCTGTTTCGCCTGTTGCTGACTTGCCGCAGAAAGCGCAGGGTTAGAAGCAACAATACGGTCTGCATTGGCTGCATTAGCTGCTGCAATCGCTGCAGTCTGCAAAACGATTGGACGGTTTGAATTATTAAAGGTATAGCGAATGCCGGTACGCGGACTTGCAATGGTCACCTGACCATCTGTACCCGTCTGAACCTGAGCCGTAGTTGGACCAATGGCCTGCTGAACTTTAGCAGGTGTCGTTGTTGCTGTTTCTGCAAAACTTAAAGCCGGGATTGCCAAAGCAGCAACCATCATCGTTTTTAATACTTTTGTCATTGTTTCTTCCACTTTGCGGTGTTCAATCTGCCATTAAATACCATTTAATCCGGCACAGTGCAAACAGTATTCACCAGCTGAAAAGCCTATATACATAAAAAGATCAGGGCTATTTGGCCCTGATCTTTTTATAGTTTAGAAACTTAGCAGAAATTAGATCTTGCCATGACACTGTTTGTATTTCAGACCTGAACCACATGGACAAGGTGCATTACGGCTTGCCGGTGCTTCAAAGACTGGTGCAACCGGATTGGCCTGCGCATTTTGTTCAGTAGTGATTTCATCTTCTTCAGCCAGTAATCCATCAAATTCCTGATGAGATAACTGCAAACGCATCGCTTCAGCCTGTGCCTGCTGCTGTGCTTCCATTTCAGCCAGCTCTTCAGGTGTTGGCACATGGATACGTGACAGATCAGTAATGACGTCAGATTTAATCACGCCCAGCATGTTTACAAACAGGTTGTAGGCTTCTTTTTTGTATTCCTGCTCTGGATTTTTCTGTGCATAACCGCGTAAATGAATACCCTGACGCAGGTAATCCATCGCAGCCAGATGCTCTTTCCAGTGACGATCCAGAGAGTTCAACATGAAATGACGTTCGAGTGATGCTGCAGATTCAGCACCCATTTGCTCACGACGTGAACGGTAACGATTTACCACTTCTTCAGTAATTCGTTCAACCAGTGCTTCTTCATCTAAACGACGATCCTGCTCTAACCATTGTGCGACTGGTAGATCAATCGACAAGTCTTCACGTAGTGCAAGTTCCAGACCTTCAATATCCCACTGGTCATGAATCGATTCAGGCGGAATATAGTTGGCGATCATGCCCTGCATCACTTCACGGATCATCTCTTCGATATAATCCTGCAATGAGCTTTCAGCCAGAATCTCATCACGCTGACTATAGATAATTTTACGCTGTTCGTTATTCACGTCATCGTATTTCAACAGGTTCTTACGAATGTCGAAGTTACGTGCTTCTACTTTGCGTTGTGCATTTTCGATTGAGCGTGACACCATTTTGTGTTCAATCGCTTCATCTTCTTTTAAGCCCATTGCACGCATCATGGCAACCACACGGTCACCCGCAAAGATACGCATCAAGTCATCTTCAAGAGACAGGTAGAAACGCGATACACCCGGGTCACCCTGACGGCCCGCACGACCACGCAACTGGTTATCGATACGGCGAGATTCATGACGCTCAGAACCGATAATATGCAAACCACCAGAAGCAAGAACTGCTTCATGATTCGCTTCCCATTCTGCTTTCAGGCGTGCTTCATCTTCAGGGGTTGGGTTTTCAATTTTGGCCAGTAGCGCTTTCCAGTTACCACCCAGCAAAATATCGGTACCACGACCGGCCATGTTAGTTGCAATCGTTACAGCACGCGGTGCACCCGCTTGGGCAATAATATCTGCTTCACGCTCATGCTGTTTGGCATTCAGGACTTCATGTTCAATACCAGCTTCTTTAAGCTTGTCAGAAAGAATTTCCGACGCTTCAATAGTGGCCGTACCAATTAGGATTGGCGCAACACCAGCTTCATGAACACGCTGGATTTCCTGAATAATCGCGTTGTATTTGCCTTCACGATTCAGGTAGATCAAATCGTTCTGGTCATTACGGATCATTGGACGGTGGGTTGGAATGATTACCACATCCAGACCGTAAATTTCTTTCATTTCCGCAGCTTCAGTATCTGCAGTACCGGTCATACCGGATAATTTTTTATACAGACGGAAATAGTTCTGGAATGTAGTAGTTGCAAGGGTCTGGTTTTCCGGCTGGATTTCCAGACCTTCTTTTGCTTCAACTGCCTGGTGCAGACCTTCAGACCAGCGACGACCTGGCATGGTACGACCGGTGTTCTCATCGACGATGATCACTTCACCTTCATGGATGATGTAATGCACGTTACGTTGATACAGATAGTGCGCACGAATCGCAGCAGTCACATGATGCAGCAAATTCAAATTAGAAGCTGAATACAGGCTTTCACCTTCAGCCAGCAAGCCCATTGCAATCAATTCACTTTCAATGGTTTCAAAACCGGTTTCAGTAATTTCAACAGAACGCTGTTTTTCATCAATCCAGAAATGACCGCCATCCGGTACTTTTTCTTCTTTCTGTGCTTTTAACTTCGGCGGAATGCTGTTGATCGCTGCATAAAGCTGGGAAGAATCTTCACTTTGACCAGAGATAATCAGTGGTGTACGTGCTTCATCGATCAGGATCGAATCGACCTCATCGATAATGGCATAGGTCAGACCACGCTGTTTTTTCTCAGCCAGCGAGAACACCATGTTGTCACGAAGATAGTCGAAACCGAATTCGTTATTGGTACCGTAAGTGATGTCTGCTTTATAGGCTTCAGATTTTTCTATCGGATTCTGCATGGAATAGATAATCCCAATGCTTAAACCCAAGAATTCGAACAATGGACGGTTTAACTCGGCATCACGTTGTGCCAGATAGTCGTTCACCGTGATGACATGGACACCCTGCCCGCTCAATGCATTAAGATAACAGGCCAGCGTCCCCATCAAGGTTTTACCTTCACCGGTACGCATCTCGGCAATCTTGCCTTCATGCAGGGTAATACCACCAATCAACTGTACGTCATAGTGACGCATTCCCATAACACGTTTTGCAGCTTCACGACAGACTGCGAATGCTTCAGGAAGTAACTTATCTAGGCTTTCACCCTTATTATATCGTTGTTTGAATTCTTCAGTTTTTGCAGATAAGTCTGCATCGCTTAGGGCTGATATCGTCGGCTCGAGCGCATTAATCTTGTCTACGATTTTACGCATGCGTTTGAGTTCGCGCTCATTTTTGGTACCGAAGATTCCTCCGATCAGACTTGCCAACATGAATAGACTCTCTAAATCTTGCTTGTCAAATAAATATGTTCTTAGTCGTTATTATGGTGCTAGAAATTTGAACTACAAGGGTTTTGCCAGAAAACCAATGAAAAAACTCATCCTTCGTCCTAGCCCTGAGACCTAAGGCAAAGTAATGTAGCAAATTTTACCCATGCAATATAGTTAATTAGACGACTGATTTGTCTGATTCTGAATCAATATCCTACTTCTTTATTCGGTTTATTCATAAGAAATTCTAAAAACACTATTTTTAATCATAAAAAAATTGGTTCATATTTATTCTCATCGACACATTACAAGATCAATTGAGGCAAGAAAATGAGTTTACGTTTAGGCGATACCGCACCGAATTTTGAACAGCAATCTAGCGAAGGCTTAATTAACTTTTATGACTTTCTAGGCGATAGCTGGGGCATTTTATTTTCACATCCAGCAGATTATACCCCTGTATGTACCACTGAACTGGGATTTACCGCAAAGCTGAAAGATGAGTTTGAAAAGCGTGACGTGAAAGCAATTGCCCTTTCTGTGGATGATGTTGAATCGCATCATGGCTGGATCAAAGACATTAACGAAACGCAAAATACCAGTGTGAATTTCCCAATCATTGCCGATCAGGACCGTAAAGTATCTGAGCTGTATGGCTTCATTCACCCGAATGCGAGTGAAACCCTGACTGTACGTTCTCTGGTGATCATTGATCCAAACAAGAAAGTGCGTCTGATTATTACCTATCCTGCATCAACGGGGCGTAACTTCCATGAAGTACTACGTGTAGTCGACTCTCTACAATTAACTGACAACCATAAAGTCGCAACCCCGGCTAACTGGCAACATGGCGATGATGTAGTGATTGTGCCTTCATTAAAAGATGAGGAAGAAATCAAACAACGCTTCCCTAAAGGTTATAAAGCAGTAACTCCTTATTTACGTCTTACGCCACAGCCTGAGCGAGGATAAGCGAAGCACTGCTTCGCCCGAGCGCAAGAGCCATAGCTATGCTATGGCTGGTAAGGAATTAAAAGGACTCCTTTTTAATTTTGAGCAAGGCAAGCATAGCGCGCAGTTTCCATAGTACTGCCCTTGCGCAAGACGAGAAGCTATACTTTGACTGATAACACCGAAAGCGCTGCTTTTAGTTTTTCGCAAGACAAACAAAGCGCGTAGTATTGGATAAGCGAAACACTGCTCCGCCCTGAGGAATATATTCCGCAAGAAGACCCATGGCTATGCCGTGAGTACAAGAGGATAAGCTAACTGCTGTTCTATCCTTTTTGAATATTAAAAAACTGCAATCAACTCTCCACCATGAAAATGATAGCCATCAACCATCATTTTCATGTTTTGTTTGATACCCACCGACGAGCCGGGTTTTCGAACTTTTCCCATCAAGCCTGTCTTCGGACAGGCTTTTTTTTGAAAAAGCCGATATGCTGTTGAAGAGAATGATTAAAAAGGTGAGTTAGGTTGCAATGAAAAATAATTATGTACTTCTTCTGGTTTCTACGCTTGTTTTATCTGGCTGTACTCCAGCGCTGCCTGAACAGGAACGCCCAATGCATTGGGGACAGGAACTGCATGAAGAACATAATTTTTATCAGATTAGCAATGAACTTTACCGAAGTGAACAGCCAAGCGATGAACTGACGCCCTTATTAAAACAATATGCCATTAATGTGGTGATCAACCTGCGTTCACGCGATAAAGATACGGATATTTTGTCAAATGAAGACCTCAAGCTTAAACATGTTCCCATTCATACCTGGGCTATGAATCGCGAGGATTTACTGAATGTGATGCAGTTAATCCAGCAGGCACGACAAAATAATGAAAAAATACTTTTACACTGTTATCACGGTTCAGACCGTACCGGTGCCAGTGTGGCCATGTACCGGATTATTTTTCAGAACTGGCGCATTGAAGATGCAGTACAGGAAATGAAGCATGGTGGTTATGGCTTTCATTCCATTTGGCGCAATATTGAAAAATTATTTACCCCTGAAAATGTAAAATGGATTCGCGAGCAACTCACGAATCCATCTACAGAAACTTCGGTTAAGTAAGAAAATTAACGCTTATCTAGCGGCACCCAATCATTCACCCAAGCTGATTTCATATTCAGGCTGGCATCAGACGCGATTTTCTTACGCAGTGCATCTGCTGTTTCACGGTCTTTGGATGGACCAACCATGATACGCACACCTTTAGATGTCTGGCTCTTGGTGACCTTGTAGCCTTTGGCCCGCAGTTTGGCCGCAATGGCATCAGCATTGGCTTCATTGGCAGCCAATGCCACCTGCACCATCCACTGTTTATCACTTTCACCTTCAAGAAGTTTACGGGCTTTTTCAGCTTCAGCCTTTTTCTTGGCCTCTTCTGCTTTATGCTTCTCTTCAGCTTTGCGCTTTTCTTCTGCCTTACGTTTTTCTTCAGCAGCTTTATGCTCAGCTTCTTTTTTCTTTTCAGCCGCTTTATGCTCTTCCTCGGCCTTACGTTTTGCTTCAGCTGCCTTATGCGCTTCTTCAGCTTTACGTTTCTCTTCTAGCTTACGTTTTTCTTCTGCAGCCTTCTGCTCTGCCTGTTTCTTGGCAGTATCAGCTGAAGTTTGGGCTTTTTGCTGCTCAAGCTTCTGCTGTTCTAACTTTTTTTGTGCAGCAGCCTTGTCTTCAGCCAGACGTTTTTGCTTCGTCTGTTCATCTTCTGCCAGCTCAGGCGGAATATTGTCTGAACTTTGCTGTCCCATACGATGGGCATTCAAAGCGGCATATTCTTCAGCCGCACGACGTGCCGCATCTGCCTCAGCCTGCTGTTGCATGGCTAAAAATTCAGCTGCACGGGCTTCCTGTTCAGCCACTGCTTTTTCGCGGTCACGACGCTGCTGTTCCAGCAGACGTTTTTCTGTTTCCACATCAACTGTTAAAGAACCTAATGAATTATTGACTGTATCTTTTGATTCTACTTCTGCAGCCAATGCCGGGTTTTGCTGACGATCCTGATGAATTTCATTTTGGCCTTTCAGGAGTAATGCTGCCAATAAAACACCACCACCTAGTAAAACAACGCCACCCATCCAGCGTTGTTTGTTATTCATTGACATTCTTCCAAATACTCCCATACCGCTTCTAAGGTATGAAATGATCCACATACCAAAATCAGCTGATTATTCTCTGTTTCATCCAGCGCTGATTTAAAAGCTAATTTTACATTGTCAAATTGTTCTATCAATTCACCTTGCAATGCATCAGTCAAAAGTGTGACCTCTGCCGCACGTGGCACAGATAATGGTGCAATTTTCCACAAATGAACAGTGTCTTTCAACAACTTGACGACAGAATTTATATCTTTATCTGCCAGCATGGAAAATACACAAATGACTTCTTTGTATTTCTTGTTGTAATTTAAATAATTGCGTAATTGTTTTAACAGGAACTCTACCCCATGCGGGTTATGTCCGGCATCAAAAATTACGGTCTTATTCTGAATTTCTCGGACTTCAAAACGACCCGGCAATTTAGCTGCCTGAACTCCTTCCGCAATCGCTGTCTGGTTGACTTCCAGACCACTCAGCAAGATCGCTGCAACCGCTGTCGAAATATTATCCAGCGCCAGTGAACCTGTCGGCAATTTTAAAGTCGTACCCGACGATGCAAAAGCCCAGGTTTTGCCATCTTCAAAGGCTTCATAGAAATAATCACGGTTGATAGCATACAACGGCGCATTGCATTCAGCAGCTTTATCCAGAATGGCTTGCGGAATATCTTGCTGACCGCCAAAAATCACGGGAATATTCGGACGGATAATACCAGCTTTTTCAAAAGCAATTTTTTCAATGGTATCACCGAGCCAGTCGGTATGATCTAGCCCAATATTGGTGATGACTGCAACATCCGGATTGACCACGTTGACCACATCCAGACGACCGCCCAATCCGACTTCCAGCACCCACACATTACACAGTTCATGTTTAAAAATCACAAATGCAGCAAGTGTGGTCGCTTCAAAGAATGACAGGCTTAAATCGCATTCGCGACGTGCCCGATCGACTTCAACAAAAGCATCAATCAGCAACTGGTCTTCGACTTCAACCCCACGTAATTTCACCCGTTCATTAAAACGATATACATGAGGAGACTGATACAGTCCGACCTTAAAACCCTGAGCATTGAGAATGGCAGCCAGAGTCGTGGTCGTTGAACCTTTACCATTGGTTCCGGCAACCGTCAGGACTTTAGCCTCCGGATTGATCACGCCCAGCTTTTCAGCCACAGGAATGACACGTTCCAGACCTAAATCAATCCCCGTAACGTGAACATGGCTCCAATAATCGAGCCATGTATCAAGTGAATCAGTTGCTAATGGTGCTGTGTTCAAGGCAGGTTCATCAATTTCGTGATAATACGATAAACTGTATCACGTAATGCATGACGGTGAACAATCTGATCGATTACACCATGATCAAGCAAATATTCAGCGCGCTGGAACGGTTCGTCCAGTTTTTCACGTACAGTTTGTTCGATGACACGTTTACCCGCGAAGCCGATCATCGCTTTTGGTTCAGCCAGATGCACATCACCCAGCATGGCTAAAGATGCAGTGACACCGCCGTAGACTGGGTGGGTCAATACCACCACATAAGGCAGACCTGCTTCTTTCAAACGCTGAATCGCTGCTGAAGTACGTGCCATTTGCATCAAAGACAGCATGCCTTCCTGCATACGCGCGCCACCAGAAGCTGCAAAACAGATCAAAGGCTGATGTGTTTCAATCGCACGCTCTGCTGCCTGCACAAAACGGTCACCCACTACGGTACCCATAGAGCCGCCCATGAAGTCGAATTCAAATGCGGTTGCAATCATTGGCACGCCTTTCAGCAGACCTTGCATTACGATCAGTGCTTCAGTTTCACCTGTTTTCTTTTGTGCTTCCGACATACGCTCTGGATAAGCCTTGCTGTCGACAAATTTCAGTGGATCTTTAGCAGTAAATTCCTGACCCATTTCAGTCTGTACCTGATCAAAGAACCAGTTCAGACGGTCACGTGCTTTCATTTTCAGATGTTCATCGCATTGTGGACAAACATAAGCATTAAATGACATTGCAGTACGTGTCACCAAAGCATGACATTCAGGGCACTCAATCGTTGGCTCTGTGAATGTCGCTTTTAGGGTGGTTTGCTCATCAGGTACATGAATGCCCGGAACAATACGCTCCGTCCATGGGGTCGATGGGCTCAGAATTTTGCCTGATTTCACTTGTTGACTCATACTATAACTCATCGAGCGCTGCTCGAAGCTCCTTGACTTTATTCACCGTTGCTTCAACGGCTTGTTCTGGCGCGAGGGTTGCAAACTGTTTTACAAACGCACTTCCCACAATAACTGCATCGGCAGCAACACCCATCGCTTTCGCAGATGCAGCATCACTGATACCAAAACCAACGCCTACAGGAACATCTGTCTCTGCCTTAATTTTCTGAATACGTGCAGCTGCTTCAGATACATCTAATGTTGCAGCACCCGTCACACCTTTCAACGACACATAGTAAATAAAGCCACTGGCCTGTTTCACTACATGCTGAATACGCTCATCAGTTGAGGTCGGAGCCAACAGAAAAATCTGATCCATTTCATATTTTTCCAGCACTTGACCCAGATCTTGAGCTTCTTCAGGAGGAAGATCGACCAGAAGCACGCCGTCGACACCGCATTCATAGGCATAAGCCACAAACTTTTCATAGCCAATGACTTCAACCGGATTGAGATAACCCATGAGTACCACTGGTGTTTCGCGGTCTTTCAAGCGAAATTCTTTCACCATGTGCAGTGCATCTAGGGTATTAGTGCCACCGGCCAGCGCGCGTTCAGCAGCCAGAGCAATCACCGGACCATCTGCCATTGGATCTGAGAAAGGAAGACCCAGTTCAATCACGTCGACGCCAGCGTCCACCATCTGGTGCAGCAAAGGTACGGTTACCTCTGGATGCGGGTCACCAGCCATAACATAAGAAACTAAAGCTTTACGCTGTTGAGATTTAAGTTGTCCAAATCGTGTGGCTAAACGTGACATAGGGCTGAGCTTTCCTTAAGGTGTTTCAAACTTGAGACATTGACTATGTAGAAATACAAGACATCGCATTGTAACGCTATTTTTTGTACATTGAACAGTGTGCAGCATCGACCTCTGGCATTTCATTTCCTGTGCGAGGATTTCAGAACAACCCGAAGGGATCTATTTACGATTATTTTGATTTTTTTCTCAATGATCAAAGATGCCTAATTTTGGCATTCCCTAAAATGTTGAATATTTAGATAAACTTATTTTTATCATGGAAAAATTAATAAAAATGCAGGTGTTAGCGCATTCATTTAAAGTTTTCTGAAATTGCAAAACCTGTTTTATACTAGCCCCATTCTCTTATTTTTTTATCTCCTATGCAGACTGACTCTGAAGGTACAGTGCAGGCACGCGCCATTGCACTGCTGCCGCTTATTGTATTTTTAACCATCTTTTTAGGTAGCGGGATCTATCATTCTTTGATCGGAACTGAATTTGCGTTTTATCAGATTAAAGCACCTGTTGCCGCCCTGCCCGCGATTATCTTGGCTGCATTAGTGTATCGCGGCAAACTCAACCAGGGTATTGAAGAATTTCTGAAAGGTGCCAGCCATCCCAACCTGATTCTGATGTTCATGGTGTTTATGCTAGCCGGTGCTTTTGCTAGTGTCAGCAGTGCGATTGGTAGTGTTGATGCTACTGTACAAATGGGCCTGTCCGTTATTCCTCCGAGTTTTGTCTTACCAATGCTTTTTGTGATCTCGGCATTTATTGCGACGGCGATGGGTACCTCGATGGGAACCATTGCCGCCTGTGCACCGATTGCCTTTGGCTTTGCACAAGTGACCGAGATTCCGGTGGTTTATGCAATTGGCGCCGTGGTCGGTGGAGCGATGTTCGGTGATAACCTGTCAATGATTTCCGACACCACCATTGCCGCAACCAGCAGCCAGAAAGTTCAGTTACGTGACAAATTCAGCGTCAATGTCTGGATTGCAGTACCGGCTTCTATCGTTACGATTTTGATCTATATCTTCAATGCTGGCAGTTCCAGTCCAGTGGAATATAAGGACTTTGACTGGATCCTGGTCCTGCCTTATATTGCGGTCTTTTTACTGGCTTTTAGCCGTCTGCATGTTCTGGCGGTTTTAACCATCGGTGTCGTGTTATCGGGTTTATTTGGGCTATTTGCAACGCTAGACTTCAATATCCTCAAGCTGAACACTTCCATTTATGACGGCTTTGTCGGCATGTTTGAAGTGGCGTTGTTATCCATGTTCTTGGGTGGCCTGTCTGCGATCATGCAACGTGAAGGTGGCCTACGCTGGCTGATCGAACGCATCTACGTGCTGACTCGCTTATTTAAAGTGGGCCGTCAACGTGCCGGTGAAATCGGGATCAGTTTCTTGGTCGTATTTTCCAACCTGTTTGTGGCAAATAATACTGTCGCGATTATTCTGGCCGGGGACATGGCCCGTGAAGTGGCGAAAGAATACGGGGTTGATCCAAAACGTGCCGCCGCCCTGATGGATATTTTCTCCTGTGTGGTACAGGGCCTGATTCCTTATGGCGCGCAATTATTACTTGCCTGTTCAATTGCCAAGCTTTCTCCAGTCGAGCTAATCGGGGGCGTGTATTATTGCTGGATTCTGGCAATATTTGCAGTGATCGCAATTACTTTCCGGTACCCTAAATTAAAAACAGCTTAAATTAAGTCATGAGATAAAGCGGCCAATGATGGCCATTTTTTTATGCCTGATCCTGTTTTAATTGTTTTCTATATTGCAATAAAGTCCGGCCTGTTGCCGCCTTATAGGCTCGGGCCAAAGCCGACTGGTCAGAATAATCCAGTTGCTGAGCGATCTCGGTCAGGCTTAGGGGCTGATGCAATAAACTTTCACAGCGCTTGATCCTTTCCTGTTCCAACAGTTTTTTAAAAGAAATACCCTGTTCATTTAATTGACGTTGCAAAGTGCGGGTCGATACAAACAGTTGCTCGGCCAGCTGTTCAATTTTAATGGCCTGCTGTCTGCTTCTTAGATGCTCCGCAACCACTTTTTGGGCTTGGCTCAAAATACTTTCCACAGGCGGTTTGGCTGCAATCGCTTCTTCAGCCTGACGAATCAATAACTGTAATAGCATTGGATCGGCCCGTTCCGATTTCAGGTTCAGTCCCTGTATATCCAGTTCGAAGCCATAATCCTGCTGTGAAAACTGCACTTCCGCAGCATAGAATTTCTGATAATGAATTCGGGCAATTTCAGGAGCATGGGCAAAACGCACCCGACGCAAGAGCAAAGGATGATCCTGCAAAATAAAACGCCCCAATTGCACCATGGCCGCGATGGTCAGCTCATTCAGCAGGTTATAACGCTCATCCTGATAGACCCAATATAACTCAATACTCTGTGCATGCTGTCTCAGTTGCAATGGGACAAACTCACTCCCATCAATGACCAGTCGTTGAAAACGCATGATATAGCCGATGATCTCAGGAATACTGCTGCTTTTGGATACCATATAGCCCAGTACACCAAAATGTTCTGGCCGAATGCACTGCACAATTTCAAAAATTAACTGTGGACATGCTAGCTGTTTTTGGGTTCTTAACAGGATGCTATTGAGAAAATCCAGCGGAACTTGCGCATCAAAAGGCTGATCAATCAGTCCACTGAGCTGAGGTCGTAGATCTGTAAGAAACTTTGCGGTTAAAGGTTCTATATTTAAGCTACGTAAATAGGTGGCCCATAGCTGGATATAGCCATTGGAGATTTTGATGTCCTGCATGAGCGCGTCCCTGTCTCCGCTGCGAATGTATATTTTATTTTTCTCTGGCGTAAAATGTATAAAAATTGGCCATATCTGTCAAAACAATTTGTGCAATTCTGAACATACTGTCAGCATCTTCAGAAAAAGAATGAAAGCAGATGAACGCACCTTTAAAATCTTCCGTACAGCCTGTGGTACGCAGTAATCTTGATTTTAAGCTGAGTGAAATTCCGCGTTACTGGTTTGGTGGCGATCCATTCCTGACCCGTATGTTTGATGCGCTCAGCCTGACTTTTCCGGATGGTGAACGTTATTTCATTCAGAGTGTGCGTCTGTTCCGCGACCAGATCAAAGATCCAGATTTACAGAAACGGGTAGCGGATTTTATCCGTCAAGAAGCCCAGCATGGCATTGCCCATGACAAGATGAATAACCTGATGCGGGAACAAGGCATGCCGGTCGATCAGTTTATTCAGCGCTTAAACAAGATGTTTAAATTTGAACTGGAAAGACGTTCACCTCAATATAACATTGCCATGACCGCTGCGGCTGAGCATATGACGGCCCTCATGGCAGAAACTTTCTATTCTTATAAAGACACCTTGAGAGAAGCGCATCCTTATGTACGCGCCCTATTCGCCTGGCATGCGATTGAGGAAATGGAACATCGTGATGTGGCCTTTGATGTCATGCAACAGGTCGGGGATGTACCAGAAAATCTGCGTAAATTTACCCTGGCGTGGACCAGTGCATTGATGATCGGCTTTACCATTTATCGTGCCAATGTGATGTTAAAGCATGACGGATTTACACCTCGCCAACGTCTACAGATGAATATCCGTGGCCTGCCATGGTTCTTTGGCAAAAAAGGCACGCTGACCCGTATGAGTAAACAGTATCGTGACTGGTTTAAAAAAGACTTTCATCCAAGCCAGCATCCGGTGATTGCGCAATATGATATCTGGATAAAGACGCTGGCTGAAACCGGTGATCCCATTCAGGCTGGAGAAGCACTCTGGCAAGCTGCAGAAGATTGAATATAGAAATCAAAAAGCCTTCAGAATCGAAGGCTTTTTTAGGAATTTAAAAGTTAATAAAATAGGTTACCATTTAGCATAGTGCTGTTCTAAAAGTCCATATTCATTGACCAGTACAATATCTTGGCCATCTTGCCGGATAGTACCAGATACTTTCGCTTGCCACTGGCTAAACTGACTGCCGACCAGACGCAGATTCAGATTTTCATAACGGCGCCAGCCTGTGTGTACATTCAGGTTCAAACAGCCATCTAATGACTGGATGTTCCAGCGTTCGTCAGATTCCTGCTGAAACAATACATCCGCCACAGGATAAATTTTGCCATTTACCCACAAACAGTTTTCATTGCCAAAGCTTTCATTGACGCCGGAAGCGAGATTGATCCCGATACGGTTACGATTGGTATCCCAGAAATTACAAGATAGCCAGAACCAGGCAGTTTCAGGACGCAAAAAGCCGCAGGTATCATCCAAAGAGGCGAAGGTGCGCTCATTAAACTGGATGGTTTCACCCTGCTTATTTACGAAATAACCTTCACAACCCAAAGTGGTCAATTTCTGGGTATAGGTCCAGCCATTGATTCCGGTCGGACTGCACATACTCAGCGGATCTGTACCTGCACAAAAAATTCGGGCACTAAGCTTGATTTCACCATATTTGGTCACATGGATATAACGCACCCCATTGGCATGCTGGATATCAATCTGAAAGGGAGATTTGTGAAAATAACTATGATTAAACAATGGCTGTTCATCTAGCACCGTATTGCGCGAGAAGAAATTGATCGCATTCCATTCCTGTACTTCATTGGTGCTATGATTATAGATATAGAAAAAACTGTGCCCGGCCCAAGCAATATCCGCAATCGCAAGGCCAATCGTATAATGCTCGTGTTGAATACTACAGAATTTAAATTTTTTATATTTTAGTTGCTTACGCCATCCCTTGAGTACATCACCATAGGGATTTTTGTACTGGTACGCATTGTAATCAATACTTTTTGGAATTTCCTTGAAACGTCCGTAACGTGGTTGTCCATTTTCCTGAATTAAATCCATTAAGACATTCCATCTCAATCAAAAACTATTTTTGCTTGAAGCTATTATGCCGATTATTGAGATTTGATAAAGAATTTTTTAAAACCGTTCGTCAGCTCTTCCGGCCAATTCTGCTTAAAACAACCCTTTTAATTTTATAGATGAAGAACTGATTTTTTGCTGTTTTATCCAGAACTTGAATAGTTTTTATCCCATTTTTAGCCAGATTGCTTCTTCCTCTTAATCTTTAAAAATTTTCCTACCTATAAAAATAAAAAAATCGTGCTAAATGGCTTCAACACGATTTTTCTTATTCCACCCTACCCCCTTTTAGAAAGGAGGGTTTTTCTCCTCTCTTTGAAAAGAGGGGCTGGGGGAGATTTTACATCTCAACCATTTCCACGCCATCAATACGGGCAACGGTCATCAAATCTTTATCACCACGACCAGAAACGGTGGCAATAATGATTTGATCCTTGTCCATAGTTGGTGCAAGTTTAGTGACATAAGCCATGGCATGTGAACTTTCAAGCGCAGGAATGATCCCTTCGATCTTGGTCAGGTCACGGAAACCTTGTAACGCTTCCTGGTCATTGATTGGCACGTAGTTCACGCGTTCCATATCTTTCAGGAAGCTGTGTTCCGGACCTACACCCGGATAATCCAGACCGGCAGAAATTGAATGCGTTTCAATGATCTGTCCTTCTTTATCAGACATCAGATACGTACGGTTACCATGCAGTACACCGACGTGACCCGCATTCAGTGGTGCAGAGTGCTTGCCAGTTTCGATCCCTAAACCTGCCGCTTCAACACCGTACATTTTCACATCCTGATCGTTCAGGAAAGGATAGAACAAGCCCATTGCATTCGAACCACCACCGACACAAGCAACCAATGCATCTGGAAGACGACCTGCCTGTTCCTGAATCTGACGGCGTGCTTCACGGCCAATAATAGACTGGAAGTCACGAACCAATTGTGGATATGGGTGTGGACCAGCCACCGTACCAATCACATAATAAGTTGAGTCAACGTTAGTAACCCAGTCACGCATCGCTTCGTTCATGGCATCTTTTAATGTTTTAGAGCCACTTTCTACAGGAACAACTGTTGCACCCAGCAGACGCATACGGTAAACGTTCATCGCCTGACGTTTCACGTCTTCGGCACCCATGAACACCACACATTCAAGGCCTAAACGTGCTGCGATGGTTGCCGTTGCAACACCATGCTGGCCTGCACCTGTTTCTGCAATAATACGTTTTTTGCCTGAAAGTTTAGCCAGTAAAGCCTGACCAATCGTGTTATTTACTTTATGCGAGCCAGTATGGTTCAGATCTTCACGCTTCAAGTAAATTTGTGCTCCACCCAACTCTTTTGACCATCGTTCAGCATGATATAAAGGACTAGGACGACCTACATAGTAGGCTAGATCACGGTCGAATTCTGCCAGAAACTGTTCATCATCTTTCATGCGGAAATAAAGCTTTTCCAGATCTTGTAAAGCCGCCATCAGAGTTTCTGACACAAAACGCCCGCCATGGATACCGAAATGTCCACGCTCATCCGGGAATTGGGTATAGTCAATCACGGGCTTGTTGTGATTAGTACTTTGCTGATCCACGATGGACTCCTTGCATAAAGCGTTCTATGAGTTGTTGGTCTTTTATACCTTTTGCGGATTCGACACCACCACTAACATCAACAGCATAAGCCTGTGTGGTGTGAATTGCCTGCTCGATATTGTCCGGGTTTAAGCCCCCAGCCAGGATCAAGGGAATATCTAATTGAGGAAAGGTGCTCCAGTCAAAGCTGTGTCCGGTGCCACCTTTTAAATCAGGATGCCAAGCGTCTAACAGTACTGCGCTGGCCCCTGCTGTCTGATAACGTTGAATTTCAGCAACTACGTCCAGATCAGGTTTGACCTGAATCGCTTTATACCAGCGACGCCCAACCTGCTTTGCGATAACCTGACATTGTTCCGGGCTTTCATCACCATGAAACTGCAGAATATCCAGCGGAACAGTTTTTAAAATATCCTGGATTTTATCTGCCGTACTATTAACAAATAAGCCAACCACTTGAATATAAGCTGGTACTGCTTTGACCAGCACTTCAGCCTGTGCCTGAGTCACGCTACGTGGACTCGGTGGATAGAACACAAATCCAATGGCATCACAGCCGGCATCAGCAACAGCTTGGACATCTTCAACTCGGGTGATTCCACAGATTTTGGCACGGGTTCGCATATAGTGTTGGCTCTGATTTACCAAGATATCAAGTAATCTATAAGATTGGGGTGAATCATTGTAATGCAAATCATCGATCTTGCGTAAAGTTCATACGGATTATTCTTGATCTTGATTGTTTAAGTCATAAGCAAACCTTATACTTGCTACAATTTGCAACGAGTCAAGGCCTTAAGGCTTTAGGGAAGTTGGTGCAAATCCAACACTGCCCCCGCAACGGTAAAAAATGAAAAGCTTGTCTTTATAAATCTTCACGATTTACACCACTGCATCAATATGTGGGAAGGTGGATAAGTAAGTATGTTTCAATACTGCATTTAAGTCCGGATACCTGCTTGTTGTGTTCTTTAACTCAATCATTCACGGGGAGTGAATGTATGGAGCACATCTCATGTCTATTCCATTTCAGCCTGCTGCCTTAGCAGGTTCTATCGCGTTTGCTTTGGGTTTTTCCTCATCAGTTCATGCTGCCGAGCAAAAAGTTGCACAAGCAGCTTTAGATACCATTGTCGTGACCGCCACCCGATCTGAAGAAAAAATTGAAAATGTGCCAGCCCGGATCGCGATTATTGAACCGGCCGTTCTTGAACAATCACCGATTAAGGCCCTTCCGGATTTATTACAAACAGATCCCAGCATAAATGTGGTGCAGTCAGGCGGTTATGGCCAGCAAACTTCTCTATTCTTACGCGGGACCAACTCCAATCAAGCTTTGGTTCTACGTGACGGCGTTCGTTTAAATACAGCAACTACCGGTGCAGCTTCTATTCCATTTCTGGATACCACTGATCTCAAGCAGATTGAAATATTAAAAGGTCCCGCATCCGTGCTGTATGGGACGGATGCGATTGGTGGTGTAGTTCAGTTCGTCACCAAAACACCTAAAAAAACTGCTGCTTTTGTATCTGGCGAGATCGGTGAAAACCAGACTTATAAATCACTGGTTGGTGCAGACCTCGCAGAAGATGGAATCTATGCACAGATTCGGGGCCAGATTTTAGAAACTGATGGCACTCCCGTATTCAACATGAATGACAGCCGTGACTATAGCTATGACCAGAAAGGCTATAGTGCAAAATTCGGTGTTGAAAAAGAGCGTTATGCTGCATCTCTAGATTACAGCCAGAATTCAGGAAATGGCCAATATAGCGACTGGGGGGTCTTTTCCAGCCAGAATTTCAAAAATGAAATCGTCAATTTAAAAGGCCAGATTCATCCTACTGAAACCACGGCCATTCATGCACGTCTCTCCCAGTTTAAGGATGACCTGAATCAGGTCACATCTAACAGCTTTGTGCACAGCACGACACAAGAAGCTGAAATCTATGGCAAATGGTATTTTAGCTCGGCACAGAATGTTTTATTAGGTCTGACCCAGCGTAATACAGATGCCAAGACTCAAGTACTTGATGAAGACATCAATTCAACCGGTTATTACATCCAGCATCAATACCAGAATCATGGTTTCAGTACCCAACTCGGTCTACGTGTTGAAGATAACGAAAAATTTGGTACGCATACGGTGGCACAAGGCGGGCTTCGTTATCAGCTGCTTCCGAATACCAGTATTTATAGCAATATGGGTTCAGCTTTCAAGGCACCGACTTTAAATGATATGTATGCCTTTGGTGGTAATGACCAGCTCAAACCTGAAGAAAGTATTTCTTATGAACTGGGAATTGATCAAAAATTACCGTTCGATATTCTGATTGGCGCATCAGCTTTTCATACTGAAGTCGATCACCTGATCAATTCAACCTGTATTAGCACCTGTGACGGTGACTGGGTCAACACCTTCCCTGTCTATCAAAACCAGAATATTGATGAAGCCAAAATGACAGGCGGTGAATTAACGGCACAATGGAACAAGGATCAATTCTTCATTAATGCCGGTTACACATACGTCAAGACCGAAGATAGCAAACAGAATACCGAGCTGCTGCGTCGTCCGCGTCAGTCTTTGACCTTATCCACAGGTCTACAAAATGCCGATTATGGTTTAAGTGCGGCACTGGTTGCGAAATCGAAAGCCAAGGATTTTGCTCGTGACATTCCAGGCTATGCACGTGTCGACCTGAATGCTTACTGGAATATCAACCCGACAGTGAAGCTCTTTACCAATATTGAAAATGTCGGTGATGTGAAATATAAAACTGTGCATAGTGCGGGCGACCAATACTATATCAATGGTGGGCGTCTGGCTTCCGCTGGTGTCACTTTCAAATACTAGAACCAGCCAGCCAATCTAAATAAATACTTTTGAGGATCATGTCATGCCTATGGCATTATCCTTTTGATATTCAGCATTCAAAATTTTAAGGAATTCAAATGGGCCACCGTTTAAGTAAAATCTATACCCGTACTGGCGATTCCGGCACCACTGGCCTGGGCGATGGTTCACGTGTACCCAAAGATGACTTGCGTATTACCGCACTCGGTGATGTGGACGAGCTAAATGCCATCATTGGGGTTTTACGCGCACAAATCGCGGCAAGCAGCATTCAGGATAAAGCGACCTGGGATAAATCTTTAAGCCTGATCCAGCACTGGCTGTTCGATCTGGGTGGTGAAGTATGTATTCCCGGCTTTAACTTAGTTCAACCAGTCTCGATTGATTTTCTGGAAAATGACATCGACCGTATGAATGAAGCTTTGCCGATGCTGAAAGATTTTATTTTGCCTGCGGGTACTTTAGTTTGCAGTTTCGCCCATCAGGCTCGTGCTGTATGTCGTCGTGCAGAGCGCAGCGTGATGTCGGTTCACTCACGCGACCAGAATATTCAGGCGACCTCCCTGCAGCTATTAAATCGCCTATCTGACTGGTTATTTGTGGCTTCGCGTACCTTACAACGTGCTGAAGGCGGTTCTGAGGTATTATGGCAAAAAAATATCAACGAGACCATTGATCAATAAATCCGCTAAAATGTATTAAATTGCACGGAAAATTCTGCGCCAACGGTATTTGCAACAAAGTGTTTCAGGCGCAGAATATTGCAATACTCCTGTCACAATTCCTCATCATTATGTTTTCATCTTTACTTCTTCAGGTTATCGCAGCATGCGCATAATCGGACATCGCGGTGCGCGTGGGGAAGCGCCTGAAAATACACTAGGCGGTTTTCAATATATTCAGGATATCGGGATTCGCGCAGTCGAATTTGACGTACGCCAGCTTAAAGATAATGCCCTGATCATCATGCATGATGATAACTTTGTACGGACTACCGGTTTGCAAAAGCCCCTCTACGAATGTAGCCGTCAGGATCTCAGTCAATATAATCACGCAGTAAAATGGTCAGAATGGAACAAGGTCGAAGCCACTCCTATGCTGGATCAGACCTTAACCGTGATTCATAACTTTGACCATATTGAAGTCGAAGTCAAAAGTGTAGCGAGCCAGGCCGATGCCGAAAAAATCACGCTTGAGCTTGAACAGCAGTTACAGGGTTATGAGCAGTCAGTTGTGATCACTAGCTTTGATCCTAAAATCCATCAGGCTTTGCAACAGCAAAATTCCAGTTTAAAACGCGGCCTTCTGATTGAAACAGATGTGAAATATCAGGCGATTGATCAAGCCTTGGAACTTGGCTGTTGTCAGATTGGCTGGATGAATGAACTGGCTAGCAAAGATATTATTCAAGCCACACAAGCTGCCGAACTTACCATCAGCGTCTGGACCGTAAATGATGTTAATCGTGCCAAAGAATTACGCGACTGGGGTATTCAGGGTCTCATTACCGATTATCCGAAGTTAATGATGCAACATCTTTAAATAACCCAAAATGCAAGATTCTATATAGATTATTTTTCTTTAAGCCTTGAACAATAATTTAAAGAAGAATGCATGTTTGTAATCTTGTTTAACTTTGGGTTACGGGTTTGCTTACAAATTTATTTCTCAGCAATCTAGTAGAAAAAATGAACATTCATTTGACTCATTTTAAGAAAATAAATTTGATTAAAAGCTTCAAAAATCTCAGTGATTTACTCGGAAATCAGAGCCTGTCTAGCCCGTGAAAATGGTAGTTTTCATCCTACTTATTCTGTTACCGATAAGTACAATACAACCGTACAATAATGCTAGTGATGCCCTAGGGGGCGTGCTAATATGAATGACTTAACCGCTGTTAAAATAAACAATAGCGGCCTCTGCTTTTTGTTATACCTTCCCAGGTTCCAGGAGTGCTGTTGGAGATGAATGCTCCCCTACCTCAAGCCCCAATTAACTGGGTCGCCGTGTTTGCTCTGGTAGTTTTACCCATTGTAGCTGTTATCGCGATTCCGTTATATGCGTATCACCATGATTTTAGCCTTGCCGCTTGGATCAGTATGTTTGTTTTGCTCGGCGTTAGTAGCCTGGGGATTACAGCGGGCTATCATCGTCTTTGGGCACATCGTGCTTATGAAGCGACTTTACCTTTAAAAATCATTTTAATGATCATGGGTACCTTTGCAGTGCAGAACAGTATTCTGTACTGGGGTTCAGGCCACCGTACCCATCACCGTCATGTCGATGACGTGGAAAAAGACCCATATTCAATTAATAACGGCTTCTGGTATGCGCACTTGGGCTGGATGCTGCGTGACTACCCTGCTGCAGAGCCAAACTACAAGAATGCACCAGACCTGCAAAACGACAAAGTCGTTATGTTCCAGCACAAATACTATGTGCCTCTAGTCATTGCAGTACATGCTGCGATTCTATTGCCAATTGGCTGGGCTGTAGGCGATGTCTGGGGTGTATTATTATTGGGTGGTCTGGTTCGTTTGATCCTGAGCCATCACGTGACCTTCTTCATCAACTCACTCTGCCATATGTGGGGTTCACGTCCTTATACGGATGAAAACACTGCACGTGACAACTTCTGGTTAGCGATTGCGACTTGGGGTGAGGGTTATCATAACTATCATCACATCTTCCAGTACGATTATCGTAATGGCGTAAAATGGTGGCAATATGACCCAACTAAATGGTTAATCTGGACTTGCTCTAAACTGGGTCTGGCTAAAAATCTGCGCCGTATTCCAAGCTTTAATATCAAAAAAGCTGAACTGGCAATGAAGTTTAAATATGCTGAGCAGGATCTGGCGGTATATGGTCATAATGTCAATGAAGACATTATCAATGTAAAAAGTAAGATTGCTCAGGAATATGAAGCCTTTACTCAAACATTGAATGACTGGGCCAAACTGAAAGAACAGGAAATTCAGGTGAAAAAGGCTGCTGTGGCAGAAAAGATTCACCAGATGGATGACAAACTTAAAGTTGAATTCCAGCTGGTTGAACAGCGTCTTTCCCATCATCGTGAAACACTGAATCTGTTAGTACGTAATTTGAAAAAAGCGCCTGTCTCTCAATAAGATTTAGATTCTCAAAAAAGCTCCTGAAATCAGGGGCTTTTTTTATTTCTACTCGTCTTACTTATACTTTCCTTTTACAACAGTTTTAAACAAAGATCTTTGTTATATTGCTTCTATTGCCTAAGTATTTTAACTGCCATGTATTTTAATTCCCGATATCAAACTCTCCCTTCTCGCCTTTATCATCATCAGCCCCCACTGCCTTTAAAAGGTGCTAAAGCGGGACATTTTAATGCTGCACTTGCTGAGCAACTGCAATGGTCTGAAGAAGATAAAGCACAATGGGTCGAAATCTGTAGTGGTCAAAAAACCTTTACTGAGTTTGAACCTTTGGCCATGGTTTATGCTGGCCATCAGTTTGGTCAATGGGCGGGTCAATTGGGTGATGGACGTGGTCTACTGATCGCCCAGATTCTGGATAAAGATAACCAGACCATTGACCTGCATTTAAAAGGTGCTGGTGCAACGCCTTATTCACGGATGGGAGATGGTCGTGCAGTCTTACGCTCGGTAATTCGGGAATATCTGGCCGGACATGCCTTAAATGCGCTAGGTGTAGAATCCAGTAATGCGGTTGGTTTTACCTCTTCCGCTCAAGGTGTACAGCGTGAAAAACTGGAACCGGGCGCGATGCTATTACGGACGTCTGACTGTCATATCCGGTTTGGACATTTTGAATGGATCAATCAGTATCAGCCAGACTTGCTGCCTGTATTCACACAAAAATGCATGGAATGGCATTATCCGCAATGTCTGCAAGCAGAACAGCCTATTCTGGCATTTGCTACCCAAGTGATTCAGCGCACGGCAGTGATGATTGCCAAATGGCAACTGGTCGGATTTGCGCATGGTGTCATGAACACCGATAACCTGAATATTACCGGTTCAACGCTAGACTTTGGCCCGTATGGGTTTATGGAGCGGTTCCGTCCCAACTGGATTAATAACCACTCGGATTATCAGGGTCGCTATACTTATCAGCAGCAACCAAGCATCGGCCACTGGAACTTGTGGATGTGGCTGAATAACCTGATTCCATTATGTCCTGAAAACTATGATGAAGAACAATGGAAACAGGATCTGGCCCAATGTCTGGAACATTATGAACCGACCTTCCTGGAACATTATAAGCATGGCCTAAACCAGAAAATGGGCTTACCGAGTTTTCACAAAGACAGCTTTGACTGCGCCATGGCTTTTCTCAGAATCTTGCAAAGCGAGCAACTCGACTATACGCAAAGCTTTATTCGCCTGCAGAATCATGAATATGAAGCAATCAAGGATGATTGTTTGGATCGCCGTCAGTTTGAAGCATTCCTGACTCAATATGAAGCGATCCGCGAACATCAGGATATTGAAGAATTAGATGCCGCCATGCAACTCGTCAATCCACACTATATCCTGCGCAATCACATGGCACAGAAAGCAATTGAACTGGCTGAGCGGGATGACTTTTCCGAAGTCGATCGCCTGTTTAAATTATTGAGTCAGCCTTATTTAAAACAGCCGGATCTGGAACACCCTGAAGATCTAGGGCCATTGCCGAGTGATGTACCTGAAGTCATGGTAAGTTGTTCATCTTAATTTATTCACAAGACGACTAAAAACTGTGGATAATTTAAGCATTATCCACAGTTTTATTTCGGTTTATTCATAACTTATGACCTTACATCAAATCTCAGCACAGATAGCGATAAGTTTACCTGAAGTCACTGTGACTCAGCCTTTCGGTGAAGGTTGTGATGTATTCAAAGTGCTAGATAAAGTCTTTATGCTTCAGTTCTATCTTCAAGGCAAAGCTGTCATTAATTTAAAAGTAGCGCCTGATCATGCTGCTATGCTGCGAGATATTTATTCTTATATCCATGCTGGCTGGCATATGAATAAACAACACTGGATTTCAGTGTATGAAGATAATCAACTGGATGAATCTCTGGTTGAGGACCTAGTACAGAATTCTTATGAATTAGTAATATCGAAATTAAAGAAAGCAGAAAAAGTACGAATTGAATTATTACGAACATTAGAAAAATAAGTGCAGATACTGATGATCAAGATCAAGCCAATAACATTAAGGACAAAGCGTTTAATTCTTCGCTCCTACCACTGTGGTGATGAAATCTATTTATTTCATCACTATTTCAGTGATCTAGCAGCTTCAAAATATTTGCAAAGACATCCACATCAGAACGAAATTCAAACTCGACAAACTTTAGAAAACTGGGCAGGACAAAAGTGGGAAAACTCAGATCCTGAGTTTATGTGGATTATTGCAGATCATTTAACTCAGCAACCTATGGGTATTTTGATCTTTATACAAAGGCATGACATCGGAGAAATTCACTTCGGGCTTGGAACTCCTTATCAGGGACAAGGTTTGATGTGTGAAGCGATGACTTCAGTGATCCAATTTTTAAAACAGACTAAAAAACTCAATAGAATTGAAACCTTTTGTGCTACTGAACATTTAGCGTCAAGACAAGTATTAGAAAAAACAGGTTTTCATAAACAGCAACTGCTTCGTGCTTGGACCATCTTTCCTTTATTGGGAAATGACCTTAAAGACTGTATTCAGTATATTCTGCCACTAAGATCAAAATAAACCTTAACTCATCTAAAAGCTTTAGATATTGCGACAATATGAAAAAAGCCCAATCATTTCTGGTCGGGCTTCTTCTGATTGGAGATTTTAGGCTTAAGCATTCCTTTTATTCAGAAACTTAAACACGCCAAACAACACCGCAATCCACACCGGCAACATCAACACTGACAACATAAAGCCTTGCGTCCACATGATGTATAGAATCATCAGCATAAAAGCTAAAACAAAATAGTTGCTAAACGGCGCAAAGATTGCTGGAAATTTGGTTTGAATCCCCTTTCGTTTGATGGCTTGTCTAAATTTCAAATGAATCAAACTGATCATCATCCAGTTCAATACCGCAGCTGCTACTACAATATAAATCAGGTAACTCAACGCTTTTTCAGGCACAAAGTAATTCAGAATCACACAGCCAAAGATCAAAAATGCTGAGAACAATACCGCAGCCACAGGCACACCATGTTTATTTACGCTCTTAAATAATTGTGGTGCATTCCCTTGTTGAGCCAGCCCCATCAACATACGGCTATTGGCATACATGCCACTATTACAGACTGAAAGTGAAGCAGTTAAAATAATGAAATTCAGTAAATGTGCAGCCCATTCAATCCCCATCTGGCTGAAAATCATTACAAATGGACTATGATCTAAATCGCCTAAATTCAGCTGATTCCATGGTACAAGTGAAAGTAATACGGCAAGCGAGCAGATATAAAATAAAAATACCCGAATCACAGTTTGATTCACGGCACGTGGAATGTTCTTGTCAGGATTTTCGGTTTCTGCCGCTGCCATACTAATCAGCTCAATACCACCAAAAGCAAACATCATAAAGGCGAGCATATAAAACAGCCCATCAAAGCCATTCGGAAAGAATCCACCATGAATCCATAAATTGCTGATCGAAGCGGTTGAAGTTGCATCGGCAGTGAGGAGTAAATATATGCCAAAGATAATCATTGCAATGATAGCAAAGACTTTAATCATCGATAGCCAGAACTCAGATTCACCATAAATTTTGACATTGGCCAGGTTGGCAAGGGTTACTGCCAAAAAGAAAATAAGTACAGACACCCAAGCTGGGATATGTGGCCACCAGTAATTGATATATTTGCCAATGGCTGTCAGCTCTGTCATTGCGACCAGAATATATAAAATCCAGTAATTCCAGCCGGTTAAAAAGCCTGGAAATTTACCCCAGTATTCAAATGCAAAATAACTGAATGAACCAGTCACAGGCTCATGCACAATCATTTCGCCCAACTGGCGCATAATTAGAAATGCAATCAAACCACCAATCAAATAGCCCAGAATAATAGAAGGTCCTGCGGACTGAATAATCTGTGCAGACCCCAAGAATAATCCGGTTCCAATGGCCCCGCCCATAGCAATCAGCTGGATATGACGGTTCTTTAAACGGCGCTGTAGTTGCGGTATTTCACTCTCCAAGACACGCTCTCATGATGAATAAAAAACCGAATTGTAGCGGGTATCCAACTGATCAACTAATACATAAATTTAAGTTATTAATTATTAAACTTTTATTTTTTGTATCTACTAAGATAAAAAGAAATATAAATAATTGATTTCATAATAGATGCTAGTTAAAAGCTATTTTTATTTTAAAACTCTATAACTTCTAAATAAAAATAGCTCTTTTTTGCTGAATTATTGCGTCGCATTAAACGCCTCATGGTAGACCACTTCTCCATGTGGAATAGATCCATTAAATGCAATGACTTGAAAGTATTCTGGTGGAACATCCTTTAGGTAAAGTTCTGGAAAAGCCTTAAATCCGAAACGACCATAATATTGAGGATCACCGAGCACTACACATCCTTGAGCACCTAACTGTTGCAGACGATCTAAAGCTGCCTGCATAAGTAAAGTGCCGATTCCCTGTCCTTGTTTTGCAGGTAATACCGAAATTGGGCCAAGACCGTACCAGCCAGTTTCACCTGAAGAGATACTAACAGGTGAAATAGCCACATGACCAACCAACTGGTTATTTTCAAGTGCAACTAGAGAAATCGTTAACTGCCCATGCGTGCGCAAAGCATTGACAATAAATTGTTCAGTATGACTTGAATGGGCAGCATTTTGAAAAGCTGCTTGAGTCAAAGCAGCAATGGCTGGAATATCTTCTAGCTGTTCATCCCGGATAATAATTTTCATTATTTTGGCTCTCTTATATTGATCATTTTCAGAAATAAAAAAAAAGCGAACAAACCAATAAGTCTATCCGCTTTTCTTTAACTAATTCGAATATCAGTCTTCAGGATATTCAAAACGATAACCTACCCCATAAACGGCCTGAATCCATTCATGCCGGTTTCCGGTTTCTGCCGCATCTGAAATTTTACGACGCAGGTTTTTGATATGACTATCAATCACACGGTCTGCCACATCAAAACTGTCCGGATTGATATGATCAAGTAGCTGCGCACGTGAATACACCTGGCCGACATGCTCCAGGAACAACTCTAGCAAACGGAATTCAGTCGGTGTCAGGTTCAAGGCTTTTTGCTGATACCAGATACGCTGTTGTGATTTATCCATACGGAACAGATCATTACTTTCCGGCTCAGCTTTACGGTCTAAACGGCGTAATACGGCTTGCACACGGGCAACCAGTTCTTTTGGACTAAATGGCTTGCAGATATAGTCATCCGCGCCCATATTCAGGCCAAGTACACGGTCAATTTCTTCAGTACGCGCAGTCACCATAATGATCGGCAAGTCTGACTGTTCACGTACTTTACGGCAAATGGTCAGACCATCCATACGTGGCACCATCAGGTCCAGGATCATCAGGCTTGGTTTACGCTGGGTAAAACTGTTATATGCTTCTTGCCCATCATGAAACACGCTGACTTCAAAACCAGCAGCCTCTAGATAATCTCGCACCAACAGGGCAAGTTCGACTTCGTCTTCAACCAGCATGATATGTTTCATGAATATATTTTCCTTTATGGTTTCATTTGTTTAGGAAAGCTTAGTTTGCATCGTAAACCACCTAATGGTGAATGTGCAAAGCTTAAGCTACCACCCATAGCCTGAGTAATTTTACAAGATAAGGCCAGACCCAAGCCTGTCCCACCGGTGGCACGAGTACGCGAATCATCGACACGATAGAAACGTTCACCAATGCGAGCCAGCTGCTCATCAGTCAGACCGAATGGACTGTCATCGACATATAAGGTCCATTCTTTCTCATTCTGTTCGGTATGAATATGTACCTGGCCACCGGCTTCTGTATAACGAATACTGTTGCTGAGCAGGTTGGCTACGATCTGCTTGAAACGGTCCAGATCCAGATCAACTTCAGCACCGTCACCTTCAACAGTCACTTTCAGGTCAGCCTGTTCAAATTTAGGCTGAAAGTTCATTAATTCCTGCTGCACCACATCCCATGGATTTACAGTTGCATAATAGAACTGTAATTGCTGGGCATCAGCCTGCGCTAGAGCTGCCAAGTCCTGAGTCAATTTTTTCAGGCTGGTTACCTGTGCCAACATCGACGCAAAATGCTCTGGTGTCGGTTTACGGATTCCATCCTGCATCGCTTCAATCTGTGCCTGCAAGACTGCCAGCGGAGTTTTCAGTTCATGTGAGGTATCTGCTACCCACTGACGGCGTGAAGTTTCATGCTGATCCAAAATCACGGCCAGTTGATTCAGCTCATTAGACAGATCACCCAGCTCATCATTACGTTTCACTTTCACCTGATGCTGATAATTACCACGAGTCAATTCACGCGTACCGTTCAACAAACGCTGAATCGGTTTTTTAAAATAAGTTGCCAGTAATAATGCAGCAATCAGACTGGCTAGAATACTTAAACCATAAACTAAAAATAGGTAACGTTTCTGATTACTAAAGAAATTAATACTTAAAGCATCATCTTGGTCTAAAACCGGTTTCAAGCCCAGATAACCGACCACCTGGTTTTCAACCATAATTGGACGATAGGAAATCTGCTCATCAGATGCTTCGCCTACTACAAAACGACGTTTGGCATCATAGAGTGACAGGCGTGAACTCAGACCCAGACGGTCTGGCATCTGGATAAACTGCTTCTTGCCAGTGGGCTGCTGAACCGGCTGTTGACCGCCATTATTGTCTTTACGGTCGGTTCTAAACAGGTTCTGATTGGAACTAAGTGGAAATCTTAAACCTTCAAAGGGCTGGAATTGTGAAGGCAGGTTAGATGCCAGAATACGCAATTCTTCTTCATTCACTGAACGCGGTGTCAGATTTGGTTCAACCATACTTGAAGGCGCTACAGTGGCTAAAGTTTGCTCCTGAAAGTAACGCTGCTGTAAGGCAATATCATACTGACGGCGCAACCACCAGCGCGATAAACGGTCATAATCATCCGGTGCAGCTTCACCTTCAATTTGCAGAATCTGCGCCTGAATGGCGTTCCCCCAGTCTTCATATACCGTATAGACATCAGCCAGATTCTCGATCACATGATCCAGCTTCTGCATTTCTACATCTGCCACATAACGGGTAAAGTTGCGCTGCATATTCAGATGCAATACGCCCAGACTCACCGTAGTAATTACCAGGGTGGTCAATAAAACAGTCAAAAACAGACGTAATGCAATCGGAATACGACGAATCTTCAAAGTAAAAATCTCAGTTTTTCTTCTCTATATTCATTATTGTAGCGAACACAGACTTAAAAAACTCTCCATTGTTTCTTCATCTTTATTATTTAATCTTTACTCATCAAAAAAATCAGCTCTTGAATGGGGTAAAAACATGAAAGCAATGACAAAAATCGCCTTAATCAGTGCCAGTGTTTTATCGATGGGTGCATTAACTGCCTGTCAATCTACTAGCAACGTGAATGAGCAGAAAGAGCATTCTCGTATGATGAAACATCATGAAAGTCAAAAACAGCATCGTCTCACTCCAGAGCAACGCGAACAATTCAAAGCCGCTCGTGCAGAACGCATGCAATTGCATAAACAGATTCAACAGGCCTGTGACGGTAAAGCTGTAGGTAGTGCAGTCCAAATCAAGGTGGGTGATAAGACCATTGATGGTCAATGCAAGATTTCTTTCAAACCTGACCATAAAGGCATGAAAGGTCAACGTGGTGAATTCCGTGGTATGCGCGGTGAACATCGTCCAATGCGTGGTGAATTCCGAGGTGGTATGAACCGTGGAGAAGCATTAACGGATAGTCAACGTGCAGAAATGGTTAAACAGTATGATCAGCGTTTATCAGAACGTCAGGCTCTACAAACTGCGTTTGCCAACGCTTGTAAAGGTCAAACCCACGGCAAGGCCGTTCAAGTGAAAGCGGGTACTCAAACTATTGATGGTCAATGTATCGTGCACTTCCAGCCGAATGCACCCATTAAGATGACTAAAGCTGCATCTTGATCTTCTTCTACGTTTCTTATTCCTTCAAATTCAGGCACCTTCGGGTGCCTTTTTTTATGGCTGACTCCTCAGTCCTCTTTTGACCATTCATGTTCTGCTAATTTCTACAAAAGTCTTTGCAGTCAATATGTTTACTGTTCTGTGCAGATTAATCTTTGACTTTATAGTCACCAAGAAAGCCGCCTGAAAGCTTGTATGGCTGGGCAAGATGTTGCACGATTAGATTCATAGCAATACGTGTCACTGAAGGCACGTTTCAATTAATTTAGGATGATAACGCTGGTCTAAACCAGTATTGAGGAAACCGATATGCCACAATACAAAGCGCCCTTACGTGACATGCAATTCGTTCTACACGAATTATTAAATGCTGAAGAACATTACGCAAAACTTCCTGCGTTTCAAGAAAACGTAAGCCGTGAGTTGGTTGATCAGTACCTAGAAGCTGCAGCTGACTTCTGTGAAAATGAATTATCTCCTCTAAATCAAGTTGGCGACCGTGAAGGTTGTACCTGGAATGACGGCGTTGTAACAACACCGACTGGCTTTAAAGAAGCGTACCAAAAATACATCGAGCTAGGCTTCCCTTCTCTTTCTGCGGAAGAGCAATACGGCGGTCAAGGCTTACCAAATTCTTTAGGTATCACTATTTCTGAAATGGTGGGTACTGCGAACTGGGCATGGGGTATGTACCCTGGTCTATCTCATGGTGCAGTTCGTACTTTAGAACACCACGGTTCTCAAGAACAAAAAGACGCTTACCTGCCTAAACTGGTTTCAGGTGAATGGACAGGTACCATGTGTCTGACTGAATCTCATGCAGGTTCTGACCTCGGCATCATCCGTACTAAAGCTGAACCACAAACTGATGGTAGCTATGCAATCTCTGGCGAGAAAATCTTTATCTCTGCTGGTGAACACGACATGGCAGAGAACATCATCCACATCGTACTTGCGCGTCTTCCTGGCGCGCCTAAAGGTACTAAAGGTATTTCTCTGTTCATCGTACCAAAATTCAACCTGAATGCTGACGGCTCAATTGGCGAGCGTAACGGCGTACGTTGTGGTTCAATCGAACACAAGATGGGGATTCATGGTAACGCAACTTGTGTCATCAACTTCGATAACGCAAAAGGCTTCCTGATCGGTCCTGAAAACCGTGGTCTGAACTGCATGTTTACATTCATGAACACTGCACGTATCGGTACTGCTGTACAAGGTCTGTCTGCATCTGAAGCAGCGTTCCAAGGCGCTTTAACTTATGCTAAAGACCGTCTGGCAATGCGTTCTCTTTCTGGTCCTAAGGCACCTGAAAAAGAAGCAGATCCAATTATCGTTCACCCAGCTGTACGTAACATGCTTTTAACTCAAAAAGCATTTGCTGAAGGTGGTCGTGCGTTGGTTTACCTGTTGGCTCAATATGCTGATGTGGTTGAACAAGGTACTTCTGAAGAAGAGCGTAAGTTCGCTGACAATATCCTGTCGCTATTAACTCCAATCGCAAAAGCATTCCTGACTGAAACAGGTTCAGAAGCTGCGAAACATGGTGTTCAAGTCTTCGGTGGTCATGGCTTTATCTCTGAGCATGGCATGGAACAAATCGTACGTGATACACGTATTGCCTGCCTGTACGAAGGTACGACTGAGATTCAAGCGCTTGACCTGTTAGGCCGTAAAGTATTGGGTACTCAAGGTGCGATGTTGAAAGACTTCACCAAGATCATCCACAAATTTGCGGAAGCGAACAAAGACAATTCTGCAATGAAAGAATTTGTTGAACCGCTTGCGGCATTGAACAAAGAATGGGGCGACCTGACCATGCAGATTGGTATGCGTGCGATGCAAAACCCTGAAGAAGTGGGTGCAGCTGCAGTAGATTACCTGTACTTCTCTGGTTATGTAACACTGGCTTACCTGTGGGCTCGTATGGCACTGGTTGCTCAAGAGACTCTTGCTGCAGGTACCACTGATGCAGACTTCTACAATGCTAAATTGACGACTGCACGCTTCTACTTCAAGAAAATCCTGCCACGTGTTCGTTCACACGTAGACGTGATTGCAACTGGTGTAGAACCACTTATGTCTTTAGATGCTGAACATTTCGCATTCTAAGCTGATGCAGTTTTAAATGCATAATAAGAAAAAGGACGGTCATCTTCAGGCAGTCCTTTTTCTTTATAAAGAGTTACAGAATTAACCTTTAGTCGTCTAACATTCAGATTTTTAATGCTTTAGACTGGGCCAAAACAATCCAATTAAACAATAAAACAGGTGACATACTATGCCAATTTATAACGCGCCACTTGCTGACATGAAATTCATCCTGAATGATGTTTTCAATGCAGAACAGTTCTGGCAGGCGAATGAAAATCTTGCCCACTTGGATACTGCCACAGCAGAAGCCATTCTTGAAGAAATGGCGAAGTTTGCGCAAAACGTCATGCTTCCTCTAAACCGTACCGGTGATGAAGAAGGCGCAAAATATGAAAATGGCAATGTCACCACACCTGCTGGCTTTAAAGAAGCATTCAAACAATATGCTGAAGGTGGCTGGATCGGTCTGGGTGCCGATGCAGAATGGGGCGGCCAGGAAATGCCGAAAATGCTTACCGTACTTTCTGATGAAATGCTGTTTGCAACCAACCCATCTTTCATGCTCTACCCGCTTCTTTCTGTGGGTGCAGGTATGGCTTTAAACAGTTATGCATCTCAAGAACAAAAAGAAACCTATCTTCCTAAAATCTATTCTGGCGAATGGTCAGGCACCATGTGCTTAACTGAACCACATGCCGGTACTGATCTGGGTATTATCAAAACCAAAGCTGAACGTAATGAAGATGGTACGTATAGCATTACCGGTACCAAAATCTTTATCACCGGTGGTGACCACGATCTTGCTGAAAACATCATTCACCTGGTGCTGGCAAAAACGCCTGATGCGCCTGCCGGCTCTCGCGGTATTTCCCTGTTCATCGTACCGAAGTTCCTGGTCAATGAAGATGGTTCAATTGGCGAACGTAACCCGGTTGGCCCAGGTTCAATCGAACACAAAATGGGAATCAAGGCATCTGCAACTTGCGTAATGAACTTTGACGGCGCCAAAGGTTACCTGGTGGGTAAAGAAAATGAAGGTCTGGCAGCCATGTTCGTGATGATGAACTACGAACGTCTGTCTATGGGCATCCAAGGCCTAGGCGCTTCAGAATTTGCTTATCAAAATGCTGCACAATACGCGACAGACCGTTTACAGGGTCGTAGTGCACTTGGTGCTCAATCACCGGCTAAACCGGCAGACAGCATTTTGGTACATGGTGATGTACGTCGTATGTTGCTGAATGTTCGTGCAAACAACGAAGCATCTCGTGCATTTGCAGTCTATGTAGGTCAACAACTGGACATCACCAAGTTCTCGACTGATCCTGAAGCCGTGAAAAAAGCCAATGACCGTGTGGCACTGTTGACACCAATTGCAAAAGCTTACCTGACGGATACTGCATTCCAAGCAACCCTAGATGCACAAATGGTCTTTGGTGGACATGGTTATATCCGTGAATGGGGTATGGAACAGTGTATCCGCGACCTGCGTATTTCACAGATTTACGAAGGAACCAACGGTGTTCAGTCACAAGATTTAATCGGCCGTAAAACCATTAAATGTGGCGGTGCGTACATCGGTGAATACATCGAAGAAATCCGCGACTTTGCGAACCAGTTAGATGCAGACCTGAACTTCATTAAAGATGCAACTTTAGATGCAGCTACTGAAGTCGAATCATTGACTCAGTTCGTGCTTGAAGCTGCTGGCGAAAATGCAGAATTCCCAAATGCTGCAGCGGTTGATTATCTACACGCAGTAGGCCTATTGAGCTTCTCTTATATGTTTGCACGTATTGCTAATGCTGCAAAAGACAAAGATGGTGAGTTCTACCAAAACAAACTTGCGCTTGCGCGTTATTTCACGCAACGCATCTTGCCTGAACTAGCACTGCGTATCACTAAAGTGAAAGCTGGTTGCGAAGTAGTGATGAATTTCTCTGAAGATTACTTCACAACTCAAGCTTAATCTTGACGTGAATCCATATAAAAAGCCCTGCATCTGCAGGGCTTTTTATACATTATACTTTTTCAATCAAAATTGTATCTGGTTGCGTCGTTATTTTAGGATTGAAATGCTTATTTACTATTTTAATTCCCCCTTGCGACTCTAGAGATTCACACAGTTCAAGCACTTTTTGCATCTCTTCAGCCTTGATCCCCGTGCCCAGGATTAATTTTTTTCCTGCTTCTAATTGACTAATTTTTGTTTGAATTTTGTCCAACATTTTTTTCTCCTATTTATTCAATGTAGTTCTCATACAATATAACAAGTTAGTGCAAAAAAAGTGCAAAAGTTCGAATAATTTCACTTTTATTTTATTTTTCTCTTTTTGTGCATGATCTTTGCTAGTTCTTTCCTGTTCATATGTTATTTCACATGAAAATTCTGGAGGAGAACATGAGTAAATCTGAGTCTAAAGTAAAAAGAATAGAAACTCTCCTCGACCGTTTTGGCAACCTTGCCGTTGAAAGTTTCCATTATCTTGCGCTGTTTATTATTGGCTGTATGGTGATCTGGTCCGCAGGTCATACCGTATTTGACATTTTAACCGTCAAACAGTTTGCCACCATTGACGATATTCTTTTGCTGTTTATCTATCTGGAACTTGGTGCCATGGTCGGCATCTATTTCAAGACCAATCACATGCCGGTTCGGTTCCTGATTTATATTGCGATTACTGCCCTGACCCGTTTACTGATTTCTGATATTCAACATACGCACAAAGCCAGCATGGATCAGGTCATTATTACCGGCTCGATTCTGATTTTGGCTTTTGCCATTCTGGTGGTCCGTTATGCGTCCTGGACCTATCCATCCGTCATTCGTGACAAGCATAGCGAAAAGCCATTACCAGAAGGTAAAACTCCACGTCCTGAAGATGATGAGTTGGCATAGTCATAGAAAAGTCCCCCTTTGCAAAAGGTGAGAAGCACTGCTTCGCAAGAGGGTAATTAATCACCTCTCCTAACAAGAGAGGGAATTTCTTTTAACGGTTATTCATCAACACATAACGTCCATTTTCATAAATCCAGTAACTTCCGCGTGGTGGTGCCGGTAATCCCAAACGCTGCCAGTCAGTAATCACTGTATATCTCGAACTTTCAATGTGGGCTACATTCGGATCACCATTGACCCAACTATAGCTATTGGAATTCTGGTAAATCGTGGTCGGTGCCTGATACTGGATATTGAACCCGCTTTGACTCTGCGCAGGAGGATAATATCCGCCATGGGACGGACGTTGCGGATAATAAGGCCGCTGCGAATGAGGCGGCTGTGGTGCATAATGAGGACGCGATGGAGGACGATGTTGAGGTTTAGAACGATCAACACCTGTATAGCCTACCCAGGCATTATCCGCCCAAGCGGGCACCGCAATACCGAACAGAAATGAAGCCAGCAATGCACCTGAAGCTAATTTTTTCATAAGTGCGTCCTCCAAAGATTTCTGACCATATTTTAACCAAAACCCATGCAGAAAATATGGATAAATTCCCTGCTGCTGCAAAGTTTTGTAATTGATTCCATGACTTTAACAGGCTTGCGTGATGAGCGCTGAAGTGCGTATGCTAATATCACTTTTTTAATGCTTTGAGTTGCATACTGTGTCTGATTTAAATTTCGATCGTTTATATGAATATTTTTGCAAGGTACCCAGTGTTCAAAAAGGACTGATTGATAGCTATGGCTCGGATGGGAAACAGGCCTGGTGGTTTAAATTTCAGATCAATGTTGATCATCCTTTAGCATGGCAAACTGTGCAGGAACTGGGTCATGTCCTGAACTATATTTCTAAAAATGAGCGCCTGCCGACTCAGTTTCTTCCAGTTTCTCCACCTCCTTATATGAATGGTGTCGCTAAAGATTTCCTGTCTTGGGTGATCCAGTGCAATCATGCCGACTTTCCACCAGATGTGGTATGTGACTGGCTAGAAGCACGTTTACCAAATCCGGTGGATGATGAAGCACAATGGAAAATCAAGACTGATATTTCTGAACTGGATGAGTTGACAGATAAAGAACTGGATCAACTGGTTCCGCCGAATCCGGAACCGAAAAGCTAATACTAGAAATCTCCCTAAATCCCTCTTTGATAAAGAGGGACTTTCCTCCCTTTTTTAAAGGGAGGTTAGGAGGGATTTAAAATCAAAACGTCGACCAGCCACTCCATTCCATAAAACGGTATAACCAGTATTTCCAGAATGACTCTTCAGCATATTGAGCATAGTCCACGCTCATGGAACGGCCATTCAAATTAGACCAGGCCGTATTGAAATACTGCTGCGCATCGCTAAAGACTTCTGCCTGAGGCTGACCCACCACACGCAGATTGGTTTCCAGATTATAATTTTTCAGATTACGTGCCGTGAAATTGGCGGAACCTAAAATCATTTCAGCTTGCTGGGCACCGGATTTCATCAGAATTTTGTTGTGACATTGCTCGCCTTGAGTATTACACCAGCGTACCGGAATACCAGCTTTATGCAGTTCTGAAGCCACCTGCCGGTTAGGAATGCCATTTTTTTCACGACCAAATGCATCTTTATTTGGATCAAGTAAAACCCGAAGTTTCACTCCGCGCTCATGCGCTGCAATCAACCCTTTCACAATCTTACGTTCTGACAGATAGAACATGGCCAGATCAATCTGCTCATCTGCTTTCGCCGTTTCAAGCAGCTTTAGAACTCCCTCATAAATGGCTTTTTCAGTTAGCACCTGAACTTGAGGCTGTTTTTTTTCTGCTTCAAACTCACCTGCAATCACAGCCGGCATATTGGCTTGAGACATGATCCCGACCGCCTGTTCTGTCGCAAGAATATCAATCGCTGTTCTGCCCCAAACCAGTAGACCGATATTGGAATGCCGTGAACTGCCATCATGGGGGTTCATTGAAGTGACTAGTGCTTTCCAGCCCTGATCTGTATCGACGACCAGTGTTTTACGATGATTGGCTTTGAAATTAAACAAATCGAAATAACTGCGTAAGGTCACTTTTTCTGGACCAAACGGATTCGGCAACCAGCCTTTCTCTGGATTATTGCCAATCCCCTGACAGCACAGATACCAGAAACCTGACCAGCTTGGATTAGAAGCACGCAGCGGTGTCAGATTGGTTTCGATTACATCTACTCCCGCCTGACGCAGTTCACGATAATGCTGTGCTGTAATTCCACCGTAGACAGAATTAATCGGATCGGTAATAAATTTGATTTCCACTTCAGGCTGCATCAATCGCTTGTTGAGTAAAGCATCTGTAAGCTGTTTGCTGAGTGCCTGATGTTGCTGTTTGGAAGCCCCAGTCTGCTGATTAAACAGAAACATATCCAGCACGATCAGGGATTTTGCTTCCTCAACCATCTTCAGCATTTCATTAAAAATCTGATGATCCAGTTGTTGCTTGCCCTGTGCATCCAGATAAGTCTGATCGACCAGAAATTTCACCTGTGCATGGCGCAGCTTACCCGTGTAATTCAGCCCTTCAGGTAACGGTTTATAAGTATGATAAATTGCTGAAGCCAGATAACTGGCCATCAGCACACCAATGATCAAGGCCGCATAACGGCGGTTTGACCAGTTCAGTTTATTGTGAATTCGTTGAAAGATACGCATAAGAAAAAACCTAACCCAATATGCTCAGGCTAGGTTTAATCTGATGATTTTTCAAGTCTATTTCAGTGACAGTACTTGGATTCAGTCAGTTATTTCATCTGAATCCTAGAAATCATATTGTACGCCGACTGTGAAATTACGTCCGACTTGCGGAATATTCGACAGGAATGAGCTATGTGAATAGACCTGATCATCGAGCAGATTATTGGCTTTAAAATAAACCCGATAGGCATTTTTATCGGCAATAGTATTGGCATAGCTTAGGCCGACATTGACCATGTTATAGCCTTGGGTTTCATCTTCATAACTGGCCGTTTTGTCCTGATTAAAGACATGATAATACTCTGCCATTCCTGACCAGCCATCGGCAAAGTCTGCTTCAACCTTGGTTCCTAAGCGGCCTGCTGGAATACGGGGTGCATTTTCACCCTCAATTTTGCCGCGCACGTAATCACCGAATACACCAAGCTTGTATGTGTCATTTAATGCATAAGTAGCTTCTGCTTCAGCCCCATAGAAACGGGCTTTGTCTTGGGTATATTCTACCCCACGCAAATTTCCATTTCTCGCCGTAGTCGCGCCGTAGATATAGTCATCAAACCAGTTATGGTAAATATGCGCATGATAATCCAGCTTATCACCTTCATATTCGAAACCCAGCTCCAGGTTATTCGAGCTTTCTTTATCCAGATCAGGATTACCAACTTCATAGGTATTGGTGGCAAAATGCAGGCCATTGGCATATAGCTCTTGAGCCAGTGGTAAACGTTGCTGATGTGAACCTACAATGGATAACTTATAGTTCGGGGCAAATTCCCAATTCGCCGCGGCAGAAGCAGAGACGCCTGTGCCTGAATAATTTTTCTGTTCAGATTCAACTTGTACTTTTTGATGATCGATACGTGCACCCAGTTCGACATGCACATCACCGAGTTGTTTATGCTCTAGGGCAAACAGACTGTATTTTTCAGTTTTGGTATCTGGCATGACCACGCTTGAACCATGAACATGATGTTCTTCATCATCCTCGTCACCATCTTCATGATGATCATGTTCAGTAGCAGCCAGATTGATTTTCTGCTGGCTATATTGGGTGCCAATTACTCCTTCCCAACCAGCAACCGGAACATGGACTAGTTCTAAACGACCATCGTAGCCTTTGCTTTTGAAATTACTAATGACTTCATTTTCTTCCAGCTCATCATGCTCATAATCAGTAAAACTGGCATGGGCACGTAACTTGTCAAAACCGGCAAAAGGCTGTTCCAGTTCAGTACGTACCTCATAACGTTCAGATTTTAGGTCTACCCATGGTCCGCCATGTTCTTCTTCATGCTCTACGGCAGCCCCCGGCTCTGGACAGCCATGGAAATGATCACCATGCAATACACAGCCATGATATTCATGACTATGGCCCGGCAAGCCATATTGATCCTGACGGTTACTATAAGATAGCCCCACAAAACCACGATCATGAATCCATGACCCACCAATATTTACAGTCTGGCCTTCAGCAAAAGTATTGCCTACACGACGTTCTTTGTGAAAATGTGAATGATCGCCATGAGGTTCTTCTACTACATAATCAGGCGCAATATAGTCATTGGCTTTGTGTTTAGTACCTTCGACACGTAGCGCAAAATTTTCACCGACTGCAGCAGTCACGCCTGCACTTGCCAGTTTTTCATCACTGCCCGAGTTGTAACGTAGTCCAACAGTCCCTTCCAGACCATCTTCCGGCATTTGGGTAGGGATTTTCTGGTCAGTGACATTGACCAGACCACCGACGGTTCCCGCGCTATAAAGCAAAGTTGATGGGCCGCGAATCACTTCGACCTGTTTGGCCAGAATCGGATCAACCGTCACCGCATGGTCAGGAGATAGAGTAGATACATCAGCCGTTTCGGAAGCATGCTGCAAAACTTTGACACGTGGACCATCTTGTCCTCGAATTACCGGTCGGCTCGCTCCGGTCCCATACTGATTTGAATACACCCCAAGTTCATCTGCCAGCGCATCACCAATAGTTGTCGCACGTTCAGACAAAGCTTTCTGGTCCACCATCAGATCAGCAACTGCAAAATCTGCCGCAGTCTGTACTAATGGATGAGCTTGTACCTGAATGGTATCCATAGTTTGTACAGGAATAGAAGAAGATGATTGTTCTGCAAATACCGTAGGTGTAACTACAGCAAAAATTGAGAGTGTTATTAGATTCTTAGAAAAGGACATGACCCAAGCTCAAATTCAGCAATTTCGAATAGTGTTATAATATAACATTTCATTGCTTTTGCAATCCTTTACGGTAATCAATGAGATATTTTATTAGAATGTCGTTTGAATATTTTTCATTGTAGTAAAACACTATTTTTTATGCCCTTTACTTTATCCCATGCTGTACTCGCACCGCCTATTTCATATTTGACCGGCAACCGGCTTCCTGTTGCTGCGCTAGCAATTGGCAGTATGGTTCCAGACCTATACCGGCTTTTCACCCATAAAAATTCTAATATCACCCATTTATGGTCTTCGCTGATTCACCCCGATTTATGGATTGGTCTTATTTTTTGTGCAGTCTGGTACCTGATTTACCGGCCAGTGATTTATCGTTTCATTGGCATACAGCATGATTTAAATATTCATAACCTATTTTCAGCGTTCAGATTTATTTGCGCTATGTGTATTGCAGTGGTGATTGGGACAGCCACCCATATTATTTGGGATGGTCTCACCCATGCGGATTTTCGAACCTTTGCCTTTTATGACATTCTCAGCCAGCAGTATCAAATTTTAGGACGAACTTATCCCCTACACCGGATTTTACAGATCGGGACTTCTGCTCTGGCGCTACCTTTTATTCTGTGGATGAGTCTGCATTACTATAAAACTCATCGGCAATATCTAAGCGTCAGTCACAAGACCCTCATCTTTTGCTGGGGTCTATTCGGTCTATCTACGCTCACAGGTTTATTTTCGACATGGGACTATATACGCTATATTCCGGATGATGCTTGGCGTTCTAATCTGTATTATTTTACCGGCCGCTCTATCAATGAATTTAGCCAAGGCTTTTTAATTACCTTTAGTCTGGGCTGTCTGCTATTTTTATTTCTGGATCGTGATCGGCGTATGGGCTAGGAAAATCTCCCACTTCCTGCTTATTCACTTTAAAATGATACTGTTTTTGCCTCAAGTTCTTGTGACAACATGCCCAAAGAGGCATAATCCTACCTTTGCTAAAGGCGGTACGCTGTTTACGTATACGCTTCCTTAACCCATATAGTTGGATTTTTAACGCTATGATGCGAACTCATTACTGCGGTTCTTTAACCGAAGCTCAAATTGACCAGACCGTAACATTATGCGGTTGGGTACACCGTCGCCGTGACCACGGTGGTGTCATCTTCCTTGACATGCGTGACCGTGACGGTCTTGTTCAAGTGGTTATCGACCCAGATACACCTGAAGCGTTTGCAACAGCAGACAAAGCACGTTCTGAATACGTATTAAAAATTACAGGCCGTGTACGTCGCCGTTATGCGGGTACTGAAAATGCCAACATGGTGAGTGGTCAAATCGAAGTATTAGGTAAAGAAATCGAAGTTCTTGCTCAATCCGAAACTCCTCCATTCCCATTGAATGACGAAAGCACAAGCATTTCTGAAGAAATTCGTTTGAAATATCGTTTCTTGGACATCCGTCGTCCTGAAATGATCGATCGTTTACGTTTCCGTTCTAAAGTGACCAACCTGATTCGTAACTATTTAGACGATCACGGTTTCCTAGACGTTGAAACTCCGATCTTGACTCGTGCGACTCCTGAAGGTGCGCGTGACTACTTAGTTCCAAGCCGTGTATCTAATGGTAGCTTCTATGCTCTTCCACAATCACCACAGCTATTCAAACAGTTGTTAATGGTGGGTGGTGTAGATCGTTACTACCAGATCGCTAAATGTTTCCGTGACGAAGACTTACGTGCGGATCGTCAGCCTGAATTCACTCAAATCGACATCGAAACATCGTTCATGAGCGATGACGATATTATGGATTTGATGGAAGGTATGACTGTTAAGATGTTCGACGAACTTCTTGGCATCAAATTCGACAAATTCCAACGTATGCCTTATTCAGAAGCAATGCGTGACTACGCTTCTGACAAACCAGACTTACGTATTCCTTTGAAACTCGTTGATGTTGCAGACTTGATGCAAGATGTTGAGTTCAAAGTATTCGCAGGTCCTGCTAAAGATCCTAAAGGCCGTGTCGTTGCGCTTCGCGTTCCAGGTGCGGGTTCACTGCCACGTAGCGCAATCGATGAATATACTAAATTCGTGGGTATCTACGGTGCGAAAGGTCTGGCTTACATCAAAGTTAATGAACTTGAAAAAGGTATCGAAGGTCTTCAATCACCTATCGTTAAATTCATTGAACCTATCGTACTGGATCTATTAAAACGTGTTGGTGCTGAAAATGGCGATATCGTATTCTTCGGTGCAGACAAAGCCAAAGTTGTGAATGATGCAATGGGTGCACTTCGTGTGAAAATTGGTCATGACATGAACCTTGCAACTTGCGAATGGGCTCCGCTTTGGGTAGTTGACTTCCCAATGTTCGAAGAAACTGATGATGGTAAATGGACTTCTGTTCACCATCCGTTCACGCTTCCTAAATCAAGCGTTGAAGATGTGAAGAATAATCCAGGTGAAGCATTGTCTGTGGCTTACGATATGGTATTGAACGGTACTGAAATCGGTGGTGGTTCACTGCGTATCTATACTCTGGAAATGCAAAAAGCGATCTTCGAAGCGCTAGGTATTTCTGAAGAAGAAGCAGAAGAGAAATTCAGCTTCTTGTTAAATGCATTGAAATTCGGTGCGCCTCCTCACGGTGGTTTAGCATTCGGTCTGGATCGTCTGGTGATGTTGATGACTGGTGCATCTTCAATCCGTGACGTGATTGCATTCCCGAAAACCAAAACTGCTGAATGTCCATTGACTCAAGCACCTGCACCAGTTGAATCAACTCAACTACGTGATTTGGGTATTCGCTTACGTGAAAAACCAAAAGCTGAATCTCAAGAATAATTTCTTGATGATTTAAGTAAAAAAGCCCTGTTCTAGCAGGGCTTTTTTATTGCATTGAGAAGCCTGCACGACAGTGGCATAATAGCTTCAGTTTCTATTTTTAGGTAATTTGGCAATGGCGATGCGTCCTGCTGTTCGTAACCGTGGCATCATGCTGATCGTGTTTTCAGTCGTACAATGGCTGTTCATGCGCTATATCCTTGCAAACAACCTGTTTAACTTGGACACTAATGACCGTATTGTGTACTTCTGCCTGAGCAGTATTTTAGGTGCACTTGTCATTTTTGTAGGTTTAATTTATATGGTGCTTAAAGGCAATCCTGATCAAGAATCTTAATCAGGCAAGCTGCCCACCATGTACGCATTACTCAAGAACTTTTCCAAACTCCCGTTAAGATTCATTCAAAATTTGGCGAAAAGTGTTGGATCACTTCTCTATATCACGAATTCTTCGATTCGCCGCACTACAGAAATTAACTTAGGAATCGCCTATCCCGAACTGTCAGCATCGGAACGTACACGACTGGCAAAACGAAGTGTTCAAAGTCAATGTATGACCTATGCCGAGTCAGTCAAAATTTGGGGTTCTGAACCTGAATTTGCATTAAAACAGATTCGGAATATTCATCATCCGGAAATTTTTACTGATGCACTGAAAAATCCGAATGGAACTTTGGCAGTCGTTCCTCATTTTGGTACTTGGGAGTTACTTAATGCCTGGGTGAATCAACACACTAGCCCAGTCATCATGTATAAACCGAGCAAAAATCCTGATGTCGATCGGTTTATGTTCGAAGCACGGCAACGTTTAAATGCTACCCTTGTCCCTACTGATGAAACGGGAGTAAGGGCTTTATTCAAGCATTTAAAACAGGGTGGCTTCGCTGCTATTCTTCCTGATCATGTGCCCAAAGAAAGTGGTGGTATTTACTCACCTTTTTATGGACAGAATGCTCTATCTTCCACCCTGCTCTCTAAATTGGCTGCAAAAACCCAATGCTCTGTAATTGGCTTGAGTTGTCTACGTCATGATGATCTAAACGGCTTTGATATTCATGTAACTGAGTTATCAACAGATATTCTCTCTAAAGACTTACAGCTTTCTGTAGATACCTTAAATAAGGAAATGGAGCGAATGATTAACATTGCTCCAGAGCAGTATTTGTGGGGTTATAAAAGGTTTAGGAAAATAGAAAGCGCTCAAAAAATTTATAATTAAATTTTATATGAATCATATAAAAACCAATCAAAACACAGCATAATTAATATATATACCTAGTTATTTGATATAACGCATCGAGATTTTATAAATTTACTATGAGCAATTATTCATCTTTTAAAGGTAAAACTGGTTTAAAAAGGATTATTAATGCAACACTGTATTCATTAAGTGGCTTTAAAGCTGCATATTTAAATGAAGCTGCATTTCGACAAATTGTACTACTTAATATAATTCTTATACCTATGAGCTTTACTTTAAATGTATCATCGGCTGAAAGAGCATTAATGGTTGCAGTATGCTTATTTGCCATCATTGTCGAACTTTTTAATTCTGCAATTGAAGCCGTAGTAGATCGTATTTCACTAGAAAAGCATGAGTTGTCAAAAAATGCAAAGGACATGGGGAGTGCCGCTCAGTTTGTTGCATTAACAATGATATTTTCTACATGGATGATCATACTTTTGTGATTTTTAAATTGGATTATTTAAAATTAATCAATACTCTAGTATAAAAAATGCCAATCTTTTTGACTGGCATTTTATTTTGTAAACTAACTTTAATCTACGCTGCAATCTTATGTTGTTTCAGCGGCTGAGGTAAATCTTTATACCAATAAACCCTATAATCAGAGTGCAGAATTTGATCTACTGCAGTATATCTCGCAAGGAATTCCTCATCCACGTGATATCCCAAACATTCAGCAATCAAGAATGAACAAATATCATTAGCATAAAGACCATTCGACTTTCTATATTTTTCTGTATCTAAAACAAAATCACTCTTGTTTAGAATAATAAATGGCACTTTGTATTGTTGATAGCCACCGAAAGTTAAACCATGCTCTAAGCCACCCCCTTCATCTTCCACCACTTCACCATGATCTGAGGTGTAAATAAAAATATAGTCTTCTAATGTATCATCCGCCAAGCCTTTCACTTGATCTAAAAACCGATCGGTATGGTGAATTGATAAATCGTAGTCATCAGCGCCTTTTAAGGCAGCGCGATCTTCTTTATCAACTCGAATTGAGTAAGGTGCATGACTACCAACAGTATGAATAACAAATAAGTTATTTAAATTGGATTGTTTCGCACTTTTCTCAAACTCGGCTTCAATAGAGGCTAATAAGTCAAAGTCATCTTTAGGATTAAATGGTATGCCTTCTGATGTATAGTCTCGTGAGAGGACTAGATTTGCACACTTCGCAATAGGGCCATAACTTGATGTAAATAGGCTATCAATGGCCTGATTTCCTATCCACACCGTATTTACGGATTTCGCTTTTGCGATGTCAAAAATATTTTTACAGGTATATGCTTTTGAAAAATCATTAACCTGAGGATAAGAAATTAAAAAAGGTAATGCCGTTCTTGTCATATTTGACAATGAATGTACACCCTCTAAAACAATGGGATTTTTCCATTGACTCAGTTTTGGTGTGGTTAAAAATCCAGTATAACCATAAAGACTAAACCGATCAGGAATTGCAGACTCCCCAATCACCAAAATAATGTTTTTAGCCTTTACCGTTTTTTCATCTTTCAAACAATCAAGTAAATCGCGATCTGCATCGAAACTCACCTCGTCACCACCACGATAATTGACCAAATAAAACAAATTCCCAAAAAGTATCGGATACTTCGTTCTAATGCTAGAGATGACATTCTTATCTAACTTATCTAGAGAATTTAGTACATTAAAAGCACTACTATTTGTTGCATATTTCTTTAACTTTCTATCTACACGCATCAGACGTAGTTGTGATGCAACTACAGTAATAAAAAAAGGCGTCAACAGTAGCAAGCCAAGTTTAAGATTGGTTTGTATTTGAGAAGAAATATAAAAATTAACAAGTAAAATGACAAGGAATGCAGGAAGAATGAGGATTAAATTTTTACTCAACACCTCGATCAATTCATTTTTGTTGGTATTTAAGATTGACTCCAAAATACCCTCATTAAAATCCTTGTATTTTAAAACTACAAAAGTTTCAAGCACAATAAAACATAAAGCAATGTTCAACAAAAACAAGGCTAAAGGTTTATAAATAAAAAAGAGTGAGCACAACATAGAGGAAACAACGACAACATTGTTCACTCTATATCTATTATTTTTAAATTTAAATAAAAAGCTTAACGATAAAATTAAACTAAAAATGATGAAATATAGCATTATAAAAACTTCGAATGAAAATATACCAATAGCATCAATTTACAAATTGACTTTTCCAATGCGCGATCGCATCAAACGGCAAATGAATCTCAGGCTGCCATTGCATATTAATCCGTTGTTTCAATAAGGTTAGATCATGGCGTTCTACAACTGGCAGATTAAAGTCTTTATGCATTTCTAATGCACGGTTATCAATCCCAATAATAATCACACGTTTCTTTAATTGTAGAGCGCGAATCCCAGCGTGTAGGCGTGTACCGATAAAATCAATCTCATGATCTTTTAATAACGTATTATAGGCAGTTAAATTTGTTGCTATACGCACAATACCATTGAACAGTTCAGGTTGCTGCTGTGCAAGTTGATCGAAATATTGATTATCCTCCGAACCTTGTGCCCAAAAGTATAAGCTTGAATAGTGCTCTTTGAGACACTGAACCAACTGTACATCGGCCTCAATATCACGGCTATAGTCTGTTAAAGTAAAGACCACTGACTGCGCTTTTTGGCTTGGGATTTGCTTGAGATGTTCAGGGGTTAGCTGCCACAAGGTTGGACAGCCCGTATTGATCACATTTTCAATACCACACGCTTTTAGTTTCTCTAAGGTGTACTGATCACGTACAGAATGAAGATACTGTTTAGACAGCGCATAGTTATAAAAAACTTTCGCTTTCAATTCAGGTTTTTCTGCATAGCTATTCCAACCAGCCCCCATTAAAATGGCAGGTTGCATCTTAAAGCCATCAAAAAAGCCAATCGACCATTGGTTTTTACGGGCACGAAAACGCCAATAATTACGAAGTAAATTGGTTCCCCCAACAAAGGCCAACTGATTTTGCCACGCTTTTTTTAAAGTCTTGGCTGCTAATGCATAATGTGTTGGGTAACGACAGAATTGCTCATGGCTAAATAGAGACTCCAAATGCATCATCACCGCATCCATGATGATTTCATCCCCCATATTTAGAGAACCACATGCTGTATCGTAAACTGTAATCATAGCGTCATGCCGTTGGGTAAAATTAAATTTCTTGTAGATTTAAATAGTGTGTAACTGCTGTTTCAATTAAAAACAGTGCATCTAAATGGCTGTGCACATTGATATCACCTTTTGCCACAGCACGTAACTTGGCTGCTAATGCATCGACATTTTGCACAGGTACTAGACAATTTTCAGGCAAAACTTCCCGTGGCCCAGAAGGACAATCCGTGCTGATGACTGGGATACCCAACGCCAAGGCCTCCAAAATCGCAATACTAAAGCCCTCAAAATCAGAAGACACCACCATCGCCGTCGCCGCTTGAATATAAGGATATGGATTTTTTTGAAAGCCAAGAAAATGCACTTGATCTGCGACCCCTAGGTCTTGAGCAAGTTTCCCATTTTCAGCCATGAGTTCACCTGTTCCGACTAACAGTAAAGGTAAATCAATTTGAGCCTTCGCATAAGCACGGATCAGGATATCGTGGCGTTTTTGTTGTTTAAACTTGCCCACATTTACTAAATAACGTGCTGGTAAATCCGGCTGAAATTCTGCTGCTGCCGCTTGAACTACTGCGATATCAATTGGATTATAAATCGTCGTAATATGGCTCTTTTCACCAAAGACCTGACGGAAATCCTGCTCCACACCTTGGCTCACCGCAACACATGGTTTGGATAGATAAACCTTTTTTAATTGTTCTAGCATCTTGCCATCTAAACGACCAGCATATTCCTGACTTGTCGTATTATGGATGACCATATGAACATTCGACAAAGTACTACGGCTTAAAATAAAATCCACTGGGAAAAGATTCGACAAAACTAAATCGGGTTCACCAATGTGCTTGCGGACAAAACGGTCAAAGGCTTTCGCAGCAAGGCCCGGACGCATAATTTTTGGAATAGCACGGAATTTTTGATAATTAAAAAAGTGTGTTCGTACACCATCGGGTATTGGTAAATCAATTATATCTTTAAAGTAAACGATGTGAGCTTCATGACCTGCATCATTAATCCCTTTCGCTAGAGTTAATGCAAAACGTTCCGCCCCATTACCCTGTAAAGTAAAAATCGCTAATACGACCTTTTTCTTCATTAAGTTGAACCTTATTAAAATCGGTTTTTATCTAAAAATATAAAACGCTTTTCTGCTTTAAATAGTACTTGTAAATATCGAAAAGCCATTTGAAATTGCCCCATAACACGGCGCTTCCTAAACATTTTCTTTTCGGATACAGACTTATAGGTAGGCTTGAAGTTTTCAGAGCGACCAATTGTTGATTCAAAGTTTTCCGTATCTGATAAGCCATACGCAATCATTTGATCTTCTTGTATCAAAGCTGCTGGTTCAACCTGATAAGCATTTAAATTATAGGTACTGAAAATAAAAGCATCTGCTGTAGCAGCTGCAGAGTGAGCCGCTTTTTCCAATAATTTTTGCGCACCCGTTGGGAACAATATATAGCCCCCTGTTCCTGTTCTCTCTTGGAACAAGTCTAATAATTTGTACCCTGAACTATTTAAATGACAAGCTGGCTTTTTACTTACGATTTTTTTACGACTTCTAACTTCGAGATTAATTAGATCAGGACATAAATTTAAGGTTTGATATTGTATATCTTCTAGAAGTTGCACAATATCACTTACCACGACAGCATCATCTTCTAGAATAAGCATAGGTTGATTACGATCTACAACCTGTTGCCATGCTTTTTTATGACTTAGAAAGCAAGCTAACTCTACTTTTTTTAACGGTCGCTGCCACCCGAAAGCTTCCGCATTAAATTGCTCTTCTGAAATCTGATCTATCGACACAGCTTGTAAAAAAGTAGGTTGAATCCCAACTTTTAAAAATTGTTGTTCTTGAAAGACACGTCGTTCCTTAGATTTAGGTAAATTAATAATTAATAATTCCATCTTTACCACCAACGTGTTTTTTCACGCGTATGTTGTTTCTTAAATCTTAAATAAACTGTATTGTTCTGTTCTTGCTGTAATCGATCGAATATTTCTAAAACAATCATTCCAAGTGGATGTATTTTGCAAATTTGATCTAAACGCCAACGCATATTTCGCAATGTATCGTCTGTACCAACAACGAATGCTGACGTTCCATCAAATAATGTTACGCGTTCTTGTGGTAACCGATCGCGCTTTTCTTCACACATTACTGTAGATTGGTCACACAAATAACGTTCAGTTTCTTGTAATTTCAATGTATTAATCAACACAACTGCATTCATTAATGTCGCTTTAAGTGCGACATCATCATGTAAATCTAAAAACGTATCACATGCAGAAATTAACCAACGAATATTTAAAGTGCTGAGTAAAAAATCACGTTCACTCATCCACAGGGCTTTAAATTTTTCAAAGTTTTCTTCAACATCAACTTCACGTCGAATCAGTACAATCAGACTCGCATGATAGTGGCTCAATGCCGGTTGACCAACAAACTCATGTTTAAGTTGCTCAATATGCTCATTCAGATCTTTCGCTGAACCGTGTGTATATTGAACTTGATCACCAGCAATGATATCGGATTTCAGTTTTTCGATATCTACACTCGCAAGCTGAGCATAAACTTTATCAGCCCCAAAACGCCGTTGATGTCGGCTAAATGAAAACCACTGTTCAAACTTACTTTTTTTTCTAACTGGCATGTTAAGCAACCATTTTTAAAACATTATTGCCAAGCGTCTTTAATCCATTTCGAAGGCAGTACATAACGGTACCATTTACCTCCACCACCATTGATCGCATCAGGTGGATTAATTTCACCGTGGAAAATAATAATTTTTGCACCTTCAGGTTTTACAGGTGGCTTAAAGAATGCCATTGGGATTTTTTGTAGGCAGTGATATTTATAACTTTTACACCAACTATCAGGCCAATAAGTTTGTTTACCTTCTTTATCTACATACCAAGATAAATAGGCTTGTTCATTACGGAATTTATTACGAATTTCGTCAAAATTCTCACGGAAATATGGCAAAAGACCAGGAAAAGCGCCAAGCTTAAAGCGATAAACTGAACTATTACCCGTAATACGCCATGGTCGTTTCCAGTCATGGATAATCAGGAACTCACCTGGATGCGTAAAGAATTCATCGATATTATCGACAATGACAACATCTAGATCTAAAAATAAAGCATTGCCTTTTAAACCATAGAGATCAGGTTCAAAGGTAGAGAGCTTATTCCAGCCACGTTCTGGCGCCCCTTCTGGCAAAGCCAACGGTGGAATAGGAAAGCATTGCACATTTGGATCAATCCCTTCAGTACGGTCAGTTAAACACACCATTTGAAAATCAACGGTTGTGTGTCGCTTCACCATATTGTAAAGGCGATTGACATATTCAGACCCATATTTTGTGCCCCATTTCATACAGATCACAATATTTTGCTCAGGTGATTGTTCACCCTGAGTCTTAAGGTCATTTTGCTTTGCGTTCATGCACCCATCATCCACCTATGCAATATCAGTATCATACCATTACTGGTACTGACTGAGCCTATTGCTTTTCATTTCCGCACAGTTTACCGCAAATCTCATGAAGAAATATAATCTTCATTTTTTCATCACAAGAATTGAATGTTTTTGCAACAACTTAGATCGAAATAAAGTTCATATTTGAATGATACATATAGAGCAACACTAATTTTAGTTGTTCGTTACGCTTATTAGTTTATTTTTATAGTGAATATATAACTTTCCATAATATGAGAATCGTCATTTTTTTCTGCAATTTTTTGACTTCTTTACCTAACAACCTAATCGTTTTCATATTTTAAGGAAGGTTCACTAAAAATAAAAAGGACTCAAATGAGTCCTTTTTATTTGCTAATTCACTTATTTTACATAAGTTAACCAGTGTGCATATTTAGGGTCTTTACCCTGAACTGCATCAAAGTATGCTTTCTGGATTTGAGTTGTGATTGGACCACGTACCCCTTCACCAATTTGACGGTCATCATATTCACGGATTGGTGTTACTTCAGCAGCAGTACCAGTGAAGAAAGCTTCATCTGCAATATAGAATTCATCACGAGTAATACGGCGTTCTACTACTTCATAACCAAGATCTTTAGCAATGGTAATAATCGATTGACGAGTAATACCGTCTAATGCGCCACCAGCGATGTCTGGAGTGTGAATTACGCCATCACGTACCAGGAATACGTTTTCGCCTGAACCTTGGCATACATAACCTTGCGGATCAAGCAGCATTGCTTCGTCATAACCTGAATGTGCCACTTCTTGGTGAGCAAGAATCGACAATGTGTAGTTACCAGATGCTTTTGCTTTACACATCGTCACGTTTGGATGATGGTGTGTGAATGATGAAGTTTTTACGCGAATACCTTTCGCCATCGCATCATCACCAAGGTAAGCACCCCAGCTCCACGCTGCAACTACAGCATGAATAGTATTGTCAGTAGCAGCAATACCCAGTTTTTCAGAGCCAATAAAAATAATTGGACGTAAATAGCAAGATGCCAATTTATTTTCACGAACCACATCAATTTGAGCTTGTTCCAAAGCTGCCTGATCAAATGGAACTTTCATTTGATAAATTTTTGCAGAATTGAGCAAACGTTTGGTGTGTTCTTTTAGACGGAAAATAGCCGTTCCATTCGGGGTTTCATAAGCACGGACACCTTCAAACACACCCATGCTGTAATGCAAAGTATGTGTTAATACGTGAGTTTTCGCCTCACGCCAGTCAACTAGTTGTCCATCTTGCCAAATGAAACCATCACGATCAGCCAAATTCATGCCACAAACTCCAATTTTTCACAATTATTCACTATCCAGTGCAAATACTGCACTTGGATCAATCAGTCTTTGCCATAACTTGCAAACGGTCTTTCGGGTATCGTGCCAGTCGCTTGCAGACACTTGCATGGATTGATTTGCAAGGGCTAAGCGGTGGCTCTCGGCGCGTTCACGGAGATAAGCTTGAATCAGAGCAGTCGCATCGTCGCTGGATAAGCAACCTGATTTTGCGGCATCCTCAAGGATTCTTACATTGTCGGAGTAATGGGCGAGATCTTTATTCGTCCCACTCCAAGCTAACACCGCATACTGTGCCATAAATTCGATATCAACGATACCACCTGCATCTTGTTTTAAATGAAAAATCCCATCTTTTTTTTGCTCTTTGGAAGAACCCAGATGATCTTTCATTTTCTGACGCATTTTCAGAACTTCACCACGTACATGACAGATATCGCGTTTCTGGGTAAGAATTTTACAGCGTAGTGCTTCAAATGTCTCTCTCAGGCTATCTTCTCCAGCAATGGAACGTGCACGCACCAAGGCCTGATGTTCCCACAGCCATGCATTTTTCAATTGATATTGCTCAAATGCTTTCAGGCTAGTGACCAGCAGCCCTGCTTCTCCAGAAGGACGTAGACGGGTATCGACTTCATAGACACGTCCATCCAGTGTTTGTGTGGTCATGAGCGACATAAACTTTTGTGCCACGCGCATAGCAAACTCAAAACCGCTAATCGGCTTGAGACCGTTCGTATCTGCCTGCTCACCCATATAATGAATGAAGACCAGATCCAGATCTGAACCATAGCCCAATTCAATGCCACCGACTTTACCATAGCCAATAACGGCAAAAGCTGTATGTTCTATCGAGCAGCGCTGCCCTTCTGCATCCAGCGGAAAACCATGTCTTTTGGCTACAATCTGATAAGCCAGATGCAGCGCAGCATTCACTGAGACTTCTGCAATATCTGTTAAGGCATCCGAGACTTTCATTAAAGGACTTTCTGCCAGCACATCACTAGCAGCTACCGCAAGCACATTGGATTTTTTAAACAGGCGCAGTACCCGCATCTGGTCTTCGACCTGGTCAATTTCAATTCTGAGCAATTGCTGACGCAGGCTATCTTCCAGATCCTGACGCTTAGGCAATTCAAAATCCATCGACAGGAACTCATCCAGCAATACCGGATAATGGGTAAGTTCCTCACAGATCCAGGGGCTGACAGTCGCCATTTTTACCAAACGCTGTAAAGCACCCTTGCTTTCAATCAGCATCACCAGATACACCGTACGACGCATGACTGATTCAACCAATGGCATCAGACGGACCAGTGCAACTTGCGGTTTATCTGATTCAAGAATCGCTTCAATCAGGTAGGGCCAAAATGTTTTTAAACGTTGAATAGCTTTGGCTGGCAGTTTTTTTAAGGCATGTCCATGCCAGAATTCATGTACCAGATTTTTTGCATGATCATCTAAAACTTCATTCAGCTGTTGTTCCAACTGAGAAAAACTTTTGCCTTGGGGCTCTGGTCCATTTTCCTTGATCAAGTGCTCAAACTGATAAATCACTTTAGCGCGTTTTTGATCCAGCACCTCCATAAAGGCGGACCAGTCTGCAAAGCCTAAAGTATCTACAATACGTTGACGTAAATCTGGCTCTGTCGGCAAACATTGGGTTTGTTGATCATGCAGCGCTTGAATAGCATGTTCTACCCGGCGGAGGAATAAATAGGCATCTTCAAGGTCAGTCACTGCCTGCTCATCCAGCAGTTCAGCCTCATCCAGATGATTCAGGCTGACCAGACATTGCCGATCCTGCAATTCCAGCTTGGCTCCCCCATAAATCAGCTGAAAAACCTGCACAATGAATTCAACTTCACGAATCCCGCCAGCCCCAAGCTTGATATCGTCTTCAATATTGCGGCGCTGTACTTCACGCTCAATCATTGCTTTCATTTCACGCATCGCTTCGAAAGCGCTGTAATCGACATATTTACGGAAGACGAAAGGACGGGTCATATCCAGCAGTTCATCACCTTCTGGACTCGGATTGACGATGCGGGCTTTGATCCAGGCATAGCGTTCCCATTCGCGGCCATGCTGGCTGAGATATTTTTCTAGTGCGGCATGACTGATAGCCAGAGCAGAACCATCACCCCAAGGGCGCAAGCGCATATCAACACGGAACACAAAACCTTCAGCAGTGATATGATCCAGCAGATAGATTAACTTTTGTCCCCATAGGATACAGAACTGCTGAACGTCAATGCATTTACGCCCATCCGTTTCACCCTGTTCATCAAAGGCAAAAATCAGGTCAATATCACTGGAAAGGTTGAGTTCCTGAGCGCCCAGCTTGCCCATTGCAATAATAATAAGATCTTGAACTTTACCGTTATAGCCAATTGGCTGACCATATTTGGCGACTAGAGGAATACGGGCAAACTCTTTGGCAGCACAGATACAGGCATCAGCGAAATCAGACAGCTCGCGAGTCAGTGTGATGACATCGGTAAGTTGATTGACATCCTGCCAGATCCAGCGGAACATCAGGCGGGCACGCAGAATACGTAAGCTACGCATCCACATGGTTTCATCGCTGATATTTAATAGATTGGAATAGATTAAGTTTTGAATCTGTTCAGTGCCGAGTGATCCCTGAAACTGATCAATTGCATAATCCTGATTCAATAGATCTTGATGATTGGCCAATACCTGTTCTGCATACTGACTGGCTCTTAAGGTTTTCTGCAATTGTACCGCGTCCATCACTCAGTGATTCCCTCAAAACTTTTATTTAGTTATAGCAGGAGTTCACGTCGAGTGGGAACGGTTTTAAAAGAAATTTATGACTTTCAGGACTTTTCAGTATGCAGATCTTCAAGTACCAATGCCTGATGATCATTGGTCACTTTTGGTAAATGCACAGTAAAGGTGGTTCCAGCGCCTTCTTTAGAATCTACGGCAATCTGTCCATGATTCAGGTCCACAAAACGCTTACACAGTACCAGACCCAGACCTGCGCCTTTCTCATTGTCTGTGCCTTTTAAGCTCACCGTGAGATTTGGTCTAAACAGATTTTCCATCTGTTCTTCAGTCATACCGAGACCAGTATCCTGAATAGTGATCTTGACTTGCTCACCTTCCATTTCAGCAGCCAGAATCACCTGCCCACCCTGATCCACTGGAGTAAATTTCAGCGCATTCGATACCAGGTTCTGCAAGACCGAAGTAATCATGTTGATATCAGCATGTACCTTGATATCTTCAGGAACCTGGTCAATCAGCTCAATATTCTTTTTCAGCGCCAGACTTTTCAGTACATCACAGACAATTTTAGTAGACTGTTTTAATTCATAATTAATTGGATGATAAACGAAACGCCCACCCTCGGCCATCGCCCAGGTCAACAGACTTTCTAACAGGTTATACGTCGATTGAGCCGTATCATATAAGTAATCAGAAATACTCTGGATACTGGATTCATCCAGAGTGTCACGTTCCTGTGCCAGTACTTCCGAGAAGCCTAACAGACCATGAAAAGGCGCACGCAGGTCATGAGCAATAATCTGGAAGAATTTGGTTTTACTGAAGTTTTGTGCACACTGCTGTTCGTATAATTCTTTCAGTTGAGTATGCTCTTCATTCAGTTTGACTCGCTTGACTAAAGTTTCAGCAAATTGCTGGACGATAATAATAGCTTCCTGATCAAATACTTCAGTCTGATCATCAAAGAAAACCACCTGCCCCAAAGACTGGCCTTGGGCTGATTTTAAATTGAATGCCACCAGCCGCTGATGGGCTACGCCAAGGCTGTTCACATGATCTGATAGTTCTGCATATGCAGGATGACTTTGATCAATCACATCTGTTTCTTGCAGATATTTAGTATCCACATTCTGTGGTACGTGCAAACCGCGAAAACCGAGCGGACAGCTGTACCAGATATAAGGTTCCGTATGGAATCCAATGATACAGGTCTTGGCGCCGAGTACTTTACGCGCGACCTTACAGAAGGTGTCTAATAAATTATCAGAGGTATAGACACCTAAAATGAGAGATATACGGCACGAGCTTAACTGCTTCGTATTCTGACCGATCTCTAGCAGTTTTAGTTCCATGTCTGCCTCTCTGGATGTTATGGAATATAGGATAAAAATTACAACCGACTAAATTGATACAATCAATAACAAAGATTCTATATTTACTCAACGTTAAAATCTCATTTATCGACCAAAGGATTTGTTAACTTATTTCTCTAAAGATACATTGATAGCTTTAATACCTTGATATTTAAATATTAAGGATTACTTGAAAAAATATTCCTCTTATAAAAAATTACATATAATTATTTGAAATTCCTGAATTCATTTCAAATTGTTTCAATATCATCTGAGTTCTGAAATCTAAGGAAGATAAAAACAGCTCATTTTTCTTCTGATCTTTAGGTAAATAAAAGCTTTTGAATTTTCAAATATATAGAAAATACTTATTGTCACTTTTTGAAAAAATAGATCGCTAATAATATTAACTTTGACCTAAATTTATTTCTATCTTTTAAATATTCTTAATAATCATAAAATATTGAGTGATTTAAATAGTTTATTTATGCACTAAAACCAATTTCTTACGTAATCAAAAATATTAAAAGTTTACATTTTTTTACAGTTAACAATGACTTATAGGAACATTCTTGAATTTTCATGGAAAATAAAAATTAATTATAGTGAATAAAAAAGCGACAAAATGTCGCTTTTCTTTAATGCAGATTACAATCAGTTATCTGAAATCAGGGCAACTTGCTGCACATAGTTAAACAGCTTTTGCTTTGAGGCTGCCACTTCTTCTTCCGGTGCCTGATTTTTTAGATCACGATGTACACGTAAATAATGCTGACGTAAGGTATGACGCTCTGTCGCATTATAGGTCTTGGTAAATTCGTTAATTGCAGGATCGCCATCTTTCACAATACGGTCAACCCAACGCTGCAATTGTGCTGTCTTTTTTAAGCCCTGTTTCGGAGTCAGATAAGACAGAATCACGGTTTCATTTTCATTACGAAGTAATTTACCAATACGTGAAAATTGACGACGACGTGCTTCATGTGAACTGATTTGCTGGACATCCAGCAAAGCTTCAATCAGACGTTCTTCAACGGGTAAATTTTTAATTTGTTTCGCACTCAGTTCTGCCAACTGTGCGCCTAAAGCTGCCATACGCTGAACTGCTTTTTTCTGTTCGGTTTTACTTGCGCGTCCCTCTAAAGATTCAAAGTCTTCTTCAGTTAAACTGCTCGGTCGACGTGCCACGATTAATCTGCCTCATAAAATTTTGCCGCAAACAGTGCCTGAATTTCAGATAAGGCCTTTTCCTCATCTGCACCTTCAATCACCAAGCGTAAAGTTGTTCCTTTGCCCGCACCAAGCATCAGCAAGGACATAATATTTTTGGCATCAACCAATTTGTCCGATTTGCCAATCTGGATATTGGAACGAAATTTGGTGGTAACTTCAATGAGTTTACCTGATGCACGCGCATGTAAACCTAGTTTATTAATTACGTCAACAGTCGTATCAATCATGACCAGTGCTTCATTTCTCGGTGGAGGACTTGAATAGACCATTTTGCCTCAAGCGCTTTTTTTAGTCTATCCACAATATAAACAGAACGATGCTGGCCACCAGTACAACCAATCGAGATGGTCATATAATGACGATGACCTTCAGCAAAGGTCGGCAACCATTTGTCTAAAAAGTGATAAATATCCTGGAACATGTCTTCGACCTGATCACTTTTTTCCAGGAATTCCTGTACCGGCTGATCGAGGCCTGAATATTTGCGCAGTTCGAGTTCCCAATGCGGATTCGGCAAATGACGGACGTCAAAAACATAATCAGCATCTAAAGGAATGCCATGCTTATAGCCAAAAGATTGCAGAATCACAATCAGGTTATCGGTCTGTCCTAGCTTATACAGCAAGGTATGTTTCAGATCATGAACGCTTTTATCAGTGGTATCGATATGCACTGTAGAACGGAGCTGGATCGGCATCAGCAGGACTTTTTCTTCCTGAATACACTGATGCAGGCTCTTGAAACGGGCAGCCAAAGGATGCGGACGGCGTGACGCACTGAAACGAGCAATCAGCTCCTGATCCTGCGTGGTCAGATAGATGACATCCACCGTACCATGCTGTTGCAGCTGTTCAAACACATGGTCGAATTCCTGCAAATCTGCACGGGTACTACGAACATCCACCCCAAGCGCTAACTGTTCCAGATTATTTTCACAGTCCAGCTTCGCCACAATTTCAGGAAGCAAGGCCAAAGGCAAATTATCAATACAGTAATAACCCAAGTCTTCAAGTACCTGCAATGCAGAAGATTTACCTGAGCCAGATTGTCCTGTCACAATTAAAATGCGCTTCATGCCTTACGATCCTTTTACTTATCCAGCTGCATATTTGATCTGCAGATTATCAATCAGACGAGTTTTCCCTAATTTCGCCGCGATCAGAATCACGATATCCTGATTAAACTCATCAATTTTCTGCAATTCCGGTGTACGGGCTTCTACATAGTCCACTACCAGACCTGCATCTGTCAAAGTTTGACGGATACCTGCCAGTGCTTCCTCCAAAGTTTTACCTGCATGTAACTGCTGTTCAGCAGTTTTCAGACTCTGGAAAATAACTGGTGCTGTTGCACGTTCCTGCTCGCTTAGATAGCCATTTCGCGAACTGAGTGCCAGACCATCTTCAGCACGGGCAATTGGTACACCAATCACTTCCAGCGGAATATTCAAGTCTTGAACAAACTGACGAATCACAGCCAGTTGCTGATAGTCTTTCTGACCGAAGAAGGCATAGTTGGGCTGAACAATATTAAATAATTTGGTCACCACGACCGCTACACCATCAAAATGACCTGGACGCTGTAAGCCGCACAGGTCATTGGTGATACCAGATACACTGATATTGGTCAGACGTGGCTTGTTACCATACATCTGCTCTACCGTTGGGGCGAAGACAATGTCACAACCTACATCTGCCAGTAACTGCTGATCCTGTTCTAAAGTACGTGGATAATTATCAAAATCTTCATTTGGTCCGAACTGGATCGGATTAACGAAAATACTCACAACAACAACATCACACAGTTTACGCGCCTCACGCACCAGATTCAGATGCCCCTGATGCAGGTTGCCCATGGTCGGGACAAAACCAATAATTTTACGCGCAGAACGTGCAGGATTGAGCGAAGCAGATAATCCTTGGATGGTTGTTTCTGTTTTCATGTTACAACTCGACTTGGAATGTTTGTTCAGGTGCTGGGAATGAACCATCTAAAACAGCCGCATGATAGGCTTTAAATGCATCCAGAATTGCAGTCGCACCAGACTGTTCTTTCATAAAGTTACGTACAAATTTTGCAGTGTGACCAAAGGTCAGACCAAGCATGTCCTGAACGACCAGTACCTGTCCGTCAGTGGCTGCCCCTGCTCCAATACCAATCACCGGAATATGCGGGAATAGTTTAGTAATCTCCTGACCCAATTGTGCAGGCACACATTCCAGCAACAGCACTGCTGCACCGGCTTCAACCACTGCCTTACAGTCAGCAATCAGTTGATCGGCCGCTTCACGGGTACGGGCCTGTAGCTTATAGCCACCAAAGACATGCACCGACTGCGGAGTGAGACCCAAGTGAACACAGACTGGAATCCCGTTACGGGTTAGAACCTGAACGGTTTCCGCCAACCAGGCACCACCTTCCATCTTGACCATTTGTGCACCGGCCTGCATCACCGTTTTTGAGCTTTGTAATGCATCATTCAGAGTGGCATAACTCATAAATGGCAGATCAGTCATAATCAGTGCATGCTGATTGCCACGGCGTACCGCTGCGGTATGGTAAGCCATATCTTCTACAGTCACAGGTAAAGTTGAATCACGTCCCTGAATCGACATACCCAAAGAGTCGCCTATCAGAATACTGTCAACTTCAGCAATTTCCATGGCTTTGGCCATACTGGCGTCATAGCAAGTCAGGCAAGAAAATTTGCGTCCTTCCGCTTTATATCGTCTTAAATCACTGAGACTGATCATGAAGATGTTCCTCTATTATTGAAGTTCTCTCGAACATGCCAATAATTAAAAATTAAATATTTGCCCAATTCGTGTGGTCAAAAACCGTTAAGGTTGATTGCTTGACAATGTCCAGGTCTTTTAATGTGTTTCCATTCAGCTGCAAGTTGGCATCAATATCCAGTAATGGCACCAATACAAAATCACGTTCCAGCACGCCCACATGCGGTACGGTTAACCGTTCATTTTGAATCTGTTCATCACCGTAGATCAGCAGATCCAGATCCAAGGTACGTTCACCCCAATGACGTAGACGTACACGCCCAGCTTCCTGTTCGAAGGCTTGCAGACGATCCAGCAGATCCAACGGTGCCAAATCCGTAATTAGCTGTACGACAGCATTAAAATAATTCGGCTGATCTTGTGGCCCCATAGGTGGGCTTTGATACAGATGCGAGGTTTTGACCTGCCCCAGACTTGCCAGCTTTTGCACGGCTTCAGCCAGAATCTGGCGTGAATCGCCCAGGTTACTTCCTAAACCGATATAGGTCACTGTCATTGTGTAGGCCCAAAAATAACCTGGCTTAAATCACGCTGCACCCGTTTACGCTTGGTAATTGGATGGTCTGCACCAATGTCACCGCTGGCACTGGCCGCCACATGAGAAACCGGTTTGCTACGCTCATTCTCAAATTTGGCTTTACGTGCACGACGGCTACGTGGTTCCGGCTCATTCACCAGAGGTTCAATCTCGGTTGCTACATCTTGTGCAGCCAGACGCTGTTCCAGATGTTCTTCCTGAGAAGCCTTACGACGGCTCTTGGCACGCTGACGGTTATATTGGGCAATGGCACGCTCTTTTTCATCGCTGCCCATTTGCTGATAGGCTTCCCACCAGCTTCCCATACCCTGTGCAGTTTCATCGCCTGATTTTTCACGCAGCAACAAAAAGTCAAAGCCGGCACGGAAACGTGCATGACCTGATAATGCTTCAATCTGTTGCGGTTTTGGATTGAGCAAGCGGGTTTGCATTTCCCAGACTTCACGAATGAAAGTTTCCGCAAAGCGTGGAATCACAGTACGGGTAGCCTGACGTTTCAGTACATCCAGTCCTGCCTGCGCACGTGCTTCCGCAGGTACCACACCTTTGGACAGATAGAAATCACAGCGCTCCAGGAACGGTTGCCACAACAATACCGCATAGAAGAAAGCCGGGTTGATGGTCTTGCCAATTGAAATACGCTGATCGGTATTTTTTGCTGCCAGTTCAATAAATGCAGTAATGTCTGGCTTGATATCGGCAAACAGCTGACGCCAGATGCCAAAATCGATCAGCATTGGCATCACACGATTCAGATGTCCCATAGTGAATAGCTTTTGCGATTCATCATAGAGACGGTGTGGAGACACATCACGTAGAAGCTGGGTCATTTCCGGAGTGAAAATATCCAGAATGGCTTCATCAATACTGAAATTGAGTTTGGCTGCAAAACGTAAAGTTCGCAGCATCCGGACTGGATCTTCTTCAAATCTTAAAGTCGGATCACCCAGTAAACGCAGGGTTTTATGTTTAATATCATCTACTGCATTACAAAAATCCAGCACGATACCTTTGCGTGGCTGGTAATACATGGCATTGATTGAAAAATCTCGACGAGCAAAATCCTGCTCAATGGTGCCCCAGTTATTATCGCGCAGAATCATCCCTGCTGCAGAGGTCACTGCTTTTTTAGGAGGCGCACGGAAAGTTGCCACTTCAACCAGTTCACGGCCCGAATAGACATGCGCCAGCTCGAAACGTCGTCCGATAATCCGGCAACGCCGTCCGAACACTTCTTTAACCTGAGCTGGTGTAGCATTGGTCACTGCATCGAAATCTTTGGGATTTAAACCCAGCATCAGATCCCGGACACCACCACCTACGATATAAGCTTCATAGCCTGCCTTGGTTAAGGCATCAATCACATCGAGAATATAAGAAGGTAATTGAGCGGTTGATAAACCACATTTTGACGCGCGCAAAGTTTGCAAAAGACGCTGTCTCCTACGTCTGAACGTAAAATTCTAAGATGACGCTAATCATATCGCTTACACCGCTAAAGGGCAATTTGATTATGTCATTCTCATGGTTCCGATGGATGGCTTATTTACAATAAATTCAGCAGGGTTACAAAGCCAGTTTATCCTTGTTTTTGGCAAATAAGGCCGGCCCAATTCCTTTGACCTGTTGAATATCTTCAATTGTTTTAAATTTACCGTTTTTCCGCCGGTATTCAATGATCGCTTCTGCTTTCTTCTGTCCGATGCCATTTAACTGCTGTAACTGCTCAATACCGGCCTGATTCAGATTGATTTTATCAGCAGCTGAAGAGGCGGATAATGCAGGTTTAGCCAGATAATGATTGTTTCCAGAAGGTGGTGTAGCAGCAACTTTCTTCTTCAGGCGTGCATCATGTTGCTGCTGACGTACTTTCCATTCTGCATAATCAGTTGCAGTTGCGTGTACTGTGCCAATTGAAGTATAGGCCAGCCAAATGCCTAGCAGGACAGTATTAATCCATACTGGACCTATGCGATGTTGTACTTTGTTCATGAGCGGCTCTTTGTTTTAATTCTAATTTGGCCTGTTCCCAGAGCTGATCCAATTCAGCCAATGACAGGCTTTCCAGATTGAGTTGCTGTTGTTCTGCCCGATCTTCCATCAGGGCAAAGCGGGTCCGGAATTTATGGATCGTGCCCAATAATGCCATCTCGCTTGAGACACCAAGTTTACGACCAACATTCACCAGTGAAAATAAGCAGTCTCCAAATTCTTCGAGTATTTCATCGGAATTTTGTCCAGCAACGGCTTCCTTGAGTTCAGCCAGTTCTTCTTCCAGCTTGCCATAGGCACCTGCGACATCTGGAAAATCAAAGCCGATTTTGGCGACATTTTTCTGGATCTCATCCGCCTGTTGCAGTGCGGGTGCATGCTTAACCTCATCCAAACGTGAACGTGGCTTACCCTGTTTTTCTTTCTGCTTGATTTCTTTCCAGAGCACCGAGACATCTTCAGGGCTCAGCTGTGCAAACTGTTCAGCCTGAAATACATGCGGATGGCGTCGGATCAGTTTATCGGTAATGGCCTGCACCACATCCTGAAAATCAAAAGCGCCCTGCTCGCTATACATTTGCGACTGAAACACGACCTGTAACAGCAGATCACCCAGCTCATCCCGCACTGCATTGGTTTGGCCAGAGCGCACCGCTGCTTCAACTTCGTAGGCTTCCTCAATCGCATATTTAGTCAGAGATTCAGGAGTCTGCTGCTGATCCCATGGACATTTTTCACGTAACTCACGCATGACTTGGAGTAATTGTTCCACCGTAAAACCTCTTCTTTACCAAATAGCCGCATTATTTTGCCTGTTTCTTGCTATGCTCAAGAAAAAAAGACAATAAGGAGATCAAGCACATGCACAGTATATTGATTAGTGGTGCAGCACAAGGAATTGGTGCCGCGATAGCCAGGCTATTTTACCAGCAAGGGTATAAAGTCGGAATTTATGATATTAATCTTGAACAGGCAGAACAATTGGCCCAGCAACTCGGTGAGCATGCCAAAGCCGGTTTTCTGGATGTGACCGATTATGCTTCTTGGGAAACCGCTCTATCTAAATTCGCACCCTGGGCCGGTGAAATCAATATTCTGGTAAATAATGCCGGGATTTTATATTCCGGTCCTTTTGAAGAAACGAATATTACAGACCACTATCGCACCCTTGACGTGAATATCAAAGGCGTTCTGAATGGCTGTCATGCTGCTTTGCCCTATTTAAAGCAGGCTTCCTTTGCTCGGGTCATTAACCTGTCTTCAGCCTCAGCGATTTATGGCCAAGCGGATCTGGCTTCCTATGCAACCAGCAAATTTGCGGTTCGTGGTTTGACTGAAGGCTTAGATATTGAATGGCAAAAATATGGGATTCGGGTATTCGATGTGATGCCCCTTTTTGTTAGCACTGCAATGGTGAAAGATATGCAGGCTAAAAGTATCAAAAAAATGGGTGTGCATTTGAAAGCTGAGGATGTTGCACAAGATATTTTCAAATTGGCACAATTAAAGGACTCCATCTGGCAAGTGACGCATCATCCGGTCGGATTCAAGAGTAAGTTTTTATTCCATTTATCTCGAATGAGCCCACAGTTCGTTAACCGGCTGAGTAATTTAATGATTGCCAAACAATAAGAAATATTTTGGGCTTACTCTACTTTCAAACAGCTTGATGAATCTGAATCATTGGAAATCTTAGACCTTTACAGGAATGCTCGCTTTGCCAGGCCACAGTGAGCATACAGCCCGCTAAAATATAATTTTGATAGGCATAAATTCCAATTTCTGGATGTTCACAACGCCCCCCATCCTGATGTGGATGGATTTGGGTATTCAGTTCATTCAGGTTCATCCGGATTCCGAGTCCTGACGCTTTTAGGACCGCCTCTTTGGTGGTCCAGACTTTAAACCAGTATTCAGGATCGTAATCTAATGCCTGCCACTGTTTCAGCTCTTCAGGATGAAAAGCGTGTTGGGCTAGGGCTTCAAAACGTACATTTCGATTCAGCTCTTCAATGTCGATTCCCAAATTCTGAATATGTTTGCTTGTTGCTAATCCATAAAAGTTTTGGCTATGGGTATGATTAAAACCAAAGTCTGGATGGGCTGGAAGATAGGGTTTGCCGTATTCGGTTGTAGTAAAGTCCTGCTGGTCAATAACACAACCTAAATGTGCAGCTAGCAACTGATTACGATAGCTATAAATTAATTGTTTACGCTGCTGAATATAGGTTTTTCGATCTAAGTCTTGTAAATGCCTAAGTCGTGGTGCCAGCGCGACCCAATCAATATGAATAATAGACTTCAAAAATAGTCGCCCTTATAAAAAATGTTACTTTTAGGGCCTTCAGTATAAATCAACCTGATTGCCTTTCTAACAAACTATAGGTAATATCTTAAAATATATTTTAATAAAACTTAAATAAAACAATAAAATATACTGTAAATCAAAATAAATAATTGAGCTTTCAAGCTATTTTTAATCGAATAAAAAATAGTTACAATCCAACTACAATTTTATACATAGAAAAACAGAGGGTCATATGTTTAAGCGAATCATACTCAGTACGACAATTGCTGCACTATCATTTTCAACGCAAGCTGGCTCCTGGCTAGAAGCTGCTACTGCAGTGATGGGAGCTAGAAACGGCGCAATCATGGATCAAGCTGAAGCAAATATGGAGCGTAGCCGCGCACAGGCGAATGCTGCTGTTGCACGTGCAGATCGTGCTTATGCTTCTAATTATAATAATGCTTCAAATCAAAATAACGGTGTCTACTCAACAACATACTTAAAAGGTTTAGATTGTACAGATTTGGCAGTAGAAGCACGCAGTTTTGAACGCACCTTAGAAGCAAGTCAAAATGCACTCAACCAAGCGAATGCTCAAGCCAATAATCCTGTTTCTAAATTGGCAGGTATTGCAAGTGGTGCACTATCTGCTTTTGCAGGTCAATCACAAACAGTTGCGCGCGCAACTGAAATCACCAATGCTTTTACTGGTAATAATAATCAAAATAATATTGCTGCTTCTCAAGCCGATGCTGACGTAGCTTTAGCTAATCTTGAAAATATTCGTATTTATCAAAAAGCAAAAAAATGCTCAATCTAAAATATGAATAAATAAAAAAGCCTGCTTTCGCAGGCTTTTTTATTTAAATATGACAATTAACCACGTTTAAATTTTTTCTCAGCTTTCTTGAATTTCTGTACATAACGACGGCGACGCGCAGCAGTACGTTCGTCCAGTTGTGACTTGCGACCTTCAAACGGGTTCTCTGAAGTTTTAAATTCAATTTTTACCGGTGTACCTTCAAGTTTGTACACTTTACGGAATACGTTTTCCAGGTAACGGCGATAATCTGCAGGTGTCTTATCTACCTTATTACCATGAACCACGATAGTCGGTGGATTCTGTCCGCCCATATGCGCATAACGCATCTTGATACGACGACCTTGTACAGTAGGCGGTTGGTGTGCTTCAGTGGCATCATTCAGGATCTGGGTCAACTTCGCTGGTGATACTTTCAGATGTGAAGAATCATAAGCACGGTGAATCGATGGATACATCTCACCGACACCTGTACCGTGTAGCGCAGAAATCAAATGGATTTTCGCCCAAGGAATAAAGTCAAAACGACGCTCCACATCGAGCTTACATTGTTTACGATCATATTCGGACATGTTGTCCCATTTATTGATCGCAATCACCATGGCACGGCCAGCTTCCAATGCATAACCGATCAGGTGCAAATCCTGCTCTACAATGCCTTCACGGGCATCCACCACGATCACCACTACGTGCGCATCTTTCATCGCCTGCAAGGTTTTCACGATTGAGAATTTCTCAATCATTTCATCAACCTTACCTTTACGGCGTACCCCAGCGGTATCAATCAGGGTGTATTGACGACCATCACGCTCAAAAGGAATATAGATTGAGTCACGCGTCGTTCCTGGCTGGTCAAACGCTACAACACGCTCTTCACCCAATAGACGGTTTACTAGTGTCGATTTACCTACGTTTGGACGACCAATAATTGCAAGACGTAGACCAGTATTCTTGTCATGTTCTTCCGGACTTTCATCTTCAGGCACATCTTCAAGTACTTCTTCCAGCATTTGCTGTACACCACGGCCGTGGCTGGCAGCCACTTGCATCGGCTCGCCCATACCGAGTTTATAAAACTCGACTAGAGCAGCTTCAGCATGTACGCCATCAACTTTGTTAGCTACAAGGAAAACTTTCTTGCCCAAAGTACGCAGTTCACGAGCGATCTGTTCATCAGATGCCAGAAGTCCTGCACGTGCATCGACCACAAAAATAATCATGTCGGCTTCATGGATCGCAGTTTTAGACTGCTCAGCCATGTAGGAGTCAATGCCGCCTTCATTTTCACCGATACCACCAGTATCCACGACAATGAAAGATTTGTTTTGATAGATCGCATCACCATATTTACGGTCGCGTGTCAGACCTGCAAAGTCTGCTACCAATGCGTCACGGCTCTTGGTTATCTGGTTAAACAGAGTTGATTTTCCGACGTTCGGACGACCAATGAGCGCAATTACGGGTTTCATAGATTAACCTTTATTCAATATCAGGCTGTCTAAAAATGGCCTGAACATCAGAAAGTTTTGGAAGAAAAAGGGAATAGGATTAAAGCCTAAAATAAATAAAAACACGGGGCATTGAACATTCAATCACCCCGCGTAAAAAATACGGTTGGCTTATTTTAGCATAAGCCAAACAAAAATTAACGATTCTGCCAGATGCTTAATGCACCCTTGCGAGTCGAAACATAGAGCTGGTTGTCAATTACGCGTAAATGACGCACTTCACCAGAGGTTTTGGCACGGCCAATAATCTGCCCTGTCGATGGATCCAGCAGGTGCAATACCCCGTCCAGATCACCTACGACAAGCTCAGTTCCGAGCATTACCGGATTGCTCAGCTGACGATTCAACAACTGATCATTTTCCCATAAAGGCTGGCCAGTGGTAATTTCATAAGCACTGATTTTACCATCGGTTTGGGCAACGAAGACGCCATTGCCAACCACTTCCGGACGCTGGATACTGCTGGCATCTTCACTCCAGATCACCTGTTGTGAAGCCAGATCAAATACAGTCACCTGACCTTGATAGCTGGTGGTCACAATAAACTGACCCGCTACTACTGGATCACCATCAATATCGATCAAACGCTGAATGTCCGAACGGCCATCCGAGATCGCAACACGGCGCTGCAATTTAGGCACACCACTTAAGGCATCAATTGCATAGATATAAGCATTTGAAGTCGCAATCAATACATTACGCGCATCTAAAGGCACCGGAGCCGCCATGCCACGCAGGCTAAACTGGACATTCGGTAAATCATAGGTCCAGACCTGAGCGCCTGAGGCCACTTCGTGGGCATATACAGTACCGTCATTAGTGACAGTAATTACGCGGCCTGCATGAATCAGTGAAGGCGCCAAGATGGCACCAGTTAATTGTGCAGTCCAGCGTTGTTCACCCGTCTGCTGGTCTAATGCAATCAATTGGCCTTTGTTGCTGCCAACCACCACAATCCCATCTGCGGCTTCAACGCCAGAGCTTAACGTATCTTTGCTAACTTTTTTCTGCCACAGGCGCTGCTTGCCATTAAAAGCAGTGACTTCACCCTTAGGATCGATCGCAAATACGACTCCGTTATCCGCATCCAGACGTAAACGTAGTGGATCAGCCTTCTCTGTTGAAGAAACACTGGTCGAAAATACAGGAACAAGTGTTTTAGTCTGACTGATTTTTGGAAGTGGATTCGGTTTTACTTCTGGTACTTTATTGGTCTTACCCGCACAGCCAGCGAGTGCAAGAGTTAAAACAGTTAAAGCACAGGTGATTTTATATGTTCTGTTCATTCAGCTTCTTCCACTTGTGTTTCTATAATTGGGCGTTCGATTTCCGGGTCATCGACCAACACGCCTACGCTTTCGAGCTTAATTTGTAAAATTTGACGTTCTTCTTTACGTTCAATCAAAGCATCCCATGCACTTTGATATACTTTTTTGGCATTTTCAATATCATTTTTGGCAACATAGATATCGCCACGTGCTTCATCCGCTGTTGCTTTAAATGCAGGTTCAGTCACTGCTTCTAAAGTTTTCAGGGCTGCATCATATTTTTTTTGTGCTAATTGTGCATAAGCCAGACGCAATTTAACGACCTGAACCAGGCCTTTATCATCAACTTTAGAGTTTTCAACTTTTTGTAGTGCTTTCTCAGCGGCAGCGTAATCCTGCTTGTCATAAGCCAGTTTTGCCATGACCAACTGGGTTTGAATCGCTTGAGCTGAATCCGGTGCTTCTTTGACAATCTTATCTGCAGTTCCAGACAGCTTGGCAAAAGCATCACCGTCAGTGGCCTGCGCTTCATCCATCAGTTGCTGAACCTTGGCGGTCTGCATTTGCGATTCTGCCAGGTTTTTCTTCTGCCAATATTCCCATCCGAAAAAGGCAATCAGCGCAACCAGAATCCCGATAATGATCGAAGAACCATACTTCTTCGTGAAGGATTTTAAACTTTCAAGTTGTTCATCATCAGTCATTGCGCTCATGCGATTACCTTTTTCCTAATGTTTTATCGATTATTTTGAAGAAATTTTAGTACTGAAAAATGCGACAAAGTCAGCAAATGGCACAGTAGATTGCTCTGCAGTCGCCAGCTCTTTCACCGTAAAGCTTTGTGCTCCAAGTTCACGCTCACCGATAATGGCTGCATATAAAGCACCGGCCTGATCGGCTTTTTTCATTTGCGATTTCATTGAACCTTGAGAGCCGACTTTCAAACGAATGTTACTGCCTGCAGCTTCCAATTGATCACGAATCTGTTCGGCCAATACCAGCGCTTTACCTTGAGAAGCAGGATCGGCAACCAGGAATACTTCACAATCACGTACTGGAGTATTGTCTTCAACTTGTTCAAGCAGAAGCAATAAACGCTCCATCCCCATCGCGAAACCAACTGCAGGCACAGATTGATCCGCTTTGCCTTTCAATTGACCGACTAAGCCGTCATAACGACCACCAGCACATACAGTACCTTGTGAACCCAAGTGAGTCGTAGTCCATTCAAATACGGTTTTATTATAGTAGTCCAGACCACGTACCAGTTTTTGATTGATGACAAAGCTAATACCGGCATCTGACAAATACTGTTGCAACTGGTTAAAGTGCGCCAGTGTTTCTTCACCCATAAAATCGTGAAGTTTTGGTGCATTTTCTAGGATGCTTTGAGTTTTGGCATCTTTCGAATCCAGAATACGCAGTGGATTAGTCGTCAGACGGCGTTGAGAATCTTCATCCAGATCCGCTTTATGTGCTTGTAAGAATTCAACCAATGCCGCGCGGTATGCTGCACGCTCGTCAGACTCGCCCAGTGTATTCAGTTCAAGTTGAACTTTGTCAGCCACGCCCATACGTTTCCATAGACGCGCTGTCATCAGGATCAGTTCTGCATCCTGATCAGGCGTTGCCACACCAAAGGTTTCTACACCAAACTGGTGGAACTGACGATAACGGCCTTTTTGCGGTTTTTCATAACGGAACATCGGTCCGATATACCAGACTTTGGGGGTCGCACCGCGAAGCAGGTTATGTTCCAGCATCGCACGTACACAACCCGCTGTTCCTTCAGGACGTAAAGTCAGAGACTCAGGCGGATTACCTTTGTCCAGGAAGGTGTACATTTCTTTTTCAACGATATCTGTGGCATCACCGATCGAACGTTTAAACAGATTGGTCTGTTCAACCATCGGCAAACGGATTTGTTGATAGCCATAGGCATCCATCAGACCTGATAGATGCTGTTCAAGACGTCTCCAAGCTGGGGTTTGCGTTGGGAGAATGTCATTAAAACCTTTGATTGCGACGATTGAACTCATGATCTACTCAGAAAAACTTGTGCGAATAATTTCTTTTGATTTGGCTTCTTCAAGCTCGGAAACACGTTGACGAACCATTGATTCGATTTCATCAACCAGTTGATTGGTATCGATTAAATGGCTCTTTTCGCCATTACGATACACCAGTGAGCGCGGACTTGCACCTACTACACCGATATCGGCTTCTTTGGCTTCGCCTGGACCATTCACTTTACAGCCAATCACAGACACATCCATCGGAACACGGACATCTTCCAGACGTTCTTCAAGGGTCTGCATTACTTTAATCACGTTAAATTCCTGACGTGAGCAGCTTGGGCAGGCAATGAAATTAATTCCGTTAGAACGAAGGCCCAGCGATTTCAGGATATCAAAACCAATCTTGATTTCTTCTTCAGGCTCAGCTGCCAGAGAAATACGCATTGTATCGCCAATGCCTTCCATCAGTAGACCGCCAAGAGCAATCGCTGATTTTACTGAACCGGTACGATACACACCCGCTTCAGTCACACCCAAGTGCAGTGGATTATCAATCTGTTTAGACAGCAGACGATAAGCATCCATAGTCAAAAACACGTTTGATGCTTTGACCGATACTTTGAATTCATGGAAATTCAGGCGATCCAGAATGTCGATATGACGCATCGCAGATTCCAGCAATGCTTCACCAGTTGGTTCGCCATATTTTTTCTGGATATCTTTTTCCAGTGAACCGGCATTCACACCAATCCGCATGGAAATGTCGTTGTGACGTGCTGCTGCCACGACTTCACGAATCTTGGCTTCTGAACCGATATTCCCCGGGTTAATACGCAGACAGTCTGCACCCAGATCAGCAACAGCCAGCGCAATTTTATAGTCGAAGTGAATATCTGCAACCAGTGGTACGTCAACTCGCTTACGGATTTCACCAAATGCAGCCGCTGCTTCCATACTCGGGACAGAAACACGCATGATGTCTGCGCCTGCATCCACACAACGCTGAATTTGTGCAACAGTTGCTGCGACATCACAGGTTTCAGTATTGGTCATTGACTGAACAGTGATCGGTGCATCACCACCGACATAGACAGAACCGACACGGATTTTACGTGTTGGACGGCGCTGAATTGGATTTACGATCATGATTTCGCCCTATCTGCTCACCATTAACGTGATAAACGGAAATCTGCTTTTCCGTTAACCGTATAAGGTGACAATGCAATACTTTCATTATTTAAACTGAGTGATACTGCGGTCGCATCATCCAGTCGGATCTGGAATGGCGCTTCACCGTTCAGCTCTAAAGTAGACGCCTGACGGCCAGTGGCCAGCACGTTACCGCCTGCATCTACAATATGCACAGAGGTCGGACGGCTAAAATCAAGCTTAAGCTGATCACCGGACATGGCAGCACCGGCATCCAGATTTAAAATTTCGACATCAGAAGAGGTGTCCGCAACTTCGGCACTATTCTCGCTGCTCTCTGACCAGTTCTGGATCATTGCGACCAGTACACCCAAAATCAGTACTATAACCAGTGCAATCAGGCCACGCTTTAACCATTTGCGGTTACGATCACGCTTTGATCCTGGCAATTTACCCATGATCTTGATTGGAGAATCTTTCAGGGCATGCGTTGCGACCATACCGGTATCACTGGCATAAATTTCATCAAAACGCTGAATCAGGCTAGAAGCATCGACACCGAGATATTTGGCATAGGTGCGGTAATAGCCCTTGATAAAGGTTGCTTCAGGCAAGGATTTATAATCATCCTTTTCCAAGGCATTCAGGGTCTTTACCGGAATATTGAGTTCTTTGGCAACGTCTTCAAGCTCACGTTGCTGATTAATACGAATCTTGCGTAAGTACTCACCTGGACGCTGAACATTTCCTAACGCGTTTGGAGCTACGCTCGAATTATTCGAATCTGAATTAGGATTTACTTCCATACGGCCTCAGTACTGTACTGTAATTGCAAATAACGTTGGTATTCCGGGCTTTCAGGGAACAATGCACGTAATTGATTCACCAATACCTGCATGCCTAACTGATCGCCACTGGCACGCGCAGTGCGAATGCCAATCCAGAGCGCACGGGCACTCTGGTTTTTCTGCCCCACACCACGCACAAACTGTTCATACATTTGAGTCGCGGCCGGGAACTGCTGGTTCAGATAAAAAATTTCTGCCAACTCTAACATTGATATATACGAAGCGCGATTAGCCTGTAGTGCCTGTTTGAATGATTTTTCAGCATTCGCCAGATCACCCTGTTTCAGGTAAATTCGCCCCATATTTTCAAGGGCACGAAATCGCTGGTCATAACCTAAAGTTGCGCCGGCAATTTCGAACTGCTCGATCGCATCTTTATAGCGCTCAAGCTGATATAAATAGGTGCCATAGTTATTTCGTGCCTGGGCATTTTTGGGATCTGCCGAAATTGCACGCTTGAAATAACCTTCGGCTTTTTCAAGATTAGGTTTGCTGCCTTCCTGCTGAAGCAGCACGCCCATCATCATATTGGCTTGCGAATCACGCGGATTGGTTTCCAGTGCCTGATCCAGCGCACGTTTGGCTGAATCCAGATCACCGTTTTTAAGATATTCAACCGCCAACTGAGTACGAACCTTGGTGGCTTTTTCCGGATCCTTCTGACCCAGATCTGGTGTTTGACACGCAGTTAAAACCAAAGACCCACATACTACTGAAACCAAAGCAAGTTTAGATGTCAGATTACTCAATTGGCGACCTCTTGTTATCCTTGTGAGCGCATAATCTCATTGGACTGCGCAATTTTCTTTTTCCACTGTTCCGCACGACGGGTACGGTCAGCAACTTGTCCTACCAGTTGTCCACACGCAGCGTCGATATCATCACCACGTGTCTGACGAATCGTACACACAAAACCGGCATCAGACAAAGTTTTTTGGAAAGAAATAATCCGGTTACGGCTTGAACGGCCATATGGCGCATGCGGGAACGGGTTAAATGGAATCAGGTTAATCTTGCTTGGCAGATCTTTGAGCAGCTTGATCATCTGCTGGGCATGTTCAGGTTTGTCATTTACGCCATCCAGCATCACGTATTCGATGGTCACGTGCTTACGCGCACTTTCATTACCATCTTTAGTAATGTAACGCTGGCAGGCTGCAATAAGCTGCTCTAATGGATATTTTTTGTTGATTGGTACCAGCTCATTACGCAGCTCGTCATTGGTTGCGTGTAATGAAATCGCCAAAGCCACATCAATATCTTGGGCCAACTGGTCAATTTTCGGCACGACACCAGACGTTGAAAGCGTTACGCGGCGTTTAGACATGCCATAAGCAAAATCATCCAGCATAATGCGCATAGAATTTAATACAGCGTCATAGTTCAGGAGTGGCTCACCCATGCCCATCATCACCACGTTGGTCACTGAACGCTCACGCTCAGCCACAGGCACTTCTTCCATATAGGAATAGTTGGCCATCCACAACTGACCAATGATTTCAGCTTGAGTCAAGTCACGCTGGAAACCTTGCTTACCGGTTGAACAGAATGAACAGTCCAGAGCACAGCCCACTTGTGAAGAAATACACAGGGTCTTACGTGAGCCGGTTTTGTCTTCTGCCGGAATCAGGACCGTTTCAACCAAAGAGCCATCACCATCACCGACACGGAACACCCATTTACGGGTACCGTCTTTGGAATAGTTTTTATGCACCACTTCTGGTGCTTTAATTTCACAAATCTTTTCCAGTTTTTCACGCAGCTTGCCTGAGATATTGGTCATCTCGGCAAAATCAGTCACGAAATACTGATGAATCCATTTCATCACCTGACCGGCACGGAACTTCTTCTCGCCCATATCTTCGAAGAATTTTTCCATTTGCGGACGTGACATGCCTAGTAAGTTCACTTTTTCCACAGAATTTTGCTGTGCAGGAGTGGACGGAGATTGTTGCTGTGCATCAGAAACTGCTGATGTAGCGACCACTTCAGTACTCATGTGTATACCTAAACCATGTCTAAAGATGAAAGGAGAAGCTCAATATCTGAGCAAAGAATTATTCAGAGAATAAAAAAACCAGATAAGTATAATAACACTTATCTGGTTTGAATACTGCGTATTAACGAGTACGTGGAGCAATCTCAGTTTGCGCGAAGAAGTAGTTAATTTCGCGGTCAGCAGATGCTACAGAGTCAGAACCGTGAGCAGCGTTTTCATCGATGCTTACAGCGAAGTCTGCACGGATTGTACCGGGAGCAGCTTCTTTAGGGTTAGTCGCGCCAAGGATGTCACGGTGAGCAAGAACAGCGTTTTCGCCTTCAAGAACTGAAACAACAACTGGACCAGAAGTCATGAATGCAACTAGGTCACCGAAGAAACCACGTTCTTTGTGCTCAGCGTAGAAGCCTTCAGCTTCAGCTTGAGTCAGGTGTTTCATTTTAGTCGCAACGATTTTAAGACCTGCTTTTTCGAAACGAGCAAAGATGTCACCGATGTGGTTTTTAGCAACTGCGTCTGGTTTTACGATAGATAATGTACGTTCAATAGCCATGATTGGCTCCTTAAGTCAATTGTTGACATGAAAATTTGCCGCATTATACCGAATAATGGACTTTTTTCTGCCTTTAAACTGTAAAAAAATTGCTTTTTTCAATTGGCAATTAACGTGCTTCGTCAATCCATGCCATTTGAATGGCTTCCAGAAGCCCTTCGGTTGATTTGGTTGGATCGTCTTCAAAATCAGGAAGTGCACATACCCAGGCATGCAGGTCGGTAAAGCGAACCCATTGCGGATCCACGTCTGGATGCGCTTCATACAATTCAATCGCGATATCGAGGGTATCTGTCCAACGTAAACCCATGTCTATTCCTAAGCCTATTTACTATGATGTAGTACTTTAGCAAATCTGCAAAATTCTGCGAGTCTTTGCTGGATCATCTCGTGATTTTTTACAACATGATATTAAAAAAAGGCGCCGTAAATACAATCATGGTGGCCACCAGCGCGCCCAATATGGCTCCTACCGCTACATCGCTTGGATAATGCAAACCTAAAACCATTCGAGAGATCGCGACTAGAATGGCAAATGGCAGCATCAAAAATAGTAAAAAAGGCACAATATAACCCAGCACAATGGTTACCATCACTGCATGCAAGGTATGTCCCGAAGGAAAACTAAAATGATCCAGCGGATGCTCACAGAGCCGAATCACCTGATGCACCTGATAAGGACGTGGACGTACTGTTTTGGTTTTTAGAAGTTTATAAATCAGGGTTCCGACCATACTGCCAAACACCAGATAAACAATCTGCAAGGTATACATCAGGCCCTGAATCAGCCAGACGGCAATGAGCATCAAATACCAGAATACGCCATTGCCCAACCGGCTAATGATTTTGAAAAAAGCTGCAATGCGTTCTGAATGTGAAAAATGATTAAGATAAATACAGCCTTTTAAATCAATTTCTAAAAATTTTAGTTTTGCATTCTGAAATTTCATTGTAGAGCTCTTATTGTTTTATGCCCTGTATTTCAGGTTTTGCACGACTGAAAAATAGAGCTTGTTCAAATTGACACATGAGATAATCGCTATTCACCTTTTTAGTTTGTTAATGTCCGCATCCTTCTGTAATCGTTATAAATCGCTTAATTCAGACATCTAACAGATGAATTCTTGCCACTATCTCAACCTACTCAGCCAACCTGTCCAATCATGTTGCACCTGTAAATCAGTACGTCCATGATCATTAGCGATCACTGCTCCACCGCTGGCCATCGCCTCCTGCACTATATTTTTAACCTTTCAATCCGACCTATCCTTGAACTGTTAATAGATGATTTATTTGTACTGGTATTTATTGAAATAAGTCTGAACAAAACCTGAGAAGGATCGAATGTGCTTCGAGTATAGTGCAGTTATAGCGCCCAAGACTTTGGTGAAAATGTATCTGGAAGCCGCTTCTTGCCTTGCTCTTACTCAAAATTTGGTTATTTCAAAGCATTTAAAAGTTAATGAGATATAACTATCCATACTTTTGATTAAGTATGGGGTTCAAGTGTGACTGTTTTATGAATTGATTTATGGGAGCTTAGCATTTCTTACATTATCAAACTTGCTGATGCTTTATGTCTGTTCCATCTACCTTTTCAATTTCTTTACTATACTTATGCTCAACTAATAACCGATTAAATACCTGATCCATGCCAATGAATTCAACTTGTAAAATAGTTGCCATTTTTGAATATGATTTATTTTTTGAGATAACCTTTTATCTTCAAATCCCCAGTCAACCAACAAAGCTGCTCTAAGCAATAAAATTAAAATTAAAATTAAAATTAAAATTAAAACAGCTAACCACAAACTTAATGAAAGCCAACTACCCCACAATACATCACGATAAATAATTGTTTGGATTTGCTGCCATGAAGTTTTGGTATTTTTTAATTCGAATGCATATTGCTCAAACTCTTGATCACCTACTCCTACTTCAGTCCAAGCATAGATATGATTTTCTATATTAAAAATTCAGTTCGATCTTTCATCTTATCTTTTTATATTTATTTAAATTATTATTCGACTATATAAAAAAACCCACTCTAGTGAGTGGGTTTTCGCATTCAAATCAAATGATTCAAGAAATTAGTTTTTCTCTTTATCAACGATTTTGTTTGCTTGAATCCATGGCATCATCGCACGCAGTTTAGCACCAGTTTGTTCGATACCGTGTGCAGCATTTTGACGACGACGAGCAGTCATAGATGGGTAGTTCAACGCACCTTCTTGGATGAACATCTTCGCATATTCACCAGATTGGATACGTTTAAGCGCATTACGCATTGCTTCACGAGACTGTTCGTTGATAACTTCAGGACCAGTTACGTATTCACCGTACTCAGCGTTGTTAGATACTGAGTAGTTCATGTCAGCGATACCACCTTCGAACATCAAGTCAACGATCAGTTTAAGTTCGTGTAGACATTCGAAGTAAGCCATTTCAGGTGCATAACCAGCTTCAACCAGAGTTTCGAAGCCCATTTTAACCAGTTCAACAGCACCACCACAAAGAACCGCTTGCTCACCGAACAGGTCAGTTTCAGTTTCTTCACGGAAAGAAGTTTCGATGATACCAGTACGACCACCACCTACACCTGAAGCGTAAGAAAGTGCAACATTACGAGCATTACCAGAAGCATCTTGGTGGATCGCGATTAAGTCAGGAACACCTGAACCACGTTGGTATTCAGAACGTACAGTGTGACCAGGAGCTTTAGGCGCAACCATGATTACGTCTAGGTCTTTACGTGGAACAACTTGGTTATAAAGAACAGAGAAACCGTGAGCAAATGCAAGAGTCGCGCCTTCTTTGATGTTTGGCTCGATCACGTCGCGGTAAAGTTGAGCTTGGAACTCATCTGGAGTCAAGATCATGACTACGTCAGCTTGAGCTACAGCAGCAGGAACTTCAGCAACTTTAAGACCAGCGTTTTCAGCTTTTTTCCAAGAAGTAGAATTCGCGCGTAGACCCACAGTTACGTCAACGCCAGAATCTTTAAGGTTAAGCGCGTGTGCGTGACCTTGTGAACCATAACCAATGATTGCTACTTTCTTAGATTGGATAATAGATAAGTCGCAGTCTTTATCGTAAAAAATTTGCATTGCTGTCTCCGCTTAAATGCTTGTGTGTCCGTTTCATCAGGCAATGATCCTTGATCACATTGCCTGAAGCCCCCTTCTTATTAGAATGAGGAAATAATTTAAAAAATTTAGATGGTTAGTACTTTTTCGCCGCGTGCGATACCTGATACGCCTGAACGCACCACTTCCAGAATCGTGTTTTCTGCTAATGCATCAATAAAACCGTCGATTTTTTCAGTCGTACCCGCGATTTGAATCGTGTAGGTTGTTGGCGTTACGTCAACCACCTGACCACGGAAAATATCGGTCGTACGTTTGATTTCATCACGGGTTGCACCTAAAGCTTTCACTTTGATCAGCATCAACTCACGTTCAATGTGCGCACCTTCAGACAGATCCACTACTTTAACCACTTCTACCAGCTTGTTCAGCTGTTTGGTGATCTGTTCGATCTTGTGATCATCACCATACGTGGTCAAAGTCAGACGTGAAAGTGTTGGGTCTTCAGTTGGCGCAACGTTCAATGTTTCAATGTTGTAGCCGCGTTGTGAGAATAAACCCACCAAGCGAGAAAGCGCGCCTGCTTCGTTTTCTACGAGTACAGAGATAATATGTCTCATTTCGTGCGCTCCCCTTTTGCTAACCACATATCCTGCATCGATTGACCCGCAACCAGCATTGGATATACGTGTTCTGTACGGTCAACCATTACGTTAATAAATACGCACTTATCATTGATTGCCATCGCTTCTTCAAGCTTAGACTCAAGCTCGTCCGCATGGTCAATCTGAATACCTACATGACCATAAGCTTCCATCAATTTTGCAAAGTCAGGTAAAGACTCTACATAAGAGCTAGAGTGACGGCCTTCGTAGTTCATGTCCTGCCACTGTTTCACCATACCTAGGGCACGGTTGTTCAGGCACAGGATTTTAACGTTCAAGCCGTATTGCTTACAGGTAGAAAGTTCCTGGATACACATCTGAATAGACGCTTCACCAGTAATACAAACCACTTGCTGATCCGGGAATGCAAGCTTAGCCGCCATTGCATATGGCAGACCTACACCCATCGTACCTAGACCACCAGAGTTGATCCATTGACGAGGACGTTTGTAGCGATAGTGCAACGCGCCGAACATCTGGTGCTGACCAACGTCAGACGTGATGATCGCTTCGCCATTGGTGACTTTATCTAGAGCACGAACCACTTGCTGTGGCTTCATAGAACCGTCAGTCGGTACATCGAACTTCAAGCCATGAACCTGACGCCATTCATCAATCTGTTTCCACCATGCCGCAATCGCTTCAGGATTTGGCTTGGACACATTCATTTGCTTCAACTGGTTCAGCATTTCGTTCAGCACAGGTTCTACTGCACCCACGATTGGAATGTGCGCCATGATAGTCTTAGAAATGGTCGCCGGATCGATGTCAATGTGAATGACTTTGGCATTCGGACAGAATTTCGCAGGATTATTGGTTACACGGTCATCGAAACGCGCGCCTACACACAGAATCACGTCTGCATTGTGCATGGTCATGTTTGCTTCGTAAGTTCCGTGCATACCCAACATGCCGATGAACTGTGGATCATCGCCCGGGAATGCGCCAAGACCCATCAAGGTATTGGTAACTGGGTAACCCAATAGATGTGCAAGCTCAGTTAATTGTGCTGAAGCATTGCCCTGAACCACGCCGCCGCCTGAGTAAATCACTGGGCGTTTCGCATGAATCAGTTCATCAATCGCTTTACGGATTTGACCTGAGTGACCACGGTATGGTGGTTGATACGAACGCATCTTCACTTTTTCAGGATATTCGTAAGCAAATTTCTCTGCTGGATTGGTTGCATCTTTAGGAATATCAACAACCACCGGACCTGGACGGCCAGATGACGCGATATAGAATGCTTTTTTGATAATTGAAGGAATTTCGCTGGCATGGCGAACCTGGAAGCTGTGCTTCACGATTGGGCGAGAAATACCGACCATATCAGTTTCTTGGAACGCATCCTCACCGATCAAATGGCTTGCGACCTGACCAGACAGGATCACCATTGGAATGGAATCCATATAAGCCGTTGCAATTGGAGTAACGGTATTGGTCGCGCCTGGGCCAGAAGTGACCAGCACAACACCAGTTTTACCTGTTACGCGTGAGTAAGCATCCGCCATGTGACCGGCAGCTTGTTCGTGACGTACGAGGTAATGATTAATTTTGTCTTGTTGAAATAGCGCATCATAAATATGCAGTACTGCGCCGCCTGGATATCCAAAAACATGTTCAACGCCTTCATCCGCTAATGCGCGAACGAGCATTTCACCACCAGATAGAAGTTCCAACGTGATTCACCCTATATTATTCACTGCACAAATGGGAGGCATTTGCAGTGTTCATTCATTAACTGTCTGCACTGTTATAGCACACAAATTTCATAGTTTTCAAAGCAATAGGAATAAAAAATCCGATCTACCTGCTGTTCGAGCAATACAAGATCTAAAACATGTTGGGGTAAACATATTTTGTTCGCTTTGTTCAATTTTTCGGCTAGAAAAATTGCCCATTGCATGACATGACACTTATTCGAAGGGTGATCGATCTAAGGCATATAAAACTATTGCTGCATTCTTGTGTTTTCAGCCTTTAAAGTCAAGTTTAAAAAACAGGCTATTATTGTTTATACGTCTAAAATTTGCTGCTTTTACAGGCAATTTCGACTTTAACTCTGGTTTTTAGCTTTAAAATTCTAATTTAAATTAATAAATTTCATATACTTAAAACTTTAATTTTATAAATTTTTAATATGTCTTATATAAAAAAATTGAATGAATTTTTAAGAAATTCAATGCAACTGTTTATAAATAAATTTCTTTTTATATAAAATTACTCTGTTTAGGTATCAGCTCAAAACATTAAGATCACTACTGATCACAAAATTAATTGAATTAAAAATCATCTTATGGCAAAAAATTCTCTACAATAACAACCCTATTTAACCGCTTGAAATTTTCAGGACTTTTACTCATGAAAAGATCTTTCCTGACCGCATTAAGTTTTGCCACTACGTTTGTTTTAGGTGTAGCAAGCAGCTCTGCTTTAGCGATTGAATATTATAAATGGGTCGATGCCAAAGGCGTGACTCACTACACTAAAACCCCGCCTCCTAAAAATGCCAAGCACAAAAGCAAAGTAGAAACCTATGGCTGGAACAATTCCGCGCCTACCCCAGCAAGAACAACCGAAAATGAGAACCAGACCGAAACGGGTAACTCAAACTCATCTGCAGCTGTGCCTGTCGTTTCTGAAAATGAGCAGCAACAGCGTGAAGCCAATGAAGCTTTACAACGTGGTCAGTCTGAGCGTGTAGCCTTCTAATCATACTCGTCTGCCAATTTAGATTTTTCCTGCAGAATACCATCCGCAAAATTCACTTTTAGGTGCATTTTGCGCTATGCTGTGCCTTATATTTTTTTAACCGTTCTCTTGTATTACGTATATGACTACTCACATTGACTCAGAATATCAAGCCAGTGCGATTGAGCCTCAAGTCCAACAGGACTGGGAATCTCGCAAAGCCTTTAAAGTTGCCGACACTGTAGAAGGTCCACGTCGTTATATCCTCTCGATGTTCCCTTACCCAAGTGGCAAACTGCATATGGGTCATGTGCGTAACTATACGATTGGTGACGTGATCAGCCGCTTTCACCGTCTAAAAGGCGAAACTGTATTACAACCAATGGGTTGGGATGCTTTCGGTCTTCCTGCGGAAAACGCTGCAATTGCACACCAGGTCGCTCCTGCAAAATGGACTTTCGAAAATATTGATTACATGCGTAATCAGTTGAAAAAACTTGGCCTGTCTGTAGATTGGGATCGTGAATTCGCAACCTGCACACCAGAATACTATCGCTGGGAACAATGGCTATTCGTTCAGCTTTATAAAAAAGGCCTGATCTATCGTAAACTTTCTACAGTCAACTGGGACCCAGTAGACCAGACAGTTCTTGCCAATGAACAGGTTGAAAATGGTCGCGGCTGGCGTTCAGGCGCATTGGTTGAGAAACGTGATATCCCAATGTACTACTTCCGCATCACAGATTATGCGCAAGAATTACTGGACGATCTTGAAACACTGAAAGACGGCTGGCCACAACAAGTCTTGACCATGCAACGCAACTGGATTGGTCGCTCACAAGGTATGGAAATCACCTTCCCTTCAGCGAATCCAGACGTGTATGCAAACGGCTTAACAGTATTCACAACACGTGCCGACACTTTAATGGGTGTGACTTATGTTGCAGTGGCAGCAGAACATCCAATGGCGCTAAAAGCAGCTGAGAACAATCCTGAGCTTCAAGCATTCATCGAAGAATGCCGTATGGGTTCTGTGGCAGAAGCAGATCTTGCGACTGCTGAGAAGAAAGGCATGGCAACAGGTCTTTCTGTAAAACATCCTGTGACAGGTGAAGAAGTTCCGGTTTGGATCGCAAACTACGTTCTTATGTCTTATGGTTCAGGTGCGGTGATGGCAGTACCTTCACACGATGAACGTGACTTCGAATTTGCCAATAAATATGGCTTAACCATCAAGCAAGTCATTGATGCTAAAGGCGCAGAAGATGCAGACTTTGATGCAACACAATGGCAAGAATGGTACGGCTCTAAAGAAGGCAAATTGATCAATTCAGGCGAATTTGACGGTTTAGACTTCCAAGGCGCATTTGATGCATTCCTTGCAAAATTAGAACCACAAGGTCTTGCGAATGTAAAAGTTCAATTCCGTCTACGTGACTGGGGTGTATCTCGTCAGCGTTACTGGGGTTGCCCAATTCCAATGATCAACTGTGACAAGTGCGGTCAAGTGCCGGTACCTGAAGATCAACTTCCTGTTGTTCTTCCAACTGACGTGGTTCCAGATGGTTCAGGTAACCCGTTAAACAAAATGCCTGAATTTTATGAAACCAAGTGTCCTTGCTGTGGTGGCGATGCACGTCGTGAAACAGATACGCTAGATACATTCGTAGAATCATCTTGGTACTATGCACGTTATGCATCTCCAGACTTTACTGATGGCATGGTGAAACCAGAAGCAGGTCAAACTTGGCTTCCAGTAAACCAATACATCGGTGGTGTTGAACACGCGATTCTGCACTTGTTATATGCACGTTTCTTCCACAAATTGATGCGTGACGAAGGCGTGGTACAAGGTAACGAGCCGTTCACTAACTTGCTCACTCAAGGTATGGTGCTTGCGGATACTTATTACCGCGAATCTGAATCAGGCAAGAAAACCTGGTTTAACCCTGCCGACATCGAACTTGAGCGTGATGAAAAAGGCCGTATCACCTCTGCGAAATACAAAGGTGATGGTCAAGACGTCATCGTTGGCGGTCAGGAAAAAATGTCGAAATCGAAAAACAACGGTATCGACCCGCAAGCGATTATTGACCAATACGGCGCAGATACTGCACGTGTGTTCATGATGTTCGCAGCGCCACCTGATCAATCACTTGAATGGTCTGATGCTGGTGTGGAAGGTGCAAACCGCTTCTTGAAACGTGTATGGCGTTTGGCAACAGGTTTCCTTGAAAAAGGTAATACTGCGACTGAATTCGATAAAGCTGCTCTTTCTACAGCTGCGCAAGATTTACGTCGTAAGACTCACGAAACCATCCAGAAAGTGGGTGATGATATTGAACGTCGTCACGCATTCAACACTGCCATTGCAGCGATGATGGAGCTATTAAATGCGAACAACAAGTTTGAAGCCAAAGATAACAATGACGTTGCAGTAGCACGTGAATCGATCACTACGCTTTTAACTTTGCTTGCACCATTTGCACCACACTTAAGCCAGACTTTATTGGCTCAGTTTGGAATCGAGTTAACTCAAGCGCAGTTCCCACAAGTGGATGAATCTGCATTGACTCGTAATACCCAAACGATTGTGGTTCAGGTGAACGGTAAACTTCGTGGCAAACTCGAAGTGTCTGTGGATGCATCTAAAGATGACATTCTCGCTCAAGCCAAAGCCTTGCCTGAAGTTCAGCAATTCTTGACGGGCCCAACCAAGAAAGAAATTGTGGTGCCGAATAAGTTAGTGAACTTGGTGGTTTAATTTAATCCCCCTAAATCCCCCTTTACAAAAGGGGGACTTCCCACTTCAAATAAAAAAATGAAGTCTCCTCCCTTTTTTAAAGGGAGGTCGGGAGGGATTAAATTAACCTCTCCCTAACCCTCTCCTTGTAGGAGAGGGAAATTTCTTCTCCCTTTGGGAGAAGGTTAGGATGAGAGAAAGGATTTCACAATTCCAAACAAAGCCCGTTGCCAGCCAACGGGCTTTGACTTTACAATCCGGTTCAGGATTTCAAATATTTCCCTGAGGGAAAAAGAGGATACTCATGCATTTAGGCAAACGTTTAGCAGCAATTGTTTTAACTTGTGGTCTAAGTGCAGGCCTCGTCGGCTGTGGCTTTCATTTAAAAGGAACCAATCCGAGTTCCGCACCTGTAGCTTACTCAGTCATGAGTCTGGCCCTGCCTGACAATACTGAAGATCTTCAGGAAAAACTAGCCGTTTACCTGGGTGCTGCTGGAGTACAGCTAAGTAATGCACCTGATGCTTATGTCTTACGTGTCCTAGATTACACCCCTCGCCGTTTAGAATTGAATGGCAAACTGGTGGAAACCTTATTGCGCCTGAATGTGACGTTCCGAATCGAAGATGCACAAGGCAATCCGGTGACTGAACCCCGTACGGTAATCGCGACCCGTACCTATCAATATGATATTGAAACCGTGAATACGGATGACCAAGAACAAAAATTCTTAAATCAGGTCTTAATTGATGATGTGGCCCAGCAGATTGCCCGTCAAATTTCATCGAATCGTTTGCCATTGGCAAAACCAGAAACTTCGACTCAACCAGCCCAATAAGACGACCCAATGAAACTTGACTACCTCCAGGCATTAAAACGTGTCAATGAAGCTCGCGGTGCCTGGGTGTTGCATGGTCAGGAGCCTTTGCTGGAACAGAATCTGGTAGATGCCTTTCGTAGCAGCTGGCAAAGCCGTGAAGTTGAACGCCAGCGTTATGATATTAGCTCTGCCTCTGACTGGAAAAATGTCTTTAATGCTTTAAACAGCCTGTCATTATTTTCTAGCCAACTGGCAATTGAAGTGCATGGCAATATCAAACCGGATGCCAGTGGTCTCAAACTGTTAAAAAACTATCTGCAACAGGACAGTGATAACCTGCTATTGGTAGTTATGCCGAAACAGGATGCCAGTAGCCTGAAATCCAGTTTTTTCCAGACCATTGATGCCAATGGCGTAAATGTATCACTGGTAGCGAACTACCCAAAAGATCGTCAACAGATCCTCGGGATTGAAGCGGAAAAACTGGGAATTAAGCTGGCCAATGACGCCTGGCAATGGCTGGAGCAGCATCATGAGCACAATTTGCTGGCAGCCAAAAATAGCCTGATGCGCGTAGCAGACACCTTTGCTGAAGTGGATATCATCCAGATTGACCATCTATATGCCTGCTTGCAGGATCAGTCCCGTTACAGCACCTATGATCTGAGTGATGCCTTGCTGAATGGGAATTTGGCACAATCAATTAAGATCTTTCAGTATCTGATTGCCTCAGGTGAACCGATGAGCCTGATTTTGTGGAGTATCAGTAAAGAAATGCGTCTATTGATGCAATTATTTGAACAGCCACAAAATGCCTTACAAATCGGTATCTGGAAAACTAAAGTGAGCTTATATCAGCAAGCCTTGCGTCGTTTAAGTCCACAGCGCTTTTTAAGCTGGCCTCAGCTTTTGATCCGGATCGATGCTGCAATCAAAGGGATGTCCAGAGAGAACCCTGAACATCTGATCTTGCAGGCCATTGCTGAAATGTGCGGTCAAACCTTGTTTGCATCCTCGAGTGCCTAACTAAAGAAACGCGCGAACCAGCCTTTGCTTTTTTCTTCTCCTGCGTTCGCAGGTAGCTCAGCATATTGTCCCGTACTGCTTCGACATAATCCTGATCATCGTGCTGAATATGGTTGATGAGCCATTTGGACAGAAGAAGATACAAATCTTTTTCAATGGACTGACCTTGCTCAAACTTCAGACGATAATCATTCAATTTTTTGACAAATAATTCATGTATGCCGCGATGTGAGGGCAAATATTGATAACTCACCTGTTCCAACAGGTTTTCCTCAAAGCTGAAATGTGACTGGGTATAGTCGATCAAATCATCTAAAACCTCCCGGATTTTATCGCGATCTCCGGTACTTTTGACCTACTCTAAAGCATTTATATAGTCCAGAATCTGGCGATGTTGATGATCAATCACCTCAATTCCAATATTGTAACTTTCATTCCATTCCATCTATGAACCTCATCAATTTTCTTAGTAAAGTCGTATTATTTTTTCGCTCATTAAATAAGCATATTCTCTTAATGAATAAACCCATATTTTTTTTATTGAATTAAATATTACAAACTTTATTTGCTTAAATCTATATGTAAAACATAGATTTTTTAAATTTTAATAGAACACATCATTCGAAAAATTAGATTAAAAAATAAAAGAGGTTAGCTTTAGCGCAGAATTATTTTTACAACAAATATCATTAAAAACTTCCATGATATTGAGCAGCACTATGGCGTATTTTTATCAGCAATTTAGTGGCCAAGTTTTTGCATGCAGTATATCTGAGAAGTACTTTATACTCCCATGAAGATTTAATTGATTCATCATATGATCAATATTTTTTGGATAGCTAAATCGTATAAAATTTCACCTAAAAAAGATAACTCTAATAGGAGTAGTTCAATGAATCCCTTATATAAAATCAGGTTTTATCTTATATGCTTTTTTAAACCAGGCAGTGGAAAATAGTTCTCATTTTAAATAAAAAAAATTCACGTTTTATCCTAATTTCGCTTTTATAATCAACTGTTATCCTACGACCCGAATCTGAATCCATATGCCAAAAATAAAACCTACGAAACTCATTATGGCGATTGTAATTGCCATCCTGGTGGCAGTCACTGCCTGGTATTTTCTGAAACCAAAAGAGCAGCAGCCACAATACATTACAGCTGAAGTGACCCAAGGGGATATTGAAAATTCGGTACTGGCAACTGGTGTACTTGAAGCCACCAAAATGGTCAGTGTCGGTGCCCAGGTTTCGGGTCAGGTTAAAAAAATGTATGTGCAACTCGGCGATCAGGTCAAACAAGGCCAGTTAATTGCCCGAATTGACTCTGTTCGTCAGGAAAATGATTTAAAGACTGCTGAAGCCAGCATTAAAAACCAGATGGCACAGCTTGCCGTGAAACAGGCCAACCTCGCTAAGGTGGAAGCCGAGTATAAGCGTCAGCAAGCCATGTATGCCCAAGATGCAACCTCGCGTTCAGAACTGGAATCTGCATTAGCCAGCTACAAAACGGCTCAGGCAGATATCACTGCGATTAATGCACAGATCGAACAGTCACGTTTAACTCTAGCCACTGCGAAAGAAGATCTCGGTTATACCCAAATTGTGGCGCCAATGGACGGAACCATCGTAGCGATCGTGACTGAAGAAGGTCAGACTGTAAACGCCAATCAAAGTGCACCAACGATTGTGAAACTGGCGCAGCTGGATACCATGACCATTAAGGCTGAAATTTCTGAAGCCGATGTCATGAAAGTTCAGGAAGGCCAAACAGTGTACTTCACTACTTTGGGTAATACTGATAAGAAAATTTACGCAAAACTGCGTCAGGTTGAACCTGCACCAAATTCAATTAATACCGAAACCAATACTTCAAGCTCAACTTCAGGTTCTGCAGTGTATTACAACGCCCTGTTTGATGTACCGAATGAAGATGGCAAGCTGCGTATTGATATGACGGCGCAAGTCTATATCGTGCTAGATGAAGCACGAAATGTACTGACTGTTCCGGCGGCTGCCATTCAAGGTTCAAACCGTCCACAACGTCCAAATCGTGGTGAAGGCTCTCGTGGTGCCGGTGACCCATCTGCACGTGGCGAAGGTCAGGATCAAGCCCGTGGCGATAGTAAACGTCCGGCAGGTGACCGCCCTCCTCGCTTAGAACTTTCTGATGCTGAACGTGCCCTGATTGAACAAGGCAAAGCTCAGCGTGCCATGGTTCGTGTATTGCAGGCAGACGGTACAGCAAAACCAACCCCCGTCCTGATTGGTCTGAATAACCGTGTTACTGCACAAGTGATCAAAGGCTTGAAACGTGGTGATCAGGTTGTGATTGCAGATGGCTCTGATACTTCTAATGACGGTGCTAAACGTGGCGGCAGTGGTCGCGGTCCTGGTGGCGCCGGCCCAATGAGAATGTAAGCATGAATCAACAACAGCAACCTCTACTCGAGGTCAAGAATCTGGTTCGTGAATTCCCTGCGGGTGAAAGCACGGTCCAGATTTTAAAAGGGGTCAATCTGGAGATTTATCCGGGTGAACTGGTCGCCATTGTCGGTCAGTCCGGTTCCGGTAAATCCACCTTGATGAATATTCTGGGCTGTCTGGATAAGCCGACCAAGGGCAGCTATAAAGTTAAAGGCCGTGAAACCCGCGAACTTGAAGCCGATGAACTGGCGCAGTTACGTCGTGAATATTTTGGCTTTATTTTCCAGCGTTATCATCTGCTCGGTGATTTAAGTGCGGCAGGTAACGTTGAAGTTCCTGCAATTTATGCTGGTGCAGATTCAGATGCCCGTCATGAACGTGCTGTCAAGTTACTGACTGATTTGGGCTTGGGTGAAAAAACCCAGAACCGTCCGAGTCAATTGTCTGGTGGTCAGCAGCAGCGTGTTTCGATTGCCCGTGCCTTGATGAACGGCGGTGACGTGATTCTTGCCGATGAACCGACCGGTGCACTCGACAAGAATAGCGGTATTGAAGTGATGCGGATTCTGCGTGAGCTGAATGCCAAAGGTCATACTATTATTCTGGTCACACACGATCATAACGTGGCAAAAAATGCGACGCGCATTATCGAGATTTCAGACGGGAATATCATTTCAGATAAACCGAATGTGCCTGAAGTTGATGATGGTTTCGAGAAAGAAAATCTGGTCCGAAATGAACAGAAGAAAATCTCAAGCTGGCGTTCCGCGGTAGACCGTCTCGGTGAAGCTTTCCGTATGGCTCTATTGGCCATGAATGCACACCGGATGCGAACCTTCCTGACCATGCTCGGGATCATTATCGGGATCGCGTCGGTGGTTTCAGTCGTTGCGCTCGGTAACGGTTCACAAAAGCAGATTCTGGAAAATATCAGCAGTCTCGGGACCAATACCATTACCGTGTTCCAGGGCCGGGGCTTCGGGGATAACTCACGTTCCTCCCAATCCAAGACCCTGATTCCCGCTGATGCCGATGCACTGGCAGAACAGCCTTATGTGGATGGGGTCAGTCCATCGGTCAACAGTAGTGTCACCGGACGCTTCAAAGAGATCGAAGCATCGACTACTGTCAACGGCGTCAGTGAAGACTTCTTCTATGTCAAAGGTATGACCTTTAAATCAGGTCAGCCATTTGATAAAGAAAGTATTACTGAGCAGGCGCAGGATGTGGTAATTGATACCAACACCCAAAATACTTTCTTTGCAGATGGCACCAATCCTATCGGTCAGGTGCTGCTCTTAGGCAGTGTACCGAGCCGGGTGATTGGCATCATTGATGCGCAAAAAGGCATGATGGGCAATAATGATAGCCTAAATGTCTATCTGCCCTACTCTACTGTTATGAGCCGTATGCTGGGTCAGCCCAATGTGCGTCAGATCATTGTGCGTATTAAAGATGAATATCCGAGTGCAGCCGCTGAAAATGCCATTTTGAATTTACTGGTCCAACGTCACGGTGCGCAGGATGTGTTTACGCAAAATGCAGACAGTATCCGTGAAACGATTCAGCAAACGACTCAAACCATGACCTTGCTGATCTCGGCAATTGCGGTAATTTCATTAGTTGTCGGTGGTATCGGCGTGATGAATATTATGCTGGTTTCCGTGACTGAACGTACTCAGGAAATCGGGGTACGGATGGCGGTTGGTGCGCGCCAAAGCGATATTCTGCAGCAATTCCTGATTGAAGCTGTTCTGGTTTGTATTCTGGGCGGTATTTTAGGCGTATTGCTGTCACTCGGTATCGGTCAGCTGATTACCCATTTTGCTGGAGGAACCTTCCAGATGGCATATTCGACCACATCAATTGTCGCGGCCTTTGTCTGCTCAAGCCTGATCGGTATTGTGTTCGGCTTTATCCCGGCACGTAATGCAGCCCGTTTGAATCCGGTCGATGCACTTTCTCGAGAATAAGGAATCTGATATGCATACTCTTACCAAACTTGCCAGTGCCCTACTCCTCGGGAGTTCACTGGTCGGCTGTGCGGCCGTGGTGAAAACGCCGTATGAACAACCTGCTGTACAAGTGCCTAACAACTTTCAAAACAGTAAAGCTGTAAGCCAGCAAATCCATGCTGATATTCTGGCAGACCAATGGTGGACTCTATTTAAAGATCCCCAATTGAATAGTCTGGTGAATGATGTACTGGCAGCCAATAGTGATCTAGCCGTGGCCGGGATCAATTTACAGCAAGCTCGTATTCAGGCCAGACAGACACAAAGCCAGCAAGGTGTACGTATCAGTGATGCTGGATTAACCACGCGTAGAAGCTTTGATCTGGAAGATGGCAGCAGTTCATCCGGTTTTGGTGTCAATTTCCCTGGCTTAAGCTATGAACTGGATCTGTTCGGTAAACTGGCCAATCAGACTGAAGCAGCACGCTGGGAAGCTCTGGCATCTGAAGAGGACTTGCAGGCGACTGCACAAAGTCTGATTGGCACAACTGCGCAATTGTACTGGCAGCTGGGTTATCTAAATGAACGTTATAGTGTGGTTCAACAAAACCTGGCAACCGCACAGCGTACTTATGATCTGGTCAATGTTCAATATCGCGCCGGTGCTGTCTCTGGTTTAGATTTAACCCAAGCTGAACAGGCCATCCAAAGCCAGCAAGCGACCTTAAGTCAGATTGAGCAGCAGCGTGTGGAAACACGTACAGCACTGGCAGTACTCATGAATATGCCTGTGCAACAGCTTTCAATTCATGAACCTAAACGTTTACCGAATATTGCTTTACCGTCGATTGAAGCTGGGTTGCCTGCTAGCCTTCTCTCCCGTCGTCCTGACTTGAGAGCCACTGAACTGCGTTTGCGTAAAGCCTTGGCTAACAAGGATGCCAATAAAGCCAGTTATTACCCTTCGATCAGCCTGACTGGCAGCCTAAGTACCGGCGTGGGCACCAGTTCATCATTGTCAGATGCACTTAAAAATCCGGTGGCGACCTTAGGCGCAGGACTCAGCCTGCCATTCCTGCAATGGAATGATATGAAACGTGATTTGCAGGTGAATGAACTGGAATATGAAAAAGCGATTATCCAGTATCGTCAGACCATGTACGAAGCTTTTGCCGATGTAGAGAATGCCCTGTCTAATCGTACTGAACTCACCAAACAGGTTGCGTTACAACAACGTAATGTTGAACTGGCTGAACGTACTGAACGTCTGACCGAAGTACGTTATCGTAATGGTGCAGTAGCATTGAAAAATCTGCTGGATGCACAGGAAACCACGCGGAATGCCCGTCTGTCTTTGGTGCAAACCCGACAAAGCCAATACAATGCTTATGTGACCCTGATGCAAGCTTTGGGTGGTAGTCCGATCAAGCAACTGCCTTAAGCAACATATTTGACTCAATAAAAAACCGCTGTTAGTCAGCGGTTTTTTTTGAAGTTTACATATGCAGATAAGCATTTACATTGTTGAGCTGTTCAATAGAAGGTTCATGTCCCAACAAGCTGCCTTTTTCCAGCCATTCACGGGCAATTGCAATATCACGTTCTACACCAATGCCTTTGGTATATAAGCGCCCCAGATGACTATAGGCATCGGCATTGACCTGCGCAGCCGCTTTACGATAGCACTGGATTGCCTGCTCCAAATTGGCTTCAGTACCAATTCCTTGTTCCAAAGCCTCACCTAAAGCATTTAGTGCGAGACCATTATGCTGGCTCAAAGCCTGTTGCAGATATTTCAGTCCTAAAGCCGTATCTTGCTCCACCTTCTTGCCCTTTAAATACATCAAGCCTAATTCGGCCTGTGCTTGTGCATCTTCCAATTGAGCTGCCTGATGCAGATAACGTTTGGCCTGTTCCTCATTCACTTCAAAGACTGGATAAAGACCACTATAAGCCTGATACAAATACCAGGCAGCCTTACTTGATCCTTTCGCCACCGCCTGATTCAAATATTGAATTGCCTTTTCTCGGGTCGACAGCGGATATTCAGGCAAGCCATAAAAACGTCCCACTATATAAATCAGATCAGCTTCAGACTTTGCTACAAGTTGCTCTTGCTGTGCAACTGCCTGAATCATTTGGGTGGCTTTAGCCGTATCTTTGGCTACACCTACTCCGTTTAAATAGCAGAGTGCCAGACCCATCTGACTAAAGCCATGATCAGGATCACTTTGCAAGGCATGTTGATAGAGTTCAAATGCTTTCTCTGGTTCATGTGCGACCAGATAGGATTCAAAATATAGTGCGGCAATCAGACTCAAGGCCTGAGGATGCTGAGTTTGTGCTGCTTCAGACCAGTAGCGAAATGCCATGGTTTCATTTTTTTGTACATACCAGCCATGAAAATAGGCCAGACCGATCAGGGTTTTGGCCTGTGCATCTTTATACTCTTTGGACTGCTGTAATAGATGCCGAAACACCCGTTGGCGTTGATCAGGATCAATAGTGCCGAGTAACACGCCGGCATAGTAATCATATAAACCGCTCTGATCACCCAGATGAATACAGCGTTTAATGAAATTCAAAGCCTGCTGTTGATCTTTGGGCAAGACTTTGCCATTTGCATAGGCTTCGGCAATATCCTGATTGGCCGCCAAGTGATCCTGCTGTGCTGCCAGAAACAGATAGTGGATCCCCAAACTTAAATCTTGCGCTGCACCATCTGCCAAATAATATTGGGCTAACTGATACTGTGAATTGGCATGTCCCTGCTCGGCATTTTGAATTAACAGTTGCAGACGTTGCTGTTCTGCAGTGTCATGATCAGATTCAGCTAGTTCAGTGATGCGGTACTGCGCATCCAGATGACCGCGCGCGACCGCATGCCGATACCAGTACAAGGCTTTTTCAGGGTCATTTAATTGGTATTGATGACAATCATAGATCTGGCCTAAATGATAGGCCGCATCCTCACCACCTAAACTATAAGCTTTTTCAAGAAAGCTAATGGCTTTTTCCGTGCTCTGCTCACGACCCTGTCCGTTTAAATGCATTAGAGCCATGCCCACATAAGCCTGTGGCAAGTCCTGCTGCTGGGCTAACCCGTGATAAATTTGATAGGCACGTTCATAATCCGGATGATGTGGATCCGTACTTAGACGCGCCGCATACTTCAATTGAGCATCAATCTGCTCAATCCATAGATCATGATGCACGGCTTTGGCCTGATCACGTTTCACCGGATCAGGACGTTTCCACATCCAGATTGCTAAAGCCCCAATCCCCAAAACCAGCACTAGCAAAAACCACATAGCTGCTCCAAAACCAAAAGATTGTTTTTGTTATATGTTTAAAAATTCATTTTAAACTTAGCATAAAAAAAAGCACAGATCGTGTGCTTTTTTTTGACTCAATCAGGCTTTAAGTCTTTTGCTATCAAGCTTTTTCAATACTTCTGATACCGCAACCATGGCGAAGCTAGAGGTCACTACCACTGCAGACCCATAACCACCACAGCGTAAGCCTGCGCTTGCACAAACATCCGCACTGGAAAATGGGTTATCGATAGAATAGACACAAGTGATACCAAATTTTTCTTTTGGCTTTTTACAGATGCCTTTAGCACGTAATTGCGCACGTAATTTTGCCAGCATTGGATCCTGTTCGGTTCTGGATAAATCAGCTACCCGGATTTTTAAAGGATCCAGTTTACCGCCTGCCCCACCTGACACAATCAAAGGAATCTTGTTAAAACGGCAATGCAGCATCAAGGCAAACTTTGCTTTGACGTCATCGATACAATCCAGAATGATGTCAGGCTTTCCTGACAGAATTTCTTTCACATTTTCTGGTGTCAGATAATCGTCAATCAGATTGATCTTGATTCGGGGATTAATCAAACGGCAGCGTTCCGCCATGATTTCGATTTTTTCACATCCTAGCGTCGCCGTCATGGCTGGTAACTGACGGTTAATGTTCGATGCTGCCACCACATCCATGTCAACCAGTGTGAGCTCGCCAATCCCGGTACGTGCCAGTGCTTCGACTGCCCATGAACCAACACCGCCAATTCCGATCACCATCACATGACTGTTTTCATAATGATGAAAGCTATCGTCACCATAAATTTTGGCTACACCCGCAAAACGGCGGTCATACTCATCATCTTGAAGCAGATCAGTCATAGGTCATCAATAGCAAGAAAAACACCAGAGCATTTTAGCAAAATCATGGGCACTTTACTGCCACTAAAATCCAGATACAAAATCAGTCAAAAAAGCATTCTTGTGCCATCGCTAAAACACATAAAATTGATCAAATTACCATCATGATAATCTTCAAAATATTTCAATTATTATTGTCCTAAAGGGAGCCAGATCAGCATGCTATTTAACGCCCTTTTTGCCCTGGTGGTTTTGCTGTTCCTGCTCTATCTTTACGTCTTAATCTTTAAGAAGCAGAAAAATTATTATCTCAGTATCATGATCCGTATCCTGACTTTGGGATTATTTGCTTTAATTATCTTGGATCAATATGAAACCCAGACCCATCTTGCTCTGGTGCTACTAACATGGGTACTCTTTGAGAGCAGCGAGAATTTTTATAATAAAAAGCTATCTTCAAGCAAATAAAAAAAAGAGGCTTTCGCCTCTTTTTCACTGTTCGGATTATTTATTCATAATGAAGAAATATTCACGATAGTATTTCAGTTCAGCAATCGAATCACGAATGTCATCCATGGCTAGATGCGAAGCATTTTTCTTCAGGCCACTCATAATTTCAGGGCGCCAGCGTTTTGCCAACTCTTTCACTGAAGATACATCCAGATTACGGTAATGGAAATACTGTTCCAGTTCAGGCATTAAACGGTGCAGAAAGCGACGATCCTGACAGATTGAGTTACCACACATCGGCGATACTTTTGGATTCACCCATTTTTTCAGGAATTCAATGGTTTCACGTTCTGCATCCTGAGCAGTCAATTTACTGCGGCGTACACGCTCAATCAGGCCAGACTGACCATGCTGGCGAGTATTCCACTCGTCCATCGCATTCAGGATACGGTCAGATTGATGCACAGCTAGCACGGGCCCTTCGGCAAGAATATTCAGGTTATCGTCCGTTACAATCGTGGCAACTTCAATAATCTGGTCATTGTCTGTATCCAGACCTGTCATTTCCAGGTCAATCCAAATCAGGCGGCTATCCGGGGTGCTGCTCATAAATGTGCAATCTTATTAGGCTATAAAACATTTATAGTAGCAAATTTATTACGTCGATGCTGTAACTGACACCCCGCTTCATGCTATTTTTGCCATCTCGCTCCCATGGTTTTTTAGGATTTGAATGGCTTTAATACGTAAACGTCGTTTAACTGAACAACAACAACGTCGTATTCAAAAACAGCACAAAACGCGTCAGGAAGAGATCGATACCTCTCAAGACCTGGAAGGGCTGGTCGTGCAGCATTATGGCCGCCAGCTTGAGGTCCAGGCCTTGTCCATACCTGAACAGCATCCTGAAAAACCGGTCGTGGCTGAAGGCGAACCTGAGCCATTCTGGAAGCCGATTGAACTGGGTAGTGTCTGGCGCTGCCATACCCGAACCAACCTGGAATTGCTGGTAACAGGCGACCGAGTCAAATGGCAGGCTGATCCCAATACTGGACTCGGCATTATTACGGCGATTCATCCGCGTACCTCTTTGCTGACCCGTCCTGACCGTTACCACAAGGTTAAACCGGTTGCCGCCAATATTTCCCTGATTGTGATTGTGTTTGCACCATTGCCTGAGCCAGCCCCGGGTTTGATTGACCGTTATCTGGTGGCTTGTGCAGATGCAGAGATTCCAGCACTTTTAGTGCTCAATAAATCAGATTTGCTTAAGGAAAATGATCCGATTCTGGATTTGCTTAAAGAATATAAAGATTTGGGTTATGAAGTCATGCAAACCCAGTCCGATGGCGATCTGACAGAACTGTCCGCTCGTCTAAATGAAGAAACTGTAGCGTTTGTCGGTCAGTCTGGTGTGGGTAAAAGTACGCTGATTAATGCGATCGTTCCGAATGCTGCACAGAAAACCAATGTCATTTCTGAAAACTCGGCACTGGGTCAGCATACGACGACCTCCACACGTCTGATTTCCTTTGGCGATGGCGCTGCTCTCATCGACTCACCGGGAATCCGTGAATTTGGTCTCTGGCATCTGCCTTTAGACAAAGTTCAAAGTGGTTTTCCGGAAATTGAAAATCTGCTCGGTCACTGTCAGTTCCGTAACTGCACACATAAACATGAAAAACAGTGTGCCTTACGTCAGGCAGCATCAACAGGGGAAATTTTGCCGCGCCGACTGGATAGCTATTTACGTTTAATTGACGAAATTAACGAAGCGCAGCAAAAAAATTAATTTTCTTAAGGCTTAGCCCTTGAAGCGGTGATTTTGATCACCATATTTATGAGCTATACTCTTGGCAATTTTAAAATTGTAATTAGGTGAATTGTGGAACGTTGGTTCGAGTTTATGGGGAATCACCCCTTCTTGTTTGGAACACTCGCGGTACTCGTGGTTGTCTTCTTCATTATCGAAGGTCAACGTAATGGTCGCAAAATATCTCCGCAATCGCTGGGAATTTTAGTTAAAGCAAAAAATGCCATGCTGATTGATTTACGTGATGCCAAAGACTTCCGTGAAGGTCACATCAGTGGTAGCCGTAACATTCCATATAGCCAAATTACAAAACACGTTGATGAGTTAAAAGCATCTGATCGCCCGTTGGTGTTCATTTGTAATCTTGGGCAAGTTGCAGGTTCTGCACTTCAACAGGTAGGTCATGCAGATGCCTACCGTCTGGATGGTGGCATTACAAACTGGAAAGCTCAAGGTTTACCTTTGGTGAAAAGCAAATAATCTGCGAACAGGAGATTGATCATGGCTGAAGTTACTATCTATTCGACGACAGTATGTCCGTATTGTATCCGTGCAAAACAGCTCCTTGAGCGCAAAGGTGTTGCATTCAAAGAAATTAATTTATCGAATGAAGCCCCTGAAGTACGTCTTGAATTGATGCAACGTACCAATCATCGTACCGTGCCACAGATTTTTATTAATGAACAATTCATCGGCGGTTTTGATCAACTTTATGCCCTAGAGCGTGAAGGCAAACTAGACGAATTACTGGCTTAATCTACTAAAACCTACCTCATATCAAGGATTAAAGAATGAGTGAAGAACAACAAGCTCAACCACAATTGGCATTAGAGCGTATTTACACTAAAGATATTTCTTTTGAAGTTCCTGGGGCACAAGTTTTTACCAAGCAATGGCAACCTGAGTTAAACATCAACCTTTCTTCTTCTGCAGAAAAAATTGATCCGACTCATTTTGAAGTGGCTTTAAAAGTTGTGGTTCAAGCAACCAATGAAGGTGATACAGCGTTTATCGTTGACGTGACTCAAGCGGGGATCTTCCTGATTGATGGCGTGGAAGAAGAGCGTCTGCCATACATTCTTGGTGCTTACTGCCCGAACATCCTGTTCCCGTTCCTTCGTGAAGCGGTGAATGATATGGTGACTAAAGGTAGCTTCCCGCAATTGCTGCTTACACCAATCAACTTCGATGCTGAATTTGAAGCGAACATGCAACGTGCGCAAGCTGCTGCTGAAGGTCAAGCTTAATCACTTGATCTTGAAGTTAAAAAAGACCGCAATTGCGGTCTTTTTTATGGCTTATTTAAAGGCTTGATGCCCCTGCTTCTTAATCTGATCCATTTTCACCGTGAGGGTTTGAGCTTTGGCTAACTGATCTCCTGCAACAAGCTGTTCAGCTTGTTTAATCTCTTTCAATAAGTCAGTTAACAATCCCTGATACGCTGTGATTTTTGCATCTTTAGATTTTAGTTTTTGCAGACCTGAAGGTAAATTTTTCTGGCAGACTTCCACAGATTTTTGCATGCCTTGCAATGCTGCCCGCGCCTCTTTACTATCTTTGGCAGATTTGAAATTTTTTAAATGATGGTCAAGTTCATGCATATTGTCATGATAGTGATTGTCTGCTGCCATGCTCGACGTGGTGATCCCCACAGTTCCCATCACAAAAATCATGCTGATTAAAAAATTTTTAAACATCCTTAATTGTCCTGTATTGTTTTTATATTAAGCATCTTAGTGGGAAAGCCTTGAAAGATAAATTATTTTGATCCAAATTCTTGTATCCCTTGTCATTAGATTTACATCATTGACGATTAGAATTAAAAATAAAAAACCCTCAAAAACTTGAGGGTTTTTCTCTGCTGAGAATTAATCTTTTAAAGAGGCTTATTCTGCATCCAGCATCAGTTCAGCGCTCATGCCTACTGTGTTATAACCCGCATCGACATACATGATTTCACCAGTAATCCCGTTCGCCCATGGTGAGCACAGGAACAATGCTGCATTACCGACATCTTCAATGGTCACATTGCGTTTTAGTGGAGCCACTTTTTCATTCAGATCCAGCATTTTACGGAATGATTTAATACCAGACGCCGCCAATGTACGGATTGGACCGGCTGAGATCGCATTCACACGGATACCTTCTGCACCCAGGCTAGATGCCAGATAACGTACACCTGCTTCCAAAGAGGCTTTCGCCAGACCCATCACGTTATAGTTCGGCATCACGCGTTCAGAACCTTGATAAGTCAGCGTTAACAGGCAGCCTTGGCGTGCAGCCAGTAATGGCTTCGCAGCACGTGCCATCGCGATAAAGCTGTAAGCACTGATGTCATGGGCAATCTTAAAGCCTTCACGATCCGTCACATCAGTAAAATCACCATCTAAAGTATGTGCTGGTGCGAAACCGATTGAATGTACGACACCATCCAGACCATCCCAGTGTTTTGCCAGTTCTGCAAATGCATTGTCAATTTCTGCATCTACAGCCACATCACAAGGAAAAACCAATTCCGAACCGAATTGTGCAGCAAAATCATCTACACGTTTTTTCAGCTTTTCATTTGGATAAGTAAAAGCGAGTTCTGCACCTTCACGATGTAATGCCTGAGCAATACCAAAAGCAATTGATAATTTACTTGCAATACCTGCGATCAAGAAGCGCTTACCCGCCAATAGTCCTTGTGCCATGTGAATCTCACTCAAAATAATTTATATGCATGATGCCAAGTCTAAAGCATTTTAGAAATTGCATAATGCGCCTTTTTTTCATTGGATCATAAATTGGAATCCAGTTTCCGACCGATGTAGGGTTTTATCTTAGATCGTCAGATGTAAAGCCTGATGGGTATTTTTCCAGAGCTGCTGTGCCAGTTCATCCTGATCCATATGCAGACCCTTGGCCAAGCCTTGCAAGACATAAGGCAGATTGGCAGGTGTATTGCGAGTTCGCTGTTCAGTAGAATGCTGACAACATAAGGGCATCATGTCCGGACAATCGGTTTCAAGCACCAGATGTTCCGGTCCTACCTGTTCTACCACCTGATGCAGTTTTTTGGCATTCGGATTGGTGATTTGTCCTGTTATCCCAAGCTTAAAGCCCAATTTAATAAAGGCCTTGGCCTCTTCAATCCCGCCACCAAAAGCATGGGCAATACCGCCTTGTTTAAACTGATGCTGTTTTAGAATCTGTAAAACATCGGCATGAGATTTACGGATATGCAGTAACACAGGTTTATCAAACTGCTGCGCCAGTTCCAGCTGTGCAGCAAAAAAATCCTTCTGTTTCTGAAAAAGTTCCGGCTGTTTATGTCGCTTATCAAAAGTATCCAGACCAATTTCACCAATGGCAATACAAGGCTCTGTGCTTAATAACTGCTCTAGATCCTGTAAATGCTCAGGTTGATGCTGCTCAATATAAAATGGATGCAGGCCGGGTGCCAGATGACTTTGAGGCGCATTGTCTAACTGATTAATAAAATGATGCGTCTGCAATAAATCCTTAAACCGGCTCTGTAAAAAACCAATTAAGACCAGATGCTCCACCCCTGCTGCTTTGGATGCATAAGCCAGCTGTTCCCGATCATGATCAAAATCGGGAACATCAAAATGGGTATGGGTATCAAATAACGAAACCATCAGCGTGCTTTGGCAGGAGTTGCAGGCTCGGCTTCTGAAGCAGCGTTCTCTGTTTGAGGCAGATATTCAGGTTTCAGAATGCCATTCAGCTGTTCATAAGGAATGACCAGACGTGGTAAACCGACCACATAAGGACCAATCTCATATTCGGCATATTGCAGCGCCAATCCCTGTTTAGACAGATAGAAATTATCCGTCAGTTTGAATTTCCAGGCCTGTTCATATTCAGCTACATCATTGGCCAGTTTGGATTCCATCACCCAGGCTTTAAAAGCCTCATAAGCTTTGGCTTCAAGTTGAGCCTTTTGTTTAGGCAAAATGATATCGCCCAGCTTAATCAGCTTTTTCTGCTCAAGGTCAAAATTGTAGTAGGTTTGAGCAGAAGCGCCATGTGCACCACCGAGATAATGGGTACTGTTTAAGACCACAGTCGCGAGTGGATCGCCAGACTGCAGAATTCTCGGCTTGATCATCAGGCTAATACTATGACTGGCACTGAGTGCTTTCAGTTCCTTATCCAGATTCAGGAAAGTCTGCATATGCGGCTGAATCTGCTGTTCAAGCTGCTGTTTTGGAGTTTGGACATTGGCTAATGCAGTTTGCGGTTCGGAAGCAGCGGCTTCAGCTTCACTGGCTGCAGATGCTTTTGCCGGTTCGATCACATCAATTGACAAAATACCCTGTAGCTGCTGCAGAATCTGCTGATCTATCCATTCATCAATAAATGGCTGATTGCTTTTCAATCGCTCAATAGAAATCTCAGGACAGTTTTTTCCTTCACATTCAGGCAAGGCCAGTTTCAGCTTCTCAGTATCACCACTCAGCTTCAGCACTTCAGGCTGAGCCTGTACCACTTCAGGTGCAGCAGTATCTTTTGGCTCTTTTTCTTTAGGCTGACAGGCACTCAGCAAAACCGCTGATGCCAATACTGACAGACATAAAACATTCTTATAATTTGACATGCATTAACCTTTGTTCAACATCATCATTTATCCTTGCAGGACCTACCTGTTAGAACATATTCTGATAAATATCCACTTTCAAGACTTGTTGTGTTTGTTCTTTGGTTAAATAGATGTCCAGTTGTTTGGCATCTTTGCTAATTTCCTGACTACGATAATGTAGACCAATTCCTTCCTGATCAAAGAACCAGTCCGCCTGTCCCCAATACAGTTTTTTTGAAGCTTTCTGCTGGACTTCCGCATTATTGTCTTTTAACCATTTCTGATAAGCTTGCTGCACAATTTGATCCATCTGCAACTGCTGCTCAGGATTGATAATATCCAGAGGACTGAGTATTTTTTGCTGCAGCCGGTCAGCCACAAAGAAATAATAGCGTTCATTGACGCGGATATTTTCCTGAGTGCTATCTACCCCAATTTGCACTAACACAAATTGATTGCGCTGATAAGGAATACGAGTATATAGCGATAACTCATAGGCCTTATTCAGTTTGAGCTGGGCTTGCCAAGCATCTGATTTTTTTACATAGGCATTAACCGCCTGCTGCAGACTCATATCCTGCTTTAAGCCAATCTGATCCTGAATGACTTTTGCCTGCTGCTTTTCAATAGACTGGTTTAGCCAGGCATCGGCTGTCTTTAAGGTTTGAATATCCAGATTAATACAGTTTTTAGTTTCACAAAATGGCAAGGCAATATCGGCCGATTTCTCCTGAATATTCAGGTAAGGCAAAACTTTGGCTTTTTCTTCAGGGGTGACTGCTGCAGATTCTTTCCGTTCTACTGACGGCTGTTCATTTTCATTTTTATCACATGCTCCAAGCAACAAACTACAGCCAATGACTGAACCGAGCAGGATTTCCTTACTAAACTTCATGATTTTTTAGAGATATAAGTAATGAGTCGTCTAAATGTAGCACAAAATAAAACAGCTTCCGGAGAAGCTGTTTAACATTTTCCAAGCCTGAAGGCTTAGTGTTCGCGTGTGTTACGGAATACGATATCCGGATAACGTTCCTGCATCAGCTGTAAGTTCACTCGGCTTGGTGCAAGATAAGTCAAATGACCACCACCATCAACAGATAACTGGTCATGGGCTTTTTTCTTGAATTCGTTGAATTTTTTCTCATCTTCACAAGATACCCAACGTACTGTATTGATGCTCACCGGCTCATAAATACAGTCCACCTTGTACTCTTCTTTCAGACGATACGCGACCACTTCGAACTGCAGCACACCCACAGCACCAACAATCAGGTCATTGCTGTTTTGTGGCATGAAGACCTGAGTTGCACCTTCTTCAGAAAGCTCTTTCAGACCTTTTTGCAGCTGTTTTGACTTCAACGGATCTTTCAGACGAACACGGCGGAACATTTCCGGTGCAAAGTGCGGAATACCGGTAAATTGCAGTTTTTCACCTGAAGTGAAGGTATCACCGATCTGGATGGTACCGTGGTTATGCAGACCGATAATATCACCCGGCCATGCTTCTTCCAGATGCTGACGGTCACCGGCCAGGAAGGTCAAGGCATCGCTAATGCGGATATCTTTATCGATACGCACATGCTTCATTTTCATGCCTTTTTCATACTTACCTGAACAGATTCGCATGAAAGCGATACGGTCACGGTGTTTCGGGTCCATATTGGCCTGAATCTTGAAGATAAAACCTGTAAAACCTTCTTCATCTGCCTCTACTTTACGGTCTTGAGTTGGATGCGCTTTTGGAGGTGGTGCATATTCGCTAAATGTATCCAGAACATGGTCGACACCGAAGTTACCCAAAGCAGTACCGAACAGAACTGGAGTTTGACGGCCTGCCAGGAATTCTTCACGATCTAATGGCTCATTGGCCATTTGTACCAGTTCCAACGATTCTTCAAATGCCGCCCAAGCCAGCTCACCGACTTTTTTACGTAAGTCTGCATGGTCATAGCCATCACGAACTTCGATGTCAGTAATTACTGAACCAAAACCGGCTTTATAGACATAGAACTTTTCTTCAAGCAGGTTATATACACCAGCGAAGTCACGTCCTGTACCGAGTGGCCAGGTGATTGGTACACATTTAATTTTCAGGACATTTTCGATCTCATCCAGCAGCTCTAAAGGCTCACGGATTTCACGGTCCATTTTGTTGACGAAAGAAATGATCGGTGTGTCACGCATACGACACACTTCCATCAATTTAATGGTACGTTCCTCGACACCTTTTGCACCGTCAATCACCATCAACGCCGAGTCTACCGCAGTGAGGGTACGGTAAGTATCTTCCGAGAAATCTTCATGCCCCGGGGTATCAAGCAGGTTAATCATCTTGTCCTTGAACGGGAACTGCATGACGGACGTGGTGATCGAAATCCCACGCTCTTTTTCCATTTCCATCCAGTCAGAAGTGGCTGCACGATCCGATTTACGGCTTTTCACCATACCTGCAACCTGAATGGCCTGCCCCCATAACAGCAGTTTTTCTGTCATGGTAGTTTTACCGGCATCGGGGTGGGAAATAATGGCGAATGTACGTCGCTGAGCGACCTGCACCGCTAACTCATCTTTAAAACTCATGGAAAATACCTACTGCAGAACCGCAGTGCTCAAGATCAAATACGATCAATATGAAAAATTGACGATATTGTAGCAGATTTCTAGAGCCAATAAGCAGCCCTATAAACTGGAGAAATCGCAGTTTTCCATTCTCTTTTCTGGTTGAACTGATATTTTTTTGGCTCGTCGATTTAACGGATTTAATTTACTACTCAACCTAGAAATTATAAATCAATAATCACATAAATTTTATAATTTACAATTGATTAGCTTAATCATAAAAATTTCTAAATAGTGATTTACTGAGTTCAAGAAACCAAGGCCCTAGCTTCAAGTTGCTCGACATCCATCGGTTTACCCAGCAGATAGCCCTGCATCTGCTGACAGCCTAAACGGGTCAAAATTTCTGCTTGCTGTACAGTTTCAATTCCTTCAGCCGTTACTTTCAGGCCGAGTTTAATGGCCAGCTGAATAATACTTTCCAGAATCATTTCTTCCTTGGAACCTGCACTCAGACCCTGAATAAACTCCTTGTCAATTTTCAGCTCATCGACAGGCAGGTTTTTTAAATACAGAAAGCTGGAATGCCCGGTACCAAAATCATCAATCGCCAGCTGGATGCCCATCTGACGCAACTGCTGCAAAGTCCGGATACTCGAATCAATGTGATGCATGGCAGTCGATTCAGTAATCTCAATCATCAAATGTTGAGGATCAATTTTATATTGACTGAGTAGCTGCTCCAGCGTACTGATCAGATGCTTATGCTCAAACTGAACCGCAGATAAATTGACACCGATCGGGAAAAAATCAGCATGATCAGTTTCCCAGAGCTGAATCTGTTTACAGGCCTGCTCTAAAGCCCAGTAGCCCATCGGAATAATCAGACCGGTTTTTTCTGCCCCCGGAATAAACATATTTGGACCCAGCAAACCATGCAATGGGTGCTTCCAGCGGATTAGCGCTTCTACACCACAGATCTGCTCATCATGGGTAAATTTTGGCTGATAAACCAAGATAAATTGCTGTTCTTCTACTGCCTTATACAGATCATTGATCAGTTTGCTCTGGCTCTTGCTTTCATGCTGATCAGTCGAGAAATTAAAAACCGAATAGGTATTTCGTCCCTGATACTTGGAAGTCAACATGGCGGCATCTGCATTGATCAGCAGATCTTGCAGATTCTGGCCATGCTTCGGATACATCGCGATCCCGATACTGCCCGAAATATTGATAGTCTTGCCACTGATCTGGAAACTTTCCTGAATTAGTTCCAGAATCCTTTCCGATATTTTCGAGGCCTGCTCTACTGAAGTATTTTCCAGCACCAGCAGAAATTCATCGCCACCGATGCGTAGCAGTTTGGAATCATCTCCCAGAATTTGATGAATACGATAAGCCAGCTGAATCAGTAGCTGATCCCCAACGTGATGGCCAAACACATCATTCACGGCTTTAAAACGGTCTAGGTCAATATATAAAAAAGCGATTTCATGCTGGGTATCTTGCTGCCGGCCAGAAAATAGCAATTGTGCATATTTGACTAGATATAATCGGTTTGGCAGTTTGGTAAGATTATCTTGAATCGCCTGATTCGCCAGCTCTTTATTGGCCAGCATTAGCTGACGGTTACGTGATTCAAAGCGTAACTCCAGCATGGCTACACCAAATGCAGTCACCAGTACCAGACAACTAATCAGGATGACTGAAAATAACAAGTCATAGTGTGAATGACTGACTTGGGGCAATGGATGGGCATCTTCATAAAAACTAAGTGCCGCCATACCCGTATAATGCATCCCGACAATGGTCAACGTGAGCATACTCGCGACCACGAGCTTCATCCGGATTGTACTTTGCACTGCCTGTCGATATTTGAAGGCCACCCAAAAACTGAGTCCCGCTCCACTCGTTGCAATCAGGATCGAACAAATCATTAATAAAGGATGATAGGCAGTCACATGATTTTTAACATTCAGGCCCAGCATGCCCACATAGTGCATTCCTGACATGCCCAGCCCCATCAGAACAGCACCTAGAATCAAGCGGGCACAAGGCAAGGTTTTACGGGTAGTGAGCCAGATGGCAAAGGTTGCTCCCACAAAGCCAATCACATAAGAACTTAATGTGAGTGCAGTATCGATATCATAAGCATCAGGAAAATGAGCTGCCGTCATGCCGACATAATGCATTCCCCAGATCGCCAGTCCCAGCAAGCCACCGCTGAACAGTAAAATAAGGGTTTTCAACCTTAGCGACACATTACGAAATAGCATCTGCTCAAGCGTAAGCGTCAAATAGCAGGCAAGAAATGCCACAGCCATCGATCCAATGAGCAGACTGACATCATGATGAGCATGAATCATATAAAATGTTCCATCTGGGCGATCATTTTTATTTTATTGCACAGCTGTATTCGCACGATTCCCCGCTAAATTTACGCCCTATAAAAAATAAAATACTCTTTTCAGAGTTCATCCCGACTGCTTCAAACTTGAAGCCATATACAAAATTTATTGCAATATTTTTATCTCTTCAGTAGCTGGAGTGGAGTTTAAAATTGCCCTGAATCGATAAAATAAAAAATTAAGCTTATATATTAGAAGTCTTTGAGATTTTATCAATTGATTAAATTTAATATTCCAGCTTTTTTATTCGACATAAATCACAAATTTTTCTTTTTTATTTAGTTACATAGCACTTTATATTTAATTGATATTGCATTCTATTTGCACAAAAAAACAGCCTATCGAGATAGGCTGTTTTAGAAACTGTATTACTTTATGTGAAAGTTACTGTTTTGACTGTGCTTGAGCATAGTCAGCCAAGACATGCGCGGCTTCCAGTACAAAAGCTTCTTCTTCCGGTAATGCCGGACGCTCTTTGGCTTTCATTTTCGCTCGAGCTTCAACCATGGCATCCAGAGAAGCCTGATAACTTTCCCAGTTCGGATAAGGTTTCAGGCCGGTTGCCGCACGGCGGGCATTTTCAGCTTCTAAAGCTTTACGCTCGATATCCAGCAACTCAGCTTTACGCTGTTCCAGATCCAGAACTACACGTTTTTGGTCTTCGACTTTTTTCATAGCCGCTGTACGCTGTTCCAGATACTTGAATTGAGGGTTCTGAGCGACACGCTGTTGAGATAACTTGGCCAGTTCCGGTACATATTTCTGTACCACACCTTCACGTTTAAATGGCGCAGTTGGAATCGTATCCCACTCTAGGGCATTTTTAGCCTTACGTTCACCAAACTCTTCATTATAGATGTCGACCAGCTTGATATCCGGAATCACGCCCTTGTTTTGGGTACTACCACCGGTCACACGATAGAACTTACGCTGGGTCAGCGTTGCCTGACCATGTGCCAAGCTATCCAGCTGAACCTGTGCAGTTCCTTTACCCGTTGTGGTACTACCGATCACGATGCCGCGTTCATAATCCTGAATCGCCGCCGAATAAATTTCACTTGCAGATGCAGAAGCCAGGTTCACCATTACTGCCAATGGGCCAGCATAGGTTTGCGCACCGCCATCATCATCTTCAAAGACGCTAACATTACCGTTACCATCACGAATCTGAACCACAGGACCCGACTTGATCACCTGTCCTAGCATGCGTGCCACTTCTTCAAGTGAACCACCCGGGTTATTACGCAAGTCTACAATAATACCGGCAACATTCTTCGCAGCCAGCTCTTTCAGGGCCTTATTGGTATCTTCTGATACAGAACGGTAGTCAGTACCTGCACGACGGGCACGATAGTTCAGATAGAAAGATGGAATTTCAATCACACCGTACTGATATTTTTTACCATCACGCTGGATTTCAACGGTACGGGTTCTAACCCCGGCATCTTCTTCCTGAATCACATCACGTACAAGACTGACATTACGCGCCTGTCCCATGGTCGCACCCGGGCCTAATAACTTCAGCGTTACTTTGGTGCCGCGCTTACCACGAATCAGGCCAACAATTTCATTGCTCGGCCAGCCGACCACATCAACCATCTGTTCGCCGTCTTGAGCAACGCCAACAATACGGTCACCTGATTTTACCTGTCCTGATTTGCTGGCAGGCCCACCTTCTACAATGGTTTCAATCTTGGTGTAATCTTCATTACCACGTTCCGGACGAATCGACACCCCAATCCCTTCCAGCTGTAAGGTGGTCTGACGGTTCAGCTCCATCGCATCTACAGGCGGGAAATAATTACTGTGTGGATCGTAAGTCAGCATCATCGCATTCAGGGTTTTGTCCAGCACATCATCGCTCTTGATCCGGCTGAGACGTTCTAACTGACGGGTATAACGTTTGGTCAGAGTTTGAGCAGGCGTTAAATCTTCTGGCCCAGTCAGGTCCTGACCATTCGCCAGTTCAGGGTTGGCTTTGAGTGCATTCTGCTTGGCCTGCTCTTCTTCCTTACTAATAGTCAGATTGATGAGCTGAGAAACCAGCATTTTTGACCAGTGAGCACGCTGTTCAGCCTGAGTTTTAAAGAACGGTGCTTTTTCGCGATCCGTTTCGATATATACATTCTTCTGGTTCAGGTTTTGCGGCTTTTTCAGTTCTTCCAGCATAAAGGTATAGAACTGGGCTAAACGCTCACGATACTGCGCATGAATTTCATAAGGGCCAGACAAATTACCGGCTTTCAGATTGGCACCAAAAGTAGCACCATAGCGTTTTTTATAATCTTCTATTTCAGATGCCAGAAAAAGACTGTGATCTGCATCCAGACTATCAATATAAAAATCAAAGATACGCTGTGAAGTCTGAGCATCCAGACGCATATTCAAATAATGTTGGCGATCAACGAGAGTTGCCAGTTGTCGGGATACCAATGCCTGTTCTTGAGAAGGTTGAAGCACTGCTTTGCTGACTACTTCTTTACCATCAGCTGCAATTGCATCATTCACCACATGGGTAAAAAATAATCCGCCTGTCGCAATCGCAACTGCACAAGCTATTGTTTGAAATTTCATAAATAATTCGTACTTCCTTGGCCTCAAGACCAATTTGACCGTGTTGCTTTTCGAGCAGAACTTAAAGTATTCAGCATCTTAAACAACTTAATATGTTTATGTCGTGTAGTTTTATCATATTCTGTGCTGACAAAGTGTAGCAAATCATTGCAGAATTCAGGTATTGTTTTCCCCGAAAATTCGAAAATGGATTCCGCATATGATTGGCGCATTGATGCTCGACATCGCAGGCACTACCCTTACTCAAGAAGATATTGAACTCTTGGGTGCACCACAAGTCGGTGGTGTGATTTTATTCGGTCGCAATATTGAATCTCCTGCCCAAGTCCGCACTTTGACTGATCATATGCGTCAGGTCCGTCCAGATATTCTGATTGCGGTGGATCAGGAAGGTGGCCGTGTACAGCGCCTCAAACAAGGTTTTACTCTGCTACCTGCTATGGGTAAATTTGGTGAGCTTTACCAGACCGATCGTGAAAAAGCGCTGGAACTGGCCGAGAAATGTGGCTGGTTGATGGCCACCGAAGTACTGGCTGTCGGAATTGATTTTAGTTTTGCGCCTGTGCTGGATTTAAATGATATTAGCGATGTGATTGGTGACCGCAGCTTTGCCAAAAATATTCAGGATATTATTCCACTAGCTGGTGCTTTCCTGAAAGGTATGAAACGTGCTGGCATGGCTTCAACTGGTAAGCATTTCCCGGGACATGGTTCGGTTAAAGCAGATTCGCATGTAGCCGCTGCCATTGATATGCGCAGCTATGAAGAAATCCAGCAAAAAGATATGCAGACTTTTATCCAGTTACAATCACAACTGGATGCGCTTATGCCTGCCCATGTCATCTATAGTCAGGTAGATCCAAATCCAGCCGGTTTCTCAGAATTCTGGATTCAGAAAGTGTTACGCCAAGAACTTGGCTTCGACGGCGTACTGTTCTCGGATGATTTAAGCATGCAGGCTGCCTGTGTGGCTGGCGGTGCCGATGCTCGTATTCAGGCGGCATTGAAAGCAGGTTGTGATATGGGATTGGTCTGCAATGATCGCGCAGCACAATGTATTGCGCTTGAGGGCATTCAGGAGCTACCGCTGCCAAATCAGCAGCGTCTGGAACGTATGCGTGGAAAAATTCCAGAGATTCAGATCGGCACTGAACTGGATCTTGGAGATGAATGGCGCCAGATCCGTGATGAAATCAGCCAGTTTAAAGATCAGGTTCTGTAATTTTTTAATGATCTGAATACGACAAAGGAACACGACAAGGTGTTCCTTTTTTATTATCATGTTGAAAAGACTGCTATATTAATGAGCAGCATTGAATTAAAACAACAATAAGGTCAGGACGACATGACAGAATCTCTTTCACAACATCGCCATATTTCTTTTACTGCACATTATACCGGCTATATCTGGTACAAAATGGGGATTTCACATCCGGTATTTGCCACCTCTAAAGGCAAATTCCTTGCCAAACTGGTTCATCCGCTGGAGTCATGGGCTGAGCGTCATGTAGGTGGTAGTATGCGCACTACCCTGAAACAGCGTCATCAAATGATTGATGAACACCTAAGCCAGTTAATTAGTAAATATCCTCAGTTACAGGTACTGGAAATTGCCAGTGGTCTTTCTCCACGCAGCTGGAATTTTAGACAGAAGTTTCCCGGGATTAATTATCGGGAGCTGGATCTGCCCGATATGGCCAGGATCAAAACCAATGCTTTGCAGCAGATTGATCAGGATGCCCCGGAAGTATTGAGTGCCGATATTTTTAGTGCAGAACTGGCGAATATTTTTAAAGTCTTTGACCCACAACAGCCTCTAGTGATTATTAGTGAAGGCCTGATCAATTACTTTGATCAAAAGATGCTGTTTACTTTACTCAAAGGCATTACCGAATATGGTCAAGGCTTTAGTGAAGTGCATTATCTCAGTGATATTTATCCTGAACCGGTCAAAAATAAACTGGCAAGCTTTATCTGGACCTGCAGCCGTCTGCTAAAATTCATGTCACGCAGTGCATTTACCTTTCATTTTAAATCACCCCAAGAACTACAGCAGTTTTTTCAGCAAACTGGGTTTATGCAAGTGGAGGTCGAACAGCCACAACGTTATTTCGCAGAACCTCGACAGCAGAATCCTCATTATGAACAGGATGAACATTTGGGAGATTTAGTCTGGATGATTCATGCAGTGAAAAAAAACAGCGTTTAATTACGCTGTTTTTTTATGAATTTTATTGATTAGATGACTGCATCGAATACTTCAGCCTGTTGAAGGGCTTTCTCTTTCTGGACAAAGCGTAATAAACGCTCTGCTACATCAAAACTGCCATGCTTGAACAAAGCACGTAACTGAGTGCCATCATGCTCGAAGATTAAACATTCGATCTTAAACTCGCCTTCTTCATCTTCCAAATGTAAAGCCAAATCTCGTGGATATGCGGCTGCCTGATCGGTTAATCCAGGTTCCAATTCCAGCAATACCCCAAAGAAATTCATATCGACAATTTCTGTCTTGAGTACCAGATCAGAATGGCGATGACTTAAATAACGCTGTGGATCCTGAACCGTAATCCGCTCTTCACCGCGCCGTTCGATCTGCTGCATCTGTTCACGGGTGAACGGAATAATACCTTCGAGCTGATCAACCGGCTCATCACGCAAGAAAGTTGCAAATAGATGCATGGTTTCTTTACGGCGCTGTAACTGAGGCACATGATCTGCAGAAGCAATCTGCACATACTGCATGTTTGGACATTGCAGGGCAAAATTGGCATTTTCATGTGGCAAGGTAAAGCTGTCATATTGCCCGCATGCGACTAGAACCTTACATTGAGGAATCGGTACATTGGTCAGTCTTAAAAGACGATTACAATTAATGTCATAGCGGTCCTGTTCTGTCGCTGTAAATTCTGACATCTGCTTAAAGAACAACCGTTTTGCTGTTGGCGACATACGGGTTTCTTTTAAACGTGCATGATTAACCAGATACAGAATTACTGCTTGGCCAAATTCGTCCATGCGCTGTTCTTTCATTAAATGCAGAGATTCTTCCAGCAGCATGCGCCAGCTTTTGCGGGTCTTTTGCATCACACCCATTAAAATCATACGATCTACCAGTTCAGGGCGCTGATCCGCCAGACAGGAAGCAACCACCGAACCTAAAGACATCCCTAGAATAGCCACCTTAGGTAGTTGCATCTGCTCCAGCCATTGGCCTAGCATCGCTGCCAGATCTTCCAGTTCAAGTGTTCCTGCGGATAAGCCGGTATCAACGTTAGTAATTTGCTGGTTGGCCCCCATGGAAGGTAAATCAATTAAAATAATAGGTCCCGCATCAAATAACTGTTCTACACAATATTTGTAAGAATTAAAGTTCTGAAAAGCTCCCCCAATAATCACCATTGGGCGCATATGCAAAGTATCAGGACGCGCAATGGCCATATACTCGATTTTCCAGCCATCGATCCATGTCGTACGTGCTGGTTGCTTGAAACTGTGCTTATCATAAAGATCAAAAAAACCGTAATGGCTATGTTGGTCCAATGCCTGGGCATCCATCTGGATAATGGAATTCATATTCCTTTCCTCCGTCCTTGCCTTATTTTTATTGTGCAAGTCATTATTTACAGATCTTATGCTTCAGGATTATTCCGATTATCCTGAACACGCATCCTGTGCTGTAGTAATTATATCAATGACATCTATGTCGCTACATTTCATTCTATACAGAGCGGCTTTTCACAAGCAACTGATTCGACAACCACTTATCTGCTTTTAAAGATAAAACAATTTCAAAATGTTTAGAAACAGTGAAAAGCTTATGATTTTTAAGTGTTGGGCTTCATTGTCCGGCATCAGACTGTTAATATCAAAGTGAAATTTCTAAGTGATTGAACCGCTATGCAAGAGTCTATTGAACAATACATGCAAACGGTAGGACAGCAGGCACGCCAGGCTTCTCGCATTTTGGCTCGTGCGTCTACCCAAACTAAAAACAGCACATTGTCAGCAATTTATACCGCTTTAGAAAACAGTCAGGCCGCTATTCTGGCTGCCAATCAGATTGATATGAATAAAGCTCACCAGAACAATCTGGATAGTGCCCTGCTTGATCGCTTAGAACTCAACCCCGCACGCTTTAAAGGTATGTTACAGGGCCTGAAAGATGTGATCAGCTTGAAAGATCCAATTGGTGAAATCACCGATATGGCTTACCGTCCTACCGGCATTCAGCTTGGCAAGATGCGTGTGCCTTTGGGCGTAGTGGGCATGATTTATGAATCACGTCCCAATGTAACCTTGGAAGCTGCTTCATTGGCATTGAAATCCGGAAATGCGATTATTCTGCGTGGCGGTTCAGAAGCTCTGGAATCTAACCAGGCCATTGCAACTGCCATCCAGCATGGCTTAAAAGTGGCAGGCTTACCTGAAGCGTCAGTTCAGGTGATTAATACGACTGACCGTGCTGCAGTTGGCCAGCTGATTACCCTGACTGAATATGTCGATGTGATCGTACCGCGTGGTGGTAAAGGCTTAATTGAACGCATTACTGAAGAAGCACGTGTACCTGTGATTAAACATCTGGACGGGAATTGTCATGTCTATGTCGAAGCACAGGCCGATCTGCTCAAAGCACTGCCCATTGCTTTAAATGCCAAAACCCATCGTTATGGTGTATGTAATGCCATGGAAACTTTGCTGGTTGATGAAAAAGTGGCTGAAGATTTCCTACCTCGAATTGCTGAATTGTATCAGGAAAAACAGGTAGAGCTTCGCGGTTGTCGTGAAACCCAGCGTATCTTGGGCAATCAGGTAGTTGCCGCAACAGAAGAAGACTGGTACACCGAGTATCTGGGTCCGATTCTGGCAGTTAAAATCGTATCGGGTGTTGAGGAAGCCATTGAACATATCAATAAATATGGCTCACATCATACCGATTCAATCATCACTGAGAATTACAGCATCGCTCGTGAATTTTTAGCAGGTGTAGATTCGAGTTCAGTCATGATCAATGCCTCTACCCGCTTTGCTGACGGCTTCGAATATGGCCTGGGTGCGGAAATCGGTATTTCGACGGATAAGATTCATGCCCGTGGCCCGGTTGGTCTGGAAGGTTTGACTTCCCAGAAATGGGTAGTCTTTGGTGATGGTCAGATTCGTCAGTAAATAGATAATAAAATCAGCCTTGTTCGCAAGGCTGATTTTTATGCAGTGAGTTGATAAAAGACATGTTCAAGTAAATACAAAGCCTTTATAAAATTGTATATAATTTCTTCATATCCATACTTAAAAGATAGAATAAATAAACATTCTTTTTAAGAAATATAAGTTACAGTTTAATAGATCATTTTTTAACAGTATTTTATTTATAAATGAAAACTATGAACTGATAAATTTTAATTATTATTGTCGCTGAGGTCGATAATGCTTAAGTCTAATCGGCTAAAGTCTATCTAGGACAGTAAAAAAACCCATGTTAAAACATGATCACAGACCTATCTTATGTCGCTTTTGCCAGCAGACAGGTCAACGAAATGGATGAGAATTTTAATTAGAATCGGGTAAACAATCGTGTCTAAATCAGTATTAGTTATTAATTGTGGCTCTTCTTCAATCAAGTTTGCCCTATTGCTTGAAGAACAGAATTTCCGTATTCACGGCTTAGCTGAGAACTTAGGCACAGAAAATGCCCGTATTAAAGGTGTGACTGTCGGCAATGAACCCGTCGATATTCATATTCCTTTTGCAGATCATAAAAAAGCATTAGAAGTAGGTTTAGAGCGTTTGGCGAACTACAAGCCGGATGCCATTGGTCACCGCGTGGTACATGGCGGCAGTCTGACCAAAGCTGAACTGATTACTGACGAAATTATTGAAAAAATTCGCGAAGCAACTCCACTTGCGCCTTTACACAATCCGGCTCACCTGATCGGGATCGAAGCGACTAAACGTTTATTCCCAGATTTGCCACAAGTCGCAGTATTCGACACAGCTTTCCATCAAACCATGCCGGCACATGCTTACCGTTATGCCCTGCCTAAATTCCTTTATACCGAATATGGCGTACGTCGTTATGGTTTCCATGGTACCAGCCATGCTTATGTCTCCGATCGCGGTTCTGAACTGGCTGGCAGCTTTAAGCAAGGTGGCTGGTTAACAGCACATCTCGGTAATGGTAGTTCGACCTGTGCGGTGTGGAATGGCCAAAGTGTAGATACCTCAATGGGTCTGACGCCACTTGAAGGTGTGGTGATGGGGACCCGTAGTGGTGATGTCGATCCAAGTTTGCATAGCTTCCTGGCTGCAAACCTAGGCTGGGATGTATATAAAATTGACAAGATGCTGAATAAAGAAAGTGGCTTGCTTGGTTTGTCTGACAACCTGTCTAATGACATGCGTACTCTGATTGAAGCCTCAGAACAAGGCAATGAAGATGCGACACTTGCGATTGAAGTATTCTGCTACCGTCTGGCGAAATCTTTAGCTGCTTTAAGCTGTGGTCTGCCACGTATTGATGGTCTGTTCTTTACTGGGGGTATTGGTGAAAACTCGGCGTATATCCGTGAAAAAACCATGACTTATTTACCACATTTCGGTTTCAACCTGGATAAAGACGCTAATAGTAGTTTGAAACGCGGCACTGAAGGCCGGATCGATAACGGTACAGGCCCACAAATCTGGGTAGTTCCAACTGATGAAGAAGGCCGAATCGCGAAAGAAACTCATTATGTGGTAGAGCATGAAGTGGAGCAAGCCACTGCAAAAAAGTCTGAACCTGAAGCTGCGCTTGCATAAGCAAGCCCGGTTCCCTTTTACCTAATTTCTATTATTGCGCGACTGATATTACTTATGAAAACGATTTTATTGGTGCCGACCGGGGAAGGCGTCGGCTTAACTTCAGCCTGTTTAGGTTTGGTATATGCTTTAGAATGCCAAGGGGTAAAGGCAGGCTTTGTGAAACCTTTTTCACAAGAAAAAAGTCAGGATACAGATCGCACTACAGCACTCTATCGTCATTTATCCCAAAGTGAAACCGTTGAACCGATTGCTTATGAAAGTCTGATTCAGCGCTTTAATCTTGGTGAAACAGATGAATTGCTTGAAGATGCAGTACGCCTGCATCGTGAGATTGCCAAAAATCACGACCTGATTATTGTTGAAGGTTTGGTACCCAATAGCCGCGATACCTTTGCGCCAAGCTTTAATGCAGCCTTGGCACAGGCACTAGATGCCAAAGTCATTATTGTCAGCAATGCTGATATCAACCAGCCTGAAGTGGCAGCTGAAAAAGTTGAAAGCCAATTACGTTATTTGGGTGGGTCCTCTTCTACCCGTATGGCTGGCGTATTGTTTATGCGCACCAAAGGCTTACCGGAAGATTCTGCCCAGATCCCGGTGACCATTGATCCTGGTTTACGTCTGATTAGTGATACCAACAAATTTATAGCTGATATTCAAAAAACCCATGCCCATATTGGTTCTGAAAAGCTTCCAGTGATTGGTCTGGTTCCATTCAGCAATACTTTAAGTGTGCCACGTATTTCTGACCTGGCAGCGCATATTTCAGCAGACTGGGTGAACTTGGGTGAAGCAAAGCAGCGCCGTGTCTTACACAGCAGTTTAATTGCGTCCAACATTGAACATGAGTTGCATAAATTCGTGGCTGGCGAGCTGATTATCAGTGCATCAGACCGCATTGATGTCCTGCTGGCAAGTAGCCTGGCGAGCAGCAATGGCATTCCATTGGCAGGTCTGGTGCTGACTGAACATTATGAGCCAAATTCGGCAGTACTGGAGTTCTGCCAGACAGCAATCAAACATGGCCTGCCTATTCTGCATACGCCACTCAGCACTTTTGAAACTGCCCAAAGTCTGGCCAATTTAAGCAATGAAATTCCATGTGATGATACTGAACGTGCTGAACAGGTGACCCGTTTTGTATCCAGTCACTTAAATGAAGAATGGATTGCACAGCTAATCAATGGTTCTTACAAACCACGTCTGTCGCCTTCTGCATTCCGTCATGAACTGGTACAAAAATCGATTGCTGCGAAAAAGCGTATTGTGCTTCCGGAAGGTGATGAGCCGCGTACCATTCAGGCAGCTGCAATCTGTCAATCTCGCGGGATTGCACACTGTATCTTATTGGCAAAACCGGAAGAAGTGGTTGAAGTTGCCAAAGCACGCAATATTGAATTACCGCACGATCTTGAAATTATTGATCCCGACCTGATTCGCGAGAATTATGTCGAAAAAATGGTTGAACTGCGTAAAGGCAAAATCAACGAATTGCAGGCGCGTGAACAGCTACAGGATACTGTGGTACTCGGCACCATGATGCTGGCACTTGATCAAGTGGATGGTCTGGTTTCTGGTGCAGTACATACGACTGCCAATACCGTTCGTCCTGCTTTCCAGTTGATCAAGACAGCACCTGAATATTCACTGGTTTCCTCAGTATTCTTTATGCTGCTGCCAGATGAAGTCTATGTCTATGGTGACTGTGCGATTAATCCAGATCCAGATGCTGAACAACTGGCTGAAATTGCAATTCAGTCTGCTGACTCTGCAAAAGCCTTTGGCATTGATCCGCGCATTGCTATGATTTCTTACTCTACCGGTACTTCAGGTACAGGTGCAGATGTAGAAAAAGTGGTGAAAGCGACTGAGATTGCCAAGCAACGTCGTCCTGATCTGTTGATTGATGGTCCACTGCAATACGATGCCGCTTCAGTTGAAAGTGTGGGTCGTCAGAAAGCACCAGATTCACAAGTCGCTGGTCGTGCTAATGTGTTTATCTTCCCTGACCTAAATACCGGTAATACCACTTATAAAGCGGTACAACGTGCAGCAAATGTCGTGAGTGTCGGTCCAATGCTGCAAGGCTTGAACAAGCCGGTGAATGACCTGTCACGTGGTGCGCTGGTCGATGACATTGTATTTACCATTGCTTTAACTGCGATTCAGGCTGATCAGCAAGCTAGTTAATTTTCTTTAACACTCCACAACCATCCGATCAAAAGATCGGGTGGTTTTTTTATTGATCTATTTTATAAGTTTTCTCAGTAATTATTAGACGTTCTATAATCTACAGATTATCTAGCTCAAAAAATTATGCAGGTTCTTAATCTGCTCTATGAGTAAATGAAACTAAAATAAACAGATTGATGACACAAAAGAAATGCCAGCCGAACAGGCTGGCATTTACCACTTTAACAGATCAGACTTGCCTATTTTAAACTTACATCCAGTTTGACTATTTAAGCCAAACCAGAATAAGTCAGGCAAAGATCATGCCTATACCGTGGTCCATTCTTTGTGCACATCTTCTGCTGTTTTATTCAAGATCACGCTGTCATCTTTCACTTCGCTTACCCAGCTGATCGGAATCAGATGATGCTCATTATTCTCGTCATCACTTCTTGTCAATTTAATCTTGTCCTGACCTTCTAAATGATCCACTTTACCAACTTGAGTACCATCTGAAGCAATTACTGAAGCATGTTCTTTGATGTTATTTGTATTAAAGTTACTCATTCCAATTGCCCTATTTATAGAAGTTGAGAGACCTCAGTCTAAGCCCTAAAAAATTGGCTGTGTGTAAGGGTTTTCAGGCTTTGGGTTTTTCTGGGTTAATAATGTAATGAAGAAAAATAACTATGTCACAGGCATGTTGTGGCAAGGGCAAGATGATTGAAATATTGTTTTTTTTATTAAGGTAATTTGAAGATTTGAAGATTTGAAGATTTGAAGATTTGAAGATTTGAAGATAGGCTAATTTTTTAGCTCTTAAAATGTAAAAAAGAAGATAAAGCTTAAGCTTGATCTTCTTTCTGGCCGTAGAACCAAGTAGCAGCGATATAAAGACTAAAAGCAATTACCATCAATACACTAGTCAGGGTCATAAAGAAAACTCATCATTCATTTGATAAGCGCATTATGTAAAACTTTTATGACAGTTATATGACAATGATGAAATTTTCCTAATTTTAATTAACTAATAAAAATCAAATATTTAAAATAAAATTAATTATATTTAAATAAACTTTAAGCTGAAATATGACAGTAAATATGACAAAAACTGGTCATTTTTAACAGATCTCTCAGCCAAAGTAATATGCCTTATTGCTTAAACTATAAACTTTTGGCCAATGTCCCTGCAAAACGCCCACAACCGGATTCATTTGTCTTATAATTTAGCCCGCTAGCTAACAGCCCGCTCAAGAGATATTTGTATGACAACTATTATCAAGCAAGATGACTTGATCACATCGGTTAAAGATGCGCTTCAGTTCATTTCTTACTATCATCCACAAGACTTCATCCAAGCGATGAGCCGTGCGTACGACCGTGAAGAGAACAAAGCTGCGAAAGATGCGATCGCGCAAATCTTAATTAACTCACGCATGTGTGCAGAAGGCCACCGCCCTATCTGCCAGGATACTGGTATCGTCAACGTATTTGTTGAAGTGGGCATGGACGTTAAATTTGATTTAACCATGAGCCTCGACGATGCGATCAACGAAGGTGTACGTCAAGGTTATCTTGAAAACTCTAACGTACTTCGTGCATCTGTACTGGCTGACCCTGCTTTTGGCCGTAAGAACACCAAAGACAACACGCCTGCTGTGATCTACCACAAACTTGTTCCAGGTAATAAAGTAGACATCACTGTTGCTGCTAAGGGTGGCGGTTCAGAAAACAAATCTAAACTGGCAATGTTGAACCCATCTGACTCAATCGTGGATTGGGTATTGAAAACTGTTCCAACTATGGGTGCAGGCTGGTGTCCTCCTGGTATGCTGGGTATCGGTATTGGTGGTACTGCTGAAAAAGCTATGATGCTTGCAAAAGAAGCATTGATGGAAGAGATCAACATGGACGAATTGCTTCGTCGTGGTCCACAAAACAAACTTGAAGAACTTCGTATCGAAATCTTCGAGAAAGTAAACGCGTTGGGCATTGGTGCTCAAGGTCTTGGCGGTTTAACCACTGTTCTAGACATCAAGATCAAAGATTACCCTTGTCACGCTGCGGGCAAACCAGTCGGCATGATCCCGAACTGTGCTGCAACCCGTCACGCACACTTCACACTTGATGGTTCAGGCGTTGCGCATATTCAAGCACCAAGCCTTGAAGACTATCCATCAGTTACTTGGGATTCTTCATCTTCTAAACGTGTTGACCTAGATAACATTACTCAAGAAGAAATGAACTCTTGGAAACCAGGTGATACGCTGCTTCTAAACGGTACAATCTATACTGGTCGTGATGCTGCACACAAACGTATGGTAGACATGCTGAACAACGGTGAAGAACTTCCTGTTGATCTGAAAGGCAAATTTATCTACTACGTAGGTCCTGTTGATCCAGTAGGTGACGAAGTTGTAGGTCCTGCAGGTCCAACAACTGCAACTCGTATGGATAAATTCACTCGCCAAGTATTAGAAGCAACTGGTCTTTATGGCATGATCGGTAAAGCGGACCGTGGTCCTGCTGCTGTTGAAGCAATTAAAGACAACAAAGCGACTTACCTCATGGCTGTAGGTGGTGCTGCATACCTCGTATCTAAAGCAATCCGTGAAGCTGAAGTGGTTGCATTTGCTGATCTGGGTATGGAAGCGATCTACAAGTTTGTAGTGAAAGATATGCCTGTTTCTGTTGCAGTTGACGTAAATGGTACATCTGTACACGCGACTGCTCCAAAAATCTGGCAAGCGAAAATTGGCAAGATTCCAGTAGTTGACGCTGCTGCAGGCTAATTTAAGCTAATAAAAAAGCACCCAGATGGGCACTGCTGTCCCATAGTTTGCTTTAAATAAAAAAACCTGAGTCCTAACAGTTAAAATATGAGTGCAAACAAACACTTTAACGACCAGGATTCAGGTTTTGTCACATCAGAATACCGTATTTCATGAGCTAATTAAACCTGTTGTGCGACAGGATTTTGAACAACTTGCTAAAGTACACCATGTTGGACAGAAATTTAGAGCAGCTTCCCGGTGGGATCAGTTTATTGCCATATTGATGTCTCAATTCTCTTGTAGGCAAAGTCTGAGAGATATTCAATCCAATTTGGAGTGCCAACAGGAAAAGCTAAGTCATCTCGGAGCAAAGTCTATTCCCCGAAGCACGCTGGCACGAATCAATGAGCAGCAGCCTGCTGCCTTGTATCAACAGCTATTTTACAAGTTGCTTAAATACTATGACCACTCAAAAGTCGCTCATAAATTTCGCTTTAAGAATCCCTTGTATTCCTTGGATGCCAGTCATATTGACCTGTCGCTTTCCTTATGTGAATGGGCCAAAGTTCACGACTCAAAAGCCAGCATGAAACTCAGTATAGGATTGAATCACAGCAATGATATTCCTGAGTTTGTTGCAGTTGAAAATGGCAAAGAAAATGACATGGTACAAGGCCGCAAATTCCAGTTTCCTGCTGGCAGCATTGTAGTTTTTGATAAAGGCTATGTCGATTACCAATGGTATGCAAATCTGACTGCTCAAAACATTGGATTTGTCACACGTTTTAGGCCTAAATCTGTGTATCAGGTGATCCAGCAACATCCAGTGCTTGAATCCAAAGGTATTCTAAAAGATGAAACCATTCAGCTGAATAGCGCACATGCCCTAAAAAGAAAAGCCCCAGTGTTAAGAAGAATTGAATATAGAGATCAGCAAAGTGGCAAGCACTTTAGCTTTCTCAGCAATAACTTTCATTTAGCCGCCTCCACCATTGCGGCGATTTATAAAGATCGTTGGAAAGTTGAGCTGTTCTTTAAGGCGATTAAGCAGAATCTCAAATTAAAAGCGTTTCTAGGCCGCAGCAGGAACGCAATTCAGACACAAATCTGGATTGCGATGATCGCCTATTTATTGGTGAGTTTCGCTCAACATTTAGGAAAAACAGGTTGGACAGTTCAACGTTTACTCAGAATAATTCAAGTGAATTTGTTTGAAAGAAGAACTTTAAAAGCTTTATTTTCACCCGATAAAATACCCATAAAACAAGAGGAAGCTCATTTGAGCTTCCTCTTGTGAAAAATTGTGGGACAGCAATGCCCAGATGGGTGCTTTTTTATTGGCGTTTGAAAATTAATTACCAGGTTCTTGGATCCCAGAGTTTAAACGGTGTGGTTAACTGTACATCTGTAGATGGATCATATTCAGTTGCCTTAATTTTCTGAGCTTTCTTGCGGATTTTCCCAGTTTCCTGATCCTGTGCAAAAAAGTTAAAACTGTCCGATTTTAACTGGGTAAAAGCGATTTCATTGAGGCCTACACTGCTCGGCATCAGCATCAGAGGACCTGGAACACTACGACGGGTGCTTAGATTTTCTTCATCATACTTAATAAAATAGGATTGCCCCGCTTCTACCGTAAAGTCCAGATACTTAGGTTTCTGGAAGTGCAACGCACCTAAAGGACGACTGGTACTCAAGCGATAAGTACCTGCAGGTAGCTCAATCCAGTAATGATGATTATGTAATAAACTCGGAATACGATGCTGATTGATAAATAGGCTGGCAGCAACAATTTCCTGACGGTTCCATTTTGAATCCGGGCGGTATAAATAAACGATCGCAGCGTCCTCATGCTGAGGTTTAACTGCCTGAAAATGATTGCCCTGTTTCTGGTTGACCCAGCCACCAATCGTAAACATCCCCACCCGATGCTGTTCGACGAAGCCCGGTTTCTTTTCAAGATCAATATTTTTTAAAGTGCTGAGTGGCTGTGTAGGCTCAACTACGGCTTTTTTACCGTGACAACCCATCAGCGCCAAACTGCCGATGAGCATCATTGCGACTCCACGCATGCTTATCCCTCACTGCGTCTTTATTCTTGTATGCAAGTGCCTTGCGATATATTTTTATAGCTTTCGGCGTCCACGCCTAGATGTTGAGATTAGCATCTGCTTTTATCTTTTGGAAATAAAAAACGTGCGAAAACACGGGGTTTTCGCACGTTTCTGACGAATAGCAATCAAGCAGATTTGCTATTCACCACCTTTAAATCAACTTTTGCCGCTGTTTCTGGCTCGTCATGTGGTTGGCGTTCAGCACGAAATTCTGGTGCAGCTTCGCCATTAATGACCGCTTCATTCACCACCACGGTGCCTACATCGCTACGACTCGGCAGGTCATACATGGTTTCTAGCAATGAATTTTCCAGAATCGAACGCAGGCCACGCGCACCAGTATTACGTTCCAGTGCTTTTTTCGCAACCGCACGTAGTGCTGAATCTTCAAAGACCAAGTCCACATTTTCCATCTCAAACAAGTGTTTATATTGACGGGTTAATGCATTCTTTGGCTCAGTCAGAATCTGCATTAAAGCTTCTTCATCCAGCTCATCCAGAGTCGCAATCACTGGTAAACGACCAATGAATTCTGGAATCAGACCAAATTTCACCAAGTCAGTCGCTTCAACCTGACGGAACAATTCAGACAGCTTTTTGCTTTCGTCTTTATTACGGACTTCTGCAGTAAAGCCAATACCACCTTTCTCCTGACGCTGCTGTACGATTTTCTCAAGACCTGAGAATGCACCGCCACAGATGAACAGGATATTCGAGGTATCAATCTGAATGAATTCCTGCTGCGGATGCTTACGGCCACCTTGTGGTGGAATTGAAGCAACCGTACCTTCGATCATTTTCAGCAAGGCTTGCTGTACGCCTTCACCTGATACATCACGGGTAATCGATGGGTTTTCAGATTTACGGGTAATCTTGTCGATTTCATCGATATAGATAATGCCCTTTTGCGCTTTTTCGACATCGTAATCAGCTTTTTGCAAAAGCTTTTGTACAATGTTTTCAACATCTTCACCCACATAACCAGCTTCAGTCAGGGTTGTTGCATCTGCCATGGCAAATGGAACGTCCAGAAGACGGGCAAGGGTTTGTGCCAGCAAGGTTTTACCTGAACCCGTCGGACCGACCAGCAGGATATTACTTTTGGCAATTTCAACGGAATCATCTGCTTTCTTACCATTGGTCTGTACTTTCAGACGTTTGTAATGGTTGTATACGGCCACAGATAATGTCTTTTTCGCTACGTCCTGACCAATCACATATTGATCGAGCGCCGCACGGATTTCATGCGGTTTCGGTAAAGGACGGTTCGCCCAGTCATTGGTTTCGACCTGTTGACTGGTTTGAACCAAATCTAAGCATACGTCCACACATTCATTACAAATGTATGCGTCCTCGCCTGCAATCAGCTTTCCGACTTCAGACTGCGTTTTACCGCAAAATGAACAATGCTTTTGTCCTTGAGGATGTTCGGACATATTTACTCCAATATCTCAATCTCTAAAACTTATGGACGTTTCGTTAGAACTTCATCCACAAGACCGTATTCTTTCGCTTGCTGAGCAGTCATGAAGTTGTCACGGTCTGTATCGCGTGCCACTTTTTCATAGTCCTGACCGCTATGTTCAGCCATTAAACGGTTTAAACGTTCTTTAATGAACAGAATTTCACGTGCGTGAATTTCAATATCTGATGCCTGGCCTTTGAAACCACCCAAAGGCTGGTGAATCATGACACGCGCATTTTCAAGGCAGTAACGTTTGCCTTTAGTCCCTGCATTGAGCAAGAATGCGCCCATTGATGCTGCCTGACCCATACAGTAAGTCACAACATCCGGTTTAATAAACTGCATGGTATCGTAGATCGCCATGCCAGCAGTCACCGAACCACCCGGTGAGTTGATATATAAATGAATATCTTTATCTGGGTTCTCAGCTTCTAAAAACAACATTTGCGCAACGATCAGGTTGGCCATATTGTCTTCAACTTCACCTGTCAGAAAAATTACCCGCTCACGTAAAAGGCGTGAATAAATATCAAAAGAACGCTCACCACGAGAGGATTGTTCTACCACCATTGGCACTAAAGCGTTTTCAATCGTTGGAACATACATAGGTTTATTTATTCCTAAATTTTTGTGACTTAATCCATAATCACAATATGAGGGATAATCAATGAAATTGCAAAATAATCGCGAATAATTCCATCATATTTTTTGCATTAGTTTTGTGAAAATCAGATATGTCAAGAAATTACTAATATGAAAAAAGGCGCACGAAGCGCCTTTTTATGGAAAGCTTGAATTAGCCTTGTTGACGAGCTTGTTGCTCTTTCAATAAGTCTTCATAGCTTACAGTCGCATCAGTCACTTTAGCAGATGCTAGGATGTGATCAACAACTTGGTCTTCAAGTACAACTGCTTCGATTTGAGCACGTTGTTGCTTGTCGTTTTTGAAGTATTCGATCACTTCGTTTGGATCTTCGTAAGAAGAAGCCATATCTTCGATATAAGCTTCAACGCGCGCTTGATCTACTTCGATTTTCGCATCAGCAAGAATACGGCTTACCAATACGCCAAGTTTAACTGATTTCTCAGCTTGTTCTTTGAACAGGTCATCTGGAAGCATGCTTGAATCAAATGCTTTCGCGCCTTGAGCACCGAACTGTTGAGTGAACTGCTGGATCATTTGTTGACGTTGACGGTCAATTTCTTGAGCAACCATTGCAGATGGAAGTTCAACTTCGTTTGCAGCTACAAGTGCATCGAAAGTTGCGCCTTTAACCTGGTTACGCAGGCCGTTTTTCACTTCACGTTCCATGTTTTTACGAACGTCAGCTTTCAGTTTTTCAACGCCATCTTCTTCAGAAATACCGAAGATTTTTAGGAATTCAGCATCAATTTCTGGAAGTTTTTGTTTTTCAACAAGTTTTACATTAATTTTGAATTGAGCTTGCTTACCAGCAAGGTTTTCAGCCTGGTAATCTTCAGGGAAAGTAACATCGATCACTTTCTCTTCGCCTTTCTTCATACCGATGATGCCATCTTCGAAGCCAGGGATCATACGACCAGAACCTAAAACAAGTTTAAAGTCTTGCGCAGCGCCGCCTTCAAATTTTTCGCCATCAACAGTACCTTCGAAGTCGAAAGTTACTTGCATGTCTTTTTTAGCCATGCCTTTAGTTTCAGCCCAAGAAGCGCGTTGTTTTTGAAGATTTTCAATCATCTTCTCAACGTCTTTGTCATTTACTTCAGACGCTTTACGTTCAACTTCCAGACCTTCGAATTTCACTTCAACTTCTGGATAAACTTCAACAGTCGCTTCATAAACTAAAGCGTCATCTTTCATTTCAGTTTTTTCGATGTTTGGCATACCAACAGCGTTGATTTTTTCTTGTTGGATTGCTTCGAATACTGTGTCACGAATGATGTCGTTGACAACTTCTTGGTAGATACCAGCGCCGTATTCACGACGAACTACGTTTACAGGTACTTTACCTGGACGGAAGCCGTTGATCTTCGCAGTTTTAGCAGTGCGTTTTAAACGAGCTTCAAATTGCTCATTAATACGGCTCGTCGGTACAGAAACATTTAAACGACGGGCAACGCCCGAAACCGCTTCAGAAGTTACTTGCATGGCTTCCTCTATATATTTGGTAATAACAGGTTTATAAAAATGTGCCACATTATATGACAACATTTGCAGATATACAAAACACAATACTTGAATCGTCTTTATTGATGCTGTAATAATCAAATTTATTCAGTCAAATTCATTTTTCTTTGATTAAATATCCCTTCCCTCAAATAAGAGTAGATATATTGATTACTGAAACTGGACAGATCATCTCATTCATCTGCATTTATGGATTTTTATAGTGCTTTTAGTAAACTTTTCTTTATCTTTTCTTCAAAATTTTTAAACTCTAATAATCTCAATAAAAGTAACGATAATAATCTATTAATCAGATCTATTTTAAATACATTAACTTAGAAACATTTTGATACACTATCACATTGTTCAAACCAATTAATACAATCCTTAAAATCGTCATTTCCTATCGGCAAGTAATTCTTAATTTAAATAAGAATTATTATTATTCGCATACATAAATTTTAAGCTTTTTTCGGGTTCCCACATGTCGTTTATCAAATCACGTAAAAAACTCGTTTCATCGGCGATTGCCTCTTCCCTCTCGATTGTAACCGTAAATGCTGTGGCTGATGAAAATGTGGTCAAGCTCGAAACTATTCATCAAGAAGTTAAAGCTGAACAGACACCAAGTTTAAAAGTAGATAATTCCGCAAATAAGAAATTTGTTGCGCCTTTACTGGATACACCTAAATCTGTATCAGTCATTTCTAAGCAACTGATTGAAGACACTCAAGTCACTACACTTTCTGATGCTTTACGTACTGTACCTGGTATTACTTTGGGTGCGGGTGAAGGTGGCAACCCGAATGGCGATCGTCCATTTATTCGTGGTTATAACTCTGAAAGCTCAATGTATGTAGATGGAGTTCGTAGCGCGACTTCACAAAACCGTGAAATGTTTGCGGTCGAACAGGTTGAAGTGACCAAAGGCTCTTCTTCTGCAATGGGCGGTGCCGGTACGACTGGCGGTAGCATCAACATGATCTCTAAGGTTGCTAAAGCTGGTGATTCTTTAGAAGGTTCCATTGCACAAGGTACCGATAATTACCAGCGCATCACTTTAGATGGCAACAAAGATTTCGGTAATGGCATTGCAGCGCGTATTGCTGTGATGGGTCATCAAAATGAAAAAGCAGGTCAGAAAGACGGCGCTGAATATAAACGTGTAGGTATTGCACCAAGTATCAGTTTTGGTCTGGATACCCCTACCCGTGGGACTTTAAGCTATTACTACTTAAAATCTGATGATACGCCTGACTCAGGCGTACCTTATTGGAACTCTAAAGATAACACTACAACTGGTAAGCCACTTGATGCTAAACAAGGCATTTACTACGGCTGGAAGGATCGTGATTTCCAGAAACAGGAAAATCAAATCGGCACTTTAAAATTAGAGCACGATTTAACGGATAACCTGACCATTAGTAATACAGCTGTTTATGGTAAATCTAAAAACGATTATATCTGGACACAACCGGATGATTCGAAATCAAATATTGCTAATGGACAAGTAGTTCGTCGTGCGAATACACGTATTACTGATACTGAAACCTTTAGTGATCAACTTTCATTAACTGGTAAATTTAATACAGGCACACTAAAACATAGCTTTAATGTGGGCGCTGAATATTCAAAACAGGAATCTGATAAAGGAAATTATTTACTTACAGATTTGGGCCAAGCACCAAGCTCTACCCTTCCAGCCATTATTAGTGGAAACAAGGCATGTAGTACCTTTACAAGTGCTACTTCAAATAATTGGTGTACAAGTGCCTATAATCCCAATTCAAAAGATCCTTGGTTAGGTTCAATCACTGCTGCACCAAAAGCGAGTACGACCGACACAGAAAGTACTGGTATCTACTTATTAGACAATATTGAATTAAATCCACAGTGGTTATTAGATTTAGGTGTTCGTTGGGATAAATTTGAAACTAAACAAAATATTCACGCTTCAAATACCAGATACGCAAATGACAGTGATTTCTTTAATTACCAAGCGGGCGTAACCTACAAGCCATTAGAAAATGGTTCTATCTATGCAAGTTATGCTACTTCCGCAAATCCGGTTGGGGTAGATGCGGCTGATGGATCAGAAGGACTTTCTGTTCCTGGACGTAATACGACTGAAGCACAAGCTGAGGCTATGAACAACCTTAAACCAGAGGAAGTTCGTACTATGGAACTTGGTACAAAGTGGGATTTATTTAATGATAAATTAAATCTAACCGCTGCCATTTTCCGTACTGAGAAAACCAATACACGCTCTACTGACGTGGATGGTTTCACACGCAATATTGGTGAAACCCGTGTAGATGGTATTGAGCTAGGTGCAAGCGGTAATCTTACTGATAAATGGGCAGTTTCAGCTGGTTATACTTATTTAGATAGCGAAATTGTAGATGCCGGTTTCTATAATGCAGGTACTTCTGACGTTCCTGATTACCAGCCAAGTTTAAATAATGGCAACCAGGTTCAAAACGTAGCTAAAAACTCTGCCACACTTTGGACGACTTACGATCTCACTCCTGCTTTAACAATCGGTGCGGGTGCAGTTGCTATGGATAAAGTTTATGGTAATGCCGATAACACCAAATATGTTCCAGGTTATGTACGTTACGATGCAATGGCGCGTTATAACGTAAATCAAAACGTTGACCTGCAGTTAAATGTAAATAACTTATCTGATGAACGTTATTTCACTAAAGCATACTCATCACATTATGCAACTGAAGCAGAAGGCCGTAACGCAGTTCTTTCTCTGAACTTTAAATACTAAGTTTTAGCTTCTTCCCTCCTCAAAAAATAGCCTCATTCGTGAGGCTATTTTTATTTTCTGAAAGATATAAAACTTTAAATCTAGATTTAGTTCTATTTACACACCTTTTGATAAAAAGCTTTAAATAGAAAATAATTACATTTTTTAATCTTAGGTAAAAAACTGAAAAATAAGTTTATTTTGAAATTTTTCTTAATAGAAATCCTAGATTAAAGTTTGAATATTAAACAGTAATTTCATCCATAAATTCATAAGAATGACTTAATTGAATATTGTTAATGATAATTATTATCACTACAATTCGCAAAATTGTTAAAAGCCATAACAATAACTCCATAATTGCTGCTATTTGATGAACTCGAGCATATCAAGGTGGTAAGGGAAATATTATTCACTTCAGGAATTCTGTCACATGGCGCATATCAAAAGCCGGAAACATCATTACAAGACTTCATTGGTCGCACTTGCTGCAACTTTGCCACTGATCACTCATGCAGATAACATCACCAATGAAGGCGTTATTCAGCTTCCAGAAATTACAGTTAAGAATAAAACTGCAAATGAATATAAAGTGGATCAATTGAGTTCCGCTAAATCTAGCCAAGCTTTAGTAGATACGCCTCAAACCGTTTCGATTATCAACAAGAACTTATTAAAAGAACAAGGTGCAACCACCCTGGTTGAAGCCTTGCGCAATACGCCAGGAATTACCTTACAACTTGGTGAGAATGGGAATACCAGTGCTGGCGATGCCTTCCAGATGCGCGGCTTCTCAACTCAAAGCTCCACCTATCTGGATGGCATTCGTGACCTCGGCGCTGTGAGTCGTGATGTGTTTAACCTGGAACAGGTGGAAGTCGTAAAAGGCCCTGCTGGTGCCGAAGGTGGACGTGGTACGGCGTCTGGTTATGTGAATCTGGTCAGCAAATTGCCTCATTTAGAAAACAGTCGTGAAGTCTCTGCCACCTACAATACGGCTGAACATACGCGTCTTGCCACTGACATCAATCAGGCAATCAATGACAGCATTGCTGTCCGTTTAAATGCGATGGGTCAAGATGGCGGTGTAGAAGGCCGCGACTTTATCGAGAATCAAGGCTGGGCTGTTGCCCCTTCTATCGCCTTTGGTCTGGATAGTGATACTCGCCTGTATCTTTATTCCCAGCATATCCGCCAACGTAACATTCCGGATGGCGGTATTCCGACGATTGGCATGAAAGGATTTTGGAATGCAGACCCGCTGATCGCCAGCGCACCTAAAGTAGACCGTGAAAATTATTATGGCCATGCAGATGACCATGAAGATGTTGATGCTGACATGTATACAGCCAAAATCGAAAGTGACTGGGCTGAAAATCTGAAATTTACCAATATTACCCGTTTGGGCAATACCCATATGCAGCGTACTTTGACGGGGATTAATAGCCTTTCAAGAAATGACTCTACCGATCCTCAAGACTGGACAGTAAGCCGTTCACGCCAGGGTGTCGATCAGGAAAATAAAATTCTGGCTAATCAGAGCATGGTGAACTGGAATATCAAAACCGGTTCAGTGGAGCATGATGTGGTCGCTGGTGTAGAACTATTAAAAGAGCAGCAACATTCCAGAACACTGGCTACACAAATGCCAGGGCAGCCTACTAACAGTACGCCACCCGCGAATCTATACCATCCTGATCGTCACCAGAATCTACCTGATCCTATGTATACGGGCGCTTATTCAGATGGTGAAACCCAGACGGCGGCTGCTTATCTTTTTGATACGCTCAAGTTTAGTGAACGTTTTCAACTCAATGGTGGCGTCCGTGTCGATTATTACGATACCAATTACGATGCACTAGGTTACTCAACCGATAGTACGACACTAGCAGTAACTGAAACCAAAACAGATTTAAAAGCCCATGACACTTTATTCAGCTGGAAGCTCGGTGGTTTATATAAGCCAACCGCCTACAGCAGTGTCTATGCATCTTATGCCAAATCCCTGACACCGCCGGGTAGCAGCAACTTTAGCCTTTCAACCACAGGAATAAACAGCTCAGCCGCAGACCCTCAAGAAACTCATCATTATGAAATTGGCACCAAATGGGACCTGCTGGATGACGATCTGGCTTTAAATGCTGCTGCATACTACACCGAAAATGAAAACCAGTTTACCCAAGATCCGATTACTCGCGAGTCTGTTCAGGAAGGTAAAACTACAGTTAAAGGAATCGAATTGAGCGCTGTCGGTAAAATTACCGATGCCTGGAATATTTCAGCAGGTATTGCCCATATGAAAACCGAGCAAAAAGACCAGTTTAGTGTCAATTCCAACACGGGTGTAGTGACCCAGACCAATAGTGTACGCTGGTCACCTGAATGGACCGCTTCTTTATGGACAACCTATAACATTGCCGGTTTAAAACTAGGCTTGGGGGCACGTTATGTGGATGAGCAAAAACGTGTGATTACCGACAGTACTGCAGCAGCGAATATGCCAAGCATTCCAAGCTATGTGGTGTTTGATGCTATGGCCGGTTATACCTTTAATGACCAGACTTCCTTAAACCTGAATGTTTATAATCTGGCAGACAAAGAGTACATCAGCACGCTGAATAATGGAGGTGGTCGTGTGATCTTGGGTCAACCACGTTCAGCAGCTTTAACCTTGAACTATAAATTTTAATTTAGCTTTTATCTCTATCTATCAATATCGTGTATTCTCTTGAATGCACGATATTTTCAATTGCAGGAATGCTTTTAAAATGATGTTACATATCCCGGCAGTATTAAGCAAAGCACAAGTTGCTGAACTGAGACAACAACTGGATCGCTCAGAACACTGGATGAATGGGCAACTCAGTGCCGGGAGTCAGGCACAGAAAATCAAAAAGAATCTGCAGCTGGATTCTTCTTCTGTCCTGTATCAGCAGATTAGCCCTATCATTTTACAGGCGCTTAAAAGTCATCATTTAATTACCTCTGCTGCCCTGCCGAAACATATCCTGCCGCCCCTGTTTAACTGTTATCAGGATTCAGGTACCTATGGCAATCATGTGGATAATGCCATTCATTATTCTCCTCTACTTGGACAGCCCATTCGTACTGATGTGTCACTGACTTTATTTTTATCTGAAATCGATGAATATGAAGGTGGCGAGCTGGTCGTTGAAGACCAGTATGGCTGCCATGAAGTGAAACTGGACGCTGGTGATGTGATTGTTTATCCATCGACCAGTCTGCATCGGGTTGAACCGGTGACTCAAGGTAAACGTATTGCGGCTGTGACCTGGATTCAGAGTATGGTTCGTGAAGATGCCAAACGCAGCATGCTGTTTGATCTGGACATGACGATTATTAAACTACGCCAACAGATTGGCGATACCGAAGAAGTCCTACAACTCACCCATCATTATCACAACCTGATTCGTCAGTGGGGTGATTTATAATGTTACGTGAACCAATGGCGCCATTAACCCAGATCCCGGCCTACCTACAAACCATCGCTGATTATGAGGTCGAAGCAGAAAAACATCTCTCCAGTATGGTCTGGAACTATCTGCAAGGTGGCTCCATGGATGAAGTCAGTGTCCGGGACAACCTGCAGCAGTTTCAGGATATTCAGCTTCTACCGCGTATGCTGAAAGATCTGACCCATGGCAGCACTGAAATCGAGATTTTCGGACAAAAATTTCCGCATCCAATTTTTCTGGCACCGATTGGACATCAGCAGCAGTTTCATCCTGAAGCAGAAGCCGCGTCTGCCCTCGCAGCAGAAGTGATGGGCAGCAATATGATTCTCAGTACTTTTACTAATACTGATATGCGTGCATTAAAGCAGGACAATCCACGCAAATGGTTTCAGCTGTATTGGCAAGGGGATCGGGAAAAATCTCTAGCTTTGGTCAAAATGGCGGAAGTACACAATTATACGGCGCTGGTGATTACGGTAGATTCACCGCATACTGGCATCCGCGATCGTGAACGTCGTGCCTTTTTCCATTTACCGGAAGGCATGCAACATCCGCATACGCCTACGCATATTCCCCTTCCGGAATTAAAGGAAGATGATCATCCAGTTTTTAATGGACTGATGAAAATTGCCCTGACTTGGGAAGATGTTGCCTGGATGGTACAGCAGACCCATTTACCCGTAATTCTAAAAGGAATCGTGCACCCACAAGATGCCCAGCTGGCCATTCAGCATGGGGTAAAAGGCCTGATTATTTCCAATCATGGCGGTCGCGTGCTGGATACCTGCATTTCTCCTCTCATTGCCTTGCAGCTGATTAAAAAGGTGGTGCCAGCAGATTTTCCTCTGCTCTATGATGGCGGCATCCGCCGTGGATCAGACGTATTCAAGGCCATTGCCTTAGGTGCTTCTGCTGTCCTGATTGGCCGGCCTTATATTTATGGTCTGGCGACTGCCGGAGCACTTGGGGTCGCGCATGTGATCAAAATCCTGAAAGAAGAATTTGAAATTACCATGGCCTTAATGGGAACAGCGACCGTGGCAGATATTCAACCGAACTGTCTGTTTAGTAGAATTGATTAATGAGGATTTAATTGAAAATAAAAATGAAAAATCAATGAGTTATATATTCTATATTTAACTCATTGAAGCTTTATTAAAAGCAATTCAACATAGCTTTATATATCAATAGCTATTATCAATAAAAACCAAATAAGATCCATATTTAATCAATCTATATTAAAAACATAGTTTTAATTCTCTCTTCTCACTCTAATTTATCTATTTTTTAAATTGATTAAATTTTGTTCATCGCCAATATCAATGCAAGAAGGATAGCAACGATAACAATAATAATTATTATTTGCGAATCCAAACTTAAAAATAAAAAAGAATGATTATGAGCTATATAAAATCTCGTAAAAAAATAGTTTCTTCAGCCATCTTTTCTTCCCTTTCTTTTGCATCTGCACACGCGACTGCACAGGAAAATGTGGTACAGCTTGAGACCATTCATCAGGAAGTACAAGCTGAACCCGTGCCGGGTCTAAAAGTCGATCAGTCAGCAAATAGCAAGTTTGTTGCTCCACTCCTCGACACGCCAAAATCTGTGGTCGTGATTCCTCAACGACTGATTGAAGACACTCAAGTTACCACTCTGGCTGATGCTTTGCGTACTGTACCGGGGATTACTTTAGGCGCAGGTGAAGGTGGCAATCCGAATGGGGACCGGCCTTTTATCCGGGGTTATAACTCGGAAAGTTCAATGTATGTCGATAGCGTGCGGAATTCAACTTCACAAAACCGGGAAATGTTTGCCATTGAGCAGGTCGAAGTCACCAAAGGTTCTGCTTCTGCCATGGGTGGTGCCGGAACCACGGGTGGCAGCATTAATATGATTTCCAAAGTGGCGAAAAAAGGAGATGCACTGGAAGGCTCTGTTGCGGGTGGTACAGATATGTATGCCCGTATCACTTTGGATGCTAACAAGGACTTCGGCAATGGTATGGCGGCTCGTGTCGCGGTCATGGGCCATCAAAATGAAAAGGCCGGTCAACATGACGGTGCTGAATATAAACGTGCTGGTATTGCACCCAGCTTCAGTTTCGGCCTGGACAGCGCAACGCGTGGTACTTTCAGTTATTACTATCTAAGAACTGATGATATTCCAGACTCTGGCATTCCCTATAACAATCCATTTGCAGCGACCAATGCCAATGTCGCTTTAAATGGCAATGGGAAACCAATTGATGTGAAAGCAGGTCAATACTATGGCTGGAAAGATCGTGATTTCCAGAAACAGGAAAACCAGATTGGTACTTTAAAATTAGAACATGACCTGAATGACAATCTAACCCTGAGTAATACGGCAGTATTTAACCGTTCCAAAAATGACTATCTTTGGACCAACCCCGATGATTCACGCGGGAACTTCATTTTAAATGACAATGTCTGGGCGCGGGCCAATTCACGTATCGCAGATACCGATACCTTTACTGACCTACTGGCTTTAACCGGTAAATTCGATACTGGTGCTATTCAGCACAGCTTTAACCTAGGTGCAGAATATTCAGATCAGGATACCGAGCGTACCCAATATATTATTAATGGTCTGAATGCTACTGGAAGCTCTTTTGCGGCCTGTGGTACCCCTGCCAATGTGGCCTTAGGTTGGTGTACCTCAGTAGACAATCCAGACCGGGGTGCGTGGACAGGGACTATTAGTACGGACGGTGCGGACCGTTATGATATCGAGACCAAATCAAAGTCGATCTACTTACTGGACAGTATCGAATTGCATCCGCAATGGATTCTGGATCTGGGTGTACGTTGGGATGATTATAAAACCCAGCAAACCTTGACTTATGGACGATTCAATAATGCGGTGACAGGTGCTAACAACACGCCGATTACCGCCGTTCCAGGTGACCAGCTCACTGTCGGGAATGAAGAAGACTTTTTTAACTATCAAGCAGGTCTGGTCTTTAAGCCAAGAGAAAATGGCAGTATTTATATCAGTTATGCCACTTCCTCTAATCCGGTCGGTGTCGATGGCGGTGATGGCTCTGAAAGTATTAGCGCAGCTATCGAAAATCTAAAAGCTGAAAAAGTCCGCACCATGGAACTGGGAACTAAATGGGATCTTCTGGAAGATAAACTGAATCTGACGGCCGCCATTTTCCGTACTGAAAAGACCAATACCCGCTACACCGATGCTGATGGCACCACCCGTAATATTGGTGAGACCCGTGTCGATGGGATTGAGCTGGGTATCAATGGAAATGTTACCGAGAAATGGGCAATTTCCGCAGGCTATACCTATTTGGATAGTGAACTGATTGATGGTGGCTTTGAAAATATTGGAACCACGGCAGAACCGGTTTATGTTCCAAGCACAAACAATGGCAATCAGGTTCAGAACGTAGCAGAAAACAGTGCAACCTTATGGATGACCTATCAGGTATTACCTCAACTAACATTAGGTGCCGGTGCTGTGGCAATGGATAAAGTCTATGGCAATGCCGCCAATACCAAATTTGTTCCCGGTTATGTGCGTTACGATGCCATGGCACGTTATCAGGTGAACCCCAATGTGGATCTGCAGTTAAATATTAATAACCTGTCCGATACGCGTTATTTTACCAAAGCCTATTCTTCCCACTATGCCACTGAAGCAGAAGGCATCAGTGCCGTTTTAGGGCTGCATTTTAAATACTGATCTGAGCAATCTTCATGCTATTAAAGGCTAGTCTGGATCCATCAGGCTAGCCTTTATTTTTTGATATGAAAGATTTCATGTACGCATTGCTTAAGAACTTCCAACAAAGCTATCATATAAAGAAATATTTTAGCCTTATCGCTTAACTACAGGAAAATCCAACTAGATTAAAATAGATCAAAGAAATATTTTTCCAATTAACAACTTTATAAGAAAATCTTTTTTAAGATACGACTAAAATCCATAGAAAAAGCAAAAACTTTTCACCTTTTCTGGACTAAAATTTAATTATAGGTTCACCATGCAGGTGTCTGGTCGATCCTGAAGATCAAAACTTAAAAAATACAGGATTGATCTAATTTACCCTCACCTGCATGTAAACGAATATATAGACAAAATCTATGCTGTAGACCGAGCAACTGCTACACCAAGCGAGTATGCCGGGCTACTTTAAGGAGCTCTCTCATGATGTTGGCTGATCCAAGTAAAAAATACCGTCGCATGTATCAACGTGTGGACTTACCAGACCGTCAATGGCCGAACAATGAAATCACTAAAGCGCCAATCTGGATGAGTACTGACCTGCGTGATGGTAACCAGGCGATCTTCGAGCCAATGAACATCGAGCAGAAGTTCAAAATGTTCCAGATGTTGGTAAAAATCGGTTTCAAACATATTGAAATCGGCTTCCCATCTGCATCTCAAATTGATTTCGACTTCACCCGTAAATTGATTGAAGAAGGTCATATTCCGGATGATGTTTACATCGAAGTATTGGTTCAGGCACGTGACCATTTGATCGCACGTACCTTTGAATCTTTACAAGGTGCGAAACGCGCAATCGTGCATATCTACAACTCTAATTCACCGACATTCCGTCAAAAAGTGTTGAACGTAGACGTTGAAGGTGCAAAACAGTTGGCGATTAATGCAGCGCAAAAAGTGAAAGAATACGCAGCAAAACAGCCTGAAACTGAATTTGTTTTCCAGTATAGCCCTGAATGTTTCTCTGCAACTGAATTGGAAGTGGCGAAAGACGTTTGCGACGCTGTGACTGAAATCTGGGAAGCATCTCCAGAAAACAAAGTGATCTTGAACTTGCCAGCCACTGTCGAAGTCTCTACACCAAATGTGTATGCTGACCAGGTGGAATGGATGCACCGTAACATCGAGCGTCGTGACGGCGTGATCATTTCAGTTCACTGTCATAATGACCGTGGCTGTGGGATCGCAGCATCTGAATTGGCAATTATGGCCGGTGCTGACCGTGTTGAGGGTTGTGTATTCGGTAATGGTGAGCGTACCGGTAACGTGGACGTAGCGGCAATTGCCTTGAACATGTATACCCAGGGTGTTGCACCAAACTTGGATTTCTCGAATATCAACGAAATCATTGCAACTGTTGAAGAATGTACTGGCTTGCCTGTACACCCACGTCATCCATATGCGGGCGACTTGGTCTTCACAGCATTCTCTGGTTCACACCAGGATGCGATCAAAAAAGGTTTCGAATTCCAGAAAAACGAAGAAATCTGGGATATGCCGTACTTGCCGATCGATCCAAAAGACTTGGGCCGTGACTATGACGCTGTCATCCGCGTGAACTCACAGTCTGGTAAAGGCGGTATCGCTTACTTGTTAGAATCGAATTACAACGTGACCTTGCCACGTCGTTTACAGATCGAATTCTCGCAAATCGTGCAGCAAAAAACTGATGAAGATGGTACTGAGATTTCAGCACAAGCGATCTGGAGCTTGTTCAAAGAGACGTATGTTGCCGCGAAAGATGCCCATTATTCAGCGAAAAACTACAAATTGTCAGATGAAAATGGCAATCAGGTGATTGAGCTGGATATTGAAGTCAATGGTGAAACCCAGCACTTGCGTGGTGAAGGTAACGGTCCGATCTCTGCGATCTTGGATGCCTTACAATTGCCGATTGATGTCTTGAACTATGAAGAACGTAGCATCAGCTCAGGTGCACATGCCAAAGCCTTGGCATTGGTTGAACTTCAAGTAAAAGGTACAGGTAAATCTGCCTTTGGTGCTGGCGTACATGACAACATCGTGACCTCTTCAATTGAAGCGATTATTGCATGTACCAACCGCCTGATCGACCAGGATGTGCTAAGCACTGAACAGGTGATTGCTGCTGCCGTTTAAACCCGGTATTTGAATTAGCAATAATTCATAGCATTAAAAAGACTTTAGAAGGATACCTGCAAATGGTATCCTTTTATTTATTCATACTAAAGATTTAAGGCGAATCATTCCCGTGTCTTTTCCAGCTGACTCAGTGGGCCTTGTTATCCCACAAAAGTTCCAATTCGAACAGCCGTTAGAGCTTGAATGCGGTCGCATCCTCCCACGTTTTGAACTGATGGTAGAAACTTATGGCGAACTGAATGCCGATAAGTCCAATGCCATTTTGATCTGTCATGCCCTGTCTGGCCATCACCATGCAGCCGGTTATCATCATGAAGATGATAAAAAACCAGGTTGGTGGGATGCCTGTATTGGCCCGGGTAAGGCAATCGATACCAATAAATTCTTTGTGGTGGCGCTGAATAATATCGGCGGTTGTAATGGTTCTACTGGTCCTACCTCTCCTAATCCCGAAAATGATAACCGTCCATATGGTCCAGACTTTCCACTGGTCACTGTGCGTGACTGGGTAAAAACTCAGGCGATGCTGTCTGACCGTCTGGGAATTGATGTGTGGTATTCCATCATTGGCGGCTCACTCGGGGGCATGCAGGCCTTGCAATGGTCGGTAGATTATCCGGACCGTCTGCAAAAATGCGTGATTATTGCCAGTGCACCGAAACTGTCTGCACAAAATATTGCCTTTAATGAAGTCGCGCGTCAGTCCATTCTGTCTGATCCAGACTTCCATCATGGCCGTTATCTGGAAAATGACAGCTATCCAAAACGTGGTCTGATTCTGGCGCGTATGGTTGGTCATATTACTTATCTATCTGAAGAAGCCATGAAGCAGAAATTTGGCCGTGATTTAAAATCTGGCAAATTCATGTATGGCTTCGATGTGGAATTCCAGGTGGAAAGTTATTTGCGTTATCAGGGTGAACAGTTTAGTCGTAACTTTGATGCCAACACTTACCTGATCATGACCAAGGCACTGGATTATTTTGATCCTTCACGTGAATATCAGCAGTCACTGGTCAAAGCGATGGCGCAAACCAAATGTAAGTTCCTGGTAGTTTCTTTCACGACTGACTGGCGTTTCTCGCCTTCACGTTCTGTTGAAATCGTGGATGCCCTCATTACCAATCATAAGCCGGTCAGCTACGTGGATATTGATGCTGAACAAGGCCATGACTCCTTCCTGTTCCCGATTCCCCTGTATGTAAAATCCTTGCGCGCCTTCCTGGGCGGTGAAGAACATCTGCGATCAACACCGAAGGAGGCTGTGTAATGCGTATTGACCAACAACTTGCTGAGAAATGGATCAAGCCCGGTTCACGTATCCTCGACCTCGGTTGTGGTGATGGCGAACTGCTGGCCCATATGAGCAAAAAGCACAATATTCGTGCATATGGATTAGAAATTGATCAAGAAAAGATTGCAATTGCGATCAGTCGCGGGTTAAATATCATCCAGCAGGACTTAAACCTCGGTTTAAGCCGTTTTGCTGACCAGTCTTTTGACTATGTGGTGATGGCACAAGCTTTGCAAGCTGTAGATGCACCAGACGTATTATTGCGTGACATGGTGCGTGTAGGGAAACAGGCCATTATTACCTTTCCAAACTTTGCGCACTGGAAGACTCGTTCTTTCTTGGCATTAAAAGGGAAAATGCCGGTTTCGGAAGCGTTGCCCTATATGTGGTATAACACCCCGAACATTCACCTATGTACCTTCCGTGACTTTGAAGCATTATGCGCGGAAAACAACATAAAAATTATTAATCGACTCGCTGTGAATGGGAATCAAGAAGATAGTTTGCTCAGCAAACATCTCCCAAATCTGTTTGGTGAAGTCGCAATTTATCGAGTGAGCGCTCTATGAAAAAATTATTATTAAGTACGACGCTACTGGCTGGACTTTTTGGCATGCAGGCCCATGCCGATTACGTTGCACCAACGCCTTCTGTGGCCAGCCAAGCAGCGCAATATTCAGTAATGGACATTCATAGTCTGACTAAAGCAGCTAAAGCGGGTCAGCCTGGTGCACAATTTTATTTAGCAACCAAATATCAATATGGCAAAGACGTCCAGAAAGATGAACGTCAGGCCTTTGCATGGTACAAAGCTGCTGCTGACCAAGGTCTGGCAGTGGCTCAGCTGAATGTTGGCCGTATGCTGGCAGATGGTATTGGTACCAAAAAAGATGAAACACTGGCTCGTCAATACTTTGAAAAAGCAGCCAGCCGCGGTGATAACCGTGCCAGCTTCAATCTGGCCATGATGGAAGAGAAGAAGAAAAACTACATGGGTGCTTACCAGTGGTATGAACTCTCTACCCGCGATGGCATGCTGGACAATAAAGTGATTACTTTATCTGAAGGCAAGAAAACTGCACTGGCAGCCAACTTAACCCAAGAGCAGATCCGTCAGGCACGTGACCGTGCAGACAAATGGATTCAGGCACAATAAGCTAAAATCTTTAAAGAGCACCTTCGGGTGCTTTTTTATGGTCTGAAAACTGTAGCAAGTTGCTACACTATGTATATATGTAATTTGAAAGATGAGTAATTAATATGACTTCAACTGACTGGCTCTCCCAAGGCACTCTGGTACTGGCAAGTAATAACAAAGGCAAGATTGCGGAATTCGAAAAGATGTTTGCTGAGCTTAATCTACCGGTTGAAGTAATTCCTCAAGGTCAGCTAAATATCGAAGATGCGATTGAAGATGGTTTAAGCTTTGTGGAAAATGCCATTATTAAGGCACGTCATGCCTCTAAAATTTCGGGTAAACCAGCCATTGCCGATGACTCAGGAATTTGTGTGCCAATACTCGGTGGTATGCCAGGGATTTATTCAGCCCGTTTTGCCGGTGAACATGGCAATGATGCAGCCAATAATGAAAAACTTTTAAACAGACTAAAACCGTTACGCAAAGACGGTGAAGCGATTGAAGGCATGTTTGTGTGTGTGCTGGCCTTAGTCCAGCATGCTGAAGATCCACTGCCACAAATTTTCCAGGGCATCTGGAAAGGTGAAATTCTGGAAGCAGCACGCGGTGAAAATGGCTTTGGTTATGATCCATTGTTCTGGCTACCTGAACTAGGAATTTCCAGCGCTGAAATGAGCAAGGAAGAAAAAAATAAAATCAGCCATCGTGGTCAGGCGATGAAACTATTTAAGGCGAGTTTGGAAAAATAAATCTAATTCCTAAAGGAGTCCTCCCTCCTTTTAGGAGGGAGTTAGAGGGAGGTCATTCCCTCGCCCTTGGGGAGAAGAAGCCCCTCCCTTTTTCAAAGGGAGGTTGGGAGGGATTTAAATAGTAAATTACCTCTCCCTAACCCTCTCCTACAAGGAGAGGGAACTTTCATAACGTTGGCACCAACACATTTACCACCACTCCATATACTCCAATCAATATTGCACTCGCAATCGTTCCTGAAGCAATATATTTGGCTGAATAGCCTGTGCCCTGATAATGGGTTTCCAGTGCCACAATATTGGCTGCGGGTGGAAGCAGGAAATACATCATCATTACTGCATAAGTTAGCACTTGATGCGGTATCGGCAACAGGAAATAAGCCCCTGCTGCCAGACCTAGAGCCAGCATAAAACGACCGCTGATCAAGATCAAACTACGTTTTAAATCACTCAGTTGAATCCTGACTTTACTCAGCCACATCCCCAGAATACACATACCGGCAAAAGTCACCAGAAACTTGTTCGCGGCATAGCCCCATTGAATCAGCGGATGCGATTCATAAGCACTGAAATCCCAAAATGATAAAACTGCTGCAACCGTCAGTGCAATCACTGGTGGGGATTTCAGCATATTTTTAATAATGAATTGGGGAGCCTGTTTTTCAGCACTGACTGCCACCACTGCACTGACATTGCCAAATAAGGAACCGCCAATATAAAGAGCAACAATAGTATTTAAAGCATCCGGACCAAATACAGCTAAGGCAAAAGGAAAGCCAAGCCAGACCCCATTTAAATAACTAAAACATAATGCCCTCAACTTATCTTTGGAGAAAAGAAAGAACAGGCCAAACAGAAACAGCGAGCTAAAGATACTAAAACCGATCAACCAAAGACTGCCCGGCTTATAAAACACCATGTTGTAAATGACAATCAAGGGAATCAAAAGACGTGCCAGCAAGGCCGCCATGAATGGACGGATCGACTTTAAATAATGAACGCCCCAGAATCCAATCAGAAATGAAATAAGCGGAAGGAGCAATGCCATAGGAAAGCTGAAAATGCGTAGATAGATGGGCTTTATCCTAGCATACCTATCTGTTTTCAGAGTTCACTGTTTAAACTGATCTCTTTATAAATATCATCACCAATACTGTTATTTATGAAGTGATCGGAATGACTTGCACAACGACCTGCCCTGCGGTTTCACCCTGCTGGGATTTTTCCAGCCACTGCCATTCATCGGTTTTCATTCGCAGGAAATTAGAACAGCGCGTGCCATACACTGGACTTTGAATAAAGGTCGAAGATAACAGCTGTTCCATTTCATGCGAGATCCCGGTCTTCGGCAATAATTCGGGAATGATCTTGCGCTCATCTTCCAGAATATCCCAGGCAGCATGATATATATCCGCTTGTGGGATGCTGTGCTGTTGAAGCATCGGCAGAAACTCCTGAGTAAAGCGCTTGCGCAAATGCCGGGTCTTTTGCCAGTCTTCGCTCATCAGGCTATTCGAAACCACATATACCCCATGTGCCAGTACTTGTGGCGCCTCACCACGATTACTCATATAGACGGCTTGATCACGATCACCGACAAACAGGTTAAAGCCCGCATAATCACATTGATGTTTTTCCAGTTCTTGAGCAAACCGGATAGGTGTCAGCTCAGATTGCAGGAATTCCTGAATAATATGTCCACGTGAAGTTGGGTAGTTATTCTTGTCATTACCATCCCTGAAATTGGTAATCACTGCCCATCGTCCTGAAGTAGTTATACCCATCCAGGTACCACCAGACTGCAGATCCTGCCCGGCAATAATCGGACTGTTCTCCCATTCATATAATGCCTGGGTTGGACGTTGATAGAACTCATCACGATTTGAAATCAGACATAAAGGCGTTTCATCCAGAACTCGCCAAGCCAGTGCCACAATACACATAATTGATGCTCTCGATCTTTACACATTGAATGTACAACATTTTTCTTCGCTTTCAGCTAAAATCTGTGCAAAACAGAATCACAAGGAACAGGAATGCTCACCTATCCAAACATAGATCCCGTTGCAATTTCGCTCGGGCCTTTACAAGTCCACTGGTATGGACTGATGTATCTCTTGGCTTTTTTATTTGCCTGGGGACTGGCAACTTATCGCGCTAAACAACGCGGCTGGACACCAGATATGGTCTCGGATCTGATTTTCTTTGGGGCTTTGGGTGTGATTATCGGTGGCCGGGTCGGTTACGTTTTATTCTACGGTTTTTCTCAGTTTTTGGAAAATCCACTCTGGCTGTTCCAGATCTGGACCGGTGGCATGAGTTTCCACGGCGGCTTCCTCGGCGTAATTTTAGCGATGTTATGGTGGTGCAAGAAATATAAAATGGCCTGGTTCCAGACGCTGGACTTTATTGCCCCCTGCGTTCCAACAGGTCTGATGTTTGGCCGGATCGGTAACTTTATTGGTGGTGAACTCTATGGCCGTCAAGTGACTGATCCAAATTTTGCCTTGGGCATGATTTTCCCAACCGATCCGCTGCAACTGGTACGTCATCCCTCACAACTGTATCAGGCGCTCTGTGAAGGCCTGATTCTGTTTATCGTACTGTGGTGGTTTAGTAGCAAGCCACGTCCACGTATGGCAGTTTCTGCGGTATTCCTGACCGGCTATGGTCTAGCCCGTTTTATCGTCGAGTTCTTCCGTGAACCGGATAATGGTCAGCTATTTATTGGCTGGATGAGTAAAGGACAATTCCTGAGCCTGCCAATGATCCTGGTTGGTCTGTGGATGCTTTGGTATGCCTATCAGAAGAAAGTTTATGACTGGGGTCCACAGAAAAATAACGGATAATTTTCCTAAATATTGCGAGGCATCTGCCTCGCTTTTTTATATTTAAAATATGCTAAAGTGCTTTTTATCTTTTCTGTTCATACATCATCATGCTTGAGTTCTGGTTCAATCCGCAGGTGTCGCTCCTGAAAAAACTGCTGTTCTTTGTTGTGATTGCTGCAATTGCCGTAGGTCTGTACTGGATGGAACCTTTGCCTTTAGATGCCATCCTGATGTTTGCTGGTACTGGAATTATTTTCCTGATTTGTCGTTACTGCAAAATTCATTTCGCAGCAAAAAATCCGACTGGCCTGTTCTATCGTGTCCTGACCTGGATTCCGATTGCCTTATTAATCAGCCTGATTTTTATGAACATGAAACAGGGTGAAATTCTGCTACCGGGCGTTCAAGGGATTGCTTTTATGGCTTTGGCGATCTGCCTGTTTTCGCCCCTGTCTTTGCTTAATCAGAACAAGTCGAATTCAGGTTCCCCACATGCTTGAGTTCTGGTACTCCGAACGCTGCAACCGTCAGCTCAAGCTCATCATTATTATTGCGGTATGTATCGTAATTTACATAGCATCGACTGTAGCGAAACTGGGTCCGATATTTGTTGGGATCAGTCTTATGATTGGAATGCTGATGCACGTCTTGCGTGAATTTAGATTAAAGCTTTCTCCTGAAAATCCTTATACCGAAGGTTTTCGTGCTTTAACGATGGCGATTCCGATTGTGGCAGTAATTAGCCTGATCGGTTATTTACCTAAAACGAGTGAGATCGGGGAAACTATAGCGCTAGGTCTACAATGCTTGGGTTTTGTGGCGATTGGACTGTTTATCGTGTCGATTTATAATCAACGTGCGAAACGCTTCGAAGATTGAACCATTTCGCGACTTTCATTTTTACGTTCTAAAATTTTCAGCGTCTGATTTAAAGATATGAATCCAGACGGTAATACGTGTATTTCACATCGGAATTACGATAGACCGCATAGCCATTCTGTTTAAAATCAGAAACCCAGGCCGAACCAGAATACGCTGCAATATGACCATACTGATGCTGTGAAGTCCGGTCAATAATATAGATATCACCTTTTTTCGGACGGTCAAAAGACAGGTTGATTTTTCGATAGCCCAATTGCTGCAGAGTATTGCCCCAGTCAGCTGCGGCAACAGGATGATTCACAATTTTTGCGCCTGAAGACTGCAAACCGACACGAATACTGCGTGCACATTTTTGTGTACTGGTACTGCGGGTAATGCCTTGCAGATAGCTGGTGAATTTTTCAATATCGAAACGCTGGCCGTTCATTGCACCGAAAGTCTTGCGAGATTCAGAGTTTTTGCTACGAGCTGACGCAGAGGTATAGCGCTGAGGCTGACGTTTGGAATTTTGTCCCGATTGGGAACGAATTATGACGTTCGCTTGAACAGGAGCATGCACTTCGCTCATATTCACTTGATGATCATAAATCATATTGGACCAAGTACTCCTCGCCTGTAAGTTTGGCTTTCAAATCTTCAACACGCGGTGAATACTAGACGGTTAAATGTTACTTTTCACGTTAAAAATGTAAATATATTTTTCCATATTTATTTAATTTTACTTAACTTGTTATTTCTTTTAGATTTATAAAATTTACAATTTTCACAAAAAAGTTATAAATTCACAACTTTTCAAATCTACTACCGATCCTGCTCAGACTATTTCTAAATCAATATTTGAGCGCCTTTCTGACTAAATCTGTAATTTTACTCACGATAATAAAGTCAACATTTCACTACAGGATTACATCATTCTGGCCAGTAGCTCTCGTATTAGACTGATTTAGTAAATTTAAATTGAGATGATGAGGAAGAAAAAAAATATGAGTCATGATGTAAAGACTATTTCAAATTTCAATTTAGAACAATATTTAGGGATCTGGTACGAAATTGCCCGTCTGCCCATGAAACACCAGCCTGAAGACAGTACTGATATTTCCGCAGTCTATAGCCTGAATGAAAACGGCACAGTCCGTGTCCAGAACCGTTGTCTGGATGGTGCGGGCAAACTGGATGAATCGATTGGGGAAGCCACCATTGTGGATGCAGAACATGGCAAACTGGAAGTCAGTTTCTTGCCTGAAGGTTTGCGCTGGGTACCTTTTACCAAAGGGGATTACTGGATTCTCAAACTGGATGACAAGTATGAAACTGCATTGGTTGGTGAGCCAAACATGAAATATCTATGGCTCCTGCATCGTAAGCCGACACTAGATGAAGCAACCAAACAGGAATATCTGGCCTATGCTGAATCTCTGGGTTATGACCTGTCCGATCTGATCCATACGGTACACACCGGTAAGCCAACAGCTTAAAAAAAGATGATAAAAAAGCATCCATCATGGGTGCTTTTTTATACCCTTTTCTCTCATGTTTAATCATTTTCACTGCTATGCGGAAGTACTCAAAAAAATGTTATGATGAGCGCAATTTTAAATTGCCCAATTCAAAGAAAAGCAATTTGCAACAGATTTTAAGAGAGACCTATGCGCCAATATCTTGACCTTTTACAACATATCCTCGACAACGGCGGCGATAAAGGCGACCGTACCGGCACAGGTACACGCTCGGTATTTGGTCATCAGATGCGCTTTGATCTTTCCAAGGGCTTCCCTTTACTTACCACTAAAAAAGTTCATTTCCGTTCGATCGTGATTGAACTGCTGTGGTTCCTGAAAGGCGATACCCATGTAAAGTATCTTCAGGATAATAAAGTGACCATCTGGGATGAATGGGCAACTGCGGAACAAACCGCACGTTTTGGTCGCCCAGAAGGTGAACTTGGTCCAGTATATGGCCATCAATGGCGTAATTTTGGTGCCACTCAAAATGCAGATGGCAGCTACAATCAGGATGGTTTTGACCAGATCAAATGGTTGATCAATGAAATTAAGACCAATCCGAACTCACGCCGTCTGATTGTATCTGGCTGGAATCCGAATGAAGCGAGTCAGGTGGCTTTACCGCCTTGCCATACCCTGTTCCAGTTCTTTGTCCATAATGGCAAATTGTCTTGCCAGCTTTATCAACGTAGTGCTGACGTTTTCCTTGGCGTTCCATTTAATATTGCCAGCTATGCCCTGCTGACTCATATGATTGCGCAGGTGTGTGATCTGGATGTAGGCGATTTTGTCTGGACGGGCGGTGATACACATTTATATGCCAATCATTTTGAACAAGCCAAACTTCAACTCAGTCGTGAGCCTTTAGGCCTATGCCAGTTGAAACTGAATCCTGAAGTTAAAGACCTGTTTGATTTCAAATTTGAAGATATTGAAATTGTCGGTTATGAATCGCATCCAGGAATCAAGGCACCCGTTGCAGTTTAATTTCGGTTAAACCTCGGAAAATATTCAAATCCCACTTTGCTTAAAGTGGGATTTTGCATTTTAATAGCAATAATTTTTATCTGTTTTTGAGTATGGGTATGGCATTTCAGGATTTAGAAGTCGTTCATGTCGTGGCAATGGATCAGCAGCGCTGTATTGGTAAGGACAATGACTTGCCTTGGCATATCTCAGCAGATCTCAAGCACTTTAAGGAAATCACTCAAGGTGGTGTGATTGTGATGGGCCGTAAAACGCTTGAATCAATGGGCCGTGCGCTGCCTAAACGTGTGAACTGGGTCATTACCCGGGATCCTGACTGGTCTTTTGAAGGCGTCAAAGTCGCGCATACGATTGAAGATGCCCTGACTCAAGCCGTGGCCGATGTGCAGACTTCAGAAAAACCGACTGCTATTTTTATCATTGGTGGTGGTGAAATCTTTAAACAGACTCTGGATATCGCTGATCGTCTGGAACTGACCCATGTTGAACTAGATGTACAAGGTCATGCCTACTATCCGGAAATTCCGGTCGAGTTCAAAAAAGTTGCATCAGAACAACATATCGATGACAAAACTGGTATTGCATTTGAGTTCGCAACATACAGAAAATAAAGCCTATTTTCTATAAAAGATTGAACATGCAAGGACAAGACAATTCAGAAAAGCATTGGAGCCTGTGGTTATTAGGGAGTCTATTTAGTTTATTTGTCCTGTGTTCAAGTCTCTGGCTAAGCCTGATGCTCTGGGTGCAACAACCCTTGGGCAAAATTGGCAGCATCATTCTGATCGGTCTCTGGCTTCTGTTTGCCTGTGTGGTCTTGGGCATTTACTTCACCAAGCATCTGATTTCCCGACAGGTGGATACGGTGCTTTATCTGCTGGCCTTTCTGGTCAGCTTACTCGCTTATTTGAGCATGGAGCCTCGTCAGGATCGTGACTGGAATCCTGAGGTTTCCCGGCTACTCTCCTATGAGCAGCAAGGCAATCAAGTCACCTTGCACAATATCCGTAATTTTGACTGGCAAGCAGAGGGTCAGTATATCGAACGCTGGGAAAGCCGCAGTTTTGATCTAAACGACATTACCGGGGTAAACATTATTACCTCCTACTGGATGGGACCTAAAATTGCCCATACGCTGGTCAGTTTTGATTTTGCCAATCAGAAACCGCTCGCCTTCTCGATCGAAATTCGCAAAGAAAAGGATGAGAAATTTTCTGCTATTGGTGGCTTCTTCCGAAAATATGAACTAAGTCTGGTCGCCTCAGATGAGAAAGATATTGTATATACGCGTAGCAATATTCGTGGTGAACAGGTTTACTTTTTTCCGGTAAAAATGCCACAAGCAGAAGCTCAAGCCCTATTTAAAGAATATCTGCGTAAGGCTGATGAACTGGCCAAAGAGCCTAAATGGTATAACACCCTGAGCAGTAACTGCACGACGCTGGTCTTTGATATGGCTCAGGCAGTATCTCAGCAACAGCTTCCTTCAGATTACCGCTTGCTGGCTTCTGGGTATTTACCCGATTATTTATATGATTTAAAAGCGCTAGATCAGCGCTGGGATATACAAACCTGGTATCAGCGTGCACACGTTAATCCACGGGTTAAAGATACCGGTCAGATTTCCAGTCAAGAGTATTCACAACGCCTGCGTCAAGGCCTACCTGAGCCGAGTTCCAGATAATTTTCTAAGCTATCGAACTTAAAGAAAGATACAAAACCAACTGGCATATATTGAATTTTTTTGTTTATATACAAATAGCTAACTCAGAATTAGAGTCTCTCGCATGCTAAAAAAATTAACAGCAATCATGATTTTAGGTTCAGTTTTTACGCTGTCAGGTTGTGAAACCGTACCGAGTACCTCATCAGTCAAAACTGAAAATAATTTACAGCTCTTACAAAATCGTACCTGGATTGTGAGCCAGATTGGTAATACTGAAATTACTACAGCACCGACAGCACGCAATATTCCAAGTCTGCAATTCGATGCAGCGACTCAACGTGTGTCTGGCGCAGATGGCTGTAACCGTATCATGGGCAGCTACACTGCCGGCAAAGATACCCTTAACTTAAGCCAGATGGCGAGTACCGAAATGGCTTGTCTGGATAATGCAGGTCTGGATCAGAAATTTAAGGAGGCACTGAGCAAAGTGACTCATTATCAGGTCTATGGTAAAACCCTGAAATTAATGGACCGTCATGGCAATTTACTCATCCAGTTAGAAAGTGCAGTACAGCCTCGCTAAGTTCTGACTACAAAAAGCCTGTGTCATGCAGGCTTTATATCTTTCATACTCATATGAACATTCAATAATCAGCACTCTACAATGATGAGGACTTAACCATGCAACAAGCACTATTTGGTGGTGGATGCTTTTGGTGTACCGAAGCAGTATTTTTACAGCTTCAGGGCGTACAGAAGGTCGTCAGTGGCTATGCGGGCGGACAAAATCCTAATCCAACCTATGAGCAAGTCTGTGGCGGTGATACCAATCATGCCGAAGTGATCCTGATCGATTTTGATGAAAATCAGATTACGTATAGTCAGTTGCTCGAAGTCTTTTTCGCAACCCATGATCCAACGACATTAAACCGTCAGGGCAATGATGTCGGCACGCAATATCGTTCTGTGATTTATTATTTTAATGATGAGCAGAAAGAAACTGCACAGCTCACAATAGATTCATTGAAAGCTGAAGGGCTGAATATTGTGACTGAACTTAGCCCTGCACCGACTTTCTACCCTGCTGAAGAATATCATCAGAATTTCTTTGCCAAGAATCCGAATCAGGGCTACTGTAATTTTGCGATTCCACCTAAGTTGAACAAATTACAACACAAGTTTATGACGCTGCTTAAAACTCATTAAACTGGATTCTGCTTGATCAAATGCCCTATTAAATTAAGGCAATAAAAAAGCGACTGAGATCAGTCGCTTTTTTCATTGAGAGCAAAAAATTAATTATCGGTTGCAAAAGCAATATCGCTGAGTCCGGCTCCACTCGCGCGTGACATCACTTGAGCAACGGTGTCATAACGTGATTCTTTATCTGCTTTCAATACGATGGTCGGTTGACGCTCTGCCTGGCTCGCCTCATTGAAACGGGTTTCAAGCTGTTCCAGAGTCAGCACATCGCCGTTCCATGCTACATCACCTTTTGCATTGATGCTAATGGTGACATTTTCCGGTGGCAGGTCAATAATTTCTGCAGTGGTTTGCGGTAAGGTTAATGGAATTGATGGGTTCGCAACGGTCGCTGTCACCAGAAAGATGATCATCAATACCAACATAATGTCGATCAGGGGAATAAGATTCATCTCATTCATGCCTGTATCGTTGTCTTCACCCAATTGAAAAGCCATTAAGCTTGACCTCCAACTAAACTGTCTTGTGTTACTTTCGCATCAGCCTTCTTTGCAGAAGAATCCTGTTGCAACATGGTGTCAATCAATAAGCTATGCGCATGGTCTTGCAGTTCATTGCTTAAAGTGCGGTTAACACGTACACAGATGTTATATGCAAGTACCGCAGGAATCGCCACAGCCAGGCCCAGACCGGTCATGATCAGCGCTTCACCCACTGGAGTGGCTACTTGTGCCAGACCTGCCTGACCACTCTTACCCACAGCAACCAGTGCGTGGAAGATTCCCCATACTGTACCGAACAGACCGACAAAGGGTGAAATTGAAGCGATAGTACCCAGGACGGATACACCTTTTTCTGCATTGCCTTTTTCTAATGCGATCTGACGCAGTAAAGCCTGTTCAGCTACAGCTTTACGTTGTTCAAATGCCAAAGGAGTCATTTTATTTTTCAATTGCCCTAATGCGTTAGATAACTGAGCATAGGCAATCTGTTTAAGTTGGCGAGTGCCCATCAAACGCAGCACAAAAATGGTCCATGTCGCAATCGACATTGCCAATAACACGAAATACAGTGTTTTACTGACTGCATCAGCGTGTTGCCAATAAACTGAAAAGTTCATACTCGAACTCCTAATGGGTTAGCCGTTATTTGGTAATCTGAAAATCGAAAGGCTGTTCCACTCGGGTTGGATAAGCCACGCCATTTTCAACATATTTGGTCAGTTGTGCACGACGTACCGCTGATTCGACTTTGCGCGTAACGGCCGGACTACAACTCGAATTTCGTGCGGTCGCAGAGACCACTTTCCCCTGCTCATTTGCAGATACATCTACCACCAATGAACAGGCTGATTTTAACTCTCCTGCCGAGAGCGACACTTTTGGTGCACGCTGCCAGGATACGCCGCCGCCAATTGCAACACTTTTCGGTGCTGGCGGTGCAGGTGGAGCCGGCGGTGCGACAGGTGCTGGTGGCGCAACCGGTGCAGGCGCAGGTGCCACTTTTTTAGTTTCAGTCACGACAACAGGAACCACTGGACTTGGTGCAGGTTTGGTTTCAACTGGCGGTGCAGTAACAGGTTTAGGTGTTTCTGCTTTTTTCACCTGCTCAATTTTTTCTACTTTTTTGGGCGGTGGTGGCAGCGGTTTTTCTACAATTTTAACTTCTTTCGGCTTTGGTGGCTCTTGTTTAGGCTCTGGCGGCTTTGGCTTCGGTGGTAAAGGTTTCGGGGCTTCCTGAAGTTTGACGAAACGAACCTTTAAAGGTTCTTTATCGACCTGTTTCAGTTCAGGTGCTTCCATCTGGCTGACTGCCCATAAGAGACCCACGTGTCCAACCAGAACCGCCGCCAGAATAGAAACGACTTTCTTTTTCATCTGATTTGACGGTGGTGGTGTCATGGGAGCAGCAACTTGACTCATTAAATCTATTTACCTCGAGGAGATGATGTGAAACAAACTATCAAGCTCATCGGTTAGCACAATTAAAGTACGCCAATAATAAATGAGAAGTGTTTTCATTTGCAACTACTAATCCCACTTTTCTCCATTATTTTTGTTTCAAACAAAAAGGCATACTTAAAGTATGCCTTTTTTAAACAGAGGTGCAAGCGCTTATTGGAACACGACAGTTTTATTGCCGTCGACAATGACACGGTCTTCCAGATGCCATCTCACTGCACGTGCCAGTACATTACGTTCAACGTCCTGACCCAGTTCACGCAGCTGTTCAACAGTAAAGTCATGGTTCACACGCTCCACATCCTGCTCAATGATTGGACCCTGATCCAGATCAGCTGTCACATAGTGTGCAGTTGCACCGATCAGTTTGACACCTTTGTCATAAGCCTGTTTGTACGGATTAGCCCCTACGAATGCTGGCAAGAATGAATGATGAATATTGATCACTTTCATTTCCCATTTACTTACGAATTCTTCATCCAGAATCTGCATATAACGGGCTAATACCAGCAGATCGTTACCCTGCATCAGTTCATCAATCTGTGCATAGGCTTCACGTTTGTTCTCTTTGGTCACAGGAACCACTTCAAACGGAATACCGAAGTTTTCTACTGATTCACGTAGAGTCTCATGGTTCGATACTACTTTAGTGATTTCACATGGCAGACCGCCGCGTGCATGACGCCATAGCAGCTCAAGCAACGCATGGTCGACTTTAGACACCAGAATACCGACCTTTTTCACATCACTGACCAGTGCCAGACGCCAGTGCATGCCATAGCGCTCTGCAACATTGGCAGCAAAAGTCTGCAACAGGCTTTCTTTACGGCTTTGCAGATTGTCCAGTTCAAACTCAACACGCATGAAGTAACGTCCGCCCTGCGCTGCTGTCGCGTATTGATCAAGCGCCGTAATGTTGGCACCCTGATGATACAAGAAGCTTGAAACAGCCTGCACGATGCCCGGCTTGTCTTCACAAGTAATCAATAAACGTGCGGTATTAGCAGTCGTCATATTCATGTTGGTTAAGGTCACTAATTAGTTAAATTAAAAAAATAAGCCGAGTATTCTAACGCGTTTCTTAGATATTCTGAATAGTTTGTTCAGATTCAGGCGGTTTAGGCGACGATAGACTGGCAAACAGCTCTGAAGAACCAAACGAATTGAGCAGGCTCTCATACGTCTGACGGCTTTCACCACGCAGATAAGCACCTTCCAGGAACACCATCTGACGCAGTGCCTGCCAGACCCATTTTTCTTCCAGAGTATTGGAATCGGTAATATGCCCCGACATATACAGGAAGTTGGTCCAGTTGGTCAGTACAATCCAGAGGTTAATGATCAGCGCTTCAATTTCTGAATCGGTCATTTCCATCAAGCCGGCATTTACGAAGGCTTTATAAATTTTTTGTCCCTGCTGCATGACCTGTCCAGCAAAGCGTGGATAAAGCTTGCGGAAATCTTCGTTATTTTCGACCAGATGATAAACATCACGATGCAGAAAACGATAAGCCCAAAGCTGACTGCTCAGTACCTGAAAATAATGAATCTTATCATTGGCATCCAGAGCACGATCTTCCGGAAGTGCCAGCATTTCCAGCGTCTGATGCTGATACTGCTCCATCAGTTCCTTGATAATTTCATTTTTATTACGGAAATGGTAATACAGATTACCCGGACTCATGCCGAGTTCAGCAGCAATATGGTTGGTGGTTACAGATCGTTCGCCACGTTCATTAAACAACTGCAAGCTGAGCTGTAAGATACGCTCTTTGGTTTTTAACGTTTTGGTTTGGGACATCCTAAAATAACCATTCAGTTCATGCATTAGTAAGGCTAACACACAAAGTAACTTGACTAATTAGAGTATTTGCTCTAAAAATTAATTAATCGATTTTGAATAATGGTAGTGCGGCATGAACAGTCACACAAAAACAACTTCAATGACACCACATTTTCTTGATAGCCAGCACCTCAATGAAATTCTGGCTCAACAAAAACACGCCTACTTACGCTACCCACTGCCGACTGCAAAGGAACGTATCGATCGTTTAGCTCGGCTTAAGCGTATCTTAGTTAAGTATCAAGATCAATTTGCCGATGCAATTAATCAGGACTATGGTAACCGCTCTGTCGGGGAAACCAAAATTGGCGAGTTACTGACTTGTCTTGAACATATTAAATATTACAGCAAAAACCTGACCGGCTGGATGAAACCGTCCAAGCGTCATGTCGGTATTATTCACCAGCCGGCAAAAGCCTGGGTGCAATACCAGCCTCTAGGCGTGATCGGCATCATCGCACCGTGGAACTATCCTTTATTATTATCTATCGGTCCTCTGATCTGTGCGTTGGCTGCGGGCAACCATGCCATGATCAAGATTTCAAGTTCATCGGCTGCTTTCGGTAAGGTACTGGAAAAAGCCTTAGCTGAAGCCTTTCCTAAAGAACTGGTTGCCGTGGTGAATGGTGGCGGTACGGTATCTGATGCCTTCTGCCGACTGGCTTTTGACAAGATGATTTTTACTGGTTCAACGGCTGTCGGTAAGACCGTGATGGCAGCAGCTGCAGAAAATCTGGTACCGGTAATCCTGGAACTGGGTGGCAAATCCCCTGTACTGGTGCATCCATCGATTGACCTGCGTGATGTGGCTCAGCGTATCGCTGTGGGCAAGCTCTGGAATGCTGGTCAGACCTGCGTAGCACCGGATTATATGTTCCTGCCACGTGGCAAGACTGCCGAGTTTATCGATCATTTTAAAGCCTGTGTTGAAAGCATGTATCCGGACATCAGCCATAATCAGGATTACACCTCGATTATCAATGACAAGCAGTACAATCGTTTGCAAGGTTATCTGGATGATGCCCGTGAGCAAGGCGCGCAGATTATTGAAATCAATCCACGTAATGAATCGCCAGCAGACCTGCGTAAAATTGCACCGACCATCGTGACCAATGTTATGCCAAGCATGCAGATCATGCAGCATGAAATCTTTGGGCCGCTCCTGCCGATCATGGAATATGATCAAATTGACGACGTTATCGACTTTATTAATAGCCGTCCGCGTCCACTTGCATTATACTATTTCGACTTTGATCAGGCGCGTGCTGATTATGTCGCACAGCGTACCCATTCAGGGCATTTCGGGCAAAACACTGTATTAACCCATGTCGCACAGGATGACCTGCCATTTGGTGGTGTCGGTGCTTCCGGTATGGGTAAATATCATGGGCCAGAAGGCTTCTTCAGTTTGTCGCATGAACGGTCTGTAATGTCGAATCCTAAGCTGTATAGCTTGAAATACATTCTGCCTCCGTTTAATAAGCCGATCCATAAGCTGATTTCGAAGACACTTCTTCGATAAATGATCAAGGCATGAGCTATCACACGGGCTCATGCTTCGTTTTAGACAAAATCGCTTGTCTTTTAAGCGCATTTTTGATATAAAACGCCCCTTGAATGAATTCAATCCGTTTATTTTTGACTGGCCATACAGATTTGCTGTTGGCTAAATCAATGGAGTTACACCATGTCTAAGGTTTGCCAAGTTACCGGCAAGCGTCCAGTCGTTGGTAACAACGTCTCACACGCCAACAACAAAACTAAGCGCCGGTTCGAGCCGAACCTGCACCACCACCGTTTCTGGTTAGAAAGCGAAAAACGTTTTGTACGTCTTCGTTTAACCACTAAAGGTATGCGTATTATCGACAAATTGGGCATTGAAAAGGTTGTTGCTGACCTTCGTGCTCAAGGTCAAAAGATCTAAGTAAGGAGTCAGGACAATGCGTGATAAGATTCGCTTAGTTTCTTCAGCTGGTACAGGTTATTTCTATACCACTACTAAGAACAAACGTACTATGCCGGAAAAAATGGAAATCAAAAAATTTGATCCAAAAATCCGTCAACACGTAATCTTCAAAGAAGCTAAAATCAAATAATTTTAGTTTTTTGAAAAAAGCGACCTTCCCGGTCGTTTTTTTTTGCATTTTTTTTATGCGGCTTGATAAACTTTCTGTTTCTTCTGGCATTTTCTGTGCTTATTTCCCATAAAAAACTGAAATTTCATAAAATTTATTTTAAAGGAGTGTTTAGTGCCACATGACGTAGAGCTCATTATCCTGTTAGCTGTCGGTTTTGGCTTGGCCTTGGTTTTTGGCTATATCGCTGCACGTCTACGCCTTCCCCCACTGATTGGTTATCTGGTTGCCGGGATTCTGATTAGCCCGAACACCCCAGGCGTGGTCGGAGATGTGCATCTGGCGAACCAGCTGGCCGAACTTGGCGTCATGTTCCTGATGTTTGGTGTCGGGATGCACTTTTCTCTGAATGACCTGATGCAGGTCAGGCGTATTGCCTTGCCGGGTGCGGTCTTGCAGATTGCAGTCGCGACACTGCTCGGAGTCGGGGTCTCTATGCTCTGGGGCTGGAATTTCGGCTCTGCCCTGATCTTTGGTTTAAGCCTGTCTTGTGCCAGTACTGTTGTACTTCTCAAAGCCTTGGGCGATCGTGGCCTGCTTGAATCCATTAACGGGAAAATTGCAGTCGGCTGGCTTCTGGTTGAAGACCTTGTCATGGTTCTGGCATTGGTATTGCTACCTGCAACCGCAGTATTGCTCGGTGGTCAGGCACTGGAAGGTAGTAGTAGCGATCAGAATGTCTGGATTACCTTAGGCATTACCTTGCTCAAAGTAGCCGGCTTTATTGCTTTCATGCTGATTATTGGTAAACGTTTAGTGCCAATGATCATGCAGGTGGTGGCACGTTTAGGCTCACGTGAGCTGTTTACCTTAACCGTCGTAGCTGCAGCCGTATCGATTGCCTTTGGGGCTTATAAGGTCTTTGGCGTATCCATGGCACTCGGTGCGTTCTTTGCCGGGATGGTAGTGAAAGAGTCTGACTTCAGCCACCGTGCCGAAGAAGAAACCTTACCGCTGCGTGAAATCTTCTCGATTCTGTTCTTTGTGTCCGTCGGTATGCTGTTTGATCCGCGTATTCTGATGGATCAGCCGCTTCATGTATTGGCTGTACTCGGCATTATCATGATTGGTAAAACCATCGCAGCGATGGCACTGGTGCTGTTCTTCCGCTACCCAATCAATACGGCACTCACCGTCAGTGCATCTCTGGCACAAATCGGTGAATTCTCTTTTATTCTGGCCGCACTTGGTGTATCGCTAAATCTATTGTCACTCGATGGACAAAACCTGATTCTGGCGGGTGCCCTGATTTCGATTACCCTGAACTCGTTTATTTTCTCGGCAGTAGAACCGGTACAAAAATGGATCCGCGAACGTTCGTCTCTGGCGCGCTTATTGGAGCGTAGTGGTGATCCGCTTGCCATGCTACCGGATGAGGTCTCGCAGGACTATCTGCGTGATCAGGTGGTGATTGTGGGGCATGGTGAAGTCGGTCGTCGAATTACCTTATCTCTAATGGAGCAAGATATTAAGGTAGTCATTGCCGAAGAAAACCGTGAGATCGTAGAGAACTTGCGTAAAAAAGGCATTGCGGCAGTTTCTGGTGTCGCAACTGAACCCGGTGTGTTGATTCAGGCTCACATTCAGCATGCACGTCTATTGGTGATCTCACCGATGGATATTATTGATATCCATAAAATCGTGGATATTGCCAAGACCCTAAACCCTGCTATTCAGATCCTGCTATGTTCGGAAAGCAAGGAAGAAGCCGAAGTGATTCGCCGTGACAATATTGGCGAGGTGTACTATGCCAAAGAGGAAATGGCGAGAAATATGAGCAATCATATTTTGAACCAGATCGAGATTGCACATAACCATCCACCTACGCATTATTCAGGCTGATTCATTAAAGAAGTTGTCAAAATTGGCAACTTCTTTTTTATTGATTGGACTGGAATTTATCACCTCGACAAACCATAAAATTTCAGATTACTTTTCTGTTTAATAGACTTAATTTTTTCTCTTATTCTCTATTTTTTTCATTTTATAAACACAAAAAAAGCACACTTCAAGTGTGCTTTCCTGCTCGCCAGGGTAGGCAATTTAGCTCATATATTTGGGCTCTTCATCCACAACTTCAGCTTGCCATTCATTGACCTGCTGTTCCAGCAAACCATATAAAGCGGCCTGAATCATGTGTTGTGCAATCACAGGCGTTTGATCACCCAACAGGGCTTTCACCTCGTCATTAAACTGAATCATGACTAATGGCTGTTTTTTTGAGCCCGCATTTCGTAATGCCAACGCGCCACCTTCAAGTTGAACGAGTTCCAAAATCGCGTCTTGATTACCAAATAAATCTTTCAACTGTTCTATAGACATAAATCCTCCATGTTCAACATGGTGGCAAAGAGCGATTGCACTTTGCATCATTAGAGTAATTGATATAGGGTTAATAATCGCAATTTCAAGTACAGCTGATCAGATTAAAATTCAACCATCTCATTACGAAAACCATCAATAAGCTGCGTCAGGTCACGATGCCATTCTCGTAATATAGCAGTATCAGGTAACCAGGCTTGTGGTGTCTGTGTGACTTTAATGATGAGATTTGAAGAAGTTTCGTCTTCGGGTTGTGGCGAACTTGGCTCTGGCGCATATTGGCAGAGACGGTAAGCACGTTTCAGTTCAGCCAAAAAACCATCTTTGGATAAATGCTGTAATACGGTCACTTCAGGTGACACCTGACCCTTAGCCGCCATGAGCTCTTCAATCGATTTCAGCGTCGGGTTCAGGTCATTCAGACGGTAATAACGTACCAGTTCCTGTAAAAAGGCCAGCAGTGCCCCATGCAGATGGAATACAGCAGCTTCACGATAAGCTTGTGCCTGCTGCACATGATCAGTCTGTTCAGCCTGCTGACAGGCCAGACGGGCGAAATAAAGTTTTTGATTGGTACGGTCCGCATGATAGCGAGCAACTCGTGTCATCGAGATTTCCTAAGCATTAAAACAAATTTTGGCTCTTATAAAGTAAAACGTCCGCTCGTATTACGCAATGCAAGATTGTCTACGCTGCCGCTCTATTCTGCATGATCTTGATACTTCAGACTGCTGATATTTACCCTTCAGTAAAAAATCCAAGCCTTTTTAAAGGCAAAAAAAAGAGCATCACACATGCTCTTTTTATCAGCTGTTATTTAAGCCTGTGGCTTTTCTTCAGCTTGCTTCACACGAATCCCCTGACCATGCAGGCGCAGTGTATTTAAACCTTTAATTGCTTTAACAGCTTCACGGCCATGTGGCATTTCTACGAAAGCAAAACCTTTAGACTTGCCTGTTTCTGCATCCATGACTAGCGCACAAGATTCAACAGTACCGTACTGTTGGAACAGGGTCAGCAATTCAGCTTCTGTTACTGTACGTGCCAAGTTACGAACTAAAATTTTCATCGGATAACCTTAAGAAGATAGGCAAAAATAATCAAAAAGCACGTGCCTACCCTACTTTTTGCGTCAAACCCAGAAGGGATAGTTTAATCGAGATCAATCCCAAAATCTAAATTAATCGACTGGCGCTCAATTAAAGCACTTTTCACAGTCTGTTGACGGGTTTTGTAATGGGTTTCTGTGACACATAAATTGCGGGTCAAATCATTGAGAAAATAGCTTTCAATTTTACGCCCCTGCTCATCCACCGTTTCACGTGCCCAGTGATTCAGGTTTTGCTTGGTCAGAATCAGTTCATTCTGTGCACGGGTCAAAGCTACATATAGCACACGACGCTCTTCCTCGACATCATCGAAATCCCCTTGCGCCCGTGCATGCGGATATTGTCCCGGCGTGACATTGGCCACATAACAGACTTTCTGTTCCGTACCCTTGGCCGAGTGAATGGTAATGAGGGTCACCACATCTGTATCCGACTGGCGTTCAATTTCGGAAATAGAGACCGGATCGAGCACATACTCTTCCAGAAATTCACTCACTTGTGCATGCTTGGAAGCCAGCTGTTTTACCAATTCGAAATCCCCCTGACGGCGGCTCCAGTCTTTCTTATAGTTCTCGGCCAGTTGTGCTTCAATCGCCTGTACCGCCAAACCAACACAAGCCTGTACTTCGGTTTTGAGTACCGCCATTTGTTTCATGATCAGAATAGTTTCTAGCGGAATCTTGCCGAATTTTTCTAGCTTGTCGGCAATCTTTTCCATCTCTGGCTCAGCTAAAAGTTGTTGAGACAGTTTGCTGGCACCCACATCACCGACGCCATTCCACAACGTTAAAAAACGCATCCAGGCAATATCGTCCAGCGGATTGGCAACCACACGCAACAGGCTGAGCAGATCTTTTACATGTGCAGTTTCTAACAGTTTCATCCCGCCGATGAATCGATACGGAACATTGGCCGCGATACAGGCTGCTTCAATATGTCGCGCTGCATAACTGGAACGTACCAGCACCATATGATCGGACCATTTGCTGCCTTGCAGATAGTGGCGCTCTTTAATATCAATCGCGATCCATTTGGCTTCATCAAACTCATTCGGGAAAATATGCATCTTTGGCTTGATGCCTTCACCGCGATGCGCATCCAGACGCTTATCATATTTGATTTCGGATTGATCCAGCAGCCAGTTGGACAAGTCCAGAATTTCCTGGGTTGAACGATAATTCTTTTCTAATTTAAAAATCTGGGCATCAGGGACACGCTCTTTGAAATGATGAATATTTTCAAAATCAGCACCACGGAAACCATAAATTGACTGCGCATCATCTCCAACACAGAACAGGCTAATATGTTCTTTGAGAGGTTCGAGTAATGCCCATTGCAGTGGGTTAGTATCCTGCATTTCATCCACCAGCATATGCCGACAGATCGAAGCCACATAGTCCACCAGACCTTCAGACTGTGCCAAAGCAGTCGCCACCACAGCGAGGATATCGTCATAATCCAGAAAACTACGCGCACGCTTACGCGCTTCATATTCTTTCATGATGTCGGCAATCTGGTCTTTCAGCGCCAGATATTCCGGCATCTGTTTCTCCAAAGCCAGACTCAGTTTTTGCCGGGTATTCCGCGCAAAGGAATATAGGTCACAGAGTTCCTGTGGCTTCGGCAGATAATTCGGATTTTTCTTGTCATCACGCCCGCGAATCAGGCGGAACATCATCAGCTGATCATCACGGTCAATAATTGAAAACTGTTCCAGACCAAAAGCCTTTGGAATCCGGCGCAGCAGATACATACAGAAGGTATGAAACGTAGATGCACGTAAGCCTTTGGCCTGTTCACCGAGTGCCAGTTCCACCCGTGCCACGATTTCACTCGCCGCACGACGAGTAAAGGTCAGAATCTGAATCTGATTCGCTGGTACGCCTTGATCAATCAGATAAGCTGCACGTGCCACGATAGTTTTGGTCTTGCCACAGCCTGCCCCAGCCAAAACCAAACTGTGCTTTGCTTCTGTCGTCGCAGCTTGCTTTTGTTGCGGATTCAGTTCATCAATCAGGGAGGCTAAACTCATGGTCACTCATCAATTTGTGGATAGGTGTAGTTTAACAGATCACTCTTATTATAGCTTTGAGCTGCTCTGAAACAGACCGAACTTTTATTCTTAATGAGCTATAGGGTTGACGGCATAGATGCCTTCCGCTGGATTGAGGTATAGGGATATACCCTAAATCCAGCAAAGAATTTTTGTTACCTTGCGAAATCAAAATATATTTTGAGGATTCTCATCCCTGAAAAGTAAAATCTGCTTACGCGTTTATATTTATCTTTTTATAAAGCTTTTGTGGCAATGAACATCTTACTCAAACATCCTGTTCCTGAATATTTTGAACAGTTTGAACCACCGCTTTTTCCAGATTGATTTCTGCATTCTTTAAGGCATCTTCCAATAAACAATCTGGTGGATTAATTCCGAAAATCTGACTAAATCCGGCCTGATACAGTGACTCAATCCCCTCACCGACCAAACCTGCAAACGCAATTACCGGTTTATTCAATTGCTGGGCGACCTGAGCTACGCCAAACGGGGTTTTTCCTAAAGCAGTCTGATGATCAATCTTGCCCTCGCCAGTGAAAACATAATCTGCATCTGCAATTTTTTCTGCTAGCCTATTTTGTTCCATAATTAACGCTACACCGGATTGCAGCTTTGCTCCTGCAAACGCCATCAACCCAAAACCTAACCCACCGGCTGCCCCTGCGCCGGGAAAGTTTTTAAAAGAAATATCTAAGCTTGTTTCAACCAGATCAGCAAAATGTCTTAGATTTCGATCCAGTTGTTGCACCATTTCCGATGTTGCACCTTTCTGCGGCCCAAAGATCACTGAAGCACCATTCGGTCCACAGAGTGGATTATTCACATCTGAAGCGATTAGGATTTCTGTATTTTTTAACCGGGAGTCTAAGCGAGAAAAATCAATTCGATCAATCTGGTTGAGATTACCGCCACAGACCTGCATGACTCCACCTGTAGCATTAAAAAACTGCACACCCAATGCTTGCGCCATCCCGGAACCACCATCATTAGTGATACTGCCACCAAGTCCAATAATGATTTTCTTTACACCAAGATCCAGTGCTTGCTTGATCATTTCACCCGTCCCATAGGTTGAAGTCAGCATAGGATTACGCCGAGCAACTTCGAGCAGATGAATCCCGTTTGCCTTGGCCATTTCAATCACTACGGTCTGACCAGCATCAACCAAGCCAAAGTAAGTTTCGATCGACTGACTGGCTAATGGTCCGGTGACTTGGCACGTTACTCGTTCACCCTTTAGGCTTGAAATTAATGCATCTACAGTTCCCTCACCACCATCTGCCATTGGTACAGTGATACAATTTGCATCCGGAAAGACCTGCAAAATACCACGCTGCATCGCCTGACAAGCCTGCTCGGCAGTCATACTTTCCTTAAAAGAATCTGGAGCTAGAACAAAGGTTTTCATGAATATGATCGGCCGCGTGATAGGTTTTATACTAATTTGAAATGCATACCCATCTTACAGGCAAAGCTGAATATGCCAATAAAAAAAGAGCGCTGATTCGCGCTCTTTTTTATACTGGTCTTACTTAAAGATCTGCGGAGCTTTTTGGCACACGATGCTTGATATAGGAAGCCAAAGTCAGATAGTTAATTCCTTGGAACAAAATATCGATTGCCAGAAAAGCACCTAGAACCCAGAACGGTGCATTCGGTGACAATAGAATCAGGATACCTGTAACTAAAGTCAAAATTCCGGAAAATAAAGTCCAGCCCCAGCCGCGGAATGCTTTAAAGATAAAAGCATTGAAGACGCGAATTATTCCCGCCACAATCAAAGCAATCGCAAGCAGATGGGTCAGTACAATCGCAGTTTTCGCTGGCGTGCTAAAGGCATAATAGCCCGCAATAAAATAGATGATACCGAATAGCAGCCAGAGCCAGCGAAATGCCCCATCGAAGATTTTAATCCCGGCGATCAGATGAACTACTCCACCTATCATCATCAGGACCCCAAACAGGAATACTACGGATAAGGTGGCAAAAGGCAGTGATGCTAACAGTACGATTCCAAATAACACTAATAAGGCACCCAGGCCTAAATACCATTTACGGTTTTCATGCAATTGATGCCGAACCAGATCATTTCCAACAGTCTTCATATTCTTCTCAAGTCATTGGCTATAACTTTGATTATGCTCTTAAATCATGGAGAAATTTGTTAGAAACTCACTGAGTTTATCTATAAAAATAGTAAGTTATGCCAGTTTATTCAGCACTTTGTTAATTATTTTTTCCAGCCAAGTTCAATTGCCGTGATTTCATTAATCAGGGTCTGATTTAAAGATTCCGGCATTTTACTGGTGCTTTGCGATACTGGAATGTGACCCGCCATCAGCTCAGCTTTAGTTTGGGGAAATAAAGGCTGCTGATTCGGATTGGCATAACCCACGGGATATATCGGCTGGCCTGTGGCGAGATCATATTTATCTGAAGCACCAAAGGCATGCAGTAATTCATGTACCAGAACAATTTTATTCTGGTCAGACTGTCTGCTTGAAGCAAATAGATTAACTGAACCAATCCGGCCTTTTTGCAGAGCTGTTGAATGCTTTAACTGCTGGGTGTGTACAGGATCATAATAATTTAAAAAGAGAGTAACGTTCGAGGAAGGATCTGAACCTTGCTGCTGTTGCCAGGCATAGAAACGGAATTTTAGACTCCATAAAATGGTGCCAAGTAAGGAGGCCTGCTCCGGCACTTTAGGCGGCAATTCTTTGAGTTCACGTCCCAGATTAAAATAAAAATAAGTAGGCTGTCCACGGTACTGCTGGGCCGCTTTTTCCAGATATTCTTGTGTCCCTTTTAGATCCTGAGCAGATAATTGCTGGATATATTGCTGTGTGGTTGCCAATCCATCTGCATTGATCGGATGCAACAGAACAAAGATTGGTTTGTTCCAGTCCTGATTCTGATCCCGATAAGCGTTAATTGCCACCACAAATAAAATCATCAATAAAATCAGGATTCGGATTTTTTTCCACATATGAACATGCCAATAGAGAGTTTATTTAAAAGTTATTTTTGTTTCGTTTTTTGATCTTCAGAGCGTAGATATAAAACACAGCTCAAAGTAACCAGCGACATAATAATCACCAAAATAATCATCATTCCCCGATCCATAGGAATACCCATTTCATTAATCTTTCCAAGCATGAAATAGAGGATAGATCCTAATCCGATACTTAAGAACAGGAATTTATCTAGCCAAGTCATGCATGATTCCTATTTTAATCTTTTATTATTTAACGCCTAGAATATCCTAGAACTGTGTTGATCAAAAATACTTAGTCATAAAAAAATGCCGACTTTCGTCAGCATTTTCTTGATGTCTTATAGCTTAGGCCTCAACCCATTTGCCATCCTGATAGACCAGCGACCATTTGGTTTGCTTGCCTTCAGGGGTTTCCGAACCAATATATTGAGACTGGTTCTTACGGCTGAATTTCACCAAGGTTGGATTTCCTTCAGGGTCCACATCTGGTGCCTGCAAAATAAACTGATATTTTGGATCTAGCTGATCCGCCACAGTACGCAGTTCTGCGACCTTCGGTGCGCGCGTTTCACGGACTTTCGGGAACTTGCTGGCGGCCAGGAACAGACCGGCTGCGCCATCACGCAGAACAAAGAAATCGTCATGCTTGGTTGAACGCAAGTGTTCCATCTTGATCGGATCAACACGCGGAGGCGCAGGCTGACCATTCTTCAGGACTTTACGGGTGTTTTCACAGCTGGTGCAGGCAAAATATGGACCAAAACGACCGGTTTTCAGCTGCATTTCACCATCACATTTGTCACATGGAATGGTTGGGCCATCATAACCCTTGATCTTGAACTCGCCTTCTTCCAGCTCATAACCAGCGCAGTCCGGGTTATTCCCACAGATATGCAGCTTACGGCCACCATCAATCACATAGCTGTCCATCGCAGTGCCACAGACTGGACAACGTTTTTTCGACATCAGATCCGCAGTTTCTGCTGCATCATCATCAGATAATGCTGCCAGAGATTCAACCGGAGTCAGGTTCAATGTACCTTTACAACGTTCTTTCGGTGGCAGGTTATAACCCGAACAGCCCAGGAATACACCCGTTGTGCCGGTACGGATCTGCATCGGACGGTCACATTCTTTACAATGGACTGCTTCAACTTCTACAGGCTGATTACGGCGCATGCCGTTTTCACCCTGAGCATTGGTCAGACGTTTCTTGAAATCACCATAGAAGCTGTCTAACAGATCTTTCCAGTTGCGTTCACCATCTGCCACTTTATCCAGCTGACCTTCAAGGTCTGCAGTAAAGTCGTAGTTCATCAGGTTATTGAAACTTTCATCCAGACGATCGGTGACGATCTCACCCATCTTCTCAGCAAAGAGACGACGGTTTTCCAGTTTTACGTAACCACGATCTTGAATGGTCGAGATAATGGCGGCATAAGTCGAAGGACGACCAATACCTTTTTTCTCAAGCTCTTTGACTAAAGATGCTTCAGTAAAACGTGCCGGTGGCTTGGTAAAATGCTGAGATGGATCAAGTTTTTCCAGTTTCAGTACTTCGCCCACTTTCACTGCCGGTAACAGTACATCATCATCAGATTTGTTCTGGCCACGAACTTTGGTGAAACCATCAAATACTAGGGTACGACCTTTGGCTTTCAGTTCAACACCATTCGCATCCACTAAAATAGTCGATGATAAATATTCTACTGGTGTCATCTGACAAGCTACAAACTGACGCCAGATCAGGTCATACAGACGCTGTGCATCACGTTCCACTCCAGCCAGACTATCGCCTTTCAGCGCGACATTAGATGGACGAATGGCTTCGTGGGCTTCCTGCGCGCCAGCTTTATTACCATAACGGTTCGGCTTGGCTGGCAGATATTTCTCGCCATATTCAGATTCGATATGACCGCGCACCATGTTGACTGCATCATCACTCAGGAAGGTGGAGTCAGTACGCATATAGGTAATGAAACCAGCTTCATACAGGCGCTGTGCCAGCATCATGGTTTTCTTCACCGAGAAACCTAGACGGGTACTTGCGGCCTGTTGCAAGGTGGACGTGATATACGGCGCGCTTGGATTGACCTTGGTCGGTTTATCTTCACGGCTAATAACTTTATATTCGGCGTCTTTGATCAGATTCAGTAAAGCATCTGTTTCAGCTTTATTATGCAGCTTTAAAGTCTTGCCATTTTGCTTGACCGCTTCCAGACGAATATCATCTTTCTTGGATTTGGTATCTGCAAAAACCTGCCAGTATTCTTCAGGAATGAACTTACGAATTTCACGTTCACGTTCTACGACCAGCTTTACAGCGACAGACTGTACACGCCCCGCAGACAGACCACGGGCAATTTTTTCCCATAGCAGTGGCGAAATCATGAAGCCGACGACACGGTCCAGGAAACGGCGCGCCTGCTGGGCATTGACCTTATTGGTATCTAGACGTGAGGGCTGTTTAAACGCTTCCTGAATGGCATTTTTGGTAATTTCGTTAAAGACCACACGCTGGTAGCGCGAATCATCACCGCCGATCACTTCTTTTAAGTGCCAGGCAATCGCTTCCCCTTCACGGTCCAAATCCGTTGCGAGATAGACTTCATCGACTTGCGATGCCAGTTTTTTCAGTTCAGCGACTACGCCTTCCTTGCCCGGAAGGACTTCATATTTGGCTTTCCAGTCATGTTCTGGATCGACACCCATCCGGTTAATCAACGCCTGCTGTGATTTTTCTGCTTTTTCTGCTTCAGTCAGCTTGGTTCGGGTCACCGGTTTTTTCTCTGCAGTTTTCGCAGAGCCGCCCGTCGGCAAGTCACGCACATGACCCACCGAAGATTTCACGATGTAGTTTGAACCGAGATACTTGTTGATTGTTTTCGCTTTTGCAGGCGACTCCACAATCACCAAGGCACGTTTACTTCCAGCGTCGGAAGACTTCGCCGTGCTGCTTTTTGATGTGGACCGAGGAGCGTTCGCCATATTAACCGTTTAATCCTGTTTATTTCTAAAATTAAAGTTCAGCCAAAGAATGTAATAGTGCCTTGATGTCATCAAGTTGCGTGGCTCTAAGGTCAGATTCTTCATCCCAATAGAGTCCTACACAGTTTGCCTGCATATCAATAGCATAAATGCCCTTTAATGCAATGGGAAAATCTTTAAATTTGTCATCCCCATGCACCAGTTCAAGTTTGTTATCAACCACGCGGGCACGCATCAGCGGTAAACGGGCATCTGGAAGCAGCACACTATAATAGGCCACCATACTGGCACGACTTTCAGTCACCTTGGGAATATTAGTCCAGTCAGGTGCAACCACCAGACGTGGATGTAAGCCCATCTTGCGGGCTTTATCACGCATGAGTCCTAATGCCTTTTCTCTAGGACTCACACGCAGACCAAAAATAGACCCCAGTACGAAAACGATGATGACAACTGCCACCCAGATTCCGGTATTTTCCATAGTTCAACCTTTATGTTCTTATATTAGATTTGCATAAGCCCGCTATAAAAGGCAAGCACCGCTTGCGAAATACTATTTTATTCTCTGTACTTATTACTTTTACGTCTTTGTTTTAAGATAAGATTTCAGTTTTTGGCTGATTGATGATATGCGCTTGTATCGCCATTGGAATCAGGCAGGACTCATCCAGATTGGCCCAAGCCTGTATGAGCTGGCTGTTATAAATCAGCTTGGTATTGTCCTGTTTGAAAATATCCTGCTTCTTTAAAACCTGAATGAAATCTTGCGCTGCTTGCTGGTGTTCTAAGCCTAAGATTGAGCGTACTGAATTTAATAAACTTGCTGTTTTGGCCGGACGGCTACTTCCACTCTTCGCCAGATAATCACTATAGATTTTGACCCGCTGTAAATGAGGTTTTAACTGAATATCAGCAATACTTGGTAAAGTAATGGCTACTGGTTTCGATTGTTTGAGCGCTTCCAGTTTTAACAGTTCGCGCATCCGGTTTAGCTCATAACTTACTTTTTGATCCTGAATCCGAATCAGCTGATAATTTTTTAACTGGCCAATGACCTGCTTGATAGTGGCAGAAGTGCCTTTTAGCCAGGACTTTAAGGCATTGTTGAGAGAGTTAAATTGTTTGGGCTGATTTTTCACTAACAGTTTAACCGCAGCGAAAAGCAGTTTGAATTCAGCTTTTTCTGGATGAATGTGCTCTAAAGATAATTTAGTGGAACATGTGGACTGAATTTCTTTTTTCTTCTGTTGTGCCTGAAACCCCATGACTTTGAGTAAATCGACAATATATTCAAATTTCTTATCATTCGACATGATATCAAATTCAGCTTCAGATGCCTGCATTTGTACAGACAACTGCCCGGCTACAAATGCCAAGCCAAAATCAGCAGCATCAGGTCCGGTTTTTGGCATTTTAATGAGAACCAGACGTTTTTGAACTACATGATCAGACAAATTTTGCAATCCATCCAGACTCAAGGCTACAGGTGATTTTGCATAAACCAGATAAACGAGGGCATAAGATTTGAGTAGGCTGAGTAACTCATTTTCTGTTTTAGGCTGATTTTCAATATCCAGTAACAGTATTTTTTTCATATGCCCTCATGAGATTATTCTAATTCAGAAACATCTCATGACTATATAACACTTCGTGACCATTCCAATAAATATATCCTTTTTCAATCAATTCTTTAAGTAAAAGACGGACATCTGACTTTGGAAATAACTGCTCGAGCAAATCACGTAATTCATAAATATCTTTAGGCTTATTTCCCTGTAATTCGCGCAGCTTGCGCGCAACTTCGAGCTGTACCGGATCAATTTTATTAAAGTTTTTGAACAGATCTTGCTGGGCAGACTGAATTGGAGATTGAGCAGGTGCAACAACAGGCTCTTCAGGATTAAGCTTCGAGACCACCTGATCCAAAGCTGGTTTTTCAGCAGGTTGGTTGTCATTGATATCCAGCTGCATCCACTGTTTCAGCACTTTTTTACGGAAACTGATCTGCTCGTCATAGCGTTTGACTATTTTCAGATTAATCAGCATGCCAACTACATGCTGCGCTTTGCCTGGTAAAACTTGCAGAATATTGGTGACAGAATTTTTTAAGGTTTCGAGCGTGGTCGGTTTGCCACTCATCTTGCCGAGCGCATCACAATATTTTTTCACTAGCTGCAAAGCTGGTTTTGCTTTAATGGCTTCAATACTCGGCAACTGGATTTTAGGTTTATCTTGAGTCTCTGTGGATGCATTCTCTGGCAACACCTGAATCAGGCTGCAATCAATATCTGAAGCCTGTAGCATCTGCATTAGCATTTCACTGTTATCCATGGCTGAAATCAGCTCGACATGAGTATCTGCTTCTAGCAAAGCCATTAGCTGACCCACAATCACGGCATATTCATATTCCTTATGCTCTGCTTCCGGGACATCCAGAATGATAATTTGTCCACTGCTGATCCAGCTGGCCAACTCAGTTAGTTCTTCTAGAGCAAACTCGAATTTTCCGGCACAGTTAAACAGATACAAGGTCGGATAATGTTCAACGATGTCACGTAACAGCTTGGCTGTAGGAAAGTTATTTTCGAGATCAAGAAGGACAACTTTTTGGCGCATAAGGCAAGATTAAAAACTGAGCTAGAAAATACTATTAGAGTAGGAAGTGTGTGAAAGGTCAAATAGTTTCCACCTTCCATGACGATATTTAGATTTTAAAGATCATCTTGGACGGAATAAAAATGGTGACTTGGTTTAGGTTTATCGAGCTTCACCAGCTTAAAAGAAAACCCTCGCGCCTGGAGGGCTTTTTTTGCTTTCTTTTTTAAAATTATTTGTAAATTAATAATGCGGTGGACGGTTGGTGACCGGATCAAAAGCATCAATTCCTTCGGACAAATCTGCAGACTCAACACGTTGATATAACAACTGCATTTGTTTTTTTAAATCGGCAATTTCCAGATTCTGGCGAGTGACCTGTTGATTCAACTGTTCAACTAAATCATCTAAAAATGCAATTCGCACTTGCAAATCTTCAATGGGTGCGGAAAATGACGCCTGATCATTTAGATTTTGTTGTTTAGTCATTTTAAGTCCTCATTTGGGATTTCAGGAAACATTAACATTATGGCCTATATTACTTTAAGGGATGTCCAACTGGCATTTGGCGGACCTGCCTTGCTCGACGGCGCCAACTTTAATTTGGAACGCGGTGAACGAGTATGTTTGATTGGCCGTAATGGTGAGGGTAAGTCTACCTTACTTAAACTGATTGAAGGAAGTTTACTCCCGGATAGTGGTGAAGTTTCGTTACAAAATGGCATCACCATTTCCATGCTGGCCCAAGACGTGCCGATGGATTCTGGCAAGGTTGCAGATATTGTTGCCGACGGCGCTGGTGAAGCTTCAGAAGTATTGCGTGCCTATCATGAAGCCAGTGAAGCTTGCGTGCTCGGTGATATGGAAGCCTGCGACCGTATGGGACATTTGCAGCATCAGATGGACCAGCTGGATGGCTGGGCTTTAGAAACTAAGGTCAACTCAATCCTGAGTAAAATGGGACTGGATCCGGAAGCGGATCTGGCCGATTTATCTGGCGGTCGTAAGCGCCGTGTTCTGTTGGCACGTGCCTTACTCACCCAACCTGATGTGCTGTTACTCGACGAACCGACCAACCATCTGGATGTCGAAAGTATTGAATGGCTGGAAAAATTCCTGCTCGAGCAAAACAATCTGACCTTACTATTTATTTCGCATGACCGTGCCTTTGTGGACAGTATTGCGACCCGTATTGTCGAACTAGACCGTGGTATTTTGCGTAGCTATGAAGGCAACTATTCACGTTACCTCGACCTGAAAGCTCAGCAGCTAGAAGCAGAAGAAAAGCAAAATGCCCTGTTCGAGAAAAAACTGGCTGAAGAAGAAGCCTGGATTCGTCAAGGCATTAAAGCGCGCCGTACCCGTAACGAAGGTCGTGTCCGTGCTCTAAAAGAATTGCGTGAAGAGTCTAAAGCACGCCGCTTCCAGCAGGGTAAAGTCAACATGTCGACTCAGGAGGCCCAACGTTCAGGTAAAGTGGTGTTCGAGATTGAACATCTCAGCGTGAAGTTTGGTGACAATGCACCGATCATTAATGATTTCTCGGCGCTGGTAATGCGTGGCGATCGGATCGGTCTGGTGGGTGATAATGGTGTCGGTAAAACTACACTGATCAAAGCCATTCTGGGAGAAATCGAGCATGGCGGTACAGTCAAAACCGGAACCCAGCTGGAAATTGCTTATTTTGACCAGCTACGTAATGTGCTGGATCTGGAAAAATCAGTTAAAGATAACGTTTCGGAAGGTTCGGATCATGTCGATGTAAATGGTCAACGTCGTCATATCTACAGCTATCTGCAAGACTTTCTGTTCTCGCCAGAACGTGCGCGTACGCCAGTTAAAGCTCTATCTGGCGGTGAACGTAACCGTATTCTGCTGGCTAAGCTGTTACTGAAACCATCAAACCTGATCGTGATGGATGAACCGACCAACGATCTGGATATGGTGACGCTGGAACTGCTGGAAGAAATGCTGGCGGAATACAAAGGCACCCTGCTACTGATCTCGCATGACCGTGCTTTTATGGACAACGTCGTCACATCAACCTGGGTCTTTGATGGCAAAGGCAATATTGATGAATATGTCGGTGGCTATCAGGATTATCTGGAACAACGTCCAGATCAGACTGTGGTTGACCAGAAAATGGCTGTCAAAAAAGCTCAGGCCAAAGCCGAAGCAGCGGTTACACCTGCAGCACCGGCTCCGAAGAAAAAACTCAGCTATAAAGATCAGCGTGAACTGGAAATGTTACCGGCTGAAATTGAAGCACTGGAAAAAGAACAAGCTGAACTTTCCGATAAACTGGCGGATGGTTCCTGGTTTGTCACAGATGCCGCAGCAGCGACTAAAGCATCTGAACGTTTAGGCGAAATTGATGAGATTTTGCTGGAAAAAATGGAACGTTGGGACGAACTGGAAAATATGACCAAGGGTTAATCTTTCAATCGCCTAGTCACTAAGCATCTGTATTCGTACAGGTGCTTTTTTAATTTGCAGTTTTTTATTTCAAAAAGCTCTTCTGCTACACTGCTGACATCTTTGATTTCAAATATTGAATTTATGAGTCGAACGCCAGAATACAAACCCGGTGAATTTCAATGGTCATTCCTGTTACCCCAATACTGGGGTATCTGGGTGGGTATTGTATTTCTGATGATTCTGGCCATCTTACCTTGGGCGATTCAGCATCGTCTGGCAGATTTACTCGGCCAGATGGCATTTAAATATTTGAAATCTCGCCGTGAAACCACGCTTCGCAATCTGGAAGTCTGTTTCCCGGAATGGTCAGCTCAAGAAGTTCAGGACAATGCCCGTATGGTCTTTATTGACCAGATGCTCGGTGTATTTGAGACCTTGAATGCCTGGTATTGCCCAAAATGGTTTAAAGGCCGGGTACAAATTGAAGGGCTGGAACATATCCAGCAGGCTCAGGCAGAAGGTAAAGGGGCTTTATTGCTCGGCACCCACTCGACTTTGCTAGATGCCGGCGGTTATTTATGTGCACAGTATTTTGAGCCAGATGTGGTGTATCGACCACAAAATAATCCCCTGCTTGATATGCTGATTTACCGTTGCCGTGCCACCATTTATGCCAACCAGATTGACCATGATGATATGCGTGGTCTGGTGCGTAACCTGAAAAATGGCCATGCCATCTGGTACAGTCCGGATCAGGATTTTGGTTTAAAACAGGGTGTAATGGCGCCCTTTTTTGGGGTACCTGCAGCCACAGTGACTGCACATCGTCGCTTACTCAAAATGACCAAAGCTGCTGCAATTCCCCTCTATTTTTACCGGGCTGGGGATATTAAAAATCCACGCTACTGTGTGCTGATCGAGCCGGCGGTAGAGAACTTGCCAAGTGCGGATGAAATCGATGATGCAACCCGGGTAAATCTGATTATTGAACGCCAGTTGCGCATTGCACCGACGCAATATATGTGGTTTCACCGTCGCTTTAAGACCCGTCCTGAAGGCTACGATAAAATCTATTAAGCACTAGAGACAATATGCACGGTATTATTGGCAAGAAAAATCAATGATCCGTTCCCTGATAAATCCACATTGCTTCTGTATGCCCTGCACGCTCAAAACCTAGAGCTTTATAAAATTCAGTGACATGCTGATCAGCCACCAGAATTTTCTGATGAAATCCTGAATAACGTTGTAGCATTTCTTGCATGATCAGACGACCAATACCCTGTCGCTGCACCTCCGGGTGAACCAATAAATGTGGGAAATACACCACCAGATAACCATCTGAAATCGCATTTCCCAAGCCGACCAGCCGACCGTTGATACGTGCCGTCACCAGACTATGAGAATGCTGCAAAGCCTTTAAAAGCAATTGAGGTTTTTCTGCAGCTGACCATTGATTGACAAGATAGAGCTGTAGCACTTCGGATTCATTGACTGAATCATGATCGGAAATCATAACTTCCATTCAGGTAATATCCATTTTTTAATTTAAATTTTATTTTAATAATCAATTAATTATAATAAATAAATGAGCCAAAAATAATTTAACCCGGGTTCTACATCCTGTAAAACCCGGGTTAATGAGGTTGTGCTTTCATATGTTATAATTGCTTCTTCGTTGTTGTGATTTCCCTTTCAGCATCATTTCCATGATGTTTTCATTCAGCTTCGTCTTCCTTATGAGAATATCCTTTCTCGACTCCCTGTGCTGATGAGCTTAGAATACGTGGATTCCTCTGTGCTGCCCATTCGCAAGAAGCGGAAACTGCTGTAAGCAATATCGTACACTTTTCAGCTAAAACTATAAGAATTTCTCCTCATTCTTATAAGCCATCGCAATCTTATCAGTGACCTTTTTCTCTTCTTTCTCTGCCTTTTCAATTCCTTCCTGAATTGCTTCTTTGGCTTCCTGATCATCCTGATCCGTTTCTTCTAGCTCTTCCTGATGATGCTCAAATACCCGGCCAGTTTGTAATACCAGATAAACTGGAAAATGATCTGATCCGACGTGTTTTAAACGCTCCATATGCACCAGAGCGAAATCGGTGCTGTGAAACACATGGTCAAGCGACCAGCGCAATAAAGGATAATCGGCATGAAAAGTATTCACATAACGTCGACCGACACGGGGATCAAGCAAACCGCTAATACGCTGGAATAAACGTGTTGTGCGTGACCAGGCCACATCATTCAGATCTCCCATCACGATGCTGCTTTCATCCAGATCTTTAATCTGATCCCCTACAATCAGCAGTTCCGCATCACGTAAGGTTGAATCTTTGGCTTCAGTTGGGCTTGGAGGCTTCGGATGCAGACAATAGAGCTGTACCGGCTGTCCGGAACGTAACATCACCTTGGTATGAATCGAAGGAATTTCATCGCTCAAAATAAATTTAACCTCAGTCTCACTCAGCTCAAGTTTGCTGTACAGGTGCATGCCATACAGATTATCCAAAGGTACGGGTACCCGATAGGGATAATCTGGCTCAATGACAGCCAATGCATCCTGCCATGCCTGATCGGTTTCCAACGTTAAGACCAAGTCTGGCTGATGGGTCTGGATCTGTTCAATCAGTAAATGATATTTAGTATTGGTCGTAAGGACATTAGAGACAATCAGGGAAATCTGACGATCCGGATCCAGCTGATCCTGCTTGACCTGCTTGACCTGTTTTTTCCAAACAAAGGTATAAGGCAAGACCATTTTCAGCTGATACGCCAAAGCAGCGATCAGACCAACAAAAAGCAGCTGATTAAAGGCTGTCCACGGGTGATCGACCAGGAGAAAAAGAACAAAGGCAATGAAGCCCAAAACCAGAATCTGTAAACGTGGAAAATCTGCACCACGAATCCACCATTCATCTCGGGGAATCAGCGACCAGAAACTTAACCAGATGACCACGATTGCCATGATCTGGATAAACCCTACCATAAGATACACTCTTTACTAAGTTATTATTTTTTCTAAAAGAAAAATTACTTTATCAATTTTGTATGTATCATAAAGCAGATATTTCGCTCAAGAATATTGATGTTTTGATTGTGTAGCTCTTGCAGTCGCGTCCCTTTTTGATACACTCGAATCCCTTTTGATTTTTTAACGCACCGAGGCAAAGTGACATGAAAGTAGGTCTGGTCGGTTGGCGCGGGATGGTGGGTTCCGTCCTTATGCAACGTATGGTTGAAGAGAATGATTTTGCTCATTTTGAGCCATTCTATTTTTCTACCAGTAATGCAGGTGGTGAAGCTCCTGCATTTGGTGGTAAGACTGCCCCAGCACTTATGGATGCAACAGACATTAACAGTCTGAAGCAAATGGATGTCATTATTACCTGTCAAGGTGGCGATTACACCACTGAAGTTTTCCCGAAAATGAAAGCTGAAGGCTGGGATGGCTACTGGATTGATGCAGCATCTACCCTGCGTATGGATGATGAAGCAATCATCGTACTTGATCCGGTGAACATGCATGTGATCAAAGACGGTCTGGTCAAAGGTACCAAAACTTTCGTGGGCGGTAACTGTACCGTTTCTCTGATGTTGATGGGCTTAGGCGGTCTGTTCCAGAACAATCTGGTGGAATGGGCAACTTCCATGACTTATCAGGCAGCTTCGGGTGCTGGCGCGCAAAACATGCGTGAGCTGATTACTGGCATGGGTTATTTATATAACAATACCAAAGACTTGCTAGATGATCCACGTTCTCCAATTCTGGACATTGATTCTAAAATTGCTGAATTGCAACGTGGCGAAGGCTTCCCGTCTGCAAACTTCGGTGTGCCTTTAGCGGGTTCTCTGATTCCATACATCGACAAGCAGCTGGAAAGCGGCCAGTCTAAAGAAGAATGGAAAGGTCAGGCTGAAACCAACAAGATCTTGGGTAACCAGCAGATTGTACCGATTGATGGCCACTGTGTACGTATCGGCGCAATGCGTTGTCACTCTCAGGCATTAACGCTGAAACTTCGCAAAGACGTTCCACTGGATGAGATCGAAGATATCATTGCAAATGCAAATGACTGGTCTAAAGTTGTGCCAAACACTCGTGAAGCATCAATGACTGACCTGACTCCTGTTGCAGTCACTGGTACATTAACTGTACCTGTTGGTCGTCTGCGTAAACTGAACATGGGTAAAGAATACCTAGGTGCATTCACAGTAGGTGACCAGTTACTTTGGGGTGCTGCAGAACCTTTACGCCGTATGCTGCGCATCTTGATTGACTATAAAAACTCTTAAGTTTCCGTCAAGAAATAAAGCACAAAGCCGATCTTTATTGATCGGCTTTTTTGTGTAACTATTGCGTAAGTATTTTACAAAAAACAAACATCCCGTTAATCTATAATTTTCGCTATGCGATAATGACTGAGCTCACAGATGACTGTATATAACAAATTAAAGCTTGCCATTTTAGCCATTGTTGCTTCACAAAATATTTATGCGATTAATGTAGATCCGGTACAAATCCAGTCTGCACCTGGGGAATTGCTTTATGCGGAAATGAATTTCCGTCAATCAGATATTAACTTGCCAATTGAGGTAAGTTTAGCCTCGCCAGAAGACCTGATTTCTATGGGTGCATCGCATCAGCCACCGGGTCATTTGAATTTTTTCACCCGTCGCAACAGTAATGGTACTGGGGTTATTACCATTACCTCGTCGCGCCCGGTCACTGATCGTGAATTAAATATCATTGTAAAAATCAAGGAAGGCAATGCAGCACGCCTACAGCATATCCGTACTGCATTAAGACCTAAAACTGATTTGTTACAGGCCAGCCTGAAACAGACTGAACAGCCCCTCGCGCCTGTCGTAGTCGTGAGTGAAAAAGATATTGCTCTGAACTTACCGGTGAGTACGCGCTATACCAATGCCCCATCCAAACCAGCCACCTCGTTTGTGGCAGAAAAACCGTTAGCCTTACAAAACACAGCACCTCCTGCATTATCAGCCAGCTCGATTCCTAAAACAGCGATAGCTGCTGTGACCCATGAGCCGACATCGAGTATTGCAGCTCAAGTCGCAAGCCCAACAAAACTTAATACCGAAACTGCGGTAGCAGCGACAAGTCATAGTGCACAGCAGGCTAGTACTGTAAACACTACGCCAGTAAATACTCCATCCAAAGCAGTCAACACAGCGGTGACTCAAGCAGATGCAACGCCCAACTTACAGGCTGCAGCGACAAAAGTTCAGGCTGAAACAAAACCAGCTGAAGTTGCAGTAGATCCAACAAATAAAAATGCAGCCTCAGCGCAAGTTTCTGCACCGACAAGCACTGAAAATCAGATGGTGTCCAGTGATCCACTTGTCAAAAAATATGCAGAACAACAGGCACGCAAGCAGGCGGCATCCACTACTGCACAGGACAAACCAAATTTAGCAGCTATAACTCAAGCACAGCCGGCAGCCATCAAACAAAGCACCTCAACCCAGGTCAAACCGACCTATGTAGTACAGTCAAATGAGTCGCTTTGGGGCATTGCTTCCAGGATTGCCAATGAACAGCAGCGTCCAGTGAGTGAGGTCATGCAGCAAATCAAACGTGAGAATGAACATGCTTTTATTGGAGGCGATGCCAACCGCTTGCGTAAAGGTGCAGCGCTTAATTTAGCGACCATTCATACTGCGAAAACTCCGATCCAGGCCGCAGCGATTAAGTCCACTCAAGTACCCTCCAAACCTGCTGCAAAAACCAAATATCGCCTGAATGAGGCTGAAATGAGCCTGGTTGCCGAGAATCAGCGTGATTCCGGCCAGGTTTCTGCCAACTCAAACACAAAAGAAAATCGAACTTCGAAAGAGTTGTCATTAAAAGTTATGACAGCCCGTGAAAAAACCGTTAAATTACAGAGAAACGTAACTGAACTAGAATTGGCACTCAATCAGAAGGATCACAGAATTCAATTATTAAATGCTCGTCTTGCCCAGCTGCAACAACAGCTTAAAGCACAACAGGCAGATAAAAAGCCAATTAATTAAAAAGTTACACATGACGATTTATTGGGATAGGCGAACTTAATGACTCTATCCCCAAGGGGTAAAACATGCTGATTTATGTGATTCCATTAGTGATATTGATCATCGTATTAATTGTCATAAAAAAACGACAAGATGCTCAAGAATCAGATAAAGCAAAAACTAAAACTGTAAAAGCGAAAAAACCTGGCGCTGCATCAAAATCCACTTCCCAAAGAACCAAAGTGGTCGAGCCAGCCGGAGTCGTTAAAAAATCAGCAACGCCTCTATCAGCAGAGACACGCAAGAAAATTGAAGGTCTGATTCAGGAACGTAATTTCTTTGCAGCCGAAGCGCAAATCAATCAGGCACTGAATCGCGATAATTCTCAACATGAGTTGTATTTATTGCTACTCGACATTCATATCCTGCAAAAAGATGAATTTGCGATTTCACAGCTGATTAATCATGTCCGTTCTCTAGGACTGGAAGATATTCTGGCTCAGGCTGAGGTCAAAAAGCGTGAGTTTGAAAACTCTTCGGTCGCTGTTCAGGATACTATTGATTTCCCAAGTGCTCAGCCACAAACCCCTCCTGTACAGGAAAGCAAACCTTCTACAGATGCCTTTGCAGACCTGGTTGCCGCCCCCGCTTCAAACGAACAGGCATTTGATGCATTACAACAGGAACTGCAACCGAGTAAACCAGCTGCTGTAGCGGAACCAGTACCTGATATCCAACCCTTAGAGTTCAACTTTGAACCGAAGATTCCAGCGGCTGAGCCAGTAAAAACGGAAGAAGTTCCGCCTGTATCAGATAATTCAGTTGAATTTGATCTTCAGATGAATACTGCTGAAACCCAGACTGCTCCAACAGCAGCAACTGAGTCAGCACCGGTTCTGGATTTTAAGCTTGAGCTTGAACCATCTATATCCTTAAAAACAGAATCAGCACCTGCAACAACAGAAGAAATCCAGCCTTTAGATTTCTCTTTCTCTCTAGACACTCCAACACCTGCAGCGAAAAAAACAGCCGAACCTGCGACTGAGTTTGACCTGTCTAGCCTCGATATTGCAACGCCTGCAACTGAAACGCCTGCTGCGACTGAAACATCTGGACTAGATTTTAAACTTGATAATGTCGAAGCTGTAAAAGAAGCTCCTGTTTCTACAGGGGTGAATTTTGAGATTCCGACAGCGCCTGTGACTTCAACAACCGATCAACATGATCCATTGGTGCAGTCCTTCCCGGAACTGATGGAAGTTAATGAAGCGGACCTTAACCTGGAGCTGGCACAGCAATATATCCAGTTAGGCGCTTATGCAGCTGCCCGTGAAGTCATAGCTGAACGTGAAGCTGAATATACAGCAGCACAACGTCAGCAAGCCGATCAGTTGCTGAATCAAATCGCATCTTAATCAATTTCCCTTTACACTAAAGCAGTCACATTTGGCTGCTTTTTTTATGATGAAAGATATTGCACTGATTTATATGGGCGGCACCTTTGGCTGTGTCGGTGATCCGCTCGCCCCTATGTCTGCCGATTTATTTATTCCAAAACTGGAACAGCTACTTACAGATCAACCGTTCATTCAGTATTACTGCGCTCCTGTGATTAAGGACAGTAGTGCCTGTACTGCTACAGACTGGTTAGAACTGGTGCAATTTATCCAAAATCTGCAATCTGTACAGCAGATACAACATTTTGTGATTATTCACGGGACAGATACCCTGAGCTATGCCAGCGCAGTATTGGCACATTTTATGGGGAATTCGGCTCATATTGTGCTGACTGGCAGCCAGTATCCCCTCCTGAATGCTGAAGGCGATGCGCAACGCGAATTTAGCGATGCCATGGACAATCTGAGCTTTGCGCTCGCTTCAGTAACTCAGTGTAATGCAGGTGTTTATCTGGCTTTTCATCAGCAACTGATTCATGCTCAAACTGCCTTAAAGCAACATACCACTGAGCTGAATGCCTTTGCTGGTCTGGATGCGCATATCGCTATTCAGGCCAACCAGCAAAGTCATCAGGTTACAGCAGACGATATTGCCAAAGCTCTGGATTTTAACTGTATGAGCTTGATGATGCAGCCGATCGATTTAGTTCAACAGTTCAATAATCTGAAAAATATTTTGGCCTATCCTCCGCATTTTCTATTCCTGCAAGGCTTTGGAACCGGCAATCTGGCCGTCAATCCAGAGATCGTAGATTTTATCAATCAGCTCTATGCCAAAGGCTGTATCTTGGTCTTAACTACTCAAGTACCTTTCGGTGCCACCGATCAGCGTTATGCCATTGCTGAATGGGTGCATGATTGCAAAATTCTACTCAATGAAAGTTATGGCCATGCTGATCTTTATGCAAAAGCCCTAAAAATGTATTTACAATATGACACGGTAGAGCAATGGCATGCCCATTGGTACAATTAGTCAGGTTTTGAGGTCATTATGCAGCGTTTTGCGGTGGGAATTGAGTTTTGTGGAACGAATTATCGAGGTTGGCAGACTCAACAACCGGGCGTAATCAGTGTTCAGGAAACCATCGAGAAGGTACTCAGTAAAATTGCCGATGAACCGATTATTCTGCATGGTGCAGGCCGAACCGATGCCGGCGTGCATGCGACCAATATGGTCGCACATTTTGATACCCATGCCTTGCGTTCTGAACGAGGCTGGTTAATGGGCTCAAATAGCCAGTTACCTAAGGATATCTCAATCCAATGGATCAAGGAGATGGATGATGGCTTCCATGCACGCTTTAAAGCACAGGCACGCCGTTATCGTTATATTGTCTATAACCATCCGGTACGCCCTGCCTTGCTGCATAAACAGGTCACTCATATTTACTATCCACTTGATGTCAAAAAGATGATTGAAGCGGCTGCAAAGTTTGAAGGCACACATAACTTTGAGAGTTTCCGTGCAGCAGCCTGCCAGTCCAATCAGCCGGTACGTCACGTCCGTCACTGCCGCCTGATCCAGCATGGGCCTTATCTGATTCTAGATATTCAGGCGGATGGCTTCCTGCATCATATGGTACGCAATATCATGGGCTGTTTGCTGGAAATCGGCCAAGGTATGTATGGGGTTGACCATATTGACCATATTTTTGCAGCAGAAGATCGTAAAGCAGCCGGTGTTACCGCACCACCGGACGGTCTGTATTTTATCCAGGCTGAATATCCAGAGTATTTTGACCTACCCAAAGTACCTTTGGGTCCATACTGGTTAAATATGCCGGAATAAGCTAATTATTTTTAATTTTTAAATCCCTCCTAACCTCCCTTTGAAAAAGGGAGGAACTCTCCTCCTGAGCAAAGCTTAAGCACTGCTTTAAGCTGAAGCGCAAGAAAGGAGGGACTTAAGATAGTAATTAACGCTGCTTGCGCTTCCGATATTCCACCGGCGTTTCATTGGTCCAGCGTTTAAAAGCACGGTAGAAGGTACTTGGCTCCGAGAATCCAGTCAGATAAACGATACGTTCTACACTTTCATTGGTACTCGCCAATAAACGTTTAGCCAGACGACAGCGATAATCGGACAGAATCTGCTGGAAACTGGTATTAGCCTCACTGAGCTGGGTACGTAAACGGCGTGGGGTAATATTCAGTTGAGCGGCTACAGTTTCCAAAGTCGTTTCACCACTTTCTAAAGTAGAACCGATTGCACGACGTACTTCCCCGACTAAATCGTAACGAGCCAGTTCCTGTAATTTTTCAATTGCCAGCTGTTCATGTAGCTGCAACAGTTCCGGTTCTGCCTGCCAAAGCGGGAAATCAAGAATGCTTGGATCAAAATACAAACGGGTTTCTTTCTGCCCCAGACTTACCGGGCATTCATAAACCCGGAAATATTCTTCATCTGCCGCGCCTTTGGAAAAATTGAAATCGATATAGATCGGTTCAAAGCGACCTTCAGTAATAAATTTAAAGAAACGCAACACACCTGACATCGCACATTCGGTAAAGTGACGATTGACCAGACTTTCAGCGAAAGGCTGCTCACCATTGGTCAGATAGCAGCGATCATCTTCGACCACCAGCTTGGCATGAAAAGCATCACTGATCAGACGCTGATAAGCCAGCGCACGTTTCAAGCCTTCACCAAAATTCTCTGATGAAATAAACAGATGCTCGATCACCTGTCCGCGATAGAGCGGCAAATGTTCACCCAGATGCAATCCGATATCTGGGTCCTTACTGACCTCTTCTGCGGCAACCCAGAAGGCATACTGAGCACTGAGTGGAGTACGGTCATTGGTCTCCACCTGATTTAAAGCGACTCCTGCTTTTGTCAGAAGTTCTTCTGTTGGCAAACCTGCACGACGAATCGCCTGATAGCCTAAACGCAATACGACTGATGCATCCGTTAGCTGACTCACTCAAAAACCTTCCTTGTATGTACTTCATTTATACTTAAAAAGATTGAAATTAGATTAACTGTGATTGACCAAACTGACAACAGATACCACACGCTTTTTAGTTAAAAAGTTTAAACTCATACTTCGCTTATTTTACTGACAGATGATCAGTCTAACGCCCGTTACACCTTGTGTTTTGCGAAAAAATTGACTATAATTTGCGCCTTTCCAATTTATTCATTCAGGTAGGCTATGGCCAATAAAGAGGAACTCATCGAGTTCGAAGGCGTTGTCACCGAGACGCTTCCTAATACTATGTTCCGTGTACGTTTAGAAAACGGTCACGAAGTAATTGCCCATATTTCTGGTAAAATGCGTAAACACTATATTCGTATTTTGACTGGCGATAGCGTGAAGGTCGAAATGACTCCTTATGATTTGACTAAGGGTCGTATCACATACCGTGCGCGCTAAGTTTTAGCGGAAGCAAAAGCCACTCATCCAGTGGCTTTTTTATTGCCTTTTCTTTTATATCAATTCCCCTGCACATTCCCTATACTGCATTCGAAGATAATAATTTCTATTTTTCCTCTAATAAAAACAGTGAATCATTCATGCAAAAAATCTTGCTTTCTCTGATCCTAGGAATCAGCCTGACTGCCTGCGCCACTACAAGTTCGATAAAATCACGGCAGCTAGATCAGCAACTACAGCAATATATCGGCCAATCTGCAGAGTCAATTCGTAAGGATCTGGATTTAACTGCACTCGGTTTTAAGACCTCAAAAGTACCTGTACAAACGGAAAAACGTCTGAGTTATACCGTACTTCCTACCATTGAACTTCCGCTGGGAATACCGGCCATTCAGCAAAGTGTCAGTATAGGCGCCCCTGTACGACTCGCAACTGCACCCGGCCCGGGTTATCAGGCTGAAATGCCTTGTCAGATTCATTTTCAGCTAGAACAAGGGATTGCCCAATCTGTGCAATATAGCGGACGTGCCTGTTAAGACTTATTTTGGCGTTTTATTCATTTTAAAGTGGACTTAAAAACGTTCTAAGTTGTCTTGAATTTGACAGCTAAAGCTAACATCTAACTGCCTGATTATTCCTGTCTTGCCTAATAATAAATTACAACAGTTCCTCTCACACTTTGCGACTACACTGTTTTTAAGCGTTCCTTGAGTAGGAGTGATGTGATGTTGTTAAGCAAAGGTACTTCTCTGGTATTGGGCTTGAGCATCCTGTTGCTCGGTCTGTCAGGGTGTGCACAGACACCCACGATCAGCCAGACCGACCGTGAAGCTTATTTACAGCAATTTATTGGTCAGAGCAGCCAGTATATTGATCGCAATTTAGATTTGAAACGTTTGGGTTATCAGCAAATCAGTGAACCTGAGCTCAGCTCCCAACAGCTCAGCTATGTCGTAGAACGTCCTGTGACCGTTCCCTTACCAATTGCTCAGTTTCCGGCAGCAGGTACTGGCACAGTTCCGGTTCCAGTCACTGTGAGCCCTGCATCAGGTTATGATGTGAATTTGCAATGCAAGATTACCTTTTTGCTTAAAGACAATATTGCAACTTCTGTCAGCCTTTCGGGTCGAACCTGTTAATCAAAATCAGTCATAAAAAAACGCAGCTCAAGGCTGCGTTTTTTTACATGAAACTAATGAGTAACTTAGTTCAATGCAGTTACAACTGCCTGACCCATTTCCACCGTACCCACTTTAGTCATGCCTTCAGACATGATGTCAGCAGTACGCAGACCTTGGTCTAGAACATTCCCTACTGCATCTTCAATGGCTTTTGCGGCTGCTTCTTCACGGAAGGTATAACGCAGCATCATGGCTACAGACAGAATGGTTGCCAATGGGTTTGCCAGGTTTTGACCTGCGATGTCTGGTGCAGAACCATGGCAAGGTTCGTACATGCCTTTACCATTTTCATCTAATGATGCTGATGGCAACATACCGATTGAACCAGTCAGCATTGCAGCTTCATCAGATAGAATGTCACCGAACAGGTTTGAAGTCACAATCACATCAAACTGCTTAGGCGCACGTACTAATTGCATCGCAGCATTGTCTACATACATATGAGACAGGTTAATGTCCGGATATTGCTCTTCTTTCAGTGCAGTCACGGTCTGTTTCCAAAGCTCAGTCACTTCAAGTACATTGGCTTTATCGACTGAACATACTTTACCACCACGCAGACCAGCAAGTTCGAACGCAACCTTGGCAATACGCTTGATTTCAGACTCTGCATAAACGTCAGTGTTGAAACCTTGTTTTTCGCCATTTTCCAGTTCACGGATCCCGCGTGGCTGACCGAAGTAAATACCACCAGTCAATTCACGTACGATCAGGATATCCAGACCAGAGACGATTTCCGGTTTCAAGCTAGAGGCATCAGCCAATTGCGGATAAAGAATTGCTGGACGCAAGTTCGCAAAGAGATTCAATTCACTACGTAGTTTTAACAGGCCACGTTCTGGACGGATTGAACGCTCAATCGTATCCCATTTTGGACCGCCTACAGCACCGAGCAGAATTGCATCTGCTTTTTTCGCCTGTTCAGACGTTACATCTGGATAAGGTGAACCGTGTGCATCAATCGCAGCACCACCCAACAGACCTTGTTCCCATGTTAAACCCAGATTGAATTTTTCATTAACTCGTGTAAGCACCTGTTCTGCGGCTTTTACAATCTCAGGACCAATACCGTCACCAGCTAAAATCAAAATTTGTTTAGACATGAGCTTTTCCATTTATAAGGTCAGGCATCCACCTGACTAGGTTAAATTTTTTTTTCTACAAACTCTGCAATGCCATTGATGACATTATAGGGTTTGCAAAAACGACGAATCACTTTCTGCTCTTGCAACAGGTCCACACACAATGGATCAGGTGCAGAGGCATTTAATAAACTGGTGCTACGTGCATTTCGGTCACGGAACATTGTCAAGGTATAGCGTTTATTCGCCTTAAACTGCTGGAACAGATGCAAGGTCTCAGCCTTATCCTTGCTAATCGGATAGAAACGCACCACCAGTTCATGCTGCCCTTCCGGCACAGATAAATAAATCGGATTATCCTGTTTCAGGTTTTTGGCCTGCAAACGAACCAGACGCTGATCCAGCGCTTCTGGGCTGATTCGCTTGGTGGACTCATCCACAATCATGGTCCGATCTAAACGTTCAAACTGACAATCCGGTGTGCCTGCACAATAAATCAAGGCATTGGATTTGCTTTCTGCATCTTCTTTGGCGTGTTTAAGTTTGAAGGTATCAATGCTTTGACACGCGGTCATCAGCACTGATACTGCACTTAGAGCAAGCCACTGTTTCCAATACGTTGCCATGATGTCTGTATTAACCTATCAAAAAAAATTAATAATCTTCTGATATTAGCAAGGCCTTCGCAGTCATGCCATGACAATTTTTGCTGTTTTATGAATGAATTTCAGCAAATACCCATGGGCGTGATTGTTTGGTTTTTTCTTCGTAGGCACGAATATCATCTGCTGCCTGCAAAGTTAAGCCAATATCATCCAAACCATTTAACAAACAATGCTTACGGAATGGGTCCACTTCAAACTTGAAGCTTTCGCCATTTGGTGTACGAACTTCCTGCGCTTCCAGATCAATCGTTAACTGATAGCCTTCAGCTGCTGCACATTCCTTGAATAACTGATCAACCGTTTCTTCCGGCAAGATCACCGGCAACATGCCATTTTTAAAACAGTTATTAAAGAAAATATCAGCAAAGCTTGGCGCAATCACAGTACGGAAACCGTATTCATTCAATGCCCACGGCGCATGCTCACGACTTGAACCGCAACCGAAGTTAGCACGTGAAATTAAAATCGATGCACCTTGATAACGTGGCTGGTTTAACACGAAGTCCGGGTTAATCGGACGAACCGAGTTATCCTGACCCGGATAACCTTCATCCAAATAACGCAACTCATCAAACAGGTTTTCACCGAAACCGGTACGTTTGATCGATTTCAAAAACTGTTTTGGAATAATTAAATCTGTATCGACATTGGCACGGTCTAAAGGTGCAACAATACCTTGTTCAACGGTATAAGCTTTCATATTTCTGCTCCTGCGTACCAATTAAAATGAACGGACATCAACAAAGTGACCGGCAATCGCTGCCGCCGCCGCCATGGCTGGACTCACCAAGTGGGTACGACCGCCATTACCCTGACGACCTTCAAAGTTACGGTTTGAAGTTGAGGCGCAATGTTCGCCTGGCTGCAATTTGTCAGCATTCATTGCCAAACACATAGAACAGCCTGGTTCACGCCATTCAAAACCAGCTTCGATAAAGACTTTATCCAGACCTTCAGATTCTGCCTGCTGTTTCACCAAACCAGAACCCGGAACCACCATTGCCTGTTTAATGCTAGAAGCCACTTTACGGCCTTTGATCACTTCAGCCGCAGCACGAATATCTTCGATACGTGAGTTGGTGCAAGAACCGATGAATACACGATCTAACTGAATATCTGCTAAAGCCTGACCTGCGGTTAAGCCCATATATTGATAAGCACGGTTCCAGTCATTGCGCTGTACATCATCTTTGGCCTGTTCCAAAGTTGGAACCGCTTGAGACACCGGAATCACCATCTCAGGAGAAGTCCCCCAAGAGACTTGTGGTTCAATCTCTTCACCTTGCAACACCACGACTGTATCGAAGTGCGCGCCTTCATCAGAATGCAAGGTATTCCAGTACGCAACCGCCTGATCCCATTGCTCGCCTTTCGGTGCATATGGACGGTCTTTGACATACTCAATGGTTTTTTCGTCGACTGCAACCATACCGACACGTGCGCCCGCTTCGATTGCCATGTTACACACGGTCATACGGCCTTCGATCGACATGTCACGGAACACCTGACCACCAAATTCAATCGCGTGACCTGTACCGCCAGCAGTTCCAATTTTACCGATAATGGCTAAAACAACGTCTTTCGGTGTTACGCCCTGACCTAATTTACCGTCAACGCGCACCAACATATTTTTCATTTTCTTTTGAACAAGACATTGGGTCGCCAATACATGTTCAACTTCTGATGTTCCAATCCCGTGTGCCAAGCAGCCAAATGCACCATGTGTTGCAGTATGTGAGTCACCACATACAACGGTCATACCTGGTAAGGTTAGGCCCTGCTCAGGACCTACCACGTGCGCGATCCCTTGACGAATATCGTTAATATCAAATTCAACAATATTGAACGTCTTACAGTTGTCATCCAGGGTTTGTACCTGGATACGTGAAGTATCATCTTCAATCCCAGCCACACCCTGCTCACGCTCTTTTTTAGAGGTCGGTACGTTATGGTCAGGTGTTGCGATGTTGGCACTTAAACGCCATGGCTTACGGCCAGCAAGTTGCAAGCCTTCAAAGGCTTGTGGTGAAGTCACTTCATGCAATAAATGACGGTCGATATAAAGTAGAGCTGAACCATCATCTCGTTGTTTTACTAAATGGTCATCCCATAACTTATCGTATAATGTTTTTGCTGTTTGGGTCTCGCCTGCCATGTCGATGTGCTCCACTGGACTGGGTAAATTCTTTCGCTAATTTTGATTATATCGCTGCATTCACATAAATCTAATTTATCATTTTTATTAGTTAAAAAACTTTTTGGAATCTTTTAAAACTTAAATTAAATCATGGTTTAGCTCTCTTTTCAAAAATCTAATTTTCCGATTAATTTATCAAGAATATTCGTTTTTACAAATTAAATGAGAGTTATTATTATTTCCTCATCGGCACAGATCATTTGTTTTGAGGAAGATCAACATGGCACATATTCAACGTTTCGTAGACAACAATCAGCGCATGTTCAAAAAGACATTTAGCTATTACATCATGCACATCACTGTCGCGATGTTAGTGGGCTATTTTGTCACAGGCAGTTTAACCATGGCGATTGCCTTGAGTTTATTAGAACCGACTGTACAGGCGGTTGCTTTCTTCTTCCACGAGAAAATCTGGGAAGCAAAAAGCCAGCAACAGGATGAGGAAATCACCGCATAAATTTTTGTCGATCTTCCTCTTTTAGCCACCTACCCTCGGTGGCTTTTTTTATGACATAAAATAAAACATTTAAAAATGTGTATTAATTCAACATTAAACCAATAGTTCTATATTTTTACTTTGATTTATTCTTAAATTATTACAATAATAAACTTAAGCATAAAAAAACTTTATAGGTGATCAAGATGAATCTCGCAGCTTTTGAAGCCTTTGTAAAAGTCATGGAAACAGGTTCGATTTCTTTGGCTGCAGATCAGCTTTTTATTACCCAACCAGCTGTGACCAAACGTATTCACAGTCTGGAAGAATATTTCGGGGTGAAATTATTTGAATCTGCGGGCCGTGGTGTACAGGCCACTCATGCAGCACATTCCCTGCTGCCTAAAGTAAAAAACTGGCTGAACGAGCTGGGTGATATTCACTATACCCTGAGTCATGAACAAGGTCAGGTACAAGGCAAACTGAAAATTGGCACCAGCCATCATATTGGTCTGCATCATTTACCGAGCCATCTGCGTGAATATGTACAGCAATATCCGAATGTGACCCTGGATGTACATTTTGTAGATTCTGAACAGGCACATGAACAGGTCATTGCCGGTGATCTGGAACTGGCTTTTCTGACGCTACCGCCGCATGGGGATGAGCGCCTGAAATATGTCACTATCTGGAATGATCCTCTGGTTTTTGTGGTAGCACCGTTCCATCCGTTGGCTCAGCAAAAAAACCTGTCTCTTGAAGATCTGGTGAATTACCCAAGCCTGCTGCCTTCTGCGCAGACCTATACCACGCAGATTACGATGGCTGAGTTTGAAAAACAGGGTATCAAGCCGAAAACGACCATGAGTAATAATCCGCTTGAATCGATCCGGATGCTGGTTTCGATTGGTTTAGGCTGGTCAGTCTTGCCCAAAACCCTGGTCAATCATGACCTGCAAGAACTGGATCTGAATCTGGAAATGAACCGTCAGCTCGGGATGGTCTGGCATCCGGGTCGTACTCAATCGAAGGCGGCTGAAGCATTGGTTCAACTGATGCAAGGCCCGTCAATTTAAAATTAATTTTCACATTTCTCTGCTGCAGCCATATGGATGCAGCATTTTGTTACCTAAAAACATCGCATCAGTTGCTTCCTTTCAAGTACTTTTAAAAGTATCAAATTCATTTTCCTGAAGATGAAAAATTAAAACGTATTCAAGGAAGCAAAGAATGCAGATCAAATCTTCTGACTCCAAAACTTTATTATCTTCTTCTCATAAACTGCTCGAAGAAATGGGTTTATGGAAACCGCTTAAACCAACGCTACACCCGACTCCCAATCTTGATTTTGAAGATGAACCGACAGCGCGTGCCGTATTACGTGATTATTTCCTAAATACCTTTGACACCTATGAGCAACTGTTTGACTGCCTGAAAAATGAAGAAGCCTTTTATGTCAAACCGATTGCCTTACGTCATCCGCTGATCTTTTATTTTGGTCATACTGCCACTTTTTTTATCAATAAGCTGTTGCTGGCTCAACTGATCCCGGAACGTTTGAATCCGCATCTGGAAAGTATCTTCGCGATTGGTGTAGATGAAATGAGCTGGGATGATCTGGATGAACAGAATTATCACTGGCCTAGCATTCAGGCGGTACGTGATTACCGGCATCAGGTACGTGCCCTGGTCTTGAAAGTGATTGAACATGCGCCGCTACAACTTCCACTGAACTGGCACAATCCGTGGTGGACCATCATCATGGGCATTGAGCATGAACGAATTCATCTGGAAACGTCTTCGGTTTTAATCCGCCAGCATCAGTTACGTTATGTACAGAATCATCCGCAGTGGCGTGCCAATGTCATTACCAGTATTGCACCTGAAAATAGTCTGGTAAAGGTACCGGCAGGTCAGGTCAATTTACATAAAAATTTCGAACATGCTTTTTATGGCTGGGACAATGAATACGGCCACCATCATGCCGAAATTGCAGAATTCGAAGCCTCCAAATATCTGGTATCCAATAAGGAGTTTTTAGCCTTTGTAGAAGCAGAAGGTTATCAGACAGCTGACTACTGGACTGAAGAAGGCCAGCAATGGTTGGCATTTTCTCAAGCCACACATCCTACCTTCTGGGTCAAAACGGAACTGGGTTGGTCATTAAGATTGATGCTGGAAGAAGTTCCGATGCCTTGGGACTGGCCAGTCGAAGTGAATTATCATGAAGCCAAGGCTTTCTGTAACTGGAAATCAGCACAGACCGGAGAATCCATTCGTCTGCCAACTGAAGATGAATGGTATCGACTATATGCAGTTTCAGGACTGGATCCCAAATTGCCAAGTCCTGAGCAAGCCAATATTGAATTAAAATATGGCCCTAGCTCTTGTCCGGTGGATCATTTTCAGCATGGCGATTTTTATGATGTTCAGGGCAATGTCTGGCAATGGACCGAGACCCCGATTTATCCTTTCGAAGGCTTTCAGGTCCATCCCTTCTACGATGATTTTAGTACCCCTACTTTTGATGGCCAACATCATCTAATTAAAGGCGGTTCCTGGATTTCAGCCGGTAATGAAGCCCTGCACAGTTCACGCTATGCATTCCGGCGACATTTTTTCCAGCATGCCGGTTTTCGCTATGTTGCCGCGGAAGAGACATCACCGCAGTTTCACTCGCAATATGAAAGTGATCAGCTGATTTCCCAATATCTGGAATTCCAGTATGGAGCAGAATATTTTGCTGTTCCAAACTTTGCCCAAAGCCTGATTCAATTAGCTCGTCCTTATTTTCAAAACATTCCGTGTCATAAAGCGCTGGATATCGGGTGTGCAACCGGACGCGCCAGCTTTGAACTGGCCCAAGATTTTGATCAGGTCACCGGTCTAGATTTTTCAGCCCGTTTTATTCAGCAAGGTGTGGTGCTGGCGCAAGGAGAGACCCTGCGCTATAGCATTCCTGTTGAAGGTGAACTGGTGGAATATAAATCCTGCTCACTGGCAGAACTTGGACTTGAACAGGTTGCCAATAAGGTCGAGTTTTATCAGGGCGATGCCTGCAACCTGAAACCGCAGCTTAAAGATTATGATTTTATTCTGGCAGCTAACCTGATTGATCGTCTGCATCATCCTAAAGCTTTTCTGAGTGAGATTCATAATCGCCTGAATATAGGCGGCATTTTGATGCTGGCCTCGCCTTATACCTGGCTGGAAGAACATACAGCACGCAGTGAATGGATCGGCGGATTTAAGCAGGCGGGAGAAAACCTGAGTACCTTAGAGGGCATCAAAGCTTTACTCAGCCCACATTTTGAAATGCTGGACGAACCTGTGGATATGCCTTTTGTGATCCGGGAAACAGCGCGTAAATATCAACATACCCTGTCCCAAGTAACTTTATGGAAACGGATACAGTAATGCCCCAAATGAAAAAAGCCAATCAGTTGATTGGCTTTTTGTTCACTACTCAATTCCGCTAGTGGCATCCTCATGCAGAGATTCATTGAGCTGATCCACCACAATGGCCCATTCTCCATCTGAAGCAATTTTTTCAGCCAAGAACTGGCGCTGCGCATCTGACCAGTACGGCGCCTCCATCAGGTTCACATCTTTGGGTAATTGATGCTCATGAATAAATTGGGCAATCCCTTCTGCACTTGAATCCAGACCTAACTGTGCAAATAAATGAGTCATACGCGGTCTAACTTGGGTCATTTTCATTACCTCAGCGCTTGCTATCGTTATTGTCGACTTGCTTTATTTGTTCTAAGCATAGCATGTTTATTCAGCAACGGGCATGTCAAAAAGTACCCTCTTCTGCTTATAAAAAAGCACAACCGAAGTTGTGCCTGATTAAATCGAAAGAACTGCTTAAATCGACCAGTCCTGAATTTCCCAGCCCTGTTCTTTGGCCAGTGCTTCCAGACGATCATCCGGATTCACAGCAATGGCATGATCTGCATGTTCCAGCAGAAAACGGTCATTGATTGAATCTGAATATGCCCAAGACTCGGTCACGTCACGACCTGCCAGCCATTGTTCCAGACGGGTCAGTTTACCTTGCTGATAGCAGGCAATATTGGTCACCTTACCGGTATATTTACCGTCAATGACTTCAGCATTGGTGGCAATAATTTCAGTAATGCCAAACTCACGGAAAATCGGTGCGGTAATAAAGTCCGAGGTTGCAGTAATGCCGACAATGTCATGTCCCGCATCTTTATGGCGCTGAATCGCTTTAAAACCTTCCGGACGCATCTGTGGGCGAATGACTTTTTGCATGAACAGTTGATGTAATTCGGTCAGATAATCATGGTCATGTTGGGTCAAAAACTGGAACACAAATTCATTATAGGCATAGGGATCCAGTTGACCCTTTTTATAGTCCTCATAGAACTTGTCATTCATGGCGCGGTGATGAACGGGATCCACCAGACCTTCATTGACCAGGAATTCCCCCCAGGAATGATCCGAATCGGTGTTTAACAGGGTGTGATCGAGATCAAATAGCGCCAATTTCATGAAAATACTCGTAAAAACTGAAATTTAAGAAAAAAATTGTAAATCTATCTCCGCTAGTCGATAGAAATTCGTTAAGATCATAGCAATTTTAACATTTTTAAACTTTGCTTTTTTTCGAGTTGGATAAAGAAATAATATTCCCCGAAAGCAAAGGCATAAATTAAACAATTTTAGGTAGCCAAATGATCGACTCAGAAGGTTTCCGACCGAATGTCGGGATCATTTTGGCAAACGATGCTGGACAGGTTTTATGGGCAAAACGCATTGGTCATAATGCATGGCAATTTCCACAAGGAGGTATCCAATATGGAGAAACCCCTGAGCAGGCACTTTATCGTGAGCTGAGAGAAGAAGTTGGCTTACTGCCTGAACACGTCCAGATTATCGCGCAGACCAAAGGATGGTTGCGTTATCGTTTGCCGTATCGATACATTCGCACGGATTCAGATCCGGTATGTATCGGTCAAAAACAGAAGTGGTTTTTACTCAAACTGACGGCGCCCGTACAGAACATTCAACTTGATCTGTCCGATCCGCCCGAATTTGATCAATGGCAATGGGTCAGTTACTGGTATCCATTAGGCCAAGTGGTGAATTTTAAACGCGATGTTTATCGCAAGGCCATGATTGAACTCTGTCAGCAATTACCACAACAAAAACCTTAAAAAAATCGCGTGCATGTGCAGATTTTTTGCTCGGCTATTGTTATAAATAAACTAAATTACCGGACTTCTAAAAAAATACGGAGCAGCTCCCATGTCGAATATGCAACTGGATGCCCTGAGACGCATTGTCCAAGAGATTAATGCGTCTACCAGTTTGCATGAATCACTCGATATTATGGTCAATCAGGTCGCTGAGGCCATGCATGTGGATGTTTGCTCCATTTATCTGCTCGATGAACGCAACCAGCGCTATCTGTTAATGGCATCTAAAGGCCTGAAGCCTGAAGCTGTCGGTCATGTTTCTCTACATACCGGTGAAGGCCTGGTTGGTCTGGTGGGTCAACGAGAGGAAATCGTTAACCTCGACAATGCCCCTAAGCATGATCGTTTTCTGTATTTACCGGAAACGGGCGAAGAAATTTATAATTCCTTTCTGGGCGTTCCGGTCATGTATCGCCGTAAGGTCATGGGCGTACTGGTTGTCCAAAATAAAGAATCCCAAGATTTTAGTGAAGCGGCTGAATCGTTCCTGGTTACGCTATGTGCCCAGCTTTCGGGCGTAATCGCTCACGCCCATGCAGTCGGCAATATTGATGTATTCCGCAAGCCAAATAATTTACCGGCATATAAAACCTTCCAGGGTGTATCCGGTTCTGGCGGTATCGCACTCGGCCGCGCCATTGTGCTTTATCCACCTGCAGATCTGGGTGCCGTTCCGGATCGTGAAGCAGATGATATTAGCGAAGAACTGGCTTTACTGGATAATGCCTTAAATTCGGTACGTGAAGAAATTCAGTTCCTGGATGACAAAATGCAGGATGCGCTGATGGCCGAAGAACGCGCCTTGTTCAGTGTGTTCCTGCGTATGCTGGATGAAAATGCTTTGCCATCGGAAATTAAAGCCTTGATTCGTGATGGTCACTGGGCGCAAGGTGCAGTTCGCATCGTGATTGATAACCATGTCGCGCAGTTTGCGCAGATGGAAGATGATTACCTGCGTGAACGTGTCGCTGATCTGAAAGATCTAGGGCGCCGTATTCTGGCCAAATTACAGGAAGCTGATGAAAGCCATCGCGAACTGACGGATGAAAGCATCCTGATTGGTGAAGAAATTTCAACAGCTGCGCTGGTGGAATTACCTGTCGATAAGATTGCAGCAATTGTCACCACTGAAGGTGCCATGAATTCACACATGGTGATTGTGGCACGCGCGCTGGGTATTCCGACTGTCGTGGGTGTGACCGAACTGCCAATCAACACCTTGGATGACGTCGAGATGATTGTCGATGCACATCAGGGCCGCATCTTTATTAATCCACCACGCCGTTTGCGTACCCGTTATAAAGAGATTCAGAAAGAAGAAGAACAGATTGCCAAAGATCTACGTCAATACGAGACCAAAGATGCAATTACACCGGATGGGACTGCTGTACGTCTGTTTGTAAATACCGGCTTGATGATTGACGTGGTTCGTGGTGTACAGCGTGGTGCCAAAGGTGTTGGCCTGTACCGTTCTGAAATTCCCTTCATGTTGCGTGACCGCTTCCCGGGTGAAGAGGAACAACGTGCCATTTACCGGCAGCAGCTCAGTCACTTTGCCAATAAACCGGTGGTGATGCGAACACTGGATATTGGTGCAGACAAAGACCTGCCATATTTCTCGATTGAGGAAGAAAATTCAGCATTGGGCTGGCGCGGTATCCGCTTCACCCTGGATCATCCTGAAATCTTCTCTTCTCAGATTCGTGCCATGCTAAAAGCCAGTATCGGCCTGAATAATCTGCATATCCTGTTGCCAATGGTCACCAGCGTCAGTGAAGTTGAAGAAGCACTGTATCTGTTAGAACGTGATCATCATGCCGTTCAGGAAGAAGAACAGGTCAAAATTACCAAGCCGCAAATCGGGATTATGGTGGAAGTACCAAGCGTACTGCATCAGATTGATGAGTTTTCTGAACTGGTCGATTTCTTTTCGGTCGGTTCTAACGATTTGACTCAATATTTACTTGCCGTAGACCGGAATAATCCGCGTGTGGCCAACGTTTATTCACATTTGCACCCAGCCATTCTGCGCGCCCTGACCCGCTTGGTAGAAGACTGTCACCGTAATAACAAACCGATCAGTATCTGTGGTGAAATGGCTGGTGATCCTCTATCGGCCGTACTATTAATGGCCATGGGATTCAATACCCTGTCCATGAGTTCCAGTAATATATTGAGAGTCCGAAAAACGATCTGTCATGTACCGATGCCTGATGCACAGGAATTACTCAAACATGTACTAAAACTGGACAATCCACTCATGGTAAAAAGCTGGATGGAGCATTATTTTAGAACACATGGTTTAGGAGATATGGTGAAATCCACCACCCGTATGGTCAGCGCTTAAGGAGGAACTTTTCCAGGTTCCTCTGCATCAGTCGAGGTACTTATGGAATTTGTGCTTATCCTGCTTATGCTAGCTGCAGCGTTTTATTTTATTATTGTTGCACCAGCCTTACGTTCACAAAAATCCAGATATACATCTTCTCGTGATCGTAATAATGTCAGCTCGAGTCACCAGTATATCCGTGAAACTGAACGTCCTAAAGCCTGTCCCTTATGGGGAATTGAAATTTCTCGTACCCAGCAATGGCGTTTAGGCAAGAATGATCCATCGGTCATTGCGGCGAAACTGTATCGGCAACAGCTAGGAAAATTTGCCAGTTTTCAGCAGACTCGGCCTATGGCTGATGCTGATCCAAATAGATCTTCGAGTTCTGCGACCCTGCCCCGTTTTTTTCAAAATATGTTTCCCGAAGAAGCTTCTTCAACTACCCGACAAAACTCACCGCATTCTTCGAAAAGAAATTCATCTTTTAACTATACCCCACAGAATCCCTTAAAATCAGCTCCCGTCCAGAACAGATCCACTTCTTCCTGGCCGCCCTAAGCTGCCCATAAAAAAGGGCGATCATCTTGTTGATATCGCCCTTGTTTGTGCTTGGTATAACCACGTTTTGCATTTTTCTTCCGATCTACAAAAACCTGGCTTTTATTGACTTCATGCATATGTTTGGCCACGAAGTTTGGCATGACTGCCTCTACAGCTTTTTTCTTTGCCATCTTGCTCTCTGTTTAATTTGGGCTAAGGAAATGATCCGCTCGGGATGTGAAATGATTATAAGGGCGACTGGCCAATTTTCAAGCAGATCAGCACTTAAATATTTTCCAGAAAATAGATAATTTGGTAGATATTCTTGCTGTAAAAATCAGAAAATTGTGAGCAAGAGAATGCTGATTTAACTACCTGTTTAATCTTTATATTTTAATCTTAAATCTAGCTACTTTAAAAATATTTATATAATTAATAACTTACTCAACAATTTATAAAAAATAAAAGAAATATTGAAGCATTTTTCTGACTTAGAGAAGACATCTTAAATTCTGATTTTCTTATTTAATCATTTTAAACTGAGTGAAAAATTTGCATATTTTAACATTGTCACATTTCTAGAAATATCTTATGTTCAAATTAGATTATTTATTTTCAATGACTTAATTTTTATTCATTTAGGCAGTATTTTCTGAAGTTACAGAAAAACCAAACTTATTGCCAAAACACCCAATTCAACAACTCACTTAATTAAAAATCTGTTGGAAATAAAGCCCCTAATGTTATTCCTGCGCTTATAGATGATTTTTTTGAATGCTGGAATAACGAATAAAATTCTCAACGCTTGGAGAGAAATATGAGCCAAGATATGAAAAAGTGCCCTGTCACCCATCTAACTACTGAAGCTGGCGCACCTGTAGTCGACAACCAGAACAGTATGACGGCAGGTAGCCGTGGCCCATTGCTGGCCCAAGATTTATGGCTGAATGAAAAACTGGCTAACTTTGTTCGTGAAGTGATTCCTGAGCGCCGTATGCACGCAAAAGGTTCAGGTGCATTTGGTACCTTTACCGTAACCAATGACATTACTGAATACACTCGAGCGAAAATTTTCTCGGAAGTTGGCAAAAAAACCGAAATGTTTGCCCGTTTTTCGACCGTCGCCGGTGAACGTGGTGCAGCTGATGCAGAACGTGACATTCGTGGTTTTGCCCTGAAGTTCTATACTGAAGAAGGTAACTGGGACCTAGTCGGTAACAATACACCTGTATTCTTCCTGCGTGATCCACGCAAATTCCCTGACTTAAACAAAGCAGTAAAACGTGATCCGAAAACCAATAAGCGTAGCGCCACCAATAACTGGGATTTCTGGACTTTATTGCCGGAAGCTCTACATCAGGTCACCATCGTAATGTCGGATCGTGGGATTCCGGCTGGTTACCGTCATATGCACGGTTTCGGCAGTCATACCTACAGTTTTATCAATGCCCAAAATGAACGCTTCTGGGTAAAATTCCACATGCGTACCCAGCAAGGTATCAAGAATCTGACTGATGCTGAGGCAGCAGAGCTAATCGCTAAAGACCGTGAAAGCAGCCAGACTGACCTATTTGATGCAATCGAACGTGGCGACTATCCAAAATGGAAAATGTACGTTCAGATCATGCCTGAAACCGATGCCGAGAAAGTGCCTTATCACCCGTTTGACCTGACCAAAGTCTGGCCGAAAGGTGATTATCCACTGATTGAAGTAGGTGAATTTGAGCTGAACCGTAATCCGGAAAACTATTTCCAGGACGTAGAACAGGCTGCTTTTGCTCCAAGTAATCTGGTGCCAGGTATTAGTTACTCACCGGATCGTATGCTACAGGCACGCTTAGTCAACTATGCTGATGCTGCTCGTTATCGCGTGGGCGTGAATCATGCCCAGATTCCGGTCAATGCCGCACGTTGCCCAGTACATTCAAATCACCGTGATGGTTTAGGGCGTATGGATGGTAACTATGGTTCATTGCCGCATTATGAACCGAACAGTTTCAGCCAGTGGCAGGAACAGCCAGAATTCAGAGAGCCACCACTCAAAATCACGGGTGATGCAGATTTCTGGGATTATCGCAAAGATGATAATGACTACTTCAGTCAGCCACGTGCCCTGTTCAACCTGATGAATGATGAGCAGAAACAGGCTCTATTTAATAATACCGCAGCCGCAATGGGTGATGTGCTTGATTTCATTAAGTACCGTCATATCCGTAACTGTTATGCCTGTGATCCAGCCTATGGTGAAGGTGTTGCCCAAGCTCTTGGGATGAGCGTAGCTGATGCCCAGATGGCTCGCGCAACTGATCCAGCCAAAGGCTTACCAAGCTTTCTCTAAGTTTTTCGGCTTGATTTGAGCAAATAAAAAAACCACCCGAGGGTGGTTTTTTATGGATATTAAATTAAAGCATCAGGAATATGAATGGCATTTCAATTTAAGCGGCTTCACGTTGATGTTTAACATCATAACGGTCAGCGTTCATGACTTTGGTCCAGGCTTTGATAAAGTCACGTACAAATTTTTCCTTATTGTCATCCTGAGCATAAACTTCAGAATAGGCACGTAAAATTGAGTTGGAACCAAAGACCAGATCGACACGGGTTGCAGTCCATTTCAGGTCATGTGTTTGACGGTCACGGATTTCATAAAGGTTTTCTTCTACCGGCACCCAGACATTATTCATATCCATCAGGTTCACAAAGAAATCATTGCTCAATACACCGACCCGATCAGTCAGTACGCCATGCTTGCTTCCACCATGATTGGCACCTGTACCCTTCAGCATAGGATTTAATCCCATAGAAATGAGAGTTCCTCTCTATGCTAGCTAACGACTCAATCGTTATACAGGAATGACCTGAAGCCCTTAGACAATAATCCGCTTGCCTTCACGAATACAGTAAAACGGGTTAATCAGCTTGGAGGAATGCTGGATAATATGCTGCAATTCATTTTCAGGCTGGTCACGTGCTTCATCGGTGAGCTGGAACGTTCGATAATGAATTGCCATTGAACACCGTGCCATTAAGTCCTGATGGGCATGGAAAGCATCTTCCGGATTCATATGAATATTGCGCATCAATTCACGTGGTTCATAGGCACCGATCGGTAACAGCGCAATTCGTGGTGGCCCCAAGCGTTTGCGAATTTCCTTGAAATGCGGTGCATAGCCGCTATCCCCGGCAAAATAGCAATGATCCTTGCCATTCAATAAGGAAAAACTGCCCCATAATGCGCAGTTCTGATCGCGCATGCCACGTCCTGAAGCGTGCTGTGCTGGCGAATAGACAATCTGAATATCTTCAAAAAATGCGTTTTCCCACCAGTCCATTTCAATGACATTATAGTCTTTAGGCAGGTACCAGCCATTGCCCAGACCGGTATAGATCGGCATTTGATAGGTCTGATGCAACCAGGCCAAGGTCGCCAGATCCATATGATCATAATGGTTATGGCTGAGCAATACGGCATCAATATGCGGCAGCTCATCCAGGGCAATGCCAGCAGGAATAACGCGCTGTGGCCCTCGGGATGCAGAAGGACTGGCATATTCACACCAGACCGGATCAGTCAGAAAATTATACGGCCCGATCTGGATCAGGGCGGTGGCATGCCCAATAAACCAGATTTGCCAGTCATCTAAAGTGGCTTCCGGCCGATTTTGTGGCAAGGCACGCGGACGTGAAAAAAACTCGGCATGTTCCTGTTCCAGATTCACTTCCCAGGTGCTGGATTTTCTGGTGAATAACCATTTATACAAGTCAAAGCGACTCTGCTCGAGCGAATGATGCTCCAGATTCTTAAACCGCTCACCATCAAAATGATCGGAATGTAGATAATCAAATACCGGCTTGGACCAGAGATGTTTCCAACTGGACTCAGTCTCAAGCTGAAATTTTTTAGTCTTGAAAAGATCTTGCATAAATATCCACTATTTATTATTTGTTATATGCAAGACAGCATCCACCTGGAATTTTCAAACGGAGCATCTCTTTAAATCGCATACAAACTTATATACTTCGGTATTTCAGCATAGTATGAAATACGTGCCTAAGATTCATTTATGTTTTTGTTATTTTTAGCAAAACATCGAGCCCATGGAAAGACTAAAACCGATGAAAAGCTTCTAAAAAAATGAATACTCGAGATCAAGTTTGTGCCCATTCTGCTTTCTAAAAAGACTGGAGAATGATCGATATTCATCCGATAATTCCCACTCCATACCTGACTGTACATGACTTCATGACCTAAATTTTTATCCCGTATTCATGTAATCACGCTTGATGCCCTTCTGACTATCCGACGAAAGTTATCTACTGAAATCTTCACTTCCTTAAATACGACCTTGAGTCCGTTCCAGCCATACCGCTTTGGTTTGAGGTTTCACAAACAGGGTAATAATTTCCGGGTGTAGCTGTTTGATCTGTGCTTCAATCCGGTTAACGCACGCTTCGATTTCATCGGAAGTCAGGTCATCTTTGAATTCCAGACTTAAGGAGGCAATCACCTGATGCGCGCCCATTTGCTCGGTTAATACACCATTGGCGCTATAGACCGCAGCATCCTGCTGGGCAATGTTAAGTACATTTTCACGCAGTCTAGGATCTGCTGTTTCACCCAGCAATAGACCTTTGGTTTCACGTGCCAGTAACCAGGCCGATACCGCCAACACGACACCAATCAAAATAGAGGCAGCACCATCCAGCTCAGGGATATTCAGTTGATGAGCCAGGAAAATCCCGATCAGGGCAATAAAAAGACCTACTAGCGCAGCAGTATCTTCAAATAATACGGTAAAGGTGGTCGGATCTTTACTGCGCCTAAAAGCTTCAAAATAGCCCATCTTCCCTTTCATTTTACGGAAGGTTCTTAAAGCCACTGTCCAGGAGAATCCTTCGCACAGAATCGCAATGCCCAGCACAATATAGTTGATCATCGGATCCTGCATTTCTTCAGGATGAATGATGTGCAGGATGCCTTGATAGATGGATACAATCGCACCCAGTGCAAAGACCATCAAGGCCACAATAAAGGCCCAGAAATACAGTTCACGGCCATAGCCAAAAGGATGGTGGGCATCTGGACGCTGCTCTGCCTTTTTCATGCCGTACAGCAACAGAATTTCATTCAGGGTATCGACCACCGAGTGAATCGCTTCACTCAGCATCGCAGAACTATTGGTAATATAGGCTGCGACGAATTTAACCAGCGCAATAGCCAAGTTACCAAATAACGCTGCATAGACCACAATTTTATTAGATTCAGATGACATTCAAAGTTGTCCTAGTTTTTCCTCAAACAGATGGATCTATTTGATTTTTCATTTTATCTCTTTGCATCTTAATAAACTGCTGCGATAAATTGTTTATTGTTTTGTTGTTCTCATTTTTAATCGGAATCTTCATGCCTGTGATTGTCCCTACTTCTGCCGATCAGCATCCTCAGCTCCTAGAATTGTGGGAGCAGTCCGTCCGGGCTTCTCATCATTTCCTGAATGACGAGAAAATCCTGAAGATTCGCCAGCAGATTATTCAGCATAGTTATTTTGATCAGGTGCAACTGTTCCATGTGGAACATCAGCAGCAGGTTCTGGGCTTTATGGGCATTGCCGGCCATAAACTGGAAATGCTGTTTATCTCCTCTGATGCTTTCCGGCAAGGCATTGGCAGTCAGTTATTGCAATATGCACTTGAGCTGGGTGTGACTGAAGTGGAGGTGAATGAGCAGAACCCTGATGCGACTGCTTTCTATTTAAAACATGGTTTTGAGATCATCAGACGCTCAGAAACCGATAGCGAAGGTAATCCCTACCCGATTCTGCATCTACAATTGAAAAACTAGAAAGGAAGCCAAAGCTTCCTTTTAGGTCTAAATTTAACTCGAACAATCTATTTTAAGATTTAGAAAAATACTGCTCGCGCCATTCTTTCCAGAAGTACATCACGATCCCGAACATCACCACGGCAATTCCGGCAAAGGCATGACTGCTGATCACTTCGTTATTCAGGGTTGCACCGAGAATCAGGGCAATGATTGGCGTCATCACATTGCTGAGGGATACGGTGGATGCGGCCAGACGGCGAATCAGCCAGAAATAGCACAGCATCGCCACAATCGAAGACAGGATCATGGTAAAACCAAAGCCGAACAGTGCCTGCATACTTGGCATTTGTGTTGGGAAAGATTGCCAGATAAAAGGAATGATTAGTAATGATCCCAATGAGGAAACAATCAAAGAACCGGTGGCTTGGGACATCGGTTTTAAAGGAGCATTGATCTGCTTCACCCAGAAAATCGAGCTAATATAAGACACCATGCTAATCAGCATCAGTACTACACCCCACGGATTCACCTTACTATCTGCTGACTCCGCAAAGACAAAACTTAAACCACCGACTGCCACAGCCATACCAGCCCATTGCAGCCAAATCAGACGATTGGTTTTCAGGATGACATGCCCGATCAGACCTGCAACTAGTGGTGAGAAACCAAAAATTAAAGCCATTAAACCTGAAGTTAAATAGTTCGCAGCCAGATAGATAAATAACTGCGCACCAATGAGGTTCAGACTACCTGCTACATAGCTCATCATGGAGGTTCGATCAAATGGCAATGGATTACGCATGGCAGCCAAGATCACCAAAGCCAGCACAGAAGCACCGAAATAACGAATGATCAGCACCCACATCGGATGAACTTCTGCAACGCTCCAGACAATCGCCAGTGGCGTCGCTGCCCAGATCAGCACCAGCAAGGCATAAATACTTGCCGTCACCAGCATGGGAGATGAATTTGAATTCATAAAAGACTCAATTAAATTTTAATCAGAAAGAATTGAACTAACTTCTCGCTCAAATCCACAATCAACAATACTGATGGCGGCAGGGATGCCGCCGCTAAACTGGGATATAGGGATATATCCTTAAATCATCAAAAGATTTTTGTTTTGCGAAGTCATACTTCTCATCACCTTTGAAAAGTAAGAATCACTTACTCAAAAAATACCCATTCATAATGTAATTAGCGACAGTAATTTTACTAAAACAATAGCCATAAAAAAGCAGACCCAAGTTGCCTAAGGTCTGCCCTTTTGTAAACTTATCAATAAAGCAAATTATTTCACAAGTTTACGAAGATCCTGGCTTAGATCTAAATATTTATCTGCTTCAAACGCTGCATTCTTGCTGATCAGCTTTTTCAGGTGACGCATTTCTTTTGCCGCATTTACAGTAATACCGCCAACAATAACGCCATCAGTCACACCAAACATCACGAATGATGAGTCAGCGCGAAGCTCTGGATTGATTTCACCACGAACTTGCCATTCAGCAGCCGCCATATCACCTACGAACTGGTAATTGATATCCAACTGATCTGTCCAGAACCAAGCTGGATTTGGAGTCGGATGTTCAACGCCCATCACATGACGCGCAAAGATCCCTGCTTGCAGATTGGCATTTTCCCAGGTTTCGACACGACGATGGTTACCACATTTACGAAGTTGAGTTGCTACATCACCCGCTGCATAAATATCTGCATTTGAAGTCTGGCAGTTTTCATTCACTTTAATCGCGAAATCAACATCAAGACCTGCTTCAACTGCCAATTGTGCATTTGGCACGATACCAATACCATAAACTACAGCATCAGCGCGAAGCTCTTCACCACCTTCAAGGGTAATCACAACTTCTTCACCGTCAAGTTTGCAATCTACAATCTTGGTTTCCAGGCGAACGTCGATACCAGCCAAACGTTGTTGTTCAAGCAGGAACTCGCTCAGAATACGTGGCGAACAGCGACCCATGACCATAGGACCCATTTCGATCACAGTTACCTGACACTCTTTGAAACGTGCAGAAGAAGCCAGTTCCAGACCAATCACACCACCGCCGATCAAGACAATACGACGGCCTGATTGCAATACTGGGACAAGTGCTTGTGAATCTTCCAGGTTACGCAGCGTATAAACGTGTTTGCCCAACGCATCGAAGTTTGGCAGACGACGTGCTGCGCCGCCTGTAGCAAGCAACAGTTTGTCATAAGCAACAACGTCACCATTTTGAAGTTCAACCGTTTTCGCTTCAGCGTTGATTTTTTTCACGCCATTGCCACGAATGGTTTCTACACCAAGTTCCGCCAGTTTTTCTTCTGACAAAATTTCAATCTTGGTTTCTTCAGGTTTTAGAATCACGTCTTTAGACAGTGGTGGACGCTCATAAGGAAGATGCGTTTCATCACCGATCAGAATGATTTTACCTTCGTATTTGTTGCCACGAAGTTCTAAAATCGCGCTTGCACCTGCCTGGCCAGCACCTACAATTACGATGGTTTCGATGTTGCTCATGTCTTTAACCTTTTAACTCTGCAGATACGATGCCGAAGCCCGCAATCCATTCACTGATTTCTTCATAACAGTGCGTTGTCATTTCGTACTCGCCCATTTCGCTTAAAGCAGCAAATGCCGCCATCCACGAACGAACTTCCTGCCCACCACGGCCACCATCACGGCGGATTTCAGCTTCAGTCATGGCTTCCAGTGCAGCGAAGTCGGCATTCTTGAATTTTTCAAGCAATGCGATATCCCATTCGGCATTCAGAGGAACTGCAACAGAGGTGTCGCCTGCTGCCAGTTTCTGGCCCACAGCAATGATTTTTGACTGACGCGCGTTACGTGCTTCAGGTGTCGGGTTACGACCAGCAATCAGGAACTCTTCCACTTCTGGTGGTACAGAGCCCATTTGTGGTGTCGGTGGATCATGTGACAGACCACCTGTACCCAGAACAAGTACACGCTCATTTTCAAGGTTCAGAGATTTGATGAACTGACCTACAGCACGGCCTAAAGCGATCGTACGCTTAGTCGTTGGCATTGGTGCTGCAGCGCCATTAATGAAAATTGGAATCGTGGGATAACGATCCAGTTTGCCGTCGCACAGGAAGTGCAATGGCTGAGTCACACCATGGTCGGCTTGCATACGGTAAGAATACGCAACGTCCACACCTTCATCGAGTACACGACGCACTAAGCCCAGTGCTTTGTCTTCTGGTACATCAATGTGGTCATTGTCTTTACCGTAGTCCCAGTCCCCTGCAGCAGTCGCGCGAATCCCCACGCAGAAGCTTGGCATCAGATCATAGAAGAAACCATTGAAATGGTCAGGACCAAAGGTAATGATCAGGGTTGGGTCGTAAGCTTTTACTTCAGCAGACAGTTTTTCAAACGCTTCACGAACGGCCTGTTCTTTGCGTTTTTCCTGCGGCGAAGCAAATTCCATTAAAGGACTGTGCGAAGCACAAATAAGTTTAACGGCCATGAGAGACTCCTTGAAAGGAAGGCAGCCAAGAACAGGCTGCCGAAAAGTCCATTTCAGACTAGATTTTTATTCGTCAAAGAAACCGGCACGTGGCTGACGTAAGCCGCGAATACCCAGACCGCATTCTGCATTGATCAGAACACCAGTCAAAGGACGGTTATTTTGACGAGATGCCAAGAGCACATATGAACCTGTCATATCTTCTGGCTCAGGTAAGAAATTCAGTGGCATGCCACGTGCGATTTTCTCAGGATCACGTGCATCTAACAGGCCAAGATTTTCCTGACCTAAAGATGCAGCACCTTTGATATTCACATTCATACCCGATGGCGCAACGGCATTGACTCGGACTTTAGGTGCAAGTTCGTAAGCCAGTTCTTTCATAATGCCTACACCCGCATGTTTCGATGCAGTGTAAACCGGACCGCCACCTGCAGAATACAATGCAGAATTTGACAGTGTGAAAATGATCGAACCTTCAGATTTTACCAACTCATCAAGTGCAGCTTTCGCACCTAAGATCAGAGATTTGGTATTGATGCCCATAATCTCATCAAAGGCTTTTTCCAGCTGCTCACCAGAAGTATTGACGATATCTGCATAGTGATCCCAGATACCGGCATTACCTACGAAACAGTCGAGTTTACCGTAACGCTCTACAGTCGCTTTAACAGCACGGACGTTGTCTTCATAGTTGGCCACATCACCGGCAATCGCAAGCACGCGGTCACCGAAATGTGCGTTCAGTGCATCGACTTTAGACTGTGAACGTTGAAGAACTGCCACTTGTGCACCCTCTTCAAGGAAACGTTCTACCAGTGCCCAACCGAGGCCTGAACCACCACCAGTGATCAGTGCAACTTCGCCTTGTAGCCAACCCATGATTACTCTCCTGCCATCTCTACGTATAACGCACCATCTTCAAGTACAACCGGGAATGTTTGAATTGGGTCAGTTGCTGGTAAGCAAAGTGCCTGACCTGTTTTCAAACAGAAACGAGCTGCATGAAGTGGACATTCCACTGTACCGTCGTCTTCAAGGTAGCCTTCAGACATAGAAGCATTACCGTGTGAACAGCGGTCGTTCATTGCGAAGAATTCGCCACCGTTGTTGAATACTGCAAGCGCTTCGATACCGTTTACGCCGCAATCCACTTTTAACGCTTCGCCTTCGTCTAATTCGTCAACTTGGCAAACAAAAATCTTATTCATTAGAAGAACACACTCAGGTTATGTGAGTTATAGGTAACTTGGTCAAGAGTGATCTTACGGTTGAAGATCTGGAAGCCCAGGCCGCCTTCAACTTTGCGGATCTTGTCATGACGTTTACCACAATAAATCGTAACGTCTTTCTCTTTCTGGGTACGGTACAGAAGGTATGTCACGTACACATCGTATTCGCCTTCAACTTCAGTCGGCTCAACAATCACGTTGCTCACCATGTGAGTGGTACGTGATGGAGGCTCTTCAGCCCAAGCCATACCTGTTTCCAGACGAGCAACACGACGTTCCAGAAGATCTTTCGTATCGTTGAATACCCAAGTTGTAGGTGGTTCAACTGAACGACGACGGTCACGCGTTTGAGCGTTTGGTGTAGTACGTAGCGTGTAAGAAATATCTTCAGCCAGCGTGTCTAACCATTCGCGGAATTTCCAGTCATCAAGAAGCTTGGCTTCTTGATATAGGAACTGACTAATTTGGTGATGAAGTTCTAAACTGATTTGACTCATTTCATAAGCTCCTTCTCATATTCGTCAGCCGCAGCTTCAACGTCTTCCCATTTTTCATGAATCAATAAATCTGCCCAACGGCGGTACATACCACGTGCTGCAGTTTCAGAGAAAATATAGTTAGTGATACCCGGGATACCATCTTCACGTACTTTCTCGTTACCTTTACCCATTTCCATAATGAGTTTGTTTTGACGCGCTTTGTAACCACGTAAAACTTTTTGGATTTCGATCCAGTTTTCAGAGTCATCTTGCTCCAGGAAGCCTGCAGGACCGAAGGCACGAGTTGCAGAACGTTCAAATGCTGCTTGTACATCTTCTGGCGCGTCCGCATCACAGATACAGAATGCCCAAACTTCAGTTTTGTTTGGACCACGTGGGTGCCATACGCGAAGTGTTGCAGTACCGTTCAACCAAGACAATGTAGGGAACATGGTGTTATGACCAGCTAGACGCAGTGCACGAGTTTCACCTAGGCGTTCTTTCACTTCTTCGTAAGTTTCGCGGAAGTAGTTTGCAACTTCACCATCAACCCATACGTTTGCATCTGGTTTCTCTGTGAAGAAGAAGCCTGAACCGTGACCGCGTGAACCGTATTGGATCGCGTCTTTGGCAGTTTCCCAAACTGGGCGAGCAGTTTGTGCAGCACCTAATTTCTTAGAAGATTCGTCGTCTGGTTTCGCACCAAGCACCTGAATTGCAGATGCGTGAGAGAACAACGCGTGATATTGGTCAGATGCGAACTGTTCAGCTGCAAATTTCCAGTTACACTCGATTTCCCATTTGTGTACACCACCCACAATCACAGTACCGCCTTCACGACGATCTACAACACCGTCCAGGTACCAAGCGATATCGCCCATGTATTCTTCTAGATCTGGAGTCGTTTCATCCCAGCATCCGAAAATCAGGCCTTTGTATGATTTAACACGGTTAACTTCTACCAGACCCCATTGCTCTTTACATGCACCATGTGGGTAAGCACGATCTTCAAGCGGGATGTCTTTTAGAGAACCGTCAATACCGTATGACCAGCCGTGGTATGGGCAAGTGAACGCACGTGTATTACCACAGTCTGCGAAGCTTACGCGCATAGAACGGTGACGGCATTGGTTTAAGAATGCTTTGATTGAGCCATCTTTTTGGCGTGCCACGATGATTGGATCTTCACCCATGTAGGTATTGAAGAAATCGCCAGCCTTAGGAATTTGGCTTTCATGGCAAAGGAATAACCATGTACGACCGAAGACACGTTCAAGTTCTAATTCGTAAATGTCAGGATCTGTATAGATAGATGGCGTGATACGTCCATTTTGTGCATCGACTAAAGCGTCGATTTCGCGCACATCAATTTTTCCACTCATGAAAAGCTCTCCTGTGACCAGTTATGGCACAAAGTAATAGACTCAACTTTTCAACGATGATGGATTTTAGGGCGGTTTTGGGGAAATATTTTTTTTGTTTCAATTAATAGTTTTAAGCAATTATTCTAGGCGTGTATTTTTATATTAAAACACTAATCAATCCCTCCAAGGCATTTACTTTCTAAATGACAAAATAATCTTCACGACATAGTTGTTTATAGATTATACTCTTCTGAAATTATAGTAAGACATTTTTTGGATTACTCGACGGGCTGATGATATGGAATTACGACACCTCCGCTACTTCATTACTGTGGCTGAAGAACTTAACTTCAGTAAGGCAGCACTCAAACTTTACACGGCTCAGCCATCACTTAGTCAGCAAATCAAAGATTTGGAAGAAGATGTCGGTGTAAAACTGTTACACCGTACCAAGCGTAAAGTCGAACTGACCGAAGAAGGTGCTGTATTCCTAGAACAGGCCCGCCTGACGCTGGCACAAGCTGACAAGGCGATTGCCATGGCCCGTCAGGTCTCACAAGCCAAGCAGCAGATGCTGCGCATCGGTTTCGTCCCTGTCGCGGAAATGAAAATCTTCCCGTATATCCTGCCGAATCTGCGCGTGCAAAACCCTGATTTAAAAATTGAATTGCTCAGTCTGAACAATAATGAGCAAATGCGATTATTGAAGAAAGGCGAACTGGATCTAACCTTTACCCGTCACAATTTCCATAGTGATGAAATTGAAAGCCAGTTTGTGATTCGTGAGCCATTGATCTTCATTTTGCCGAAGGATCATCCTTTAGCAAAATACGACCGAATTCCAGTTAAATTACTGAATGGCATAGATTTTATTATTCCATCTGCAGAACAGTCACAGACTCTGCATCATACTATTCTGGATTTTGCCAAAGCCAACGGGATTGAATTTAATATTGTCCAAAAGGCGGATAATATCCTGTTCAATATCAACTCGATTGGAATGGGCTTGGGTTGTACCATCCTGCCAGGCTATATCGCGCCATTGACCATGAACAATACCGTGATCCGCCCGCTGGATGTAGAACTTCCCTTTTTAGATCTGTATGTTAGCTATCGCAAGGATACTAATTCAGTTGCAGTGAAGAAGTTCCTGGAACTCCTGACTCGCGTATTCTACCTAGACATTAACCGCGACGAACCACATTAATTTTCTATTTTTATAGCAGCACACGTAATTTCCTCTAAGAATACGTGTGCTTTTTTGTTTTTATTTTTTCTGATCAAAATTTCATTTTATATTCATTTTTCCTATGACAGATCACGTTTAGCTTGGCTTCCACTATCTCCGACCATGGCTTATTAGGTTTAATTTTTGCTCAAATTAGGCCTCTTTTACAACTTAAGTCTAATAAGAAGTCTAAGGCCCATTTTAATTTTCGAAATTCTGATTAATAGCTAAAAAGCATTAAAAATATTCAAAAAATTCACTTAATGAAATGATGCTCATTTGGCAGCTGTAAATTAAATATTTTAGAAAGAAAAAAGGATGACCGAAGCCATCCTTTTTTTAAACTGAGTACGACTTATTTTACGCCGTGTACAGCCAGGTAGTTTTTGATCACAGTGTTGAACTCATCTGATTTTTCAACTTGAGACCAGTGACCACATTGGCTGAAGATGTGTGCATCAGCATTTGGCACAATGTTCAGGATATCCCAAGTACGAGAAACTGGAATCACCACGTCTTGAGTACCGTGAATCAATAATACAGGTACAGTGATATCTTTCATTTTTTCGAAGTCTAACGGGAATTCGAAACGGTCACGGTCACGTGCGCCCACTACATCCATCAAACGGTTTGATGCATAGTCATTTGCAGCAGAAGCAAAACGTACTTTCACCAGTTCGTCAGTGATCAGATCTTTGTTCACGACAAACATAGAAAGTGTTTTCTTGATGCCTTCTTCAGTTAATACAGGGTTTGCGTGTGCTTTTAGTGCAGCAGTCTGTTTTGCACCGCCAGTACCCATAGACACGATACCTAGAACACGTTCAGGATAATCAAGTGCCATCTGGAATGCCAACCAGCCACCCAGAGAGTTACCCACTAACCAGGTTTTTTCGATACCTAATGCATCTAGAGTACGTACAGCATGATCCACCCATGCACGGATACCATAAGCAGTACCTGGTGCAACCACAGTTTGACCATAACCAATGGTATCGATTGCGATACAACGTGCTTGTTCACCAATTGAAGGCAGGTTTAACCACCAGTTTGCAGCAGCAGATACACCCGTACCTGAACCGTGCAGGAACAGAATAGGCGTACCTTCACCAATTTCATGGTAGTGAGTCAACTCACCTTCTGCAGTTTCAATCCATTTGTCTTCTAAGCCGAAGAAAGGATCTGTTTTATAATCAGGGATTTGAACAGTGCTCATCATGATTCCTCTTACAGTTTCTTGCTTGCGTGTTCCTCGATGACGAGAATTCGACGTCAAGTTGACTCATTAAAAATGATCTTTTTACCGTCTTATATTAACCGCTCTACTGTCTTCAACTGATATAAAATTACGATTGCATACTACAAAAATTATATTATTTAAGTATTTGTTTTAATTAATTATTTTAAATTTAGAACCCTGTTTAATTTAAGGTTTTGACTAAATTCTCAATTCAAAAAAAAGCAGCCAGACTACTGACTGCCTTTAAACTGCGCTTAACTTAGAATTTATGGGTATAAGTCGTCGCTACGCGGTATTCTTGAAGATCTGGTTTAGTAGGATTAGCAAAATTCACATCGATATACATCCCCTGTATGCCTAAACCTTTTAATTTACCTTCTGGCACAGTGTAGTTGATGATCGCATTCACCTCATCGGTATTGAAATTCTGACCTTGATAGGCCCCAGTACCTTTCTGATCGTATCCTTTAAAATAAATCGCTGTAGCATTCAGGCCCTTCAAACCGACTTCAGAGAAGTCATAGCCATAAGAAACATTCCATGACTTTTCTTCTGGTGCAGTAAAGGTTGCAACGCCCCAGTTCACCAGATAAGGCTGCGGCACCCAGCCGCCAAGTGTTGGAAATGCAGTATCACCAAACATTTGCTGATAACCCAGACCTACGGTATGCGCACCATGGTTAACTTTTGCCCCTACTGACAATGCCTGATTATCAATATCACCATACAGTTTGTCACCTGAATCTGAGTTATCAAAATAACGCACATGGCTATCTAATTTGGTTTTTTCGCCTAGCGCAGTTTTGTAATTCACACCCAAGTAATGCTGTTGGTAGATGTCTTGAACATCTGCATACCAGTAGCTACCACCAATTTCAGGCGTGAACTGGTGATCTACACCGGCAATCCACATACCATCAGATTCAGGACCTAAGTCATAATGACCTTGTGTACCATCAGGTAAAGTTCTACTAGGAGAAAATAAAGCTAAATCACGGAACTGATTGTCGTAACGGTTATTAATTTTATCAATATAAGCCAAAGTCAGTTTGGTATCTTTAATCTCTTTAGATTCTAACCATGCACCGCTATAAGTAGTGATGAGCTGACGGGATGGATCAAATACCAGCACTGGAGATACCGGCAATAATTCACCTACTTTCAGCTCAGTCTCAGAAACTTTAGCTTTTAAGGTTGCGCCAACTTTACCAAAATGATCTTTAGATTCTTTACCATCGTGAGGCAACACCCAATCCGGATTTTGATCACGGCCGTTGAGTTTAACTGCATGTTGAACCAGAACATCTGCACCAACCTGCACCCCACCACCGATATCGTGATAGCCTGACTTCGCATCCAAAGTCACACCTTGTGACCAAGAACCCCAATTACGTGAAGAAAAATCATCTTGATACTGACGATCTAGATAAAAGTTTTTAAATTTTAATTGAACATTACTGTCGTCAATAAAATCTGCATTCGCTGCAGTTGTTCCTAAACTTGCTGTTGCAGCAAGCATTGCTATCCATAAGTTTTGACGACGCATGGCTTATTCCTAGTAATCAAATTAAGCTATGCCGCTATCATGCTCAACTCTAGTTTTTTTAAAAATCCGACTACAGTATTAAAATTTTTCTATTAATCTCTATAGATAGAATAAGTATGCTGAAATTTGAAAAAGACTTATATTTATAAACAATTAACTAAAATAAAAAATTAACCAGATAATCAATATAAATCCATGTTTTCTCTTATATAAACAGCCATTATTTTTTTATAATTTAAAAATAACTTTTTATTTATCGTTTTTATGTTTAAGGAAATGTGTTTGATTATTTTCGTAAAATAAATAGTAATAATTAAAATATCTTACTCCATCGTTTTAATATCTTATTAATTTTATTCAAATAAATAAAAAAGCGCCCTTCCGGACGCTTTTTTTAAAATTTAGCTTTTGACTATTAAGCTTGAAGCTCTTTCGCTTTAGACATAGTCAATGCTAAATCTTCAATCATATCTTCCTGACCACCAACGGTACCACGACGACCAAGCTCAAGCAGAATTTCACGAGCAGATACGCCATATTTCGCTTCAGCACGTTTAGCGAACAGCAGGAATGAAGAGTAAACGCCAGCATAACCTAGAGTTGCAGCGTCACGGTCTGCACGGATCTGGTGTGTCATCATTGGGATGATCAGATCTTCTGCAACGTCTTGTACTTTAAACAGGTCAACGCCAGTTTCCATTTGCATACGATTGGCAACCGCAACAAACAGTTCAAGTGGCGTATTACCTGCACCAGCACCCAGACCGGCAGATGCCAAGTCAACACGTGTTGCACCCGCTTGTACAGCAGAAACAGAGTTAGCAACACCCATACCCAAGTTATGGTGACCATGGAAACCGATTTCGATATCTGAACCTAAGTTAGCACGTAAGATACCAACACGGTCAGTCACGTCTTGCGGAAGCATATAACCAGCAGAGTCAGTCACATAGATACAGTTAGCACCGTATGACACCATTTTTTGTGCTTCTTCAAGCAATTTTTCAGGTGTTGCCATGTGAGCCATCATCAGGAAGCCCACAGTGTCCATACCCAGTTTACGAGCAGCAGTAATGTGCTGTTCAGAAACGTCTGCTTCAGTAGAGTGAGTTGCAACACGAATAGTTGCCACACCTACATCATGCGCCATTTTCAGGTGATCAACCGTACCAATACCAGGAAGTAAAAGTGCAGAAACTTTTGCTTGTTTCAGGTTTGGAATCACTGCTTTCAGGTATTCTTCATCAGTTGCAGCCGCGAAACCGTAGTTCACAGAGTTACCGCCAAGGCCGTCACCGTGTGTTACCTCGATTAAAGGTACACCTGCATCATCCAGAGCAGTTGCAATCGCAACCATTTGCTCAGGTGTAGTTTGATGGCGCATTGGATGCATACCATCACGTAAAGTCATATCATTAATAATAATCTTAGACATGAAGGTGCTCCTTAAGCTTCAACTGCATTTAAAACACGTTCTGCGAACATTTCTGCGGTACGTGCAGCTGCTGCAGTCATAATGTCGAGGTTACCTGCATATTTAGGCAGGAAGTCACCCAGACCTTCAACTTCAAGGAAGATCGATACGCGGTTGCCATCAAATACTGGACCATTCACCAGTTTGTAACCTGGTACGTATTTTTGAACCTCGAGGATCATCGCATGTACAGATTCAGTGATCGCTGCCTGATCTGGCTCACCTTCTACTAGACAGTGAACAGTGTCACGCATCATCAGTGGTGGCTCAGCAGGGTTAATAATGATGATCGCTTTACCTTGTTTCGCGCCACCCACTTTCTCAATCGCACCAGCAGTAGTACGGGTGAATTCGTCGATGTTTTTACGTGTACCAGGACCGACTGATTTAGTCGATACAGTCGCGATAATTTCGCCATAGTTCACAGGCTGAACGCGAGAAATCGCAGCAACCATAGGAATAGTTGCCTGACCGCCACAAGTCACCATGTTAACGTTTGGCACTTCGCCTTGTTCAAGCAATGCTTCAAGGTTCACTGGTGGTACGCAGTAAGGACCGATTGCAGCAGGTGTTAAGTCAATCATTAACACGCCAAGTTCGTTCAGCTTGCGGCTGTTTTCAGCATGCACATAAGCAGAAGTTGCATCGAAGGCGATTTTGATGTCATCTTCAACTACGTGAGGCAGCAAACCGTCTACGCCTTCAGCAGTGGTTTTTAAACCCATTTTTGCTGCACGTGCTAGACCTTCAGAAGTTGGGTCAATCCCCACCATCCATACTGGTTCTAACCATTCGCTGCGTTGCAGTTTATAAAGCAAATCAGTACCAATATTACCTGGACCGATCAATGCACATTTAATCTTTTTCATGAATGTACTCTCTTGTATTCCCTTATTCAGCAGCAAAAGCAGCTGTTACTGAACCAAAGCCTTCAATTTCAACTTTGAATTCATCGCCCGGCTGAGCCACGACCATTGGACCCAAAGCACCAGTCAAAATAATGTCGCCTTTCAGCAATGGACGGCCACGGCGTACCATTTCGTCAGCTAGCCATACAGCAGCGTTTAATGGGTTCGCCAGACATGCTTTACCTACGCCTTGGGAAACGACTTCGTCGCCACGTGTCATGACCATCTTGCAGTTCACAAGATCAAGGTTTTCCAGTTTGACCGGCTTAGAGCCTAGAACGAATGCAGCAGAAGATGCGTTATCAGCCACAGTATCGATCAGGCTAATTTTCCAGTTTTCAATACGGCTATCGACCACTTCTACAGCAGGAAGTGCATAGTCAGTCGCACTAATGATGTCTGCATACGTGTGTTTTGCTTTGGTCAGGTCTTCTTTGATGACCAATGCGATTTCAGCTTCAACTTTCGGTTGAATCAGCAAACCTGCAGGGATTGCTTCACCATCGCCATAGGCCATGTCAGCAAACAACATACCGAAGTCAGGCTGATCTACGCCAAGCTGTGCTTGAACCACTTTCGATGTCAAACCAATTTTACGACCTACCAGACGGCGACCTTCCGCCAGAGCACGCTCGGTATTTACTTCCTGAACGGCATAGGCAATATCTACGTCAGCACTTTCACCACCAAGTTCCGGGTGAATCGGTGCGATCGCAGTTTTTGAGAGTTCAGCAGTACGTAATGCTTGTGCAACTGATTCAACAACAGCAGAATTCGACATCAATGTTTCCTTAAACTGCAAAAATGAGGCTTATGCCGAGAACTAAGACAGGCAAAATGTTCTGACCTGATCATTTCGATCATTCCAATAAACAATTGCGCCTAGTACGGGCATATGAATAAACAGTTTTAGGATGAGAAAAATACGACGTGAATGCCAATAGTTATTTTATTTTTTGCAATAGCTATTATCTATAAATTAAATTTATAAAAATTAATTAAAAACATAATCTTATAATTATGAATTAAGTTATATCCCACTAAATAACTCAACAATCATGACAGAACAAAACCACTGTAATCACAACTTTAGACTAAAAGATAAGACCAGTTGTTTAAATCTACAGCATTGATCCGCATCTTCCTTTTCAGAAAATGCCGGATCTTGAATAATGACTAAGATACTGAATTAAATGGCTTCTTTCCATTGGACTTTAGCCAATAAAAAGTCATGCAAACTGCTGACGTCATCCACAATCGACAGTGGATTAAACTGTGCCAAAGTTTCCGGTGTATGTACGCCATAAGTCACGCCTACACTTGGCATGGCAATATTCATCGCCATTTCCAGGTCATAAGATGTATCCCCCACCATAATCGCTTCATGCGCATTAACACCAGTTTCAGTCAGAATTTCAGCCAGCATTAAAGGATCAGGTTTGGAGCGGGTTTCACTGGCAGCACGAGTGGCATGGAATAGTTCCAGACTATTCGTTTGTTTGAGTACCCGGTCTAAACCTTTACGACTTTTACCGGTAGCGACTGCTAATTTAATGCCTTCATCCTTTAATGCATAAAGCATTTCAGACACGCCATCGAACCAGGCATCATTCACTGAATTCGCCACATAATGATCTGAATAGGCCTGCAAAATATCGGCATGTAATTCTGGTACAGTTGGGAACAGGCGCTGCGCTACTTCCGGTAGACCCAGCCCGATAATGCTTTTCGCATCTGCATCAGTCAGCGGTTGCTGAAACTGCTGCGCGGCAAACTGCAGGCTCGACACGATCTGACCTACTGAATCAAATAAAGTGCCATCCCAATCAAAAATGACCAGTTTTACAGATGAATTCATATAAGGTTCCTAGTATTTGATTCAGTGGAGGAAGATTCGTTACTTCTCGCATGGAATTTCAAAACATGAATAAGCTTTCGTAATATCCCCTCTCCTTCTAGGAGAGGTTAAATTAATTCATAACCTCGATCAGCTTCAATGACGAACTGTTTTCGTATAGGTATTATCTACTTTTCAAGGATGAAAAGTAGCAAAAATCCTTTGTTACGCTGATGGTACGTCTCTATACCACAGCGCAACGGCGACATCCATGTCGCCTTTCATTTATTTAACAATTGGCTTGAATTCCCTAACCCTCCTTAATAAAAAGAGGAATTCCCCCACTCAAGTAAAGCAAGATAAGACTCATTAAAAAGCTAAAAATTACTCGTCATCTTCTACAGGCGTTACCACCTTATCTGCCTTTTGTGCACGAAGCTGAGCCACAAGACTCTGCATATCTTCAGGCAAAGGTGCTTCAATCGTTGGATAACCCGGAATTTCCAGACGCATCGCATGCAGACATAAACGACGTGGTTTTGGTCCACGATATTCAGTCTCGTGACCATATTTCTCATCACCCACTAACGGATGACCAATACTTAAACCATGTACACGAATCTGATGGGTACGACCAGACAATGGAGAAGCATACACCAGTGTCGCATGCATAAAACGCTCTGCCACATTCCACTGAGTTTTAGACTCTTTGCCTTCTTTAGAGACACGTACACGACGCTCACCATTAGAAAGTTCATAACGGTGTAAAGGTGCATCAATGAGTTGCTTATCCAGCGTTACCTGTCCTTTCACGACAGCGGCATAAGTTTTTTTAATCTTATGTTCACGTAATAAATCTTGTAGCGTTTTTAAGGTACTACGCTTTTTCGAGATCATCACCAGACCAGAGGTGTCACGGTCAATACGGTGAATCAGTTCCAGGTATTTTTTCCCCGTTGCAGCACGCAAACCTTCAATCAGGCCATACGCCACACCGCTACCGCCATGCACGGCAATACCCGATGGTTTATTGACGACCATTAGGCCTTCATCTTCATATACCACACGGGACAGAAGACCTTGAGCCACCTTGTCCGAAATCGGCGCTTCTGACTCATCTTTTTGTTCATAACGAATCGGTGCCACACGAATCTGGTCACCAATCGCCAGTTTGGTTTCGGCCTTAATGCGTTTTTTATTGACGCGAACCTGTCCTTCACGAATCAGACGATAAATCCGACTTTTAGGCACCCCTTTCAGACGACTGAACAGGAAATTATCGATTCGCTGTCCATCTTGATGTTCATCCACTTCAAACCAAGTGACGCTTTGCCATTGTTGTGTAGAATTCATACAGTTACTATGACCCAAAAATTACTAAAATTGATTAAAAACTGATCACTTAGGTTATGCTTTACACAAGAAACATAAGCTTAGCCCATAGGCAGATGATGCAAGGTTTGATATAGTCAGCGCACGGAAACCATCGTTTGTGAGTAAAAGTTGAAGCATTTCAGATTTCTCTGAACTTGATTATTCAATTAAAGACTCACATGATACGGGAAGGTCCCAAAAGAATTATGCCGACGCCGAAGGCTTATTATATCGGCAAACAAAGCAAACTGTTGCGTTTAATTGTACCTCAGGTACATAAATCAGTTTGTCTGAAAAAATATGTCGCCAACCTAGTTGGTTTTTAAACGTAAACTGATACACATCAGATTAGTCGCACCCTGAAGACGACTTCAGGCTACAGCGTTTGATGCATTGGATCTGCACAGTTTGTAAAGATACGACGACAATTCCGTATCAAGACACTTTCTATAAAGAAGGGATGATCTTCGAGCAATGTGACAGTGAAAGTTACTCACATCTAATGCACCGCTTGTCCGCCAGTGAAACGTTCAGGTGACTTTAATCGTTTAAAGATTGAAGCCGTATTGCCATCATCAATACGTGAATCAAAATACCGAAGCTGATCTATATTCAAGTAGACGCTGGGAATAAAAGACTCAGACCACAATGAAACTCATTGGAGATCTGGGCCATTGATCCGTGATGTGTGATGTTCGCTACGTGAATAGCGATTTTTTGCTGTGTATCACTATAAGGTGTTACACCCATGAAACGTATGTTGATTAATGCAACACATGCCGAAGAAATTCGCGTTGCACTTGTCACTGGTCAGCGTCTTTACGATTTCGATTTAGAGAATCGTACCCGTGAACAAAAAAAATCTAATATCTATAAAGGTCACGTGACTCGCGTTGAACCTTCTTTAGAAGCTGTATTCGTTGAATACGGCGCAGGTCGCCAAGGCTTCCTGTCTATGCGTGAAATCGCAAACTCTTATTACAAAGCCGATCCTCGCCAAACTTCAAATATTCGTGAACTGATTACTGAAGGAACTGAACTTCTGGTTCAGGTGGAAAAAGAAGAGCGCGGCAATAAAGGCGCTGCCCTTTCAACTTTCATCTCTTTAGCTGGTCGTTATCTGGTTCTGATGCCAAACAACCCGAAAGGTGGCGGTATCAGCCGTCAGATTTCCGGTTCAGTACGTGAAGAACTGAAAGAAATGCTTGCATCTTTAAATGTGCCACGTGGTATGAGCGTCATTGTTCGTACAGCAGGCATTGGCCGTTCTCAAGAAGAATTACAGCTTGATCTGCAACATTTGCTAGACCTTTGGGCACAAATCCAAAGCACTGCAAATTCAGGCCCGTCACCTATGCTGGTCCATCAGGAAGCAGGTGTGGTAACTCGTGCGATCCGTGATTACCTGCGTGATGATGTAGCAGAAATCCTGATTGACTCTGAGCAGGCCTATAACGAAGCCTATAACTTCGTTAAAGCAGTAATGCCGCTTCAGTTAGACAAACTAAAAACTTATACATTGAATGAGCCTTTGTTTGCGCATTTCGGTATCGAAAGCCAAATCCAAACTGCTTATGAACGCGAAGTAAAACTGCCTTCAGGCGGTTCGATCGTGATCGACCAAACTGAAGCTTTAGTTTCAATCGACATCAACTCGGCAAAATCAACTCGTGGTCAGGACGTTGAAGATACAGCGTTAAATACCAACCTTGAAGCCGCTGAAGAAATTGCTCGCCAATTACGTTTACGTGATATCGGTGGTTTAGTTGTCATCGATTTCATCGACATGACCAAAGACCGTAACCAGCGTATGGTAGAAGCAAAACTGCGTGAAGCAACACAAAGCGACCGTGCACGTATCCAGTTTGGCCAACTGTCTCGTTTCGGCCTGATGGAAATGAGCCGTCAACGTCTGCGTCCTTCACTAGAAGAAGCAACTGGTTATGTCTGCCCACGCTGTCATGGTACGGGTATGGTCCGTGACCTGCGCTCTCTTTCACTTTCAATCATGCGTAAAGTGGAAGAAATCGCCCTTCGTGAACGTCATGGTGAAGTTCAGGTTGAAGTACCAGTAGAAATTGCAGCATTCATGCTGAATGAAAAACGTCATAGTCTGGTATATCTGGAACAAACTTCAAATACACGCGTAACTGTACTTCCACATCCACACTTGGAAACACCTCATTACGAAATTTCGTATAATCCTGAAGGTTTCGCACCGACAAGTTACGAGCGTACTGAAGCAACCCGTTCAAGCGAAAAAGAACTGGGTTATGAGTCTTCTGAGTGGCATTTAGAAGAAGAACATACGCATACCGCTGCACCAGCACCTGCACAGCAGCAAAACAACGGCAAAAACAATAAACGCCGCAATAACCAGAATCAGCAAAACGTACAGCAAGCACCTGTTGCACAACAGGCACCTGCTCAAGTTGCAGCACCTGCAGCAAGCCCATGTGCATGGTTAGAAAACCTGTTTGTACAAAAACAGGCAACTACTGTTGATCAATCTCGCACGGCGAATAATGCAGCTGCTGCCATCGAACAGATGGTGAATGGCGGTGCAGTGAGTCGTGGTCAGTTCGGCCAGGTTGCTCCTGTAACACCAGCAGTATCTGCACAGCCAGCAACTATTGCAGCACCGGTAACTACCGGTAATGCTTATCTAGCGCCTTCGACCGTAGCTCATAAACCAGAGCGTGATCAGTCTGAAAAAGCTGAACGTGAAGAGAAATCACAGCGTCATAACAAGAAAGCACGTAGCAACAAGCACAAAGAGCCACGTGAACAGGCACAGTCTGATAATGCATCACAACATCAGGTGCATGAAGAAGTGGTTCAGGTTTCTCGTCAGGAACAACGTCAGGAAGCGCGTGAAAACAAACGCAACTCTCGCCGTCAGCACCACAACGAGTCTGCACAGCAAAACGAAGCTCACGGCAATGAGCAACAGCAAAACGTGCCACGTCGTGACCGTCGCAACCAGCAACGTCCAGAACGTCCAAATCGCCACCGCGATCCAAGTGTTCTGAATGAACAAGCTGCACCTCAAGCACCTGCTGCCGTTGAAGCGCCAGCAGTCAATGAAAAGCAAGTTCGTGTGGAACTGGTCGATGCTCCTCGTAAAGAAGTGATGCCAACAGCAATGGTGGTAAATATTGACGAGGCGAAAAGCGAAATTGTGGCATTGAATGACACTGCTCCAGTCGCAAAACCTGCTGTTGAAGTGACTGCCCCTGCCGATGCTCCTGTAGAAGCACCCGCTGCGGAAGAGTTCCTAGCTGAAGTGACTACATCTGCTCCTGCAGAGAAAGCACCGGAAGCTCAGTCATCATCAAAACAGCGTGCCAGCAATGACCCACGTCAACGTCGTCGCGACCGCCGTGCTGCACAAGGCCAACAGGCGAAAACTCAGCAATTGACACCATCACAGGTGCCAACACTTGGCCAATACACTATTGGTAGCCTGATTCGCCATGTTTATGGTGAAGACTGTTCAGTCCTGATTGAACAGTTCGGTCTGTTACCAACATTTAACCGTGCATTGCAAAAGTTCACGCAGGAATATAATGCGACTTTAGCAACGGTTTCGACCGCGGCCACAGAGAAAAAACCTGTAACTCGCGATGTAGAAGTCAGCAAAGCGCAACCTGAAGCAGAACCTGCACCTGTGCTGGATTTAACTCCGCCTGCACCGGTTTCAGAGAAACGTGTGGCGAATGATCCACGTGAGCGTCGCCGTCTTGCTAAACTGGCTGCCGAGCAAGCGTTACAGCAGGCAAAACAGCAAGCACAAGCTGAAGCAGAATCTACTGCGGTTGAACCTGTTCCAGAAGCAACGGCTCCAGCAGAAGAAGCGAAAGCTGAAAGTGTTGAAGCTGCACCTGCTGAAGCTCCGGTAGCTGCAGTAGAAAGTGCTGATACAACTGAAGCGACTCAAACTCCTGAGCCAGCTGCTGAAGCATCTGTAGAAACTGCGAAAGCTGAACAAGCTCCCGCTGAAGAAGTCACTGAAACGACTACAGTTGAAGTAACTCCAGCAGAAAACGAAGCTACGCCTACCGAAACTCCGGAAGCCGATAAAGCTGAAGAAACTGTAGCAAAAGCTGAAAAACCGGCTACCCGCCCACGTCGCCCACGTGGCCGTCCACCGAAAAAAACCAATACTGCAACTGAGTCATAATTCGCCCAATTGCAGTTAACTAAAAAAACCTAGTCATTTCGGTGGCTAGGTTTTTTTTGCTAGATTTTGTCAGAATAGGTTGATTACTCTAGTTTCAACACGCTAAAAGATGGCTATCATCCGTTTATTGCATATAAATTAAACGCATTGGATACGAAAAATAATAGGACGCCCATGACCCAGACGAACCAACCCGATCTTATTGGCATTGCAGATGTCGCAGCCAAAATCCCTGCCTTCATCAGTAAGGTCCCTAATCTGCTGAACGGACTGCGACAGGCTTATTTACGTACTCCCAATACGCCCGCAGGCCTGGGTTTGGCTTTTGAAAAAGCAACGCAGCGTAATCCTGAAGGTATTGCATTACGTTTTGAGGATCAGTCCTATACCTATGCTCACCTAAATGGCTGGGCGAACCAGATCGCACATTTCTACCTCTCTCTCGGTGCACAGAAAGGTGATGTGGTGGCCGTGATGGTCGAGAACCGTCCGGAGTTTATTGCCAGCGTGATTGGTCTAGCCAAGCTGGGCATCACGATTGCGCTGGTGAATACTTCTCAGGTCGGCAAAGTCCTGACACATAGTATTAATCTGGTGAAACCGATTGCGGTCATTGTCGGTGAAGAGTGCCGGGCTGCGGTTGATGAAATCCGTCATGATCTCAATATTGCTGCTGACCGTTTCCACTGGTTTGCCGATCAGAATACGCAAGAAAATATCGGACAGGCACCTGAAGGTTTTATTAACCTGGCAGAGCAGATTGACCAGTTCCCGAAATTCAATACACCGACTACGCATTCGGTACAGGGTAAAGATGGCCTGTTCTATATCTATACTTCAGGCACCACCGGCTTACCTAAAGCGGTGGTCTTTACCAATAGCCGCTGGACACTCGCCTATGGCACCTATGGCCACGTCCTGAACCTGAATAAAGATGATGTGATGTACTGCACCCTGCCGCTTTATCATGCGACAGGCATTGTGGTGTGCTGGTGTGGAGTCATTGCCGGAAGCAGTACTTTTGCCATCCGCCGTAAATTCTCTACCTCTTCCTTCTGGAAAGATGTCAAAAAGTTCGATGCTTCTGCGATTGGTTATGTCGGTGAACTTTGCCGCTACCTGATGGATGCACCACCGTCTGAACTGGAAAAGGGCCACCGCGTTACTAAGATGATTGGTAATGGCATGCGCCCGAACATCTGGGATAAATTCAAATCCCGTTTTGGCATCAAGGAAGTACTGGAACTGTATGCCTCGAGCGAAGGTAATGTCGGTTTCAGCAATGTCTTTAACTTTGACAATACTGTTGGTTTTTCACCAACACCTTATGCCATTATCGAATTTGATAAAGATAAAAATGAGCCTGTGCGTGATGCCAAAGGTCGCTGCAAACGGGTGAAAAAAGGTGAAACCGGTTTATTGATTGGTAAAATTACCCGCCGCTCCCCTTTCGATGGCTATACCGATCCGGAAAAGAACAAGGCAGTCATCATGCATGACGTGTTCAGCAAAGGCGATTCCTACTTCAATACGGGCGATCTGGTGCGTAATATCGGTTTCCGTCATGCCCAGTTTGTCGACCGTCTCGGTGATACCTTCCGCTGGAAAGGTGAAAATGTTTCAACGACTGAAGTCGAAAACATGCTGACCGAGTATGACAAAATTATCGAAGCTGTGGTTTATGGCGTAGAAATTCCGAATACCAATGGCCGTGCCGGCATGGCTGCGATTACCCTGCAACCGGGAAGCACCTTGGATGAGCAAGACCTGAAAAATATGGTCAGCACCTTTAAACGCTGTCTGCCTGCATATGCAGTTCCGGTTTTTTTACGCATTCAAAAGCAGGTAGAAACGACCGGTACCTTCAAGTATCAGAAAAACAAACTGAAAGAACAGGCTTTTGATCCAAACAAGACCGATGAACGCCTGCTGGTTTTATTGCCAGGGAGCGATGCATATTGTGAACTGACTCAAGAAATTTTTGAGAACATTCAAGCCTATCAATATCGTTTCTAAGTGCTGAAGTTGCCTATTTTTTGTTTAGATAAAGCAGAATTGTTGTATTTATAATCAAACATAGGCAACTTTGTTATTTTTTACTTGCGCTGCAATGAGATCTTGCTACAATACGCTCCATCAAACAAAGTGGTGCTTTCAGAACTTTTTAGTTTCTCTTGCACTGCACGATTAAGCCTTGCTTAATTGTTGGTTCAGGGCCGTTAGCTCAGTTGGTAGAGCAGTGGACTTTTAATCCATTGGTCCCGCGTTCGAGTCGCGGACGGCCCACCATTAAATTTGATATCCCCTGATGGGCCGTTAGCTCAGTTGGTAGAGCAGTGGACTTTTAATCCATTGGTCCCGCGTTCGAGTCGCGGACGGCCCACCATCATTTCTAAAATCTCTTTTTAGAAACTTCAATCAAAGCTACTTTGATTACCCGAATGGGCCGTTAGCTCAGTTGGTAGAGCAGTGGACTTTTAATCCATTGGTCCCGCGTTCGAGTCGCGGACGGCCCACCATTCTCCCCTCTATATTTATTTTCTTCTTTCAATATTCTTATAATATTTCCTATATTATTCAGTTCATTCTTTTTATTTAAGCGCAGTTCATCCTGACAATTTTAAAATCGCCATTTTCATTTATGCTGTTTTTAAATTCTTTAGAGACTTTATCGCTTTTATTCAGTGATTTTAAATTCAGAATCTTTGACCAGCTCATACGCTTTAGAAGGCGCAGGATAACCCTGATCAAATAATTGCTGGTTTGCCCGTTCTTTTTCGTCATAAATTTTTTCCAGATTCATGACCAGATGGGTTGGGCTTTTAATCATATAGTAGAACTTTGCTCCTTCTTTACGGTCCACGATCAGTTCAGTTTGTTCCGGATTAATCGTCCAGCGATCCTTACGATAGGTCACATTACTTTCGGTCTGAACCCGTCTGGAATTATTCACAAAGACTTTGCCATAATGCACGATACTGCGATGCACTGTACCATCTGGCAATAAAGTCAAAATAAACACCGACTTCCCTTCCGTACAAGGTGCAAACCGCCCGTCACAATCAATCTGGGTAAGATAACGCCCGACATAGCTTTTGGCATAATCCGGTACAGGTTTAGGATCGACATTTGGTTCTACAGGCAATGCATTATAGGTTGCAGTCTGGGTGAGCGATTTAGCATTACGGATATCATAACTTTCGTTGGCAGCGGAGATGACTACGCCATCTTGTGCCAAAGTTTTCGTAGTATCAGGTAAGGGTTTGCTTTGATGGTCATCACAGGCAATCAGTCCTGCAACACTTCCCAGCACAAATCCAAGCCGGCATAAACCACTTAAATGATGCGATACATTCGATTTCATTTTAAAAACATACCTGAAGGGGTGCACATCTATATAGGCAGACGACTCACTGAAAACTTATAAATTTTAATAATGAATTCAATGGAATTTTTATGATCTTAGTGATTTTTTAAGGATTATTTAATCTCCCGTAACATTACTTAACGAATTTATTTTCAATAGATACTTTAAAAATTCAGATAAAACTCCATTCTTATAAATACGAGTCATTTTTTAGACTCAACCTTATTTTTTCTATCAGGAGACTTGGATGGCCAATGTTGGTTTATATCGCTCTAACCGCTCAAACATGATTGCAGGTGTAATGGGTGGTATTGCTGAACGTTTTGGTTGGAACGCAAATTTATTACGCTTGATCTTCGTGATTATTTCGGTCATGAGTGCTGCTTTCCCGGGTATCTTAGTTTATCTGGTTCTATGGTTAGTGATGCCAAAAAAGAATTCTATGCCTGATTATGCCGCGAGTAGAACTGATTATGAACATCCTGTGCGCACAGTAAATCAGGATAAAGACTACCGATAAAATCGTTTCCTCTTTCACCTAAATATTCATATGGTGAAATTTTTATGCCACGGTCCTTCCCCCAAAAGATCGTGGTTTTTTTTGCCTGATTTTTAGGTTTTGGTCTTATTACCATTTTATGCTTTACCCTGCTCGCCTATTCAGGATAAGTTGATGCTTTATTCTTGAAATGGATTTCAGATGACGCAGGCAGAATGGATTGTGCTTTGGCTGTGTGCGATCGCGGCATTACTGCATGGGGTCAGTGGCTTTGGCTTTCCTATGCTGAGTACGGCTGCCTTATCCAGTGAATATGCCTTAAGTACAGCAGTCACCCTGGTGATTCTCCCCTGCCTGTTATTGAATCTTTGGATGCTCAATAGTGATCCAAAACATAGCCTGTTGCAGAGCATTCGCTATTATGCCTCACGCTATTGGCCACTCATGCTCAGCAGTCTGGTCGGTAGCGTGATAGGGGTTAAACTACTCATCTGGATCAATGAAGGCTATCTTAAATTATTGCTGGGTCTGGTGATTATTTTCTATGTACTGGATCAGTTACGTTCTACTCCGCTTCGGGTCAGTAGCAGCCAGCTCAGTATGCTGGGATTCGGTTTACTGGCTGGCATGATCGGAGGCGCAACCAACGCCATGGCCCCCTTCCTGATGATGTATCTGCTTAGCTGTCAGCTCTCCAAAACCGATATTGTGATTATCAGTAATCTCAACTTTATTGCCAGCAAGCTGGTTCAGCTGACCTTACTTTTCCCGATCCTCATTTCTTTGCAAACCCATCAGCGACATATCCTGCTCGGAATCACATTATTTGCACTCATCGGCGTCTGGTTAGGGGGAAAAATACGGCATCGACTTTCCCAGCAACATTTCAAATATCTAGTGCTGTTTTTTCTATTTGGACTGGGGATTTACGCACTTTGGCAAAGTGTGGGATTATTACAACACTCTACTATACTGTTTAAATAATATCTTTTTTAATCAAACCACATATTTACTTTTATAAGAATTTCAAAAACGCTTTTTAAATAAAAAAGTTGAGCAAGGAGGTTGTATGAACGACCCTTTACGCACCCCGACTGATGCCATACCAAAAGGAATTCGCAAAGGCTGGATTTTAATTGTGATCGCTGCAGTGATCTCTTATGGCTTGTATCATATTTTGCCTTATGACGAAAATGCCAATAAGGGATTGGCCTTACTGACCTTTATCGCCATTTTATGGCTGACCGAAGCGATTCACATCACCATTACTGCCCTGTTGGTACCCATACTGGCAGTCGTCCTCGCCATGCCCATGGCCAAAGGCGATGAACTGGAACCAATTACCACACAAGCAGCACTGACTACTTTTGCAGACCCCACTATCTTCCTGTTTTTTGGTGGTTTTGCCCTAGCCTCGGCGCTACATATCCAGAAACTGGATAAGAAAATTGCCACATGGATTATCTCGCTTTCCGGTGGACATCTTGGTGCTTCGGTACTGGCCATATTTTTAGTGACTGCTGCACTGTCGATGTGGATTTCCAATACCGCCACCGCAGCCATGATGTTGCCCCTAGCGCTGGGTTTACTTTCGCATCTGGATGTTGAAAAAGATCGTAAAACCTTTGTGTTTATTCTGCTCGGGATTGCCTATTCGGCCAGTATTGGTGGCTTGGGCACTATCGTTGGTTCTCCACCAAATGCGATTGCAGCCAAAGCCCTCGGTTATGACTTCGCTGACTGGATGAAAGTCGGCCTGCCAATGATGTTCATTATCCTGCCGGCAATGTTAGTAAGCCTGTATCTGGTGCTACGTCCAAAACTGAATCATAAGGTGAATTTTGTCACTGAAAATATTCCCTGGACCACGACCCGTATTGCCACCATGATTTTATTCCTTTGTACCGCGACTGCCTGGATTTTCAGTAAAAAATTGACTGAAAATTTCGGCATTTCACAGCCCGATACCTGGATCGCGATTCTGGCAGCCTGTATGGTAGTGATTCTGGGTACGGCTACATGGAAACAGGTTGCTGAAAATACCGATTGGGGTGTGCTCTACCTGTTTGGTGGCGGCTTGACCTTAAGTGCTGTCTTGAAGGATTCAGGCAGTTCTCTGGTTTTAGGTCAAACACTGGCAAATGCTTTTGGTGATGCCTCGCCTTTAATGATTATCTTTGTGGTGGCAACCTTCATCATCTTCCTGACCGAACTGACCAGTAATACTGCCTCGGCTGCCTTACTGGTTCCGGTCTTTGCGGCCATTGCCGACCAGATGGGTATGCCTAAAGAAATTCTGGTAATTGTGATCGGGATCGGTGCTTCTTGTGCCTTCATGTTGCCTGTAGCCACCCCACCGAATGCGATTGTATTCGGTAGCGGCCATATTCCTCAAAGAGAGATGATGAAAGTCGGCTTTGTCCTGAATGTGATGTGTGTGGTGCTGGTTTCCCTGTTTATTTACTGGTTCTTTATCTAAGTTGAGATAAATCCAGATTCCAAATAAAAAAGCACCCGAGGGTGCTTTTTTTAGGACAATCCCAAACAGTTTTAAGCTCTCATTTTAAAATGGTTCAGTTCCTGATTCAGGGCAGCGATAATATCTGCGCGGCTAATAATTCCGACCAGACGCTGCTCGCTCACTACCGGAATATAGTTAAAGGAACGCTCCACAAAATAGGGCACCAGATCCTGAATCGGCTGCAATGGCTGCACAGTGACCACTTTACGGGTCATAATATGTTTGACCTGATGTTCCCAGCTGCTGCGCACATCTGCAGCACGTTTAAACCATTCTACCACCTGATACATGGCCAGCGTTCCTACCAGCTTACCTTCCGCATTAACCACTGGCAGGCTCATCAGATTCATCTCTTTAAATTTATCCAGTGCATGCTGAATGTCATCATTGGCATTCAGGGTCACCACATCTTTGGTCATAATGTCCTGACAGGTGAACTGGTTGACCGCACGGGCATTGGCTCGGTCCTGCGCTTCTAGAATAATCTTTTGCAGGTCATATTCACTGATGTCCAGCAGCTCGGTTTGCTGATCCAGTACTTCCTGAATATCCTGTGGCTGGATGGTGACTTTCTGGGTCGGGGTCGGATCTTTGGAACGGGTATTTAATTGCGCCTGCTGCGGATAACGCTTGCCAATCATTCGGTTAAAGACAATCGCAATCACCATCAATAAAATTGAATTTAGCAGCACCGGATAGAAAACGAAAGCATAGCCGAGTTCATGGACCGCATTGCCGCCGAGTACCGCGGTAATGGCCACAGCACCACTGGGTGGATGTAGGGAATCTGTGGTCATCATCAGGATAATGGCCAAGGCCACCGCCAGACTAAAAGCTTCAGTTGGACTGGCAATAAACAAGGCGCAGGTTACACCGACTACAGCCGCAATAGTATTACCTACCAGAATATTCCAGGGCTGTGCCAAAGGACTGGCCGGAACTGCAAACAGCAGCACAGACGAGGCCCCCATCGGCGCGATATACCAGGCTTCAAAATCACCCAGAATCCATAAACTCAGTAATGACGATACCGTGAGACCCAGTAGTGCCCCAATACCGCAGAGTAAACGGTCTTTGAGTGGAAGAACTTTAAAATTTGGTTTTAAGGTATTGAGCCAGTCGAGATTGGAATGGAACACGGCGCGCCTGATTTTAATGTTTACAGATTTTGCGCATTATAAAACTAGTCGCTTTAAAGATGTATTCATTTTATATCTTTTAATCAAACTTAAATGGATGCTGTTTAAAAAGCCAAGTCTCTCTCCAGGCGACAGTCATCCATCTAGTCCTATTTTACTGTTCAATCTCTATAGAGGATTTTCAATAAGATAATTCATGTCAGGTGATTTTAGTCTCAACGCGACTATCGCATTCTGGTTTAATCAGAGGTTCGATTTTGAGCAGCTCGACCTGTCCATAATAGGTTGAGAAAGCCACATCTCCGGCATCTACCCCGGTGCCAATGCGAATCAGCTCGTCGACCGGAGCTAAACGGGTCGGATCAAACTGCACCCATCCTCCTTCCAGATAGGCTTCAAAAATGGCATGAAAATCAGGTAAAAACTTTTCAATTTCCACATAACCGACCACCATGCGTGCCGGAATGCCCAAAGCACGGCACAGCGCAATGCCTAAATGGGCAAAGTCACGGCATACCCCCGCCCGGTGGACCAGCACATCTGTCGCAGTCGTAAACTGGTCAGAACAGCCAGAGACATAAGAAATATTGTTATAAATCCACTGTTCAATGGCTTTTACACGCGTATAGCCGGGCGTCATCCAGCCAAATGAACGTTTTGCCATTTCTAGTAATAAATCTGAATTGCAATAGCGACTGGCCAGCAAATAAGGTAGGACTTCATCCGGCAGGTCTGGAATTTTGACTTCACTCAAGTTTTGCCTCAGATCATTCGGAATGCTCGGCTGACGGGTAACTGTCGCGCTATAATTCAGTTCAAATGCTTTACAAGGTTCGAGTTGCAACCGGATATGGCGGTTTTGATGCTGAGCATCCCGAAATTCATGCCACTTGACCGGCATATTTATGGTGAGCTGTTCTTCTAAAATATTTTGATCGGGATGATGGGCGACCTGAACCATAAAAATAAATTCGGTAGGTTGCACAATCTTGTATTTTAAATGGCACTGAATTTGGTAAGTGGTCATGAAGTTCCTTATTATTAGGCATTATTATATTGTGTGAAGATTAAACTAATTCTAAGACCGCAATCGTATGAGATCAGTTTAACTTTATCGCGCTTCAGTGAACAGGATGCTATACATCTGATTTATTCCTGATTTTTAGATCTCACTCCATTGCTATTCCAGCATAAAATTGCAGCAAAGCCGCGCAATATCTGGCATGAATAAAGACCATTTTAATTTTTTCCAAAATATTTTCAGCGTATTAACCCTTTGCCACTCCCCTGTAAAATCCTTATAATCAAGCACAATTTTTCTCTAATTTTAAGTGGATGACCATGAGTCGCGCCATATCGCATATTGATACCTTCCAAGGCTTAATTCTTGCCTTACAAAACTACTGGGCGGAGCAAGGCTGCGTTGTGTTACAGCCTTACGACATGGAAATGGGTGCAGGGACATTCCACACTGCAACATTCCTTCGTGCGCTAGGTCCTGAAACCTGGAATGCCGCTTATGTTCAGCCATCACGCCGTCCTAAAGATGGCCGTTATGGTGAGAATCCGAACCGTCTGCAACATTATTACCAGTTCCAAGTTGTGCTTAAGCCAAATCCGGACAATATCCAGCAGTTGTACCTGGATTCTTTAAAAGCAATCGGTATTGATCCTTTAGTTCACGACATCCGTTTCGTGGAAGATAACTGGGAATCTCCAACACTGGGCGCTTGGGGTCTAGGCTGGGAAGTTTGGCTGAACGGTATGGAAGTGACTCAGTTCACTTACTTCCAGCAAGTCGGTGGTGTTGAATGTTACCCGGTAACAGGTGAAATCACTTACGGTCTGGAACGTCTGGCCATGTACCTGCAAGGTGTAGACTCGGTTTACGATCTGGTTTGGACCAAAGGTCAGTTTGGTACTGTGACTTATGGCGATGTGTTCCATCAAAACGAAGTAGAACAATCGACTTATAACTTCGAATATGCACCAGTAGAAAAAATGTTCGAACTGTTCGATTTCTACGAAGCTGAAGCAACGCGTTTAATCGAAGCTGAACTGCCACTGCCAGCTTATGAGCAAGTAATTAAAGCATCACACAGCTTTAACCTGCTGGATGCGCGTGGCGCGATTTCCGTGACTGAACGTCAGCGTTATATCCTGCGTGTGCGTACTCTGGCACGTTCAATTGCGACCAGCTATGTGGCTGCACGTGCGAAACTTGGTTTCCCAATGGCAGAACCTCACCTACGTGACGAAGTCCTGGCTCAGCTTAAAGCTCAAGTAGAAGCAGAAGCGGCTCAAGCAGAAAAATCAGCGGAGAACAAATAATGTCTAAACATACAGTTTTATTTGAACTTGGCTGTGAAGAACTTCCACCAAAAAGCCTGAAAAAATTACGTGACGCTTTAAAAGCTGAAACTGAAAAAGGCTTAAAAGATGCGGGTCTGGCTTTCGACGCAATCGAAGCTTATGCCGCGCCACGTCGTCTGGCACTTAAAATCGTAAATGTTGATGCAGCTCAGGCCGATACGCAAAAACGTTTTGACGGCCCTGCTGTTCAAGCGGCTTATGATGCTGAAGGCAAACCGACCAAAGCGCTTGAAGGCTTTATGCGCGGTCAAGGCATTACGGTTGATCAGGTTTCTACTTTCCAGGCCGGTAAAGTTGAAAAAGTCTGCTACCTGAAAGACGTGAAAGGCCAAAGTCTGGACGTTTTACTGCCACAAATTCTGCAACATGCTCTGGATCAATTGCCAATCGCAAAACGTATGCGTTCTGCTGCTAGCCGTACTGAATTTGTTCGTCCGGTGAAATGGGTGGTGTTGTTAAAAGATAGCAATGTGATTGATGCAACCATTCAGGATCACAAAGCAGGCAACGTGACTTATGGTCACCGTTTCCATGCGCCTGAAGCGATTATCCTAGCCAATGCAGATGTTTATCTGGATGCCCTTCGCGCTGCGAAAGTAATTGCTTCTTTTGAAGAACGTCAGGCGATCATCGACCAGCAAGTCAAAGCACTGGCTGATGAAGTGAATGCGATTGCCATTGTTCCTGCTGATCTGCGTGACGAAGTAACGGCTCTTGTTGAATGGCCTGTAGCTTTACGTGCCAGCTTCGAAGAACGCTTCCTTGCCGTTCCTCAAGAAGCGCTGATCACTACGATGCAGGACAACCAGAAGTACTTCTGCTTGGTAAATGCTGAAAACAAATTACAGCCTTACTTCATTACCGTTTCAAATATTGAGTCTAAAGATCCGACTCAAATTATTGAAGGTAACGAGAAAGTGGTTCGTCCGCGTCTGTCAGATGCAGAATTCTTCTTCCTGCAAGACCAGAAACAGCCACTGGCTTCTCGTAAAGAGAAACTGGCAAACATGGTATTCCAGGCACAACTGGGTACTTTGTGGAACAAGTCTGAACGTATTGCCAAACTGGCTGTCGCACTTGCGCCGATTACAGGTGCAAAAGCTGAAGATGCTGAAAAAGCGGCTCTTCTTGCTAAATGCGACTTAACTTCTGAGTTGGTGGGTGAATTCCCAGAACTTCAAGGCATCGCGGGTACTTACTACGCCCGTCTTGAAGGTGAAAATGATGAAGTGGCTGAATCTTTAGGTGAGCAGTATTTACCTAAATTCGCAGGTGACGTTCTGCCTAAAACCAAAACGGGTACAACGATTGCGCTTGCTGACCGTCTAGATACTTTAACTGGTATTTTCGGTATTGGTCAGGCACCTACAGGTTCTAAAGACCCATTTGCGCTACGTCGTTCTGCCATTGGTATCCTGCGTCTGGTGACTGAAAATGAGCTTGATGTTTCAATCGAAGACCTGATCAAGCTGGCTTTAGCTGCTTATGGCGATGTATTAAAAGACCACGACAAGACTTTGGCAAATGCAGTTGCATTCCTTGAAGGACGTTACCGTGCGAAATACGAAGACCAAGGCGTTGATGTTGACGTAATCCAGGCTGTTCAAGCGTTGTCACCAAAATCTCCGCTTGATTTTGACAAGCGTGTAAATGCGGTAAATCACTTCCGTGCATTGCCTGAAGCTGCTGCACTTGCTGCGGCGAACAAGCGTGTGGCGAATATTCTGGCTAAAGAAGCTGCGCCTGAAGGTGCTGTGGTTGAAGCAAATCTGGTGGAAGATGCTGAAAAAGCATTATTCGCTGAACTTGCGAAAATCGCACCAGTGGTTGAGCCACTATTTGCTTCTAAAGATTACACTGCTGCGTTATCTGCATTGGCTGCCCTGCGTGCACCAGTTGATGCGTTCTTTGACGGCGTAATGGTGATGGCGGATGATGCTAACCTGAAAGCAAACCGTTTACGTCTGCTTGCTCAACTACGTGATCTGTTCACTAAAGTTGCAGATATTTCAGTGCTTCAACACTAAGTTCTGATTCATTAAAAAACCCGCTTTAGAGCGGGTTTTTTATTATGGTGGTAATAATTTCTTATTCATCCTTATCCTGATTTTTATTGTCCTTAATATCAAATGTTCCACCTATTAGTAGTGCGAAGAATACAAAAATAAATAGGATAAAAAAGCCCATGACGAATAATGGTCCTAATGGGATAACACCATCGGCATGCGTAATGATAGGTAAGGAAAGCAACAAAGATGCTGCAAAAAATTGAGTAAAACTTTTCATATTTTTCTTTCTAGTTTTTTATATTTTGATTCTACCCTAAGGTTAATCATGCCTTGAGATAGAATATTTTTCACATAGGCTTATTATTATTTTTCTATAGAGTTAAAAATTTTTATCAAGATTCTGATGTCTCAGTATCTCATCATCAACTTTTATTTGCTTGAAATTTAAACAAAACCTCGCTATAAGTGAGTAGGTTTTTATTTTTGAGTAAATATGAGTAAACAACTTGAAAAAGGCGAAATTGCTTTATTTAAATATAATAAACTAAGATTTTCTTTCGCCAATTTAAGAGCTGGAGATCAACAAATACTAACAAGTGATCCTTGGTCTTTAATTAATTCACATCTGCAACAAAAAATTTCAAGAAGCAGAGGCGATAATAAAATTTTCTTAGAGCGTTCCTTATATTTCTCATCTCTTGCTGAATCTTTTTATAAAGCCGCTAATAGTATTCTTTTACCTACTCGAGCTACATTACTCTATTATGGAATGCTTAATCTCGTAAAATGCTTTCTATCCTTTAATAAAATTGAATTAGAAACCGTACATGAACATCATGGTTTAAACTTACCTCTTGGCACAGATTACACTATTCAGGTAAAACCAAAATCTAATGAAGGAGTAAATATATTTGCTACTTTCTCAGAAATTCTAGGCAAAAAGATTACTCAACCTTTTAATATTAATTTTCGTCAAGCAGTAACTAATATTCCAGAAATTCACAGCCTTTGCCATAGCTTAGAATTAATAAACAAGAGGAAACTCCTACCCATCCACATCGAAATATTAACTAATCATGAACATAATAAATTATTTACAGAAGTAATTATCGAGAATGAGCAAAAAACAAAAGTCGATATAGGTAAATTTCTGAAAAATAAAAGACTAAACTATTTCAAAGATGGTTTTCCACGTGAAGGAAAAATAGTATATCGATCAAAATCTCGTAAGCCGTATACGAAAGAAAATATTAATACGATTTATCAGAATATCTTAAAAGAATATTGCAAATTTGATATTGCACCAATTCTTACAAATACAGGGTATCGTTATTACGTTGATTTAAAAACAGCCGAGTTACCGCATTTATCATATACGTTACTATGTATGTTTTATTTAGGAACAGTGGCCAGATATAGACCAAATGAAGCTAATGAATTATTACAAGGCACATTGAGACCAGTAGTAAGTGAGTTTGTAAATATTTCGCCTAACCAGTTTCTCTACCAATTATGTTCTATTCTATTAGAAAAAGAATGTGTTATGCCCTTTTCTTCAATCACACCAATGAGCACTATCTAATTGAAACAAGTACTGTTAAAGATACTATAGGCATATCCCTATATATTTCATATACTCACCCTAACAACACTCAACAAGAAAGAAGCGCATGAAATTTCAAACACTCATTATGACGACTCTTGCGGGTATCGCACTTACAGCATGTACATCTCAACCGACCATTCCACAGCTGGAACTGGGTGTATTACAGGAAGTACAAAATCTCGAAGTTATTCCAGAAACAACCAACAATAAGGCGAAACTGACCAAGTTCCTCGACAAATGCGTGATTGAATTTACTGGCGACATCGGCAACAACCGTTCAGTTGAACAATGGTCATTTAAAGGCATGACCCTGATTGATGCCGGCTCAGCAACTTTCCAGCGCGACGGAACCAGCACCGCACAAAAATTTGACCTGCATGATGCGGCGGTACAAAAGAACTTTGTGACCCTGCGCAATCATTTTGCTAAAGATGCCCTGACTCAATGTGACTAAATAAACTCAATGTGACTAAATAAATTGCCCTGTTTTTATGATGAAAATGGGGCTATTTATTTGAATGAATAGAAATTTAATCTTTCTTCTGATTTGACCTAATTTTTCTTCCTCTTAAAAATTATAAAATCCTCGCATCAAACTACGCTGAACCTATACTCTCTTCACAGCTTATTCATTGTTTTTGGCTGATTATCCGTTACACTGAAAACCAAACTCAGACCGCTCTTTGACGAATTCGAGGTCGATCCATAATGAATATCAAAACCCCAATTATTTTAACGACAGCTTTAATGTTCTGCGCACCTGTATTTGCACAGACCGAAACCACTCAGACCAACAAACCGATTGCACCTTATGGTGAGAATCCGAACCTGCTGCATGTGTTTGCCTATAAAGCACAGGAAGGCGTTATCAATACCGCTGAAAAAGTAGGTGAAGTCACTGAAAAAGGCATTGCCAAAATCAAACCGGGTGTAGACCGTGCCTGGGGCAATACCAAGTCTGCGGCATCAGATACCATCCAGAAAGTAGATCAGGGTGCGACTCAGGCAGCACAGCAAACGGGTCAGAAAATTCAGCAGACCCGTGAAGTCTGGCGCAGCAATTCACAACAGACGCCAATCGTGCAACAGCCTTTGAGTCAGCCATCTACCGCAACTCAAAATTCATCGGTATCACAATCCCAATCAAGTTCCGGTACAGCAACCAGTTATGCAGTAGATGATCTTTAAATCATCGCATTGAAAAAAGCCCATTACGGGCTTTTTTTTAAGCATTGAAGATAGTTGAGTCTTTCTTTAGACTGAACTCAAGTAAAATCATGAGAAGATAATAAAAATGAAAAAAATCTCCTCAGCTTTATCGCCGGCATTCTGTGTGGCGTAGCTATTCTATACATCACTTTACTGGTTTCAGGTGAAACCGTGACCTCAATTGCTGCGATTGATGACGAATTATCCTCCATCCCGAGCCTGTCTAGTGCCGCCTCTTATAACCATAAAACCGAAGGCGAAAAAATCCAGCATATAGAACACTTGGAGGAAGCTGAATTTAAGCCCGCCTCTGGCAATAATGCCGACCTGTATCGGATCAAGGATATGTGTAAATTAAGAATCGGGGTTCAGGGAGATGACATTTATAGTTATCGAACAGCTTATTTTTCGCAGAATCATCTGATCTATATGTTTGAAACCCATTATCGAACATCTTATGACAAGCGTCCCGATGAACGAGTCCCCGAATTTAAGCGGGTCTATCAGGAGATTATATTTAACCCCCGGTCTGCACTGGTTCAGAGTGAATTTTTAAAACTATTAGATAAATACATTACGCCAGAAAACCGAAAAAAATGCTGATCGAATTTGATCAGCATTTTGTTTTTATTTAATAATTTTTAATTTACCTGACGGATGGGCTGACCCTGCTTAAAGGCTTCTACATTTTCCACCATCTGATCCACAATGCGTTGACGGGCATCAACGCTGCCCCAGGCATTGTGCGGTGTGACAATCAGGTTGGGAATTGAGGCATCGAGCAATACATTGCCCTCTTTCGGTGGCTCAACAGTAAGCACATCCGTCGCAGCACCGGCAATTTTGCCTTCGCGTAAGGCCTGAGCCAATGCCTGTTCATCGACGATTCCGCCACGTGCACAGTTAATTAAAAATGCACTTGGTTTCATCGCGTCCAATTCGGCATGACTGATTAAATGACGGGTATCTTCCGTTAAAGGGCAATGCAAGCTTAAAAAATCCACTTGTGGCAATAACTCTGCAAATGGAATACGAGAGTCATCTGCTGGACGGTTGGGCAAAGCTGCAATCAGTACTTTCATGCCAAAGGCTTCTGCCAGTCTGGCAACTGCATGGCCCAGCTCGCCATAACCAACAATACCTAAGGTCTTGCCTGCCAGCTCCACAATAGGTGCACCCAATAGACAGAACTGGCTGGCTTTTTGCCATTCACCCTGCTGTACTGCACGCTGATAGGTTAAAAATGAAGTGGCCAGATTGAGCATCAGCATCAGGGTATGTTGAGCGACGGCAGAGGTGCCATAAGCCTGACAGTTACACACCACAATACCACGTGCCTTGGCCGCAGCCAGATCGACATTATTGGTGCCTGTGGCAGAAATCAGGATCAGTTTCAGTTGAGGGCATTGCTGGATAGTTGCCGCGTCAATCATGACTTTATTGGTAATAATGACATCGACATCGGCTACACGAGACTGAATCTCAGCAGCCGATGTGGCCGGGTATAAGACCAGCTGGTCAAATACTGCATGAAGTGCCTGAAAGTCCAAATCCTGTTGGTCTAAAGAAGCATAATCTAAATAAGCGGCTTTCATGGCTTTACCCTCAACCTTGTTTGACAATTTATTTTGATTGCCATTTAAAACAAGTCCTGCAGGGTTTTCAAGCAACTTACTGTCAGAAGTGGTTAATCTACAGGCTTATCAATATGGTTACGCAGAGAACGGCGCACCTTATAAATCACATATACACTCAGAAAGATCAGAAAAATAAGAGAAGAACTGAGCAAGATCACTGCAGGATGCACACTTTCTGCGTGTGCAAAATTAGGCAGCATCAGTCCAAGAATAAAACAAATACTTGAAACGCGTATGGATTGCATATATTTACTCCCTTGTCATATAAACAATCGGGAGCGGTGTGACTATTTTTCATACCGCCTAAGACCATATTAGGCTTTAGCAAACATAAGTCAAATATTTGTTTTTTAGAAAAATTTTTCGTTAGTTCATTTCACTTCGTGTCACAAACTGTGTATTTTTGTCACTTGCGTCAACGAAACCGGAAGCGCCGTATTCATCTGTATGCAAATTCAGATGCTTATAGCTGAACATATAAAAATCAGCATAGCGTTTCATGATAATCGGATGCATGCCTACATTTAATTCGTCCTGTTCCTTGACCAGTTTCATGATATGCCGGTCATTCATTACCACCAGATAGCGCTCATCATTCAGATTGATGGTCAGCAAGCCATTACCTTTGGCATAAATTGGAATCAGGAATTTATGGTTCAGTGCAATCGCATCACCGGTATAGCTTTCGATCTTGTTGCTGATGACGTTAAAGACCAGTGCATGTCCATAGGCATCCAGCAATAACTGACGCTTTTCCTGCGGCAAATTAACGTGAATCCCAAGCTTGAGCAGATCCTGCTGATCCACCTGTTTATTACTCAGCAATTCACGCAAAATCACCTGTTTCTGGGCTGCATCAAAAAATTGAGTATCCAGCAGCAGATCATTATTTTTCAGGATACGCCCTAAAGCAAAACGATGCCTCGGCAAGATATTCTCAATTACCTTGCGATAATAGAACTTGCTGTTTTTCTTGACCCGACGCATTTTCTGGTAGAAATAACTTTCATCATATTCATGCAATAAAAAGTCATACAGCAGCTCGGAGCTGGCCAGAACAGCGATGGCGTCATGGCCGGTAAATGGCAGATGCAGTACATGATGCTGCGGAAGTACGGCTTCCAGTTTCAGGTAATGTGCCCGGTCTTCGGTGCAATACGGATCATAAACCAGAATATATTCCCGTTCCGGACTGACATCTTCTGCCTCAATCCGCATGCCTTCATTCAGCTCAGGCTGGTAAAACATGTTGTAGCGGGCATCTTCGACATCTTCCGGATCAATCGAATATTGCGGCACCATCGCGACCACTCGCTGAACATTCAGAAGATTGGAATATTTAATCGCCGCATAACCGCCCATGGATCCACCATAGGCAATGCGCTGCTGAAACGGCGCAATCAGCTCGGCAATGGCTTGCAACATGTTCCACATGGAACTTTTTGGAAACCAGGATTTATGTTTGGGCATGATTCCCAAAACATTAAATTCAAATTTCGCTAATGATTTTTCGGCATTGATGCTCAAGCCCTTGGCACGGGTAATCAAATCTCCAAATGAAAAAATCAATTCTGAAGATGACCCCGGCATAAAAATTGTGCGTATATGCTCATCTTCAAAAACAATCTGCTTATCCATAACTTTCCCGTGCTGGTGAATCTAACTTTTCGGCAACAATTCACTCAATGAATAGGGCCGAAAAAGTGAATATGCTATTTTATATCGATGAAAAAGATTAAAAAGCGCAAAATATGACACAATCACTGCATCCTGCAGCTCAACAGGGGTTTAGTGCAGCGGCTGAGCTTTATCAGCAGGTACGCCCTGACTATCCGGCAGATCTTAGCCCATGGCTTGCCGAGACACTGTCATTGCCTGTAGATGCAGATCTTGTCGATTTGGGAACAGGAACAGGTAAATTTATTCCCTATTTGCGCCCACTCAGCAGCCACATCACCGCTATTGATCCTGTTCCTGAGATGCTGGCCCAGTTAAAACTGGCACATCCGGATATTCATATCCTCGAAGGGATGAGCCACCAGCTTCCCCTGCCCGATCATAGCGTGAATGCCGTGTTTTGTGCACAGTCATTTCACTGGTTTTCCAATCTTGAGACCTTAAAGGAGCTGGATCGGGTACTTAAACCTCAAGGCTTTCTGGTACTGGTCTGGAACCAACGAGATATTACAGTCGACTGGGTCAAAGCCCTGGCAGATTGCATTGCACCACTGGAAGGTGATACGCCACGCTATCATAGTGGTGCCTGGCGTGAGGTATTTGAAGAACAGAATCTCTTTCAGCCTTATGCTGAAACGCAAATGCGCCAGCTACAGCATGGCCCTGTCGAACAGGTGGTTTCCAAACGCTTATTGTCGACCAGCTTTATTGCCGCACTACCAAAAGAACAGCAACAGCAGCTCAAGCAGCAATTCGAACAAATTATCAAAAACTATACGGACAAGGGTGCAGAAGATATGATTAATTTCCCTTATATCACCTATGTTTATGTATTCAAGAAAAATAATTAGGAACAGGATTCAATCATGCACACGATTCAATTGATGTCACGAACTGCACTTTTCACTGCCGCCATGTTTTTGATGGCCTGTGACCAGAAAAGTTCACAATCTGTAGAACAGCAGGCAACGGAAGACTCTGCATCAGAGGAAATCATGCAGGAATTGAAAACTGGACCCGTGAAAAACTTCCCTAAAACAGAAGATGATTCACATGATATCGCTGCCTTAAATGACTATGAAGAACGTTTCCAGGAAATGAGCGCGGATCTGGAAGCTGAACTCAATGGCATGCGCAATGATGACAATCTGACTCCGGAATTTGTCCAGCAACGTCAACGTGATCATGTCCAGTCTTCGCTAAATATGCTCAAAGATCTGGAGCTGAAAACTGAACAGGGCCGTTATATTCAGGGTTTGATGTATCAATACTGGGAACATCAGGAAAAATTGGTGAATAGTCCGAAATCTCAGGCCACTACCGTAAATGAAGCCAGTGAAAATGTAAAAGGTCTGGGCAAATATCTACATGCCCAGGAGCAGTTAGAACGCTGGCGTTCGCAATATCCAGAGATGACCACCGCAAATAAAGCCCCAGCACAATAAATAATACATTTCAGGAAGCAGACACTTCCTGAAATTTTATATACAGTCCTAAGATTTAACTTTCACTTTCTGAAGAATGCGTATTATTGAGCTTGAGCCAGATAGTGCTGCACCCCTTCTGCGGCTGCACGTCCAGTGGCAAAACAGGCTGTCAGCAAATAACCACCCGTAGGCGCATCCCAGTCCAGCATTTCACCACATAAGAACACATGTGGATTGGATTTAAGCTGAAGCTGCTCTGACAGAACCTCGCGTTTAACGCCACCTGCACAGCTAATCGCTTCCTGTATAGGACGGAAACCGGTTAAAGGAATTTTCAATTGCTTAATCTGCTGTGCTAATTCAGGAGCATTTTGCCAAAGCGGTTTTGGCACCAGTTCACGCACCAGAGCAGCTTTTGCACCATCCAGACCTGCTTTCCGCCAGATATTATTTAAAGATTGCTTTTTACTTGGCTGTAATTTTTTAGCTAATTGTTCTACGGTTTGATCCGGAAAAAGATCCAGATTCAGCTGCATCGGCTGGCCCTGTTTCAGCTGTTGACGCAGTCCCCGACCCTGTTTATAGATCAGACCACTTTCCAGACCATAGTGACTGATCACAATATCACCCTTAGTCTTGTCGCCACCCTCACCCCAAGCTTCGACCCGTTTTAAGGGCTGGCCAAAGATCGGCTGCATAAACTTGGACCATGGATATTCCACACCCGCATTACTGGCTTGGAAAGGTTCAATCTCGCTGCAATCAAGCCATGCTTGCCATTTCCCATCACTGCCGAGTTTTGACCACGACACTGCACCACAAGCCAAAACAATCGCATCAAAGTTTTCTGTGAATGCGCAATCATTTTTTAAATCATGAATCTGTAGCTGATGATTTTTTAGATCTAGAATTTGATGGCGATAATGAAATTGGATGCCATGCTCAGTTAAGCGTTTTAACCAGACACGCAATAGTGGAGCGGCTTTCATTTCTGTAGGAAAGACCCGACCTGAGGAACCGATATAAGGTTCAATGCCAAGATCTCTCATCCAGTTTTGAATCCATATGGCATCCCAGCGTTTGATCCAAGGCTCTAACCAGTCCACTTGATCATAACGTTGCACAAACTGTTCGACTGGCTCGGCATGGGAAATATTTAGACCGGTTTTCCCAGCCATCAGAAATTTGCGTGCAGCCGAAGGCTTCTGTTCAAAAACATGCACCTCATAATCAGACTGGCTCAGTACCTCTGCAGCCATCAAGCCTGCCGGGCCAGCACCTACAATTGCAATGCGCTTCGTCATAGCTTATTCCGCCGAACTCGCATTCTGCCCTTGTAGCGGCTGAAACTCATCAAAACGCGTTGTATAGCCTTCCGGCTTGCTAATAATCAATTGCTGGCACAACTCACCACGTTCTAGATATTTAATTTCAAAATGAGTTCTTGCCGAGTCCTGACCAATGACTTCTTTAACGAAAGGCAGTTTCCACAGATTTTGAACCTGCTGCTCTGCCTCCTCAATATATTCAGGAATATTACTCGCCAAAGTAATCGTGCCACCAGTTTTTAAACGCGATAATAAAAACTCAAAAAATGGCATATTCAGCCAGCGCTGTGCCGGGTTATGCGGCTCAGGGTTCGGATACAAAATAAAGAATTGTTCGACTTGTGCTGGATAGAGTGCATGCACAATCCACGGCAAGGCATCGGCATGAACCGTTTGTAAATTCGGCTGTCCTTCCAGCGCATGCTGTTTTTGCATAGCTAAAAATTTTTCTCGAGTTCGCTCGATCGCAATCAGCTTGCTGTTCGGATTGGTCTGAGTAAAGAGCAAAGCATGTTTACCTTTGCCCGCACCGATTTCCACACAAACCGGTTCAGAACTGATACTTTGGAAATCACGAGGCGCATGCATACGCTGTGCTTGAAATTGACGAATCGACATAATCAGATCAAACTAATAAAAACTGTATAAGTCTAACAAGTGCAGTTATATTTGCCTAATCGAAGCTTTATTTTTCTAGGGAGTGCGCTGATGTCGACCACTTTAAAATGTCCACGCTGTGGCAAACTGACCACTTGGGAAAATAATGAATTTCGTCCTTTCTGCTCGGAGCGCTGCAAAATGCTTGATCTAGGCGCTTGGGCCAGTGAGGAATATAAATTGCCGACCCAAGATGCTCCAGCGGCTGAATCTTCTGAAGAAGACTGAACCTTTTAAAATATCCTATCGCCTTAAGCATATCCTAAATAATCACATGATTTTTATAAAAGGCCTGTAGAAAACCAACACAAGTTAACAGTACATATGCCAGTTTAATACTATGTTCTTACGCAGAAATATCACATTATTTTAGAGCAAGAATATGGGCTACATTATTCTAAAGATCATTTTAATTGGGGTAGGAATACTTGCGATATTGTCATTAGGAATAGGCATTTTTCAACAGGATGGCTTATTTATTGTCGTTGGAGTTCTGCTTGCCATTATGACCTGGCTGATCTATGCACAAACCCGCCAGTCTTTGAATAATCCTTTTAGCAAATAAAAAGACCAGCTAGGCTGATCTTTTTACCTACTTTAACCCGCTTTTCCCGCAACGAAAGGGTTATGCTGCTTTTCAAAACCAATATTGCTGATCGGACCATGTCCTGAAATAAACCGAGTTTCATCCGGCAGACTAAAACATTCGCGCTGGATTGAATCGAGTAGCTGTTGGTGATCGCCACGTGGGAAATCTGTCCGTCCAATTGAGCCTTTAAACAGTACATCCCCTGTCCATAACAAAGCATGATTCTTGTTATAAAACATTACATGACCTGGAGTATGGCCTGGGGCAAAACGTACTTCAAACTCTTCATCACCCAGCTTGAGAACTTCTCCGCCCTCCAGCCATTGCGTGACTTCTACTTTTTCCGGAATCGGAAAACCGTAACGGGCAGACACTTCCTGAATCATATCCAGCCAGAATGCATCGTCCTTATGCGGACCAATCACCGGCACATCCCAAACGTTTTTTAAAGCACCAACTGCTCCAGCATGATCGAGATGACCATGAGTCAGCCATAAAGCCTTGACTGTTAAGCCCAGTGCTTCTACTTCCGCTTTTAATTTTTCAGGTTCGCCCCCTGCATCAATCAAAACAGCCTCTTTACTGTCACTATCCCAAAGAATCGAGCAATTTTGCTGAAATGCAGTCACAGGAACAATTTTGACTTGTAACATAGGATAAGAAACCTCAAAAAATTAATAGGCAAGCGTCTGGTTCAATGCTTCAAGATTAGCCTGTAACAGCGTATTGAGCAATTGCACATGATCCTCACGATTGTTCAAAGCCGGAATATAACTGTAACTTTCCCCGCCATTGGCCTTGAAGGTCTCCCCATTTTCCATCGCCAGCTCTTCCAGTGTTTCCAGACAGTCAGCCGAAAAAGCCGGACTCATCACCTGAATTGATTTCACGCCCTGTTTGCCCCACTCTTCAATCAGAGCATCGGTATAAGGCTTGACCCACTCCTGTTTACCAAACCGGGACTGGAAACTAATTGCATATTGATCTTCAGATAGACCTAAAGCTTCTGCAACCAATTTGCCTGTGATTCGGCAACGATCTGCATAGGGATCACCTTTATCGGCATAGGGCTGTGGAATACCATGAAATGACATCAACAGTTTTTCCGGCTGCCCATGAATCGCCTGATAATCCCGAACACTTTGCGCCAGTGACTGAATAAATAAAGGGTGTTGATAATAATCGCGGATAATCGACAAACCAGGTAAATTGCGCTGTTTCAGCACCCATTTTGCGACTGCATCATACAGAGGCGCGGTAGAGGTCGCTGAATACTGGGGAAATAATGGAAACAGAATAATGTGATCTTGGGGTTGAGCCGAAATCTGATCAAGGACAGCCTGAATATTGGGATTGCCATAGGTCATGGCAGGCACCACATTCAGTTCAAATTGCGGATATTGTTCAATGAGCTTGGCCTTTACTTGACTCACCTGCTGCAGCAGAATCTCACGCATCGGTGAATCCTGACCCCAGACCTGTGCATAGGCACGGGAAACCCGCTTGGGACGGAACGGTAAAATAAATAAACGCAGGATGAGTTGCCAGATCGGCTTGGGAATTTCAATGACACGCTGATCAGATAAAAACTGCTTCAGGAAATCGCGTACTGCCGGCACAGTCGGTGCATCAGGTGTGCCTAAATTTGCCAATATAATCGTAACTTTCGGTTTAGCTGTAGAAAACATGCAGTACGCCCGTCGTGGTATCAACCCGCTTACTTTAACAGCTTTTTACTTATTCTCTATATGGATTAATACACTGACTTATATTGAAAAGTACGATCTTTATCCAGCAAGTTACTGTCCAGCAGTTTCTGTGCCTTAGATGTAATCTGCCAAAGCAGACGCTGGCGGTCATCACGGCCCGACGGTACAATCCAGTCGTTCTGGCGCATTTGCAATTTCAGGCTATGTAGGGCACGGATATTAATCTGGGCACGGGCTACAGCATGTGCACGCGGCATTTCCGCTCGTGCATCTTCCAGACCGGTTTCATTCAAATACTCATTCATACGCTTGGAGAAAAATTCCTCCGGCGTTGGATTAATGAAGGTAGAGCCAAGAATAGCCAGCAATTGTGCCCAGGTCAGTCTCTTCTGAACTTTCAGCTCTTTAAAGTTACCATCCTGATAAGCATGCATACGGTATTCGAAAGAGAAAACTTCATGCATAGACACTTTCGGTAAGCTCAGGAAAGGGTCTACTTCACGCGTACCGCCATCTCGTTCCAGTTGGGCCACTTTGGCTTTGAGCTGGTCAATCTCGTCATGCAAGGCTTGAGTATTCTGCGGACGTACCCAGCCACTTACCGGATAACGTTCCAGCATTTGCGGCATGTTCAAACGCACCGCCATTTCCAGATCGCGCAGGGTGCGATAGCAAAAGACCTGATCAGCTTCCTGCTGCAATAACTGACGAAATTCTTTAAATTTTTCCTGTAATTCAGGTTTGGTATCGTGCAATGAAGAATCACGTGAGGCCGGATCTTCATGCATAAACACAATAATCGGTTTCTGCTTGGTCACAGCGTAAATGTATTCCAGGTGCATATAACCCACACCGGAAACCGACTGCTCGCCATACTGGCTGCCCAGCAGAATCACCACATAATCACAGTCATCAATCTGGCGACGCGCAAATGCAGTATTTAAAGGAGTGCGTTGTTCCAGCCCCCAGGAAAAGAAACCCATGCCGACCAAAGTCTGTGACAAGATGATCCGCTCTGGCTGCATTTCTGCACCAGAGGTGGAGATAAACACCTGATAACGTTTATCGAGCATTGATTATCCTCTTTTACTGCACATTGATCTGGCCGGCTAAACCCTGCCCTGACACAATATGACGACCCCAGTATAAAAATATATCTTTGAAAATTATAAGATGAGTGACGGTCGCCTAGCTGACTTCTGTCTCCATATTACTGACCTGCCATTTAATATCGGCTTGAATCAGATGCCCTAAAATCGGCTGGAGCTGTTCAGCATTTTGACCACTAACCACAAGTCGGATTTTTAGACTGTCCTTGCACTCATGTTCAAATAATAACCCATTTTTGATCAAAATTCGGGCCGTTTGTCTCGCAACCGCGAATCCTGAGTCAATTAATGTCAGCTTTTGACCAAAAATATACTGAATTGACGATTTTAGGAAGGGGTAATGTGTACATCCTAGCACTAAATAATCAGCCCCCTGATCAACAACCGGTTGTAAAATCTGAGTTAATGTCGCCAGACACTCAGGACTCATCTGCTGACCGGCTTCTACAAAAGGCACCAGATCCAGACAGGTCACCGGAATTACTTTGACCTGTGCCGGCTCGGCAAAACGGGTCATGACATCCTTAATCAGCTGGCCACGAAAGGTTGCAGGTGTGGCCAGGACGGCCACCGTTTTGGATTGGGTATTAAGGACCGCAGGTTTGAGCGCTGGCACTAGTCCAATGATCGGAAAGTTTTCGCCGTAATGCTCACGTAAATAATCCAGACTAAATGCAGAAGCGGTATTACAGGCAACAACTGCAACTTTACAGCCTTCACGATACAGCCATTCAATCGCTCGCGCAGTCAGATCACGGATTTCCTGATCTTTACGGGGTCCATAAGGTACGTAAGCCGTGTCGGCATAATAGACAAAGCGTTCATTGGGCAAATACCGGGCAATTTCCAAAGCAACCGACAACCCTCCTACACCAGAATCAAAAATCCCAATAGGTGCATCAGCACTGGCTTTAGGCATGGGATCTACTAAGGGATAAATCGGTTGGATAGCGCTCATAACGTTGCTAGTTGCTTGTTTCAAATGACCTTGCGACAAAGCTTAAACCTCAGGTGCTTAAATGCAAGTCTAAATCACCACTTTTCAAGCTTAAAACCGTCTCTCCAGCAGCATTTTCACCAAGCTCGCCCATCTCCACCAGATGTAAAAAAGCAGCCCGCTGAATAAGCGCATTGATTCCAAAACGCACATGCACATAAGGGCGCAATTCATCCTGATACTGACGCATAAAAATAGGATGTTCGCTATCGACAATAATGATGTCCTGAGTCGTGGTGGTCAGTTGCAGGTAAGTCCTGCCTTCAATCTTGACCTGATCGACCTGATTTACAAACAGAGGTTCATCTTCGACCTCGATTTCAATCATTTCAACCGGCGTCTTTAGATAGAATTTTCCTTCTTCTTTCCAGAGTACCGTGGAAAACAGGTCTATCATCGGCTGACGCTTGATCAATTGACCTTCGTGCCACCATTCTCCATTGGCCAAAACCTTGAGATCCATTGCGCCACAATGCTTTGGCTGCCATTGATCCAAAGGCGGGATTGACCTTTTGTGACTGCCCTGTGCATCTTTTAAGTATTGTGCGATATCCATTAAATTTTTATCATCGCTAGAAGCTACTTTTTTCGTCGGATTTTTCTCGGGTGCTGACTTATTCATATAAAGAAGACCTTAATGACGGAAAAATAATATGTTTCAGCCAATTGGCTTAACCTGGGTTTAAAACTATACTAGCCCAGATGCTTAAAGACACTACTATTTTTGTGTCTAGGAATTCAGAACACTCATGGCAGCACCCAATCATCCGATTATGGTTGCCACCGAATAGAAATATGAGGAGTCCTACATGGAACACATCGAACGTGAATCGATGGAGTTTGACGTTGTGATCGTAGGTGCGGGTCCTGCCGGCCTGTCTGCTGCAATCAAGATCCGTCAACTTGCAATTGAAAACAATTTAAATGATCTGTCCGTTTGTGTCGTAGAAAAAGGCTCCGAAGTCGGTGCACATATTCTTTCGGGTGCTGTGCTTGAACCACGTGCCATGAACGAACTATTCCCGAACTGGAAAGAAGAAGGCGCGCCTTTAAATGTTCCTGTGACAGAAGATAAAACTTTCTTCCTTCTTTCAGATGAAAAATCACAAGAAGCCCCGCACTGGATGGTGCCGAAAACCATGCACAATGATGGCAACTATGTCATCTCTCTGGGCAACGTGGTGCGCTGGTTAGGCCAGAAAGCCGAAGAGCTGGAAGTATCGATCTTCCCGGGCTTTGCTGCTTCAGAAATTCTGTATCATGAAGATGGTACAGTGAAAGGTATCCAGACTGGTGACATGGGGATTGGCAAAGATGGTGAACCGACGCATAACTTTGCGCCAGGTTATGAGTTGCATGCCAAATACACCATCTTTGCAGAAGGCTGCCGTGGTCATTTAGGTAAACGCCTGATCCAGAAATTCAACCTGGATAAAGATGCTGATCCGCAACACTACGGTATCGGGATTAAAGAACTCTGGGAAATTGATCCAGCGAAACACAAACCAGGTCTGGTAATGCACGGTGCCGGCTGGCCTTTATCTGAAACCGGTTCGTCAGGTGGCTGGTGGTTATACCATGCTGAAAACAACCAGGTGACATTAGGCATGATCGTGGATCTGTCTTATGAAAATCCGCACATGTATCCATTCATGGAAATGCAGCGCTGGAAAACCCATCCACTGATCAAACAATATCTGGAAGGCGGTAAACGTATTTCTTATGGTGCGCGTGCCGTAACCAAAGGTGGTTTTAACTCTCTGCCGAAATTCACCTTCCCGGGTGGATCTTTAATTGGTGATGATGCAGGATTCCTGAACTTTGCCAAGATCAAAGGCTCACACACTGCCATGAAATCTGGCATGTTGTGTGGCGAAGCAGTCTTTGAAGCGATTGCGGCCGGTGTAGAAAAAGGCGGTGACCTGGCGATTGCGCGTGTGACCGAGGGTGAAGACTTCTTTGTAAAAGAACTGACATCTTATACAGACAAGTTCAACAATAGCTGGCTGAAAGAAGAGTTGTATAGCGCACGTAACTTTGGCCCAGCAATGCACAAGTTCGGTCAATGGATGGGTGGAGCGTTCAACTTCATCGACCAGAACGTATTTAAAGTGCCGTTCACGCTCCATGATTTAGTGCCAGACTTTAAAACTCTGAAAACGGTTGATGCAGTGAACTTCAAGCCGAACTATCCAAAACCGGATGGCAAGCTGACGTTTGACCGTCTGTCTTCTGTGTTTGTATCGAATACAGTCCATGAAGAAAACCAGCCAGCGCACTTAAAGTTAACTGATGCTTCGATTCCGGTGGATGTGAACCTGCCGAAATGGGATGAGCCTGCACAGCGTTACTGCCCGGCGGGTGTGTATGAAATCATGGAAAATGATGACGGTTCGAAGCGCTTCCAGATCAATGCAGCGAACTGTGTACACTGCAAGACCTGTGACATCAAAGATCCATCTCAGAATATCACCTGGGTAACACCGGAAGGTGGCGGTGGTCCGAACTACCCGAATATGTAATGCTTAATTAGCTTGCATAAGCCTCTAAAATAATTAATTACTTTAGAGGCTTTTTATATTGATAAGATTATAAAATACGTGTCATTTAATTTTTTTGTGCAAGAAAAAATTAGCTTTCAATAGATTTAAATATTTTATCTGCATCATGGCGCTGCCAAATATGAAATAGGCTGTTATGGGTACAATTCATAGCTTTTAATATTTCTGCTTGGGTTTGAACTGAGTTGTAACCTTCTAATTTTTTATTAAGAACTTCAAAAAATAATTTATCTGTATTATTTAATTCATTCGGTATATCAATAATGTCTTTTATTGTTTGCACAGTCCAGATTGGTTGAGGGAGTAAATCTTCCTCATAAACCATAATAGATATCCTTACTATGTCTGTATAAGGTATTTTAATTATTACATCATCTATATTTACGCCCACAATCTGATCATGCTCTAGGCTAAAATTTTTAATTTTAGTTTTATAATTATTCGCATCTAAATTTTTATTAGCTTCTTTTCTTACTAACCTTTTAAAAAACTTAAACATATAGTCTACCTACTGGAATTAAAATAAAGTCCATTCTGTAAAAGCTTCTAATTCTTCATCATAAGCTTCAACTAATTTATATGCTCCATACCCTCCCGCTAGACCTCCAATTATTACCCCCACTGTTGAACATATGGGAGACCCGGGGCCACAAATTCCTCCTGCAATAGCACCACCCACAGCGCCAGCTACCACTCCTGAGCCTATGGTTGCGGCTTCTTTATAAAATTCCTTTTCTTTATTCTCAGCTGAAAAAATCTCATACCAAGCATAAGAAATTGAAATAACGACAATTACTCTGCCTAGTGGTTTCATATACTTTGCTGCTTTATCAAAGGTTCCATGGGAGGACCCTGATCCTTTAACTACACTATAAAAAACTTTATTTTTATCTGCTGTTGAAAGCGCCTGAAAATATGAATTTCTTGTACCTGTTGATGCTTTTACATAATGATCTAAGGTTTGTCTTGACTGATCTTTCAGTCTTTTCCATTTATCAGGATCTTTTAATTTCAATGCATAGTATTCTAAAAATTGATCTAAGCTTTTAGCTGCTATTTTTTCTTTTTGTGATACTGCTAACGCGATTGGAGAATTCTTTTTCCTAGTCTGTTCTAAGATATCATTTCTTAATGTATGAGCCTCTTTCGAAGCGTCTTTTACAGTCATTCTTCCATTTTCGACATCCTTTAAGTAATCATGACTCATTTTTTTAATTGCTTTCATATAAGCAATTCTTAAGGAGCTATCATGATCTAAAAAGTTATTACTAAAGTAAAGTGCTGTACTATGTAAGGCTTCAAGTGCTATTTCTAATTCATTTTTAACTTTAACAGGTACTTTATTTGATTCTGCTTGTTTTGTTGTACCTGTAGTTGATTTTAATTTATATATCGATTTATTAAATTCGCCATTTTCTAGTGCGGGAACACGCACTCTGGCAATTTTTGAATTATCTAAAATTAACTCTACAAAGATTAAATCTAATTTATTGCAATTATAGATTTTGGTACAACCATTCGGATCAATTTTTCCTCCATAACTTTTTTGAGTTGTTGTATTTAGTAAGGTATAGCTTAATTTTGATAAAAGGTCTTTATTATCACAGGATACCTTTAAACGAGCCGTATAAGTCATTTTTCTAACTCCGATATCTCTGCATCATATTTATGCACCATAACAGTATATTTTTCTTCCTTATTTTCTGAAGTAATTCTAATAATTCCATCTTTGGGAACCTCTCCTATTCGTACATTTCCCTTAGAATCGATAAGACTAAAATTTGGAGAGCTTTCTAATAATTTATTATTTATTTTATGTCGCACATCGAACTCTAAAATATAGGAACTATTATGTGAGGCAGGAAGATAGGGAATATCATGTATTACCTTTTCCCCTGATAAAAATTGATGCTGCCCTGCCTTCATCTCAAACTGACCACCCATCATCGACAAAATTCCGGCACTACTGATTTCAACTTGAGAACCGCCCGCAGTTAAAACAATTTCCTTCGCTGCTGTAATTTCGATCTGATCTTCAGTGGAGACAACTTTGATACCTTTACGCGCAATAACATCCATCCCATCATTTTGCGCCTGTAGTTCAACTTTGCCCTTTGCGGCATAAGCTCTTAAGCCTTGTTGAGCTGCAAACAGACTGACTTTAGAAGAGGCATGCCCAATAATATTTTTCTGCGAACTTAGGTTAATACTGTCCGCCGCCTGGTGGCTAATTTGACCCTCCGCAGACAAATAAATATCCTGCTGAGTACTCAGCGCAATGGAGTTTGGTGCTGTCAGAATCATGATTGCCTGTTTAAAGGCAGCTGCCTTGTCTTGATCTTGCTGTTCAATTTGCTCAATAAAGCTTTTTAAATTTTCAAAGATTTCAAGCGGATCAGTTTGCTGGTTTTTAGCAACATCACTTAGCGCCTGGCTCATCTGCAAGCCTGATTCAAGCTGGCTTTTCGCTGGTTCAGCATCCATATGTGAACCATCTGCAGCTTGCTGTTTATGAGCCGAAATCAATAACCCTTCACCTGCACGGACTGCACCCCATTGGTCAGTTCTAAGTTCAAAACCTTCACCCCGTCCTTCACTTTCCGCCTGTTCTTTCGGATGACTCAAGTTACCCAGATTGAGTTGACTGGCAGCTTGACTACTATGTAACTGTATACTGATCTGGCCAGTCGTATCATCAAAACGTAACTGGTTAAAGCCTTGCGCCTGTACTTTTTGCGAGCGAATACCACTGAGTTTTTTGGTGTCTGGTAGTTGTCCTTTTTGGTAAAACTTCGTCGGAGAACGTTGGCCTTCATGAATCCGACCTATCACAAAAGGCCGATCAATATTGCCATCGAAAAAGTCGACGACCACCATTTCACCAATGCGTGGCAAGAAACGGACCCCATAACCTATACCTGCCCACGGGGTCAGAACATCTACCCAGGCTGAATCTGTATCACTGTCATTGCTGCCTGCGCCACCATCGTGAGCATGATCATCCGAACGAGTGAACAGAAAACGGATTTTGATCCGCCCCCATTCATCCACATAAATCTCTTCATCTTCTGGCCCGACTACCTTGGCGCGTTGCAGATAGGCCTGTGGCCGCTGCAATAAAGGCTGATACTCAGGAACCAAGTGAATATGGCGACGTTGCAAGACTAGCTGGTTGGCCTGACGCTCACCTGCGTCCTTGGATTCTGTCATCTGCCAGCAGCTTTGCTGAATTAAAGCATGAACCTGCTCATTTAAGTCTTTAGGCAAATTATTCTGGTTATAAAATTTCTTAGAGATAATTAAAAATTCTTTGTCTACTTCTGGATGCTGATCTAGCCTGAACCAGTAGCCCACTTGGGCATCGCGTACCGTGGATGTTGCTAAAAATTGTTTGGCCTGTGCATCATAGAAATATTGCAAATTTTGGTTTATTTTGTCGATTTGTGCATCTGAGGCTGGGGTTGCCTGATCTTCATGCCTGAGATCAGTGACCCATGCCGGGCTGATGTTCCAGCCTTGTTCCAATGCCAGGCTGGCATTATCCTGAACCTGACTCTGCTGATGCTTACTTTGTATTGAACCTACACCTTCTTCCTGATTCAAGCGATCAGCATGCCAGCGCTGGATATGTACAGCAGTCGGCTGCAACTGTCGTTCTGCAATAAAACTGGTCATGCTATCTTCTTGTTCAGTCGCACTGGAACGATGGAAACGGATCGCCTTGCGGCTTAAAGCTTGGTAGTGGCTATTGTCATCAATTAATCTAAGCTTTTGCGCTGCAATCGGTGCAGATGAATGCACAACTATAAGCTCAGACTCATCAATCAGCCAGTTAATCCCCTCACTACGCCATAAACGGGTTAAAAATTCATAGTCGCTTTCATTCAACTGCATAGTAAAAGGACGCACATCATAAGTTTGCTGCAAACCGGATAAATCCAGCTTGAGTGCAGCCGCAAATAATGGACTCTTACGCTGCCATTCTTTGAATAAGATTTCAGTAATTTCTCGGACACTTTTGTCCATGAACACACGGCTATTACGGCGTTTATGCCATAGCGACGTTGCATCTTCCAGGGTGAGTTTATAAAGCGTTAATGCACCATCACTCTGTCCCTGAGTTGCTGCAGTAATAATTCCGGAACTGCGAAATAACTGTCCTTGATCCGTAACCTGATCTATTGCTACTTGAGTTCCAATAAATTCTTTAAGGGGAATCAAGGCATTGGTCGATACACAAATCAGTTCAATTTTTAGTCCCTGATTCAGGACATGTTGGCCATTAATACGTTGTAGAAAAACTTCAGAATTAAGTTTTTGAAGGGAAAACTGAACAAGCAAAGCTCGCTTCTGTGCACTAAGACCCAATTGCTCTAATACTTGAGCGATATGATTTTTTATCATTTTTAATTGTTATAAATATTTTTGCGGCATTATAGTGAATTATTTATATCCAGCCTAGGTTCATTGGTCTGGCCATGGTTCCGCTTCATCACTGTAATTCTGGAAGAAGCTTGAATATCAAAATTTTTATTTTCTGAAAGTCAGGCATTTCAAGCAGATCAAGTATTCAAAAAAAATATAGCTTTCTTTTAATTTTAATCTTTCAAAAATATGGGCAAATAAATCACTCATCTGCCCAAAAAATCTTTTAACCGCCTTTTTTCACCAGATAGTGGAACTCTTTATTGCCATTTTCATCCAGACGTTCTTCTTGGAGCAGCAGTTCATGTCCTAAATGCATACAGAATTTTGGAATATCCCAAGAGGTTGAATTATCCGTAGCAAAAACTTCAACTACATCACCAGCTTTAGACTTACGGATGGCTTGATGCAACATCATCACTGGCTCAGGGCAGCGTAATCCACGGGTATTCAATTGCAGGCTTGGCGTAATTTCGGCTTCAGACATCGACAGACTCAGGAATTCAAGATCAGCCTTATTTTAGCATAAAGCGACTCTCGCATTGCAGCCCGCGCTTTGAGCCAGTTCACAAAACCAGACTGACCCGCGAGATCAAGTCTGCGCAGCATAATTACAATAGACAAGCGTATTTTCTGCGGTATGATAAAATCACGTTTTTTTAGATATTAAGAGTCTTTAGGAAAGATCATGCACGAGGAATCAGGCCCGTCGTGGGGTATGCGCGGCTTACGTAAATGGCTGGGAACTGCACCCGAAACTCGCGACGAACTGCTAAAATTAGTACAAGATTCACGTCGATTTTTAGAACCCGATACTGTTGCAATGCTGGAAGGCGTATTGGACCTGCCAGCCACCAAAATTCGTGAAGTCATGACGCCAAGAACGTCCATGATTAGCTTGCAGGAAGATGACCAACTTCTCGAAATTCTGCATGTTTTAGTTGAATCTGCGCATTCGCGATTCCCTGTGTTCTCATCGGATCAACCGGATAATGTGGTTGGTATTTTGCTGGCCAAAGATCTGCTTCCTTTCCTGACCGAGCCTTCTTCCAAAGTCGATATTCGTGCCTTGATGCGTCAGCCGCTGTTTGTGCCGGAAAGTGCGCGTTCGGATCAGGTTCTACGTATGCTGAAAAATACCCAGACTCATATTGCGGTAGTGATTGATGAGTACGGTACAACTTCAGGTCTGGTGACCCTAGAAGATATTCTCGAAGAAATTGTGGGTGAAATTGAAGACGAACATGATATTGCGGATGAAGAAGCACAATATATTGTTCCAGACCAAGACCCGAAAACAGCCAATACCTGGGTAGTACAAGCGCTGACACCAATCGAGCATTTTAACAATATGCTGGATGCCAATTTCTCCGATGATGAAGTTGAAACCATGGGCGGTTTGTTATTACAAGAAATTGGTTTGGTAAATGATCTGGAAGGTCAGACGATTGAACTGGAAAACTGGCAATTTACCATTCTTGAGGCAGATTCACGTTCTATTCGTTTAATTCGAGCTGTGCGCCAATGAGAGCATATTTCGATAAGCTATTAAATCCAGCCCAGCAGCAAAAGCAGTTAGCCCTGATTTATCCTGTACTGATTGCCTTATTTGCCGGCGCTATTTTTAGCCTGGCACTAGCACCTTATCATTACTGGTGGCTGGCGATTCTCTCTCCTGCCTTACTGTATGCTTGCGTCCGTGGTCGTAGTGCGAAACAGGCTTTTGGTATTGGCTGGGCTTATGGGATTGGATTGTGGTTTGTGGGTGCATTCTGGCTCTATACCTCTATTCATGTGTATGGCGATACCAGTTCTTTCCTGAGCATAATCATGATCTTGATCATGGCGATCGTCATGGGACTGTTTACTGCGCTTCAGACTTTTATTTATCGTCGTTTTTTCCCGGAAACACCTCTTACCTTCGCACCACTTTGGGTGATCTTTGAATGGGCCAAAACCTGGGTATTTACCGGTTTCCCATGGTTATTTGCAGGTTACGCTTTTACTGAGCTCTATCTGGATGCCTATGCGCCTTTATTTGGTGTATTTGGGGTGTCCTTTGTAGTGATTGTTCTGGCCTGTGCGCTGGTTGAAATCTTAAGTAAACGGGTCTTCTGGATCGTTCCTTCTGCACTCTTATTATTGGGTGCCTGGGGTGCTGCACAACTGACTTTCGTACAAGAAAAAAATGAAAAGCCGCTCACTGTTTCTCTGATTCAGGGCAATATCCCTCAGGACCTAAAATGGTTAACTGAATATCAGGTAAAAACCTTACTGATCTATGCAAATCTGAGCAAGACAGAATGGGGACGTGACCTGATTGTCTGGCCAGAATCTTCGATTCCGATGTTCCAGACTGATATCGAACCTTTCTTGGATGCCATGAAAGTTCAGGCAGAAAAATCTGGAACAGCTTGGGTCACAGGTATTCCGTTCTGGGATCTGGCTGAGTCACAGGAAGCAGGCACGCCAAAATATTACAATAGCATCATGGCGACCGGTGATGAGTCGAGTGGTCTGTATAAGAAGCAGCGTCTGGTGCCTTTTGGAGAATATATTCCACTCTCTGGCGCACTCAGTTGGGTACTTCCAGCTCTGCAAAACGACCCTTCGGTGAGTGGTTTCTCGCGTGGTGCGGATATCCAGAAACCATTAAATGTGAAAAACCATCCTTTAGGTGCAGCGATTTGCTATGAAGTGGCTTATCCAAACCTGACTCGTCGTAATGCCAGCCAAAGCGATTTTCTGGTGACCGTATCTAATGATGCCTGGTTTACTGGCACTGCCGGTCCACAGCAACATTTACAGATGGTACAAATGCGGGCCAAGGAAAATGGTCGCTGGTTTATTCGTGCTACCAATACTGGGGTAACTGCGTTCATCGACCACAATGGCCATATTGTGAAACGTGCACCTATGGATAAAGAAGCTATACTCCGCGGTGAGTTACCCGCCATGCAGGGTGAAACGCTTTACATGAAACTCAGCGACTGGCCAGTACTGATTTTCTCCGTATTGTTATTATTACTGGGTTGGCGCTTCCGCCCACGTAAGGTGGATATCAGCTTTAAGTCTAGAAGGTAAGTATTTATTCCCTCTCCTTTTAGGAGAGGGTTAGGGAGAGGTCATTATGTGTTTCATCCTCTCCTTAATCCTTTCCCACATGGAGAGAAGGTATTAAGTATAAAAAAACCGAGGTTCATGCCTCGGTTTTTTATCTATATGTTATTAAAACTGGATCGCCAGATAAGATAACATGCTCGCCAGTGACAGCATTGGAATATAGCGATAGACCTGTACAATTCCGTTTTCAAATGCAGAAGCCTGTTCCTGTTCAAACTGTACGACCGATGCTTTTAATGCTGACCAGAAGCATAGTACGAATAAGGTACTCATCATGCTAATGGCAAAGAAACCCACCATAATCTGGCTGCTGCCTTCAGTGGTCTGCCATAAATGCAAAATTCCCTGACTGGCTGGAAGAATGCTTAAAACCAAAAGAACAGATTTCAGCATCGACCAATGAAACTGGTTTATTTCATCCGACAATATTAATGCTTTCATACCATTCTCCTTTGGCTAAAAAAGGGCCATTAAGAATATTATGAGCTATTTTTTGTAAATAGAAAGTCTATATTTATTCACATTTTACGATAATTGTAATAGATAAATATGGAAATAATTCTTATTATAACTATCAAATCATTAATATTATAGTAATAGTATTAAATTCAGTTACTTATATTATATTTTATGATTGAGAGTTATTATCACTTCACCTAATATTGAAACAACCAATCAAGTGAAGTGATATATTCAATAACTCACTAATTTATAATAATTATCAATTAAGGTTGGTAATAAATATCAGCATCAGTTCCTTCGCCTCCTGCCTGCCCATCGGCACCAAAAGAATACAAGTCAAAAGCACGACCATTGGTTCCCGGAATCACGTATTGCAGGTCATTATCCCAGCTGTCTTTTGGATAACCCCCTTTCACATAGCCACCTGGCAACCAGTTCTTCGCTGTTGCTGGCTGATTTACCAGCGCATCCAGACCACCTTCCTGCATACTTGGATATTTGCCATTATCCAGCTTATATTGATCCAGTGAACCCGCAATACTTTGCAACTTAATGACTGTGGTATCCACTTTAGCCTTTTCACCGCGTCCCATCACATTTGGAACAATCAGCGCTGCAAGCACACCAAGAATAACAATAACCACCATTACTTCAATCAAGGTAAAACCTGAGGCACGATGGGCACGTAACTGACTCACACGTACGGTAGGTTCAACAGCTGTAGTTGAAGGGTCTATGGCTTGATTTGGATTCCTTTTCATTCAATATCTCTCATTCATCTTTAGAAAGTTCAGGCACTTTCAATTCTTCGTAGACGTTACACATGTTATTTAAATCATATTATTCATATTCACGATTGGCAGCATCACCGCGATCACAATTACCAGCACAATACTGGCCATAAGTACTAGCATCAGCGGCTCCAGAAGCGCGAGTAATGTCGAAATCAGTGTGGTCACTTCACGGTCCTGCATGGTCGATGCCCGTTCCAGCATACGATCCAGCTCCCCCGAGGCTTCGCCACTTTTGATCATTTGTACCATCATCGGGGGGAAATAACCACTACGTTCCAGCTGGGTAGCCAGGTTCCCGCCTTCAGTCACTTTTTCAGCAGCCAGATTAACCGAATCCCGGATCACCCAGTTATTACTTACCGCTGCTCCGATGCGTAAGGCATCCACCAGTGGCACACCAGACTGGGTTAGAATTGATAAGGTACTGGCAAAACGGGCAGCATTAATGCCACGTGATAATTTTCCGAATAAAGGTAGTTTCAGAGTCAGGCGATCAAAAGCATAATGCCCAGCGGTCGTTCTTAAAAAACGTACCAGCAGAAAAATACCTGCCGCACTCCCTATCAACAAAAATGGCCAGGCGATCCGGATAAAATCGCTGGCTTTCATTAAAGTCACTGTAATCCACGGCAAGGCATCTTTGCTTTGATCAAAGGTCTTGACGATATCCGGTACCACATAGGTCATTAGACCCATCACAATCGCAAAAGACATCAAGAGCAAAATAATCGGATAGATCATCGCCCCTTGAATCTTTTTCTGCATGGCGAAGCGGTTTTCGGTATAGTCGGCTAACTGATCCAAAATCAAATCCAAGTGACCAGAACGTTCGCCGGCCGCAATGGTGGCAATATATAGTTCTGGAAAACGTCCAGACTGTTGTAGCGCCTGAGCTAAGCTATGCCCTTCCAGCACTTTAGAACGTACTGACATCAGCAGATTTTGCACATGAACTTTTTCGCTCTGCTTGCCGACGGCGCGAATGGCTTCCTCCAGCGGAATTGCGGCAGCGACCAGTACCGAGAGTTGTCGGGTCATAAGGGCCAGATCATAAGCAGTAATGCTTTTTTCAAACCATTTGCGACGGTAATACTGGTCTTTTTTCTCAACCGGATCTACGGACACCGGAATCAGCGCCTGATCCCGAAGCTGTTGCCGGATTTGTCGTGCTGAATCCCCCTCAAGCACGCCTTTTTGCTGCTTCCCTGAAGCGTCAAGCGCAGTAAACTGATATGCAGGCATTGTAATGCTCTAATTTTCCAAAATTTTGCTTAACGCTGTTGCGTCAGACCATCAAAATCATTCATATTCTTCAATATAAATTATCTGCTCACTCTAACATAACTGAACTTTGAGCACGACGAAATTTCATCAGGACCCACTCTGTTACTATGCCAAATTCTGTTCCCGTTACTGCCCCTGTTTATCGTGTTCGTGTTGCAGTGCCGGTGCATCTGTTTGACTGTTTTGACTATAGCTTGAGTCAGGAACAATATCAGCAGGCAGAAGTGGGTGCCCGAGTCGCGGTTTCTTTTGGCCGGCAAAATCTGGTCGGCGTGATTACTGAAAAATTACCGCTAGATGCTCCGATTGATCCGAGCTTCAAACTGAAAGCCATCACCGAGCTCTTAGATGACCGTGCCATTATCAATTCCCAGGTTTTAAGTGTATTGACCTGGTCAGCACAGTATTACCAGTTTCCTATCGGGGAAGTGATCCAGACTGCTTTGCCGACCTTATTGCGTCAGGGCAAACCTTATAACCTGCTGGCCCGAAACTGGAAATTGCTGGATCATGAGGCTGAAGCCAAGGTTCGCCGTTCCGAGAGGCAACAGGAAGCCTATCGGATTCTAAAACTGCATCCTGTGGGAACAACTGAGAATCTCTTAAATCTGGCCGGAATAGAAACAGCGACTTTAAAAGCGCTCGAAAAAAAAGGGATTTGCGAATGTGTCCTGGAAGCACAGGATTTTAGCCCGCAACCTGTACAACTGGCCCAGATGCCATTAACGGCCAATCCGGAACAAAAACATGCGATTCAGCAAGTGCTGAAATACCGCAAGCAATATCAGGCCTTTTTACTCGATGGCCTGACTGGCAGCGGTAAAACTGAAGTCTATCTTCAGATCATGGAACAGGTACTGAAACAGGGCAAGCAGGTACTGGTACTGGTGCCTGAAATCGGACTGACGCCACAAACGATTAGCCGCTTTCAGTCCCGTTTCCATTGTCATATTGCCTTGCTTCACTCTGGCCTGAATGACAGTAAACGCTTACAAGCCTGGCAAGCCGCTGAAACCGGTAAAGCTTCCATTGTGCTTGGCACCCGTTCTGCGATTTATACACCGATGCCGAATCTGGGCCTGATCATTCTGGATGAAGAGCATGACCTGTCATTTAAACAGCAGGAAGGCTTTCGCTATCATGCCCGTGATGTGGCATTGTACCGGGGACATTTACAGCAATGTCCAGTACTCTTGGGTTCAGCAACACCCAGCATTGACAGCTATGCGCTGGTGCAGCAAGGCAAAATGCAGGTGCTGGAACTGAATCAACGCGCGGGTACAGCGCTAATGCCGAAAATCCATATTCTGGATTTAAAAGTAGCACCAAAGCAGCATGGCATCAGCCTGCATCTGATTGAAGAAATCAAAAAGCGCCTGGCCAAAAAAGAACAGGTGCTCATTTTCCTGAACCGTCGTGGTTATGCGCCCGTACTGATTTGTGGCAGTTGTGGTTGGCAGGCGCAGTGTCCGAACTGTGATGCCAATTTCACTGTGCACCGGCAACCTTATCAGCATCTGCATTGTCATCACTGCGGCACCATTCATCGTATGCCTGAACAGTGTCCGCAATGCCAGCACCAGGAGCTGGCAACTTTAGGCATGGGCACTGGAAAAGTTGAAGAACATCTGAATGAGCTTTTCCCAGATTTTGAAGTGATCCGGGTCGATCGCGACTCAACCAGCCGGGTCGGTAGTTGGCAAAAGATCTATGACAAGATTCAGAAAAGTGAGCCTGCGATTCTGCTCGGCACCCAGATGCTGGCCAAAGGCCATCATTTTCCTTATGTCACGCTGGTTGCAATTTTGGATATCGATTCTGGTCTTCTTAGCGTCGATTTCCGGGCCACAGAACGTACAGCACAATTGATCGTACAGGTCGCAGGTCGTGCAGGACGTGGGGAACATAAAGGGGATGTATATTTACAGACCCTAAGACCTGATCATGCGCTGCTGAATACCTTAGTCACTGAAAATTACCGCGCTTTTGCCAAGCAGACCTTGACCGAACGGCAAATCGCCCAGATGCCTCCTTTTCGTTATGCCGTGCTGATTCGCTGTGAATCCAAAGATCAGGCACAAAATACCGAATTCTTACAGAAACATGCTGCTCTGCTCAGGCAATATCCCGATCTGGTGCTGGATATCTGGGGTCCCATTCCTGCCCCGATGGAACGTAAGGCCGGACGCTATCAATCCCATATGGTGCTATTGTCCGCAGACCGTGCCCGTTTGCATTATTATGTCCGTAGCTGGTGGCAAAACCTGTTACAGGATAAGCCATCCAATATGAAGCTGACACTGGATATTGATCCACAAGAACTCAGCTAAAAATATTGAGCCCAACTTCATTTGATAAAGGCTCAACTTTAAGACTGGATGAAAATAAAATTTAAGGCGGAAAAATGTCGATACTGTTACAAATAGCGCTGGTTCTGGCGATTGCACTGTTAATGGTGCCACTGAGCCATAAACTCAGACTGCCAACAGTGCTGGGCTATTTACTGACAGGTTTAATCATTGGGCCGAGTGCCTTAGCGCTGATCTCTGCTCCTGAGGTGATGCAGACTTTTATTCAAATCAGCCTGTTGGCCCTAATGTTCTGGATTGGCCTACAACTCAGACCACAACGAATTCTTCAGCTTGGGCAACCTCTGTGGTTTATGGCCATTTTACAGGTACTGAGCACGACCCTGATTTTGAGCCTGCTGGCCTGGTTCTTTCTCGATCAGAATCTGGTTTCCAGTATTGTTATCGGACTGGCCGGCAGCCTTTCTGCCATGACGTTGGTCACGCAGTTTTTAAATAATCAGCAACAACTGGCGACCAGTTATGGTCAATCCGCTTATGCCAACACCCTGATTCATGCACTGATTGCAATTCCTGTCATTGCAGCAATTCCGCTGTTTGCAGGCGTCAGTTCAACAGAACATGGCATAGCTTATTTTGCTGCCATGATGGCTACCTTTACTGGCTTATTCCTCTGTAACCGCTATTTCATGCAGCCGCTCTATCGCTGGATTGCCAGAAGTGGTCGTCATGAATTGCATAGCATTGTTGCCATTGTCATTTTCCTGGGCTTACTAGTCCTGATGGATACGCTGGGGCTGAATCTGTACCTCGCAGCATTATTTGCTGGCATGTTACTGGCAGATTCTGATTTCCAGATTTCGGTCGAAAAGAGTCTCCAGCCTTTTAGCGGCTTATTGATTGGGTTGGCTTTTATCAGTCTGGGCATGTCATTGCAGTTTGCCGATGTACTGACTCAACCCGTATTGATTATTGCCGGAACACTTTCGCTGATCCTGATTAAATTTGTGATTACCTTAGGATTGGCACGTTATTATCAGCATAGCTGGCGCAACAGTACGCTACTGGCCGCTAGTGTGGCACAAAGTGGTGAGTTCGCTTTTCTGGCACTCATCATTGCACTTTCGCAGCAGATCATTACTCCACCCCTGCTCTCCCCATTGATGTGGATGGCAAGTTTATCCATGCTACTTACACCGGCATTTTACTGGTTATTGCATAACCAGATTCTGCCACGACTGGATCGGCAAAATCATTTGGCAGCGACCTTTGACATTGAAAGCCTTCCACCCAATACTGCACCGATTCTAGTAATTGGTTTTGGCCGTTTTGGCCAGATTATTGCCCGTATCTTGCTGCAACAGCAGCAAAAATTCAGTGTCATGGACAGCAATATCGAAGCAACTGAATTGCTGACCTCTTATGGTATTACCTTCTATCAGGCCAATGCGACTGAGCCAGAGGCTTTAGCTCAAGCACATCTGGATACGGTTCAGCATGTGATTGTAGCCATTGATGATATTGAAGATTCACTGCTGACCGTCCGACATCTCCGCTTAAATTATCCTGACATGTCTTTATGGGTACGGGCACGTGACCGACATCATGTCTATCTACTTCAGGAGCTGGGCGTGGAAAAAATCTGGCGAGAAACCTATGCTTCTGCACTAGAACTAAGTCAGTGTCTGTTAGGTCAGCTGAGTGGTCTGTCTGAAGAACAGGCACAACAAAAAATTATTGAGTTTCATACTCACGATGAAAACCTGCTCAATCGTCAATTTCATCCGGATACGGAGAGCCCGTTTAATTCCGCAGGCTCAAGGAATACACTGGCAGAACTGGAGCATCTTTTTGCTCAGGATCAGCTAAAAAAAGTATCGGAACAGGATACGGACACGCAACAGGACAACAACGCTTCAGGAATTGATGCCATAAGAGATGATCTGGCATAACTTGTGTTTTACAATAATGCCACCATTAAAGCAGGGTTATGGAGAATTTTATGTCTGATTTACGCCAACGCTTTTTTATTGAAGATAGCCCTGTTCGTGGTGAAGTGGTGCATCTTGAAGAAGCTTTACAAACAATTTTGGCCCAGCGTGACTATGCGCCTGCAGTAAAAATCCTGTTAGGTGAAATGCTGAGTGCCACTGCACTATTGGCCAGCACCCTGAAAATTAAAGGGCGTATCAGCCTGCAAATTCAGGCTTCAGGCACATTTAAATGGGCAATGGCTGAATGTAACCATCGCGGTGAAGTACGTGCACTGGCGGATTACGAAGAAGATCCACACTTTCAGGCAGCAGAAGATAGCAGCACAGTTTTAAAATCACTGACTAATCCAGTGCTGTTTATCAATATCGAGCCTGAATTTGGTGAACGTTATCAAGGTATTGTTCCGCTTGATCAGGAAAATCTGGCTGGCTGTCTAATGCAATATTATGACCTGTCTGCCCAGATTCCGACACGTATCGTGCTGGCCAGTGACAACAACCGTGCAGGTGGTTTGCTGATTCAATTGCTACCGCGTAACAGTGAAGAAGAACAACGCCGTGTCGATGAAGACTTATGGCCACGTCTGACTATGCTGACTGAAACATTAAAAACAGAAGAACTGGTCACTCTGGATGCCAATGAAATTCTCTATCGTTTATATAACGAAGAAGAAGTGCGCTTACCAGAAGTAGAACATTTGCAGTTTGGATGTACCTGTTCTAAAGAACGTTGTGCGATTGCCTTACAGCAGATTGGTGTAGAATCGGTTCGCGAAACTTTAGAATTCCAGAATCCAATTGAGATGGACTGTCAGTTCTGTAATAGCCGTTATATCTTTACGGCTGAAGAAGCTTTGAGCCTGTTTGGCGAACACCTCAGTTAATAACTGCCCCTGTTCGACTCAAAAAAGCACTCAATATTGAGTGCTTTTTTCATTTTATATTTTCATAAAATATTGACCAAAATTCATCATAAAAAAAGACAAATGTACTTAATTTCAAGCTTGCCTCATGATTAAAATTTGCACGCCGATAGAATCAGAAGATCAACGGTATTTTCAAAGTAAAAAAATCAAAAAAATAAGTGGAAGATTTTAAATGAAATTTCGATATTTAATGGGTGTGATGTTATGTGCTGCGCAAAGCTTCAGCTATGCAGCCGAAATCACGGGGACATGGAAAGCCATTGATGACAAAACGGGCTATGCACGTGCTGATGTTGAAATCAGTAAACTCAATGATGGTACCTACCAAGGTAAAGTTATTCGTATCCATGCCATTCCAAATCGTCCTGCACATACCCATTGCTCTAAATGTAAGGGGTCACTGAAAGACGTACCTATTCTGGGTCTCTCTGTCTTATCAGGTCTAAAACTAAATCCAGAAAAGAAAAATGAATTCGTTAATGGATCAATTCTCGATCCACTAACCGGCAATGTCTATAAAAGCAAGGCAACGCTGAATTCCCGAGGCAATGTGCTGACGCTTCGTGGCTATGTAGGTACACCCATGCTCGGACGAACAGTATCCTGGGTGAAAGTTGAGTAAACCTCATTTTTTTATAAATTCTCATCTGTAAGCTGTCTGACCAGATCAAAGGCTTGGACAGCTTAAAATCATTATTTTCACTCCATTTCTTATCGCGAAAATATTCACCCGCTCTCATCAGGATGAATGAACGTGATTTTTAACTCATATTCATTTTTCTTAATTTAACGTGATTATTGACTGGTATTTAGTGTATTTTTCACGCTATATTAATCCCATAATTTTTTTATGCCTTTAAGAAGTTAAATATATTTTCAATAGCATGGGGTAATGTGGCAATGAGATTCAAACTGCTTTGTTCTATCATTCTTACAGCAGCAAGTATCATCAGTCTATCCGCGTTCGCCAACAGTGACCCATTACTTGGCCACTGGAAAACCATTGATGACCGTACCGGTTATTCCCTGGCAGATGTGGTGATTAGTAAAGATGCTCAGGATCGCTATATTGCCAAAATTGTGCATGTTCGTGAGATTCCTGGGGCAGCTCGACAGCAAACTTGCACTCTATGTAAAGGCGCATTGAAGGATCAGCCGCTCATTGGACTAACAATGCTTAAGGGACTGAGCAGTCATCCCTACCATAGCAATGAATTTATTAACGGCACTCTGCTCGACCCGGTTTCTGGACAGCTTTATCAGGCCCGTGCCCGCCTGAAAAATAATGGCAGGCATCTTGCCATTCATAGTCGTGCTGAAGGTGCACCGGTCGGACGCAATATGACCTGGATTAAAAACTAGTTTCGAATTCAGATTATTAAGAAAAGCTCCTTAGGAGCTTTTTTATTTTAGGTCATGTGATAATTCACATGAATCCATTAATCTTATGCCAATCTCATCACATTTTATACTATTGATTTTGTTACATTTTATGAATAAATTAGAGTAATAAATCTAATACGAATAATCATTGATCAACAGGCATGTTATGAAGAAAATTTTAAATCGCTTAATGATGGGGATCACATTGGCAACAGCAGCAGGTTTAAGCTTTGCTTCTGAAGATCCACTACTGGGGAAATGGAAGACTATCGATGATCAATCCGGTTATTCTCGTGCTGATGTCGAAATCCGTAAAAAACCAGATGGCAGCTATGAGGGAATTATCGTAGAAACCCGTAGCCTGCCAGGTGCAGAAAAACTGGGAATCTGTAGCAAATGTCCAGGACAGCTTAAGAATAAACCATTTATTGGCTTACCATTTATCTGGGATTTTAAGGCAGACCCCAAAAAACCTCGCGAATTCCATGATGGCAAGATACTTGATCCAATCAGCGGTAAAGTTTACAAAGGTAAAGCACGTTTAAGCGCCAATGGCAAACGCCTGACCCTGCGTGGTTATGTAGGCGTTTCGGTTATCGGACGCAGTGTTACCTGGATAAAATACTAATTTTTGTCAGTTTTCCATGCCCCTGTTTCAGGGGCTTTTTTAATGGTTATGATTTGAAACAATTAAGTACAAATAAAAACTGTTTCCCTTAGCCCAAACTCATAATAATGAATTGAAGACGGTTATTTTTTATTCACACAATGATCTATCTTCAGCTGCAATTCAATCTGCTACGGACTCTGGAACCTCTGGAACGGAGTATCCATGCAACAAGTATTCCTCAATTGATAGGCATGGGTAAATGTGTGTTGCAAACAGCGGATGGTTTGCAAATGACAGATAAAACTATAAAAACAGATGCCCGCCCAGATCTTTGTTTCCCTGCTCAGACTGAATTGTTCAGGTTCAAGCAGGATTTCCACAGGATAGGAGTTCCTCTTCTAGGCAGGATGCTGGTTCAAATAGCATCCCATGCCGTTAGGGCACAGCGCAGCGGCCATAAAATATTATGGCATTCCCCTACTTCAGGACGACCTTCCTTTCTGAATGTCTCAAGCCTGGCTGTTTAAGGAGTAGAGCTATGACTACAATTCAATATAGAGAAAACTTTTCCAACGGTTATATCCCCTCTGAAATCATGGATGATCGTACCTTTGATTTATTCCACTTTTCTGAAGCATGTGGCCAAAGTCCGGAATGGGTGATGCAACTCATTGAACATGGAATTTTGCCGAACCGTTCTAAAACGCATCCAGGTACCTTCCTTGGGGAAGATATCACCCGTGCACAACGCGCTTACCGTTTGCAGCGTGATTTTGATGCTTCCTTTAGTGCCGTTGCCATGATGCTGGATCTGATTGATGAAGTGCAGGAATTACGTCGTGAGGTGAAACATCTGCATTTCAAGTAATGCCCTTTAATGTCCGGTCTGCATGAGTTAGATCAATGCGGACTAGGGCATATTTTGCTTTTTTCTTTTATTTTTTGAGTGATAAATATCCCTATGAAAACCAAAGACTGCAATAAAAAGATCAAATATATGTTCCCAGAATACCGTGATTTAATTGTGCAATTACGCGAGGAAAATCCGTACTTTGCCCGACTATTTGAGGAACATAGTGAATTGGACAAACAGATTAGCCAGCTTGAACTCGATCCAGTCAATCATATCAATGATGATATCGATGCGATTAAACGCAAAAAACTAAAACTCAAAGACGAGATTTATCGCATGCTGAAAAACTCTGAAGCCGATCCGCTTACCTGAATGAGAGCAGCTTTCTTGACCAAGAGTGTTTCAACACAAGGCTTAATCATCCGTTTTATTTAAAATGTGATTATTGAATGATTTCGGTTCTTAAATAAAGAATCTGTCCAAATAAAAAAGCCCGCATGATGCGGGCTTTTTCAGACTTAAAAAGTCATCGAATTATACTTGTTCGATGTCTTTCATGGTCAATTTAATACGACCACGGTTGTCAACGTCAGCAACTTGTACTTTTACTTCCTGACCTTCTTTCAATACGTCAGCCACGTTGGCAATACGTTCGTTAGAGATTTGAGAAATGTGAAGCAGACCGTCAGTACCTGGCAGGATGTTCACGAATGCACCAAATTCAACGATACGAATTACTTTACCTGTGTAGATGGTACCTGGCTCAACTTCAGCAGTCAGCGCCTGGATTTTTGCAATCGCAGCCTGTGCAGCAGCTTTAGTTTCACCAAATACGCGTACTGTACCGTTATCCTCGATGTCAATCGCAGCTTTAGTTTCTTCAGTGATTTGACGAATCGTTGCACCCCCCTTACCAATCACATCACGGATCTTGTCAGGGTTGATGTTGATCACTTGGAATGTTGGTGCGTGCATAGAGATTTCTGGACGAGCACGTGAAATCACTTGATTCATCGCGTTCAGGATGTGCATACGACCTGCATAAGCCTGGTTCAATGCAACTTCCATGATCTCTTCGGTAATACCCTCGATCTTGATGTCCATTTGTAGCGCAGTAATACCGTTAGCAGAACCCGCCACTTTAAAGTCCATATCACCAAGATGGTCTTCATCACCCAGGATGTCAGAAAGAACTGCGAAACGTTCGCCTTCTTTCACCAGACCCATTGCGATACCCGCAACTGGTGCTTTAAGTGGAACACCGGCATCCATCAATGATAGAGAAGCACCACATACAGACGCCATTGAAGATGAACCATTAGATTCAGTGATGTCAGATACGATACGGATCACGTACGGGAAGCGGTCAGCTGCTGGAAGCACGGCTTGAACACCACGACGAGCCAGACGACCATGACCAATTTCACGACGTTTAGGACCAGACTCACGACCTGTTTCACCTACAGAATATGCAGGGAAGTTGTAGTGAAGCATGAAGTTGTCAGTTTTAGTACCAGCAAGGGTATCCACCATCAACGCATCACGAGTATTACCCAGAGTGGTAGTTACCAATGCCTGAGTTTCACCACGTGTGAATAATGCAGAACCGTGAGCACGGTCTAGTACACCAACCTGTACATCAAGGGCACGAACAGTTTTGGTATCACGACCGTCAATACGTGGTTTACCAGACAGGATGTTGTCACGTACGGTACGGTATTTAAGCTCTTCAAATAATTCGTTTACGTCATCAGCAAGACCAGTTTCGTCGCCTTCTGGAACGAATTGAGCAATTGCTTCTGCTTGAATTGCATCAAGTGCAGCATAACGGTCTTGTTTCACCGCAATGGTATATGCTTCAGAGATTTTTGCTTCAAATGCTTCTTTCAGTTTTGCACTAAGTTCTTCATTTTTCTCAGGAGCCACCCAAGTTGATTCTTTCGCACCAGCTGCAGCAGCAAATTCTTTAATTGCTTGAATCGCAATTTGCATTTCGTCATGACCGAACAATACTGCGCCCAGCATTTGGTCTTCTGAAAGTTCTTTCGCTTCAGATTCAACCATCAATACCGCAGATTCAGTACCCGCAACAACTAGGTCAAGATCAGACTCTTTTAATTGTTCATGGTTCGGGTTAAGAACGTATTCACCGTTGATCAAACCCACACGTGCGCCACCGATTGGACCACGGAATGGTGTACCTGCAATCGCAAGTGCTGCAGAAGTACCCAGCATTGCTGCAATGTCAGCTTCCATAGTCTTGTCAGAAGATACAACAGTCGCAGTGACCTGGATTTCGTTATAGTAACCTTCTGGGAACAATGGACGGATTGGACGGTCGATCAGACGTGAAATCAGAGTTTCAGCTTCAGATGCACGGCCTTCACGTTTACCGTAACCACCAGGAATACGGCCAGCTGCGTATTGTTTTTCTTGATAGTTAACAGTCAGTGGGAAAAAGTCTTGACCTGCTTTAGCAGTTGGCTGAGCAACAACAGCAACTAATACAGTTACGCCGCCCATGGTAATCAATACAGTATTGGCTTGACGCGCAACACGACCTGTTTCTAGGACAACCTGATGTTGGCCAAATTGGAATTCTTTACGAACAATATTAAACATCGACATGTTTTATTTTTTCCTGATTTTATTCTAGTGGAGACCCCTAAGGTTTGGCATTCACATCCAAATGGACGGGTAAATGACAAAGCTTAGAAGCCGACCTCACCAGAAATAAACACTATTTTTAAACACAAAGAAGGAGCGAACATTCGCCCCTTCCCCTGATCTAGCCAAAGGCTAAACCGACTTTAGTTTTCAGTAATAAAGCACAAGGCATGCAATAAACCCGAAAATAAAGTTTAAATCGAATTAACGACGTAAACCTAAAGCACCGATCAATGCAACATAACGACCGTGGTCTTTACCATTTAGGTAGTCAAGAAGCTTACGACGTTGGTTAACCATACGGATCAGACCGCGACGGCTATGGTGGTCGTGTTTGTGCTCTTTGAAGTGACCTTGTAAGTCATTGATTTGAGCAGTTAAAAGAGCTACTTGAACTTCTGGTGAACCAGTGTCATTTTCAGCGCGAGCGAATTTAGCAATGATCTCTGCGCGATCTGCGTTTGTTAAAGCCATTCGATTTCTCCGAGATGCTTATATATCTTGATAAAAATCAAAGTAATGAGAATTCAATACATTGACTGCCGTGCATCACTACAGCAAGTTGCATATTTTAAGGGAAATTGCGTCAGATTGCAAAAATAGATCATGAATTTTGATGGTGTCGGCTGCCAGATGTCTTTGGTTATTTGCTGATATGAAGAAATCCCATATGGTTCAATTTACACATAATTTCAGGAATTGGACCTGATCTGGCTTACGAGTAGCTATTTAGATAACTGCAGAAATTAACTGATCTTTTTATATTTAAAATATTTCTGGTAGAGCTTAGAAATAAATGATAAAAAAAAGCCCGAGTAAACTCGGGCTTTTTCGCGCTGTAGTTTCTTCTATTATCATTTTTTATTTATTGTTTTTTTAGTGCGTTTTACGCTTTATTATTTTCAAATCTTCCTGACTAAAAATAACTTCCTTGTGTGGTAGATTTTGCCATATTGTCGAAATGCTCATAGAGGCATTTATCCTCACTCGCTGTAAGCCATTGCGTACAAAATTGTCATGGAAATTTGCAAAATATTACACTTATACATCTTTTGATTACGCTATTTACTTAAATTTACTTATTCTGCCAAATTTATCGCTCTATAAGATTACGGCAAAATTCCATTAACGGCAGATATAAAAAAGCCTTGCAGTCTCTCCCAAAACTACAAGGCTTAGCGGCTGTAAGTTTCCTCTTTCACTTACTTCACTGTAAGTTCGCTGTCTGGTGACATTCTTGTTCTTATTATGCGATTTATACCCAACTTTCCGTGTTGAGTTCTTTTGTGTGACCAATCTTCTCAAAAACCGAGTAAAAGCTCCATGCGCCAATTTCCTGAATCCATGTAAGCATTTACCTACAAAAGTTATTTATTTTTTGCCAATAAATTGTTGCAATGTTCAAGTATTTTTCCGCTTAAGCCACTCTTTCGTGTGGTTCTGACACATAGTGCTTGTGTAAACGCGTCGCGATCTACCAGCAAGCTCACAACTTTTTTGGCTCGAGTAATCGCTGTATAAATCAGTTCCTTACTCAGCAAATTTTTAGCCTGTTGATCAAGTACTACAGCCGTATGAGTAAATTCTGAACCTTGCGATTTATGAATGGTTAATGCAAAAGCTGTTTCGATACTTTTTGGCAAGCGTGTCGCCAGCACCCATTTTTCTAAGCTCGGGAAATACACTTCAAATTGTGACTGTCCTTGTTGTTCTCTCCAGAAACAGATGCCAATATCACCATTGGACAGACCCAGCTGATAATCGTTATAAGTCATCATCACTGGCCGGCCGGTATACCAGTCGCCCTGTTTTAACTTGCCTACACTGGCCAGAAAACGCTGTTCAATCTGCTGATTGATTTTATTCAAGCCCAGATCACCATGCCGGATTGCGGTGAGAATCCGGTAATCATCAAAGTACTGAATTGCCTGCTGCACATATTGATCAAAATCAGCCTGATCCTGAGCCTGCTTGATCGCGTCCGCATAAGCCTGATAGCCATACATCAGTTGATCATAATATTGATCTAACTGTAGACCTGTAGTTGGGTTTATTTCTGGCAGGTATTGCAGTTGCAGCTGGTCGATTTCTACCTGGTCCAGTGCAATCGCTTGCAGCTCACTCGCAGCAACCACTTGCTGTTTAAACTGGTTTAAAACTGATGCTGGAACATGCTCCTGCTGGATAAAGTGTGCCATCGCACCAATTCGGGCGCCTGAGGCAAAACGGCGCGTCGTGATTAAATTGACCCGGTTATCTGCCAGAACAGAAGTCTGCTGCAAATCTGCCAGTACAGTGCCGACATCCACCGAGGCTAGTTGGTCTGCATCGCCTAACAGAATTAAGCGGGCTGAATCTGGCACTGCAGCAAGGAGCATCTGTGACAGGCTTAAGTCCAGCATGGATGCTTCATCGACCACGATCACATCATAGGGCAAAGGCTGCTTGGCATGAAACCGTGGGCGTCCCAACCGGCCCAAGCCCAGTAAGCGGTGCAAAGTAACGGGTTGAACCTGCTTTAAAGCCTCCAGTTCAAAAGCGTGTAACTTTTCACTATGTAGAGCTTTCTGCAAGGCTTCTTGCATTCGCTGCGCAGCTTTACCCGTCGGAGCGGCCATCGCAATCCGGATATTAGGCAAGGCTTCATGTAGTACAGCAATCATATGTGCCAAGGTGTAGGTTTTACCAGTTCCTGGCCCACCGGTAATAATATTCAGTCCCTGCTTGGCGACCATTTCCAGCGCTTGCTTTTGCTGTGGATCTGTCAGGAGGTTACGATCACGCTCACTTAAATTTACTGGCGTGATGGCTTGTGACTTGATCCGGGCGATCTGGGTGGCGACCGCTTGTTCCAGCTGCCAGTAGCGGTATAAATACAATTGCTGGTTTTCAAAAATAAAGGGCGCAATACCCTGAGCCTGCTGACTCCGATCCAGCACCAAATGATGCAATAGAGCGGTTTGCTCGGCACTGGCCGGAATACAACTATTGCCCTCCTGCATCGCTTCAAGGAGCTGCTGAATCAGCATTTTTGCGGCAGCATCAAAAGTCGCCGAACTGAATGGTGGCTGACATAGATAATCAATCCAGGCCATTAAATGGGCTGATTGCTGAGACACGTGAATTTGCTCATTTTCCACACAGTTATCCTCAAAGTTATCCACAGGATAATCTTCTGTTTAAACTCTTAAAATTTTATAAATCATCAAAATTATGCTGTTTTTTTCTGCTCAAAATAGCCCAGAATTTCATCCAGTTTCAGAATAAATTCCAGACTGGGCTGCCAGTGATAAGCACCTTGTTCAGCCTGACCATTCATACCGCGCAAATACAGATAAGTCGCCCCACCCAGATGCTGCTGTATGTGATACCCCTGCATGTTCACGCTTAAATAACGATGCAATGCCACCAGATATAAGGCCGCTTGCAGCCAGTAACTGGAGTGAGTCATATTCTGCTGGATGGCCTCAGCCGTGTAATGCTGCTGATCCGGTCCGAGAAAATTGCTTTTATAATCGGCAATATGATAGCGCTGGCCATCAAAATAAACCAAATCAATAGACCCGGTCAGATAGCGTGCTGATTTTGCCTCATTAAAATCAGGCATGAGGATATCATGCTCGGCAAACAGTTGCTGGATCTGACGAATCTGTAAGGGCGCATCGGTTAAAGACAGGTAAAACGGGAATTCGGACAGATAAGCGCCTTGCTGCAACTGTTCCAGGCTGAACTCTGCCTGTAGGGGTGCAGCCAGAATTTCTTTGAGCCAGTCATGAACCCGATTGAGCAGAAGATCTTCAATCATCTCATCAATGAAATGATCGAATGCCTGCTGAAAAACGGCTTCTACATCCAGTTGCGCTGCTGTCTCAGCAGGCGTCATCTGCGCCATTTCCTGTTCGAAAAACTGGATAAAAGGTTCATCATCCAGTTCTGTAAAATAGCGCTGAAACTGTCCTAAGAAGTTCAACCATTCAGAGTGATCGAATGTTTGAGCTGAACGGAAAAACTGCTGCCATTCCTGACGATAAGCTTCACTCTGATCATGCAGGCGAATTCCAGTCAGGATTTTATAATTCAGGCTGGAGAGTACTTTTTGCATACTCTGCTGCAATTTCTCCGGCTGCATTTGACCTTGACGAGCCACCTGACTGAACAGGGTCTGTAAATTCACACAGGCCGTCTGATAGCCCAGAGTAAATGCTTGCTGTAACAATGGACGAACATGAAAGGCCTGATGAAATTTCTCTTTCAGTTCTTGCCAGATTTGTGGTGCCGTATTTTTAAAACGGCGACGGATTTCCAGATTCCAGTAACTGCGATCCTGAAAATCGATATGCTCAAAAATACTGTGCAGGAAAGTTCCGGCCACCGTGCCTTTAGGAAAATTCAGCTTGATCCAGTCCAGTGGCTGACTGGCTGATTGCTGTTCCAGTTCCAGCAGATTCATTTCATCTGCGGCACTGTCCAGACGTTCAGGAGCGATGACCAGATCATCCTGCAATATCGCTTGATGCGGGAGATGCTGTGATAGTGCAGTAAAACTGGTTTTAGTCCGCGGATAGAACTGGCGCTCCGGTAAAGGATGAGCCTGCATCTGTAACGGTGCGTCTGTCTGTTGTGCCACAATTCTAGGCGGCTCAGAAGCCAGAGGCTGTTCCAGCAGACTTAAGGCATGCTGAAAGACCGCCTCACCTTGTCCACGCCAGAATGCCAAGCCTGAATCCACCTGTCCGCTCTGATCTTGCAGCATGGCATAAACCCGGTGACTGGCCCGGGTCAGTGCCACATACCAAAGCCGGTGATTTTCTGCGGCATTCCGGGCTGCATTTTGCAAAATTGCCTGCTCATGCAAGTCCTTATGATTAACTGCAATCACCCGGGATTGTTCCAGTACATTTTCCGCAGCTGACAGGGAAAAGTTCAGATTCCCCTTATTTACATCAAAAGGTGCATCGGCACCCAACAGGAATACGACTTTGAATTCCAGTCCCTTGGAAGCATGGATGGTTAAGAGCTGTACCCCATGATCGCCAGAGAGTTTGCGTTCTTTTTCGTTGTCCTTGCCGGAAGGTGATTGCAATTGACGCAGATACCAGTGATACAGCTTTTGAGCACCCTGATAATATTCACTTTGCTGGCACAGAATTTCGGTCAGATGACGTAAATTCACCACTACCCGTTCATTGTCCAGGCTCTGGCTCGCAACCAGATTGGTCCAGACCTGAAACAGGTTTAAAGCATAATTCCAGGCCGTCAGAAACCCTTTTTCAAACCACATTTCCCGGATGGCATCAAAATCAGCAATATAACGGCTCAGACCTTCGCTCTGCTCTTGCAGTTCGATTAGCTTTTTCAGGTTAAAGCCTAATAAACGGGTCAATAAAGCCCGTTTGACTTTGGCCTCGTTAAAAGGCTCCATGATCGCAGTCAGAATAGCAGCAACATCCTGAGCCACCGGGCTGGCAAAGACGCTCTGCTTGGATTCCTTATAACAGGGAATCCCCATGCGTTGCAGACGCTGTTTAACCTGTTCCAGCGCATAATGGCCAAAACTGAGGACTGCAATATCATCCGCTTTTAAGTGCTGAACATTGTCACCCTGCTGGAAATACAGTTGCTGCTGTTCGGACTGATTCAATAACTGGCGGATTTTCCAGACTACCTGATCCACTTCAACGTCCTGTTCACCGAGCTGAATCCAGCGCAGTGGATGCGGATTACTCAGCGTTTTATCGATTAAATCCGGATGTGGACGGCTCCCCGCCTGAATCAGGGTGTAATGCACCTGCTCGCCAAAATCCATCTGACGTTGAAACAGCGCGTCTACCACCTCGACCAGAGGTTTTATCGAGCGATGGTTTTGGATCAAGGTGTATTCACGACCCTGCTTTTGCCGCACGTCGGCACGCGCCTTGTTATAGGTCAGCATGTCGCCACCACGGAAACCGTAAATCGCCTGTTTCGGATCGCCCACCATGATCATACAGCCGGCTTTGACCCGATTCGGATCACGCCAGATTTTAGCCAGCAGATCATCCTGATCCTGGTTGGTATCCTGAAATTCATCGACCAGAATTAGTGGATAGCGGGCCTGTACAAACTGGGCAAAACGCTGACCTTGCTGTCCCTGTAAAGCTTCAGCCAGGGTACGAATTTGTTGGGAAAATGTAGTTTCACCCTGTTTTTGCAGGGTTTGTGGCAGACGGTTCTGCACACTGCGAATAATATGATATTCAAGATAGGTGATCAGCTGCTTCAACTGGGCATCCATCTTCTCTTTGACTTCACACAATCCATCAATGGCCTGAATCAGATTATTTTGTAGAATCTGCTGCTGCTCTGCTTCCGGACAGCTTTTGTTAAATACTTGCTTCATTGAGACCGGCTGAAAATCGGTTTTCTTGCGGCGCAAATAACACAGATTCAATAAGATCGCATGCAGTTCTGGATCAAAAAAGCTCATCACACCTTTGGTTTTCAGTGCCGCCATCCAGGTCATAAAGTTTTCACAGACATCGCTTAATCTGGTGAAAAAACTCTTATGAAAATACTTAGGCGAATTCTGGCAATACTCCCGAATGATCTCAATTTCATGTTCATGTACATTGAACAGGCGCTGAATACAGTGCTCTAGTTCAGCCAGATCCCATTCGACTTTTTCTACTTTCTGAAAGTATTGCACACGGAAATTTAGAGCATCACGAACTAGTCCAATATAATGTTCTACTGGTTTCAACAGGTTTTGCAGATATAGATGATTGACCATATATTGCGGCTGCTGCTGGATCCATTCCCGCAGCACATCATGAATCAGCTGCTGGATATATAGGTCCTGATCTTCAGTCAGTTCGGCCCGCTCAATCTTGCCGCTTTCAAAAGCAAATTCACGTAATAATTTCTGGCTAAAGCTGTCCAATGTCCCGACAAATAGCTCATCTAGCTGGTTCAGTACCAGACGCAGACGGCGCCGGGCATAATCCATGCGTGAGCCATAATCTTTTAATACCTGCTGAAATAGTGGATCCGATTCAGTCTGGATTTTGGCGGTGATTTCGACCGAATTCAGCTCCTGATGACGCTGAATAAAGGCCAAGGTTTCTTCAATTCTGAGACGCACCCGGTTTTTCAGTTCAGCTGTGGCTTTGCGAGTAAAAGTCGTCGCAATGACCTGATGCGGATAATACTGATCCAGAAAAATCCGTACCATCAGGCTGGATAAGGTATAGGTTTTACCGGTCCCCGCGGAAGCTTCAATCCAGTGCAGGCCGCTAAAGCGCATGTCTTGAATCGGATTGGTTGAAATCTTTTTGTTCTGGTTGGGTAACATGGTCATTATTCTTTTATCCATTCCAGATGTTCATGAATCGGTGCATATAACGCATGGGCAAAATCATGGCAACAGCGTTGCAAGGCCAGATCCGGGTCCTGATCCTGCAAAATAAACTGCCAGTCCTGATGCAACTGGCTGGATTCATCGCTGGCCAAAGGCTTGGCACTTTCATAGCTGTTGTTCCAGGCCTTTAGCAGTTCCTGCATCTCGGCAATAGTGATTTGTCCCTGTTCATTTTCGGTCCATTCCCAGGCCTTTTTCATCAGCAATTCGGCTGGCAGTACTAGCGGCTGGGTCTGTCCGACTTCCCAGGCTTGCAGCCAGGCCTGTAAATGATGACGTGCCTGACTAGAACGCAGTCCGGAAAATTTCAGGGTTTTATTACTGAAAATGACAATTCGTTCCAGCTGTGGAGACAGTTCATCATTATTCAGATAGGCCAACCAGAGCAGATATTCCAGCCAGACCTGTGCCCGACGTTTTTCTGAAGCGGAGGAAGACTGCATGCTGAGCCAGTAACTGCTGTGCGGTACTTGTGGCAAGGTAATATGAATCAGCAGCTCAGGATTATATTGCCAAGTTTGCTGAGTAACAGGCGTCAGCTCTTTATTCAGCTGCAATAAACGTTCTTTTAGCGATTGCCGTTCCTGCTGACTGCTGAGCCAGGTCGCTTCCTGAGTTTTTCCCACCGGCAAGCGGTCCAGCATCAGCTGTGGCTCAATCTCTTGATCCTGTTGCAGCAGAAAATCACGAACCTGATACTGTTCCAGTTTATTCAGCAATAACGGTTCTCGGGAACTTGGCAGATCGGCATATCTCACACTGGAAATACCGACACTTTTCAGGAACAAACGTGCCGGGAAAATCATGTCACGAATCCACTCATCCCCTTTCAGCACCCGGATTTCTTTCTGCATCAGTGCTGGATAATGGGCATTGATCCAGCTGCTGCGCTTGCCCTCTGCACTGCGAATATATTCGGCCACAGCAAACCACTGGGTCTGATAACGTGGGGTATGAGACTCTACATAACCGATCGGGTCAAAAGGCTGTAATGGATGTACATGATAGAGTTGACGGATATGCTTGGCGACACTCAAACTATTCATCTCAACCGTTTCATCGACTTCAGCATCGGGCTGATCTGACTGGCAAATCAAGGCAATATGCTGGATTAATTCCTGCAATGAAGTGGATGGATCACGCGCTTCCCCGTCATCAACATCAAAGCCATTATAGAACAGCCATAAATTGTCCTGCGCCAGTAGCAATGCATCCAGAAAAGCGCCTTGGTCATCATCCAGACGGGAACGATCCCCTAGTTGCGGCTTCAGACTGCCCATCAGGTCAAATGGCACCTGCTGATTCCGGCTCGGAAATTTACCGGTATCCAGATTCAGCATCACCACCAGTTTATATGGCAACGGACGGATCTGTCCGATCTGACTAAAGGTAATCTGTCCGGTCGGTTCAGCCTGATCGAGTTGCATCTCCAGCGTATTCTGAATTTCTTCCAGTACATAAGGCAATGGCAGACTTAAGGCGACCAGCTCCTGGCTGGCCTGCGGATCATCCTGATCGTGATAATCGGCCAGCGTCAGCATCCGCATCTGCTTGTCGATAATCTCTGCAACCGTCTTTAAGGACTCAACCCCGGCTTCACGGAATTCATTCAGATCTTCACGCAGATATTCTAGCCAGGTTTTTACCGGGGTACGTTGGCCCTGTTCATGCAAAATCAGCCAGTCACGGCGCTGCACCAGATCCTGATAAATCTGAATTAAAGTCGAGATGAGAGGGAAATCACTACTCAAGACCTGAGCATAACTTAAGGTGTCCTGAAACAGGACATGTTCTGGCACTGCGAGTCCGAGTGCCAGTCGATCCAATGCAAATTTAAAACTGAAGCGGTAGTCTTCATCACCGGCAGTCAGGCTTTGCTGTAAATGCTGCTGATCCAGACCGCGTTTAAAGCCCGCTTCACCCAATAACTGTAACATGCGCTCAACTTGGGTATAGTCCAGCGCATAAAGTTGCTGGGTGGCATTCAGGCTGAGCCAGTCGGCAAAATCCTCAATACTGAAACGTCGATGCACCAGCTGAATCCGGCCCAGTACCGCGCGCCAGGCATTGCTGACATCGAGTCGGGACACCCCGGCAATCTGAATCGGTAAATATAGATTATCTTTTTGCAGACGCTGGCTATTACCTTCCCGTTCTCGCGGTGGTGGTGCAAAGACACTCCGAATCGCCGGCTCCAGCTCTTTCAGGTTCGGGGCCAGCACCAGAATATCGCTCGGCTGACGTGGGGCATCTTCGGTACCTTGAGCCAGCCAGTGAATCATTTGTTCTTTTAAAACTTCCAGCTGGCGCAGTGAGGAATGGCAGACATGAATCTGTACCGAATCATCGTCTGGTTTGAGCGGATACTGGTGTTTTTCCGGTTCCAGCAGGTACAGAATATCCGACTGGATTTTGGCCAGTAACTTATCCTGATATTCATCCACGAAAGCATCGGCCCAGAGACCTTCTTCACCCGAAGACAGTTTGGATAATAACGAGAAATGATCACGCGCCTGTTTGCCAAAGCGGGTCAGCAAGGGATGACGCGATTCCCGATCTTCTGCATTAAAGTTCAGCTGAAAGGCAGCAAAGAAATGCTGGATTTCGGTATCAGTCGGCAAACGTCCTTGAGATTTTTCAAATTTCTTGATGAAACGTTCCTGCACGCCAAGGTCATAACGTGCTTTCCAGTCCGGATCGACACTATCGGCCCAGTATTCCTGTGATGGGTTAAAGTGGAAAATATAAATATCGATGTATTGACCGAGACGGCGCAAGAAATCCAGTTGACTCGGTGGCAATTCTAGCAAGGTAAAGACCACGACCTGTTGTGGTAAGCGTTTTAAAGCCTGTGCTTGGGTATCTTCATTTTCCAGACGTTCCCAGTACATCTGTTCGATGTCCAGAATCTTGGCATAATCATCCTGAAAGACATGCTGCCACAGCCAGCGCTGCCAGGCTTCCAGTTCACGTGCCTGAATCTTGACGAAGTCCGCCACCGGAATTTGATGGCCATTTTCATCTTTAGGAATATAGATCATCTGCTCAAGATCGAGCGCAATATCCTGCCCCCAGGACGCCAGCCAGTTGGTCGGACAACGACATTCCTGTGGTGGGCAATTCCGCGCGCAATAGCCACGGTAATCCATATAGTGGCTAAACAGGCGCGAGACCTGTTCAGATACCCAGTACAGCATGCTTTGTTTTTTCAGCTGCTTCTCTGTGCCCTGTTCCAGACGATCTGCGCTGTCATAAATCCGTTTGATAATCGAATACAGCGGATGATCGATCTCTAATGGAATCTGCTCAGGCAAAATATATTTGCGTAGTGCCTGAAATACCCGCCATTTAATAATAATTCGGGGAATATTGGCTTCACGGACCTGTTCGACTTCTTTGGGATTATTCAGCACCCACTGATAGGAAGTCCACTGAAAGGCACGGATCCGGTGATGAAACTGGGTATTGGCGCTGATGCCTTTTTTCTCGGCAATTTTTTGGGTGAGCCAGGCCTCGACTGCAGGAGACGGCACAATAAAATGCCGCGGCTGTAACACGGCCAAGGGATTTTTTGCGCTCTGGTTGACGATACGCAGCATACTATCCAAAAGCACATCAATGCGTTGACTCTGAATAACATGAATTGCCATCGTTTCCCCTGAAAAATGAGATGGAGCAGTACTACAAAATGATAAAGATTATTTACTATACTTACCGAACTGTCTATGTCACTTTAAAACTCATACTTCAGTCAAAAAAGTTCTTTGAAAAAAGCATCTTATTGATGTTTGAACAGAAAAAAACAACATCTAGCTTTAGGTAATGCCCATGAAATTAGACAAAATTCCAGATCGTATCGATCCAAGTTTAGATTTAGACAGAATTCGCAACGAGTGCTTAGAGCTAACCAAAAAACGTGCCTATTATTCTGCCGGAGCAGCTGTGATTCCGGTGCCATTTCTGGACGTGGTCATTGATGTCGGCATTCTGTCGCAACTGATCCCGGAGATCAATGCCCGCTTTGGTCTGGCCCCTGAACAGATCAGTGTGTTTGATCCTGCAACCAAACAGGTGCACTGGAATGAACTGCGTAAACGCGGAATCGAGTTTTCCGGTCTGGTGGTGGCACGTACAGCAGTCAAAAAATCTTTGAACAATGTTGCAGCGAAAGTGATCACAAAGCAAGTCACAAAATTCATTCCACTCGGTGGTCAACTGGTAGCTGCGAGCCTCGGTTATTTTGTCATGAAAAAAATTGCTGAAGCACATGTTGAAGATTGCTATCGTACTGCAAAAAATATTCAGCAAAAACAGATTGCTCAAAGCAAATAAATTTCCCGCCCCATTTTTTATCCCCAAACTTTTCAAAATTCAGGCAGATTAATCTGCCTGAAGCTGCTTTAAAATTGTTTTTAAAATTTCAACCCGAGCGGTGTTTTTATCATCAGTGGCGATAATGTGCCATGGCGCCTGTTCTGTCGATGTACGTTCAAACATGTCGGCTGCCGCTTTTAAATAATCATCCCAACGTTCCCGGTTACGCCAGTCTTCATCGGTGATTTTAAAGCGCTTATGCGGGGTGTCTTCACGCGCCTTGAAACGAGCGGCCTGTTCTTCCTGGGAAATCGCCAGCCAGAATTTAATAATCACGGTTTGATGGTTAATCAAGCTCTGTTCAAATCGGTTAATTTCATCATAGGCCCGCTGCCATTCTGCCGGGCTGGCAAAACCCTCTACCCGTTCTACCAGCACCCGGCCATACCAGGAGCGGTCAAAGATACAGATATCATCATCGGTTTGCAGCTTGTTCCAGAAACGCCATAAATAAGGACGATTCAGTTCATATTTTTCCGGTGCCCCGATGGTCTGAATTTCATATTCACGGGGATCCAGCTTTTTCACAATCCGCTTGATCGCTCCACCCTTGCCCGCTGCATCCATCCCTTCAAACAGCAAAATCACATTGCGTGGGTCTGAGCGCAGCGCCTTGGCCACCTGAGGAGACAGTTTTTTCAGTTCCACCTTATAGTCCTCTGTCTTGGCAAGCTCTTGCGAAGGATGCTGCAATAATTCTGGAATTTTGGCCTGTTTCCATCGTCCCTTGGCCCGGACCGGATGATTCGGACAATGTTTTAAAGCTTGCAAAATATGCTGTGCAAACTGCTGGTCACGCTGTTTTTCATCTTCCCCGTCAATGATCAGCCAGTCTTCGTCTTTAGTAAACCGCTCTCGCAAACGCTGCACGGTGTCGTACTTTTTTTTGTCGCGCCAGTCCAGGCCATGCAGTTTGTGCCATTGCATTTCACTCGGATCAATCTGATCCAGGCGTTTTTGTAGCACTTTCCAGGACAAGTCGAACCAGACCTTGACCACATCAACATAGTTATTTTTTAGATCCTGCTCAAAGACACGCATATCTTCCAGATAGGCATCAAACTGGGCATCATCAATGGCACCAGCCTGTATGGTGGTTCTGAGCAGATCGCTGTACCAGTTGCCAAATAGAACCATGATTTGGCCTTGGGCCGGAATAAACCGTGTATAGGGTTGCCAGAAGGTCTGTTTCTCTCCTAATACTTGCGGCTGATCGGCCTTCACCTGCAAATAACGGGGATCTACCCACTCACGTAACTGTTTAACTGCTTCGCCCTTACCCGCCAGCTCAATTCCATTGACCAGAACAATCAGGCTTTTGCCATTTTTCTGACCTTGGGTTTTCCTTAGATCATACTGGGCATTGATCAGCGCAAGGGATAGCTTGTCTTCATCCATTAACTGGAAACTTTGTTCTTCTGTACGCATGGAGATCCCTCATCTTTTATTCTTGTGGGCAGTATAGCGAGGAGTTTGAAGGCAAAAATAGCGTTAGCAACGTTTTTCACACGATTAGATTGTCTGTTTAAACAGCAAATTGACATTCAAATAAGGAATCATTGATCAATTTGTCATAGCGAGATTGCGCCACACCCTCTAAGATTCTGAGATCGAAAAATCATATTTGAAAATACATGTCCAAACTTGCCCGATTAGATGAACTCTTAGAACAGTATTATCAGCTGAAGTATCACACTCAGCCTGAAATTTTAAGCCGTTTACAGGATGTGCAGGCATGGCAAAAGGCACGGATGCAGCGCAGCCATCATCAGCATTTTTCTGAAAAAAATAACCAGCTGATGGCCGAATATTTCCTGAATCGGCTCTATGGCGGCCCAGACTTTGACGCACTGGCCGAACAGATTGCCCGACTGATGAAATATGCGCACAAGGCAGAAAAAATGATTCCGGAAAATGCCCTGAAAACCGGAACCTCAGGCGTAGAACTGGCGATCTTGGCCGTGCAACTGGATGAACAGGTCGCAATCCAGCTTTTAGAGGATTATCCTGCCAACACACCACTGACCGATGAAATGATGCGCGTGACCTATCTGAAACTGGATCAGGGGGAAGCACGCTTGAAACAGCTGGCATTGCTGGATCAGCTAGGTGTTAGCCTGGATAAATATATGCGTTCCTTTGTGGTTTATACCGCTTTCAAGATGTGTAAAGGTGCAGCCAATAAATATCATTTTCAGGTGATGTATGAGTTTATGCAGGACGGTTTCCAGGCCATGAAACCGTTAAAATCGGCAGAAAAATTCGTGCATGACTTTACTGCGATTGAACGTGGCATTATTGATAAGGTGCATTCAGGCGATCCTGCACCATTCCAATAATAGATTCCTTTCCCATCCATGATGAGGAAGGCTTGCGGTCCTGCCTGATCCTGATATTTTCAGGTTTTTAGGCAGGCCATCGCCAGTGATAAATCATATGAATTATTCGATCACTGGCAGTGAAGATTTCCGCCCATATTCCTATTTTTCTGTATATTATTCATAACAATTGCATCATGATTGCTGAATAACATCCAAGAATCTGTCATTATGCAGGCAATGCAAGATTAACCCGATTGATATGTTAGGAGTGACTCCAATGTCGAATGAAAATCAAACGCCTACCCCTACACCCGAGTCGGCACAACAGACAGACAAAGTGAGCCCATTCTTAACCACTCCGCTTCCGCAAGGCGCTCCACAAGGTCAGCAACAATCTCTAGAACAACGCCTGACCGATACGCCTGTGACTGGAACTGTCCCTAAATATAACCTGCCACGCGGTGCCAATACTGGTAATGTCGGTCCAACCACACACTTCGGCTACAAGACCGTGAGCAGCGATGAAAAAGCCCAGAAAGTAGCTGAAGTATTCCATTCGGTGGCCAGCAAATACGACATCATGAATGACCTGATGTCATTCGGTATTCACCGCCTATGGAAACGTTTTGCGATTAATATGTCAGGCGTGCGCCGTGGTCAGCATGTGCTGGATATTGCAGGCGGTACAGGTGACCTGGCCAAAGTATTTAGCCGTGAAGTGGGCTCTACTGGTCATGTAGTACTATCTGATATTAACGAATCCATGTTGAATGTTGGCCGTGACCGTCTGATTGATGCCGGCTGTACCAATGTTGATTTCGTTCTGGCGAATGCAGAAACTCTAGAGCCATTTGCCGACAATAGCTTTGACCTGGTAACGATTTCTTTTGGTCTGCGTAATGTCACCGATAAAGATGCAGCACTGGCTGCGATGTATCGCGTGCTTAAGCCAGGTGGCCGTTTACTGATTCTGGAATTCTCTAAACCAGTCTTTGAGCCATTTTCAAAACTGTATGACCTGTATTCATTCACCGCTTTACCAATCATGGGTAAAATCGTGGCGAATGATTCAGAAAGTTATAAATACCTGGCTGAATCAATCCGTATGCATCCAGACCAGCGTACTTTAAAAGGCATGATGGAAAATGCTGGTTTCCAGAACTGTGATTACCACAATCTGACCGGCGGTATCGTTGCCGTTCACCGTGGCTTCAAGCTTTAAGGGTCGTACCCGATATGTGGTCACTTCTCGCCCTCGGTGCCGTTGAACGCCTGATTCATCATATGATTGATCTGGATGCGATTACCCGCATTCAGCTCAATGCTTTGGCTGGCAAAATGCTGCGGGTGGTCATTACTTCACCGCAGCTGTCCGTCGATGTCTTCTTTGATGAGGGCAAGGTTCGTCTGGAACCAACGCCAACCGGTCATACTGAAGAATCTTCGATTTTTGAACAGCGCCCTTATGAAGCCAATAGTACTCAAATTCCTGAAGCAACGGCGACGCTACAGGTGAATAATGTCGTAGAGCTGCTTAAACTGCTGCTTGCTGATGAAGTCGGTAATATTCCATTGCAAGGTGACTATAAACTTCTGCAAGAAATCCAGCGCATCATGCAGCAGGCAGAACCTGATCTGGCGGCGCATTTGAGTCCTTGGATTGGCCCTGCTCTGGCACATGAAATTGGCAAGTTGCAGCTGGCTCCGAAGCATTTAAAACGCACTTTGCAAAGCCAATTATTTTTCGCTGAAGATGCCCTGAAAGAAGATAGTGGCTTGTTTGCCCCGCGCTGGCAAATGGATGACCTGAATCAGGATACCCGTATCCTGAACCAGAATTTAGATCGCGTCGAAGCCAAAATCCGTCAGCTTCAGGCACAGATTGAATCTGACGATTCTACTGATCAGCCATTTACTCCTGCTACACCTCATATTCCTTCTCAATACTAGGTACACCGCTTTATGATTCCGCATGTTTCACGTTTACTCGAACTTTGGCGCATCGCCGCGCACTATAGACTCGACACGTTGTTTCCTGCGGAAGAACTCCCTGAAAAAGCCCGACATATTTTATCTTTGATCCGTATGCATCCGGCAGCCTGGTCCAGCCGTGAGCGCAAGAATTCACTTAAGCTGAAACTGGCACTGGAAGAAATGGGACCGCTAGCGATCAAGCTGGGTCAGTTACTTTCGACCCGTCGTGACCTGATTCCGCCTGAAGTGCTGCAACAACTGGTTCTATTACAGGATCAGGTTAAGCCCTTTGATAATGATGTCGCCAAGATGCGTATTCAGGAGTCCTTAAAAGCGGATGTAAATACCCTGTTCGCTCGATTTGATGTTCAGCCACTGGCAGCCGCCTCGATTGCACAGGTGCATACTGCAGCCCTGCATGATGGCCGTGAAGTGGTGGTCAAAGTGACCCGTCCGAATATTCGCCAGCAGATCTTGCAGGATTTTGAAATTCTTAGCTGGCTGGGCGATTTTCTGGAAAAACGTCTGGAAGCAGCGCGTGCCCTACACTTGTCTGAAATTATTCAGGACTATCGCCAGATCATTCTGAATGAGCTGGACCTGACGCTGGAAGCGGACAATACCCGCCGTATGCGTCATTACTTCACTGGCTCCAGCATGATGTATGTGCCTGAAGTTTATATGGACAGTAAGGACGTGCTAGTAGCAGAACGGATTACCGGTGTTCCGATTTCAGATATTGCCACCTTTGATGAACTGGGCATGGATCGTGCGGATCTGGCACGTAAAGGTCTGACCATCTTCTTTACCCAGGTGTTCCGCGACAACTTCTTCCATGCGGACATGCATCCGGGTAATGTCTTTGTCGAAACTATCAATCCGGCCAATCCGCGCTTTATTGCGCTGGACTGCGCGATTATGGGAGAGCTGTCTAAGCATGACCAGATGACCGTGGCACGTATGCTGTTGGCGGTCATGAACAGTGACTTCATGCAGCTGATTCAGATTGTGCATCAGGCGGGCTGGATTCCACCAGGTACCGATCAGGACGCGCTAGCACGCGAAATGCGTCGCACTGTAGGTCCAATGGTCTCCAAACCGATGCATGAGCTGGATTTTGCCGGCATTCTGATTCAGGTTATGGACATCGCCCGTCGTTTCCATCTGGAGATCCCGCCACAACTGATGTTGTTACTGAAAACATTGGTACATGTGGAAGGTCTGGGAACAGACTTGTATCCTGAGCTGGATATCTGGAGCCTGGCTAAACCAATCCTCACCGATTGGGTCAAAGCCCAGATGAATCCGCAAAAGAATATTAAAGAACTGGGACAAAAAATCCCGGATCTGCTTTTGGGTGCGCAGGATTTACCGACCCTGATGATCGACAGCCTGAATGGTCTGAAAAACCAGTCCGCCTGGCATGCCAAACAGCTCAATGAATTACAAAGCATGCGCCTGCAAATGGAACATCAGCAAAAACGTAGCTGGATTTTTGGCAGCATCATGGCCATTCTGCTTTCGATTGCGATTATTTCACCATGGTTTGTGTCAGTGATTCTGATTGTGCTGGCAAGCATACTTGCTGTCTGGCGGATTGCGAAATAATTTTTAAAGAGCCTGATTCGTCAGGCTTTTTTATGCTTGAATTATTGAAAAAATAAAACAAGAATATCCAAATGAAATATAGCTTTTTATGGGCTATTTATCGCGAAAAATCTTTGTCGGCCTTTTTGTATAGTTTGCTTTATAGTTTCTTACCCCTCTTAGACTTGATAACTTATCTCAACTATAGATTTCGATGGCTAACTGAGATACCCACTACCGACTCAATATCATTCCGCATGATCAATAGCCCATCCTTTTGGCTGATGACGCTATTCAATTTCATGCCCCTCTTCTGCTTATTTCTCATAAAGCAGCAAAAACTCATAGTAGTTTTGGCAGTATGGATTTTTTGTGGGTTTAGTTTTTATTTGATCAATAACTATACTGTTGCAAATTACCCGATGTCGACCTTAATTCTTGTGAGCTCAAGTCTTGCTCTAATACGCTCACGTAATAAAAAACTTATGCTGACTTATATTAACCCGATGCCATGACTCTTAAGTCACCTTAGGGTACATCTTGCCATTGGGCTCTGTGACCAAATGCTTAAAATATGTCCTCATTGGCCAAATATGGGTTGAACCTTTATGCAGATTTTACAAAAACATGCGCCTGCTCTGAAAATCCGCGCTGGGCATCAGGCTCGTGAGCTGATTTTGAAAGAAGGTTTGCAACCCGAACAGATTGATATCGTGCCAGGTGCCGCAGGTGGACCCAAAGGTATTGGTATTCAGGGACTGGATCAGGCTATTTTTGGCGAGTTTTTCCCACGTGCTCCTCAGCGTAGAACCTTAGTCGGTTCATCCATTGGTAGCTGGCGTTTTGCCAGTGTCGCGGCGTGGGGAGCCAAAGCAGGCACTGAACGTCTTGCCGACTTGTATACCCATCTGTACTTTCACAAGAAAATGACCCGTAAGGAGGTCAGTGACGTTTGTCGTGGCATGCTGCTGGATCTGGTACAAGGCAAAGAAACCGATCTGGTGAATCATCCAGATTATCATCTGACAGTATTATCGATTAAAGCCCAGCACATTTTCCAGAGTGACAAGGCACTCCCCCTACTCGCCTCTGTAGCCGGCATCGTTGGAACTACCGCTGTGGCGCGTAAACATAGCCGCCATTTTATGCAACGTGTGATCAGCCAGCCGAATACAGGTGAACAGTTTAAAATTGCCGATGATGGATTTACCACACATTATCATGCCTTGACTGAGCAAAGTGTTTTGTCCTGGCTGATGGCCTCTGCTTCTATTCCAGGCGTGATGGCAGCGGTCAATAATATTCCAGATGCACCACAAGGTTATTATCGTGATGGTGGCTTGATTGACTATCATATTGACCTGCCGTTTCAGAGCAAAGGCATCGTGCTGTATCCGCATTTTACTGACAGCATTACTCCCGGCTGGTTCGATAAACTGTTTAAACGCACGGCAAGCCCGGAAAATCAGGCACGAACTTTGCTAATTTCACCCTCTCAGGAATATCTGCAAAGTTTGCCTTTGGGTCGTTTACCAGATCGTAAGGACTTCACTTTGAAAGGTTTGGATCAAGCTCAGCGGATTCAGCTCTGGAAGCAATGCATTGCTGAAAGTCAGCGCCTGGGAGATGAATTTCTGGAACTGGTCGAGAAGCAGAATTTTGCTGATGTGATGCAAAGCCTGTAATGGGCGCGGTCTGCCCGAATTTTTTGTATAATTACCTTAATTTTTTGAACTGTTGAGATTTATGCAGAAATTTTTAGTGATCCTGCAATATGCATGTATAGCCTTTGGACTTTATCTGATTTATAGCGTTAGCATGTCGCTGTATACCCAGCAATTTGAGCTGATGGAACTGGTGGCAGATATTGGCACCATTCTGATCTGTCTGGATTTGGGTGTGTTCTTATATACCAGTAAAGGCAAACAAGGCATCACCATGGAAGAGTATGCTAAACAGCTAGAACAACCACCGTCTAAACTGGTTTATGTGACACGTAAACTGGGACATCTGGGTATTTTATTGATTATTACCAGCTGGATTGTTCCGATTATTAATAGCTAATCCAAAATAAAAAACCTCCCGATTGGGAGGCTTTTTTTAAATTTCTTTGAGATGACAGGCTTTTAAAAATTGATATGTTGAATCATACAATTCACTCGGTCTGGTCCAATCATTATCATCTACATTCGGTAGGTAAATCACCATTCCTTGACGCGCACGAGTCAACAAAACACGATAAGTATTCAGTAGATATTTTTGCTTTTCCATCTGATTGATGTTCTGCCATTTTGTTCCTTTAAATGCTTGATAACACCAACCATCCTTAAAGTAAAAATTAATATCCCACGCAACACAGCAGTAATCTAATTCTAATCCTTGAACATCAAATTCTGTGGCGACATCTTCTAAGTAATATGAAGAACGTACATCAATTGTAGAAATGAACTACTCGCAGCTAAAGCAACGAGTTTCTGAAAGCAACCTAAGCTGCAATCATCTCTTTTGACGTTTCATCGGCAATGCGAGAAAGAGTTTTAACACTCTTTTTCGTCTTACGACTACCTCCACGCCCACTAGAGGAAGACATTAAGCCTTTCTCCAACACCGTTCCAGTGTCTAAAATTAATTTTATCGCTCGGCTTTTTATCACTTTTGATGCGTTTTTATCCGCATTATCAGTGTGACCACAACTCACGCATTTAAACTTTTCTTGAGTTTTGCGATTGTTGGGATGAGTGTGACCGCATGAAGCACACTCCTGACTTGTGTAAGCTGCCTGAACCTTAAATACAGCTTTTCCTAAACGAATGGCTTTGTATTTAACATATGCCTCAAGCATATACCAACCAACATTTAGAATTGCTTTATTTAAACCTGCTTTCGCCTTTGCCTTGTTGGGGATAAATCGACCTAATTCATCCTTTTTAGGGTTTGGCTTTTTCGTCATTTTTTGAGTATTTAACTTCTCAAAAATGAATACTTTATTTCGCTCATTGCTTACTAGGCTATGGCTAGTCTTGTGATTGAAATCCTTTCGGATATTGGCTTTCTTAGCGTGATGGATCGCAATACGGTGCTTGGTTTTAGCTCTACGGTTTGACCCTTTTTGCTGTTTGGTTAACTTGCGCTGTAATCGTTTAATGTAGCGCTCAGCTTTGGTTAGATGGTTCTTTTGTTCCCTGGTGAAATCAAATTCTTGCGCTGGTGTACAAACAGGGATTGCCACGCCACGATCAATACCAACAACGTGCTTATTTAGTTCATTGGCATCAGTATCACTTAATAATGCTAATTGCTTTTCTAGGTACTTATCTTCATTGAATTTTTTGCCATCAAAATCCTCCATCTCAATTCCATCTTCATAGCAGAATGAAACAAAGTATTGACCACGCTCTTTACGGATATAAAGAGATTTTGGCTCATTAAAATCGGCATGTTTATTGAAGCTCAGATAGCCAATATTGTATTTACGACCACCAATTTTAAGTCGTGTTTTACCAAATTGATCTTTCTCGAAAGAGAACAGGTCACGAGTCAGGTGGATGCTACCTTTATCGGTTTTGGCTTTGCGCTTTGGTCTGCCACAAATGCCTTTTTTAAACTTTTTAAGCGTATTAAACCAATTCACAGTCGCATTCTTTTGAATGGTACTAGGGCATTGACTTAACCATGGCGTAAGTTCTTTAGAGTTGAAATGAGCATACTTTTGATCTTGTGTATCAAAATACTGCTGAAATGGTGTGAACTTGCGAGCAAAACCTCTGAAATACTTATCTTCATCACATTTAGCATTCCAAACAAATCTCGCACAGCCCATCCACTGGCTCAGAATTAGCTTCTGTTCCTCTGTTGGATATGCTCGAAATTTAACGCCTGAAATCATTACTAAGTGAAGTGTTCTTGCTATTTATATGCTGGAATTTTATACTATTTTTTATCTTAAGTAAATCTAGTATGTGATAAAAATGTATGAGTGGAGAACAGGTAGAAGCTGTATTTTTAAGAATTATGTTCATCTAGTATTTGTAACTAAATACCGTAGAGATGTGCTAACCCAAGAAATGTTAGATTCATTAAAAGAAATAATGAAGGAAACCTGCGAACAAATGGATTGTGAGTTGATGGAGTTTAATGGCGAGGATGACCATGTTCACATGATGGTTAATGTTCACCCTAAAATTGCTATCTCTAATCTAGCAGGAAAACTAAAAGGGAAAAGTTCTTATTTGCTACGAAAAAGCTTCTGGGACTCAATTAAAACAAAGCTTTGGGGTAATCATTTTTGGTCGCCTAGTTACTGTGTAGTTTCGTGTGGTGATGCAAGCCTTGAAACGGTTAAACAGTACATTGAAAACCAAAGACAACCACCATCTGAAATAGCAGTTAAACGCTCAAAAAACCTGAGTGCTAAAAGTGGCTTGACTCGCCCCTAAAGAAGCGAGAATGCGCCACTAAACTTGTTCAAAAACCAATCAGATGGTGTGATTTTATTTTTAACATCAATCCCCTCTGCTTTGAGTCTTCTTGCGCCTGAGCTCGCAACCATGCCGTAACGCTCTGTCCCTTTAGCTTGTTGTTTTAGCCACGACTTAGCTTGTTCCAAATTCCTTGTTAAAACAATTGGATAGGATTCTATAACTTGGCTATAAATATGTTGTGCTTTCGTCGCATCCCCATCTAAAATTGCTTGGACAAGTTCAGCAACTCTTTCACTTCTAAACGACCTTACTGATACCGCCAAATGTAAATCAGGTTCTTTATTGCCATGCTGAATTAAATGATGCTTTTGGCTTTGATCTTGTATATAGACACGATCCTCTAAAATTTTCTCAGAATAATAAATCTGCCATTCAGGATAATGCTGTTGTAAAGCATCTAACCATTCGATAACCCCTGCTTCTCCAGTGTTAATCTCTTGACCGCCACCGATCAAACAAATAATCACACACCAATCCGTGTGCCGATCCATTACCTCAATCAAAAATTGTGGTTCAGATTTATCAAAGTTCTGAATTCCCTTTTTTTGCTTCATAAAGTTAGAAACTTGTTCTTTGCGCCAAGCTCTTTGTGCCTCATCAAATACCACCACCTTTTCAATAGGAGCTTCTAATGACCTTAAGTACTCATCTCGAAAGTGATGGATATTTTGAATAAAAGCTTTTGCTTTTCTTTCAGCACTTGATCTGGTTTCAAGTTGACCTTCAGTTTTTGCTGTTTCAACTGTTTGTCGAATCAGTGCTTCCTTTAGCACATCAACAAGTGGGCCATTGCCCGAGAGAAAAACTGAATGTTCTGATTCGTCTTTTTTTAGTCGCTGGTTAGCAATATTCAGCCCTGCTAATGTTTTTCCAGCACCCGGTACTCCTGTAAGAAAACAAATTGCCTTATGTCGTTTTTCTTTTGTTGTTTCAATAATATGTTCAATACGTGCTGAAGTTATTTTTAAATTAATCGCCCCTGCATCACTTCTGGAAATATCTTCAACTTGATGTCCTTGATAAAGTGCTTTCGCTGCTTCAATGATTGTGGGTGTCGGTCTATAGCTGGCTTGATTCCACTCTTGGACATTAATCTCCGCATCCTCATTATAATGCGCAAGAACCTGTAGAATCATTTGGTTTAAATTGTACTGATGACAACAAATGGGCGCTCCAAGATCATCTACATCCTCCCAAATGATCTCTTCTGTATCCGCTTCAGTAGCTACAAGAATTGGAATAATTTTTTTATCATGACTTTGTGAATGAAAATTCTTTAAATCCAAGCAATAATCAATCACCTGATTTTTTGCAGTTGCAGAATAAAAACTTTCCCCAACCTTAAACTCAATAACAAAGATTAAATTACAAATAATCAAAATATTATCAGCACGCTTCCCCATTCGAGGAATGCTGTACTCAAAGTAAAGACGACCCTTTGCTATACCAACTAAAGTTGCTTTTAAAATATCTATTTGTGCTAACCAAGCATTTTTCTGTAAATCTTCAAGTGCAAATTCATGATGCTGTGCCAAATTACCTAAGATTAAGTCATTTGAGCTAGATAAAAAAATCTTGGATGGAACTTTGATAATAACTTCTTAGCATTTTTAGATTCTTTGAGATTTTTTAAATGTTTTTAATAAGAAAAACCTCCCAAAAGGGAGGTTTTTCGTTTAGAGCCTAAAGATTATTTCGAACCTTTAATTCCGGCTTGAAGTAATAGTGCTCCTAAACCACCAATTTTATTTTCTTGTGGTTTAGCCGCTTGAGGTTTCTTGCCATGCGGGCGGTCACCTTGTGGACGTGCATGCTGTGGACGTTTGCCTTGTGGCTTGCGCTCACCGCGTTGCTCATTGTCACGACGTGGTTGACGTGGTGCTTTCGCTGGCGCTTCCGAACCTTCAGGACGCATCGACAGATTGACACGGTTACGTTCCACATCAACGTTCAGTACACGAACTTGTACGATTTGACCTGGTTTTACCACTTTATGCGGATCAGCCACAAATTCATTGGCTAATTCAGAAATATGTACCAAACCATCCTGATGTACACCAACATCCACGAAAGCACCGAAGTTAGTCACATTGGTGACTACGCCTTCCAGCTGCATGCCTTCAGTCAATTGAGCCACTTCAGTAATATCATCACGGAATTTTGCGGTACGGAATTCTGGACGCGGGTCACGGCCAGGTTTTTCCAGTTCAGCCAAAACGTCCTGAACGGTTGGCAGCCCGAATTTATCATCGACAAACTCTTCAGCATTGACCTGGCGAATGATTTCAGTATTGCCAATAATATCTTTTACAGTCGTTGCTTTCGCTTCAACAATTTTAGATACCAATGGATAAGACTCAGGGTGAACTGCAGAAGCATCTAATGGTTCTGAACCTTGCTGGATACGCAAGAAACCCGCTGCCTGTTCAAAAGTACGCTCGCCTAGACGTGGCACTTTTTTCAGGTCCTGACGGTTGTCAAAACGGCCATTTTCCTTACGGAAGTCCACGATTTGCTGTGCAATTGATTTGTTCAGACCTGCGATATAACCCAGGATTGCAGCAGATGCAGTATTTACATCCACACCGACCGAGTTCACACAGTCTTCAACCACTGCTTCAAGAGTTTTTGCCAGACCGGTCTGGTTTACATCATGCTGGTACTGACCTACACCGATTGATTTAGGATCGATTTTTACCAGTTCTGCTAATGGATCTTGCAGACGGCGTGCAATTGATACTGCACCACGGATCGATACATCCAGTTCAGGCAATTCCTGAGAAGCCAGTTCAGATGCTGAGTAAACAGAAGCACCCGCTTCTGAAACAGAAACACGAGTCAATTTCAGGTCGCTATTTGCAGCCATCATTTCGGCAATTAACGCTTCAGTTTCACGGCTTGCTGTACCATTACCGATTGCAATCAGGTCAACATTGAATTCGCGGCAAAGACGTGCCAATTCAGTCAGTGAACCTTCTTTATCATCTTTCGGTGCAAATGGGTAAATGGTGCTATGTGCTAATACATCACCTGATTCATTCACCACTGCCAGTTTAACGCCAGTACGGATGCCAGGGTCTACACCCAGAGTTGTACGGGCACCTGCAGGCGCAGAAAGCAGTAAATGACGCAGGTTTTCAGCAAAGACCTGCATTGCTTCAGCTTCAGCAGCCAGACGTTTTTCAGTCAATAATGAATGTTCGATCGTTGGACGAACTTTACCAAGCCAGAACAGTTTCGCAGTTTGCTTTAAGAAATCCCGACGAGATTGCGGCTGAATGGTATCCAGGTTGTATTCAGTTTCAATACGTGCCAATGGTGCATCATCTTCACCATCTACTTTAAGGCCCAGTACATTTTCCTGACGGCCACGTAGCATTGCCAATAAGCGGTGTGAAGGTACCTTGTTCAGATTTTCAGAGAAATCGAAGTAATCACGGAATTTTTTACCAACTTCTTTTTTCTCTTCACTAGCGACCAGACTTTTCAACACAGCCGTTTTAGCAAACATTGCTTTAAGCTCAGTGGTCAACGCAATATTCTGTGCCCAGTCATCAATCAGGATGTGCTGGATTGCATCAAGCTGGCTTTCCTGATCTGGATAATCTTCATGGCTAAAGCCCGCTAATGCTTCTGCTGGATCCACGGCTTCAGTAAAGATTTTTTCTGCAATCGGACCTAAACCGGCTTCTTTGGCTTTAAACGATTTGCTGGTACGTTTTGGACGGTATGGTGCGTAAATTTCTTCTAGGGCATTTTTAGTTTCTGCCGCATTCACCCGTGCCAATAAATCATCAGATAATTTATTTTGTTCTTTTAGTGATTCGATCACCTTTTCACGGCGTTCATACAAATCACGCAAATACGATAAACGTGTATCGAGCTGGCGTAGTTGCGTATCGTCTAAGCCCTGCGTTACTTCTTTACGGTAACGTGCAATGAAAGGAACGCTGGCACCCTCATCAATCAGTTTGATGGCAGCTTCTACTTGATTTGGACGTACGGCAAGTTCTTTTGCCAACTGCTGAACTAAGTCAGTCATCGTGTTTGATCCCACAAGGATAAGTACTAAATGGCATGATTATAAAGACCAGGTCTATAAAATCCACCATTGTTTTTATTAATTTATATAAGCTTCAGATAACCGTATACGATCGTTTTCCAGTTTTTCCACTAAAGTTTGCATGAACTTTGCATTTTATTCTTGTTCCGAGACGATTTTTTTCGCATATAGATGTATATATTTGGTATCTATGTCTTGATTTTAACTGCAATATTTGATGCTTTAGAGCATAGTCAATTAATAGTAATGAATCGTATACTCAAAGCATATTTCATTTTTTGTTTATGACGACAATAAAGAATAAAGGAGCACCTCATGAGTTTAGTGGTACCTGCTGAAAAACCCGATGCTGTACATACCGAAACCGACCGGGTCGAGCGCATCCTGGTTGTCGATGATGATGTGCGTCTGCGTACCCTGTTACAACGTTTCCTTGAAGATAAAGGCTTCGTCGTTAAAACTGCGCATGATGCTACCCAGATGGATCGACTATTACAGCGGGAACTGTTTTCTCTGATTGTGCTCGATTTTATGCTGCCTGTAGAAGATGGCCTCAGCATCTGTCGTCGCCTACGCCAGTCGAATATTGATATTCCAATCATTATGCTCACCGCACGTGGTAGCGATTCAGATCGTATTGCAGGTCTGGAAGCCGGTGCCGATGATTACCTGCCTAAACCATTTAATCCAAATGAATTGCTGGCACGTATTCGTGCAGTTTTGCGTCGTCAAGTCCGTGAAGTTCCAGGTGCTCCTAGCCAGCAAATGGAAGTGGTATCCTTTGGCCCATGGTCACTGGATCTGTCGACTCGTACCCTGACTCGTGAAGGACAGGTGGTCACCTTAACTACCGGTGAATTCGCCGTATTGAAAGCCTTAGTCCAACATCCACGTGAACCTTTAACTCGTGACAAGCTGATGAATCTGGCACGTGGCCGTGAATGGGGTGCGATGGAACGTTCAATTGACGTTCAGGTATCACGCTTACGTCGTTTGATTGAAGAAAACCCTGCCCGTGCGCGTTATATTCAAACCGTTTGGGGTGTCGGTTATGTGTTTGTTCCAGATGGTGCTGAATAATTTTCTTATTAGAAGAAAGTAAAATATTCGTCCGTCTATCAATTTAGTTTTGAATTACGTGACAAATTCATTCGCAACTGTTTGAGGCAGGAGGTATTCATCTCTAATGTTTCTGCGATAAATTGATTACTTGCCGCAATTTGACGAGTTTTGCGATGAGGAGCACTGCTCTGCAAGATGGTTTTGCCTACTTTTGCCGAAACAAAAGTAGGTCGAACCGAAGGTTTTAACCTATATTTAAATTACAGATGGTTTGACTCCGGTGTGATAAGGCCTTTTAATCAACTCATAATAATTTGCTGAAGTCATAGCACAGGATTGCTCAGTGAAACTCGACCCCATCGACCCACAAAAATTTACCGATTTTGTCACCTACTCAGAAAAAAAACGTACCCCTTGGGAACGCTTTCTGGACAAAATCAAACCGCGCTCCGCAGCGATGCGAACCACTGTACTGGTGGTCTTTGTGGTCTGTTTCAGCCTGTTCATGTCAATCTGGTTTTTCTGGCGTACGCTTTATTTACCTGAAATTCAGCAACACGCGCGTTATCTGGCCATGGAGCTGGAGATTCTCAACAATCCGGACCTGCGTCTTTATCATAAAGAACAGGAAGTCGATATTGATACCTGGCTCAAAAACCGGATCGGAATCGAATATGTCACCAATCCGGCTGAATATCCGAATGTAAAAGACAAGGTCATTGCCGAATTCTTTACTAACCAGATTGAAACCAAACTGGCCAAAGAATTAAGAATCGAACAGGCAACCGTTTATTTCCAGTTTAAGCCAAGTCCACGCATCTGGATTCAAACTCCAGAAATGAATGGCAACTGGGTACGTGAACCTCTTAAGACCTATGCCAACTATAGCCCTGAACTGATTCTAGGCTGGCTGCTTGGTACGCCACTCATTGCCGGCATTATTATCCTGACCCTGGTGCGTCAGCTGAACCGCCCTTTACGCCGCTTGCAGAATGCAGCAAACAGCTATAGTAAAAATGGTTCCGCTCCTTATCTGGATACCAATCATGGTCCGCTGGAAATCCGTCAGGTGAATCATGCCTTTAACCAGATGATTTATACCTTGGATCAAACCGAACGTGATCGTCGAATCATGCTCGCGGGGATTTCACATGACCTGCGTACGCCGTTGACCCGTATCCGTCTTAGCGCAGAAATGATGCCGGATGAAGACTTCCTCAAGGAAGGCCTGATTTATGACGTGGAGGATATGGATGCCATTCTGAACCAGTTCATTTCCTATATGCGGGATGGTTCCGATGAAGAGCTGCAAGAAACCAATGTCAATGTGCTGTTGCAGGAACTGGTCAAGCAGTTTAAGCCACTTGATATCCGCTTTACACCTCAAGAGATACCACTGGTTGAGGTACGCAGCATGTCGCTGAAACGCCTGATTGGCAACCTGATCAATAACTCGAAACGTTATGGTGCTGAACCGATCGAGCTTGCTGCCTATGTACAAGATCATAAACTGATGATCAGTGTATCCGATCATGGTGAAGGGATTCCGGAAGACCAGATTGAAGCGTTGATGCAACCCTTTGTTCGTGGAAATTCTGCGCGTACCGTACAAGGCAGTGGTCTGGGTCTGGCCATTGTCAAACGTATTGTTGATATTCACTCAGGTGAGCTGCATATCCAAAATCGGCCTGAAGGTGGTCTGGAAGCCATTATTGCCTTACCCCTGAAAACAGCAGATTCAGAGGCACCTGCTACCCCAACCACCTTGGATAAAATTCGTCAAACGCTCACTGATCACTTCTAGTAAGTGATCATAAAAGCAACAAACGACTTTTTAGTATTTCTATATAATTCATTTTAATTTCCAATAATTCAATCATTTAAAAAACATCATTTTTCATTATACCTACATTTAGCTAAAAAATTAGACCTTAGCCTAACACCTATGCAAAATACATTTTTTGATCGGTACAATCCGTATCATTATTTAAGAATTTATGAGAGTTGAAATGTCTTTAGATCGTATCCGTTTAGCCTCCCTACACAACAAAGTCATCAGCCCTGAACAAGCTGCTGAATTCATCGAAGATGGTATGACTGTGGGTATGAGTGGCTTTACTCGCGCTGGTGAAGCGAAGGCGGTTCCTTTAGCTTTGGTACAACGCGCAAAAGCAAATCCACTGAAAATCACGTTGATCACAGGTGCATCACTCGGTAACGATTTGGACAAGCAACTCACTGAAGCAGGCGTATTGGCACGTCGTTTACCATTCCAGGTAGATAGCACTTTACGTAAAGCGATCAACAAAGGCGAAGTGATGTTCATCGATCAGCATTTGTCTGAAACAGTTGAACAGATGCGTAACCAGCAGTTGAAAAAACCTGATGTAGCGGTAATTGAAGCAGTTGCGATCACTGAAGATGGCGGCATCATTCCAACAACTTCTGTAGGTAACTCTGCAAGTTTTGCAATTTTTGCTGAGAAAGTGATTGTTGAAATCAACACGAATTTAAGTCCTGCATTTGAAGGCTTGCACGACATCTATATCCCGACTTACCGTCCAACACGTCAAGCAATTCCATTGACTCAAGTGGATGAGCGTATCGGTACACATGCAATCAATATCGATCCTTCAAAAATCGTGGGTATCGTATTCAACAATGAATTGCATGACTCTCCATCAACTGTAACTGCACCAGATGATGAGACTCAAAGCATTGCTAACCATTTGATCGCTTTCTTTGAAAAAGAAGTAGCTGAAGAGCGTTTACCGAAAAACCTTGGCCCTCTTCAAGCAGGGATCGGTTCCATTGCAAACGCCGTATTGACGGGTCTGAAAGATTCAAACTTCGAAGACTTGATCATGTACTCAGAAGTACTACAAGACTGTACCTTTGAATTGATCGATGCCGGTAAAATGAAGTTTGCTTCAGGTTCTTCAATTACACTTTCTGCAAAATACGGCGAGAAAGTATTTAACAACCTTGAGCACTACAAAGACAAACTTGTATTACGTCCACAAGAAATCTCTAATCACCCTGAACTGGTACGTCGTTTAGGTATTATCGGTATCAACACTGCGCTTGAATTCGATATTTACGGTAACGTGAACTCAACTCACGTTTGTGGTACCAAAATGATGAACGGTATCGGTGGTTCAGGTGACTTCGCTCGTAATGCACACCTGGCAATCTTCGTGACTAAATCAATCGCGAAAGGTGGCGACATCTCTTCAGTAGTTCCATTTGCGTCTCACGTAGACCATGCTGAACACGATGTAGACATCTTGGTAACAGAACAAGGTCTGGCAGATCTTCGTGGTCTGGCGCCACGTGAACGTGCTCGTGCGATCATCGACAACTGTGCCCACCCAATGTACCGTGATGCATTGAATGACTATTTTGACCGTGCATGTACGAAAGGTGGCCATACGCCTCACCTGCTTCGTGAAGCGCTGTCTTGGCATTCTAACTTTGAAGAAAATGGCCACATGCTTGCAGCAGAAGCTGCGGTAAAAACTGCATAATTGACCGTTTCAGAAAACGCCCTACGGGGCGTTTTTTTATAGGTGAATGTGGGATCAATGACCGTGATCATCTGCATAAGATCCCCCTCAGTCCAAACTTGTTAAATATTTTGAATGATTAAACTGCGCTTAGTCTGAACGCAGGGCTTTAAATTCCGATTCTTCACCCTCATACTTGCAACAAGACTAAGATTAGAGACATAACATGCGCGTAGATATTTGGTCAGATGTGGTCTGCCCCTTCTGCTATATTGGTAAAAAACGTCTGGAAGCCGCTGCACAAGAAGCAGGGATTGAGCTTGAAGTACATTGGCATAGTTTTCAGTTAGATCCTGAAGCACCAGTACGTCAGGAAATTTCCAATTCTGAGCGCTTGGCACAAAAATACGGCCGTTCAGTCGCAGAAGTTGAAGACATGCAGCGCAATATTGCTGAAATGGCCAAAGCTGAAGGGATTGAATTTAACTGGGAAGGTGCCAACTCAGGTAACACCTTGAATGCGCACCGCATCATCCACCTCGCGCAAAGCAAAGGCTTGGGCAACGAAGCACAGGAAGCTTTTTTCTATAGCTACATGACCCAAGGTCTGGCGATTGGCGAACGTGAAACGCTGGAAGATGTCGCGGCCCGTATCGGCCTGAATCCGGTGGAAGTGGATGATGTACTGGACTCAGAAGAATTTGCCGACTTTGTTAAATTTGACCAGGAAGTAGCACGTGACCAACTCAAAGTGACAGGTGTGCCGTTCTTTGTCTTTGATCAGCGCATTGCTCTGGCCGGTGCCCAACCTAAAGAAGTTTTCCTGCAAGTATTCGAAAAAGCCTTAGAAACCACACCGCAATCCCCTGCTGAGCAATGTTCAACAGATGCCTGTGATGTTCCGACCCAGCCTGAATAAACATTGAAATTGAAGAAAATGAAAAAATCCCCATTCGAGATGGGGATTTTTTTATAGATGATTGGATTAGTCAACCAAGAAGCTGATCTTTAGATTCACACGATATTCGGTAATTTTATTGTCATTAATCACGACTTTCTGTTCATTGATCCAGGCACCTTGAACATTTTTAATCGTCTCTGTGACTTTCGCGATGCCAGTCTGAATTGCATCCTCAAAGCTTTTACTACTGCTTGAATTAACTTCTACCACTTTTGCAATTGCCATGATTCAACACTCACTCTGTGAAGATAGAAGCATTCATCTTAGTTGATTTAAATTTCTCTACAGCTCTTAGCAAACAAGTGATAGCAAAAACTTACAGGGAATGAACAAATACTGATCTGCCCTTACTGCTTTAAAAAAATTTAAATCTGGACCTCTAGTTTTAAATAATCAACAAATAAATGTTTGTTTAAAAGCTTCTAAAACATCTAAAAAATGTATAAAAAACAATCCAAAACTATCTAGAGTAAATATTCTAATACATTGTTTTATAGAGTATTTTATCTAAATTTAGTTGCTTTTCTTGCCGATTTGATCATTTTTTATTAATTGCCATTTGATATTATTTTTCACGTGATTTAGGACTAACTTTTTTTCTTGTTCAAGCTCTTGAACACCCAGATATCAAAAGGTCATGTTATGAAAACTGTTAAATTTTTATGCGCAGCAACTGTGATGGCTTTTTCTCTACAAGCTTCAGCACAAATGGCTCAAGTGGTTTATCTTCCAGATTTCCCTGTGAGCAAAGCACCAGTTGAAACTGTAGCTACAGATACTGCAAATGCAGAAACTGAAAAAGCGGCTTAAGTCTTTAAGCGAAATCTCCCAGCAGGCTGAATTATTCAGCCTGTTTTTATTTCAGGGCTCCAAAAATCTAACTTGTTCTTCTGTTTAGCGAGTATTAAGAATCTCATTATTTTTTATTTTATTTTGATTTCGTTCACTTTTTATTCAAAAACAACTACCAAATTCGCTTAAAAAATACTCAAAATAATCAAGTATTTTGTCAATCAGATGCTTATAATCAGAACCTGATCTTTTATGGATTTCAGACTTTCTTGTTATGAACCAGCTTCAAGCATTAATACAGGGAAAAATTTCTCCGCAGGCGGTTTCTGTGGATTTTTTGATTGAAATGGCTGAGCGTTATCCAGATCCCAACTCTACCGAATACAAACTGGTAGAACTTGCGGTCAATATGATCATGGCCAAAACACTGGATAAAGCACTCAAATATATCTAGAGAGCTAAAATGAATGCTTTAGAAAAAGCAAAATTAATTAAAGAATTAAACGAATTGGGGCAGCAATTAGAACATAAATCCCTCAGTTTATATGAAGCCGCCCGAACCAAAAAACGACTCCAGGATATTTTTCATCTCTGTGATGAACCTGTTTTTAAAAATCAGATTTTAAGTTTTAAATCCCGTGTTCAGCCTGAGCTGACAGCACATCAGTTTGCAGCAAGCACTCAGTTTCATCATTGTTATCGCGGTTATTTTAAGGATCCTGTCCAGCTGCAACAGGCACTGATTGCACATAGAGAAACAGGCTGGGCCTTTTTGCATCAGCCACAACAAGGCTGGCAAATCTGGCTGGGTCCTGTAGAGCAATCTGATTTTTTACATGGGGAATGGGATGAATTAGCAAATTGCCATCACTGGCTTTTGCAGCAACAGCAACAAGGCGCATATTTTCCTCTCGATCCTCAACTGAGTATTCCGGCTTTATCTGTTCAGGACGCCGAATTCGATACACTTACCCTGGAAATTGCGCGTTATCATCAGGGTAGTTTGCAGATTCAAACCAAGATCACTGCACCTCAACTGTCTAAAACAATCGAACCTGATTTAGACAGAGCAACCAGCGAAATAGAAGTTAAAACAGCTGAACTGTCTATAGAAATAAACAATACGGATAATTCATCCTCTAGTCCGGTGCTAGATGAACACATTACTTTCCCTGAATCTATACAGCTAGGTGAATTCTCTGCCCTGCTGCACCCCTTAGAACATACTGGAGCGACTATACGGCGTCTCTGCGCCCTGGAATTACAACCGGCTGCTTCCCAACCGGCTGATCTGGAAATAGCACTATATTATGCTGAGGAAGACCACTGGCAGGCCCGTCCTGTTTATCTTGTCATGCAGGCCGATCAGCAAGGGCAAGGTCTGAAATACCTGATGCTCTTGGGCGCACCGAGTCTCTTGCAGGCCAATTCCTGTATCCAGTACTGGGGCACGCAGCGTGGACGGCGTTGTATAGAGATAAAATCCATATCATGGGCAGCTTTAGGTGCCTGTCTTGATCAGATAGATCTTTTCAGTGAAATATATCTGCAACAAGCCGAAACGGTCTGGATGCCTGAGGAAAGCTATGCCTATATTCCGGCTCGGTGTATTCATCAAAAGAAATTTATCAATTTTGAGGAAGCGCCCGCTGATTTTTCTACTCCAATTTTATTGCTACAGGAACATCAGAAAATTCGGGTGATTCATGGAGAACATCGCCTGGCATTGTCCAATCAGGAAATCGCTTATCCTTATTTAATGCTCAAACGTGATAAGGATTTGAATTGGCAAAAAATTCATCAAATTGTTTTAGGATTGTCACAGCCGGTACGGGTTTTAGATCTTTATATGGCAATTCAGGCACAAATCATTAAATAATTGATGTAGTTATGTAGTTTATCCTTGCTTTTTTTCCTTATTTTTTAGAAAACTAGCGCAGTAAATAAAATACGATAAGAGCAAGAATCAACTCATGCGAATAAACCAAATTACTCGAATCTTATTGCTATCACTTGGCGTGGGATTAAGTAGTAGCCCAGTTTGGGCAGAAGCATCTCCTACAGAACCTACAAAAACAGAACAACCTACAGGTACAGGTACAGGTACAGGTACAGGTACAGGTACAGGTACAGGTACAGGTACAGGTACAGGTACAGGTACAGGTACAGGTACAGGTACAGGTATTTTAGATCAGATTCCACGCTTGATCGATGCCACGCCTACGATTTTACCTGAACAGTCAGATGAAGCGATGGTGCCCACCACTGAGGAAACAGAAGATAAATCTTGGGCCGACAAAAAGCAGAAAAGAATCCGTGAATGGGCAGACCGCACCGCACATAAGATTGATAACTGGTTTGGCCAGACCAACCCGGATGAGCCAGCAACTGCGACCTTGCGAATTATTCTGGATAATAGCTGGGACAAATATGAAAACTATGAAATCAAGCCGAGGATTCGAGGAAAAATCAAGCTTCCAACCTTGGAACAAAGGTTAAGTCTGGTCTTTGGTGATGACAGTCTGGATAACGAACTGGACACCAATGTCGCAATTACCAATGAAAATCCTGGCAATTCCCGGGACAAAAATCTGGATATTCGCCGTACCCGCGAAAACAACAGCTCGTTTGCACTACGCTGGTCAGAATTTTCAAATGGCCTACCTTTCGATAGCGATCTGGATCTGGGGGTACGTTCTGGGGATGATATTTATGTACGGGCCAAAATCAGTAAAGACTGGGCGATGCAGAATGACTTCTCTTTTCATGCTGAACAGATTTATCGTTATGGATTGCAGAGTGAAAACTATTTGCGAACCAACCTGGAACTGATTCATGCCCGTCCCAATGAGGCCTTTTTTTCCAATCAGTTAAGTCTGACCTATGCAGATGAGCAAGAAGACGATCTGACTTGGGATAACTATACTTTCAGGCAGCATCAATTTTTCCAGGGCAACCGCTTTAACTATGGTATTTATACGGGCGGCTATCTGGATGATAAAGACTTACGCTTAAATCGCTGGGGACCTTATGTGTCCTGGAGGCAACCTTTTTTACGTGAATGGTTCTTTGTCCAGGGCGACCTAAATTACCTGAATGATGACCGACTGGACCGCAGCCATTATCTGGGTGCGATGGTACGTCTTGAGGCTATTTTCTAAATTTGAATAAATCCGAAACTATAAAAGCCCATAAAATATGGGCTTTTTAATGTCTGAATCCAATGAGTTTTTATTGGCGGTGCTCAACCGTCGTAAAGGTAATTCGATCACTACGAATCACACGTTTTTGCTGCAAAGAAGGCTGTTCCATCTGTGGCATATTCCATACTGCGCGGTCTGTACGCTGCATTCGTTTTACCTTTGGCGCCTCTTTTTTCATTGGTGCCTGAAAACTAATATGATCACTACGAGTCACTTTTTTGGACTCAGTATCGGCCATTGTGGCTGCGCTCATTGATACCAGAATGATTGTACTCAGACTCATCATCAGTGATTTTTTCATGGGAGAATTCTCTTAACTTAATAATCGTTATTATAAATTAATATTTTAATTATTATCTATTTTTTAAATTCAAAAACCTAAAGGTATTTTTTTATTCTGGCTATCGCTTTTTTAAATCATTAAAGGGGGAATTCAAGTTTTAAACGCTAAATTCAGAACATAAAAAATCCCTCCGTAGAGGGATTTTTGAAATATAAAAATTAACCCAATAATAGACTGTTAATACGTTTTACATACTCAGCCGGATTTTCTGGTAGTCCACCTTCTGCAATCATTGCCTGATCAAAGATCACATTGGCCAGATCATCAAACTGGGCAGAACCTTCCAGTTTTTTCACCAGTGGATGTTCCGGGTTAATCTCCAGAATCGGCTTCACATCCGGTACAGGCTGACCTGCATCTTTCAGCATACGAATCAGTTGTGGAGAAAGCTCCCCTTCTCCTGTAACCAGACAGGCTGGAGAGTCGACTAGACGAGTTGTTACACGTACTTCTTTGGTTTTGTCTTTCAAAGAATCTGTTAGCTTTTCAACCACAGGTTTAAACTGTTCAGCAGCCGCTTCAAGTGCTTTTTTCTCTTCCGCATCTTGCAGATCACCTAGATCCACTGCACCCTTAGAGACATTTTGCAATGGTGTACCATCGAACTCATGCACAAAGTTCATTGCCCATTCATCGACACGCTCTGACATCAGCAATACTTCAATGCCTTTTTTCTTGAACACTTCCAGTTGTGGCGAGTTTTTCGCAGCATTCAGGCTTTCAGCGGTAATGTAGTAAATCGCTTTCTGGCCTTCTTTCATGCGTGCTTTATAGTCCGCCAATGAAGTGCTTACTTCATCATTGGTTGAAGTCGCATAGCGCAGCAGTTTCAAGATGCGTTCGCGGTTACCGAAATCTTCACCTAAACCTTCTTTCAGCACCGCACCAAATTCGCGGTAGAAAGTTTTGAAGTTTTCCTGATCTTTTTCATCTTCAGATTTTGCCAGATTATCCAAAGTGGTCAGAATACGGCGGGTATTGCCTTCACGGATGGTTTTCACATCACGGCTTTCCTGCAGCAATTCACGGCTCACGTTCAATGGCAGATCGGCACTGTCTACCACGCCCTGTACAAAGCGCAGATAGTTTGGAATCAGGTTATCCGCATCATCCATAATGAACACACGTTTCACATAGAGCTTGATGCCGGCTTTGGCTTCACGGGTGAAAATATCCTGTGAGGCCTTGCTTGGGATATAAAGCAGTTGGGTATATTCAGTACTACCTTCAACCCGGTTATGCGCCCAAGCCAATGGGGCAGCAAAATCATGGGTCAGGTTCTTATAGAATTCGGTATATTGCTCTTCAGTAATCTCAGATTTATTCCGGGTCCACAGTGCGCTGGCCGAGTTAATTGCTTCCCACTCATCGGTCTTCACATATTGACCGCCTTTTGGTGTTTCACCTTCAGCAGCTTCTTCTTCCTGCCAGACTTCTTTTTGCATCTGGATAGGCAGGCTGATGTGATCTGAGTATTTATTGATGATCTGTTTGACTTTATAGCTTTGCAGATAATCCAGTGCATCTTCACGCAGATGCAAAATAATATCGGTACCACGGCCTTCTTTGGTGATCTGTTCAACTTCGAACTCACCGGTACCGCCACTGATCCAGCGCACCCCTTCTGAGGCATCTGTACCGGCACGGCGTGATTCTACGGTAATTTTGTCAGCCACAATAAAGCCTGAGTAGAAACCTACACCAAACTGGCCAATCAGCTGCGCATCAGCTTTCTGATCACCCGTCAGTTTTGACATAAAGTCTTTGGTCCCTGATTTGGCAATCGTCCCCAGATTTTCAATGGCTTCTTGCTGGCTTAAACCGATCCCGTTATCTGAAATGGTAATAGTTTTATTTTCTGGATCGAGGCTGACACGTACGCGGAGGTCAGGATCATTTTCATAATATTCAGGATGGTTGATCCCTTCAAAACGTAATTTGTCACACGCATCTGAAGCATTAGAAATTAATTCACGCAGGAAAATTTCAGGATTTGAATAAAGCGAATGGGTCACAAGGTGCAGTAACTGCGCTACCTCAGCCTGGAAACTGTGTTTTTGTACGCTTAAATCGCTCATGAATCACTCCTATTATTTTAGATACAGATGTTAACTGTTGCCTATATGAATGGAGTGAGTTCAATAATTTTCAATAGCCTTAAAATAATTTTTTCGCAAAAAATATTTTTATGGCTTTCATTTTTATCAGTTTAATTGATGGGATGGACAAGACTTAATAAGGCCCCATTTTATAGATACGATCAAAATGCAGATCCAGTTGCTGCTGACGCATATTATAGACCTGACTCAAGCAGGATACGGATTCCTGGCAGCGATCACGAAATTGCAGCCATTTCACCTGATCGCGTTGAATTACTGAACGTGTTCCCATCGGCACCATACGGCGCAAGATGTTATAGCTGGTACTCATTTTGACATCAGCATCATTCAGCAAACGATGTTCACAAATTGTCTTCTCAGTCGCGGTTGTCGCTTTCTGACAATTAAAACTGGCAGCATAACTCTGTGAAATAAACAGCGTGCTGAAGATCAAAAGACTCTTCGACAAAAAACTCATGCTTTGATCTTCCTTATTATTAAGTCGTATTCAATTAATATTTACTTTATTCGTTTTAATATATTTGAGTATTGCCAATCTGCTCAATTTCAATACGTTATAAATCGTTGTTATTTTGAAAAAAAGCCCCATTCTTGATGAGGCTTTTGGAAAAAGTAAACCAAAAAATTAGAGCTTAGAATTTATAGCTATAACCGATCGTATAAACCCAAGGATCGATTCCAAATTCACCCAAATTAATTTTTGTACCATCAGCAGTCTTTGCTTCCAGATCTGTATCTAAGTCTGCATAACGTGCATCAACAAATACACCCCAGTTTTTTGCATCCGCTGGCTGGAAGTTAAAGCCGACTTGGCCAGCTACACCATAAGCAACATCTGCATCAAGCTTTGATACACCTAATGCGTCTTTTGCAGTTTGGCTAAATTCTTCATCCCATGGAATGAATACTGTAGCACCTACGCCGATATAGGGAGTAAAGCGGCTTGAATTTTTAAAATTATATTTGGCTGTGATCGTTGGTGGTAGATGTTTTAATGATGCAATTTTCACATCACCCGCCATCTCAACATCATGTTTAAACGGGGTAGCCAATAATAATTCGGCTGAAATATTGTCATTGAAGAAATATTCGACTGAAGGAGTAAAATTGAGTTCGCTACTTGCTTTAGCATCTTCAACCACACCAGGAATCAGGTCAGTTTCCTGAGTAGGTGCTAATACAGAAGCCCCCACTTTCACTTGCCATTGCCCTGCCATCGCAGATGCTGAAAGACCCATTAATGCAATTAGAGCTACTTGCTTTAACATTTTAAAATACCCCCAAGGGAAGAATAATTATTAAGAAAATATTTCTTAATTAATAATAAACACGGCTTAAATTAATATGCAATAGATATTATAAAACTAAATTTCATTTATTATTTAAATATATGTAATTATTATATATTTATTTTAAATTGACTATATTGGTTGGTTTTAAATACCCAGTAAATTAATCAGATTAAAATAATAATATTCAGAGCAAAATAATCAGGTTTATATTAATTTTTTATTTAAACATATATTTTAAATACATCTTATAATTTATTTTAAATCTAGGCAAATCTGCTCCGATTTATATCAGAGCAGATTATAAAAAGGACTTATAGAACCATGGCTGCAATCCAGCCAAAAATGATAAGCGGAATATTAAAATGAATGAAGGTTGGAACCACACTATCCTTCATATGGTCATGCTGACCATCCATATTCAGACCGGATGTTGGACCTAGAGTTGAATCTGATGCTGGAGAGCCAGCATCGCCCAAAGCAGCCGCAGTCCCGATGATCGCAATAGTTGCTGCAGGACTAAAACCAAATTGAATACAGAGCGGTACATAAATAATCGCCAAGATCGGAATGGTAGAGAATGATGAACCGATACCCAGAGTAATCAGCAGACCAATCAACAACATTAAAAAGGCGGCAAGTGCCTGGCTATTACCAATCCAGTCAACCGACGCTTCAACCAGCGCAGGAACCTGTCCTGTTGCCTCAATCACGGCAGCAAAACCTTGCGCGGCAATCATGATAAAACCAACCAGGGCCATCATACGCATACCGGTGATGATCACATCATCTGCTTCTTTCCATTTAAAGATTCCGGCACAGCTCAAGATTGCGACACCGACCAGACCGGCAAGAATCATCGAATCTGAATAAAGCTGTACCACAAGGGTTGCAATCACCGCGATCGCTGCCATCCAGATGGTCAGTTTGGCAATTTGCGGTTTCGCTGATTTTTGTTCTACACCCAGTTCAGCAGAGATACTTTGCTGCTGTTCCACATGGATATCTTTATAAAGACGTGGCTTACGGTAGCTGATAAACATGGCTACCAGCAAACCCACGAACATACCTGAGACCGGAATTGCCATCGCAGCGGGAATCTGGTCATAAGTAATCTCAAATCCGTAGGGTTTACCAAAGGTATTGATGTTATGGCCCAGAATATCATTCAGGAAGATGGCACCAAAACCAACTGGAACCAGCATATATGTTCCCACCAGACCAAAGGTCAGCAGACAGGCCACCAAACGGCGATCCAGCTTCAGATGGTTAAATACCAGCAATAACGGTGGAATCAGAACCGGAATAAAGGCGATGTGCACTGGAATCACGTTTTGCGAGAAAACGGCAGCCAATGCGACTGTACAAAAGATCAGATATTTAACCTTATTCTGTGCCTTTTCTGATGCCTCACCTTTTAAGGTAGTGATCATTTTATAGGCCAGCAAGTCAGGCAAACCGGAACGTGCCAAGGCCAAAGCAAAGGCACCCAAGATGCCATAAGCCAAGGCAATTTTAGCGCCACCGCCCAGACCATTGTTAAATGCGTCTAAAGTTCCCTGGAGGCCAAGACCTGCCAGCAAACCACCCGTAACAGCACCAATGACCAGGGCAAAAACCACAGGTACACGTGCCAATGAGAGTCCAAACATGACTCCAATAGCAGCAAGAATTGCGAACATAATGAATTGGGAATGAGAGAAAACGGCTATTTTATCAGAAAATCCGGATAAAAATTCTTCCACTTATCCCTTGCCGAGTCACGTTCCCAATCTCCGTATTAAGTGGTCGCTGTTAATTTCTGCTGAATAAAATTATGGATTAGATGAGCCACCTGTTCCGGCTGGCTCAAAATCGCCCAGTGATTGGCATTTAATTCTACCCGGGAAAAATCTTTTACCCATTTTGGCATTTCATCAATCAGATCTGGGCCAACAAACTGGTCCTTCTTGAGCACAATTGCCTGTACCGGACAGACTGCAAAACGCTGTCTAGGTCGAGATAAACGCGGTAAAAAGTTCGCCCGATACAGATTAACGCCATATTTTCCGTCTTTGACAATATTCTGGTTTAGCGGCAGATTTTCCTGCTGTTCCAGCTGACTGATCATTTTGCCCCAACGTTCTGCATTAAAGAAATTCCATGCGGTAGGCGCTATAAAAGGCAACTGGAATACCGCGATATACCAGGACCTAGTCATCTGTTTAAAGAACTTGGTCTTATGCTGTTTAAACTGTTCACGCATCCAGAAAGCCGCATGATCCAGACATGGACCTGACATGGTGCTAAAAGACAAAATACGGCTTTTAAATTTAGGTTCGGTGACCGCTTCCCAAGCCTGGATTGAACCCCAGTCATGAGCCGCAAGGTGGAAAGCTCGTCCTGGCAAGACCTGATCGACCACTTGCTCTAAATCTGCACACAGACGTTCCAGACGATAATCCCAAATTTTCTTGGGAACGCTGGAGTCTCCTGCTCCGCGCACATCATAGGTCACCACAAAATAATCCTGAACGAGGTGAGAAATTACCGCTTCCCAGACATCCTGATGGTCAGGATAACCATGAACCAGCATTAAAGCCGGTTGTTCAGGCTCGCCCCAGGTTTTCACATAGAGACGTTGATGATCGCTGGTATCTACCCACTGGCTATGTCTTTGCATAGATGTATCCTTATTCGCTGATTGGCTCTTTTATTGTTGAAATAGGCACGATTTATCAATGCCAGCTTATTTTTGTTGTTCTAGTATGCATATAAGACTAGAAAAAAGAATATCCACATGAGCCTATTACGAAAAATTCAGCAACTGCCCTCGTTATCCAAATTTATCCTGAATCGCTATGCCCCTTATCGTGGAGCAGGCATTGTCATTGATGAAATGGATTTTGCCAATTATCACGTTCGCGTGAAAATGCCACTGACTCGCAAAAATCAGAATATTGTCGGAGTACATTTTGGTGGCAGCCTGTATTCCATGGTCGATCCTTTTTATATGTTATTGCTGATGCACCATCTGGGTCCGAAATACATTGTCTGGGATAAAAGCTCTACCATTCAGTTTCTAGCGCCAGGACGTGGAACGGTCTATGCGGACATCCGGATTTCCAGGCAGGAAGTGCAAACAGTAAAAGAACTGGCAGCTGACCATAGTCCGGTTTATCGCCAGTATCAGCTCAATATTTATGATGATTCCGGTGTGCGTATCGCTGAGGTACAAAAGACCGTTTATATCCGCCTTAAACAGAGCAAAGGCAAGCTTCGAGAAGCTAAATAACGAAATTGAATAAACTAAAAGCGCCATGGAGGCGCTTTTAAATCTATCTGGAGGATAGTTCTGTCGATTAACGACGACGGTTATTCTGTTCGATCGCTGCACCAGCACCACCACCGATGGCACCACCAATTGCAGCCCCACCTGTACCGCCAAAGATGCTTTTACCCACTGCAGAACCTACAGCACCACCGACACCACTATAGGTCGCATTACGGTTTGAACCACCTTGAGCTTTACTACCGACTGCTGCACCGGCACCACCGCCAACTGCTGCACCAACACCACCACCTACTCTGTTACCTACACCACCGCCCACTGCACCACCGAGCGCAGCTGCGCCAATACGCTGATCTTTAGCAGACATATTTTCACAGCCTGCCAACATAAAAGTGGAGATAGTTGCAACAGCCATTACGCTCATTAACTTTTTCATGATCTTGGCCTTCCTTCGTGCTTTGACTTAAGATTAACCTGATTTTAAGGAGCGATTCATAACAAGATGTTAAATCTTGAAACCTTCATGATTTATTTTGTAAAGAGCGCATGAAAGATCATGTTTTATTGATGATTTCTCCATATTTAGGACAAGTAACTACCAGATAATCTGATCTTTTCTAGCAATATAAATATATATAATTTGAGAAATAAAAAAGCCACCCGAAGGTGGCTTTTTTAAAATGATTTAGCGGCTAATTACAGACCGTTAAATTCATCGCTGAATGCTTGGCTTAACGCTTGGTCTACATCAGAGAAGTCATTGTGCAGTTCAAATTCTGCAGCTTCTGCTTCTTGACGACGACGCTCTAAGTGGTAAGCCAGACCTGTACCCGCTGGGATCAGACGACCTACAACTACGTTTTCTTTCAGACCGCGTAGATCATCTTCTTTACCTGTTACAGCAGCTTCAGTTAACACACGAGTGGTTTCCTGGAACGATGCAGCAGAGATGAACGAGTCAGTAGAAAGCGACGCTTTGGTAATACCCATCAATTGACGTTCAAATTTCGCAGGGAACTTGTTTTGCGCAAGAACAGCTTGGTTCTCTTGCATCACACGGATGTAATCCACTTGTTCGCCTTTGATGAAGCTTGTATCGCCACCGTCAGTGATGTCCACTTTACGCAGCATTTGACGTACGATCACTTCGATGTGTTTATCGTTGATTTTTACACCTTGCAGACGGTAAACGTCCTGAACTTCGTTCACGATGTAGTTGGTCAACGCCACTTCACCTTTCAGACGTAAGATGTCATGCGGGTTCTGTGGACCATCAGAAATGGTTTCACCACGGTTCACATGTTCGCCTTCGAACACGTTAATGGTACGCCATTTCGGAATCAGCTCTTCGTAGATCTCAGAACCATCATCCGGAGTAATCACCAGACGGTTTTTACCTTTGGTCTCTTTACCGAAGCTTACAACACCTGACACTTCTGCAAGGATTGCGTGTTCTTTCGGTTTACGCGCTTCGAACAAGTCAGCAACACGTGGCAGACCACCGGTAATATCACGAGTACGTGAAGATTCTTGTGGTACACGACCAATTACGTCACCCACACCAATTGTTTCGCCATCACGGACAGAAAGAATAGTGTTTTGTGGCAAGAAGTAGAACTGTTCGCCGCCGTCTACTGTATCAAGCACAACAGCTGGACGTAAATCTTTACCAGACGCAGGACGAGCTGTTACAGGCAAGATTTCAACAGTGGTCATACCAGTTGCATCATCAGTTTTCGATGTTGCAGTTACACCATCAGCGATTTGGCTGAAGCGAACTTTACCGGCAACTTCTGTAACCAGTGGATGTGTATGCGGATCCCAAGTTGCTACGATACCGCCTGCTTCTACAGCTTCGCCATCTTTCAGCAAGATAAACGCACCGTATGGCAGTTTGTAACGTTCACGTTCACGGCCTAAGTCATCTGCAATACCGATTTCACCTGAACGTGAAGTTGATACCAAGTGACCTTTGGCATGTTGTACAGTTTTCACATTGTGGAAACGTACAGTACCTTTGTTACGAACTTGTACGCTGTTTGCAGCAGAAGTTCGGCTCGCAGCACCACCTACGTGGAATGTACGCATGGTTAACTGTGTACCCGGCTCACCAATCGACTGAGCAGCCATAACACCCACAGATTCACCTGGGTTTACCAAGTGACCGCGTGCAAGGTCACGACCGTAACATTTCGCACAAACACCGAAAGTAGATTCACAAGATACGACTGAACGTACTTTAACTTCATCGACACCTTGCTCTTCCAGGTAGTTTGCAAGTTTTTCGTCGATCAATGTGTTACGCGGCAGAATAACTTCTTCAGTACCTGCACGTTTCACATCTTCAGCAACTACACGACCCAGTACTCGAGTACCCAGGTTCTCGATCACGTCACCGCCTTGAATGAACGGAGTCATGACAAGACCAGACAACGTACCACAATCCGGCTCAGTGATGACTAAGTCTTGCGCAACGTCTACCAGACGACGAGTCAGGTAACCAGAGTTCGCTGTTTTCAGTGCTGTATCGGCCAAACCTTTACGTGCACCGTGTGTTGAAATGAAGTACTGAAGTACTGTCAAACCTTCACGGAAGTTCGCTTTAATAGGCGTTTCAATGATCGAACCATCTGGTTTCGCCATCAGACCACGCATACCAGCCAACTGACGAATCTGAGCTGCGGAACCACGGGCACCAGAGTCAGACATCATGTAGATGCTGTTGAATGATTTCTGTTTCTCATCCTCACCCTGTTTGTTCTTAACAGTCGTGAATGACAAGTTGTCCATCATCGCTTTCGCTACCTGGTCGTTTGTACGCGCCCAGATATCGACCACTTTGTTATAACGTTCGCCGGCAGTTACGAAACCTTGTTCGAACTGTTGTTCGATTTCACGAACTTCAGCTTCGGCTTTCCCGATAATCGCTTGTTTTTGTGGTGGAATGACCATGTCTTCCATACCAACAGAAACACCAGAACGAGTCGCTTGACGGAAACCAAGGTACATCAATTGGTCAGCGAAGATAACAGTGTCTTTCAGACCCAGTTTACGGTAGCAAGAGTTGATTAACTTAGAGATGTTCTTTTTGGTCATCTCAACGTTAATTTGCTGGAAGTCCATACCTTCAGGCACAACTTCCCAAAGCAGACAGCGACCAGGAGTCGTATCTACGATAATCGTTTGCTGTTCACGTTCACCGTTTTCGTTGATCACGGTTTGGTGTACACGTGCTTTCACGCGAGCGTGCATATCCACCTGACCAGTCGCAAGCGCACGGTTTACTTCGTCAGTGTCCGCGAACACCATGCCTTCACCTTTGGCATTTACCGCATCACGAGTGATGTAGTAAAGACCCAAGACAACGTCCTGAGACGGTACGATGATTGGCTCACCGTTCGCTGGAGACAGAATGTTGTTGGTCGACATCATTAACGCACGAGCTTCTAACTGAGCTTCAAGTGTTAATGGTACGTGTACCGCCATTTGGTCACCGTCGAAGTCGGCGTTGAACGCAGCACATACGAGTGGGTGAAGACGGATCGCTTTACCTTCAATCAGAATAGGTTCAAACGCTTGAAGACCTAGACGGTGAAGTGTCGGCGCACGGTTCAACATCACTGGATGCTGACGGATGACTGATGCAAGTACGTCCCAAACTTCTGGAGTTTCGCGTTCAACCATTTTCTTCGCAGCTTTAATGGTTGTTGCTTGACCAGATGCTTGCAGTTTCGCAAAGATGAATGGCTTGAACAGTTCAAGCGCCATTTTCTTAGGAAGACCGCATTGGTGTAAACGAAGGCTTGGACCTACGGTAATTACCGAACGACCAGAGTAATCGACACGTTTACCCAACAAGTTCTGACGGAAACGACCTTGTTTACCTTTGATCATATCTGCCAAAGATTTAAGAGGACGTTTGTTAGAACCAGTAATCGCACGACCACGACGACCGTTATCCAGCAATGCATCTACAGATTCTTGCAACATACGTTTTTCGTTACGTACGATGATGTCTGGAGCTGCAAGGTCAAGAAGACGTTTTAAACGGTTGTTACGGTTGATCACACGACGGTAAAGGTCGTTCAAATCAGAAGTCGCGAAACGACCACCTTCAAGTGGTACAAGCGGACGAAGATCTGGTGGAAGTACAGGAAGTACGTTCATCACCATCCATTCTGGCTTGTTGTTCGAATCGTTGAATGCTTCCATCAATTTCAGACGTTTAGAAGCTTTTTTAAGCTTAGTTTCTGAAGTCGTGTTTGGAATTTCTTCACGAAGACGCGCAATTTCAGCTTCAAGATCGATATCTTTAAGCAAGTCTTGAACCGCTTCTGCACCCATTTTCGCAGTGAATTCATCACCGTGTTCTTCTAACGCATTGAAGTATTCTTCATCGTTAAGAAGTTGGTATTTCTCAAATGGAGTCATACCTGGATCAGTGACAACGTAAGATTCGAAATACAATACGCGTTCGATATCACGTAGCGTCATGTCTAAAAGAAGACCAATACGGCTAGGAAGTGATTTTAAGAACCAGATGTGTGCAACTGGAGACGCTAGTTCGATGTGACCCATACGCTCACGACGAACTTTCGCAGTTGTTACTTCAACGCCACATTTTTCACAAATGACGCCTTTGTATTTCATACGCTTGTATTTACCACACAAGCATTCATAATCTTTTACTGGACCAAAGATTTTGGCACAGAATAAACCGTCACGTTCTGGTTTGAACGTACGGTAGTTAATGGTTTCTGGCTTTTTAACTTCACCATGAGACCACGACTTAATCATTTCTGGTGACGCAAGACCAATACGGATGCGATCAAACTCTACTGGAGCATGACCGTCGGAATCCGTCTTTTTGCGCATGATATCGAGCAAGTCTTTCAATTTTTTTCTCCGTGTGTCGAGGAGATTTTCACTTCCCGACTGGGTCACAAATATTGTTTTTTACTGAAATTCGGGAATCTCAAGAATCCCCCTAAATCCCCCTTTATAAAGGGGGACTTTCTCCCCTCTTTCTTAAAGAGGGGTCGGGGGAGATTTCTTAGTCACCATTTTTCAGTTCAATGTTGATACCTAAAGAACGGATCTCTTTGGTCAATACGTTGAACGATTCAGGCATACCTGGGTCCATATAATGGTTACCATCTACAATGTTCTTATAGATACGGGTACGGCCTTCAACGTCATCCGACTTCACAGTCAGCATTTCTTGAAGCGTATATGCTGCACCGTATGCTTCTAGTGCCCAGACTTCCATCTCACCGAAACGCTGACCACCGAATTGTGCTTTACCACCAAGCGGCTGTTGCGTTACTAGAGAGTAAGAACCAGTAGAACGCGCATGCATCTTGTCGTCAACCAAGTGGTTCAGTTTCAGCATGTACATGTAACCTACAGTTACAGGACGGTCGAAACGTTCACCAGTACGGCCATCATACAATACAGTTTGACCCGTACGTGACAAGCCAGCAAGCTCAAGTAATTCTTTGATCTGACCTTCTTCAGCACCGTCAAATACTGGAGTTGCCAGAGGAACACCTTTACGCAGGTTACCAGACAGTTTCAAGATTTCTTCATCAGTTAGGCTGTCAAGATCTTCTTGCTGGCCACCAACCTTATTATAAATCTTGTCTAGGAAATCACGCAGTTCAAGAACTGTACGCTGTTCTTTCAGCATCTTGTCGATTTGATCGCCAAGACCTTTAGCAGCCATACCCAAGTGAGTTTCCAGAATCTGACCCACGTTCATACGTGATGGTACACCGAGCGGGTTCAGTACGATATCTACTGGTACACCATTGGCATCGTGCGGCATGTCTTCAACAGGCAGGATGTTAGAAACTACACCCTTGTTACCGTGACGACCTGCCATCTTATCACCAGGCTGGATACGACGTTTAACGGCCAGGTAAACCTTAACAACTTTCAATACGCCAGTTGTCAGTTCGTCACCTGTAGAAAGTTTGCGTTTTTTCTCTGCAAATTTCTCATCAATTTCAAGGCTCTTCTCTTTCAGGAACACTTGAATTTGAGTTAAACGTTCAGCAATTGCTTCATCACTTGGTTGGATATCAAGCAGATCAACCAGCTCTAAACCAGATAACAATTCTTCAGACAGTTTGTCACCGCGTTTAGTAGTACCGCCACCGTTAGATTCCTGACCTTTCAACAGACGTACAATACGTTCACGTGCTGCTTCTTCGAAGATTTTGTATTCTTCTTTCAAGTCTTTACGGTAAGCATCCAGCTGAGCTTTTTCAATTGCCTGAGCACGTTCGTCTTTCTCAAGACCGTCACGTGTAAACACTTGAACGTCGATCACAGTACCTTTAGTACCCGATGGAACACGTAAAGAAGAATCTTTTACATCAGCCGCTTTTTCACCGAAGATTGCACGAAGCAGTTTTTCTTCAGGAGTTAACTGAGTTTCACCTTTAGGCGTTACTTTACCTACCAGGATGTCACCCGCAGTCACTTCAGCACCGATGTAAACGATACCTGACTCGTCCAGTTTAGAAAGCGCTGCTTCACCCACGTTCGGAATATCGGCAGTAATTTCTTCAGCACCCAATTTGGTATCACGTGCAACACATGAAAGTTCTTGGATGTGAATAGACGTTAAACGGTCTTCTTGAAGAACACGCTCAGATAACAAGATCGAGTCTTCGTAGTTGTAACCATTCCAGGTCATGAACGCTACACGCATGTTTTGACCAAGCGCAAGCTCACCGCCATCAGTTGATGGACCGTCAGCCAGAACGTCACCACGACCTACTTTATCGCCCAGGTTCACAAGAACTTTCTGGTTGATACAAGTGTTTTGGTTAGAACGTGTGTATTTGATCAGGTTATAGATATCTACACCTGCTTCGCCTGCAACCATTTCGTCTTCGTTGACACGAATCACGACACGCGAAGCGTCAACAAATTCAATACGACCACCACGTTTCGCGATTACACATACACCAGAGTCATGTGCTACGTTCGCTTCCATACCGGTACCAACCAGTGGTTTATCAGCAATTAACGTAGGAACAGCCTGACGTTGCATGTTCGAACCCATCAATGCACGGTTGGCGTCATCGTGCTCAAGGAACGGAATCAGTGATGCTGCTACAGATACAACCTGCTGAGCAGATACGTCCATATGCGTCACTTTTTCAGGAGGCATACGTACGAATTCGCCTTGGTGACGTACAGAAACGAATTCTTCAGACAGGTTGCCATCTTTATCTACTGCAGAGTCGGCCTGTGCAATCACAGTACCTACTTCTTCAATCGCAGATAGGTATTCAACGTCATCAGTTACGCGACCATCAACCACTTTACGGTATGGAGTTTCCAGGAAACCGAAGTTGTTACATTTTGCGTAAACAGATAGCGAGTTGATCAAACCAATGTTTGGACCCTCAGGAGTCTCAATTGGACATACACGACCATAGTGAGTTTGATGTACGTCACGTACTTCGAAGCCCGCACGTTCACGAGTCAAACCACCAGGCCCAAGTGCTGATACACGACGTTTGTGTGTAATTTCAGACAACGGGTTGTTTTGGTCCATGAACTGAGACAATTGACTTGAACCAAAGAATTCTTTGATTGCAGCAGCCACTGGCTTCGCATTGATCAGGTCTTGCGGAGACAGATTATCAGTTTCAGCTTGAGACAGACGTTCTTTAACAGCACGCTCTACACGAACCAGACCTACACGGAATTGGTTCTCGGTCATTTCACCCACAGAACGAACACGACGGTTACCCAAGTGATCGATATCGTCGACTTCACCTTTACCGTTACGGATTTCTACTAATGTTTTTAATACATCAGTGATATCTTCATTCGAGAGAATGCCTTCAACTTCGCGTGACTTCTGATCAGTACCCACTTCGTAAGGACGACCCAAACGACGGTTGAACTTCATACGACCCACTGGAGACAGATCATAACGCTCAGAAGAGAAGAACAGGTTATTGAACAGGTTCTCAGCAGCTTCTTTTGTTGGTGGCTCACCTGGACGCATGACTTTGTAGATTTCTACAAGCGCTTCATCACGGCTTACTGTGGTATCAGCACGTAATGTATCCGCAATAAACGGACCACGGTCGATATCGTTAGTAAACAGGATATTGAACTGTTTCACGCCGCCTTCTGCAATTTTCACCATGATTTCATGGCTCAGAACAGTATTGGCTGCAATCACATCACCATCTTTCAGTGGGATGTCTTCAGCAGTGATACGTTCGTACAGGTACTCATCAGGAACAGAAAGCTTCTCAAGACCAGATGCTTCCATTTGACGTACATGACGTGCGTTAATACGTTTACCTTGTTCAACAATGACTTTGCCGTCTTTGTCAGCAATGTCGAACTGTGCCATTTCGCCGCGCAGGCGCTCTGGAACAAGGTCAATCTGGTAGCTACCCATGTCCAGATACACAGGTACTTTCTCGTAGAACATGTCGAGAATTTGTTCGTTGGCATAACCCAGCGCACGAAGCACCACAGTCGCAAGCAATTTACGACGACGGTCAATACGTACGTAGACCAGGTCTTTGGCATCGAATTCAAAGTCTAACCATGAACCACGGTAAGGAATGATACGTGCTGAATAAAGGACTTTACCGCTTGAGTGAGTCTTGCCTTTATCGTGGTCAAAGAATACGCCCGGTGAACGGTGCAATTGCGATACGATTACACGCTCGGTACCGTTAATTACGAAAGTACCGTTGTCTGTCATAAGCGGCATTTCGCCCATGTAGACTTCTTGTTCACGTACGTCTTTGATTGATTTAGTTTCGCGATCTTTCAGGATCAAACGAATTTTTACGCGCATTGGTGCTGCATAAGTTGAGCCACGAAGGATACATTCGCGTACATCAAACTCAGGCTTACCAAGACTATACTCAACGAATTCTAAAGCAGCATTGCCAGAATAACTTTCAATAGGAAAAACTGAACGAAATGCGGCTTGGAGACCGATATCTTCGCGGTTTTTTGGTGATTTGCCATCTTGTAAGAATGTTCTGTACGAGTCGACTTGAATCGCGAGCAGGTACGGAGCATCCATGACGCTAGGCAATTTACCAAAATTCTTACGGATCCGTTTCTTTTCGGTATATGAGTATGCCATCTGGAGTCCTCGGAAAGTGTAAACCAAGCCCGCCTGCAGAACGGGCTCAGAAGGAATTACGCTGGCCGATATGGCCACCACTCTTTACAAATGCTGCAATTTTTAGTGGTATTAAAACGCTTAACAATATTTTTTTAATGAAAAATATTGGTAAGCGTTTGTTCATTATGTTTATTTTTAATTTGTATGAATTTTATATCATGCAAACAAAAATCGAGCCGATTATTGTAACGCAAAAAGGCTGATGACCCAAGAGCCATCAGCCAATTTTTGGAGCCGATTATAAAAAAACCGGCTCCTTTAAGAAATTACTTAAGAGTAACTGTAGCACCAGCTTCTTCAAGTTTTTTCTTAAGCTCTTCGCCTTCTTCTTTAGAAACGCCTTCTTTAAGAACTGTAGGTGCGCCTTCAACCATGTCTTTAGCTTCTTTCAAGCCAAGACCAGTAGCTTCACGAACTGCTTTAATTACAGCAACTTTGTTACCACCGAAAGAAGTCAACTCAACGTTGAATTCTGATTGTTCTTCAGCAGCAGCAGCAGCGCCAGGAGCAGCAGCAACAGCAACAGCAGCAGCAGATACGTTGAATTTCTCTTCGAAAGCAGAGATTAGTTCAACAAGTTCAAGAACAGTTTTTTCTGCAACTGCGTTTAGGATTTCTTCGTTAGTTAAAGCCATGAGAATAACTCCAAATGGAAATTGAATGGTGTGGAAATAAATTTAAGCTTATGCAGCTTCTGACTCGTTTTTCTCTTTGAGCGCAGTAATAAGGCGACCCAATTTCGAAATAGGAGCTTGAAGAACGTTTGCAAGCATAGTAAGCGCTTTTTCTTGGTTCGGAAGGTTCGCGATTACGCTAACTTCAGCACCTTCGTAAACTTTGCCATCAAATGCAGCAGCTTTAAGTTCGAATGCTTTGTTAGTTTTTGCGAATTCTTCGAACAAGCGTGCAGCTGCACCCATGTCGTCTTCAGAAGTCGAGAAAGCTAAGATTGTTGGGCCAACAAGGCTGTCGTTCAAGATATTGAATTGAGTATCTTGAAGAGCGCGTTTAGCCAGAGTGTTACGCACGATACGTGTTTTAACACCTAGTTTACGAGCTTCAACACGAAGAGCAGTTAATTGCTCAACTGTTAAACCTTGGTAGTCAGCAACAACAGCGGCAAATGCAGTAGAAGCAATTTCACTTACTTCAGCTACGATCTGTTTTTTGCCTTCAATAAGAAGAGCCATTGTAAAACCTCCTAACGGTGATTTATGTGCCTGATCACAAGCACACTCCCAATTCGTGAATTCATCTCTGAAATCACACGCGGAGGATGAACAAATCACACCACCGCGTCTACGCAGGCTGGAATATTAAGAAAGAAGCATAAAACTCCCCTCGCCTGAGGTCTTTGACGCTGATAAATTTACATTTATCAATTCAAAGTCTGCCTAAGTTCGCAAGCAGTCCGAAACCGGTTTCTTCTTGCGTAAGTTTTAAAGCAGTGCTTTAAAACTTACTCAGGGCTTTAAAATTCTGTATAAGTTTAAAACTTATTTAGAAACGTTTGCTACATCAACGATCAGACCAGGACCCATAGTAGAGCTTAGAGTGATCTTTTGGATGTAAACACCTTTAGAAGTAGCAGGTTTTGCTTTCTTAAGGTCAGCTACAAGAGCTTCAACGTTTTGACGAACAGCTTCAGCAGAGAAACCTACTTGACCGATCGCAGCGTGGATAATACCTGCTTTGTCTACACGGTAACGCGCTTGACCAGCTTTTGCATTTTTAACTGCAGTCGCAACGTCAGGAGTTACAGTACCCACTTTAGGGTTTGGCATTAAGCCACGTGGACCAAGAATCGTACCCAGTTTACCAACAACGCGCATTGCATCAGGAGCAGCAATCACTACGTCGAAGTCAAGGTTTCCGCCTTGGATGCTTTCAGCAAGATCGTCGAAACCAACAACGTCTGCACCAGCTTCTTTCGCAGCTTCGGCAGCAGCGCCTTGAGCAAATACAGCTACGCGTACAGTTTTACCAGTACCTGCAGGAAGAGTAGTCGCGCCACGAACAACCTGATCAGATTTACGAGGGTCAACACCCAGGTTTACAGCGATGTCCAAAGATTCTTTGAATTTCGCAGCTGGAAGGCTAGTAAGAACTTCTACAGCTTCTTCTAAAGTGTAAACTTTTTGTGCTTCTACAGCAGCAGCGATGGCTTTTTGACGTTTAGTTAACTTTGCCATGTCTTATAGCTCCACTTCCAAGCCCATAGAACGTGCAGAACCAGCGATGGTACGTACACGCGCGTCTAAATCAGCACCAGTTAAGTCTGGTTCTTTAGTAGTCGCGATTTCTTCCAATTGAGCACGAGTCAACTTACCAACTTTAGTTTTGTTAGGTACAGAAGAACCCTTTTGGATACCAGCAGCTTTCTTAAGAAGAACAGCAGCAGGTGGAGTTTTCATGATGAATGTGAACGACTTGTCGTTGTACACAGTGATCACGACTGGAATTGGCAGACCAGCTTCAACTTTTTGTGTAGCAGCATTGAATTCTTTACAGAATGCCATGATGTTAACACCACGTTGACCTAGTGCAGGACCAATCGGTGGAGATGGATTCGCTTTACCAGCTGGAACTTGCAGCTTGATATAGCCGTCAATCTTCTTAGCCATTTCAAATTACCTCTGGGTGCAAACGCCGCTAGGCTCCCCAATGATTTCAAGTAACGATACCGTTACAACAACAATGCCTGATTTGCACGCAAATCAGGCGTTTTCAACCCGAACAAATTAAACTGTTTTTTCGACTTGGCGAAATTCCAGTTCAACCTGAGTTGGTCGGTTAAATACGTTAATGGTCAGCGTTAAGCGTGACTTGTCGTAAAGCACTTCTTCCACCACACCTTTAAAGTCAGTGAATGGACCGTCAATTACGAGTAATTCTTCGCCTGGTTCAAACATGGTCTTAGGACGCGGTGCTTCACCAGTATTGCGTACACGTGCAAGGATTGCATCAGCTTCTTTTTGCGTAATTGGAGCCGGTTTTTCAGCCGTACCACCAATAAAACCAAGCACTTTTGGACACTCTTTCACGATGTGCCAAGTGTCATCGTTCATTTCCATTTCGACTAATACATAGCCAGGAAAGAACTTACGCTCTGATTTACGCTTCTTACCATCCTTCATTTCTACCACTTCTTCGGTAGGAACAAGGACTTCACCAAAGCTATCGGCAACAGCGCTACGCTGGATTCGATCATTAAGCGAACGCATCACTTGTTTTTCATAACCTGAATAGGCATGAATAATGTACCAACGTTTCATAGCTCTCTTACCCGATAATAAACTTCATTAACCAGCCTAAAACATAGTCAAAGCACCATAGAACAATGGCTGCAATCACTACAACAGCAAGGACTTGCCAAGATGTGGTCATAGTCTCTTGTTTGGTAGGCCAGGTCACTCGACGTAACTCGATTCGTGCATCCTTAAGAAGACGAACAAAGCCTTTGCCTTGATGGGTGGCGTATAATAAACCGAATGCCACAACGATACAAGCCAAAATTACCCCAACGCGCACCCAAATATCATTCGCAGGCGCCCAGTATGCAGGTAAATATTGGTTTACCATCATAGCACCGACCAATAAAATCAAGGCGATAACCCATAGAACAATGTCTAATGGAGAACCAGAACTTACATCTACAGCAGGATTATTTCTTTGAGGAATTGCCGCTTCGCTTAATGCGTCGCGTGATTTATCATTCGACATTTTTGTACTCGTCGTAGGTTTCGCGACTTATTATATGACCAGTTTTGCCGACATCAAGCGTCTTTTGAAAAAAACTTGGCAGGCCAGGAGGGACTCGAACCCCCAACATTCGGTTTTGGAGACCGACGCTCTACCAATTGAACTACTGGCCTGTAGATAAACTGGAGCCGAAACTCCAGCTTATTTTCTATTCTATGATTATGCAGTTACTTTAGCAACTACACCAGCACCAACTGTACGACCACCTTCACGGATTGCAAAACGTAGACCTGGGTCCATTGCGATTGGGTGGATTAGTTCTACTGACATTTCTACGTTGTCACCAGGCATAACCATTTCAACGCCTTCTTTCAAAGAAATCGCGCCAGTTACGTCAGTTGTACGGAAGTAGAACTGTGGACGGTAACCATTCAGGAATGGAGTGTGACGACCACCTTCGTCTTTAGAAAGTACGTATACTTCTGCATCGAATTTAGTGTGCGGTTTGATAGAACCTGGTTTAGCAAGCACTTGACCACGTTGTACGTCTTCACGTTTAGTACCACGAAGCAAGATACCACAGTTCTCACCAGCACGGCCTTCGTCAAGAAGTTTACGGAACATTTCAACACCAGTTACAGTAGTCTTAACTGTGTCTTTGATACCCACGATTTCAACTTCTTCACCAACTTTGATGACACCAGTTTCAACACGGCCAGTTACAACTGTACCACGACCAGAAATTGAGAATACGTCTTCGATTGGCATCAAGAATGCTTGGTCGATTGCACGTTCTGGTTCTGGGATGTAAGAGTCAAGCGCTTCAACAAGTGCTACTACAGCTGGTTCGCCGTATTGACCTTGGTCACCGTTAAGAGCTGCAAGAGCAGAACCACGGATGATTGGAGTGTCATCACCTGGGAAGTCGTAAGTAGAAAGAAGTTCACGAACTTCCATTTCAACCAGTTCAAGAAGCTCTTCGTCGTCTACAAGGTCGCATTTGTTCAAGAATACAACGATGTAAGGTACACCTACCTGACGAGAAAGCAGGATGTGTTCACGAGTTTGTGGCATTGGACCGTCAGTCGCAGCACATACAAGGATCGCGCCGTCCATCTGAGCAGCACCAGTAATCATGTTTTTAACATAATCGGCGTGGCCCGGGCAGTCTACGTGAGCGTAGTGACGAGTTGGAGAATCGTATTCTACGTGTGAAGTATTAATTGTAATACCACGTGCTTTTTCTTCTGGTGCAGAGTCGATTGCAGCGTAGTCTTTCGCTTCACCACCGAATGTTTTAGCACATACAGTTGCAATCGCAGCTGTTAAAGTTGTTTTACCATGGTCAACGTGACCGATTGTGCCCACGTTAACGTGTGGCTTATTACGTTCAAACTTAGCCTTAGCCATGTTAATCTTCCTCGTTTACGTCGAACACAATTCTGAGTAAAACCCAGCTCCGACATATCGTTTAAAAAAAACCAAACACCAAATACTTGAAAAGCAGACTAAATAGCCTGCTTTTGAAATATTTTTGCAACCACGTTGCCAAACTGTAATCTGGAGCTCTTATCGAGATTTGAACTCGAGACCTCTCCCTTACCAAGGGAGTGCTCTACCACTGAGCTATAAGAGCAAATATTAGCACTTCAAACAATGGAGCGGGAGACGAGGATCGAACTCGCGACATGCAGCTTGGAAGGCTGCCGCTCTACCAACTGAGCTACTCCCGCACGATGTTGGTACTTACCACTTTGAAGTCTTAAAATTGGTGGTGAGGGAAGGATTCGAACCTTCGAAACTTTCGTAGCGGAGTTACAGTCCGCCCCCTTTGACCGCTCGGGAACCTCACCATTTTTACACTTACATCAGTGTCGTTCTTTACTTCGCACTCCAAACTCTCTAAGATGGTGCCGGCACACGGATTCGAACTGTGGACCTACTGATTACAAGTCAGTTGCTCTACCAACTGAGCTATGCCGGCGTTTCTTAGTGTTTCGTACGTTTCGTATCGGAACGGTGTGCAGTTTAGCAAAACTCAGAATCCATGCAAGTGTTTTTTTCAAAAAAAACGCCAAAAACTCACAAAATCAATCCGTTTGATGATAATTCAACCGCTTTGATCACTGCGCGAGCTTTTATTTGGGTTTCATTCCATTCTGACTCAGGATTTGAGTCCGCAACCAGCCCTGCTCCCGCCTGAACATAGACCTTATTTTCACGAATCACGCAGGTACGAATGGCAATCGACATGTCCATTTCACCATGCCAGCCTAAATAACCAACAGCGCCGCCAAAAATTCCGCGTTTTACTGGCTCAACTTCGTCAATAATTTCCATGGCACGAATTTTTGGCGCACCAGAAAGTGTTCCCGCAGGGAAAGTTGCCTTAAAAACATCCAGTGCATCGACATCATCACGTACTTCACCTTGTACATTCGACACAATGTGCATCACATGCGAGTAACGTTCGATCACCATTTGATCAGTGACTTGTACTTTACCGATTTTGGATACACGACCGACATCATTTCGGCCCAGGTCAATCAGCATTAAGTGCTCGGCAATTTCTTTTTCATCAGACAGCAAATCTTTTTCCAGCGCCAGATCTTCTTCTTTGGTCTTGCCACGTGGACGCGTACCCGCCAGTGGACGAACAGTCGCAATGCCATTTTCCAGACGAGAAAGAATTTCAGGCGAAGAACCCACAATATGGAACGGCGTATTGTTTTCTAGGGTTTGCCCTTGTACCAGGAACAAATAAGGCGATGGATTAAGGTGACGTAATGCGCGATAGACCTGTAAAGGCTCACCATCGAAATCAGAAACCATACGATGGCCTGGCACCACCTGCATCACATCTCCGGCACGGATGTACTCTTTTACCTTTTCAATAGAGGCAATAAAGTTGTCATGTCCAGTTAAAGACTCAAAATGCGGTGCTGTATGTTTTTCTGCTTTCAGGCTTACCGGTGTCGCCAGAATATTTTCCAGCTCATCCAGCTGCTGCTGCGCTTTCTCATAAGCTGCCGGATCAGCTGCATCGGCATGTACAATCAGGAACAGGGTATCTTTCAGGTTATCGAATACGATGACGGTTTTGGACAGCATCATCCAGATATCTGGCAAGCCTACCGGATCAGCTTCAGGCACATTTTTTAGCTTAGGTTCGATATAACGTACTGAGTCATAACCAAAGTAACCGACAAGACCACCGGTAAAGCTTGGTAAGGCTGGAAGTTCTGCCTGAGTCGGTACTTTAAACTGTGCCTGAAAGTCTCGGATATACTGGAATGGATCGGCACAGTGCTGTTTTTCAATAGAGCCATCTGGATGCTGAACAGTCAGTTCACCCGCATTACAGGAGAATACAGTCGATTCACCCAGACCGATAATTGAATAGCGCGCCCAGTTTTCTCCCCCTTCCACAGATTCGAACAGATAAGCCTGTTGGTGCTGTTTTAGACGGGCAAAGATAGATAAAGGAGTATCGGTATCAGCCAGACGCTGGCGGTATACAGGAATCAGGTTGTAGCCTTGAGATGCAAGTTGCTGGAATTGAGCTGAAGTTGTCATTCGGTTTTTCTCTTTAAATTGGGGTTACTCAGTATGAAAATGGAATTGAACTGAGCGACGCCATCGAAAAACCTTATAACTATTCATCTTATTTCCTTCGTACCCTATTTAAGCAAGCAACTCACGTAGATCATCGACAATTTCTTGAGGATCACAGTCTGCTATATTTTCACCATGATTATAGCCATAGCTGACTACAATACAATCTATACCCGCACGGCGTGCAGCTTCAATGTCATTGACCGAATCACCAATCATCAGTATCTGATCTTTGGTCACACCATAATGTTCCACACAATGCAACAACTGACGCGGATCTGGCTTACGCTCGGCAAAGCGATCACCACCAATGGTGTCATCAAAGTATTTCGCCATTTCCAGAATATCCAGAATACTGCGTGCCGGTTCTTCTGGTTTATTGGTCACACAGATCAGTTTTTTGTCGTTAGCCTTACCCCATTCCAGAAACTCGATAATTCCGTCAAATGGCTTGGTATCCACACAAGGATCGGCATTATAAATTTCCAGGAATGTCGTAAGTAATTCCTGATGTTGAGCAGGTAATACTTCTCCCACCAGATGCTGGAGTACGCTTTCACAGAACTTGGACGTTCCTTTACCAATCCAGACCCGTACCTGCTCCTCAGTGACCAGGGGTAGCTGCAAGACATTCAGGCTCATATTCATGGCCCGATACAGATCATGGGCTGAATCCACCAAGGTGCCATCCAGATCGAATAAAATCAGCTTACGTTGTTCCAGTTGTGCAATTGACATCCTGACCCTCATTTTCTTTATTTGCAGCCATAAAAAAGGCATGCGTGATGCATGCCTCGATTGTAACCAATCATGGACTTATTTAAACAACACCCAAGCGATAATCGCCAAAATAATCAGAACGATTAGTGAAATCAGTCCAATAGATGCATTTTTCTGTGCTTCTTTTTCCTGCTCTACACGAGAAACAGGCTGTTCCACCGGAATTGGTGCGGGTTCTGGCTTAACCGAGCTCAGGTCTACACCCTCAGCAATTGGTGCCGGTTTTGGAATACCGACATTGGTTGGCATGCCATCACGGGTTAATTGTACCGAAGCATCACGATGTTTCAGTTCCGGCATTCCCTGATCATTCATTTGCTGTGCAGGTGTAGGCTCAGCTACTTCAACCTGTTCCACGACTTTTTCTGCCGTTGCTTCAATTTCTGCTGGAACCTCGACTGCACCCACAGGCGCCAGTACTGAAAATTTCAAGCTGGCAAACTGAACAATGTCATCCTGCTTTAATAAGGTTTCCTGCGCAATCTGCACATCATTGACGAAAGTGCCATTCGATGAACCCAAATCCTGTACCCAGAGCGCATCATCCTTCAGTAAAAATGTCGCATGTTTACGGGAAATTTCCGCAGCCTGCAACACGATATCCGCAGCCTGATGACGCCCCACCAGCATGTCACGGTCAATGCTAATTTCCTGTCCTGTTAAGTCGCCTGTAATCGCGTGTATTTTCCAAGTCATGAAAGTTACTTCTCTGTTCTCTTTGACATTATCATAACATGCTGTCTGCAAATGCGAATGACCTAGCTTTTGGGTCTAAGTGTGGTTGTTGTAACGGTATTTTTACTTTTTTCCACCTGCTGGACGGGTTCTACCATTTGTCGCTGAATCACCGGCTCTATTGCTACTGGCGTGACGACTACATTGGCTGGTTGCGCCTGAACCGGTGCGGTCGGCACAGTTTGATAAGTCGAGTTTTGCAATGGCGTTCTGGATACCGGAATTCGCTGTTGATATACATCTTCAACACTTTCTGGCAATTTGGCAAAGTTCCCGTCTGAATCGAGTGCGAGTTGCAGACTATATAACTGACTATAACGTTGCTGGGTCAGTTTACGCACTGCATTTTTATCCCCCACAATGGTTGGATGGATAAAGATCAATAAGTTACGTTTTTGATTGGACTTACCTTCTGAACGGAATAAACGTCCCAAGCCTGGAATTGCACCCAGCCCCGGCACCGCTTGGCGTCCATAACTGGTATTATCCGAAATCAGACCGCCAAGGACAATGGTTTGTCCATGTTCGGCCAGAATTGAGGTTTTGATCGCTCGCTTGCTGGTGACCAGATCCTGCGCCTGCCCTTTACTGGCTTTGACATCAGAAACTTCCTGTTCCACTTCCAGGCGTACCGTACCATCTTCGCCAATATGGGGAACCACCTTTAAAGTGACCCCGACATCCTTACGTTCAATGGTGGTATAAGGATTGGCCACTCCTGCCGCACCCGTAGATACCGAACCAGTAACAAAGGGTACGTTTTCACCCACTACAATATAGGCTTCTTCATTGTCCATGGTCACAATTGACGGTGTAGACAACAGGTTGGATTTGGTGGTTTCTTTGAGTGCCTGAATCATCGCGCCATACAGACGACGGGAACCATCACTGCCTTCACGATAATCACCGAGTACCAGTGAACTGCCCGCGCCCACGGCACTTGCAGCACCTGCACCACCTCCCGTGAGATAACCGGCCGCAATATTTTTCAGGCTAGTCCCAAAATTATCGAAGTTCACCAGCCCAATACCACTACTGATATCGCCCAAAGCCCATTGCACACCCAGCTGGTCCGCATCTGTCCCTTCTACTTCAATAATTGCAGCTTCAATCAGAACCTGTTGACGGCGTATATCCAGCTGATCAATGGCAGATTCGATTTCACGCATCAGTTGCGGGTCTGCTTTAACCACCAAAGAATTCTGCGTGGCATCTGCAATGATGCTGACGCCATTGGCATTAAAGCTGCTAATTCCGCCTTGCTCGGTTTTCATACCAGTATTGAGCTGAATATTGGATGCGGTTGAGCTGTTTGAGTTAGTAGTACTGTTGTTATTCAGGTTATTAGTTGAATTATATGAAGACGAACTAGAAGAGGAATTATCCAAACCCGTATTGACTGCCTGCCCTGTCACTAACCCCTGCAAGATTTCCGAAAGATTCTTGGCGCTGGCATATTTTAAACGAAAGACTTTTAAGCCACCCAGACGGTCTGCTGCAGGCACATCCAGCGTTTCAATAATCTGACGAATGCGCTTGCGTGTTGCCGGATCACCCTTAATCAAAATCCGGTTGGTACGCACATCTGCCATGACCCGTACCCGTGAACCACGCAGATCTTTAGCTGCACCTGTCGCTGCCATTGAATCAATCAGCTCGATCATTTCTTCGGCCTGACTGGATTGCAGGCTAATGGCTTCAATATCATTCTGGCCCGTGCCATCCAGATTACGGATGATGGTTTCCAGCTGATAGATATTGGTCGCCCGGTCCGACACAATCAGTGCATTAGTGCCCGGAACGGCAGCCAAATGGGCAAACTGTGGCATCAACGGACGCAGGGCTGGAATCAGGTCATTCGGATTGGTATTTTCCAGCCAGATCACGCGAGTGACAATCTGGTCACCAGTCGCACGATGACGTGCATCATAGGGAATCCCGGAGCTTTTGACATTGCTGTCTGGAACCAGCTTGATGGTATTTCCTGAAGGAATGGCCACCACACCATTGACATTCAAGACCCCTAAAAACAGGTCATAGACTTCATTTTTATTCAGTGGCTTGTTGGAAATGACCGTGACATTGCCTCGAACCCGGGGATCTACCGCAAAATTTTTACCGGTAATATCCGCCACTTCATTAATGAATGCGGTTAAGTCTGCATCCCGGAGATTGATTTTCCAGGTTTGCGCATAACTTGCCGTACTGACCATAGCAACCAATGGTGCGGCCACACAGAATGCCCATGCTGATCGATTATTATTAAATAAAGCCATAAACTTTTGTGTTTCCTAACCCTATGCGTGATGACACATCACTTCAAATCCTGTTGTATGGTCATCACCTGATCACCACGTTTTATTTCGAGTTTGACCTGACCTTCACGTCGAGCCTGTTCCAGTAACTGTGCTTCGGTTTGTCCCTGCGACAGGGTCTGACCATTCAAAGACAAAATCCGGTCTCCCGGTCTTAATCCCAAGCGATTACGCAGTGCAGCCGGTGTTCGTGAAGTGACTTCATAACCACCATCTGCTGCACTTACCCCCATATTCTGTAAGTACTGGTCCTTATTTTCCTGCATCTGCTGGATGGCCCGATTGATTTCACTCTGTGGTGAAGGTTGTTCAGGCATACCACTTTCCGTATGCAGCGGAGGCATTGAATTTGAAGATGCTGCTGAGATATCCGGCACAATCGGCTGGTTTAAACCATTTTCCAGCCCTTTAAACAGGATTTCTTGGGTAGCACCGCTTGATTTACGCAAAATCACCCGGTCCCAATACACTTCAGCCAGCGTAAAACCGCTATTCCCCAATACCTCTCCGACCCGATAACGGTCAGACTGGTCATTAATTTTCAAGACTGCTGAAGAGTTATAGCTTGGGCTCGCCACCACAACCCCCTGCAAGACAATATTGGCAGTTTCAGCAGTGTTCGCTGCGTAAGTATTTTCCTGAAATAGTGAAAAGGCACTTATATTTGGCACTTGAGCCTGTTGTGACCCCAGTTCTACCTGATCAATCTGCATCGCTTGTGGCGGAGCCACCAGAAGCCAGAATAAGGCGGCCAATTTCCAGCATAAATACAGAATCAGCAGGAACAATAAAATCGGAGCAACACGCTCTGTCTGTTTCAGATCAATATTTTTAAAATAATCGAGTGGGCTTGCCATCAGTTGAAGCCCCCCATTAAAGGCTGACGGGTACTAATCACATAAGTATCCAGCCCAGCTTTACCGGTATAAGAAGGGGCATTAAGTAAAAAGCGCTGTGTCAGCTGAATATCCAGCATCAAGCTTGGATCCAGTTTAATATTCAACATACGTTGATCGCGATTGTCACGTACATCCAGCAGCAGCTGTCCATTCTCATCGGATAACTGACCACTCAGAACCGGTACATTCATACGCTCCTGACGCTGGGCAAACGTGTAAATCAGCTCACCACCGCTCCACTGCATCTGGCCATCTACATGGCTAAAGCCTTGCTCTTTTTTATATTTAAAATCGAGTTCTTTAAACTGAATCGGGTTGGTAGGCCATTGCCAGTCAGCAATCTTCTTTAAAGTTTCAGGTGCAAGCTGTCCCTCAAGGTTTTTGACGGTTAAAGTTTTATTCAGACCATAGCCCATTACACCCGAAAACTGGGTATTACCGCTATGCAGATCAATATTTGCCCCTAATCTCAGCAACAACAGGTCCAAAGGACGAACCTGCCAGTTCAGACTTCCCCGAAGATTACCTTTTTTCCAGTCCGCACTTCCCTGCCAGATATTCCCGCTTACATTATGCAAGACCTGATTATTTTTATAAAATTTTGAAATTAACCAAGCTGCAGGAACTTGCAGAATCACAAAGACAAAAAAGGCTAGAATTGCAAATATCAACCATTTTAATGTTTTCGGCTTATTGCTCATCCCGCCACGACCAACCTATCCAATCGAAACCCCTAAATTTATAGTTTTGTCATTTTATAATCACATTATGCACACTTTTTCTCTGACGCCAATTCATAGGCATAAAAAAACCAAGCAGGATGTGCTTGGCTGATCAATCACAGGCCGTATGCATAACAGCCTGATGATGAATAATGCGGCAGAAGGATTAGATCACGAAATCTTCCAGTTTTGCGCCTTTCTCTAATTCAGCAACTAACCAGCGTGGCTGTTTACCACGACCAGTCCATGTGTCTTCCGGATTGCTTTTACTGCGATAACGTGGCTCTACAGACTTACGTGCAGTTTTTTTACGTTTAGAAGCACCAAATTCAAGTAGCTGTTCAATCGTTAAGCCTACTTTGTCGGCAATATCCAATACCTGATGATAAGCATCTTCAATTTCTTGATCTTTTTTCAAAGCAATTAAAGACTCAGCTTCTGCTTGTAAACGTTTTAACTCTTCAACTGATAAATTTGTAATGTCTGGCATCATGTTCTCCAATAAATAGCATTATTTCTTTTAATAAATAACGAACCCATCATATTTATATTAAGTGTAATATTCAATATAAAATTTTAAATGTACAACAATAAACTTAAGGGCCATTACAAAATTAATCATTAAATTAGAGATGAAACTCAATATTAAATTTCATGTTGTACAGTTAATTCCAGCGATTTTATTTTTTCTCGAATATGTTCAGGTATTTCAGTTTTCTGCATATTTTTATTTAAACATACAATTACTGCTTCTGAAGTGGCTACGATACTTTGCTGCTGTTCACTCCATAATAAATAATGCATTCTGACTGCACTATTCCGAATTTCATCAATTCGTGCCGCCACTTTTAATTGATCTGGATAAACCACAGGTTTTAAATAACGGCATTGATTTGAAGCCACCACTGTTAAAATATCTTCATCAAAAATATTTAATTTACCCAAATAAGCCAAACGGGCACTTTCTATATAACGGTAATACATCGCATTATTAACATGCCCAAACGCATCCATGTCTCCCCATGCAACAGTTTGCGAATAAATCACCGGATATTGTTGTAATTCTGACATTATTTCCTCAAATTCTGATTTCGATAAAATTAACATTCGATTCAAATACGGCATTTAACTGCTGTATTAAATCATCTCTTCCCTGCAATACAGATTTAATTCTCAAATAGCTCATGCGGATGTCATCTGGATAGAGATCCAGCAATTGCTGAGCTTCTTCTACCCGGCCAGTTGCCTGTAGAATATGCCATTTGGCAAAACTTAATATTGGCAGTGCAGTATATTTTGCATCCCAAGCTGAGATCTGCTGCTCAATATCTGCATAATCTGGAAACTGCTTTAATAACTGCTGCTGGAACCATAAATAAAATACATCCTGATTAAATTGGAGTTCCAGTAAATGTTTAGCAAGGCTTTCATGCTCAACACTCATTTCCGGCATTCTAAATAACAGTTTCAACCATAATAGCTTGACTTCATAGTCACGGTTAAATATGTCCTGTTTTAAATCCAGATAACGTTGTTTTAAATATTCCAAATCGTCTTCAGTAGCCTGGTCATAAGCTATTAATAATTGCTGCAGCCATATTTTTTTTACTTCTTGGTCTAAATGTCCATATTTGGTTGAACGTAAATATAACCAGGGAAACTGTAAGGCGAATTGCCCCCATAAAGCATTTAAACGCTGCTCATAAGCGGTTTTGACCCGTCTTAACCAAGGAGATAACTCATGCTGATTTAAAAATTCTAGGTGAGTTAATGCCTGCTGACCATCCTGCTGCGATAAATAGATTTCAATCCGCTGTAATTCTGCCAGTTCAAATGCCATGGGATTGGACTGATTTAAACTACTTAATGCTTCGCTATATTGTTGCTGTCCCCAGGATAATCGGGCATCAATAATATACTTGAGCAATCCCGACTGATTAAAAGACTGCTGGATAAAATCCCGTTGATCTTGTGCAGCATTTAATAACCAAACTACGGCTAACTGCTCATAAGGATGCAAGCGGGCAAAGCTGAATACCGTTTCATGTTTACGCTGTTTAAAGCTGAGATAACGCTTGGTCGCATACCACAGCATATGCATCAGAAAGCTGATTACGATAAGCAAGCCCACCAGGAACCAGAAAGTGGTCTGGATTTGTAGTCCGCGCCAATACAGATAGACATAGCCCGCACCATAACCATAGCTCAGTACGCTCAAGATCGCTAAGCCCAGCAAACCAACCAGTAAATAAGCAAGTAAAATCTGTTTCATAAGCAATTAACCGATCAGGGTACGCGTATTGAGCTGAGGAGTAGGCGTCTGAGGTGCTATCTTAATTTGCTCCAGTCGCTGAATCCATTGTTTGCTTTGCGCATCCGGAAGTTGAGCCAATACCTCGATCACACTTTTCAGGGCTTGCTGGAAAGCTACCTGCTGTCCTTGCTGCACACTATTTTCTGCAATCAGTAAACGCAGCTGAGCTTCTTTTAAGACCAGATTACGCTGCATTAAGACTGCACTCGGTTTCTCGACTGATTCAATCTGAATCCAGCGCTGCCAAAATGAGCTTTGGGCTGTAGCGCGGTGCTGATGCTGCACCTGGATTTCCTTTTCCATCTCAATATCAATCTGTTGCAGTAATTCTTTTAATTTATTCTGTTGTACTAAACGATTGTTGATGAACTGCTTAAGGACTTCCCGATCCTTGTCAATCGCCTGATTCAGGCTACCCAGAAGAGCAGGTGCCAGTTCTAGATGTTCAAGCTGATTGGATAATTGATTCAACTTTTCCATAGCCATTGCATATTGTTGCTGCTGCAAGGCAAACTCAACCAGATCCAGATATTGCTCGACCAAAGGCAGATCATCCTGCAAATCAGCCCTAGGAGTATCCTGAACTGTCCCCTTGTTCGGTGTTTCAGGGCTTAACGCTTGGCCCGTAGCAACCTGACGTTTTAAGGCCACCATCTGATCATTCAGATTGGCATTCTGCTGTTGCAGTTGCTTCAAATTCTGGGTCAATTCAGTCTGTGCTGAATTTAAGCCAAACAGGTCATAGCTCAGCTTGGCAATCCACGCCAAGCTCAAGATGAAAAAAACAATAAATAATTTTTTCATGCGTTTCCTAGTACATCAGTAGCTGCTGCAAAATCGTCGATCCGCTTAAGTCCTCTAACTGAGCGAATTGAAAACCAGCCTGATGTTGCTGTTGATATTCCCCAAGCATGGCAGCCAAACGCGGCCCCAAAACCAAATACAATGCCCGATTAATGAGATGCGGATACGGCTGCATCAAGGCTAGCCAGTTAAGCCAGCTCGCTTCACTGCTGACCAAGACTGCATAACGGGGATTAGCTTCAAGGCTCGTCAAATGTTTAGCTAATATCTCGGCAGTCACTGGCGGACACTGACGATCATATAAAATGAAATTCAATATATGAATTTGCTGATCCTTTAAATGCTGCATCATAAATTGACGCCCACCTTCACCTCGCCAAAAGGCGACAGTTGATCCGGTAGCTAACTGCTGTAGCACAGGCAATTGCAGCATCCCTTCCGAAGTCTCCACATCAGGCACATAACTCTGGATACCGTAGCTTGCTAAAGCCTGCTCGGTAGCTTTACCTACAGCGACCCACTGGATACTTCCAAGATCATGCAATGATAGACCTGCCTGCTGCAAATATTGCATGCCAATCTGGGCAGCGGTCGGACTCACTACGACAATCAGTTTTGCTTGGGGTAGCTGCCTAAATAAACTGGCCAGCTCATCCGTATAAGGCTGCTGTACCAGTTCTAGCAAGGGCAACTCTATCACCGGAATCTGCGCTGTCTGTAGGGCTTGCGTTAAATTTGCAGCACGATCACTCGGACGGGTATTAATGAACAACATTATTTTGAATAAAGGGCTTTCAATAACTCGCCTGCGCCCTGATCTAGCAAATCTTTGGCCAGTTGAACACCCAATTGTTCTGCATCTGCCATGGTTCCACTTTGCTGTGCGCGTAGCAAAGTTGCGCCATCTATACTACCGACCCGGCCTTCAATCGAAATGACACCTTCATTTAAAGTAGCATAGCCTGCGATTGGCACCTGACAGCCACCTTCCAGATAGGCATTAAAGGCACGTTCGGCACGGACACACGCATCAGTTTCTACATGTAATAGAGGCTGGATTAAATCTAATACCGCTTGATCTCCACTCCGGCATTCTAGGCCCAATGCACCCTGTCCTACTGCGGGTAAACTTACTTCAGGCACAATACTATGACGAATACGATCTGCAAGGCCCAAGCGTTTTAAACCGGCACTGGCCAGGATGATTGCATCATACTGACCTGCATCCAGTTTGGATAAGCGTGTACCCACATTGCCCCGTAAATCGATAATCTCAAGGTCCGGACGCTGTTTTAAAATCTGGGTTTTACGGCGCAAGCTGGAAGTTCCAACTTTGGCACCTTGAGGCAATTCGTCAAAACTGGCATAAGTATTTGAGACAAAAGCATCCAGTGGATCTTCACGTTCACAGATGACTGCCAAAGATAAGCCTTCAGGCAAAGCCATCGGTACATCTTTCATTGAATGGACTGCCAGATCGGCACGACCATCTAGTAAGGCTGCTTCTAATTCTTTTACAAATAAGCCCTTACCACCAATTTTTGCCAATGGCGTATCAAGAATTTTATCGCCCTGTGTAACAAAAGTGACTAACTCGACCTGAAGTCCAGCATGCAGGTCCTGTAAGCGTGCACGGATATGTTCCGCCTGCCAGAGCGCAAGTGGACTTTGTCGAGTAGCGATTTTTAGGGTCTTCATAAATTTCAATAAACAGTCAATGAGAACAATAGTCTAAACTTAACCTGCTCACTTGAAAATGCAAGCGAATTTATACAAGTTTCAATGCTGGTCCAGACGAACTCATTGATCCGTTTAGAGTTTCTGAATCCGTTCCCGCAAGAATGGCAAATGACGCCGACTGACCGCCAGACGCTCTTCCAGTTCACGACAACGCACCTGATACTGGCCGGAACTCACCACTTCCAACCCCTCTAGATAATGAACCGAAACCAGTGCATTACGGTGAATCCTGATGAACTGATGTCCAAACTCCTGTTCCAACTCCTTCAGGGTCTCATCAATCAGGACACTGCCGTTTTTATGGCGTACGGTCACATATTTTTGATCCGCCAGAAAATAATAGATATTTTCAACTGGCACCAATTCGACCCCGCGATAGGTCTTTGCCGCAATTTGATGGCGGCTGATATTGATTTCTTCCATATTTTCTTTTTGTTTTAGTTGGCTCATTTGAGCTTGGGTAAGTTTAATTAAATGCTCTAAAACCTGTGCCAATTCCTGTTGCATCACCGGTTTAAGCAGGTAGCCGTCTGCATTAGACTTGAATGCATCCAGCGCGTGTTGGTCATAGGCCGTACAAAAGACAATAGCCGGCATCGGGTCGAGCTGACGCAAATGCTGCGCACAGGTCAAACCATCCATTTCAGGCATTTGAATATCTAATAAGATGACATCAGGTTCATGCTGGTGAGCCAGATCAATTGCTTGACGACCATGCGTAGCTGTTGCAACCACATCATGCCCCAGTTGAGAGACTAAACGTGATAGTCGCTCGACAGCCAAAGGCTCATCGTCACAAATCAGGACGTCCATTTCTCCTCCTTAATCCAGTCAACATTATTCATTTGATTATAAGTTAACTGTGATTTCCTTGATTTCTTTTTATTTATAGCGATATTGCACAACCGTGGTAAACACCCCTCCACCGGCGAAAGTCTGAAACGTCATCGTAGGTCCGTAATAGGCTTCCAGACGCTGTCTGACATTTTCAATTGCAATACCATGTCCCTTTTTTAATGTTTTATTATCCTGCGTATAGGGGTTTGTTATGATGATATTAATTTGATTTTGCAAGATTTCAATCAATATGCTTATGGTACTCTTTGTCAAAATTTTTTCAACTCCATGGAAAATACTATTTTCCACTAGGGGTTGTAAAGTCAATAATGGAATTTGGACTTGTGAGTATAAGTCTTTGTTTTCTAATTTCCACTCGACCTGCAAACGCTCTCCCAGACGAATCTGTTCAATCTCCAGATAGCGCTGGCAAAGTTCAATTTCTTCCTGCAACTTGACCAGCTTCAATTCCTGAAAACTGGCCCGAAATAAACGGGACAAATTCAGCAACATTTGTTCGGCTTTGTCCGGGTCAATACTGATCAGGCTGATCACGCTATTCAAACTATTAAACAGAAAATGCGGATGAATCCTGGCTTGCATGGCCTGAATCCGTGCATTTAATTCACTGTGCTGCTGCTGCGCCCATTGTTCACGCAAATACAGATAGCGAAAACAGAACATGCCTAACAGGATACCAAAACTCAGATGTAGGCCGACCTGATCCAGTGCGATCGCCAGACTCAGTCCCTGAAAATTCAAATTGCTGCCAAAATAAGTCAGTACATTCAGGCTGGTGGTGGTCACCAAAACAATGGCCTGTAATAGCAGAAATCCGCAGATTAATGCCAGCTTAATCCCTATACGCTGAAAATGCTGATGAAAAAGCTCGACTAACGCTGCAAAACATAACAGTATCCAGTTGATATACAGCATATATTGAAGCAGATCTGCCAGATTAAGCGCCTGCCAGGACTGTGCTTTTGCCAAGGCCAAGACCATGGCCAGCACATTACCGCCAATAAACATTTCCAGCAAATAGTGCAGCTTGCCAATCTGGCTAAAAAAATAGGAGCTTTGCACTGATCCGGTCGGAGATGTAAAAGATTGATCGACTTGGACTTCGGCAACGGGCTTTGAATTTGTTATACTCTTTTTCGTTCTACTGCTTTTAATCTGATTGAGCCGACATGACCACATCTTCTAATTCCTCAAATCCATCACAAGCCCAGACTTCGGGTATGTGGGGCGGTCGTTTCTCTGAAGCGACTGATGCTTTTGTTGCTGAATTTACAGCATCTGTTCAATTTGACCAACGTTTTTATAAACAAGACATTGCAGGCTCGATTGCACATGCAACCATGCTGGCAAAAGTTGGCGTACTGACCGAACAGGAACGTGATGACATTATCGAAGGTCTGACTGCGATTAAAGCAGATATTGAAGCAGGTAACTTCGAATGGCGCATTGACCTTGAAGATGTGCATATGAACATTGAGTCACGCCTGACTCAGCGTATCGGCATCACCGGTAAAAAATTGCATACGGGCCGTAGCCGTAATGACCAGGTTGCCACAGATATCCGTCTGTATGTCCGTGATGAAATTGATGCCATCCTGGAATTACTGAAAAAATTGCAAAAAGGCATCCTGGGTCTGGCAGCTAAAAACACCAATACCATCATGCCAGGTTTTACCCATCTGCAAACTGCACAGCCAGTGACTTTTGGTCATCATTTAATGGCTTGGTTTGAAATGCTGGTACGTGACTCTGAGCGTCTGATTGATTGCCGTAAACGTGTTAACCGTATGCCACTCGGTTCTGCTGCTCTGGCAGGTACGACGTACCCGATTGACCGGGCTTATACTGCTGAGCTTCTAGGTTTTGAAGCTGTTGCTGAAAACTCTTTAGATGCTGTTTCTGACCGTGACTTTGGTATCGAATTCAATGCTGCGGCATCTTTAATTATGATGCATCTGTCACGTATGTCTGAGGAAATGATCCTGTGGACATCTGCTCAGTTCAAGTTCGTAAACATTCCAGACCGTTTCTGTACTGGTTCTTCGATCATGCCACAGAAGAAAAACCCAGATGTGCCTGAACTGATCCGTGGTAAAACCGGCCGTGTATATGGTGATCTGATGAGCCTGTTGACCCTAATGAAAGGTCAACCGCTTGCTTACAACAAAGATAACCAGGAAGACAAAGAACCATTATTTGATGCGATCGATACCGTTCGTGGTTCATTAATGGCATTTGCTGACATGATTCCTGCTCTAGTACCAAATATTGAAATCATGCGTGAAGCAGCGCTTCGTGGCTTCTCAACGGCCACTGACCTGGCAGATTATCTGGTAAAAAATGGCGTGGCTTTCCGTGATGCTCATGAAATTGTGGGTAAAGCGGTAGCTTTAGGCGTGCAGGAAGGTAAAGACTTATCTGAATTAACACTTGAGCAACTGCAACAGTTCTCTGATCTGATTCAGGCAGATGTATTTGAAAAAGCCCTGACTTTAGAAGCATCTGTGAATGCACGTAATCACATCGGTGGTACTGCACCTGCACAGGTTGAAGCTGCGATCGAACGTGCGCATGCTCGCCTAGAGAAACTTTACGCTTAATTGCTTTCGCTTTAAATTGGAGTATTGATATGTCTCGACAAGTTTTTTGCCGTAAGTATCAACAAGAAATGGAAGGTTTAGACTTTGCACCATTCCCGGGTGCAAAGGGTCAGGAACTGTTTGATACGATATCTAAACAGGCTTGGCAAGAATGGCTGAAACACCAGACCACGCTGATCAATGAAAAGCGTTTAAACGTGTTTGAACCGGATGCGAAAAAGTTCCTTGAAGAACAACGCGAGAAGTTCTTTAACAATGATGAATCATTGGAAAAAGCTGAAGGTCTAAAGCCTGAGTAAAAAAGAAAGCACTGCTTTTCTTTTTTACGCAAGACAAGGACGAAGTCCGCGTAGGCAAGCATTTAAAAAGAGTCTCTTTTGAGGCTCTTTTTATTGGAAAGAGTACTGCTCTGCCCTTGCGCAAGACGAGAAGCTATGCTTCAAGTGAAAAAACTAAGACACTGCCTTATTTTTCTGCAAGGCAAGCGAAGCGCGTAGTTTTACTTGTCAAAAAGGAAATCCATGAAAGATTTCCTTTTTAATTTAAAGCCCTGCTTTTTTTGTTTTTTACACAAGACAAGCAGCTATGAGTTCATAGAATAAAAAAACTCATTACGTGGAAATTTTTTATCTAAGCTCAAGCTTTTCTCTTACGTAAATTAAGCGAAACATATAACTTCGAATGCTATAAAAAATAATCCATAAAAAGAATTCTCTTTTTAATTTGAAAAGTATTTCTTCATCAGATCATGAGTTAAATACCCGGCAAGAGACTCCTCGAATATTCTTTTTCTATAGATATTCTATTTTTCTTAAAAGCACTCCAAAAACTATTTTAATTTTCATGAGATCGAAAATTATTGAGCTAAAAAACAGGCTCAAAACCTGTCATTTTCTTACCGTGTTTTTTAAATTTAAGCAGCCATTATCGTACTGAAAAGCAATCAGATTTGTATCAAAATAATCAATTGTAAATTCTGTATACATTGCTCTCACAAAACACAACATTCAGCTACAAGAAACCACATGATTTTGTGGAAGGTGCTCCCTATAATGACCAACAAGAAGATGAGATATCTTTGAATAACTATAATAATAACTGAGAAATACCCCCGATTTCATCCCAGTTCTTCCCCCAAAGGCTGGGTATTTTTTTGCCTGTTATTTTTATATTCTCTATTTTTAGCTATAAAAAAAAGCCCCTTTTAAGGAGCTTTTATTGATTAAGGCTGTTTCAGATATGGCCAAGCTGCTTTTAGGTAAATAAACATCGACCATAAGGTCAGCACCACGGCTGTATATAGCAAAGCATAAGCCAGCATTTCTAGCGGTGGCCAGTTCAGCAGAAATACTGTAATCGCAATCATCTGGAACGCGGTTTTGTATTTACCCACTGTAGACACCGCCACACTGGTACGCGCACCGAGTTCAGCCATCCATTCACGTAAAGCTGAAACTGTAATTTCCCGTGAAATAATCACAATCGCTGCAAAAGCCATCGAGATCGAAGGTTGCCATTGCACTAAGACAATAAGCGCAGCAGCGACCATCAACTTGTCTGCAACCGGATCTAAAAAACGACCAAAAGCAGAGGTCTGATTCAGAGTACGCGCCAGATAACCATCAAACCAGTCAGTGACTGCAGCCACTACAAAAATTGTCGTTAAGATAATATGCCGCGTCACATCAGGACTGGTTTCATTAAATCCCATTGCCGGTGGCCAATATGCGACCAATAAAAAAACCGGAATCAGGATAATACGAGCCAAGGTCAAGATATTTGGAATATTCAGGATACGACCTGTAGTCATAGACACCGCCAATTGTTCCCCTCATGTACGATGAAAATGCACACTTTTTTCGAGGTTTAATCCATCATTAATAAGCTTCACTTTATACGAATTGACTTGAAGTGTCACTAGGCAAACACCGTCACTGTCTGTCTAGCCATCGCAATCAGCCGATTTTCTGCATCCCACAGATAGGCATGTTCTGTTGAATAACCGTCAGCCGCATGGTCGGTAATCACTTTATATTTAAACCAATCATGTAGCTGATGCTGCACTGGATGCACATAGGTTACAGTCCAGGTCAGGCTGCTCGCCGGGGCCAGTGTCTGAAACATCGGCAACACCCCAGGTGGCCAGATGTCAAAAATGGCCATCAGGTCAGCTAACTGAAATTCACGGTCAGAATGTAGATCGGGGTGGAAGCGGCACCAGCCTTCAAAATCAGGACGTACACTTGAACTGCACGGCAGATTCAGGTCTGCCCATCTGAGTTCGAAATGATCAAAGCACTTTGGAAGCTTGAACTGTGCAGGAATCCGGAACAGGGTTTCAGGAGGAGCATAATCCGGAGCCTGCATTTCCTGATGTACCTGAATGCTAGAATCACGCGCTACACCGAAACTGGCAATCAGAATGCTCTGAACAGCCTCATCCTGCCATAGACGCACTTCGATGGTAGTGACCGATTTGCCTTCACGCAGAATTTCCGCAGTCAGGCGTGCTTTGCCTTCCTGTACCGGGCCAACAAAAGTCACACTGGTACTCAGCAGACGTTTAGCAGGATCATTGATCGTCACCACGGCTTTTTGCATCATGACTGCAGCTGCAAGTCCACCGTAGATGGTTCTTCCTTATCCCCAGCCTGTCGGCATTTCAATCCATTCTTGCTGCGCAATTTGTGCGTACAGTGCTTGCAACGACATATCGATCCTTCAACTTTGTCTGATGAACCGATATATTGCTGGAAAAATCTATGAATAGAAATGACCTTTGACTCTAAGGTCAATGTGCATTTTTGCACTTGCAATTGATATAAAACGATTACTCATGCAGAACTTTATAAATCATCCGGGCCATGACCGAACCCAGACCTGGAACCAGTTGCAGGTCTTTTTCTGAAGCTTTAAGCACACCCTGAATCCCGCCAAAATGGGTTAATAAATCACGACGGCGCTTCGGTCCTAATCCTGGGATCACTTCCAATACGGATGAACCCCGTTTTTTATCGCGTTTGGCCCGATGGCGGGTAATGGCAAAACGGTGAGCTTCATCACGTACCTGCTGGATCAGATGCAGGGCCTTATGATCTTCTGGAAGCTGAATCTTGCTGCCATCGGTAAAATGCAGGGTTTCCAGACCCGGCTTACGCCCTTCGCCTTTAGACACACCGACCATAAAGGCATCCAGTCCAAGTTCTTGCATGACTTCCATCGCCATATGCAATTGCCCTTTACCACCGTCAATCAGCAGCAGATCTGGCAACATGGCTTTTTTATAACGACGGGTTAAGGCCTGACGCATCGCGGCATAGTCATCACCCGCCTGAATATCATTGATAGAAAACTGGCGATAATCACGTTTGCGCGCACCTCCACTGTCAAAGACTACACAGGAGGCAACCGTATCTTCACCCATGGTATGCGAGATATCGAAACACTCAATCCGATCTACCGGCCGTCCCACGACTTCTTCTAACTGATGGAAACGTTCATTCAATTCAAAGTGATTAGCCAGCTTGCCCTGAATAGCATGTTGTACATTCATCTGTGCCAGTTCCAGCCATTCGGCACGGGTTTCCCGAACTTTGGACTTGATCTGAATCTTCTTGCCAAAATGTTGAGAAAGTGCGGCTTCCAGCTCCTTCCGGTCTGGCATTTTAATATTCACGATCAGCTCAGAGGGAATTTCATCGGCAACCTGGAAATAGAAATTGGCAATAAAATCTGAGAGCATTTGCCCCAGATCATCACTTAGCATATCCGGGAAATAGCCTTTACCGCCGAGCATCTTGCCATTACGCACATGCATGATCTGCACACAAGTCACCCCTGCCTGATAGGCAATCGCCAGAATATCTGCCTCACCTTTAACTTTATAAATCGCCTGCTGCGCCTGTACATCACGCAGTAACGCCATCCGGTCACGATAAAATACCGCCTTTTCAAATTCCAGATTTTCTGCAGCTGCTTCCATCTTGGCAATCAGTTCCTGATTCAACTCTTTGGTATCGCCTTGCAAGAAACGGATCGAATTATTGACATCTTCCTGATAATCCTCAGGCGAAATCAGGCCGACACAAGGGCCGGAACAACGCTTGATCTGATATTGCAAACAAGGTCGAGTACGATTGGCAAAGAAACCATTCTCACAGGAACGTACATTGAACAGTTTTTGCAGAATAACCAAAGTATCGCGGGCATTATAGGCACTCGGATAAGGTCCAAAAAACTTGCCGACCTGATGCTTGCCCTTGCCACGACCGCTGGCAATTCGCGGATAAGGTTTGTCTGCAGAAACAAAAATATAGACATAGGATTTGTCATCACGCAGCATGATGTTATACGGCGGACGATGCAGCTTGATCAGGTTTTGCTCTAGTAATAAAGCTTCAGTTTCTGAACGCACCACCAAGGTTTGAATGTCATAAATCCGTGCCACCAAAGCTTGAGTCTTGGGATGATCAAGGGTTTTGACAAAATAACTGGACACCCGATTTTTCAGGTTTTTGGCTTTTCCCACATATAAGAGTTCGCCATCTTTGCCATACATCCGGTAGACCCCGGGTAAGGTGGTCATATTGGCCAAGATTTTTTCAATATGAGGGCGTGCGTTCTCGTTCACCTAAAACCTATTTTTCACCTGCAATATGCAGATATATGTGATGTTTAATGTGTCATTTTCAAGCGATGACACAAAATTCATCCGAACTGTCATCCAAAGTGAAACAGGTTATGCCCAGACTGCCGTATTTATAGGCAACCCAATATGGTCTGATTGCTAAAAGCTATAAGTCGCCTGAACTAACTTTGCTATGCTCGACAGGTTCAATCTCGAGATGATCCAAGATGACAAGTTCCCAATCCGGTATTCATGTTGTGCAACCTGCCACCTCTAGCCATAGTCAGTCTGAGCGTGACCGTTTGATTGGGAAACCGCGTTTTCATTTTGAACCTCAGGCTGTAATGCAGTTGCTACGGGAACGGATCATCGGTCAGGATACCGCCTTAAATGAAATTGAAAAAATGCTGCATGTAGTCAAGGCTGACTTTTCCAGTCCAGAACGTCCGCTTTCGGTTACCTTAATGCTTGGCCCGACCGGTGTCGGCAAGACTGAGACTGTACGTCTGATTGCCGAAGCAATTTATGGTCGCCCTGATGCTTTCTGCCGGATTGATATGAATACTTTAGCGCAGGAACATTATGCAGCTGCCCTGACTGGCGCCCCTCCGGGTTATGTGGGCTCTAAAGAAGGCCATAGCCTGTTTGATGAAACCGCTATTGCCGGAAGCCATACCCGTCCCGGCATCATGCTGTTTGATGAACTGGAAAAAGCCAGTACTGAAGTGATTCGTGGCCTGATGAATGTACTGGATACCGGCCGACTGACGTTGACTGCTGGTACCAAAACTATTGATTTTCGTAACTGCATGATTTTTATGACCAGTAATGTCGGTGCACAAGCCGCACAGCAATATCTGGAAAAACTCAGCTATCTACCACAAAAAGTGCAGCAACTATGTCTGAAAAAAGTACCGACCCAGCAGATCATTGAAAAAGTCATGCGGCGCAAGTTCGATCCTGAATTTTTAAACCGGATTGACCGTACATTGCACTATCAGGCTGTCCAAAATGATGCCCTGCCACGACTGGTTGAGATTGAGCTGGATAAATTAAATCAACGTCTGCAACACCAGAAACGACAGATTCACCTCACTGATGCAGCCAAGGCCCATTTTTATCAGGGTCATGACATCCGTTATGGCGCCCGTCATTTGGGTCGAAAAATACGGACCGAACTGGAACCAATTTTAGCGATTTATTTCCTGAATCACCCAGAACAGCTACAACTCCATCTGGACTGCATTAATGGACAATTGCTAGTTCAGCCTCAAGCATCCGATTCCAATTAAACTGTTTGATGCGCTTGAATCGCCTGAATCAATGCATTCGGGTCTTTAGGTGAAATCAGGACATATTTTTGTTGATCTGCCAGCATATAGCTGACTTTTAAACGCTTGAAAGACAAAGCAGGTGCAATTTCTGAGTGGTCTGTAGGTTGGATGTTCTGAATTGAACTGAGTGGAATTTGCCAGGTCAGCCATAGGCTTTTAATGGTCAATTGTCCATCCTGCACGATATAACGGGTACTCCAGACCGGCCACCAGACCAAGAGGATTGTGAGTATATAGACTGCGGTATGCATCGGATATTGAGCCATCGTCCCTTTGGCCTGCATGGTCAGTAATAATTGCAATAACAAACCGCTCATACAGATCAAAAATGCCAACAGCCACCAGTCTTTTTTGGAACGAAATACACGCATCATCTTCCCCTTAATTTGTTTTATCTTACACAAAATCAGAATGATGTGGTGAATCTCTGCAAGTAATAAAAAACGCCCCTGTGGGCGTTTTATTTTTTATATTGCAGTTTAGGCAAACAGATAAGGACGAACAAAGATCAGGAAGAAAATGCCTAGCATCAGGAACCATTTCAGGAAATAGTACAGCTGGCGGTTCTGTGCTTTTAAAGCCTTAGCCTTGACCCGGAGCTGATAAACATAACCAAAGACCTTGTTTAAGCCACCGGTCTGATCTCCAACTTCATTCGGTGAACTGGCTGCTGTCATTACTTTTTTGCCAAACCAGTGATTGAAGCGTTCCATCCAGCGGGTTTTTAAAGGTCGCTCGACATCAGCAAAGAAAATGATCCGGTTCTGGTCAGTCTTGTTTTCGGCATAATGAATATAGGTTTCATCAAACACTACGCTCTCGCCGTCACGCCAGGAATAACGCTGGCCATCGACATCGATAAAGCAGCGGTCATCATTCGGGGTCATTAAGCCCAAGTGATAACGCAATGAACCGGCATACGGGTCACGATGGCGGACCAAACGACTATCCGGTGCCAGCTCGGTAAACATAGCCGCCTTAATGGTTGGCAAGGTTTTGAGCAAAGCCGTAGTTTTTGGGCAGAGTTCTGCTGCAGACGGATGCGCCGAGTCATACCATTTTAAATAGAAGCGTTTCCAGCCGGTTTTGAAAAATGAGTTAAACCCCAAGTCATCATATTTGCTCGATGCCTTGATGCCACCTTTCTGATAGAGCGCCTGTGCTTCGTCACGAATCATTTCCCAGTTTTCATCCAGCACTTTTAGGTCTTTAAAATGCTGCGTATCGATATAAGGCTGATTCGGGACGCGTGAAAAGGCGTACATCAGAAAATTGATCGGTGCAAACAGGGTCGAATGGTCAAAAAACTGGCGATAAAAAGAATGCCGAACTGTGCCACGTCGCTGAATATATAACGCTGAGATGACAAAGATGGCCAAAATAATCCACTTAAGCATATCAATACCCAAAAAATCCTAGCCCCAAAAAAGAACGGGGAAAAATAAAAAAATCACATCTGGGCCGCATTATAACAAAGCTGTTTTCGCTCTCCCTACCCGCTTGTAGAACACAGCATTGCATACATTTTCTTACATCCGTATCGAATGATTTGAATCTCAATTGACTATTTTGACCAAAACACCACACAGCAAACATTCCCTATCTGGTCAATTTGCGTTATAAAAACAGCGCGACAGCAATAAAAAAGTGAAATTGAAACAATAACTTCATTACACTGCGATAACGGTTCACTGTATTCCGGACATGACAACACCTTGATTGAGCGATGAAAATTGATGACCCTTGCGTCACGGCTTGATACAACTTGTGTTGTTCTTTTTGGATATAGTTATCGTAAGATTAGCGAAGTAAAAAAGTGCGCGGGAAATGCGCGCTTGCTTCACAACATCAACTTAGAAGTCCTCCAAAATAAAGGAGATCAGGGCATGATCCACGCTGGCAATGCCATTACCGTCCAAATGCTTGAGGACGGAATTGCAGAATTCCGCTTTGACTTACAAGGTGAGTCGGTTAACAAATTCAACCGTGCAACGATTGAAGATTTCAAGGCTGCGATTGACGCAGTTTCCGCTGCTGAAATTCAGGGTTTAATCGTAACTTCAGGCAAGTCTACATTTATTGTAGGTGCTGACATTACTGAATTCGGCGATAACTTTGCTCAAGGCGAACAGGCAATTGTTGACTGGGCACTACCAGTTCATGAAATTTTTAACAGCTTCGAAGACCTGGATATTCCTAAAGTTGCCGCGATTAACGGTATGGCACTAGGTGGCGGTTTCGAGATGTGCTTAGTCTGTGACTACCGTGTGATGTCAGAACAGGCGCAAGTCGGCCTGCCTGAAATCAAACTTGGTATCTTCCCTGGTTTCGGTGGTACGGTTCGTTTAAGCCGTCTGATCGGTATCGACAATGCAGTTGAATGGATGGCCATGGCTACTCCGAAAAAACCGGCTGCTGCACTGAAAGATGGTGCTGTTGATGCGGTTGTGGCTGCAGACAAACTGAAAGATGCTGCGATTGACCTGGTGAAACAGGCAATTCACGGTCGTTTAGACTGGCAAACAAAACGCCAGGAAAAACTGGACCCAATCAAGCTGAACATGCTTGAGCAAATGATGGCATTCAATACGGCGAAAGGTGCAGTTCTTGCAAAAGCAAACCCTGCTCAATACCCGGCGCCAAAACTATTGCTTGATTCTCTTCAGGCAGGTGCAAGCTTACACCGCGATGAAGCGTTAAAAGTTGAAGCTCAAGGCTTTGCGAAAGCTGCAGTGACTCCACAAGCGGGTGCGTTAATCGGTCTGTTCCTGAACGACCAGGTGGTGAAGAAAACTTCTAAGAAATATGAACAAGGTGCACATCCAGTGAACCAGGCTGCCGTTCTAGGTGCGGGTATCATGGGTGGTGGTATTGCTTACCAGGCGGCAAGCAAAGGCACTCCGATCATCATGAAAGACATCGGTAACCAGCAACTTGCACTGGGTATGTCTGAAGCAAATAAACTGCTGACCAAGCAGGTTGAACGCAAGAAGATGAAACCGGCGCAAATGGGTGAAACCCTTGCTCGCATCCGTCCTACTTTAAGCTATGACGAGTTTAAAGAAGTGGATATCGTGATCGAAGCGGTAACCGAAAACCCGAAAGTGAAAGGCATCGTACTGAAAGAAACTGAATCTAAAGTACGTGAAAACACGATCATTGCGTCAAACACCTCTACGATTTCAATCACGCGTCTGGCTGAAAATCTGGAACGTCCAGAGAACTTCGTGGGTATGCACTTCTTTAACCCGGTACACATGATGCCATTGGTGGAAGTGATTCGTGGTGAGAAGACTTCTGCTGAAGCGATTGCAACGACTGTTGTTCTTGCTCAGAAAATGGGTAAAACACCAATCGTAGTGAATGACTGCCCGGGCTTCCTGGTAAACCGCGTACTGTTCCCTTACTTCGGTGCATTTGACCTGTTACTGAAAGATGGTGCTGACTTCCAGCAAATCGACAAAGTGATGGAAAAATTCGGCTGGCCTATGGGCCCTGCTTACCTGATGGACGTGGTCGGTATCGATACTGGCGTTCACGGTGCAGAAGTCATGGCTGAAGGCTTCCCGGATCGTATGAAACCTGATTTCAAAGGTTCAATCCAAGTGATGTACGAAAACAACCGTCTGGGTCAAAAGAATGATGTTGGTTTCTACAAATACGAACTTGACCGTAAAGGCAAAAAAGCCAAAGTGGTTGATCCAACTGCATACGAGCTTGTGGCATCTGTTGCAACTGCTGAAAAACGTGAATTTGATCCTCAAGAGATCATTGACCGTATGATGCTAGCTTTCTGTAACGAAACTGTTCGTTGCCTGGAAGACAACATTGTTGCAACTCCGGCTGAAGCAGATATGGCGATGATCATGGGTGTAGGCTTCCCTCCATTCCGTGGCGGTCCATGCCGTTATATCGACCAGACTGGTGTAGCTGAGTATGTTGCGCTTTGCGACAAATACGCGCACTTAGGTAAGGCTTATGAAGCGCCGCAATCATTGCGCGACATGGCTGCTAACAACAAAAAATTCTACGGTTAAGGAGTGACGTGAATGGCTACTTTAAATCCACGTGACGTTGTGATTGTTGATGGCGTACGTACTGCCATGGGCAAATCGAAAAACGGTATGTTCCGCAATGTACGTGCCGACAGCATGTCAGCTGAACTTATCCGTGCGTTGATGGTTCGCAATGAATTCGATCCGAATGAAGTTGAAGATGTGATCTGGGGCTGTGTGAACCAGACTCTGGAACAAGGGATGAACATTGCGCGTAACATCGCATTGTTAGCTGACCTTCCTAAGACTGTTGCAGGTCAAACGGTTAACCGTCTGTGTGGTTCTTCTATGCAGGCAATCCACACTGCGGCTGCACAGATTGCGACTAACCAGGGTGATATTTTCATCATCGGTGGTGTAGAGCACATGGGCCACGTAGGCATGATGCACGGCATCGACCTGAACCCTGCTGCATCTAAACACTATGCTAAAGCGTCTAACATGATGGGCCTGACTGCTGAAATGCTGGGTCGCATGAACGGTATTACTCGTGAAGAACAGGATGCGTTTGGTGTTGAATCTCACCGCCGTGCCTGGGCTGCAACTGAAAATGGTCTGTTCCAGAACGAGATCGTAGGCATCGAAGGTCATAATGCTGACGGTTATAAAGTTTTGTGCGATATCGATGAAGTCATCCGTCCGGATGCTAACATCGAAACTTTCCGTGCTTTGCGTCCAGTATTCGATCCTAAAGGCGGTACAGTAACTGCTGCAACATCTTCAGCATTGTCTGACGGTGCATCTGCAATGCTGTTAATGTCTGCTGAACGTGCTCAAGCGCTCGGTTTGAAACCACGTGCTGTGATTCGCTCTATGGCGGTTGCAGGTTGTGATGCTGCGATTATGGGTTATGGCCCTGTTCCAGCAACTCAAAAAGCATTAAAACGTGCTGGTCTGACGATTGAAGATATTCAAACTGTTGAGTTGAACGAAGCCTTTGCTGCGCAAGGTCTGTCTGTACTTAAAGGCTTAGGGCTGTACGAGAAACAGAATATCGTGAACCTGAATGGTGGTGCGATTGCATTAGGTCACCCGTTGGGCTGTTCTGGCGCGCGTATTACCACTTCTCTCCTAAACATCATGGAACAGCAAGATACTCAAATCGGTCTTGCAACGATGTGTATCGGTCTAGGTCAAGGTATTGCAACGATTATCGAACGTGTTTAATTCTTAAATACTTCGAGACAGAAAACCCCGCTTATTGCGGGGTTTCTTTATTGCGAACTATTCATTCAAAATTTTGTAAAATACACATAGCCTTATTTATGATAAAGTTAAATATTAAATACAAATTTAAAATAATTATGAAAAAATATTTAGCATTTACAGTTCTGAGTCTGAGCTTGGTAGGATGTGCCAGCACACCAAAAGCACCACAATCTGATTACTTTGCAAGAATTCAAAAAGAATTTAAAACCCAACCTGTGGCTATCTTGACAGATGCCTGCCTACTACGTAAAGAACTTGGTGACAGTCATATTTTACTGGATCAATCTAATCGTACTGCCGAAGCAATATCTCAATCATTGGTAAAACAGTTAAACCAGAATGCGGTTCAAGTGACCAAAACCTTCCAGCCAACACATTGCGGTTTCTTTGAAAAGCGTACCATTCAGACTTATAAAAAACGTAATACTTTAGAGTCGCAACCTGAATATTTAGGCACTTATCCTGTTTTGGCAGCCAACCAACCTGCAATTACTGATCTGGATGGTGCAAGTATCCAACTGCTGCTTCAAAAGAGTTTTAAAGCCAGCCATGGGCGTTATGCGTTAAGCAATAACTATCAACCTGTAGATATTGATATTACAGATCGCCTAACTGACCATCTCAAGCCTGTGTTAGGCACATCTAAGGTTCTGGTCATCCAGGTCTTAGGACAACAGCCTTCTTTAGGAAAACGGATTGGTAATATTGCCGGCACAGCTGCTTTCGCAGTTTTGACAATGGGTGTAGTTGTAGCAGATGATCCAGTACCTACAGAAGGCCAATACTATGTACTTTCTTATGTTGATTTGGATAAGAAACAAATTTTATGGTCTAAGCATCAAAAATTCGATGGAAAACTTTATCAGACCGGCCCAGTTAGCGTAACGACACCAAATATGCTAAAACCTTTGGGTCTTTAAAATAGAAATAAATAAAAAACCCTGTTTAATAACAGGGTTTTTTATTTAAAAGAATGTTATCCCTTTGTAAATTTAGTTGAATATTCAACCAATAAAAACTTATTCATCAGCCACTTATATTTGGCAGGCGTATCATAGTCCCACATTTATCTCCTTTATTTATGGGGTTATGCATGAAAATGCTTAAAACACTTCTAGCAACTGCAATCGTTGCAACTTCAGCTTCTGCTATGGCTTCTGCAACTGTTTCTCCTGTTGCTGCAATGAAAGAACAAGCAAAAACTGTTGCTGCTCAAACTGCTCAACAAGCAACCGCGCCTGCACAAGCAAAAGTAGCGACTGCGACTGTTAAAGCACAAGACTCTGCTGCCAAAGCTACTGCTGAGAAACAAGCGGCTGTCGCTAAAGTAGAAGCAACTCAACAACAAGCTGCTCAAACTAAAGAAGCAGCGAACGCTAAAGTGGTAGCAACAAAAACTGTAGCGGATACTAAAGTAGAAGCTGTCAAAACTGATGCAGCTGTAAAAACTGCTGAAGTAAAAGAAGCCACTGTAGCCAAAGCTGAAGAAGTAAAAGCTGCAGCAGCTCAACCAGTAGAAGCAGTAAAAGCAGCACCTGCTGAAGCAGCTGTAAAAGCCGAGAAAAAAGGCTGGTTCTCTTGGTTTAAAAAATCTGCTTAAAATATTTTAAATCCATCAAAAAAAAAGATGTCCGAGTGACATCTTTTTTTATTTTTAGCGCTCTCTGTTTTAAAGTCAAAAATCTAAAGACCGTATAAATCTCTTATTCGACCTTTTGGGCTAACATAGTCGCAAAATGCTGCTTGATCCGGTTGCCCTGTTCATCTACACGGTGTAATTCACCTACATTTTCATTATATTTCACCAGATTCCAACCTTCATAATAGGTACTGAGCTGCCCCGGCTTAAAACTAAACGGAAAGTCTGGCTGTACCGGAATATCATCGGTATCCATCGCACAGACAATCAGGTTATAACCGCCCGGCACTGTCGCCTGCTGCATCTGTGCAATAAGAGGTGGAATGGTATCGGCCTGCAGGAACATCATCACTACCGTACAGCAGATAAAGTCATATTGGCCCTGAATACTGGGGTCAAGATTTAAATCCCGTTGCTGAACCTGAATATTCTCGATTTTTTCGGCCTGAATGATCTGTCTCAAGGTTTGCAGACTATTTTCATTCACATCCCAGGCACCAACTTCAAAACCGTTCTGACTCAAATACAGCGAATTGCGGCCTGAACCACAACCGACATCCAGCGCACGACCACCCTTTAAATACGGCATAGCTGCCAAAATTTCTGAATGGGTCGGGCTTAGCTGATATTTCTTAGTGAAGTAATCCTCAGGTTTGCAGTAAAAACGTAGCTGACATTCTGCATCTTCATTGGCAGAAATAATCTTATGCCATACCTGTGGCTCAATGAACGGTGGTTGCTGCTCTGGCGTAAATACATGTTCAGACTGTATATGACCTGACTGATCCAGCATGGCAAAATGCAGCTCACCTTTAAGAACGGTCAGCTTTGCCCAAGTGCCTGCTTTGGTATTGTGTGGCTGCTTGAACCCTTGTGGGATAGCTTGCTGCGTCCAGACCGGAAATTCTTTATAACATTTCAATTGTTGCATAAAAGATTGTGCTCCCTCTTCTCGCTTTCCGTCTGCAAGCATGCTTCTGGATATTCATTTTTCTCAAGCATAGCGGGTTCTATTACAGATGAGAACTGGTACATCTTTGATGTAAGCAATGCAGCAGGACTAATCGATCTAGCAAGAAAACATCATACAATTTAGGGCATAAGAAGCCATAAGATCTTTATGCTTAGAGTTTGTTCTCTGCTTCTTTAAGTGCCTGCTGATCGACTTGAGTCATTTGCTGGTTGAGCTGCACTATTTCCTGATACAGCTTATTGAATTGCTTTAAGGGTGCATCTTCATAGAACATAAAGGTCTGGTTTTTCTTTTCCCATTTATTGTTTTTCAGCACCAGAAATAGCTGGTCTGCTTTGACCAAACTCTGTTTTTCAATTTCAAAAATTGCATGGGCATTATCCTGCTGCTGATTGGCTTTCAGATTATCTGCCAGTTGCTGACGATAGCGATTTTTAATATCCAGCTGTTTCACCTGCTCTAACTGCTGGGTTGCCCGCTGTTGAATTGTCTGCTCATAGCCATCGACAATTTCATGCACGCGCTTCAGCATGGCTTCGGTTTCTTTATAGCCTTGGGCCTGATCTTTGGCTAAGCGGTCAATGTCCAGAAAACGATCCCAGTTCGCTGCTTTGAGGTCACGTAAATACTGATTACGAGCCTCGGCACGATCACGCATCTGACCCAGAATAAACTGGGCCATTACGGCATAATCCCCGTCCAGACGATCATCTTCCAGATCAATCTGAATCGGTTTAGACCAATCCTGTGCCTGTTGCAAAATAGATCCAGTTTTTTCTTCCAGTACCGTTTCATATTCCTGCAAATCGGCCTGCTGTTTCTGCTCTACAGAATTTTGATAAAATAACCAGATCAAAATTGCCAGTACCACTCCAGCGATAATCATAAAAACACGGGGCATCTACACGCTCCAGGTCTGTCATCCAGATCTTGTTGATTTTTTACACTATGCTTATTTTTCCAGCATAATTCAAGACATAGAGCTTTTCACATTTGTGAACGTGCTTCCTCAATACTGAAAAAATGAATCCAGTAAAAAGCCTGAAGAAAGGAAATAAGTTTTCAGACTTCCTTTCTTCATGACGTGATCTGGCTATACCGAAACTGACTGACCTGATCAGCCTGACCCATCGGATTGTGTGCTAGCGCGAACCAAAAGGCAGACTAAGCTCAAGTCGATTTGGATCAAACTGTTCCAGGACGATCTGTACATTGGTGGCATTCCGGTCAATACCGAAAGGTTGCAGAATTACATAGATTCCATTTCTTGGATCTGAGGACTGCAAGCCTTGTGCTACTGCCAGTACATATTCCCGGAATACAGTAGGCAGACTGTCCAGATCTGGATTAGGCGCTGCCGCTCCCATGTCAATATTTGTAACGACATCACCATCGACACTATAAGCCTGGATATCGCGTTCAATTTTCATCAGGCGCATCTGCAAAGCCTTACGCTGGCTGGCACCTTCCTGATAAGGCGTAATTTCCGTTACAGCACGCATTTCAGGCTCTGCCATGACAGTTAAGGTGGGAAGTATGGTTGCTTCAGAATGAGCAGGAGCTGCATGACTCAATACAGGGAGAGTAAAAGCAGTACAGGTCAGCATCAGGCCCAAGCTTTGAATGGATTTTAGGAGATTCATCTTATTACCCCTCGGTTGGAAAAGGGAAAGCGTCAGATTAAATCTTACAAGTAATACAGCTTCTTATTGTTAAGTTTGATAAACGGTCAATCGAATCCATTACACCCTCATAAAGCCAACCAGCAAATCAGAAACAAAGCTCCTAAAAAATATAAATGAATCAGAAGTTAAATTTAAAAAAGCAAAAATCCCCGATTTGCGGGGATTGATTTGTATTACTGACTCGTCCTTTTAAGGAGATCTTGGAAATTGCGCTACAGGAGATGGATTATTGTAGTTTTCTAATAAGCCCAGATTTACCTTGTCTAGATTGATCTGTAATTGAAGGCCACGCCCTGGCTGCATGCTGCTGCTACGATCGATCCCGACATTCTCCAGCAGTGTATACAGTCCCTGGGTTGGATCACTGGATTGTAAGCCTTGGGCAATGGTCATCACATACTGTTGCAGTGCAGGTGACAGTAAACTCAAATCTGGAGCTTGGGTCGGCTTGATATCGAGGTTTGCCAGCACATTTGGATTGACCATGAAATTTTCTGCATCTTTGGTTCCCCGGATTACCTGATGCTGCAAGGCAAGACGATTGGCTTCATTCTCAATAAATGGGACATAGCCAGTCTCATTACTCATTTCAGGTTCAGCCATAATGGTCATCGTCGGCAAGGTAAGCACCGGTTTCTGTTCTTCCGCATGCACTGCTATGCTCAATGTACCTAACAGAATCCCAAATAAAGATGTTTTTAGACTATTCATGGGCTTTCCCCTACTTCAAATTTCACAACCTGAATGCCTTCACCGGTTGCTAAAGTCTGTATTTAATTTAATTATCTATTAGATTACCTTGATTATTTAGAGAACTCATTCTTGCTCAGATGAATGGCAAAATAAGTTAATTCTTAGGCTGAATCAAAAATCACAGGCGAAAAAAAACCTCAAACAATGTTTGAGGTTTTTTCGAATATGGTGGCGAGACCCAGGATCGAACTGGGGACACACGGATTTTCAATCCGTTGCTCTACCAACTGAGCTATCACGCCGATGCGGTGTATTAAGCCGTATCTAGACACATTAGTCAATCGAAATTATGAAAAAAAAGATTGAGTGTCTGAATTTTGGCCTAAAAAAAATCCCTGATGGGATCAGGGATTGAAAACTTTAAAATCGTTTTGAATATGGTGGCGAGACCCAGGATCGAACTGGGGACACACGGATTTTCAATCCGTTGCTCTACCAACTGAGCTATCACGCCGATGTCGCGTATTAAACAGTTTCAGCTCTTAATCGTCAAGTACATAACGTATAAAAATCATCAAATGTTTACTTTTCCATCGATTTGCATGTTTATACAGCAATATTTTTCAATATTCTCAGCAAATACCTGACTAATAAAACAAATTGAATCCGGTATTTACAAAAAAAGCAGCCCGAAGGCTGCTTGAAATTTATCTGTATTTAAATTTTTTCAAGATTTGCCAGACAGCGGTGAATGGCTCCACATCCCGGTACGAATGCTTTTACTCCTTTTTCCTCTTCCATGCGGCATGCCTCACTCACCAGCCTTTCTGCAACCCCGCGTCCACGGTTGGCCGGATGCACCACAATATTTTCCAGGGTTCGGCTTTCGCCTTGTCCCGTGCACCAGATGGCACCGATGATTTTGGTGTTAAATTCTGCGGTATAAAGTAAGGTATACTGTGCAAGGTTTTGCTCTAGATGTTCAATGGCATCTGCCCCATCACTAAATTCAGGGCTAGTGTCATACAGTCGCTCAAGCTGGCTGCGCACTTCGTCGTTTTCTAGAGAAGTATAAGCATGTACGGTAATAGGCATTGATAAACCCTCCTGAGCAATCTAATATGCGGTGACGTCGTCACGGCGAAAATATTTTCTACATCAATCATTTTGACGTATTTGAGGAACGTGTCTATGACAGATCGTATCAGTGAAGTGGTAAGAAATACCAACGAAACCAAAATTCGAGTTCGTTTGAACCTCGATGGTACTGGTCAAGGCACTTTAAACACTGGTATTCCATTTTTAGATCATATGATTGATCAAATCAAGCGACATGGTCTGTTCGATATTGATATTCATTGTGATGGAGATCTGGAAATTGATGACCATCATACCGTAGAAGACTGTGGTATTACCTTAGGTCAAGCGTTCGCTCAGGCTTTGGGTGATAAAAAGGGCCTACGTCGTTATGGACACTTCTATGCGCCGCTTGATGAATCTTTAAGCCGTGTGGTGGTGGATCTGTCTGGCCGTCCAGGTCTGTTCATGGACATTCCATTTACCCGCGCCATGATTGGCCGTTTTGATGTAGACCTGTTCTCTGAGTTTTTCCAGGGCTTTGTCAACCACTCACTGATAACTGTGCACATTGATAACCTGAAAGGTAAAAACAGTCACCACCAGATCGAAAGTGTATTTAAGGCGTTTGCCCGTGCACTGCGTATGGCATGTGAAGTTGATCCACGTGCTGCGAATACTGTTGCTTCAACCAAAGGTACCTTGTAATGACCCGTATTGCCCTTCTTGACTATGGCATGGGAAACCTACACTCAGCAGCCAAAGCACTTGAACACGTCGGTGCAACGGTAGATGTAACCAATGATCCAAAACTGATCGCCCAAGCCGATAAAATCGTTTTTCCGGGTGTGGGTGCAATGCGTGACTGTATGCAAGGCATGCATGAAGCCGGAATTGATGAAGTCGTGCGTAATGCCGTGTTCAACAAACCGGTATTGGCGATCTGTGTCGGTATGCAGGCCTTGATGCAACGCTCTGAAGAAAATGGCGGTGCTGATGCACTGGGTATTTTTGCAGGTGAAGTCAAACACTTCCCGGAAATGGCGGGTTTAAAAGTGCCGCATATGGGCTGGAACCAGGTACATCAGGCCGATCCAAGCCATCCGATGTGGAAAGACATTGCTCAGGATGCCCGTTTCTATTTCGTGCACAGTTACTATGTGGAACCCCAAGATCCAAGCATCGTGGCAGCAACCTGTAACTATGGTATTGATTTCTGTACTGCCCTGCATCAAGACAACCTGTTTGCGACCCAGTTCCATCCGGAAAAGAGCCATACTGCAGGCCTTCAATTGCTAAAAAACTTTGTGGATTGGAATATCTAATCCAATACATTCAAAAAGCTCGCATCATGCGGGCTTTTTTTATCGGCTACAGCTTAAAATTTTATTTTTGAAAAATAATTCACATCCAAACTTCCTTCTCTAAGGTATGCTCTATTCAACCTGAATATTCATCAATGGAAGATGCTTTAATCATGGATACCCAACTTAATGATATTCTGCCGAGTAAAGAGGCAATAGCGACTTTTCCACCTTTTCAAAATATCGCGCCTGAAAATATTGTGGTGATTAACAGTATTCAGCAATGTGAAGCTCTACGCGAAGAACTTGAGCAGATCGCGGTCTTTGGTCTGGACACTGAGTCCAAACCGACCTTCAAGGTCGGTGAAGTGTCCACTGGTCCGCATCTGATTCAGCTGTCCACTCTGGAAAAGGCCTACCTGTTTCAAATGAATACTGCCATTTGGGATTTTCTGAAACCGATTTTTGCCAATCGTGACCAGATTAAAGTTGGTTTTGGCCTGAAAAATGATGCGCATCTCTTCCGTAAAAGAGGCATTGAGCTGAACAGTGTGATTGAACTGTCAAAGTGCTTTGGTGCATTCGGCATTAAAAATCCTCTTGGACTAAAAAATGCGATGGCTTTGCTATTTCAGGTGAATTTTCCTAAATCGAAACGGGTTACGACATCGAACTGGGCGAAAAAACATCTCAGTCAGGCACAGATTGAATATGCGGCTGCAGATGCCTATGCACCTTTACTGGTCTTTGAAGAATTGCTGCACCGTGGCTTGGGTCCCAAGGAAGTTCCCAATACTTCACTAAAATTGAAAATTCGCCCGCATTCAAAAATTTGAACGAACAAAAGATAAGTTTTCTAGCGAAATATCATTTTGATATCAGACTCCCTCAGGAGTATTGGAATAAATAAAAAAATTGAAGAATAAAATCCTGTCATTCCAGCATATCTTCAGACAGGTTTTCTTTTTTCATACCGTTTAAGAGTTAGAAATTTCGACTTTATTTGCTAAGATGAACTCACTGTAATTCATTCTAAAGATTGAGCAAGGAGCGAAAGCATGCTGATCATCCCTGCAATTGACCTGAAAGATGGCAAATGTGTCCGTTTAAAACAAGGTCGTATGGAAGACGATACCGTATTTTCTGACGATCCGGTGGCAACAGCACAGCATTGGGTAAATGAAGGCGCTCGCCGCTTGCATTTAGTAGATTTAAATGGTGCTTTCGCAGGTACACCTATTCATAAGCCAGTGGTAGAAGCCATTGCCAAATCACAGCCAGAATTGCCTATCCAGATTGGTGGCGGGATCCGCTCACTGGAAACTATCGAGCATTATCTGGAAGCAGGTGTATCTTTTGTGATTATTGGTACAAAAGCAGTGCAAAATCCTGAATTTGTAGAAGAAGCATGCAAAAAATTTGCAGGCCATATTATTGTGGGTATCGATGCCATGAACGGCATGGTGGCAACGGATGGCTGGGCGAATGTGACTGATGTAAAAGCGACTGATCTGGCAAAACGTTTTGCGGATGCAGGCGTGTCTAGTATTGTTTATACCGATATTGCTCGTGATGGCATGATGCAGGGTGTCAACATCGAACAAACCGTACATCTGGCACAATATTCAGGTCTGCCTGTGATTGCTTCAGGTGGCGTAACCAATATGGATGATGTACGTAACCTGAAAGATCAGCCTGGCATTTTAGGTGCGATTACCGGTCGTGCGATCTATGAAGGCACTTTAAATCTGCGTGAAGCACAATTATTGCTGGATGAACAAGAAGCGCTATAATAGCATCTGCTGAAAAAGAGGTCTGTGGACCTCTTTTTTTATTGTTCAATTTTTTGATCCTCTCTCCCATGTCGACATCTGTTTCCCAAACACCCTCTACCTGGAGGACGAAAGTTCCTCAACTTGCTCTGATCCTGATTACCATCATCTGGGGTGGCAGTTTTATTACCGTACAATATGGCCTGAATTTCAGTAGTCCGGTGATCTTTGTCGGGTTACGCTTTGCAGCGGCGGCAATTGCCGTAACTGTGCTGTCCCTGAAGCACTTGAAAGGCATGACACTTAAAGAAGTGGCAGCGGGCGCCATCATTGGGGCTGTGATTGCGATCGGTTATGGAACACAAACGGTGGGTCTGCAAACGATTAGTAGCAGTGAATCGGCCTTTCTGACTGCGCTGTATGTTCCCTTAGTGCCTCTACTGCTGTGGCTGCTATTTCGTAAGAAACCGCATTTCATGACCTGGGTCGGTGCCCTGTTTGCCTTTCTCGGTCTGATCTTTTTAACCGGTAATGGCTTTGGTGCCATCCAGCTGAATTTTGGTCAGGCGCTGACTTTACTTGGTTCAATTGCCATTGCGCTTGAGATTATTTTTATCAGTCATTTTGCTCCGAAGGTGAATACCCGGCGTGTCACCGTGCTACAACTCATTTTTGCCTCGCTATTTTGTTTTCTGATAGCACCGATACTGGGTGAATCTCAGCTACCTGACTTTCACTGGCATCTGGCAGGTATTTTGGTCGGTCTCGGTATTGCCAGTGCCTGTATTCAGTTGGTAATGAACTGGGCACAGGAAATGGTAGATCCTTCTCAAGCTGCGATCATTTATGCGGGTGAACCGATCTGGGCAAGTTTATTTGGACGTATGGCGGGAGAACGTTTGCCTGCGCTGGCACTTCTAGGCGGATTGATGGTGGTACTTGGGGTGATTGCCAGTGAGTGGAAACCAAAGTTTTTCAGAAAAGAAAAAATAGAAGAGTTGAAGGAAGATCTTTCCTAAGCTTATGAACTCCCCCTCTTAGAAAAGGGGGAGTTTTTTATCTAGAGAAATATAGCTAATCTTATTTGGTATACATCGGTCGATTGTCATTCAGACGCATAATGCCGCGAATCGCGCGATAGACAATCCAGATCCAGGAAACAAAAACCACAACCAGACAGAAAGTGGATGCGCCAAAAGCGACGCCCGCAAACAGGTCCGGATCTTCATGGGTAAAGAACAGGAATAGGAATGGCACAAAGGCTACAATATTCCAGAACAGATACCACCAGAAACTGCGGATTTGCCAGGTAAAGTGGCTTTCAAAAATCGAACCTCGTACATCCGAGCGCTTCACATAGTTAATAATCAGTGCAATCACTGCCAGCAAGCCACCACTAAAAATGGCCACGATATATAAGATATAAAGAATCAGGGTTAGCGTGCGATTTGAGTCTTTATCAATTGAATAGTTCATCTACGCTCCTGTGGTTATTTCTAGATATTCAGGCTGTTGAAGGGAGAAATCAGCCATATAATCAAAATGATGTTAAAAGCTATAGTACAAAAATAAATTTGCCGGAAGGGTTGTTTTTGTGTTTTATGCCGTAATTTTTGCTGTGCCAGCCAGGCTGCCGGCCATCCTCCCAGAAAAGCCACCAGATGCAGGGTGTTTTCCGGAATACGGCGATTGCCCAGTTGTGCCGCTTCCTTATCCTGGGCATACAGCCAGTAACTAAGGACATTCATCAGGCTCACCAGCAACAGGATCATTCCACTCAACAAGCCGGCTAAACTTAGTCCCGCTAATACCAGAATATAGGCCACAGAAGCAACCTGCATCGGCTGTAGTCTTTCTGGCTGACTTCGGCCTGATGTTTTAGTTTTTGTTTTTGCAGTTTTGGTTTGCGATGCTTTCAGGTACATAACCTGCTGGGCACGATAGCGTCCCTGCTCATCCAGAATCACCAGATAATCCAGCGCACAACCAACAATTGGCCGTGGACCGGGACGGGCAAAATCCTTGATATGCAAAAACACGCGATCTTTGGCCGGATCATTAGGCTGAATAAAGCCATAGCCTTTGTCATCAAACCATTCCACTAAACGTCCCTGATCGCGCATTTTGCCTGTTCCTGTTTATTCTAAATTTAAGCTGTCACGAATTTTAAACGTTCAATCAGCATGTTACGCATCTCTTCCGGATTTTTTTGCAGAATATCTTCACCGGTGCGGCCTTCAGCAGCATTTTTCTGTGCCACCTGTAAACGCATCATCCAGAAACGGCCCGCAGCCATCGCCAGGTAAAGCTCCAGACATGATTTTTCATCTGCAGTTAAAGGACGAACAGTTTCATAGGCTTTTAAAAAGGCATTGGCCTTTTCTTCATTTAAGGTGACTTCCGGATAATTGGTACAGAAGTCATTTAAAGTAATCGCAATATCAAACAGGAATTCATCTTTATTCAGCTCATAAAAGTCCAGAATTCCTTTCAGCTGATCACCCTCAAACAGGGTATTGTCACGAAACAGATCCGAATGGATAAAGCCACGTGGACGATCCGGATATACTGCGGTTAAAGCTTCATACAAGCCCAGAAGTTTACCCAGTAAGACTTTATCTGCTGCGTTCAGACTCGGTTTAATTTCCTGTGCTACGTTATACCAGTAGGCATGGTCACGGACAAAGGCACGCTCAAGTTTAAAATCTTTCAGTGCGACATGCATTTTGGCCTGAGCAATGGCAATCGCTTCCGCCTGCGCAACGGTAGATGGCATCGGATGCTCGCCCATCATGCGTGGTGCAATTTGTGCCGGCTTATTTTTTAGCGTATGAATGGCTTTGCCTGAGTGGGATAAAGGCACCGGTACGGCCAGACCTGCCTGACCCAGATGCTGCAAGACCGGCACCAGTTCTCCAGCGGCCTGTTCATCCATATCTTCAAAAACAGTCAGCACATATTGCTGGTTTTCGCAGACCAGAAAATAGTTCGTATTCTGGATACCTCCTTGAATGGGAATCAGATCAATCACCTCAAGTCCATAAGGTGCTGCAAAATCCTGAACTTCCTTTAAAGTCAAAGTGGTATAAACCGACATAGAAAACCTGCGAAAAAACTTACATATTTTTGCTAGAATACCGTTTCCATCTACCAAGGTGTAGCGCTTGCGTGGGTGAGTTTCATAATCGGCTGTAATAATTGGAAAAATTTATGCTAGCTAAACGTATTATTCCTTGTCTGGACGTCGACAACGGTCGCGTAGTCAAGGGTGTTCAGTTCCTTGATATTCGTGATGCGGGTGACCCGGTAGAAGTGGCACGCCGTTATAATGAACAAGGTGCCGATGAAATTACTTTCCTTGATATTACCGCTACACATCATGGACGCGACACCACTTACCGTACCGTTGAGCGTATGGCTGAATCTGTATTCGTACCGCTTACTGTAGGCGGTGGCGTGCGTAAAGTGGAAGATATTCGTCTACTGTTAAATGCAGGTGCAGATAAAGTCAGTATTAACTCGGCAGCAGTCTTCAATCCTGAGTTTGTACAGGAAGCCTCACAGCGTTTTGGCGCGCAATGTATCGTGGTAGCGATTGATGCCAAAAAAACTGGCGAGAATAAATGGGAAATCTTTACCCACGGCGGACGCAAACCGACCGGCATTGATGCCCTGGAATGGGCAGAGAAAATGGCCAGCTATGGCGCAGGCGAACTGTTAATTACCTCTATGGATGCCGATGGCACCAAAGCAGGTTATGACATTCCACTCATGCGTGCCATTAATGACCGTGTGACTGTACCGACGATTGCTTCAGGTGGCGTAGGCAACTTGCAGCATCTGGCTGACGGGATTATCCATGGTGGTGCCGATGCAGTACTTGCCGCCTCTATTTTCCACTTTGGCCAACATACCATTCCTGAAGCCAAGGCTTATCTAGCTGCTCAAGGCATTGAAATGCGTCTTTAAACGACAGCCTTCAAATGAAAAAGAGCGTGAATATCACGCTCTTTTTTTATGCATTATTCTTAGAAATCATTTAAATTCTGGACAAAAAAAAGGAGTCTTGCGACTCCCTATAAAAACCAAGAAGAACTACAGCACTTGGTATCTTTGACATTTACAATATAACTCAATCTGTATGCAGGTTGATAAGACTTTCAATCATCAACAGACGCAAATATAGGTGAAATCCTGAGCACAATATTGACAATATATGCAGAATTTATTGACAAATCACGACAGGGCTAACCAAAGTGAGAAATAGTTAACATTTTATGTGGCAGATTACTCGAAATTTAAGTTATTTAATCACGATCTTTAGCCCATTTAGCCGGGAAATAACGCTGGGTTAAGTGGGTTAAGCGCGTAGAGATCTGTTCCGGCAACGCAATACCAAGAGGATTTTTTTCCTGTAAATCTGCTGAAGAAATCACCCGAGTTCCCATCAAATAATCAAACCAGGGCTTGGTCACGCACCAGTTGGCATCCTGGTTACTGTTCATATGGTGATCATAATGCCAGGGAATTTTTTTTCTGGCCCATTCTGGTTGCAGATGTGCCCGCCGATGCATATAAAAATAATTGCCTGCACTATATAGCGTGGCCAGAAACATGCCCTTGGACAAGGGATAAAAAGCCAGCCCGAATACGCTTGCTGCGACGGCCAGTGAACCGATTTCATTGCGGATTCGCCAGTTTTTCAAACCTTCCACATAGGCATAATCAGAAAATCTGGTCTTGCGAACTTCACGATGATGTTCCCAATGTGAACGCATGCTGTCCGGCACTGGGCTATAACGTGTCTGCCCTGCCCGATGCGTACCATGCAGTACATATTTATGCGCAAACCATTCAAAGCCATTGGCTACGACGAGTCCTGCCAGAAAACCTTTCCACATGATCTTTTACCTCTTGGTCTATTTTTCAATATAGGCTAAGTAAAAGACTAGATATTGACCAAAATATTCAATATGATTGACAAAATACGACAAAATAAAAGAATTAAAAAATGCTGGTTCTAAAAAACTACGTAGGCTCGATATACGGTGGTTTAGGACATTTACTTTTGGACTATTATCAGCTGAAACAGCTCGAAGTCCCTGAGAAATTATTGGCCATTCAAAATCTGGAACGCTTTGATTTTACTCTGTGGCGTGATCTGCTGACGACACTTGATCAACAGCTGCAGCGCCCGGCTTTGGGCCTGGAAATTGCGCAACTGGTCGAGACTAAACATCTCGGGATTATCGGTTATCTGGCACTTTCCAGTGACACGCTGGGTGAAGCCTTCATGCGCTATCATGACTACCATCGCCTGATCTATGATGGTAGCCCGCTACAAATCCAGGGGCAAGGAGATCATCTTTCGATTGCCTGGGGTGAGGTTCCTTTTAAGATGAGTACGCAACTGACCGATGAAATCGCGATTGCACTCATGATCGAATTTATTAAATCGAATATTCTGGATAATAATCATCTGCATCTGCATGAAGTGCATTTTCAGCATCCAACACCCAAAAATATAGCATTGTATGAACAGTATTTCCGCTGCAAGGTTCGTTTCGGTCAAGCCAAGACTCAAGTCCTGATGCCGGTCAGCGAGCTGTCTACGCCTTTAAAACAGGGTGATCAGACCCTACAAAAGCTTCTGAAACAACAAGCTGAAGCTTTACTGGAAAAATTCCCCAATTCCACCCAGGTTGACCAGCAGTTACAGCAGGCGATTCTGGTGGGCCTGCAAAAAAACCAGTTCCAGATCGAGCATATAGCCAAACAGATGAATTTTTCCGTGCGTCAGTTACAACGCCATTTGCAGAAACAGGGCAAAACCTATCAGCAACGTATGCAGGAAATCCGCTGCATGATGGCCATGCAATACCTGAAAGATCCTCATCTGAGTCTGCAGGAAATCAGCATGCTGCTTGGCTATTCTGAGCAGAGCGCATTTCAGCGTGCCTTCAAGCAATGGACAGCTCAGACCCCACAACAATGGCGCTCAGAATATCTGGAAACTCAAGTGCAGGAAAAATTTCTGGACTATCCTGCTACCGCAGAGATTAATGTCCCATATCAGATTTAAAAATTTGAATAAAATAAAAAAGCTCCTCATCCAAGGAGCTTTTTTCTAGCCGGAATAGTGTTTTTAAGAAATTTCTATAAAAATGGATTTTCAATTTCATCCGCATCATTGCGTTCAATTTTTTCTGGCAGATCCGGTGTTTCTTCGAGCTGCTGCACAATATCATTTAACAGTGCCTGCAAGACTTTGGCTGCCTTGAGACCAGCCTGGTCTTTGGTAATTTGCAGATTGCCATACAGACTGACACAGTCCAGATCATTCTCAACTGTCAGATCATGAATCGCATGGGATTCGGTTCCATTTTCAAATGCTTTAAACATTAATTCCTACTCTGTTTTATTATTTTTACTCACCTGTCTTCAGCATGCTACCTGAAGCCTGCTTTTTACAGCAAGCTCCTTTTCACTATTTCAGCAGCTGCAGGATGTATTGCAACAAGGCCTCAATCAGCTGTTTAACAATCGTGTCCTGGGTATCATGATCGATCCCGTTCTTATTAACTGATGAGCTGGTATTGCTTGTACTGGCTGAACTTGAGGCTAACGGCTTGAACTCACGCTGCAGTTTTTCCAGATCTTCTTTCGGCACGTCTTCAGCACACTGGCTTTCTGCATCCCAATTCGAATAAGCAATTTTCTGGTTGGCCTTCACAGCATTTGCAGTCAGTGGCAGATGATAGGTATTGCGTTTCTGTTCTTCAGTTAACTGAGGAAACAGGTTAATGCCAAGCTGCTCTTCCAAATAGCAGACACTGACAATGCGAACCTTGAGCGAGTTATCATTAGGAGCATAGTAGGCACCAATGGCACCAGTTTTCGGCATGTAGATCGCTTTATACACGGCAGTTGGTACAATTACACCCTTGCCAATAGTTTTCAGCTTTTTGGCAGCAAAGACTGGCCCGGTCACTACATACACGTCCTGCTTCTGCTTGGTCACAATGGCACGGGTCGCTTCTTCCAGCTCACGCCAAACCTGCTGATTGTTCTTTGGTGCCTGCGGGACCATATTGGCCAGCGAGAAACTGTCAGACTGTGAAGCTTTATTTGGCATATCTGCATTTGGCGCCATATGGCCACGGTCATAGCCTGAACCACGATAGTCAGCCAAAGTCGCACGATGAGCAGCATTTAGTCGTGTTTCTTCATGGAAGTTGTCTTCACGTGGAATTTTCTGGCTCAGACGCTTCGGTGTTAATGCCTCCGCCACCCACAGTGGCGTTTTGGATACACCGGAATATCCCACATTAAAGCCATTAAAACACAGTGAATAACTGTCTTTTTTCAGGCTGTCTTTCATCAGGTAAGGCGGGATGTCCCGGTAAAACTGTTCCAGACAGCTCGAATTCGATGTAGAAGGCAGAGAAATCCACTGACTGATTTTTTCCTGGCCAAACGCAATCGCAAAACTCCCGGAAGCAACCATTGCCAGGATCACTTTCACGCTATTTTCATTAAAAAACTGAAAAACTGAATTCTTTGACTTACGCTGCTTCTTTGCCATGCTACACGTGCTTTTAAGATCAAAATCGGGGGTTTTGCGAGCTTAACAAGCCGTGTATATGAAGTATATCTTACCCTCTTTATTTGCCTAATAATTACACAATCTACCCCTATATTCTTAAATCTTGTAACAAAGTGTCGTTTTTTTAGTGAGCTTTCAGCGCGGTTTTTTAACCTTTAAGTAGCTTTGATTGTGACCTCTTCTTGAGTGTGCAAAGCTATTTGACTACTCAAATTACGTACAATTATTAGCAATGGAGTTAATTTATGAATTCCAAACTATCTAAGTTATTAGGTCTCGGAATATTTACAAGTGTGATCAGTGCCGGCGCATTCGCTGAGCCTCCTGTACAAGCGGGTGAAACACTTGAAAGCTTGTCTAAAGCTAAAATTAGTACCACTGTAAATGGTCAGCAAGCCTCACTGGAAAGCCTGGTGAACTCTGGACAGATTCGTCTGGTAAACCAGCCAATGTCTGCACCTGCTCAGCCAGGCCAGCAGCCACAACAATCAATGCCAAATCAGCCAATGCCAACACCAGGCATGCCTGATGCACCTGTTGCACAACCAGAAATGCCGGATACCAATCCAGCTCCAGCCAATCTTGAGTCTGAGCCAGCAGCCCCTGCTACAGAACAGGAAATGACTATGGGTGAAGCTGTAGAGCAACCAGCTCTTGAAGAACAGCAAGCTGCTGCACCTGAAGCGGCTGCGATGACTGAACAAACTGAAATTGCAGTAGAAGCTGAAGCCGATCCTGCAGTAGATGCACCTTTAAATGCCGCCCCTGAAATGCCCGCTGAGACAGCTGAGACAGAAGCAACAGAACAATAATTTGTTATAAAGCTTTCTAAATTCTCTCCCCTAAAAAACCAGAGCCTAGCTCTGGTTTTTTTATTTTTACATCTCGATCTGACTACCCAGTTCAACCACCCGGTTGGTCGGAATCTGGTAGAAGTCGCTGACTGGACTGGTATTACGTTGCATGGAAACAAACAGTTTTTCCCGCCAAGGTGCCATTCCCTCTCCTACCGTATGCATAATCCGTTCCCGGGAGATAAAGAAACTGATCTGCATCAGGTCATATTCAAAACCCCATTCTGCATACGCATGCTGCAATGCTTCCGGAATATTGGGCTGATCCTTAAATCCGTAATACATCGTGACTCGATAAAAATGCTCACTGAGTTTTTCCAGTTTGATGCGTTCTTCATCACCGACAAAAGGAATATCCCGGGTAATGACTGTTACCAGAATATTGCGCTCATGTAGCACCTTGTTGTGTTTGATATTGTGCAACATCGCATGCGGCACAATGGTCGGAGTTCCGGTCAGGAAAATCGCTTCACCCGGCACAAACTTGGTGCCTCCACCGATTGAAATACTCTTAATAAACAGGTCAATTGGTAGCGCATCTTTTTCCAGACGGTTCAGAACCAGTGCACGACCATCTTTCCAGGTCATCAGAATCGTAAATAATGCCGCCCCGAGCAGAATCGGCACCCAGCCACCTGATGCAATTTTTAAAGACGTTGAGGCTACAAAAACCAGATCCAGCATCAGGAATGGTGTGGCAAATAACACCACTTTCCAGATTGGCCAGCGCCAGAAACCATAAGCCAGAATGCTGATTAAAATGGTTCCACAGAGCATGGTCATGGTGACTGCGACCCCATAAGCACTTGCCAGCCGGGCGCTATTTTCAAAGAGCAAAATCAGAATCACTACGGAAATAAACAGCATCCAGTTAATGAATGGCAGATAGATCTGACCACGTTCTTCGGCTGATGTGTGCTTTACGCTCAGACGCGGTAAATAGCGCAGTTGAATGGCCTGATTCACCATGGAGAACACCCCGGTAATCACCGCCTGTGAGGCGATCACAGCAGCTGCTGTCGCCAGACCAATCATTGGATATAAGCCCCATTCCGGAAGCAGCATATAGAAAGGATTTTCCAGTGCTTCAGGACGGCGCAGCAATAATGCCCCCTGTCCGGCATAATTCAGTAACAAACATGGCAATACGATAATGAACCAGGCTAGACGAATCGGCAGACGACCAAAATGCCCCATATCGGCATAAATGGCTTCACCACCAGTCATGGTCAAAATCACGGCCCCCATGGTTAAAAAGGCCACAAAAGGCTGATCGACCACAAAATGATAGGCCCAGTATGGATTCACCATGGCCAGTACTGTCGGGGTCTGGATGATACTCCACAAACCAAAACCACCAATTGACAGGAACCAGAGTAAAGTCAGTGGACCAAAAAATTTACCCATGGTTCCGGTACCATGACGTTGTACCAGAAAGAGTCCTGCAATAATCCCGATCGATAAAGGTTCTAACCATTGATTAAACACAGGTGTGGCAATACTCAGCCCTTCAATCGCAGATAACACAGAAATTGCCGGGGTAATAATTCCGTCACCAAAAAACAGCGATGCCCCAATAAAGCCAAGCGCAATCAGGTAAATTTTCTTGTCATCAGAAATACGTGTGGTTCGCAAGTTGAGGGCCAGCAAGGACATGATTCCGCCCTCACCGTTGTTATCGGCACGCATGATGATGGTGACGTATTTAAAGCTCACTGTCAGCATGATGCACCAGAAGATCAAGGACAAAATACCTAACACCGAAGCTTCACTAATGGCAAGGTGCGACGTCAGAAAACATTGGCGTAGTGCATACAATGGACTGGTTCCAATATCTCCAAAAACAACCCCAAGCGCAGCCAGCGTAATTACCGGGAGAGCTGCTTTCTGTGCAGTGCTTTGCATATATCGTCTTCGTTTTTAACAAGCATTTTTGCGAATCATAGCACTGCGCTCAAAGTTTTTCCGCAAATCAATTGTTTCAAGCTTGGCAGACTGGCTTTTTTTCTATATCATCCACGGCCATGGTGAGGTGTCCGAGTGGCTGAAGGAGCACGCCTGGAAAGTGTGTATACGTTTATAGCGTATCGAGGGTTCGAATCCCTCTCTCACCGCCAAATTCGACTTTTACGGTAGTTCACCGTAGTGCAAAAGGCTTGATCCTAAAGGGGTTGAGCCTTTTTTGTTGCCTAAATTATGAGGTGATGTATTAAAAATAAAAGAATAACCATACAAGTTACATAAATGATGCCGGATGGCTGTTGAATGACACTGAGGAATATTCGAGCATGATCTTATCTTGGTAAAAAATGATGGATCGCTATGAAAGATGATGAAAAGCCCCTAAATTTTGATGATGATAACGAGCCTCTGGATTTCGAAGATGAAGAGTTCACTGACGATAAAAAAGAGGACGAAATGTACAACCCGATTACTAAGGATGGATCAAGTGTAGATCCTGCAGATGATGGCACACGTCATCTTCGTCCTGAAGATGGTGATCCGCTAGAAGTCGAGCCTTAAGCCCTAGCCCAATTTTATATTGGGCTTTTTTTATAGTCTAAAACCCTAAAAGTGAGCATCTTGGATAGATGAATTGAAAAAGGATAATTCATTTTACTGGTTATTTTTGAGATGAGTATTGCTTGCCTTTTCTTTTGATAGATTTAAAGATGTGAAGATATAGGCTGGGATATATTGAAATAAATTCTCTGGATAAAACCATGATATATCCATTTTTATTACTTTCTTAACTTTATGTTCTTCTTTTAGTTTATTTATATGATGGAGACTAAAACTGGCATAAAAATAGCTTAATTTAATTGTCATCATCGCTATGTTATGGTGGAATCAAAACAGGATAAAAGGAGAATAAAAACCAAAAGATAGAAAACGTTATTGCTTGAGTCTTCCTTATTTGGGTTAGAAAAAAGTGGAAACACTGCTATTCGGAGAGTGGACATGAATAACAGCGCAAACTACATGAAACAGATCAAAAATGCCAAACGCGGCGGTTATACCCCAACCATTGCCAAAGACGTCAACAAACATAAGATTCAAAAAGCCCTAAAACTAATTGAACAGTGGAGAAGTCTCGCTCAAGAACTCAAACCTCAAATGCAGTTTGATATGGCCTTTACTTTAGAGGAATGCGCACAAGACCTGGATCGGATACTCAAAAGCAGATAATTCCCTTTTAACTCACTCATAATAGATTTTAAATATCAACCCCTTATCCTTGCCCATATCACTGATATGGGCAATTTCATGATTTAAATGTAGATGCCTGAGTGAAGATGCTTCAATGATCAGCAATAAAAAATTGGTTATAAGATTGAACGGTTATTTTTTGGCTTGCGCCCTTAAGAAAAATCTGTAAAATGCACTCCACAACGCCGGCATAGCTCAGTTGGTAGAGCAACTGACTTGTAATCAGTAGGTCCACAGTTCGAATCCGTGTGCCGGCACCATTTTCTTAGCCTCGCTTTTTAGTGAGGCTTTGATGTTTCTGGGCTTGGTATTTTTATATAGCTGTGCTTTTGCCTTGAATACTCAGATCGCCTGCGCTGTCACCTGTACATATCGCACGATCCCATCCTGATATAACTTCTGGCAAAGCTTTGCCGTCATCCGGATTTTAAACTGATCCAGTCTTTTGCCTTTTTGTTTCAATTTCTTTGAATTTAAATTCTGATTTACATAATCAGCAAAACCTGAAAATACCGCTTCGGACAGATCTTCAATCTGAATATTCTTAAATTCAAAATTTTCCAGACAATGATAAAGCTCATTTTCCGACATCAGGTTTTTTAAATCGACATCGGCGGATTTCAGCAGAAACTGATATTTACGCTTTTGCAGCGCATTCAAGCTGTCCCATTTTTCCGACAAGATCAGATGATGAAAGCCAATCCGTGCATTGGCGTTCAATACACTGCGTACCTGGTCTAGAAGTTCGGGAACGGCACTATGATAGGCAGCATCCAGACACAGCACCACATCAAAGCGCTGGGAAAAATGCATGTCTTTTAAACGCAGGAAAGAAGCCGGATAGATGGCATTGAGATCAGGTAAATGCTGTTGAATATTCGCCACACAAGCTGGCTGAAGTTCCACACCGGCCAGATATTGCACCTGATAGTATTGCTGCCAGTGCAACAGACTGGCACCTTGGCCACAGCCCAGATCCAGCAATTTATCCTTTGAATTTAAACCGACCGTTTCTGCCAAATGGTCGGCCAAAGTTTGACAGGCAGCTACATAATCCTGCTGCCCTGCCCACCAATAACCCAGATTGCTCCAGGGCAACTGTGACTGATCTCCCAGCAACGATGCATCAATTGCATATTTATGTTGAGGAAGACGCTGACGAAGTGCCTGAAACCATTGCATCAATCAATAACCGAGTTGGGGTGCTACCTCGATCTTAGGTTTAAGTCCTTCAAATGGCAACGGTGCCCCCATAATTGCGGCAATTTTCATAGCAGAAGTCACAGCAGATTCTAGAATTGGCAAACCATCCGATGACCATGAACCGCAATAGAACACTTTACGGTTCATTTCCAGATGGCGATGCTGTAATTCTTTATTGAGAGCGATAGTATTGGCATCCACTACCGCACGGGTCAAGGTCACTGAGGAAATCACTTTTTTCGGATCGATCTCAGTCACAGGACGCCAGGTCTGGAATACCGGTGATTTACCCACCAGACTCGGTTCAACCGCATTCAGCCAAACCGTAAATTGCTGACGGGTAAACTTGCGATCCATCATATAGCTGAGTACAGCCCAGTCCTTACGCTTTGGAGGCATCACGCTGCTATCACGGTGAATGACCAATTCGCCCTGTTCGAATTTGAATTTCTTTAACAGCTCGATATCGCGTCCAAACTGCTCATGATCCAGGAATTCATCAATATGATTGGTTGGTGTCGCCACCACGACGCGATCAAAGGTTTTCGACAGACCAGCTGCATTTTCTACCAGTACTTTGTCGCTCTGCTCTTTTACCGAAACGATCGGCGCACCACTTTCAATGTGAATGCCTTCAATCAGCTTGTCTACCAAAGCCGGAGTACCGCCCTGCATACGTAATAAGGCATCACCATCCGTTAGCTGACGCAGGAAAATCAATAAAGGTTTGGCTGGCCATTCACCAATGGTTTTTGGATTACAGGTACAGATGGTATACAGCACCGGCATCACCGCACCATGCCAGAACACTTCTTCAATCTCATTGCGATTGATAAATTCTGCCAGGCTGATGTCCTGATTTTTGGATTTAAAGAATTTTGCCAAGGCTGTTTTGAGTTGCAGCAAACCTTTAACCAGACGCCAGCCATATTGCTGGATGCCTTTGCGGTTATTGATAATCGGAATATTGCCAATCTTGCTACGTGATGTGGTTAGCCAGGTTTCTACCCGGTCTTCAAACAGCCAGCTACAGGCCATATAAGTACGTACCGGGTAAGTTTTAATGCCCAGATGAGTCGCCAGACTTAAGGTATTTTTCCACAGATAAGGATTCATCACACGTAAAGGTGCGTCAATGAGGCCTCCTTCAAATTCGAGACTATGACTGTCCATGCCGCGACCCTGAAGCGCTTCAAAAATAGTAATGCGATGTCCTGCGTCCTGAAGAATTCTGGCAGTAGCCAGTCCAGCCATGCCACTACCAATTACTGCGATATCCAATCTGATCATCCGTCATTGAAAAACTAAAAGAAATTATGAACCATGCTTTCGGCAAATAGGTTATTAAAATCTTCCAGAATACTTTTTTTTCGTAAGTCTGAGTTAACGTAACTTTACAAATAAATTACATTTTTTGAATAGCAAAAAACGTCTTTATATAGAGCGAATTAAACCGCCATTATATTTAAATATTTAAAAATAAATCTTTAAAAAACAAATGATTTAATTAACCGATTTTTTAATCATCGGTTTACAAAGGCTGCGAAATACCCTATAATATGCAGCACAAGAAAGAGATAAATTCATAGAGATAAACAAAATGAATTTATCCCAGAAACTCGTAAAAACGACAAGAAATTCCAGCGCATTAGAAAAAAAAGCCTCTGCTTGTGCAGAGGCTTCTTTGTTTTAAGACCGATTGTATTATTCGGCCTGTACCGCGATTTCACCAAATTTACCCTGATTAAAATATTGAAATGCCTGAATAATTTCTTCCTTAGTATTCATCACAAATGGGCCATAACCTTGAATCGGTTCATTCAGCGGTTCACCGGTCAAAAGCAGAAATTTAGTATCCTGATCGGCTTGTAGCTGAATTTCAGGATCATCATCACGCGCAAACATGACAATAGAGCTATCCAGTACTTTTTGACTGCCATTTACCACCAGCTCACCCGCCAGTACAACCAGCAAAGCATTATGTCCGAGAGGTACATCTAAGGTTGTTTCATACTCTGTTTTTAGCTCGCCGTCCCAGACATTTACCGGACTAAAGGTATGCGCAGGGCCATAATGACCTCCGAATTCTCCGGCAATCACCCGAATATGTCCTGCACCTTCATCCATTTCAATCCGTGGAATCTCAGCTGCAGTAATGGCCTGATAACGTGGCGCGGTCATTTTGTCTTTGGCTGGCAAGTTGACCCAGAGTTGAACCATTTCAAACAGACCGCCCTTTTGGGCAAAGTCTGGAGAATGAAATTCTTCATGCACCACTCCGGCACCTGCTGTCATCCACTGTACATCACCAGTCTGAATCGTACCGCCACCGCCACTGGAGTCCTGGTGGGTCACTGCCCCCTGATAAGCCAAGGTTACAGTTTCAAAACCACGATGCGGATGTGAACCTACACCATGCTGCTCAGTGGTTGGCGCAAAGTGATACGGCGCTGCATAATCCAGCAATAAAAATGGGCTAATGGCCTGCCCCAAACGGTCATAGGAAAACAGGTTTTTGACCGGGAAGCCATCACCGACCCAATGCATGTTTTGATTATGGTAAACACCAATGACTTTTTTCATCTTTTACTCCTATATGCAATAGGATGAACATGCAGCTATTTTAAGCTTTATCAGCAGTCATCAGTACCGTACTTCTAGAATGCAGTATTTCAAATATAAGACGATTCGACTCTTAGATTTCTGTGTAGCTACTTATAACTTTAGCGTTGCTCATAAGACGTTAATTTAAGTAGTCATGAGCAGTAGACAATAAAAAACCCAGCGCTGAGGGCTGGGTTTTTTTAAACTCGATAAAGTGTTACCGAATTAGATTTTACCGACCAGGTCAATTGAAGGAGCAAGAGTCGCTTCACCTTCTTTCCATTTTGCAGGACATACTTCACCTGGATGAGCATGTACATATTGAGCCGCTTTTACTTTACGAAGCAGTTCTTGCGCGTCACGACCGATACCACCCGCGTTGATTTCAACGATCTGGATTTTACCGTCTGGATCGATCACGAAAGTACCACGATCCGCCAGACCATCAGCTTCAATCAGTACTTCAAAGTTTTTCGCCAAAGTCCAGGTTGGATCGCCAATCATTGGATACTGGATTTTACCAATCACGTCAGACGTGTCATGCCAAGCTTTGTGCGTGAAGTGTGTGTCGGTAGATACTGAGTAGATTTCTACGCCCAGTTTCTGGAATTCAGCATACTGATCAGCAAGATCGCCTAATTCTGTTGGACAAACAAATGTGAAGTCAGCAGGATAGAAGAATACTACAGACCATTTGCCTTTCATGTCCTGCTCAGACACTTCAATAAATTGGCCATTATGGTAAGCAGTTGCGTTGAATGGCTTAACTTCAGTATTGATTAAACTCATAAGTCTATTCCTATCTATTCGTGAAAGTGTGTGTTCATTTGATGTAGTTAAGAATACGCAAAAACTACCAATAGGTAAAACCGTAACTTTTCATAAAAACTATCGGTTTTTTAGATTTATAATTCCTTTTATTTTTATCTTTCTGATTTGTTTAATCGATTTTGGTGGATTCACTTTCTTGAAAATGCTGTATAGATTGCCAAGCCGATTTTGCTAAGGCTGCTGCATAGTGTTTGGGAGAGGCGTGGACTCGACTAGATAACCAGCTCCGGCAATAACTTTCAGTGGGTCCAATAATCAGTGACATCAGCAGTTCCAAGGGAACAGCTTGTAATTGACTGATATCTGCCTGCTGAGCCAGCCATTGCTTTAATTCCTGATTGCGCTGCTGATTCGACTGCTGTAACTCCTTTTTGAAGTCACTGCTTTGAACTGTATGATGCGCAGCATAAAGAAAGCGGGCAAAATCAGGATACGCTACGACCCAATCGATATAACTCTGAATCACCGCCTGTATGCCTTGTTCAATACCCTGAACTTGTGACAAAGCCTGCAAACGCTGCTCCGACTGATCTGTGAGCGCTGCAATATACAGTGCTGCAATGATCCCCTCCTTGTTTTTAAAATGATGGTAGATCGCCCCGATACTGGTATCGGCCTGATCACGGATCATTTCAATCGTAGTCGCAGCAATGCCTGTACGCAGAAACTCTGTCAATGCGCATTCTAGAATCTGACGTTTGAGTAAAGCCCTTCTTCCCTTAAAAATCCTTTCCAGCAATTCTATGTTTTGCATCTTTAATATTTAAATCCTCTCTATTTTTAAAAGCAGGCTGGCAGCCTGATGTCTGGTTTTTGTCAGATGCGCCAATACAGAATAATATTCTGTATGAGAATATTATTCTGATTAAAAATAATATACAGGAAGTTATAGATGAGCCAAGCCCTAAAAATCTGGAACAGCTTAGAAAATAAGCCAGTCGGTAAATATCTTTTTTCTAAATTACTTTGTCTAAAAGCACCTTATTTCGGCAGTATTTCTCCACTGTTTGAAGATTTAAAGCCTGGATATTGCGCAGTGAGCATCAAGAAACATCGTGCCGTGCTGAATCATTTAGGCACTGTACACGCGATTGCCATGTGCAATATGGCTGAACTGGCAGGCGGCACCATGACCGATGCAACCGTTCCAAAGACCCATCGCTGGATTCCCAAGGGTATGCAGGTCGAATATGTCAAAAAAGCCACCACTGACCTAGTTGCAATTGCGACACCTGCTGAGCCTAACTTTATATGGAATGAAGGCAGCGATTATCTGGTCAATGTAGAAATTAAAGATACTACAGAAGAAGTTGTGTTTCGGGCGGTGATCACCATGTGGGTGTCCGTGAAAAAATAGAAGAACCCAGATATGAAAAACCCGCCAAATGGCGGGTTTTGATGATGGTTTACCTTTCTAATGTCGGGATTAAAACGGAAGATCATCATCCAGATCGGCTGCAGGTGCTGCTACTGGAGCAGGTGCAGACTTCGGCGCATAACCACCCTGGTTATTTTGGTTATTGTTGCCATAACCACTGCCCTGATTATTGTTAAAACCGCCTTGCTGAGGCGCTGAGCCATAACCACCTTGAGGATTATTGCCATAACCGCCACCCTGGTTATTGTTATTAAAACGTGGCTGGTTAAAACCATTATCGCCCTGCTCGCCTTGTGGACGACCAGAATCCAGCATTTGCATTTGCTCACCACGGATTTCCGTTGTGTAGCGTTCTTGACCGCTTTGATCTGTCCATTGACGGGTACGTAATGAACCTTCGATATAAACTTTAGAACCTTTGCGCAGATATTGCTGTGCAATTTCACCTAAACGGTTATGCAGCACAATACGATGCCATTCGGTTTGCTCTTTACGTTCGCCCGTATTTTTATCAGTCCATGAATCGCTGGTTGCGATAGAGAATTGAGTGAGAGAACCACCATTTGGGAAAGTTTTGGTCTCAGGATCTCGACCTAAAGTACCAACTAAAATGACCTTATTAACACCACGCATCAGACGTACACTTCCTATTTATTTCTATATTTTACTTTATAAGAGTTATGTTTAAATGGCTACCTCTTTACCTAACAAGTGCGTTAATTGTTGTCGCGAAACATCATCAACCTGCTGTTTATCGACCTTGACAAAGGCGACTTGCTGTTCAGACATGACCACAACCTCTTCAATACCACGAATCGCCAAAAGTTGAGAAGTCCATTCATCTGTTTGTTTACTCTCTGGCAGACGAAGCACGAGCGATGAAAGATAGCGTGGTTGAGCCAACCCAAAACTCATGAGCAGCCAAATTATAGCAATTGCCGATAAAATACTCCAACCGAGCGAAGTGTTGTTGAGTAACAACAATTGTCCACCGATAATCCCGCCAAAAAACGCGCCCAGAAACTGACTACTGGCATTCACGCCCATCGCAGTGGCTTTAGATTGAATCGGGGCTGCTTTGGACAACCATGAGGGCAATAAGGCTTCCATGACGTTAAAGGCAATAAAGAATAAACCTAATCCACCGATCAGCACATATTTGGATTCAAAGCCAAAAATCATGATCAACAGACCCAGAATAATCCCGCCAATCGCTGTCAGGAAAATACTGCGCATCTTGCGATATTTCTCTGCCAGTACAATGCTCGGGAAGGCAAAAAACAGACTGACGACCAGCAGCGGCAGATAGACCCAACCATGGCTCGATAATGGCAGTTCAGCAACTTCAATCAGTTGCGATGGCACATAAATAAACATGGCTGTGAGCAGCAAATGCAGGGTAAATACTGAAATATGCAGACGGTTCAGATCCCCCATTTTCAGGACCTGTTTTAGCTGCTCCAGATAGCCCTGCTGAAAATTTTTATGATGACGGGTAACTTTAGGGACCATCAACAACATCGCAATCGCAGCCAAGCCCATTACGGTGGTCACCCAGAACAGACCGGAAATGCCGACCAGTCCTGTCACCCATGGCCCCATGGTAAAGGCCACCACAAAGGACAGGCCGATACTCATGCCCATCACCGCCATGGCTTTCATGCGGTTTTCTTCGCGGGTCACATCGGCCAGTAAGGCCATTACCACTGCTGAAACTGCTCCACCACCCGCAATCGCACGACCGATGATCACGCCATAAATGGTGTCAGACATTGCAGCAATCGCACCACCTAGAGCGAATAGCAACAAGCCCAAAACCACCAGTGGCTTACGGCTATAGCGGTCTGCAATCAGGCTAAACGGAATCTGTAAAATGGCCTGTGTCAGGCCATAAATACCCACCGCCAGACCAATCAGTGCCGGCGTAGCATATTCATATGACTGCCCTGCTACCGAGAATACAGGGATGATCATAAACAACCCCAGCATGCGCAGTGCGAAAATACTGCTCAGGGCAAAGGTCGAGCGACGTTCTAAGGCATTCATCATAAAGTCTGGCGATCGAGTTAGTTAATCTTGATGCGTAGATTATAGGCCATTCCGCTCAAAGGAATGCATGAATTTTATTTGAAATAAAGATGAGGACTATCTGAAAATTGACATCCTCCCCCAGCTAAAGCAAGGGGATTCCTACTGCTAGACGCTCATGCCCGAGCGCAAGAATATTCAGTGCGGAATTTACATCCCGATCCCATGAGCTACCACACTCACCACACTGCCACTCTCTTATTCCTAAACCTGCTCTACCTTTCGGACTACTGGAGCGTGAGCCACAGCACGAACAAGTTTGGGTGGTATAGGCTTCATTGACTTCTTCATACCATACCCCTGCGTTCTCGCATTTATACTTGAGCATGGTTCTTAGTGTTGTCCAACTGGCATCTAACACAGACTTGGCTAGTTTGGTTTGCGCTAATGCTTTGGCATTCACATTGCCAACGAAGATTGCTGCATGTTCTTTTACTAGTTTATGGCTGAATTGATGCAGCATGTTTTGTCTTACATTTTTAATCTTGGCGTGAATTGCTTTCACTCGTTTTTTATTTTTTGCACGTTGAGCAATACCAAGTTTTTGTTCATATTTCCGATAGATTTGAGGGGCTTTAAGTTTTACACCATCTGAACAAGTGACTAAATCTTTTAAACCTAAATCTATGCCAATTGAGGTTTTAGCGGTGGTTTTCTCTGTTTTAGCATTGTCAACTACAAGACATACATACCAACGGCCTCGGCTATCTTCAACGAATGAGCCTGTTTTAACCCTGTATTGACTTAAACCGTAACTATCCCATAACTTGAATTGGTGTTTACCATATTGAACACAGCCATCAGCATATTTGATTGCAACCTTTTTAAACGGTATCCAACCTAGTGAACGTCTAGCTGATTTTTTATTACTGACACGCCATTTTAGTTTTGCTTTTTTGAACTGCTTGCGTCTTGTGACCAATTCTTCTGTCACTGCCTGAATAGTTTGACTGTGCAAGTTGCATTCTTTCGATGTGCCTTTCGTGTATTTTGCAATATCGTATGCTGAAAAGAATTGTTGTTTTTTTTGAAGATGTTTAAAACACAAATCATTGACATAATTCCAAACAAAATTTACTTCGGATGCTAACTGATTTAGCACCTTGCAATGTTTGTCTTTTATGCGTAATTTGAGTGTCTTCATCCAATTATTTTAACAGTATTTTTCTTAATAGTGACTATAGTACAAGTATTTAAAACGACATTTCGTGTCGTTCATGTGGTTTACTCCAGTCGCTTATATCCTCGTGCTGAACCACGAGGTTTTACGCTCCAATGGATAAAAAAGCGTAGCCGGAGCTACGCTTCTGTTCAGCGATCACAGGACTATTTGCCTGCTTTTAATAACTGACGCTTGGTATATTGGATTGAAGCAATGACTGCCCAGATAATGAAAGCCACACCGATTAGACCAGTTACCACTTCAGGGATATGTACACCGGTACTGCTTGCCAGCATGATAAATGCCAGAGCACCAATCGCATAGTGTGCGCCATGTTCCAGATAGATATAAGCATCCAGCGTGCCTTTATCGACCAGATAAATGGTCATCGAACGCACAAACATCGCACCGATAGCCAGGCCTAACATGATGATTACCACGTCAGATGTAATCGCAAAGGCCCCAATTACCCCGTCGAAACTGAAAGATGCATCGAGTACTTCTAGGTAAAGGAAACCACCAAAGCCGGCTTTTACCACGCCAGTTGGCACACCTTCAGCATCATGACGAACGGCGTTACCCTCTTCGTCTACTTCCGGTTCCCCGCCCAGCATATGGCTTAGGACCTGTACCCCGATATAAATCACGATCCCCCAGATCCCAGCCAGAATAACATCCAGACGTTTCGCTTCTTCAACCTGGAAATCCATGATTAATAAGGCAATCAGGGTAATAAAGACTGACATCGCCGGAACGTTCGCCAGATGCGCCAGACGGCGTTCCAGCATGCGTAACCAGTGGGTGTCTTTTTCTTCATCCAGGAAGAAGTTTAGGAATACCAGCATCAGGAAGGCACCACCAAAGGCAGAAATTTCGGCATGATGTGCCATCAGTTTGGCCGAATATTCTTTTGGTGCATTTAAGGCGAGCTGCACCACTTCCATAAAGCCCATATCCGCAGTCACGGCCACAATGACCACAGGGAAAATCAGGCGCATCCCGAAAACTGCAACCAGAATCCCGACTGTCAGGAAAATCATTTTCCAGAAATGATCCCAACCGCGCAGGACGGATGCATTGACAACCGCGTTATCAAACGACAACGACACTTCCATAATCGCCAGAATAGCGGTAATGGTCAGTGCTGTGAACATGGTTTGCAGGCCCGCTTCCGGACCATGGGTAAATCCCCAATAAGCAGACAAACCAAGGCACACGATCGAAAATACGATTGAGAAACCAAAATGTTTCAACATATATATCGACCTTAGATAAATTTCATTAAATGCATTTCTTTAAACGTAGAGAAATACTAAGACTAAAAGTTGTCCCAATTATGAAACTTTTGCCGCATAAACCAAAGCACTTCCTGAACCATTTTTAGGTATTTTCTGCTTTTCAGATTTGCTGATCTTTTAAACAGATTCATCTTTGCTATAGTGCTGGAGGTTTTGACTTCAACTGCTAAGGATTTCAGTATGAGTTTCTCTCAAGATGTATGGCAACGTAATCTCGGACTTTATCAAAAGACATTAGCGCTGCCTTTTAACCAGCAACTGGCGCAGGGAACATTAAGCCGTGAAGCCTTTAGTCATTATGTGATTCAGGATGCGCATTATCTGCTGGCCTATGGCCGTGCACTAGCAGTCTGTGCAGCCAAAGCTTTTGAAGCAGATGACGTGATCCAGTTTAGTGAAGCAGCTAAAACTGCCATTGTGGTCGAACGTAGTTTGCATGATGGCTTTATGCAGGATTTTGGCATCAGCAAAACCCAATTTGAAAATACACCTTTGACTCTAGCCTGCCATCATTACACCTCTTATTTACAGGCAACGGCCTGGGCAGAAAGTTATCCGGTGGTTCTGGCTGCCCTCTTGCCATGTTTCTGGATCTATGCAGAAGTGGGTAAGGATATTGTCGATAAGGCTGCACCAAATAATCCGTATCAGGCCTGGATTGATACCTATGCCGGGGAAGATTTTCATACAGCGGTACGCAATGTAATTGCTACTGTAGATCGGGTGGCAGCGCGGGTCGATGCCGATACTCTAGAAAAAATGCATCAGGCCTATACCCATGCAGCACGTCTGGAATGGCTGTTCTGGGACAGTGCTTATGAACAACGCCAATGGCCGGGTCTGGATAATTAATTTTAGTTTCTATTGACTGAGTCCTGTTTAATACAGGGCTTTTTTATTTTTAATCCGAACCATAAATGATGGAAAGTGAAGCTAATTTTATTGCAGTTATAAATCATGAAATTTCATCCATTAGATGTTTGGAAAAGAGCAAATCTAATCTACGTTTTCCCCCAGTTGCTTTAGTACTGATCTTTTGACCAATATCCGACACAACTTGACGTTTAAAATACTTTTATTTGCACTTGAACATTTTTCATTCGGTATCATATAAAGGTTTTTGATGAATTTTCTAGGATCATTGCATGAGCCAAAGTCACATCCGTATTCGAGGTGCACGTACCCATAACCTGAAAAATGTGAACCTTGATATTCCACGCGACAAGTTTGTGGTGATTACGGGACTGTCTGGTTCAGGTAAGTCCTCATTGGCATTCGATACGTTATATGCGGAAGGTCAACGCCGTTATGTAGAATCTTTGTCTGCCTATGCGCGTCAATTCCTTTCGCAAATGGAAAAGCCGGAAGTTGATTCGATTGAGGGCTTAAGCCCGGCCATTGCTATCGAACAGAAGTCGACCAGTCATAACCCGCGTTCGACTGTAGGTACCATTACCGAAATCTATGACTATTTACGTCTGCTCTATGCACGTGTAGGCACACCTTACTGTCCGGAACACGATCTGCCTATGGTGGCACAGACCGTAACTGAAATGGTCGATGCAGTTAAAGAACTGGAAGAAGGCACTGCGCTGTTATTGTTAGCGCCTGTCGTGCGTGAACGTAAGGGTGAGTACACAGCGTTATTTGAGCAACTGCAAAGCCAAGGCTTTGTACGTGCGCGTGTTGATGGCGAGATCATGGAAATTGATCCACCACCCGAGCTGGACAAAAAGAAAAAACATACCATTGAAGTGGTAGTTGACCGCTTTAAGGTACGTAATGATCTCGGTAACCGGATTGCAGAAAGTTTTGAAACTGCGCTGCGTCTCGGTGGAGATATTGCGATCCTGTCCTGGATGAAAGGCGAAAATGATGATCGCGTATTTTCTGCCAAACACTCCTGTCCGGAATGTGACCGCGCTGTGGCAGAACTGGAGCCACGCCTGTTTTCATTTAACAATCCCTTTGGCGCCTGCCCGGTCTGTGATGGTTTGGGTACCCGTAGCCATTTCAGTGCGGACAAACTGATTCCCAATCAGGAAGTCAGCATCAGCCAAGGTGCGATTCGTGGCTGGGATCGTCAGCGTCCGTATTATTATGGCATGCTGCAAAAAGTAGCCGAGCATTTTGGTTTTTCTCTAGAAACGCCTTGGAATGAACTGGATGCCAATACCAAGAAGAAATTCCTTTATGGTACCGGTAAAGAAAAAATTGACCTGAGCTATATTGATGAACGTGGTCGCCGTCATAACCGGGTGATGCCATTTGAAGGTATCTTGCCGCATCTGGAACGCCGTTACCGCGAAACCGAAAGTAATTATGTCCGTGATGATCTGGCGCAGTATCTCTCTAATGCTGCCTGTGATGCTTGTGATGGTTCACGTCTGAATGAAATCTCGCGTAATGTGAAAATTCTGGACAAGACCATTGCCGACGTTACCCGCATGTCGATTGGCGAGGCCGAGAGCTATTATCAGGACATTAATCTGGAAGGTGCTCGCGGTGAAATTGCGGACAAGATTTTCAAGGAAATCCGTGAGCGTCTGCACTTCCTGGTATCTGTCGGTCTGAACTATTTGAGCTTATCCCGCTCTGCTGAAACCCTGTCTGGTGGTGAAGCACAGCGTATCCGTCTGGCCTCACAAATTGGTGCCGGCCTCATGGGTGTAATGTATGTGCTGGATGAACCTTCGATTGGTCTGCATCAGCGTGATAATGATCGCCTGTTACAAACCCTGATTCGTCTGCGTGACCTCGGCAATACCGTTTTAGTGGTCGAGCATGATGAAGATGCGATTCGTGCAGCAGACCATATTATTGATATTGGTCCGGGTGCCGGTGTGCATGGTGGCCATGTGATTGCAGAAGGAACTTATCAGGAACTCGCTGAAAATAAAGATTCCCTGACCGGTAAATATCTGTCTGGCAAACTGAAAATTGAAGTGCCGAAAAAACGGGTTCAGCCACCAAAACCGGAAGAACAGATCAAATTGATGGGTGCTGCCGGGCATAACCTGAAGAAAGTCGATCTGACCATTCCATTGGGAATCATGACTTGTGTCACCGGTGTTTCAGGTTCTGGTAAATCTACGTTGATTAACCGGACTCTGTTGCCACTAGCAGCGACTCAGCTGAATGGTGCAACCACGCTGACTGCCGAGAAGTTTGATTCGATTGATGGTCTGCAATTTCTGGATAAAGTCGTTGATATTGACCAAAGCCCGATTGGTCGTACACCACGTTCGAACCCAGCAACTTATACTGGTTTGTTTACTCCAATTCGTGAACTGTTTTCACAGACTCCGGAAGCCAAAGCGCGGGGTTATACCGCTGGCCGTTTCTCATTTAACGTGAAAGGTGGACGCTGTGAGGCCTGTGAAGGTGATGGCATGATCAAGGTGGCGATGCACTTCCTGCCGGATATGTATGTGCCGTGTGATGCCTGTCATGGCAAGCGTTATAACCGTGAAACGCTGGAAGTGAACTACAAAGGCAAGAATATTTCTGATGTATTGCAGATGACCGTTGAAGATGCCATGTATTTCTTTGATGCGATTCCAGTGATTCATCGTCGTCTGGAAACCTTGCATCAGGTTGGTCTGGGCTATATCCGTCTGGGCCAGTCAGCGACCACCCTTTCTGGTGGTGAAGCGCAGCGTGTGAAACTGGCACGTGAGCTAGCCAAACGGGATACCGGCAAAACCCTATATGTACTGGATGAACCAACCACTGGTCTGCATTTCCATGATATTGCCAAGTTGCTGGACATTCTGCATGAGCTACGCAATAAAGGGAATACCATTGTGGTGATTGAACATAACCTGGATGTGATCAAGACTGCAGACTGGGTAGTAGACCTTGGCCCTGAAGGTGGTGCGGGTGGCGGTATGATTATCGCGGAAGGTACTCCGGAAGATGTTGTGAAAGTTAAGGCTTCACATACAGGGAAATTCTTAAAGCCGTTATTGAAGTAATTTATCCCCCCAACCCTCCTTTGAAAAAGGAGGGAGTGCCCCATTGCTGTCCCACAATTTTTCACAAGAGGAAGCTCAAATGAGCTTCCTCTTGTTTTATGGGTATTTTATCGGGTGAAAATAAAGCTTTTAAAGTTCTTCTTTCAAACAAATTCACTTGAATTATTCTGAGTAAACGTTGAACTGTCCAACCTGTTTTTCCTAAATGTTGAGCGAAACTCACCAATAAATAGGCGATCATCGCAATCCAGATTTGTGTCTGAATTGCGTTCCTGCTGCGGCCTAGAAACGCTTTTAATTTGAGATTCTGCTTAATCGCCTTAAAGAACAGCTCAACTTTCCAACGATCTTTATAAATCGCCGCAATGGTGGAGGCGGCTAAATGAAAGTTATTGCTGAGAAAGCTAAAGTGCTTGCCACTTTGCTGATCTCTATATTCAATTCTTCTTAACACTGGGGCTTTTCTTTTTAGGGCATGTGCGCTATTCAGCTGAATGGTTTCATCTTTTAGAATACCTTTGGATTCAAGCACTGGATGTTGCTGGATCACCTGATACACAGATTTAGGCCTAAAACGTGTGACAAATCCAATGTTTTGAGCAGTCAGATTTGCATACCATTGGTAATCGACATAGCCTTTATCAAAAACTACAATGCTGCCAGCAGGAAACTGGAATTTGCGGCCTTGTACCATGTCATTTTCTTTGCCATTTTCAACTGCAACAAACTCAGGAATATCATTGCTGTGATTCAATCCTATACTGAGTTTCATGCTGGCTTTTGAGTCGTGAACTTTGGCCCATTCACATAAGGAAAGCGACAGGTCAATATGACTGGCATCCAAGGAATACAAGGGATTCTTAAAGCGAAATTTATGAGCGACTTTTGAGTGGTCATAGTATTTAAGCAACTTGTAAAATAGCTGTTGATACAAGGCAGCAGGCTGCTGCTCATTGATTCGTGCCAGCGTGCTTCGGGGAATAGACTTTGCTCCGAGATGACTTAGCTTTTCCTGTTGGCACTCCAAATTGGATTGAATATCTCTCAGACTTTGCCTACAAGAGAATTGAGACATCAATATGGCAATAAACTGATCCCACCGGGAAGCTGCTCTAAATTTCTGTCCAACATGGTGTACTTTAGCAAGTTGTTCAAAATCCTGTCGCACAACAGGTTTAATTAGCTCATGAAATACGGTATTCTGATGTGACAAAACCTGAATCCTGGTCGTTAAAGTGTTTGTTTGCACTCATATTTTAACTGTTAGGACTCAGGTTTTTTTATTTAAAGCAAACTATGGGACAGCAGTGGGGAGTGCCCCTCTTTTAAAAAGAGGGGGCTTTTATTTTTGACTATGCGATTGAGCGAATATTTTCAGCCAATTGTGCCAGCGCTTGATCATCCGCCCTTCGAGCATCATGCGATGAAATATAGCCCTCATAAGCATCAAAATACTTATCGACCGAAGAATTAATTGGCTGCCAGTTTTCATGGGTATTTTTAGTCTGATGCATTGGAAATAGCTTGGCATGCACATGATCGACACCAAATCCCTCAAACACCATTCCTGTTCGGCCAACGTCATCAAAATAACGATCCAATTTTAGGGCGACCTGCTTGGTATATAGGATCAGATTTGTCAGCACCTGGTCACTCAGTTCAAAGGCATAGCTGGAATAATGCTGTTTTGGAATCACTACACTCGCGCCCAATGTATTGGGAAATATAGTAAGAAACGCCATAAAATCATCATTTTCATCGATTAAATGACATGGCAATTCCCCTTTTACCATTTGACAGAAAATACAATTTTTACTCATTTTAAGAACCCCTAAATTTTTATATTTTTTAAAAACTTCAATGAAATTTACTTTATTTTTTAACAATATAAACGATAAAAATTATGACTCTTCAGATTGTTTAGTTTAAAAAATTCAGTTAAGTGGTTTAAACCTCAGCCACCACATTACGTCCTTTGGCTTTGGCCTTAAATAACGCCTCATCGGCCTGTTCCAGTAACGCAATCCACGACTCTGCGCCAATCGCCACCCCAATACTCACCGATACATGAATATCTTCATCAGCTGAGGTCAGAATAGAATGCTCAGCGACTTCAGTCCGGATTTTATTCGCTAGCATGAAAGCATGCTGCATCTCGATATTTTCAATCAGGACCAGAAATTCGTCTCCGCCATAGCGAACCAGCAGATCCGAAGCACGGACATTGGCTTTTAAGCGTTCTGCAACCAGCTGAATGACCTGATCACCAATAATATGCCCATATTGATCATTGACCTGTTTAAAATGATCAATATCAATAATCATCAGGCAGGTTCGCTTAAACTGGGTTGGATGCGTTTCCATAAAACGGATATATTCATCGAGCGCAAAACGGTTAGCCAGTCCGGTCAGGGAATCGGAATGGGCAATATTTTTCAGTCGAAATTCTAATGCTTCACGCTCTTGCAGTATATGCTGCAGTTTTTGAATTGCTGTAAATAAGGATTCAGTAGGACGGTCTATTTTTAGTTTTGATTGTGCTTGCTTCCGTTCAGACCCAGTGGACAAATCAAATAAAATTTTACGTGCGCGAATTAAAGGAATAAAGATGCGTTTACGCGCAAAAATCATGGTCAAAATTGCCGTAATCAGGGAAATTCCAGATAAGGCCACCGTCCAGATCAAATGATTCAGACTGTGGCGCATTTCCTTAATAGCCACATCTTTGGTGTATTGCAGTAAATAGTTCTGCAAATCAATCACTGTTGTAAATTTATCTACAATAGCTTCAGTCAGCTGGGTTCCGGTTAAATAGTAAGGACGCTGCTGCCGACTATCTTCAATCAGTCGCTCCACAATCGGTAAACCTTGCTAGATAAATTCAGTTCCGACCCGCTGATGTAAACGAATAAACTCATCAGTTTTGCCCTGAACAGGCTGTAGCGTATCAATGATATCCCAGAGATAACGTACCTGATGCTGGACCTGTAAGGAACGGGTAATGTTTTGCTCCGGAATCTGGGTTCCAAATGTCACATGAGCCATAACATTTGACGCTACCCGACCCGATTGATCCCTAAGATCAGATAAAAACAGGATTTCACTCATGTAATTATCCAAACGTGCAGATGGAGTAGCAGAAGCAATCACTACTCCTTTCAGAATTTCACGGCTGCTCTCCCAGGCACTAAACATGGCGAGAATGGCCTGATCCATTTCCTGTGCAGTACGTTCCGGGCGAGGTATTTGAGTATAGAGATCGACCTGCTTACGCCCATATTGCAGACTAGGCTTTAACTCAGATAAAAGTTGCTGGCTTAGGTGATTAAAACCGACCTGATCGAGTGCCTGAGCCGTGATCTGCATCTGTTGATCGACTTCCTGACAGTAATCACTTAACTCCTGCTGATGTTTGGCAAATTCCTCAACCGAGCTGGACATTACTTTGTTGGCGGGTGCCCGTTCCCGGGAGATTTTATTGGCGAGATCGGTGACCTGTTGTAAGGCATCAAGCTGCTGATAGGTTTGTTTTGATTTTAAATAATGTTGACTACTATCAATAATTAAGGGAATACAAATACACAATAAACATAAAATAATGATCGACATCGACCAGTACAGATGTTTGCTGATTTTCTCAGAGCGCAAAGTATTCATCTTGATTTTTAGTCCTTCACATAGATCAAGGACTCCCCATTTAATAGTAGATAGATTATACAAATAAACGTCTGCTCATCATCAATATTTCTTCCCAATTACGTTGATTTTCAGAAGGTTTTTCTTATGTTCTTAAAGGTTTTAGCTCTTTATATTTTCAGGATTTTCTATCTGTTATCACTAAAACATAAATAGGAATGAAAATTTCATAATTTAAAATATAAGAAAATTAAAAAACTCGCTTTCTGAACTATTTACACGTGCAACAATTAGGTGCATAATGCACCGCATTAGGGCGAGTTAAATTATTCCTCAGCAGATTTTTTGATTTACCCGCAAATTTTGGCGAAAAAACCTCAATTCTTTATAGAAATTGAGGTTTTTTTTTGCAATTTTATAGAACAAGGCTATTTTTAAATTGAATTAATGCACCATTAAGGTGCGTTTAAGAAACATCTATGATTGCTTTCTATACTTGTTTTTTCATCTTCTTTTATGAAGTAATCCGTAAACTGAGATTTCCAGAAAATTTAGGTAAAAAAAAGCCCAACCTTGGGGAAAGCTGGGCCGATAAAAACAAAAATATGTGGAGAATCAGGCTAAATCACTATGAAAGTGTGAACTCTAACTTGATTTTCATATTATGTAAAATTCCCCCAAAAATGTAAAGTCGATTGCTTCAGTCAAGATTATAAAACATGCCCATCTAGCTTAAAAAACAGACATTCATTCTGAAGCTCGAGCTGATTATGCTCTAAAATTAAGCAATCCAGTCAAGACATGTTGCGCCAGACATCTTGCACTTCTTGACACATTTATGAATTAGCTCACCGATTATTAATTGTTTTAATAGATTATTAAATTAAAATTGATCGTACTAAGTGATTTAAATAATCACACAATTTCTCCTTAATTTTTAGTCAAAATCTATATTTAAATTCTAGCTTTTTGTTATACAAGAGTTTTTATCTAAAATGGCTTCCGAGCCTGATACTTAAATTTTACACAAAATTAATACAATGATTTAGCTTAAAAAAATAGCGATTTCGAATTGGATTGACTTAATAAATTGTCACAATACAATACGTTCCTGTTGTACATCTTTTGTAACAAAATGGTAAATATCATGAAAAAACTCGGTTTAGCCACTGCTTTATTATTAGCCATGACCGGTGCTCAAGCATATCAATTTGAAGTTCAAGGTCAGTCAGAGTACATCGACAACACTGCGAATGACAAAGACTTCACTGGCGCTGTTCAAGGTACTTACTACTTCAAAGATGTAGACGCTTCTAAAGGTCCTTTAGCTGAAGCAGCTTTCATCAACCAGGCATCTAATGTTTCTGCTGCTTATACATACGGCGAAAACGGACAAGAATTTGGTGATCGTACTGTACACCATACTTTTGGTGCAAAAGGTGAAGCTTACATCCCAACTAAAGTTGTTCCTGCTTATGCAAGCGCTTCTTATAGCCATACTATCACTGATAGCAAAGCTGGCCAAAATGATGACAATGGCGACCGTTATGCATTAGAAGTAGGTGTACTTCCTATTCCTAACTTCCTGGTAGCTGTAGGTTACACAAGCGTTGCAGACCAAACTTCTTATGACGCTTTCAACATGTTCAACAATGGCGTTGCTAAAGCTGCTATTGAGTCTCAAACAATCGCTGAAGACCAAGATGCAATCACTGCTCGTACTAAATATGTAGGCGCAATTGACGGCACTAACATGTCACTTGGCTTCGAAAGCGGCTTGGTTTATGGTGAAGATACTGCTTACAACCTGGGTACTACTTTGTACATCAACCCTAAATTAAGCGTTGGTGCATCTTATATGGAATCTAGCTACGCTAACTCTCCAGACAAAGCTTGGGGTGCGAACGTAAACTACTTCATCACTCCTGCTGTTGCAGTTGGCGCATCGTATGTAAATGCAAATGCTGAAGGCCAAGCACTTGATACACAAACTATTGGTGTAAATGCCAAATTCCGTTTCTAATTTCTGATTAGATTCTGGATCAAAAAAGGACGCATATTGCGTCCTTTTTTATTGTTTTATGACTTTCGTTTACTCAGGCGTACGTACCAGACTTAAGAAGTGCAAATGACGTTCATATTGGTCAATGATGTCCTGGATCAAATCTTCCTGAGTCCATTCCATCACATCATAATTTTGCCCCCCCTCCCTTAAAAAGACTTCTGCCTGATAAGACTGCGGAGAATCTGCATCTGGCATAAAGCTTGGTGCTAAAGTCTGGGTAGCAATGACCTGATAAATAAAGTTCATTTCATTCTGATGATCGACACGTAACTCGATTCCATCTTCCAGTTTAAAGATTTTCACCTGGATGTGACGACGTTTCAGTTCAGCCTGAAAACTGTTAAAAGCTTTACTGACCATCGTATCAATATAATCACGTACTTCATCATGCGTATGCGGATAATGCATAATTAAACCGAGTCGCTGTTGCCAGCTACGCGGATTCTGAATGGCCCGTGGGGTAATGCGTGCAGCTTGTAGCGCATGCATTTTCGTTACATCCAGATGCAGGGCCTTAATCAGTCCCCAGCAAATCAGCAGCATAATAAATGTAAACGGCAAGGCACTCATAATCGTAGCCGACTGCAGGGCCTCTAGGCCACCCGCCAGTAACAGAATGATGGCCAATAAAGCCATTAACACGGTCCAGAACAGACGCTGCCAGGTCGGTGAATTCTCGGTTTTGGCAGTGAGATAATCCGTGACTAATGATCCAGAATCTGCAGAAGTGACAAAGAACAGGATGACCAATACCGTAGCAATAATACTGGTGACTGAATTAAATGGCAGATTACCTAAAAATTCGAACAGCGCTACAGAAGAATCACGTTGTACTGCCTCAAGCAGGTTGGTATTGGCCTCATGCATGATGCTGAATAATGCTGCATTGCCCATAAAGCCCATCCAGATCAGGGTAAATCCGGTAGGAATCAGTAGAACCCCAACAATGAACTCACGGATACTGCGGCCTTCGGATACTCGGGCAATAAACATCCCGACAAATGGCGACCAGGAAATCCACCAGGCCCAATACATAATGGTCCAGCCACCAATCCAGCCACTAGGCTGATAGGCATACAGATTAAAGGTCATACTGAACAGGTTTGCAACATACTGGCCAGAGTTTTGAATGGTGGTCTGCAGAAGATAGATGCTTGGACCGGTAACAAAAACAAAGATGAGTAGCAGTAAGGCAAGCAGCAGATTCAGTTCAGCCAGGCGTTTGATGCCCTTATCCAAACCAAAAAATACCGACATCGATGCCATTACAGTAACGGCAATAATCAAAATAACCTGAGTACTGGGTGTCTGCTCAACTCCAAACAGATAATTCAGTCCGGAGTTAATCTGGGTCACCCCAAAACCTAAAGTTGTCGCGACCCCAAATACTGTCCCTAAGGTGGCAAAAGTATCTACCCCGTCTCCGATCGGGCCATGAATCCGGTTACCGATTAATGGATATAAGGCGGAGCGAACTTTTAAAGGCAGGTTATGTCGATACGCAAAATAAGCCAATGACAGACCCACAATGGTGTAAATCGCCCAGGCATGCAGACCCCAGTGGAAGAAGGTCACGCGAATAGCTTGCTGTGCGGCCAGTACAGTTTCCGGTTCACCAGCAGGTGGCGTAACATAGTGCATAACCGGTTCGGCAACCCCGAAAAACATCAGACCGATCCCCATGCCTGCGGTAAACAGCATGGCAAACCAGGATGCCTGGCTGTATTTTGGCTGACTATGGTCAGGCCCGAGTTTAATTTTCCCCATATCGGACAGGGCAATATAAATCAGGACAATCAGAAAGATCGCCACGGAGAGGACATAAAACCAGCTAAATGAAGTGGTAATCCACGCATTCATTTGCTTGGTCAACAGGTCGAATGAATCAGGTGCCAGTATCACCAGTCCCAAAAAAATGGCGATAATCACCACTGTACTAATAAAGACATTCGGATTGATATTGGCAAACCAGGATGAAGGTTTGGAAGGCATAGATCCCCCATTTTTTAATAGATTGAATGCCGGGAGGCTTGAATCATTATTGATAAGTAAAAACATTCTGACCGAGAGAATTACGGTCAAAGATACGTTTTGGACCTTAAGATTTTAAAATATACAGGAAAATAAAGCCGTTAAGTTACTGTAACCAAGCTATACAGCTCTGTACGTTCTATTCCTCAGGCTTTCTATGCTTATGTTGTATATAAGTCTGTTTAGGAAGATGGGAAATATACTGTAAGGCAATCAGACGCGAGACAATCAGGGCCAGATACATCACCCCGACAAACATCTGGATAATGGCCAGCATCCGTGCGACCGGGCTGACCGGCATCACATCAGATAATCCTGTAGCAGACTGCACACTAAAGCTCAGAAAGAGCAGATCCAGCCATGGCTGATAAGCTTTTAAATCTGGGTCTGAAAAGCTGTAAGGCACCCATAACTGGCAAATGCTATAGAGAAAAGCAAAGCCCCAAGCCAGCAACGTAAAAACCGCTCCCGCTGCAAACAGCTCATCTTTGGTCAGATAACGATCATGAAACATATAACGTAACAGGCCATACGCTGCACTGAAATAGGCGCTGGCTTCAAACAGGTGGGCGACGATCATGATCCAGGTATAGCGCAGCCCCAACACAATTAATGACGAAAAGAAAATAGCCCCTGCGACAAAGATGAGTCCCAGAATGGTAAACATCGGAGTCTGACGAATTACCTTGGCAATCACCAGCAAGACCATCACCCCCAGCATCCATGTACCCGCGCGATAAGACACACTGTCATAACTCAGCATCGATAGGATCAGAATCAGTAATTGTAGGCATAGTAGCCACGCAGAAGGCAGATACTTAAAATGGGTCCAGAATCGTAGCAGGGAGTGCTTCATGAGATTTGTCTTGATGTCCTGTCGAGCATCATTATTGTTATCGCTGGCTTAACATAGCATGATCTGGCTAATGGATAGAAACAGGATTGTATAAAAATCATTGAAATCTCAGTTAAAAGTGAGAGTGTTCTACTTAAGATTGACTATCCAAAAGTCCTCCTCTCCATTTGATAACTCAGGTATTTTATCGCTATAAAAAAAGCCCCCATCAGGAGGCTTTTTTAGGACATCAGATCTTAGTGATCAGATGCACCTGAGATTCCAATACCTGTTTGTGAACGAACAAACTGTGCATCAAAGGCTTTGCGTTCTGCTTGTGCTTTCACTGAGCGGTCTGTGATGGAGAAGAACCAGCAGCAGAAGAAAGACAGTGGCATTGCAAATAATGCAGGACCATTAAATGGAACGACTGGTGTATCTGAAATCGCGAAAGTATCTACCCAAACGGCTTTAGACAGTACGATCAGTACTACCGCAGTCACCAGACCAACCACGCCACCAATGACAGCACCACGTGTAGTCAGGCCTTTCCAGAACATAGACAGTACCAGTACCGGGAAGTTGGCACATGCGGCTACCGAGAATGCCAGACCCACCATGAAGGCAACGTTTTGCTTCTCGAACAGGATTCCCAGAATCATCGCAAAGATAGCAAGACCAAGGGTCGCAATTTTAGACATGCGCAGTTCAGATTCAGGCGTAGTACGGCCTTTCTTGAATACGTTTGCATACAAGTCATGTGAAATTGCTGAAGCACCTGACAAGGTCAAACCTGCAACAACTGCAAGAATGGTTGCGAATGCCACTGCAGAAATGAAGCCCATGAACAGGTCACCACCCACAGCATCTGCCAGGTGAACCGCAGCCATGTTGTTACCGCCCACCAGCTCTAGCTTGCCTGTGATTGCCATTTTCGCAATGTCCAGGAACTGCGGGTTATTCGCTACGTATAGAATCGCACCAAAACCGATAATGAAGGTTAACAGGTAGAAGTAACCAATAAAGCCTGTCGCAACAACCACTGATTTACGTGCTTCTTTGGCATCTTTTACCGTAAAGAAGCGCATCAGGATATGTGGCAGACCTGCTGTACCAAACATCAGCGCCAGACCGAGAGAAATCGCATCGACTGGATTCGAAGCCAGGTTACCTGGGCCCATGATCTTGGTTGCATCTGCAAGACTCAGGTCATGTACTTTAGAGTAAACCTGAATCGATTGTTCAAACATATTGGTGAAGCTAAAACCTACGCCTTTCATGACCATGAAAGCCATAAATGTCGCACCAGACAACAGCATCACGGCTTTAATAATCTGTACCCAAGTCGTTGCCAGCATGCCACCGAAGATTACGTAAGCCATCATCAGCAGGCCAACAATTACCACAGCAATGTTGTAGTTCAGACCGAAAAGTAATTTGATCAACTGACCTGCACCCACCATCTGTGCGATCAGGTAGAACGCCACCACAACCAGTGAACTTAATGCAGCCAGAGTACGCACCGGTTTTTCTTCCAGACGGAACGACACTACATCGGACAGGTTGAATTTACCCAGGTTACGCAAACGTTCTGCCACCAGGAATAAAACGATTGGCCAACCCACCATGAAGCCTAGTGAGTACAGCAATCCGTCAAAACCTGACAGGAACACCATCGCGGAAATACCGAGGAAAGATGCTGCAGACATGAAGTCACCAGCAATGGCCAGACCGTTCTGGAAACCAGAAATGCCGCCGCCGGCAGTATAGAAATCATTGGTATTTGTGGTTTGTTTGGCAGCCCATTTGGTAATAAATAAGGTTGCTCCAACGAAAATCACAAACATGATAATCGCGTGCCAGTTGGTCGCTTGCTGCTCCGCAGCACCCAGATCTGGTCCAGCAAATGCCATTGCCGAGCTGAGCAAGGTCAGCGCTGCAGCAGCAAGCGCTTGATATGAAATCCCTTTCATCTTAGTGTTGCCCCTTTTCTTTTGTAATCGCTTCCACTTCCTGAATTGCTTCTCTGTTCAGCTGATCAAGTTTGTTATTGGCAATGTAGGAATACACCCAGCACAATATAAAAGACAAAATAATGATACCGATACCTAGAGGTACACCCCAGGTCGTTATACCGCCAGAAATTGAAGACAATAGAAATTCTTTGTTGTAGCCAACAAGCAACATGAAACCGACATAGACAAATAGCATGATGCCGGTTAAGGTCCAGCTCAGCGTACTTTTTCTACGTACCATTTCTTTGAATTTGGGATTCTGTAGAATTCTTTCTACTTGTGCCTCATCCATAGTTACACTCCTGTAGCCCCACCATGGGCTTACTATTTTTTAATTCGAATTATCACTGTTGCAAAATAACAACATTTAGAATGACTTGTAATTTAGACTTTGGTCGTTAAAAAATGATCAATTTAAACTGCTGAGTGCATGATGCGGTATCATAGCGTCATGCACAGTACACATCAGGCTATATGAACAGTTGGCTCATCATAGGGGTGCTCGCCCTCTATATCACTTTACTCTTTACTTGCGCTTTCTATGGGGAAAAACATGCCAGCCGGCTCAGTACCCGTGGCCGCATGCTATTGTTTAGTTTAACTTTAGGCGTCTACTGTTCTTCCTGGACATTTTATGGCGCGACTGGCGCTGCGGTTCGTGAAGGGATTATTTTCCTGCCGATCTATCTTGGTCCCCTGCTTTTTGTCGCGATTGGTTACGATATCTGGCGCCGTCTGGGACGGGTACGCCAGCATCATGCGATTTCTTCGATCGCGGATTTCGTCGCTGCACGTTATGGTAAAAGTGGGCCTCTGGCTTCACTGGTGACCATTCTGGCGGTGATTGCCATCATTCCCTATCTGGCCTTGCAGTTACGTGCTATTGCCTTGAGTGCGGCGGTCATTCTGGAACCTTCAGCCGGGATTGCCAGTACCACCAATAGCGTACTGTTCCTGACTGGCGTCCTGGCAATTTTAGCGATGATTTTCGGTACCCGGCAGATTGCCAATACCGAACAGCATGGCGGTCTGATGCTGGCTGTCGCCTTTGAATCCTTCGTCAAGCTATTTGCCTTGCTGGCCGTAGCCTGTTTCTTTATTTTTGAAGCACCAGAAAATCTGCCTCAGATCAGTAGCGATATTCAGTCTACTTTCCATGATGTACAGCTGTTTGGCGTACCGGAAAGCTTCTGGGTTCAGACTCTGCTGGCTGCATTGGCGATTATCTGTTTGCCACGTCAGTTCCATGTCGCCGTAGTTGAATTACGGGATGAAAAACATATCCGTGGTGCACGTCGCTGGTTTGCCATTTATCTGATTCTGACCACACTGGCAATTATCCCGATCGCCAGCTGGGCACTGCATGCGGCACCGCAATATCTGGCGATTCCTGATGTTGCAGTGCTGTCTTTACCGCTTAGCTATAATCAGGACTGGCTAACTTTACTGGCCTTCTTAGGGGGCTTCTCGGCTTCTACCGGTATGCTGCTGGTATCTTCAGTCGCTTTATCCATCATGCTAAGTAATGACCTGATCATGCCGGCGCTCTGGCGTTTAAACCTGATCTCACGGCATGACAAACGTTTACCACTGGTACTGAAATTTACCCGCCGGATCTGTATTCTGGCCGTGATGTTGATGGGCTTCCTGTTCTTCAACTTCTTTAATGATATTGACCAGCTTTCTGTTTTTGGCTTGTTGGCCTTTAGTGCTGTGGCACAGTTTGCCCCTGCCCTGATTGGTGGCTTGTACTGGCGTGGTGGAAGTAAGCAAGGTGTGTATGCGGGTCTGTTGACCGGTTTTGCACTGTGGTCGTATACCCTGCTATTACCAACAATTTTGCGCAGCCTGCCAGAAGCCTATCAGCAGTTTAGCCAGAGTTTTCTGGAACAGGGTCCTTTGGGCTGGAACTGGTTACGTCCTGAAGCCCTGATCGGTTTCGAATCTTTTGATCCTCTGACGCATGGTGTGGTCTGGGCACTAGGTCTGAATACATTCCTATATATCTGGGTTTCCCGGATGTTCCGTCCAAGTGTGGCTGAACAGATTCAGGCAGAAAGTTTCTTCTACTATGAAACCAAGCCGCTTCCTTCTCAAAGCCCATCCACTGATGTCAGCTACTCACATCAGGATGTGGCTCGTTTAAAAGTTGGTGACCTGATTACGCTGGCTAAGCGCATTACCGGTGAAGGCCCGACCATGCAGGCCTTCCAGCAGTTCTGTGCTCAAAATAGTGTGGAACTGAATGAAAATAGCAGTGCCAATGGCATGTGGTGGCGTTTTACCGAGCAGTATCTGGCCGGTACCATTGGTGCAGCATCGGCACGTACCTTGCTGACTACAGCGATGGTCAATAATGGCCTGGCCCTTGGTCAGGTGGCGAATATTCTGGATCAGGCCTCACAATGGCAGCGTTTTAACCAGAACCTGATCATGACCATGATCGACCATATGACCCAAGGGGTGAGTGTGGTCGATGAAAACATGTGTCTTGTTGCTTGGAACAACCAGTATCTGAAACTGTTCGATTATCCAAAAGATATTGTTTATGTCGGTTGCCCAATCGCTGATCTGATTCGTTATAACGCTGAACGCGGTGAATGCGGTCCAGGTTCGGTTGAAGAACATGTACGTAAACGGATTCACTGGATGCAGGTTGGTAGTGCGCATGAATTTGAACGGATCCGTAAAGACGGCCGCGTGATTCAGATGCGGGGTAACCCAATTGAAGGCGGTGGTTTCGTGACGACCTTTGCCGATATTACTGCCTTCCGTGAAAATGAAGCATTACTGGAAGCCCGGGTTCAGGATCGTACTCAGCAGCTCGCTGATGCCCTGTCTGAACAGCAACTGGCGCGTGAACAAGCCGACAAAGCCAATATGTCCAAGAGCCGCTTTATTGCTGCAGCCAGTCATGACCTGTTACAGCCAATGCATGCTGCACGTCTGTTTAGTACGGCGCTGGAGCAAAGCGTACAAAGCGAAGAAGATCGCAAGACCTTGCAGCAACTGGACCGTGCCCTGCATGGTGCAGAAAGTATGCTCTCTGCCCTGCTGGATATTGCCCGACTGGAAGGCGGTACCATTCAGCCGAAACGTCAGGCTTATCCACTGCATGACTTATTAAGTGATCTGGAACTGCAATTTAAGTCGATCGCGGCACAGCGTGGCATCAAACTGCGGGTGCATGATGCCCAGTTCTGGATTGACACCGATCCACAATGGATTCGCCGGATTATCCAGAACTTTGTTAGCAATGCTTTGCGTTATACCGCCAAAGGTAAGGTCGTGGTGGGAGTACTGCGTTCTAGCAACCGGCCAAATCATATCCGGATCGGGGTTTGGGATACCGGTCCCGGTATTGCTGAAGAACAACGCATCAAGCTGTTCCAGGAATTCGAGCGTTGCGGCCATACTTCGCCTTGGGGTGAACAGGGTCTGGGGCTTGGTCTCGCCATCGTGCAGCGTATGACCGGTCTACTGGATTATCCAGTTCATGTTTCTTCCGAGCTGGGCAAAGGTTCCTGCTTCATGATTGAAGTGCCACTGACCGCAGCACCGAAAGTCGTTGCCGCCCCTGTTCAGGCTGTGCCATTGAAGTCCAAGGCCTTTAAAATTCTATGTCTGGACAATGATGAAACCATTCTGGAAGGCATGTCGACCTTATTGACCAAATGGGGTTATCAGGTCTTTAAAGCCACCGAACCAGAACAGGCCGCCGAAATGATCCAGCAGGAAAATATTCAAGTCTGGCTGGTCGATCAGCATTTAAATCAGGACAAGATCGGTCTGGACTTTATTCTGGAACATCGCAGTAGTGATATTCCGGTGGCATTAATTACCGCAGATTCTGATCCGGAACTGCCACAGCGCCTGAAGGATTTAAATATTGTCCTGCTGAAAAAACCGTTGAAGCCTGCTTCACTCCGTTCCTGGTTATCCGGTCTGAAAATCTCAGGTAGCTAGAACTTTTTATTTTCATCTCAATGCCCATTTTAATGATTTAAAGTGGGCATTTTTTATACTGAACAAATACCTTTCTTTACCTGACTGGCAAAAAAATCAGGCCAATGTGCTAAAAGCACCAAATTTCACATAATTCCTGCTGATAAATTGCTCAAAATTATCATTTCAGCATTCTCTATGGCAAAAGCCACCAATTCTATTAATATACATGTGTACACCTAGTTACAAATATTTAAATATTTGTTTTAAATTAATTTTTAATCCTATTTTGTAGCAGATAGAACTTTGGTCGTATTTTTAATACAACCAGCCTAGTTCTAAAAATAGACAATATAAGAAACGATCAGTTTCCATCTGACAATGCCTAAATCCTTTTGGCAGCTGGTCTATTTGCACTGCTAGATAGGAGTTATAAAAATGAAACTCGATGAATCAATTGCTCAGCTTCCCGCACAGACTCAGCAATTCCATCGCCAATATAGTGCTAATGCCTTATTACCCAGCATCGACTGGGCACAAATGTTTAAATACAGCAAACTCGACGATACCCAGATTCAGGCACTTGAAACCTTGTATCAGCATGCGGTTCCTTTAGCCCTGCAAGTTTTTGATGAACTGCATTTTGATGTCTTTGAACCTTATGCCTATAAACCGCAAGGTTTAGGCTTATTTGAACGTCTGGCTGAACAGGAAAACAAGCTGATTGAATCTCTGGAAGCGGAAGCCGAAGATTTGCCAGCAAAAACCCGCCATCAGATCTGGAGTATGCTGCTGCGTGGTGGCGCTGTTCTGGTCTTTAAAGCGTGGCTCGGCAAAGTGAAAAATGAAGAAGATTGCCTAGACACGACCCAGTTTGATGAACTCTCTGACTTGCTCTTTATCAAAACCTGTCCGCATGAACTGGCAGAGCACCTGCAGGTCGATCCGAATAGTACAGACGAGCATGTGTTCCTGATGTATGAGGATGAAGTTTATCTGGACCGTTTTAACAGTCTGGAAACTGCTGCCCTGTTTGTAGATTTGGGGGTTTATGATGCAACTTTCCTGAGTCTGCGTGATGACCGTGTGGCGGAATATCTGATCTCCAAAGGCTATGTCACCCAAGAACAGATAGATGAATTGCAATCTGCACTGAACCCCATGTTCTGTACCGATGTCACCCAAAAACAGGATTATATTGCTTAATCTGCAATATTCTCAAAATAAAAAAGACCTCATGTGAGGTCTTTTTTATTTTGTAAGCTGCCTCACTTACATTTTCTTTTCTTCAATATTCAAGGCATTGATGGCAAGCACCGCCTGGGTACGGTTTTGTACACCCAGCTTACGGAAGATTGCTGTCACGTGCGCTTTAATGGTGGCTTCTGAAACATCCAGTTCATAAGCAATCTGTTTGTTCAGCAAGCCTTCAGCTACCATCATCAAGACACGGAACTGTTGCGGTGTTAATGACTGAATCCGTTCTGCCAATGCAGTTTCGTCTGCAGCACGCGGATCAAAGTTCATGTTGGCTGGCAGATTGGGTGGTAACCAGATTTCACCTTCAAGGACTTCACGAATCGCTTCACCAATATGGCTTGGATGTGCAGATTTTGGAATATAGCCCATTGCACCATGTGCAATCGCACGCTGGATAATGCTGGCTTCTTCGTGAGCAGAAACGACAATAATTGGAATCGAAGGATATTGGGCGCGAACGTGGACCAGAGCAGAAAAGCCCGATGCACCTGGCAGGTTTAAATCCAGAAGGACAAGATCAGGCTCAGGACCATTTTCTAGACGTTCATAAAATTCATTGACTGCTGCAGTTTCATGAATCTGCGCTTGTGGCAGACTATAACGAACAGCTTGGATCAGAGCATGACGAAACAGTGGATGATCATCAACGATTAAAATATTCATAGGACGTGAGAGAGATCTTGTGCACAGTAGCTCCTATTCTAACCACACAAGCCAGTTTATGGATATGCAAGATCACCAATTTTTTAAATAATGTGGAGTTTTTCTTTAATTTTTTTAAATTTTGGCTTATTTCAATAATTCTTTAATTCTCATCACTTTTTTATATATGATTTATTCCTATTCTGCATAGCTTATCTTTATTCAATATAAATATAATTATCAGCCATTTATCCAGCTCTATCCGTTTCAGAAGCACATTTTCCGCTTATATAGAAAAATCAGATAACTTTTCAGCATTTCGTTATTTTACACCTACTGCGGCAATCGGGATTAATAGGGTCATTCCGAGCTTAACCATTTTTAGGTACTTCACATGTCCCATTTTTCCGAGCAAAAACCTTTAAACATCGTGGCTGTTTCTGGCGGCCTGAATCACCCATCTAAAACCGAAGCACTGGTTCAAGCCATTCTGGATGAACTGGGTGAAGCGACGCCAATCAATGTACATTTCATTAAGTTCAGCGAAATCGGCCAGCTTTTAGGTGGTGCAATTTACCGTAACCAGTTACCGCAACGCGTACAGGATGATCTGGCAGCCGTTGAAGCAGCAGATGCCCTGATTGTCGGTACGCCTGTTTACCGCGCTTCATTTACGGGTCTGTTTAAGCACTTTTTTGACTTCGTAGAACAAACGGCGCTGGTAGATGTACCGGTTCTTTTAGCAGCTTCTGGTGGCAGTGACCGTCATGCGCTGGTTCTTGAACACCAATTACGTCCATTGTTCAGCTTCTTCCAGGCACAAACTCTGCCAATCGGGGTGTATGCCACAGATCGTGACTTTACGCCTGAATACACCATTCATAGCGAATTACTCCGTGCCCGTATTACCTTGGCAGTGGCTCGTGCCCTACCGATCCTTGAATGGGCGCCAGCAAAGGGGCAGCGTGCTGAGGTCATTAAAGAAAAATCTCAGCAAGCCAACCAGAACCTAGGCATCAATAAGCAAATCGAACAGGAAGAAGTTTTACCTTCCGCTGCAGTGCCAAGTCTGGATGCCGCAGAATCCCGTTTGCACAGCAAGAAAGCGCCAAAGACTCAAGTGGCTTAATAGCCGCTTCATTCAGAGGGTAAGAATAATGTCACAAGATAAAAATATTGTATTTGCTTACTGGGTTCCAAATGTCAGCGGCGGTCTAGTGGTCAGCGACATCGAACAGCGTACTGACTGGAGCTATGACTATAATGTCCGTCTGGCGCAAACTGCTGAGAAAGCAGGTTTTGATTATGCCCTGACCCAGATCCGTTTTACTGCGGGCTATAACGCTGAAAACCAGCATGAATCAGTCAGCTTCAGTCATGGTATCCTGGCGAAAACTGAACGTTTAAAAGTGATTGCCGCGATTCTGCCGGGTCCTTGGAAACCTGCATTGGCAGCGAAGCAGCTGGCCACCATTGACCATCTGACCAATGGCCGGATTGCGATTAACGTCGTAAGTGGCTGGTTCCGTGGCGAGTTTGATGCAATTGGTGAAGAATGGCCGGAACATGACGAACGTTATGCACGTTCAGAAGAATTTATTCGCAGCCTGAAAGGGGTCTGGACTCAAAACAATTTTAGTTTTGATGGCAAGTATTACCAGTTTAAAGACTATACCTTGAGTCCAAAACCAGTACAGAAACCACATATTGAAATCTTCCAGGGGGGAAGTTCCCGGGCAGCACGCGATATGGCATCTCGCGTGTCTGACTGGTACTTCACCAATGGCAATACACCGGAAGAGCTGAAAAAACAGATCGATGATATTCGTGAAAAAGCCAAAGCGAACAACCACTCTGTGAAAATTGGTGTGAATGCGTTTGTGATTGCACGTGATACCGAAGAGGAAGCGCAAGCAGTACTGCGAGAAATCGTAGCCAAGGCCAATGTTCAGGCGGTGAAATCTTTCGGTGAGGCAACGCGTGAAGCGGGCGCAGCCAGTAAGGAAGGTGAAGGTAACTGGGCCAAGTCTACGTTTGAAGATCTGGTGCAATATAACGATGGCTTCCGTACCAACCTGATCGGTACGCCACAGCAGATTGCGGAACGTATCATCGAACTGAAAAAAGTCGGTGTTGATCTGGTCCTTTCAGGCTTCCTGCACTTTATTGAAGAAGTGGAATACTTCGGTGAAAAAGTCTTACCACTCGTGCGTGAACTCGAAGCACAGCAAGCTGAACAGCAACAAGAAGAACAAGAAGCTGAGCTCGTTTAAACTATAATAATGCTCAGCATAACGATTCATTCCCTCAAGGCTCGGCTTGAGGGATTTTTTTTGTGCAACACAATGTTCTCGGCATAGAGATAGCCGCCTGCTTCATTCTTGACTAGAATAAAGCCAAACTCGATGAGATAGAAATTTAAATTATGTATACCGGTATCGTACAAGGCTTGGAAAAAGTCGTGGATATTTGCCAGGGTAATGGCTTCATTACTATTGTTGTGAGCAACGACAATCAGTTTTTTCAGGATGTCTTTATTGGCGCCAGTGTTGCGATCAACGGCGTCTGCCTCACCGTAACGACCATTGATCAGAAGCTAAACCAGATTCACTTTGATATCTCCGATGTAACCCTTGCCCTCACCACCTTAAAATCTCTTCAAGTGGGTGATGAAGTGAATGTCGAACGCTCTGCCAAAGTCGGTGCAGAAAATGGCGGGCATAATCTGTATGGACACATCGAAGGTACGGCGATCATTAAAAATCTGGAACATCGTGGTGAAACCTACCATATCGACATTCAGATCCCGGATGGCAATATCAAATACTTTTTCTTAAAAGGGTTTATTGGTCTGAACGGCTGCAGCCTGACCGTCAATCGCGTTGATCGTGCCAATAGTGAAATTTCGATTGATCTGATTCCCGAAACTTTGCGTCTGACCACCTGGAAAAATGCCAAAGTAGGTGATGAAGTCAATTATGAAATTGACCAGACCACGCGCACCTTGGTGGATACCCTAGAAAATATTCACCAGCGTTAAAATGAAAGAGCCGCTTATACCATAGGCGGCTTTTTTAACTGATCATTCTGCCCACGTCTACGTTTCTATACAGAATTTTCAGGCGGAATGAATAAAATAATTGGATTCCGATTCAGAACGTTATTCCCATGCAGTTGATCTGGTTCCGCCAAGACCTCCGTATTCATGACCATGCCGCACTCTGGCATGCGACCCAGCAAGGACCTTGTATTGCACTAGCAGTCCTCTCTCCCGGACAATGGCAATTACATCAGGATGCCCGGATCAAAACTGATTTTTATCTGCGCCGGCTGAAATTTTTAAAACAGCAGCTACAGCAACTGAATATCCCACTCATCATATTGAATATTCCTTTATGGGAAGATTTGGCGCCAGAAATATTGAATCTATGTCAAGCCCTGCAGATTGAAAGCTTACATGCCAATATCGAAGTTGGCGTCAATGAACTGGAACGTGATGCTCAGGTACAGCAATTGCTGCAACAGCAACAGATCAGGGTCGAGCTCTATCATGACCGCACCCTGTTTCCTCTCGGCAGTATACGAAACCAGTCCAATCAACCGTATCAGGTCTATAGTGCCTTTAAGAAAAAGTGCTATGAACGGCTAATTCTGGATGTACCCGTCTGCTATCCTGAGATTGAAACTCAAGATCCAATCCAATTACCTACTGAGCTCACGGATTTTGATCTGGAAAAATTCTCAGCGGATTATGTAGTAGAGCATGCTGCCCAACTTTGGTCTGCGAAAAATCGAACTGCCTTGGACCTGCTCGATGACTTTATCGAGGATAAAATGGCTCATTATAAAACTGACCGTGATCTGCCAGCAGTTGATGGCACCAGCCGTCTTTCCCCTTATCTGAATATCGGTATTCTCTCCATTCGCCAGTGTATGCAAGCTCTTTTTCAAGATGGCTATTTCCAGATTGAAGACTTGGGTCAGCAAACCTGGTTGGATGAACTCTTGTGGCGGGAATTCTATCTACAGACCCTGTTTGATTTTCCACGTGTCTCCAAACACCAACCATTTAAGCAAAATACTAATAATATCCAGTGGCGCAATGCCCCCGAAGATTTAGCTGCCTGGCAAAAAGGCCAGACCGGAATTCCAATTGTCGATGCTGGCATGCGGCAAATGCTGGCGACAGGCTGGATGCATAACCGGGTCAGGATGATTACTGCGATGTTCCTGTGTAAGAACTTGCTGATCGACTGGCGACTGGGTGAAAGCTGGTTTATGCAGCATCTGATTGATGGCGATCTGGCTGCGAATAACGGTGGCTGGCAATGGTGCGCATCAACCGGCATGGATGCCGTGCCCTATTTCCGGATTTTTAATCCGGTCAGCCAGTCCCTGAAGTTTGATCCCAATGGAGACTATATCCGCAAGTGGGTGCCTGAACTGGCGCATCTAGATGCCAAATCCATTCATGAACCTTATGCCAAAAATCCAGATCTGGAACTGGATTATCCAAAACCGATTGTCGATTTAAAAGTCTCTCGTGTACGAGCCATAGAAGCCTTTAAGCAGATTTAGAAGAAACTATCACTTCATCTAATATGAAAAGCCTCCAATATCGGAGGCTTTTTATTTTCATATTAAGAATAAAAACTTGGATCAGGCACTTTCCCGGTCAGTACCCATTCCCCAACTTCCTGATACTTATAATCCACCGGATCATGCAAGGTCTGGGTGCGAACATTACGCCAGAAACGATCCAGATTCAGTTTGGCCGTGGTCGCACGCGCGCCCATCACCTGGAAAATATTCTGGGTAATATAAAGAGATGTATTGGTGGCCGCGATTTTGGCTGTGGCAATCGCCACTGAAACTTCACCACGCTGCTCAGCAGTGAGATCATTGCCCAGATCCCACGCGGCCTGTAAGGTTTGAATCGCTTTATCAGCCAGCAAACGCACGCTTTCCAGCTGCACATAGAACTCGGCAAAATGCTTCTGGGTAAAGGGGTCATTCATTGCATCTTCTACCAGTGATTTTGACCAGGCTTTTTGAGTCTGTACGGTTTGTTTGGCCACTTCAAACGCACCTTCTGCTACCCCGAGGAACATGTGTACAAAGATCAACTGGGCAATCAAAGGACGTAAGCTTGAATACGGTGTACTCAGTGGACCGGGATTTAAAAGCAATTCATTTTCATGAATTCTGACCTGCTCAAAATGACTGGTGCCGCTATCGGTCTGGCGTTGACCCATATTATTCCAGTCACCGAGAAAACTTACGCCCTTACGTGCTGTTGGAATGACCCCAATCAGTAATTTTCCAGCGTCGTTATAGCCTGAGCACAGTAAAATGTCGGAATCAATGGAGCCAGAACAGAAACTTTTATTTCCATCAAAAATATATTCTTTTTCAGCAACTTTTGTTGCGGTAGTACGATGGTCCAGTGGATTTAAGGTATTGCCCCAGAACAGGTTTTCCCGAGCGGTCTGTTCAAACCAAGGACCATATTGTTCCGGTTGGGAAAATAATTGAACCGTTGCAATCAGCAAATGATGAAACCCATAAACATGTGCTAATGAACTATCAACTCGGGCAATAATTTGAATGGTTTTAAAAATTGTCTGCCAGTCTGCTTCCTGACCGCCGTACTGTTTCGGAATAGACAGGCCCAGTAAACCGCTCTGGCGAATCAGATCACGCTCGGCTTTAGGATTACCGCCCTGCTTGTCACGAACTGCGGCCGTTTGAGCAAAAGTTTCTGCCAATTGCTGGGCAATTTTCAGGGGAGATTGATCTAGATATTGTTGTCGTACATTCATTCTTTTAACCTAAGTTCAGCATGGTTTTAGCTTAGCAGATTGCAGCTTGGCACTATATTCGAAAGCATGCAGAGCTTATTCCTGAGACAAAAATACCGGCAAATAATGCCGGTATTTGAACGTCCTAAACTTATGCCTGATTACGCTGCACTTCAGCAATTAACTGATCGACTACTTGTGGTTCAGCCAGAGTCGAGGTATCGCCCAGACTGTCCAGTTCATTGGCAGCAATCTTTCTTAAGATCCGGCGCATGATTTTACCTGACCGGGTTTTAGGTAAAGCGGGTGCCCAGTGCAAGGCATCTGGCGTTGCCACTGGCCCTAAAATTTTACGTACCCAAGCTACCAGTTCACCGCGCAACTGTTCAGTACTTTCAGTCCCTGCCTGCAAGGTAACAAAGGCACAAATCCCCTGTCCTTTGATGTCATGCGGCATACCGACAACAGCAGCTTCGGCAACTGCTTCATGGGCCACCAGTGCACTTTCAATCTCTGCCGTACCCAGACGATGACCGGAAACATTGAGTACGTCATCGACACGACCAGTAATCCAGTAATAGCCATCTTCATCACGACGTGCGCCGTCACCAGTAAAGTACGTTCCCGGATAGGTCGAGAAATAAGCTTCAATAAAGCGGTCCGGGTCACCCCAGATGGTGCGCATCTGGCCTGGCCAGGAATCTTTAATCACCAGATTTCCTTCCGCCACCCCTTCAATTTCCTTGCCTTCTGCATCGACAATGGCTGGTTGTACGCCAAAGAATGGACGGGTCGCAGAACCTGGTTTCAGGTCGGTCGCGCCCGGTAAAGGCGTAATCATGAAGCCACCGGTTTCGGTTTGCCACCAGGTATCAATCACCGGACAGCGGCTTTCACCAACTACCGAGTAATACCAGTTCCAGGCTTCCGGGTTAATCGGCTCACCGACCGAACCTAAAATTCTCAGGCTGCTACGATCACTTTCCCGCACATAAGCATCCCCCTCACGCATCATGGCACGAATGGCTGTCGGTGCAGTATAGAGAATGGTCACATTATGCTTGTCGACAATATGTCCGGTACGTGCCCAGCTCGGATATTGCGGCACCCCCTCAAACATGACCGTAGTTGTACCATTAGAGAGCGGACCATACAGTACATAGGAATGCCCGGTAATCCAGCCGACATCGGCAGTACACCAGAACACATCATCCTGTTTGATGTCAAAAACTTCACGGAAGGTGCAATTCACATAAGTCAGGTAACCACCTGTGGTATGCAGTACGCCCTTAGGTTTTCCGGTTGAACCCGAGGTATACAGGATAAATAAAGGATCTTCCGCATTCATCGGCTCAGGCGGACAGATCTCATTGACGGTCATAATTTCCATGTGATACCAGAGATCACGCCCCTGTTGCATTTCTACCGGATTGCCGGTGCGATGTACAACGATGACATGTTCAACCGATTCGGTGCCAGCAATTTTCAGGGCTTCATCGACATTGGCTTTCAGTGGAATAGCTTTGCCACCACGCATGCCCGAATCTGCGGTAATCACCATTTTGGCCTGACTGTCTTCAATCCGGCTGGCCAGAGAATCAGGTGAGAAACCACCAAATACCACACAATGCACTGCACCAATCCGGGCACAAGCCAGCATGGCAATTGCGGCTTCCGAGACCATTGGCATATACAGCACCACCCGGTCGCCTTTTTTAATCCCGTTCTTTTTCAGGACATTGGCGAAACGGCAGGTTTCATCATAAAGCTCGTGAAAAGAAATAATCTTGTGACGGGACGGATGATCCCCTTCCCAGATAATCGCCGGTTTATAAGGATGTTCCTTAAGATGGCGATCCAGACAGTTGGCACTGACATTGAGCTGGCCATCTGCAAACCATTCAATTTTAAAATTGTCTTTATCAAAACTGGTATTTTTAACCTGGGTAAAAGGTTTGATCCAGTCCAGGCGCTGTGCCTGTTCAGCCCAGAACTGATCCGGTTGTTCAATGGATTGCTGATAACGCTCAAAATACTCTGTATCAGTGGTACGTGCGGTTTTCTTAAATTCTGCTGGTACTGGATAGATTTCTTTCATTGTTCGCTTCCTTGATCTTGTTCTATCTCATCACGAGAGCTTGATGGCATTTTGTTGATTGTTTTTTATGCATAATGGCAGTATGTACTGCATATTTCAAATCCGACAATCATGCTTTCGTCGTAGATTATTTATTCAAATTCAATCAGAATAACTTCGGATAATGCTCAACTATGGCCAAAGTCAGCTAGATATTGCTATCGTCAAATAAAATGAGTCTCCCACTCTCGCTGTATTTTATACAGGCTTAGGATCTTGCCCATGAATTCAACTGAACCTTCCTATTTCCCTCCTCCTTTTCCTGCAGCAGATCATCCCTTATCGATCAGGGGCCGATTTGGACGTTTGAGTTTTATTGCCTGGTCTGCATTTTTACAGTTTATTTTCTTATGCAGCAGTATTGCGCTAGGTTTAAGTATTGATATTGTGAACATTGCCAGCCTATCGGTAGATTCGAACTGGCAAATTTCCCTACATGGCCTGTCCAGCCTGTTTGCCTTGGCAATCATGCTGGTCTACCTGTATTTCGGTATTGTGATTACGGTACGGCGCTTACACGATCTGGACCGTAGTGGCTGGTGGATGCTGCTATTCTTTGTGCCTTTGATCAATCTGTTTGTCTGGATCTATATCCTGCTTTTTCCAGGAACAAGAGGCAGCAATCAGTATGGCCCAATACGTACAAGCCCCGTCTGGGAAAAGATTGTAGCTTGGCTGGTAATCATTTTTACCGTATTGAGCCTGTTGGCGACGACTGCATTATTCTCTTATATGAGTGAAGGTGAACCTTCAAGAATCCCAAGTGAAGTGAAACAAAAAACGACTGAGTTCTTTTAAACCAATTGTGTCTGTTTTGCATAAATATATTGTGTATAAACTTCGCTGTTGTTAATTTTTTGCTGTAGTTGAGGCAAAATAAGCGAAATTTAAATTGTGGAGTTTTTGTGGCTGAGCAAGAGAATACTTTAAGCCAGGTAACTGAAGGGACGACTGAGCTCCTGCATCAGGCGACTGAAAAAACTGCCCAAACTGTGATCGAACATACCTCCAAGTACAATGATGCCTATAGCACCATTGACAAGATCATGGAGGGTTTCTGGGAGCGTGTGCCTTATTTCTGTATTGCGCTAACAGTCATTGTCATTTTCTGGTTACTGTCAAAACTGTTTAAGTTTTTTGTCCGTAAGACTTTAGAAAACCGTACTTATACCCGACAGAATCTGGTGCTGGTGCTGAACCGTGTCGGTAGTACCGTGATTGTTTTCTTCGGTGTTTTAATCGGGCTGGTGATTGCGATTCCAGGTTTCACCCCAGGTCAGCTGATGAGTGCGCTTGGGATTGGTTCGGTGGCGATCGGTTTCGCATTTAAGGATATTTTCCAGAACCTGCTCTCAGGTGTACTGATTTTGCTGGGTGAACCTTTCAAGATTGGCGATGACATTATCGTGAATGGTCTGGAGGGTACCGTAGAAGATATCCAGATTCGTGCAACCTTTTTACGCTCGCCAGATGGTCGTCGTATCGTAATTCCAAATGCTACGGTCTATACCAGTGCAGTCACAGTGAATACTGCTTATACCCGTCGCCGCTGTGAATTTTCGGTCGGGATCGGTTATGAAGATGATATCCAGAAAGCCAAGGATATTATTACTGCAATTCTGGATAAAGATCCGACCATCCTGAGTCAACCTGCATTTAGCGTCAATGTGATTGCACTGGCAGACTTCTCGATTACCCTCAAAGCCTTATGGTGGGTCAATACCACTGAAACAGGCATAGGCACCTCAATCAGTGCCGTTCAGGAACGGGTGATTCAAGCCTTTGCTGAACATAACATTTCGATTCCATATCCGGTGCAGGAAGTGAAAGTCTATCGTGGCGATGGCCATGAGGATGCCTCAGCTCGCGCTAAACAGTCGACCTAAAACATACGAAATCGCCGTTTCAGTACGGAGAATACGGTTGCCAAGGCTCACTGCCTGGCAGCCGTTTTTTATGAGCAAATCGACCTCATACGGAATAAAGCCACCTTCCGGACCAATGACAATCGTGCAAGGATGCTGAAGTGCATATGGCATCGGCTGTTCGGCATAAGGATGTGCAACAAAGGCTGGACAGTCTGCTGTAATGAGTCCAGACAAGATATCTTCGACAAAAGGTTTAAAGCGTTTATACAGCTCAATTTTCGGAGCAAGCGTATCTCCTGCCTGTTCTAGCCCAAGATCTACATAATGGTTTAATTGCTGCAAAAATGGGGTCTGCCAATAGCTTTTATCCACCCGATAGCTATGCAATAAAATGATTTTCTCTACGCCCATGGTGACAGCATCCATGATCAGACGGCGCAAAACTTTAGGGCGTGGCAAGGCCACAATCAAGGTAACAGGCAGCTTTGCAGGGACTGATTCTTCTTGAATCGGTTTCAATAAAACTGCTTTTTCAGAAATTTCGACAACTTCAGTTAAATACCGTTTCCCTTCCCGAATCCCAACTTTTAATGTGTCACCAACCTGAATCTCAAGATGCTGTTGCAAATGCTCCAGTTGTCGCTTTGAGCTAATCGGCCATAGTTCAGATTCGGTTTGGCGGGGATCAAGCAGGACGATATTCATAAAAAATTAACTCAACAAATCCATCACTGGATACGCGGAAACGTCATCCACAACTGTCCGAGGCAGGACTCTTTTTGCCTTATATAGGTTCTGCGATATCTCTGCAAAAAGATGGTATATGACGAGTTTTGTGGATGACAAATGGTTTTGTTACTTTTGCCGAAACAAAAGTAAAAGAAAGAAGAGTTCCTAGCATTAAATCTATAAAGATAAAGCCTAGTTTTAACCTTATACAGTCAATCCATGAAAATCGGCTTCTTCACAAATCAGAATATAATCAAAGATATTGATCAATCACTTGAATATGCCTTTCAAGTGAACCCTGATTTTGCTGCATAATCTTTTGTGCGTCGGCATTCAAACTTTCAGCTTTAGCTGAATTATTCAGAATTTCTAGCAAAGTCTCAGCAGCTTGCTTGGCATCCTGCACCACTTCTATCGCATGCGCCTGAGCAAACTCATCCACAATCGTCTGAAAGTTAAAATAGTTTTTACCCAGAATCGTTGGAACATTCAGCGCAATCGGCTCCAGAATATTATGACCACCACCCGGCTCATTTAGGGAACCGCCGACATAACAGGCTTGGCTCAAGGCATACCAGAGCCACATCTCGCCCATGGAATCCGCCAGATAAACCTGAGTATCTTCTTCGATACGTTGCCCCAGACTACGACGTTGGGTTCTTAAACCTAAGGACTGTGCAGCTTGGAACACCTCATCAAAACGTTCCGGATGGCGCGGCACCACGATACAAACTAATGCTGGATTTGCATCTAACGCAGCTTTAAGCTCAGCCATTAATTGCTGTTCTTCAGGCGCATGCGTACTGGCGAGAGTAATGATCTTCCGGCCTTGCAGAGACCATTCCTGTTTCAATTGGGCAGCATGATTAATAAATTGCTGCGGTGCCGTGATATCAAACTTGATATTGCCCAAGACCTGAGTTTTTTCTGAAGCTATACCTAGATCAATATAACGCTGCTGGGTTGCTGTATCCTGAGCCAAAAGGCCGGTTAAATTCTTAAGCATGCCACGGGTTAGGCCTTTGACTTTGCCATAGCCTTTGGCAGATTTTTCAGAAAGACGGGCATTCAATAATAGGCAACGCACATTAAAATTCGGTGCCTGGTCAATCAGATTTGGCCAGAGCTCAGTCTCCATCAATAACAGCAATTTAGGCTGATATTTTTGATAAAAATCACGAATCAGGGTTTTCTGGTCAGCTGGCAAATATACAGCTTGGAATAAGTCTAAATAAGGTTCTTTTAAGAAGAGAGATTTGGCACGTGCCTGTCCGGTCTTGGTGGTATTGGTCACTAGAACCGGATGCCCAAGTTTTAAGTAATGTTCAATTAAAGGTTGAGCGGCATTGGTTTCCCCTACGGATACTACATGAAACCAGATCGCCTGCAGATTTTTAGGGGACTGGAAAGGACCAAAACGTTCCAACAGTTCTTGTTCTAATTGTTCCGGACTGGTCGCACGTTTACGTATACGGGATTGATAAAGCGGTTTCGCTAGCGCCAAGGCTGCGTTATACCAGAATGGAGTAGCCACATTGCGCCCCAAAACAGATTCAATCGGCAAAATATAACAGAGCCACATCGACATGTTAATCGATGTGGCTCTTATTTCGAATTATTCTATGGTGCTTAATACTCTAACTTCTGCCAAAGTTGGATAATCAATATAACCTTCAGCCACCTGACTGCCGATCATATTTTCCATTTTCAGCTCATTAAGCGGTGCATTATCAAGCAGACGTTCGTATAGATCAGGATTTGCAATGTAGGCTTTACCAAATGCGACTGCATCTGCCTTTTCAGCTGCCAACAGCTCAATCGCATCTTCACGACTCAGTTGCATATTGGCAATATAAGGTACTCCACCTGAACGCTCTTTCATATATTCGGAAATACTGTCTTCAGCCAGATATTCACGGGTAAAGAAGAAGGCAATCTTGCGCTTGCCCAGCTGCTCCATGGCATAGCCAAATGTTTCACGTGGATCATTATCCCCCATGTCATGGTCATCACCACGCGGCGCAAAATGTACCCCTACACGATCCGCACCCCATACTTCAATCAGTGCATCAGTTGCTTCTAGCAGGAACCGTGTACGGTTTTCAACTGAACCGCCGTATTCATCTTCACGCTGATTGGTTTTGCTTTGCAAGAACTGGTCAATCAAATAACCATTGGCAGCATGTAATTCAACACCATCAAAACCGGCTTCTTTAGCACGAATCGCGGCTTGCTTATATTGCTCGGTAATCGCGTGAATTTCAGAAACTTCCAAGGGACGTGGCGTAACGTATGGACGTTTTGAACGTAACAAGCTGACATGACCCGCCTGTTGTACTGCACTTGCAGAGACTGGTGTTTCACCATTTAACAGATCCGGATGTGATACACGACCAACATGCCAAAGCTGGGCAACGATTAAACCGCCCTTCTCATGAACCGCTTGAGTGACCTTTTTCCAGCCTTCGACCTGAGCATCGGTAAACAGTCCTGGAGTATTTAAATAGCCATTGGCTTCTTCAGAAATCACTGTAGCTTCAGAAATGATCAGACCAGCACTTGCACGTTGCGCATAGTACTCAACCATCATTGGGGTTGGAACACGATCAGCAGTTGCACGGCTACGGGTCAGCGGCGCCATGATGACACGGTTTTTAAGCTCTAACGCACCGAGCGTTAAAGGAGAATTTAATTCAGCCATCGTTACTCCCACCTGTTAAAGGTGTTGTTGTAGGTGTTCGATAAATTGCTGAATCAAAGTTTCATTGCGGGAGAAATATGACCACTGTCCATGCTTGGTCGCAGTGATCAGGCCAGCCTGCTGTAATACCGACAGGTGATTGGACATGGTGGACTGTGAAACCTGGCCTAAACGTTCAATTTGACCTGCACAGACCCCACGTTGAAAGCCACCACACTCTTCCGCAGACAGATATTGCTCCGGCGATTTTAACCATTCCAGAATTTGTCGACGGGTCGGATTGGCTAAGGCTTTAAAAATTAGATCAAGGTCCATAGGCACATCACAATCAGTAGCGCAACGAAACTTCATTCAGCATCTGCGACTATTATATCGTATTTTTTCGATTTATATATCGAATAATTTAGATATAAGAGTCACAGTCTGTTAAAGCTTTATTACGCCAGCTTTTAAACGATTTCTTACAGGCCCTGTTTCAGGCTTGCTTCGATAAATTTGTCCAGATCACCGTCCAAGACTGCGCCAGTATTGGAGTTTTCTACCCCTGTACGCAAATCCTTGATACGTGAATCATCCAGGACATAAGAACGGATCTGGCTACCCCAGCCGATATCAGACTTGGAATCTTCCAATGCCTGTGCAGCTTCATTACGTTTATTCATTTCCAGCTCATATAGCTTGGCACGCAATTGCTTCCAGGCATGGTCACGGTTGGCATGTTGTGAACGCTGGTTCTGACATGCCACCACAATACCGGTTGGAATGTGGGTTAAACGCACTGCAGAGTCAGTTTTGTTAATGTGCTGACCACCCGCGCCTGATGCACGATAAGTATCGGTACGGACATCTGAAGGATTGATTTCAATTTCGATATTGTCATCTACTTCAGGTGAGACAAACACGGCAGAAAATGACGTATGACGACGGTTGCCCGAGTCAAATGGTGATTTACGCACTAAACGGTGTACACCAGATTCGGTACGTAACCAGCCATAGGCGTACTCACCTTCCACACGAATCGTCGCAGATTTAATCCCGGCAACATCACCGTCAGATTCTTCCATCAGTTCAGCTTTAAAACCATGACGTTCGATCCAGCGCATGTACATACGTAGCAGCATAGACGCCCAGTCCTGTGCTTCAGTACCGCCGGAACCTGCCTGAATCTCCACATAGCAAGGGTTTGGATCCATCGGGTTGCTGAACATACGGCGGAATTCAAGCTTCGCCAGTTCTTCTTCAGCCGTATTCAGCTCAGTCTGTACATCTTCCAGCATGGCCTCTTCATCTGCTTCAACCGCAAGGTCAAGCATTGCCTGGGCATCTTCAAGCTGGGTGGTTAAGCCGTCCAGTACATTGAGTACATTCTCAAGCTCGCCTTTTTCTTTGGCCATGGCCTGAGCACGACTCTGGTCATTCCAGATCGCCGGGTCTTCTAATTCACGCAGGACTTCTTCTAAACGCTCTTTTTTCAGATCGTAGTCAAAGATACCCCCGTAGTGTTTGACCACGTTCGTTTAAGTCTTTTAATTGGTTTAGATACGGATTAATTTCCACGTGAATTACTCTCAATCAAAATTAGGTATAAATTCTTAGGTCAATATTATATCACAGTCTATTTCGCCAATTTATAGCGATAAATCCATCTTTAAGGCTAAGCAAGAAAATGTCACTAGCACATTTTTTAATTACAAAATTTGTCAGCCCGATAAAATAGCTAAATATTATTTTTAATACTTTCTCATTCTATTCTTAAATATATTTCGCTGTATTTTTATACTCAATTTTTTATTCATTTTAAAACCCTAAAACCCCTACAAAATAAGATAAAAAATAGCATTTTCAATACATTCCACAATATCTACACACTTTTAATAAAACAAAACATTTCATTTTTAGTTTTTGAATTCAATTAGTTATTAAATGAAAATTACATAATATTACCTTACTCACAATGTAGTAACTTTCCTTTGATTGACGATTATTAGAATTGGTCTAGACTTAAAGTTGTAACAAAAAGTGTATTAATTTTAGCCATATTTTTCAGAGGGGAGTATCCGCATGAAAAAACTAGCAATCGCTTCAGCATTACTTTCAGCCGTAGCTCTTACAGGTACAGCAGCTCATGCTTATCAAGTAGAAGTGGGTGCATCTGCAGGCCTAACAGACCCGGATAATGGTAGCTCAAGCGGCTCTTTTGGTGTTGATGGCACATACTACTTTAATCCAGTTGAAACACGTAATGCACCATTAGCCGAAGCAGCTTTCCTTGATCGTGCAAGTAATGTGAAAGCTCAATATCAATATGATGATTACGACTCTTCAGAACGTCACCGTTATGGTGTAGGTGCTGAATACTTCGTACCAAACTCAGATTTTTATTTGAGTGGTAGCGTAGGTCGTGATGATTCTAAATACGACTATGCACCTGATTTTGACGAAACCGTTTATAGTGCCGAAGTCGGTTATTTACCTGCACCAGGTCTGTTAATTGCAGCAGGTGTAAAAGGTTATGACAATGACTATGATGACGGTGTAGATCCAACTTTACGTGCTAAATATGTGACCACTTTAAGCAATGGTAAAGACATTAACCTTGAAGCTGGCGCTGCCTTTGGCGACCTGGATGAGTACAACTTAAAAGCTGACTACTTCATCGACAAAACTTTAAGTGTTGGTGCTGATTATCAAAGCAAAGACAATGGCCCATATGACTCAAATGAATTTGGTGTAAGTGCACGTAAATTCTTTAATGAACAAGTGAGCTTGGAAGGTCGTGTAGGTTTTGGTGAAATTGGTAACCAAGACTACAACAAATTTGGTCTAGCTGCGAAATACCGCTTCTAATCCCTACAAAAAGTAAGTCAATCTTAAAAAGCCCATCCTCGCATGGGCTTTTTGCACTTTTAAAAAGCATTTAGGTAGTTTTTGCACATTGACGGGGCGGATATAAACTGTACAATTTGTTACAACTGTTCATGAAACAGTCATATTTTTATAACAAAGAGAGAAATCTAAATGCTTAAAAAACTTGCTCTTGCGACTGCACTTATTGCTAGCCTAGGAACTGCACACGCTTACCAAACCGAAGTTGGAGGTACAATTGCTTTTGTAGATCCAGATAATGGGGATACTTCTACTGGTTTTGCAATTGATGGCACTTATTACTTCAATCCAGTTCAAGTAAAGAACTCGCCTCTTAATGAAGCAGCTTTTTTAAACCGAGCTAGCAATATTAACGCAGAAGTTTCTTATATCGATTACGATGTAACCGATGTCACAACTTTCGGTGTAGGGGTTGAATATTTTGTTCCAAATTCAGATTTCTATGTAAGTGGCTCTATTGGACAAGCATCTACTGATACACCAGCTGGCGATTTTGACACTACATTTTATAGCGCAGAATTAGGTTATTTACCCGCACCAGGTTTATTAGTTGCGCTTGGTCTTGCTGGTGTTTCTGAAGATGATGCAGATGATGAAATTGATCCAACTTTACGTGCTAAATATGTGACTCAATTCGGCCAATACGACATGAACTTTGAAGGTGGTGCAAGCTTCGGTGATATTGATGCTTATAATCTAGGTGCAGACTTATACCTCGACAAAACTTTCAGTGTCGGTCTTGGATTCTCTGATTCCGACGTCGAAGGTACTGATGTATTTACCATTCGTGCCAAGAAATTCTTTAATCAGCAAGTTAGCCTAGAAGGCTCAATTAATTTTGGTGACAATGCTGATATCTTCGGTGTACGTGGTGCATACCGCTTCTAATACCTCCGATGAAAAGCAAAAAAAACCGCTCACTTGAGCGGTTTTTTATGGTCTATTGTTCTAAATATATAATTCGCATCTGCAAGCTGACATTACCATTAAAGACATTTTTATCCAGCTCATAAACCAAACGCGTGTCTTTCATCGGGTCAAATTGATATTTATCTGCTGCATTGAAGGCGATCGCATCTACGACCTGGCCATTTTCCAAAGCCACGCGTAATTTAAGATGCACATCTTTGAGCCAGCGATAGTCCATGATTTTAAACACGCCGTCAAAAATCGGTTGCGGAAATTTTTGTCCCCATGGACTTAAATTCTGCAATAAATCGACTGTTTCGATTTGAAAAGCAGAATCTGGCAGTGCGCCATCGGTCCATAAAGTGGCAGTGAATAAATCCTCATCCATCGCAGCAATCAGTGCCTCAAAGACCTGCTTAAACTCAGCAAAATTTTCTTTTTTCAGGGTTAAACCTGCTGCCGCTGCATGGCCACCAAAATGGCTAACTAAATGTGGATATTGCTCCGCCACCTGTTCAATCGCATCACGGATATGAATCCCTTCGATGGAACGTGCCGAACCTTTGATATGAATCCCATCTTCATCTGCTGCAAACACAATACTTGGACGATGGAACTGTTCTTTTAAACGCCCCGCTACAATCCCGATCACACCCTGATGCCAGTGCTGTTCAAACATGATCAGTGCGGCAGGCAAAGTATTCTCATCGAGCTGGATTTTTTCCAGTTCAGTCAAAGCTTCCTGCTTGATTTTGCCTTCGACCTGACGACGTTCGACATTCAGTTTATTCAACTGTTCTGCGAGTGGATAAGCGGTTGCCAGATCCGGAGCGAGCAAACACTCAATCCCGATATCCATGGTTTCCATACGACCCGCTGCATTAATACGTGGACCAAGTACAAAACCCAGATCCTGCGCTTTGAGCGTGGCAGCATCACGACCAGCAATTTCCAGCAAAGCACTGATACCAGGTCGGCAAAGATGCTGCTGAATCCGTTTTAAGCCAGCATCCACCAGAATACGGTTGTTATAGTCCAGACTTGCAACATCTGCATAAGTACCTAAAGCGACCAGATCCAGATAATTGGTAATAACCGTTGAAGATTTACCGAGCTTTTTACGATGAGTCGATAGATTCGCCAAGACATAAAAAGCTACCCCTACACCCGCCAAGGCCTTACTTGGAAAATCACAGCCCAGCTGATTGGGATTGACCACAGCCTCTGCTACAGGGGTAGGCTTGGTAGTTAAGTGGTGATCGGTAATAATAACCTGCATGCCATGATCCTGCGCCTGCTTCACACCTTCATGACTGGAAATCCCGTTATCCACTGTAATTAAAAGATCCGGCGTAAAATTGGCAAAAGCCAGATCCGCAATCGCAGGTGTCAGGCCATAACCATACTTAAACCGGTCAGGAACCAGATACTCAACATGGGCACCCATATCACGCAGGGCGAGTACCATTAGTGTTGTACTGGTCGCCCCATCAGCATCATAGTCACCGACGATTACGATTTTCTGGCCAGTATCTATAGCCTGATCAATCAGCTGGATCGCTTCTGTTAAGCCTTTCATGGTCGGTGCCAGTAGATGCTTGAGTTTAAGCTCCAGCTCCTGTTCAGATTCCACACCACGGCGTGCCAAAATTTCGGCTACGAATGAAGGCACGCCCTGAAAAGATTCAGGGCGTGTCAGTAAAGGTCTTTGCTTGATTTCAAGTTTAGGCATTGTTATGGCATCAATCGTTGTAGTTTCCACGCCCCATCGATTTTTTCATAACTCAGGCGGTCATGTAAACGGTTGGGACGGCCCTGCCAGAATTCATAATAATCCGGCTGCAAACGATAGCCGCCCCAGAATCCCGGCTTATCCAGTTCTTCCTGATTAGCGACCTGCTGATGCAGATCCCAGAAACGTTGCTGTAATTCTTCACGACTCGCAACCACACCGCTTTGCGGGGTACTGATATGCGCAGCGATCTGACTTTCGCGCGGACGTTTATGATAATAGTCAGTTGATTCTTCTTCCGAAATTTTAATTACCTTACCGCTAATCCGGATCTGACGTTCCTGTTCCTGCCAGTAAAACAGCAGTTCAGCATACGGGTTTTCGGCCAGATCCAGACCTTTTTGACTATCATAATTGGTATAGAAATCATACCCTGCTTCAGTCGCACCACGCAGCAACACTGTGCGCACATGCGGACGACCTTGTGCATTTGCGGTTGCCAATGACATGGCATAAGGTTCATGCAGCTGTGCAGCAAGTGCATGGTTAAACCACTGCAAAAACTGCATATGCGGATTGGGATTGACCTGATCTTCATGTAGCTCGCCTTTTTGGTAGTTCAGACGCAGTTCACTCAGATCCTTAATCAGATCGCTCATTCACTCTTCCCCCATTTAAGCGGCGTTGGCACGTACCGCATCAGCCAATGAATTTGCCAGTGTGGTCACTTCAGCAAGATCCTCGCCTTCCACCATGACACGGATCACCGGTTCAGTCCCTGATTTACGGATCAGTAAACGGCCACGACCTTTGAGCTGCTCTTCAGCTTTGTTAAATTCTGCAGTCAAAGCAGGCACTGAGTACGGGTCAAACATGGTATTCAGACGTACATTCACCAACACATTCGGCAATAATTTAAAGTCAGCCACTAACTCGTGCAGTGCTTTCTTCTGCTCGACCATCACGGTTAAGACTTGCAGCGCAGCAATAATCGCATCGCCTGTAGTGCTCTTGTCTAAAGTCAGGATATGACCTGATGGCTCGCCACCAATCGACCAGCCTTTTTCTTCCAGACCTTGCAGTACATAACGATCACCGACTTTAGCGCGCAACAATTCTACTCCGGCTTTTTCGAGGGCCAGTTCTAGTGCCATATTGCTCATCAAGGTACCAACAATCCCAGCTGGCTTATTTTTTGCCTGAGTCGCGAGGATATACAGAATATGATCACCAGTAATTTGCTCACCGTTTTTATCGACCATAATCACGCGGTCAGCATCACCATCAAAGGCTATGCCTAAATCAGCACCATGCTCAACCACTGCTTTTTGCAGATTTTCCGGATGAGTCGAACCACAGTTCTCATTGATATTCAGACCGGTCGGTTCATCATAGATGGAAATGACTTTAGCACCCAGCTCACGGAAAACCGCAGGACCTACGCTATAGGCTGCACCATTGGCACAGTCAACGACAATGGTTAAATCATTCAGGTCTAAATGGTATGGGAAGGTCGATTTACAGAATTCGATATAACGGCCATTAGCATCCTTGACACGGAAGCTTTTACCCAAGTTCGCTGTATCTTCAATCACCAGTTCTTTTTCCAGTTCCTGGTTGATCTCATCCTGCAAAGCATCAGGCAGTTTTTTGCCTTCACTCGAAAAGAATTTAATGCCGTTATCAAAGTATGGATTATGCGATGCTGAAATCACAATCCCGAGATTAGCATGCAGAGCACGAGTTAAATGGGCAATAGCCGGCGTTGGCAACGGTCCAAGCAGATGCACATAAACACCTGCCGCATTGAGTCCTGCCTGTAGCGCAGATTCCAGAATATAACCCGATAAACGGGTATCTTTACCCAGTACTACCAATGGTTTGTTTTTTTTGCTATTTCGTTTTAATACTTTTCCTGCCGCAAAACCTAATTTCAGGGCAAATTCAGGTGTAATTGGTAACTCACCAAATTTTCCACGAATACCATCGGTACCAAAATAACTCATGCTTTGTCTCACTTCTTAGCGGGTGATTTACATCATCCTTTTTCATTGTGCAACACTGTACACCAAAACAAAAAAGCCGTCATGAGGATGACGGCTTTTTTAGAGTAAACAATCAGCGAAAGTTAGCCCATACGATAGTTCGGTGCTTCTTTGGTAATGGTTACATCATGCACGTGTGATTCAGACATACCCGCAGATGTAATTTTTACGAATTTCGCATTTTGACGAAGATCATCAATCGTTGCAGAACCGGTATAGCCCATAGAAGAACGCAGACCGCCCATCATCTGATGCACGATATTGCCCATTGGGCCTTTGTACGGTACGCGACCTTCAATACCTTCTGGAACCAGTTTTTCAGCACCAGCTTTAGAGTCCTGGAAATAACGGTCAGCAGAACCAGTCGCACCTGCCATTGCACCCAAAGAACCCATACCACGGTAAGCTTTGTAGTAACGACCCTGGAAGAATTCAACTTCGCCTGGTGCTTCTTCAGTACCGGCCATTAATGAACCCACCATGATGGTACTTGCACCAGCGCCAATCGCTTTGGCCATATCACCAGAGAAACGGATACCACCATCAGCAATTAATGGAATCTGCTCTTTCAATGCACGCGCAACAGAATCAATTGCAGAGATTTGTGGCATACCAATACCAGCCACAATACGAGTTGTACAGATTGAGCCAGGACCGATCCCTACTTTTACTGCGTCCGCACCCGCATCAAGCAATGCAAGCGCAGCATCACCAGTAGCGATGTTACCGCCAATCACTTGAACTTGTGGGTAGTTCTGTTTGACCCAGCGTACACGCTCAATCACACCCGCAGAGTGACCATGTGCAGTGTCCACAACAATCACGTCTACACCAGCATCAACCAGTGCTTCTACACGGCTTGGTGTTTCAGCGCCAGTACCGACTGCTGCACCTACACGTAGACGACCTAAATCATCTTTACAGCTATTTGGATAAAGTTCCGCTTTACGGAAATCAGTCACCGTGATCAAGCCTTTTAATTCGTTGTTTTCGCCGACAACGATCACTTTTTCAATACGGTTTTTTTGCAATAAGGCCTGAATGTTTTCTTTCGATTCACCTTCACGCACAGTCACCAGACGGTCTTGACCAGTCATGATATTGCTGACCGGCTGTTCCAGATTGGTTTCAAAGCGTGTATCACGGCCTGTCACGATACCAACCACTTTACCGTCTTTAACCACGGGTACACCGCTGATGTTATTCGCTTGAGTCACAGCGATCAGTTCACGTACTGTAGTTTCTGGAGTAACTGTGATCGGATCTTTCACCATACCGGCTTCAAATTTTTTCACACGGCGTACTTCTGCGGCCTGGGCAGCAATATCCATGTTCTTGTGCAGAATACCGATACCGCCATTTTGTGCCATCGCAATTGCCATACGTGACTCAGTCACAGTATCCATAGCTGCTGAAACAAGTGGGATATTCAGGTTAATGCCGCGAGTCAGGCGTGTCTTTAGAGAGACATCTTTTGGGAGAACAGTAGAGTAGGCAGGGAGTAATAGGACATCATCGAAGGTTAACGCGTCTTGAACGATGGTCAACATAACAGTCTCACTGGTAATTTCCGTGCGCTATTATAAACAAATTTAGCTCTAAATTTCATTGCAATTGCAAAATTTATTTTGTCTAAATCTGGACTTAGATTTAATCCGAATATCTAAACCTGTAAATTTGACTATTCAATCAACAATTTAAATATGCCAGAGTAGTCATCATATTTATTCGGTTTACAAAATCCCTTACTAATTTTTTCTCTCATAAAAAGCAGAGTCCATACCCTGCTTTTTAAATCTTGAGTTCGGAATTAGCTCACCCGTTCGAAATTATCATCATTTTCGGCTTCATCCGGCTCAATCTGGATGAATGGAATCATATTGTGTGCCATTCGTGCTTTATTGCACTGGGCATCAGCGATCTGAACTTCTTTACAGGATGAGCTACGTAGTTCGTACATGCCACAACTCACCTGTTCGCCAATGCTACCTTCGAGCGCAATACAACGCGGATTTTTTTGATTGGTTCCCACCATGCATGAATAGACGGAAGTGACAGGTTCAGTATAGTGCTCAGGCATGGGAATCCCCTCTGCCCAATAAAATGAAACCCTGAAATAGGCGCAACATGCGCCACAACTTAAACATGCATCTTGTGTAGGAACTTGAGACAACATTTCTTATAAATTCTCGTCATCAAAAACAGTTTTTTGCAGGCGGAAAATATAAAAAATGTTGTTTTTCTACTCAAGAAAAAATTTAAAATTTTCTTGAACTATTCAGGACAAGTAAAAACAGTTTCATCCATTAAATCAGTGCCGCATTCCAGTGTTTCAATCCAGTCCAGGAACTGGTTAATCTGTTCTTTACCCACGAACGGTGTTCCATGTTGCGGCACAATCATGTCTACCTCCATGGTACGTACCATTTGTACCCATAAACGAATCACCTTGTTATTGCACATATAGCGCTGGTGAAATCCCTTCATTTTCGGAATGTGCGCCGCAAAATTTTCCAGTGGTTTTGAAGCATCCTCGACCATTGACGCGCCCATATCACCAGAAAACAGGATCTTGGCAATGGGGTCATAAAACTGGAAATTACCGACTGAATGTAAAAAGTGCGCTGGAATAGCAATAATACTGGATTGACCGAGTGGAATGATCTGACCATGATCCGGCAATTCAACCAGACGATCCAGCCAGTTACCTTTCATACGGTCACTCATAAAGGCTGAATTCAGATGTGGCAAGAAACGCGCCCATAGCTTGGAAGCGACGACTTTGGCTTCAGTATAGACCAGCCAGCGCGGCATGGAGGTAATAATGTCCGGATCCTGATGCGATGCCATCACATAATCCAGATTGCTCAACCGGGTATAGCGGTTCAGTTCCATCGTCAACGGTACATAGGTTAAATCACCACCCGGATCAAGTACTGCAGCACGCTCATTGTCTAAAATCAGAAATTGGTTTGCCTGGACGCCTTCACCTTTAACGAGACTGGTAAAACTAATACATTTATGTGTCCCATTATCAAACAAGACTTGCGATGTGGTGCGCTCGAAGGCCATCAGTAATCCCCAATTTTATTCGTTTAGGATAGTTTTTCTATAGGCATATAACATATAGGGAATTAAATGAACTTACAATCAATAAAACTGGATATATCACTTTATTTATCAGCAAATTGAGCACAATTTATTAATAAAAAATCCCGAGTTTTTAGCTCAGGATTTATACGAAATTGATTTTTATTTTTAAAATAAATAATGTTGTGCCAAGGTGCCCACACCGATGATCAAGAAAATACTGGCGCCAATTTTATGAATCAGACCGATTGGAAGTTTATTCGCCAGTTTGTCACCGATAAATACCGCAGGTGCATTGGCAATCATCATTCCGACGGTAGTACCCATCATCACCCAAAGCACACTGTCAAAACGTGCTGCCAGTGCCACTGTCGCAATCTGGGTTTTATCGCCAATTTCAGCCAGGAAGAACAGCACAAAAGTCGCACCAAACACGCCGTACTTTTGCCATTTATTGATACTGTCGTTTTCATCCCCTAGTTCATCCGGAATCAGCATCCAGATCGCCATCCCAATAAAACCGACTGACACAATCCACAGCAAAATTTCTGGCCCAATAACGGTAGTGACCCATTGCCCCAGGGCTGCTGAAAGACCATGGTTAATCAGGGTTGCCAGTAAAATTGCAATTAAAATCGGTGTTGGTTTACGGAAACGTGCTGCAAGAAGCAAAGCCAGTAACTGGGTTTTATCACCCATTTCGGCAAGTGCAACGATGGCCGTGGAAAGCAGGAATTCGTACATGCGGTCTTTCTCTGGCTGGCATTTTCTACCGATGATTCACCCTTCCCGCCAGCCAAAATCTGCAGAATGGTAAATCAAAGGTCTTGCCAACAAAAGAAAACTTCGAGAAGCTCATTTGGTTCTTTGCTATGATGACCATGCCCTGTTGAGCAAATATGTTGACCATCACCCTTCTGCTTTGCGCAAAAGGCGGCTACTCCCCAATGAAGTGCGCCCATTATAGCCAACCGTGTTTATATTTACAAATTGTCATATAAAAAACCCTGCCGGAGCAGGGTTTTTATTTTCATACATTCATGAATCAGATCAAGAGCGTACGAATATCCTTTAACAGCTTGGTTAGCTTATTGGTAAAGCGTGCAGCATCGGCACCATTAATCACGCGATGGTCATAAGACAGTGACAGTGGCAGCATCAGACGTGGATCAAAGCCCTCCCCATTCCATACCGGTTGCATGGTTGCTGGAGAAATGCCCAGGATCGCCACTTGCGGCCAGTTCACCAACGGTGTAAATGCTGTACCGCCAATTGAACCCAAGCTGGTAATCGTGAAGTTCGCACCTTGCAGATCTTTAGGTGACAATTTCTTATCACGCGCTTTCTGGCTTAACTCACCCAGCTCAATGGCAATCTGCTTGATCGACTTCTGGTCCGGGTTACGTAATACAGGAACAGTCAGACCATCTGGCGTCGCAACCGCAATGCCCATATGGATCTCATTACGTAGCAATACCGATTTACCGTCATCAGACAGGTGACCGGCAAAATCGCGCTCTTCTTTGAGCAGATAAGCCACAGCCTTGATAATGAAAGCCATGATGGTCAGGCCAATACCTTCTTTCTTGAAGTTGCCTTTTAGCTCATTACGCCAAGCTTCCAGCTCAGTGATATCGGCTGCATCAAACTGGGTCACTTGTGGGATGTAGTTATTTAGCGATAACTGCGGAATCGAAACCTGTTGCAGACGCGTCAAGGCTTTCTCTTCTACCCCACCAAAAGCACTGAAATCAGGCAGTTTTGGTAAGCCAGCAGGAGCTGCAGTTGCCGCAGGTGCGGCTGTTGTTTGCGGTGCAGTCAGACGATCTTTCACATACGCAAACAGGTCTTCTTTCATTAGACGCTCATGCGGACCAGAAGCTTTCACTTCTGCCAATACCACACCCAGTTCACGAGCCAGTTTACGCACAGCAGGACCAGCATAAACTTTGGCATTGGCAGCGTTCTGCTCTTTACTAAGCTTGTCTGCACTATGCGTTTCAGGCGTCGCAGCAGCAGTGTCAGCTTTTGGAGCTGCCACTGCTGCAGGCGTAGCTTTAGCTGTAGGTGCTTCTGATTTTTCCGCTGGAGCAGCAGCATGTGATGTCTGTCCCTCAGCTTCAATCGTAATCAGTGCCACGCCTTCAGAAACATTCTGGCCCAGCTCAACATGAATCGCCTTAATCACGCCGGCAGTCGTGCTTGGCACTTCTACTGTCGCTTTATCTGACTCGACCACGATGATACTCTGGTCTTTCTCCACCGTATCACCGACCTGTACCAGAATTTCTGCTACAGCAGCCTTGTCGACACCCAAGTCAGGTACTTTTACTTCAATATCACCTACAGGGGCTGCCGCCTGTTGTGGTGCTGTTTCAGTTTTGGCCTCAGGTGTTGCTTGAGCTTTTGGCTTTTCTTCCGCTTGAGGCGCTGCTTGCTCAGCAGCTTGTGTCGAATCTGCAGTTTTCACTGTTAGAATCAGCACTCCTTCTTTGACTGAATCGCCCTCCTGAATATGAATCGCTTCCACAGTACCTGCAACCGTACTTGGTACTTCAACTGTCGCTTTATCCGATTCAACCACGACTAAGCTTTGATCAACTTCAACTTCATCGCCAACCTGAACCAGAATTTCACCCACCAGGGCTTTTTCTACACCAATATCCGGTAATTTCACTTCTACAGTAGATGCAGAAGCCGATTGAGAGGACTGTTCACTTTGGCTAGAGGCTTTAGACTGATGTGTCGCCACTTCCTGCAGGATTTCTTCATCAGGTAATTCAGTTGGAGTATTTTCCGAAGTTTTGTCAGCAGCATCAGCTTCCTGACTTTCTACCGTACTGGCATCATCTTCAGCCTGCAGTTCAATCAGGACAGTACCTTCAGATACTTCATCACCCTGATTGATCAGGATGCTTTTAACTACACCTGCTGAAGTGCTTGGTACTTCAACAGAGGCTTTATCTGATTCCAGCAGCACAATACTTTCATCTACAGCAATGGTATCACCCACCTTGACCAGGATTTCTGCCACAGTTGCCTTATCTACACCAATATCTGGAGTCGTAATTTGCATGATTAGTTCTCCTCTTTGTAGTCAGCAACTGGATGCAATTCAGGAGTCGCCTGAGGTGCCCAAGCCACCGGACGATCAGTATCTAACTCAAAGCTAGAGATCGCGTCTTTCACTAAACGTGCATCGACTTCGCCTTCATCTGCCAGCTTCTTCAAGGTTGCCACGACAATATGTGCGGCATCGACACCAAAGTAGCTACGCAGGTTGCCACGCGTATCTGAACGACCATAACCATCAGTACCCAAGGCTACGAACGGACGGCTATCTGGAAGATAGGCACGGATCTGTTCGCTATAGGCACGCATGTGATCGGTGGCCGATACTACGATACCGTCCTTGTCACGTAACTGCTGAGATACCCATGGCTCTTTGGCTTCTTCGGCCAGTGGATGCAGGCGGTTATATTCCTCACATGCCATACCATCACGAGCCAGTTCATTAAAGCTGGTCACGCTCCAGACATTGGCATGAATCTGATATTCCTCACGCAGGATTTTCGCGGCCTTGATGACTTCACGCAGAATCACACCTGAACCCATTAACTGAACCGTAGCTTTCTCGTCTTCTTCCAACAGATACATACCACGCTTAATGCCTTCTTCTGCACCTTGCGGCATTGGTGGATGTTCATAATTTTCGTTCATCAGGGTCAGGTAATAGAACACACGTTCCTGATTCACATACATACGTTGCAGACCATCATGCACAATCACGGCAAGCTCATAGCCAAAGCACGGGTCATAAGAGACACAGTTCGGAATGGTATTGGCCAGAATGTGTGAATGACCATCCTGATGCTGCAGGCCCTCACCATTTAAGGTAGTACGGCCAGCGGTTGCGCCCAGCAAGAAGCCTTGCGCCTGTGCATCACCTGCGGCCCAGGCAATATCGCCAATACGCTGGAAGCCGAACATCGAGTAGTACATGTACATCGGAATCATTGGCAGGTTATTGGTTGAATAACTGGTCGCCAAGGCTGCCCATGCGCTCATCGCACCGGCTTCATTAATCCCTTCCTGCAGCATATGTCCGTCTTTGGCTTCACGGTAATGCATCAACTGTTCCTGATCTTCAGGGGTATATTGTTGACCATGCGCTGCATAGATCCCCAATTGACGGAACATCCCTTCCAGACCAAAGGTACGTGCTTCATCCGGAACAATCGGTACTACACGGTCCTTGATTGCTTTCTCTTTTAACAAGGCAGAGATGAGACGGACCATGACCATGGTGGTGGACTGTTCTTTACCGTTTGAACCTTTAAGCACAGCATCAAAAACAGAAAGCTCAGGAATCGGTAAAGATTCGCTTTCTTTGCGACGTGCCGGCAGATAACCACCCAGTGCCTCACGGCGTGCCTTCATATATTTAATTTCAGGCGAGTTTTCACTTGGACGGTAGAATGGAATTTCTTCCAGTTGTTCATCAGTAAATGGCAAGTTGAAACGGTTACGTACGTATTTCAACGATTCCAGCTGCATTTTCTTGATTTGGTGGGTCTTGTTCACCGCTTCAATTTCATCAGACAGACCATAACCTTTTACGGTTTTCGCCAGAATCACCGTTGGCTGACCTTTGGCCTTGGTCGCTTCTGCATAGGCAGCAAAGACTTTGTACGGGTCATGACCACCACGGTTCAGATTATCAATATCTTCATCGCTCAGGTCTTTAACCAAAGCTTCTGCTTCTGGATATTTACCAAAGAAATGTGCACGTGCGTAGGCACCACCTTTCACCTGATAGCGCTGGTAATCACCATCCACTGCTTCTTCCATAATCGCTTTGAGTGCACCAGATTTGTCTTTATCCAGTAGTGGATCCCAATGACGACCCCAGACGACTTTAATGACACGCCAGCCGGCACCACGGAACAATGACTCAAGTTCCTGAATGATCTTGCCATTACCACGTACCGGACCATCCAGACGCTGCAAGTTACAGTTCACCACCCAGATCAGGTTATCCAGCTTCTCACGACCCGCCAGTGAAATCGCGCCCAAGCTTTCCGGCTCATCCATTTCGCCATCGCCCAGATATGCCCAGACTTTACGGTCTTCTTCCTTAATCAAGCCACGGTTCATCAGATACTTTTGAATATGCGCCTGATAGATCGACATGATTGGACCCAGACCCATCGATACCGTCGGGAACTGCCAGTAATCTGGCATCAAGTAAGGATGAGGATAAGAGGGTAAGCCTTTGCCGCCGACTTCACGACGGAAATTATTCAGATGCTCTTCAGTTAAGCGACCTTCTAAAAATGAGCGGGCATAAATCCCCGGTGCACAGTGACCTTGATAGTAAATCAGGTCGCCACCGAAGCTGTCGTTATTGGCACGGAAGAAATGGTTAAAACCCACATCGTATAAAGTGGCAGATGAAGCAAAGCTGGCCAAGTGACCACCTAAGTCATCACCAGTTTTATTTGCGCGAAGCACCATTGCCAAAGCATTCCAGCGAATCAGTGCGCGAATACGGCGCTCCATGTCCTGGTCGCCCGGCATCGCAGGTTGTTCTTCTACAGAAATAGTGTTTAAGTAGGGAGTATTTAAACGCTGAATAGGAACATGTTTGGCAATTGCGCGTTGATAAAGTTTTTCAAGTAAAAAGGCGGCGCGCTCGGTTCCCATGTGCTGCAAAACGGAGTCAAAAGCGTCTTGCCATTCTTGGGTTTCTTGAGCGTCGGTATCTCCATAAAACGCCATAATCTACAGTTCCTGAAAGCCAAATTGATCACTTATATGTATCATATTTACGGCTTATGCAGGTATGGCTCTGACTGAATGCGGTTCTGGAGTACTATTTATTATCTAAATATCCATTGACACTTTATTACACAAAGTAACAAAAAGAAGTCAATAATGGCGATTTTTTATACGACAGTTATAATTCCGGGTGATAATATAATATCTAAAAGCAATTAGACCGAACTCCTTCTCTACTCCCTGGAAGAAATGTTCAGCCTAATTGCCTTAAAAGCGTTTTGATTGATTTTTTATGAGTATCAAGTATCAGACGTATTAAAGTATTTCAGTTATTTTGAGCAAAGCTACGCTTAAGGCAACATTGCTAAATAAGTTGAAGGATTTTTACGTTGACCGTCTTTTACTACTTCATAGTGTAGATGAGGACCTGTACAACGACCTGTACAACCTACATTCGCAATATGATCACCAGCTTGCACCTGATCTCCCACACGTGCAATCAAGCGTGAAGCATGGGCATAACGAGTAAGGTATCCATTACCATGGTTAATTTCGACATACTGACCATAACCTGTACCCCAACCCGATTTGGTTACGATACCAGGACCAGTTGCGTAGATCGGAGTACCGCTTGCAGCAGCCAGATCTAGGCCTGAGTGATTTTCAGCACGACCACCCATGGTACGGCCGCCAAAATTTGAGCTGACACGTTTCATGTCGGGTAATGGATGAGCTACTAACCACGAATAAGGGTTATTTGAAGATGCAACTTTGCTGGATGAAGAATTGCTATATTTTTGAGCAATGGTCTGATTATTCAGTTCAACCGGTTTTTCACGTAGCTGAACATTTAATTTGGTTTGTGCGGGAATATCAATATCTTCAGGATGGGTATAAGAACCCTGCGATAAAGTACGTGTTAACTGCTCAAGACGGTCAGGTGTAGCATCTTGTTGATTCAGATCCACTAAATCTGCAAAAGCTACTGAAGCAGCTGAAACCGAAATAGAAAATGCCAATAGGATACGTCGCATAGGCATATGCATAAAAAACCTCTCTAAACTGCTAATCGAGTTTCTTGAAGATCTCTTCCTTGATATCCACTTTAAGAAGCGCATAAGATTAAGACATAAACATGTAGGAATTATGTATGTCGGAACCTGTCAACGTCTTTCAAAAAACAAGAAAACAGATAAAAACAGGAAACTTTTCGTTTCTCTCATCACAAGTTTCTGCATGGCAGAAGCTTACGAAACTCGTACAACCGCTATTGCCTCAACCCGAACAATGGCAAGTTGCCTGCTATCAAAATGGTGTGTTAACGATTACTGGTGAAAACCAAGCCATGATTTCTCAATTGGCTTATCTTCAAAAGCAATACATCTCACAACTCTCTCAAATAAACGAATTAAAAGATCTCACTAAAATCCAGGTTTGCTTAAGGAATCCATCCCCTGTTCAACCGGTTCCAGAAAAATCTGAAAGAGCCTTGAGTCCAGAAACACAGGAATTACTTCGCGGTGCTGCTGACTTTATAAGCGACCCTAAGCTTAGCCAAGCTTTACTACGTTTGGCAAGCAATAAAAAGTAACATTGCAATGAGATGTAATAAATTCCAATGTTGTTTTTATGTGACAGGTGTCACATTAGATGCAGCTAAGTTATAACACAAAGACACAAAGACAAGGACTTATGTCACAGTTACATAACTAATTGGACATTGAGTTACGTCATCAAATGTTACAATTTCATAGCTGCTTGGGTCACTTTTCACGTTACGCAATAGTTGATTATTCAAAGCATGCCCTGATTTGTAACCATCAAATTTGGCAATGATCTGGTGGCCTAGCAGGTATAAATCACCTACTGCGTCCAGAATCTTGTGACGTACAAACTCATCCGAGAAACGCAAACCTTCTTCATTGACCACGCCGGTTTCATCTACACCGATCGCATTTTCCAAGCTTGCACCCAAAGCCAGATTATTGGCTTTCAAGTAGTCAAGGTCTTTCATAAAGCCAAATGTACGCGCTTCACTGACTTCATAAACAAAGGTTTCTGTAGAAAAATCGATGCTGGCAGACTGATGTTCTTTTTTAAAGGCAGGATGATCAAAATCAATAGTGAAATTTAGTTGAAAGCCGTCATGTGGGCTGAAAATCGCCCGTTTATCATCGATCAGGGCTTCAACAGGTTTAATAATTTTAATAAATTTCTTTGGTGCATCTAGTTCTTGCAAGCCGCCCTGCATGAGCAGATAAATGAAAGGTCCGGCACTACCATCCATAATGGGAACTTCTGAAGCTGACACTTCAATAATCAGGTTATCAATACCCAGCCCCGCAATGGCGCTCATCACATGCTCAATCGTACCCACTTTGGCATTTGACTGAACCAGATTCGAACACATGAAGGCTTCTTGGATCAATAAGGCATCCGCAGGAATATCGACAGGTGGATCCAGATCAATACGACGAAACACAATGCCCCCATCGGCGTGGTGTGGCACAAAGTTAATCATAACCTTCTGCCCACTATGAAGACCGATTCCGCTCGCTTTCACGATACGTTGCAGGGTACGTTGTTTCAACATGCTTTTTATCATCTGTTCACCAATAAAACCGCTATACGTTAGCATATTTGGCCATTGATAAAAAACAAAAGGTGGCTCTAAAGCCACCTTTTCTGTGCAATCATCGTAAACACATGCTGTTACATATTATTTGCGCTGTTGATTTTTAAGATAATCTTGGATGCTCATTGGCGTTGGACGCGGACTAGAAACTGAAGCGGCAGGATTAGCTGCTGCACCTGCTTCATTTTGCTGGCGCTGAATTGCCGGTACATCATCATCTTCAACTACTGCCTGTGATGATGATGGACGTGCTGCCTGTACATTCGCGCGTTTAGTCGGCTCAACCGAATCTGCAGCATGGCGAGTCAAACCAGTCGCAATCACCGTTACACTAATTTCATCACGAGCATCCGGATCAAATACTGTACCGTAGAAGACCTGACCTTCGTCCAGATCCACGATCTGGTTTACAACATCAGTAATTTCTTCAATTTCACCGAAGGTTACGTCATCACCGCCAGTCACGTTAATCAGAATACCTTTAGCATTCATGATGGTGACGTTATCCAATAATGGGCTGCGAATCGCCTGCTCTGCTGCCTGACGTGCACGGTTTTCACCACGACCCAAGCCTACACCCATCATGGCATAACCACGCGTACTCATTGCAGTTTTCAGATCGGCGAAGTCAAGGTTAATGTGACCAGGACGTACCACCAGATCAAAGATACTACGTACTGCATTCAACAGTACATCATCCGCTTTTTTATACGCATCCTTCATTGAAATATCACGGAAGACTTTCAATAGACGCTGGTTTGGAATGATGATCAGAGAATCTACGTGCTGTTCTAGCGCTTCAATCCCCTTCTCGGCAGATTGCAAACGGCGTTTACCTTCAAAGTTGAATGGCGTAGTCACGACACCAACAGTCAGGATACCCATTTCTTTGGCAATTTCAGCAACGACTGGCGCAGCACCGGTACCTGTACCGCCACCCATACCGGCAGTAACGAATACCATATCGGTACCTTCAAGCTGCTGGCGGATCAGTTCACGGCTTTCTTCTGCTGCCGCTTGACCGACCTGTGGATTTGCTCCAGCACCCAGACCACGTGTACTTTGCTCGCCCAGCTGAATTTTAAATTCGGCTTCCATGCGATCCAGTGCCTGTTTGTCTGTATTGGCACAGACGAACTTTACGCCCTGGATATCGGACTGCAACATATGCTGTACAGCATTACCACCCGCACCACCTACACCAAATACAGTGAAACGGGCTTGACCATTGCTATCGCTATGATCTTCTTCGAAAAATTCAAATGAGGCCATGACCTATAAAATTCCTAATTCATAATTGGCAGTCACTAAGCCCGTATACTGCCTTAATCTTGATAAAAATTGTTTTTAAGAATGCTGCTCAAGCAGGCACTTGTCAAGTACAAGCCCGATTAACTACAACTTCCCAACAATATTCACAATAAAAATCGCTTAAAAGATCGCTTTTAACGTTTCGTTAAAACCTGACCATGCCCGTTTAATGCGCTGTGTTACTGATAATTTGTCCCCGTCTTCGGTTTCAACGAGGGTTTCCTGGGTATCACTCTGACTAAACATCAGCAAACCAGCCACTGTTGCGTATTGGGAACGACGTAAAGCCGCCTGGTGCTGTTCATCCGCATAGACCTGTACCGGCGGATTGCCCAGATGTGCAGACACACCCAAGGTACGGCGTACAAAGCTGACCATACCTTCAATCTGACTGGCATCACCAGTCAGCACCACACCATGATACAGTCCCTGCATTGCGCCATGGTTCACCAGTTCATCACGCACCAGCCCCATGATTTCTTCATAACGCGCCATGATAATTTCAGTCAGTTCAATCCGGCTGATGGTTTGTGGTCCATCAATGCCCTGGAACTGAATCATATGCTCTGGTTTAACCACTTTCAGGTCAACACAACCATAGAGCAATTTCAGACGTTCTGCTTCTTCTGTCGTAGTCTGTAAAACTGCTGCGATATCACGGGTCACATGTTCACCGCCACGCTGAATGGTATGGGTTAATGCCAAACGGCCATCCAGATAAACAGCGACATTGGTGGTTCCCGCACCGATATCCACCAGACACACGCCATATTCTTTTTCATCTTTGAGCAGGCTGGCTTCAGCGGTAGCCAGACAGGACACCACCATTTTCTCCACACCGATATTGGCCCCTTTTAAAGCGCGGTCAATATTCTGCATGGTGCTGATCGGTAACATCATCAAGTGATAATGCCCGGTCATGCTATGTGCCGACATACGGATCGGGTTGAGTACCCATTCCGGTGCATCATCCAGCTCGAAGCCCAAAGGTACCGCACTCACCAGATAATGATCTGAGGTGACATGACTGGCTTTGGCCAGCTCAAGTGCCCGCACCACTTCACTGGTCGTAATTGAATGTTCACTATTATCAATGGTGGTACGACCCGAGGCATAAAAGCTTTTTAGTTCAGCACTTGGGATCGAAATCCACGCAGAATGCACACGACATTCAGCCATATCTTCCGCTTCTTGTACGGCGTTTTTAATGGCGGTAATGACTTTATCGAGACTGACAATTTTTCCTTTATTCATGCCTCGGTTACGAGCGGTCGCCATCCCAATCACTTGGATATTGTCTGGCGCGTGTACCTTACCAATCAAAACTGAAACTTTGTGTGTCCCAATGTCAATCGCCACAACCGAGGGAACAGCTTCACTCATTATTAACTACTACCATTACGTGTTTGTTAGATTTATGGCTTTATAAGGCCTCTAGTTTTTAAAGCCGGTCATTATGGCTTTACTGTTACATTATTCTCAACGCCCGTGTCATTAATGGTTACAATAAATTGACCATTTACAATTTTAGGCGGAATTGAATTTTTCCATTGAATCGCCAATCCATTGCGATAACGCAGGTCGATCGCTGAAATTTTCGACCATACCGGTTTTAGTTCGCTATAGGACAGATGACTCAAACGTTGCAACTTGCTCATGGTCTGGTCTTTATCGACAATTACACGCAAACCTGAATCAAACTGCATAAACCATGTCATTCGTTCAGTTAAATATAATTCTTTTAAACGAATACCTTGTGGTAAAAATAACTGATTGATTTCATTATAACGTCGCATCATGGTATTTGCATGAGTAGAGGGTCCATGCAGCAACGGTAAAGCTGAATAATCTTTAGGACTGACTTCAGTGAAAATAATGCCGCTATCACTTAGCAGTCGTCCTGTACCCCATCGGGCAATAGCATGATGCGGCATTACCCGGACATGAATCTTGTCTGGCCAGGCACGAGATACAACCACACGGTCCACCCAAGACAGTTCCAGTGCGCGGTCACGAATTGATTCCAGGTCCGAAGTAAAATAGTTTTCAGTCACAATCGGTGAAACGTACTGCATGACCTGGCGCTCTTCAGCTGCTGAACGCGTTCCTGCCACTTTCAGCTCTGCTACCTGAGCATCAGTCATCACCTTGTATAGGCCAAAAATCCCAAAAGCCAGCACCACCAGCGCGACACACAACAAGACCCAACCACCCAGGTTGGTCAGTTTTTCTTTGCGTGTCGGCGGCTTGTCGTGAATTGAGGTAATCGCAGCACGTTTACGGCGCATGGTTGCTGGGAGTTGAGCCATAACTTAGTGTGCCGCACCGTTTAATGTTTGTTCCAGAATCGCTACACAGAGCGCGTCAAAACTATAGCCAACGGCTGCAGCCGCTTTTGGTACCAGAGAATGACTGGTCATACCTGGAACTGTATTCACTTCCAGCAACCAGAAATTACCCTGTTCATCCTGCATTGCATCAATACGACCCCAGCCACTTGCACCCACTGCCTGGAAAGCACGTAGAGCCAAAGCTTGCAATTCTTTCTCTTCAGACTCGCTCAAGCCACATGGAATGCCATACTCCACATCATTACGTTGATATTTAGCTTCGTAGTCATAGAAAGCCACATCTTCTGGCGGTTGCAGGCGAATAACGGGTAAAGCCTGACCATTCAGAATCACAATGGTAAATTCACGGCCTGTGATCCATTTCTCTGCCATAACAACGGCATCATGTTCAGTCGCTTTGGCAATCGCATCGGCAAAGTCTTCTACTTTTTCAACTTTACTCATGCCAATACTCGAACCTTCATGTACAGGCTTAATGATCAGCGGCAAATCTAAAGCAGATACAATTTCTTGCGCATTCGAGTTCTTGGTCACGATACGGTATGGCGCAGTAGGTAATTCTGAACCCTGCCAAACCTGTTTGGTTTTGACTTTATCCATACCAATGGCAGAACCCTGTACGCCTGTACCGGTATATGGAATATTCAACCATTCCAGCGCACCCTGAATCTGGCCGTCTTCACCGCCACGACCATGCAATACCACAAACGCACGATCATAATTTACTAGCTCGGTAACACTACGCTCTTGTGGATCAAACGCTTCTGCATTGACCCCAGAACGCACTAATGCCTCAAGTACGGCGGTTCCACTATCTAGCGAAACCTCACGCTCTGCAGATTTACCACCCAGCAATACGGCAACTTTTCCGAATTTTGAAGCATTTGACACGTTTATATCCTTAAACTTTTTGAATCTGTTCAATCAGTCATAACATGACTATTTTACTTTACATATAAATGATTTTGAGCAAGTTCGATTGAGATTGCTCCAACATTACCTGCGCCTTGGGTTAATAACAAGTCATTTGCTTGCAATACCTTTTTCATCACCTGGCTCAGGTTCCCCTCGACCGGATCAATTAGGATTGGTTCAACTTCCCCACGTAAACGGATACTACGTGCCAATGCGCGGCTATCTGCACCTACAATTGGCTTTTCCCCTGCCGGATACACTTCAAGTAAAAGCAGTTGATCGACTTGCGACAGCACTTCTACGAAGTCATCAAAACAGTCACGGGTACGGCTAAAACGGTGCGGCTGGAACATCATCACCAGACGGCGATCTGGATGGCTGGCACGAGCTGCTTTAATAGTGGCTTCTACTTCTTTTGGATGGTGACCATAGTCATCGACCAGTTTCACATCGCCGCCTTCAAGCTCGAATTGACCTTGTACCTGGAAACGGCGACCTACACCACTAAAGCCTTCCAGTGCACGGCAAATGGCTGCATCAGATACGCCTTCATCCGTTGCAATCCCAATCGCAGCCAGGGCGTTGAGCACATTGTGCAGACCCGGCTGATTCACAGTCACGCGTAGCGGCTCACGATCTTTACGTAATACGGTAAAGTGACTGCGCATACCTTCCTGTACAACATCGACAGCACGAATGTCATTGTCTTCATTAAAACCATAAGTCAGTAATGGGCGACCAATACGAGGCATGATTTCACGGATATTGGCATCGTCACCACACACAACCGCCAAACCATAGAATGGCAGTTTTTGCAGGAACTGGATAAAGGTATCTTTTAAAACATCGAAGCTACCGCCATAAGTATCCATATGGTCAGCATCAATATTGGTCACCACGGCAGCCATTGGTTCTAGATACAGGAATGATGCATCTGATTCATCGGCTTCTGCCACGATATAACGACTTGCACCCAAAGCGGCATTCACACCAGTACGGTTCAGCAAACCGCCGATCACATAAGTTGGATCCAGATTTTCTTCTGCCAGCATACAGGTAATCAGACTGGTGGTCGTGGTTTTACCGTGAGTACCTGCAACCGCGATCCCGTGACGGTAACGCATCAGCTCACCCAGCATTTCTGCACGGCGGACCACAGGTGTACGGGTTTCAAGGGCTGCCTTGATTTCCGGGTTTTCCTTATCAATCGCGGTAGATACCACGATGACATTGGCACCTTTGATGTTGCTGGCTGCATGGCCGATATAGACCTTAATGCCATTTTCTTCTAATTGAGCCGTGGTTTTTGAGGCTTTGATGTCTGAACCAGAAACTTTATACCCCTGGTTTTTCAGCACTTCTGCAATCCCGCACATCCCTGCACCACCAATCCCTACAAAGTGGATATGCTTGATCCGGCGCATTTCCGGGACTTTAATTAATTTCTTTGCTTGGTCTGCTGGGGTTACTGGAGACATAATTTACTCGGATTACAATTCTTGAATTAAACGGACCACATGCTGGGTCGCATCGGGTTGAGCCTGACGGCGTGCTTTTACCGCCATTTCCATCAGTACCTGACGGTCAAGCATCGGCTCTAATAAGGTTTTTAAACTGTCTGGCGTCAAAGTAGCCTGCGGGCAGATTTTGGCTGCCTGCTGATTGGCCAGGAATTTGGCATTCGCAGTTTGGTGGTCATCAACTGCACTTGGTAGCGGTACAAAAATCGCGGCTACACCGGCAGTTGCAATTTCAGTAACCGTCAGTGCACCGGCACGGCAAATGACCAGATCGGCATCGCTATAAGCTTGAGCCATATTTTCAATGAAAGGCTGAACTTCAACCTGCAAAGAGGCTGGTTTGTCTGCATAACGTGCGCGCGTTGCTTCAGCATGATTTTGACCACACTGGTGATAAACATTTAACGGCACATTCAACTGTTTCAAGGCTTCCGGCACACGTTCATTTAAGGCTTGTGCCCCAAGTGAACCACCAACTATCAGAATTCGTAACGGCTGGCCAGCTTTTTTCCGCTCCTGATAACGCCAGGACGGATTTAAAATTTCTGTAATTTCTTTACGTACCGGATTACCGGTGGTCACCACTTTATCTTGTGCTGGGAAAGTATTAGGAAAAGCCTGACATACCGTTTTAGCGACCCGTGACAATTGGGTATTGGTAAAACCCGCAACTGCATTCTGTTCGTGAATAATCACAGGAATACCCAGGATCCGTGCTGCCAGACCACCCGGCCCTGCCACATAACCGCCAAAGCCTGCAACAGCTTCGACTTTGAGCTGTTTCATATGCTTCATGGCACTAAGAGTAGCTTTTAAAATTTTAAAGGGTGCCAAGGCTTTACGCACAAAACCATTGCCACGCACACCTTGAATATCGATTTGATAAATTGGAATATTATGGTTTTTTAATAATCGGTTTTCCATGCCTGCTGGCGTTGCCAACCAAGACACTTCAATTCCTTGTTGTTGTAAATCTTTTGCAACGGCTAACGCTGGAAACACATGTCCACCCGTACCTGCGGCCATCATCATGACATGTTTAGGCTGTTTTTGCTGAGCGTCGGTCACGGTCTAATTCTTCAATTTAAAAAATGAAACAGGAGGTCTAATTTAAGTCATCAATTGTAATCACAAACGCTTAGCCTTGAAAGTTTATTTACCTTATTTCAACAAGCGTTTCATTGTTTTTTTCATACTAATTTGAAGTTTAAACTAGTTTTATTATAAGGTCTGCATTTTTCCTTAGACTTAAGTGAAATATAAGCATAATTTTTGAATATTTTTCATTTAATCTTTTTATACCTACTTGCTAAATCTATACATTTTTCACTAATTACTGGCTATTTTTCCATTTAATTCATCCTATTAACTTATGCCTAAATCATATAAATCTGAATAAAATTTTATGTTATCCCTATATCTATATAATTTTTTTCAAATTGATCTGCATATTCCTTAAATGGACTCAAGCATTATAGATGTCAAAAATATCAATACGTGATCTATGGATTATTTTAGCCGGTTATCTGGCTGCCATGCATGTCGGTAAACTATCTGCTGTTATTCCCATTCTGCAACAGGATTTAGGCTTAAGTTTTACACAAGCCGGGTTTTCCCTGTCTTTAGTACAAGGAGCCGGGATGCTATTTGCCCTTTGTATTGGTGCTTTTTCGGAAAAAGTGGGTTTAAAGCGCTGCCTGATTTTGGCATTAATCATTTTAGGACTAAGCAGTATAGCTGGCCTCTGGATTCAGCATGCCACAGCCTTATATTTCTTCCGCTTTACCGAAGGGATTGGATTTTTAACTATTTCCTTGTGTGCGCCTGCAATTTTAAAACGGATCAGTCGGCCTGAAACACTGAATTTTAAAATGGGACTCTGGAGTTCCTATATGGGCGTGGGTGTCAGTGTTGCTGTTTTTAGTATTCCTGTTTTACTCGAATACCTGAACTGGCAAAATATTTGGGCCATTCTCGGCAGTCTATGCTTGATTATTGCAGGCATCATTAAACGATATCTACAAATAGATTCAGCGGCATGTGCACCCAACAGGACGACTCAACCAGTACCGTCAAATACTTCATTCTGGCAGATTATCAAAGTCACCCTTACCCATCCTCCCATCCTGTGTTTAGCTATTATTTTTGCCTGTTATACCAGTCAGTGGATTACCGTGACCGGGTTCCTGCCCAGCATGTACGTCGAACACGGCATTGATTTAAAAGTTGCAGGCGTTCTGGTTTCAATCGTGGTACTTGCTAATCTGGGCGGCACTTTTGGTGCAGGTATGTTGTTACAACGTGGCTGGAAACCCAAGACGCTATTCAACACCGGATTTATAGCCATGCTGTGTAGCAGCTTTTTGGCTTTTACAGCCAGTTCATGGCTCATGTTCGAATTACAGTTTATAAGTGCTGTACTGTTTTCACTGATTGGTGGAATTATCCCGACCACCATTTTTGCCATTACTTTGCAGTATGCCCCGCACGCCAATGCCGCAGCAGCCAGTGTGGGTCTGGTTTTACAGCTTTCAGCCTGTGCTCAGTTTCTTTTACCGCCTTTGAGCGCAGCACTGGTTTCGACCACACAGAATTGGGCTTATATCGCGGCAGTTACCGCCAGCCTTTCTATATTAGGAATCTTAATGACCTTGCTTTTATTCAAGCGTTATGCCCAATAAAAAGAGCCTCAGACGAGGCTCTTTTTATTATTGAAAGCTTAGGCTTGATCCAGACCGGCTTCCAGTACATCAAACAGATCATCTGCAATGGAGGTACCAAACTGGGTATCAATTTCACGGATACAGGTTGGACTGGTGACGTTAATTTCAGTGACATAGTTGCCAATCACATCCAGACCAACAAATACCAGACCTTTTTCTCTGAGATAAGGACCTACTTGCGCTGCAATGGCTCTATCATTCTCAGTTAATGGACGTGCTTGACCTAAACCGCCTGCCGCCAGATTGCCACGCACTTCACCATTTTGCGGAATACGGGCCAGACAATACGGCACGGGTTCGCCATTGATCATCAGGATACGCTTATCCCCTTCTACAATTTCAGGAATATAACGCTGTGCCATAATCGGCTGGTTACCATTGTTGGTCAGAATTTCAATGGTTGAGCCAATATTGATACCATCCTGATAGAGACGGAAAATTCCGGTGCCGCCCATACCATCCAATGGTTTTACAATGACATCGACATGCTCTTTTAAAAATTCACGGATCAGGCTTTGTTGCGACGTTACCAAAGTCGGAACTTGCAGATGCGGGAACTGAGTAGCAAACAGCTTTTCATTGCAGTCACGCAGACTTTGCGGTTTGTTAATAATCCATGCCCCTTCCCGTTCTGCCTGTTCCAGAATATAAGTGGTATAGACAAAGTTCATGTCGAATGGCGGATCTTTACGCATCAGCACCACATCATAAGCTGCAACCGATTCTTTTTTCTTTTCACCCAGTTCGTAGTAATGGTTATAGTCTTCAAATACCTGCAAAGGCGAGATCAGACCAAAGGCCTTCCCTTGATCGATATATAAATCTTGCTGTAATGCATAACCCAGTTCATGTCCACGGCGTGCAGCTGCCCATAACATGGCCATGGTTGAATCTTTTTTCAGGTTTACATTTTCGATGGGATCCATCACAACAAGTACGCGCATGTCTCTGTGCTCTTTCTTAAAAATACATTAGCAAGGAGTATAGCCTGTGCAGTTTCTTTTGTTTATGGTGATTTTGCATGACTAATTTTGTATAAATGCTTAAATACTTTAATCAACAAGAGCATTTATCATGCAGCAGGCAATTGTCGGCTTTCATCTGGATGAAGAAAATCACTGGGTCGCTGAACTGGCCTGTGGCCATGGTCAGCATGTGCGGCATAATCCCCCTTGGCAAAACCGTCCCTGGGTCATGACCGAACAAGGCCGTAAAGAAAAACTGGGCGTCTTATTGGACTGCAAAAAATGTGAAATACACGAGGATTAATATCTTCTAAATCAAATCAGTATATATACTCACCCTGAGTATTTTATCTCGTTTAGAAAATTGATTAAAACCTGAATAAAAATAATAATACCTGGCTTATAAATGCATTATCTTTCAACTAAATACATCTAATTTTATGATTTAACGATTATTTTTCGAAATCATGGTTCCCAGCATAATAATAAAGGTACTGACCCCGCCAATCAGTAAGCTCATCAGAGCAATTTCCAAAGTGATCTTATGATGCCAGCTCTGATCAGGAATCCAGGGCAAATTCAGATTTTCCCCAAAGATAAAGTTAATAGTACATATAATCAGAAAGCCAATCGTTGTAGAGATCAGTAAAGTCACCACCAAGTTTTTCCACATCTTGTAGCCTACCAGCATGACAATAATGGCTAAACCTACCACCGTTATAATCGATATAAATAAAACACTGTTCCAGTAATCCATTCCTAGTACTCTTATTTTAAATCAATTAAAATTATGAAATTCTTATAATTAATTACGTAATGTTTATTTTAATATAGGCAGATTACAATTTGTAAACAATGACCATAACTACCTTATTCATTTTATTTGTAAAGGGACTTTATGGGGGGGGTAATTCATTCTTTAATGAGTTTCTTTTAAAAATATTTTTCTTTTTAGATAAAATAATTTTGATCAAGATTTATATATTGAGAAGAATATTTATATAAAATTTAATTTTGAAGAAGATAATATAACTTATCAAATTTAAAGTTTATCCAGATCAGAATTTCTATCTTATTATTTATATTTCTTTTAAATACAGTCGCCTGAACAGAATCTTTCTTCCCATAAAAAGTAAAGCCTTAGATTACTAAGGCTTTACTTTTTATCTGGTGAATCAGGTTTTAGATTCCGTATTTCACACGATAAGCTTCCATTTTCGCCAATGCTTCGCTATCGCCTTTTGCATCTAGGTAATTCATTAAATCTTTCATGGTAATCAGTGCATGTACTGGAATTTCCAGTTCTTTTTGTACTTCCTGAATAGCAGATAATTCACCTTGGCCTTTTTCCTGACGATCAAGAGCAACCAGTACACCTGCAATTTGCGCACCGGCATTTTTCAGGATGGTGACCACTTCACGAATGGCAGTACCGGCGGTGATCACATCATCAATGATCCAGACTTTTTTCCCTTCGACTGAAGCACCCACTAGCACACCACCTTCACCGTGATCTTTGGCTTCTTTACGGTTAAAGCCCCATGGCACGCTCACGCCATGATTTTGAGACAGTGCCACTGCTGTAGCTGCTACAAAAGGAATGCCTTTGTATGCTGGTCCAAAAATCACTTCAACATTGTCACATTCAGTTAATTTTGCAGCATAGCCAGAAGCCAGTAGTGACAAGGCCTCACCGTCATTGAGCAAGCCAGCATTAAAAAAATAAGGACTCACACGTCCTGATTTTAAAGTAAACTCACCAAATTTAAGCACACCACGTGATAATGCGAGTTCGATAAAAGCTTTCGGGTTAAACTGAGCTGGCGTTGACATGAGGTGCTCCTAAATCCATTAATTAAGGGTAAGATTTGCGCATGATACCAAAGAGTAGCTATCCAGGTGATCAAAAAATTCTTCGTGTCGTTTCAATTAATGTCAACGGTTTACGTTCCTCTGTCAGCAAGGGCTTGCTAGAGTGGATCGAACAGTCTGATGCCGATGTGATCTGCATGCAGGAAAGTCGGATTACCCATGCGCAGTGGACTGACAAATTCAAGCCTGAAGGCTGGTATACTCACCTGTTCCCTGCCGAGCGTCCAGGTTATGCCGGCACAGCGATTTACAGCCGCCTGCCTTTTGTTTCCATTACCGATGGTCTGGGTTTTGAACTGGCTGATTCTCAAGGTCGTTTTATCTCGGCAGAATTTGACTTGGGTCTGGAAAAAACAGCACATATCTGTTCCCTGTATTTACCTTCAGGTTCTTCGGGCGATGAAGCGCAGGCACGTAAAGATCACTTTCTGGAAGAGTATAAAAAGATCCTGAAACAATGGCGCGATGAAGACAAATCCATCATTGTCTGTGGTGATTACAATATCGTGCATAAACGTATCGATATTAAAAACTGGTCCGGTAACCAGAAAGCATCGGGCTGCTTGCCGCATGAACGTGCCTGGTTAGATCATATTTATGATGAGCTGGGTTATGTCGACACATTCCGTGAAGTCCGTAAAGAAGCCGAACTGTATTCCTGGTGGTCAAATCGTGGTCAAGCCCGCGCCAAGAACGTGGGCTGGCGGATTGACTATCAGGCTTGCTCACCGGACTGGAAAGACCGTACTGTAAATGCCTGGGTCTATAAAGATGAATGGTTTAGTGACCATGCACCCGTGATTATTGACTATAAAATCTAAAACCGCCCTAAAGATTGAGTGAACAAATGTTCACTCAATTAAGGTTTATTACCTACACTACATGACGTATTTTCAGGTTTATCTTCCAGTCCGAACAGCGCATGATACTCACACGGCACAGGGATATGTCAGGATGACACTATAAGGACAGGACGCCGTAGGAAGAAAATAAAACAAACTATCAGATTTAGCTTGTTTTTCATGGATGTGACAACGGACGTTGTATTGAGACCCGCATAATCAGGATGATTAGATGCGGGTTTTCTCATTTTAGTACCTTCATTTTTTCTTATTCTTAAACTTCACCACTTACTTTTTAATACCCCTTCTGATCTTAAACGATGTCAATCGGATGATATGTCTTTTAAATATTGCTTAAAAACAAGCCTCTTGAAAGCACATAGGCGATCGGCATAAATTCAGCTAAGCTAAGCCATCAATAAATAAACTGTTGGGGATACAGCGAGCATGCTCAAGATTTATGGCATTAAAAACTGCAATTCAATGAAAAAAGCTTTTGATTTACTTGATGAATTAGAACTAGTTTACGAATTTCATGATTATAAAAAACAGGGGATTGATGCGGATACGGTTAAAACCTGGCTGGATGCTTTAGGTCAAGATGTGGTGCTGAATAAGAAAGGCACTACCTGGCGTAAACTTACTGCAGAAGAGCAGGAAAATGCGCTGGCCAGTGAAGATAATCTGATTACTGCCTTAACTACTCATACTAGCTTAATCAAACGTCCGGTATTAAAGACTGCAACTGGTTTTATCGCTGGTTTTGACGAAGCCACTTATCGGAAGCTAAAAGACTAATTGTCTCAGATGAGCTGGAAGAATAAAAAAAGCCTGACAGAGGTCAGGCTTTTTTTATGGTAGTTTTTAGAGAACGGTTCTGATCCATTATTTGGCACGAATCCAGGTCTGGTTACGACCTAAAGCAGACACGCCGATATAACCGCGTAGCTCAAGCTTCTTGCCACCATCTGTCAGGTTGCCTTTCAATTTGTAAGTTTTACCAGATTTTGGATCTAGGATCGAACCACTGTCATAGCTGGTTCCGCCTGTATTTTTCAGGCCTTTCACAATCGTTAAACCTTTCAGCGATTTATTGTGATACGGACCTTCACATTTTGTACAAGCATTTTCTTCACCCGGTGTTAATACCGATTGGATGCTTGCAGATAATGTCCCATTTTTTTGCTCAGTAAATTTTACTATAGCCTTTGGTTGTTTGGTTTCGTCGTCAATCGTTTTCCAAACGGTACCATTTAAAGGATCTGCAGCATTGGCCAGCGCAGATAAGCCGAGTAGTCCTAACATTAGCGTAATTTTTTTCATTTTTCTTCATTTCCCTAGTCTGAGATAGACCGATGTAGTATTAAAAAGTCACAACATTTTTGCAATTTTTACCTGTGACTATTTAGTGTAACCTTGTAAATATTGTTGGTAAATAATCCACATAATCAATAAAAGCAGAAAAAGATGGAAAGAAGATGAAGATGAGCCCCGTGACGAAACAATTAATTACAGAAAGTCTTTTAAAAGCGACCATCCGTGCGCCTAGTCGGTTCAATCTTCCTCCAAGCTCCTTACGGGTCGCACTGGAGCAGATGTGCAAGATTTTTCCGCAAGATAAGTCCGTACAAATCCGTTCGCTCCGGCTGGCAGGTGTACATGCCGAGGAAATCAAACCACAGCAGGAATCCAGCCAGCTGATTTTCCATATTCATGGCGGTGCTTTTTATCTCGGTTCCTTAAATACCCATCGTGCCTTTATGACCCAGATTGCCGCTCGCACCCAGATGCAGGTACTGCATATTGATTATCCTCTGGCACCTGAATCTGCTTATCCTGAACCTTTGGAAGCTATGTTTGATGTCTATAACCTGTTATTAGATCAGGGCATTCAGGCCAAGGATATTATTCTGTCCGGAGATTCGTGTGGTGCTAATCTGGCATTGGCATTGGCACTCAAGTTACAGCAGGAAGACCTGCCACAGGTGAGTGGACTGATTCTACTTTCCCCTTTCCTTGATCTGACCCTGACCAGTGAATCACTACGCTATAATCAGAAACATGACGCCTTGCTGTCGATTGAAACCCTAAAGACCGGGATTCAGTATTATGTACCGAGTGCAATGGATCGTGGCGATCCGGAAATTTCCCCATTTTTTGCCGATCTCAGTGGTTTGCCACCGATGCATATACAGGTGGGGTCTAAAGAAATTCTGCTGGATGATGCCACACGCTTCAAGGAAAAAGCGGAACAGGCTGGTGTCGAGGTTGAATTCAAGTTATATACCGGCATGTGGCATAATTTTCAGATGTTTAGTGCCTGGTTTGAAGAGGCCCGACAAGCGCTGGCGGATCTTTCAGAATTTGCTCATCGTCTGGATCAAGACTAGAAATTTAAAAGAAGCCATAAAAAAGATCAGCGATTGCTGACCTTTTTTTGTTCATTCATTTTCTATCGAATTTTAGATCTGGCTTACCTGCGCCATCGCAGTTTCAATTGCCTGCTGTTTCGCTACATCACCCATATTGACGCCTTCAGCGCGAATTACGTGCACATCAGTTACGCCAGTAAAGTTAAACACAGTTTTCAGGAAAGCTTCCTGGAAATCGACTGGGCTTTGTTCGCCATAAACACCACCGCGGCTACTGGCAATATAGACTTTCTTTTCACCTGCCAGACCCACTGGGCCATTTTCTGTATATTTAAAAGTACGCCCTGCCACACTAATGCGGTCAATCCAGGCTTTTAAGGTAGAAGGTAGACCGAAGTTATACATAGCGGCCCCAACCACCACGATATCCGCCTGTAAGTACTGCTGTAAAATCTGTTCTCCTAAAGCCGCCTGCTCAAGATTTTGACCCATCAAAATTTCGGCAGTTAAATGTGGAATCGGCTGTGCAGCCAAATCCAGATATTCAAGCTCAACTGCCTCACCATGTTTCTGTTGAAGCTGTCCCACAATAGCTTGAGTCAACTGACGGGAAATAGAGGCATCGCCTAAAATACTGGAATCAATCTGTAAAATTTTCATTGCTTAATCTGGTCCGTTCATTGTTCGGGAATGAACATAGCTTAATAAATTTTAAATAATGAAATAATGGGTTTAAATAAAACACTTCATTGCGTATTTAGAACAATAAATTTCCAGCTTAATTTTTTCTCCTTTTTTTTAATTTTTGATAAATATTACTGATTATCAATGAATTAATTTTATGTTATATTTCTGTAAATAATTAAAGCAATATTTTTCCATCTTTTAAAAACTTAGCAATAACAATAAAGGTCAGACCTGTTGTATGAAGCGAATGTCAGCAGTATTACAAAAATTCCAGAATCATCGACTCAAGAAATATCTGATCGAAGATGAAGTAGTGATGAACTGGGGGATTTTGAAAAAGTGTATCCTGATGCTGGCACTTGGCTGTGGCATACATATCAGCTGGCTAAGTTGGGATCTTTTTGTCCTGTCACATCCGCAATACTGGCAGCATGTCCATATTGACGTCGTTCGTTCACAAGTTCACATGAATGGCCTGTTTTTACTGGCGCTGGTTCTTTTGATTTATCCCTGTTATAAATTTCAAGGCAATGCACTGATAGAACGATATTTTCCCTATCTGGCAGTGGGTATCTTTGTGGTTTCCCTGTGTCGGGATGCGTATATCGTGGGCGTGATCAGCCCGGTAGCCACAATTGCCTATGTTTGCCTGATGACGGTAGGTCTGGTCCTGTTTCACCGGAGACTGGTCTATAGCATGCTGATTCCGGCCTCACTGTTTCTGGTGACTTGTGCCTATCTAAGCTTTAACCAACAACTGCCTTATTCACCACTCTTTAATATTCAGGACCAGTTTTTCCATAATAGCTTCTGGCTATTATCAATGCTGTATTTTATCCTGCCAATTCTTGCTGTCTGCATGATTTTATTTGAGATTTTACTCAGTCAATGGCGTTATCGCGAACAGCTAATCAACCATCTCAGCCAGATTGATCCTCTGACCAATCTGTTTAACCGCCGTAGCATTAATCAATGTCTAGATCAGTTAAATAGTACTGCGACTTTTAACTATGCACTGGTGCTGCTGGATCTGGATCATTTCAAAAAGATCAATGATTACTATGGACATCACAAGGGCGATGAAACACTGGTACAAGTCAGTGCGGTACTGAACCAGCAATTACGTGAAAGCGATGTCGTCGGACGGTTCGGCGGTGAGGAATTTATTCTGGTCCTGAATAATTCCAGCCTGGAAAAAGCTCAGCAGGTTGCAGAGCGTTGCCGAAGCGCGATCCAGCAACTACAGATTTTTAGTGATGAAGGACAATTGATCCCAGTGACTGCCAGCTTTGGCATTGCTATTTCCAAGCCTGAATTACGCCCGCAACAACTTCTGAGCCAGGCCGATCAAGCCCTTTATCAGGCCAAAGCCGGTGGGCGTAATCAGGTGAAATCTTATCTGGAACCTTTGAAAGTTCAACCGGCCTGATATTTTCATCGGCCTTATTTACTTTAAAGCGCGTACCAGAAAAGCTTTAAAGTGAATGCTAGAGCTGTTCTAAACGCTGTAGCTGTGCCAATAATTCTGCTTCACTAAATGCGCCGGTCAAACGTAAGCTGCGAATCTCCTGCTGCTGAGTATCGAGAAATAAATAAGTCGGTGGTCCCAGAATTTCCCATCGGTTAAGTAAAGCCTGATGGGTAGCATCATACTGACTAAGATCAAGCTTGATCAGAAAATAAGGAGCTAAGGCCTGCTGGACAGCAGCTGCCTTTAATACTTTATGTTCAATCGGCTGACAGGCCACACACCAATCAGCATAGACATCAATAATGACCTTCTGCCCTTTCGGTACTGTAGCCAATAACTGTTCAAATTCAGTGGCTGTTTTTGCTATATGCCAACTAGTCTGTTGTTGGGCAGTTTCAACAAAAAAGCGCTGACTATGCTGATACTGACTATATGTAATATAAGGCACAGCGATAGCCAAACAGATGATATAAAGCCAGCGCAGTCCGGTATTTTTCCAGAATAATCGTGCCAGAACATAAGCAACAAAGCTTAAGCCCAACCCTAGCGACAGCCACTGCAATGCAGCTTCTGAAATCAGCGGACGAATAAAATACAAGGCCAAAGCCAGCATGATGAAAGCAAAGAGTACTTTTACCTGATTCATCCAGTGCCCGGCTCGAGGTAGGATGCGTGCCCCCATAATACTGGCCAGCAGCAACGGGGTACCCATACCGAAACCTAAAGTAAACAGCAGCACTGCGCCTTGCCATTGGTTCTGGGTCTGGGAAATAAACAGTAATGCACCAGCTAATGGTGCCGTCATACAAGGCCCGACCAATAAGGCAGAAACAGATCCCATGACCGCAGCGCTAACTAGAGTTCCTCCTTGCTGCATCGCCTGAACCCGGTCCAGACACTGCGTTAGACGCTGTGGCATTTTAATTTCAAACAGGCCAAACAGGTTGAGGGCAAATACCACAAATAATGCACTAAATGCCATCAGGGTGGCAGGTTGCTGTAACCATCGTTGAAAGTTGAGTCCGGCTGAAGATGCAATCAAGCCCAGTACCGCATAGACTGCGGCCATACTGCTTACAAAGCTTAGGGCAATCATCCAAGCTTTGATGCCTTTGCTGTCACGAACAATCAGTGAAGTTAAAATTGGCAACATCGGCAAAGAGCATGGCGTAAATGCCAGCAAAATGCCCAAGCCAAAAAATAACAGTAATCCGTAAGCCAGTGAACTTTCAGCCAGACGTGCAGACCATTGCTGGTCTTGTGCCGAGTCGCTGCTGGATCGGGTAGAAATGACTTCAACGATTTTACTGTCTGTATTTCCTGATTCTAGATCATCAGCAGAATTCTCCAGAATCCGGTTGTGCTGTGAGGAAGAGCTACTTAGATCCAGTAACCGTTTATTACCCGAGCCAGTAGATTCATATTGCACCAGACCAGATAGGTCAGTTTTGAATTCAATGGTTTGGGGTGGGTAACAAAGCCGGTCTTTGGCACAGCCTTGCCAGCTGACCTGATAAGTTTGACCCGCCTGTGTCGGAATTTGAACTTTTAATTGCTGATAATAAACCTGGGTATGACCATAGTTTTCATCATATAGATCTTTAGCGGGTGGCAATTGCAAGGTCATCGGCTGACTTCCCTGCTTTAGCTCTACCTTATGCTGATAAAGATAATAGTTTTGCGGAATTTCCCAGCTAAGTTCGGCCTGTTGCTGAGTGACTGAACTGATACTCAGAGGAAAAGCCTGCTCAGGCGAAAGCAAAGGTGCTTCTGCCTGAGCAATATTGCTAAGCAACACTGTGCCCAATAAGACTGGAGAAAAAAATTTTCTCCCGATCTTAAACTGTAATGCTTTGGTCATATCGGAATAAGAGCAGCTTAGAATAGGAACGATACGCCCAAGCCTGAGAAGTAACCTTTATTCTGACCTTCCAGATCTACCCCGATACTGGCATCAAGTTGTACCTGATCATTCAACGCATACATGACGCCAGTGCCTAGCGCATATTCATTATCCTGACTTTCAGCTTTGCGATAAATCAGTTCAGAATAACCTGACCAGCGATCAGCAATCTGATAGCTTAAAGCTGGAATTGCAGTAATCGCCCAGTTGCTATCCTGCCATTCATAACGCATGGTCAGTGCAGTATTCACCAAATCATTATATTGATAAGCAACTGCTGAGCTCAGGCTATAAATATCTTCTTCATTACTAAAATTAGCATTACCTGTGGCAATAATAGCTTCAGCCATCAGCGCCATACTGAGTTTTTCATCATCCAGATCAATGGCTTTTTTCAGGCCAATACTGACATCGCCTAAACCATCATCCTCTTCAGTCTGACCATTGAACTTGGTTTGTGACCAGGCCGGACCAGCCCAGCCTAAACGTAATTCCAGATCATCAGTCAAACCGGTACGCAACAAGACGTCGGCATTTAAAGTGGTTTGTTTCAGCTTGCTTCCATCCACAGTCGCTTCGCTATAAGAGAAACTCGGTAAACCCTGTTCCCAAGCTAACTGACCCACTGGAACTGTACTGGTGCCCAGACCTTCACCTGGTCGGTCAAACTCTACCGCTGCACAAAGCTGTGCACTGACACCCGTCAGTGCCATTAAACCCAATATTCTTAAAGTTGTCTTCATCTTGCTGGAGCTCTTTCTTAAAATTTAATGTAATTCCTTGGTCATTTTTGCGCCATGACTACGCAATAATTCTAGGGTCTGTTTTTCTTCTTCCAGTGCTTCTGCCCAGTTAATTTCATCAAAATCACAATCAAAGAATAAATCACTAATCGATGACAGAATGGTTAATCCTTCTTCATCCTTGCTGTTCGGATTGACTTTTTCTTCTAATAGGCGCTGCACTGCAGGTACACAGGCTGCACTGGCCGCATCCCAAAGCGGGCCATAAACTTCTTCAGCATCCCAAAGATGCAAATTGACTTTGGCCTGGATCAGCGCTTCCAGAATCTGTAAATGTACATCCAGACGTTGCTGTTTTTCTTCAGCAGTTAAGGGACTGCCCGCTTCATAAGCTTCGCAGACTTCTTCCCACCATTTGAACAGGCCATCTGACCAGATGGAAATAACAGGGCCTTTTTCCAGATCAATAAAATTCGGGTTAAGTCCATCTGCCAAAAGCTGTTTGACCTGACCCAGATTAAGTTCTTCGAGTGCTTGCACAAAAAGCTGTTGTTGCGCAGTTAACATGATGGAGCTCACTTCAAATTCGTTTTTCACTATTATGCCGAATAAAGCGGGATTTGTTTTGTTCTCATTCGTTTATTTTATCTAAAATTGAAAAAAGCCCCGTAGGGCCTTTTTCATCTGCGGATTATTTATTGTTCTAGATCTGTACCTGTATCTTCTTCCGCAAGTTTTAGCGGAGTGCTACGTACGTTATCTTTTTTCTCAATCACATGTTCCAGACTGCGTTTTAAACGGTCAATGGCTCCATGAATCGCAGTATCAACATTATGACCATGATGGTTCACGACAATTGGCTTCAAGCCGGCAGGACGTGCTTCGATCATGCAGCGAATATCGTCATCGCCTCCTTTGGCGGCATTTTCATCGCTAAGATGCACTGAGAAATGGGTTATACGCTCACTGTGGCGCTGGAATTCCTGATTTAATTCGGTACGAACGTAAGTAATTAGACGATCACTATTGCGAATGTTTTTATCGGTACGGAGTTCAATGTTCATAAAATACCATCCTCAAATCATTTTAACTTTTTAGTGCAGAATTTTTATCTTGGCACGTGTATAGCTTGCTGTTTTATATTGCATTTCACATCTTCAAATCGCTTTGGATAAAACCCTCCAGATTGAATGATGAACACATTTTTGAGTCTGCAGAACCGTGTTCCTATACTTCGAATATCGGTCCTCTCTTGAAAATATGCAAGTGATATTTTGATTTTTTTAGCAAAAGGACAACCGATCGTGACAACTGCTTACAGGATCGTGATTGATCTTCCAGATTTAGAACAATCGAATTACTATTCACATGACCTTCCCAAAATTAAAGCAGTCTTTGCCCTGTTCATAAAAGATCTATGTAATTACTTTAATCAGCTTCAAAATTGAGTCTCAATTCTTAAAATTAATTTAAATATAAAAATTTAACTCGCTTCAAATATCCTATAAACCTTCTTCTCCCCATATCTCAAATTATCATCAGCTCAGGACGATGAAATATTTCTGTCAGTGATCAATTTTGACTTTATTTTTACTTATTAATCTGTATCCTTAAGCTGCTTTCTCGGGGGAGATATTTAAATGAAATTTACACAAATCGCGGCACTTTGTGCATTGGCTTCAACAGCAGCTTTCACTCAGGCAGCAGTTTGGCAGGATTTTAGTCTGTCAGCTTTATATGGTGAAAACTATAAAGCACCATTTGAAGCTGGTAATGAAAAAATTGATCAATCAACCATTACGGCTGAATATGCAGCTGGTTTAAAATATGGTGATATCTTCGCCTTTGCTGACCGTACCAATAATGATTTCGGTAATGAAACTTACTTCGAAGTTGCACCGCGTTTAAGTTTAGGTGCAGTCAGTGGTCAAAAGCTTGAACTTGGCCCAATTAAAGACGTACTTATTGCGACTACGTGGGAAGGCAATAGCGGTGCGAGTGACTTTAATAACTACTTATACGGGATCGGTTTTGCGCTTGATATTCCATATACTAGCTATGCGAATATTAATTTCTACAAAGCTGACAATGATCTGCAAAAAGATGATTATCAAATGACGATCACTTATGCAGTTCCATTTAAAATTGGTGGCGAAGAGTTCCTGGCAGATGCTTTCCTGGACTGGTCAACCGCTGAAGGTCCTGATCACAAAAGTGAATTGAACTGGACTTCACAATACAAATGGAACGTTGGTAAACATATCTCTCCTGAGACTAAACTTTACCTTGGTATTGAACATTCTGTTTGGAATAACAAATTCGGTACTGACGTTGATCAACACGATGTCAGCGCATTGGTTAAATACCACTTCTAAGTTTTTAGAATGAATAAAGCAGGACTTCGGTTCTGCTTTTTTATTGCCTAAATTCAGGTTATGGTTAGATATTCTCTTTCTTTTTTGGCATCTGCTTATGAGCTTTGTTATTCGTCCTGCTCAAATTCAAGATTTGGAACATCTACTCCCGATCTACAATGCTGAAATCTTATACGGAACCTCAACCTGGAATAGCACGCCAAAAACGATCCAGGATTTTCAGAACATGCTGAATGAATTAAATGCTCAGCAATTTCCTTTATTAGTAGCTGAGCATTCAGCATCCAGGCAAATTGCAGGTTATGCGGATTATTCTATATTTCGACCCATTCAGGGCTTTAAACACACTGTTGAACATTCTGTCTTTCTTCATGCAGATTTTATAGGGCAAGGTCTGGGCAAAGCCTTGATGCTCAAGCTGATTGAACATGCCCGGCAAAATGCTATCCATGTCATGGTCGGTGCCATTGACCATGAAAATCAGGCATCAATTGCCTTACATGAGAAATTAGGCTTTAAACAAACCGGTTATATGCGGGAAGTTGGACAGAAATTTGGACAATGGCGCGATCTGGTATTGATGCAACTCAACCTGAATTAAACCAAAATATTTTATTTTTTATGTAAAAATTAATCTAATTAGATCAATAATCTGTTAGAAAAATTGCGGAGAGATAAAATTTTCTATTAAAACCAGAATAATATCAGTTGAGTAAAATTATGAATAAATGGTTTATCTTTATCAGTATTCTCCCTCTGAGTAGTTTCAGTTTCGCCAATTCAGACTTTGAAACTGAACTCCGATCCGAATGTGCCAAGGTGAAAAGCTATGCCAACTCGGGAAGAAAATTTTATGATCAGAAACAGTATCAAAATGCGCTAGGACAATTTCAACAGCAAGCTTCCTGGTCTGCCTTTTGTGCAATGCATAGTGAAAATAGCGGTGTATCTTTTTCCGAGAATGCCATTACCACTGCTTTTAATAATGTCGGGTTAAGCTATTTTAAATCAGGAAAGCCACAATGGGCACGGGCCTGGTTTTCAGTCTTTCCTCAGGCCAAAAGCAGTCAATTTAATTTAAAACAGCTTCCTCCTCCGCAAAAAACTCAAAACTTGGCAGGCATTTATATACGGCATGCTGGCTTCGGTCACTGGAATACCATTCAAGTCAAACGGATTAAAAATTCTTATCAGATTCATTTTAATGGCCTCTATATGGGAGTAAATAGCATGATTTATGGTCCAAATATAGGTGAATTTGAAACCACAATGCCTGTTAATAAAAATCAAACGACCTATCGATCAGATGACTGCAAAATTAATCTCAATTTTGCTTTTGATCCTAAACAGGGGCAGCAGGTGATTTTAAAACAGGACAATGGCAGTTCAGGTTGTGGCTTTGGACATAATGTCTATGCAGATGGACACTATTTAAAAGTTGAGTCTTAAATTGAGTTGTTAAAAAAGCCCGCGATTGCGGGCTTTTTAATAGGTATTAGCAGCAAATCATTTTAAACAACGATATCTGCCAGATTACCTTTCTGTTCCAGCCAGTCTTTACGGTCACTGGCACGTTTTTTAGCCAACAGTTTATCCAGTAAGCCTGAAGTCAGGTGCACATCATCCAGATCTAGCTGCACCAGACGACGAGTATTTGGATCCAAAGTAGTTTCACGGAGCTGGCTGGCATTCATCTCGCCTAAACCTTTGAATCGGGTGATTTGCGGATTCTTGGTTTTACATTTTTTCAGGATGCCTTCCAGTTCATCTTCATCCAGCGCATAGTGCACATCTTTACCATCATCAATACGGAATAGTGGTGGCATCGCTACAAACAGATGCCCTTCCTCGACCAGAATCGGAAAGTGTTTTACGAACAGCGCACATAACAAAGTCGCAATATGCAAACCATCCGAGTCGGCATCGGCAAGAATACATATCTTGCCATAACGCAGTTCAGACAGATCATCTGAACCTGGATCGACCCCAATCGCGATTGCAATGTTATGTACTTCCTGAGAGGCCAGCACTTCATCCGAAGAGACTTCCCAGGTATTTAAAATTTTCCCGCGAATCGGCATGATCGCCTGGAAATTTTTGTCACGTGCCTGCTTGGCCGAGCCACCCGCAGAGTCTCCTTCCACAATAAACAGTTCAGACTGATCCAGATCATGTCCAACACAATCTGACAGTTTCCCAGGTAAAGTCGGACCAGCGACAATTTTCTTACGCTCAACTTTCTTAGCTGCTTTTAAACGGCGACCCGCTTTGGAAATGGCCATTTCTGCCAGTTGCATAGCGATGTCTGAATTCTGGTTCAGCCACAGTGCAAACGCATCTTTGGCAATATTCTGCACAATGCCTGAGGCTTCACGGCTAGATAAACGTTCCTTGGTCTGACCAGAGAATTGTGGCTCTTGGAATTTCAGCGACAGGATATAGTTCACCCCATCCCAGACATCTTCTGCAGACAGTTTCATATTCCGTGGCAACAGGTTACGCAGCTCACAGAACTCACGCATGGCATCGGTCACACCTGAACGTAAGCCATTCACATGAGTACCGCCCTGTGCGGTTGGAATCAGGTTGACATATGATTCCTGAATACTTTCTCCACCTTCCACATTCCAGCAGATGGCAAATTCTGCACTGGCACGCTCAGCATCACCTGTCGCCACAAAAGCAGGGGCCGGAATGATTTCACGGTCTTCCAGCTCATCCATCAAATAGTCGACCAGACCATTTTCAAACTGCCAGGTGATCTTTTCATCATTAATCTGGTCGATATAGTTAATTTGTAGACCAGCAGCCAATACTGCTTTGGCTTTTAAATTATGTTTTAAGGCTTTAAGGGCAAATTTGGGCGAATCAAAATATTTGGTTTCCGGCCAGAAATGAACAGTTGTCCCTGTGGCACGTTTCGGTGCCTTGCCTTCCAGCACTTCTAGTGGTGCAGTCGGTTCACCATTTTCAAAGGCCATTTTATACAGGTTGCCGTGACGCTGAACTTCAACTTCTACGCGGCTAGAAAGCGCGTTAACGACCGAGATCCCTACCCCGTGTAGACCGCCAGAAAATTGATAGTTATCAGTACTAAACTTACCACCGGCATGCAGTTTGGTCAGGATAATTTCGATCCCGCTCTGACCATATTCCGGGTGAATATCAACCGGCATACCACGACCATTGTCTTCGACCGATAATGAACCATCCTTATACACCGTGACCGTGACTTTATTGGCATGTCCCGCCAATGCCTCATCGACCGCGTTATCAATCACTTCCTGCGCCAAGTGGTTTGGACGAGAGGTATCGGTATACATGCCCGGACGACGACGCACCGGATCTAGACCAGATAAAACTTCAAGAGATTGAGCCGTATATTGAGACACGTTATTCGGTTTCCTTTTTTATGCAGTCGGATAAAAACTGTAAGAGCAGCGGAATTTTCTCCGCAAAATCATCCATACCATGGCTGCCATTGGCCTCTGTCATCAGCAGTGCAGGTGGACGAGCTGAACTATAATAGCTATGTGCTTCACGATAATCCAAAACTTCATCGCCTTGTTGTAACAGCACTAATATTTTGTCTGCATCTTGCGCAGTTGGTAGCGCCATAGCTTCGAGCTGGCCAAGATCTGCGTCATTCAGGCACCAGTTCGGATGAACCTGCAGAGGCAATTCATCATCAAACAGTTCACGAAACAGCTGCCATGGTCGCATTGCCGGATTGATCAGTACAGCCGGCACATGCGCTTGAGCGACCAGATATGTCGCATAGAATCCCCCGAGGCTACTGCCGACCAATGCCACCTGGTCCATCGACTGGATCAATTTAGAAATCTTCTGAATTGCAGCCATGGGCGGCATGTTCAAATCTGGTAAATGCACCTGAATATCCGGGTACTTGGCACAGTATTGTTCCAATAACTGGCCTTTAATCGAGTTGCTACTACTCTTGAACCCATGCAGGTAAATGATATTCATCGGCAATCAATAAAAAACAAACAAAATGTCAAAATTTAATTTAAAAGTGTGAAATACACTTCATTTTATAACCACTTAATTGCTTAAATTGTCTGACAAAAAAGCCTTTAATGTTATGCAATTCTCGCTATTTTAAGAGTATTCCGAATAAATTGAGAATCAAGAATACTGAAAAAAGAATTTATACCGCGAAGTGCTCAAAAAAGAAAGATGTCTACGGCTCATATAAAGGATAGGATCAAATGCCAAGTTTAACGCCATTGCATGAAACCTATTGTCGATGGGACCGAACTCCGCTTAGCCAGGCAGATGTCCTGGAAGGCCTGGCACAATTGGTCACCATGCGCTTTAGTGATGTAGTACAGGAGCTGATTAAATCGATTCAGCGTGAAATTTTAATGAGCGTATTCGGGCTGAGTGAAAAAAATTCCAAAACTTTCCAGAATATTCCTTATATCGTACGTCTGTATCAAATGTCTTATGACATGATCTTTCATTATGGCAATACCCTGATTGCGCCTGGACTACGTCGTATTATTGAAAGATTTCCCAAATTACATAATAAACCTCTGACCCCGACCATGCATTTTATGGTCAGTACCCTGAACGGGATTATTGGCGATTATCTGCTGAAATATCAGAATCCTCTCGCCCTGCCGATGCTCATTTACGATCATTATGGTTCTCTACAACAAGGTGAGCTAACTGGACGCATTACCCTATTTGTGCATGGTCTATGCATGAACCATCTGGACTGGTCGACCCGCAAATATCCGGGTATTGGGGAAAAATTGCTGGCTCAGCGTGACCATAACACCATGCTGTACCTGAACTACAATACCGGACGCCGCATTTCAGCCAATGGCCGCAGTCTGGCCAATGCCTTGCAAGATCTGGTCAAACGTAATCCGGGAATTACCAGTATTGATCTGATCGGACACAGTATGGGTGGTCTGGTGTCACGCAGTGCCCTATTCTATGGCAAACAGAATGTCTATGACTGGATTCCGATGGTGGAAAATCTGGTCTGTCTGGGTTCACCGCATCATGGTGCGGTACTGGAACGTTTTGGTTTTAGCTTGCAGGAAAAACTTGGACATTTTCCTTTAGTGAAAATTGTGGGGCATGTGGTGAATATTCGCAGTAACGGGATTCTGGACTTACGTCATGGCAGTGTCCGGGATGATGACTGGGAACATAATCCGGTACGGATTGGCTTTATGGACGACAACCGTAAACCAGCCCCGATTCCTGCGCATATCGATGCCTATCTGGTGGCAGGTACGATCGAGTTTGAACACCATACCAACAAAACGCTTAATGTGATCGGCGATTATCTGGTCAGTGTCAAAAGTGCCTTGGGCGAACATCCCCACCCGCGTTTTGACCTGAAAGTACCCGACGCACATAAGGCGATTTTCTATGGCTTGAACCACTTTGAAATTCAGTATCATCCGTTGGTGGCTGAACAGATTGTGCGCTGGTTCTATCCAAGTGTGGAAGATGAAGCCTATACACAAATTCATGAATACGTGACCGATCTAGATAGTATTGAAGGCATTGCCCTGACCTGATTGAAGATAAAAAATTTGGTTCGCCTCTAAGAGAGTGATAAAAAAAGCCAGTCTGTAGACTGGCTTTTTGATTCCAATTTTGAAAATCAGTATTTATCTCTTAAACGTTTGACGGGCGCAGTCTGATATTTGCGAAATAACTGCCACAGGCTGATCAGCAATAAGATACTGAAGAACACCAATGACCAGACCGGTAAAGATTGCCCCAAGAACGTCCAGTCAATTGCGGCACATTCACCTGAACCATTTAATACCTGCTGTAATACCGATTTCATCGGCAAAGTTTCCAACCAGTAATCCAGACCTGGGCCACAGCTCGGCACTCGATCCGGTGGCAGGTTCTGTAGCCAGACATGCCGTGCAGCTACACCGACTGACCATAAGATACTGAGCGAGCCTAAGAAAGCATATACGCGCTTCATGGCATTGGATTTCGGATTATGCAGCAACGCAATCAGGGAAATAATCCCTAGTCCGATCAATCCGATTCGTTGAAACACACACAATGGGCAAGGGTTCAGGCCCTGTCCATGCTCAAGATATAAAGCAAATGCCATCCCGGCAATAGATGCCAAAAACAACACACCACTCACGAAGCGATAACCCCATTGCATGGTTAATCCTCTTATTTATTATCGATATTGGGCTAAATATTCAGTAAAACTGATCGTGTTATCTTGCTCGAGCTGGTGTTGTTGCTGCAATGACTTTTGTGACAATTCATTGAAATATTTAAGTGTTTCTTTGCTTAATCGATGTGATTCATAGAGATTGCTATGCTGATGGGCCAAATGCTGGCCAAATTGCCACATGCTGCTGTGGCTACGGATATCTCCGACAATCAGGGCTGACAAGGTCGCATCGACTTCATCGACACGGATCTGCATCGCTTGCATGGCGCTACTATATAAATCAGTGTCATAAGCCTGATCGAGCAATTGAGCCAGTGGCTGCATACGTTGCAAATGTAGATTACACCAGTCTTCAATCATATAACGCTGACCATTTTCCATAATTGCAGCGTTATAGGCGCGACCACGATTCACCACTTCTGCCTGATTCTGGTCAATGATTTCCTGTTCTGCATCCAGCAATGCCGGGCTGTCTTGCAATAAGCAGTACAGTGCCACTACTTCCAGGAAGCCGGCAGTATCTTCATTGATCCCGATCGCGCTATACGGATTGACATCGACAGCACGCAGCTCGACATAGCCGATCCCGCGATTTTGCAAGGCTTGCGATGGAGTTTCACCTTCTTGAGGTACCTGCTTCGGACGCACCAGACTGTAGTATTCATTTTCAATCTGTAGCACATGGTCATTGATCTGAATTGGCTGACCATTGGCATCATCCAGACCCAGACGGGTAAACTGTTTATACGGTGTTCTGACCGCTTTTTGCAGACCTGCCAGATAATCCTGCAGATTATTGTAGTGAATACCCAGCTGTTTCTGTGCCGAATTCTGGTAGCCAAAACGTCCCATCCGTAATGCAGTCGAATAAGGCGTATATAAAGTACCGCGCACCAGCGGGAATAAGTGGTGATCACGTCCAGTCATAAAACACTGACAAACTGCTGGACTGGCACCAACCAGAAAAATTACCAGTGGCGTCAAACGAATAAAGTTACGGATCAGCCCCATATAACGATGGCTGCGATAATCTTGCAGGCTTAAAGCGCATAGCTCTTCATCGGCTTCCTGTTCTTGTAGCGCTGTAAAGAAATGATCCGGGAAAGACAGATTATAGTGAACCCCGGAAATGGTCTGCATACGGCGACCATAACGCACGCCTAAACCATGACGATACAGCGTTTTAAATAAGCCAATATTGGAACTGCCATATTGTGCTAACGGGATATTTTCATCCTTGCTGTCGAGCATGCACGGCATGGACATCGGCCAGAGCTTTTCATCATTTTTCAGATGACGGTGTACAAAGGCATGAATATCAGTCAGGTAGTTGAGAGCTTCATTAATACTCTCTTTCGGCGGAGTAATAAACTCCATTAAGGCTTCAGAATAATCAGTCGTAATATGCGGATGTGTCAGAGCTGAACCTAAGGCATGAGGATGCGGTTCCTGCGACAGAAAACCATTGCTTTGCATACGCAAGCTCTCACGCTCGATACCGCGCAGCATTCCTTTGATGAGCGACGAATCTACCCATTCCGGTAATACATCATGGGCAGTCGATTCAGGTTGACTCATTACAATCTCGCTTAATGGGGGTAACTATTAAAATAGAATCATCGGTTTAGCTTAGTATACCGCGATTTCCAGACAGCACATGCTGCCCTGCCTAGTTTTCAAGCAAACCATTGATTTTTAGTTGGGCAAATTTTTAACACAAAGTTTCTCTATAAGACATGTGAAATTTGTGATTTTATTGACAAATAAATGCTAATAAATTGTAAACATTATGAATTATCAAGATATTTTAGACTTCTGGTTTAGTCCTGAAACACAACCCAACTGGTTTGCCAAAAGTGACCAGTTCGACCAAAGTTTGAAGGAAAAATTTGGCGATATTCTGGAACAGGCGAGTAAAGCTGAACTGTGGTCATGGCGCAAGAATGCTGACGGCCGTCTGGCAGAAATCCTTGTTCTGGACCAGTTTTCACGCAATATTTTTCGGGATACGCCGCGTGCTTTTGCTCAGGACAGTCTGGCTTTGGCACTGGCTCAGGAAGCCATCAGCCAGGATCTGGACAAGCAGCTGAGCCCGGAGCAACGTTCCTTCCTTTATATGCCTTTCATGCATAGCGAATCTAAATTAATCCATGAATTTGCGCTAAAATTATTTCAGCGCCTCGGCAATCCAGAAAACCTTGAATATGAAATCAAGCATAAAATCATTATTGACCGTTTCGGACGCTACCCACATCGCAACCAGATTCTGGGCCGTGAATCCACCGAGGAAGAATTGAGTTTCCTGACCCAGCCAGATAGCAGCTTCTAGAGGTCTGTAACTCGCTGGATCATCCTATCAGGAGAACGAAGATGAAAAAAACCGTCATTGCCCTGACCCTTGCGACGACTGCCCTGCTTTCTGGCTGTGCAACGACACCGTCCAAGCCGCTTACCTTTGACCAGCTCGGCCAGTACAGCACCACCCCACTGAACGCCAACACCTACCGCATCAGTTTTCAGGCGCGACCTAATATGAGTTTCGGTACGGCCGAAGAAATCACCCTGCTGAAAGCTGCTCAAACTACGGTACAAAATGGCTTCCAGTTTTTCCGGGTACTGAACGATCCTAGTAACCGTACCCAGCAACCACCGCGTCAGGCGATTGTCTATCCGGCGCCTAGCGTCTATCCATACGGCTATTATCGTCCTTATGGTTATTCCCGCCGCTATCCGGGATTCTGGCCCGATCCATTCTATGACCAGCCCTATACTGTCACTTTAGATCCTGCTCAAGTGGCTTATACCATTGAGTGCTTTAAAGCCGGTCAGGAGCCGAAAGATGCTTTTGATGCGCGCTTGATTTTACAATCACTTGGCGCTAAATATGGAGTAAGTCCATCCGGCCAAGTACTCCAACCGCAGCCGGCCACGCCCCAATAACAGGATGATTTATGCAGAAAGAGCAGCCGTCACCAAGCTTACAACGCAGTAAACGTTTTGCGACCATTGCACTGGTCGTCGCAGTACTGGCTTGGCTGGCGCTGATGATTACTGCAAAACTGCTGCCTGAATATGTCTGGCTGATTCATATTTTAATGCTCTCTGCTGAGGCGGGTGTAGTCGGTGGTCTGGCAGACTGGTATGCAATTACTGTGCTGTTCCGTAATCCTTTTGGCCGGCTGCCGATTCCGAAATTTTTACGTGACCATACTGAAATTATTCCACGCAATAAGGCCCGGATTGCCGAATCTATGGGTCGCTTTGTGCAGGAAAATTTCCTTTCCCCGCAAATTGTGCAGCGCAGTCTGGCCAGTACCGATTTAAGTCTGGCTGCCGGCCGCTGGCTGGCCAATCCACAGAATAATGCTCAGGTCACACAAGTGATTCAGCAGACTGTACCTAAAGTATTTGAATTTGTCGGGCAGGAACAGATCGCCGGATTTATTCAGAGCAACAGTGTGCAATGGGTCAAAAATACCCAGATCAATACCTTGGCCAGCGAAATGTTACGCGCTGTTTTAGAAAATGATTTCCATCAGGATGTGCTGCAACGCGGCCTGGATGTGGTGCATGCCTGGATGACTTCACATCCGGAACAGACCCGTGAGCTGACCCGCACTTTATTCAAGGAAATGGGGGTCTGGCGTCTGGCCAAAGGCGCGAGCTGGATCGGCATTGATGTGCAGCAACGCAGTATCGATTCGGTGATTCAGCGGGTGGAAGCCATGCTGGCAGATCCCGATCATCCATGGCGGCTTAAAATTGAAGAAACTGCTCAAGAACTGATGCAGCAATTGGCAGACTCTGAAAGTATGGCCAGTCAGCGACTGAATGAAACCAAAGATGCTCTACTCGACAGCCCGCAAGTGCTAAATTTTATCAGTGGTGCAGTGGTCATTTTATGCGATGCCATCAAGGCAGATTTGCAAAAATCGGATTCGGGGATTGCAGAGAATCTGCGAGTCGCCATTCAGCAAGTCGGTGAGAATATTATTTCAAATACCTCAGTGCGTGAGTTACTGAATAAACGTCTCAGTGGTATCGCTGTCGATTTGAGCGACCAGTATAGTGAGAAAGTGATTCGTTTTATCAGTGAACGTATTCATGAATGGGATTCGACCGAGATGATCGACAAGATTGAAAATGAAGTCGGTGGTGACCTGCATATGATCCGGGTTAATGGTGTCGTGGTCGGGGCCTGTATTGGTCTGATCCTTGGAATCATCCGTGCTGCAGCCGAGCATCTGATTTAATTGGTTTTTAGCTAGAGAGTTCATTGATCAGCGAGTCCTTTTTACCCTCTAGAATTCCTTCTCTGAATAGTCGGCTGATAGAAAATAATTACTTGGGTGGCTGATTTCCTGACATATCGACCAGCAAGCCGGCAAATTTGCGTACAAAAGGCAAGAGTGTCACCACAATCGGAAAAGCAATTGCCCAGGAAATCATCCAGTTATGAAACCAGAGTGCCATAAAGCCCTCAATCCAGCCCAGATTGCGCAGCATGTTGATCATGGAAATAATTCCACTCATCAGGCAGGACAGGATAAAAGGCACAATGACCAGGGCCCATTTGGCTGGAAGTTTGGGAATATTGCCGATGATGGTCGGGCGCTGTTTTGAATCCATGCTGACTCTTTTTATTGTTTCAATCAGGCTAATATAGGCCATTTTGATTGCTGGATGATTCATTTTTTATAGCAAAATTTGCAACTTATTTATTCTCCTCTTTCTCATGTGATCCTTCATTGATGACCGACCGACGGATAGAAACTATAGACTACTAATCGTATATTTTTTATTCCCCATAAATGGTTTTACCTAAAGAGTCGGAAATTTGCTATATTTGCTGTTTTTCTGCGATATCTATTTTCGACTGATTATGAATACGGCAATCCAAGCAGCTCTCGATCATGCAGTGCAAACTTTACAGGCACAAAACGTACTCCCATCTGACTGGAACAATACAAGTAATTTGACGCGTACCAAAGACCGCAGCCACGGTGACTTTGCATCAAATATTGCCATGATCGCGTCTAAAGCTGCAGGTATGAAACCGCGTGATTTAGCAGAAAAAATTCTTGCTGCCCTACCTGAAGTGGCGGATATCAGCAAGGCAGAAATTGCAGGCCCAGGCTTTATTAACTTCTTTTTAAATGCAGACCAGCGTTTTGCTGTGCTTGATCAGATTCAGGCTCAACAGGCAACGTATGGTCGTACCCAGGCCAATGCGGAAAAACGCGTTCAGGTTGAATTTGTTTCTGCGAACCCGACTTCTAGCCTGCACGTAGGTCATGGTCGTGGCGCTGCTTATGGTATGACTGTTGCAAATCTGCTTGAAGCGACAGGTGCCAAAGTTGATCGCGAATATTACGTCAACGATGCTGGCCGTCAGATGGATATTCTGGCGACTTCAACTTACTTACGTTATTTAGAATTGACGGGTCAGGAACTGGTGTTCCCGAAAAATGCCTATCAAGGTGACTACGTCAAAGAAATCGCACAAAGCATTATTGATAAAGACGGCGATATCTATGTTCGCCCTGTTGCAGACGTTTATAAAGATGTCCCTGAAGATGTACAGTACGCTGCCGAACCGGATGCTGAAGGCAATAAGGTGGTGGTTTCAGGCGATAAAGAAAAGCACATTGATGGCCTGATCTTCAACTCCCAAACCTTATTGAATGAAGGTTACCGCGTATTCCATCAAGCTGCGTTAAAAGCCATCCTTGATGATATTAAAGATGACCTTGGTGAATTCGGGGTGACTTTCAATCAATGGTTCAGTGAAGCGACTTTGACTGAAAAAATTGATGAAGCGCTACAAACTCTAGATCAGCGTGGCTTCCTGTATGAAAAAGATGGCAACATCTGGTTCAAGTCGACTGAATTTGGTGATGAAAAAGACCGCGTGGTTAAACGCCGTAATGGTCAAACCACTTATTTTGCCTCTGATATTGCGTATCACCTGAACAAATTACAACGTGGCTATACCGATATCATTGATATCTGGGGTTCAGACCACCATGGTTATATCGCACGTGTAAAAGCAGCGATTGATGCACTGGGCTATGACTCGAAAAAACTGACTGTACTTCTGGTTCAGTTTGTCAGCCTGTGGCGTGGTGGCGAGATGGTACAGATGTCATCTCGTTCAGGCCAGTTCGTGACTTTGCGTGACCTGCGCAAAGAGGTCGGGAATGATGCAGCGCGTTTCTACTATGTTATGCGTAAATCTGAACAGCATATTGACTTCGACCTTGACCTTGCCGTATCTCAAAGCAAGGACAACGCCGTATATTACATCCAGTATGCGCATGCGCGGATCTGTCGTATGTTAGAAAAGGCAGCGTCTACAGGCGTGAACTTTGATGCAGCCACTGCACGTGGTCTGGCAGCCAAACTTGAGCTGGAAGCGGAAACCGAAATTCTGGCAAAACTGGCAGCTTATCCAGAGATTGTCATTCGTGCTGCAAATAGCTATGAACCACATCAGATTGGTAACTACCTGAAAGAGCTGGCTGCGCTGTTCCATGGCTGGTACAACGACAACAAGGTTCTAGGGGATGATGCAGAATTGACTCAGGCACGTTTACTGTTATCTGTAAATATTCGCCAAGTGCTGCGTAACGGTCTAGAACTACTTGGTGTATCTGCACCTGAGTCAATGTAAAGCACTGCTTTTACATTGACGCAAGACGAAGAGCTCTGCTCGAAGTGAGCATGTAAGCAAAACACTGTTTTGCATGCTCGCAAGGCAAGAGCTATGCTCGAAGTCAGCATGCTAGTCATTGCCGTTTATCTGTTGAATAAACATTTTGTAACTTCGGCTATGTGTTTGAAGATGCAGATAAATTAAAATTCTGTGTGATTTGTGATCTAGATAATGACTTTTCTATCACGATCACATAGGATGAAGTCATAGTAGGGGCATAACTGCTGTTATGCCTTTTCTATTTGCCCCGATAAATAAGAGGAAATCCCAAGTGTTTGGAAAAACGCAGCGCGGTGTATCTGAAAGACCGAATAAGCCTAAAAAGCCACTTATTCCTACCTGGCTCGGCACACTCGTGATCATTTTAATCGTGTTAAGTTTTTTAATGGCACTCATGCTGTGGAAGCCATGGGAACCCGTTAAACCTAAAAACCAGACTACGGCTGAGCATTCTCAAGAAGAAGATACCAATAAAGACTACCGTTTTTATGATCTGTTGCCACAACAGCAAGTAACACCGATTCCTGAAGAGGCGGTTCCTGAAGCAAAAAATCAGGAAGCAGTGGTGATTGTAGAGGCACCAAGACCAGAAGTTGATGAATCAGAAACAGCAACTGAGCCGGGTCTGGATGCAACCGAAGCCCCAACTCCTGCTTCTGCAAGCTATATTTTACAAGTCCGTAGTTTTGATGACCCGGATCAGGCAGATGCCCGCCGTGCAGAAATCATTCTCAACGGTTTATCTGCAGATGTAGTCCGCAGTGTGGAAAATGGCAAGGTTTGGTATCGTGTAGTATCTGGACCTTATGACTCAGCGGAATCTGCCATTATTGCACAGCAAACCTTACAGCACAGTGGTATCGATTCGATCGTAGTCAAACGATAAGGTTTAAATATAAAAAGCGCCAGATGGCGCTTTTTTTTGGATCTTTTATCTCCTCCCTTTTTTAAAGGGAGGTTGGGAGGGATTTTAATTTTTTAACTCCCTCTTGCGAAGCAAGGCTTCTCACCTTTTTCAAAGGGAAAGAATCTAAGGGATATTTGTTATCATGAGATTCCCTCCTAAGCAAGCTTTAAAGCACTGCTTTGAATTGAAGCGCAAGAGGAGGAAATTAGAATATTTAATCCCCCTCAATCCCCCTTTTTCAAAGGGGGAAGCAACACAACAGGAGATTAAAAGCTTTTTATAGGGTATGCCCCAACGCCTCACCCATCAACACGGTTGAATTGGCTTTAAACTTCTCATCCCATTGCATCTTGTTTTCTTCAAACAGAATAACAGCGGTTGAACCTAAGTAGAAACGACCCAGCTCAGCACCTTTTTCTAAGAAAAGATTATGTTGATTCAGCTCGATACGGCCAGAGGGTTTTACTTTGCCAGTCGCCACAGTTTCAATACCAGCGACAATCATCGCGCCAACTAGAACCACTGCCATACGACCAAGTTCAGTATCAAACAGACATACCATACGTTCATTACGGGCAAACAGGCCCGGAATATTTTCGGCTGTGGTCTGGTTGACTGAGAACAATTCACCCGGTACATATAAAGTTTCGGTCAGAGTCCCGGCGAATGGCATATGGACACGGTGATAGTCACGTGGTGACAGATACACGGTCGCAAACTCACCATTCTTGAATGGTTCTGCAAGTTGCGGATCAGCAATCAGGTTTTCAACCGTAAACTTCTGGCCTTTGGCCTGAAACACATCGCCATTTTCAATTTTACCCAGTTGGGAAATCGCGCCATCTGCCGGAGATACAATCGCAGTTGAATCAGCATCGACCGCACGCACCCCGGTTCTTAATCCACGGGTAAAGAAATCATTAAATGATTTGAATTTCAGGGCATTGGTTTGCTCAGCAATCGACATATCAATCCCGTATTTGGTCTTGAATGCTGCGATCACGGCTGTTTTTACAATCGGATTTTCGCTGGCTGCAATTTTTCCCACCACACGGGACAGGCGATGCTGTGGCACCACTTTTTGGGCCTGGATAAACAGTTGTTGTTTTAGACGCGATGTGATGCTCAAGATGGCACCTCTCCTGTAGCGATTGGACTATCGAGGCGGTTGCCCCATTCACTCCACGCACCATCATAGGCTCGAATATTCCAGCCGAATAAGCGACCCAGAATATAAGCCAGACCTGAACGGTGATGGGACTGACAATACACCACAACCGGCTGATCCAGATCAAATCCCAGTTGTTCCAGACGCTGCTGAGTACGTGGTAAAGGATGTAATTTTAAATGATTTTGCCGGTTAAGGGCAGTACTCCACTCAAAATGACGTGCGCCCGGGATGTGACCACCGCGTCGCGCAGCCAGACGAAGGCCGGTATATTCATCTTCTGTACGACAATCCCATACCTGAATATTTTCATTTTCAATGAGTTGTTTTAGTTCATTATAATCGATCTGAAACTCAGCCTTTCTTTCAAGATTGACTGGAATCAGATGATCAACGGGTGTAAACGTTTCCTGATCCGATGAAGTCGGTAGTCCCGCACCCAGCCAGGCATGGATGCCACCATTGAGTAAACTGGTATTTTCAAAGCCCAAACAATGCAGGTTCCAAAGCAGACGTCCTGCCCATGCCCCACCTTCATCATCATAAGCTACGACATGATGTTCAGGAGAAATATTCAGATAACGAATTAAAGCTTTCAGCCCTTCTACGTCCGGTAACAGGCCCATGGCTGTTTCTTCCTGACGAACCAGCAGCTTGGGTTGCAGATGTAAGGCATGTGGAATATGCAATTGTTCATAAACCGACGCCCGGCTTAAATCAACAATTCGAAGTTTTTCGTGTCCCAAATGCGGAACCAAATCTTCTGCTTCAATCAGCAGACCAAAGTCAAAGGCGGAAGCTGTCATCTTAGTAGTTGTCATTGCGGTCAAATCCTTTTGATCTTAGCACAGCTCATTTTTTCAATTATGTTGTTTTTATCTAGATCCTTAGCATAATTTTAGCTAAAGCTAATTTAAGAAAGACCATCATCTAAGAAAAAACCGCCTCATGATTGAAGCGGTTTTTTGAATAAAGCAGAGATTTTTAGGCAGGTTCTGAGATATTGAACACCTGACGTAAATAAGCCAGGAAGGTATCATTATCTGTCATGGTTTTGCCTGGGCTATCGGAGATTTTCGCCACGGATTGACGGTTACATTCCACCAGTTTCAATACGATATTTAGCGGCGTCTGCCCCATATCATTGGTCAGATTGGTGCCGATCCCGAAACTGACCTGAAAGCGATCTTTGAAGTATTGATGTAATTTCCAGGCTTTTTCCAGATTCAGACCATCACTAAAAGTCAGCATTTTGGTTTTACTGTCAATTTTCAGCTTTTTATAATGTGCATAAGCTTTGTCACCCCATTCATAGGGATCGCCACTGTCATGACGCAAGCCATCAAACAGTTTGGCAAAGTACAGGTCAAAGTCACGCAGGAAAGCATCCATCCCGACCACATCGGTCAAGGCAATTCCGAGGTCACCACGGTATTCTTGAACCCAGGTTTCCAGGGCTGCTTTCTGGAAATTACGCAAACGCACATCCAAGGCCTGAAAGGCTTGCAGAAATTCATGCGCCATCGTCCCGATCGGAGTAATGCCCAATTCTTTGGCTAAGTATACATTACTGGTCCCACGGAACACGTGCGGTGCAGCTTTATTGAATTCTTCGACGACATGCTTTTGCCAATCAAAACTATAACGACGGCGAGTACCAAAGTCTGACACCAAGAATGGTGGATCATTCGGATTCTGCGCGGCATCATACTGTTTTAAAAGTTCAATTTTAGCTTTTAAACGGCGTTCACCTTCGGCTAGCACTTCAGGTGTACGAATGCGGCTGAAATACAGTTCATTGACAATGGCCAGTACAAAGATTTCAAACATCATTGCCTGAACCATGGGGCCTTCAATAGTAATATCCAAGCGGCCTTCATTATCGATGGTGGCCTTAATAAAACGGCGTTTGAGCTGGAATAGTTCCAGATAATCCACAAAATCGCTTTTGATAAAACGCAGGCTGCGTAAATATTGTAATTCGTCTTCTTTAAATTTGAGCTGACACAGCAAATCCAGTTGATGATTCAAATCATCCAGAATATCCGTCAGCGGATATTCCGTGTCTTCCAGATTGCGACAACGGAAATGATAGACACTATGCGTTTGCGGAAACTTGTGTAATACCACTTGTAGCATGGTGAATTTATACAAGTCAGTATCTAACAAAGAGTGGATAATTGGAGCCATAACTAAGGAAAATATCGCTGTGCTTATCCCGCATTAAAGCATAAAAGTTTAGGCAATATTGCAGGATTTACGTACAGCTAGCTGAATTATCGACAAAAGTTCAAGAAAATAAACTGCTTCCTGCTCGGTTATTTGACTGCTTTCAGCCCGTTTTCCTGTTCCTTGATAATTTTCTGTAGCTGCTTTTCCTGACCGATCACCTTGGCAAATTCAGCTGTGGTTTTTTGCCCGGTTTTCTTGGCTTGGGCATCACAGTCAACCTGACGCAGCTGTTTGGCAATGGTAAATTCCATTTTAAATAAGGCGCCCATCAAGGCCGTATTGCCACGATTGTCCCGGGCGCAGCGGTCTGCCCCTTTGGCCAGTAAGGTGGTCACGATATCCTGATGGCCATAATAGGTCGCCATCATCAACGGGGTATAACCATCTTTATTGCGTACATCGACTGGAAAGCCGTGTTTTAAAAATTCATTGATCACTTCGCTATTGCCGATTTTAGCGGCAGCAAAAAACAGATCGATCAATTCCTGTTGTGAGGTCATCTGAACGCTTGCCGCAGTTTTTGCAGGGGAGACATTCTTCACTTCAGCAGCAGTTGCGAATGCGGAGCTAAAGGCAAGAATACTGGCTAAAAATGCATATGGCAGAACTTTCATGATGAACTCCAACAGAAATCGAAAGGAAAATTTAAGTCTCTAAAGACTTAATTGACCTGAGATGGAATAAAAAACAGAGTGCCTGTAAAACTCCCCCTAGGGTGCAGGAAAGGTTTGGAGTATTACAGGACTTTTTGGAGGTGATGCGCTAGGCCCTAGTCACCAGTTCCTCAAGACCAATCGGAATTAGTCTTTTAATTTTGCAGCTTTGGCTTTAACGATGGCGATGTCACCATTGACAGCTTTAGTCATGCGCATACCGTAGTCCGCATCTGCCTTATAGAAGTAAGACAACATGATGTGCTTGGTTTCTGAATCTTTGACATTGCCCAGATCAGCCGCCAGGTTCATGATCAGGTCATCTTTCTCTTTGGCAGTATATGAACGGTACAAGTCACCTGCTTGCTTGAAGTTTTGCTCTTTAGTACCGATCTGTTGCACATGACCAGTCAATGGCGTTTCAACTGCACGCGCTTTTTCAGTCGCCGGTTTTGGCTCTTTACGGCTTGGCTCGTAGTTCACATCAGAGTCACGTTCAGACACATTCATGTGACCTTCCTGGTTATTGTTGTTCACATTCACCACAGGACGGTTTACCGGAATTTGCTGATGGTTGGCACCTAGACGATACATTTGTGTATCTGAATAAGAGAAGATACGGCCTTGAAGCAAACGGTCTTCAGAGGGTTCGATACCTGGGACCAGATTACCTGGTGCAAATGCTGCCTGTTCAGTTTCATTGAAGAAATTCTTCGGCATACGGTTCAGCGTCAACGTACCGACTTTCACTTCTGGAACCAGATTGGTTGGCCAGATTTTGGTTGGATCTAGCGGATCGAAATCAAAGCTGTTCAGATCTTTAGGATCAAGCACCTGAATATATAGATCCCATTTCGGGAAATTACCTGCATAGATGTTGTTATAAAGATCGTTGGTCAAGTGGTTGAAATCTTTACCTTGTTGCACAGCTGCTTCTTTGACGTTCAAGCCCTTCACGCCCTGTTTAGAGCGGAAGTTGAATTTCACGTACTTGTATTCGCCTTTGTCGTTATACAGTTTGTAGGCATGTACACCGAAACCGTCCTGTTCGCGGTAGCTGGTTGGGACACCTTGCTTGCCATAAACATAAGTCAGCATGTTGGTTGCCCAAGGCTGGCTAGACAGGAAGTCAAACACACGGTTGGCATCTTGTACGTTGGTGACCGGGCTTGGTTTCATCGCATGGATGAAATCCGGGAATTTGATTGCGTCACGGATAAAGAAGACTGGCGTCTGGTTACCGACCAAATCCCAGTTACCTTCCTGAGTATAGAACTTGATGGCGAAACCGTGCGGGTCACGTAGGGTTTCTGGTGAACCTTTACCATGAATGACGGTAGACATGCGCACAAAAACTGGAGTTTTGGTACCTGCCTTGAATAAAGAAGCAATCGTTAAATCAGACAGATCTTTCGTCGTAACGAATTCACCATAAGCACCCGTGCCACGTGCATGAACCACACGTTCAGGAATGCGCTCACGGCCAAAACGTTGCAGTTTTTGAACCAGTTGTACATCCTGCAGCAAAGTTGGACCTTGTGGACCCGCAGTGATTGAGTTCTGGTTATCACCGACAGGTGCCCCGTTATCTTTGGTTAATGGCGCAGCTTGGGCAGCTGTCACCGTTGCAAGCATTGCAACAAGTAATGAACGCTTAAACATTTCTAAATCTCTCAATTTAATACCTTTCCTGCATGCAGCTAAGATACGTGAGAGCAAAAAATAGATAAAACAGATAATTTTTATTATTACGATCGTGTTTTTAGATAGTTTAAAATATTATCAATGATAATCAATAAATTAAGCCTGTTTTTTAGACATTAACTTAATAATAGATGAGTCTGATCTTGCTACAATGGCGGCAATTTTGAATCTGACTGAAATTGATTATGCGTGCATTATTACAACGGGTACTGGAAGCCAAAGTCGTGGTCGATGGTGAAACCACCGGAGAAATTGGTAAAGGTATTCTGGTTTTTCTAGGCCTCGGTAAAGAAGACAATCTGGAAAAAGGCAAAAAACTGATTGATAAGATATTGAAATATCGCTTCTTTGATGATGAGCAAGGCAAGATGGGCTGGAATGTCAGTCAGGCCGGTGGCGGTTTACTGCTAGTGTCCCAATTTACCTTGATGGCGCAAACTCAAAAAGGCTTACGTCCGGATTTTGGTCCCGCCATGCCGCCAAGCGATGCCAAGGTCTTGTATGAACAGCTGGTTGAATATGCGCAGAGCCAGTTCGAAAATGTACAAACCGGTATTTTTGCGGCCGATATGAAAGTGCATCTGGTCAATGATGGGCCGGTAACGTTTAATCTGGAAGTTGAATAAACTGTCATTGTTCTAGAATGAAAAAAGCCCTCTAAATGAGGGCTTTTTTTATACACTCTTAGAGAGTCGTAATATATTTTGCTCGGATCATTATATCCGCTGGAATATCTTGAACTAACATAACCGTAAGGGATTGTTGTCCTTTTTGTGAGGCAGTCTGATTCTCTTCAAGAACCGCATTGATGTCACTTGGATTTAAGGTATACATTGCACCTGTCGCAGGATCAACAATCAATAATCCGATTAAGCCACCAAAAATAATATTTGCGATATACCAGCCATTTACTGTGCCAGTAACTTGAACAGTTTTAGTCTGGAATCCTTCTTTTTTAAACGTTACATCGTAAGCTGCTGGTTTAAAAAATCCATTCCCACGCTTAAGCGTCACTGTTGCAGGCGTAACGCCAGTATGGACTTTTTCACCAGATTTATTTGCAATAGAAATTGATGCTTGTTCAGGAACGGACTTAAATGTCAGCGTTTGAGTTGATCCTGAAATAATACTCGCACAACCTGTCATGGTTAATGATGTAGCAATTAAACTTGCTGTAATTAATTTTTTCATAAAATACCCCCTAAAAATAAAGGGGGTACTTTACAGTAGAAAAATGATTATTCAATAAGCCTTTAGACTACTTACCAGTTTTCTCTTTAATAAACTGGCGTGCCATTTTTACTTTTTCTTTGACCGGTTTTGGCAGTTTAGGCGGAATCATTTTCGCGACCTGGTTAAACCAGACCAGCAGACCAAAATCGCCTTCCATTTTAATCGTGCCACTTTGCATACCGGTCATGAATGCAGTCGGATCACCTTTGAGCAACGTTTTTACACCCTGTTCGCTGTCAGCAAATTGCAGCACAAAATCAGCTTTTTCTGCATCACCTGAAACAGTATCAATATGACCATTATTCACAACGATCTGACGTGCCATTCCTTCATCTGTTCCGATCTGGATACGGAACTGGCGTTCATGTACCAATTCAATAAATTTCGGGCTGGTGCGTGCTAACTGCTTCATACGTAATGCAAGACCTGCGACCAGCAAATCAAGTGGATCGGTACTGAGGTCAACCAGAGGAAGTTTGAGCACAGGAATGGAGGACAGTTTCATGGAATTATGCCTATTCTAATTGTACGAAAATTGACAAATATCCTAGCATAGATCAAAGCCAGGCAGATGCAGGACTTTGTATCATATTTCTAAACGAAAAATGCACCCGCAGGTGCATTATTTCGCTGATATTAGAGAACTTAACGGCTAGATAGCTGCTGCTGGTCATCTTCATACACTGGTGTATGTTCGATATAACGGCGTTTAGCCAAAGCACGCTCTGCACGTCGATCTTCACGCAATAACAGTAAGGTCACTACGACCATCACGGCCGTTAAAGCTGTCAGATAGCTATATGTCATCGGGAGCTCAAACAAGGCTTGAGTACCTACTCGAATCACTTCGATCAGGCCCCAGGCCAGCATTCCCGCAGCCATAAAACTTAACCAGCGACGATAAGGCGAGAAGAAAACAGCAAGCACAGCCGCGGCGACTAAACTAAAGCCTACGAGAGTTGCTAGATTCGCTGTTACCATATAAACCCCTCCATCCAAAAGGATAGTGTGTATGCTTGATATTGCAACCGTCCTACCTATTGAATTTCGTTAAATCAATAAAATGGAATGTGTTGATTTGTATCTCTATGCATGCATTATGCTGAGTTTTTTACATAAAAAAAGTCCTGTTTTCTCCCCTTACGACATACTCTGTCGCGATATTATTTTGTCATTACATTTTTTATTTTCACAGTATTTGTGGATCAATTGCTGCGTCAATGTTGGCGTGTCATTACAAAATCATATGCCCTTTCATCGACTTAAAAAAAATATTTTCCGTTTAAGATGATCGGAGTATTTATAGACAAGCTGCGCCATCCCTCGATAAAAGTTAAGCTAAAAATATAAAAAAACGCGACCCTAAGGCCGCGTTGGATTTCATCGCAAAGCTATGTGTTAAGCGCGGCTCAGATCTTTATCATGTACACCGAGCAGGTAGAGCACACCATCCAGACCCACGCTGGAAATGGCCTGATTGGCATTCTGACGAACCAAAGGCTTGGCACGGAAAGCAACACCTAGACCCGCAATTGAAAGCATTGGCAGGTCGTTGGCGCCATCACCCACAGCAATGGTCTGTTCCAGAGAAATTCCCATGTTGTCGGCAATTTCGCGGAGCAATAAAGCCTTGCGTGCACCATCCACAATATAACCTTTGACTTCACCCGTCACCACGCCATCCTGCACATCCAGAACGTTGGCATGAACTTCATCAATTCCCAGTTTGGCTTGCAGATATTCTGCAAAATACTGGAATCCGCCAGACAGAATCGCGGTACGGTAGCCCAGTGCTTTCAAAGTTGAAATCAGGCGTTCTGCACCTTCAGTCACAGTTAGACGTTCTGCAATTTTTGGCAATACCGATGCATCCATGCCTTTTAATAAAGCAACACGGGCACGGAAACTTTGCTGGAAGTCCAGCTCGCCCTGCATCGCGCGTTCAGTAATTTCAGAGACTTGGATACCGACTCCAGCTTCAATTGCCAGCTCATCAATGACTTCCTGCTCGATCAGGGTCGAGTCCATGTCAAAGCAGACCAGACGGCGATTACGGCGGTAAGCATTGTCTTCCTGTACCGCGACATCGACATTCAGATTATTCGACAGGCTTAAGCAGGCTGCACGCATGGCTGCTGCATCCAGCATCTGGCCTTTCAGACCAAACTGTACACAGGCACGTTTAGGGCCAGTATTTGAACCATCCAGCTCAGGACGGCCAGAAAGACGGGTTACGGTTTCAATATTGAAGCCCTGACTCGACACAATCTGGGTCACGGCTTGCAGATGAGAGGCATTTAATTCCGGGGCCAATGCCGTTACGATATAACGCGTGCGACCACCCTCTCTTACCCACTGCTCATATTCAGCAGCAGAGATTGGTTTAAAGCGCACTGTTAACCCGATATCATGTGCTAGAATCAGGATTTCCTTCATGGCTAATGCTGTTGCAGTTTGGTCATCAGACGATACAACAATACCTAAGGTCAGTTGATTATGAATGACCGCTTGCCCCACATCTAGAATCTGTAAGGAATGAGCGGACAAAACCTGCATTAATCGTGTAAATTGATTAGGCTGGTCGGGTCCTAAGAATGATATAAGAATGATTTCTCGCATGAATTGACTCGGGTCTGAGCTACAACTATTGTTAGAATCATAATCGAAATTGAACAGAATTGCCTTGGAAGTTTACGTTGAATGCGCCTAGACAAGGGCTATTTGCTAGCCTACTGATTGTAAGTTTTGCTCTGCATACCTTTTTACTGGTATTGGCAACGACTCACCAACTGAATGATAACCGTGCCAACCAGGGACAGCTCATGACGAGCCAACTGGTCACAGACAGCCTGGCGGAGCTTGAACCGGCGAACCGCGTTTCTCTGGCACTTCTGGCCAACCGTTATGCGACTAACCCAAGCGTTGCTTCAATTCGTATCCTGGATGCGAATGGTCAGGTTTTAGCCACTGGTGGGCTGACCAAGACCCGTGATGGGGAAGTTTTTGTCCGTGATGCCCTGCAAAACGAGAAAAAAGTCGGTGTGATTGAAATCACCCTGATTGAGCCAAGTATTGGTGAAATTCTCCGGACTCAATGGCTTGCCATTCTGTTCTCTTTCATTATTCATGGTTTGCTTTGGGTCGGTTATCGTGCGGTAGCGCGTCCAAGCCGTACCGAGTATCTGGCACGTATCAATAATGAATCGCGACTGAAATTCGAGATTCAGACTTTAACTCAGGCATTAGAACAGGAAAAGCATAATGCTGCCCTCGCCATTGCCCAGGCACAGCAAGCCCTGAAAAACAAACCGAAAGAAAAAGACAGTAAACCTGTGGTCCTAGATACCGATAGCCTGAGCTTGAACATTCAGTTCTATGATCCAAAACAGTTGCTAGATAGTGTGAATAAGACGGTATCGGTTCCTTATTTCAATCTGTGCCAGATTTTCCTGAACAAAGCTACTGAACTGTGCATCCAGCACTACAAACTGAACAGCACGGATATTTGTACCGTACACAAGTTTGATGAAAAAGGTGCCAGTATCAGTATTGCAGCAGACAAGCCAGATGCCCTCGCCTGTCTGACCATGATCAGTTCAGTATTTCAGTTACTTTCAGAAGTTCTGTATAAACGTTATCGCGAAGAAAAACGTTTTGTGCTGCAAACACGTAGCGCAATTTCTTCAGCTGTTGAAGAAATGCAGCTTAATTCAGTTCAGGCTGCAGAACGTCTGGTGCAACAACTGGTCGCTAAGGAAAGTGCACTGCATGTTCCTAATGCCCTGTTAAAACAAATCGCAGACCACTTTGAGTTGGTCAGCATGCCAAATCCGACCAATGTTCTGACTCGTCATGCCTTTGTGGTCAATGGAATGGATGCAGAAAGTGCTGAACTGGCGCAAAGCTTCAGAACCGAGATTCTCAAATCGAAACAGTCTAAAGCATCCTAAGTCACAGAAAGCAAAAAGCCCGATTGAACATCGGGCTTTTTTATATGAGAGAAATATAATCTTCAGCAGTCAGGATGCTATGTATTCGCGGAAGTATCTTGTGCTGATACAGATTCAATTGTCTTGCTTTTGGCAGCCCAGTACGTCGCCAAGGCGGGTCCAGAAATATTATGCCATAGGCTGAAAATCGCACTTGGAACCGCAGTAATGGGAGAGGCGGCAAAATGGGTCGCAGCCAAAGCTACCCCTAAACCTGAATTCTGCATCCCCACTTCAATCGAAACCGCGCGACAATCGATTTCTGCCAGTTTAAATATTCGGCTGGCCCAATAACCCAGTAAATAGCCCATCCCATTGTGTAAAGCCACAAGACCTAAAATCATTAAACCAGATTCCAGAATCTGGGTTTTACTGCCGGCAATAATTGCCGCCACAATTGCGACAATGGCAATCACCGAAATTACTGGCATTACCTTGATATAGCCTTCCACCCTGGTTTTTAGAAGGGCACGGACAATCAAACCTAAAATGATTGGAAACAGCACTACTTGTAGAATCGAAATCAGCATGGACAAGGCATTAATTTCAATCCATTGACTGGCCAGCAGATAAAAAATTGCGGGAGTCAAAAGCGGTGCCAATAAAGTTGATACCGAAGTACACGCCACAGACAAGACTGTATTGCCTTTAGCCATATAGGTAATCACATTGGATGCCGTGCCACCTGGACAGCAGCCTACCAGAATTACACCAATCGCAATTTCAGCCGGAAGCTGGAATAGCTGACAGAGCAAAAAGGCTAACCCTGGCATCACCATAAACTGAGCCACGACCCCAATCGCGACGGCCTTAGGACTTTGTAAGATACTTTTAAAATCGCCTGGCGTCATGGTCATGCCCATGCCAAACATGATCAGACCCAACATCCAGGGAATATAGGCGCGTAACCAGACAAAAAGGTCCGGCAGCATCAAGGCAATGGCAGAAAACAGAATGACCCACAGAGCAAAGGTCTTTTGGACAAACTGGCTAAATTGAAGAAGTGCTGACATGGGGAAATCCAGGGGTCATAAAAAAGAAATCAAGGCATCTGTGAATGCCTCAAAGTAAACAAACCATTGCATAATGGCAAATGGCCCTAATCACCTTAAGTCAGCGCTTAGGCTGCATTAATAATATCTTTCAGATAAATCCGTTTTACGCCCTGTGCCAGCATGTCCTGCCAGGCATGTTGTAGCGAACCATTCAGGTCTATGCCTTTGGTGGCATCCGCAATGACATAGGCCTTAAAGCCGAGTTTACAGGCATCCATCGCAGTCCAGGCTACACAAAAATCAGTCGCGATACCCACGATAAACACGGTATCAATACCGCGCTCCCTTAAATAACCAGCCAGACCGGTACTGGTTTTCTGATCAGCTTCCATAAAGGCGGAGTAACTGTCGATATTTTGATGAAAGCCTTTGCGGATAATCAGTTGGGCTTGCGGAAGGTTCAACTCCGGATGGAATTCAGCATCCTCAGTCCCTTGTACACAATGACTCGGCCAGAGGACTTGAGAACCATAATCCAGCTGAATCGTGTCGTAGGCTGCTTGATCAGGATGATTGTCTGCAAAGGAAATATGCTCTGCCGGATGCCAATCCTGAGTCAGCACAATATTCTGAAAGTACTGCCCCAATCGATTGATATTCGGAATAATCTGATCGGCATTGGTAACAGCCAGATTTCCACCTGGGGTAAATCCTTTTTGTACATCCACTACAATCAGCGCCGCATTCTGCATCATTTTCATCCCTTGAAATCTGAGTTTGCATCCAAGCATAGCTTAAAACTAAAGAAAATTTTTAGTTCTTTAGGTAAAAATAGAATGACTCTGCATTCTGATAAAACTCATGATGAGTTAACTGTAAAAGCTATTGCTCTGCAAAACATAGAAAGAATTTGTCTTAAGCTGAACTGATACTGGAAAATAAAAAGCCTGCATCAGTGCAGGCTTTTCGGATATTCATCTTTTTATTTTTAAACTTTAGTACGGCTGATCAGGAATAGCATACATACCGCAGAGATTACGATACATGGAATCGCTGCCGAGATCACCCCTGCTGCACCGAAGCCTGCTGTCAGTAGCTGACCCGCAATTGCAGGGCCAAGCATGGCGCCGATACGACCAACTGCAGAAGCAACACCCACACCTGTACCACGTACTTCAGTCGGGTAAACGATACTACCGAAGGCATAGAGTACGCCCTGACAACCAATCACGAAGGCACCTGCCAGTGCTGCGGCCATGTACATTTGCTCAAGTGAGCTTGCACCGTTGAGTGCTAATAGACCCGCCAGGATACCGCCGTACATCAACAGAATGACATACGCTTTTTTCAGACGATCCGTCAGCATACCCAGAATCACGGTACCAATCGTTGCAGTCACCATGAAGTAGAACTGTGCAGTCGAACCATCTTTACGGGTGAAGCCCAGTTCCATAAACAATGATGGCAACCAGCTCAACATGATGTACACCACCATCAGAGTGAAGAAGTAGCTCACCCAGATGCAAAGCGTACGAAGCAGGTTGTCAGAGTTAAACAGATCCTTGAATGAACCCTGAGGAGATGCTGCACGTTCTGCGGCTGTCTTGTTTTGTGTCTTTAAGTATTCTTTAGATTCAGGCAGACACAACATCATCAGAGGAATCACGATAATGGGTAATAAACCACCCAGGTAGAAGACATTTTTCCAGTTTGCACCGAATTCAGTTGCTGCGATTAAAGACAAGATTGCAGCACCCACTGGCATACCACAGTACATCAGGCCTACGGCACGACCACGGTTTTGTGGAGCCACGGCTTCAGAAGCTAAAGTGATCAGAATCGGCATTGCACCGCCAAGACCCGCACCCGCCAGAAAACGAACTGCCAGCAAGCTGTGGAAACTGTTCACCCACACGGTACATAAGGTAAATAGTGCAAAAATTGCGGTTGACCAGATTAAAACTTTCTTACGGCCAATACGGTCCGCAAATCGACCACCGACCAGTGCACCAGGCAATAGGCCCAGAATCCCTGCACTAAAAAACACACCCAATTGTGAGCTATCAAGACCAAAGTGCTCACGAATACCAGCAGCGGCAATCCCGGCAGCCTGAATATCCAGGCCTTCAATCACAGCGATCAGGAAGCAGATCCCTACCGTGATGATCGCGTGCTTATTGTCTGATTTTTCCATTGGAATATCCTTGTTCAATCAGCGTTCAAAAGAGAGGCCATCATCTATGAGCCGCTAAATAGAATTAACTACCAATAAGTTGAACAATTTGCTCGGATATACTAAAAAATCCAGAAAATTGATGACCTTAAGATGCTGTTCGATAAAGTCAAAAAAGCAATTAATGAGAAGTATTAAAATCTCAGTATTTTTGGATTTAGACTTATACATCAAACCCGGGAATTCAACAGTGAGAAAAATTCGGGGCCGATCACTAATACGAAAAAAAGATTAGTTCAGGCATTTTTGCTTTTTATTCCTCATAAATGAGGTTTATTATTCGATATATTTTAGCTCTTAATTCATCGAATATAAATATTAATACTCCCCCTAAAATGCCATAAAAGAATGTTTTCTAAATCCATTTAATTTACTTAAGTAACTTATTCTTTATACTTTTTCTTGAAAAAATGAATTTATTAGCTTTCATACTGTTGGAGGATAAAGGATGATTTGGACAGTAAAAAATCATAACGATTAAAACTTGATTGTTGCCTGGAGGCTTTGTATAAAGAATTCATTGGCTTTTACTAAAGCATATTGTTCTTATGCGTTTGATCAGTCATAATTTGCATAAGCAATATTCAATTCAGTGCAAATCTATTGAATTTGCTACAAATCAAAATACAAACCCATCCCAAATATGTTTTCTCATTCTCTTCGGATGGACAAATAGGATAGTTTTTTAAAATGACTCAGCAAGCACAGACCATTCAGGGTTCCATTGTCGCAATCGTCACCCCCATGTTTGAAGATGGCAGCGTAGATTGGAAGGGTCTCGAGAAGCTGGTTGAGTGGCATATTACAGAAGGCACCAACAGCATTGTCGCGGTTGGTACCACTGGTGAAGCATCAACGCTCAGCATGAGCGAGCACACCCAAGTGATCAAAGAAATCATTCGTGTTGCTAACAAACGTATTCCTATCATTGCCGGTACAGGCGCAAACTCGACTCGTGAAGCAATCGAGCTGACTCAGGAAGCCAAAGAACTTGGCGCTGATGCTGCCCTGCTGGTTACTCCTTACTACAACAAACCGACTCAGGAAGGCCTATATCAGCATTATAAAGCCATTGCTGAAGCGGTTGACCTACCTCAAATTCTTTATAACGTTCCAGGTCGTACTGGCGTGGATATGGCCAACGAAACCGTGATCCGTCTGGCAGATATTCCACAAATCGTAGGCATTAAAGATGCAACAGGTGATGTAGCCCGTGGTGCTGCCCTGATTGAAGGTCTGGCAGGCAAAAACATGACTGTTTACTCAGGTGATGATGCAACTGCCTATGAGTTAATGGGTCATGGTGCCAAAGGCAATATCTCTGTGACTGCCAACGTTGCACCAAAAGTCATGAGTGAAGTATGTGCTGCAGCCATTGCAGGCGATGCGGCACGTGCTGAAGAGCTCAATGCTCAGGTTGCAAATTTACACAATATTCTATTTTGTGAATCAAACCCAATTCCTGTGAAATGGGCTCTCCATGATATGGGCTTAATTGGTACAGGTATTCGCCTTCCATTAACACCACTTGCAGAACAATATCGCGCTCCGCTTCATGAGGCACTTGTAGAAGCGAGCGTCATTAAATAAAGAGCAACGATTATGCAATTACGTTTAGGACTTACCCTGGCACTTTCAGTATTCAGTTTAGCAGGTTGTAGTTCAATGGCCTTTAAAAACGGTACCTTGGACTATAAAGAAACAACCACGCTGCAACCATTGCAATATCCTGAAGGGTCAATGGTTCGTCCTGCAACGCCTTTGTACCCTGCTCCAACAGTGGATCCGCTTGCCCTGGAAAATGCACCAAAGCTTGAAAATCAGCGTGGTAACCGCTTTGCGATGCCACGTCCTACTGCACAGCCAGTAAATTCAACTCAAGCAGATGAAACTCAAGAAAATTTTTCAGGAAAGCCGCAATTAGTCACTGACGGAAATCAAAATCCACTGCTCAAAATTGATGGAAATGCTGCTACAATATGGCAATACACTCTTGCCACGCTTAGCAGCCTTAACCATTCTATCGTTGGTCAAAATAAAGATCGTTATGAAGTAGCGATTCAGGTCGATCAGCAAACCTATGTTTTAAGACTCTCTCCCGCAGGTTCGAGTAACACCCTGGCTGTGTTTAATCCCGATAACAGTTTTGCCGACCGCGAAAAAGCAGCAGAACTGTTAAACCAGATTTACCAAAATTGGCCAGCCTAGACATTTTCTAGGCATTTTTTTTTGTAGAAGGTTCCCTCATGTTAAAACAAACCTTGCTCTATACTGGTAAAGCGAAATCTGTCTATACCACGGACAGTGAAGACCACCTGATTTTAGTTTTCCGTGACGATGCGTCCGCATTCAATGGCGAAAAAATCGAACAACTGGATCGTAAAGGTAAGGTGAATAACCGTTTTAACGCCTTCATCATGGAAAAGCTGGCTGCTGCTGGTATTGAAACTCATTTTGAGAAACTGCTGACACCGACTGAAGTGCTGGTGAAAAAACTTAAAATGATTCCAGTAGAATGTGTGGTACGTAACTATGCTGCGGGTTCTTTATGCCGTCGTCTGGGTGTAGAAGAAGGTAAAGAGTTAACGCCTCCAACATTCGAATTGTTCTTCAAGGATGACGCGCTAGGCGATCCAATGGTGAACGAATCTCAAGCGATTGCTTTAGGTTGGGCGACTGCTGAACAACTGGCAAAAATGAAAGAACTGACTTACCAAGTGAACGATGTGCTTAAGGCATTATTCGAAGCGGGTAATATGCTTCTGGTTGACTTTAAACTTGAATTTGGTGTGTTCCACGACCGTATCGTACTGGGTGACGAATTCTCTCCAGACGGTTGCCGTCTATGGGATAAAGACACCAAGAAAAAACTGGATAAAGACCGTTTCCGTCAAGGCCTAGGCGGCGTGGTTGAAGCGTACGAAGAAGTTGCAGCACGTTTAGGTATCAATCTTGAAGATATCTAAGCACTAGTAATGCTTCAAAGAACCGGGTTAATAACCCGGTTTTTTATTGTCTAATCTTATGATCGAAAAAATGAATTTTATTAATAAAAATGATCGTTTTTACATTATTCAATGCATGTCTTAATATTACTGTATTCCGGCAACATCCTCAGCAGATGCAATCCATCTGATGTTGCTGACCAGATTTATACCCTTACCCTCTAGGATGTATCTCCCCCAAGACATCCTATTTCAGCCCAATTCTCCTTGAATTGGGCTTTTTTTGTTTACTGCTGCTGTTGTTCCTGCTGCCAGCGACGTTGTTGCAGACGTTCGCCTTCTACTTCACGCTTATTACGTGCCGATTCGTACAGTTTAGTGCCTTTCAGCTCAGGCGGCAGGTAATCTTGCAAAACAAAATGTTCCGGATAGTTGTGCGGATATAGATAATTCACTCCATAACCCTGCTCTTTCATCATTTTGGTCGGTGCATTACGCAGATGTAAAGGCACTGGCAAATTGGCCGTTTTTTCAGCCAGATCCATCGCTTTATTAATGGCGAGATACGTACTATTACTTTTGGCACTGGTCGCCAGATAAACCGCACATTGTCCCAGAATAATCCGGCATTCCGGCATGCCAATCGCTTGAACTGAGCGGAAACATTCGCCCGCCAGCAACAAGGCATTCGGATTGGAATTGCCAATATCTTCTGATGCCGCAATCAGCATACGGCGGGCAATAAAGACTGGATCTTCACCACCTTTCAGCATGCGTGCCATCCAGTACAGGGCAGCATCCGGATCACTGCCACGAATCGACTTGATGAAGGCCGAGACCAGATCATAGTGCTGCTCGCCAGACTTGTCATAACGGGCAATATTCTGCTGTGCGACTTTGACCACAATCGCATTGGTAATGATATTTTCCTGGTCAGCCTCAAAGGTACTGGCAATCAGATCCAGCAGATTGAGCGCCTTACGCGCATCCCCAGCGGCAAACTGCAGTAAGGCGTCAAATTCTTCAATCTGGATATAGCGTTCCTGCAGAAATTTGTCAGTCTGAATCGCCTGAGTCAGTAAAGTCTGAATCGCTTCATCACTCAGCGCATTTAAGGTATAGACCTGACAACGTGACAGCAAGGCACTATTGACTTCAAAGGATGGATTTTCCGTCGTCGCACCAATCAAGGTAATTTTGCCTTTTTCGACGGCATTCAGCAGTGCATCCTGCTGGGATTTATTAAAACGGTGAATCTCGTCAATAAACACCACGGGCGTCAGCAGATCACCACTTTCTGCAATGACTTCACGCAACTCCTTCACACCAGTATTGAGTGCAGACAGGCTGATAAATGGCCGGTCTACCGCTTGGGCAAGTAGCAAGGCAATTGTGGTTTTACCTACTCCAGGTGGACCCCAGAAGATAATCGATGGTAAATGCCCTTGGTCAATCATCTGACGTAGAGGTGCATTCTCTCCAAGCAAGTGATCCTGCCCGATAATTTCTGCAAGGTCGCGAGGCCGCAAGCGTTCTGGAAGCGGGATATGACTGTCTGACATCTTATTATTGGCTCAAATTAAATTCTGCTTTCATTCTAACACTGGTAGTTTTGATTCCAATATTTCAAACATTTATGAGAAAAATTTAATTTATGTAAGAAAGCTCTATTTTTTTTACAATGAATGGATTAATCTTATGAAAAGTAGATAAATAGAACATGATTAATTACAGGTGAATAACCTTGTAAATTTCACATTGTCTCATATTAATTAGAATGGACTTGAGCAACTGATTGGATGCTCTTTGGGTGGTATCGGTGGGGATGCATGAAGCATAATAAATCTAGACGAACAACTGCAGAATGCGCTGAGTCGCTTATTTCAACCTCGATACAATCTTCTAATGAGCAACATGCAAAATTCAGATTATTACAGGATCTGATTAATGATGTGCCACATCCACTCTGGGTGCTGGGCAAGGATAATATTGAATATTTTAATCAGGCACTTTCGGATTATTTAGGCACTAATTTAAGTGAACATGGTCCTAAAGAATGGCAAAGCCTGATTCATCCAGATGATCAACCAGCCTTTTCTGAGCAATGGCATGCTGCCCTGAATCAGCAACAAGGCTTTAATACCCAGTGCCGGATTAAATCGGCCGATTCCAGCTACCGTATGTGTGCCTTGGCCATCAAGTTTCAGCATACAGCGGAACATCTGCTGCAATGGTCGGTATCCCTGACCGATATTCATGAATATTTCGAGATTCAGCAACAGCTGTCTCAGGTGATTTCTACCCAGAAAAATATGCTGGATGCCAGTGTCGACTGTATTAAAGTCATGTCTCCACAAGGCGAGATCCGTCATATCAATCAGTCAGCCTGTCATAAGTTAGGGATTGATCCTGAACAGCAGCCTACCCTGCATTCATGGTTAAATCTGTTACCCGCTGAAGTTAAAAAAACTGGACAACGCGCTTTAAAACAGGCTGCTCAAGGTTTAAATAGCCGTTTTGTAGAAAAAGCTCAGACAGAGGATCAGTACCCAGAATATTGGGATCATTTACTGACTCCGGTATTGGACGAAAATAATATTCCTCAAAATATCTTGTGTGTTTCGCGCAATATCAGTCAGCAAAAAATAGCAGAAAGCCGTTTAAAAGCCGTAATTCAGCGTGATGAGCTGACCGGCCTGTATAACCGCAATGCCTTTTATAAGACCTTTAAACAAGTACTGCTAAAAGCCAAGCAGCAGCAAATGATGGTTGGCCTGCTCCTGATCGATCTGGACTATTTCCGGCATATCAATGACACCCTGAGTCATATTGCCGGAGATCATTTGTTGCATGTCTTGGGCAAGCGTTTTCAGGCCTGTTTTGGCTCCAACAATATAGTCGTTGCCCGTCTCGGTGGAGATGAGTTTGCCATTCTGGTCAAAAACTTGGAAAACGAAGCCCAGCTGATTAATACCGCACAACTGGCCTATGCTCAACTAGAACAACCAGTAAGTTATGTCGGCCATCGCATGAGTATTGGCATGAGTATTGGTTGTACCGTTTATCCGCGTGATGCCCAGAATAGTTCCAACCTGCTGAAATGCGCCGATATTGCCCTGAATGATCTGAAAAATAGTGGGCGTGGCGGAATTCGCATGTTTAATCAGGAGATGTTCAGATCACTGGAAAACATGACCAAACAACTGACGCTGGCACGCAAGATTATTCATGCAGATCAGATCATCCCTTATTATCAGCCTAAGGTTCGCCTCTCCGATGGTGAGGTGATTGGTTTCGAAGCCTTGTTGCGCTGGCAAGATCAGCAACATCAGATCCAGTTACCCTCTCATATTTTTTCAGCTTTTCAGGACTATGATCTGGCTTCGCGCATCAGTGAAACCATGCAGCTAAAAGTCTTTGAGGATATGAGTCGCTGGCAGGCCGAAGGTCTGGATATACTGCCAATTTCAATCAATGCAGCTCCGGTTGAATTCCTGCGCGATGACTATGCTGAAAAATTTCTGGCTCGTCTATCCCGATTCGATATTCCTGCACATAAGGTTGAGCTGGAAATTACCGAGCAGAGCTTATCCGAAGGCGGAGCCAATTATGTGATCCGGGCACTAAACCTGCTGAAAAAACATGGAATTCATATTTCTCTGGATGACTTCGGTACCGGACATTCTTCCCTGACCCGTTTGCAGGAATATCCGGTCGACTGCATCAAGATTGATCGCAATTTTGTAGAACGCATGAACAATGATCCGTCTGCACTGGCCATTGTCAAAGCCATTACCCAGATTGGTTCCAGTATTTCTCTGGATGTACTGGTCGAAGGCATTGAGAATACTGAACAACTGGACACGCTGATCAATTGTGATTGCCAGATCGGACAAGGCTTTTATTTTTATCGTCCTATGTCCGGGTCCTCAGCACAGCAACTGCTACAACAGGCAGCTTAATTTTTTTATTTAATCATTTGACGGGGCTGGATTGCGCTAATCATTAGCGCACCCAGCGCACGATATATTCATCAATTTCATCTTCATCAATATCGACTTCACTTAAACAGCGACCAGCAGCAGACTTTTTGGCCTGAATTACGCTTTGTCGTGAACCTGTCTTCAGATAATGCCAGGATGGCAGGCTTTTTCCTTCAGCAACTCGGCGATAAGCACAGCTTGATGGTAACCAGTGAATAGTGTCCAGTTTCTCAGGTGTTAGTTGTATACAATCCGGCACATATTGCAGCCGGTTCGGATAATCCGAACAGCGAGCGGTTTTGCAGTCCAGTAATTTGCAAGCCACTTTGGTATAGGCAACTTCATGGGTGTCTTCATCTTCCAGCTTGATCAGGCAGCAAAGTCCACAACCGTCACAAAGCGCTTCCCATTCTTCTGGCGTCAGCTCAGTGAGACTATATTTTTTCCAGAAGTATGGACGTAAGGCATCAGACATAATCAAAACGGCTATGGTAAAAATCAGCTTATTATACCAAGTCTCAACAAAGGAAATGTAGGGACGTGAATCTTATTAATATCACGTAAACTATTGTTAAATCAGAGACAGTACATCAACAAAACACTAACAGTGCCCAAAATCGAATATTCCTATACTGGATTTGAGAATAAAAACACATGGAGAATTGATATGTTTCGCTGGGCTATTATTTTTGCTGTGATTGCCTTAATTGCCAGTCTACTTGGTTTCGGTGGAGTAGCAGGCTTATCTAAGGATTTCGCAATTATCTTATTAGTGATTGCCGTTATTCTTGCCATTGTTGGTTTCCTTTCTCGCGGCAAGGTCTAGCGACTGAGTTCTGCTTAAGGAAAAGTTTCCTACAGAAAAAACAAGAGCCATTTGGCTCTTGTTTTTTTATGCGCCAAAAATAGATCAAGGTTTGATATGGCGTGGTCTGAAACCAGCAGCGACCAGCGCGGCCAAATATGCCACTACCCCGACCACACATAAAATCAGCACTTCCAGTACACGCATCCACTGTGATACATCACCATTGTACCAGCTCAGTGCATAGGCCAAGGCTGCAATCATCACCACATTGGCAAACATGAATTGCATAAAGATTTTTTTCCAGTGGGCACCAAAACGGAAAATATTGCGTTGATGCAGATAAAAATACAGTAGACCTGCATTGACCATGGCTGAACCAGTCGAAGCCAGTGCCAGTGCCATATGCTCCGCTTCCCAATGAATCAGCTTAAAGAAACCAATAAAGATCACGTTCAGAATTGCATTGGCTGCTACGGCCATTAAACCGACGCGTACCGGTGTACGGGTATCCTGCTGGGCATAGAAGCCGGGAGCAAAGACTTTAATCAGCATAAAAGCAATTACACCACCACTCATACATTGCAGTGCCAGCGCCGTCATCTGGGTATCTTCAAAAGTGAACTGTCCGCGTTCAAATAATGCCTGAATAATCGGTGTTGACAGCATGAACAAGGCAATACTGGCTGGTAGACCAACCAGTACGATGACTTTCGCTGCCCAGTCCATCATGCCGCGGAATTTTTCCGGATTCTTTTCCGTATGCTGTGTGGATAAAGACGGCAGAATCACGGTACCGATTGCCACACCAATCAGACCCAATGGCAACTCAGTCATGCGTTCAGCACTATACAGCCACGACACTGAACCGTCCTGCATGAAAGAAGCCCAAACCGTATTCAGTAACAGGTTGATCTGGGTGACCGATACACCAAACAAAGCGGGTAGCATCAGTTTCATGATGCGATCCACCCCTTCATGCTTGAAGTCTACTTTCGGTGGAATCAACAGGTTTTTACGCCATAATTCTGGAATCTGGATTGCCAGCTGCAAAATACCGGCAATGACGACGGCCCAGCCTAGCGCCATAATCGGCTCTGCCATAAAAGGAGTGAGCCAGAGCGCACCGGCAATCATGGCAATATTCAATAAGACCGGAGCAAAGGCTGGCGTACTGAAAGAGCCATAACTGTTCAGAATACTGCTGGCAAAAGCCGTTAATGACATAAACAGTAGGTATGGAATGGTCAGACGGAACATGTCTGTGGCCAGCGCAAACTTTGCTTCATCGCCATGAAACCCTGGCGCATAGATATACATGATCACCGGTGCGGCAATGATGGCAATCATGGTCAGGGTGGTCATGAAGGTAGCCAGACAGCCAAAGACCCGGCTGATCAGGATCTGCACTTCTGCATGGGTGCGACTGGTCTTATATTCAGTCAGTACCGGAATAAAGGCTTGGGAGAATGCCCCTTCTGCAAACAGTCGTCTGAAAAAGTTTGGAATACGAAATGCCACCACGAAGGTATCGAAATCTTTACCGGCACCGAATACATTCAGTAAAACCACATCCCGGACCAATCCCAGAACCCGCGACAACATGGTCATCGCACTGACAATTACGGTCGAACGCCAAAGGGCCATCCTATTCACCTAATAATTAATTTGGGCCTATTGTAATGAAACTTGCAAAAGAAGTTCATTGCTTAATCACATGACTTCCTGAAGGGTCATGGGTTCTTATAATGTTGTAACTGAGTACGAAAAGCACACCAGTCAAAATATGGTCCCGGATCGGTTTTACGTCCCGGTGCAATATCTGAATGTCCAGCAATATGCTGCTGCAGTTTGGGATAATAGTCTTGCAAACAGGCGGTGACTTTGACCAAGGCATCATATTGTGCCTGTTCAAACGGCAGGTCATCACTGCCTTCCAGTTCAATCCCGATGGAATAATCATTACATTCTTTTTTGGCCAGATAGCTGGAACGACCGGCATGCCAGGCCCGGTCATTAAAATTCACAAACTGTAGCACTTCACCAGAACGCAAAATCAGCAGATGTGCAGACACCTGCATGCCTTCAATAGTCTGAAAATACGGATGCACGGACCAGTCCAGCTGATTCTGAAAAAACTGTTCAATATAACCACCACCAAACTGTGACGGCGGCAGACTGATGTTATGGATCACCAGCAACTGGATGTCGGTATGTTCAGGCCGCTGATTAAAATTTGGAGAAGGGATCTGGCGCGCGCCGAGCAATTGCCCGTCCCGGATTTGAAACTCAGCTGCCTGTTGCATAAAACCTTCCTGTACAAAAATAAAATCTGCAATATCAGGATTGCAGCCGGCTTAATGCTAAAACTTTCATAGGCAAATCTCAATTCATCCCGGCAGACTGTATGAAAAATCGCTCATTTTAATGTAACGGTGTTAAGATAACGCACAATTTTTCACGGCTAAAAAAGATACGGAAATACTCATGAGCATATCTCAGGCTTTGCTAGAACAGTCGATTCAGATCAATATTCAACAGGCACTCTCCGAAGATATTGGCGATGGTGACATTACTGCCCTGCTGACTCCTGAAGATGAACAGGCGACTGCCACGATTATTAGCCGTGAAGCAATGGTTCTTGCTGGTCAGCCTTGGGTCAATGCCCTGATTCAGGCCTATGATCCGAGTGTAGAAGTGATCTGGCTAAAAAATGACGGCGATCATGTCGCTGCTAATGAAGCTTTTATAAAACTGGCCGGTTCTGCACGTAGCCTGCTAACTGTAGAACGCCCTGCCCTGAACTTTGTACAGACGCTGTCTGCAGTTGCGACCAAGACGGCAAACTATGTCAAAGAGCTGGACGGTTTGAATACCAAGCTCTTAGATACCCGTAAGACGCTGCCAGGCTTACGTATTGCTCAAAAATATGCAGTCGCTATTGGTGGCGGTCAGAATCATCGTCTGGGCCTATTCGATGCTTTTCTAATTAAAGAAAATCATATTATGGCGGCTGGTGGCATTCGCCAGGCGATTGCCAAGGCACACCAGATTGCACCGGGTAAACCGGTTGAAGTAGAAGTTGAAACCTGGGATGAACTGAATCAGGCCCTAGAAGCCGAAGCTGATATCGTGATGCTGGATAATTTCAGTCAGCAGCAAATGATTGATGCCGTTAAACATGTGGCTGGTCGCTGTAAACTGGAAGCTTCAGGCAATATCACCATTGATAACTTACGTGAAGTGGCGAGTACAGGCGTAGACTATATTTCGATGGGTGTACTAACCAAAGATGTCAAAGCCATTGATCTATCGATGCGTTTTAATGGGTAAATTTTTATCAATAAAAAAGGGTGCCATAGCACCCTTTTTTTTATTCTCAAGGATATAAATCATAGAGGTTGAATGGCCTCTACTCTGTTAATTGGTATCACTTCCTCGTTCCATATTTGCACCATCGCGGTTTTCATCACGAGAATTCGAATCACAGGCAGTTAAACCCAGTACAGCAAATACTGAAAATGCCATCAACCATATTTTCATGTTATAACCCTCTGAATGAGATTTGGTTGAAAGATCATCGCTTAAAACAGGGGTTACACAGTAGACAGATCCTGTTCATTTTTTTGTCAGGCAATGTGTAGCTATAATAAAAAACGCATCCGAAGATGCGTTTTTTTACAGCTTGAAAGGCTTACCAGCCTAAAGCTTCTTGCTGTTTCTTGACCAGTTCCTGAATCCCTTTTTCAGCCATGGCCAGCATGTCATTGCACTGCTCACGGGTAAATGGCTTATCTTCAGCAGTACCCTGAATTTCAATGAATTCACCTGCCTGAGTCATCACGACATTTAAGTCAGTCTGACAGTTTGAATCTTCTTCATAGCAAAGATCCAGCAGTACTTCATCTTTAAAAATACCTACAGAAATTGCTGCTACCAGGCCTTTAAGTGGGTCCTGTTTGATTTTCTTTTTCTCAAGCAATACATTCATGGCATCAATTAATGCTACTGCAGCACCTGTAATTGATGCAGTACGGGTACCACCATCTGCCTGGATCACGTCACAGTCAATGGTAATGGTATTTTCACCGAGTTTTTTCAGGTCGACCATTGAACGTAGGCTACGACCGATCAGACGCTGGATTTCCTGAGTACGGCCACTTTGTTTGCCGCGAGCAGCTTCACGATCGCTACGGGTATGTGTTGAACGTGGCAGCATGCCATATTCTGCTGTTACCCAGCCTTGACCCTGACCTTTCAGGAAACGCGGTACAGAGCTGTCCACACTGGCAGTACACAGCACTTTGGTATGACCAAATTCAACCAATACGGAACCTTCCGCATAACGTGTATAGTTACGGGTAATTTTCACTTCACGTAATTGATCTAATGCTCGTTGGTCGATACGCATAATAGGTCCTGCTGTTGACTAAAAATAATTGCGGCTCAGTATAACAGAAGCCTCCGCCAAGATTGGAACAGAGGACAGATCATTTACAAAATCACTGGATATGCCTTGCCTGTATAGATTTTTTAGTCCATCTGCGCTACTGCGATAAACAGGTGTTTTTTGCTAAACTGCAGATCTGCTGAAGGAAAATCCCTATGTCTTTACGTGAAGAACGCAAGCAACAAAGCCGCCAGGCCCTCCTCGATGCTACCTTGGCATTGAGCAGCCGTGGCCATGCCTTTAGCAGCATCAGCCTGCGCGAAATCACGCATGAAGTCGGACTGGTGCCTGCCGCATTTTATCGACACTTTCAGAATATGGATCAGTTGGGACTAGAACTTCTGGATCAGGTTTCAATTCATCTCAAAGGTGTGCTGAATCAGTTAGGACCTGCAGATTTTTCTCTTGATGAGCTTTCAGCCAAGATCGAACTGTTTTTTCAGGCAGTTGATGCACATCCCGAAGCCTGGACATTTGTGAGTGCCGAACGTTGGGGCGGTTCTATCATTCTCAGACAAGGGATTGAGCGGGAAATTCATTATCTGACCCAAGACTTTCGGCATACCCTGGAACAGATTCCAGCCGCCCAGCAATCTTCTTCTCCAGCCGAATTAACCGCACTGGCACAGGTCCTGGTTCCTCTCGCATTAAACTGGGCTATGGGCTGGATTCAGCTTCAGGCACAGCCTGATCCCGAACTGCGACAAACTCGGATAAATGACTTCAAAGCGCAAAGCCTAAAGCAGTTAGAACTGTTATTTCGTGGAATTTTATCTCAAACCTGAGGTCTCATCTGAGTGAAATCTATTTCACAATTCAATTTTATCCTGACATAAAAAAACCCGCATATAGCTGCGGGTTTTTAGATTCATGCAGATCTGGTGTTATTTAGCTTTACGCTCTTTTTCAACCAGATAATTCACTACTTGAACCACTTTGGCATCATCGCCCTGAACTACATACTTACCATTTACGGTTACCGCTGGTACGCCGCTTAACTGATAAGTCGCAGCCAGATTTTTGGCCTGTGCGATTTTTGAAGAAATCGGGAATGATTTATAAGTGGTATTAAATTTCGCTTCAGAAATACCATAACGGGTATAGAACTTGGCCAATTGAGCCTGCTCCAGAATTGGCTGTTTCTTCGCATGGATATCATGAAATAGCTGCAAATGCGCTTTTTGACGAACACCTAGAGCTTCAGACACATAATACGCACGAGCTGCCTGTTCCCATAGTGGATTCATCGCGGCTGGGGTACGCACGAAACGTACATCTTTAGGTAATTTTTTTAACCAGCTTTGCATGTGTGGTTCAAGAGAATAGCAGTGACCACAGCCATACCAGAAGAATTCACGGACTTCAATTTTCCCCGGCTTTTCAACTTTTACTGGATTCGCCAGGACTTGATAGTCTTGACCTGCTACAAAGTTGGCGGCCATTGCACTGCCAGAAAATGCCAAAACAGATGCGGCTACAGTGCCTAAAATAAATTTTTTCATTGGGATTATCGTCCTCTAAATCATTATGTCTAATTTATGGCTTCACTATAAAGTAATTATGCCGGTTTCGTTTTTATTCTGTGAACTTTTTTACAGCTTTTATCGCTTTTTTTTCCAGAATCGCTACACTAAACAAGTGTACTGATTTACAAGAAGTTAAATCTGTTTATACCGCCTCTGGGCGAACTTAAATTTTAAATAATCACGACTGATTGAGGTGACACCGATGTCGCAATTGAATGTTGATCCACAAGAAATTGCCAAGTTTGAAGCATTTGCAGCTATATGGTGGGATCAGCATTCCGAGTTCCGCCCATTGCATATGATCAATCCACTGCGTCTCAACTGGATTGATGAACATGCCGGTGGCTTGAGTGGCAAAAAAGTGCTGGATGTAGGCTGTGGCGGGGGCATCCTGTCAGAAAGCATGGCACGCCGTGGCGCTCAAGTGCTGGGCATTGATATGGGCGAAGCGCCACTGAATGTGGCCCGCATCCATGCCGAGCAGGAAGGTGTCAGCAATATTGAATACCGTCAGATTCCAGTAGAGCAACTCGCAGAAGAACAGGCCGGCCAATACGATGTGGTTACCTGTATGGAAATGCTGGAACATGTACCTGATCCAGCCTCTATTATTCAGGCCTGTTACAAACTGGCCAAACCAGGTGGCCATGTCTTCTTCTCGACCATTAACCGTAATCCAAAATCTTATCTGTTTGCGATCATTGGCGCAGAATATATCCTGCGCATGCTGGCCAAAGGTACACATGATTACAGCAAATTCATCAAGCCTTCTGAGTTGGCGCACGACATCCGTAATGCCGGTTTAAAACTGAAAGATATGACTGGCCTGCATTATAACCCGCTGACCAAGCGTTACTGGCTGGCACCGAACGTCGATGTAAACTATATGGTGTATACCGTTAAAGAAAGCGAACTAGAGGCCGCACAATGAAAGCGGTTTTATTCGACCTAGATGGTACTTTAATTGATACTGCGGCTGACTTTATCCGGATTATCCAGCATATGTGCCGTGAAGCTGGCCGTGACGTGGTGGAAGCCGATCTGATCCGTACCCAGGTTTCAGAAGGTGCCCGCGCTATGGTCAAATTGGTCTATCCGGAATTGCAACTGGAAGACCCGGTTTTCTTGGAGCATCGCCAGCGTTTTCTGGATATGTATGGTGCAGATATTGCAGTAGATACAGACCTGTTCAGCGGAATGTATCCTCTACTTGAAGAATTAGAGGAAAATGATATCCCTTGGGGAATTGTGACCAATAAACCGCGCTGGTTGAGCGAAGCTTTACTCAAAGCTTTAAACCTGACCGAACGCTGTGCCGTACTGGTCTGTCCGGAAGATGTGACCCGAACCAAGCCAGATCCGGAGCCGATGTATCTGGCTGCCGAGCAGCTACAGCTGGCTGCAGAGGACTGTATCTATGTCGGTGACCATCCACGGGATATCGATGCAGGCCGCAATGCCAAGATGTATACCATACTGGCAGCATACGGTTATTTACCACTGCAATACAAAGATGACTTAACAGCCTGGCAAGCCGACTATATAGTGAATACAGTGAACGAGTTACACCAGCACATTCAAAAACTGGTCTTGAGCGAGCCAAGTGTCCTGTCTTGATTCCTGAAACTACTGAAGACACTTAACAATAATAATGAGGAGGTAGATAATGAAGTATTCAGAATATCAACCTCGCCCCGATCTGTTAAAAGATCGTATCATCCTGATCACGGGTGCGGGCGATGGCATTGGTCGTGCAGCAGCAATCAGCTATGCCCTGCATGGGGCAACTGTAGTTCTGCACGGGCGTACCTTAAACAAGCTTGAAGTCATTTATGACGAGATTGAAAGCTTAGGTGCGCCGCAACCTGCCATTCTCCCATTACAGTTATCTAGCGCCTCTGAACGTGATTATGAATTATTGCTCGACACGCTCGATCGTCAGTTTGGCCGTCTGGACGGGATTTTGCATAATGCCGGTATTTTAGGCGAGCGAGTGCCACTGGCAGATTATCCGGTTAATGTCTGGGATGATGTCATGGCGGTTAACCTTCGTGCGCCTTTTGTGATTACCCAAGCCCTGTTACCCCTGCTGGAAAAATCCAAACATGCTTCTGTGGTCTTTGCCAGTTCCGGCGTAGGTCGTGAAGCCCGGGAATGCTGGGGCGCTTATTCAGTTTCAAAAATTGCCATTGAAGCAGTGAGCCAGTTATTTGCCAAAGAACGGGTCAATTCGAATATCCGTTTTAACTGTATCAATCCAGGCGCTACACGTACGGCAATGCGTGCCAAGGCTTATCCGAATGAAGATCCGAAAACCTTACCGACACCGGATTCCATCATGCCAGCCTATCTGTACCTGATGGGTGAAGATAGCTTGCATATGAACGGTCAAAGTATTGATGCGCAGGACTAAGCTCTAATTGATACTTATTTAAAAGCCAATGTCCGCATTGGCTTTTTTGTTTTTTAAATTCTATAAAGATAAGGCCCATTTGAAAGCTGCTTATTCTCCTGCCCAATTCATCCAGATTTCAGACTGAATCAGCCAGACCTTTCTTATTTCTACAATACTGTCTTTATTCAGTTCGCTGCAAATTCCCCTATACTAGCGCCAACAGATTTTTATTTGAGTGCAACATGACTGACTTAAACAACATCACCGTGACGACTTTGGAAGATGGCATGATCTCTCTGCTGGTCGATCAGCAGCCGATCTCTGAAAAATACGGCATGAAGTTTGATGCCAGCATTGTCGATGACATTCAGGCACTCGAAAATGGTCAAAAACTGAAACTGTTTGACCAGTTTGTCTTTTCCCATACCGATCTGAATTTTGAACATTCCTATCATTATGTGACGGGTATCGAAAAGCTGGACGATCGTTATCAGGTAGCGAAACACTTTGTCTATCGTATCAAGATCGAAGGTCAGCCTGAAATTGAACATGTGATCAGCAATCAGGGCAAAGCAATGACAGCAGAAGATGTGCGTACTTTTATTCAGGCACATGTACAGAAATCCCTAAGTGACTATACTGATCTGAACTATGCCTATTAAGATCGTTCATTAGATCCCGAAAGAGCACATTTACGGATGATGCTCTTTTTTTATCCTTAAATTCTTTAAAAAACAGACATAAATCGTTTTAACGAATCAATAATATAAAATTATTCGGTTTTCCAAATTTATATAAAATTTTTATAATGCTTTTCAAGTTAAATCAAAGCGAAGGAAAATTAAATGGCAGACCAAAAACGTAAAACTGAAACTATTCGTCGTATTGAAAACTTGCAGTTATCAACTGCCCTGATTTTGGCTTTAGAAGATGCAGTCGAGGCAGAGTCTGTGGCTGAAGCCATTCAGTCCTTACAGGGTTTAACGGAACAGTGGAACTGAAAAATTGCCATGCCCGAATCAAGATCTGGTGCTTAAAAAGAATATTTTTCCACTAATTTGAGACGGTTTTGATATACAATTCAGGACATTACGCTTGCATCTTGATCCCGGTTTTGCTGAAATGCCAATGGGGCTGGGCATAACTGGTCAACTGACTGAAGTGCATCCTAAGCTTATGTAAAATCATGGCATAATCATAATTTCTCTGTAATTGATATAAAACTTCAGCCAGTTCTTCACAGTTTCTCTGCAATTTTTCCGTACATTAGTTACTGTAGAAAATGAACAATTGAATGAGGGTTCAACATGAAAAAGGTTCTGGTAGCATTGGCGATGTCCTGCAGTGCATTCATGCTAGCAAATGTTGCAAACGCTGCCCCTCATTTCAATGATGAACAGCGTATGGAACGGGGTCCGGGTCATCATCAGGCCAAGAAATCGCGTGAGTTCCATGACGATCACCAAGACCAGTATGATAAACGCCGTATGCGTGAAGAACGTGGTGTTAAGCGTCTGCAGCAGTTACGCTGGCAGCCTGGCTATGTCATGCCGCAGCATTATCGCAGTAATGGCTACAAGGTCGAATATAAGGATCATAAACTGCCTAAACCAGACCGTAAGCAGCAATGGTACAAAGTCAACAATGACTACATTCTGGTGAACTCTGAAAATAACAGTATTGTCCGGATCATCGGAGACTGATTCAGAACCTGATGCAAAGCCCAACCTCGTTTGGGCTTTTTGATGTTTAGGATGAGCCTTTTTAGGTTTTTTCTTATTTTAGAGTTTTCCTTTTAATCGTGGCTAATCTCCTAAATTCCTTCATGAATTTAACAATTCCACTAAACTGGCCTCACGCTTTCTATCCACTTATTCGCTAATTTAATCTCATCGAAAACATGTACAGATTTTTAGGTGAGAGCCATGAAAAAAGTTTTAACTACAATTGCCTTATCTCTTAGTGCGCTGGTGGCTACTTCTGCAATGGCAGCACCGCAGCATCATGATCCACGTTATGCACCGCATAAACCGGCACCACATTGGAATCATAAAGATGCGAAAAAATGGGATGATCACCGCGATGACCGTCGTTACAACAACCGTGGGGTTAACCCAAGCCGTGACTGGCGCGTAGGTCAAAAACTGCCAAACCAATACGACAACCGTCGCTTTGAAGTCAGTGGCTATGAAGCACGCCGTCTGCCGAAAGCAGGTAAAAACCAGCAATGGTACAAAATCAATGGTGACTATGTGCTAGTCAACGATCGTAACGACAAGATTGTTCGAATCATCAACTAATCATTCTCTTTTCTGCCCTTCTAGCAGACACCTGAAGCTCGCTTCAGGTGTTTTTTTATATCTGTACTTCCACTTCAGTATTTTTTCATTAGAATCAAAGCTAGATCTTTAAATGTTGAAATAGGCACAGCTATGACTGCAGCAGAAACCTCACCGAGCAACACCTTGCAATATGTGCACTGGTTTCGCCATTCTGCGCCTTATATCAATGCTCATCGCAATAAAACTTTTGTGATCATGTTTGATGGTGAAGCGGTATTGCATGACAACTTTCAGCACATCATTCATGATATTGCCCTTCTCAATTCTTTGGGAATCCGTCTGATTCTGGTGCATGGCGCACGTCCGCAGATTAACCAGAATCTGGCTGCGAGTGGCTTCGAGACCCCCTTCCACCAACAGCGTCGGGTGACGACACGTGAATCCTTAAGCTGTGTACTGAATGCAGTAGGATCGATCCGTTTACAGATTGAGGCATTACTGTCGATGGGGCTGGCCAACTCACCCATGTATGGTGCGCGCATTGATGCCGTTTCTGGAAATTTTGTGACAGCCAAACCTTATGGTATCCGTGACGGGGTCGATTTTCAGTTAACTGGTGAAGTTCGGGCCATTGATACCGATGCGATTCAACGTCATCTGGACAATCATAATATTGTGATTCTCGGTCCGACCGGCTATTCAACGACGGGCGAAGTTTTTAACCTTCTAGCTGAGGAAGTCGCAACCAAAACTGCCACTCGCCTTAAAGCCGATAAACTGATTATCTTGGGTCGACAGCATGGTCTGCTCGACAGTAAGGAGCATTTAAAACGGGAAGTAACCCCACAGCAACTGGATGACTATATTCTTTCTGATGAACAGGATATTGAAATTCGGCTCCAGCTCAAGGCCGCTCAGGAAGCGTCCCGAAATGGCGTCAATCGTGTTCACCTGATTTCGTATACCTATGACGGCGCCTTGCTGGAAGAACTGTTCACCCGGGATGGTTCCGGCACCATGATCACCGATGCGCATTATGAAGAAGTGCGTATGGCCGATATTCAGGATGTCGGTGGCCTGATCCGTTTGCTCCGCCCCTTGGAAGAAGAAGGTATTCTGGTTTACCGTTCGCGGGAGCGTCTGGAAAATGAAATTGACCAGTTCGCGGTAATTGAGCGTGACGGCATGATTCTGGCCTGTGCTGCCCTGTATCCGATTCCGACTACGGGCAATGAACTGCGTTCTGCAGAGATCGCCTGCGTTGCAGTAGATCCAAGTTACCGTCAATCCAACCGCGGTAGTCAGATCCTGCATTATCTAGAAGATAAGGCCAAAAGTCTGGGTATTCAGCAACTGTTTATTTTAACGACCCGTACTGCACACTGGTTTCTGGAACAGGGCTTTGAACCGGCATCAGTAGATGATTTGCCCGATGCCCGACAGGCTTTTTATAATTATCAGCGCAATTCAATTGTCTGTAAAAAGTCACTTTAAAGTGACTTTTTTATGCGCTCTCATATCTTTATTTTAGATAACGATATTCATAAAACCTGCATTCAGCATAAAAATCTTATTGCTGATTTTCTGATAAGCATATCTAGTCGCTCTATTTAGAAAAAATAATTTTATATTTCATAATCTTATATAAATAATTCTTTATTCCCTAATTAACGTATAAATCACTTTCCTGCATAAGTTTTGCACTTTTTTATTTATCTTTTTTATTCATTAGAAATTCCTGAATAGTTATTTTTTTAGAAAAGTAAAAAGCTTTAGCGTATGCCTAAGTTCTTCATTTCACATTTCTAAATTTTCAGGAGTTCTGATTCATGCGCCAATCACACATTCAACTCTTCACAAAAACTGCGGTTCTCAGTGCTGCGGTGGCTGGCGTGATGATGCTTTCTGGCTGTGGCAAAAAACAAGAAGCCGTGACCCTGAATATTGGTTTCCAGAAATATGGTGTACTGCCGATCTTAAAAGAACGTGGCACCTTAGAAACGTCATTAAAAGAACAAGGCGTGAATGTGAAATGGGTTGAATTCCCGGCTGGTCCTCAGTTGCTTGAAGGCTTGAATGTCGGCAGCGTATCTTTTGGTGAAGCCGGTGAAGCGCCACCGATTTTTGCTCAAGCAGCGAATTCAAATCTGGTCTATGTGGCCAACCAGCCTGAAGCACCGAAAGCTGAAGCGCTAATCGTACAAAAAGACTCGAAGATTCAATCCGTACAGGATCTGAAAGGCAAACGTGTTGCCTTAAATAAAGGCTCAAATGTTCATTACTTACTACTCAAAGTCCTTGAAGCCAATAATCTAAAACTCAGCGATATCGAAGTGGTTTACCTGCCACCTTCTGATGCCCGTGCCGCTTTCGAACGCGGTGCTGTCGATGCCTGGGTGATCTGGGATCCGTTCTTCGCTGCAGCAGAACATCAGATTGGTGCCCGTGTCATCGCCACGGGTGAGAACATCGTCAGTAATCATCAGTTCTATATGGCAGATCGCAAGTTTGCTGAAGCCAACCCACAGATTATTGAAGCTGTCGTGAATGAACTCAACCTGACCACTGAGTGGGTCTCTGCTCATCAGGATGAAGCAGCCAAACTTCTGGAAAAACCGACAGGCCTGGCCTTTGATGTATTAAAAACGTCTATTTCACGCATGGGCTTTGGGGTAAAACCACTCACTCCCGAAGTGGCACAAAAACAACAACAGGTGGCTGATGCCTTCTATGGCCAGCAACTGATTCCAGCAAAACTGAATATTCAATCTGCAATTATCGCGAAGTAAACCAAAGAACAATTTAGGGGATTTAATCATGACTCAACATCAGCTACACAACAAAGCAATCACATGGTTCAAGACCTCCAGTCATGGGATGAACGCTGCATTAGTTGCTTGCTCGATGTTGGGTTCAAGTGCTGCTTGGGCAGCAGATCCTTCAGTTAAACAGCTGCGTGTGGGTTATCAAAAAGCCTCTGTGAACCTGGTGATTGCCCAGCAGCAAAAGCTGTTGGAAAAGGAATTTCCAAATGCAAAAATCAGCTGGAATGAATTCCCAGGCGGACCACAAATTTTAGAAGCACTGGCGGTAGGTTCTATTGATGTAGGTGCAACTGGAGATACACCTCCTGTCTACGCTCAGGCAGGCAATAAGCCATTGCACTATTTTGCTTATGAAACTGCAAAACCTTTATCTTCTGCCATTCTGGTCCAGCACAATTCCAAAATTACCAAGCTGAGCCAGCTCAAAGGTAAACGTGTTGGCGTGCACCGCGGTTCAAGCTCACATTATTTACTGGTACAGGCAGTACGCAAAGCGGGTCTGCAATGGACCGATATCCAGCCGGTCTGGCTAAGCCCTGCTGATGCGCGTGCAGCTTTCCAAAAAGGTGCGATTGATGCCTGGGCGATTTGGGATCCGTACTATGCTGCGGCTCAAGTAGAAGATAAAGCCAGAGTTTTATCTTCAGGTAAGGGCTTAAGTCCAAATTACACCTTTTACCTCGCTTCAGAAAATTTAATCAAAAATCATCCGCAAGCCTTAAAAGGCATTATCAAGCAGGTCAATGTTGCAGATAAATGGGTACAAAGCCATAAGGCTGAAACTGCAAGCATCTTTGCACAAAGTACCGGTCTAAAACCGATTGTCAGCCAGACCTTTATCCAGCGTCGTCCGAATCCGTCTGGTGCGGCACCGCTCACCAGGAAAGTGATCGCCGATCAGCAGGAACTCGCAAACCGTTTCAGCGAACTCAAGATCATTCCGAAATCTATCAATATTCAGCAAGCCGTTTGGGCAGGCAAATAATCTAAGGATCAAAGACATGAAAATTTTCTGGTTTATCCCGACACATGGCGACAGCCGCTACTTAGGTACCAGCAAAGGTGCACGCCAGGTCGATCATGCTTACATGAAGCAGATTGCGGTTGCGGTCGATAATCTTGGTTATGAAGGTGTATTAATCCCGACTGGCCGTTCATGTGAAGATCCGTGGTTAACTGCAGCCAGCCTGATTGATGCCACTAAAAAATTGAAATTCCTCGTCGCGCTGCGTCCAGGTGTTACTACGCCTGCCCTGACTGCGCGTATGGCTGCAACCTTTGACCGTCTGTCTGGTGGCCGTATATTGCTGAACCTGGTGACGGGTGGTGATGAGCAAGAATTAAAAGGTGACGGCGTTTATGAAGATCATGCAACACGCTACAAGACTGCGGCTGAATACACGACAATCTGGCGTGAAATCCTGACCCGTTCACATACCGGCGAAAGCTTTACGTTCCATGGCGAACGCTTAAGTGTGGACGATGCCAAACTGCTTTATCCACCGATTCAAAAACCATATCCACCACTCTGGTTCGGTGGTTCTTCAGATGCAGCCGTTGAACTGGCCACTGATCAGGTCGACACTTACCTGACTTGGGGTGAGCCACCTGCAGCAGTGAAAGAAAAGATTGAAAATGTCCGCGCCAAAGCCGAAGCGAAAGGTCGCAAGCTGAGCTACGGTATCCGTCTACATGTGATCGTGCGTGAAACCAATGAAGAAGCATGGAGAGCCGCAGATGAGCTCATCCAGTATGTAGACGATGCCACCATTGCTGCTGCACAAGCCAAATTCAAGCAAATGGACTCTGTCGGCCAACGTCGTATGGCTGAGCTGCATAATGGCGACCGTAGCAAACTCGAAGTGTCTCCGAACCTGTGGGCAGGTGTAGGTCTGGTACGTGGCGGTGCAGGTACAGCGCTTGTAGGTGACCCGAAAACTGTCGCAGCACGTATCCAAGAATATGCTGATCTAGGTATCGATACCTTCATTTTCTCAGGCTACCCACATCTGGAAGAATCGATCCGTTTTGCGGAACTGGTATTCCCATTACTTCCATTGGAAACTCAACAAAAACTGGCTCAGCCAAACCTGACTGGTCCATTCGGTGAGATTGTGGCAAATAACTATACTCCAGATGAGAACAAGAAGGCTGAGAGTGTTCAGGAGCCAGCTTAATGTCGAAAGTCGTTTCAGTTGAAACCCTCGCAGAAAAGAAGGTTTCACGTGGAACACAGCTTGGGCAGCGTTTGCTGCCCTGGTTAGTTCCTGTCGGATTAATTCTACTCTGGCAAATTGCGTCGAGTACCGGTTTGCTGGAAAGCCGCATATTGCCTGCACCGAGTGCCGTAGTCATCGCGTTCTGGAATTTGCTGCTCAGCGGTGAGTTGTGGACGCATGTCAAAGTCAGTGCTGGTCGTGCCTTAAGTGGTTTATTGGTGGGTGGTGGTCTAGGGCTGATTTTGGGTCTTCTGAATGGTTCATCCAAAACGGCTTCTACCCTGCTGGATACCACCTTGCAGATGATCCGTAATATCCCGGCTTTGGCCTTAATTCCACTGGTGATTCTCTGGTTCGGGATTGATGAATCAGCCAAGCTGTTCCTGGTGGCCATTGGTGTGTTCTTCCCAATCTACATCAATACCTATCATGGGATTCGTTCAGTCGATCCCCAGCTGATTGAAATGGGTAAAAGCTATGGCCTGACCCGCTGGCAGCTTTATAAAGAAATCATCCTGCCAGGGGCAATGCCTTCAATTCTGGTCGGTCTGCGTTTTTCACTCGGTCTGGTGTGGGTACTGCTGATTGTGGCGGAAACGATTTCTGCCCAGTCCGGCATCGGCTATATGACCATGAACGCGCGTGAATTCCTGCAAACCGATGTCGTACTGGTGGGTATTTTACTGTATGCCCTGCTCGGTAAACTGGCAGATGTCTTGGCCGTGGCCTTAGAACGATTCCTGCTGCGCTGGCATGCTGGCTATCAAAAATAATTGAAAAAATATTGAGGAGCATGTGATGACTGATCTCAGCTTAGGGCGTCTTGCCAATGATCCGACTGCAGTGCAGGAGCCTGCTGCAACCGATATCAATCCCAATGCAGTTGCCGGTGCCGAAATCATTATTGAACAGCTGCACAAGTTCTATGGCTCGGTGAAGGTACTGGAAGATCTGAACCTGCATATTCAGCCGGGTGAATTTCTGGCGATTGTTGGACGTAGTGGCTGTGGTAAAAGTACCCTGCTCCGTCTGATTGCCGATCTTGAAAAACAGAGTTACGGTGAAATTAAATTCAAGTCTGCGCGTCATATTCGTGAAGGTATTACCGCTGATGATATCCGCGTGATGTTCCAGGATCCGCGTTTATTGCCATGGCGGAGCATCGAACAGAACGTGCAACTCGGCCTACCCAAAGACCAGCATAGCAATGCTTCACAAATGCTGGAGAAAGTCGGCTTAAAAGAAAAAGCTGGGCTTTGGCCTTCACAACTGTCTGGTGGTCAACGTCAGCGTACTGCTCTGGCACGTGCCTTGTCACATAAGCCACGTATTTTATTGCTAGATGAACCACTTGGTGCGCTGGATGCCCTGACCCGTCTGGATATGCAGAACCTGATTGAAAAATTATGGACTGAACAGGGCTTTACCGCGATTCTGGTCACCCACGACGTGAGTGAAGCCGTACAACTGGCAGACCGGATTATCCTGCTGGACAAAGGCCATATTGCCAAAGAGTTTAAAGTTGATCTTCCGCGTCCACGCCAAAAGAATGTGAAATTCGCCGAACTTGAACAACAGGTTCTGAATGCCGTTCTTGCAACCTGAAATGCGTGGGAATCTGGAATAGCTGGTTATTCTGGATTCCTTATTTCGAATCAAGAGAATATCTGTCTTACTGATTATTTATTCAGCAATTGGCAAAATTTCAACTTAATTCATTAATTTTATTTTAACTTTATGATGCTTCAAGGTAATAATTACCCCTTAAAAAATTATCAACCTTTTCAAAAGCTTGGTTTTTAATTCCTGCGCCTTAAACCGATACTAATTGTATCTTTAATCTAAAGAATAAATCATCATTATTCATAAAATTAGCACCTGACTTGATGCACAAATCTGATGATTTGACGTACAATTAAAAATTCCCTTTTTTAATTGTTTTTAATATTTGCTGATGGAACAAAAAAAGAGTACTCAAAAACGCAACCAGCTGCTGAATGCCGCACTCGATGTTTTTTCCCTATACGGTTTTAATGGGGCGAGTTTAGATGAGATCGCACAAATCGCAGAAATGCATAAGTCGAATATTTTCTATTATTACGAAAATAAAGAGGCGCTCTATGTAGAGGTTTTAACGACTGTTCTACAAAAATGGCTGGCACCTTTACAAATGCTAGAAGCCGATCTTGAGCCTGAAGAAGCGATTACCAATTATTTGATGCAAAAAATTGAAGTATCGCGTACCCAGCCTAAAGCTTCACGCCTGTTCGCTCTGGAAGTGATTCAGGGTGCGCCGCACATTTTAGAAATCTTAAAAGGTCCATTGAAAAAACTGGTCAAGCGTAAAGCCAAAGTGATTTCAAACTGGCAGGAACAAGGTAAGATTTCTAAAGATATCGATCCTGAACTGCTGATTCTGAATATCTGGGCGGTAACCCAGAACTATGCAGATTTCGCGACCCAGATGGAAATGGTGACGGGCAAGACCTTGCGTAACCGCAGCATGCAACAACGGATTATCCAGCATACTGTACATATGATGCTGTACGGCGTACTTCCGCGTACACAAGAAAAATAGGTCAACGCAAAAATCATTTGGCATACGACCATAAATTTTATGGTCGCCGACCCCTTCTCTCACCCTTTATTATTATTTTAACGTTTGATATAAATTCAATAATTTCTGCGCACCCAGCAGCAGATTCTCTTCCCAGTCCAAATGAGCACTATCATCTGCACCGTCAGTAATATATTTGACTGAAATCAGGCGCACATCCAATTTTCTGCATACCTTGGCCAGCGCATAGCCTTCCATATCGACCAGCTGACAAGCCACTTTCGGCAAGCCTGTTTCAAAGCTATCCCCTGTTCCACAAACCCCTTTCGGTAAATGGACAAAAAATGGTTCCAGATCAATTGCGCCTGGCAAATGATCATCCATCGGGGTAATACCTACTTCAAATCCTAGTGGTGAAACATCCATATCACGTTGTACAAAACGCTTAACTTCAACCAGTTCATGCGCCTTGAAATGGGAACTGCCTGCTGTGCCGAGATTAATCAGGGTTTTACAGCGGGTTTTCTGAATCACTTCAAAAGCCTTAAAAGCAGCATTCACCTTGCCGATGCCACTATAGTGGACTTCTACACCCTCTGCTTCGAACAAACCTTTGGATTCACTGGCCAATGCCATAATGAGTGCCGAATCTGACATGTATACTACCCGAGACTAAGAAAACCGTGACATTAGAAAGCAAAATCCAGGCAATGAAAAGCGGGTTTTTAGATTTCTGTTTTGCAGATCTTTCACTTAAATAACCACAGAAGATTCTTGGATGGCACACTTTCTTCTTGATGTGTTTCGTGATTTTTCAATAATTTTTTTGCATAAAAACACAACAGCAAGACGAATCGTTGAGATTATGGCAATATATAGCCTTTCCTATTTTTCAATTCCCTGATTTCGCCTATGCAGCTGCTCCGTCTCAATGCTTTAGCGTCACATTCTGAATTGCCAAAAACCGCCGTTACAATTGGTAATTTTGACGGCGTGCATCTGGGTCATCAGGCCATGATCAAACAGTTAAAAGCTGTTGCAGAAGCTGAGCAACTAAAAACTGTTGTGATGATCTTCGAGCCACAACCGCTTGAATTTTTTAAAGGTTATGAAGCACCGCCGCGTATTTCTTCTTTGCGTGAAAAGGTGGAATATTTAAGCGAACTGGGTGTGGACTATATTGCGGTCGCCAAGTTTGATCATCATTTTCGAAGCCTGAGTGCCGAAGCCTTTGCCGACATTCTGAAAGATAAACTGAATGCGGCACATCTGGTCTTGGGGGATGATTTTCACTTTGGTAAAAACCGTCAAGGCAATAGTGAATTCCTGCGAGATTATGGATTTAAGGTCACCAACCTGCATACCATTGCCTTGGATGGTGAACGGGTCAGTTCTACCCGCATCCGTCAGACCCTGCAAGCGGGTGACCTGGCTCTGGCAGCCAAATTGCTGGGACGTCCTTATAGTATTACCGGCCGGGTGCAATACGGCGACCAGATTGGCCGTACCATTGATTTCCCGACCATTAATGTCCGGTTGAACCGGCATAAACCCTGCCTGCAGGGCATTTATGGGGTTGAAGTCGTCTGTGAAACCGGATCACTCAGCGCCAAGGTTCAGCAGGAAAATCCTGAACAGCCGGGTATTGCCGGCTATGATCAGGGCAGCCTGTTTGGTGCCGGTCATGTGGGTACCCGCCCTGCGATCAAACAGACTCATCCGGAATGGCGATTAGAAGTACATTTTCCTGATGTTTCTGCTAATCTGTATGGCCTGTTAATGCGGGTAACCTTCTTGAATTATCTGCATGGCGAAAAAGATTATCCTTCGCTTGAAGCGTTAAAGGCCGGAATTGATGATGATGTTGAGAAACTGCTTGAGTTTCGTCGAAAACACCCCACATTTCCCTTTTAATGTCCCGTATTTTTATTGTAAAACGTGTCAGTCTAATGACTGATTAAATTGGAAGACAACTTGCATGAGCGATAAGCAAACTCCTGAAAATGCAGTGGATTATAAAGCCACGCTGAACCTCCCAGGTACTGACTTTGCAATGAAAGCAAATCTGGCAGTACGTGAAGCGAAATGGTTAGAAGAGTGGTATGCCGATGACATTTATCAGCAGATTCGTGCATCGCGAATTGGCAAGAAAAAATACGTGCTTCATGATGGCCCTCCATATGCCAATGGCCAGATTCACTTAGGTCATGCAGTCAACAAGGTACTTAAAGACATCATCATTAAAAGCCGCATCATGGATGGTTTTGATGCACCTTATGTACCAGGCTGGGATTGTCATGGTCTTCCAATTGAACTGAAAGTTGAAGAAAAAGTCGGTAAGGTCGGCGTTAAAGTGGATGCGCCTACTTTCCGTAAAGCTTGCCGCGAATATGCATTGAGCCAGGTGGAGCTACAGAAAAAAGACTTCATCCGTATGGGTGTATTTGGTGACTGGAGCAATCCTTATCTCACCATGAACTTCAAGCAGGAAGCCAACATCGTGCGTTCACTCGGTGAAATCGCGAAAAATGGCCATATCCAGCCAGGCCTTAAACCGGTGAACTGGTGTCTGGACTGTGGTTCAGCACTGGCTGAAGCTGAAGTTGAATATGAAGATAAAAAGTCAGACGCGATTGACGTGGGTTTCACCGTGGTGGATCTGGCGGATCTGTCTGCACGTTTAGGTGTTGAAGTTAAAGACTCAACCGATATCGTGATCTGGACGACTACGCCTTGGACCCTGCCTGCGAACCAGGCAGTTGCCTTACATGCTGAAATTGAATACCAGCTGGTCGTTGCACGTGGTGAAGATAAAGCTGCACAAAACTTTATCCTGGCCAAAGATCTGGTTGAGTCTGCAACTGAGCGTTATGGCTTTAACGCGGTTGAAGTGATTGCCGATTTTGCCGGTGCAAAACTTGAGAATCTGGTACTGCAACATCCTTTAATTGCTGAGCGTCAAGTGCCAGTCATTCTGGGTGAACACGTTATCGCAACCAGCGGTACTGGCGCTGTACATACTGCGCCTGGCCATGGTGTGGACGACTATAAAGTTGGTCTGCTGTATAACCTGAAAGTGGATAATCCTGTAGGTGGTAATGGTGTGTATTTACCGACTTCACCCCTATTTGCAGGCGAACATATCTACAAGGCCAATCCACAAATTATTGCGGCGCTTGGCGAAGCTAACAAGCTATGGGCACATAAGCCTATCAAGCATAGCTACCCGCACTGCTGGCGTCATAAAACTCCAATTATCTTCCGTGCGACCCCACAATGGTTCATCAGCATGGATGAAAAAGGTCTGCGTCAGGGCGCATTGAATGCCATTGAAAATGACATCAGCTTTGTACCGGATTGGGGTAAAAACCGTATCCAGGCAATGATCGAAGGCCGTCCGGACTGGTGTATCTCACGTCAACGTACTTGGGGTGTGCCAATCCCATTCTTCGTGCATAAAGACACCAATGAGCTGCACCCACGTACACCTGAACTGATCGAAGAAGTCGCAAAACTGATCGAACAGGAAGGTATTGATGCCTGGTATAACCGTGAAGCCAAAGACTTCATTGGTGATGATGCTGAGCAGTACAACGCGGTTCGCGATACCTTAGACGTATGGTTTGACTCTGGTACAACCCACTATGCAGTGCTGCGTGACCGTGAAGAATTAACCGATCCGGCTGATCTGTATCTTGAAGGTTCAGACCAACACCGTGGCTGGTTCCAGTCTTCATTATTGACCTCTATGGCAATCAATCAACGTGCGCCATATAAAGGTCTGCTGACTCACGGTTTCGTAGTCGATGAGAAAGGCCGCAAAATGTCGAAATCGCTGGGTAATATCATTACTCCGCAAGACATTATCAAGAACATGGGTGCAGACGGCCTGCGTTTCTGGATCGCTTCAGCAGATTACCGTTATGAAATGACCGCAGGTAAAGAGATCTTTAACCGTGCATCAGATGGTTACCGTCGTATCCGTAATACCCTGCGTTTCTTACTGGCAAACCTGAATGGCTTCAACCCGGCAACTGATGCCCTACCCGTAGATCAACTGATTGCACTGGATCAATACATCCTGCAACGCGCCAATGATGTACAGGAAACCATCAAGAAAGCATATGAAGATATGAACTTCCATATCGTGACCAATGCCTTGACCAACTTCTGTATTAACGACCTCGGTGGTTTCTACTTAGACATCATCAAAGACCGTCAGTACACTACTAAAGCAGACTCGCAGGCACGTCATTCTGCGCAAACTGCACTGTATCATCTGGTACAAGCCTTTGTTCGCTGGATGGCGCCAATCCTGAGCTTCACTGCTCAAGAAGCATGGCCACTAATTCCAGGTCAAAGTGAGAAATATGTCTTCACTGCTGAATGGTACGATATTCCAGTTTCTGCACAAGCTAACCTGTTATCTGAAGCAGACTGGCAAACCCTGATTGCCGTGAAATCCGCGGTGAACAAACACATTGAAAATGCGCGTAACGAGAAACTGGTAGGTTCAAACCTGTCTGCCAAAGTTGAGCTGTGGGCCAATGATGAACTGAAAGCTGTTCTAGACCGTCTGGGTGATGAGCTGCGTTTCGTTCTGATCACTTCTCAGGTAATCGTGAATCCGTTTGATGCTGCTCAAGGCAATGACGCTGAACTTGAAGGCCTACGCGTAAAAGTATCTGCGGCAGATGGCGAGAAATGTGTACGCTGCTGGCATGTGCTTCCTGATGTGAATACACATGCCTCACATCCAGGACTATGCGGTCGTTGTATCATTAACCTCCCGAGCGGCCAAGGTGAAGAGAGAAAATATGCCTAACCCACAGCAGAAAAAGGGTCTGTTCCAGTTCTATCCTCACAATTTGTGGTGGATCGGACTGGCTATTCTGGCGATCATTCTAGATCAATGGACCAAATGGATTGCGGTAACACATCTGGAATATGCAGATCCGGTGCCCGTCCTGCCCTTTTTAAATTGGACACTATTACATAACTATGGCGCTGCCTTTAGTTTCTTGTCCGATGCTGGTGGCTGGCAACGCTATTTCTTTACCTCTCTTGCAGGTTTAGTGTCTGTGGTTTTCGTGTTCTGGCTGATGCGTATGCCAAAGAGCATGAAAGTCTTGCCACTAGCAGTTGCCCTGATTCTGGGTGGTGCTATTGGTAACCTGATTGACCGCATTTCTTTAGGTTATGTGGTCGACTTTATTCATGTCTATTATCAGAACAGCCACTTCCCTGCTTTTAATATTGCGGATAGTGCCATTACTTTAGGTACGATTCTGCTGCTGATTGATACGTTTTTCCTGGAAAAACACCGAATTCAACGTGCACAGGCGCAACATGACTGATTTTATTAATCCTAACGAGGAAACTCGTGTTGAAGACGGCTCTAAAGTCGAGCTTCATTTTTCTGTCGCGATCGAAAGTGGCGTAGAAATTGACAATACCCGTAGCCGTGAAGAACCGGTAAGCCTGACCATTGGTGATGGCAACCTATTACCAGGTTTTGAAAAAGCCTTGATGGGCTTGCGTGCTGGTGACCGTCGTACCGTCAGCCTCCCGCCCGAAGAAGCTTTTGGTCCGTGGAATCCTGAAAATGTCCAAAAATTTGATACGGTGAAATTTGGCGAACGTCCGATCGAAGGTCACATGATCGAGTTTGAAGACAAGGCCAAATCGACTTTGTATGGCGTAGTAAGATCCGTAAATGATGATATTACCGAAGTGGACTTTAATCATCCGCTTGCAGGTAAAAATATCACCTTTGAAGTCGAAATCTTCAAAGTTACTCCAGCTGGCCAGCAAGGCGTGAAGCTGATGTAATATCGGCTAATCACATGATTTAAAAGAGCTCCTTCGGGAGCTTTTTTAGTTTCTGGATACAAATCCTCTCTAGTCTCTGTTCAGAAATCTGATTAATTTAATTTGATGAGCATGCGATAAGAAAGGGAAAGATATGAAAATTTATATTGTGGTTGGCAGTGTGCGTGAAGGACGTACAGCAATTAAGGTCGCACATTGGGTACTACAGGAAATTAAAAAATATGGTTTTAGCACGCTTGAAACCGAACTTGTCGACTTAAAAGAATGGGATCTTCCGCTTTTTGCTGGTTCTCATCCCCCATTGACCGGTATTTATGATCAGCCGAAACAGCAGGAATGGGCCGACTTTATTGCCCTTGCGGATGCATTTATTTTTATCAGCCCTGAATATAACCATGGCTATAGCCCGGCATTAAAGAATGCGCTGGATTATCTGGCCAAGGAATGGCAAGGCAAACCGGCAGCTTATATCGGTTATGGCGTCACCAACGGCTCACGTTCCATTGATCAGATCCGTCAGGTCGGCACTCAGCTTGGCATGGTGGATACCAATGCGATTGTAGAGCTTCGGGATATTTTTAGTCGTAATAAAGACTACAGCTTTGAAGGGAATGAATTCGACAATAAAACACTCAGAGATGTTGTGGATAAACTGATCCAATATGTCAGTGCCTGAGGACGACAGCAATGTGCGCTTTAGCCTACAGGCAGCGCAGAATTTGTCGGCTATTCCCACTTTCAGTTCAAGGCTATAGTTTGATTCATAGACAGACAGGAAGTCTGCAAAGCGATACAACAACAATAAAAAGCGCAGAGTAATAGGACGTTGACAGGTCAGACAGGAGTCAGATCTGAGAAGCAAATCCAGAAAAGCCTCAACAGGATGTTGGGGCTTTTTTGTATTTAAAATCTTTTATTTTTCTTAAAAAAAATCAGATCTCTACATTAAAGCCTAAATTGACATCACAGGCCGTTTGCCCACCGCGGATTCCCCAGTTTTCCAATGGACTTTCTCGCAGATGAATCAGAATATGATCAGGCGGAATGCCCAATTTTTCCAAGCTTTCTACAATCTGCTGATACAGTTTGCGCTTGGTCTCCAGACTTCGGCCAGCGAAGCAGTCAATACTGATCAAGGTAAAGTATTAAGGCTGAGCCAGATGAGTCATATACTGAAAACGATGCGCTTCATGTACCACCAGCCGGATATTACGGTCATAGTCAGGCAGTTGAAAGGCATTTTTCACACATTGAAATACGCAATTGAGTAACTGCTCTTCATCAGCATGGGAATATTGCTGCTGGACTTCAATTTGAACGGTAGGCATGTGCTTCTCCTTTTTATTATTTTATTGAATAGAGAGATGAGCTTCAATAAGGCCTCCTATCTCTACCATATCGTAAAATTATCCTGAGAACTCTGGAATTAATCGGATAAATATTTTCAAGTGAGCTTGTCGCCTCTGGCCTACAGCAGATGCGGTCAATGCCTCTACTCGGTCTTTCTGACTCAGGCTATATTGAGTACATACCAAGACAGGAAGTCTTGCAAAAACAAGAATAAAACATCGGCAGGATGCTGATCGATACCGGAGGAAAGGTATCTGAGCTAAATTTGAAAAGGCCCTCACAGGAGTTGGGGCCTTTTTCTTTCATTCTGATATTAACTATTTAGCTTTTTACTGAGGGGTGGTCATCTTAAGCAACTTGGCTTTTGGACTATCTTCAATCACCCAGAGTGAGCCATCTTTGGCCTGAATCGCACCACGAATCCGCTCTTTCATATCCAGTCGCTGTATTTCTTTCGCAGGATTTTGAGTGGTATCAATTACAATCATTGCCTGAGAAGACAGACCTGTAGCAATGGCTTTATTTTTCCATTGAGGAAAGCTATTGCCAGTATAGAACAACAAGTCTGAAGGAGAAATTACTGGAGTCCAATCTAGTGCTGGTGCTTCAAACTCTGGTCGGGTGCTGTGATCTGGAATCGGCTTGCCATCATAATGATCCCCATTGGAGACGATCGGATAGCCATAATTTTTGCCTTTTATCACTTTATTCAGCTCATCACCGCCTTTAGGACCCATTTCAATCACCCAAAGCTGCCCTTGTGGATCAAATGCCAAACCGAGAGGATTACGGTGTCCCAGACTCCAGACCTGCTTGGCAATTTCGCCCTGATTCATAAATGGATTATCGGAAGGAATTGAACCATCGTCATTCAGACGAATAATCTTGCCGGCATTGGAGTTCATGTCCTGGGCTGGATTAAATTGCTGACGTTCACCCGAACTGATCCAGAGCTTATTGTCTGAGCCAAAGATAATCCGGTGCCCATAATGACCCTGTCCGGAAGAAAATTTCGGTACCTGAGTCCAGATTTTTTTGATCTGAGTGAGTTGAGGGGTGCTCTTGGTGAGATCTAGTTTGCCACGAACCACGACTGCACCATAGCCACCCTGCCCCTGTTCGGCATAACTGAGATACACCCATTGATTCTTGGCAAAGTCAGGATGGAGTGCAATATCGCCTAAGCCACCTTGTCCGCCATAGGCCACTTGAGGGATACCCTGAATAGTTTGAGTGCTGCGATTGGCTGGATTAAATAATTTTAATTTTCCTGATCTTTCGGTAATCAGTAAACGCTGATCCGGCAGCTCAGTCAGTGCCCATGGCTCATTCAATTGCGTAAATTCTTCAACTTTATAGGCTTGCTGTGTGGTTTTGGCAGCGGATTTCCCAGCTGCCGGTGATGAAGTCTTGTCTTGGGCACAGGCAGTCAGGCTATAGGAACCCAAGCTTAATAATAAAATTGCTGCTATTTGAGTCTGTTTCATTGTTATTCTTCATGCTAATTTCATTCAGATAAGTACCAATTTAGCATTCCAGACAGCGGCTAAAATAATAAAAAAGTAAAGGAATCGTAAGCGGATATAACATAATCTCAATAAGATAGCTGATGTATTGATTAGATTTTTTATTATTTAATATAGGCTGAATCACGAAGGATTTTCGCCTGATACAACTGCTGATCGGCTGTTTTCAGTAAACGGTCAACATTTTTATAGATATGCTCAGCGTCCATAATCGCTGCCCCAACACTGATACTGATCCAGGTCTTGTCATCCCCACGATTGGCATGTTCCAAATTGAGCTGACGAATGACCTCACAAAGTTGCTCGGCAAAAGCTTCGGCTTCCTGCGAGGAAATATCTGCCAGTAAAACCGCAAATTCCTCACCCCCATAACGGGCCAGAAAGCCATTTTCAGGCAATATTTGCTGAATAGTTTGAACCAGTGTTTTTAAAATATAGTCACCTTTGAGATGGCCATAATAGTCATTATAGTTTTTAAAATAATCTACATCGATCATATAAACAGCCAGCGAAGTCTGATTTGCGATTGTATATTCATATTGCTGCTGAAGCTCTTCATTTAAGGCAAAGCGATTATAGGCACCTGTCAGCGAATCCAGCCTCACCTGCTGCGCGAGTTTCTCATTGAGCAAGGTGATATCACGCGTACAGTCCCGAACCTTCTGATCAAGTTCTTTATTCAGGCGCAAAAGCTGCTTGTTTAACAACTCGGTATTAATACTTTGCACCGCATAATCACGGCTGAGCTGAAAGGTAATTAAAATGAAATAGGCACAAGATGTATAAAATGCAATTTCAACTGAATCTATCACCTTTAAAGCAAGTAAATAGTCATGCAGGAAGGTCAGGCAGACCAGCACCACCGCAATAGAATTGATCTTGGAATAACGCACATGCGATTTATGCATGCGGTAAGCGCCATAAAGCAGATTAATAAAGACCAGTACTGCAATACTAAAGCTCTGGAAAAAGAAGCTCTGGAATATATAAGGCAGCGTAAACAGGGTCACAGCCACATTGATACTAATTAACAAAGCTGTGATTTTTAATAAATAAGGATTTAACAGTCGATAAGGCAATAAATAGATATAAATCAGGAAAAATAGAGTCGCCAATTCAGTCAGTAAATACTCAAATCGTGTGCCCCATACCCAGGAAATATTCGTGAATAAAGTATAAATAAATGGAACTGCAAAGAAGCTACGCAGGCTCAAGCACAGAATAAATAACCCTAGAAACAGCAGCAAATTACCTGCTTGCGTTTTAAGGCTGCGAAATACTGCAAAGAACACCATAAAGCAGCCAATCATCAGCAGAACGCCACTGATCACACTTAAAGGAATCACCTGATCATAAAACTTATCCAGAATAGGCTGGTTAAAGCCAATAAACATGCTGTTTTCCAGCCCGCCACGGATATGGTGATAACTTGAAGCCTGAATGGTAATCGTCACTTCTCGCTGTGAGGGAAAGAAAGAAGCCAGCTTTGGCGCCATCATGGTCTGATGCTGACCATGTATGCCTACCTACCCTACTTCTATCAGGAGATAATCATCGACATACATGCGATAAGCCCCATACTGGTATGGTACATAAACATAAACCGCATGATTAATGGCTGATTCAGGCAGCCTGAAGGCTTTTTGAAAAGTTCCAATATGGTCTTTATGACCTGTTAAGGTCAGGAAAGAATTAGGTAAATGAACTTTTTCAGCAGCAAGAGTCTGACTAGAGGAATTTAATGGGGATGATCGCTGCTCAGAAATGGGATCAATCAGCTGATTGGGATAGAACTCTCATTCTCCATCGAGTTTGATATACTGATGATGATCAAAATTTAATTCTGTTACAGCGTATAGCTGTGGAGAAATCAAACTGAGCCATATCAACACAAATGTGTTTATGAGAATCTGCTGCATATGACTCAGAGAATAAAAAATATTTACACGAGTAGTATAACATTTTACAGCTGATCAGAGATTATACAGCTGTAAAAAATTAGTCGTTAAAGAGAGAAAAGTGATTATATAAATATAAAAAAAGCCCCCTGCGCTAGCAGAGGGCTTTTGGAATAATGAGCTGGCGATGACTTACTCTCACATGGGATACCCCACACTACCATCAGCGCTAAGAGGTTTCACTTCTGAGTTCGGGAAGGGATCAGGTGGTTCACTCTTGCTATGGTCGCCAGCACAACTGGTATGATTACTCGCTATGGTCTTATCTACGTTGCTTACGCTTCGTTTGCCTAGCTTTCTTCAAATAGAATGCATTAACAGATGTATCTGAGTTGCAGTAGTTTGTTCGATTAGCTTAACTAAATCAAGGTTTCGTCTGATCGTTAGATCAATATGAAATCAATTGATGCTTTATATACAACTGCTTGGGTGTTGTATAGTCAAGCCTCACGAGCAATTAGTATTGGTCAGCTTCATGCATCACTGCACTTCCACATCCAACCTATCAACGTCGTAGTCTTCAACGGCTCTTTAGGAGACATAAAGTCTCGGGGAAATCTTATCTTGAGGTAGGCTTCCCGCTTAGATGCTTTCAGCGGTTATCCCTTCCGAACATAGCTACCCGGCGATGCGACTGGCGTCACAACCGGTACACCAGAGGTTCGTCCACTCTGGTCCTCTCGTACTAGGAGCAGATCCTCTCAAATTTCCAGCGCCCACGGTAGATAGGGACCGAACTGTCTCACGACGTTCTAAACCCAGCTCGCGTACCTCTTTAAATGGCGAACAGCCATACCCTTGGGACCTGCTTCAGCCCCAGGATGAGATGAGCCGACATCGAGGTGCCAAACACCGCCGTCGATATGAACTCTTGGGCGGTATCAGCCTGTTATCCCCAGAGTACCTTTTATCCGTTGAGCGATGGCCCTTCCATACAGAACCACCGGATCACTAAGACCTACTTTCGTACCTGCTCGACTTGTGGGTCTCGCAGTTAAGCGCGCTTTTGCCTTTATACTCTACGCGTGATTTCCGACCACGCTGAGCGCACCTTCGTACTCCTCCGTTACTCTTTAGGAGGAGACCGCCCCAGTCAAACTACCCACCAGACATGGTCCTCGCTCCCGATCAGGGAGCAGAGTTAGAACCTCAATATTACCAGGGTGGTATTTCAAGGACGGCTCCATGGCAACTAGCGTCACCACTTCAAAGCCTCCCACCTATCCTACACAAGTAAGATCAAAGTTCAATGTCAAGCTGCAGTAAAGGTTCACGGGGTCTTTCCGTCTAGCCGCGGGTACACCGCATCTTCACGGCGAATTCGATTTCACTGAGCCTCTGCTGGAGACAGCGCCGCCATCATTATGCCATTCGTGCAGGTCGGAACTTACCCGACAAGGAATTTCGCTACCTTAGGACCGTTATAGTTACGGCCGCCGTTTACTGGGGCTTCGATCAATAGCTTCGCTTGCGCTAACCACATCAATTAACCTTCCAGCACCGGGCAGGCATCACACCCTATACGTCCACTTTCGTGTTTGCAGAGTGCTATGTTTTTAATAAACAGTTGCAGCGGCCTGGTTTCTGAGGCTGTCAACAGCTCAAGGAGCAAGTCCCATCACCATCAACAGCGTACCTTCTCCCGAAGTTACGGTACCATTTTGCCTAGTTCCTTCAGCAGAGTTCTCTCAAGCGCTTTGGTCTACTCGACCTGACCACCTGTGTCGGTTTCGGGTACGATTCCAGTGTAACTGAAGCTTAGAGACTTTTCCTGGAAGTATGGTATCAGCCACTTCACCAGTAAACTGGCTTGCTATCAACTCTCAGCATAGAGCACCCCGGATTTGCCTAAGATGCATGCCTACTGTCTTCCACCTGGACAACCAACGCCAGGCTGACTTAACCTTCTCCGTCCTCTCATCGCATTACACTGAAGTATTGGAATATTAACCAATTTCCCATCGACTACGCCTCTCGGCCTCGCCTTAGGGGTCGACTCACCCAGCCCCGATTAACGTTGGACTGGAACCCTTGGTCTTTCAGCGAACGGGTTTTTCACCCGTTTTGTCGTTACTCACGTCAGCATTCGCACTTCTGATACCTCCAGCATGCTTCTCAACACACCTTCATCGGCTTACAGAACGCTCCCCTACCACTTGCAATAAATTGCAAATCCGCAGCTTCGGTACATAGTTTTAGCCCCGTTACATCTTCCGCGCAGGCCGACTCGACTAGTGAGCTATTACGCTTTCTTTAAAGGGTGGCTGCTTCTAAGCCAACCTCCTAGCTGTCTATGCCTTCCCACATCGTTTCCCACTTAACTATGATTTAGGGACCTTAGCTGGCGGTCTGGATTGTTTTCCTCTTGACTACGGACGTTAGCACCCGCAGTCTGTCTCCCGGATAGTACTCATTGGTATTCGGAGTTTGCATCGGTTTGGTAAGTCGGGATGACCCCCTAGCCGAAACAGTGCTCTACCCCCAATGGTATTCGTCCGAGGCGCTACCTAAATAGCTTTCGGGGAGAACCAGCTATCACCGAGTTTGATTAGCCTTTCACCCCTATCCACAAGTCATCCCCTGGCTTTTCAACGACAGTGGGTTCGGTCCTCCAGTTAGTGTTACCCAACCTTCAACCTGCTCATGGATAGATCACCCGGTTTCGGGTCTATACCCAGCAACTAAACGCCCTATTAAGACTCGATTTCTCTACGGCTCCCCTATTCGGTTAACCTCGCTACTGAATATAAGTCGCTGACCCATTATACAAAAGGTACGCAGTCACCACACAAAGTGGCTCCCACTGCTTGTATGCATGCGGTTTCAGGATCTATTTCACTCCCCTCACAGGGGTTCTTTTCGCCTTTCCCTCACGGTACTGGTTCACTATCGGTCAGTCAGGAGTATTTAGCCTTAGAGGATGGTCCCCCTATATTCAGACAAGGTTTCACGTGCCTCGCCCTACTCGACATCATCATATCAGCCCTTTCGTGTACAGGACTATCACCCACTATGGTTGCACTTCCCAGAGCATTCCACTAAAACTGATATGACTTAATGGGCTGTTCCCCTTTCGCTCGCCGCTACTGAGGGAATCTCAATTGATTTCTTTTCCTACGGATACTGAGATGTTTCACTTCTCCGCGTTCGCCTCATAAACCTATGTATTCAGTTTATGATACCGACCTTATAGCCGGTGGGTTTCCCCATTCAGACATCTCCGGATCACAGGATATTTGCCGCCTCCCCGGAGCTTTTCGCAGGCTATCACGTCTTTCTTCGCCTCTGACTGCCAAGGCATCCACCACATGCACTTAATTACTTGACTATACAACCCCAAACAGTCGTTCATCCCTACAAGTAGGATGAGCAACAGATTGTGATGATTACTCATCACTCTCATACAGTTGGTATCTCGTAGATTTAACTACCGTACAGCTTCAATTAGATTCATATACCAAAACGCTTGATTCAGTTAATTTCGCTAGTTCTCATTCAATCACTTCAACAATCAATCTTGCGATCTCTTGTTTCCGCTCTTTCATGAGTATGAACAAATTATTTCAACTCAAATATATTCTGTTAATGATTTAATGCATCCTCGTCGGACTGCATTACTGTGATAAATCACAGAGGTTAATAACAATGCCGCGCATTATACGCCGCTTTCTTACTAAGCTCTATAAGCTATCAAACCGTTTGCTTATTACGTATTCGAACGAATACGTGGTGGAGACTAGGAGAGTCGAACTCCTGACCTCCTGCGTGCAAAGCAGGCGCTCTACCAACTAAGCTAAGTCCCCAGCTTATCAATAAGTCAATGTATCGTTCCGTTTCTGTTCGCTCTGCAATTAACGCTTCGTCAGTAGTGGTGGGTCTGACAAGACTTGAACTTGTGACCCCACGCTTATCAAGCGTGTGCTCTAACCAACTGAGCTACAGACCCTCAGATACATCGTCATGAAGAACAACTTGTTGTGGATTCTTACCAATCGTCAATCTTTCGTTAAGGAGGTGATCCAGCCGCAGGTTCCCCTACGGCTACCTTGTTACGACTTCACCCCAGTCATCGGCCACACCGTGGTAAGCGTCCTCCCTAAGGTTAGACTACCTACTTCTGGTGCAACAAACTCCCATGGTGTGACGGGCGGTGTGTACAAGGCCCGGGAACGTATTCACCGCGGCATTCTGATCCGCGATTACTAGCGATTCCGACTTCACGCAGTCGAGTTGCAGACTGCGATCCGGACTACGATCGGCTTTTTGAGATTAGCATCTGCTCGCGCAGTAGCAACCCTTTGTACCGACCATTGTAGCACGTGTGTAGCCCTGGCCGTAAGGGCCATGATGACTTGACGTCGTCCCCGCCTTCCTCCAGTTTGTCACTGGCAGTATCCTTAAAGTTCCCACCCGAAGTGCTGGCAAATAAGGAAAAGGGTTGCGCTCGTTGCGGGACTTAACCCAACATCTCACGACACGAGCTGACGACAGCCATGCAGCACCTGTATCAGAGTTCCCGAAGGCACCAATCCATCTCTGGAAAGTTCTCTGTATGTCAAGGCCAGGTAAGGTTCTTCGCGTTGCATCGAATTAAACCACATGCTCCACCGCTTGTGCGGGCCCCCGTCAATTCATTTGAGTTTTAGTCTTGCGACCGTACTCCCCAGGCGGTCTACTTATCGCGTTAGCTGCGCCACTAAAGCCTCAAGGGCCCCAACGGCTAGTAGACATCGTTTACGGCATGGACTACCAGGGTATCTAATCCTGTTTGCTCCCCATGCTTTCGCACCTCAGTGTCAGTATTAGGCCAGATGGCTGCCTTCGCCATCGGTATTCCTCCAGATCTCTACGCATTTCACCGCTACACCTGGAATTCTACCATCCTCTCCCATACTCTAGCTAACCAGTATCGAATGCAATTCCCAAGTTAAGCTCGGGGATTTCACATTTGACTTAATTAGCCACCTACGCGCGCTTTACGCCCAGTAAATCCGATTAACGCTTGCACCCTCTGTATTACCGCGGCTGCTGGCACAGAGTTAGCCGGTGCTTATTCTGCGAGTAACGTCCACTTATCCCAGGTATTAACCAGGTAAGCCTCCTCCTCGCTTAAAGTGCTTTACAACCAAAAGGCCTTCTTCACACACGCGGCATGGCTGGATCAGGGTTGCCCCCATTGTCCAATATTCCCCACTGCTGCCTCCCGTAGGAGTCTGGGCCGTGTCTCAGTCCCAGTGTGGCGGATCATCCTCTCAGACCCGCTACAGATCGTCGCCTTGGTAGGCCTTTACCCCACCAACTAGCTAATCCGACTTAGGCTCATCTATTAGCGCAAGGTCCGAAGATCCCCTGCTTTCTCCCGTAGGACGTATGCGGTATTAGCGTCCCTTTCGGAACGTTGTCCCCCACTAATAGGCAGATTCCTAAGCATTACTCACCCGTCCGCCGCTAGGAATCAGGTGCAAGCACCCTATCCCCGCTCGACTTGCATGTGTTAAGCCTGCCGCCAGCGTTCAATCTGAGCCATGATCAAACTCTTCAGTTAAAATCATTTCGAACTTTATAAGTAAAGTTCTTAAACTTGGCTCATCAATTTTCTGACAAATATTTCTCAAATAAACTTCGAGTAATTTCTACCATTCAATCAATGAAAATAATTTCGATTAATCAACCAGTAAAAATCCACACAAGTTGTTCTTCATAATCTCTTAATGATCTTTCTAACATCTCGTCAATGCCAGAAGCTGGACTTCAATAAACTTAACAACTCAGCAATCTGCTTCGTTCGTTTCCGTCTATCTCGTCGGTATGGGTGCATTCTAGAGGATTTCAGAATCATTGCAACCCCCAATTCACTATATTTTTCACGTATGTATCTTTTTTCTACGAATTTCGTTAAAAAATTGCTTTTTTATCTAAATTTTGAGCATTTTTCTTCAATAAAAGCCGTATTCATTGCAATTCAATTTAAAACAGTAAAATTTATTAAGACCTGATAACTATCAAAAAACTGTGATTTTTAAATAAGACCGTATAATTTAAGGGCTGTATCCAGAATTTTCCGAAACTTTCTTATATCAGCTTACATATTTCGCTGTTTTCTATCCGACTTATATATATGGAGCTTTCTGTAAGGTCAAAACCCTTGCTAAATACAGATTTTTTCTTAACACCCGCTTTTAAGAAGCAAAAATGAGGATATGATCCTTCTAGATTTCAGATCATCCAGAAAGCTTACTTAAGCGCAGAAGAATAGGCAGAAGATTGAAATCGGTTAAGCCACATTTGAGTATCTATCTTTTATCCAGTGCTGCATCACTTCCTCAATCACTTCTTTCTTACCACTATAGTCTTCAGCAGCAAACAATAATTTGGCCCGACGTGGCAGGCGTTCTTTGACTAATGAAAAGAGTAAATAGTGGGAGGCAAGATCTAATTGCTGAAATAAGGCCTGTACCTGATCAAAAGATTTTTGTTTTCGCTCAGCAGACTCATATTCGAAGAGAAAACGCAAAATGAAATCGATGTCTTCATCAAACATCTGTTCAGTCTGGTATTGATACACCTTATTTACCTTTCTTTTTATAGATGGATTGAGATTCAAAGATGATTCATTCATCTCACTATGGATTTAACCTGAATCCAAGCTGATTCATCCATCTTTGTGTTGAATTTATTGAAGATTGAACATATAGCCAGACAACACCAATAAAAAAGGAAGAGATCTCTCCCAAAATCTCTTCCTTAGAATTGAATCTTTACCCGATCCATTATGTCATTATTATAGTTATTCACATTATATTAACTTGTCTCTTTATTTAGAGACCTGATCAATTATGGAGTTGTCTGTTATTGATCATTACCCTCTAGATATGCTTTTCACGGAATCTCTAGACGAATAAATCTTATACACAAAAAACCAGAAATGCAAGCCAAATGGCAAAATTTAAATGTTGTTTTTATAAGGTTTTTTTTGAATTTCTATATTTATATAATTCATATACAACTTAAAAAATAAAAGCAGGCCGAAGCCTGCTTTTATTTCAATAACTTAGAACCAGCCTTAGTCAACAAAGGTCACTTTTGCAATTGCTTTTTTGCTGGCCTGAATAATTAAAGTTACGTTCTCTTTCACAGAAAAAGACGCATCAACCGGTTTCCAGTCCACTTTTACAGTGCCACGGCCTAAGGCATCTTTAGCTTGAGCAGCATTTTTGGTTAAGCCAGCTTCACGTAAAATTGAAGTAATGAAGATCTCACCACCAAATTCGCCACGTGAAATGGTCACTTCTGGCGTACCTTCAGGCAGTTCACCTTCAGTAATGATATTACCTGCACCCTTATGGGCATGAGCGGCAGCTTCAGCACCGTGGAAACGTTCTACCAGTTCCAGCGCAAGAATACGTTTTACTTCCTGCGGGTTACGGCCTTCTTCGATTTCTTTCAACAAGCCTTGAATTTCTTCTATAGATTTGAAGCTGAGCAGATCGAAATAACGCTCAATCAGTGAATCTGGCATAGACAGTACTTTCTGGTACATCGCGCCAGGTGCATCAAATACACCAATATAGTTGCCTAAAGATTTAGACATCTTGTTCACGCCATCCAGACCTTCAAGAATTGGCACAGTAATGCACACCTGCGCTTCCTGGTTATAACGGCCTTGTAGAGTACGACCCATCAACAGGTTAAAGGTCTGGTCTGTACCCCCTAACTCCACGTCAGCTTCTAAGGCGATTGAGTCATAACCTTGAACTAGCGGATATAAGAATTCATGAATCGCAATCGGTTGCTGGTTGTTATAACGTTTGGTGAAGTCATCACGCTCTAACATACGTGCAACTGTTTGTTGTGATGCCAATTGAATCAGGTCAGCTGCAGTTTTTTGTGCAAACCATTCCGAGTTAAACACGACTTTGGTTTTGTTTGGATCAAGAATTTTAAATACTTGTTCCTGATAGGTTTTTGCATTTTCCAGCACCTGCTCACGTGACAATGGCGGGCGGGTTGCGCTCTTACCAGTCGGGTCACCGATCATCGCAGTATAATCCCCGATCAGGAAGTACACTTCATGACCCAAGTCTTGGAATACTTTTAATTTATTGATTAAAACTGTATGACCTAAGTGCAGGTCCGGTGCAGTTGGGTCAAAACCCGCTTTAATTTTTAAAGGACGATTCTGCTTTAATTTCTTCAGAAGGTCTTCTTCGGAAATAATTTCGTGGGTGCCTCGTTGGATGAGGGCAAGTTGTTCTTCAGCCGGCAGGAAATTTGACATCACAAAATCCAAATACATCAGTTATTCAATTTGTGCGATATACTAACACTTTTTCAGCACATTGCAGGCTTAAGAATAATCATGACAGCGATCTATATTGGGGTAATGACCGGCACAAGTATGGATGGTGTCGATATTGTTGCTGCTTCTTTTGATCCACTTCAGCTTCATGCCACCCTCACCTTGCCTTTTGATCCCGATCTTCGTGATGAACTGATGGCGTTAACTTTGCCAGATGACAATGAAATCGACCGCATGGGCAAAGCTGATGTCGCACTAGCACAGATGATTGGTCATGGCATCAATACGCTGATTAAAGAAAATAATTTAGATCGATCTCAAATCAAGGCGATTGGCTCACATGGTCAGACCATCCGCCATCGTCCTGAACATGGCTTTACCCTGCAAATTGGTGATCCAAATATTATTACGGAAATTACCCAGATTCCGGTCATTTCTGATTTCCGTCGTCGCGATCTGGCTGCTGGCGGCCAAGGCGCACCTTTGGTTCCCGCTTTCCATCAGGATATTTTCCAGCATGACAATATTCACCGCGTGATTCTGAATTTAGGCGGCATTGCCAATGTGAGTATTCTGCCAGCAGGTCAACCAGATCAAGTTTATGGCTTCGATACCGGCCCTGCCAATATTCTGATGGATGCCTGGTGTCAGCGTTATACCGGCCAGCCTTTTGATGAAAATGGTAACTGGGCAGCTTATGGCACGCCAATCCGTAGCCTATTGGACCGTTTACAGGAACATGAGTTCTTCTCAAAAGAGCCACCGAAAAGCACTGGCCGCGAAGACTTCAATCTAGAATGGCTGGATGAACAGATTGCTGACTGGCGCAATGACCTTCAATATGATGAACTTGAAGATACCCCAGAAAATGTTCAGGCAACCTTAATGAAGCTCACTACCCGTGCGATTAAAAAAGCCATTTACCGTTCTGGTCTGGATACCGGTGAAGTTTATGTTTGTGGTGGTGGTGCCTATAATTCACATTTATTGGAACAGTTACGCTGGCGTTTGCGTAAACATCATTGGAGCGTACAAACCACAGCCGATCTTGGCTTAAATCCGACTTGGGTAGAAGGCACGGCTTTTGCCTGGCTGGCGATGCGTTTTATGAATCAACTCAGCGGCAATCTGCCGGCTGTGACAGGCGCATCAGGTTATCGTGTTCTGGGCACGATTACCTCTGTATAAGAGCAGCTTTAAACTTACTATATATAGTTATAAAAAAGGTCTGCATATTGGCAGACCTTTTTTATGATGAAGAACCATATTTAGATCATGTCTAAATTCTTCCTAACGCATCATGAGTTTGGCATTTTCATTTCTAAATGCACGCAGGATTTGCTGTCCTGCACGACCGGTCGGGCTTAAACCCAGACGGCTCTGTTCCTGACGAATCGCCTGACGGGTTTTATCCCCAATCAGACCATCTACCTCACCAATATCATAACCACGGTTTAACAGGAATTGCTGGATCTCGCGACGTTCCGCACGTGACGTGCCTGGATCATCGGTTGGCCAAGCTGCCTGGATGCTTCCCTTACCTTGTAAGCGGTCAGATAAATGTGCAATCGCTAAAGCATAACTTTCTGCTGCGTTATAGCTGTAAATAGCATCAAAGTTTTTAAAGACTAAAAATATCGGGCCATTTTCGCCTGCAGGCGCCAATAAGCCAGCCTGAGAAGATTCTGATAAATTGCCCTGCAATAGCGGAGTACCGTCAGCACGCACCACACCACGGTTCATCCAGCTACTCAGTGATTTTTTATTGCGTCGGCTTTCGCCTGCAACAGACATGCCTTGTGGAATTTTTACTTCAAAGCCCCAGGGTTGGCCAGTCTGCCAGCCACGTTTTTTCAGGAAATTGGCTGTAGAAGCCAGTGCATCAGGAATACTGCCGACTAAATCACGACGACCATCCCCATCAAAATCAACCGCCAGCTCATCATAAGTCGATGGCATAAACTGGGTATGACCAAAAGCCCCTGCCCACGAACCTTTTAATTGGTTTTCATAGACATCACCCCGTTGCAGCAATTTCATGGTGGTAAAGAACTCACCACGGAAATAACTTTGACGACGACCTTCACAACTCAAAGTACCCAAAGACTGTAATAAAGGATATTTCCCGGAAATATCACCAAAATTACTTTCTACGCCCCATACAGCTACGATAGTTTCTGCCGGCACTCCATAGGCTGCGCTAATCCGGTTTAATACCTCATGATGTTGCTGTAATTTTTGTCGGCCTAGCTGCACACGTTCTTCATCCACCAGTCCAGACAGATAGTCCCAGATCGGAGTCGAAAACTCAGGCTGATAATTCAGCTTTTCAATCACAGAATAATCGGGTGTTAAATTTTGTGTATAACGATCGTAGGTTGAACTACTTACACCTTGTGCAATCGCCTGACTGCGCAAATTGGCAAGACAATTCTGAAAATTATTTTGGGAGGCATAATTGACCGGGCTGCTCGGCACAGAAGATATATCCGTTGATGTCACACGCTGACCATTAATAATCAGTTCTGCCTGTGCCTGTGTAGCAGCTAAAACCAAAGAACCAACAAAAAGTGCAAGCCGTTGCATAAGACCCTTAAATATTTAGATTTTGAATTATGTTTCTACCTTAGCAGTTCATGATGAAAATTAAAGCGCCAATGCGTAAATTTAAATTCATAATTCCTACACTTTTGAATTCATTTTGTAGCTTTTAAATTTAAAAACTTATCCACAAGTCCGATTTAAATTCAAATCAGGCTCTTTTTTAAATTTAAATTCAAAACTCAGGAAATTACTTTTGAATTTAAAAAATTATTATGGATAACTTACCTTTAAATCAGGACTCTTCAATCAACCAAAGGCTTATGATATATAGCATTTCTGTTTTAAATTCATTTTTATTAGAAGTAACTATTTTTAAATTCAAAACTTTGAATTCATTTATTAGTTTTTAAATTTGAATTCATATTTTTGAATTTAAATTTAAACAACAAAGTTTAAATTCAAAGTTCATTTTTAAATTTGAATTTATTTTTATGAATTTAAATTCAAATATTTTTCCAGTTTTAAATTCAAACTCAATGTTAAGTTTATCCACGAGTGAATAACCCAGAATTCAGCTCAAAATAGCAGCGAATTAAATTATTATATTTATACTCAATTGATCAGTTTATAAGCAATTGATTTTAAAAATGATCCGACCAATGGCAGGGGATTTTTAAAGAGGCGCAATCATGCCTGAATCTGGACAAATAAAAAAGCGATCACTGAAGTGATCGCTTTTTTTATCAGCAGCTTAAAGCTTAGATGGTCATATCTTCGCTCAATGCCAATGGATTCGGTAAAATCTTCGCCAGTTGACGGCATAAAGTGGTCAGCTGAGCACTATCAGTTGGCATCAAAGTAATGTGGCCAATCTTGCGACCTTCGCGTTCTGTTTTGTTGTACAGATGCAGGTGTGCGCCTTCTAAAGCCAGGACATCTTCAGTTTTTGGATGCTGACCGATAATGTTTACCATCACGGTTGGACGCACCACTTCAGTTGAACCCAGTGGCAGACCTGCGACCGCACGAACATGGTTTTCAAACTGCGAGCAAACAGCGCCTTCAATCGACCAGTGACCTGAGTTATGCACACGTGGTGCCATCTCGTTTGCATACAGGCCTTTGTCTGTCACAAACAGCTCAAGAGTCAATACACCCACATAATTCAAGTGATTCAGCAGGCGAGTGATGTAATCCTGCGCGACTGGTTGCAGATCCGCACTATTGGGTGCCGGAACAATCGAGTGCGACAGGATGCCGTTGTGGTGATGATTTTCAGCCAATGGCCAGGTTTTGACATCACCATTTTGACCACGTACCGCAATGATAGATACTTCACGAGAGAAAGTCACAAAACTTTCTGCAATCAGTTCACCCGCAGGGCCGAGTTCCGCCCAAGCTTGATCAATTTGATCGGCTGAACGTAAAACAAACTGACCTTTACCATCGTAGCCACCACGAGAGGTTTTCAGCACGATCGGCAAGCCAAGCTCAGCAACGGCCGCCTGCAAGCTTTCCAGTGAAGTCACCGCTTTATACGGTGCAACCGGAATTTCCAGTTCATCAAATAGGGCTTTTTCAGACAGACGATGCTGTGCGATGGCTAAAGCCTGACGTGGCGGATGCAGATCTTTGTTTTGCGTTAAAACGTCTACATCAGCCAGCGGCGTATTTTCAAACTCCAGGCTGAAGACATCTGCGCTATTGATGAAATCCTGCAAGCCATTTACAGCTTTGGTTGAAAAAACCGGACCCAAAGCCGCAGAAGGGCAGTCCGTATTAGCTTCAAAGAACGTACATTGAATATTTAGGGGTAGTGCGGCTTGTGCCATCATCCGGCCTAGTTGGCCGCCACCAAAAATACCGATGGTTTTATCCATTGTGTTTGATCCCGTATTAAGCTTGGACTTACATTTGACCTGGAATATTGTTACTTGCGACTTTCTCGGTTTGTGCTGCACGGAAATCTGCGACATTTTTTGCGATCTCTGGACGGGTTAAACCTAAAATCTGTGCTGCCATAATGGCTGCATTGGTTGCACCGGCAGGACCAATGGCCAATGTTCCTACGGCAATACCCGCTGGCATTTGTACAATAGAAAGCAATGAATCGACCCCATTTAAGATCGAAGATTTGACGGGTACGCCCAGTACTGGCAGATCGGTTTTGGCTGCACACATACCTGGTAAATGCGCTGCACCACCTGCACCGGCAATAATCACCTGAATACCACGATCACGCGCTTGTTCAGCATATTCAAACAGACGGTCCGGGGTACGGTGTGCGGAAACGACTTCGGCTTCAAATGGGACACCAAGCTGCTTGAGCATATTGGCAGTGTGTTCGAGAGTTGCCCAATCTGATTGAGAACCCATGATAATACCTACGAGAGGAGTATCTTGTGCAGCAGCCGCATTCATTGCAAATTTTCCAGAGATTAAAGTAAGAAAGATAAATCTCGACGAGAGAGCCAAGCTTGAATAGGAATGCATATTATAGACTGATTTTTCAGCTTCATAAAATTTAACGGTCAAAGCAAGGCTCGATTTTTCTTATTTTTTTAGCAGATTCTTAAAAACTGGAATAAAAATAGGGAAGTAGTGGCTAGTAGATGATTTCAAGAACTGCGGAATACAAAATAGACACAACCACAGAGACATAGCGCCGCCCATAAATAATCCAGTTTAAACGGCTGTTTGAACAGGAAGATCATAAAGGGAACAAAGACCAGTAGAGTGACGACTTCCTGAGTAATCTTCATTTGACCCACCGCCAGTCCCTGTTGGGCTAATAATTTGGTTGCTGGAATCATCAGGCTATATTCAAACAAGGCAATGGCCCAGCTAAATAAAATCGCCTGCCACAGCGGTGCATCATGCGGCAGGAATTTGAGATGTCCGTACCAGGCCAAGGTCATAAAACAGTTGGCAATCACCAGAAGAAATAGAGCCGGTAGCATCTGCATGCACTCTGCAAAAAGTTCGGGCTTATTTTACGATTTATTTTGCCAAAAGATATTCCGGAAGCTTGAAAATTTCCCTGAATTTGTCTGTGAAACAGGATTTAAAAAATCCCGCAGGAATGCTTGAACTTTGACTATCTTTTCGGTCAAAGCCTTGCTATCGTTGCTTGCAAATCGAATAAATCATGGCAACAGCACCAGTACAAAGTGATGTGTCAGGCAAAATGGAGTGAAGTAGATGCATCTGCATATTTTGGGTATTTGTGGCACCTTTATGGGTTCACTGGCATTACTGGCACGTGATCTTGGCCATAAGGTGACAGGATCGGATCAAAACGTGTATCCCCCGATGTCGACCCAGCTGGAAAATGCAGGCATTACTTTAATGCAGGGCTATGACCATAGCCATTTACAGCCGCATCCGGATCTGGTGATTGTCGGCAATGCCATGAAACGTGGTATTGATGCCGTGGAATATATGCTGAATGAAGGCCTGCCTTATATTTCAGGCCCGCAGTTCCTGGCAGATCATGTGCTACAAGGTAAACACGTTTTAGGTGTGGCTGGTACGCATGGTAAAACCACCACCACCACCATGCTGGCATGGGTACTGGATCAGGCCGGTTTAGAACCTGGCTTCCTGATTGGCGGTGTACCGCTTGGCTTTTCTGAAAGTGCGCGTTTAGGTGGCGGTAAATACTTCTGTGTTGAAGCCGATGAATACGATTCTGCTTTCTTCGATAAGCGTTCCAAGTTTGTGCATTACCATCCAAAAACGGCGATCCTGAATAACCTGGAATTTGACCACGCCGACATTTTTGATGATCTGGCAGCGATTCAGAAACAGTTCCATCATCTGGTACGTACCATTCCAAGTGAAGGTCGCATCATTGCACCGATTACTGAAACCAATATTGATGAAGTGCTGGAACAGGGCTGCTGGACGCCTGTGGTTCGTACTTCACTGGATGCCAATGAAAAAGCTGAACTTTATGCAGAGCAATTATCTGCGGATGGTTCACACTTCAAAGTACTACAGCATGGTATCGTGAAAGGCGAAGTGAAATGGAATATGACGGGTCAGCACTCAGTCGCCAATGCTTTGGCAACGATTGCTGCAGCTGAACATGTCGGTGTCACTATCGAAACTGCATGTGAAGCCCTGTCCAACTTTGGTGGTGTCAAACGCCGTATGGAGCTATTAGATACCGTACGTGGTATCGAAGTCTATGATGACTTTGCCCATCACCCAACTGCAATTGATACCACGCTTGACGGTGCACGCAAACGTCTTGGTGAACGCAAATTGTGGGCCATCATTGAACCGCGTTCCAACACCATGCGTATGGGCAGCCACAAAGATGGTTTAGCCTATTCAGCACGTCTGGCGGATGAAGTGATCTGGTATCAGCCTGAAGGTCTGGACTGGGATTTACAACCGGTGATTGAAGCTGCACCAAATAAAGCGGTTGTAGCACGCAATCTGGATGAAATCATTCAAACGGTAGTTACTGAAGCAGGCGAGGGTGATGCCGTGGTAATCATGTCCAATGGCGGTTTTGGTGGTCTGCATCAGAAACTGATTACGGCGTTAAAAGCCTAACCCCAAAATAATTCCGGTCTTTACCTAATAAGACTTCCCAAGGACCGCAGACATATGTCTGCGGTCCTTTTTTCATGTTTAAAAAAATACTTACTTTTTTTAAGGAATTAACTATTTTGCCAATGAACTGTTGTTGAAGCCTTGCTAGATTAAAGCTTTGCATGTTTCTCAACCGACAGTCGTCCTCGCTAAAACGACTGCCAATCCTCCACAATAATCATGAAGAAGGATAGTTGCCATGTCGAATACAATGAAAGCAATGGTTTACTATGGCGCCAATGACATCCGTTTTGAAGAACGTCCCATTCCACAAATCCTGCAACCTGACGATGCCATTATCAAACTGACGAAAGTCACCATCTGCGGGACGGATCTCGGCATCTGGAAAGGTAAAAACCCGGAAATTGAAGAGGTGGCCAAAGAAAAAACCGGCAGCTTTAATGGCCGGATTCTGGGTCATGAAGGCATTGGTATTATTGAAGAAGTCGGTTCAGCAGTCAAAAACTTCAAAAAAGGCGATCGAGTTATTATTTCCTGCGTCAGCCGCTGTGGAACCTGTGAAAACTGCCAGAAACAGCTCTATGCCCACTGTCGTAATGATGGCGGCTGGATCATGGGCTACATGATTGATGGTACTCATGCCGAATATGTGCGTACCCCATTTGCCGATACCTCACTGTATCATTTGCCTGAAGAGTTAAATGAAGATGTCGCGGTCTTCCTATCTGACATTCTGCCCACCTCCCATGAAATTGGCGTGCAATATGGTGATGTTAAACCGGGAGACAATGTTGCGATTGTCGGTGCTGGCCCGATTGGCATGAGTGCCTTGCTCACTGCCCAGTTCTATTCTCCGGCCAATATCATCATGGTGGATGTCGATGATAACCGCCTGGAATTTGCCAAAACTGTGGGTGCAACCCATACCGTCAACTCAGCCAAAGAAGATGCGATTCAGCGTGTACTGGAGCTGACTGATGGACGAGGCGTAGACTGTGCCATTGAAGCAGTCGGTCTGGAAGCGACCTGGAATATCTGCCAGCATATTGTCAAAGAAGGCGGGCATCTGGCCAATGTCGGCGTACATGGCAAGTCCGTGAATTTTGAACTGAATAAACTCTGGATCAAGAACCTGACGATTACCACCGGACTGGTGAATGCCAATACTACCGGCATGCTGCTGAAAACCTGCTGTTCTGGCAAATTGCCCTTGGAAAAACTGGCAACCCATCACTTTAAATTTGCTGAATTTGAAAAGGCTTATGATGTGTTTAAACATGCTTCTGATGAAAAGGCTTTAAAAGTCATGATTGAAATGAACTAAATCTTCATTGTAAAAAAAGTCCGCACAGCGGACTTTTTTTATTTCTTAGATTAGCTTTGATTAAAAGTACGGCACATAACCACGCTGTTTATAACCCTGTGGAGAAACCAGCTGCTGATAGTTTTCGTCAACCCGTTGCAGCACTTCCAAAAGTCCTCGAAGCTCATCCTGATTCAACTCATGTGGCAAAAAGTGACTGTGACCAAGATGAGAAAAGTAGGAAGCAATCTCGCTATGCTTATGTACATACTTCATAGACCATTCCGAGAAATGTGGACGTTCTACCGTTGCATCCTGAAAGCGAAGCACCTGATGATGGCGTGAATCACGGCAAATGCTCTGAAACAGATTTTCTACCACCTCTGCTTCACCTTCCAGACATTGAAAAAACTTACCATGGGAATAATATAAAACCCCGTTAATCTGATGAGCTTTATTAAATTTTCTCGCTACAGATAATATATCGCTAAGATCCTGCAATAACTCTTGTTCAGATTCTATCCGCTCACTGGCGTAGCAAAGCTGTAGCATCAGGTCATCTCACTGAAGAAAGAATTAAAAGCATAATTTAATCAATTATTTTAATTTAAGTCGATCATTTTTTAAGCAAATATCCGTTTTTGCTTACATTGTTTTAGGTTTGCTTTTCCAAAGAAAACTTCTAACAATTACCTCCTGAGAGGAAATCAATGATTTCAGATATATAGCGATAATGATGAAGGAGTGAAACCTGATGTTAAAAGATCTGATTTTCACTGTAGCGTTGTTGTGTATATGTTTTATGCTTTTGATTATGCTGAATGAGATGGCCTTGATGACCGAGACCAACATTTTGCTCAGTTCAGTTTTTGTAGGCTGGACGCTTTTACAGTTTGTTCGCCGTCGTATGTTTTTTTATATCAGTGTAAGCCTGATGATAGGAATACTTACGCTGTTAGGCAAATATGAAGAAGTGTTATGGAACAGTATAGGCCTGATGGCAGGTTATGACGTATATAACCTGCTGCAGCGTATTTCTGTACCTGCACTTAAAGGCAAATTACAACATATCTCTATCTTGGATAAGTTTAATTCAATTGCTAAATAGCAGCTGCCACATCCTGTAGGCTGCGATCACGTTTAAACATGACATCTACATAGGAACACTGGGGAATAATTTTTAAGCTATTCTTGCGGGCAAAGTCGACCAGTACATCCAGCATTTTGCGTGCTACGCCTTGACCGCGTAAGGAATTATCTACCCAGGTATGATCAGCCACGATGGTCGATGCTTCTTGCCACTGATATGTAATTTCAGCAAGACGTCGACCATCTTCCTCCATAAAAAATACACCGCCGCGTTTTGAATCTTGATGTTGAATGTCCATACTGAAGGCTGATCTCTTGATAAAATTATTGGTTTATTTAATTTAAAACATCTTCCTCAAGAAATAATATGAATTATTGTTAAGTTTTTAATATTGGATGAAATTTTTTATTCTCTTTCATCATTTCCTGTGAATTTTTTCAAATATTGATAACTTTTTATTTCTCTATTTTGCTTGATCACGGATGATCCAGTTTGAGTCATTACATGTCATCCCAAAAATTTAATTTTAGCTACTCCCTAATTCAGAAAGACAGGATTAGAATGCAGCATCTTTTTGCATGCAAATTCGTATGTCTGACTCATCTTCCGCTTCTTCCGTCACCAAGCAATGGATTGGTGTCATCGCTTTAGCCTGCGCGGCTTTTATTTTTAACACTACCGAATTTATTCCTGTGGCCTTACTAAGTGGAATCGGGCAAAGCTTTGCCATGTCCGCCACTCAGGCTGGCATCATGCTGACCATTTATGCCTGGATCGTGGCTCTACTATCTCTTCCAATCATGCTGCTCACCAAAGCTATAGAACGGCGTTTTCTACTGATGCTGGTCTTTGCAGTTTTTATTTTGAGTCATGTGCTGTCCTATTTTGCCTGGAGTTTTAGCACGCTGGTGATCAGCCGGGTGGGAATTGCCATAGCGCATGCCTTGTTCTGGTCGATTACCGCTTCACTTGCGGTTCGGGTCGCACCGAAAGGTAAAGAGTTTCAGGCACTCGGTTTATTGGCCACAGGAACGGCGATGGCGATGGTGCTCGGTATTCCATTTGGCCGGATGATTGGCGAGGCGTATGGCTGGCGTAACAGTTTTGCCCTGATTGCATGTCTCGCATTGATCATTTGCCTGATTCTGGCCAAAACCTTGCCATTGCTTCCAAGTGTTAATTCAGGCTCCCTCAGCAGTTTAAAAAGCCTGATCAAACGTCCAAGCCTGATGTTGGTCTTTGTCCTCACCATTCTGGTGATTACAGCGCAATTTACCGCTTATAGTTATATTGAACCGTTTTCCCTGAATATTGCCCGGTTTGATTCAGCCCAGACCACAACTTTACTTCTGGTTTATGGTGGAGCAGGATTCCTGGGTTCTTATCTGTTTGGCCGCTTTGCCGCACAGTTTCCGAAAATGATTATTCCTGCTTTTACTTTTGGACTGGTTATTTCCATGCTGCTGTTATTGCCCTTGTCGAGCACAGTCACAGGCCTCTCTGGCTTATCTCTTCTGTGGGGTTTGAGCATCATTGGTTTCAGTTTGGCTCTACAATCCAAAACCCTGAACCTGGCTGCAGATGCCACAGATGTTGCCATGGCCATTTATTCCGGCCTGTATAACGTCGGTATTGGTGGAGGAGCTTTGCTTGGCAGTATAGTCACGCTTCAGATTGGACTATCGAGCATTGGCTGGGCCGGAGCAGGGCTGGCAATCCTTGGATTTCTGCTCAGTCTCTATCTGGTTCAGCGCCTAGATTTTTTACCCAAAACTGCTGATTAAACGCTACTTTTTGTAAAATAATTTGTGATTATGCACAAAATCTGTCATGCTCATTTGATATTGAGCAATTGCTCAAACAGAATTGAGTTTGAACAAGGGGAGTAGCCTCCTCCAAACGTTTAAGAATGGAATTTCAGTTTTTGAACGTGTCAGAATATCGTCATTACACTTTGCAAAAAGTCGGTATCTGAGCATCTTGAAATGCGACTGGATCTCATCCAGTAGAGCACAAAGATGTAGGCAAGACCTTGATCATGTTGTTATAGATGTATTTCATCTGACAGCAGGTCAAGGTTTTTTTATGGCCGATTGTCAGATGTGGAGAATTCCCATGGAAACAATTGGTACACCCTGGCTGTATCTGGCTTTTTTCACTATCGTTGCAGTGATGCTGGTTATCGATTTTATCGGCTTTAAGCATCAGCACGGACAGCCCACCAAAGTTCGTACTGCCGCCTACTGGAGTGTTGCCTGGGTCAGTGTAGCGACCCTGTTTGGTGGTGCATTGTGGCTGTATCTAGAACAGACTTCAGGTGCTGCTCTGGCAAACCAGAAGGTGATGGAATACTTTGCCGGTTATCTGCTGGAAAAATCCCTGGCAATTGATAATGTCTTTGTCTGGCTGATGATCTTTGCTGCCTTCGCCATTCCTCCTGCACTGCAACGCCAGCTGCTGCTCTATGGTGTTTTGGGTGCCATTATTCTGCGGACCATCTTTATTTTTATTGGTGCATGGTTCGTACAGGAATTCTCATGGATTCTGTATATCTTCGGTGCCTTCTTGGTTTATACCGGTTTTAAATTCCTGCGCGGTCAGGGAGAAGAGCATACCAATATTGAAGATATGGCGGTTCTGAAATGGCTACGTAAACATATCCGGATTACGCCGCAAATGCGTGGCAATAAATTTTTTGTGCATCAGAACGGTGTCCTGTGGGCAACGCCATTATTTCTGGTGCTGATTCTGGTCGAAGCTTCTGATGTGATCTTTGCGGTAGATTCAATTCCGGCTATTTTTGCTGTCACCACCGATCCCTTTATTGTTTTAACGGCGAACCTGATGGCGATCCTGGGTCTGCGTGCCATGTTCTTCCTGCTCGCTGGTGCTGCATCGAAAATGTATTATCTGCCTTATGGCCTCGGGATTATTCTAGTCTTTATCGGCTTCAAGATGCTGATGCTGGAAGTATTCCATATGCCGATCTGGATTTCCCTGAGCTTTATTGTCATTGTGCTGACGATTACCGCATGGTTATCGATCCGTCATAGCAAAAAATACAATGAAACAGCGCTATAAATAATTTCCTCCTTATTCCTAATAAGTCCGCAAAATGCGGGCTTTTTTATTCTAGGCTAATAATCTTTTTACTACTTTAATTAGCATCATTTTCTTTATTTAAATCTAATTTAAATATCTCGTGATAATTGCTCTGATCTTGGCCGCTATTTTACATGATTAAAATCAGGGGATTTTAGTTGTGTATTTCCCCTACAAGGTAGAACTTTTCAGCTACAATCAATTGAAAAAATTACAAAGTGCAGGTTTCCAATGTCTTCTCACATTGCGACGACAGCCATCCGCGGTCGTTTCCTCGATATCCAGAATACAGTTGCCCAAGCACGTGAAATTCACGACCAAGTGCGTTATATAGAAGATGGTTTACTCATCATAAAAAATGGAATAATCCAGTGGTTTGGTTCCTGGCAGGAAGGTCAGCAGCAGCTTCCTGAAGGTCTTGATGTTACTCATTATCCTGAACAGCTCATCATTCCGGGCATGATCGATACTCATATCCATTTCCCGCAAACCGAAATGGTCGGTGCTTATGGTGAACAGCTACTGGAATGGTTAAATACCTATACCTTCCCGACTGAAATCCAGTTTCAGGATCCGGCATATAGCCAGAAAATTGCACAGTTTTTTATTCAGGAACTGCTGAAGAATGGCACAACCACAGCTTTGGTATTCTGTACCGTTCATCCGGCTTCGGTAGAAGCACTGTTCGAAACGGCTACGGCACAGAATATGCGACTGATTGCCGGTAAAGTGCTGATGGACCGCCATGCACCTGAAGCCCTGACTGATACCGCAGAATCCGCCTATAGCGACTCTAAAGCCCTGATTGAGAAATGGCATGGTAAAGGACGTAATCTTTATGCGATTACCCCACGTTTTGCTCCAACCTCAACACCTGAACAGCTAGAAAAAGCAGGGCAGTTAAAAGCCGAATATCCAGATGTCTATGTCCATACTCATCTCAGCGAAAACAAAAACGAGATTGCCTGGGTGAAAGAGCTCTTTCCGGAACGTGAAGGCTATCTGGATGTCTACCATCATTATGGGCTGACCGGCGCTAAATCCGTATTTGCACATTGTGTGCATCTGGAAGAAGGAGAGTGGGATTGCATGCATCAAACCGACTCTGCGATTGCCTTCTGCCCAACCTCAAACCTGTTCCTGGGTAGTGGTTTATTTCCGCTAAAGAAAGCCTGGGATAAAGGCGTAAAAGTCGGCTTGGGTACCGATATCGGGGCAGGAACCTCCTTTAACCAGCTGCAAACCCTGAATGAGGCTTATAAAGTGCAACAGCTGCAAGGAGAAAAACTTTCGGCTTTTGAGTCGCTATATCATGCGACCCTAGGTGGTGCGAAAGCCTTAAGTCTGGATGACCGCTTGGGGAATTTCAATGTGGGCAAAGAAGCAGACTTTGTGGTGCTGGATCTCAATGCCACCGCTTTACAACAACTGCGCCAGAGCAGGGCTAAAAATATTGAAGATACCTTTTTTGCACTGACCATGCTGGGAGATGACCGTAATATTGCAGCAACTTATGTCTATGGACAGGCTGTCTATGTCAAAGCCCAATAAATCGCGCCAGCGTCGGATCATTTTGGCTGCAATCGTCGCCGTCTGTGCCTTTGCGCTGAAGAAAGATTCACAGCAGCCCAAAAATTGATTACATTTACAGCAAGTAAAACAGGTGCATCTCAAGCAAGGATGTATTAAAATTGCTGCAATTCAGGTGTTGCAGGTCAACACCTTTTTTATTTTGCTATTTTTATTTTTTAGGTATCTACCCATGACCGTTCAAATGAGCGTAATGATTTCCGCTGAAGAAATTCAAGCTAAAGTCAAAGAGCTTGGTGCTAAAATCGATGCACACTATGCCAATAGTGACAAAGAGCTTGTACTTATCGGTTTATTACGCGGTTCAGTGATTTTCATGGCAGACTTGTGTCGTGCCATTACCAAGCCACATGAACTCGACTTCATGACTGTATCCAGCTACGGCGGTGGTACGATTTCGAGCCGTGATGTCAAAATCCTGAAAGATCTGGACGGTGAAATCCGTGGTAAAGATGTGCTAGTGGTTGAGGATATTATCGACTCAGGTAATACCTTAAGCAAAGTCCTGGAAATCCTGCAAACCCGTCAGCCAAACTCAATTGAACTATGCACTCTGGTGAGTAAACCTTCACGTCGTGAAATCGAGCTGGAAGTAAAATTCCTGGGCTTTGAAGTCGAAGACAAGTTCATTGTTGGTTATGGCCTGGACTATGATCAAAAATACCGTCATATTCCATTTATTGGTGAAATCGGTCTTTAAGAACCGGTTTAAAAGAAGTGGCTTCGTGCCACTTCTTTTTATTTCTTGAATCATTTCAGTAACACAGAGAACAAAAACACTACAGCCCGTTGCAGGACATGACTTTTTTCAGTGCTTTTCTTGCCGCAAGATAAACCTGATGTAAAAACAAAGACATGATAACAAGGAGTATGCTGATGTGGTCAATTATCGTTGCGATTGTGGTGGGTTTTATTGCGGGTCTGGTTGCACGCGCGATTCATCCTGGTGATGACAAAGCTGGATTCATTGTTACGACCCTGCTGGGGATTGCCGGTTCACTGGTTGCGACCTTTGCCGGACGTATGCTGGGCTTGTATTCTCAAGATTCTGCCGCAGGTTTTATTGCCTCAGTGATCGGTGCCGTAGTCATCCTGTTTATCTATAATATGGTGACTAAACGTAAACGGATCTAAGCTCTGCTTGGAATAAGTTACTTTCATAAAAAAGAGCGCCTAGATAGGTGCTCTTTTTTTTATTTGCTGATCATGGTCAGAATTTTACAGGCCGAATTCTTTGAAGCCTTGTTCAATCTGTTCTGCTGGCTGAGCGCCCATGACCTTAAAACCATTCGAGAAAATAATTGCTGGTGTGCCATTTACACCGAGTGATTGTGCCAGCTGTTTATTACGTTCAATCGGGTTGGCACAGCTCTTTTTCGATTTAGGCTGTATACCTTGACCAATTAGGTCTTCCCAAGCTTGGGCCGGATTTTTTTCACAATAAACTTGTTTAGATGGCACAATTGACTGCTGTTTTAAAGGCAGGATGAAGGTATAAATGGTGACATCTTTAAGTTTTTTCAGCTCTACTTCAAGCTGTTTACAATACGGGCAATTTGGGTCAGAAAAGATGGCAAGCTGACGTTTTCCTGTCCCTCTGACTGATTTAATCGCATCCTGAAGCGGTAACTTTTTCCAGTCGACACTGTTTTGTTTGAGTAATAAATCCTGAGTCAGATTATGCTGATCCTGGATACGGAACATTGAACCGGCTAGGAGATGCTGGGCATCTTCATTCAGATAGACAATCTGTCCCTGCATGGTACCGCTATAGATTCCTTTCATTTCGGTAGGCTGAATATTTTCAATTTTCAGGTTGGGACTGTTTTTTGCCAGATTGGCTTTAACCGTATCTACATTGGCAAAGCTGAGGCCAGGGAATAGGGTCAAAGCCAGCAGCATATTTCTTATTTGCATGAATGTCCTGCTCAGGTCCAAGTTAAATATGTTTCGATTCTAGTCTTTTTAAAAAGAAAATTCTGACTATTTTATGTAGCGTGATTTTCAAATCGAATTGATCAATCAACCATGTTTCACGTGGAACATTAACCCTTTAATACGGATTCACTTCCACCGAGATATGTACGATTTCTTCATGAATAGAGATCGCCTCACGGATCTGATCAGCACTCATGGGGATTCCTGTTTGAACGGCAACAAAACAGGAAAATTTACCTTTACCGACCCTCGATACATGCAGGTCAGTTAAATGCAGATCATTCCCATATTCAGCAATGACTTCACGTATTTCTTCGACCACTGGGGCATCCAGTAAAGTCTTGGCACTTTGCTTTAGCAGGCCAATCGCCCAGCGTGCAATCAGGATTGAGCCGACCAGTCCCAGTACTGCATCGAGAAAATCCCAGCCCATATATTTTCCAGCAATCAAAGCAATAATCGCCAGAACAGAAGTTACAGCATCAGCAACCACATGCAGAAAGGCCGCTTTATGGTTCAAGTCATGATGACCATGATTATTATCATGCTCGTGATGGGAATGCCCATGATGATGATCATGGTGATGGTGCCCATCATCATGCAGCAACCAGGCACAGGCCAGGTTAATCAATAGTCCTAGAATCGCGATTGGAATGGCTTCGTTATAATGAATCTGAACTGGCGAAAATAGGCGTTCTACCGAATGAATTGCCATAAACCCGGCTACGACGAGTAATAAAATCGCACTGCTATAACTGGCCAGAATTTCAATCCGCCAGGTGCCCATATTAAAGCGGGGATCATCCGCATAATGGCGGGCCGCTTTATAGGCAAAGTAAGCCAGTCCCAAGGCCAACACATGCGAGCCCATATGCCAGCCATCAGCAAGTAAAGCCATTGACTGGAAGATCCATCCCCCTAATACTTCCAGCACCATCATGACGGCGGTCAGAATCGTGGCAAACAGAATCTTTTTCTGCGCGAGTGGATTACCTTCATCAAATTGATGGCTGTGCGAATCGGCGGTATGTTTTTGCATAAAAGGAAACTGTTATTAATACTCCCCCCTAGTATATTTATTTTTGGAGATTTGTGGTGAGTCATGTACATGATGATAAAAAAATATTAAACCGGGTACGGCGCTTGCAAGGTCAGATGAACGCCGTAGAGCAGTCTCTCCAGAATCCTGAGACAGGCTGTATTCAGGTCTTGCAACAGGTTGCAGCCATTAAAGGTGCCATAAACGGTTTAATGAATGAATTGATCGAGACTCATTTAAAAGAGCATGTCATTGGAGAAGCTGCGGTCAATGAAGAAGAACTGGCTGAGTTTTTAAAATTATTAAAGCGTTATGGCTAATTGTTTAGTTCAACATTTTTGTTTTCTTTACAGCAAGATAATTGACCGCTTTTTCATCTAACCGATACACTGCCACCCATTCTCTTCTTTCTTCCACATCATTCTTTTTAAAGTGTGGTGAAACTTTTACGGCAGCTACATGACAGAAAATATCTCATGGCGACCTTTCGCCATGGTCAGTCTTGCATTGATTATGGGTACTATCGGCACAGCACTGGCAAGTCCGCTTTACCCCATTTATCAACAGATCTGGCATTTATCCCCAAGCCAGATTACCTATATTTTTGTCGCCTATATGTTTGGCTGTCTGGGTACCTTGTTATTCCTGGGACGTACCAGCAACACGATTGGTTTCTTAAGAACCCTGCAAATTGGCCTGGTATTTATTAGCATCGGCTTGGTCATTTCAGTCTTTGCCGAGAATGCGCTGATTTTGTCGGTGGGCCGTTTTATTATTGGTATTGCTTCAGGCCTGATGACCACTTCAGCAATGTTGGGCATGATGCAAACCATTCCAGAGTCTCATAAGCAGCTTGCACCACAACTGGTGTCGATTCTGACGGCCATAGGCTTTGGTTTGGGGCCGTTTGTGGGTGGAGTGATTGCGCAGTTTTCTCAAGCTCCATTAATTACTCCATACCTTCCAATTATTCTTGGGGCAGTGCTGTGTTTTGTCGGATTATTCTGGCTAAAAACCCCTGCTTTTGAACGCCAACCTTTTAGTATTGCACCGAAATTACTGCGTCCTGAACCTCAGTATCATGCTGTGTTCATGATTGTGGGATTGACTGCATTTAATGCCTTTGCTGCTTTCAGTTTATTTGCTTCACTGTCACCGTCTTTTGTGCAGGATATCTTGCCCTGGCATGGTCCTTTGGTCAGCGGTACTGCCATTACCTGCATTTTGCTGATCTCTGCTGTGGTGCAGTTCTTCGCTAAAGCTGTTCCTGCAAAGAAATGTCTGAATATTGGCTTGATGGTTATGCTGGTGAGCTTGGTTAGTCTTGCTCTCTGTATGATCCTTAAAGCAAGTATCTTGTTCTTTGCCAGTGATATCTTATTCGGTATTGGACATGGTTTTGCCTTAATGGGCGCATTCGGTGTGATTCATGCGATCACAACCTTGCAAAACCGTGCAGCCGTAATGTCGACTTACCTGTTTATTGGCTATTTGGGCACGATTGTGCCGATTATTGCAGTAGGTTATCTGGCTGATCACTTCGGCTTAGGATTTAGCGTGATCAGCTTCTGTGTGGCGATCAGTACACTCTGTCTAATCCTTTGGTTATGGCATCAAAAACTGCAGGTAAAAGCCTAATAAAAAAGCCCTCATTTGAGGGCTTTTTTATTAAACTATCTTCTAAAACAACTCTAGTTGATAAAAGTTTTCTATTTCTCGCATTTGCTTTCTAAGCAATGGTTTAAGTTGTTGCCCATAAAGTTTCAAATGCCGCCCTGACATACTGGCAATTTCACTCGCATAGGCATAATCCCTACATAACTGCTCATACATCAACTTCAAAGATTTTGAATCAAACATTGGGTTTTGAATCACATGCATTTGCATAAATTTTTCCTAAAATTTACTTTCAACAAAAGCAACGCGAATGAAGTATTCCAAAATTCAAGACAAAACTCCTCTAAAGCTCAATAAGGATACGAGTAGAAAATTGTATTTACTGACGTTATAGAAAAGTCTATATTGATTTCTTAATAAAAAGCTTTGGTTTTCATTCTAGTCGCTCTAGTTGTTTTCCATTGTTTAGGGATGTTTGCAGACATCCCACCTTAAAATGCCCAGCCCCACGCTGGGCATTTTATTTTTTAAAATAAAAGAGTTTATGTTTCAGGGTCTCGATCTAAAGTACCAAAAAGATTGACCTTATTAACACCATGCATCAGACGTACACTTCCTATTTATTTCTATGAATTACTTTAAAAGAGTTATATACAAATGGCTACCTGTTTACTGAACAAGTGCATTAATTGTTGTCGCGAAATATCATCAAAAGTTCATAAAAATATTTTATCAGCCAGTTACTTATAAATCTTCAAATGATAATCTAAGGCTAAAATATAAATCCACAAGATATAAAAAAAGCATCCGAAGATGCTTTTTTAAATACGTTTAGTCTTATTTACCAATACAGAATGATCCAAAGATCTTACCCAGCAAATCATCCGCACTAAAGTCACCGGTAATCTCACCCAGTGCATTCTGTGCCAAACGTAAAGACTCTGCGACCAGTTCACCTGCATTATAAACAACAAGTTGCTCACGAGCTTCAGCCAAATACATTTGAGTGCGCTTCATTGCGTCTAAATGACGGGTACGGGCAATAAAGGTATCTTCTTCTGGCTGGAAGCCTGCATGCGCTGTAATCGCATCTATGAGCGATTGAACGCCAGTTTCCTGCTTGGCTGAGACAGTAATATGACGGAAGCCGTTAAAATCTCCCATGACAGCATCGGCACCGGTCAAATCCGCTTTGTTCCCGATCAGGACCAGACGTTTCGGCTCGAGATGTTCGGCAAAATATTCTTGAGCGAGTTGTAATGGGTCATCACCTTGGCTCAGGTCATAAACCAGCAACAGCAGATCGGCCTGTTCAATTTCTTTAATCGCGCGGCGAATGCCTTCTTTTTCCACGATATCGCCGGTTTCACGCAGACCAGCAGTATCAGTCAGGGTAATCGGCAGGCCATTCAATGTGATCTTTTCATGCAATACATCACGGGTTGTTCCGGCAATATCGGTCACAATCGCACGTTCATTACCTGCTAGGGCATTGAGCAGGGACGATTTACCTGCATTCGGTTTTCCAGCAATCACCACCTGTAAGCCTTCACGCAGCAACTGACCCTGACGTGCAGATTGCTGAACCTGAGTAACGGCATTCGCCACGCCATCTAGTAGGTTTAAAATCTTGCCATCAGCCAGAAAGTCAATTTCTTCTTCCGGGAAATCGATCGCCGCTTCGACATGCAGGCGCAGGTGAATCAGCTGTTCTAATACCGTATTCACCTTGGTTGAGAATGCCCCTTGCAGCGAACGTACGGCAGACCGGGCAGCAGCTTGGGAGGTCGCATCAATCAGATCGGCAATGGCTTCAGCCTGCACCAGATCCAGCTTGCCATTTTCAAAGGCACGCATCGAGAATTCACCGGCTTTGGCTGCAGTGGCACCCAGTTCCAGCAAACGGCCTAGCAGCGCATTCTGAATCACCGGGCCACCATGACCTTGTAGTTCCACTACATCTTCACCAGTAAAGGAATTCGGATTCGGGAAGCAGATCACCAGACCTTCGTCCATCACTTCGCCGGCTGCATCATAGAACTGGCGAAACCCAGCAAAACGGGCTTTGGGCAAATCTTTTTGGCTCAAAGCCTGGGCAATTTCATAAGACTTGGGACCCGACAGGCGAATGACACCTACACCGCCACGTCCTGGGGGAGTTGCAATCGCAGCAATCGTAGTTCGGTCGAGCATAACATTCACCTAGAAAAAACTTAAAAATACAGCAAAAAAAATCCGCTCAAGATTACCATCTTAAGCGGATTTATTCAGCCCATCAGTACAACTTAGTTGACTGGTGTTGCCTCATCGCGTTTAGCACGGTCTTTGGCAACAGACTTGTTGATCAGTGTTTGCTGCAAGATCGTGATCAAGTTGTTCACAATCCAGTACAACACCAGACCTGCCGGGAAGAACAGCAAGAATACTGTAAAGATCACTGGCATAATCTTGAACACTTTCGCCTGCATTGGATCAGTTGGCTGCGGATTCAGCATCTGCTGAATATACATGGTCGCACCCATGATCAATGGCAGGATGAACCAAGGATCCATTGAAGATAAATCTTGGATCCAGAACATCCATGGTGCATGGCGCAGTTCTACAGATTCCATCAGTACCCAGTACAGTGCTAGGAAGATTGGCATTTGCAGTAACAATGGTAAACAGCCAGCAAGTGGATTCACCTGCTCACGTTTGTACAGTGCCATCATTTCCTGAGAGAAGCGCATACGGTCTTCACCGAACTCTTCTTTCATGCGTTGCATTTCAGGTGCAATCACACGCATTTTCGCCATAGAGCGGTAGCTCTTCGACGACAATGGCCATAGGATCAGTTTCACCAGTACGGTTAATAGGATGATTGCCCAGCCCCAGTTACCCACTAGACCATGGAAGAACTCAAGACCAACAAACAGCAGTTTGGCAATTGGCCATAACCAGCCATAGTCTACAGTCTGGTTCAGACCAGTCGCTAGGTCTTTCAGCTCCGATTGAACTTTTGGACCAGAGTAGAAGGTCGCATCGATTTCAGCTACGGTGCCTGCAGGCACATTGAAAGTTGGAGAAGTAAAACCAATGATATTCATGTTATCAGCTGATTTACGTGATTCCAGCTTTGCGCTGTAAGCTTCACCATTGGCTTGAGTCAGCTTCAGGTTACCTGGCACCCAGGCACTCACAAAGTAGTGCTGAACCATTGCAACCCAGCCACCTTTGGCTTCAGTATTCAGTTTTTCTTCAACAAAGTTGTCAAATTTTAACTTGTTGTAGTTTTCATCCGGTGTACCCCAAGCGCCGCCCAGGAACGTTCCCAGGGTGAAGATCCCCTGATCAGATTTACCTGGGTCTTCAGAGTTGTCACGTTTGATCTGACCGAACATCTGACCTTGCCAGGTCTGGCCGCTGCGGTTGACCACTTTGTGATTCACAACTACCGGATATTCACCTTCAGTAAAGTTGAAGGTTTTAATGACTTCTACACCATCAGCCGTTTTAAAGACCATAGGTACAGAAAGTACTTTGACAGTTTCGCCATCTTTATTTTTAGCGGCTTTGGCATCTGCCAGTGTATAAACCGTTTTTTCCAGCTCATAGGTTGGACGGCCATTACGGCTGCTGTCCGGTCCATTCAGACCGATCAGGCCCGACTGAGCGACATAAGTCCGTTTCGCATCGCTTTCCAGCATAACGAACGGTTCATCGCTGTCTTTATTCTTGTCATGATTGAGTAATTCAACACGAACAATATCACCACCTTTAGGATTGATCCAAAGATGATAAAGGTCAGTTTGTACTGAAATAAGCTGCTGACTTACAGGTGCGGTGGCATCCGTTGCTTGCTGCGCTGGCATATTTGCTTGTGGCAGATCAGAGGCGGTCGTCGCCGTCTGAGCATTTGGCAAATCTGCAGATACTTCATGTGAAACAACCGCAGCTTCTTGCTGTGGTTTGGTTTCAGCATTGCCATAATCTTTTTGCCACGCCAAAATGAGCAAATATGCGACAACAAACATGGCTCCGAGAATTGCAATCCTGGCCCATTGTTGCATATGTATTACCCCAAGTGGTTAGAGTGATTTTGGTTCAATAAACGATCACGAAAGGGTACAGCAACGTGAAGCGTTTGAGAATCTATTTGCTGAAATGAAATAAAACGAATCGCTTTCGGGGGAACCGGATCATATCCAGAGCCACCCCACGGATGACAACGGCAAATACGCTTAGTAGCCAGCCACACACCACGTACAGCTCCATGTGTATGGACTGCTTCCAAGGAATATTGAGAACATGTTGGAATATAACGACAGCGTGGTCCCAATAAAGGACTAATCGCAATCTGATAGAAACGTATTAACCAATGCAGTAAACGTACCATTGGCCATCTCTACTTTTGTGGGGAGGATGATGCTATTTTGGAATGCTTTTTGGCAAGACGGTTGAGTTTCTGCCAGGCAAATTGTAATTGCTGATGCAACTCTGCGTTCGGTACCGCTTCTATACCTACTTTAGGCATAACCACAATATCCAAATCATCTAGTTGCTGTTGATGCAGGCGAAAACTTTCGCGAGCAAGTCGTTTTACTCGATTTCGTTCGTGCGCACGGCGCACTTTTTTCTTGGCAACAACTAAACCCAAACGGCTGTTTGGCAGTTCGGAATGTTTTGCAAGAAAAAGGAAATGGGGTTGATGCACTTTAAAAAGCGCACCATCAAAGACTCCTTTATAATCTGCAGCACAGCGTAAACGAAGCTCTGTACCAAAACTATAAAGTGTAGTCATAACACCCAAAATCGGCAAAGCCTAACTGATTAAACAGTTAAGCTGTGACGACCTTTTGCACGACGGCGAGCTAGAACTTGACGACCAGCTTTAGTAGCCATACGAGCACGGAAACCATGAACGCGTTTACGCTTTAATTCAGATGGTTGGAATGTACGTTTCATATTGAAACTCCAAAAATGATCTTTCTATAAAGGTCCGCGATTTTAGTGCTCATTGCTTGAGCTGTCAATGCAAAAGCCATTTTCTTTTCAAATAAGACTGAAATTAAAATTGTAAATAGGGATTAAAAAAATTGTATTCAAATACCTATATATAAGTTAACCACAATATAACTATTTGTTTTAAAATTAAATATAAGTTATTAACACTTATATCAACATAGTTATCCACAACTTATGTGAAATCTAAATTTAACTCCTGAGTTTTGAATTTAAATTTAAACTTTTCTCAGTTATCCACAAAAGAACCGAATCTTATAAATAAATTCAAATTTATAAATTTAAATTTATTACTATTAGGGTGGACTTTTTCTGTGGAAAAGCTAATTTTTCATTAAATAAACAAAAACTTAGTTTGTGGATAAAACTGTTTTTATTAATTTTATACTTTGTGGATAACTTTGTGCTATATTTTATCCACAGCTTGCGGATAAACTTATCCACACCAGCTTTTTAAATTTAAATTTATCCACCATGACTGCTTTTTGCGCAAAATCTGTGGAAATTGCCATGACAGATGTGGATAACTTGGTTAGAATGGCGACCCGCTTTGGTCGCGGTCAGCCTTTTTGATTAACAATGGAATGAATAGGGGATTCAC
>NZ_JBZUIY010000002.1:0-11681 GCF_058599365.1 Acinetobacter sp. CAU_H_78
TAGACCCTATGATTAACCACGATTGTTTAACTAATATGAATAAAGTCGTGAAACATTGATCAAAGAATAGGCGTGGAACGTGAATAATCATTAAAAAAGCCCAATCGCTAATGATTGGGCTTTTTACATCAACATAAACAATTGTTTTTCAAAGAAAAATTTTTCGCATTTCGTATAAGGTGTATTATGTTAATTTTAGTGAATCTTAAAACTAATTTTCAGACTTATCCCACCAACTTTGAGCTAAATCAGTATTTTTAGGAATACCTATTTTTTTTAAAACTGTAATCTAATTGTCATTATTTATTAAAATCTATCTATTATTTTAATGCAGAATTATTTTAGAAATGCGATAAATTAATGATATCTAAACCCATGTCTACACTAGCATGTATTCCATTAATGTCTTTTTTAATCATTTGCCCATCCCTTTATGCAGCAGATGATTCGTATTTATTACCTCATCAAGCTCCAAATAGCCTTTTGATATTACCTCAACCACCTGCACCTGATAGTGTTAGCCTTTCACATGACCAAGCAATTTTCAAACAAATGCAAGTTCAACGTTCAGATGAGCAGTGGAAACAGGCTGCCATTGATGCTGACGTGTCTAATGAACACCTTGGCATACCGTTTTCAGAGGCGTTTGGATTAGAAATTAGTAAGCAAAATACACCAATATTGTTTGATCTACTGAGAAAGGTAAAGCGTGATAGCCGCTACAGTACACAAGATGCGAAAAAGCATTATAACCGCCAACGACCATTTGCTTTTTATGGTGTCAAAACATGCACGCCACATGAAGAAACAGATTTAAACACGAATGGTTCTTACCCATCGGGACACACCACGATTGGGTGGACATATGCATTAATTTTGGCCGAAATTCGTCCTGATCGTCAAAATGAAATTCTGAAACGTGGTATTGATTTTGGGCAAAGCCGTGTAGTGTGTAATATGCATTGGCAAAGTGATGTTGATGCAGGGCGTATTACAGGTGCAGCACAATTTGCTCGTTTACAAGCCGATCCTAAGTTCAAAGCAGATCTAGCGAGGGCCAAAGAAGAAGTACAGCGCGTATTAACTAGAAAAACTAAATAAATTGATATAAAAAATGCCTGCAATATGCAGGCATTTTTTATGACTAAACTCTTTTCACTTCAGGTTTGCCGTATTCAACTTCAAAACTAGCTGCAATAGAAAGTTTGCCGCCAGGCTTTTCAACAAAATCAAGTACATTTAAATCTGTACGCATATGATCTTTAAAGAAATCTAAAGTTTGATAACCACGTTGATCATTAATAAATTTGATGTGTGGATTTAACTTTAAAATATCTTCTTGACCAGGTCGGATAGGCTGGCCGTTACCAGTTGAGGTGATAGATGTAGTTAAAAATTCAGTCGCAATAGACTGTGATTTGTAATCATTTAGATCACTTGGAATATTGGCAACAAAGTATTGATGAAGATCACCAGATAAAATAACAGTATTTCCGTTTGGAGCGTTATCATGTATAGATTGAATTAGACGTTCTCGGGCGTATGGATAACCGTTCCACGTATCTTTACCGAAATAAGCATTACCTGATTTATTATAGCGTACCCAAGGCATAACTTGGATCTGCTGTGCAAGTATATTCCAGCGTTTATCATGGCGCATTTGCCTTGCCAACCATTCCTCTTGAACTTTGCCAAGCATATGTTCTGCTTTGTGATTGTCTGTCCGACAGTAACCATTTGTATCCAATCCTTGTTCTAACTGAGCTTTGCTACAAAGAATTGGAGAACGATACTGACGAGTATCCAAAATATTCATTCGCAACATTTGACCAAAATCTAAGGTGCGATATGCAGTAATGTCTGGGCCTTGAGGTTTTTGAGCTAAACGTACGGGCATGTATTCATACCAAGCTTGAAAAGCTGCCGCTCGGCGAAGCAAAAATATTTCTCTCTTTTCTCCCTTTTCTTCTAAATCTGCTACCCAATTATTATCTACTTCGTGATCATCGAATGTTATTGCAAATGGTGCTGATGCATGGGCTGCTTGTAGGTTAGGATCAGCACGGTATTGTGCATACCGTATTCTATATTGAAATAAAGTTTGAATTTCTGGACCAATATGCTGACGAGCAGGGATAGATACACGTAAATTACCTATCGCTCGACCACCACCTTTACCTTCAGGACCTTCATAAATGTAATCGCCATAATGGAAGACAATATCGATATCCTCTTCTTTGCTTAAATAATCATAAGCTGTGTAATAGCCAGTTTCATAGTGTTGGCATCCCACCACAGCAATGCGAACCTTATTTGGCATTTGTTGAGCGCTAGGCGCTGATTTTGCTGTACCAATCGGACTTTCATAATCGCTCATGAAGAAACGATAATAATAGCGTGTTTGTGGTGCTAATCCTGTCACTTCAACATGTACGGTATGATGTAAATCTGGATGTGCTTGTACTTCACCCGTTTGTACTATTTTTTTAAAGTTCCGATCGAGTGCGACTTCCCATTTGACGTTAACTGCTTCATTAGGCATTCCTCCATCTACAGAGAGGGGATAAGGTGCAACACGCGTCCAAATCACAAAGCCATCTGGCCATGGATCACCAGAGGCCACACCGAGTTGAAAAGGGCTGATAGGAAATTTAGGATTAGCCCAAGTTTTCACTGGACTGAGCCCTGAGACCAATGCTAGTGAGGTTAAACCAGCTAGACCTAATAAAAATTGTCGGCGATCTGCATTAAATTGATTCATCTTTTATCTACATTATTGGTTTTAATTAAAATAGAGGAAGGCTATAAGTCAAATAGATTCGAGTCTGTTCCTGCTCTGTGCCTGTACTTTTTTTAAATTTTCCGTATTGCGCGGTAAAGCCTAAATTCTTTAGTTTTCCTTGTGGAACTTTGTACCTGAGGGTGTAGTCGATTTCTGACTCTGTTGCACATCCACATTTACCAAAATCACGACCTTGGACTTTCAGGAAAGAGACATTCAATCCTTTGAGATATTGATCTGTAAAATCATATCGGTATCCGTACCACGTCGATTTTTCACCTGCATTGGTGAAATTCTGTAATAGTCTATTGGTAGGGAGATATATAAATGTGCCATCAGCTCCATTTCCTAGACCACTTTGATTCATGTGAAGAAAATCACCATCACTGCCAATTTTTTGAGCACCAAATTGGAATTGATGATTTTTAATTTTATATTTGAAATCAATGCTCGCAGTTTGGTTACTTACTTTAGTACCATAACCTTTTTCACCACGTTCATTGGCCCCTGTAGCCTGAGTGTCAAATAATCTTAAATCAGTATTAAGACTTTGATTTTCAGTAATATTAAATTTATGTTTAGCACCTAAAAATTGCTGTACATAAAAATCATCGAGTTCACCCACGTAGTATTGCAAAGTTAAATCTTTAGTTGGTTTCCAATCAGCGCCAGCAAATAAAAAACCATCACTCGACTGAGTTGCACCTTTGATAGACAGTTCAGATTTATCACGTGATGCACGAGGAATTGCTTCTGTGACATATCCTGCAGTTAAATTTAAACCTTTTATTTCTTTTGAAGTAAGTTGCGTTCCCATATAGGAGGACTCAATTAAACGTGCAAAACTGCGACTTAAAATAGGTAATTTGGGGCGTAGTTCACCAACTTTTAGTTCAGATTTACTATATTTAACTTTTAATGTGGGATAGGCTCTAGTCCAATATCCAGTAGGTCCGCCATCATCATCAAGTGGGAACATTAATGAGTTCTTAGCCTTATCTTTACTGCCATCTAGACGGATACCGATAGCTGCACTTGCATCTAGGCCCAATCCGACTTTACCTTCGGTATAACCGGACTCGTACATCAATTCAATCCCTTGCCCCCATACAGTCGAATCTTTGTCAGTAGGCTCTTGATCCTGATCAAAGTAATAATTTTTAAAATTAACCTCAGCTCTACTGTCTTCTATAAAATCCGCATGCGTGAACTGAATCATTCCAATTGATAATGTACTTAAAATTAATAACTTATAAATCAAAATACTGCCTTTTTTGGGGACACTAAATAAACTTTGAAATACCCTACATCCTCAATATGAATTTTATCCTTCAGATTTATTAAGTTTATGTGACTTAAAATTGACTACCTTCAATCCTGTTTAAGCTAATGATTATTTCGATGGGTTAATTAATATGCGCATAACTGAATAGCCACCGATTTTGTAGACACCTTTTAGTTAGATAAAAAAGCAATTTTTTTGATCTTTAAAGAATGAGGATATAAGCTGTTTAAAACTTAATTCTAATTGGTTAATAGGTGAAAAATGAAATTAGCAGAAGCTCTCTTACTTCGAAGTGATCAACAAAAAAAAATTATTTCACTAAAACAACGTATCAATGCAAATGTATTGGTACAAGATGGTGATCAACCATCTGAAGATCCAAATGAACTACTAAAACAAGTATTTTCTTTAATTCAAGAATTTCAAAAATTAAGTTATGCAATTCATGAAACTAATGCTTTAACAAAATTAAATGATGGCCGTTCTCTACTTGCTTTATTGACTTTGCGTGATGAATTTGTAGAACAGCACAAAACCCTAACTGCAGCAATAAGTAATACATCTCGTGAATCTGATCGTTATAGTACGCGGGAAATAAAGTGGCATAAAGTTATTCCAGTTTCATCATTACAAAAACAAGCTGATGATATTAGTCTTAAATTACGTGATTTAAACGTGTTAATTCAGTCGAATAATTGGAAAATTGATTTGATTGAAGCCTAATAGTCCTTTAGATATAATCAAGTTGAACATACTGGGCGAGTACAAGATCCCTTACTTCCACAACATAGGATTGTAAATAAAGTGTAGTGGCTTGCAAAGCAAGTGGATAAGCTTAAAATTTTAAGTACAAATCAATCCATCACTTGGCATAACTCAAATCTTTGTGCAAACAAAGTTACACGTTACTTATAACTACCATGTACTGACAGTATGTTCACCTCAATTACTAAAAATAAAGAAATGAGCAAGCATCAGCTCAACTACATTTCTATTTTTAATTCAGTTCAGCTTTGTTGTATAAAGAGCTGAAAGATAGACTTTGAAAATTATAAAAATCGGAAATTTATGATATAAAAAATGTGCTCGACGATGTCGAAAAGCCGACTTGTTTCCAAGTCGGCTTTTTTAAGCAACTTTGTAATATTCTCTCAATGATAATAGTTTAAAAAGTAGGTATTTATTGATTTTTACTATTTTATCAAAGACTCTATTTCGAAAACTATCCCTCAATTTTTGTGGGTTAAAGCTTACAAAGATATCGGATTTTTTGGGTTATTTGGAATAGGACTAAGTTGCCTAGAAGATTGGTATATATCACAATTTTATGATTTATATAAAATAAGCAAAAAGAATTTCACTATAAGTAAATCATGAGAAAAAAGATCATCTATCTAGCTGGGGCTATGACCATAGTTTTACTAATAGCGGTGATTAAACATGAAAATGAAGTAAAGGGGGATGAACAATTTAGATATTTAGATTCCATAGCATCTAAGCAACCTTAGTAAAATTGCACTTATATTTAGAAATACTAGATCATATAAAAACCATTATTTAACATAAAATTTCTTATGCGAAATTTGAAAATGGTTTACTTTTCAACTAAATCTAGCCCTATTTAACATAATGGCGGTTATACGAAGTACACTTGTATATTAATATAATTATCAAACACTTAATAAAACCAGAAAAATCTAAAAATGACCGAAAAGCCGATTTTGAAACAAGTCGGCTTTTTTATGATCGATTTTGATAGTTTTTGCCAAGAAAATTGGCTAAAAAAATGATCAATTTAGCAATCAGTGCCCATTTCATACGGATCCAGGTTCCAAAACTATCCCCAATTGCTGGGGATAAAATTTAGGCTATTTTGTACGCTTTGGCTCACATAAAACTCGGCCCTTTGCGGCTATCCAGGATAGGTGAATTTTCCTATGATGAAGTCATAGAGAACAGGATGTTCCAAACAACAAGAATAAGAAAGATCGCACCAGGAGCGTGAGGTAAGACAGGAGTCATACCTAGCAACCCAATATGAGAAACCCCGGCAGGATGCTGGGGTTTTTTATTATCTAAAATATTTAGATCAAAGTTGGATGGGCATCCAGAATGCGAATTAAAGTCGCTGCAGGACCAGTCGGATAGCGTCGGCCTTGTTCCCAGTTTTGTAGGGTTCTCGCGCTGATATGCAAACGTGCAGCAAACTCTGCCTGGGTTAAGCCAGTTTTCTCACGTACTTCTTTAATATCTGGCAATTCAAGCGCTGTGACTCGGCTTGCTTTTATTTCATTGCGTTTGATGGCACCAGCTTCTTTGATTGAAGCAACCAGGTCATCAAATAAGTTGTTATCCATGAAATTGCTCCTTCACTAATTGACGCAGGATCGAGGTTTCTTTATCTGTCAGATTATCTTTCACAGACTTTGGATAAGCCACCAGGAAAAAGATCTGATCATCTTCTGTGACCCAATAATAGATCACACGGATACCGCCACTTTTGCCTTTATTGCCCTGAGCACAACGTACTTTACGAATGCCACCGCCATTCTTGATTAAGTCACCTTTATCAGGCTGTACCAAGAGATCTTGCTGGAGCTGACGATACTCTTCATCACTTACAAGCTCTTTGATTTGCTTGGTAAAAATACTAGTTTCAATGAATAGCATAGGTTTAAGTACGTCAATGGCGTATAAGAATTTTAGCAGTTTTAGAATAAAAAAACGAGAGCTGTGAACTCTCGTTTCGCATAAGCAAAGGCTTACAAATATAAATATTAGGTATAAAAAACCCGCATGATAGCGAGTAGGTCCTGATATTTCATTCAGACTATAGATTTTATAAAAACTATATTTCTAGATGATTTTAAATATTTTTCCTTAAAAAAATTGCAGTGGAAATCCCACATAAATTATTGATGTTTAAAAATTTATCGCTAAGCAACTTTATGATTTAATTTAAATAGCTGATTTAGAGAAGTGTAAAATGTACGGCCATCCAAATTTAAATCAACTTCGATTCCAGATTCCAGTAGAACTCTTTTACCTACTTCGATTTGTTTTAAACCTTGACGTGTATTTTGCATTTTATGTAGAGGAATTAATGAAACAATAATTTCAGTACCATTTTTAGATTTTGCAATTAAATCATTTACTTTTAACAACTTATATCCTATTTTTTAGAGATTTTTTCAATTTTGAAAACATTTTAAAGCATAAAAAAAGCACTTATGAGTGCTTTTTATTACTGCTTATTATTACTTAGATAGCAACAATATTTACAGCATTCGGTCCTTTTTGACCTTGAGCTACACTGAATTCAACTTGCTGGCCTTCAAATAAGGTCTTGAAACCTGAACTCGCGATTTCGCTGAAATGAGCAAAAACGTCTGGACCTGATTCTTGTTGAATGAAACCAAAACCTTTAGTTTCGTTAAACCACTTAACAGTACCTTTAACAATATTTGAGTTTGACATAATATATCCTACTAATTTTTAATAATTTTTAGTCATTTTATTGACCGATTATAACTTGGAAAATAATAAAGAATGAAACTTAAAATCTAAAAAACGAAGGATTATGACTAAAACTGCGATACTTAAGGAAGATTTACCGAAACAAGACTTTTTTTCTAGTTGAGTTAAATATACAGTAAAAATAAAAATAATCAAGTTTTCTTATATATATATTTATCAAACTTATAAAAAAGAGATAAAATCATAATAAAATCAAAATTTTATTGTAAATGTAACAATCTAAGGCTAACATGTCAGTCTATTAAGATTGATAAGTAATGAATGCGATTATATAGTTCTGTAATAACAATATTGATGTTTTTAATTTCGGGAATGATGATTTTTTCCCAGACACAAATCATATATCAACCACCAAATTTTACCGTTTTAAATATCTCTAGTTAGAAATATTTTATAAAAAACCGCCTAATAGGCGGTTTTTTTAATTTTTGAAGAAATAATGAATCTCTCTATTTAACATAAAATCTCTTATGCGAAATTTAAGAAAAAAAGCTTTAGCATTTTTTTCTGTCTTTTCTTAATCGTTGATCTTTAGGCTTTTGCTTATTCCGTTTATTCAAATAAATCTGATCTGCATTTCGACAAGCCACTTCAAACTCTTTCATACTCCAAGCCTTCTTGGCAGTGAAGCGTACATAGTGTAAGTTTTTTGGAAAATACATTTGATTCAGCTTCTTCTGCTCGGGATTTCGGGCATTTAATATCGACCTCATTTTAGCCTGTAACGTGCCAATTTGATGACGTGTACCATGAAAATTCCCCTTAGAACTCAATCTAAAAGTGGCTTCTTTCAAACGATCAGCCTGTTCAGTCGAAATTAAATCAATTTTTTTATTCAACTCCCGCGTTGCCGACTGCATAAATTCTTGTGATAGATACCAGGTAAAACGGATTTTCTTCTGAGAATATCGTTGAAAAAACTCCAAATGCTTTTTACGAACCCCGCGTAATGCGCGAGTTAGCTCTTTTAACCGCTCGTTATAGCTCACGTCATCGTTAAATTTAATTCCAAACCGTTGCAGTAAAAATGCACTCACAGATGCCTGATTCCAACGGGTATGTTCATTTTCTAAAAAAGCAAAGCCAAAAATACGTTGAATACTGGAAAAACGCCTGACATCAGAGGCATCAAAAGGCTTAAACACCCGATAAACCAGATCTTGGTTACTATCAATAGTTTTTACACGCTTGGCATGAACATTAAAAATAACGCCAAAGCGTTCAGGATGATAATAAACCCGAGAAAATTGTGGCTTAAGATCACTAAACTCAATGTATTGTCCCAGTACATAATCCCCATAGCGCAACAGTTTTTCTTTTTTCGTGGTCAAAAGACTATTCAACTTTTGCTTCTGTACCATGCTCGAATTTTTGGCGAGTATTTCTTTTAGCGTCAGCTTACTTCTTCGCGCTTCTCTGTAGCCTGTGGTAAATAACCAAAACTGGAATACCTCACTTTTGGCTGGATCATAATTGATGACCAGACTCCATACTGGTTCCCCGTAGTCCGATTTTTTCTTACGCTCAGATTCAGTCAGATCGAGGCCATACTCCAAAATTAATTTTGGAAGCACATGATGGAACTTTGAAAAAGGCACAGTATCAGAAAACCAAAACTTAGCACTTCCATTCGAAATGCATTGCATAAGACTGAGAAGACAGTCCGTTTTCGTTGTTGTGTAGTAGATCATTATCTAATCAAAATATACCTTTTATGCGGAAAGCATAAAAGTTTATCTTTGATTAAAAAAGAACAAAAAACACCATTTTTATAAAATAGCGTTTTTTTTGATCAATTTTGGTATTTGTATAAATAAGAGTTCCGTAAATTGAGCGTCAGCAACATGCTGCTGTTTATTTTATGTGTGGGTTTTAAATATGAATGCCTGCTCCAAAGGCTCTATTTTGCGTTTTAAGAGTGTTTAATGATTTAACCAGGGGATTTATTGTTTTTAGAGTTAAACGAGCTAATATCCCCTATTTTTTGCTTCTAAACATAAATATATAAGCGAGTGTCTACGAGCGACACAATAAAAAGTCGCGCCTAGACTCCCTGAAAAACATTTTTTTAGTATCAAAATCTCAAAAACAGTAAATCACTTGTAGAAAATTGAGTCTAGACCCGAGCGAAGCGAGCAAAAAAGTACTATGAGCGAAGCGAATTCCGAGTTGCTTTTGCTTTTTTTAAAGTCACGAAATTCTGAGCCAAAAATTGCCCCTACGAACTGAGCGAAAGCGAAGTTCAATAGAGTTTGAGCGTAGCGAAAACCAAGGGCAATTTTTCAATTTGCTCTTTTTAATTATTTTTAAATCTTTTAAATATTTTAGGTAGGCTGAAAGCCCTTAAAAGCAAGGCTTTCAGCTCTTAACTATGAGGGATTGACTACTAATTATGAGGGATTGACTACTAATTATGAGGGATTGACTACTTAACTATGAGGGATTGACTACTAATTATGAGAGAATTATAGTACTCATAATTAAGTTTTCGAAATAAAAATGATGAGTCCATCTAAAAAAGAACTAGTAGTTAAATCAAATCAAGTTATCGAGGCTTCATATCAACTCAGCTCAACAGAACAGCGTATTGTGTTAGCAGCGATTAGTAAAATTAGTCGGGCTGAAGACATTACAGATGATGAAATTTATCGCGTAACTATTGATGACTTAAAAAAACTTGGGGTTCATGAAAAAACAGCTTATAGAGATCTAAAAGATGGTGTAAACCGCTTATATGACAGATCAATTAATTTAGCCATTAATGATGAATCAATCAAAATGAGATGGATTCAATCCATACGATTTTTAGAAAGTAAAAGCGTTGTAGGAATTAGGTTTTCTAAAGAAATTTTACCTTTCATTTCTAATCTAAGTCGTGAGTTCACTAAGTATTCACTATCTGACATTGCTGGTATGAGTAGTGCCTATGCTATTCGTATTTATGAGTTATTAAGCCAATACCGTTCAATAGGAAAACGGGAGATTTCCATCGAATCTCTAAGAGGTATGTTGGAGCTAGGAAAAAGATATCCATTATCTGCTGATTTAAAAAGATGGGTTATTGATACAGCTGTAGATCAAATCAATGAACATAGCCCTTTGAATGTATCTTACGAGCAAATAAAAACAGGCCGAAAAGTCACACACATTCAATTCACGTTTAAAGAAAAATCAAAAAGTATTGAGCATAAATCTGAACAGAATAATTTTTATAAATTAACCGATTCACAAATTAATATGTTTGGTAATCAGCTTTCACGCTTACATGAATTATCTCACCTGGCACAACAAGGTGAAAGTTATGACGACTTAGCTATCAAAATTAAAGATATGCTGCGAGATCCAATACAACAAAAACAACTCATTCCTCATCTTAAAAATTTAGGCTTTAAGGCATAAAGATCGACTGTGTATGTAGCGGTTGACTGTTTGTTGATGTATCTTGGTTCACATAATAGACAACCAGAATTACAAGATGAAATCACTATCTGTTATTGAGCTTTCAAACCTGTATGGAATGACTCGTCAAGCCATTTATAAGCAAGTTAATAAAGGTAATTTAAGTAAGAATAGTGATGGTAAAATTGATCTTTCCGAAGCTATTCGAGTTTTTGGTGAACCGTCTAGAAATGTGAACAGTTCACAGACAACCGAAACACGAAAGTTGTCAGAAGTTCACCTGCTAGAACAACAGGTTTACATGCTTCAAAAACAGCTTGAACAGGCGCATGAGCGTGAGCAGTTTCAACGTGAGGAATTAAAAGCCAAGAATGATCAATTACACGTTAAGGATGAACAAATTGAAGCGATACAACGATTATTAGAAGCTCCAAGAGCCTATACAACTAGGTCTATCGATCCAAAATCAGATACAGCAACAGACACTAGCTTAAAAAGTGAGTCGAACTATGATGGATTGACTACCCAAAAAAAAGAACCTCCTGTACAAACTGAGATTCAAACTCAGGCGAAAGATGACGGATTGACTACTCCGGTTGAAACAGAAAATAAGCGGATTCCTGTGCCTGAACACATTGAACCAGAGCCTGAGAAAAGAGGCTTTTGGAGCCGTTTTTT
>NZ_JBZUIY010000003.1:0-9104 GCF_058599365.1 Acinetobacter sp. CAU_H_78
AGTTATCGGGACAATTATGTCCAAGCAGGGAAATAGAGTGGCACACGTAGCGTATATTCGAGTTAGCTCAATCGGTCAAAATACAGCACGTCAATTAGCTGACGTTGGAATTACTTTTGACAAGGTGTTTGAAGACAAGGCGAGCGGTAAGGACACCAATCGTCCACAGCTTCAAGCGATGCTCGAATACGTAAGAGAAGGCGACACGCTACACGTCCATTCAATTGACCGCTTGTGCCGATCACTTGACGATTTGATCAGCACCGTTAAGGACTTAAACCAAAAAGGCGTAGCTGTACGATTCCATAAAGAGAGAATGGAATTTACGGCAGACAAGACAAACGCAACGAATGAATTGATGCTAGGCATCTTCGGTGCAGTAGCTCAATTCGAGCGAGCATTAAGCGCAGAGAGAAGAATGGAAGGAATAGCCAAAGCGAAGGAACGTGGCGTTTACCGAAAGGAACGGACGAAAAAGATTGAGTACGAAGAAATCTACAAACGTCACGTAGAAGGCAACAAGGACGGCAAAAAATTATCCTACCGACAACTAGCTAAGGAGTTAGGCGTAGGACATGCCACAGTTGAGCGAGCAATCAACGCTTGCAAGCCAAAAGAAATTACAGCGACCGCATAACAGCGGTCACAAGGACAAAGCAATGCAACGGACAGCAAAGCAAATTTTCAAGATCAACGATGCAGCGAGATACCTACGCCATGCACTACCCGAAAAAGATCATCGGGCATGGTGGGGCTATCTCAAATGGAATCCAAAACGGTGGCAGGAACAGGACGGTATTTTAATAAACTTCACTGAGGTAGATCGTAAAGCGATCTACACAAGGTCAGACCTTGAAGCATTCATTTCAGCGTATACAAAGGTGGTGGCATGATGGACGTGATCTTAAAAGACAATACAACAGCGGACGCCGTGGCAGTCATGCCCGAAGTGATTCAAGAGGTGGTGCGGAATGCCCTTGAAAATGCGGAAGGTTTAGACCTCGACACCGAAGAAGGTCTTGAGCATACGGTTTGGCAGATCATTGACCATTACGACATAGTGACGCAGGGCGAAATCAAGATGAACTTTGATGAAGTGTACCGAGAGTTGCAAGCCCAGCTCTAAACGTAAACACACCAACGAATAACAAAAAAGGAAGTGCGACAACACTTCCTTTTTCTACATTAACGCAGTCGGCAAAACTGAGCTGATGACCTCTAAACTACGGTCATTTTAGCATAATTTGCTTAAGTGAAACACAAGGTAAAGTATGGACAATCAACAATATTATTCACCGAAAGAGCGTGAAGAAATCGAGAAAGGAACTGCCGATCTTGAGGCTTTCCTTGCACAGATGGGGCAACCGAATACCATTACTACAACAACGCCAACAGCGGAGATGAACGACCTTTTAGACGCATATCAAGAGCGTCTAATTGATAATGTTAAGGACGCTGACCTCTACCAAGACATCAACGTTGTACCTTTCATGTCTGCCAAGATGAAGGCGGTGATTGATTGGTTTGATCTTCGGTTCACCGTAGATCCAATGCAATGTACTTTTTACAACGATCCTAAGGCTCGAAGTTATATTAAGTCCTTTATCACACGTCACACAGGTACAAGGCATTACGTTGCAACTGATGAGAGTGATATTAGCCAAGATGGAGCATCATTCACTATTCGATTGCATGACATTCGCAATGCCAAAGAACTTGGCAAAATCACTGGTTTATTGCATAGCCAATACGGTGCAAACGTTGAGATGATGACTATAGAAGCAATTGAGCTGTCATTTGATCTCTATGGTGGCAATAGTTTGGCTATGGTTATCAAGTTGCATAAAGCGATGCAGTATCCACAGACAGCTCGTTTGTTCAGAGTCTATAAGACCACGAGAAAAGACATTCCGACTTCAGTTGGAAAGCTGTATGAGTTGATAGAGGACGGATACAACATCGGTGTGGGTGATCATCGCTTCGATGAGTTCTGCGTAAGAACCTACTTCAAGAGAACTGACAAGGGCGGTAAATCTTTACCTCAAGAAGAACATAGAGCAAGAATTGAAGTGACCTTGAAAGCGTCTGTATTCGATAAAGAACAAGTGGATCGAAGCATCACGAACTTGAAACAGGTCATTGCTTCGGGATTCAAGAAGATGCAATTTACCAAGTTAAGCCGAAGATCCACCGAGTATGAAAAGGATACCTATTACACCCAAGTACAAGCATTTGGTAAGGAACAGCCCGAAGCACTTAGCCAAAGTAGGCACAAGCGTACTTTGCCTGATTCGATTGAGGTTTACGGTGACTTCAATGAAGCCAAAAGGACAGCGGTGAAGGCACTTGTGAAAAGGTTCTGATTCGCAAATTTCGGAACACTTTTGATTGAGGTCAAATCCTACCTAAGCTATGTATCGCTTGGAATAGGGTGGATTTCTGCACATTGAAGTCACCTAATAACACTAGGTATAGATATATACATATTATTGACTAATCTACGAGAGGATGAGCGATAGCGAATCCGAACGCAAAGACACCAACGAACTACAACACACCGATCAGATTGGCTCCGCTCACGCTACGCCAATCTTCACCCACTACAGCCTAATGCGATCAGTCAAACGTCATGGCTTTTCATCCTTGCTCCGCTACCGCTATGCAAGCCTTCATACCATGACTGAACAGAGTCTATTTAATGAGCGATGTCTTATCAGCGGTAGAAGTGCCCCAATGGATACCATTCAAAAAAATCGGAGTTCTGGCGCAGTTCTTATATTTACTTAACAGAAATTTAACATCATGCGGAGATACCGACGAAATACCGACAACAGGAGTAAAGGAGTAATTACTTACCGACTTACTCCCAGCTTTGCGGTCATGGAGATAGTTTGCGGTAACTAATCCTGTGGATCTTCTTCTACTTCAATCAGTTCATGCTGTTGGGTTTCACCACGCTTGAGCTGTTCGATTGAACGTTTCAAATGCTCAGTATTAGCAGGTGTAGATAGCAAATATTCGGTCTCGTCCATTTCAACCTCCATTAGTTATTTTTAGCTTATCACAGGGCGGTTTAGAGGAAGGTAGATGGATTCCTAATCTTAAGCCTCAAAGTGGCTTACAACGCAAATGGTGCGGTCGTGTGAGGGAATTATTGAGTGTTGAAAACTTATTATTATTTCAATCAACATTGAAGTTGTGTTACAAATACAGCAGACATGAAAAAACCCGACGACTTTGAAACTTGGCGGTAACGAGTCAATCGGGTTTGAATCTTTAAACAACAATAAGGGGATTAATCCGTCTTGTGTCTGTAGTCCATTTTACAGACAGATGCGGATTACTCAAGTAGTAAACGCATGGAATATACAAAAAGTCACTCAGTAGCGACGAAAAAACAGCCTGAAATGCTGACTCACCAACAGTTAGACTTGTTCAACAGCCTACCGAACAAGCCGTACTGCATGGATGAAAAACCTGGGTACATGCTTATTCGTACCAAATCTATTGCTGTTAAAAAACCATATATCCAAGTAAACCCCCCTTTGATGACGATTTACTTTGTCTTTGATGACGACAAAGTAGACTCGGCTTTGTCGTGGTTTGACGCAGGTCTGCCACAGCCATTTTGGACGACACAGAACCCACTTAACGGTCATTGTCACCACTGCTACAAGCTTGAAATACCACTTTGCACAAGCGAGTTTGCGAGCGTAAAAGCGATCAAGTATGCACAGGCGGTGTACTACGCTTATGCACTCAAGATGGGTGCTGATCTTGGCTATTCACAACTAATCACCAAGAACCCATTGCACCCACAGTGGCGGACAACCTATTGGACTAAGCAAGCCTATTCGCTTGATTATCTTGCTGACTTTGTAGACCTACCGAAGAAACTACCTAAAAAGCTCGAAGTTGTCGGCTTGGGACGTAACGTTACAATGTTCGAGAAGGGCCGTCATTGGGCGTATAAGGCCATTAGAGACTATATGCACCATGACACTAGCCATGAGTGGGAAAAGGCCGTCAGAGCGCAAATAGAAGCGATTAATAGCGGGTTTGAACAACCCTTACCTTATAGCGAAGTAAAAGCGACAGCTAAGAGCATTGCTAAGTGGGTATGGCAACGATTCAGCTATGGTAATTTCAGTGAGATACAGGCAAAGCGTGGAGCTAAAGGCGGTAAAGCTAAGGGATTGGCTTATGCCAGCAAGCGTGAGCAAGCAACGCAATTGAAGGCAAATGGCATGAATAACACACAGATTGCGAAACAACTTGAAGTTAGTCGGGTGACAGTTAGCCGATGGTTTAATGGGTGTAACAATAGCCTTATCAGATAACAGCCTTTAGAAGGCTGTTATCTTTAGCCTTACAACATGTTTTTATACAAAGCATAGCTTATTGTGTTGTTTATAGCGCTTTCTCGTTTGCTATCTTTATAGTCACTTCGGATTATTGAACCGTCGACTCGTTTTATCGTTATTGAGTAAAAATCAACTATCATTGATCTATCTGCATATTTACTAATATCAACCCAATTTTCAGCTTTTATGTTTGATGATAATAAAAGTAATGTAAGTAAGATATATTTCGTATTTTCTTAGATTCATTAGTAGCATGGTACTATGTAGCCATAGCTGTTGTAGCAAATAGATGGCTTTGGTGCTGTAGATTTACCTAATTTTTCCCAAGCTTCTGCGTTATCTTTAGCTTGTTGTCTAGAGATTTGGTAGGCCTCTATCTGTTGTCTATCTGCAGGGCGTAGAGTTTGTCCAGTTGGCATTCCTCTATTATAGCAGTAGAGAGTGTCAGGATCGTTGTCATAGTAGTTGTATTGCGTGCAATTAGGTGGGACATAGTAGACTTTACCGTTATGAGGTACAGTTTGGAGGCCTACCGTTGAGCAAGCTGTAATAAAAATGAATGGAGAAAGAGCTAACAATTTTTTTAACATGTCATCAATATTTCGGAGAAATTTTTTTTAAATATTAATGTAATGAAAATATTAGTCTAGCGTTATAAGTAACCTTTAGTATAGTTTGTATACAAAACATACAATCCAAATACATCATGAAAGCGCTATCGGTAATTGAACTTGCAAAACTATACGGTCTAAATCGACAAAGCATCTATAAGCGTATAAGTAAAGGCGATCTCAGCAAGAACAGTGACGGTAAAATAGACCTTTCGGAAGCCATTCGAGTCTTTGGTGAGCCATCACAGCGAATAAATCAAAACGTCACGCTACAGTCACATGCGACACAAAAGTCGGCAGAACTAGACATCATGCGACAGCAGGTAGACATGCTTCAAAAACAGCTTGAGCTGGCACAAGAGCGTGAAAAATTTCAACGTGAACAATTACAGGCTAAAGACGAGCAAATCGAGTCTTTACAGCGGTTACTTGGCGCACCTAAACCACAGCCACAAGCTGAACAGGTACAGGAGCTGACACCTGAACCAATTCAACCTACACTAGAACCAACGCCTGAGCCTAAGCCGATCATTCAGGAAGAACAGCCTGAACCACAGAAACGCCGTAGCTTGTTTGGTCGAGTGATACGTGCGGTATTGGAATAAATTATAAACGTAGCGTGATGAGAGAGAAATTTGGTGGAAATAATTTTACTTATAGCAATTATATTAATCGTACTTTACTTAATAATTTCTAGATATTTTAGACGGCACAACAGGGCTACTGAGCGGACATTACGACCTATTCGTGAATGGATTATTTTAGCTCAAAGTGTAACTCCATCTGAAAAGGATGTTATGTGCTACAGTCTGATCTTACAGGCGGGCTTAATATTAGATAAATTGAATGTAATAGAACATTCTGAATTTAGAAAAATTGTTACTATTCAGGGTTTTAACAACACAAATTTTGTTTATATGGTTTTTAATTCTGCATTAACGGTTCTTCCCGATTCATGGCTTCAGGAAATGGCTACACCTGACAACCAAGTAAGAGTATTTTTTGCTCAATGTTTAATTGGAATTATGGAGAAAGGTGTATCAGGACATACAGGAGTTGAGCTAATTAAGATTATCGCTGAAGAGTCCAGACGTGATGTTCTTGAATGGGAAATTCCAGTTTTTTAAGGAGATCATTATGACAATTAGTATTGAATATGCAAAAAAATTGCGAGAAGAATGGATTGTAAAAGGTAGCCCTTTATGTGATCACCGTGAGTTAAGAAAAGAAAAATCAAAAACAGGTATTGATACTGGTGACTATGTTTGTGCTACATGCGGAGAAGCAAAGTGGGGAAATAATTGGAACAAAAGAACAAATCTAGATGCTTCTACGTGAATGGATGAGTAGAACTACCCACTTAATTTAATTTCATGCACGTAGACGCTTCACTGAAAGCCAAAAGTCCGCCTAGTTGCGGACTTTTTTATTGTCCCAAGGGTATGCTTAATAGTCCGCTTGATTACAACGAATTAAAAGGCATTGCTAAATCAATTGCTCGTTGGGTATGGAATAAGGATGGTGAAGCACAAGCACGCTTTTCCGCTGTGCAGGCACACCGTGGGAAGTTGGGAGATTCAAGCCCAGGTGGTAAAGCTAGATCGGCTCAATTCGATGATAAGCGTGAGCAGGCAAAGGTATTACATATGCAAGGAATGAAGAAGGCACAGATTGCCGAATTTCTTAACGTATCACGCATGGCGGTGCATCGTTGGTTGAATGAAAAAGTGTAACAGTGCAAGCCTAAATCAAGATACTCCCCGTAAGGGAGCTTTTGGCGAAGCCAATAAGCGACCGAGCGGGTTTATTAAATTAAGTCATAAAGGATTTATATGTTTTCTTTTTTTAAAAAAACAAAACCGAAACAACTGGACACCGAAACTCTGTGTTTCAAAGATAATGAATCCGCTTTCCAGTTTGCTTTAAACACTTTTGGTTCAGTTGATGATGATTCTCTTGTGCCTGAACAACTTTATTTTGCAAGGTTACTAGAAGATTATCGGGGCGTAGATCACAACAATGATTGTGTCTACATTGAATTGCCTACAGAAGACAAAACTTCGTTGTGTTTTGCCATTTTTCCAAAGAATCATCCAGCGGTATATCCCAAAGGTACGTTAATACTTTTCACACCCGTTCATCGGACTACGATTGATATGATTGAATCATGGTTGGGGGTTGTAAATGGGGTAGTTGAACCGACCTTTAACCCTAAGAAAGGTTGGAAATTTAAAGATCGATTCATTCAGAATTAGCGGTATAGGTAAATCTGTTTGCTATGGACGTGTAGCGTTACTTATTGAACTTTCAACGTAAGTGCCTTGAGTACCTGTGTCTTTAACAACACAGCTGAACCCTTTGTCGGGTTTAGCACCGTATGCACCTCGAATCTCTGTTGATGTATCGGTATAAACAGTATAGCGGCTACCAATCTGTGATTGAACGTAGTACCAACAAGAACTCATTGAATCATGTGTAGAGCGGTCGTATCGGTCAGATTCACATCCTATCAATGTGATAGCCGATACGGTAAGTAAAGTGAATATAAATTTTTTCATCGTAAATATTTAATTACATTAGTTTTAGTAAAGCCAATCCAGAATAGATAAGAATATATAGCCTTACAATTAAACTTTAATGTAATCTAGTTCACAAAGTAGACAACCAATAAAACAACATGAAAACACTATCGGTCATTGAACTTTCCAAGCTGTACGGCATGACACGCCAAGCCATCTACAAGCAAGTAAATAAAGGCAATCTAACAAAGAATAGTGATGGCAAAATTGACCTTGCAGAAGCAATCCGTGTCTTTGGTGAACCGTCACAACATGGCAACCGTTCACAGACAACCGTAACACCAAAGTTGTCGGAAGTTCACCTACTTGAACAACAGGTTCACATGCTTCAAAAACAGCTTGAGGAAGCCAAAGAACTTGATCGTTTTCACCGTGAAGAGTTGAAGGCTAAAAATGACCAATTGAATGCTAAGGATGAACAAATTGAATCCTTACAGCGGTTACTTGGCGCACCTAAACCACAGCCACAAGCTGAACAGGTACAGGAGTCAACACCTGAGCCAATACAACCCCCACCCCAACCAACGCCTGAGCCTAAGCCGATCATTCAGGAAGAACAGCCTGAACCACAGAAACGCCGTAGCTTGTTTGGTCGAGTGATACGTGCGGTATTGGATTAATTCATAAAGGAAGACTTATAGATGGATAGAAGGAGGCTGGAAAATTAAAGCCAAATGGATTGGTCAATGATGAATCTTGACCTGCGCAAGAAAAGTATCCGCTATTTTCATATAAGATGGTCGAAATTTCGGAAAAAATCTTATAATCCAAAATTGAGCCATTTAAAGCGCAACGAAGGTTGTGCTTTTTTTGTGCCTGAAAACTTTTGAAATACCTTCAAAGCCACTCAAAAGTTATAAAAGCTATAGACGAAGCCCGCAATCCAAAGCGGGCTTTTTTGTGCCTGAAAGAAAGGAGAATGACGCAATGACTTAGATTGTAAAAAGTACTTTATACAACGAAGCAATGTAGCAACACATTGCGTAACAGCAGAAGATCCGCCCTAAGAAGGCGGATTTTTTTATGGAAGCAATTTCACCTCCATTGTGATGTGACCCCCTGTAGGGTTGGCGATATTACACAGCAAATCGCATCATTTTTTTGGGCTTAATTCTAAATAGATAAATAGAGATTGAAACAATAGTTTAGAGGTTGAATAACATGAAATTATCGAAGAATGTTTGGAAAGTTATTTTTGCTTTACTTGCCGTCATGTTCCTTGCCGTTGGTTGTGATACCTACGTGAAAGCACAAGGACAAGGTTGGTCATTTGAAGCTGGGGCATCAGCCAAAGCTGAAATCAAGCGAAAATAAGAATCCAAGCAGTGCGTACGTGAATGAAAGTGGACAACTCTCTTGAGAATCTATTTTCATTCACGTACGTGGCTTAGGTTTTGGTGTGCAATTGATCCCCTTTGCGGTTCAGGTGGTATTTCAAGGATTTTTTGATCCGCAAGGGTATACGTAGATGAGACGTCTCAGGCATAAGTAAAATTGTCTCATTTATTGTTGCATTTTATTATCTGAGACAGTATTATTCACTTCTAAGA